>NZ_RAHJ01000001.1 GCF_003605755.1 Tsuneonella suprasediminis | reverse complement strand
CGTAGACCCTTCCTCTCAGGAGTTAGGGCCTCCGACAATCCCGGGGCGGTTCACTATATCAATTCCTCCGATAGCCTGATTTCAAAAGTAGATCGCATCCCATCGCGCCGAAAGGCAATTTGGCCACCATGTGCGCGCGCGATCCCGCGAACTACTGAGAGTCCCAGGCCGGTGCCGCTGCCAGAGGTCCCGCCACGGACGAAGAGTCGAAACGCATCTTCCTCGAAGCCAGGCGCTAGGCCGGGGCCATCATCGTCTACTGCAATCGACATGCCGCCGGGGAGATATGATACTCGAATGACGATCTCACACGGATCGGCATGACGGTAGGCGTTGTCGACCAAAGCCAGCACGGCCTGACGGATACGCGCCGCGTCGGCACGGATCGTACCGCGTGCAAGATCGAGCGCGAGCGCGAAGCCAGCCGGTTCCAGCATTGAGCGCAGCGTGGGTGCCAGGCCTTCGATCTCCGCAGCCAGATCGACTTCGGTCAGGACCAGTTCTAGCCGTCCGCTGTCCGCCAGGCTGACGCTGCGCAGGTCCTCGACCAGGCGCGTCAACCCGGCGACCTGTATCAGCAAGCCGTCGATCAGCATTGCGTCGAGCGGAAAGACCCCGTCCTTCGCGCCCTGCAATCGCCCTTGCAGAATGGTGAGCGGGGTACGTAGTTCGTGCGCGATCTGGGCGTTCCATGTGCTGACATCCTTGGCCATCCGCTCCAACCGATCCGCCATCGCGTTGAAATCCGCGATCAGCGTCGCGGTTTCGCCTTGGGCTTCGGGCAAGGGCTCCACACGTGCCGCCAGATCACCCTGAGCAATCTGGCGGGCGGCCTCACCGACTGCCCCCATCGGGCCGACGATCCGACGCGCCAGCCACACAGCCAGAGCGATAGCGATGGCCAGCCCGACGATGGCAATCCCCAATGTTATCGCAATGTCGACTTCGACAGTATCCTCTGTCTCGGAAGGGATCGGCGCAACGATGCGCCAACGCTCCAGCAAGGCATAAGCAACGTAGAAAGCCGCCGTGCTGACGGCGATCATCAGCACTGACAGTGCGGCCATCGCGACTGACAACTGCCGAGTCAGGCTAATGCCCTTGCTCATGCGCGAGTTGCTAGCCGATAGCCCACGCCACGCACGCCTTCGGGCATGTCCGGAGCCCCAGTCTGCTGGAGTTTGCGCCGTAACTTGCTGATGTGGCTGTCCACGGTGCGGTCGAGCGCGTCCGATCCCGGCATGCAGGCATCGACCAGTTCGCTGCGCGAGAACACCCGCGTCGGGCTGCGCGCCATATGCGCCAGCAGGCGAAATTCGGTGAGCGTCAGCGCCACGTCCAGTTCACCCACGCGCACGATATGCGCGGTGGTGTCGATCTCGACCGGGCCGATCCGCAGGACACCGCTAGCACCCGCACCACTCGATCGCCGCAGCACCGCTTTGACGCGAGCAACCACCTCGACCGGGTTGAACGGCTTGATGACGTAGTCGTCCGCGCCGACGCGTAACGCCTGAAGCTTGTCAAGATCCTGATCGAGCGCAGTGATGACGATCACCGGCGTGCCGCCACGCCGCCGGATTTCGGACAGAACCTCCCACCCGTCGGCCCTGGGCATGGTGATGTCGAGAAGGACGATGTCGGGCTTGAGCGCGAGATGGACATCGAGAGCAACGTGTCCGTCGCTGGCCTGCACCGTGCGAAAACCCTCGCGCTCCAGATAGGCGCGCAGGATATCGGCGATATCCTTGTCATCCTCGGCGATCAGGGCAAGCGCGTTCATGACCGGCACTTAGCAGCGCCGGGGCGCACTGCGCCAGATGGCTCCACACAATCTCCATACAGTCTCGACGATGGAGCAACCGTTCGGGACGAGATGGCCCAGCATGATAGCTATCCCCCCACTCCGCCGCGCCCTCCTTCCGGTGCTGGTGTTCCCTCTGCTGACGGCATGTGCTGCCGAGGAACCTGCCGCCCAGCCGGCTGCTGTTGAGGTGCTGACGACGACCGTAGTCCCTTCGCCCGTCACCATTACGGAAGAGCTTCCTGGACGCGTGGTCGCGTGGCAGGTCGCCGAGATCCGCCCGCAGGTTTCTGGCATCGTGCAGAGCCAACTGTTCGAGCAGGGCGCGCTGGTCCGCGCCGGTCAGCCGCTGTTCCAGATCAACCCCGCCCCTTATCGCGCGGATGCGGACAGCGCCCGCGCGACGCTGGCACGGGCATCCGCCGCATACGCCCAGGCGAAAACCCAGGCCGATCGGCTGAAGCCGCTCGCCACCGCCGATGCGATCAGCCAGCAGAGCTATGACGATGCTCTCGCCGCCCGCAACCAGGCGGCGGCGGCCGTTGAAGAAGCCCGTGCGGCCCTGCGGCGCAGGCAGCTGGACGTCGGCTTCTCACGCGTGACTGCGCCCATTTCCGGGCGGATCGGCGAGGCCAACGTTACCCAGGGCGCTCTGGTGACGGCGGGAGACACCACTCCGCTGGCGACCATCCAACAGATCGACCGTGTCTATGTCGATATCCGCCAGCCCGCCGAACGTTATGCCGCCCTGCGCGCCTCGAAAAGCGCGGACGGCCCTGTGGAGATCGTCACCGCGACTGGCCAGGTCCACCCGGTCAAAGGGCGGGTGCTGTTTTCGGGCATCACCGTCGATCCGGGCACTGGCGACGTGCTGGTCCGCGTATCGGTCGACAATCCGGGCGAGCTGCTGCTGCCGGGCATGTATGTCCGCGCCCGCCTGCCCCGCGCCTCCATGCCGGCTGCGCTGACTGTACCGCAACAGGCGGTCACCCGCGATTCCGAAGGGAACGCGCAGGTCAGCGTGGTGGGACAGAACGACCGGGTGCGGGTGCGCCGCGTCATCCCGGGAGCCATCGTGGACGGACGCTATGTGATCCAGTCCGGCCTCAGGCGCGGCGACCGCGTGATCGTCGAGGGGCAGGACCGCGTCCAGCCCAACACGCCCGTCAAGCCGCTCCCCTGGCGCAAGAGCTGAGAAGGCCGTCCCCATGCCCCGTTTCTTCATCGACCGCCCGGTCTTCGCCTGGGTCATTGCGATCGCCATCGTGCTGGGCGGCATCATCGCCTTGCCCAAGATGCCTGTCGCCCGCTTTCCCAGCGTCGCACCGCCCAGCGTCAGCATCTTCGCCACCTATCCCGGTGCCACCCCGCAGACCGTGAACGACAGCGTCGTCTCCCTGATCGAGCGCGAGCTGTCGGGGGTGAAGAACCTGCTCTATTTCACCAGCAGCGCCGACACTTCAGGCGGTGCGAATGTGACGGCCACCTTCCGCCCCGGCACCAATGTCGAACTGGCGCAGGTCGACGTGCAGAACCGGCTGAAAGCGATCGAGGCCCGGCTGCCGCAGGCGGTGCGTCAGGGAGGGGTTACGGTGGAATCTGCTACATCGGGCTTCCTCATGATCGTCAGCCTGATGTCTGAGGATGGTCGCCGCGACGAGGTTGCGCTGGCGGACTATATGAACCGCAGCGTCATAGATGAATTGAAGCGCATCCCCGGCGTGGGGCGAGTGCAGAATTTCTCGGCCGAACGCGCGATGCGGATCTGGCTCGATCCTGCGAAGCTGACCGGATACGGACTGACCGCCAGCGACGTGACCGCCGCGATTGGCGACCAGAATATCCAGATCGCACCGGGCTCGCTCGGCACCGAGCCGACGACGCAGGAGCAGCGCGTCACTGTCCCGGTGACTGCCGACGGCCAGCTCAAGACGCCGGAGGATTTCGGCGCGATCATTCTGAAGGCGAAGGCCGACGGCTCGTCGGTCACGCTGGACAAGGTCGCGCGCATCGAGCTTGGCCGTCAGAGCTTCGGCACCGCCACCCGCGAAAACGGCAAGGAAGCCGCCTCCGCCGCGATCCAGCTGTCGCCGGGCGCGAACGCGGTGGCCGTATCGAAGGCGGTCAAGGCGCGCATGGCAGAGCTTTCAGGCTCCTTCCCCCAGGGGGTCAGCTGGTCGGCTCCGTTCGACACGGCACCCTACGTCAAGATTTCGATCGAGAAGGTGCTGCACACGCTGGTGGAGGCGATGATCCTCGTCTTTCTGGTGATGTACCTGTTCCTGCAGAAAGTCCGCTACACGCTGATCCCTGCCATCGTCGCGCCAATCGCGCTGCTTGGCACGATTGCGGTGATGCTGCTCGCCGGTTTTTCGATCAACGTGCTGACCATGTTCGGCATGGTGCTGGCGATCGGCATCATCGTCGACGATGCAATCGTCGTGGTCGAGAATGTCGAGCGCCTGATGCACAAGGAAAATCTGCCACCGCGCGAGGCCACGATCCGTGCGATGGCGGAAATCACGCCCGCGATCATCGGGATCACGCTCGTCCTGTCGGCGGTGTTCATCCCCATGGCCTTCGCCTCGGGATCGGTCGGCACGATCTATCGCCAGTTCACGATGGCGATGGCGGTTTCGATCCTGTTTTCCGCCTTCCTCGCGCTCACCCTCACGCCAGCGCTTTGCGCCACCTTGCTCAAGCCGGTGGAGCGGGAGCGACCCAAGAACCGTGTCTTCCAGGCGTTCGATCACTGGTTCGAGCGCGTGACCGCGCGGTACGAGGACTGGGTCGGCAAGCTCGTCAAGCGCACCGGGCGAATGATGGCGATTTTCGCGCTGCTGATCGGGCTGCTCGGCATCGCTTTCGTCAACCTGCCGTCGTCCTTCCTGCCCGAAGAAGACCAGGGCTATTACATGACGACCTTCCAGCTGCCTGCCGACGCGACCGCCAACCGCACGCTGGAAGCGGTGACGGCGTTCGAGCGGTTCGCGAACACGCGCCCCGGCGTCCAGACGACGCAGGCGGTGCTCGGCTTCGGCTTTTCCGGCTCGGGCGCCAATGCGGCGATGATCTACACCATGCTCAAACCGGGCACCGACGTGCGCAAGGAAATCGCGGCAGCCGATGCCGCGATGGCCAAGGCTGTCCACGAAGGGACGGTCATGAACATGATGCCGCCAGCGATCGATGAACTGGGCACATCCTCGGGCTTCACGCTCCAACTCGAAGACCGCGCGGGCAAGGGGCGCGAAGCGCTCGATGCAGCGAAGAACCAGTTGCTCGAACTCGCCGCTGGCAATCCGAAGCTGAAGGATGTTTACGCCGACGGACTGCCGGGCGGCACCAATGTCCGCCTCGACATCGACCGGGCGAAGGCGCGCGCGATGGGCGTATCCTTCACCGCGATCACCGACATGATCGGGACGGCACTGGGCAGCGCTTATGTCAACGACTTCCCCAATCAGGGGCGGCTGCAACAGGTGATCGTCCAGGCCGACGCGCCCTCGCGTATGAACCTCGACGATCTGCTGGCCCTGCGGGTCGCCAACTCTGCCGGAGGGACCGTGGCGCTGGGCGCTTTCGTGACGCCGAAATGGCAGAACGGACCGCTGCAACTGTCCAATTACAACGGCTATCCCGCGATCAGCATCACCGGCTCGCCTGCGTCCGGCGTATCGAGCGGCGATGCGATGAAGGCGATGGAAGCGGTCGCGGCCAAGCTGCCTGACGGCTTCGGAATCGATTGGACCGGCGCATCGCTGCAAGAACGCCATGCTGGCGCGCAGGGACCGTTGCTGCTCGCGCTGTCGATGCTGGTCGTCTTCCTCGTGCTTGCCGCCCTTTACGAAAGCTGGGCGATCCCGGCCTCGGTCATGCTGGTGGTACCGCTGGGGCTGATCGGCGCGGTGGCTGCAGTGTTGCTGCGCGGGATGGACAACGACATCTTCTTCCGCGTCGGCCTGATCACGATCATCGGCCTGAGCGCGAAAAACGCGATCCTGATCGTCGAATTCGCCAAGAGCTATCGCGAAGAAGGCATGAGTTTGCGCGATGCGGCTCTGGCCGCCGCGAAAGTTCGCCTGCGCCCGATCGTGATGACCAGCCTGGCCTTCACGCTGGGGGTGATGCCGCTGATGCTGGCGCGCGGTGCCAGCGCGGAAACGCAGGCGGCGCTCGGCACCGGGGTCTTCGGCGGCATGATCACCGGCACGGTGCTGGCCATCCTGTTCGTGCCCGTCTTCTTCGTGGTGGTGTTGGGCCTTGTCGAGCGGATGCGGGGAGCGAGGGCATGAGAGTGCGCGTGCTCACGATCGGGCTGCTGCTGGCGACGAGCGCATGCTCGATGACCCCGAAGCTGACCCTGCCCACGCCGCCGGTGGCCGCGACTTTTCCGCTTGAGATGGGCGGCGAGGCCGTCCCAGAATGGCGGGGCATGTTCGGCGATGCCCGGCTGCAGGCGCTGATTGCGCTGGCGCTGGACGAGAACCGCGATCTCAGGATCGCAGCGCTCAATGCCGAGGCGGCCCGCGCGCAAATCCACATGCAGCGCGCGCAGAGCCTGCCCAATGTCAATCTCGACACGGGCTATACGCGCCAGCGGGCTGGCGGTGAGGTTGCCGCTGGCCAGACCAGTACCTCTTCCGGCCAGTTCACCTTGCAGGTGGCGCTGACCAGTTTCGAGATCGATCTGTTCGGTCGCCTGCGCGCCCAGAATGCCGCGGCGACTGAGCGCTACCTCGCCTCGCGCGAGGGCCAGCGTGCCATGCGGCTGACCGTGATCAGCGCGGTCGCCGACGCCTATCTGGCAGAGCGACTTGCCGAAGAGCAGGTCCGCCTGACCGACGCGACGCTGGCCGACTGGCAGGCCTCGCTGGCGCTGGCCCGCCGGCTGCATGATGCAGGCCAGTCGAGCGGCCTCGATCTCGCGCAGGCCGAAGGGCAGGTCCGCCAGGCCGAGGCGGATATGGCGCAGCGCCAGCGCGAATGGCAGCAGGCGACCAATGCACTGACCCTCGCGGTCGGTGCGCCGATCCCGGCCGACCTGCCGTCGCCGGTCGATCTGATGGCGCAGCCGATCCAGACCGCGCTGGCAGCCGATACGCCGTCGGACCTGCTGACCCGCCGCCCCGACATCATGCAGGCCGAGCATGAGCTGCGCGCAGCCAACGCCGATATTGGTGCGGCGCGGGCGGCCTTCTTCCCTCGGTTGTCGCTCACCGGGGCATTCGGCTTTGCCAGCCAGGCGCTCCAGACGCTTGGGGGCGCAGGCAATCAGAGCTGGTCCTTCGCGCCTGCGCTGTCGGTCCCGATCTTCCGCGGTGGAGAACTTCAGGCCTCGCTCGACCTGTCGCGCATCCGCAGCTCGATCGCGGTCGCGACTTACGAGAAGACGATCCAGACCGCCTTTCGCGAAGTCGCAGACGGCCTCGCCGCGCGGGCCACCTTCACGGATCAGCTGACCGCCCAGCAGGCGGCGATGGAGCAGGCCGAACGCCGGTTGGCACTCTCGGGCCTGTCCTACCAAGCAGGCGCGACCAGCCGCCTCGAACTGCTCGACGCGCAGCGCACCGTCTATGCCGCACGGCAGGCGCTGCTCAGCGCGCGCCATGCCGAGCTCACGAGCGCAACCGCGCTCTATCGCGCGCTGGGCGGTGGAGTATGAACTCTCAGATGGAAACCGGAATGACGCAAAACGATATCACGCTCAGCCTGACGGACCCGGCTGACTTTCCCGCCTTCAAGCGCGACCTGCAGGCAGCCTTCGCGATCGCAGTGGTCGAGGAAATGGGCGAACTGCCGGACGAGCCGATTCCGTCCGATGCGGATCTGGACAAAGCTCTGGCCAGCCCGAACGCGGTTGTCCTGCACATAATGCAAGATGACCGGCGGGTCGGTGGCGCGGTCGTGACGATCAACCGCGATACGCAGGCCAACTTCCTCGACCTTCTGTTCATCACTGTCGGGAAGCACGGACAGGGTCTCGGAAAGGCAGCCTGGTCTGCGATAGAGGCGATGTTCCCAGAGACTTGCAGCTGGGAGACGGTCACGCCCTATTTCGAGAAGCGGAACATCCATTTCTACGTCAACGTCTGTGGCTTCCACATCGTCGAATATTATCACGAACGAAACCCCGATCCCCATACGCCCAGTCCGAGCGGACTGCCAGACAACAGCGACATGTTTCGCTTCGTCAAGAAAATGCGGCGCAGTGCCAGCGGTAGCAGCAAGCAGAGTAAATGAGCGTCCACGATCGACTTGCTGCTGTGCTTCTCACGACACTAGCAAGCCGCCGAATGATCTCGGCGGCAGCGAGCTGTGATCCAATTTATGATGAACACACGGCAGCTTTCGGGCCTCTCCGGCTACCCCTCGAACGACCGAAATGAGGGCGCAAAGCGGACGCGTCTAAATGTGATCGGAGCCAGTAATAATCGCGGCTCAGGCGATACGATCTGAATGCCATTGGAAGGCTTAACTAGAGCGTAGACTCATAAGCACGCAGCCACAGGCGCATTGACGCCAGTTGGACCATAGCGAGGAAGTTTTCGGCCAGCTTATCGTAGCGTGTGGCGACGCGGCGGAAGTGCTTCAGCTTGGAGAAGAAGCGCTCGATCAGGTTCCGCTCTCGGTAGAGCCAAGTGCTGAAGTACGGTTTTGATCGGCGGTTGGACTTTGGCGGGATGTTGGCGAATGCCCCTTTCTCGCGGAGAGACGCCCGAATGCGATCGGCATCGTAGGCCTTGTCCGCCAGAACGATTGTTCCGGCTCCAACATGATCGAGCAGGTCATCAGCGACTTGGCCGTCATGGCTTTGCCCTGCGGTCAAGCTCAGCCGGATCGGGAGGCCTTGCCCGTCGACGACCGCATGGATTTTGGTCGTAAGCCCGCCTCGGGAGCGACCGAGACAATGATCTCGATCCCCCTTTTTGCCGTCGCTGCCTGCTGGTGGGCGCGAACGGAAGTGCTATTGATCATCTGGATGTCGCCATCGTGCGCGGCGGTGATGGCGTCCATCATTCGATCCCAGACGCCAGCCTTCCGCCATCGCGCAAAGCGGTTGTAGCAGGTGGTGCGCGCTCCATAGCGCTCCGGCAGATCGTGCCATGGAGCGCCAGATCGCAGCACCCAGAATATTCCGTTCAAAACGCGCCGGTCATCGACACGCGGCACGCCCCTCGGCTTATTGGGCAACAGGGGCTCGATCACGCGCCACTCAAAGTCGGTAAGGTCATATCGGCTCATCCCGACCCTGAATCAGAATTATAGCGGCCTGAAAAGGCTCATGGCTGTGGTGGCGGGTCGTATAGCGGCCCAACGCTCCACGCGGGCGGAAGGTCAAGATCGGCCTGTTTAAACAAAGTAAGACGTCCAGCCTTGTAAGCTTCGCTCTCGACAAGATCGGAATGGACCGTCCGCATGGCCAGCATGAGTGCTTGGAGACCATCTTCCCCGCACGCAAACCGGCGAACCTCTCGTTCCGGCCATCCTATAACATAACGGCATTGGAACTCGCCTCCAGGTGCCTTTGATGGCGTAAAAAAGCAGACGGCCAATTCACCGCCATCAAGCTCGAACCTGCGCTCCACGAATGACGTTTCAGTCATCTGCTCTCCTTCATCGCGGGAAGGTCTGGCATAGGCCTGAGAAGGCCGCAACTTTTATGGGTTCACGGCCTAGACATCTTCTTCTTCGACCTTATCGATCAACCGTCCAACTACACATCGAAGTTTGTTTCCTTTCAGCGCGACGTTCGCGAGTTCGTAAAGACCAATCATTTCCCATTCTGGATCGTCCTCACCTTCAAAATCCTGCCCATTCCGCACGAGCACCGCTTTTGCTCGGCGTTCGGCAAGTGCAAAAAATTGCTCTCGATAGCCATGAAACTCGGTGAGATCTTCGCAGTAAGCGCCATTCTCGAGATACTCAGTGAGAAGGACAGGATAATGATCGTCACCGATTACAACGAAGCGTGGGTCCTGCCCCCAAAAACGGGCGTTGATGCTTGAATTGCTTGTGTCGCTCATATTCCCGACCTTTTGCATCCTTGAAGTTTCGAACGTAACCCCGTTCTACCGATGTTGCAAAAGTGACAAAGTGTCATGAATGCCGCTGAAGATTACCTTGATCTTCGGAGGTAATAGACGATCCTGCACAACCAACACAGGAGTTATTAATGCGGGTCATATTCAGCAGGAAAGGCGTGGACAGTGCAACTGGCCGGTGTGCCAGCCCGCTGATCGGCGAGCGCCCCGTAAGCCTGCCCATCCCGACTCGTAAACCGTCACCAACCAGGTACGGGCAGCTCAACGCCGATCTCCGTGCTCAGGCGCATGACCTGAACACAAGCGGCAAGCGGCCATGCCACTTGAACCCCGATATCGACCCTACAGCAATTGATAGTCGCCCCGCAGGTTGGCGCGGCGCGTTGGGTCAAGTTTCGAGGGCACTTAGCCACTTGCGCAATCAACGCGTGACCACCGGTGATCTGTTCCTGTTCTGGGGGCTCTACCGCCAAGCCGAGTTTGTCGACGGAGTTTGGCGTTATCGTGGGCCGAGGCGGCACGTAGTTTTTGGCTGGCTGCATGTCGAAGCTGTTTGCGACCTTAACGATAACGGTCTTAGCGCATTGCAGCGCTACGCATAGCTGCGCGATCACCCACATGTCAGACCAGGCTGGGGGAGCTACGCCAATGCAATATATATAGCCTCTGAAAACTTCACGCTGGCAGGGCGCCACCTCCCGGGGAGCGGCAAGTTCAGGCGCGCATTTCAGCTCACCGAGCCGGGCAGTCGCTTGCCAAGCACTTGGGCAGTGCCAGCATGGCTAGATGCCACAGCCGGTGGTGTGGGGAGGACTTACCGCCCGCAGGATCGCTGGTTAGGACAAGGTCGCCTAAAGTCAGACGCAAGGGGCCAAGAGTTTGTAGCGGATATTACGGGTAGGACCGATGCGATGCACTGGTTGGCCGATCTACTGGACGCGCACGTATGAGAGTTTGGAGCTATGTCATCACCACCGACCGAGGCTCGGCACCTAATTTTGAGGCACCGGCTGTCACATTAACAGTTTGCAAGCCGCGGATCCGCCGCAACGCGCGAGTGGGTGATTTGGTATTGGCGTTCAACGGTAAACGGCTGTCAAAGAACCCGCACTCGCTTAGGTGGGCTGGTGTGGTTTCCGAAGTGCTGCCGCTAGAACAATATTGGGCCGATAGACGGTTTCGTGGGAAGCGCCCAGATCGGTCACCCGTGCCCGACAACATTTACCGGCTCGACGGCGGCCTGTGGCACCAAGAGCCAAATGCGACACACGACGAAAGTAATGTCGCCACAGATTTGTCGGGCCGTAACGTGCTCGTATTTGGCGCTGCTTGGTATTTTGGAGACACGCAACCCAATCTTCCGGAGGTTTTCGATTTGCGCGTGTCGATGAATGGGCGGCGCAATGAGCCATTGCGGCAAATCGGCAGCGATGAGTGGTGCACATTACGGAAGTGGCTGGGCGAACGTGACGTGGGTTTACCGGTGGCTGCTAATAAGAGCACCCCGTTTTGCAATGTGTCGAGAATACCCCGCAGTCCTGCATTAGCCCCAAAGCGAAGTAGGGAGAAATGCTACTGACATGGCATTCAGTCTGTTTGAATTGGCTCAAATATGCCGCAAAGCAGGTAACAGGGCTCATCGCTTCTTATAAACGGCAGCGACACCCTGCCCAGCACCGTGTTGTTCACATTGTGAGCGTGTTCTGAGATTTTGGCCGGCAATAGTGCTGCCATCCGGTACCTTCCGCGAGGAAACCGTCGAAATCGTCCCTCGTGACGAGCGAATAATGGAACCTGTTATCGTGAGCTAGATGTTCCGCCGCTTCCTTTTTTGCGATTACAACGGGATCGCCCGACTTCCATGCCGACTTCACCTCAACAAGATGCGTAGAGCCATCTTCGCGGAGAATAAGAAAATCGGGGTAGTAATTGCACACGGTGTGAGATTCCGGATGGATGTAGTTTAATCGAGCGGTTCTTCTCCAAGCTGAAGCACTTCCGCAGGGTTGCTACACATACAACTGAGAGCAGTGTGTTCATGGGGAGTAAGACCTATGGCCAAGGCTAAACCGAAGACACGTCAGGATGCGGATCAATATCTCGAAAACTCCCATTCGGAATTTCGTAGAATGCTCAGGAAGGCTGTTCGCGCGCGTGGTCAGGGCAAGCGCGCGAGACTTTATCTGGATGCATTGAGCGGAAATAGACCTATTTCCGAACCGCTCTTGGCGTCTGATCTCACAGCTTGGCTCGAGTTGGGTCGGTATTTCGTGGACGAGGTCGACAAGCTTTACCTCGCCAACCCCTCTCTGGAATTCTACCACGTGACCATGTTGGCCGACGAAGGGCTACTGTACGATCGAGAGTCTTACGTCCCCCTCAGTGCATTGAAAAAGAAGGTGCACAATTCGTTCAAGAAAAAGCTGGGTGTGGAAGGGTTGGCAGTAATCGAATGCCAAGTGTTGACCAACTGGCCTCAACAGGCTCGCGGGCGCACGCTATTGATCCACGTCCATGCCCTAATTTGGTTCGACACACGTCGTATGCCTTGCGGGCTGACCAACACAGAAGGGGGTATAATTAATGCGCTCCCGTCTCGAACTTGGTCGTCAGCGTTTGGTGCGCGACCCATCTCGGCTACGAGGATAACCAAGGAGCGCGGCAACCCTGCATTCTGGGCGGCGTACATTATGAAGTGCCCTCACAAGGCGAAGCGGCGCAAGCCCCTTTCGAAGAAGCATCCGAACGATTGGTGCGAGTACAAGCTGGCGCCGGTCTCTCGCGAAGAGGGCTACCGGCCGGAATTCGCACTGCGAATTTACGAATTGCGGACGCACCTAGGGTTGTTCGACCCCATAGTAGGGGTAGGTGACGGGGCGGTAATGAAGCGCCGCTGCGAAACCCGCATTCGGCATTGGAACAAGAAGATTCGGAGGTACCGCCGCCCGGCGATGAGAATTTTCAACCTCACGGCATTTCGGAGGCGGATTAAGAAAACAAGGCAGAAATATTACGCGGAGTTTTTCGTTGCGTAGCGCCAGTTTTAAGGGAGTCTGAAGTCGCTGGGTCTTCTGGTCGAGGGGAATGGCCATCACGTGTCCACAAACCGAGAATGCGAACTTGAGACCATAGTGCCAATCAGCGCCGTCACGCGCGTGCTTACTCAGTGATTACTTAGCAAGTTCGAGACAATATCGAGGGCTGCTAAGTATCTGAAACCACTGGTCGGGACGACTGGATTCGAACCAGCGACCCCCACACCCCCAGTATGGTGCGCTACCAGGCTGCGCTACGTCCCGTACCAGTGGAGGCGCGCCTATAGGGGGGCGTATCGGTTGTGGCAAGGTGGCTTCGCATCATTTGTTTGCTGAATGGCGGCGCGCATCGGGGTGGTGTCGATTGCCCTTGTCTGGCAATGCTGCTAGGCGCGCGGCGCAATGGTAAGGTGTTCTGCTTGCGGGGCGCCGTGCCGGACCTATATCTCTCGCCACCGTAATTACGACAGGCCCAAAACACGATGCTTCATTTACTTGCCGCCGCCTCTGCAGCCGGTTCGCCGCCTGTCTGGATGAGCTGGCTGCCGATTGTCGGCATGATCGCGATTTTCTGGTTCCTGCTGATCCGCCCGCAGATGCGCCAGCAGAAGGAACACCGCGAAAAAATCGCCGGTATCAAGAAAGGCGATCAGGTTGTCACAGCCGGTGGTCTGGTCGGTAAAGTCGTGCGGGTGGACGAACACTATGCCGATATCGAAATCGCGCAGGGTGTGAAGGTGAAAGCGGTGAAGAGCACCATCGGCGATATCGTTCCGCCGGGTGGCTCGGCGGCGAACGACTAAGCGAAGGCATTCCTGCATATGCTCGATTTTCCGCGCTGGAAAAAGATCTGGCTCTGGGGGCTGGTACTGGCCGTCGCCATTGTATCGCTTCCCACTGTGGTGTCGCTCGCCGGCCAGCAATGGCCCGCCAGCTTGCCCGACCCGAAGGTGAACCTTGGGCTCGATCTGGCCGGGGGTAGCCAGATTCTGCTGGAAGCCGATCCGCGGCAGATCACTCAGCAAAAACTGGAATCGATGGAAGAAACCGTCCGCACCGAAATGCGGAAGGCGAGCCCGGCGATTCGCATTGGCGATGTTTCGACCGCTGGCGACAAGCTGAGCTTCATGGTGGAGAACGCGAGCGACGTCGATCGCGCCCGCGAACTGCTGATGCCAATGATCAACGGCACTGGCATGACTCGCGAATGGACGCTGTCGGTTGTCGACGAAACCCGCATCGTTCTGACGCCCACCAAGGAAGGGCTCGACACCGCGCTCGATCAGGCGATGGACAGCGCGAAGGATGTGATCGACCGTCGCATCAACGCCATCGGTACTCTGGAGCCGACGATTATCCGTCAGGATGTCGACCGCATCGTGGTGCAGGCGCCGGGTCAGCAGAACCCCGAAGCACTGAAAGAGCTGATCGGCAAGACCGCCAAGCTGGAATTCAAGCTGGTCGATCTGGATGCGCTGCCCGCTGATGTGCAGGCAGGTCGCGCCCCTGCGGGTAGCGAGATACTGCCTTATGCTGAAGGCGGGCAGAAAATTGCCGTACGCCGTCTCGGCGGGATCAAGGGCGACAACCTCGTTAACGCGCAGCAGGGTTTCGAACAGCAGACCAATCAGCCAGTGGTCAACATTACGTTCGATCAGCAAGGCGCGGACAAGTTTGCCCGCCTGACGACGCAGAACGTCAACAAACCGTTCGCTATCATTCTCGATGGGAAGGTGCTGTCGGCACCCAACATCAATGAACCGATCCGCGGTGGCACAGCTTCGATTTCCGGTGGGTTTACTGTTGAATCGGCCAACCAACTGGCGATTGCACTGCGTTCAGGCGCGCTGCCGGTCGATCTGAAAGTGATCGAACAGCGTACCGTCAACCCGGAACTGGGCAAGGATTCGATCGAACGCGGGCTTATTGCGATGGGCGTCGGCACCGGACTGGTCCTGCTGTTTATGCTCGTGACGTATGGCCGCTTCGGTTTCTATGCCAATTGCGCGCTGGTACTGAACGTGTTGATGATCCTGGGGATCATGGCAGTGATGAACGCCACGCTGACATTGCCAGGCCTGGCTGGCTTTGTGTTGACCATCGGCGCTGCGGTCGACGCCAACGTGCTGATTAACGAGCGTATTCGTGAAGAGCGCAGACGTGGTCGGCGTGTGATGCAGGCGGTCGAAACCGGATACAAGGAAGCGAGCCGCGCTATTTACGACGCCAATATCACCAACGTGATTGCCGCGACCCTGCTGTTCCTGTTTGGACAAGGGCCGGTGAAAGGTTTTGCGGTCGTCCTCGTTATCGGTGTAATCACCACGATGTTCACCGCTGTCACCATTACCCGCATGTGGGCCGCCGGCTGGTTGCGCCGTACCCGCCCCAGCGACATTCACATTTGATAGGGGAGCGAACGCCATGAAACTTCTCAAGCTCGTCCCCGATAACACGAACATTCATTTCCTGCGCTGGCGCTTGCCGTTTTACGTCGTCAGCGTCTTGCTGATCCTGGCAAGTTGGGGCCTCGTGCTGACCAACGGGCTTAATCTGGGCGTCGATTTCGTCGGCGGCCAGATGATCCGCGTCACATTCGTTGGCGAACAGGCTGTGCCGGTTGCCAAGATGCGGAGCGAGATTTCCGCGCTCGGCTATGGCGATCCGATCATTCAGGGATACGGTGGCTCGAACGAAGCGGCGATCCGGGTAAAACTGCCCGAAGGCGCGGATGAGAAGCCCGATCTCGCCAATACGATGACAGCGAAAATCGTCGCAACGCTGAAGGCGGCTCATCCTAATATCCGCATCGATGGTATCGATTCGGTATCGGGAAAAGTCTCCAGCGAGCTATTCAGCAAGGGGCTGATGGCACTCAGCTTCGCAATGCTGGCGATTTCGGTCTACATATGGATTCGGTTCGAATGGCAATTCGGGGTAGGTGCGCTGTTCGCGCTGTTCCACGACGTGTCGCTGACTCTGGGCTTCTTCGCGATCACGCATATGGAGTTCGATCTCAATATTGTGGCGGCGATTCTGACGATCATCGGGTATTCGCTTAACGATACGATCGTGGTGTACGACCGCATCCGCGAAAATCTGAAGAAGTATCGCAAGATGCCGCTGCCTGAACTGCTCGATCTTTCGGTCAACGAAACGCTTGCGCGTACAGTGATGACATCGCTAACGCTGTTGATCGCGCTGATCCCGTTGCTGATCTTTGGCCCGGCCAGCCTGTTCGGACTTGCCGCTGCGATTACGCTGGGTATCTTCATCGGTACGTATAGTTCGATCTACATGGCAGCGCCGATCCTGATCTGGCTGGGTGTGAAATCGGACAGCTTCGTGCCAACCGAGACCGCCGCAGACAAGCAGGACCGGCTCGCTCGCGAAGCGAGTATGCCTTAAGGTAGTCTAAGCCAAAATGCGCTGCCCCGGACTTGATCCGTCCGGGGTGGCGCCGGCTTTTTAAGGTAGTGAGGCAACCGATGGCGCGGCGCTCCCGCCCGTTACTGCGGTTGTGATGAAGACAAAGCGCGGTCCGTGGATTGCCACGTCGTTTCGCTCCTCGCAATGACGAGGGGAGGGATGTGGCCGGGTGTATCGACACATCGCCCTGGTTATCCCGCATCCAATTCCGCGGTCACGGGTGATGCAGTGAACCTCGGCCCCGGATTATCGGGACCTGCCGCCATTTGCCCTGACGGCAGGTCAGCGCGCGCCGATCAGTCGCTCATAGTATTCGCCCAGCGCTGCGCCGTTCGTTTCCCAGCTGAAGCGGTCTGCCATCGCGGCGGTTGCGGATCGTGGGGACGGGGCAGCGAGCAGGGCCTTTACTCCGCTGGCGATTGCGGCAGGGGTTCGTTCGACGATAACACCCGCATCCGGTCCGGTAACGACTTCGCGCGCGCCGCCTGTATCGGTGATGACCAGCGGTGTTCCGCAGGCCAGCGCCTCCACCCATGCGTTCGCCAGCCCTTCGCTGGCGGAAGGCAGCACCATCGCATCGGCGGCGGATAGCACTAGCGGCAGCAGATCGTGGTCGAGCAAGCCCACGAAATGGACCCGTTCCGTCACACCGCGTTCGGCAGCGAGCGAGCGCAACGCAGCCTCATCCTCCCCTTTGCCGATGAGCAACAGCACTGTATCGTCTGGCAATTCAGACAGTGCCTCTATCGTCAGCGCCTGCCCCTTACGCGGGATCAGTGCGCCGACGGACACGAGCAATGGTGCTTTGGCCGGGATAGCGCTGCCAAGCTCCTGCGCCACCTGCGCGCGCATCCCTGTGTGTTGCAAAGGACGAAACCGATCCCGATCCAGTCCGGTGTAGTGCAGGGTAATCTTGTCACGCGGCAGGCCAATGGCGGCCATATCGTCTGCCAACGGGCCGCATACTGCCAGCATTCCCGCCGCTTGCCGCCCGGCCACCAACATTTGCCATCGGGCAGAGGACCGTGCGCCCCAGTGATGGATGTCCGCGCCGCGCGCCTTGATCGACAGCGGCAGGTCAAGCGCAGAGGCGATCCGCGCTGCGGCGGGACCATCGGGATAGAAAAACTGGGCATCGACCAGATCGAACGGAGTCTCCGCATGAAGCCGTCGCGCCAATGGCAGAGCCGCGCGGGCGATCAGGCGGGGGTTGATCGGTCCGCCCAGTCGAGGGATCAGCGGGAAGGTAGGGCGATGCACCGCAACGCCATTCTCCACTGCATCGACCGCCGCCGCCTGCAAGGCTTTGTATCGACCAAAGGCAATCGGCGGTACACCGATGGGATTGATGACGGTCACGCTCCACTCAGGGTGACGGGCAAGCGCCTCCAGACTGCGCGCGACGAACGTGCCGAAACGGCGATTGGCGGCATTGGGGTAGAGCGTGGAAAGCGACAGCACGCGACGGGGCGGAGGCGTGGTCACAACGGGCGCACCAGCATTTCCGCCACAGCAATCCATGCGGGATCGTCCACGACGATCTGCTTCTGCCCTATGCCGACCGGCAGGATTCCCACCAGCGATCCGCGCCGGTCGATCAGTCGGCCGAATGCGAATCGTCCGCCTTTGCGCGGGACAAGCACGTCGCGGTTGATCGCCTGCGCGGTTTCGTCGACGGGTATCTGGCGCAGCCAGAGCTGGTCGCCTGCGCGATATTCACCCGCGCTTGTTTCAATGGTCAGCACCACGCGGATGGCATCCCCGCCGATCTCAGTGGGCATCAGCGCGTCGCGTGGGGCAGCTAGAGCCTCGGTTCCATCGCGACCCAACGTGGCCACGACTTGCGGGCGGGCATTGGCTTCCGAACGGACAAGCGTTTCGGGATCCACACCCAGTGCAGCCGCGATCCGGTCCATCCATTTGAGCGACAGGTTGCGGGTGCCGGTTTCGAGCCGCCCCACGGTTTGCGGAGTGGTGGGCGGCACGCACGCCTCTGCCAGGTCGGCCAGAGTCATACCCTTCTGCCTGCGGATAGTACGGATACGATTGATCACTGCGCACTCCTAACCAAATCGGTTCACTCTTTCCTACAAGCAATCCGTTTTGGCAAGGGGCTCACCCAGTGCAAAAGGAGAATGTCATGCGCCGCGAACTCGCAGAACGTGAACTGACCAGTGCGGGCCCCGCTCGCAGACCCGGAGTGAAGGGCAAGCGGCGTACTGTGACGATGAACCTTGCGGAAAGCCCGCTTGGCTGGCTCTATACCCACGGATATCTGAACGATCGCCTGTTCGATGCCGGCGAACGGTTGCGCGCCGATTACGAACGCGCGCAACTGGCCCCGCGCGTAACCATGCGCTGGGATCCGGTGCGGATCAAACAGAGCGGCGGCGGCAGCGAACTGACACCGGTCGAACGACAACTGGCGGCAAAGCAACGCTTCGATGGCGCGTTGGCACATGCTGGCAGCGATCTGGCGGACGTGTTGTGGCGAGTGGTTTGCGCCGGGGAAACCGTGCAGGCGGCAGAAAAGGCGCTGCAATGGCCCGTGCGCAGCGGCAAACTGGTGCTGAAAATCGCGCTGGACCGAGTGGCCGAATATTATCGGATTGGCTGAAAGTGTCAGCGAATACTTGATTTTAACAAAATGCTTGGCATTCTTGATCGCGACTTTTGAATAGGGGGGAAGCAGATTATGGCGGATGAACGGGCTGCGCTGGCGAGTGCACGCGCCCATATGGTTTACGATGCGAACAAGAAATCGGCGGGGGTCGCCTATCTCTTGTGCATCGTATTTGGCGGGCTTGGCGCGCATCGGTTCTATCTGGGCGAGACTGGCACCGCAGTGGCCCAACTGGTGCTGTGGTTTCTGGGTTGGGTGACGGTGTTTCTCGCGTGGATCCCGTTGGGAATTTGGGTGCTGGTCGATCTCTTCCTGATTCCCGGCATGGTGCGCGAAAAGAACATGGCGATTGCCGATAGCTTCTCGTTCGACTGATCGCCTGCCTTAAGGGGGAAGGCCGGAACCGCTTCCGGCCCTTATCCCTCGACCTGTTCGGCCAGCATCAGCCAGCGTTCTTCGGCTGCATCCTTTTCCGCGCGGGCGTCTTCCAGCCCTTGCGAGATATTGGCGAAGCGCTGCGGGTCTTTCGCGTACAGCTCCGGGTCGGAGAGGATTTCTTCGCCGCGGGCGATAGCGCGCTCAAGCTCTTCGATCCGTTCGGGCAGTAGCTCGTAGTCGCGCTGATCCTTGTAGGATAGCTTCTTGCTCTCCTTCTGTGGCGCGGGCGCGGTGCTATCCGCACTTCGCTGGGCGCCCGATGCTTTCGCCGGTTTGGACATTTTGCGCGTCCGCTTGGCTTCCCAGTCTTCGTATCCCCCGGCGACGACATCGACATAACCGGTGCCATCCAGCCCCAGCGTGATGGTGACGGTGCGATCCAGAAAGTCGCGGTCGTGGCTGACAATCAGCACGGTGCCATCGTAGTCCGCGATCACTTCCTGCAACAGATCGAGCGTTTCGAGATCGAGGTCGTTGGTCGGCTCGTCCAGCACCAGCAGGTTGGATTTGCGGGCGAATTCGCGGGCCAGCAACAGCCGGCTGCGTTCCCCACCCGATAGCGTGCCGACTTTCGCATCTACGATTGCCGGATCGAACAGGAATTCCTTGAGATAGCCCTGCACGTGTTTGCGCGTGTCGCCCACGTCGATCCAGTCGCCGCCCTCGGCCAGAACCTGCCGCACAGTCCGATCCGGCTCCATCAGGCTGCGTTGCTGATCGATCATCACCCCGGCCAGCTTGGGGGAAATCTCCACCGTGCCGCTGTCGGGCGCGATTTCGCCGGTCAGCAGCTTAAGCAGCGTAGTCTTGCCCGCGCCATTGGACCCGACCACGCCGATCCGGTCGCCGCGCTGGATGCGGAGCGAGAAATCGCGGATCACTTTGCGATCACCGTATGATTTGCCGATCTTATCGGCCACGATTACCGACTTGCTCTTGAATTCGGTTCCGGCGGCCAGTTGTAGTTTGGCTGTGCCTTGCGGGTTGATCATCGCCGCGCGGGCGGCGCGCATCTGCCACAGTTTTTCCAGCCGCCCCTGATTGCGCTTGCGCCGCGCAGTCACCCCACGTTCGAGCCAGTGCGCCTCGAGCTTGAGCCGGGCGTCGAGCCGTTCGGCAGCGCGCGCCTCTTCGGCATAGACCTGTTCTTCCCAAGCCTCGTACCCACCGAAGCCGACATCCTTGCGCCGCATCGATCCGCGGTCGAGCCACAGAGTCGCGGTGGTCAGGCGCTTCAGGAATGTACGGTCGTGGCTGATGACCATGAACGCGCCCTTGTACCGGCTCAGCCAGTCTTCCAGCCAGTCGATTGCCGCCAGGTCGAGGTGGTTGGTCGGTTCGTCCATCAGCAGAACGTCCGGTTCCTGCGCCAGTGCACGGGCGATGGCAGCGCGGCGTTTCTCGCCCCCGCTGGCCCCGGCTGCGGCAGTGGTCATATCGATGCCGAGTTGCCCGGCGATTGCCTCCACCTCATACTGCGCTGGCGGGTGTTCGCCGCGCAGCGCGAAATCCATCAGTGTGTCGCAGCCGGTAAAGTCCGGTTCCTGCTCCAGCATCACTACGCGGGTGCCGGGTTTAACCTTGCGGATGCCGCGGTCGGCCTCGATCCGGTTGTCGATCAGGCGGAACAGCGTGGTCTTGCCCGCACCATTGCGCCCGATCAGCGCCAGCCGGTCACGCGGGCCGATATGTACGTCGATCCCGCCGGTATCGGGCCCGCCGAACAACCAGCGGCCGCCTTGCTGCAGGCCAAGCCCTTCCCAGCTCAAGATCGGAGGTAATGCCATAAGCTGCGCGCACTAGCTGTGCAGAGGGAGCGGAACAAGCCGGTTCACTGGCGCGTAATGCCAAATGTGCAGGACAGAGAGGGAAAAGGAGAATTATCGATGAATCGCATGTTGCTTCCCGCCGTAATGGCATTGGGCGCCGTTTCCGTCGCTTCGCAGGCCAGCGCCGCCGACGTACAGGTGCAGGCACAAGGGCCGGTGGTCGATCTTTCGGTGACCAAATCGGTCAAGTCGGCGCCCGATATTGTCGCCATCGGTGCCGGGGTGAACAGCACCGCGCCGACCGCAGTCGCGGCGATGCAGGCGAACGCCACGGCGATGGATGCAGTCGTCAAACGGATCAAGTCGCTGGGGATCGATGCCAAGGATATCCAGACTGCCGGGATCAGCCTGAATGCTGATTACGATTACGATCAGGTCAAACGCCAGCAGGTGTTCAAGGGCTATCGTGCGTCGAACCGCGTCAATGTGACGCTGCGCGATGTGAAGCGCGCCGGGCCGGTGCTCGATGCGCTGGTCGCGGCCGGGGCCAACGATATCAGCGGACCTGACTTCTCGATTGAAGACGATGCCGCTGCCAAGGCGCAGGCGCGCAAGGCTGCATTCGCTGAATTGCAGGAACGCGCGCAGGAATATGCCAAGTGGGCCGGATATTCGGGCGTGCGCCTGTTGCAGGTAGGCGAAGCGGTGATGAACAACCGCCCGATGCCGATGATGAAAGAAATGGCGGTTGCCCAGGATGCATCGGCGGCCCCCACACCGGTAGAGCCGGGTTTGGTTGGCACATCGGTAACGGTGACGGCCAGCTTTGAAATGACACGCTAACAATATGATCGGGTCAGGCGCGCGATGGTTTGCCTGACCCGACATATATGCAAATGCGTGAATCCTGAGCCTGAACCGTACGGTGCGGCGATATTCACACCTTGTTCAATGGCTCTGTGACAGGCAGTGAAGCACCATGAAACGGATCGTATCTGCCTGTCTCACCGCGGTCGCCTCGCTTGCCCTTGTGGCAACCAGTGCGCCCGCCGTTGCCCAGCGAACCGAGCAGGGGGCCGCGCGCAAGGAAATGCGGGCCGGCAATATTATGCGTTCGCGCGATATCGAGGCGCGTATCCTGCCGCAGATGCGCGGATACGAATATCTCGGGTTTGCTTACGATTCGACAGCGCTGGCCTATCGCCTGAAGTTCATCAGGGATGGCCATGTGGTGTTCGTCGATGTCGATGCCCGCACGGGGCGGGTGCTGAACCGTTCGCGGTGAATAGGATAGTGGGCAGTGGGAAACCCCATCGAGTTGACGCGTTGATATCGATAGCCCACATCCGTGGCATGATTTTACCGGGGACAAGCCAGATATGCGTATCCTGATCGTCGAGGACGAACCGACACTCGGCCAGCAGCTTAAATCGACCCTCGAACAAAACGGTTATGCCGTGGACTTGTCGACCGATGGGGAAGATGGCCACTTCCTCGGTTCGACGGAGGATTACGATGCGGTCGTGCTCGACCTGGGCCTGCCGGAGATCGACGGGCTGACAGTGCTGGGCATGTGGCGCAAGGAAGGGCGCGATTTTCCGGTGCTGGTGCTGACCGCGCGCGATTCATGGTCGGACAAGGTCGCCGGGCTCGATGCCGGGGCCGACGATTATCTGGCCAAGCCGTTCCAGACCGAAGAGCTGATCGCCCGCCTGCGCGCCCTGATCCGCCGGGCCAGCGGCAACACCAGTTCGGAACTGACCGCCGGGCAGGTCCGGCTCGATACTCGTTCTGGCCGGGTCACGCTGGCGGGAGAGCCGGTCAAGCTGACCGCGCAGGAATACAAGCTGCTCAGCTACCTCATGCATCACAAGGGCAAGGTGGTGAGCCGCACCGAACTGATCGAACATATCTACGATCAGGATTTCGACCGCGATTCGAATACGATCGAGGTTTTCGTTACCCGCATCCGCAAGAAACTGGGTGCAGATGTCATCACGACAATCCGTGGACTCGGCTACAGCCTCGACGATCCCGCAGACCAGCCGCGCGCCTGACGCTCCGCCACCGGCGGACAGCGTAACGGCAGACGCGGCGGTCAGCGAACCGGCGGCCACTGGCGTGTACAAACGCCATACCGGCAGTCTGGCGCGCCGGATGATGCTGATCGCGGCAGGGTGGATCACGATCCTGCTGCTGGGCGGCGGCTTCGCGCTCGATCGCACACTGACCGACATGGTCGAGAAAAATTTCGACGATCAGCTCGATTATCTGCTGACCGCGATGATGGCATCGACTGAAATCGACAATACCGGCGAAGTCTATTTCAGCCGCCCGCTGGGCGATCAGCGGTTTATGGAACCGAACAGCGGCCTGTACTGGCAGATCAGCGGCGAGGGGCATGAAGCATATCCCAGCCGCAGCCTGTGGGATCGCACGCTGAAGGTCGATACCAGTTACACCGACACCGATATTCACATCTACAATTCGGACCAGTTCGCGGATGAACCGCTGCGGATTGCCGAACGATCGGTGGTGCTGCCGGGCAGCAAGACAAAGTGGTGGTTTGCCGTTGCCGCCAGCCGGGGCGAAGTGGACGCGCAACTGGCCAAGATCCGATCTATCCTGATCTGGAGCTTCGTGATCCTCGGCCTTGGCCTGTTCATGATGGCGACGATGCAGATCTGGTACGGCCTCAGCCCGCTGCGCCGGGTGCGGCTGGCGATCCAGCATATGCGAACCACCGGCGCCAACCGCGTGACAGACCCGCTGCCGCTGGAAGTGCAACCGCTGGTGGATGAACTCAACGCCCTGCTCGCCCATTCGGAAAAACAGGCAGAGGAAGCGCGCACCCATGCGGGCAATCTGGCTCATGCGCTGAAAACTCCGCTCACGGTCATCAACAATGCCGCCACCGCCAAGGCGCCCGATCTGGCGGATACCGTGATCCGCGAATCCGGCACGATGCGCCGCCATGTCGATCACCACCTTGCCCGCGCGCGCGCGGTGGGGCGGCGCGCGGTGGGCCACGCGCATACCCCGGTATGCGAAAGCGCGGCGGCGGTGCAGCGCGCGGTGGAGCGGCTATATCCCGATGTCCGCTTCGATCTGGCGGGCAACCGCGCGGCGACAGTGGCGATCGAGCGGCAGGATCTGGACGAACTGCTGGGCAATCTGGTGGAAAATGCCGCGAAATACGGCGGCGGCAGCGTGTTCGTGACAGTCGATGCCGAACCGGCCGACAAGAAGCTGTGCACCATCTGGGTGGAAGACGATGGCGCGGGTATTCCCGAAGCCGACCGCTCGCGCATATTCGACCGCGGCGCGCGGCTCGACACCGATAAACCGGGCACCGGGTTGGGCCTTGCCATTGTGCGCGACGTAGTGGCGATTTACGGCGGTAAAGTCACACTGGGCGAAAGCGCCGATCTGGGCGGTCTGCTGGTGCAACTGTCGCTGCCCCGCGCGGCGTGAGGGGCAGTTCCCGGTTGTGGGCCAGCTCCTGAAAGCCGCTTTTTCATTTCAGGCTTGTATCGCCTGAAATACAGTCGGCCCAGTGATAGAGCCGTTTGATTTTCACCATCGGAACCATGCGGTTTTCAATGCCGTTGATCGGGTTTGATCGCGGAGCCGACAATCGTGCGAAGAACTCTCAGTCGCTGCCCGCGCCAGATGAATAACCGGGAGCAGGCGGTTCCTCGGTCAACGCAACGGTTCCTTCTGGGGATCCTGCTCTCCATCGGGAGTTGTGCGTGTATCTGATGCCGGATTGGCGCGTTCGAATATGATCGTTCCGTCCGGTCGCGTGAGCACCAGACTGTTCCCATCGGGCTCAAGATACGCGCCGGTCAGGTCGATAACACCGAGATCATTCGGCGTCAGAAGAAAGACCGTGACCGTTCCGGCCTCTGCACGCAGCGGCAATGGGCCCGAAGCGATCCGATAGGCTCTCTTGCTGAAAGTGATAAATCGTGGACGCCGTTTTTCGTTTGCTGGCAGTGTCCAGGGGCCTCCTACGAGATAGGACTTCAACGGCGCCCCGGTGTCAAAATCGATCCGCAGATCGATGCCAGGAATATCGATGTCATTGGGCGCAACAAGCCGAAGCGCAAAGGGCTGGCCGGGAGCATTATCGATTCTGTTGGCGCTAATGGTTGGTGCCACTGGCCGGGGATCGCTGACCAGTTCGATCCGGCTGCCGACACGCTTCCAGCGGCCCTGCGCCCGTTCATCCAGCGATCCGACAGTCAGACCATATTCGAAAGTACCGTCAGGGTTGAGGCGGATGCCCGCCACCAGCTCCATTTGCACAGAGGAATATTCCCCCACGACCGGATCGACGGTCACGGCCGGTGCAGGCTCAGCGGCACTTTGGGCGCAAGCGGGCTGGATCAGACAGAGCGCAGCCGCTTTGCATACCCCGGCGATACATCTTGAAATGGAAATCGGCATCGCGTCTTGTATACGGGCGTGTTTGCGCCGTTCAACGCGTATATGGGCAACCTGGCGTGGGCGCCGGCCGCCGGGGTTGCCCTGTGAAAGCGCGCGGATATCTGTGCACTCATCGCAACTGGGAGAATGGCATGCGGTCGATTTGGGTGGCCTTGGTTATGGTGATGGGTGTGGCGGTGGTTTCGGGGCCCGCTGTTGCTCAACCGGCGAAAAGCGGGAAAGCGCTGAAGGCCGTGCCGCCTCTCTCTCCCTGCACGAAGGACGCGAATGTCGACAGCTGCTGGCGAGCTGGTGTGAAGGCGGAAAAAGGTGAAAATGCTGAGGCCGCCCTTGCTGCATATGATGCGTCTTGCGCCGCGGGCTTTCAGGTAGGCGGCTGCTATGAAGCGGGCAAAATCTATTTTCTGAATGCGAAGCTGCGCGATTACGGCAAATCGAAGCAGAAGATGGAGCGGGTGTGTGAATCGACAGATGTCGGCATTGCCCCATATGCCTGTAAATATCTTGGCATCATCTATCAGAATGGCCTTTCGGTGGCTCCCCGGCCCGATCGGGCATTCAGCTATTTCGCGAAAGCATGCTTTCCGCGCGGCGAGCCGTTTATCGATGGGAACGGATGCGAACTGCTCGGCAACAATGTTCCCGATGCGGATGCAGCGGGGGTGCCCGAGGAGGACTGGCGCCCTGACTATATCGCCTATCTCGCCTTTGCGATGGGGTGCAGCGATAATATGCCAGCGCAGTGCAATCGGGCGCAGGCGATACATCAGCGGGCGGTGAAGCAATCGGCAAACTGGCTGGAACGCTGCGCCGAGGATGCAAAAACGGTGCAATTCCGGGCAAGGTGCGAAGACATGCCCCGCCTTGCTTCTGTCAAAGAATATGATGCGCGCCAGTCGTTTCGCCTGAGTGTCGTGCGTATGTTCCGTCTCGCAGCGGACTATGTCGAATAACCGGGAAGCTGCCGGGTTGAACGGCGGCTAGTTATTTTTGCTGCCAGAGAGGCGGGCAGTCGGCCGCCACTGGCCAAACCCATCTATCACCCCTCGCGCGCGCGTTCGTGGTGGCGAATCACTTCGTCGATGATGAAGCGGAGGAATTTTTCGCTGAATTCGGGGTCGAGCTGGGCATCTTCGGCCAGGGCGCGCAGACGGGCGATCTGTGCCTCTTCCCGGCCCGGATCGGCGGGGGGCAGGGCGTGTTGCGCCTTGTAAGCGCCCACCGCCTGCGTGATGCGAAACCGTTCTGCCAGAATATGAATCAGCGCGGCATCGAAATTGTCGATCGATTTGCGGTACGCGGCCAGAGTCGCATCGGGGGCGGCAGGGGCGGCGGGCGTCGGTTGTGAAGTTACATCGGTCATAGTCGTCGCGCACGATAGCGGCGATTCCGCGCTTGCCAAGCGGGCCTGTGCACCGCATGGGGGCGGCATGAGCGCCGAGATCGTTCCACTACCGCGTCACGACGCCACTCTGGACCCTATGCTGGCTTTGACCGCGCCGGGCATGAACGCGGTCAATGCCGTCATCCTCGACCGGATGCAGAGCAAGATTCCGCTGATCCCCGCATTGGCCGGGCATCTGATTTCGGGCGGGGGCAAGCGTCTGCGCCCGATGCTGACCCTCGCCGGGGCGGAGCTGGTCGGATATCAGGGCAATCGCCATCACAAGCTGGCTGCGTCGGTCGAATTCATCCACACCGCCACTCTGCTGCACGACGATGTCGTCGACGGCAGCGATCTGCGGCGGGGGAAGGCGGCGGCCAACATCATCTTCGGCAATCCGGCCACTGTGCTGGTGGGCGATTTCCTGTTCAGCCGCTCGTTCGAACTGATGGTGGAAGACGGCAGCCTGAAAGTGCTGAAAATCCTCTCCGGCGCCAGCGCGATCATTGCCGAAGGCGAGGTGGACCAGCTCACCGCGCAGCGGCAGATCGAAACGAGCGAGGAACGCTATCTGGCGATTATCGGCGCGAAGACCGCCGCGCTGTTCGCCGCCGCCAGCCGCATCGCCGCGGTGGTGGCCGAATGTGACGATGTGAAGGAACAGGCGCTCGACGATTACGGGCGCAATCTGGGCATCGCATTCCAACTGGTGGACGACGCCATCGATTACGATTCCGATGCCGCGACGATGGGCAAGGATCGCGGCGACGATTTCCGCGAAGGCAAGATGACGCTGCCGGTGATCCTCGCCTATGCCCGCGGCACCGATGCCGAACGCAAGTTCTGGAAAGCGGCGATCAGCGGTCATCGCGACGGTGACGACGCATTGGAAGAAGCGGTGGCCCTCATCGCGAAATACGATGCCGTGGCCGACACCCGCCAGCGCGCCCGCCATTTCGCGCAGCGCGCCATCGATGCGCTGTCGATCTTCCCCGAAAACCGCGCCCGCGCCGCCATGTCCGAAGCCGCGCAATTCGCCGTCGCGCGGGGGTATTGAGCGGGGGCTTCACAGATCGTTCATAACCGCTTATGTACAGAAAGCTGTACAAGTTGATCCAGTCATCAGGAGGCGGCGATGGACGTGATTACTTATTCGGAAGCCCGCGCCAACCTCAAGGATGTGATGGACGAGGTCGTCAACGATCGCACGCAAGTGATCGTGACGCGCCGCAAGGCGGCATCGGTGGTGATGGTATCGCTGGACGACTGGAACGCGATGGAAGAAACCATGCACCTCCTGTCCAGCCGCGCCAACGCGCAACGGTTGCGGGAATCGATTGACCAGATGGACAATGCCGGCGGTGCGGAGCGCGATATTCTCGAACCGTGAAGCTCGTCTGGTCCGATAATGCGTGGGACGATTACCTGTATTGGCAGGGCACCGACCGCAAGACCCTCAAACGGGTGAACGCGCTCATCAAGGAATGCAAACGGACCCCGTTCACGGGGACGGGCAAGCCCGAACCCCTGAAAGGCCCGCTGAACGGCTGGTGGTCACGCCGGATCACACAGGAAGACCGGCTGGTGTACCGCGTGGTGGGCGAGGGCGTGGCCCAATCGCTCGAAATCGTACAGTGCCGGTATCATTATTGAGGCGGTGGGCCTTTAAGTGGTCAGGTCGTGTGGACACAGTCGCCGGTTTCGATGAATGTCTGTTCACCGGCATTCCGGCCCGGAAAGCGGCCTGGCTGCAAGCGACCCTATTGCGGACGTTGAGTTATCGTGTTCAAATATCCTCACGTAGCGACCACCTAGGGAGACTAATCCGTGCTCATTACGATGGTGGCAGGGTTATTGATTACGAGTGCGAACTCTGCGGATATCGCCTGCCCTGCAGTTGATCCTGGCCGGGACTATCATTTGGAAGACGTGTGCGGTGAGCTCTCAGAGGGGGGCCCCGCCTATTCGGCTACAGTCCGAGCGAGCATGTCCCCACCTCCTGCCTCGCAGCAGGTGATGGTCTATCGCACGGGCGGTGTGTGGATGATGCGGATAGCGGGCTATCGATATCGATGGAAGTCTGGTGGCGAAGTTGTGACGAGGCGTCGTGAAATAGCCCTGTCGGATGACGATGCCGAAGATCTCGTCAGGCGCCTCACCGAAGCGGATCTGCGCCACCTTGGCCAGTTATCTTTTTACGGTTCTGAGAACGTGATCTGCACCGACGGGGCAAGCCTCGAGCTGGCGATCGGCATGGCGGGGCGGAAGTCTAAGGCTGCACAACATAGTTGCGCAGGCAAGACGGAGTTGCGTCAATTAGCTGCGGCGTTTCGCCAGCTAGCTCTCAAATACGATCCTGAGTTCGAAGGCTTGCTCTCCGGCCTCCGGAATTAGGGGGCTTGCTCTAGACGGGGTGCGGAAAAGAATGTCCACTTCCCACCCCAGTTCGTCCCCTGCCGGTAGCGTTCACCACCGTCAAAACCGGTCGGAAAACTTCAGCTTCGCTATGCCAAAAGCGAAATTCCTCGTGCCGCCCCCGACACGGACATTTCTTTCGTTGGCATAATCAGGTGATGGAACAGCATTGCTTCTCGTAACCCGGCCTCCGAGCCGGGGCGACCAATTAGGAAATGAGTTTCACATTCGCTCCGCAGTCCTGTCGCAGTCTCGCGATTACCTGTCCCAAGGGGATAATGTCCAAAATATTTGACATCACCCCATCTCCTCGCCATCAGTGTAAAAAATATCTTACATCGTTCAGGAGATTCGCGATGGCGTCGATGTCGTTCCGGGAAAAGTCTGCGTGGGCCATGATGGCGGTTATGCTGTTGTCGGGGCTGCTTTATTTCAACACGGTCTCGGCCGATCCGGGGGCGCCGGTTGCGGTGGCGCTGGTGCCTTATGTGCTGGTGGTGGTGGTCGCATCCGTGGTGGTGCAGGTGATGCTGGCGATGGCCGCCCCGCGCGAAGCGAATTCGGCTGCGGATGAGCGGGAGCGGCTGGTGGCGGATCGGGCGGGGCGCTGGTCGGGCACTGTGCTGGCCGTGGGCGTGGTGCTGGCGGGCGGGGCTTACCTGTGGATGCCCAACGGCAATATGTTGTTCCATCATGCCATGTTCGCGCTGATCGCGGCGCAGCTTGCCGATTACGCGGGGCAAGTCTACCTGCTGCGCCGCACGGTCTGATATGTCGAAACGCCCCCCGATCACCAACCGCGTGCGCCAGTTGCGCGAAGAGCACGGCGGGCTGAGCCAGGCCGCGCTGGGGGACATTGTCGGCGTTACCCGCCAGACGATCATCGCCATCGAACAGAGCCGCTATTCGCCCAGCCTCGAAACCAGTTTTCGCATCGCGCGCCACTTCGGCGTCGGGCTGGAAGACGTGTTCGGCTGGGAAGGGGACTGATCGCGATGGCTGCCCCGCGCCTGCCGATCCACGATGTATTGCCCGATGTGTTGTCCGCCTTGCGCGGGCACAGCGGGGCGGTGCTGATCGCGCCGCCGGGTGCGGGCAAGACCACGGCGGTCGCCCCGGCTTTGCTGGGCGAGGAATGGTGCAGCGGGCAGATTATCCTGACCAGCCCGCGCCGGGTGGCCGCGCGCGCGGCGGCGGAACGGATGGCCGAATTGCTGGGCGAACAGGCGGGCGAAACCGTCGGCTACCTCACCCGGCTGGACAGCAAGACATCGGCCCGCACCCGCGTTCTGGTGGTGACGGAGGCGATCCTCGTCAACCGGCTGGTCGAAGACCCGGAGCTGAACGGCGTGTCCGCGGTGCTGTTCGATGAAGCGCACGAACGGCATCTGGATGGCGATCTGGGGCTGGCGCTGGCGCTGGAAAGTCAGGCGGTGCTGCGCGAAGATCTGCGGGTGCTGGTGATGTCTGCCACGATCGATGGGGCACGGTTTGCCGGGTTGCTCGGTGCCGATGCGCCGGTGGTGGAAAGCGCGGGCAAGGCGCACCCCTTGCGGATCGAATGGCTCGGCTCGCGCCCCGATGTGCGGGTGGACGATGCGATGGCCGATGCGGTGGTGGCGGCATGGCGCGCCGAAACCGGCGATGTGCTGGCCTTCCTGCCCGGTGTGGGGGAGATAGAGCGGGTGCGCGAACGGCTGGATGCCCGCTTGCCTGATGCGCTGATCCTGCCGCTGCACGGGCAGGTACACCCGGCGCAGCAGCGCGCGGCGATCCGGCGCGATCCCGACGGGCGTCGGCGGATCGTGCTGGCGACGGCGATTGCCGAAACCTCGCTGACGCTGGACGGGGTTTCGGTGGTGGTCGATTGTGGGCTTTCCCGCCGCGCCGAATTCGACCGGGCGGCGGGGACGACACACCTTGTTACGCACCGCGCCAGTCAGGCCGCCGCGGCGCAGCGCGCGGGCCGCGCCGCGCGGCAGGGGCCGGGCGTTGCCTACCGTCTGTGGGAAGAGGCGGCGCATCCCGGCAGGCCCGCGTTCGATCCGCCCGAAATGCTCACTGCCGATCTGGCGCCGCTGGTGCTGGCGCTGGCCAGATGGGGCACCGCCGATCCGGCTTCGTTGCCGTGGCTCGATACTCCGCCCGATGCTTCGCTGGCGGCGGCGCGCGGGGCGCTGGCGGGGCTGGGCGCGATTGACGATGGCGGGCGGCTGACCGCATTCGGGCAACAACTGTCTGCGATGCCAATGGCCCCGGTGGAGGCAGCGATGGTGCTGATGGGCGCGCAGGATGGCCACGGCGGCGACGCGGCGAAAATCGCGCTGCTGTTGCAGGAACGCGGGCTGGGCGGCCGGGGGGAAGACCTGCTGGCGCGCCTCTCGCGCTGGAACGCCGACCGCAGCGGCCGCGCCGATGCCTCGCGCAAACTGGCGCAGGGCTGGGCGCGCAAGGCGGCGGGGATTGTTGGTGCCGGTGGTGCCGGTGCTGGTGCTGGTGCCGGTGGTGGCGGGGGTGCGGATCGGCGCGATGCGGCGGCGGACAACCCCGGCATCTATCTGGCGCGGGCGCGGCCCGATTTCGTCGCCCGGCGGCGCGATGCATCGGGCGAACACTGGCTGTCGGCGGGCGGGCGCGGCTTCGTGCTCGATCCCGCCAGCCCGCTGGCGCGCGCCGAATGGCTCGCCATCGGTGACGCGCAGGGGCAGGCGAAGGGCGCGCGGATCACCGCGGCCATCGCGCTCGACACGGCAGAGGTGGAAACGGCGCTGGCCCGGCGGATCGAACGCCGCTCTGTGCTCAACTGGAATGCGGGCGAGGGGCGGGTGGAGGCGCGGCTGGAACGGCGGCTGGGCGCGATCGTGCTGGCCAGTGGGCCAGACCCGCAACCCGATCCGGCGGCGGTTGTGGATATGCTTGTGGAACGGGCGGTGGAAAACCTGTCGGCAATCGTCCCGCCCGCGCTGCGCGCCCGCGCCCGCTATGCCGGGGTCGCTGCGCTGTCCGATGATGCGTTGCGCGAAACCGCGCCGCTGTGGCTGGCCCCGCTGCTCGACGGGCGGCGCGATCTCGATCTGGCGAAAGGGCGGGTGGCCGATGCTCTGCTGGGGATGCTCGACTGGGATGCGCGCCAGCGGCTCGACCGGGTGGCCCCGCGCGAATTCACCTCGCCCGCCGGCACCACCCATGCCATCGATTATACCGGCGACGACGCCCCGGCGGTGGAAGTGCGGGTGCAGGCGTTGTTCGGGCTGGAGGCTCATCCGATGGTGGGCGACACCCCGCTGCTGCTCAAGCTGACCAGCCCGGCGGGCCGCCCGATTCAGTCCACCCGCGACCTGCCCGGATTCTGGCGCGGTAGCTGGGCCGATGTCGCGAAAGATATGAAGGGCCGCTATCCCAAACATCGCTGGCCCGATCAGCCGTGGACCGAAAAGCCGAGCCTCAAAACCAAAAATGCGTTCAATCGGCAGTGAATCCGTCGTTTTGCGCGCGTTCAGTGTAAAATCGATGCGGCTGTGTGTGTTTTCGTGGTGAATCTCTTTTCCAGAGCGAAAAGGTGGCCTAAGGATCGCCTATGTCTGCACGCATCTACCAACGCCCGAAGAACGCCATGCAATCTGGCAAGGCATTGACCGATCAATGGATTCTCGAATTCGAGCAGTCCGAAGCGCGCAAGGCCGACCCGCTGATGGGCTGGACCGGCAGCGGCGATACACAGGCACAAGTGCAATTGTGCTTCTCCAGCAAGGAAGAGGCGGTGGCCTACGCCACAAAATACGGCATCGCCGCCCGCGTCCATGCGACCCCGTCTAAGACTCTGAAAATTCAGGCTTATGCTGATAACTTTAAGTAACCTGGTCGTTACTTAAAGTAACCATTGGCGTTTTGGGTGGTTTGGCGGGTTATCGCTTTTTCACCTGTTTTTGCGCACCACGAATGGCTTGAAAACCGCGCCCATCCCCGCCATATGCCGCGCCGGGAGTCGGGTGGACGTTCGCGTTTGCTCACCGGGTCAGGTCCGGAAGGAAGCAGCCCAGGTAGATTGCAGCGGGTCGCTCGGCTCCTTATTTCCTTATTGGTTTCAGTTGTTTGTGGCCGCCTTCATACGGCTGCGCGCTTCGTTGCGCGATCCGGTTGCCGGGGTCAGCCCGCTTGCCGCGCCGAGGCCCCATGTCGGCATATTGTTGTAAATCGATTCGTAGCATCCCTTTGAAACAGCGTATGTTTCATGGAAAATGCCGACCGTGCCATCGGACCCGACCGCCTTGTTGAACGCGGTCCATGCGGGCCAGTGGTTGCGATCACGGTCGCGGGCGTAGCTCTCCAAACTGTTGAAATCGCGCCAGTATTGCACCAGCAATATCGTGCGAAACCCCTGCCGCATCGTCTCCGCACCCAGAAATCCGCTGTCGGGATCGGCGGCCAGCTCGGCCACCATCGGCCCCATCGAACGCGCGACGGGCAGCCATTTGTTCAATGCAAACAATCTGTTGATCCGCATTCCGATGATGAATACCGTCACCGCCTCATCATGGCTGGCAGTCAGCCGCTCCGCATTGATTTTCATCGCCTTTTCCCCCCTTCGACGGCCAGTTTTCTGGCACAGCACATCATAACACACAAATGCACCGCACATGCATGACAAGCGATGCCCGAACGCCTACCTAGTTGGATATGGGTGATTCACCGGACGATACCGAAGGCCTCCCGTGGCAGACCGACGACGAAGCGGCGAATCCGTCTGCCGCTGAGCTGGAGGCGGCGGGGCAAAATGCCTTGTTCGCAGACACTTCTGCGCCCCCGCCTGCTGCGGACCCCGCTCCTGCTGATGCGGTAGTCCCTGCGTCTGCCACCGCGCCTGCCACCGCTCCGTCGGCCGACGCCGCGCAGCCCTATCGCGTGCTGGCGCGGAAGTATCGGCCTCAAACTTTCAGTGAGTTAATCGGTCAGGAGCCGATGGTTCGTACGCTGGCCAACGCGATCAAACGCGACCGGCTGGCACATGCCTTTCTGATGACCGGGGTGCGCGGGGTGGGCAAGACTTCCACCGCGCGTCTGATTGCCAAGGCATTGAATTGTATCGGTCCCGATGGACTTGGTGGCCCCACTATCGACCCATGCGGCGTATGCGAACCGTGCAGGGCCATTGCCGAGGGGCGCCATATCGACGTGATCGAAATGGACGCTGCCAGCAACACCGGCGTCGACGATGTGCGAGAAATTATCGAGGCCGTGCGCTATGCCGCGGTGTCGGCGCGCTACAAGATCTACATCATCGACGAAGTGCATATGCTGTCGCGTAATGCCTTCAATGCGTTGCTGAAAACGCTTGAGGAGCCGCCGCCGCATGTGAAGTTCCTGTTCGCGACAACCGAAGTCGAGAAGCTGCCCGTCACTGTCCTCAGCCGCACCCAGCGGTTCGACTTGCGGCGCATTCCGGCGGAGCTGTTACAGGATCATTTCGCCAGCGTCTGCCGCCAGGAAGGTGTCGAGGCAGAGCCGGAGGCGCTGCACATGATTGCCTCCGCTGCCGAGGGATCGGTGCGCGACGGGCTGTCGATCCTCGATCAGGCGATTGCCCATGCCGATCTCGATACCGATGGCAAAGTCACCGCAGCGCGCGTGCGCGACATGCTCGGTCTGGCCGACAAAGGCGCGCAGCGACGCCTGTTCGCGTGTATGCTGGAAGGCGACGCCAAGGGCCTGATGGCGGCGTTGGCCGAGCAATATGCGCTGGGAGTTGAACCACTTGCGCTGATGCGCGGGCTGATGGATCTGACCAACCGCATCACCGTGGAACAAGTTGGCGGCAGCGGTGCCGATGCGCCCACGGCGGAAGAGCGCGCGGCGATCGAGGGCTGGGCAGGGCGGCTGGCTGCGGGCCAGCTCCACCGCCTGTGGCAATTGCTGCTCAAGGGATACGAAGAGGTACGGTCGGCGCCCGATCCGCTGGTAGCGGCGCAAATGGCACTGCTTCGCACACTTCACGCTGGCGAAATGCCCGATCCCGGCTCGCTGGTGAAGAAGCTGGAGGAACTGGCCGCGAACGGCCTAAGTGCCTCTGCACCATCGGTTTCTGCCGAGGATGCAGGAGCCGCCGCGCCGGTTGCTCAATACGATTGGGCGCGGCTGGTCGATCAGATCGAAGCGCGCCATTTGCATCTCGGTACGCGTGTGCGGATGCAGGTGCGCCCGATTGCGATAGAGCAGGGCAAGCTGACCTACACTCAGGCCGCGGGATTCACAGACGATCTCTCGCCAGAACTGCGGCAGGCCTTGCTCGATGTCACGGGCAGCCGGTGGGAGGTCGAGCGTGTGGATGGCGAAGCGGCCGCTGGCGCGCAGCCGACATTGGTCGAACGTGATGAGGCGGCCCGCGCTGACGCCGCCGAACGCCTGCGCGCGCACCCGCTGGTCCAGGCCACACTGGCCGCATTTCCCGATGCCGAAATGCTCGATGATGACGAGCAAGGCACCAGAAACTGGAGCAAATCCGCATGAAATCGATGGAAGAAATGATCCAGGCCGCGCAGAAGGCGGCTGAAACGATCCAGCAGCAAATGGGCGATGCTCAGGCAAAGCTCGACGCAATCGAAGTGGAAGGTTCCGCCGGTGGCGGGCTGGTGAAAATCCGCTGCTCTGCCAAAGGGCGCATCATGGGGGTCGCGATCGACGACAGCCTGATGAAGCCGGAAGAGAAAGGGATGCTCGAAGATCTGGTAACCGCCGCATTCAACGATGCGCGCGGCAAGGCGGATCGCGTCGCCAACGAAGAAATGCAGAAAATTCAGTCAGGTATGGGGCTGCCGCCGGGCTTTAACCTGCCCGGCATGGGCTAACCCCTTTCTCAGCAATTGCGCCTCCTGCCGTCCGGACTCTGCTTCGAGAGGCGGGAGGGCACGCAACGGCAATGCGCCGGTCCGATGTTGCCTACATTGATCGCTTTAATGCGATTTCGTGGCGACTTGCCCGCCACGTGACTGAAGGATTTCCGTCAACTGACCGCGATCCAGTTCGATCACATCGGGATCGACTGCGACGAAAATGCGGCCCTGATTGATCCCGGTTTCGAAGAACGAAGGCTCTCGCCCTTCGACATCCTGATCCGACAGCATACGCGCGATGGCCCCGCCGGTCGCCCCGATAATCCCGCTCAGCGCGCTGACTTGCGAAACCAGCGCAACGGCGAGAGGGCCCGCCATAACAACAGGCCCGACGCCGGGAATGGCCAAAGTTGTAACACCAAGAATTGAACCGAACAATCCGCCCGCCACAGTCGCTGCGGCGACGCTGCGTGCCGAATGCCCCTCGTATCTTGCCCCACCGGTTCCCATAAAGTCGTCTGCCCGCCACAGAACCGATATTGCGGAGTTGGGCACCCCATGCGCCTCAAGGTCGCTAACCGCGTCACGTGCCAGTTCGGGGCGAGCGAACAGCGCGATCACGAGCTTTTCGTTTTTTACCCGATCTATTTCGCGGGCATTTTCAAACTGGCGGGCAAATTTGTCACGCAGCCGTTCGGATTGGAAATGAACGCAAAGGACTGAAGATTCACGCAGTTTGGCGACGCTGGGTGACGGATCGTTGCGGAACAATGTTCGCAGCAGCATATCGATTGTCGTATGCCTGAGCGGCTGTCCCGTCCCCTGATTTACCCATTCGAGCCGGTCCGGTCGTGGATGACTGGCCGGTAAGTAGTTGAGAGCAGACAGTTCAGTCGCCCTGATAACGAAGCTCGAAATGTCGATGTGCCTTTGCCCCATATCATTCCCATACGATATTTATGCTATATTTGACTATAGCCTAATAGTGTGATGGCAAGCAGCAGTCGGCAGCCACACTGTGACGTCCACAGCTAAGGTTCGCTACGGCATTGCGAGTGGGCGGTGGTGCACCCATATTCTGCGAAACCGATGTGTTCCGATCTGTATCCACATCGCAAATGGATTGTTTTTATGACTCATTCTTTCCCACTTCTTCCTCTTCGCGACATCGTTGTCTTTCCCGGACAAGTGGTTTCGCTGTTCGTTGGCCGCGATAAATCGGTGGCGGCGCTGGAAGCGGCGATGGAAGGTGACAAGGATATCGTCCTTATCCCGCAACTGGAGCCAAGTTGCGACGACCCCGTTCAGGATGATCTGTATGATGTCGGGGTGGTGGCGCAGGTTCTGCAATTGCTTAAGATGCCCGACGGCACCGTTCGTGTGCTTGTCGAAGGTGGCGCGCGGGCGGAATTGGTATCGATCAAGCGCGAAGGCGGCTACTATCTGGCAGACGTCGCCATAACCGAGCCGGAAACTGCGGCGGGCAGCGAAGTCGTCGCGATGATGCGTCAGGTTGTCGAACAATTTGGCGAATACGCGAAACTGAACAAGAAAATCGGCGATGGTGCCGGTGCGGAACTGGCGGAGATTGACGACGCCGGGGAACTGGCGGACACAATTGCTGCTGCGGTCGGTGCCAAGGTATCGGATAAACAAGCGGTGTTGACCGAACGCGATCCGCTCAAACGGCTCGAAATGGTGATGTCCTTCATGGAAGGCGAACTGTCTGTCCTTCAGGTGGAGCGCAAAATTCGCGGTCGTGTGAAGCGGCAAATGGAAAAGACTCAGCGCGAATATTACCTCAACGAACAGCTGAAGGCGATTCAGAGCGAGCTGGGTGGCGGCGACGGTGAAGATGGTGACGAAATCGCTGAGCTGACCGAGAAGATCGCTAAAACCAAGTTGAGCAAGGAAGCCCGCGCGAAAGCAGACAGTGAGCTGAAAAAGCTCAAGACCATGCAGCCTATGAGCGCGGAAGCGACCGTAATCCGCAACTATCTCGACGTGTTGCTCGGTCTGCCGTGGGGTAAGAAAAGCCGGATCAACAAGGATATCGGCAAGGCGCAGGCCGTGCTCGATGCCGATCACTATGCCTTGGAAAAGGTGAAAGACCGGATCATCGAATACCTCGCGGTTCAGGCGCGCACCAATAAGCTGAAGGGGCCGATCCTGTGCCTCGTCGGCCCGCCGGGTGTCGGCAAGACTTCGCTTGGCAAATCGATTGCCAAGGCGACCGGGCGCGAATTTGTCCGACAGTCGCTGGGCGGTGTGCGCGACGAAGCCGAAATCCGCGGCCACAGGCGCACCTATATCGGCTCGCTGCCGGGCAAGATCGTGTCCAATCTCAAGAAGGCAGGAGCCAGCAACCCGTTGTTCCTGCTCGACGAAATCGATAAGCTTGGGCAGGACTTCCGCGGTGATCCGGCATCAGCGCTGCTCGAAGTGCTCGACCCGGAACAGAACAGCAAATTCCAGGACCACTATCTGGAACTCGATCTGGACCTGTCGGACATCATGTTTGTGACGACGGCCAACAGCCTTAACCTGCCTCAGCCGTTGCTCGATCGGATGGAGATCATTCGGCTCGAAGGGTACACCGAAGATGAGAAGGTGGAAATCGCCACCCGCCACTTGCTGCCCAAGCAAATCGACGCACACGGCCTGAAAGAGGGTGAGTTCGCAGTGACGGAAGCCGCAATGCGCGACCTGATCCGTTATTATACCCGCGAGGCGGGCGTGCGTACGCTGGAACGCGAAATTGCGCGACTGGCCCGTAAAAGCCTCCGTAAAATTCTTGAAAAGAAGGCGGAAAGCGTCATCGTTACGCCTGACAACCTTGGTGAATTTGCCGGGGTTCGTAAGTTCAAACACGGTGTGAGCGAAGAAGAGGCGCAGGTCGGGGCAGTCACCGGTCTGGCGTGGACCGAAGTGGGCGGCGAACTGCTGACCATTGAGAGCGTTACCACGCCGGGCAAGGGTGAGATCAAAACCACCGGCAAACTGGGCGAAGTGATGAACGAGAGCGTCGCCGCTGCGTTCAGCTTCGTGAAGGCGCGCGCGCCTGCCTATGGCATTAAGCCGTCGATATTCCAGCGACGCAATATCCACATCCACTTGCCTGAAGGCGCCGTCCCCAAAGACGGGCCGAGCGCGGGCGTCGGCATGGTCACCTCAATCGTTTCGACGCTGAGCGGAGTTGCGGTGCGGCCAGATGTAGCCATGACTGGGGAGGTCACATTGCGTGGACGGGTGCTGGCAATCGGTGGGCTGAAGGAAAAGCTTCTCGCGGCGCTTCGTGGTGGAATCAAAACTGTATTGATCCCCGAGGAGAATGTGAAAGATCTGGTGGAAATTCCGCAGGCCATCACAGACGGGCTGGAGATAATTCCGGTTTCTCATGTCGATCGGGTGCTGGAGCTGGCATTGGTTTCTCCACTCGAATCGATTGACTGGAGTGAGGCGGATGATCTCGCCAGCCAGCCAGTGCCATCATCCGGAGAAGTTGCCCGCCCCCATTGAACGCCCACCGGGGAGCGCAGCATGTGCTCCCGGCGATCCGTGGGAGGGACAGAGGTTGCTCCATTCCTGTATCGTCTGGATGGGCGTAAAGTGAGACGAACAATAGATCAAAGGCCCATTTGTCTTTGACTCACGGACAAAAAATCTCTCAACTTCGCGGCTTCGCGTGAGCGATTCCTTTGCTGTCGATCTGTCGACGGTACTGCGACAGGAAATTCATTGGGGGTTTAGCGGATGAACAAGAATGATCTGATCGGCACAGTTGCGGAAACTGCCGGTCTTTCGAAAGGCGATGCGGCCAGTGCAGTCGAAGCGGTATTCGATTCCATTACCAAGGCTCTGAAGAACGGTGACGAGGTTCGTCTGGTCGGATTTGGCACTTTCACTGTGGCGCGCCGTAAGGCATCGACCGGGCGCAATCCGCGCACTGGGGAGCCTATGACGATCAAGGCCTCCAATCAGCCTAAGTTCAAGGCAGGTAAGGGTTTGAAGGATTCGGTCAACTAACTGTTCGTCTCCATTGCGAATAGGGGCGCAGCAACTTCCGGTGGAGGTGCTGCGCCTTTTATTTTATCGGGCCGACTTGCCGTTGGTGCGGGGGCTTAAATAGAACGCGCAGCCACCGCATAAAGGGCGATAGCGGCGGCATTGGACACGTTCAGGCTTTCCATCGCATCGGAAATTGGCAGTCTGGCGAGCGCGTCACAATGGGCGGCGATATTCTGACGCATCCCTTCGCCTTCTGCACCCAGCACCAGTGCGACTCGTCCGGTTGGCAGAGCCTCTGCTAAGGTCGCATCTGCTTCACCTGCCAGCCCAATCCGCCAGAAGCCTGCTTCTGCCAGTTCGTCGAGCGTCCGCGCAAGATTGACCACACGGACCCATGGCACGACTTCCAATGCACCCGAGGCCGATTTGGCCAACACGCCAGACTCGCCCGGTGCATGACGATCCTGAGTCACAATTGCCGCTGCACCGAAAGCAGCCGCCGATCGCAGTATCGCGCCGACATTGTGTGGATCGGTCACCTGATCGAGAACCAGCACAGGGCCTTCGGATTCAGCAATAGCGTCGGCCAGAAACACGTCTTCTAAAGGTGCACATTCAAGCACCAGTCCCTGATGGGGTGCATCCCGGGCTACCAGACGGGCCAGGTCATGGGCATCGGCATATTCAACCGGGAAGTCTGCCGGCAGTTCCCCGTCGAGAGATTCGATGCCTTCTCTCGTGGCCCACAGCTTGCGATGCTGCCTTTCTGGATTCATCAGCGCAGCTTCAACAGCGTGGCGGCCCCATAGGCGAACTTGCCCTGCACCGGCGCGCCCCGATCCACGTCCTCCCTGCATCCGCCCCGCGCGTCCACGCATGGCGCGCTTGCGATCACCCTTGGCCATTTTTTCTCCTTGTACGATGCCGTGATGTGGAAACTTATCGCGCCTCCTGCCACCCGCCCCATTGACAGGCAAGCAAGGGTTCGCCATTGGGGCGCCTCTCGGCTGGCAGCCCCCGATGCGGGGGCTTTTTTCATCGCCAGAAACGATGCCCTGTGTGGACAGGTGGCCGAGTGGTTAAAGGCAGCAGACTGTAAATCTGCCCGCGCAAGCGTACGCTGGTTCGAATCCAGCCCTGTCCACCACCGCCCTTTCTCAGAATATCCCCGAAAAGCCCTAGAAATCGCGGAAAACCAAGGGTATTCTGCTCTACATCGTCCGCACTCGACCGCTTCTGTTTGCTTGCAGCCGGAGCGTAGTGTGGGAGAGGTGTGGGAGTAAAGTGGCTTCCTCCCACACTTGGGTTCTCCCACAATGGCGGCAAAGATGTGGGAGTAACCGATGGGCAAACTCACGGCGGTTGCGGTCAAGGCCGCTTTGGCGAATCCGGGCACCTATCAGGATGGCGACGGATTGGTCCTCAGAGTCGACAAAAGAGGGGGAGCTTATTGGCTCCTGCGAATCCAGCGCGATGGCAAACGTCAGGATATCGGACTGGGCAGTCCGAAGCTGGTCACGTTGGCGGAAGCGCGCGCTAAAGCGGCGGAACTCCGCAAGGCTGTAAAGGTCGGGAAGCGGGATGTGCTGACCGAGCGCAAGGATGAGGAAGCTGCCAAGGTCACCTTCCGCGAAGCCGCCACCCAATATCATTCGGAGAATGAGGCAGGCTGGAAAAGCGATGTCTATGGTCGCCAGTGGCTGGCCAGTCTGGAGAACTACGCCTTCCCGAAACTGGGCGACATGACGACTGGCGGAATCACCGCCGCCGACATCATCTCCATCCTCACGCCGATCTGGCAGGAAATTCCTGAAACAGCTCGCCAGGTTCGGAATCGGATTTGCGCTGTGCTGGATTACTCCCACGCCAAAGGCTGGCGCTCTACGGAGGCTCCATCGGGCAACAGCAGCCTGAAAGCGGGGCGAGGGCTGCCTAGGCAGATCAAGAAACCGGCGAACCGCAAGGCGATGCCATACGTGGCCGTTCCACCATTCCTGACCGCGCTGCGTCGCAAGCCATCCTATTCGCGTCTGGCGCTGGACCTTCTCATCTTGACTGGCGTTCGCTCGCAGGAAGTGCGGCTTGCTAAATGGGACGAATTCGATCTGGACCAGCGCCTTTGGACAATCCCAGCCGAACACATGAAGCGCAGCAGGGCGCACATCGTGCCGCTGTCAGAGGCGGCCTTGGCGGTGCTTGTGAAGGCGGAGGCAATGCAAATGGAGGGAGCCGAAGTGGTTTTCCCCGGTATGACCGGCAAGGCGATGTCCAACATGACCCTGCTCAAAGTCATGCGCGATATGCAGGAGCCTTTCCACGTGCACGGTTTCCGCTCCAGCTTTACCGACTGGGCGGCGAACGAAGGTTTTCCCAATGCGGTTGTCGAAGCGGCGCTCGCGCATAAGACGCCGGATGCGGTGCAGGCTGCATATCGTCGTACAACCTATCTCGGCACGCCGGAAAATCCCGGCGCACGGGTGAAGCTGATGGAGGCTTGGGGAGGCTACTGCTCCGGGCTTGAGGCCCCATAGAAGATAGGTTACCAACGGAAGGGTGCTGCCTAATCTCTTTGGCCTATCCGGTCAGGCCTTGCCGGATCGAAACTCCCTCATCTTAGCTATTGCTCGCCGCACCGGCGGGTCCGTCTGACCGTCGGGGATGAACGGATCATCATCGTCCTGTATGACTGACATATCGGGATCGTTCTCATCTATCGTCCACGCAGGGCGAACTTCCAATCGACGCCTTGGTTGGATCAAATCAAGCATTGGAACAGGGAATGGCTTCCCGGGAACCGCTACCGCAGGCGCGAAGGCAAACGTTCCTGCCTTCTGATATGCGCCTAGGAAGCCATTCAAATTATCCGGCGTAGAAGCGTCCAGTCGCATATAGCGTGACAACGTTGTGAACGTAATTCCGCTTCGCTCATCTCTTGTTCGATAGACCGGTCCAATGTGCATCGAATATGCAAAGGGGTGCTTGACCGAGACTCCCGTTACGATCGAGATTCGCAAATTCTCGTCGCTGCCTTCGCGTCCCCATCGAGATATCCAATCTTCAAAGATACGTCGGGAAGCATCAGCATCTCGAAAGTGCAGCGCCAAAATTGGCCCTGGCATTCCATCGTAGCCCATAAATGCTGTCCCGTGCCAGCCAGCTTTGTCCCATAAATCCAATTCGATGGGAGAAAGGACGCTCCGGTCTGTGTGCTTCAATTCCTCCGGTTTTGCGAAGGCAGCCGGGATCGGCCCTTTTCCATGTTTAAGCGGCTGGGCTCCACCTATGGGCTTTTCTTTTTGGATCAGAGGCGCTTCCCTCAATGGGGTAAATACACGAGAACCGCTCTTAATATGATCGCCAATCCGAACCGGTGGTTTGGCGCCAAACACATTGAAATTGACAGTCAGCATATCGCTGAATGTGAAAGCTCTGGAGAAACCGCGCTCGTCTGCCGTGAACCGCCCCGGGATTGTCGGAGGCCCTAACTCCTGAGAGGAAGGGTCTACG
>NZ_RAHJ01000022.1:256647-291311 GCF_003605755.1 Tsuneonella suprasediminis | reverse complement strand
GATGGGGCGATCGGCAGAACCCGGCAGATCGGCTCGACCCCATACTCACCCCGATGCTCATCAATGAAGCTGGTCATCGCTTGAACGGGCGGTCGAGCTCCGCCTGGGCAAAATATGCAGAGGCCTTGCGCAGGATCTCGTTGGCCTGGCGCAGCTCGCGGTTCTCGCGTTCCAGCGCCTTCAGCTTGTCTGCAACCTCCACCGGTACGCCGGCACGCTTGCCGCTGTTCACCTCGGCTTTCTTCACCCACTCCAGCAACGTGTGCCCTGAACAGCCAATCATCGCCGCTATGGATGTGATCGCTGCCCACCGGGATGGATGCTCGCTCTCTTGGTCCAGAACCAGGCGGACTGCCCGCTCGCGAACTTCCGGTGCAAACTTGTTCGTCGTCTTGCTCATCGTAGACCCTTCCTCTCAGGAGTTAGGGCCTCCGACAATCCCGGGGCGGTTCAGGCCGCTCAGTCGGACAGGCCAAAATGATCCTCTCAATCGTTGCCGGGTCGACGTAGCGCGGCAATGTTGAAAGGCGGTATCGCTGCACAGAGGGTATCGCGTGCAGCAGTGCGGGACGGCATTGGCCTTGACCAATGAGAAAGCGAAGAAAGCTCCTCATGATCGTAACGAGCAGCGACACCGATCCCGGTGTCTCCTTACTTCTTCGCGCGAATGCACTTCGTAGACCGGCGGCATCCCACAGCGCGGGTGCACCAAGCATGGCTATCAACCGGTCGACCTCCGGCCGGTACCGGCGGATAGTCGCGTCGGTGGCGCCGCGATGCTGCTTGAGCCAACCGAGATAGGCCGCGACATCCGGATGCACTTCCAGCTTCGCTTCGACTGGCGCGATAGCACCACGATCATGAAGAAATGCGATGAAGTGCCGAATGAAACGACGCCGCCTCTTCATACCTGAAGCGGCCAACTTGCCGCGCTTGCGAAATGCCGGGCAGCGACAATCGTGACCCGCGTATTGCTCGATCACCCCCTCATCGACTTCGGTCCAAGGTCGTCGCGACACGCGAAGCCAGATGGCGAAGTGCTCGGCCTCTGATCGATATGCTCCCGATAGCGCCTCAACGAGCTGGAGAGCATCGATCTGGTGCGAGTAGGCTGCCAGATGCCCACCGAGATCATCGATCCCATCGGCGACCACGATGTAGCCCTGATCTTCGAGAAACCGGATAAAGCGCCTGACACGCGCCGCAAGATCGGCCTTGTAGGCCGGCTCTTGCGCTGAATATCCCGGGCACCGGCATCGATGCTTCTCAAACCGATGCGCGACGTGGTCGTCGAGCGTCTCGAGCGCAATCCCGCGTAGTCCCAGCCAACTAAGAAAGTGGCGGACCGCTGCGCTGTACAGGACCGCACAAGCCGCCCCTTCGTCAACCGACAGAGAGGAGAGGAATGCGGTGAATAGGGCGTCGGGACTGGGCGGATCTTCAATCCTGCGCGGCGCGGGCCGAAACGACGCAAATGATCTTGTTGGCATGGTGGTTCCTTCGACGTGTTGAGGTCGAAGAACCCGTAATTATCTGGAGTGAAATCATGACGAACCGACGCAAATCCGAGCCTCCGGCTGCCGGACTCGACATAATCGCGGACTGCAAAGAATACGTCTAATCTGGATCTCAACATTAGACGTATTCACGCGGGGACAGATCGATATCGAGCGCTTCGCGTTCTTCCACGCTAAGGTCGGCAAGGCGCCGATCGAGCATGGCCTCGGCGGTCGAGACCAGTTGCACGACAACCGAATGCTCTTCGCCAAGTGCCGCTTCCATCGCGGGGATCAGGCTCGGCAGTTTCATCGAAAGCAGGAGCTGGGCAAAGAAGCGCTGCTTGGTGCCTTCGAAGATCGATAGCGCTGCAGCCTTGGCATTGCGGTTGAGCGTGTCGCCGCTGTCCTCGTCGACCACGCGGGTTGCCTCGAGCGCAGCTTCGAGGTTGCGGTGAATGATCGCCCAGGCATCGGCATAGGCATCGTAGATCCGAACCTGTGCGTCGGTCAGGCTATGTTCGAGGATCTCGTACTCCACCCCGGCGAAGGACAGCGCACGGGCAAGGTAGAGTCCCTGGGCCTTAAGGTCGCGGGCGACGAGCTCCATCGCCGCGACGCCGCCCGCGCGGATCTCGGTCATGAAGGCTTCGTGGGTCGGGAAAGCGGTCTCGGGTCCCCACAGGCCGAGCCGGGAGGTGTAACCGAGGTTGGCGATATCCGAAGCGCCAGTGGCAGACGCGTAGAGCACCCGGGCGCGCGGGAGATGGTTCTGCAACCTGAGCCCCGCCATGCCCTGTTCGGAGCCCTTGACCTTGCCGCGGGTTGAAGAGCCCCCGAGCGCATTGGCCATCGCGTGGGCTTCGTCAAAGGCGATCACGCCGTCGAAATCCTCGCCCGCCCAGGCAAGGATCTGGTCGAGCCGCGTATCCTCGGCGCGGCCCGAGCGCAGCGTCGGATAGGTGACAAAGAGGATGCCTTCGGACATCGTTACAGGGTGGCCGAGCTTCCAGCGCGAGAGCGGCTGGAGATCGAGCGGCAGCCCTCCAAGCGCTTCCCAGTCGCGGCGTGCATCTTCGAGCAGCGCCTCGTTCTTGGTGATCCAGACATGCCGACGTTCGCCGGCGAGCCAACGATCCATGATGACCGCTGCGACCTGCCGACCCTTGCCAGCTCCGGTCCCGTCGCCGAGGAAGAAGCCTTGGCGGTAGGAGTGTCCGTCCTCGGAGAGTTCCAGCGAGGTGCCTTCCTGGCTCACCTTGAACTGACCCGAAAGATCGCGTGCGAATGCCTGGGCAGCATAGACCAGTGTCTCGCATTGCGCTTCGGACAAGAGACCATTGGCCTGCCAGTCAGTGGGAAGGAGCGGACTGACGTCCGGCTGGGGCGCCGCGACCGAACCCATGGCAACCGATTCCACGAGCGGGGTGGGATGGACCGGAGCATCTTCGAAGGCGATGCGGCTGGGCCGGTAAGGCAGGTAGATGCCTGCCTGTTCGGGAACAGGCGCGGGGTCGGCGAGGACCGAATAGGCAAGGTCGATCGCATTCGCCGTGGCTGCTGGTGTCACGGCGAACGGCGCCAATGGTCGGACCGGCGCGCGATCCGCCGAGCAATTGCCAACGAGGCGCACTGGCTTGCCGAGCGGCAGGCGATGGATGTTGGCGGAGGTCTGTATGCGTGGCGGAAGCGCAGTGATAAGCTCGTGGACTTCGATCAGGTCGCCAGTATCTCCGGTGATAACTGGCGCGGACGCAGTCTGCGTCTTGTCGAACACAACCAGGCGAACGGTGATACCCGTCCCGGTGCGGCGAAACATCTGCCGCAATCGAACATCGAGCAACAGCGATGTTTCGCCCTGTGCCTTGGCGAAAGTGGAAGCATCGAAGCCATCCGGCATGATCGCAACAATCCTCGCCCCTTTGGCAGCGGCCCGGATTGCACTACGAAGGTGGCGCTGCGCGGTATCACCATCCTTGCCGCGTTCCCCGCTGCGGGCGAATGGTGGGTTTATCAGCACGACCGACGGAACAGGGCCGCGAAGCAAGTCGGCGATCAGTTCCCCGTCATACGCGGTAATCGCGGCCGAAGGGAAGATGTGGCCCAGGCTGTCTCGTCTCGCCGGATCGATCTCGTTGAGGACCAACGAGGCGTTCTGAACGCTGCCCCAGAGCGAAAGCGCACCATTGCCCGCTGATGGTTCGAGCAGCGTGTCTTGCGAAGAAACAGCTGCGGCCTTAGCCATCTGCAAAGCCAGCATCGGCGGGGTCGAGAACTGCTGGAGCTCGACCTGTGCTTCGCTGCGAACGTGCCGCGGCGGCAAGGCAGCTTCGAGCCAGTCGAACCGCGCTTCGACTTCGTGTACGTTCGTCGCCAGATCGATCCGTGAGGACTCTCGAAGCCAGAGTAGTGCGCCGATCTCGACCGCGTTGTTGTAGTCGTCGATCGTCCAGGCGCTTCCCCAGTCCAGCGCGCCGGTCTCTTCGGCGAACAGCCCGGAAATGGGGGCACGGGTAAGACGGCGTCCCGAAGCGAGAAGCTCAGCAATCGTGGCGCCGACAGCGTAAGCCAATGGCACTGACGACTGTTGCTCGCCAGTTGGAAACAAGTTTGATTGAAACATGGCAATTCGTCCTCCTGATGAGGGCATCGGGACAAGCCCTCTGCCGGATCAGGAATTCGAGAAGCCTCCTCTCCTCTTACTGTGCCGCTTTGCGGCGCAGCCATGCTTTAAGTTCATCGTTCCAGTCGGTGTCGCGTGAGGATGGTTTGCGAACGTGGATCGTCCGCCCTTCGCGGGCATAAGCGGCCAGGCCACGCGACGCGGCCAGCTCGCCGCCAGCATCGTGATCGACGAAGAGGTGGAGTTCGGTCACGCTCTCGGGCACGCTCACGAGACCGAAACGCTCATTGCCCAGGGTCGCCCAGGCGGGGATGCCGGTAAGAGCATAGGCGGACATCGCGCTCTCGATCCCCTCGGCAAGGCCGAGCTTGCCGGAGGCCGGAGCGAAGAGGCGGACAGCAGCTTCGCCGAGCGCGCCGAGCGCGCGCTTCGGTTTGTCGAAGTCGGCCTTGGAGTTGCCCGAAAGGAATGTGCGATGGATGGCGATCGGCCCCTCGTCGAGACTGACCGCCGCAATCATGGCCGGCAAAAAGCGGGTGCGACCCTTCGGACCAAGCGGCGTTTGGGGATGAAAGCGGAGGGCCGGAGATGCGGCGAGGATGCCGCGGCTCTCAAGATATGCCTTTGCCGGACTGGCACGCAGTGGCTGTGCATCGCGCCAGATGCGCAAGGCAGCGGTCGAAGGCTTCGCTGCAGGACTATTGTCCATCGTGGGATCAATTGGACCTCCCGAGAACAAGGCCGACGCCGGTACGCCTTCACGCGCTAGCGCTGCGAGCACGGAATTCTGATCGCATCCGGCAAAGCAATGGAGGAGAATGGCACCTCGCCCGAGCGATATGCCGAGCGAGGGCGTTCGGTCGTCATGCGCAGGGCAGCAGGCCATGCCCTTTGTGCCCAACCATTTGCCGCCGCGGCGTTCGCAGATGCGGCGGGCGGTTGCTTCCAAAGAGCTTATCTTGGTCGAATATCGGTGGGACATGGCACATCGCGATCCTTTCGGTTCGCTCACAAAGGCCCCCTCCCCTCCAGCCTTCCTGTATTGTGAGAGCAGGTTGGAAAGGAGTCACTTCTGCGCTTCGACCCCGTCTGTTTGAGCGTCGCATCGCCATTGCCGCTCAGCCACGAGGTATACCTATCCGCCGCGGCGGCTTCTCACTTGCGCCATTGATTCTTATTGCCGCTCCACAACCTGGTCAGTTCAGATCATTCGACAACGCACTTCGCCCTATCGAAAATCTCGATCCGATCTTTCCTTTTGCAGAGCACGTCGTGCCTTCGAAAGGTAGTCGTGCCAAGTCCGCAGATGAGTGATATGGCTGATTTTTCCTGGCTTGCTCATTCCCGCCATCGCGGCAACCGCCATTCTGCCATGGCCGGGTTGATCATTTTCACGAGCGAATAATGTCTTCGCGCGTTCGATTTCCTCGTCTGAATAATGCATTCGATGCTCCATCGGGTTGGACCTGCGAGAGCGTTCGAACGAAATTCGGCGAACCCTCTGCAGGGTCCGCCGGTTAACCTCCAACTGAAGGACGGGACCTCGAAATTCTTCCGAGGCTGTCGGCTTGTGCCGACATGCGTGACGTTTACGATATAGTCGCTGAGACAATTCGCGCAACTGCACAGCGACTTTTGAAGTACGATGGTCAAGCCGCGACCTAGCGACCGCTCACCAGCGCCTCTCCACTCAGTCATGGTCATTGTAAGCCTCGTGCAGGAGGCGGTGAAGCATCTTCCTTCGGTAAATCTGCTTCAAGCGAAAGAGCACAAAAACATGACATATCATTTCTATTTGCGGAATTTCGCATGATATGTCATATATCGGGCCATGCCCCGTTCGTCTCGAGCTGCTAGCGGACTACCGCCCCAGAGCCAACGTGCGATTACACGGCTAGGTAAGGATATCGCCCTTGCTCGCCGCCGGAGAAAACTTCCCCAGCGTTTAATGGCCGAGCGCATGATCGTCTCGGTTCAAACGCTGCAACGCCTCGAAGCGGGAGATCCTACCGTGGGCCTCGCGGTTCTGGCGAGCGCCCTGCATGTCCTGGGGATGACACAGCGCCTTGCCGAGCTGGTAACCCCAGACAGTGACCGGGCTGGCATCAGCGAGGATTTGTCCCGCCTGCCCCAGAAGACCCACGCTGTCAGCGACGATGATCTGGATTTCTAGCAAGCCGTGACGACCATCCGCACCTATGTCTTCGTGCATCTTGAGGAGGGGCCTGTTCCGGCAGGCCTTCTCACGATGACCGACGAACCGCGCAACCAGTTTGCTACCTTCGCTTACGGGCGGCGTTATCTGGAACGCGCTGACCGTATTGCGGTCGATCCTGTAGCTCTGCCGTTGCACGAAGCTGGAACTTCTCGAACATTCAGGACGGAAGAAGGCTTTGCCGTGTTCGGTGGCATTCGGGATGCTGCTCCTGACGGCTGGGGCCAATACCTAATGTACAAGGCGATGGGCGATCGCTTGCCGAGCGAAATCGATCTCATTCTGGCCTCGGGCGAACATCGCGTGGGTGCGCTCGCCTTTGGGCCGACGTCCGCCCAGCCTGAGAGAATTACACCATGGGGGGACGGCCCTGCTCCGGGCGAAGAGTTCACGCTCGCAGAGTTAGCAGAAGCCGCCGAACGCGCGCAGCATGTCGACGAACTCGACGAGAACTTGAGGGCGTTGCTAGCCGCCGGGTCATCTCTGGGCGGCGCCCGGCCGAAGGCTGCTACAAAAATCGGCGACCAACCCTGGATCGCGAAATTCCAGAAGCGGGGAGACAGCTTCCCCGAATGCCGGGTCGAACTGGCGACAATGCGGCTCGCCAGCGAATGTGGTCTCGATGTGCCGCCACTCGACTTCCGCTGTGTCCTTGATCGCGACATCTATCTGATCGAGCGGTTCGATCGGATTCCTCACGGCAACTGGCTGGAACGCAGGCCCTTTGCTTCGGGGCTCACAATGCTCGGGGCGCATGAGAGCGAGGTCAGCAGCTTCAGCTATGCCGATCTCGCAGGAGCGATCCGGCAATTCGGAACCGAAGTGCGCCAGGATCTACACGAGCTATTTCGTCGTATGTTGCTCAATATCCTCGTCACGAATGATGATGATCACCTGCGCAATCATGGCTTCCTGTTCGATGGTGAGGGTTGGCGGCTATCGCCGCTTTACGATGTAGTGCCGAAGCCGCAGCTGGGACTGGAGCGACGGCTCGTCCTCGGTGTGGGGCCGGAAGGCCGCAATGCAACGATCGAGAACGCTCTCGCCGGTGCCGCGGTCTTCGACCTCAGCCATGATGACGCGAACGCAATCGCCGAAGACATGAGCAGAATCGTAGCGACACGGTGGGAACACCTATTCACAAAAGCAGGGATAAGCGCGGCTGATCGCAAGCGTTTCGCCACCTGCTTCCGGTTGGCAGCACCTGCGTCATGATCGCAAACGCAGAAATCCGTTCATGGGGGCGCGTGCTTGCCTAATTTGGCATGGTGATTACCCGGTGATTGCTAGCCGAGAAAATGGGGATCAAAAAATGCCGATTTGTGATTGTATATCAGTCTATTATGATAGTATGACCACTAAGGTCTGGTATTTTCGCTTCCGCCGAAAATAACCCTCGCCCACCGTAACTGTCCCGGCCCCAATTCCCGCAGGCCCTTTGTGGGGGTAACGGATTGCCTTGCGCGACCTGCTTTTGTATTAGCTTTTTTATTAATGATGGTTCCGCGTGGCCTTGTCTGCTCTCCTTTGAGGAGGATTGCATGGAAGCGGCGCGGTTTAGCGTTGCTGGCTGCGCCGTTTCTGATCGCGGCGACTGGCGGAATTACTCCCGTGGCCATGCCGGTCGAACCGGCCGATTCACGCGCGGCGGTGGCGACAGCTCACATTGTCCGGTCGATCCTCGAATATACCCGCTGGCCACAACAACCCGATCCGATCAACGTCTGTGTCGTGGGCCGGTCCCGCTTCGGCCCGGACTATCCCTTATCCACGCTCGGCAACGGAGTGGCGATCGTCCGACGCAATGTGTCGCAGGCAAACGCCAGCACAATCGCAGGCTGCGATGTTCTGTATCTGGGCGATATCGCACTCCATCGCGCGCGCCAGTGGACCGCCGCGACGCGAGGCGCCGCCGTGCTAACCATTGCGGAGCGCGATCCGCAATGCCTTAGCGAGAGCATGTTCTGCCTGGTTTACCGGCAACAGACGATCTCTTTTCGCATAAACACCGATGCCATCGCCCGGTCCGATGTCAGGATCGATCCCCGCGTCCTGCGTATTTCGCGGGGGGGTTAAGCGATGGAAAAGCAACGCCAATCCCCACCTCTCAATAAAGTGCTGGCAGGTGTTCACCGCCGTCTGGTGCTGATCGCGGTTTCGCTCGCCAGTCTGGCGCTGTTGACCGGCAGCACGATGGCGATGCACGAATACCTTGATCGCAATCTGCATCTGATCGCCGGAACGGTCGCCTATACGGTGGAACCGGCCATCGTATTTCAGGATATGGAGGCCGCGCGCGATGGCACCGTATCGGTCGCCTCCAACGAAATCGTGGATCGCCTTGTCGTGGCTGACCCTTCAGGGCGCGAACTGGTCAATTTTGAAAAGCCGAACGAGAGCTTTCTTCCCCGCACGGTGATCGAATTCGCCAATAACCTGCTGTGGCCGCAACCCGTGCGCCAGGACATCACTCACAACGGCCGGATAGTGGGCGAGGTCTATGCTTTCGGCAGCGCGGTCAGCATCGTCTATTTCCTGCTGTCGGGTCTGCTGATTACGCTGTGCTGCGTCGGCATTGCGCTGTTGGCCAGCACTATGCTGGCCCGCAAGTTGCGCGCAGGCGTAACCGATCCCCTCAGTCACGCAGTCGAAGTTGCCCGCTCTGTCCGTCTGGAGCGCGCCTTCGATCGCCGCGTCCCGGCACCGGGTATCGCGGAGGTCGATGATTTCGTGGAAGATTTCAACGCCCTGCTTAGCGAAATGCATGGCTGGTACGCCGGGCTGACCGAACAGAACGAACAGCTTACCCGCAGAGCGATGCACGACACACTGACCGGGCTGGGCAACCGTGCTTTGTTCGATCAGCAACTGGGCATTTCTATCGCCAAAGCAGATCAGAACGAAGGCTGCTTTGCCGTGCTGTTTCTCGATGGCGACGGCTTCAAGCAGATCAACGACAGCCACGGCCACACCGCGGGGGATGCCGTGCTGATTGAACTGGCCATCCGCCTGCGCGGATGCATCCGCAAAGTCGATGGCGCATACCGGCTCGGCGGCGACGAATTCGCCATTATTCTGGCGTCACCGGTTAGCAAGCCGGAAATCGATTACATCGTCGAACGGATTTCGGAAGCGATGGAGCCCGAAATCGAAACGCCATCGGGTGCCCTCGTCCGCATATCGATGAGCGTGGGCTTCTCGCTATACCCTGATGACGGGCGCGCCTCTGGCGATCTGGTGAAGAAAGCGGACGAGGCAATGTACAACCACAAATCGCGGAAACGGAATGATGATTATGCCTATTCGCACTAGCATTCGTGGCTTGCGCTGGCTGTTGCTTGCTCTGATCGTGCCGCTTGTCGCCGCCTGCCAGTCGGTCCCGCCCCAGCCCTCTTCGCCCTATTCTGCCGAACAGGTGGCGTTGCTGAAGTCTTACGATTTTCAGCAAAACGGCGATGAATGGGCGCTGGGTTTGCAAGGCAAACTGCTGTTCGCTTTCGACGACAGCAATCTGGCAGAGGAGCAGGCGCAGCGACTTAAAGAGATGGCTTCCGCTTTACGGAAAGTGGGCATCGCGGGGTGTACCGTGAATGGCCATACTGACTCGATCGGCACCGAACAGTACAACCAGCAGCTATCGCTGCGCCGCGCGGAAGCTGTGCGCGGTGCGCTGGTTGCAGGCGGATTGTCGGCCGGGCATGTCACCGCTGTCGGCAAGGGATCGTCTCAGCCGATTGAAAGCAACGATACTGCCGACGGACGTCAGGAAAACCGCCGGGTCGTGATCCTGATTTCTGCGGACGATGTGGCGCTCTGATTCATCGGCCCGCTGTGGCGGAATTGCCGGAACGTCGGAGTGCCCGCGCGGTTGATCGGATGATGGCATATTGCCTGCGACCACCGGAGCGCCCCTGATGATTACCACCCGCAACCCAGCCACCGGCGAAACACTCGCCGAATACGAAGAGCTGACAGCCCGGCAGATCGACGCGAAGATTGCGCGCGCCAGCGCTGCTTATGCCGAATGGCGTACGTCGCCCGTCGCGGACCGTTCCGCTCTGCTCGAACGGCTTGCGGAGGCGTACGACGCCAATCTCGACAAACTGGCGCGACAGGCGACACTGGAAATGGGCAAGACGCTCAAGTCCGCGCGCGCGGAAGTGGCCAAATGCGCCACGCTGTTCCGCCATCTGGCGCAGACCGGCCCCGCCATGCTGGAACCCGAAGAATGGGATCTGGGCGGCGGCAAACGCGCGCGTGGGCACTGGCTGCCGCAAGGGCCGGTGCTGGCGGTGATGCCGTGGAATTTCCCATATTGGCAGGTCGCCCGGTTCCTCGCGCCCACTGTGCTGGCAGGCAATGTCGGCCTGCTCAAACATGCCAGCATAGTGCAGGGATGCGCCGCGCTGATTGAAGAGATGATGCACGAAGCTAGTGCGCCAGAGGGGCTGTTACAGAACCTGTGTATCGGCTCTGCCGCAGTCGAACCGATCATCGACGATCCGCGCGTGATCGCAGTAACGCTGACCGGCAGCGAAGGCGCAGGCAAGGCCGTGGCCGAAGCGGCGGGGCGCAATCTCAAGAAAGTGGTGCTCGAACTGGGCGGATCGGACCCGTTCATCGTCATGCCTTCCGCCGATCTGGACGAAGCGGTGAAACAGGCAGTGTCAGCACGTATCCAGAACACCGGGCAATCGTGCATCTGTGGCAAACGGATGATCGTGCACAGCGATATCTACGATGCGTTCATGGCCAAGTTCTCCGCCGCGATGCGGGGCGTGGTGGCAGGCGATCCGTTCGACGACGCGACCGACATGGGCCCGCTGTCGAGCATGGCGCAGCGCGATACCGTACTCGATCAGATCGCCACCGCCCGCGGCGAAGGCGCCACGCTGGAATTCGGTGGCGAAGCGGCGGATGGGCCGGGGGCGTATATCTCCGCCGGGATTCTCACCGGCGTCCCGCTCGATTCGAGCACCGCGCAGGAGGAGATTTTCGGCCCCATCGCACAAGTCTATCGCGCGCGGGATATCGACGAAGCGATCCGTATCGCCAACGCGATCCCGTTCGGGCTGGGGTCATCGGTATGGACCGACGATGTGGCGGAACAGGACCGCTTCGTGCGCGATATCGAGGCGGGGATGACCGCGATCAACCAGATGCTCGCCAGTGCGCCACAGGCTCCGTTCGGCGGGATCAAGCGATCCGGCCACGGACGCGAATTGTCGCGCCACGGGGTGCACGAATTCATGAACCTGAAAACGGTGATGTTGCCGGGATAGCCGGTGAGTGCGGTTGCGGGCCTGCGGAGGGTTAAACCACCAACAGGCCCGGCATCATCAACAGCTATCTTATCCGGCAGATAGCCAAAATCAGCCAACCACCCCGGCGGCGGCCAGCACGGCCAGCGTCAGGATATCGGGCGCGATAGCGGTCATCGGCGCGATCTGGACAGGCTTGTTCATGCCCACCATCATCGGGCCGATCGTGCTCGCCCCGGCCAGTTCGCGTAGCAGCTTGGCCGACAGGTTGGCCGATTGCAGGCCCGGCATCACCAGCACGTTGGCCGGCGCCGACAGACGACTGAACGGATACAGCTCCATCACTTTGGGATTGAGCGCGGCATCGGGCGCCATTTCGCCTTCGTATTCGAAGTCGACGCCTTCTTCGTCCAGAATGTGCACTGCGTTGCGGATGTTTTCCAGCCAGCGCCCTTCCGGGTTGCCAAATGTGGAATACGACAGGAACGCGACACGCGGTTCGTGACCCAGACGACGGGCGACCGCGGCGGTTTCTTTCGCGATATGCGCCAGATCTTCCGAGCTGGGGCGTTCGTTGATCGTCGTATCGGCCAGGAACACAGTATAGTTCTTGCCGATCATCAGATGGATGCCGAATGCCTTCGCATCGGGTTTGGGATCGAGCACCAGGCTGACTTCGCGCATGGTCTGTGCGAAGGTGCGCGTCATCCCCGAAATCATCGCATCGCCGTGGCCCAGCGCCACCAGCAGCGCAGCGAAGATATTGCGTTCCTGATTGACCATGCGGCGCACGTCGCGTTCGGTCCGCCCGCGCCGTTTGAGCCGTTCGTAGAGGTAATCGACCATCTGCGGCACCAGCTCGCTATCGGCCGAGTTCTGGATTTCGAAGCTGCCCGGATCGGACACGCCCAGCATATGCAGCTTGTCCGCCACAGCCTTGGTCCGCCCGACCAGCACCGGGGTGCCATAGCCGAAATCGCGGAACTGGATCGCCGCGCGCAGCACGACATCCTCTTCCGCCTCTGCAAAGACCACCCGCTTGGGATTGGCCTTGGCATCTTCGTACACCCGCGTCAGCACCGACGTCGTCGGATTGAGCCGCGCCTTGAGGCTGAGGCGATAGGCATCGAAATCGTCGATCGGAGCCTTGGCCACGCCCGAATCCATCGCCGCTTTAGCCACTGCGCTGGAAACGACTTCCATCAGGCGCGGATCGAACGGGGCGGGGATGATGTAATCGGTGCCGAACTTGTGGTTCACGCCATAGGCCGCCGCCACTTCATCGGGCACACGCTCCCGTGCAAGCGCTGCGATAGCTTTCGCAGCGGCGATCTTCATCTCTTCGTTGATCGCTGTTGCCTGAACATCCAGCGCACCGCGGAAGATGAACGGAAAACCCAGCACGTTGTTGACCTGATTGGGATAATCGCTGCGGCCAGTGGCGATGATCGCATCGGGGCGCACCGCCTTGGCATCTTCGGGCAGGATTTCCGGGTCGGGGTTGGCCATTGCGAAAATGATCGGCTGCGGGGCCATATCCCTGACCCATTCGGGCTTCAGCGCACCGGCGGCCGACAGGCCCAGGAACACGTCGGCGCCCTTCAACGCCTCTTCCAATGTGCGCGCTTCGGTGGGCACCGCATGCGCGCTCTTCCACTGGTCCACATCGGCGCGGCCCGGATAGATCGGGCCGGACCGGTCGCACACGATCACCTGATCGTGTGGCACTCCCAATGCCTTGATCAGTGCAGTACATGCCAGCGCGGAGGCGCCCGCACCATTGACCACCATTCGCACATCCTTGAGGTCGCGCCCGGTCAGGTGAAGCGCATTGATCAGCCCGGCGGCAGCGATAATCGCGGTGCCGTGCTGATCGTCGTGCATCACGGGAATGTTCATCCGTTCGCGCAGTGCCTGTTCAATCACAAAGCATTCGGGCGCAGCGATATCTTCCAGATTGATTCCGCCAAAGGTGGGTTCCATCAAGGCCACTGCGTTGATGAACGCTTCGGGATCTTCGGTATCCAGCTCGATATCGATTGAATCGACATCGGCAAACCGTTTGAACAAAACCGACTTGCCTTCCATCACCGGCTTGGCGGCCAGCGCGCCGAGATTGCCCATGCCAAGGATCGCAGTGCCGTTGGAAATCACCGCTACGAGATTGGAACGCGCGGTATAACGCGCCGCCAGCGAAGGATCGCCGGCAATCGCCTGAACCGGCGCAGCCACACCGGGCGAATATGCCAGGCTAAGATCGCGCTGTGTCGTCATCGGCTTCGATGCGATGATCTCGATCTTACCCGGCCGCACCGTTTCGTGGTAAAACAAAGCTTCGCGGGTGGTGAATGCAATGGGCTTATCGTCGGCCACGGGGGGAACCTTTCTTATGGGGTGCGCGGACCCCCTAACCCAACATAAGCAGATGCAACAGGGGAAAGCGGCACCCTGCGGCGTTCCGAATCGCGCGGATGGCCGCTAACCCCGATGCGATGGCTGCCAAACCCACCCCGATGATGGAACAATACCTCGCGCTGAAGGCGCAGGCAGACGATTGCCTGTTGTTCTATCGCATGGGCGATTTTTTCGAACTGTTCTTCGACGATGCGAAAGCGGCGGCGCAGACACTGGACATCGCGCTGACCAGTCGCGGGGTTCATGGCGACGAACCGATCCCGATGTGCGGGGTGCCCGTGCATTCGGCGGAAAGCTATCTCGCCCGCCTGATTAAAGCCGGGCATCGCGTCGCCATCGCTGAACAGGTCGAAACCCCGGAAGAAGCGAAAGTGCGCGCGAAGCGTGAAGGCACACCGGTGTCGAAAGCGTTGGTCGCGCGCGATATCGTCCGCTTCGTGACAGCCGGCACGCTCACGGAAGAGGCTCTGCTCGAACCCCGGCGGGCGAATATCCTTGCTGCTGTATGCGAAGTGCGCGGCATGTGCGGGGTGGCCAGCATCGATATCTCGACCGGGCGGATGGAGCTGGAAGAATGCGCCCCCGACGCATTGAGCGCGACGCTCGCCCGGATCGGCCCGAGCGAACTGGTCGCGCCGGAAGAATGGGGGGACGCACCCGACGGCGCGATCCCCCGCCCGCGCCACGATTTCACCAGCGATGAAGGGCAGGCGCGCCTGTGCAAAATCCACGGTGTCGCCACACTCGACGGGTTGGGCGATTTCACCCGGCCGATGCTGGCCGCCGCCGGTGGACTGGTGGCCTATCTCGACCATGTCGGGCGCGGCACGCTGCCGCTGCTGCTGCCACCGGTTGCGCGGGCGGGCGGCGTCATGCTGGCAATGGATGAAGCGACCCGCGCCAGCCTCGAAATCCTTGTGTCGCAGCAAGGCAGTCGCGCCGGTTCGCTGGTCGCCGCGATCGACCGCTGTTCGACAGGCGCAGGGGCGCGGCAGCTGGCTGCCGACCTTGCGGCACCGCTGACCGATGTGACGCAGATCGAAGCCCGACTGGCGCTGGTGGGCTGGCTGCACCGCGATCCCCTGTTGCGTAACGATTTGCGCGCCGCGCTCCGCAGTCTGCCCGATATCGGGCGTGCCTTGGGTCGGATCGTCGCCGGGCGCGGCAGCCCGCGCGATCTGGGGCAAGTGCGCGACGGGCTGGCCGAAGCGCGGACAATCCGCGAACATCTGGCCGCCCTGCCCGACCGGCCCGCTCTGCTCGATGCTCTGCTGCCGGATCTGGCAGGGCACGGCGCATTGGTGGACCTGATGCAGCGTGCGCTGGTCCCCGCGCCGCCGACAGAGCGACAGAGCGGCGGCTATATCGCTGCGGGATACGATGCCGCGCTCGACGAACTGCGGCAGATTTCCGGCAACGCCCGCCGCGCGATCGCCGCGCTGGAGGCGAAATATCGCGACGAGACGGGGATTTCCGCGCTCAAGATCAAGCATAACGGCGTGCTCGGCTATTTCATCGAAGTGCCTGCCCGCCATGCCGATGCGCTGATGGCGCAGGACAGCGGTTTTACCCACCGGCAGACAATGGCGGGCGCGGTCCGCTTCAATTCGCTCAGCCTGCACGAAGAGGCGACGCGAATTGCAGAGGCAGGCGGTCATGCCCTTGCCGCAGAGGAAGCGCATTTCGAAGATCTTGTGGAACGTGTCGCAGCCAACCGCGAAACGATTGCCGCCACAGCCGATGCATTGGCCCGGATCGACGTATCCGCCAGCCATGCCGAACGCGCCGCCGAAGGGGACTGGGCCCGGCCCGCTATCGTGGACGATACCGTGCTGCGGATCGAAGGCGGGCGGCACCCGGTAGTCGAAGCGGCGCTGGCATCCAGCGGCGAACGCTTCGTCGCCAACGATTGCACACTGACGCCGGATGATCGCCTGTGGCTGATCGGCGGCCCCAACATGGGCGGTAAATCGACCTTCTTGCGGCAAAACGCGCTGATCGTGCTGCTGGCACAGGCAGGGGCCTTCGTCCCGGCATCGGCGGCCACCGTGGGCATTTGCGACCGGCTGTTCAGCCGCGTGGGGGCGAGCGACAATCTCGCACGGGGCCGCTCGACATTCATGGTCGAAATGGTCGAGACCGCCGCGATTCTGGCACAGGCGAGCGAGCGCAGCTTCGTGATTCTCGATGAAGTGGGGCGCGGCACATCGACTTACGACGGGCTGGCGCTGGCATGGGCGGTGGTGGAGGCGGTGCACGAAACCAATCGTTGCCGCTGCCTGTTTGCGACCCATTACCACGAACTGGGTCGTCTGGCGGAAACCTGCGATGCGCTGAGTCTGCATCATGTCCGTGCGCGCGAATGGAAAGGCGATCTGGTCCTGCTGCACGAACTGGCGGAAGGTGCGGCAGATCGCAGCTACGGCCTTGCTGTCGCACGGCTCGCGGGTGTGCCGCCGATGGTCGTCAAACGCGCCAAATCGGTGCTCGACCGGTTGGAAAAGGGGCGCGCGCAAACCGGGGGACTGGCCGCCGGGCTTGGCGAACTGCCCCTGTTCGCCGCTGCTGCGGCGGAGGCGGAGGAGGAATGCGATCACTTGCGCGAACGGCTACGTTCGCTGGATATCGATACTCTTTCGCCGCGCGAAGCACTCGACTTGCTGTACGATCTGAAACGCGATGCGGGTGAAAGCGAACTTTAACTCTTCGCCCGTTATACGCACGGCACCATGCAGGGATTGTTTCGGAATAGCAGGACGACGTTTCTCGTCGTGATTGTAGTTGCGATTGCTTGCGCTGCAATCGTGGGCGACGGGGGTCCGCGCGAAAACGCCGCCGAATATGTCAAAGCCGCAGACACAGCACGCAATCTGGTCGTTGGATCGGAGCGCCGCGATGCACCCCCTCGTGCGATGACGGGGGAGTCCGGCCTGCCAATACCGGCCGATGGGCGCCCGATCGACAATGCCGCGGGAATGGACCCTGCACCGACGATGTCCACCGATGGCGACACGGGATTGGCGCCCGATCTCGATTCGTCTAATGTAGATGCTGATGGAGTCCCCATCCCCCAATACGAAACCCGCTCCGCAGAGTGAGGAAACGAGCAGCACCGCCCTTGCTGAGGAGCGGACGGAGCTGGCCGAAGATCGTAATATCATGGCGATGGAGCGCACCTTTGCAGGGTGGATACGCACGGCTTTCGCAGCCATCGGCATCGGACTGGCGTTCAGAGCGGTATTCGGGGCATTCGATCCGCCGTGGCTGGCGCGCGCGATTGCGACATTGTTTATCGTATCAGGTGCTGCACTTGCACTGACCGCGCAAAAGCGCGCCTGTCGCACACTGGAGCGGCTCCACCCGCATACGCTGGAATCGGCCTCGCCACCAAACTTTCGACTGCTCGCTTATGCAGTCGTGCTCGGATCGGCAGTGCTCGTCGCGGGACTATGGCTTCTCAACGATGGAAAAATCGGCCCCGGCTGAACCATCGGGCGCAACCGGGGCACGAAACGCTTATTCGCCATCCGAAGGCAGATCGCGATCGAGCTTGTTGCTTTCGCTGTATTTGCCCTCGTCATCGTCCATATTCGGCTCGCCGCGATAGGCGTCCATGTCGATCCGGCCCGAACTTTCCATATCGCGCATGTGATCGATCACGTCCTGCGTCGAATCGCCCATCAGGTCGCTGTCGTTCGGCCCCTTCACGCTTTCGGTCGGGCTATGCTGCGTCTGGTGCTGCGCCTGTTCGGCAATCGTTTGCGCCTGGCTGGATTCGTTGTCCTGCTCGCTGTTGTGCAGCTCGGGTGCGGTTGTGTCGTTGTTATCGGACATGGATAATCTCCTTTGCCCGATCAACGATCCTGCCCTGCGCCCGTTCCGCTTTGCCCGCGTTCAGCGGGTAGGGACCGGTGTATCTCCGCTGTAATCGTAGAAGCCCTTGCCCGTCTTGCGGCCGAGCCATCCGGCTTCGACATATTTCACCAGCAGTGGCGCGGGGCGGTACTTGCTATCGCCGGTCGTTTCGTGAAGCACTTTCACGATTTCGAGGCAGGTATCCAGCCCGACGAAATCGGCCAGTTCCAGCGGCCCCATCGGGTGGTTCAGGCCGAGACGGCAGCCCTTGTCGATGTCTTCGATGCTGGCAGTCCCTTCGCCCAGCACAAATACCGCTTCGTTCAGCATCGGCACCAGAATGCGGTTGACGACGAAGCCCGGCGCATCCTGCACTTCCACCACTTCCTTGCCGAGACCGGTGCCGAATGCGCGGGTCCGGGCCAGTGTGTCGGCAGACGTGGCAAGGCCGGGGATCACTTCGATCAGGCCCATCACCGGCACCGGGTTAAAGAAATGCAGCCCGATAAAGCGCGCCGGATCGGGCGACCAGTTGGCCATGCGCGTGATCGGGATCGAGCTGGTGTTGCTGGCCATGATCGCATCGGCGCCCAGCACTTTGCCAGCGGCTTCGAAAATACCCTGCTTGATTTCCGCGCGCTCGGTCGCGGCTTCGATAATGAACGTGGCGTCGGCCATCGGTGAAAGGTCGGCAACCGGCTCGATCCGGGCAAGCGCCGCCTCTGCATCGGCGGCGGCGATTTTCTCACGCCCGACCAGTCTGGCCAGCGCTTTCTCGATCCGCCCCCTGCCCTTTTCCGCAGCAGCGAGATCTATATCGGACAGCAGCACTTTCATGCCATTCTGCGCGACAGTTTGCGCGATCCCCGCGCCCATCTGCCCTGCGCCGATTATTCCGATCGTAGTGGTCATGCCTGCCAATTCCTTCGCACCTGCAACAATACAGGCGGGTTAGCGGGCAAGGATGGCTTTGGCCAGAGGGTTGGTAGCCTGCGTCAGCGGCTGCCGCCGGGCACCCATTTCACATCCGCACGCCCGCAATCGTTGAGCAGCCGGGCAAGCTGGAAGAGATAGTCCGACAGGCGGTTGATATAGGCCATCGCCGCCGGATTGACCCGCTCAGCCGCGGCCAGCGTCACCATCGTCCGTTCGGCCCGCCGCACGACTGCACGCGCCAGATGCGCACGCGCCGATGCCTCGCTGCCGCCGGGCAGCACGAAACTGGTCAGCGGTTCGAGTTGTTCGCCCGCCGCGTCGATTTCCCGTTCCAGCCATTCGATTTGGGCAGGCACGATACGCAGCACCATTTCGGACGGGGTGAAATCGTCCCCCGGCGTCGCCAGATCGGCGCCCAGATCGAACAAGTCATTCTGGATACGGGCAATGGCCGCGCCGTGATGGCTTTGCGCCAGATCGGTTGCCAGCAGGCCGAGCACCGAATTGGCTTCGTCCACTGTGCCGATGGCCTCCATACGCGGAGCCGATTTGGCGACTCGCGAACCATCGACCAGACCCGTAGTGCCATCGTCACCCGTGCGGGTGTAAATCTTGTTCAGCTTGACCATAAATGGTGCGGCGCAGTCAGGAACCGCGGCCGAACATCAGGATGATCGCCACCACGACAACCGCCAGCGCCTGATACTTCACGCGGTTGAACATCATCTTGTTCTGCAACAACTGCAATTCGGTCGCGCCGGTGCCGTCCCCGCCCCGGTCGATATCCTCCCGGCTGCTTTTGAGAAAAGCAATCACGCCGCGCACCAGCGAGACGACGACCAGCGCCATAAGAACGATAAGGACAATGCCGAGAAACATATTCATACGATCAACCTACCCCTCAACCCAGAGAAATGCCAGCAGGGAAGCGATGTTCGCGCAATGCCTGCGCCAATGCCGCCCCATCTTCGCCCGCTTTCCGCCGGTCGGCAAGCGATGGGGAACCGCGCCGTTTGGCCAGTTTCTCTCCGCTGTCGTCCAGCAACAGCTGGTGGTGATGCCAGCGCGGCACAGGCAGATCCAGCAAATGCTGTAACAGCCGGTGCACATGGCTGGCGGCGAACAAATCGCGCCCGCGGGTCACCAGCGTGATCCCGTCCGCCGCGTCGTCCAGCGTGGCCGCCAGATGATAGCTGGCCGGCGCATCTTTACGCATCAGCACGACATCGCCCAGCAGATCGGGCCGTGCGCGCTGCGTACCGGCCAGTTCGTCTTCCCACGACAAAGGCCCTGCCCGCTCCATCGCTTTCGCCGTGTCCAGCCGCCATGCCGCGCCCGCCGGATCAACCGGCCGACCGCGACAGGTGCCGGGATAGACCGGACCTTCCGGCCCGTGCACCGTCGCGGCCGCGGCGATTTCCGCGCGGGTGCAGATGCAGGGATAGAGCAACCCCGCCGCCCGCAATCGCTCCGCCGCAGCGGCATAGCTGGCCAGCCGGGTCGATTGCGCGGGCACCGCATCCCATTCGAGGCCGAGCCACGCCAGATCCTCGGCAAATTCCGCCGCCAGTTCCGGGCGAGAGCGGGCCCCGTCGATATCTTCCAGCCGCACGATAAACCGCCCGCCCCGCGCCAGCGCGAGATCGTGCGCGACGATGGCCGCATAGGCATGGCCCAGATGCAGCGATCCGTTCGGACTGGGGGCGAAGCGGGTGGTTTCCATTGCCGCACTCTCTAGCAAGACGCAGCTCTGCGACAAAATGCTTGTGGATTGCGGCACTGTCATCAACTTGACTCGTGAATCGGCAAATGCTCCCTTCGGATCAATCAGGGAGGACACTCAAGCGTGTTCAAAGCCGAACTGATCGAGAAAGCCGCGCGTTTCCGCAGCGCCGATGGCGATCCCACGCGCAACCTGCAGTCATGCCCTGCGCTGGTGCTCAACGCCGATTACACGCCGCTTTCGTATTACCCGCTCAGCCTGTGGTCCTGGCAAACCGCGATCAAGGCGGTTTTCCTCGAACGGGTGGACATCGTGGCGAGTTACGACCGCGAAGTGCATTCGCCGTCGCTCGACATGAAAATCCCCAGCGTGATCGCGCTGCGGCAATATGTTCGGCCCAACGAATTTCCGGCCTTCACCCGGTTCAATCTGTTCCTGCGCGACCGGTTTACCTGCCAGTATTGTGGCAGCGAGCACGACCTGACGTTCGATCATGTCGTCCCTCGCCGGGCAGGCGGGCGCACGACATGGGAAAATATCGCCACTGCCTGCGCCCCATGCAACTTGCGCAAAGGTGGCCGGACACCCGAACAGGCCGCCATGCGGCTTGCGGTCAACCCGATCCGGCCGACAAGCTGGCAACTGCACCAGCAAGGCAAATCATTTCCGCCGGGCTATCTCCACGAAACCTGGCGCGACTGGTTATACTGGGATGTCGAACTGGAGGCCTGAGGCTAAATCGCAGTCCGCACGCTCAGCAGTTCGGGGAAGAACGCTTTCTTGAGCACGCCTTCCAGATAAGGCACGCCGGCGGTGCCGCCCGTGCCGGTTTTGAGACCGATGATCCGCTCCACCGTTTTGAGATGGCCAAACCGCCAGCGCTGGAAGTGGTATTCCAGATCGACCAGCTTTTCCGCCAGCTCATACAGGTCCCAATGCGCGTTTGGATGGCGATAGATGTCCGCCCATGCCGCCTCGACCTCAGGCGAGGCCTCCCATTGCGCGGTGTGATCGCGGCTCAGTACTGCATCGGGAATGGCAAACCCGCGCTTGGCCAGCAGGCGTACCGCCTCTTCATACAGGCTGGGGCGCGACAGTTCGGCACGTAGCTGCGCGGCGATATCGGGCGTGGCCTCGTGCATCGTCACCATGTCGGGGTTGCGACCGCCCAGCAGGAATTCCATCATCCGGTATTGCGCCGACTGAAACCCGCTCGAATTACCAAGGTGCGGGCGCACCCGCGAATAATCGTGCGGGGTCATCGTGCTCAACACGTCCCAGCTATCGATCAGTTGCGACTGGGCACGGGCCACGCGGGCCAGCATTTTGAACGCAGGGCGCAGTTCGTCAGATCGGATCAGGTCCCGCGCAGCGAACAGTTCGTGCAAACACAGTTTGAGCCACAACTCGCTCGCCTGATGAACGACGATGAACAGCATCTCGTCATGCGCGCCCGATGTCGGGTGCTGCGCCGACAAAATACGGTCGAGGTCGAGATAGGATGAATAAGTTACGTCACGGGCCATGCCCGCCGCTCTACGCCAATCCGGTCTCGGTTGAAACTACTGGTCGATCGTCCGCTGCGCCGGATGGTGTTTATCCAGATGGCGCCGCACGATTTTCATATTGCGCGTGTTCGAGCGGAACATAAAATCCGCCGCGTCGCCCACCAGCGGCACAGCACCCAGCGCGGTGTCGAACGCGACATTGCCCGCCATGCGCCACAGCTTCCACTTAGGCATCCCGAGGTTGCGCGCTTCCCATACGAGCCACGCGCCCATCGCAGTGGTCACCAGATCGCCCAGGACCGGGACCAGCCCGACGATCGCATCCAGCCCGACGCGGAAATTGATGCCGGGCACGACAAACCCATTTTCCAGCAGTTGCTCCATCGCCTCCATCCGGCGGCGAACGGAGGCCGGATCGTTGCCGATCGGCAGCTCTATCTGCATCCGGCGGGGCTTTTCCATTGTAGCGCGTGCTCCTGTCATACCCTCTATTTGGGGTCGACGGCGAGCGGGAACAAGGGATGCACCGAAAGGCGCGTCGGCGCAAAGCCCAGCACTGAGCCGCGCACCAGAGACCAGCGCACCGGCGCGCCCAGCGGAATGAAGCCCTGCATGGCGGTCAGCCGCGTTTCCGCCTCCAGCAACGCGACATGGCGTTTGGCCGGGTCGATTTCCTGAGTTGCCAGCTTCACCAATTCGTCCGCCTCCGGCGAACACAGCAGACGGCGCACGCTGCACGCGAACTGGTTGAGATACCAACGCGGGCTGCCAAACCGGGCGAGCGTATCGATCAGCACCAGATCCGCCGCGCTGCCCGGCCCGACACGCACCGCCGTCACGCCAATCGACTGCCAGTTCTGCGCGATCTGCTGGAACAGGCGATCCGAGCCCGGACCGGTGGGAAGCGAAATCCGCACTTCGGCCTTGTTATCGCCGCCGTTCGCCCAGCCTGCGATGCGCTGGCGCGCCGATGCCTGCCGCTCTTCCAGCGTAAGGCCTGCCCAGCGCTCCCCCGCATCGCCCCCGGCAATCGCCGCCGGAACCAGTCGCGTGCTGGGCACCCAGCCAGCGATGTTGAACGGGCTCATCAGCGTATCGCGATCGATGGCCATCGCCAGTGCTTCGCGGCGCACGGCATCGCCCAGCAAGCCATCGTCACGCACAACCCGCAGCCCGAAGATACCCTGCGCTGCATCCAGCCGGACTGTTCCGCGCGAGAGCGGCCCGGTGTCGGCACGCGGAAAATCGGCCAGTCGCCCGTCGAGTACGACATCGACCTCGCCACTACCGAACGCGGCGACCGCATCGGCACCGGATAGCCCGCGCACATGCAATTTGCGGACGCTTTCCTCCCAATCGGGCACCGCGGGCAAGCCACGTTTTTCCGGGGGCAGCGGAGTCAGCACGATCCCGCCGTCGCGTTTGTTTTCGGCCAGCACCATCGGGCCAGCCACTTGCTTCTTATAGGATATGCCCAGTTCGGGCTGTGCGAGCAGCTGGAGGAAATCGGGCACTGGCGCGCTAAGGTCTATCTCCACCACCCGCCCTGTCATCGCCCGCACTTGCGATACCGCCGCCAGATCGAGGCCCAGCGAAGTTCCGCGCAGCTGGCGGATCGTCTGGCGGAGCGAATCGCGCACCTGTTCCGCAGTGATCTGGCTGCCGTCGGGCCAGTTGGCATCGCGAACGCGGAAGATGTAGCTGAGCCCGTCTTCGGTCACGATCCAGCGTTCGGCGATCGACGGCACGATCTCGCCATGCGAATCCAGCGATACCAGCCCGGTGGCCGTGGCCGCGCGAACCTGTTGTGCCGCCGACGACAGGCGCAGGCCGGTTTCCAGCAAATCGGCCGAATCGGCAATGAATGCCACCTCTACGGTATCGGGATCGCCCGAGCCGCCGCATCCACCCAGCAACGCTGCGGCGGCAAGCATGGCAGACAGGCGAAGGCGCGAAGTGGTCATCATGGCAAGGACTAGCACCTTGCCAGTCGCCAGTCAGCGCCCCACGATGCGATTTTCGCGACCGGCGTCAGAGTTTGCGAAGTCTGGCCGGATCTTCGTAAGTCATCGGTGGACGGGTATAGCGCGGACTGGTGAGGTCGGCGTTGCTCTTTGTCACAGATGTACGCGGTGCCTTGGGGTCGATTTCCGATGCGAAGCTGACGCCAAATCGATTGCCCTGCACCCACGCGACACTGCCATCGATTTCACCGACATTTCGCAACGCCACAACTATCCGTGATCCGCGTGACACAGCGATATCGCCTTCGCCCATCATGCCGCCGGAAGACAGATTACGAACCTTGATTCTCTCTGTCTGCGCCGCACCTTCCAGGCGAACGTCAGCCATAAGGAAAAGACTTTCGCGTTCCGCATTGCGCGTTTCAACGCCAGCCATCAGGTCACTGCTCCGTGATCTCTCAAGTCCATAAAAGTCGGGCGGCGCTCTATGCGGCCACACAGGATTCATACCGCCAAACAGCCTAATGAAGCTTTAAACCGCAGTGCATCGAATACGGGAAGTTCTTAGCGAATCACAATGATGCGCCTGCCTCGCAGCAGCGCGTTCAATCGTCGCGCGAAATCTTCTCGCGGCGTTCGTGCGCTTCCTGCGCCTCAACCGTCATTGTTGCCACCGGACGAGCGATCAGACGCTTCAGCCCGATGGGATCGCCAGTGACTTCGCAATATCCGTATTCGCCTTCGTCGATCCGGCGCAGAGCGGCATCGATCTTGGAAATCAGTTTGCGCTGGCGGTCGCGCGTTCGCAGTTCGATACCCCAATCGGTTTCGCTGGACGCACGATCATTGAGGTCCGCTTCGCGGATCGGCCCGTCTTGCAGTGACTGTAAGGTTACACTGGCGGATTCGAGGATCGAACGTTTCCATTCGACCAGCAGCATGCGGAAATAATCCTGCTGCGCGGGCGACATGTATTCTTCGCTTTCGTCCGGTAAATAATCCGGGGCAAGCGCGCGTTTCGCCTTTTCAAGAATGTCGATATCGCTGGACGCCAGGCTGGCCATACATGTCCTCTGCTGCAGATCGACAACTGCACCGGCCTCCGGGATGGCCGCTGCCGCTCCGATCGCGTTCGGCGGGCCTATAGGGTGCTGCTCCAGCGCGCACAAGCAACAATCCCGGAAGATGCGGAATCGTCCACTAATTACTTGTCGAAAAGCACTGGCTTTCGTTCAGAACTCACTTTTTCCGAACTCTCATTAACTATTTATTGACCATAAACCGGTTGAACTCGTCCCATCGGCAACAGGGGTTTGCCACAACAGGGGGATGAAGATCGATGAAACTGCACAAGATCGAAGGGGCGTGCACTAAGCTGCCCGATGATGAGACCGCCGACATGCTGGTCGCCAATTGCCTGACCGCAGCATCGCAGGGCGACGCAACAGCGTGTTTCGATCTCGGCGTAGCATATTCGACCGGTAGCCACGGCGTGAACTGCGATCTGATCGAAGCGCACAAGTGGTTCAACCTTGCTGCTACGCGTGGACATGAAGAGGCATCATGGTGCCGCGCCGACGTTGCCGACGAAATGACTGCCCGCGAAATAGCCGAAGCACAGCGTCGTGCACGGGAGTGGCTGAGCGCAGGCGTCCGTCACGCCGCCTGATCCGAATCGCCGTTAGCCGCAGCTCCACCGTATGGGGTAGTGTAACACTCCGCGGCAGCAACCGTTAGCCTTTGCGAAACGGGGTGTGCTCACCCAACCATTGGCGATCATGGGCAATCCCGGCTTTCTCGCGTTCGAGATAATCGGCCACCGCTTCGCGGAAACCCGGATCGGCAATCCAGTGCGCCGATGTCGTCGCCACCGGTTCATATCCGCGCGCCAGCTTGTGCTGCCCCTGCGCCCCGGCCTCGACCCGTTGCAGACCCAGCGCAATCGCCGCATCGATCGCCTGATAATAACACAGTTCGAAATGCAGGAAACGCCGGTCTTCGTTGCAGCCCCAGTATCGCCCGTACAGTGTCGTCCCGCCAATAAAGTTCAGCGCCCCGGCAATCGGCCGCGCACCGTCGAACGCCAGCATCAATAGCACCCGGTCGCCCAGTCGCTGCCCGATCAGGTCGAAAGCCTCGCGGGTGAGATAGGGCTGCCCCCATTTGCGCGCGCCGGTGTCCTGATAGAATTCCCAGAACGCATCCCAGTGCTCCTGCCGGATGTCCGCGCCACGCAAGTGGCGGATTTCCAGCCCTTCCCGCGCGGCGGCGCGTTCCTTGCGGATCGCCTTGCGCTTGCGACTGGCGAGCTCATCGAGAAAGGCCTCGAAATTACCGTAGCCGCGATTTTCCCAGTGGTACTGGATATCGTGCCGGATCAGCCACCCGGCGTCTTCGAACAACGGCAGCTGATCGGGCTGGAGAAATGTCGCGTGGATCGATGACAGGTGGTTTGCTTCGGCAAATTTCTCCGCAAAGCCCAGCAAGGGCGCGGCAAGGTCTCGGTTATACGTCAGTACCCGTGGCCCGGTCGCTGGAGTGAATGGCACGGCGATCTGCAGCTTCGGATAATACCGCCCGCCTGCCCGTTCGTATGCATCGGCCCAGCCGTGGTCGAACACATATTCGCCCTGACTGTGCCCCTTCAGGTAAGCGGGCAGCGCCGCCAGCAATTGATCGCCAGCTTCAATCACCAGCGGCGCGGGTTGCCACCCGGTGCCGTCACCGACACTGCCCGAATCTTCCAGCGCAGAGAGAAATGCATGGCTGACGAACGGGTTATCGCCATCGGTCAGGCTGTCCCACTGTTCAGCCGAGAACTCTCCAACCGAACCGGCCATGCGCGCGACAAGGTCGGCTGCGCTCACGCCACACCTTCTCCTTCGGCAATAGGCGCATCGGCGTGCACAGCGGCCCGCTCACGCAGTTCACCCGTGCTGACCGTCCACGTCAGCACCGGCAACCCGCGTTCACGCTGCGCCGCCGCAAACCGGCTCGGCAGATCGCGTATGTCGTAAGCGATGAAATCGGGGGCTGCATGCCACAGCGCCAGATGACGCTCGACCGTGCCGCGCAGCCCGCGGTTGCCTTCCTCCGTCACCACCAGACCGCGCACGGTCTCCGGCGCGTGGACCGAGAACCAGCGCCCGACACGCGGATCGAAGCTCATCACAGCATGATCACCGCGATACCCCTCCAGCGCACGCAGCACCGCGAGGCACAACGGGCTGACCTTGCGGTCGCGTTTCGACTTGATCTCGATAATCAGCGGAACTTGCCCGGCAACCTGATCGAGCACACGGTCGAGCGAAGGGACACGTTCTGCCGAACCGAGCAGGGTGAGCTGTTCCAGTTCCGCCACGGTGTGCGCACCGGTGGCCCCGGTCTGGTCGGTCAGCCGGTCCAGTTCCCAGTCGTGGAACACCATCGCCCGCCCATCGGCGGTTTTCTGCACATCGCATTCGATGCCCATCCCCCGCGCAATCGCACCGGCGAAGGCAGCGGGGGAGTTTTCGGGCACGACATCGTCGTGCAGCCCGCGGTGCGCATACTCCCTGCCCGCCAGCCACGCCACGCGCGCGGGTTCGGGCGGCGGAGCGCGCAGCGCGTCAATCGGGGCGAACGGCGACAATCGCATCGACTTCCACCGCCGCACCCAGCGGCAATGCAGGAACGCCCACAGCGGCACGGGCATGTTTGCCCGCATCGCCAAACACTTCGGCCATCAGATCGCTGGCACCATTGGCCACTTTCGGCTGATCGGTGAAATCGCCGGTCGAATTGACGAACGCGCCCAGCTTGACCACCCGTTCCACGCGGTCGAGCGAGCCGAGTGCCGCCTTGAGCTGCGCCAGAATCATCAGGCCGCAGGCACGGGCAGCGGTCGCGCCATCTTCGACCGATACGTCTTCGCCCAGACGGCCTTTCACCAGTTCGCCATCGACGAACGGCAGCTGGCCGGAAACGTGCGCCATTCCATTGGTAACAACCACAGCAACATAGGATGCCACCGGGGCGGCGGCCGTCGGCAAAGCGATGCCAAGTTCGGCAAGGCGGGCTTCGTAACTCATGCGTCTTCCTCTTGAGATGGATTGTGCAGTTGATCCTGCAACCAGGGTAATGCCTCGGCCCAGTTATCAATCCGGGCGTGTGCGTGACCGGCCCGGTGGGCACAGTCGATATGCGGGGCCAGCATCGGTTCACCGCACAGATGCAGGCGGCGCACATCGGGCACCGTTTCGGACACTGAATGATGGTGCTGCGCCAGATCGTCGATGAACACCGACCGGCTCGGTGCGTATTCCTCGATAATCGCTTTCAGCGCGGGGCCTTTCGGGCCCTGATTGGTGAACACGCGGGCATGGACGCCCCAGGCGGCAAGCTGTTCTGTCCGGCGTTGCTGGCGCTCGTCGGTCAGGTTGGTCAGGATCACGACATCGGCATTTTCCGCCAGCGTGTTGATCCCTTCCACCGCCCCTTCGATAGGGTTCTGGCGGTGCATTTCGGTGTCGAAAAACCCGCCGAGCAGGCGCCAGATATCGCGTTCTTCCACCGGTTGCCCGGTTTCGCGCCAGCGCATCGCAGTGGCGAAATTATTGCCGACGAGGTTGAAATCCACCCCCTGCGTTTCGCCCAGCCAGTCTTTGAAATGGGCAACCATGTGCAGCAGCACTTCGTCGCAATCGGAAATCACCAAGGGGCGCGTCATCGGGCCAGCTCCGCATGGGCTTTCACCAGCGCTTCCGGGGTAACGTTCAGCGCGTCCGCCGCCAGCAGCAGGTCGGGCTCGTGCGCCTCCAGAAAGCCGAGAACGGCGGACAAAGTGGCTCTGTCGGTCAGATTATCGCGCAGCACCTCAGGCGTCAGCCCGGTCAGCGACAGCAAACGTTCCGCCCGTTGGGAATCGGACAGAACCCAGCCCAGCGCCGACAAAGCCAGCGTGTCGGGATCGCCCGAATGGTGGGCATGCGCTCCCGAATGATTATCAGATTGTGAACCTTTGGTAATTTTTGCTAACCTCAAGCCATTCGTTCAACGCGTGTTCGCGCGTAAGGGAGCCGCTCCAGTGGCAAAGAGAATCCTCGTTGTCGAGGACAACGACCTTAACCGGAAATTGTTCTGCGACGTATTACGCGCCAACGGCTTCGAAGTCGAACCGGTAGCCGATGGCGAACTGGCGCTGAACACAGCGCGCGCGTTCGATCCCGATCTGGCGATCATGGATATCCAGCTTCCCAATATCTCCGGGCTCGATCTGATTGCGGAAATGAGCCGCGATTCGCAGCTTTTCAACGTCCCCGTGCTGGCGGTCACCGCTTATGCCGGGAAGGGCGACGAAGAAAGAATCCGCGCCGCCGGGGCGGCCAGCTATCTCGCAAAACCTGTTTCCATCGGGCCATTTATGGCCGCGGTTCGCAAGCTGGTGGAAGATGTGGCAGCACAACCCGTGGCTTGACAATCGCCCCTGCGGGCCGCTTTTGCGCCGCAATGACGTGGCACCCGGTGTCACCCGAACGATGAAAGAGACCCAACTATGGATCGTGCCGAAGTCGAAACCCGCGTTCGCACGCTGATCGAACCTTTCAACAAGAAAGGTGTCGCGATCGACGAAGACACTACATTTGCCGGCGATCTCGAATTCGACAGCCTGACGGTGATGGATTTCGTCGCTGCGATCGAGGATGAATTCGATATCATTATCAGCATGAATCAGCAGGCCGAAATCGAAACCTGGGGCCAGTTGATCGACGCCGTCAACACGATGCAAGCCAAATGAGCGAAGGCATCGGACAGCCGGATAAACCGGCGGAGCTGACGGGTAACACCCCGGATTTGTTCAGTAAATTTGACCCTCTGATCCAGCAACGCGCCGATCTGCTCGCCGCCGGAGTGGAAGACCCGTTCAATCTGGTGATGGAGCGGGTGTTGTCGCCCACACGGGCGATCTGCAATGGGCGCGACACCATTTTGCTGGGCACTTACAACTACATGGGCATGACCTTCGATCCCGATGTGATCGAAGCGGGCAAGCAGGCGCTCGACGATTATGGTTCGGGCACCACCGGCAGCCGCGTACTCAACGGCACGTATCAGGGCCACCGCGAGTGCGAGGAAGCGTTGAAAGAGTTCTATGGCATGGAACATGCCATGGTGTTTTCAACGGGTTATCAGGCCAACCTGGGGATCATCTCGACCATTGCCGGCAAGGGCGATTATGTCGTGCTCGACATCGACAGCCATGCCTCGATCTGGGACGGCTGCGCACTCGGCAATGCGGAGATTGTTCCGTTTAAACACAATGATATAGAGGCGATGGACAAACGGCTCGGTCGCATTCCCGAAGGGGCGGGCAAGCTGGTCGTGCTCGAAGGCGTCTATTCGATGCTCGGCGATATCGCTCCCCTCAGGGAAATGATTGCCGTTGCTAAGAAACATGGCGCGATGGTGCTGGTGGACGAAGCCCATTCAATGGGCTTCATCGGCCCCAACGGGCGCGGTGTGGCGGAAGAGCAGGGCGTGCTGGACGATGTCGATTTCGTGATCGGCACTTTTTCCAAAAGCGTCGGCACCGTCGGCGGGTTCTGCGTTTCAAACCATCCCAAGTTTGAAATCATGCGCTTAGTATGCCGCCCTTACGTTTTCACCGCCTCACTGCCGCCCAGCGTGGTGGCGACCGCGGCCACTTCGATCCGCAAGCTGATGGCCACCGGCCATAACAAGCGGGCGCATTTGTGGGAGAATTCCAAGCGGTTGCACAAGGGGCTGACCGATCTCGGGTTCGAACTGGGGACCAGCGAACCGCAGAGCGCCATCGTCGCGGTCATCATGCCCGATCTGGAACGCGGTGCCGCGATGTGGGAAGCCCTTCTGAAAGAAGGACTTTATGTCAATCTCGCGCGCCCCCCGGCGACCCCGGCGAACATGACGCTGCTGCGCTGTTCGCTGTGTGCCGAACATTCGGAAGAAGAGGTCGGGACGATCCTGGGAATGTTCGAACGTGCTGGAAAGGCAGTAGAAATCATCTGATTCCTACTGCCGACCTGCGAAGGTAGCGGCCTTTAGGCGGCCGCTCCTTCCTGTTCCAGCGGCGCGGCAACCGCGTCTTCGTCTTCGGGAAACGCCTTGTTTTCCGGGAAGACAGGCCACAGCAACTGCTGCCCCAGTGTCGCCGGAGCCAGTCCTTCGACGCCGTAACTTTGCGGATAAGTGCGGGTAATTTTCGCCGTTCCGAACAGAATATCCCAGAAGAACAGCAGGTTGCCGTAGTTCCCCTTATAATTCACCGCCGGGTCGTCGGCATGGCGGCCGTGGTGGGCGTGGTGGGTCGCGGGCGTCGAGATAGTGCGTTCCACCAACCACATCACCGGGCTGAGCCACTTGATGCGATAGAGCGGGCGGTCCCACGCGACATCGGAATGCGCGCCGATAATCACCAACATCTTCACCACGATATATCCGGCGTAAACCCATCCAAGACCAAGGAAAACCAGAAATCCGCTGAGCCAGATGCCCGGCATCATCGCATAATAGATGATATTGTTCCGATACGTCAGCCGCACCGACATATAGCGCCCGTTATGGTGCGCACGATGCAGATTATACAGCCAGTGATACGAATGGCTGAGCCGGTGCCACCAGTATTGCGTCAGGTCATCGCAAACCAGAAACAGCAGGATTGCGGCAAACACATTCAGGTTGGCCAGCGCGCCGGCCCATTGCGGAACCAGCCAGTTCGCCAGCGCCGCTGTGCCCAGCACGATGGCGGGCTGGGTGATCGCCAGCAGGATAACCATGCTGAGCACTTCGACGATTCCGTCGTCGCGGGTCTGTTCGGCTTTGACGAACAGGTTGGTGCGGAACAGTTCGAGTATCGCGAACCCGAAATATATCCCGATGATGGCAATCGATGACGCGGGCATCCTGCTCTCTCCTTTTGTTTTGGCTGGTTTAGCGGTATCCGGGGCACAGGAATGTCAAATATCGAACAATCCGAACCGGGGATCACCCCGCCGCTACGTTCGCTGCTGTCGGCCATGCTGTTCGAGGCCCTGCCCGACAGCGCCCGCCGCCAGCTGCGCGACCATGCGCCGGTGCAGTCGTTTACCGACGGTCAACTGATCCACCAGCGCGGCACCGCGCCCGACGGGTTCTGCCTGATCGAGGAAGGCACGGTATCGGTCGGCCAGTTCCTCGCCAGCGGAGAGTTCCGCTCGGTCGCGCTGCTCGGCCCCGGCGATTCGTATGGCGAGCTGGCGATCCTGTCGCGGCGCCCGCGGATCGTCGATTCGCTCGCCCGTGGCCCGGCGCGGGTGCGGTTCATCGGCGGGGCGCTGTTCGAACGGGTGCTGGCAAGCGATCCCGCGGCGATGCGCGCGCTGCTGGGCGCAATGGCGGCGCAGTTACAGGAAACGCTCGACCTGCTGGCCGGCATCCGCAGCGGCACCACGCTGGCCCGCGCCGCCGGTCTGCTGGGCAATCTGGCCGGCGGGGGCCATCAGCCGCGCACCGTCACCATCACGCAGCAGGAAATCGCGGACCTGCTGGGCGTCACCCGCGCCACAGCCAACGCCGCGCTCGCCCGATTGGAGAAGAACGGCCTGATCGCGCGCAGTTACCGCGCGATCACCGTGCACGAACCCGCCCGCCTGCGAATTCGCGCGCTGGAATGAGTGACGGGGTGGTGGGTGGAAGCCTGGTTCACACGAAGGCACGAAGGCACGGAGTGGGGTTGGTTCAGAGGTTGGAGTCGCACTGCCGATGGCTGGCCAATACTCTCGCCCGCCTCCTCCCCTCGTCATTGCGAGGAGGCGAAGGCGACGTGGCAATCCATGGACCGCCGCTTGCGCCAATCACAACGGCCGCGATGGAGGGAGGCGGAGGTGCGTGAGACATGGAGGGTAGCGGCAAACGAGTCGCCCGACGATGCGGCAGTCCCCGCCAGCAACCCCGCGCACCCCACTCTCCCCGCATCCCCTCTCCCTCCGGCACACCGTCGCCCCGGACCCGATCCGGGGCCCCGCTTTTCTCCCGCACCGCGTTGGAGGTAGCTGGACCCCGGCTCGGGGGCCGGGGTGACGGGATAGTGGGTGGGGTGACCCAGTAACTACCGCCTCGCCTCCTCCCCTCGTCATTGCGAGGAGCCGCAGGCGACGTGGCAATCCATGTACTGCCCTCGCCCCAGCCACCACCGCCGCGATGGAGGGGGCGGGTGGAGGCCTGGTTCACACGAAGGCACGAAGGCACGGAGTGGGGTTGGTTCAGAGGTTGGAGCCGCACTGCCGATGGCTGGCCAATACTCTCATCCGCCCCCTCCCCTCGTCATTGCGAGGAGCCGTCAGGCGACGTGGCAATCCATGGACCTCACCTCATCCCAGCCACAACCGGTGCGATGGTCGGAAACCTCTCGCCATGAATTGCTTCACTGGGTTCGCAACGACGAAGGGGGAGGGGAAAGGGGTCGGGCGGTTCGGCAGCCACTGCCATCCGCAATATCCTCAACACCCGCACCACGCCCCACGGGGAACCGCGCGGCTTGCCGTGCGTCCGGTGAGGGAACCCTCATTTCCCAACAGAACAGGATTATCCCCATGGCAACCGTCAATTCCGCCACCGCCCGCTACGAAGGTCTGGGCAAAGAGGGCAAAGGCCATATCAGGACCAAATCGGGCGTGGTCGACAATCCCTATGGCTTCAACACCCGGTTCGAAGGGGCCCCCGGCACCAACCCGGAAGAGCTGATCGCCGCCGCGCATTCGGCGTGTTTCACGATGGCTCTCAGCTTCGCGCTGGCCCGTGCGGGGCACGAGGACGGGACGCTGGAAACCACCGCCAAAGTCACGCTGGACAAGGATGGCGACGCCTTCTCGGTCACCCAGTCCGCGCTGACGCTGACCGGCAAAGTCGCCGGAATCGACGAAGCGAAATTCCGCGAACTGGCGCAGGAAGCGGAAAAGAATTGTCCGATTTCCAAAGTGCTCAATTGCGAAATCACGCTGGACGTGACGTTCGAGGGGTAAGCGCGACATATCCGCGTGGCCCCTTTGCTACGACCGTTGTGCAAAGGGCCACGCGCCGCCCGCCGGGGTTGCCGCCGGTGCGTCCGCACGGATAGAGGCGGGCCATGCATCCTTCTGTCGAACACCTGTGGCAGCGCTATCGCGCGATCGACCCGGCGGCGCCTGCCGATACTCCGCCCGCATTCCACTTCTGCGATAACCGCGAAGATGCCGATATCTGCGCCGATCTGGTCGTCGCGGGAAAGAAGCGCGCAACCGCAAGCTCGCTTGCCGAACTGGAGGCATCGGGCGATCCCGTGCCGCAGCCGGGCGAATATGCCATCGTCACCGACTGGGCCGGGCAGGCCCGCGCGGTGATGCGTACCACGCACGTCAAAATCAAACGGCTGGGCGATATCGACGAGGACTTCGCAGTGAAGGAAGGCGAAGGCGACCTGACGCTGACATGGTGGCGCGAAGCGCACGACGCCTATTTCACCCGCGTTCTGGCCGACACCCCCTATACCGTGGACGACGACCTGCAGATCGCCTGCGAAGAGTTCGAAGTGGTGTTGACCGGATAGGCTGGTTGCGCCTGTGGCGGGTGGAGGCCCATACCCCTCGTCATTGCGAGGAGCCACAGGCGACGTGGCAATCCATGGACCGCCGCCTG
>NZ_RAHJ01000022.1:0-256597 GCF_003605755.1 Tsuneonella suprasediminis | reverse complement strand
TTGCGAGGAGCCACAGGCGACGTGGCAATCCATGGACCGCCGCCTGCGCCCATCGCAACCGCCGCGATGGAGGGGCGTCGGATGAAAGCTTGGTTCACACGAAGGCACGAAGGCACGGAGTGGGGTTTGGTTCGCGGATAAGGGCCGCGCTGCCGATGATTGGCCAATACTATCGCGTGCATCCCCTCTCCTCGTCATTGCGAGGAGCCACAGGCGGCGTGGCAATCCATGGACCGCCGCCTGCGCCCATCGCAACCGCCGCGATGGAGGGGCGTCGGATGAAAGCTTGGTTCACACGAAGGCACGAAGGCACGGAGTGGGGTTTGGTTCGCGGATAAGGGCCGCGCTGCCGATGATTGGCCAATACTATCGCGTGCATCCCCTCTCCTCGTCATTGCGAGGAGCCACAGGCGACGTGGCAATCCATGGACCGCCGCCTGCGCCCATCATAACCGCCGCGATGAAGGGGCACCCTCACGCCTTGGATTGCTTCACTGCGTTCGCAATGACGAAGGAGGGGGGCCAGTTGTGAAGACGAAAGTGCTGGTCGCATGGCTGGCGTCGTGGAAGCGGGGGAGTGATCCCCTCATCCCTTGCGAAGAGCGTCGCCGCGCGCGCTGTACAGTCGCGGGGATCGCCTTATACGCATGATCCGAAGGGGGATTGCGGTATGGGTATCGTAGCCGACATCGTTACCAGATCGCAGAAAACCGAGCACGGTTTCAACGACTTGCAGCTTGCCGCCGATGAGGTGGTGTCAGCGAATGATCGCGCGGCGGCCAGCGAAATCGCGCTGGCCCTGCTCGATTCGCAAGTCCATCAGGCGCGGTGTGTCGGCACTTTCATCCTGGGGCACTTCGCCGCATCGGACCCCGACGCGCTGCATATCCTGAAAGACCGGGTCAGCCGGGATGACGACTGGCGGGTGCAGGAGATACTGGCCAAGGCGTTCGACCGGTTCTGCCACGATACCGGATACGAGGCGGCGCTGCCGGTCATCCGCGAATGGCTTTCCGCCAGTGTGCCCAACACCCGGCGCGCGGTGACAGAGGGGCTGCGGATATGGACCGGTCGCCCGTATTTCAGCGACCATCCGGGCGATGCGGTCGCCCTGCTCGCCCCGCTGCGCCGCGACGACAGCGACTATGTCCGCAAGTCGGTGGGCAACGCCCTGCGCGATATCAGCAAGAAACACCCGGAGCTGATCCGCCGGGAGGTGGCTGGCTGGGATCGCGACGAACGCGGGGTGCAACAGGTGTATAAACTGGCGACCCGCTTCATCGGTGACGGGCCGTAGCCAGAGCGAGGGGCTTAACCGCGCCTGTCGGTGCGCGGGCGGGCGCTATCCCCGGTCTGAGTAGGCTCAGGACCCACTACTGGCACCGTTGAGGTTTGAAGCAAAATGGCTCAGCGCAAGGAGAAAGGGCGCAGGAATATGGCAATATTTCAATACCTTTCGACGCCGCGATGGGCCATTTTGGTCAAATCCCCTTAGGAGTTCTCAATGGTGCCAGTAGTGGGTCCTGAGCCTAACGCCGCGTCGAGGCCGAGCGGGTCGATCGTCACCATTCGTGAGCCGTACGGCCCGCGCACATGAATGACGGTCGCCACGCGCACATATACGGTGCGTTCGTTGCCTTCGTGCGCCTCTTCATCTGTATCGATATCGTACGTGCCGGGCGGAAGCTGTTCCGCGATTTCCTTCAGCCGGAATGGTGCGGCAAAGGTCACCTGCGTTCGGGTGGTTCGGATAGCCATCGACTTTGCTCCCCCCTTGGCCTCAGGTGTTGCGAATGGTTTCCAGCCCTTTGATCGCACCCGGTTTGACGCTTGGCTGGGAGGCGTTGGTCTTGGGCTTTTCCGCTTTCGGCTTGCGGATTTCGCGGCTCGATCGTCTTTGTTTCTTCGACATCGTGTTTCTCCCTTGCGCCGACACCGCGAACATCGCGGTGGGGCCGTGGCTCTCTGGTTAATCCGGGCGGGTGCCGCGCGGCGTGGTCGCCACACTGTCGGCCTGCGTGTGCGATTGCTGTCGATGATGTTCGGCAAGGGCGAGGGCCAGGTCGGTATAGACATATGGCCCGACGTAGAACTGACGGATTATGTCGGTGGTAACGCCATTGGGCAACGGCACCTGGGGCGGATCGAGCGACCCGCCTTCGCTTTCCCACGAATCGAGCGGAACCGATGCGGGTTGCGGCGCCGGATTGCCGAGATAGGTTCCGTAGATGACTGCATCGGTCGACACGGTCGCCATGACCGATGGGCGCGATCCGGCCGGCGCTGTACGTTCCTGCTCGCCCAGCCGCAATTGCCGCAGCTCGCGAATACGCTTGGCATAAAGCGCGACCTGTTCGAAATGGCTGTCAGTCACCCCGCCATTCACCCCGCCGTTGCCCGAATTTCGGGCCTTCAACACTTCTGCCTGATGTGCCTGTAGCAATTCGTCGAGGTCCATAGTCATGCTCCTCTCGTGCGCCGTGGGGTTGTGGTGGGCGAAGCCGGTAAGGGCGAAATGCCGGGGGCACCGGTTTGAAGTGCCCCCGGTTTCGCTGGGTTTAGCCCTGCTGGTTTTCGGCCTGCGCCTGCTTGGCGTTTTCAGGCTGAAGGTTGGTTGCGCGGGCCTTGCCGCCGGCAACCTGGCTGGTGGCATAACCGTAACGCTGGCCAGACTTCGGGTCGGCAGCTTCCTGCTGCAGATCGGCCTTCGCAAAGGCGAGCGGTTCGCCGCCCTTTTCGGGGGAGATCATTCCCGAACCCTTGCTGGTGTCATAGCTCTTGATGGTGCCAAAGTGAGTCATATCGATGTCCTTCAGTCTCGCGCAGACGATCATCAGCGACCGCTTGTGCGCGCTGGCTAAGAGGCGAAAAGGAAAGAAGGGAGGGTGACTTGGCCCTCTGAACCGTCGATCGCGACTGGTAGCTGATCCTAATGTGGTGTGCGGGGGGCGATTAAACAAGGCGACCGGCCGTTATCGGCAGAATAAGCATCGGCAATCGCCGGAGCGGGCGGTGGTGCCGATCGTGGCGCATGGCCCGTGGCGGAGGCCGCTGACGGATGGCCGGTGGGGCCGGTGGCGGGGATTGGCGGCCAGCCTCAGGCGGCGGCGGTCACCGCCGGTGCCGCGGCGCACGGATCGGCCTTCCCCGAACTGCCGCCCGAAATCGTCGTCAGCACCAGCACTCCGCCCACCAGCAGCACCACGAACGCGGTCGTCACCAGCCCGAGATACTTGTCGATCACCCGCTTGATTGGGGCGCCGAACACGCGGAACAGCACGCCCACCGTCACGAAGATCAGCGCGCGGGCGAACAGGCTCGACAGCACGAAACTGACCAGGTTCATGCCCACGAAACCGGCGGTGATCGTCAGCAGTTTGAACGGCACCGGGGTAGCGCCCGCGATCAGGATCGCTTCGAAATCGTATTTGCGCAAATGGCAGGCGGCGACCGGGAAACTGTCGGTCAGGCCGAGCGCGCCGATCAGGCGGACGCCCACGGTATCGTACAGCCCCCAGCCGATGGCATAGCCGAGCAGCGCCCCGGCGACCGAGGCCAGCGTCGCCACCAGCGCGAAACGGATCGCCTTTTTCGGTTCGGCCAGACACATCAGGCCCAGCAGGGGGTGTGGCGGGATCGGGAAGAAGCTCGCTTCGACGAAACAGAAGAACGCCAGCCACCATTCGGCATGGCGATGCGCCGCCTTGTCCATCGTCCAGTTGTAAAGCTTGCGCAGCATCGCCGTTCCACCCTGCATCCCAAATGCGTCGCAGGCGTTTAGGCGAGCGGGGCGGGTGGCACAATCGCCGCGCAAAACTAACCTATTTGGTTTTTTATGTTGACATCGTCACGCTGTTTCGGTACATAAAGCGAACATCGCGATATTCCGATTCGAACGGGCGGCCCTGCACATGCAGCGGCCGCCCGTTTGCGTTGGCCCCACCAGATCACGCCCTGCCAGCGGGGCCGCACCACACGGGAGCATGTCCAATGACCGCCAGCCAGATCGATCCGTCAACCTGTCACCGCCGGACCCGGCAACAGTGGGAACAACCGTTCCTGCAATCGCTCGCCCGGCTGAAGTTCATCACTCGCGCGGCGGAGGAAGCGGGGATTGCCGCCGCCACGGTCCATGCCCGCAAGCGGCGCGATCCCGATTTCGCGCGGGCGATAAAGCGCGCGGTGGCACAGGCCGCGCCGCCCATTCCCGGCGTATGCGAAGTGGCCAGCCGCCAGCGGCCCCGCCACACCCCCGCCCGCCGGGTAGCGCACCGCCCCGCACAGCCGGGCCGCAAGTGGCGCGAACAGTTTATCCAGCGGCTGGGCGAAACATCCAACGTCGCCGCCAGCGCGGCGCACGCGCATATCTCCACCCGCGAGGTCTATGCCCTGCGGCGCAGCGACCCGACCTTCGCCGCCGCGTGGCAGAGCGCGTTGTACGAAGGGTATCTCAATCTGGAGATGGAGGTGCTCGGCCACCTGCGCGACCCCGCGCCGGATCGGAAGCTCGACGTGGCCAACGCCCTCCGTCTGCTGTCGGCGCACAAGGACACCGTGAGCAAGGAACGCGCCGTCCGCACGCATATCAGCAAGGCCGAACTGCGCGAATCGCTCGCCCGCAAGGTCGAGGCGATGCGCCGCAAGGTGGAGGCCGAACGCGCCACCGATGCAGAGCTGGATCAGGCGGCCGAAAACACTTCAGAAAAGGAACCCCGCGATGACTGAGACGGCGCTGGGATTTCTCTACGATGCCGACCCAAGCAAGACCGAACAATGGATCGGCGCGCTGGCGGACAGGATCACCCGCGAAGAACGCGACGAGATGGCGCACGATTTCCGCTATTCCGCCCATGCCGGGCAAATCGCTCCGCCGGGGGACTGGCGGGTGTGGCTGGTGATGGGCGGGCGCGGGTTCGGCAAGACGCGGGCGGGCGCCGAATGGGTCCGCTCGATTGCCGAAAGCGACGGCACGGTGCGGATCGCGCTGGTCGGCGCATCGCTGGGCGAAGCGCGCAGCGTGATGGTGGAAGGGGAAAGCGGGCTGGTCGCCTGCTCCCCCCCGCATTGCCGCCCGCTGTTCGAACCCTCGCTCCACCGCCTGCGCTGGCCCAACGGGGCGCAGGCGTTCCTCTATTCCGCCGCCGAGCCGGAAAGCCTGCGCGGCCCGCAGCACAGCCATGCCTGGTGCGACGAAATCGCCAAGTGGCCCGCCGCGCACGAGCGGGCGATGCGTTGCTGGGACAACCTCTCGCTCGGCCTGCGGCTGGGGGGCGATCAGCGGATCGTCGCCACCACCACTCCGCGCAGCACCGCGCTGGTGCGGCGGCTGGTCGATGGGGCGGAGAGCGGCGACACCGCGATCACCGGCGGTGCGACACAGGATAACGCCGCGCACCTGCCCGCGCGCTTCATCGCTGCGATGGAGCGCGATTTCGGCGGCACCACTTTGGGGCGGCAGGAACTGGGCGGCGAATTGCTGACCGAAACCGAAGGCGCGCTGTGGAGCCGCACTCTGATCGAAAGCTGCCGGATCGAGCTGACGGGCGATTTGGCGGGTGATCTGGCTGGCGATCTGGCCGGCGGTCTGGCGGGTATGGCAACGCGGATCGTGATCGGGGTCGATCCCCCGGCCAGCGCGCATGGCGATGCCTGCGGGATCGTGGTGGCGATGCTGGGCAGCGACGGGTGCGCCACGGTGCTGGCCGATGCCAGTATCGAACGCGCCAGTCCCGAACGCTGGGCCCGCGCCGTCGCCACCACCGCGCGAGTATGGCAGGCCGACCGCGTGGTGGTGGAGGCCAATCAGGGTGGCGAGATGGTCGAAACGGTGCTGCGCGCCGCCGACCTCGCCCTGCCCGTCCGCCGGGTCCACGCCCGGCAAGGCAAGTCGGCCCGCGCCGAACCCGTCGCCGCGCTGTACGAAGCGGGCCGGGTGCGCCACGCCGGGGTGTTCGCGCTGCTGGAAGACCAGCTCTGCGGCCTGATGACCGGCGGCACCTACGAAGGCCCCGGCCGCTCCCCCGACCGCGCCGACGCACTGGTATGGGCGCTGACCGAACTGATGTTGAGGAAGCATACCTCGCCGCGAATTCATCTGCTGACTTGATTCCTCAACAATGACATTTAAGTCTATTCTTTTTTCTTAGGGGGACAGAATTTGGGATCGAATCAAATACTAGAGGCAATCGAGGATTGCCGCGCAGAGTACTCTGCTGACATCGTAGTTATTAACTCCCCAATGGAACCTGGCGTAGATGTAGAGTTACGCAATCAAATTCAACACCGCCCTAGAAAAGCGGACAATGTCATCGCAATCCTAACGACCGAAGGAGGCGTAGCCGATGTTGCTTATCGCTCTGCGCGCATTCTCCAAGCAAATTATGACCAAGTGTCAATTTGCATTCCTGGATGGTGCAAAAGCGCTGGCACGCTCTTCGCGATTGGCGGGCATGAACTCCTAATTGGCGACCGTGGGGAGATGGGGCCGCTCGACGTGCAAATCGCAGTCAGGGACGAAATTGGAGATCGAAATTCGGGCCTCATTCTTCAATCCGCCTTAGAAACGATGCGCGAAGAAGCCTTTAGCCTGTTCGAAAATCATATGATGAGTATCAAGGCCAAGTCAGGGAACCTCGTCACATTCCGAACAGCCGCTGATCTCGCCGCGCAAGTCACGATCGGACTTATGAAGCCAATCTTTGAACAAATTGATCCCATTCGTCTCGGAGACGATGCCCGATCTCAGAAGATTGGTTATCACTATGGCCTGAGGCTAAACGTCCATTCCAAGAACCTCAAGGGAGAGGAAGCGCTGCAACAGCTTTTGTACGGATATCCATCACATTCCTTTGTCGTCGATCGTACCGAGGCATCTCACTTGTTTAGGAATGTGAAACCAATCGAAGGTACTCTGCATTCCCTTATTGAATGCTTAGGTGACTTAGCCCATACGCCACAGGCAAATTCGGCAGTGGTATTCTTGGATGGAGACGAAAGTGACGAAGAGACTGCAGACGAAGGTGAAGACTTGTCAGAGGTCGACGACCCGGCAGAAGGAAACAGTCTTCCGCCTGACACGGCAGTCAATGACTGACTTGCCCGCAAGCTACACTGACATTTTTAGAATCTCTCTGGCTGAACGAGTAGTGGCCGAACGTGATAGGCGTGAAGGCGCTATCGCATAACACTATCTTGTTTCAGGTGAATTGAGGCCGCCCATTGGGCGGCCTTTTTTTTGGAGTACTCCCCATGTCCTTCCTCAACACTATCGCTTCCGCCTTCAAGGGCGGGGGCGGGGTTCGTGTGCCTGTGGCGCGCGGGTTTGTTTCGCCGTGGGCGCAGGGCTCCGGTGGCAACGGGGCGGCGCCCTATGAATATGATCGCAGTGTGCGCCGCGCCTATCTGGAAAATCCGGTGGCGCAGCGCAGTGTACGGCTGGTGGCCGAAGGGGTCGGCGGGGCGCCGCTGGCGGAGACCGATCCGGCGCTGGCGGCGCTGATCGGGGCGACATCCGCCGGGCAATCGCTGATCGAAACGCTGGCGGCGCATCTGCTGTTGCACGGCAATGCCTGCGTCCAGATACTGAAAGATGCCAGTGGCCACCCGGTCGAGCTGTTCGCGCTGCGGCCCGAACGGGTCGCGGTGGTCGCCGGGGCCGATGGCTGGCCCGCCGCCTATGCCTATCGGCTGAGCGGGCAGACCATCGACATTCCGCTGGAAGACGATGCGGGCTGGCCCAACCTGATCCATCTCAAGGCGTTTCATCCGGCAGACGATCATTATGGCGCAGGCTGTCTGGCCACTGCCGAACAGGCGGTGGCGATCCACAATGCCGCCAGCCAATGGAACCGCACCCTGCTGGAAAACGCCGCCCGCCCATCGGGCGCGCTGACGCTGGACACCGGCGACGGTGCGGGGCTGACCCGCGATCAGTTCGAACGGCTGAAAGAAGAACTGGCGCTGGCCTTTTCCGGCAGCGGCAATGCCGGGCGGCCAATGGTGCTGGAAGGCGGGCTGAAATGGCAATCGCTCGCGCTCAGCCCGGCGGATATGGATTTCGCCACGCTGAAAGCGGCGGCGGCGCGCGATATCGCGCTGGCATTCGGAGTGCCGCCGATGCTGCTGGGCCTGCCGGGCGACAATACATATGCCAATTACCGCGAAGCCAACCGCGCGCTGTGGCGGCTGACCCTGCTGCCGCTGGCGGGCAAGATACTGGGCGGGTTGCAGGAAGCGCTGGCCCCGTGGTTCCCCGATGCCGTGCTGGCGGTCGATCAGGATAAAGTGCCCGCGCTGGCGGAAGACCGGGAGAAACTGTGGGCGCGGGTATCGGCGGCCGATTTCCTGAGCGACAGCGAAAAACGCGCGCTGCTGAGTATCGATCGGGGAGAGGCGGCATGATCGGGCGCGAAATGCTCGCCCGCCTGATCGCGCAGGCCGCTGGCGAAGGGGCCGATCTGGTCACTTTGCGGGCGATGGTCGAAGAAGCGAGCGAAGCCGGGGCCGCCCGCGCGCTCGAACGGCTGGGCCTGTCGGACACCGGGGCGCAGGACGATATCGACGAGCTGCGCGAATTGCTGGGCGCATGGCGCGCGGCCAAGCAAAGCGCGTGGAAGGCAGCGGTCCAGTGGCTGGTACGCGCGGTGCTGGCACTGTTGCTGCTGGGCATTGCCGTGCGGCTGGGCGCGATGGAGTTGCTGCGATGAGCCTGCGCTTCGCTGGCTATGCCGCTCTGTTCGACCGCGCCGATGCCGCCCGCGACACGATCCGCGCCGGGGCCTTCGCCCGCTCTCTGCGCCAGAGAAGCGGGCCTCTGCCGCTGTACTGGCAGCACCGCCCCGCGCAACGGATCGGCTGGATCGACCATGCGGCGGAGGATCGGCACGGCCTGCGCGTGATCGCCACGCTGGACGACAGCGCCAGCCGGGGGGCCGCATTGCTGGCCCGGCGGGCGGTGTCGGGCCTCAGCTTCGGATACCGCGCGCGACGCTATCGACTCGGCCCCGCTGGCCGCGAACTGGACGAGATCGACATTTTCGAAGTCAGCCTGGTCACGCACCCGCTGCAACATGCGGCGCGGGTGCATTTTGTCACGCGGGCCTGAGCTGGCCCCTCGCTTTTAACCGACCCCCCACCGCCGCCTCCGGGCGGTTTTTTTATGCCCACATGAAAGGCACATACCTATGACGACCCCAATCATCGCCCCCTCCACCGCGACTTCCGCTCCCGCCCCGACAGAGGCCGACAGTTCGCTCGACGCCAGCTTCGATATCGTCGCGCGGCAGGATCGCGCCGAAGCCGATATCGCCACGCTGCGCGGCGATGTCGACGAAGTGAAAGCCCGGCTGGACAAAGTCGCCCGCGCCGCCACCCGCCCGGCCATCAGCGGCGCGGCCACTGGCGTCAGCGCCGAAGTCAAAGGGTTCGTCGATGGCTATCTGCGCCGGGGATCGACCGCGGAAATCAAATCGCTGACGGCGGCGGTGCCGGGCGATGGCGGCTATGCCGTGCCGCAGGAAATCGACGCGGTTATCTCCCGCGCGCTGACCGCGATCAGCCCGATCCGCCGCATCGCGCAAGTGGTGCAGACCGGCACCGCAGGCTATCGCAAGCTGATCGCCAGCGGCGGCACCGCCTCGGGCTGGGTCAGCGAGACCGCGGGCCGCCCCGAAACCGCCACCCCCGGTTTCCACGAAATCGCCCCGCCTGCGGGGGAGCTGTATGCCAACCCCGCCGCCAGCCAGACGATGATCGACGATGCCGCCTTCGATATCGAAGGCTGGCTGGCCGATGAAATCGCCCGCGAATTCGCCCGCGCCGAAGGGGCCGCATTCGTCGGCGGATCGGGCGATAACCAGCCGCGCGGGTTCCTGAACGGGCCGATCACCCCGGAAAAGGACAGCGCGCGCGCGTTCGGCACGCTGCAATATATCGCCACCGGCGACGGGCTGGGGCTGGGCACCGAGCTGGAGCTGCGGCTGATCGATATCGTGCAATCGCTGAAGGCGGGATACCGGCAGGGGGCGAGCTGGGTGATGAATTCCACCACGCTCAGCACGATCCGCAAGCTGCGCACGGCGGACGGGGCATTCCTGTGGCAACCCGCGATGGCCGAAGGGCAGCCCGACCGCCTGCTCGGCTATCCGGTGGTGGAGGCAGAGGACATGCCCGATATCGATATCGAATCGACGCCGGTCGCGTTCGGCAATTTCCGCGCCGGCTATCTGATCGCCGAACGCAGCGCGACGCAGATCCTGCGCGATCCGTTCACCAACAAGCCGTTCGTGCATTTCTACGCCACCAAGCGGGTGGGCGGGCAATTGCTCGACAGCAATGCGATCAAGCTGCTGCGGATCGCGGAATAACTGGCGGAGCGGGTGTTCGGGCGGGTGGGGGCCATGCGCCGCTGCCCGCCCGAACTGCTCCAGCCCCCCCTCTCCCACCTTCCCCCTTTGCTGACCGGAGACCGCCATGAAGCGGACCATTATCGTGCCCGCCACGCTGCCCGATGCAGCGATTGGCGAACTGAAGGAATGGCTGGCGATTGCCACGCCCGCCACCGATGCCACGCTGGCCGCGCTGCTGCGCGCGGCGCTCGACATGGCGGAGGCGTTTACCGGGCAAATGCCGCTGGCCGCCACGTGTGAGGAGATCGTTTCCGCCGCCCGTCAGTGGCACACTCTCACGACCGGCCCGGTACAGGCGATCGTCTCGGTCGAACGGGTGGCGGGCGATGGCACGCGCACCGCCCTGCCCGCCAGTGACTATAGCATCGATATCGACCCCGGCGGTGACGGACGGGTGCGGATCGGGCAGGTGGTGGCAGGGCGCGGGCCAGTCGCGGTGCGTTTCGTCGCCGGGATAGCGCGCGACTGGGCCGCGCTGCCCGATCCGATCCGGCAGGGCGCGATCCGGCTGGCGGCGCATTACTGGCACGAACGCGAAAGCGGCAGCGACGGCCCGCCGCCCGCCGCCGTGGCCGCGCTGTGGCGCCCCTGGCGCGCGATGCGGCTGGCATGAGCGCGCGCCCGCCGCTTTCCGCATCGGTGGAGCCTGCCGCCGCCGATTTCACCACCCGGCTGGCACAGCGCGCCGCTCGCCTCGCCCTCGCCCGCGCCCGCGCCCGCACCCGCGCTCAAGCCCATGCCCACACCCGCAACGACGCTGCCAGTCGCGCCGCCCGCTGGCGCGATGCGACGCTGCTGTGGCCGTTGTTTACGGAGGACTGACCGATGGAAATCGCCTTGCGCGCGGCCTTGCTGCGCTGGCTTCGCAACGGGCCTGCCCCTCTCGATCAACTGACCGCGGTGGAGGAAGAGGCCCCCGCCCGCGCCACCGCGCCCTGGCTGGCGATAGCCGCCAGCGCCAGCACCGACTGGAGCACCAAAGACCGCGCGGGCCGCGAAATCCGGCTGGCGGTGGAACTGCACCTGCGCGGCAGCGAGCCGGAGAGCGACGCCGCACTGGTGCGCGCGGTCGCGGCCCGGATCGAAGACCTGCCGCGCCAGCACAGCGGGTTTCACCTCACCACTGTCCGCTTCCTGCGCGCGCGCAGCGAACGGCGCAGCCACAACCAGCGGGCGACCCTGATCGAATACCGCATCCGCTGCCTTCAACAGTGAAGGGGCCAGCGATCCCCCAACAGATCCCATCACCAAGGAGATATACCGATGACTGCCCAGACAGGCGCTGCCTTCCTGCTCAAACTGGCCGACGGCGCGCAGCCGCCCGCCTATGCCGTGGTCGCCGGATTGCGGACCACGCAGATGTCGATCAACGGCGACAGCGTCGTCGTCACGCACAAACAATCGGGCGGCTGGCGCGAATTGCTGTCGGGCGCGGGGGTGCGTTCGGTCTCGGTCTCGGCCAGCGGCATATTCCTCGGCAGCGATGCCGAGGCACAAGTGCGTGCCCACGCGCTGAGCGGGACACTGGGGGATTACGAACTCAGTTTCGAAGATGGCGAACGCCTGCGCGGGCGGTTTCTGGTCCAGCGGCTCGACTATGCGGGGGATTTCAATGGCGAGCGGACCTATACGCTCCAGCTTGAAAGCTCGGGCGCGGTGGTGTCGGCATGAGCGGGGCCAATCCCTGCCGCGGGGAAGCCGCGCTGACGATCGGCGGATCGCCGCGCCTGTTGCGCCCCAGTTTTGCCGCGCTGGTCGCTGCCGAGGAAGAGCTCGGCCCGTTGTTCGCGCTGGTCGAACGGGCCAGCGCGGGGAAACTGGCGCTGGCGGAGATGGCCGCGCTGTTCTGGCATTGTCTGGCAGAGCGCGAAGGGCTGACCCGCGACGATGTCGGCACCGCTATCGCCACACAGGGGCTGGCCGCCAGTGCCGCGCCGCTGCGCGCGCTGCTGGCGGCGATCCTGCAAGGGCAGCCATGAGCGCCAGCAGCGCCCATTTCGCCGCCAGCGCCGCGATGTTGAGCGGCATCGCCGCCCGCACGCTGGGCTGGCCGCCGGACCTGTTCTGGAATGCCACCCCGGCGGAACTGGCGATGTCGCTCGCCCCACCTGCCGCGCACCCTTCCACGCCCGCACCACTGGGGCGGGCCGATTTCCTGCGACTGATCGAAAGCGAATCCGATGGACGAAATTGAAACCCTGCTGGTCGACGTGCGCGCCAGCACCCAAGGCTTTGCCAGCGACATCGCGCAAATGCGATCCGCGTTCGACAGCACGCTGACCGACGGCTTCGCCAAGGCGGGCAGCGTGCTTGAAAGCGGGCTGTTAAGCGCTGTGCGTAAGGGCAGTCTGGGGTTCGAAGACCTCGAACGCGTGGCGCTGAAAACCATCGACCGGATCGCGGCGCAGGCACTGCAAATGCGCCTCGATACGCTGCTCGGCGGCGGCGGATCGGGCAGCGGGGGGGGCAGCAGCGGCGGCATTGGCGGCATCCTCGGCAGCGTTGTCGGCGGCCTGCTCGGCCTGCCGGGGCGAGCGACCGGCGGGCCGGTTTCGCCCGGTCGCGGCTATCTGGTGGGGGAGCGCGGGCCGGAACTGTTCGTGCCGACCAGCGCGGGGCGGGTCGAAACCGGCCTTCCCGGCGGCGGCACTGGCAGCGGTGGGCGCGATGTGAAAGTTTCCATCGCGCTGGCCGCCCCGCGCGGCACCGCGGCGCCGGTCGCGCTTCAGCGGTCGGGGCGGCAAGTCGCCAGCGCGATCAGCCGCGCCTTGCGGGAGGGGTAAGCGATGGCTTTCTGGATCGCGCAGCAGCGCAAGGGACAGGACACAAGCTGGATTCAGCGGTTCGATCCGCGGTTCTGGACCGTCGATTTCCCCCGCCCGATGATGGCATCGGTCGTCACCACCGCGCCCGACGCCTTGCGCGTCGATTGCGAATTTCACCACGCGGGCGAAATGGCCGGGCTGATCTGGGCCAGCGAAGACACGCTCGATCACCCGCTGGCCGCCTATGCCACCGACCGCGATTATCGCCGTACCACGCTGCGCTTTCGCTGGCAGAGCGGTGGGCTGATCGCGCTCGACGCCACCAATGGCCCGACGCTGACGATCGAAGGGCGCGATGCCAGTGGCACAGCGCGGACATGGTTCGTGCGGCTGTGGAACTATGCCAGCGGATCGGGCGAAGACGCGCGGATCGAACTGCCGCTGGGCGAACTGGCCAGCGGGTGGGACTTGCCCGGCGATCCGGTCCACGCGGCGGATATCGACCGGATGTTCATCTCGCTGGTCCCGCCCGGTTACAGCGAAGGCAGCACCGCCCCGCTGCCTGCCCGCGCCGATGGCTGGGCACAGCTAAGCGAAATCGCCTGCGACGGAGAGCGCGCCATGCTCGAAACCGGCGACGTGCTGCTGCCCCCGCACGGGATCGGCATCGCCACCGCGTATGACGATGCCTGCAACCAGACCCCGGCGCGGCTGATCCGCAATGCCCGTGCGCTCGGCTATCGCGGGGAACTGATCCACTATGTCGGGATGAGCCATTTTTTCCGGCTCGGCAGCGACGGGCTGGCGACGCCCGATGGCGCGCTGTGCACCCCGGCGCGGGCATGGCACGGCAATTTCTTCACCCTCTGCGCGGCGAGCGGGTTCGTGCCGATTGTCTCGCTCAGTTTCGAACTGCTGGCGCAGCATTGCCCCGATAGCTGGCAGCAACGCACCGCCACCGGCGCACCGGCGCGCACGGGATGGGAACCGCCCTCCGCGCTGCTGTCCCCTGCCAGCGCACCGGCGATGCACTGGCTGCAAGCGGTCGCGCGCCGGTTCGTGGCGCTGGCGGCGGAAGCAGGCCTGCCGGTCCGGTTTCAGATTGGCGAGCCGTGGTGGTGGATCATGCCCGATGGCGCGCCGTGCATCTATGATGATGCCGCTGTGCAGGCATGGGGCGGCGATCCGGTGCCCATCGCATCGCTGCGCCAGCCGCTCGACCCGGCGCAGTGCGACTTGCTCGACCGGGCAGGCGCGCTGCTGGCGGCGGCGACCGATGGCATCGCGCAGGCGGTGCGCGATGCGGCATCCCCGGCGCAATGCACCGTCATGCTGCTGGTGTTCGCGCCCACCGTGCTCGACCCCGCCACGCCAGAGGCGCACCGCGCCAATCTGCCGATCGGCTGGGCATGGCCCGCTTACGACCGGCTGCAAGTGGAAGATTACGACTGGCTGACCGCCGGGGCGGACGCCTTGCGGCGCGATGCCTGGGCCACGATCGACCGGCGGCTGGCGTACCCGACAGAGCGGCAGGATTACCTCGCCGGGTTCGTGCTCGACTCGGACGATGCCGCGGCGCTGTGGCCCGCAATCGACCGCGGGCTGGATCAGGCGGCAGAGCGCGGGATCGCCCGCCGCTTCGTCTGGGCGCTGCCGCAGGTCGCGCGCGACGGATACGTCCGGCTCCATCAACCGCAGGAGGAACAGGTGCAACCATTCGACGATGTGCTCTACCCGCTGGCACCGGGTCGCGATGCCGGGGCCAGTCCGGAATTTTCCACTTCGGTCGCTGTGATGGCCTCGGGCCACGAACGGCGCAATGCGCTGTGGTCCGATGCGCGGCTGCATTTCGATGTCGGCCCCGGCATCCGCTCCGAAGCCGAACTGGGCGTGCTGCTGGCGTTCTTCCGCGCGCGGCGCGGGGCGGCGCGCGGGTTCCGGCTGAGCGATCCGTTCGATCACAGCAGCCACGCGATGACCGGCACGCCCACCCCGCACGATCAGCGGATCGGCACCGGCGACGGGCACACCACCCGCTTCCGCCTCGTCAAACGTTATGGCGATAGCGGCGCGGATGACGATGAGGCGCAGGTGCGCCCGATCACCCGCCCCCGTGCAGGCAGCGTTGCGGTGTCTGTCGATGGCGCAACGGTGGACGGGTGGACGCTGGAGCCGGGCGGCTGGGTGGCGTTCGCCGCGCCACCCGCCACCGGGGCGCGGGTGTGTGCCGGGTTCCTGTTCGACGTCCCGGTCCGCTTCGCGCAGGACCGGCTCGATGTGAACGGCGCTACTTTTGCTGCGGGGGAGGCACCGTCTGTCCCGCTGATCGAATTGCGGGAAGCGTCATGAGCCGCGCGTTCTTCACCCGCGAGCTGGAATGCGTGGCGACATTCTGGCGGATCTATCGCCGCGACGGGGTGGCACTGGGCTTTACCGGGCACGACCGCGACCTGACATTCGACGGTATCCGCCACCGCGCCGCGCCGGGGATGCTGCCCTCCGCTATCCAGCGCACCGCCGCGCTCACCGGCGACAGCGCCGCGATGCAGGGCGCGCTGGCGCACGATGCCATTTCCGCCACCGACCTCGCCGCCGGTCGGTTCGACGGGGCGCGAGTGGAAGCGGGCGCGGTCGACTGGGAAAGCGGGGAGAGCATGGTGCTCTACAGCGGCACCATCGGATCGGTTTCGCAGGATGGCGCGGCGTTTTCCGCCGATCTGCTGTCGGCCAAGGCCGTGCTCGACCGCGATGTCGTGCCGCGCACCAGCCCGACCTGCCGCGCAGCGTTCTGCGGGCCGCAATGCGGGCTGTCGGCGGCGCGCTTTACCCATGAAGCGCGGGTGGACCGGGTCGACTTTGCCGCCAACGCAGTCACATTCAGCGGGGCTTTGCCCGCGAGCGATGCGATGCTGTGCGGCACAGTGCGCTGGATCGACGGGCCGCAGGCAGGCCTGGCGATGGAAGTCGTGGCGGCAGGCGAGGCGGGTCTGACTCTCGCCACTCCGCTCGACCTCGCGCTGTCACCGGGCACTGCTGCTGTGCTGATCGAAGGGTGCGACGGGCGGCTTGCCACCTGTCATCAGCGGTTTGCCAATGCGCGCAATTTCCGCGGCGAGCCATTCCTGCCGGGCAACGATCTGCTCACCCGTCATGCGGTGCCGTTATGACCGGGGACAGCGCTGCAAGGATCGCGCAGGCAGCGGAGCGGCTGGTGGGTGTGCCCTTCCGGCTCCACGGGCGCGATCCGGCCAGCGGGCTGGATTGTGTCGGCGTGGTCGGCGCGGCGCTGTCCGCTGCGCGCGGGCCGGTGGAGCTGCCGATTGGGTACGCGCTGCGAAACACCTCCTCCGGCGATTACCGCGCATGGGCCGCCCGTGCCGGACTGATCCCGGCAAGCGGCCCGGTGGAGCCGGGGGATATCCTGCTGGTCCGCCCCGGCCCGGCGCAGCTTCACTTGCTGGTTGCCGTCTGCGGTGATCGCTTCGTCCACGCGCATGTCGGCCTGCGCCGCGTCGTCGCCACCCCCGGCGCGCCGCAGTGGCCGGTGGCTGGCTGCTGGTGCCTGCCCCCTCACCTGCCCCTCTGCCCTGCCGCCAAAGGAGAACGATAGATGGCAACGCTGGTCCTCAACGCAGTCGGTACGATAATCGGCGGGCCGATTGGCGGGGCCATCGGCGCGCTCGCCGGGCGGGCGCTCGATTCTGCCGTAATCGGCAACGGCCACCGCGAAGGAGCACGCCTGACAGAGCTGGCAATCACCACGTCCAGCTATGGCCAGCCGGTGCCGCGCCATTTCGGCACTGTGCGCGCCGGTGGCATTATTATCTGGGCGACCGACTTGCGCGAACACAGCGAGGCCAGCGGCGGCAAAGGGCAACCCTCGGTCACCACCTATTCCTATTCCTGTTCGTTCGCGGTTGCCTTGTCGAGCCGGGCGATAGAGCGGGTGGGCCGCATCTGGGCCGATGGCAACCTGTTGCGCGGGGCGGGCGGTGATCTGAAAGTGCCCGGCGCGCTGCGGATTCATACCGGGCACGGCGATCAGATGCCCGATCCGCTGCTGGCCGGCGCGCTGGGCGAGCAGTGCCCCGCCTGTCGCGGCATGGCCTATGCCGTGTTCGAAGATCTGGCGCTGAGCGATTTCGGCAACCGTATCCCCGCGCTGACGTTCGAGATCGTGGCCGACAGCGGGCCGGTCGCGCTGGCCGATGTGCTGGCGCCGCTGACGGGCGCGGTAGTATGCGACGGACGTGCGCCGATGGCCGGTCTTGCAGGCTTCAGCGACGAAGGCGGGCCGATCCGCAGCGCGCTGGAAACCATCGGCACGCTCTACCCGCTCGCCTGCCACGACGATGGCGGGGCACTGGCGATTGCCCCGCACACACAGTCAAACGTGCGCGCACTGCCGCCAGCCGCCCGCTCCGGCGGGGAGGGCGATTTCGGGGCGGATACCGGTGTCCGCCGCTGCCGCGATGCCGCCCCTGCCGCGCCGATCGACGGTGTGCGGTATTACGATCCCGCGCGCGATTACCTGCCCGGCCTGCAACGCATTGCAGCCAGCAGCACGCACGGGCGCACAATCGAATTCCCCGGTTCCTTGTCCGCCACCGACGCTCGCCTGCTGGCCACCCGCGCGGCACGGCGCAGCGCCGATGGCCGCGAAACGCTCGAATGGCGCATGGCCGACCTCGACCCGGCATTGCTCCCCGGTGCCACAGTCACCGCCCCCGGACAGCAGGGGCTGTGGCGAATTGCGCGATGGGAATGGCGCGAAACCGGGGTGGAGCTGGCGCTGACCCGGCTGCCGGTCGCCACTGGCGACAGTGCGCTGGCCAGCGACTCGGGCGCGGCATTGCTGGCTCCCGATGTGCCGAACGCCCCGACCCTGTTGCAGGCATTCGAACTGCCTGCGGACGGGCTGAGCGATCCCGATACGCCGCACCTGTTCGCAGCGCTCTCCTCCCCCTCCGCAGGCTGGCGCGGGGCTGCGCTCTATCTCGACCGGGGCGGCAGGCTAGCCCCGCTGGGTGGTGCAACAGCAGGGCGGGCCACGGTCGGTACGCTGCAATCCCCGCTGCCACCGTCGTCCGCGCTACTGTTCGAACCTGCTGCTGTGCTGGAGATCGAACTGGCGAACGACAGCGACAGCCTCTCCCCCACCGACATGCGCGGCATCGCCTATGGTGCCAATCGCCTGCTGGTGGGTGAGGAGATCGTGCAGTTTCTCGATGCCCGCATGATCGGCCCGCGCCAGTGGCGAGTGACCGGCCTGCTGCGCGGTCGCGGCGGGACAGAGCCTGCCGCTGCCGCCGGACATCGGGCGGGCACTCCCGCTATTCTGCTCGATGCGAAGCTGACCGCGCTCGACCCGGCAACGGTTCCGGCCAGCAGCGATACAGTGATTGCCGCCATCGGGCGGGGGGATGACGATGCGGTTCTCGCGCCGTTGCAGAACGCCGGGATTGGCCGCCAGCCGCTATCACCGGTGCATCCTCGCTGCATCGGACGCGCCGATGGCGGGGTGGTGCTGTCGTGGACCCGCCGCGCCCGTGGCCAGTGGCAGTGGGCCGATGCAGTCGATGCACCGCTGATCGAACAGGCCGAACGCTATCTGCTGGGGATCGGCCCTGTCGAATCGCCCGCCGCCCAATGGACCGTCGATGCGCCGCACCTCGCGCTCAGCGCGGCAACGATGGCCGATCTGCGGCGCGATTATCCGGGGCAGGCACTGTGGGTCTGCCAGATCGGGACTTTTTCCCGCTCCGCTCCGCTCGTTCTGCTGACGATGTGACTTTTTCTCCAACTTTCCCGACCAGCTAAGGATTGTGCCAATGCCCGATTTCACCGCCGCCACCCCACGCCACGGCTTACCGTATCTATACCCCGGCCAGTCGCAGAAAGAGGTTTTCGTCAATCAGGCGCACGCGATGATCGACGCCCTGCTCCATCCCGCAATTTCCGGCGAAGCGACATCACCGCCCGCCGATCCGGTTTCCGGCGAAGCGTGGCTTGTTGGCAACGGTGCCACGGGCGACTGGGCGGGCCACGTCGGTAAACTGGCCGTTTACCACACGGATCAGTGGCTGTTCTTCGCCCCGCGCGCCGGGATGCAATTGCTCGATACGCGCAGCGGGCAGCAGATCCGCTATACCGGCGAGTGGGAAAAACCCGCCGTTCCTCCTTTGCCGCACGGAGGGGAAGTGATCGATCGCGAGGCACGCGATACGTTGCAGATACTTATTGAAGCGATGAAGTCGGCCGGAATCTTTCCTGCAAACTAGCGGGAACTATTTGCAGATACGCCCGTTCGGGCTGCACATGGAGGGCAACAATCCTGTCTTTCTTCGATTATTAGGCACATGACCGATGCGTTCTTGCAACACTTGGTTTTGAATGCCTGCTTGCTCTCTCGCAAGCTAGGAGATAGGGGTTGGGTTCTTCGGTGGCTCAATATTCGCTGAAAAGGGGAATTGCATAATGCGGAAACTCGTCATCGGTATGGCGATGGCCTCCACGGCCCTTGCTATGCCTGCACTTGCACGAGACAATTCGTGGTACGTCGAAGTCGACGGCGGCCCGATGCTCGTGGAAGATATCGACTTCAACATCAGCGGCACGTCGAATGCCGCCAGCGCCAACTTTGACGCTGGTTACGATTTCGGCGGCGTGGTTGGCTACGACTTCGGCGGCATCCGCCTCGAAGCCGAAGGCAGCTATCGCGATGCCAGCGTCTCGGACCTGACGATCGGTAACCTCGGCGTCGCTTCGGGCACCAACACTACTGTTGCGGGCATTACCACCCCCGCAAACGGCAGTGCCAATGTCCTGAGCTTCATGGTCAACGCTCTGGCCGACTTCGGCGATGACGACGGCCTGCAGGGCTTCGTCGGTGCCGGTGCCGGTGTTGCACGTACTTCGTTCGACAACATCACCGTCAACAGCGCCGGACCGGGCTTTCTGGACGATTCCGACACCGGCCTCGCATGGCAGGTTCTGGCGGGCGTTCGCGCTCCGCTGACCGACCACTGGGATGTTGGCCTGAAGTATCGTTACTTCCAGACACAGGGCACCGACACGGTCGACACTCTGGGCCGCGACGTTTACGCCAAATGGCGTTCGCACTCGCTGCTCGGCACGCTGACCTACAACTTCGGTGGCAAGGAAGAAGTGGCTCCGCCGCCGCCGCCTCCCCCGCCGCCGCCGCCGCCGCCGCCGCCTCCCCCGCCGCCTCCGCCGCCTCCGGCACCGGTGTGCAACAAGGGCCCGTACATCGTGTTCTTCGAATGGGATAAGTCGGACATCACTCCTGAAGCTGCGTCGATCCTCGACAACGCCGTGTCGGCATACGCCAACTGCGGTAGCGCTTCTGTGATGCTGGCCGGTTACACCGACCGTTCGGGTACTGTGAAGTACAACCTCGGCCTCGCGGCACGTCGTAACGCTTCGGTTCGTTCGTACCTCTCGGGTCACGGCATTCCGGACGGTATGATTTCGAGCGAAGCCTTCGGTGAAGCGAACCCGCGCGTTCCGACCGCCGACGGCGTCCGCGAACTCCAGAACCGTCGTGTGGAAATCACCTACGGTCCGGGTTCGGGCATGTAATCTTCGGCATCAGCCGAATTTTCGAGAGGGGCCGGAGCAATCCGGCCCCTTTTTCGTTATGGTCATGGGCTTTCTAATTTTCGGAGGGAATTCATGACGATTTTGAAAACCGCAATCTGCGCCGGGGCGCTCGCTGTGTTGGGTGGCTGCACCACGATGCAGGATCTGCCGACCGAACGGATCGGCTCCGCCACCATCTCGCTGCCCAACGGAATGCCTGCTGGCACGGCACAATTGCTGGGCAGTGGCGACGGGGTCAGCGTAGCAGTGGCTCTGACTGGCATTCCCGCCGGGGACCACGGCATTCACCTGCACATGGTTGGCAAATGTACCGTACCCGATTTCACATCGGCAGGCGGCCACCTGAACCCGCAGGGCAAGGATCACGGATCAATGGCCGCGGGCGGCAAGCATCTGGGCGATCTGCCCAATATCGCCATCACCGGCAACGGCACCGGCACCCTGAACGCCAGACTGACCGGCACACGGCAGGAAGTTATCGATGCGATCTTCGATAGCGATGGCACCGCAATCGTCGTTCACGCCGATCCGGATGACAACATCACCAACCCGTCGGGCAATTCCGGTGCACGGATCGCCTGCGGGGTGTTCAAACGCTCGTAATCGACCTGGCCGGATCAATCCGGCCCGATCAATCCGGCTCGCCTGCCGCAACTGCGCGTTCGCGCACGGTTGCGGCGGATAGCGGCACCAGCCTGATCGCGACCAGCAGGCATATCAGACCGATCGGCACCAACCACATCGTCGACAGCACCCCATGCGACAGATTGTCGCCATTGGTGGCGGAAACCCAGCCCGCCATAAACGGCCCGAGCGCCAGCCCGACCAGCGTCGTCGCCAGGAAGAACGTGGCAGTCGCCACCCCCCGCATCCGCGGCAGAACCAGCGCCTGACTGGTCGCCGCCGCCGCGCCCAGAGCGCTGGCCGCAAGGAACTGCGCCAAAGCAGAACAGAGATAAAATACCGCCACCGTGCTGGTGGTGTAGCAGATCCAGATCACCGGCAACGGCGCCAGCAGGCCGAACAGCACCACGAACAGCCGACCCGCAGCATAACGGGCAAACAGGAAATCGGCCATGCGCCCCCCGGCAATCACGCCCAGAAAGCCTGCAACCGCCGCCGGGGCACCCAGCCACCAGCCCAGATCGGTCTTGTCGACCATGAACACGCGCTCTGCATAAGGGGCGCCCCAGTATGAACTGGCGTATGATACGAATGCGACGATGCCATAGCCCAATATGGTGCACATAAATGCGGGCGAACCCCATGTCAGGCGGAAGGTCGGCAAATCGCGCGCGCGCAGGGCCGTCGCCCAGCTGAATACCGCGTAATATCCCACGGCAAGGAACAGCCACTGATCGGATACCGCCGAAATGATCGATCCCCGGCCTGCATGGACAAAGATCGTCAGCAGGTAGGCCGCAACGGCGAAGAACGCGGCCCCCGCCAGATTGAATGCCAGCCCACCGATCCCGCGCCGTGCAGCGCCAATCACAGTGAACGGCGGAATGATTTGGTAGAGTTCTTCGAAGAAACCTCTGAACGGGCGCGGATCGCCCTTTGTCGGGATGCCATCGATCGCCCCGCGCACGGGCTCCCTCAGTGTCATCACCCACAATGCCAGCACCAGTCCGGGCAAGCCAACCGCGATAAAGGCAACCTGCCAGCCGGCCAGATCGAACGGTCCGCCATCGGGATAGGCCGTGTTCCAGCCATCCACGATCGCCCCGCCGATCAGCAACGAAATGCCTCCGCCGAGATACAGGCCTGAGGAATAGATCGCCAATGCCGTGGCGCGCAGGCGCGCGGGAAACCAGTCCGAAATCAGGGAATATGCCGATGGGCTGGCGGTCGCTTCGCCCACACCCACGCCGATTCGCGCGAATGTCAGCGCCGTGCCATTGCGCGCAAACCCGGACAACGCGGTCATCACCGACCATAGTGCAAGCCCGATGGTCATCAGCCGCACACGTTTCCAGCTATCGGCCAGTTTGCCCAACGGAATGCCGAACAGGGCGTAGAAAATGGCGAAAGCCGTGCCATAAAGGAAGCCGAGATAGGCGTCGTCCACCTGCAGGTCGGCTTTGATATCGTTGGCCAGAATGGACAGAATCTGCCGATCGACGAAGTTCAGTACATAAACCAGCACCAGAACGCCAAGGGCATACCAGCTATAGGCCGGAACCGATTGCTCCTCAGCAGTTGCAGTCGCGGATGCGCCGCCATTCTCGATCTTCAAATCGCCTCTCCCCTGCGGCATTGTCAGCCGCTTATGTAGGCTACCCTATCCTCTAATCCTGCATCCGCGAAGCCCTTTTGTCGCAAGCGGCAACTATCGCATTCGCCACAGGCCAGCCCATCGGGAGTCGGGTCGTAACACGACCACGACATGCCCGTATCCAGCCCCAACCGATACGCCTCACGCGCTATATCGGCCTTGCTCATATGCTGCAGCGGGGCGTGAATCGTGAACGGTCGCCCTTCGACGCCCTCTTTCGTGCCGAGCCGGGCGGTTTCGGCAAAGCTGGCAATGAATTCGGGACGGCAATCGGGGTATCCCGAATAATCGAGCGCGTTGACGCCGATGAAAATATCGTGCGCGCCTGCCGCCTCCGCACAGCCAACGGTCAGTGCCAGAAAGATGAGGTTGCGCGCAGGCACATAGGTGATCGGGATATCGTCCCCTACCCCCGCTTTGGGCACCGCGATATCGGCGGTGAGCGCCGATCCGCCGAACTTACGAAGGTCGAGCGGCAGAACGATATGCTGCTGCGCGCCAAGCGTGGAAGCAATGCGTTGCGCCGCCTCGATCTCTCGCCGGTGCCGCTGGCCGTAGTCAATCGTCAGCGCGTGGATCGCGAAGCCTCGTTCGCGCGCAATCGCCGCCGAAACCATTGAATCGAGGCCGCCCGACAGCAGCACAACGGCCACCGGTTCGCTGTAGGATGAAGAATCTGTCATGCAACGGGGCTAGGCCCAATGCTGCGCCTGCACAATGGCCTGATAGAGACGTCGCATCGTCCCGTGGGTGCGAGCCGGAGCTGGCAACCCGCCGCAATCGAGACCGCGCATCGATCGCTTCGCTACGTTCGCAAAGACGGACAGAGTTGAGTGGCGGGCAACAGGCCCCTATCGGCAGGCCCCCGTACGGCGCCCTTCGATTGCGAGGTCGAAGGGCCGCCCATCGGCAATGCCCTGCGTCGCAACCTGCACCAGCGTGGGCGTTTCACTGCGGATCGTGGTGCGGCCATAGCCGTTGCCACGGCAGGTATATTGCACCGTTACCGAACTGGCGCCGTTATCGACGACAAAGCGATTGCAAGGTGGCTGCCGATGCTTGATCTGAATCAGGTCGCGCCCGTTTTTGAGGCACAGCTGGCGCACTTCGCCCGATTTGCGATCGCGCAGTTCCCAGTTACCCGGCGTCAGATTGTCGAGCATCGTCAGCGCGGGCGCCTCAGCCGCAGCAGGCGTGAGAACGCCCCCGCCGGCCAGCAATGCCGCACCAATAAACACAGATCTTAGACCAACTGACGGCCTATATCGCATCGCTCGTTACTCCAGTTGAGGCCCGGCCAGAGCCTCACCAATGAACTATACCCGAATGGAGGTGGGGAACAATTCGCCCGCTTGCAAGGTCACAAATCAGACGGCAATCGGAAACACACGAGAGCAAAACGCACAGTCAACGTGAATTTTACCGTCGTCACCGCGCATCGATTCTCTCTCATCTTCCGGGAACCGCGCCAATATTTGACGATAGTGATCTTCGGAACAACGGCAGCCACGGTTAACTTGTGCGCCGGGATTTACCCGCACTTCGCTCTCTTCATGAAACAGCCGCCAGACAATTCCTTCCAGCGACAGCGCCGGATCGAGCAGTTCATCGTGCCGAATCGATCCGGCCATAACCGCGATATGCTCCCACTCCGGGTGATCGAGCCGGGCATGGAGACGCTCGCGCCCTTCCTCCCCGTCGGGCATATGCTGCACCAGCAGCCCCGCAGCGGTCGTGCCTGCGGTGCCCGAACGCACCGCCACGCGAATCAGCGTCGGCACCTGTTCGGACTGCGTAAAATAGGCCTCGCACGCGTCGGACAGCGATTCGCCTTCCAACGGCACGACACCCTGATAGCGCCCGTTGCCATCGGCCATATCGAATGTGATCGCGAGATAGCCTTTGCCAAACAGCGCGGACAGAGGCGGATTCGCGCCCAGTTCCGCCAGCCCCTCCGCATCGAAATCGACATACCCGCGCAGATCGCCATCGCGATAATCGCACACCAGCAGGCGGACCACGCCACCTTCGGTCTGCGCCTGCATCGTCACCTGCCCGCTTTCCTTATCGAGCAAGCCGCCAATCAGCGCCGCGACCACCAGCGCTTCGGCCAGCAAGTGAGTGATCGCCGGGGGATAGGAGTGCGCGGCAAGGATTTCGTCCAGCACACTATCGAGCCGCACCAGACGCCCGCGTGCATCGCGCGAAGGGATCGTAAAACCGAGGACTTGCCCGGCGAAGGTTTCTGCAGTGTTTTCCATCGCCGCGAATATGGGGGCTGCGCGGCCATTCGCAATCGCCGCGCAGCCGGATTGGTCAGAGCAGCCCCATGCTCCACAGCAGAACCGATTTCTGCCCATGAATGCGATTTTCGGCTTCGTCGAACACGACCGACTGGCCGCTTTCGAACACTTCTTCGCTCACTTCTTCCCCGATATGCGCGGGCAGGCAGTGAAGGAAGATCGCATCGGGCTTCGCGCGCGCCATCAGTGCGGCATTCACCTGATACGGGGCCATCGCCGCCAGCTTGGCATCGGCATGGGCCTGACCCATCGAAATCCACGTGTCGGTCACGATCACATCGGCGCCATCCGCTGCCGCGGCGGCATCGTTGGTCAGCGTCACCGTGCTGCCGCCATTGCGTGCCAGTTCGGCGAACTCGGCATCGGGCTCGTATCCTGCCGGAGTGGCAACGCGGACGTTGAAGCCCAGCAACCCTGCCGCTTCGAGGATCGAATGCAGCACATTGTTGCCATCCCCGAACCACGCCAGTTCCAGGCCGGCCAGCGATTTCCCGCGTTCTTCAATCGTCAGCAGATCGGCAACGATCTGGCACGGGTGCGACCGGTCGGTCAGTCCGTTGATGACCGGTACGGTCGCATTGGCCGCCATTTCACGGATCTTGTCGTGATCGTCGGTGCGGATCATGATCGCATCGACCATTCGGCTGAGCACGCGCGCGGTGTCGGCCACGCTTTCACCCCGCCCCAGCTGCATCGAACCGGCATCCATCACCATCGCGCTGCCGCCAAGCTGGCGCATCGCCATGTCGAAGCTGACGCGGGTGCGGGTGGAGTTCTTTTCGAAGATCATCGCGAGCACACGCCCGGCCAGCGGCGCGTCGCTGTCCACCTGCCCCTTGGGCCAGTCGGCACGGGCAGCCTTACGATCATGGCCGTCGCGCAGGATCGCCTTCAGTGCATCGGTGCCTGCATCAGACAGGTCGAGGAAGTGGCGGTATCCCATCACGCAGCCTCCGGCGGCTGATAGTCGGCGGCACCAGCCGACAGCTTATCGAAGAACTCGTCGATCTCTGCATCGCCAATCACCAGCGGAGGCAGGATGCGAAGGGTCTGATCGCCCGCCGCCACCGTCAACAACTGATGGTTATCGCGCAGATGCGCGTAGAACGGACGGCTTTCGACTTTCATCCGCAGGCCGAGCATCAGCCCCTTGCCACGCACGAAATCGAACAGATCGGGATAATTGCCAATGAACTGCTCAAGCCGGGCACGAATGCGTTCGCCCTTCTCGCGCACTTCGCTGAGAAATTCGTCGTTGGCCACAGCATCGAGCACGGCAGTACCTGCCGCCATCGCCAGCGGATTGCCGCCGTATGTCGATCCATGCGTGCCGATACCCATGCCGCGTGCGGCCCTTTCCGTCGCCAGACATGCGCCGAGCGGGAAACCGCCTCCGATGCCCTTGGCCGTGGCGAGGATATCGGGTTCGACCCCGTATTGCTCATAAGCATAGAGCGTTCCGGTCCGGGCGACGCCGCACTGCACTTCATCGAATACCAGCATCAGATCGTGTTCGTCACACAGCGCACGCAGGCCTTTGATGAATTCGTCGGACGCGGGGCGAATGCCCCCTTCGCCCTGAATCGGTTCGACGAGGAACCCCGCGGTGTTCGGCCCCATCAGCGCCTTGGCGCTGTCGAGGTCGTCGAACTCGGCATATTTGAACCCGGCGAGCAGGGGCATGAAGCCCTTGTGCATCTTCTCCTGATTCGAGGCGCTGATCGTCGCCATCGTCCGCCCGTGGAAGGCGTTGGTGAACGTGATCAGCTCATACTTGTCATCATTGCCCACGCTTTGGTGATAGGCCCGCGCGGTCTTGATCGCCGCTTCAACAGCCTCGGCCCCCGAATTGGTGAAGAATACCGTGTCGGCGAAAGTCTTGTCCACCAGCCGCTGGGCCAGTGCTTCACCCTGCGGGCTACCGTAAAGGTTCGATACGTGCATCAACGTTTCGGCCTGTTTCTGGATCGCACCGATCAGACCGGGATGGCTGTGACCAAGCAGATTGACGGCAATGCCGCTGGCGAAATCGAGATAACGCGTGCCGTCTTCGTCGATCAGGTGGCAATGTTCACCGCGCACGGGGCGCACGCCGCACCGGGGATAAACGGGCATGAGCGGAGTGATCGACATCGGCATAATCCTTCAACCAGAAACGAACGAGAGATTTGAAACGACAAATGGCGGCCCCGTGAAGGGCCGCCATTCGCACCGTGTAGGCAGTTGCATTGCTACGGTCAAACAGACCGCAACGCCGCCGGCAATCAATCCTGAACGGGCACCAGGTTAACCGCCGAATGCTTGCCTCGTCGGTCGACTTCGAGGTCGAACTCGAACCGGTCGCCTTCGTTGATCGAAGACAGACCAGAGCGTTCAACCGCAGAAATGTGAACGAATGCATCGGGTTGGCCATCGTCGCGAACGAGGAAACCGAAACCCTTGACCGCGTTGAAGAATTTAACCGTGCCGGTTGCCTTCTCGCCAGTCAGTTCGCGACGCGGTTTTTCCGGAGCGCTGCTGCTGCTGCTGCTGCTGGTAACCGGAATTACGTCACCGACGATCTGAAGATCCTGAGCGGAAACTTTGCCACCGCGATCGACGAGGTTGAATTCCAGCTCCTGCCCTTCGGCCAGCCCTTCCAGACCGGCACGTTCGACTGCGGAAATGTGCACGAACACATCTTCACCGCCAGTTTCCTGGGCAATGAAGCCGAAGCCTTTCTGGCCATTGAAGAACTTCACCGTGCCTTTACCGGTGCCGACAACTTGCGGGGGCATGCGGTTGAAACCGCCACCACCGCCGCCGCCGCCCGGACGGCCACCGCCGCCACCGCCACCGAAACGATCACCGCCGCCGCCGCCGAAGCGGTCACCGCCACCGAAATTGTCGCGAGGAGGAAAACTGTCCGGCCCCCCGCCGAACGGATCGAAGTTGTCCTCGCCGAAACCATCGCGTTTGTCCCGGCCGCGACGGCGCCCTCTGTCATAACCCATAGTCTAAAACGTACCTTCGCACTTTAACCGCCCCACAACTCCCCCCCGACGGCGCGGACGGAACGCGCCGGGCCGACACGATTCGCTCCGAAGAACAATGCACGCCGGTCAATCAATGTAGGTTCATAGCGCATACCAAAGTGTTAAGCGAACATTTTGATTAACTGGCCCGTCCCAACAGAAAATTTGTCGCATCATCACAATCCTGCGGTTGGCCGGTACAGCGATTCTTGCCAGCGGGAGCGAGTGTTGCCATTGAAGCAGGCAATGGATCTTCTTGCTCTCCTATCCGACCCCGCGGCATGGCTCGCACTGCTCACCCTGATCGCACTGGAGGTGGTTCTCGGGATCGACAATCTCGTATTTATCGCCATTCTTTCCAATAAGTTACCTGAACATCAGCAGACTCGCGCGCGGCGGATCGGCCTGTCGCTGGCACTGATAATGCGAATCGCCTTGCTGATGCTGATCGGCTGGCTGGTGACATTGCAAACACCGCTGTTCGACCTTGGGTTGCAAGGCGCGCCCGGCCCATATGGCGAACCAACGTTCGAGACCGCATTTTCAGGGCGCGACCTCATTCTGCTGGCCGGTGGCCTGTTCCTGTTGTGGAAGGCCACCAAGGAAATTCACCACTCGATGTCGCCCGAAGACGAATCGGACGACCTGCTCGACAAGACACCGGCGAAAGCTGTCGCTCAACTCACATTCGGCAGCGCTATCGCTCAGATCATCGCACTCGACCTGGTATTTTCTATCGATTCGATCCTCACTGCCGTGGGCATGACCGATGAAGTGCCGATCATGGTCACCGCCGTGGTTATCACTGTCACGATCATGCTGTTCGCTGCCGATCCATTGGCGCGATTTATCGAAAACAACCCGACACTGGTCATGCTGGCGCTGGCGTTTCTGGTGATGATCGGGTTCGTTCTGATCGCCGATGCGTTCGGGTTCCACGTACCCAAAGGCTATATTTACGCGGCGATGGGTTTTTCGGTCGCAGTCGAAGGGCTGAATATGGCCCAGCGCAAACGCCGCCAGAAGGGATAAGACATACATGGCCCAATTTCGCCGCCTGTCCGATACGATGCTTGCGAGCCCGCAGATCTCGGTTGCCGATGTATCCGATGCGCTCGCACAGGGTGTGACGCTGATCATCAACAACCGGCCGGAAGGTGAGAGCGACGATCAGGTGCCCGGCCCGCAGATAGAGGCTGCGGCGCGCGCGGCAGGGATCGACTATGTCGCAATCCCGATCACGCATTCCGGCTTCAGCGCCCCGCAAGTCGATGCGATGGCCGAAGCGCTAGCACGAGCCAGCGGGCAGGTGCTCGGTTATTGCCGTTCGGGCACTCGCTCCACTCTGCTGTGGGCACTCGCGCAAGCGAAGGCGGGGGAAAGCCCCGATGCCATCGCCGCTGCCGCTGCCGACGCGGGATACGACGTGTCGCCCATTCGCGGCGCGATGGATGCGCTGGCTGGCGCCGCGCACTGATCCCGGCATCAGACGATGGCCATGCAACTGGTCCAGTTCGTTGGGTCGTTAGCAGCCATCCTGCTGCTTGCCTTCATCGCGCACAAGCTGGGGCTTGGCGGCGATATCCGCATTCGCGATACCGATCAGGCCCGCGCATTGGCGAACGAAACGGTCGATGGCTTCGATCCGGTAGAGATTTCCATCGATCGCGCGGGATATGGGGCGCTGCTGCGTGATGCCGACGGGCGTGTGCTGCTGCTGCGCCGCCATGGCGCACGCTTTGTCGGGCGCCTGCTCGATAGCCATGCCAAATCCCGGCTCGACCAACAATTCATCACGATCGGTACACACGAAAAGCGCTTCGGCACGGTCACGCTCGATCTCGGCCCTCAGGCTCAGGCCTGGGCAGCAAGCCTGCGGCGGCTATAAGGCAGATACGATGCCCGATTTTTCACCTGTCGATTATGCCGTGCCTGGCTTTGTTCTGCTGGTCCTGATCGAAATGATCTGGGCCTGGAAGGTACGGCGCGAGGCATACGAAGCAAAGGATACGCTTACCAGCCTCGGACTGGGGCTGGGCAGCACGGCGGCGGGCGTCCTGCTGGGTGGCATCGCACTGGCGGCATTCGTTTATACCTACCAGTTCCGTCTGTTCGATATCGGCTGGACATGGTGGGCGTGGATCGCCTGTTTTGTGCTCGACGATCTGGCCTATTACTGGATTCACCGGACGGGGCATCGTGTACGCTGGTTCTGGGCGAGCCACGTGAATCATCATTCCAGCCAGCATTACAACCTGTCGACTGCGTTACGGCAAACCTGGACCGGGGCGCTGACGCTGGGCTTTGCTTTCAAGCTGCCGCTGGTGCTGATCGGATTTCCCCCTGCGATGATCGCGGTGGTGGCCGGGTTCAACCTGATCTACCAGTTCTGGATTCATACGGAAGCAATCGAAAGGCTGCCGCGCTGGTTCGAAGCGGTGATGAACACGCCGAGCCACCACCGGGTGCACCATGCCACCAATCCGCGCTATCTCGACCGAAACTACGCGGGGGTCTTCATCGTGTGGGATCGGATGTTCGGCACATTCGAACCCGAAGTATTGCCCCGTGAAGGGGGTGAACCGATCCGTTATGGTATCGTCAAACAACTCGGCAGTTTCAATCTGTTGCACGCCGTCTTCCACGAATGGGTGGCGATGCTGGGCGATATCTGGCGAGCACCATGGCGGCACAAGCTATCATATCTTCTTCGCCCACCCGGCTGGAGCCACGACGGCAGCCGGGAAACATCGGACACGATGCGCGAACGCTGGCTGGCGCGACAGGCGCAGCAGGAAACGGCAACGCCAAAGCAAGTTTCATCTGAAAACCCGATTGCAGGGACTCGCGAAGCCGCCTAACCCTTGTCTCCAGATAAAAAAGGAGCCTTGGGAATGGATGAGTTCGACGTCATCGTAATCGGCGGCGGCAGCGGCGGCAGTGCAGTTGCCGGGCGACTGGCGGAAGCGGGCAAGCGCGTGTGCCTGCTGGAAGCAGGACCGCGCAACGATAACATGTTTATCAAGACGCCGGGGTTCATGCCCTTCATCCGCAATGCCTCCAACTATCGGTACGATACGGTTCCGCAGAAGGGGCTGAAAGGGCGCATCGGTTATCAGCCGCGCGGGCGCGGGCTTGGTGGGTCGAGTGCCATTAACGCGATGATCTATATCCGCGGCAACCGCTGGGATTACGATAACTGGGCCGCGCTCGGCTGCGACGGGTGGAGTTACGACGACGTGCTGCCCTATTTCAAGCGGGCGGAACACAATGTGCGCGGTGAGGACGAATACCACGGGGCCCGTGGCCCGTTGTGGGTCAGCGATCAGAAGTACTGCAATCCCGGCAGCCACGCCTTCGTCGATGCGGCGACGCAACTGCAGCTTCCCCACAATGCCGATTTCAACGGCGCGAAACAGGAAGGTTTCGGGCTGTATCAGGTAACCCAGAAAGATGGTGAGCGCTGGTCGGCAGCCCGCGCCTATGTCGAACCGCTCCGTAGCAGTCACAATCTGGATATCCGTATCGGGGTGACAGTGCAGCGGATCGAGATATCCGAAGGCCGCGCGCGCGGGGTGACTTATACTGTCGCAGGCAAAGAACGCACGCTGTCGGCCCGCGGTGGCGTTGTGCTGTCGGCGGGCGCGTTCAATTCGCCGCAGATCATGATGCTGTCAGGTATCGGCCCGGCAGCGCATCTCAAGGAACACGGGATTGATGTGCTGGCCGATATGGCCGCTGTCGGTTCGGACCTGCAGGATCACCCCGACTACGTATCGAGCTGGGAAACGGACAATACCGATTTCATCGGCACCAGCCTGAAAGGCAGTGTGCGGATGGTGAAGGCCATCGTCGAACACCGCCGTAAGCGCACCGGCATCATGACCACGCCCTACGCCGAGGCTGGGGGTTTCTGGAAAGTGATGAACGATGCGCCTGCGCCTGATGTCCAGTGGCACTTCGTCCCGGCCATGCTGGAAGATCACGGACGGCAAAGCGTAAAAGGCCACGGCTTCTCGCTTCATGCCTGCGTACTGCGCCCCGAAAGCCGGGGAACCGTGCGGCTGGCCAGCAACGATGCCGACGATGCGCCGCGGATCGATCCCAACTTTCTCGACGACGAACGCGATATGGCGACTTTGCGTGCAGGGGTGCGGCTATCGCACCGCATCGTCGATGCGCCGGCAATGGCCGTCTACAATCCGCAGGATCGCTACCCCGTCGATCTCGACGATGACGATGCACTGGACGATCTCATCCGCAGCCGCGCGGATACCGTCTATCACCCTGTCGGCACATGCCGGATGGGCAGCGATCCCGACAGCGTCGTCGACCCGCAGCTCAAAGTGCGCGGTATCAATGGTCTGTGGATCGCCGATGCATCGATCATGCCGCGGCTGGTCAGCGGCAACACCAACGCGCCCAGCATCATGATCGGTGAAAGATGCGCGGACCTCGTGAAGGCGGAGCTGAAGCACTAACCACGTGGTATTGCGCCAGATGGCCCGCCGTTGGCGGGCCACAAGCCACATGAGCCCAAAGCAAAGGCATAAAGGTTTCTAGGTGTGGCCCCATAATCAGCCCACAAAAAAGAGGCCGGAGCGGCTGGCTCCGGCCTTGTAAAGGTGTTGTTCGCAGGAGGAACATCTGATGGCGGGACCGGGATTGAGGAGAGGAGAGAGTCCCCGATCCCGCCAAACTGGATAATCTTGTTCGATCAGTTGTAGGCGCGCTCTCCGTGTTCGCCGATGTCGAGACCTTCCTGTTCGACTTCGGGGGAGACACGCAGCCCGGTGATAAGCTTGGCGATGTAGATCGCGATCACGGTGCCGATAGCAGCCCAGACCAGCGAGACGAGCACGGCCTGAATCTGGATCCAGACCTGTGCACCCATCGCAGTGGAGCCATCGCCCGGCCCGCCGAATACCGGCTGATATACGATGCCGGTGCCGATGGCGCCAACGATGCCGCCTACGCCGTGGATGCCGAATGCATCGAGCGAATCGTCGAAGCCGAGCTTGGGCTTGAGCTTGCTGACCACCAAGAAACACACGATCGAGGCGACAGCGCCCAGCACGATCGCACCAAACGGGCCGGAGTTGCCGGCAGCCGGGGTCACTGCGACAAGACCGGCAATAATCCCCGAGCAGAAACCGAGTGCCGAACCTTTGTGGCCGGAGACCTTTTCCGCCAGCATCCAGAACAGACCTGCCGACGCTGTAGCAACAAAGGTGTTGATCATGGCGAGGCCTGCGGTGCCGTCGGCTTCTAGTTCCGACCCGGCGTTGAAGCCAAACCAGCCCACCCAGAGCAGACCGGTGCCCACCATAGTCAGCGTCAGGCTGTGCGGCGGCATCGGTTCGCTGGGATAGCCTTTGCGCTTACCGAGGATGATCGCAGCGACCAGTGCGGACACGCCCGCATTGATGTGCACCACAGTGCCACCCGCAAAGTCCAGCGCGCCGAGCTTGAACAGCAAACCGCCGCCTGCCCAGACCATGTGTGCAATCGGGAAATAGACGATCGTCAACCACACAGCCGTGAACACCATCACTGCCGAAAACTTCATGCGCTCGACTGTCGCGCCCAGCACCAGCGCTGCGGTAATCGCGGCGAAAGTCATCTGGAAGCTGACGAACACGTATTCGCTGATCACTTCGTCAGAGAATGTCGCTGCAGTCGAATCGGGCGTGACCGACGACAGGAACAGCGAACCGGAACTGACGAAATTACCGATGAACCCTTCCGAGGTCGTCGGCCCGAAGGCCATCGAGTAACCCCACATCACCCAGATCAGCATCGCCAGCGCCGCTGCCGCGCCGATCTGCGTCATTGTGGACAGCATGTTCTTCGACCGGGTCAGGCCGCCATAAAACAGCGCAAGCCCCGGCAGGATCATCAGCAGAACGAGAACCGTTGCGGTCATCATCCAGGCATTGTTGCCGGGGTTGGGAACAGGTGCCGCCTTTTCGGCAGCTTCCTGAGCAAAGGCGGCGGTGGTGGCGAGCATCGAGCCCCCTGCCACGACCGCGCCGGTAACGAGTTTGCGGATCATTGGAGTACCCCTCGTGTCCATGGGAATTACAGCGCGGTGTCGCCGGTTTCGCCGGTGCGGATGCGCGTGGCGGATGCGAGATCGAGCACGAATATCTTGCCATCGCCGATGGCCTCTGTGCTGGCGACTTGCTGGATCGTCTCGACAACTTGTGGGGCGATCGCATCGCTCGTCGCGATCTCCAGCTTCACCTTGGGAAGCATGTTGGTCGAATACTCGGCCCCGCGATAGATTTCCGTCTGGCCCTTCTGGCGCCCGAAGCCCTTCACTTCGGTCACCGTCATGCCCGCGACGCCGATGCCCGAAAGAGCCTCACGCACTTCGTCGAGCTTGAACGGCTTGATTACGGCGATGATGAATTTCATCCCTGCCCCCTTGCTGACCGCCGGACGATCCCGGCTCGGCCTATTCAGCAAGAGGTGTGCCAACCGCGCGAATCTGCCCGAAATACGTGCATTCGGGCAGATTCCAGAAATCCACGTTGTCCATATATGCCTTAAAATTAGGCTTTTGCCTATTATTCAGGCAATTCGAGGCGCGCCCAGACGGGAAGATGGTCCGATGCCTGGGACGCCAGTGCGCTGCGATGGACACCATGCTCCACCACCCGCCATTCTTGCGATGCGACAATCCGGTCCAGGTTGGCCACCGGTCTGCGGCTGGGGAAGCTTGGCCCGGGCACCAGCGATTGCCACCCGGCACCGAATTCGCGCATCGCACCGCTCGCCTTGCCCCACTGGTTGAGATCGCCAAGCAACACCGCTGGACACCCACCCTCGCAATCGTCGACGTGATCGAGCACGGCGCGGATCTGATCCCGTCGCCGGAGGCCTGATAAGTCTAGGTGCATTCCCACAACGCGCAAACGCCGTTCGCCCACAAAAAAGTCGCCCCGCACGGCCCCGCGTGGTTCCAACGTGGGCAGTACGAGCGGCTCCGATTCGACTGGCTTGAAACTACGCCGCACCAGCAAAGCATTGCCGTGCCAGCCCAGACTGCGTGGCCTGCGCGCTACGGGCAGCGGGCGCCAGGGCGTGTCGTCGAGCGCGGCACGCTCTATGACGCTCACTCGCTGGCCAAACCGGCGATCGCACTCCTGCAAGGCGATTACATCGGCATCGATTTCCCGCAACACCGATACGATACGATCGGCATCACGGATGCCGTCAATGCCGACACCCTTGTGTATATTATAACTGGCGAAAGTGAGCTGCACTGCGCTCAACCAACACCGATCATTCGCTGACGGTTCCGGCTTCGCCCGCAATATAGCGGTCGGTCGGGCGCGCGGGCAGCCCATCGATACTGCGATTGCGCGCGATGTATTTTTCCCTCCACACTCCGGGATCGGCCTGCCGGTGATACTTGGTCAGTGTTTCGCGCTGGCGGTCGAATTCCATCAGCGGCACGCCCCAGCCACAACTGGTCTGCACACTTTCGACTGCGATATCGAAAATCTGCCGTGTGCCGGGCAGCAACGCGAAATGCGCGGCCAGATCTTCCCATTCGGAGTCGGCAGGCAATACCGCTCGCCCCGTGCCGTATATCCGCAAAATCAGTGCTGGCTGCTGAAAGTTGCACACCATCACTGTGATACGCCCGTCAGCCATCAGATGGGCGTTGGTTTCATTACCCGATCCCCCCAGATCGAGATAGGCGACTCGTGTAGGTGACAGAACGCGAAGCGTATCGGCAAGCCCCTTGGGACTGAGATTGATCCGCGCATCTGCGGCAGCCGTGGCGACGAAAAACACCGGCTGCGCGACGATCATCGCGATATGGTCTTCCGTAAGCGCGTCGAAGAATTCAGCCATCTTGCAACAAGAATAGGCCGCAAATGGGCCTTCTGCCAAGTGTAACAGACTTGATAGTGATTCAGCGCAGCTTCTTCTCTTTCTTGCCCAACCCGCGCACTCTGCCGCGCACCAGGCTCATTACCGCATCAGACCGCCCAGCAGGTTGCGAACAAAACGGCCGGCAATCTGCCCGCCAAAGCTGGTCGCAATCGTCCCTGCGGCACTGGTTGTTGCGCTCCGCACAGGATTGGCGCTGGATTTACGGCCGCTTATCTTCGCGGCGACGATCGCGGCGGTCGAACTGGCAGCGGCGCCCATCGCCGCCTTGCCCGCCCGTTCCCACAACGATGTAGTCTTGCGCGAACGCTTAGCAACTTCGTCCTTGCCCTTCTCCGCCACTTCTTCGGCGGTATCAGCGGCATCGACAGCTTTGGCGGCGAGCACTTCCTGTGCACTCTCGCGATTAACCGCCGTATCGTATTTGCCATCGACTGGGCTGACCGACTGGATGATTGCGCGTTCTTTCGCAGTCAACGGCCCAAGTCGGCTGCGCGGCGGCTTGATAAGGGTGCGCTGGACGACAGACGGCGCGCCATCGGCCATCAAAGTCGATACCAGCCCCTCACCCACTTTCAGCTGCGTGATGGCCTCTGCCACGTCGAGTTCGGGATTGATGCGGAAGGTATCGGCAGCGGCCTTGATCGCCTTCTGATCGCGCGGCGTGAAGGCACGAAGAGCATGCTGTACACGGTTGCCCAGTTGCCCCGCCACATCTTCGGGAATATCGATCGGATTCTGCGTACAGAAATAGACGCCCACTCCCTTGGACCGGATCAACCGGACCACCTGCTCGATCTTGTCGAGCAGGGCCTTGGGCGGATCGTCGAACAGCAGGTGTGCTTCATCGAAGAAGAACACCAGCCTGGGTTTTTCCGGGTCGCCCACTTCGGGCAAAGTTTCGAAGAGTTCGGCCAGCAACCACAGCAGGAAAGTGGCATAAAGCTTGGGGCTCTGCATCAGCCGATCGGCGGCCAGCACGTTGATATACCCGTGCCCCTTTTCATCGACCTTCAGGAAATCGTCGATCTCCAGCGCGGGTTCGCCAAAAAAACGGTCGGCCCCTTGCGATTCGAAACTGAGCAACTGGCGCTGAATCGCACCGACGCTGGCTTTGGTGACATTGCCATACTTGCCACTCAACACGCCGCAATTTTCCGCCGACCATTGCAACATCGCCTGCAGATCGCTGAAATCGAGCAGAAGCAAACCGTTATCGTCGGCATAACGAAACACGATCTGCAAAACGCCTTCCTGCGTATCGTTGAGATCAAGCAAACGCGCGAGCAACAGTGGCCCCATCTCGGAAATAGTGGTGCGGATCGGGTGCCCCTGTTCGCCGTACAAGTCCCAGAAAATCGCGGGATTATCGGAATAGGTATAGTCATCCATGCCCAGATCCTTCGCCCGTTGTTCCAGCGAAGCGGCATGTTTGAAATCATGACTGCCCGGCATGGCGATACCCGACAGATCGCCTTTCACATCGGCCAGAAATACCGGCACGCCATCGGCGGAAAAGCTTTCCGCCAACCCCTGCAAGGTCACTGTCTTGCCAGTGCCAGTCGCCCCGGCGATCAACCCGTGGCGGTTGGCACGGCCAAGGTTGAGATACTGTTTCTCTCCATTGGCAGCCAGACCGAGAAAGATTTCACCCATTGCTCAAGATACTCCGGCATTTGGTTGACCCGGTAATCGCATGGCGCAGCGTGCCCTGCACGGTCAAGCACCCTCGACTTGCGCGCCGAAGAAGCTAAGGCAGGGGCAATGGGAGAACGCAGCCCTTTCGTATTGCTTGACGACGCGCGCGACAGTGGTGCCGCCAGTGCGCGGCACTATGCTAATCCGCGCGCAGTGTTCGTCGCCTATCGCCCGGCAGAGGTGTCATCGGTGCTGGAAGCGGCCGAAACCACACGGATCAGCAAAGGCGGCATTCTCGCGGGTTATATCGCATTCGAAGCCGGGTTCGCGCTCGAACCCCGGCTCGCTCCGCTGGCCGATGCGCGCAGCGGTGCTGCCGGACCGCTGGTGTGGCTGGGCCTGTTCGATGCGGAAGAAACCATCTCCGCCAACAGAGTGCCAGACTGGCTGGATGCCAATTCCGACGGGACCGCGTCGCTTGGCCCGCTCGATCCACAGCTGTCCACCGGCGGCTATATCGAAGCGTTCGACGCTATGCAGGATGCGATTCAGGCTGGCGATATCTACCAGGCCAATCTGACTTTCCCTGTCGCCGGCAGCTATCGCGGCGATCCACTTGCGCTTTACGCGGCGCTGCGCCGCGATGCGAAGGCGGGTTATGGCGGTGTGGTGTTCGACGGGCAGCACTGGCTGCTCAGCCTCTCGCCCGAACTGTTCGTGTCGCTTAAAGGCGAGACCGCACGGGTCAAACCGATGAAGGGCACACGCCCACGCGGACATAATTTGGAAGAGGATCACGATCTCGCAGAAGAACTGGCCAATTCGGAAAAGGATAAGGCCGAAAATCTGATGATCGTCGATCTGATGCGAAACGATCTCAGCCGGGTTGCCGTGCCGGGAAGCGTGCAGGTCGAATCGCCTTTCGCGATCGAAAGCTATCCCACCGTGCATCAGATGGTTTCCACGGTAGAGGCCAGGCTTGCCCCCGGCATGGGCACGATGGATCTTGTCCGCGCGATGTTCCCGTGCGGATCGGTGACAGGCGCCCCCAAAATCCGGGCACTGGAAATGATTGCCTCGGTGGAACGCGATGCGCGCGGGCCATATTGCGGCGCCATCGGCCGCATCGGACCGGATGGAGACGCCGCCTTCAACGTGGCCATTCGCACCTTGCGCCTTTCCGAGATTGAAAACGGACAGGGCACCGCGGTTCTGGGCCTCGGCTCTGCAATCGTGGCCGATAGCGAAGCGCTGTCTGAATGGCGCGAAGGCATTTTGAAAGGCGATTTTGCCCGCCGCAGCGCGGGTGCGTTCGATCTGATCGAAACGATGCGGTTCGATCCGGAAACCGGCATTGAGCTGCTGGAACTGCATCTTGAACGAATTAAGGCGAGCGCAGAGGAATTCGGCTTTTCATTTGATCGGCACGCAGCACGTAATCAGATTCAGGCACTGTGTTTCGATCTCGATGCGGCATCGAAAGTGCGACTGCTGGTGGCCCGCAGCGGCGCGATGGGCCTGGAAGCATCGCCTCTGCCCGAAACGCCAGAACGACCGCTGACCTGCGCGATCCTTCCGCTGCCGGTCAGTTCAGGTGACTGGCGCCTGCGACACAAGACCACTGACCGCGCGTTCTATGATGCGGCGCGTGAAGTGGCGCGCGATGCCGGGGCAGACGAAGCTCTGTTGTTGCGAGACGATGGACTGCTGACTGAAGGCTGCTTCACCTCGCTATTCGTGAAAAGGCGCGGTATGCTGCTGACCCCACCAGCATCGCTTGGCCTGCTGCCAGGTGTACAACGGCGCCACCTGATCGATCAAGGCCGCGCGCGTGAGGAAAATCTGACGCTAGATGATCTGACGGATGGCTTTTTTATCGGTAACGCCCTGCGCGGACTGATGCCTGCGAGACTCCTGATATGATCCCCATCCTTTATGAAGATGGCGAAGCGCTGGTCATCGACAAGCCCGCGCGCCTGCCGCTCGAACGTCCGCGTGCGGGCGGCGCATCGCTGGCAGACCGGATCAGCGAACTGCGGCTGGGCTTCCAGCGCGATCCGGTGCCTGTCCACCGGCTCGATACCGACACATCGGGATGCCTGTTGCTGGCCCGCAATCCAAAAGCGCTCAAGCGGTTCAACAAGGCATTCGAAGATCGCGTGGTCGAAAAGCGCTATCTGGGCATAGTGGAAGGCACCTTGAACGATAGCGAGGGCACGATCACGCTCTCGCTATCCAAAATCAGTTCGGCGGAGGCCGGGTGGCGGATGATCCCGGCGAAGAAGGGTAAACCGGCGACCACACATTGGCGCCAAATCGCGTCGGCGGGTGGGCTGACTCTGGTCGAGTTCCGGCCCGAAACCGGGCGCACGCATCAGATTCGCGTCCATGCGGCATCGGGTCTCGGCGCGCCGTTGGCGGGGGATCCGGTCTATGGCAACCGGGCGACCGCGCCTCGCACAATGCTCCATGCAGCGGGCCTCGTTGTTCCGCGCGAGGGCAAATCGCCTGTCGTTGCCCTATCGCCGCTGCCGCCCGATTTCGCACAACTCGGCTTCGCGCATGAGTGATGCCGATGCAACGGTCGAGCGTGCGCTTTCGCTGGTGGAAGAAAGCTTCATCGCCGCATCCGGGCCAGGCGGGCAAAACGTCAACAAAGTGGCGACCGCGGTGCAACTGCGGCTCAACGTGTTTGCGCTGCGCCTGCAACCACAGGTCTTCACCCGGCTCAGATCGCTGGCGGGCAGCAGGATGACGAGCGGGGGCGAAATCGTGCTGACCGCCCGCCGGTTTCGCACACAGGAAGCGAATCGCGCCGACGCCCGCGACAGGCTGGCAGAACTGATTCGCAAGGCCCACGAAAGCCCGCGCAAACGCGCCAAGACCCGTCTCAATCGAATCAACAAGGAAGCCCGTATTAAGGCAAAGAAATCCCGCGGCACGGTGAAGGCCAACCGCGGCAAAATCGATTGGTAGACGCAGTGCAGGCCCGCTCCCTCGACACTTGACTTTATCCACCGTTTGCAGCATTGGCCGCCCCGGACGGGCGGCGCACGTGTGCCGCCCTTGGTATTTGTGAGGTCCGGCAGGGCTTCCATCAAGCACGCATCAGGACGCAAGAAAATGGCGAAGCCCGCAACCGTCAAGATCCGGCTGGTTTCCACCGCCGATACCGGTTTCTTCTATGTGACCAAGAAGAACCCGCGCAACACGACCGAGAAAATGTCGTTCCGCAAGTACGACCCGGTTGCGCGTAAGCACGTCGAATTCAAGGAAGCCAAGATCAAGTAAGCTGAATGGCCGGAACCGGTTGGGTTCACAGGCGGTTCAAGGCTCCGACGCAATAAACCGGAGCATGATGATCTTGACCACATTCCGCAAAGTCCCGTTGCGCGCCGCCATTGTCGGCGCGCTTTCGCTTGCCCTGCCTGCAGGTGCTGCTTTCACTCTGGCGGCGACGCCAGCAGTGGCCGCCAGCCCAGACAAGCTCGATACCGCCGTATCGGCGCTTCGTGCGATCTCGACGATGACTGCCGATTTCGTGCAGACCGATGCCAAGGGGCAGTCGCTTTCCGGCAAGATGACGCTGAAGCGTCCCGGCAAAATTCGCTTCGAATATGCGAAGGGCACCGACATGCTGATCGTTTCGAATGGTAGCTCGCTCTATCTGATCGATTATGCGGTGAATCAGGTTCAACGCTGGCCGATCAAGAGCTCGCCGCTCGGTGCGTTGCTCGACCCCAGCCGCGACGTAAAAAAATACGGCAAGTTGATGTCGACCAGCACGAACGACGTGATTGGCGTCGAAGTGCGCGATCCGAAGCACCCGGAATACGGCGTTATCACGCTTGTGTTCAGCCGCAACGCATCGGCCCCTGGCGGATATGAACTGGTGAGCTGGGTCGCACTCGATTCGCAGAACAATCGCACAACCGTGCGGCTGAAAAATCAGCGCTACGGCGCCAGTGTTTCGGACAGCACATTCAAGTTCAAGGATCCGCGCCGTTCGGGCCGTCGCCCTTAATCAACGCATACAGGGTGGATCGTTCGCATCCTGCGACAAAGCGCGACAATGCGTTCATGGACCTGAAAGGCACTCGTTCCTACATATAGGGCAGCAGGATGGCTTGAGAGGGCGGTTTCCCCCCTGTTGCCCCCTCTACCCTTAACGGGTCACCTGCAACAGCGTGACGAACGCTCAAAAGGAACCCTCGTGCCAATGCCCCCGGCACGAGGGTTTTCCTTTGCTATTGCCGTTCTCACCTGAACCAGAGTACGCATAGACAGCCCCGCTACACCGCTATTGCAATCCATTATCATTATCCTTAGGGCGCCTCGCATTCACAGGAGGTTCCATGCATTTCGGTCGGCTTTTTATCGCATCAGTGTCCACTCTCGCCTTTGCCACACCGGCTGTCGCGCAAGATGCGGCGGAAGCAGACGGAGATGCCGCGGTAGAGGCAGCCGCTTCGTCCGATATCGTGGTAACCGCCACACGAACTCAGCTCCCTGCCAGCGCGCTGCCGCTCACTATCGATGTGCTCGATTCGGAAACATTCAACCGCCAGCTGACCATCTCCGGTTCGACCGTTGACGCGGTATCGGCGCTTCTCCCGTCGTTTTCTCCGACGCGGGAAAAACTGAGTGGCGCCGGGGAAAGCCTGCGCGGCCGGTCGCCGCTGTATGCAATTGATGGCATTCCGCAGTCGACCCCGGTTCGCGACGGTTCGCGCGATGGCTATACCATCGACCCGTTCTTTATCGACCGGGTGGAAGTGATCTACGGATCGAACGCCCTGCAAGGCATTGGCGGCACGGGTGGCGTGGTCAATCAGGTCACCGTAGCCGCGCCTAAGGAAGATGGCGTTTCTATCCGTACTCTGTTGCAAGGAACTGCGTCCGATAGCTTTGCGGGCGAGGCGCTGGGCGGTAAAGCCGCCGCTCTGGCGGGCTGGCGCAATGGCGCTTTCGACGCCTCAATCGGTGGTGCGTTCGAACGACGCGGCGCATTTATCGACGGGGCAGGCAAACGCATTGGCGTGGATGGCGCACAAGGTGAAATTCAGGATAGCGATAGCTGGTCGGTATTTGGCCGTCTCGGATACGATCTGGGTCCGGACACCCGCGTCGAGCTGGTCGCCAATCATTTCGAACTGCAGGGCAATGGCCATTATGTAAGGGTTCCGGGCGACCGCGCCGAAGGTCGGCCTTCATCAAGCGAACTGGGCCAGACCCCTGGTGATCCGCCATCGAATACCGCCGACATGGTTTCCCTCTCACTGACGGACAAGAATCTCGCGGGAGGCACCTTCACGCTGCAAGGTTTCTACAACCGGACACGAGACCTTTTCGGCGGCGACATCAACAGCACCTTCCAGGATCCCGCCATCGATCCCACAGGCCAGCTCTTCGATCAGTCCGCCAACAAGTCGCGGAAAGTCGGCGGCAAGGTAACTTATGAACGGGGTATCCCCGGATTTGACGATCTCGTCGTCACCCTCGGTTTCGATGCTCTGTTCGACAAGACCGAACAGACCCTGATTCAGACCGGGCGCGCCTGGGTGCCCGAAACCGAATTCCGCAGCCTCGCTCCCTTCGCGCAGGCTAACCTCAAGCTGCTAGACGGTGTCGTGCGCCTTGCCGGTGGCGTGCGCCATGAAGATGTGAAGCTGACGGTGGACGATTACCACACGCTGGCATCGTACAGCGATAACGGCACCCCCATATTCGTCGCAGGCGGATCGCCTTCGTTCAGCCGCACTCTTTTCAACGGCGGGGTTATCGTCGAGCCGATTCAGGGTCTGCGCGCATATGGCAGCTTTGCCGAAGGGTTCACCATTGCCGATGTTGGCCGCATTCTGCGCAGCATCTCCGAAGAGGGGGTGGATATCGACGATTTCCTGTCACTCGAACCGGTGATCTCCAATAACAAGGAACTGGGCGTCGAGCTTGAGCGTGGCCCGGTGAAGGCCACTGCCAGCTATTTCTGGTCGTCGAGCAAACTCGGCTCGCGGCTGGTGATGAACAGCGACGGCATCTTCGAGGTCGTCCGCGCGCCAGTGGATATCGAAGGTCTTGAGCTCAACCTCAAGACCCAAACTCCCGTTCCCGGACTGGACGTGTCTTTCGGCTATAGCCACCTGGTCGGCAAGACAGACGGTAACGGAGACGGTATTCTGGAGGCCGATCTCGACGGTGCGAATATCTCGCCGGATCGACTGAACCTTGCAGCCGATTTCACCCGTGGCCGTTTCAGCGCACGGGCGCAGGGCCGGTTTTATCTGTCGCGCACGTTCGACGGGCAACCGGCGGACAGCGCCTTCGAAGGGTATACCCTGCTCGACGCCTACATCGGGTATCGCACCGGGCTTGGTCTGGTCTCGCTGGGCATTCAGAACGCGCTCGACGAATATTACCTGACCTACGACAGCGACACTGTCCGCACATTCGACAATTCGCGCTACTTCGCCGGGCGCGGACGCACCTTCACGCTATCGCTGCAAAGCGAGTTCTGATGAACCTGCTGGCCACGCTACACCGCTGGGCCGGGGCGACGATCGGAGCGATCCTGATCGTCCTCGGTCTGTCGGGGGTCGCGCTGGTCTGGGAGGACCAGTGGATCGGCGTACCCGGCGCCAATGATCGGGCGGACGTCTCTGCGTCAGCCCTCACTCGCACAGTCAACTCCGCAATCGCGCATCATGCCGGCCTGACGCGAATTACATTCGCAGGCGATAGTATCGGTCTGCACCAGGCAGCATATGCCGATGGCAGCGGAGCCTATCTGAACGGTCAAGGCGCCATCGTCGAACAATGGTCGGGCATGTGGCAACGCCCCGAATTGTGGATTTTCGACCTGCACCATTATCTGTTTGCGGGCGATATCGGCAAAACGATTACGGGTGTCGCCGGGCTGGCGGGGGTATTCTTCGTTATATCGGGTGCGATCCTGTGGTGGCGCACCCGGCGTACGTTCGTTTTCCGCCTCTGGCCCAAGCGGATGACGCGCAGCGCCATTATCCGCCAGCATCGCGATCTTGGCATCATCGTTGCGCCATTGTTGTTCGTCGTGATGTTGAGCGGCACGGTGATGATATTCAAACCGATCGGCGCGGTTCTGGTTGCGCCGTTCCCGGCAACGGTCGAACATCCGGCGCTGCCTGCCACACAAGTTGACAGGACTGACTGGAACGCCATTTTCCGCCTTGCCGAAAAGACTTTTCCCGGCGCCGAAATCCGCCGCATTCAGTTTCGCGACGGAACCACGAGCATTCGCCTGCGACAATCGTTCGAATGGACACCCAACGGGCGATCTTTCCTACGGATCGACAATACCGGGATCGTTACTGTCGATGCCCCAACCGCCACCCTTGATCGGCAGAGCGTGACGGAGAAATTCTATCCGATTCATGCGGGCAAAGTCGGTGGAAACGGGTGGAAAATCGTGCTGACGCTGACCGGGATCAGCATGGTCATGCTCGGCGCGCTGGCGTTCTTCGGATTTTGGCTCCGACGGAAATAATCCCGCTGGCCGCATCTGGCGGTAAAAGGATACAAGGTAACGCCTTGCCCGCACGGCCCGCGCTCCCTATCGAAACGACATGCTGTCTGTTGCCACATGGAATATCAATTCGGTCCGCCTGCGTATCGAGCAGGTCCAACGCATGTTGCGCGAACAGTCGCCCGACGTTCTCTGCCTGCAGGAAATCAAATGTCAGGAAAGCCAGTTTCCGGCGCAGGCGCTGGCCGACATGGGCTATATCCATCAGGCGGTACACGGTCAGAAGGGATATCATGGCGTGGCTACGGTCAGCCGGGTGCCCTTGCGCGAAATCACCCGGTTCGACTGGCAGGATAATGGCGAAGCGCGCCACGTCGGTGTCGAACTGACCGAAGGCGAAGGCAAAGGCCTTGTCATCGAAAACGTCTATATTCCGGCAGGCGGCGATATTCCCGATCGCGAACTGAACCCGAAATTCGGGCAGAAGCTCGATTTTCTGGAACGGATGACGCGCTGGTCCGACACACTGGGCCGCCCCACATTGCTGGTCGGGGATTTCAACATCGCCCCGCTCGAATGCGATGTTTACGATCACAAGGCTTTGCTGAAAGTAGTCAGCCATACCCCCCTGGAGGTGGAGACATTGGGCAAATTGCGCGATGCTCACGGGTGGGTCGATCTGGGGCGTCATTTCATCCCGGCGCCGGAACGCAATTATTCGTGGTGGTCGTATCGCAGTTACTGGCGGCAGAAGGATCACGGGCGGCGGCTCGATCATATGTGGGCCAGCCCCGACCTTGCGCCGCAGGCATCGACGCATCGCTTCGTTGAAGAAACCCGGCGCTGGGAGCAGCCGAGCGACCATATCCCGCTGATTACGGAGTTTTCGCTCTGACGGGGCCAAGCCCGCAACGCCGCGCGGCGCAGGCAGTCGATGCCTTGCGCCACGGCTGGCCCATCGCACTGGATGGCGGGCCAGTGCTGTTGCCTGCCGAAACCGCGATAGCAAATGGCGCGACATCGCGGCTTGCCCTGATTTCCGCCGCCCGTGCCGCAACGCTTAAGCTGGCCAATCAACGCGAAGCGGCCGAACCGCATGCTCCCGTACTGGTCCGCGCTGCCGAACCCTTCGATCTTGCCGCCGCGCGCGCATTGGCTGACCCGGCGCTCGATCTGGCCACTCCGCTGAAAGGGCCGTTTCGGGCGGAAACACTCGAATGGGAGGAGGCGGCACAGGCCGGGCTGGCGCTGGCACGGATTGCCGGGATTTTGCCGGCCTTCATGGTCGATCCGCAAAATGCAGGCGAGCCGCAACCATTTGCCCCCGGCGATCTGTCGGCCCTGTCCGATCCAGTCCACCTGACTATCGCCAGCCGTGCGCGCTTGCCTGTCGATGCCAGCGATCAGGCCGAAATCGTCGCCTTCCGCAGTATAGACGATACGCGCGAACACGTTGCGTTGATCATCGGAGAGCAGCGCAGCGATCGCGTGCCCATCGTGCGGCTTCATTCCGAATGCCTGACGGGCGATGTGCTTGGCAGTCTGAAATGCGATTGCGGGCCACAACTCGACGCCGCGCTCCACGCCATCGCGCACGAGGCGCAAGCGGGCGGCTGGGGCGTGTTGCTCTATCTGCGGCAGGAAGGGCGTGGGATCGGGCTGGTCAACAAACTGCGCGCCTATCGCCTGCAAGACGATGGGTTCGACACCATCGATGCTAACCAACGGCTGGGCCTGCCCGACGAGGCTCGCGATTTCCCAACCGCAGCGCGTATGCTTGAACTGCTGGGCGTCTCTGAAATCCGGCTGATGACCAACAATCCGGCAAAAGTCTCAGCGCTGGAACAAGCGGGCGTGAAGGTGATCGAACGACTGGCGCACCAGTTGCCCGACAACCCGCACAATGCGCGCTATCTGGCGACCAAGCGTGATCGGGCAGGGCACCTGCTGACATAGCAGGCGGTGGTTTGATCGCGCTATACGGTAGCGTTATCGTTTCTCGAACGGCTTGATTCCGTCCCCCAGTGTATTGGGCCCAAGCTTCAGCGCCGCACCTGTCCAGTCAGCGACGAAGGCACTGCTGCGGCGCAGCGAAGGCGCGAAACGGGCATCGTTGCCTGCAATTGTCAGACCGGTCGACGGATTGGAGCGGTTTTCCGCTCCGATCGCGATGAATGCAGAGTAGTTCTCTTTATCCCGCCCCTGCACGAACCAGTTGTTGGTGATCTGGCCGGTTGCCCCATTGGGAAGGTCGATCATGTAATTGGTGGCGCGGCCCGCGGAATCGTCGAAATCGCTCGATGCGATCTCCACCACTTTCGCGCGCGCTTTCAGATAATGGCCGCCGGTTCCGCGCTCAAAACGGGTGCGCGTCACCCGCAGATGGCCATATTCGCCAACGTAGAGCGAATGGGCGCATCCCGACTGATCCTCGCAATTGCCAAGCCCTGAGAAGGTGGACTTGTCGATCACAATCGTTCCGTTGGGATCGCTGGCGGTCAGAATCCCCTGCTGGCTATCGAGGAACCAGCTTTGGGCCACCGTCAGGTCTCCGTGTTCCAGCCGGATACCCGCGCCGTTGTAATCGGGCACCGCCATATTGCGGAACACCAGACCGGCCACGCGGGCGGAGCGGCCACCAAGAACCAGCGCGGCTTTTCCCTGACAGGTTGTGCCCGCAAACACGCTCTTGCCCGGGTCGGTCGCGAGATAGGTGATATTGCCGTCGCTTTGCACCGCACATTCGCGATAAGTGCCCGGCGCAATGGCGATTGTGGCTGTACCCCCGCCGATGGCATCAACAGCCGCCTGCAAAGAGGGGTAGCCGCGCTTGGTTTCCACTACCGTGAACGGTGCACGCGCATCCTGTGCCAGCAAAGCTGCTGTCGGGATTGCCGCAATAGCAATCGTAGCAATTGCTCCGATCAGCAGCGGGGAGATGCGTGCAGGCGCGGCGGGCGGCAGGGCGTGGCTATCCATACCGCCCGCGATAGAGAGAATGGGTTAACGCCCGGCTAAGGCTGATCCATGCGAGCGATCAGTCTTTTGCACCCCAGCGCCAGCGCCAGGGGCCGCGTGTGCGTTTCTTCGCGATGATAATCAGCAGGCCGGTAGCAATGGCAAGACCAGTCCACCGCAAGATAGGGTCGAGATCCGGGACATTGACCAGCCCCAGGACGAGCGCGAGGAATGCAATGATCAGAGCCCATCCCTGCCAGGCAATGGGCAAGCCCGCACCATATCCAAATCGCTTGGGCTCAAACCAGTACCCTTCCTCGAAAAATTTATGCAACATGGCTTAATCTCCTTTCGGGGGGCGACCGCGACGGGCGGGCTTCGAGTGTGCGATCGAAATCCCACGTGCCTCCAGCGCTTCGCGCAACAGCATCTCTATTTCCGCATTCGCACTCCGCAATTCGGCCGCTGCCAAACGTTCGATCGCGGCATGGACCGCTGGATCGAGACGCAGGGCGAAGGCTTTCTTCTTGGCAAGCGACATGGGTGAAAAGTCCCGTCAGGGCTCCTACTGGTACAGGGTCCCGGCGTTGACCACCGGCTGCGCCTCACGTTCACCGCACAATACGACCATCAGATTCGATACCATTGTCGCACGGCGTTCGTCGTCCAATTCGACGATCTCGTCTTCGCTCAACTTAGCAAGCGCCATTTCCACCATACTGACGGCGCCCATCACCAGCTTCGCTCGCGCAGCAATCACGGCTTCGGCCTGCTGACGACGTAGCATGGCTCCGGCGATTTCCGGCGCATAAGCAAGGTGCGTCAGCCCGGCTTCGTCCACGACGATCCCGGCAACATTCAGTCGTTCGTTCAGTTCGACCTGCAATTCGCGGTTTACCACATCGGGGCTGCCGCGCAGAGTGGTTTCTTCCTGCTCCAGATCGTCATAGGGATGGCGTGCCCCCACGGTTCGCAGACCGGCTTCGATCTGGATGTTCACGAATTCCTTGAAATCATCGACATCGAACGCTGCCTGCGCGGTATCGGCCACCCGCCACACCACGTTGCAGGCGATATCGATCGGATTGCCTTTCAGATCATTGATCTTGACCCGGTCCGAATGGACGTTGTGGGCGCGGGCAGAGATCTTTTTCCGCATCATCCACGGCCAGATCCAGCGCAGGCCTTCCGTCCGGTCGGTGCCCGAATAGGCGCCGAACAGCGTGATAACCGCAGCCTGATTGGGCTGGATCATATAGAATCCTGACGCCACCAGCAGCGTACCCACGATTGCCAGCAGCACACTGCCTACAAATAACAGCTTTACCACCCGCTCCGCCCCGGCAGGCGGAAATCCGCCCGCCACAAGCCATACGCCCACCACGACAATCGCCAGCAAGACGAACAGCATGAAATAGCCATTGAAGGTTTTCGCCGGCCGTTCGCGGCTGGTATTCATTCCCTTAAGTTCGACAGACACGATAACGGTTCCTTCGATATAATTATGATATCATATTTATATCGATCCGCCGGATTGTCAATCAAAACCGGACGTGCGACCGGGAAGCTCAGGGTTCGGTGTTGAAGCTTTCGCTGCGCGCGACCGGCTGTGCCATGCCCCATTGCTTCACCTGTTCATCGATCGCTGCCACCCGGTCATAAAATGCACGATAATCGGGATCGAAGCACCCATCGTAAAAGGCGACTGTCCGGGTTTCCGAGCGCCGTGCGACCTCCAGCCTTCCGTAAACGCCGTCCGTCCGCAAATTGTGGCACTGCTGATAGGCCAGGGCCGGGTTTGGCAGCGCAGCGACTTCTCCCCACAGCCGGTCAAATCCCTCCGGCCCGACATCGAACTCATGATGGTCCAACCGATAGGGTCCGTATGGGGCATAATTTGCCGAAACCCGTTCTGTATATGTCCCCCGGCCATTCGCTTCGACCGACCAGTTGCCAACCGGCCTGCCCCAGCTTGTCAGCGACATGGCGATGCGGTCTGGCGGTTGCGCGCCCTCCATTCCGGATGTTGATGCGACACATGCTGTCAGTGATACGGCCAGCAGAAACGATACGGCCAGGCGCAACACAAAGATACTCCGATCAGTCTGCATGGCGGATCACCGCAAGGAACTCATCGCCATAGGCATCGAGTTTCTTTGCCCCTACTCCGCCGATGGCACTCAATTCATCACGCGATTGCGGTCGTCGAGCCGCCATCTCCCGCAGGACGGCATCGTGGAATACGACATAAGGGGGCACACCCGCGTCCTGCGCCAGCTGGCGGCGCCGCTCACGCAGAGCATCGAACAGCGGATCACCCACCGGATTGGTCTCTGCATTGGTGCCGCGCCTGCGATTACTCCGTTCGCGGCGCGGTGGGATCACGATCTCCACACTCGCTTCGCCTTTCAGGATCGCCTTGGCATCGCCGGCCAGTTGCAGGCCGCCATGCTCGGTCGCAGTCAGGCTGCCACGCGCCTGAAGCGCCCGGCTCAGCGGCTGCAGCAGGCGCGCCTCTTCACCCGTAACAATCCCGAATACACTCAGGCGATCATGCCCGCGTTCGGCAACGCGGGCGTCGTTCGATCCGGTGAGCACTTTCTGAACATGGCCAAAGCCATATGTCTGCCCGGTGCGATAGACAGCCGACAGCAGCTTGCGCGCCAGTTCGGTCGCATCGGTCACACCGGGAGGCGACAGGCAGTTGTCGCAATTGCCGCATCGTTCTGGCGGATGTTCCCCGAAATGGCGCAGCAGGACACCGCGCCGACAACCCGGCGTTTCAACCAGACCGGCCAGCGCGTCGAGCCGCTGCCGTTCCGATTGGCGACGGGATTCGTCCACTTCGCTCAATCGCTGGCGCGCGGTGGCAAAATCGCTCGCGCCCCATAACATGACCGCCTGTGCGGGATCGCCATCGCGCCCCGCCCGCCCGGTTTCCTGATAATAGGCCTCTATCGATTTGGGGATACCCGCATGGGCGACAAACCGCACATCCGGCTTGTCGATCCCCATGCCGAAAGCAATCGTCGCGACGATCACCATATCTTCGCTGGCAACAAAAGCCGCCTGATTGGCGGCGCGCTGTTCTGGCGGCAGACCGGCATGATATGGCAGCACTGATCGTCCGGTCGCTGCGGCGAGCTGTTCGGCCAGCTTTTCCACCCGCGCACGAGTCGGTGCATAGACTATGCCCGGCCCCGGCTGTTCAGCCATCAACGCAGCCACTTGCCGCGCGGGATTATCGCGATCGCGGATGGCATAGCGGATATTGGGCCGATCGAACCCGGCCACGATCAGCCCGCTTTCTGGGATGCCGAGCTGAGTCAGAATATCGATGCGTGTATGCGCATCCGCTGTCGCGGTCAGCGCCAGGCGGGGCACATCGGGGAATGCATCCATCAACGGACGCAGTTGCCGGTAATCGGGCCGGAAATCGTGACCCCATTCGGATACGCAATGCGCTTCGTCGATAGCGAACAGCGCAATCCGCGTACTGGCCAGCAAATCGCGGAATTGCGGCTGGCTGGCCCGTTCCGGGGCGACATAAAGCAGATCGAGATCGCCACGACGAAACGCGTCCATCGTTTCGCGCCAGTCGGCATCGGCGCTGGTCAGCGTGGCAGCGGCGATGCCATTGGCCCGCGCGGAACGAAGCTGATCGTGCATCAGCGCGATCAGCGGGCTTACCACCACGCAGGTGCCGTCCATCATCGTCGCAGGCAACTGATACGTCAGCGATTTCCCTGCCCCGGTCGGCATTACCGCCAGCGTCGACTCACCTGCCAGAACGCGGGCGACAACCTGATCCTGCACTCCGCGAAAGCTGTCGAAACCGAACACCTCTCGCAAGGCGGCACGGGCATGGGCAAGATCGGCAGACGGGGCAAACATGGTATCCATTGGCCCAGCCAATGCCACAGCGCGCTGCGCGGGGGAACGGGGGAGGCGGCTGTGTGGACAGCTTCGCGTTGCCCTTGGCCGAGCCGGTGGCTAAACCCACGCACAACCCATTCCAACTGGAGAGACCACAGAATGAAGAAATTTGCCTATGTAGCGATCCCGCTGGTGCTGACTCTGGCCGCCTGCGGCAAGTCCGACGATGCATCGACCGAAGCGGAAGCCGACACCGTCGAAATGCCTGCTGACGACGCGATGGCAACCGTCACCGAAACGCCGGAAGCCGACGACGCCGCCAACGCCGCCGCCCCAGCCATCGACGCCGCATCGGAAGCGGCCGCTCAGAAAGTGCAGCAAACCGCGCAGCAGGCGGGCGAAAGCGCAGCTGAAGTCGCCGCTCGCGCACAGGCAGCCGCCGCTGCCGCCGCCGCAGCGACGGGTGAACAGGACGCAAAGGAATAAGCGCTTCCGCTTAATCCGATGGACAGGCGGGCGGGTCGCATGGCGCGATTCGCCCGCTTTTCCTTTTCGCCGTATGCGGTATGGCATCGGCTATGCGTTTCATCCGGCCACTTGTCGCCCGCCCCGCCACCGTGCTTTCCACTGTTGCAACGGTGCTGCTGCTTTCTGCGTGTAGCTCGCAGAGTGAAGATCCCGGCCCCACCGGCATGACCGAGAGCGAGAGCAAGGCGCTCGACGATGCCGCTCAGATGATTGAGGAGCGGCGCCTGCCGCCCGACGCTATCCCCAACCCCAGCGCAGAGGCGGCGACCGATACCGCCAGCCAAAACCCAGCCAACAACTGATTACGCGGGCGGCCCACCGCCCCTTTGGGAGAGAAACCAGCATGAGCCAACGCCGCGCCGTCATCGTCAGCCCACTTCGCACACCGGTGGGCAAATTCCTCGGCGCGCTCTCGTCGCTCGATGCCGGCCAGCTCGGTGCAATTATTCTCAAAGCGTTGATTGACCGATCTGGAATCGATCCGGCGCGGGTCGACGATGTCGTGTTCAGCCAGGGATATGGAAGTGGCGAAGCCCCCGCGATTGGCCACTGGGCGTGGCTGGCGGCAGGGTTGCCTCTGGAAGTGCCTGGCTATCAGCTCGACCGGCGCTGCGGGTCGGGACTACAGGCGATCGTCAATGCCGCTATGATGGTGCAATCGGGCCATGCCGACGTGGTCGTCGCTGGTGGCTGCGAGAGCATGTCCAACGTCGAACACTATGCAACCGGGCTGCGTGCCGGGAAGAAAGCCGGGAATATCGAATTGATGGACCGCCTGACCCGCGGCCGGGTGATGAGCCAGCCGATCGAACGGTTCGGGGCCATCAGCGGAATGATCGAAACGGCGGAAAATCTTGCCAGCGATTATGGCATCACGCGCGCCGCGGCCGATGCCTATGCTGTCCGCAGTCACCGCAACGCCACTGCTGCGTGGGAGGCGGGCCGATTTGACGCTCACCTCGTCCCCATCGAAGTGCCGCAGCGGCGCGGGGAACCGGTTGTCTTCGCAAAAGACGAAGGTTTCCGTCCGGATGCCAGCATGGAAACCCTCGGCGCACTGCGCCCGCTCGAAGGGGGTGTTGTCACCGCCGGCAATGCCAGCCAGCAAAACGATGCCGCTGCCGCCTGCCTTGTCGTAGCCGAAGACAAACTGGCCGAACTGGGGCTGGAACCTGCGCTGTGGTTCACCGGATATGCCGCCGCCGGATGCGACCCAAGCCGCATGGGTATTGGCCCCGTCCCGGCGGTCGAGCGTCTGTTTGCCCGCACCGGCATGGGCTGGAACGATATCGGCATGGTCGAACTGAACGAAGCCTTCGCACCGCAGGTTCTCGCTGTGCTGAAAGGGTGGGGCTGGTCGGAAGACGACAGCCGGATGGACATGCTGAACGTCAACGGATCGGGTATCTCGCTCGGCCACCCCATCGGCGCGACCGGGGGCCGCATTCTGGCAGATATGGCCGCAGAAATGGCGCGTCGCGAAGTGCATTATGGGCTTGAAACCATGTGTATCGGCGGCGGACAGGGGATCGCCGCTATTTTCGAGCGGGCAACGTGACGATGAACGACTGGACTGCATGGGTCGGGCGCGAAGAACGCCGCAGCGACACGCTTGATGCCGCTCTGGCGGCGCGCTGGCTGGCGACATTCGACCTGCCCACCCCGACCGACGGGGCGATGCCGCAAGGCATTCACCTGTGCCTGTGCCCCCCCGATGCGCCAACTGCGACACTGGGGGAAGACGGCCACCCTGTGCGGAACGAGAGCGATGCCAGCTTCCTGCCCCCGATCCCGCTTCCCCGCCGGATGTGGGCATCGAGCAGGATGGAATTTCATGCCCCGATTGCCATCGGCGCAACTATCGAGCGCACCAGCAGAGTCGCTTCCGTCACACCCAAATCAGGCCGCAGTGGCGAAATGGTGTTCGTCGATGTCGTCCACGATACTGCCGCCGATGGCGCGCTGGCCGTGCGGGAGACGCAGACGCTGGTCTTTCGCGAGACGTCACCAGCCGATGCCCCACTCCAGCCGCCCGAACCTGGTGAAGGGATGTTCGATCCCGCAGAGTGGGGCGCGCATCGCACTCTCACACCTGATTCCCGGCTGCTGTTCCGCTACTCCGCTCTGACCTTCAACGCCCACCGCATCCATTACGATGCACCTTATGCTCACGACATAGAGCGTTATCGCGGGCTGGTCGTCCATGGCCCGCTCAGCGCCAGCCTGCTGTTGCAACTGGCTGCACGCGAATTGGGCGACAACCGCCTGACCGGCTTCACCTTCCGTGGAGTAAGCCCGGCCATCGCAGGAGAGGCATTGCATCTGGCAATACACAAGAGTGATACGGGGATTGCATTAGGTGCGTTTGCCGATGACGGGCGCGAAGTAGTCCGCGCAAAAGCAACGGTGCGATAAGGGTCACAATCAGCGACCCCCGCTATTCGACCGGATAGTCCTTTATCGGTTTGAGCACGCCATATTCCTCCGCATGTGGAGGATGGTCCAGAGGCGGAAACGAAAGTTCCTCCGGCTGAACAGCGGTATCTGGCATTCGGTCGAGCAGGTCGCGTAGCAGAGTCAACCGCCCAAGCTTCTGATCGTTGAAATCTACCAGAGTCCACGGCGCATGTTCGGTATGCGTCGCTTTCAACATCTCCTCCCGCGCATGGCTATAGTCGTCGTATTTGCCCCGCGCGGCGAGGTCGATCGGTGACAGTTTCCAGCGTTTGAGCGGATCGTCGAGCCGCTCTCTCAGCCGTTCTTCCTGTTGCGCCTGATCGGTGGTGAGCCAGTATTTGAACAGCAGGATGCCATCGTCCACCAGCATTCGTTCGAATACCGGTGCCTGTTTCAGAAAAGCATCCACTTGCGGCTGCGTGGCAAAACCCATGACCTGTTCCACTCCGGCCCGGTTGTACCAGCTCCGGTCGAACAGAACGATCTCCCCCGCGCTGGGCAGGTGGCGAACATAGCGCTGAAAATACCATTGCGTCTTCTCCGCTTCGGTCGGCGCAGCCAGCGCCACGGTGCGACATTGGCGCGGATTGAGGGGACCGCCAACTGCCCGGATCGCCCCGCCTTTGCCCGCGGTATCGCGCCCTTCGAACAACACGCAGATTCGCGCACCCGTCGCTTTTGCCCAGCGCGCCATCGCGACCAGTTCCAGTTCGAGCGGCTCGTACAGCTCTTCGTATTGTTTTTTCTTCATTTCCCTATGTACCCGGCCTTCACGGACAGTTTGTCAGCACCGTATGGAGGTGCTACAAGTTTCAATTGTAATCATGGCTACTCTCGCAGACCAAAATCAGGATTTTTCCGTCCTGCCCGATTTGCCCGCGGATGTCTTCACCGCTCCGCTTCGCAAGCCCGCGCATGTTGGTGACGATTGGATCGAACCGGCGCAAACCCAATACGACGCGGCAGAAGATGCCATCTGGAACGACCTTTACGAACGGCAGATGGACGTATTGCCCGGTCGCGCCGCCAGCGCGTTTATAGCAGGCCTTCAGAAACTACCGCTGGGCCAGCGCGGGGTACCCGATTTCAACGAACTGTCGGAAGAACTAGGCCACCTGACCGGATGGAGCGTGGTGCCGGTGCCAATGCTGATTCCGGATCATGTGTTCTTCTGGCATCTGGCCAACAGACGCTTCCCGGCGGGCAACTTCATCCGCACACGCGAAACGTTCGATTACATTCAGGAACCCGACGTGTTCCACGATGTGTTCGGCCATGTGCCGATGCTGGCCGATCCGGTCTATGCCGATTACATGCAGGAATATGGCCGCGCCGGGTGGAAGGCCATGCGATACAACCGGCTGAAAGCATTGGGCGCGCTTTATTGGTACACAGTCGAATTCGGCCTGATTCTGGAAGGGCCCAGCGATGTGCGCGCCTATGGCGCTGGTATCCTCTCCGGCCCGACCGAAGCGGTATTTTCAACCGAAGCCAAAAGCCCGAACCGCATCATGCTGAACGTCGATCGCGTCATGCGAACCGATTATGTCATCAGCGATCTTCAGCCGACCTATTTTGTGATCGAAAGTTTCGAAGACCTCTATCACCAGACGGTGGAGCGCGATTTCGACCGGTTATATCGCAACCTGCCGCCTGCGTTCACATATGCCAACGCAGCGGTTATCGATGTCGACGACGTACTCCACCGCGGCACTCAGGAATATCTGCTACGCGGCGGGCGCGGCAGCGGCGCGAAACCGATCTGAGCGAAACCTCAGCAGCAAGAGATAACGTGCGGGTATAGAAAAACCGGCCCGGAACGCCTCCGGGCCGGTTTCCATTGCTTGTCAGCGATCAGTTGCCGGTGGCGTGGTCGGCTGCTTCGCCAGCTTCTTCCATTGCATCGGCCTTGTCTTCAGCCTTCTTGGTCATCGCGTCTGCCTGTGCATCGGTGATCTGGCCAGCGTCTTCCATCGCCTCGGCCTTGTCGTTCACCGCTTCGGCATGCTGTTCACCAGCGTCTTCCATCGCGTTTTCCTTCGGGCCGTCACATGCAGCAACCCCGAGGCCAAGCGCGAGCGCCGACGAAATCATGATAAACTTCTTCATTTCAGTATCCCCTTCTTGGAGCGGGCAGCCCGTCGTATTGAAATGGCGGCCCAGTGATAAACGGTCACGGTTTAGTGAAGCTGGCGGGTGAACGCCTGCCGCAGGATGTTGAAACCAGCCAACAATCCGATCGTTCCGACAAATGAAAAAAGCAGCGCTGAAGCGGTCAGTCCCACCAGCAACGAGCCATCATTCGCAAGCCAGCCAATCACCAATGTGGAGAACACGCCAACTGCAACGTTAGCGAGCACACATTGCCGATCATCGGCACAGACAAGAATGGAAGCAAGCCAGCCAAGGATGCCCCCGACGGCCAGCAGCACGATCAAACCCATTGAACTTCAAATCCCTGTGACTGCTGGGCCGGTAACGTCCCGGCAGCCGACAAAGTTCCGAATTCCGCGATGAAGCGAGCCTCACCAGAAAGTGAGAGGTGAGCAATCAGCCGAAGCTGAGCCAGGCAATCGCTGCGGCGCCGATCACGATACGATACCAGGCGAACGGGGCAAACCCGTGGCGGCTGACGTATGCGACGAATGCGCGGATCACCGCCAGTGCAACAACGAAGGCGACAGCAAAGCCGATGCCGATTTCCGTCCAGCCCACTGGTCCGGCTCCGGTCGCCAGCGCCTCGCGGTGATCGATAATTTGCAGCACAGTCGCGCCCATCATGGTCGGAATCGCGAGGAAGAAGCTGAATTCCGCCGCGGTGCGTCGTTCGACACCCATGGCAAGCGCGCCCATGATCGTCGCGCCGGAGCGGCTGACGCCGGGGATCATAGCGATGCACTGGACAAACCCGATACCAAGCGCAGTTTTGATGGGCAGATCGCCGATGCCTGTCGCTTCCCCTTGTTTCGCGGTACGTTCGATCACCAATATCGCGATGCCACCGATCAGCAGCGCCCAGCCAACCGGCACCGGGCTTTCCAGCAGAGCATCGATCTGATCCTTGAACAGAACCCCCAGCACCGCCGCCGGGATAAATGCGATCAGCAGGTTACGAATGAAACGCAAGCTATGCGCTTCACCCTTCAGCAGCCCCATGCCAACAGCCCAGAAGGTGCGCCAATATGCCACCACGACCGCCAGAATGGCGCCCAGCTGGATCACGATATTGAACACTTCCCAGGTTTTCGGGTCGTAGCCAAACAGCTTGGACGCCAGAATCAAATGCCCGGTGGACGACACCGGAACGAATTCCGTGAGACCTTCGACGATGCCAAGGAGGATGGCTGTAAGTGTAAGACCCATGACTGCCGCCCATTGAAGCACGGGCGGAACAAGTCAAGCGACCTGTCCCGCCCGTGCAGGGGTTCATCGATTTTGTTCCGGCGCCTTACCAGATCTTCAGGCGTTGTTCCGGCGGCAGATAAAGCGCGTCACCCGGCTTCACATTGAACGCCTTGTACCATGCATCCATGTTGCGCACGATGCCGTTCACCCGGTACTGTTCCGGGCTGTGCGGGTCGGTGCGGATACGCATACGCGCCGCATCGTCCCGCTGTTGCGACCGCCAGACCTGCGCCCACGCGAGGAAGAAGCGCTGATCGCCGGTCAGGCCGTCGATCACCGGCGCTTCCTTGCCGTTCAGCGCCAGTTTGTAGGCGCGGTAGGCCAGGCTCAGTCCGCCCAGATCGCCGATGTTTTCACCCAACGTGAAACGCCCGTTCACACATGTCTTGCCATCGTCGAGCGGGCAGAACTTGTCATACTGTTCGACCAGCTTGTTGCCCAGCTTGTCGAATGCTTCGCGGTCGGCGGCGGTCCACCAGTTGCGGAGTGCGCCAGTACCATCGCTCTTCGCACCCTGATCGTCGAACCCGTGGCTCATTTCGTGGCCAATTACGGCCCCGATCCCGCCATAGTTCACCGCAGGATCGGCCGTCGCATTGAAGAACGGGGGTTGCAGAATGCCAGCCGGGAACACGATCTCGTTCATGCTGGGGCTGTAATAGGCATTGACCGTTTCCGGCAGCATTCCCCACTCAGTACGGTCGATCGGGCCGCCGAGTTTGGCGAGATCGTGATTCCATTCCCATGCGCCCGCCGCAACGCGGTTGGCGATGGGATTGTCCGCAGTCATCGTCAGACCTTCATAGACCTCCAGATTGTCGCGATAACCGATCTTGGGCGTGAAAGCGTCGAGCTTGGCAATCGCTTCCTTCTTGGTGTCGGCGCCCATCCAGTTATTCGCCTTGATTGATTCCGCCAGCGCGATCCGCAGATTGGCGACCAGCTTGTCCATCGCCACCTTGTTGGCAGGCGGGAAGTACTTCTCGACATAGGCCTTGCCGACCAGCTCGCCGACGAGGCTTTCGGTTTCGTCGATCGCGCGCTTCCACCGCGGGCGCTGCTCAGGCGTGCCCGACAGGGTCTTGCCATAGAATTCGAAGTTCGCCGCATCGATATCCGACGGCAGGACGGAGGCATTGCCGGAAATGAACCGTGCGATAGTCCACGCCTGCAAGGTCGAAACCGGCACTTCGCTCAGCAGCTTGAACATGCCCGGCACACCGCTGCCGATCGACTGGACCTGTTGCGGAGTGAGGCCCAGCTCCTTGGCGCGTTCGGGCGAAGGCGGCAGGTAGGCGACATTGAATTTCGTCGCTTTGTTCAGGCCAGAGGTCTGCATAAACGCGGCCAGCGGGAAATCGCCAGCCAGCGCGGCAAGCTGTTCCGGGGTTTCGGCATTGTAGGTCAGGTCGCGGTTGCGGCGCGCATTGCGATCCCACGATACGTCGCGCGCGATCACGTCTTCCAGACTGTACACCGCCTCGGCCGCTGCCTTGGAGTCGGCATATCCAGCCTTGCCGAGAATGAACGCGAGATAATCGCGATATTTCTGCTGGATCTCCTTACCCTTCTCGCTCGTGTCGAGATAGTAATCGCGATCGGGCAGGCCCAGTCCGCCGTTGTAGATGCCGACCAGATATTGATCCGGCTGTTTGGAATCGACCATCACACCGCCACCGAACGGAGCGGGATAGCCCGGCTTACCCCACAGGGCAGCGAGTTTCGGCAGCGTGTCGGCACCGATGATCGCGGTCAGATACGGCTGCGCGTGGCTCAGGCCCGCGGCATCGATCGCCTGCGTATCGATGAAGGCGTTGTACACATCGACTACGCGGGCATCGCTGCTGTCGGGCGCGGGGTTGGATGCGACCATCGTATCGACCACGTTCTTCACATCTTTGGTCGAACCTTCACGCAGCAGGTTGAATGCCCCGAAGCGCGAAAATTCGGCCGGCAGCGGATTGGCTTCGAGCCATTTCTCGTTGGCGTAGGCGAAGAAGTCGTCGCCAGGCTTCACGTCGTGATCGATGTAGGCAGGGTCGAAACCCCAGGTGCCGAAACTCATTGTCGGCAGCTTGTCTTCATCTGCGGCGGCATCCTTGGCAGGTGCAGGCTTTGCGGCGGCAGCAGGCGTCGGATCGGCAGCAAATGCAGGAGCGGCAAGCGTCAGCGCAAGCGCGCTGGCACCAGCGGCAATAGCGGTCTTGATGGTCATGAAAGTCCCTTCTTGATCCGTTCGGGGCGCGTAGACTGGCCCGATACGGGCGCGCCCGGAATGGTCCTGTCTGTGCGCCGCGCACGGCGAACCCGTCAAGCAGCGCCAATACGTTCGTCGGCTGCATTGACCGCTTGGTAGATTAACCCGCCTGAGGCTCGGCTGAACGCAGCAGCGCGCTGGCTTCAGGCCATTTCTCCGGTGCCGAACTGCAATCGTGCAAGCCGCGCGTACAACCCGCCTGCCACTGTCAGCTCGGCATGGGTGCCCTGCTCCACAATGCGGCCTTCTTCCATCACCACGATCCGGTCTGCCGCGCGGACTGTCGCGAGGCGGTGGGCGATCACCAGCGTAGTGCGATCTGCCATCAACCGCTCCAGCGCATCCTGCACCAGCCGTTCGCTTTCCGCGTCGAGCGCACTTGTGGCTTCATCGAGCAACAGGATCGGTGCATCGCGCAGGATGGCACGGGCAATCGCGATCCTCTGACGCTGCCCACCCGATAGCTGAGTCCCGTTTTCGCCAAGAAACGTATCCAGCCCTTGCGGCAGATCGCGCAGGAACGCCTCGGCATTGGCTGCCCGCGCCGCTTCCCAGATCGCTTCGTCGCTGGCGTTCCATGCGCCATAACGCAAGTTGTCGCGGGCATTGGCGGAAAACAACACGCCTTCCTGTGGAACCAACGCGATACGCTGGCGGATTTCCGCAGGATCGGCGCTGGTCAGCGGCACTCCATCGAGGCGGATCGTTCCCGCCTGCGGATCGTAAAACCGTTCCGCCAACTGGAAGATCGTCGATTTTCCCGCACCCGACGGGCCAACGATGGCCACAGTTTCGCCGGGCTGCACCTCCAGCGTAAAATCGTGCAGTGCAGCGGTGTCCAGTCGCGTGGGATAACGGAAACTGACATTGCGGAACGACAGGTTGCCACGCGCGGGCACCGGCAGCGCCTCTGGCCGGGCAGGCGCGGCGATTGTCGGCTTTTCATCGAGCAGTTCGGCCAGTCGGCTGGCAGCCCCCGCCCCGCGCAATAAATCGCCATAGACTTCTGTCAGCGATCCGAACGCCCCCGCGACCAGACCGGCGGTGATAACCACCGCGGCAATCGTACCCCCGGATATTTCGCCGCTCGCCACGCCGACGGCCCCGCGCCACATCAGCGCAGTGATCGCCCCGAAAATCAGCAGGATGACAATCGCCGTCATCGCCGCACGGATCAGGATGCGGCGCTTGGCCGTGCTGAACGTGCTTTCCACCGCGCCGGTAAACCGTTCCCGCTCGCGCGATTCCTGATTGAACGCCTGCACGATCTTCATCGCGCCGAGCACTTCGGTCACCATCGCCCCGATATCGGCCACCCGGTCCTGACTCGACCGCGAAACTGTACGCAACCGACGGCCGAAATAAGTGATCGGGATCACGATGGCGGGGATCACCAGCATCATCCACATCGTCAGCGTCGGCACCAGCCAGAACAGGTACGCGGTGCCGCCAATGGCCATCAGCGTGTTCCGCAGGGCCACCGAAACGGTGGTGCCCACCACCTGTTCGATCAGCGTGGTATCGCTGGTCATCCGGCTGGAAATTTCCTTGGGGCTGTTCTCTTCATAGAACCCCGGCGCGAGGCGCAACAGGTTCTGCTGAACACGCAAACGGATATCGGCCACAACCCGTTCACCCAGCCAAGACACGAAATAGAACCGCGCCGCTGTGCCCAATGCCAGCACACAGACAATCATCATCAGATAGCGGAACCAGCGCGCGATATCGTCAGGATTTCCTCCAGCCGAAAAGCCACGGTCGATAATCAGCTTGAACCCGGCCGGGATCGCCAGCGTCGCCCCTGCCGTAATCACCAGCGCGATCAGTGCCAGCGTCACCCGCCCCGGATAAGCGAGTGATTGCTGCCAGATCATCAGCAGCGGACGAATGCTCTTCGCCGCCTGCTGATCGCGTTCCTTGCGACGGCGGCCCCGCTTGCGGCGGGAGGGAGTGGCAGTCTCGTCATCCAGTGGGGTGTCGTCCATCGACGCCGCACATAAGCTCACCCTGCGGCGAAATCCACTGGTACACTGGATATTCCGGAACGACGCCCAATATTGTGCATTGCACAATGACCCGAACGCAGGCACCATACCCTCGGTTCGGGCAAAGGCGCCAGTGGCGCGATAACAACGCCGCAACGGCAGGAGAATACCAATGCTCTATCACGCACACGAGATGCAACGGGCATGGCTGAACGGAGCCAGCGCATGGGCTTCGATCGCTTCGGAAATGTTGGGAAATCCCGCCAATCCGATGGGTTATTTCGGGCTCGGCCCCACTGCGGCGAGCGCACTGGAAGTGTTCGCCCACGCTACGCAGTCGCGTGGCAAACCCGAATTCGGGATCGATGCAGTCAATGCCGGTGGACAACCCCACGCGGTGATCGAATCGATCGTGCTGAACAAACCGTTCGGCGATCTTCTCCGCTTTACTCACGACGGGCTGGACGATTCATCGCCCAAAGTGCTGATCGTCGCTCCGATGAGCGGCCATTATGCCACGCTGCTGCGCGGCACGGTCGAGCGGATGCTCGAACATAGCGAGGTGTATATCACCGACTGGGCCGATGCGAAGATGGTTCCCATGCGCGAAGGCAGCTTCGATCTGGACGATTACATCGATTATATCATCGACTTCCTCGAATATATCGGACCGGGCGCGAATGTGATCGCGGTGTGCCAGCCTTCGGTGCCCGCGCTTGCAGCCACGGCCGTGATGAACGCTGCGAAAAACCCGGCGACCCCTGCGACGCTGACGATGATGGGCGGCCCGATCGACACCCGTTGTTCGCCCACAACGGTCAACGATCTGGCGATGGAGCGGCCAATCGAATGGTTCCGCCAGACAGTGATCGCCACCGTGCCGATGCAGTATCCGGGGCACGGGCGGCGGGTCTATCCCGGCTTCATGCAGCTCGCCAGTTTCATGAGCATGAACCTCGGCAGCCATTTGATGAGCCATTACGAGATGTTCAAACATCTCACCGCAGGCGACGATGCCAGCGCCGATCTGACCAAGGCATTTTACGACGAATACCGTTCGGTCTGCGACATGACCGCCGAATTCTATCTCCAGACAGTGGAGGAAGTGTTCCAAAAGCATTCGCTGCCCAACGGAACATTCGTCCATCGTGGCAAAGCGGTCGATCTCGGCGCGATCGACCAGACCGCGTTACTGGCAGTCGAAGGCGAGCGGGACGATATTTCAGGTATCGGCCAGACCAAGGCCGCGCTCGATCTGGCCACGGGCCTCGCCAAATCGAAGAAGCAGTATCTGCTGGCCGAAGGGGCCGGGCACTATGGCATTTTCAATGGCAGCCGCTGGCGCACCAAAATCGCGCCAGTAGTCGAAGAATTCATCGCCAAACACGCCAGGAAGAGCAAGGCGCAGCTCAAACAAGTGGCCTGAGGCTGCTATCCCGCGTCAGGCCCTGCGTTGGGCCCGGCATCCTGATCGCCTGCGCTGACCGGCGCTGTCCTGACCGGCACCGTCTCACCTCGCCCCTTGCGACCCAATAGCTTGCGGATCACCCGCCGCGCCATCAGCGTGAGGTAGATCGCCAGCGCCAGCAGCGCCACGGCCACCAATGCGGCAATCGCCGGAAAGGCATAGACCAGCACCAGCGACCCGCCGATCACTACATCTTCGGCAAGCGAAGCGGCAAGATTGCTGACCGGTTCGGGGCTGGCGTTGATAACCGCGCGCGTACCCGCCTTGCTGGCATGGCTGGCCAGCGCCCCGGCGCCCCCCAGTATGAACGCGATCACTTGCGTGGTTGGATCGGATGGATCGACAATCGCCAGCGCCAGCATCGCACCGCCAATCGGACGGACAAGCGTGTGCACTGCATCCCATGCGCTGTCGAGCCAGGCAATCTTGTCTGTCAGCAGTTCGATCAGCGCAGCGAGCGCAGCAACGCCCATGACCCACGGGTTAGCCAGCACGTCCAGCGCGGTGAGATGTTCGGGCAACGGCAACGGCCCCCAGCGCATCGCCGCACCAGTGGCGAAGATGCACAGATACAGGCGCCACCCGGCCAGCAGACTGACCGATCCGGCTATACCCAGAATCTCGATAATTCCCATCGACCCCTCCTCCGCCAGCGCCCGATCCACGATGTTACGCGGTAACAGCCGTGATTGCACGGCATAGGCTGAATTAATAAACCTCCACGTCAGCCCCCTCCTAGAACCAGCCTGCGAGGCGTAGTTCCTCGACCATGCTGCGTGCGACCGGCACTTCGCGCCCATCCACCAGTTGCAGACGGATCGCCCGCCCCTGTCTGGTTGTGCCGCTGACCGCCCGGCGCGCAACCCACCAACCACGGTGAACGCGCGCCCCGTCGATTCCGCGCAGCGCCTCTGCCGCATCGCCCATTCGCATCAGGATCAGCGCGTCGCCCCTGTCGGTGTGGACCCGCAGATAATGATCTTCGTTTTCAAGGTAGAGCACATTCTCCCCCAAGGCAGGAGGCAGCTTGTCGAAAATCAGACGCGCCGGATCGGGCGATGGCGCTTCTTCCCGAACAGGCAGAGACGGTGAAGCCTCCATATCAGCATGCGCGGTGCCGCGATCCCTATCACACGGTGAGACGCTTTCCTCCGCCACCGGGCTGTTTCGCCGCAGCAAGACCTGCAATGCGGTGAACAGTCCCCCCACCACCACGACATTGGTATAAAGCGCCGCAAGCCGATCGAGCCGCATCTCGCCAAGCTGCCAGCCATAGAGCGTACCCGCAACGATCAGCGTCGTCGGAAACGATGCCAGCACCGTAGCGAGCGCCAGCCCCAGCCAGAGCGGCAAGCCGGTGTGTCCGGACAGTGCGATCCCGCCCGCCACCACTGGGCGAAAACAAAGATATCCGCCAATCGCAAACACCAGCCATACAAACAGGCGGGCGCCGAACGACATCGCATCCATTCCAAATGGTGCCAGCAGCGCCATCGCCAGTGCAGCAGCACCCATCAACGCGATTTCACGCGCCAGTCTGCCTCTGTCTGGAAGAATGTCCGCCAAAATGCCCGTCCCGTTCATGCTTCGCCAGCTGTACAGTCTGCACCAGCGAAGGCCAGCCTGCGAAATGCAGTGCGCGTTCGTGCAATCGCGATTGCCCGTCAACGGGCCGGTGGCATTGCCGGTGCCATCGAAACCATCCGATGCACGAAGGACTGCCATGACTCCCTCTCCCACACCCACACATTCCAGCCGCGCTGCCGGTGCAGAGGCCGCCTTGCCGGGCCGTTCGGCACAGGCCGTGCGTTGGGGCGCGATGATCGTGATTGCCGGGATGAGCGTTGCATGTGCCGTTGCGATCGCACGTCTGGCCGCCGCGCCCGATCGGGTAACGATTGCCCCGCACATCCCTCACCTTTGGCTGACCATTCATCTGGTCTGTGCTGTCCCCGCGATCCCGCTGGGCGGGTGGATCCTGTTGAACCGCAAGGGTGACCGCCGCCACAAAATGCTGGGCCGGATCTGGGGCATCATGATGCTGGGCGCAGCGCTGTCGAGCTTCGCGCTAACCGGATTGCTGGGCGGAAGCTTCAGCCCGATCCATGCGCTGTCGATCCTCACGCTGGTGACCATCCCGCGGGCGGTGTGGAACATTCGTCGCGGTAATGTACGCGCTCACAAACGTTCGATGGTCATTCTTTACATCAGTCTGGTGGTGGCCGCCGGGTTTGCATTCCTGCCCGGACGCCTGATGGGCGACTGGCTGATGGGCTGACCGCCGCCGCCCGCCCCAAAAAGAACGCAGCGCCACCGGGCGGGCCGGGGCGCTGCGCGTATTACCTTGCTGTTGGTGCGTCAGAGGACTTCGAACAGGCCCGCTGCACCCATACCGCCGCCGACACACATGGTCACCACGACATACTTTTCGCCGCGACGCTTGCCTTCGCGAATGGCGTGGCCAACGCAGCGCGCGCCAGTCATGCCATAGGGATGGCCAATGGAGATCGAGCCGCCGCTGACGTTGAGCTTCGCACCGTCGATGCCCAGCTTGTCCTGACAGTACAGCACCTGGACGGCAAACGCTTCGTTCAGTTCCCAAAGACCGATATCGTCGATCTTCAACCCAAACCGGTCGAGCAGCTTGGGAATGGCATATACCGGGCCGATGCCCATTTCATCGGGTTCCGTCCCGGCGACAGCCATACCGACATAGCGCGCCATCGGGGTCAGGCCCTTCTTCGCCGCCACGCCCGCTTCCATCACGACAACTGCCGCAGAGCCATCGCTCAACTGGCTGGCGTTGCCAGCCGTGATCGAACCGCCGGGGATCACCGGCTGAAGGCTGGAAAGCCCTTCCAGCGTGGTCGAGGGGCGATTGCCTTCGTCCTGCTTCAGCGTGATTTCCTTGTCGGAAATTTCGCCGGTTTCCTTGTTCTGCACCTTCATCGTGCGGGTCACTTCGACGATTTCGTCGTCGAAAATCCCGGCCTGCTGCGCGGCGGCGGTACGCTGCTGGCTGGACAGCGCGTATTCGTCCTGCCGTTCGCGGCTGATGCCGTAACGGTTGGCGACCGTTTCCGCGGTCTGCAACATCGGCATGTAAATCGCGCCGTGCATCGCCAGCAGTTCGGGATCGGGCATCACCCGCATTTCAGGCGTCTGCACCAGACTGATCGATTCCTGCCCACCGGCAGCAACGATGTCCATCCGGTCCATCACCACCTGTTTGGCCGCAGTGGCGATAGTCATCAGCCCGCTGGAGCACTGGCGATCGATGGTCATGCCCGAAACCGTCACCGGGCACCCGGCGCGCAGTGCGACCTGACGGCCCAAATTGCCCGCCTGTGCACCCTGCTGCAGCGCAGAACCCCAGATAACATCGTCGATTTCGCCCGCTTCGATACCGGCACGTTCGATGGCCGGAGCGAGCGAAAGGGCGCCGAGCGTAGCGCCCGGAGTGGCATTGAACGCACCGCGATAGGCCTTGCCGATCGGGGTACGGGCGGTGGATACGATCACTGCATCACGTGACATGGAGTATTCCTTTGTTGCGAAGTGCGAATTGCCGGACCTTAGGCTCAGATCAGGCAAATGAGTTTCGCGCGCCCGATCACCCACGGGCACAGGCGCGCGGATCGGTTCAGACGAAGATCTGGGTGATCCATTCGCAGATCAGAGCGGGCTTTTCCTCGCCTTCGATCTCGATGGTGATTTCGGCGGTCTGCTGCCACTGGCCGGGCCGTTTTTCGACCATTTCCACCAGTTTCCAGATGCCGCGAATGCGCTTGCCGGAACGAACGGGGTTGATGAACCGCGTTTTGTTGCCGCCATAATTGATGCCCATTTTCACGCCGTCGATCTGCGGCATATCCGAATTGGCACCAAGATAGGGGATCATCGACAGCGTCAGGAACCCATGCGCGATCGTGCCCCCGAACGGAGTCATCTTCGCCATATCCGGATTGACGTGGATAAACTGATGATCGCCGGTCGCATCGGCAAATTTGTCGATCCGGTCCTGGCCAATTTCGACCCATTCGCTGGTCGCGATGGTTTCGCCGACTTTCGCCTGGATTTCCTGCGGGGACATGCGCCTCTCCTCTTTTCGAAGCCGTGGTATGTTGGCGGCTTCATAGGCGCATGATTGGCCCTAACGCAACGCGCCTGCCTGTGCCGCTACGGCATTCTGGCCTGCACGGGCACGCCGCCGCCGCTGAGCAGCGCGGGGCGATTCGGGTTTCTGCGAATCGGTGCGTTTGCAATATGTCCACAAAGCACACTGCACCCCCACCAGCGTGAGGATAAACGGCTGATAGGCGATCCCCTGAAACAGGGAGCCGAGCAGATAGATCGCCTGCCCGAACTGCAACGCCACGGCCAGCGGCGCCTGCCATGCTTCATGCTCTGCCGTCCGCCCGCGCCAGCGCCGCCGGATGCGTTCCATCTGCCACAGGCCGAGCGCGTGAATCCACAGCCACAGGGTAATGCCAGGATACCCCTGCTCTCCCAGCATTTCGAACACCGCAGAGTGATAGGCGCGGCCCTTGTCGGTCACGGTCGTCATCCGCACCGATTCGCCGGTGCCATCGTCGACTCTTTGCGGCATCCGATAGGTGAACGAATTGCCGCGATAGGCATCGAACCCGCCACCCAGCGGATGTTCGGCGGCATAGTCGATAGTCCACTGCCACACCGCCAGTCGGGTGGACGCGGATTCATCTTCCTTGTGATCCTCGATGGTGTTCATCCGGTCCCAGTAGCTCTGCGGCACGAACGGCAATGCCGCCATGCCCAGCAGACCGGCCCCGGCGATATAGAGGAACCGCCGCCTGGTATCGCGCAGCATCAGTATGCCGAGCAGCGCGATGCACAGCAGACCGGTGCGCGCCTGCGTGCCGATGGGCATCAACAGACAGGAAAAGATCAGCGCCCCGGCAAAGGTCTTCACTCGCCAGTCGGGCCGGAAGATCGTGCCGTATTTCACCAGCCACAGGATCGTAGGGATGATAGCGATGGCAACGGTGGAGATGGTCGAGCTTTCGTACATCCCCGAATTGTCGTTCACGAACAGCGATAGCACGCCATATCCGCCGCCGCCGGTTGCGGTTTTCATCCCGCCGTCGATGATGATCGCTCCGGCTGTCAGGACCATCGTCAACAGCACCGCTTCGAATCGCAGGCGTGTCGTCAGAGTCAGCGGCACGAATATCGCGAACAGCAGCGCCTTCCACACCCAGCTCCACTTGTGCGCGGCCTCTGCCGGGAAATCGGCCCCGAACGTAGTGAACGCACAATAGGCCAGCAGCGCCACCAGCAACCATTGGCGAAACGCGAACTGCGCGCCTTTCTTGTTATCGACCAGCAGCCACCCGCCAAACGCAGCACAGAACGCGATCAGCGACACCGGCAGCGCCGCGACGAAGCGCCAGCCAATCGTCTGCGGCGCCAGTGTATCGATATAGATATAGAGCAGCACCCAGATGAAGGAGCGTTTCAGCCCCAGCACCAGAAACGCGACGATGAACAGCAGCAGCGCGAGGTCGGTCACGGCGCGGCGCTCTCTTCCGGCCCGTCGTCTTGCGGAAGCGATGGCGGCGGCGGATCGGCATCGAGATCGTCGCGCATCGCCAGCCGCAAACCCATCAGCAGCAGCAGACCGTGCGTCAGCGCCAGAGCGAACAGGTCGATCATGCTGTTATCAACTGCTCCCTGGACTTCTCGCAATGTGGACGGGACGATTCCGGTCCATTGTCGCACCCGATAACAGCAGGCAGTTGACGCGGCGTTAAGGCTATCGTGAGATAGTCTGACCATGACCAGAGTTCTACATGTCCTCGACCATTCATTGCCGCTCCACAGCGGCTATACCTTCCGCACACGCGCGATCATGACCGCGCAGGCTGCCAGCGGGCTGGAAGTGCGCGGTATCACCGGGCTAAGGCACAAGGCGGATGGGCCACCAGCCGAAGTGGCCGACGGGTTGCTGTTCCACCGGGCCACAGGCGATGCCGGTGGCCCCGTTGGGCTGCGCGAACTGCGCGAAGTCGCTCGGCTGGCGGAAGCTATCGAGCGCGTGGCGCAGGATTGGCGCCCCGATGTGCTGCACGCGCATTCGCCCGCACTGTGCGGGCTGGCCGCGCTGCGCGCCGGGCGCAAGCTGGGCATCCCGGTGGTGTATGAAATCCGCGCCTTCTGGGAAGATGCCGCTGTCGGCAACGGCACCGGGCGCGCCGGATCGGTGAAATACCGGCTAACGCGGGCGATGGAAAACCGCGTTGTCGGTGAGGCCGCCGCCGTGTTCACGATCTGCAACGGTTTGCGCGACGATCTGATCGCGCGCGGTTTCGACGGTGGGCGGATCGGCATTTCGCCCAACGGCGTGGACCTGTCGCTGTTCGGCGATCCCCCCGCGCGTGATGATGCACTGGCCACCGAACTGGGCATCCCTGCAGGGGCGCCGGTGATCGGCTTCATCGGCAGTTTTTACGATTACGAAGGGCTGGACGATCTCATCGCGGCCATGCCGCGCCTGCGCCAGCGCCACAGCGATGCCCGCCTGTTGCTGGTCGGCGGCGGGCCGATGGATGCGGCATTGCGCGCGCAAGCCGCTGCGTCACCCGCGGCCGATGCGATCGTGTTTACCGGGCGCGTACCGCACAGCGAAGTCGAACGGTATTACTCGCTGATCGATATTCTTGCCTATCCGCGCAAGGCCAGCCGCCTGACCGATCTGGTCACACCGCTCAAGCCGCTGGAGGCGATGGCACAGGGCCGGATCGTCGCCGCAAGCGATGTCGGCGGCCATCGCGAACTGATCGACGATGGCGAGACCGGCACTTTGTTCGCGCCCGACAATCCCGCCGCCTGTGCCGACGCGCTGGCCGACCTGATCGATGCCAGCGACGGATGGGAATGCCAGCGCAAACGCGCCCGCGCGATCGTGGCCGAACGGCACGACTGGGCGCGCAACGTCCATCGTTATCAAGTCGTTTACCATCACCTGTTAGGCACAGCGGTTGATGAGGGGCTGAGTGTTGCCGCCTGAGGCGCGGATGCACATAGAACAGCTCGTAAGCATGGGGTAAACGAGTGCAACCCACGAACAAGAAGCAAGCGGCTAAACCGCCGGTCAGCGCCCACCCGGCGTTTCCCGTTATCGTGGCGTTGTGGTTCTGCGCCCTGTTCGGCATTGGCAGCATGGTTCTGCCGGCGGCATTGCTCGAAAAAGTCGTCGCGTCGACGGGTATTTCTGCCGTCATTCCTGCAGCTGCACCGCCACTGGGTACGACCGCGCGCATTCTGATCGCACTGGCGGCAGCGGGCATCGGTGTTGTCGCGGGCCTGTTCGTTGCTCGCAAGGTTGCCGCTTCGCAAGGCAACACCACTCCGGCCCGCAGCCGTTCGATCGCGTCAGGCCCGGAAGAGAAAGCCGAAAGCGCCGCCGATCCTCTTTCGACCAAAAAACCCATTTCCGCGCATGAAGAACTGGGGAGTGACCGGTTCGACGCTCCATTCGACGATGATGAAGATGGGGTGATGTCAGTCGCGACCGACACCGGGAGCGATGCCGAGAGCGACGCGCACCGCTTTCACACTGCTCTGCAAAGCGATGAAGTGCATGACGATGCGCCCCAACTGGCGACATTCACCGGAAGCGGGGACGAGATCGTCGCTATCGAGGACGCGCCCATTGACGAATATGGCATTCCGCCCGCGGACCCGCAGGCTCCCATCGCGTATGCCTCAATCGCCGGGTCAGACGAAGAAACCGCCCCTTTGGCAAGCGAGGAGGAGGCGATGGCCGACCACACCCAGGCCACGCCGTTTGCTGCCACCGACGCAGACGACCTACCAGCCTCCGCACAAACCCAGGAAGTGTCTGCCACGCATCCCACCGACAACATTCTGAACCGGCCGTTGGAAGAGTTGTCGATTGCCGGACTGGTCGAACGGTTCGCGCATGCGCTGGAAACCCACCGTACATCGGTCGCGGCGCAGGCGAATGGTGCGCCCGCACCGGAATATTCCGGCCACACGCCCGATTCCGCGAACGAAGCACCCCAATCGGCGGCCTGTCGCGAATCTGCGCCCCTGGCTCCACCGCCGCCGTATGTGCCGAGCGCACTGCGCCCCATCGCAATCGATGGCGACGATGAAGGATTTGAGGACGAGCATGTGCCCGATCTCGATCTGACGTCTAGCCTTGCCCGGCCGACATATTCTGCGGGTTATGCGGAAGATCGCTCAGGCGTCGATCAGGCCACCAAACCCGTGCCGTTCGCTATCGCGCGCGATACGTTTGCCGTGCCGGAAGACGAAACCGACAGCGACTATGACGACAGCGAGAACGGCGACGAATATTCATCGTTGCTGACGATGAAGAGCCCGTTCACTCTGCCGCGCGAAACAGTGCGGGTCGATGATGAGGACGACAGCGATGCCAGCCCTGTGGCAACGGCCCGCCATCACGACGCCGCCGAAACCGAACAACGCCTGCGCGAAGCGCTGGAGAAACTGCAGAGAATGAGCGGGGCCGCCTGAGCTGTCCCTGCTACCCGGAGGTAACCCCTCGTGAGTAAAGCCGGACTTTAGCCGACTCAATCGCCTTCGCGGTTGCAATAATTCGATCCTGTCTGCATTGGTCAGACTTGCGATAACTTTGCTGCGCGAAAACGCGCTGCGAATCGCGCTTCATTGCCGCGAACGCCGCATGTCGGCGGTTAACGGCCAGTGACAGGATAGGAATTGAATGGGATATCCAACGCCTCTGGGCCTCTACGATCCGCGCAACGAACACGACGCCTGTGGCGTCGGTATGCTCGCCCATATTAAGGGCAAGAAAACGCACGAAATCGTGACCCGGGCGCTGGAAATTCTGGCGAACCTCGACCATCGCGGCGCTGTGGGTGCCGATCCCCTGCTGGGCGATGGAGCAGGCATCCTGATTCAGATTCCCGATCCGATCTTCCGCAAATGGGCCGACGCCGAAGGGCACGATCTGCCGCAGCCGGGCGATTATGCCGTCGCCATGTGCATGATGCCGCAAGATGAGGCGGCACGCGAATTCGTCCGCGAAAAATTCGAAAAATTCGTCGGCAAGGAAGGACAGCGGCTAGTCGGCTGGCGCGATGTGCCTGTCACGCTCGACGGGCTGGGCAAGGCAGTCATCGAATCGATGCCGGTGATGCGCCAGTGCGTGATCGCCCGCGGCCCCGCCTGCGAAGATCAGGACGCGTTCGAACGCAAGCTGATCGTGATCCGCAAGCAGGTGCAGAACCCGCTGAAAAAGCTGGCGATCAAGCACAACCTGCCTGACCTGACAGACCTTTACATCCCCAGCTTCTCCAGCCGTACCATCGTGTACAAGGGGCTGTTGCTGGCAACGCAGGTCGGCAGTTTCTACGACGATCTGCGCGATCCGGACTGTGTGTCCGCGCTGGGGCTGGTCCATCAGCGTTTTTCGACCAACACGTTCCCCAGCTGGCGTCTGGCCCACCCCTATCGCTTCATGGCGCACAACGGAGAAATCAACACCGTTCGCGGCAATGTGAACTGGATGACCGCCCGCCGCCGGACGATGGAATCCCCGCTGCTGGGGGCTGATCTCGACAAGCTGTGGCCGATCATCCCGCACGGGCAATCGGACACCGCCTGCCTCGACAACGCGCTGGAGCTATTGCTGCTCGGCGGATATTCGCTGGCCCATGCGATGATGATGCTGATCCCCGAAGCGTGGGCCAAGAATCCGATGATGGACCCGCAGCGGCGCGCATTTTACGAATATCACGCCGCGCTGATGGAACCGTGGGACGGCCCGGCGGCGGTGTGTTTCACCGATGGCCGCCAGATCGGCGCAACGCTCGACCGTAACGGCCTGCGCCCGGCGCGCTATTGCGTGACGAAGGACGATTATATCTGCCTGTCGTCCGAAAGCGGGGTTTTGCCGTTCGCGGAAGAGGACATCGTCCGCAAATGGCGCCTGCAACCGGGTAAGATGCTGCTGGTCGATCTGGAACAGGGCCGCATCGTCGAAGATGCCGAGCTGAAGGCCGAGCTATCCGCTGCCGAACCTTATGCCAAATGGTTGCAGGCGGCGCAGTACAAGCTGGCCGATCTCGACCATATCGAACCCGAACTGAGCGATGTGCCAGAAGACGCCAGCGATCTGATCCAGCGCCAGCAGGCGTTCGGTTATACGCAGGAAGATATCGGCAAATTCCTCGAACCGATGGCCGCCAATGGCGACGATCCGATCGGTTCGATGGGCACCGACACCCCGCTGGCCGTACTGTCGCAGCGCCCGCGTCTGCTCTACGATTATTTCAAGCAGAACTTCGCGCAGGTCACCAATCCGCCGATCGATCCGATCCGCGAAGAACTGGTGATGAGCCTGCTGTCGATGATCGGCCCGCGCCCCAACCTGCTGGGCCACGAAGCCGGTACGCACAAACGGCTGGAAGTCGAACAGCCGATCCTGACCAACGAAGATCTGGCCAAGATCCGCTCGGTCGAGGCGGCGCTCGATGGCGCATTCCGTTGCGCCACCATCGACATCACCTGGGACGCCGCCAGCGGAGTCGAAGGGATCGAGCTGGCGATCAAGGAAATGTGCTGGGCCGCCACCGAAGCGGTGTTGCAGGACCATAACATCCTCGTCCTGTCCGACCGCGCGCAAGGGCCGGACCGGGTGCCGATGCCCGCGCTGCTGGCCACCTCGGCTGTCCACCACCATCTGGTGCGGCAGGGTTTGCGGATGCAGACCGGGCTGGTGATCGAAACCGGCGAAGCGCGCGAAGTGCACCATTTCTGCGTTCTGGCCGGCTACGGCGCCGAAGCGATCAACCCGTATGTGGCGTTCGAAACGCTCGAACAGATCCGCAGCGACAAGCTACCGCATATCGATGCCGCTCAGGTTCAGAAGAACTATATCAAGGGCGTCAACAAGGGCATGCTCAAGGTCATGTCCAAGATGGGCATTTCGACCTACCAGTCGTATTGCGGCGCGCAGATTTTCGACGCTGTCGGCCTGTCGAGCCAGTTAATCGACGATTATTTCTCCGGCACCGCGACCACTATCGAAGGGGTCGGGGTGCGGGAAATCGCGGAGGAGGCTGTGCGCCGCCACGCGATCGCCTATGGCCACAACCCGATTTACGAACACATGCTGGACGTGGGCGGAATCTACCAGTTTCGTATGCGCGGCGAAGAGCATGCGTGGACCCCGGAAAGCGTGGCCGATCTGCAGCATGCGGTGCGCGGCAATTCGCAGGATCGCTACGACGCGTTCGCCCGGTCGATCAACGACCAGAACGAACGCCTGCTGACGATCCGCGGGCTGATGGAATTCCGCAACGCCGATCAGGCCATCCCGCTGGAAGAAGTCGAACCGGCGAGCGAAATCGTCAAACGGTTCGCCACCGGCGCGATGAGCTATGGCTCGATCAGCTGGGAAGCGCACACCACGCTGGCGCTGGCGATGAACCGCATCGGCGGCAAATCGAACACTGGCGAAGGCGGCGAAGACCCGCGCCGGTTCGTGCCGCTGGATAATGGCGACACGATGCGTTCGTCGATCAAGCAGGTTGCCAGCGGGCGGTTTGGGGTGACCACCGAATATCTCGCCAATGCCGACGATATCCAGATCAAGATGGCGCAAGGGGCCAAGCCCGGCGAAGGCGGGCAATTGCCCGGCCACAAGGTCGACAAGATCATCGGCAAGACGCGCCACGCCACCCCCGGCGTGGGCCTGATCAGCCCGCCGCCGCACCACGACATCTATTCGATCGAAGACCTCGCGCAGCTGATCCACGATCTGAAAAACGTGAACGGCGACGCGCGGATTTCGGTGAAACTGGTGAGCGAAGTGGGTGTCGGCACGGTCGCGGCGGGCGTATCCAAGTGCAAGGCCGACCACGTGACCATTTCGGGTTACGATGGCGGCACGGGCGCTTCGCCGCTGACCAGCCTGACCCATGCTGGCGGGCCGTGGGAAATCGGCCTGGCCGAAACCCAGCAGACCCTGCTGCTCAACAACCTGCGTACCCGCATCGCGGTGCAGGTCGATGGCGGGCTGCGGACCGGACGCGACGTGGCCATCGGCGCGCTGCTGGGTGCGGACGAGTTCGGATTTGCCACTGCGCCGCTGATCGCCGCAGGGTGTATCATGATGCGCAAATGCCACCTGAATACCTGCCCGGTGGGCGTGGCCACGCAAGACCCCGAACTGCGTAAGCGGTTCAACGGGCAACCCGAACACGTCATCAACTATTTCTTCTTCGTGGCGGAAGAACTGCGCCGGATCATGGCCGATCTCGGCTTCCGCACGGTCCGCGAAATGGTCGGGCGGGTCGACAAGCTCGATATGCGGCGCGCGCTGCGCCACTGGAAGGCGAACGGTGTCGACCTCAGCCGTATCCTGCAACAGGTGCCGCAAGGCGACAGCGAAGAGCTGTTCTGGTGCCAGACACAGGATCACAAGCTGGACGAAGCGCTCGACCGCAAGCTGATCGAACTGGTGCAGCCTGCAATCGACAAGGGGCAAACCATCGTCGCGGACCTGACGGTGAAGAACGTCAACCGTTCGGTCGGCGCGATGCTGTCGGGCCATATCGCCAAGGCGAAAGGCCACGCGGGTCTGGCCCCCGATCAGGTGAAGCTGAACTTCACCGGGGTCGCGGGGCAGAGCTTCGGCGCATGGCTGGCCCACGGGGTCACGCTGGAGCTGACTGGCGATGCCAACGACTATGTCGGCAAGGGCCTGTCGGGCGGTCGCATCGTCGTGCGCCAGCCGGACAACGTCGATCGCGATCCGGGCGAGAACATCATCGTCGGCAACACCGTGCTCTATGGCGCGATTGCGGGCGAAGCGTTCTTCAACGGCGTCGCGGGCGAACGCTTCGCTGTGCGGAATTCGGGCGCGGTCGCCGTGGTCGAAGGGACCGGCGATCATGGCTGCGAATATATGACCGGCGGCGTGGTCTGCGTGCTCGGCAAAACCGGGCGCAACTTCGCTGCGGGGATGAGCGGCGGCATCGCCTATGTCTATGACGAGGATGGCGAATTCGCGCAGCTATGCAATCCGGCGCAAGTCGATCTGGAGAAGATCGATCCGGCCCGTGACGAGGAAGACGGCACTGGCCGCCCGCAACAGCGCGCGCGCAATGTCGAAGACAGCGGCATGGGCGACATGTTGCGCCACGATGCCGAACGTCTGCGGATACTGGTCGAACGCCATCATCTGCATACCGGCAGCGCAAAGGCCAGGGCATTGCTCGACGATTGGGACAATGCCCTCGGCAAATTCGTGAAAGTAATGCCCCGCGATTATCGCCGCGCGCTCAAGCAGCTCGAAGCCGAGCGCGAGGAAGCCGCGATGGAAGCGGCGGAATAGGGGTCAGGACAATGGGCAAGGAAACAGGCTTCCTCGAATACGAACGCAAGGACCGCACTTATGCGGACCCGGCGGAACGGCTGAAGCACTACAAGGAATTCGTGATCCCGCACACCGAACCGGACCTGCGCCTGCAGGCCGCGCGGTGCATGAATTGCGGCATCCCCTATTGTCACAATGGTTGCCCGGTGAACAACCTGATCCCGGACTGGAACCACCTGACCTACGAAGGGGACTGGAAGAACGCGCTGGAAGTACTGCATTCGACCAACAATTTCCCCGAATTCACCGGCCGTGTCTGCCCCGCTCCGTGCGAAGCGAGCTGCACGCTCAACATCACCGATGAACCGGTGACGATCAAATCGATCGAATGCGCCATCGTCGATCGCGGCTGGCAGGAAGGGTGGATCGAGCCGCAGGTTCCGGCAAGCAAGACCGGCAAGTCGGTCGCCGTGATCGGTTCCGGCCCCGCCGGACTGGCCTGTGCGCAACAACTGGCGCGGGCGGGCCATACGGTAACGCTGTTCGAAAAGAACGACCGCGTCGGCGGGTTGCTGCGGTATGGTATTCCCGACTTCAAGATGGAAAAGCACCTCATCAATCGTCGCGCGGTGCAGATGGAAGCGGAAGGCGTGAATTTCCGCACCAGCACCGAGGTAGGGGTCGATGTATCCTTCAAATCGCTGAAAGAAAACTTCGATGCGGTGGTGCTGTCGGGCGGGGCGGAAGATGCGCGCCCGCTGGGTATTCCCGGCGCGGAGTTGCCCGGTGTGCGAATGGCGATGGAATTCCTCACTCAGCAGAACAAGCGCAATGCGGGCGACGACGAAGTCCGCGCCGCCCCGCGCGGCACGCTGACCGCCACGGGCAAGAAGGTGGTCGTGATCGGCGGCGGCGACACCGGCAGCGACTGTGTCGGCACATCCAACCGGCAAGGCGCCGAAAGCGTGGTGCAGCTGGAAATCATGCCGCAACCGCCGGAGAAGGAAAACAAGCTGCTGACCTGGCCGCACTGGCCACTGAAGCTGCGGACCTCCTCCAGCCATGAAGAAGGGGTGGAGCGCGATTTCTCTGTCCTGACCAAGCGGGTCGTGGGCGAAGGCGGCAAAGTGACTGGCCTCGAATGCGTCCGTCTCGAATGGGAGGGCGGCACGATGAAAGAAATCGCAGGCAGCGAATTCACCATTCCGGCCGACCTGATCCTGCTGGCGATGGGTTTCGTCGGGCCGAAGAAGGCGGGCCTGCTCGAACAGGCGGGCGTGGAACTGACGGATCGCGGCAATGTCGCCGCCGATACGGTCAGCTATGCCACCAGCGAGCCGGGTGTCTTCGCGTGCGGCGATATGCGTCGCGGGCAAAGCCTGGTGGTGTGGGCCATCCGCGAAGGTCGCCAGTGCGCCCGCGCAGTGGACGAAGCGCTGATGGGGGTCAGCGAACTGCCGCGTTAAGGGCAGCAGCCATTGGCATTCGTGCCGCACCCAACCGCCTGTCCGTCACCGCAAACGCAGTAACCCAATCCATGGGGTCAGGGTTTCGCCCATCGCGGCGTTTGCGGTGGACGAAGCGGGCAGTCCATAGATTGCCGCGTCGCCTCGCTCCTCGCAATGACGAAGGGTGGGCGATGGTCGGTAGGGCCATGACACCCTGCACGCCCCCGGCTCCCACCCGCCCGTCCGCCGTTGCGAACGCCGTGACGCAGTCCATGACTTGAAGGTTCCGCCTTTCGCAGCGGGAGGGATGGAGCGGTGAGGTGCAGTTGCACTCACCATACCGTTCGAAATTCCGCGCCATCTAGTGTCCCAAAATGATACACATAGGACACAAAACCGCGTAAACTTGGCGCTGCGCGTCGCTCCTATGCATACTGTCAATGGCGAATCGCAGAGCGAACGCAATCGGAGAACTGGATGGCGAGTGGCGATGAAACCGGTTTCTGGCCCTGGGTCGAAGCAATCGACCGGGCGGAAACGATATCGGGCCTGCGCGATACATTGTTGGCGGCTTTCTCGTATGTCGGCTTTACTGCAGCCTATTTCCTTGCTCCCGTGGTATCCGATGCGCGTGTCGGGCGAGTGCTGACCAATGTCGGTTTCCCGCGCGAATGGGAGGAGCGCTATCGCGCAGAATTCTATCTGATCGATCCAATCGCAACCCACGCGATTACCCGGCGCGGCGCCTTCTGCTGGCCCGACGATCTGGCAGAAACTCCACTCAAACCGGCAGAGCGCGACTATCTTGCGCTGCTGGCCGATTACGGAATGGAACGCGGAGTGGGCCTGGCCTCTTTCGGTCCGTTCGCGCGCACCGGCTTTGTCGGTGTCGGGTTGCCCCGTTCAGGCATCGCAATCGATCGTCGTTCGATCCTGATGGTAGAGGTTGCCGCGCGACTGGCGCATCAGCGTTACCTGCGGCTGATCGATCCGTTCCCTAATGGCCCGCCCAGCCTGTCCGACCGGGAAATCGAAGTTCTCTCGCTGATCGCGCAAGGGAAGAGCAACGCTGTGATCGCTCAGCTCCTCGATATCTCGCCCAGTTCGGTCGATGTGTATGTAAAACGGATTTTCACCAAGATGGGGGTGGCCGATCGGACATCGGCATCGGTGCGGGCGCTGGCTATGGGGCTGGTTGTCACCGGCAGGTTCCCCAAACAGTCGCATAGCGGGCGGCTATAGCCGCTCTTCGCAGTGGCCTGCTGCCTTTCGCGCTTAATCATGTACCCTAATTGCCGCCTTGTCGGGTAATTAAGGTACATGATGGCATTCTAAGATTAAACTAGGGGGCTGTTGCAATGCCCTCGGGTCGCCCCGATGGCAGAGGTGCGCCGGGCCGATCCTCCCAAAAGATAAGCACGGCGCACCGCCTCTTGCCCTCCCCCGGCAGTACCGCAGCGCGAATCGGTGAATCGCCCGGCTGGAACTTTGTACGACAGCGCGCTATAGGGAACTGGGATCTGACTTCTTCCAGGGGAAGCAAGCTGCAGATTCCTGCCACCCAGATCAGCGCTGCCCAAATCACCGGCGCCCAAATCGCCACCACGCGCATTCTGATCGCGGGCGATGTCATGCTCGACCGGTATTGGTTCGGGGATGTCGAAAGGATCTCGCCCGAAGCGCCGGTGCCCGTGGTCCATGTCACGCGTGAGGAATACCGCCTCGGCGGCGCGGGGAACGTCGCGCTGAATGTCGCATCGCTCGGCGCGCAGGCCGCATTGATGAGTATCATCGGGGAAGACGATGCCGCCGCCCGGCTGCGCGCCCTGTTGCACGATGCCGGGATCGAGCCGCTGCTGGAAAGCGATCCGACGCTGCCGACAACGGTCAAGCTGCGCGTCAGCGGCCGGGCGCAACAGTTGATCCGGCTCGATTTCGAACATGCGCCCGGTACACACGTGCTCGACCGCAAGCTGGCGCGGTTCCGCACTCTGCTGGACCGGTTCGATGCAGTTCTCCTGTCGGATTACGGCAAAGGCAGCCTGGCCCATGTGCAGGCGATGATCGCGCTAGCCCGCGAAGCGGGTAAGCCAGTGCTGATCGATCCCAAGGGTGGCGACTATACCCATTATCGCGGGGCCACGGTCATCACACCCAACCGCGCCGAATTCGAACTGGCCGCAGGCCGCTGCGATAGCGAAGCGGAACTGGAGCAACGGGCGGAAACGATGCGGCGCGATCTCGCGCTCGACGCCGTGCTCGTCACCCGCTCGCACGAAGGGATGTCGCTGTTCGACAACGAGGGGCATTTGCGGGTGCCCGCCGCCGCGCGCGAAGTGTTCGATGTGACTGGCGCGGGCGACACCGTGATCGCCACGCTGGCAACGCTGATCGCCAGCGGCATGCCCTTGCGCGATGCGGTGGGGATTGCCAATCGCGCCGCCGGGATCGTCGTCGGTCGTTTCGGTACGACCGCGATTGCATACGAAGATCTCTTCTCATGACAGTGATTGTCACCGGAGCCGCCGGATTTATCGGCGCCAATATCGTCAAAGGGCTGAACCAGCGCGGCTGCAGCGATATCGTGGCGGTGGACGATCTGCGCCAGCCGGGCAAATTCGCCAATCTGGCCGACCGCCACCTCGCGGATTATTTCGACATGGGCGACTTTCTGCACCGGCTCGCCACCGGGCAACTGGGCCGGGTGGAGGCGGTGTTTCACGAAGGCGCGTGTTCCGATACGATGGAACACGACGGGCAATTCATGATGGCCAACAATTATCGCTGGTCGAAGGATCTGCTCGATATCTGCCTGCGCGACGGGATACGCCTGCTCTATGCCTCCTCCGCAGCGGTCTATGGCGGATCGACGGGCTTCGCGGTCGATCCGGCGAACGAGCGCCCGCTGAATGTCTATGGTTATTCCAAGCTGTTGTTCGACAATGTCGTGCGCCGCCATCTGGCAGAAGGTGCCCCGATGCAGATCGCGGGATTCCGATACTTCAATGTCTATGGCCCGCACGAACAGCACAAGGGGCGCATGGCGTCGGTCGCGTGGCACCATATGCAGCAGTTGCGGAATGAAGGGCACGTCCGCCTGTTCGGCCCCTATGGCGGCTATGCGGCGGGCGAACAGCGGCGCGATTTCATCGCTGTCAGCGATATCGTGCGGGCCAAGCTGTGGTTTCTCGACAATCCGCAGGCGTCGGGCATTTTCAACCTTGGCACCGGGCAGGCCGAACCGTTCAATGCCGTGGCCAGCGCGGTCATCAATGTCGAGCGGGCGGCCAGTGGGCAGGCACCGCTGACGCTGGCCGAACAGGTCGCGCAGGGGCTGATCCGCTATGTTGATTTTCCCGACGCGCTGAAGGGCAGGTATCAGTGCTTTACGCAAGCCGACCTGTCGGGCCTGCGCGCTGTGGGATATGATGCGCCCTTCGCAACGGTGGAGGAAGGCGTCAGCGCCTATGCCCGCGATGCGGGCGCTTCGATTGCAGCGGAGCAAACGGCATGACCGCCCCGCTCACCTCACCCGATATCCGCCGCATCTGCACCGCCGGCACTGCGCGGCTGCAGGAAAAGCTGGCCCCGGCCCGAATGGCCAGCGGGGCGCTGGCGCTGCCCCGCCCGCTGGTCTTCACCAACGGCGTGTTCGACATCCTCCATCGCGGCCACGTCACTTATCTGGCAGCGGCGCGCACGTTGGGCGCATCGCTGGTGGTAGGGTTGAACAGCGACGATTCGGTGCGGCGGCTGGGCAAAGGGGCCGACCGGCCGATCAACCCGCAGGCCGACCGCGCGCTGGTGATCGCCGCGCTCGCTTCGGTCGATGCGGTGCTGCTGTTTGGCGAAGATACCCCGTGCGAACTGATCGCCCGCATCCGCCCCGATATCTATGTGAAGGGCGGCGATTACGACATCGATGCCCTGCCGGAAGCAGAGATGGTGCGCGGCTGGGGCGGGCAGGCCTATGCCCTGCCGTTTGAGAGCGGTTATTCGACCACCGCGCTGATCGCCCGCACCCGTGCCGCGCCATGTTGACCCCGGCGGCCTTTCTCGATCGCGACGGGGTGATCAACGAAGATCGCGGCTATGTTTCGACATGGCGCGATTTCGCTTTCCTGCCCGGTGCAGTGGAGGCGATCTCGCGGTTGCAGGATGCGGGATATCTGCCAGTGGTCGTCACCAATCAATCGGGTATTGAGCGCGGCTATTTCAGCGAAGCCGACTATCGCACACTGACCGAACGGATGTGCGCCGCGCTGGCCGATGCCGGCGTGACGATTGGCAAAGTCTATCACTGCCCCCACGCGCCCGGCCGTCGGCCACCGTGCACGTGCCGCAAACCCCGCGCGGGGATGATCGAACGGGCAATTGCCGAACTGGGGATCGACCGCGCCGCATCGTTCATGGTGGGCGACAAGCTAGGCGATATCACCGCCGGGCGCGCCGCCGAACTGGGCGCGACATTCCGGGTCGGCCCCAAGGCAATCGGCGCGAAAGACGGCGCGACCGCGCGCTTCCCCGATCTGGCCACTTGCGCCGCCGCCATTGCTGCGGGGGACGTGACGGTGGGATGCTGACGCACGGGGGACGCAGGGGGGCACCCGTATCCGCAAAACACTTCCCTACACCCGCCGCGCTATGCTTGAGCGGGTGGCATGGTTTTGTGCTGCTACGCTATGCGCCAGATGGCTCATTTGCGGTGTCGCCTGGTCGCGCCGCAGGGTGTGGCAAACCGCGATTTGGCGAAGTCCACAGCAGGCCGCGGAAAGTCACACACAAGCCACGGAAAAACCGTAGCTTTCCCGCAAAAGTCACAGATTTCAAAACTGCAAGGAGCGGTCCATGTCCCAGTCGATTCCGCCCCGCCCGTGCTGTTCCAGAAAGGCATTGGTCTGGCTGAACGGGCGCGATCCGAAAAACCCGCGATAGGCCGACAGCGGGCTGGGATGCGGGCTGCGCAGGATCAGATGCGGGGTGTCGCCCTGCAGCGCCGGGATACGCGCAGCCTTGCTCTGCGCGTGGCTGCCCCACAGGATGAACACGCTCGGTTCGGGCCGCTCCGCCACGGCAGCGACGCAGGCATCGGTAATCGCATCCCATCCGCGCCCGGCGTGGCTGCCCGCTTTGCCGGCCTCCACCGTCAGCGTGTTGTTGAGCAACAGCACGCCTTGCCGCGCCCAGTGCGACAGATCGCCGTGCCGCGGCGGCGCGATTCCCAGATCGCCCTCCAGTTCCTTGTAGATATTGACCAGACTGGGCGGCACCTGCACCCCGTCGGGCACGGCAAAGCACAGTCCCATCGCCTGCCCCGGCCCGTGATAGGGATCCTGCCCCAGAATCACGACTTTCACCGAATCGAGCGGGGTCAGTTCCAGCGCCCGCAAACGACTGCCGCGCGGGGGATAGATGGCGTGCCCCGCATCCTCCTGCGCGCGCAGGAAACCGCCCAGTTTGCGGGCTTCGGGCGTGGCCAGCACGGGCTCCAGCACCGCGCGCCAGCTATCGGGGATTGCTTCGCTTGCCATACTTTCTCGCTACGCTGCGCGACCGATGCTCGCCAGCGCCTCTTTCCCTCTATCCCCAATCGCCCTAAGGACACCTGCGATGACTGTACATTTCCATGAAGAGGATCTGCCCGCCGGTGTGCTGGCAGGCGACGGGCCGATCGCGGTCGATACCGAAACGATGGGTCTGGTGACGCATCGCGACAGGCTGTGCGTGGTGCAGCTGAGCGATGGCGGGCCGGACGAACATCTCGTGCGGTTCAAGGTGGGCAGCGATTACGACGCGCCCAACCTCAAGGCATTGCTGGGCGATCCGAACCGGTTGAAGCTCTATCACTTCGCCCGGTTCGATCTGGCTGCTATCGAATACTACCTCGGCACGATGGCCGCGCCGGTGTTCTGCACCAAGATCGCCAGCAAGCTGACCCGCACCTATACCGACCGCCACGGGCTGAAGAACATCGTCACCGAACTGCTCGGCGGGGAAATTTCCAAACAGCAGCAGTCGAGCGACTGGGGCGCCCCCGAACTGACCGAGGCGCAGCGCGACTATGCCGCGTCGGACGTGCGCTATCTCCACCGCCTGCGCGATGTGCTGGCCGGGCGGCTGGAACGCGAAGGCCGCACCGAAATCGCGCAGGCATGCTTCGATTTTCTGCCCACCCGCGCCCGGCTCGACATGGCCGGATGGGCGGACAAGGACATATTCAGCCACGAGTAGGGCCGCCCCCGCTCAGGACAACAGGCAATGACAGGCGTCGAAGAGATCGAAACCGAACAGGCGAGGCAGCTGCGCAGCACGCGGCAACACTTTGCCGCGCCCGGTGGTTCGCACGATCGGCTGGTTGGGTTTCTGGCCAAGGCATTGCCGATGGCGGTGGGCGTTGTCGCCGCGCTGATGGTGATTACCCCGCTGTCGCCGCGCGGCGAAGTCAGCTTCCTGCTCGACAAGAACAAGGTTGCCGTGGTCCACGAACGGCTGCGGGTGGATAACGCGATGTATCGCGGGCTGGACGATAACCGGCGGCCGTTCTCGCTCACTGCAGGCAGCGCGGTGCAGAAATCCAGCAAGGAAGGGATCGTGCGGATGAACGATCTTGTCGGCCGGATGCTGTTGCCCGATGGCCCCGCGCAGATCGTTGCCCCGGCAGGCCAGTTCGACTTGCGTAGTCAGGTGGTCGATGTCGACGGCGATGTCCACTTTACCGCCGCCGATGGATACAATGTGCTGGCGCGCGGTGTAAAAATCAACCTTGCCAAACAGACACTGGTGGGCAGCAACGGGGTATCCGGTGCGATCCCGGGCGGCACGTTCTCTGCCAACCGTCTGGAGGCCGACCTCGCCGCGCGTACCATCCTGCTGGATGGCAATGCGCGCCTTCGCATGGTTCCGGGCAAACTCCAGATGCCTCAGATCAGCCAGACCAGAAAGCCAACTCCATGACCTCTCGTTCCCCCTTCAATGCCCGCACCGCGCTGCGTAATGCCACGCTGGGCTTTGTGCTGACCTGTGCGGCGTTCGCTGGGATACAGGCAGGCGCGCAGGCGATTGCCGGGCATAATTCCGATGCGCCGGTCGATTATGCCGCCGACCGGATCGAGCTGCAGGATCGGGAAAAGCGGGTGGTGCTGTCGGGCAATGTCGATGTGACGCAGGCTGGGCTGCGGCTGCGCGCCGCCCGCACGATCATCAACTATACCGATGCGGGATCGCTGAAAATTCAGCGCATCATGGCCACTGGTGGGGTGACGGTGACGCGCGGCAACGAACGCGCATCGGGCGATGTGGCGGTGTACGATTTCAATCGCCGGATCATCACGATGGCGGGCAATGTGCGGCTGCTGCGCGGCACCGATACGCTCAACGGCGGGCGGCTGGTGATCGACTTGCGGAGCGGTGTTTCCAGCGTCGATGGCAATGCCAGCGGATCTGCCCCGATCACCGGCGCGGTGAAGAGCAGCGGCAACGGGCGCGTCAGCGGATCGTTCTCCGTGCCGAAAGACGGCGGGAAGTAAACCGCTGGCCACGGTGCGCTGCGGCACAATGCACCGGGCGCGAATACCTCACTTACGGGCGCCAGCGCCCACCCGCGCAATACCCGCCAGCGCCTGCGTCAGCAGCGTTTCGCTGGCCGAACTATTCGCCAGCAGCGCGCGATGCAGTTCGACCAGACGCGACACCAGCCGATCCAGCCGCTTGCCGCGCCATACCGATAGCTGATCGGACAGGTCGGGCGCGTCCTTGAAGAACACCCGCCGCGCCTTCGTCTCCGCCTGCACGAACTGGCGCGGATTCTGTCCCGGCGCCAACCGCGAATCGAGCTGCGCCAGTTGTGCCGCGCGCCGTTCGAACGCGAGCAGCAAGCCAACGGGGTTGAGGTTCATCTCCCGCATCCGGTGCAATTCGCCCGCCAGCTCCGCCGCGCGGCCCGACAGCACCGCGTTGACCAACGGCATGAACCCGTCTTCCTCGGTCCGCGCGCCAATCAGGTCGAGCGCTTCGGCATCGACCGTCACCGGCGCTTCGGGACCGGCATCGAGATAGAGCGCCAGCTTGGTCACTTCGGACTGCGCCAGCCGCACGTCCAGCCCGGTGGCGCGGGCGATCCGTTCGGCCATCGGCCCGCTGAGGCGCAAGCCCGCTTCATCGCCCATCGTGCGAACCATATCGCGCAGTTGGTTGAGATCGGGCGGCCAGAACATCGCCACCAGCGCATCGTCGCGCTTTTCCAGCAGCTTGGCCGTGCGCGCCTTGTCGGTGGCGGATGTGGCCACGATCAGCACCGGGCACGGATCGCCTTCCCCGCTGTCGATCGCCGCCAGCAGATTGGCGACGGCATCGTGCGCCTCATCACCACTGGCGCGCACGAAGATATGACGGCTGCCCGCGAACAGCGAAGTCGAGCGGGCTTCATCGTCGAGCAGAACGGGATCGCGGCGCAAATCGCCACCTGCCAGATCGACCCGTTCCCCCGGATCATCCAGCATCGCGGCGATCCGTTGTGCGGCGGCGTTGGCCCCGGCTTCGTCCGGCCCGCAGAAAAAGAAAACCCGTGCAGAGCGCGCGGCCCGTGGGGCGGCGGCGGCAAAATCCCGCTGTGTCGCCTTCATCGCCGCTCGCGCAGCGTCAGCGCGACTTGCGTAGCGATCTGGCTGGCAACCACTTTGGCGAGGTTTTCCAGCGCAGTCTGTTCAGCGGCAATCGTTGCATATTCGCTGGAGACGACATCGATACCGGCATCCGATCCCGCGGTTGCGTCGAGCAGGATTTCGCCATTGGCGAGGCTGACAAGCTGATAGCGTGCGCGCAAAGTGCGCCGTTCGCGGCCCACGGTATCGTCACTTAACACGCCCAGCCCTTCGAGCTGATCGTCGAGCCGCACCACCAGCCGGTATTGCGGGGTTTCCTTGCCGCCCGCTTCCAGCCGGTCGGTCAGCGCATTGCGGACCAGCCAGCCCGCCTGCCCTTCGATAGCGGGCACTTCCACTGCCGCCAGACCGCGCGCAACCGCTCCGCTGGAGCCACCGGCATACATTGGCTGCAACCCGCAGGCAGACAGCCCGGCCAGCAGCATCCCGGCGGCGAGGAGGCGCAGCGTCGCCATCATGCGACGATATTCACCAGCCTGTCGGGCACCACGATCACTTTGCGTACCTCCGCACCATCGAGCGAACGCTGAACCTTCTCGCTGGCGAGTGCAAGCGCTTCCAGTTCTTCGCGGGGCATCCCCTTGGCAACGGTCAGCGTATCGCGCAGCTTGCCCTTCACCTGCACGGCGATGGTCACTTCGTCATCGACCAGCAGCGCCGGATCGACCGTGGGCCAGTCCGCTTCCGCCACCAGCCCGCCGGTGCCGAGCGCTTCGGCCATCGATTCGGCCAGATGCGGCATCATCGGGGATACCAGACGCGGCAGCGTAGCGACCGCTTCGGCGCGTTCGGGCGAAGGCCCGGCTTTCTCCACCGCGCCAGTCAGTTCGTAGATCTTGGCCACCGCCTTGTTGAACTGCAACGCCTCGATATCGGCGGCGACCCCGGCAATCGTGCGGTGCATCAGCTTGGCGAGTGCCGGATTGGCATCGCCCGCTGCATCGGGCGCACCATTGGCGACGATGCGCCACAACCGCTGCACAAAACGCCCGCAGCCCTCGATCCCCGCTTCGGACCACGGCAGATCGCGTTCGGGCGGGCTGTCGCTGAGCATGAACCAGCGCACCGCGTCGGCCCCGAAGCGATCGACCATCGCATCGGGATCGACCACGTTCTTCTTCGATTTCGACATTTTGACGACTTTGCCGATATCGACTGGCTGGCCATCGGCCACCAGCACCGCGCCATCGCTGCTGCGTTCGATCTCTTCGGGGCCGTACCATATGTCGCGGTCGCCTTCGCGGCGCGAATAGGTTTCGTGCGTCACCATCCCTTGCGTGAACAGGCTGGCAAACGGTTCGGCAAAGTCGATCATCCCGCAATGCTGCAACGCGCGGGTCCAGAACCGGGCATAGAGCAAGTGCAGGATCGCGTGTTCGATCCCGCCGATATACTGTTCCACCGGCAGCCATTTGGCCACTTCATCGCGGTCGAACGGTTTATCCGCGGGCTGGCTGGCGAAACGCAGAAAATACCAGCTCGAATCGACGAACGTGTCGAGCGTGTCGGTTTCCCGCCGCGCCGCCGCGCCGCATTGCGGGCAATCGACATGCTTCCACGTGGGATGACGTTCGAGCGGGTTGCCCGGCGTCTTGAAATCGACATCGTCTGGCAGCGTCACCGGCAGCTGATCTTCGGGCACCGGCACGATCCCGCAGGCGTCGCAATGGATGAACGGGATCGGCGTGCCCCAGTACCGCTGGCGCGAAACGCCCCAGTCGCGCAGGCGCCACACTGTCTGTCCTTCGCCCCAGCCACCGGCTTCGGCGCGAACGATCACTGCGGCAATCGCTTCCTCCACCGCCATCCCGTTGAGGAAATCGGAATGGACCAGAACCCCGTCGCCCGCTTCGGCCTCGCCCGCGAACGGCGCATCGGCGTCGTCCGCGCTTCTGGCGACGACGCGGGTGATTGGCAGTTCGTATTTAGTGGCGAATTCGAAATCGCGCTGATCGTGCCCCGGCACACCCATCACCGCGCCGGTGCCATAATCCATCAGCACGAAATTGGCGATGAACACCGGCAGATGTTGCCCGGTGAACGGGTGCACCGCACCGATCCCGGTATCGAAGCCGAGCTTTTCCGCGGTTTCCAGCGCCGCGGCGGTGGTCGCCCCGCGCTTGCACTGGTCGATAAACTTCGCAGCATCGCAATTGTTGGCGGCGACACCTTGCGCGATCGGATGATCGGGCGCGACCGCGACGAAACTGGCGCCGAAAATGGTATCGGGCCGGGTGGAATAGACCTCCACCTGATTGCCATCGGAGAGATCGAAACGGAATTGCAGGCCCTGGCTCTTGCCGATCCAGTTTTCCTGCATCAGCCGAACCTTGTCGGGCCATTTGTCGAGCGTGCCCAATCCATCGAGCAGCTCTTCCGCGAACTGCGTGATCTTGAGGAACCACTGGCTCAGCTTGCGCTTTTCGACTTCGGCACCCGAACGCCAGCCCTTGCCGTCGATCACCTGTTCGTTGGCCAGCACGGTCATATCGACCGGATCCCAGTTGACCTCGCTTTCCTTGCGATAGACCAGCCCGGCTTCGTACAGGCGCAGGAACAGGGCCTGTTCGTGGCCGTAATATTCGGGATCGCACGTGGCGAATTCCCGCGTCCAGTCGAGCGCGAAGCCGATCCGTTTCAGCTGCGCTTTCATGTTGGCGATATTGTCGCGCGTCCACCCACCGGGATGCACGCCCTTTTCCATCGCCGCGTTTTCGGCGGGCATGCCGAACGCGTCCCACCCCATCGGGTGCAACACTTCGTGCCCGGTCATCCGTTTATACCGGGCAAGCACGTCGCCCATCGTATAGTTGCGGACGTGCCCGATATGGATGCGCCCCGATGGATAGGGGAACATCTCAAGCACGTAACTTTTGGGTTTGCTGCTGTCGCTGTCGGCAGTGAACGTCCCGGCTTGTTCCCAGGCACGCTGCCAGCGCCCGTCCGCCGCCGACGGATCGAAACGCTGATCGGTCATGTACTATCCTCCGGCTGGGAAATCAGCCCGCGATGGCCTGACGGCGCAGTTCGCGCGCCTTGGTCAGGATGATATCTTCCAGTTTCTGCACAGTGGCCGCCTGCACCGGAGCATCGACCCAGGCGCCGTTCTGGTTCACTTCACGGCTGGCGGCGACGCGGATGGCATCGGCGCGCAGATCCTGATCGAGGATCGACACGGTCACCTTCACCCGTTCGCCGGGGTTCTGCGGGTTGGAATACCAGTCGGTCACGATCACGCCGCCGTTGCTGTCCGCCTGAAGCAGCGGTGCGAAGCTGACCGTTTCCAGCGCCGCGCGCCAGAGATATGAATTGACGCCGATCGTCGTCACATTGGCAGCGGCAAGGTCCGCCTTGGGCCGGTCACGACCGCCGCAGGCAGCGAGGGTGGCGATGGCCGCAACGGCAATGGCGGCGCGGGCGATACGGGTGGTGGTCGAACTGGCGGTCATGATGGGGGTCGATCGTCCTCGATAAGTCTCTGTCGAGCCTCTAGAGCGCGCGGCTCCGGCAAGCAAGGTGTCGCGCAGTAAATGCGTTTGTTGGCGGTGAATGGCCGCTGAACCTCTATTCGGTGGACCGGTTGTGGAAAAGAGGCAACAGGTAAACCGGCAAAGCCACGCGGTGCATCGAAAAACTTGTAAAAACTGGCGCGTTTTCGTTATCGTTCGAATTAACCCAGATCCGGAGGCGAGTCGATTTTTCAACCGCCATCGCGAACGGGGCAAGGGGTGGCCGGTAACCGAGTCGCTCATTGAAGGTTAAGGTCGGCAGGCGTTGAATAGTACGCCGCCCGTAATAGGGCCGGTCGCATAAGGGACGAGACAGGGTTTTACCGTGGGCAGGCGTGGCAACAGCATCGGCAGCAAGGCGTTCAAACGCTTCGGCACGCCTGCTGTTCTGGGCGCTGCCGCCGCGGCCGCTCTGGCCGTCCCCACCGCAGGGCTTGCAGTGACCGCAGTCGGTTCGCAGACTGCCGGGGGCGAACGCCCGCTCGGCTCGATCGCCACGTTCACGCCTGCCAATGTCGATCCGGCAATCGCCCGGCGGCTGGCCGCCAAGATCGCGGCAAGCGGCAAATCGCTGCGCTTCACCCCTGCGGCATCGCCCGCCAGCGACGCCCGCACGGTAACCGTCGCCATCCGCATCGACGATGACAGCGCCCGCGCCATTTCGGTGCACAACGCCATCGCTTCCGCCAAGGGCGAAGCGGGCAACGGCCCGTCGATCGCCAGCCTGGCGTCAACGCGGTACAATCTGGGCATCGCCCGCGGATACCAGTCTTTCGCGAAGCCCGATCCGGTCAAGCTCGACATATCGGATACGCCGATGGCCGACCTGTCTACATTCGATTCAGGCGACAAAAAAGACGACAAACCCAGCCGGTTGCAGGCGCGCATTTCGGTGGAGCGCGACGGAAACGTTGGCCGCGCACCGCGCACTCTGGGCGCAGCCGGCCAGCAATCGGTCGATGTCGGCGGTGCATTCCGCGTATCGCGCAACCTCGACGTGACAGCGGGCGTCCGCCTGTCGCAGGATCGCGACCGCCTGGCGCCGCTGACCGATTCGGTTCAGGATAATCAGGCGGTCTATGTCGGCACTCAGTTCCGCTTCTGATCGCATCGTTTAACCGCATCGCTGGCACTTGTTCGTGCCGAATATAGCGAATTCGTATGAACAGCCCCGCTGCCAGCGGGGTTTTTCTTTGTCCCCGGCGACTGTTCGCCTAGGTTCGACTTTGGAGAGTCGAGACAACCTGAACAGGCACGGGAGTAATTATGACACGCGTTGCAATCGTTACCGGGGGCACCCGCGGGATCGGGGAAGCGATCAGCCTTGCGCTGAAAGAACAGGGCCGCACAGTCGTCGCCAATTATGCAGGCAACGACACGAAGGCGAAAGAATTTGCCGATCGGCACGGCATCGCCGTGATGAAGTGGGATGTGGGCGATCACGATGCCTGCATCGAAGGCTGCAAACAGATCACCACCGATTTTGGCGATGTCGATATCGTCGTCAACAACGCCGGGATCACCCGCGACGGTACTTTACACAAGATGACCTTCGACGACTGGAACGACGTGATGCGCGTCAATCTGGGTGGTTGCTTCAATATGGCCAAGGCCTGCTTCCCCGGAATGCGCGAACGTGGCTGGGGCCGGATCGTCAATATCGGCAGCATCAACGGGCAGGCGGGCCAGTATGGCCAGGTCAACTATGCCGCTGCGAAGAGCGGGATTCACGGCTTCACGAAAGCGCTGGCGCAGGAAGGCGCTAAATTCGGTGTGACAGTAAACGCCATCGCCCCCGGCTATATCGACACCGATATGGTGGCCGCCGTGCCGGACACGGTGCTGGAGAAAATCGTCGCCAAAATTCCGGTGGGCCGCCTCGGCCATGCCGAAGAAATCGCCCGCGGGGTCGCTTTCCTGACCAGCGAAGACGGCGGCTTCGTCACCGGATCGACCATGAGCATCAACGGCGGCCAGCATATGTATTGATCGGGTTGGGACGCCGGACACCGGCGCCCTGCCCCCCAACGGCTCAGTCGATCAGGATGCCGACGACCTTCCACGCGCCGCCTTCCTTCTGCAGCGTGACTGTCTCGATAACGTCGGCTTTGTTAGCGAACGTGGTCCTGAACCGCACCTCCTGAAAGCCGTGCGGCGGCGCATTGAGGTAGCGGATGGTTTGCAGGTCGCGCGAAACCACCGCACCGAGCGGGACGCGCACCTGCTGAGACGCTTCGGCCCAGCCTGCAACCGTATTGGCATCGTGGAAGCTCTTGCCCGCACTGTCGAAAGCCCCCTGCCAGTTACCGGCATCGCCCAGCGCGAGCCAGTTGCGAGCGGCAGCCTCCACCGCAGAGTCGCGCGCTGCATCTTCTGCCGATGGTGGGCTTGCGCCATCGGCCATCGGGCCATTGGTCATCAGGGGGGCGGACAGCAGCAGAGCTGCAGCTAGCAAAGACATCGCGATACCTCCGATCAGCAAGGCGCCTGTGCGCCCCACGCCCCACCCGCCACCGTGGCGAGTTCCGGGGAGAGGCACAGGTTCGCCGGTTGCGGCGGATTCGGCTTCCCCCAAATTCTTGCGGGCAAGAAAATCGGGGGTCGCGCTTTCTTCCGCCATCAGCATCCGCGCGGCCTCGCGGCTGCTCGACACTTCCAGCTTGCGCCGCGCCCCGCGCAGTCGCTCGTTGACGGTATGCACCGATATATCGAGGTGGCGGGCTGCCGACTTGGCATCGTATCCCCGCACGATCAGGCGGAGAGTCTGCTTCTCCTTGTCGGTCAGTGCATCAAGTCCATCGCCCATCCATTGTGGGTAAGACCCTGCCCGGCGACGATCCACCCCAAAAAATTCGTAGGCCTGTCTGCCCCTTGGCTATACCCTGTTGGCAATGAACGCACCTTACCACCCCCCTGTGAAACGTTCGGTCGCCATCGCCGGGCACCGCACCTCGATCAGCCTCGAACCTCTGTTCTGGGACATGCTGCGCGCTGCGGCAGCGCGCGAGCAGGTGCCGCTGTCCGCCATCGTCGCACGGATCGATGAGGAGCGGATACGGGCGGAACACCCGTGCGGGCTGGCGGGCGCGATCCGCATATGGCTGGTCGCACGGCACATCGGTGATGGCGGCGAGGCAGCAGAGGCGGGAAATATGCCGCGCTGATGCGGTAGCGATTGCGAAACCCACACCTGCCGTCGCCCCGGACCTGATCCGGAACCCAGCTTTTCTTGCGCGCCGCATTCGAGGAAGCTGGACCCCGGCTCGGGGGCCGGGGTGACGGGGATGGCGGGGAAGGTGCCACAATACCCACACCCCGCGCTCCCACCGCTCCCCTCGTCATTGCGAGGAGCCGCAGGCGACGCGGCAATCCATCACCCGCCCTCGCCCCTGCCACAACCGAAGTAGGGGGCGGAGCAGTCCGGCCATGGATTGCTTCACTCCGTTCGCAATGACGAGCAGAGGGTGGCGTGAATTATCGCTGGCCTTGGCGCGGGTTGCGGGTGCACCGCGAACCCCCGTCAGCCTCGCGCTCCGGCGCGTGTCAACCCGCTCCACCCCCAGCGCTTCCGGCCCCTACCCCGCCCGGAGTGCGCCAATACCGGCAGCGCCAACAAAAGCCCAAAGCACATCGTCGCCCCGGACCTGATCCGGGGCCCGGCTTTTCTTGCGCGCCGCGTGGGACGGAGCTGGACCCCGGCTCGGGGGCCGGGGCGACGGGGATGGTGGGGAGGTGCCACAATACCCACACCCCGCGCTCCCACCGCTCCCCTCGTCATTGCGAGGAGCCGCAGGCGACGCGGCAATCCATCACCCGCCCTCGCCCCGGCCACAACCGAAGTGAGGGGCGGACAGTCAGGCCATGGATTGCTTCACTCCGTTCGCAATGACGAAGTGGGGGGCGGTGCGGACTATCGCTGGCCATGCAGCGGATAGCAGGTCCACCGCGAATCACGTCAGACGCGCGCTCCCGCGAGTACCATCTCCCACGGCTTCGCACGGCGACCCGCGCGTCAGTAATTCGCAGGCGGATCGCTGGCCGGGAAGCTCTGGTCGCTGGTCTCGTCCTCCGCGCTCCATTTGCGGCGTGGGGTGTCGCGCATGGCCGATGGCCCGGCATCGCGAACGTCGACATTACCCTGATTTCCAGCAAAGGCCGCACGGTCGCTGCCCTGCCGTTTTTCAAAATATTTGTACCCGGCATAACCCAAGGCACCGAGCGCGGCGAGTTTCAGTAAAGCCATGATAAACCTCTCTTTCTCATCCCATCAACGAGCAGGATGGCGGAAAGGTCCGCGCTTTGCCTCAGTCGTCGCCCACCCGTTCGACTTGTGCGCCGACCAGAGCGAGTTTCTCTTCCAGCCGTTCGTATCCCCGGTCGAGGTGATAGAGGCGGCGCACCTGCGTCTGCCCTTCGGCGGCAAGCCCGGCGATCACCAGGCTCATCGACGCGCGCAGATCGGTCGCCATCACTTCCGCCCCGTGCAGTTTCGGCACGCCCTTGACGATGGCGGTGCGGCCGCTGGTTTCGATATCGGCCCCCATGCGCGCCAGTTCGGGCACGTGCATATAACGGTTTTCGAAGATCGTTTCGGTCAGCACACTGGTGCCTTCGGCCACTGTCAGCAGAGCCATCAGCTGCGCCTGCATATCGGTGGCGAGGCCGGGATAGGGGGCGGTGGAAAGATTGGTCGCCTTCAGCGGCCCCTCGGCGGCGATCCGCACCCCTTTCTTATCCGCATCGTACGTCACGCCGATGTTACGCAGCGCGTGGAGCGTGGCCTCCATCTCGTCCGCCCTGGCACCATCGAGATAGACTTCGCCGCCGGTAATCGCCGCGGCGCAGGCATAGGACCCGGCCTCGATCCGGTCGGCCATCACGCGGTAAGTCGCACCGTGCAGCCGCTTCACCCCGTGCACCGTCAGTTCGGAACTGCCGATCCCCTCGATCTCCGCCCCCATCGCCACCAGCAGGTTGCACAGGTCGACGATTTCCGGCTCCCGCGCGGCATTGCGCAGGCGACAGGTGCCATTGGCGAGCACAGCGGCCATCAGCGCATTTTCCGTCGCCCCCACCGAAACCACGGGAAAATCGAACTCTCCCCCCGGCAACCCGCCATCGGGGGCATGGGCACGGACATAGCCCTGCGCCAGTTCGATCTGCGCGCCGAATGCCTCCAGCGCTTTCAGATGCAGGTCGATCGGGCGGTTGCCGATGGCGCAGCCGCCGGGCAGCGAGACAGTCGCTTCGCCCATCCGCGCCAGCATCGGGCCAAGCACGAGGATCGAAGCGCGCATCTTGCGCACCAGATCGTAAGGCGCGACAGTGCCGGTGATCCGGGTCGCCTCCAGCGTCATCACCCGGCCGAAATCTTCCGGCCTGCTGCCCTGAATCGCGGTGGTGACGCCGAACTGGTTCATCAGATGCTGGAACCCGTCGATATCGGCCAGCCGCGGCAAGTTCCGCAATGTCAGCGGTTCATCTGTCAGCAGCGCGCAGGGGATCAGCGTCAGCGCGGCGTTTTTCGCGCCGGAAATCGGGATCGTGCCGCTCAGGCGTTTGCCGCCTTCGATAATAATCTTGTCCATTGCGCGGCATTAGCGTGTTTCAGGACGCTCGCAAGTCGCGGTTGCACCGGGGCGGCGCAGTGCTTATCGCTGGTACATGACCGACCGCAAGCCGATCAAGAAAGCCGTGTTCCCCGTCGCCGGGCTCGGCACCCGTTTCCTGCCCGCGACCAAGGCCATTCCCAAGGAACTGCTGCCGATCGTCGATCGCCCGCTGATCCAGTATGCCGTGGACGAAGCGCGCGAAGCGGGGATCGAACAGATGATCTTCGTCACCGGGCGCGGCAAGACCGCCATCGTCGAACATTTCGACATCGCTTACGAGCTGGAAACGACAATGGCCGAGCGCGGCAAATCGCTCGACGTGCTGGCCCCCACGCGCTTCACCCCCGGCGATATCATCACTGTGCGCCAGCAGGTGCCGCTGGGCCTCGGCCACGCGATCTGGTGCGCCCGCGCCATCGTGGGGGACGAACCGTTCGCGATCCTGCTGCCCGATGAACTGATGATCGGCCAGCCCGGTTGCATGAAACAGATGGTGGAAGCCTATAATCAGGTCGGCGGCAATCTGATCAGCGTGCTGGAAGTGCCGCAGGAATCGGTATCGAGCTATGGCGTGATCGCACCCGGCGCAACCGTGTGCGACACGCTGACCGAAGTGACCGGGCTGGTGGAAAAACCGCCGGTGGAACATGCCCCGTCGAACAAGATCCTTTCAGGCCGCTACATCCTGCAACCCGAAGTCATGCGGACGCTGGAAGATCAGGAGAAAGGCGCAGGCGGCGAGATCCAGCTGACCGACGCAATGGCCCGGATGATCGGCAGCCAGCCGTTCCACGCGGTGACATTCGACGGCAACCGTTATGACTGCGGCAGCAAGACCGGCTTTGTGGAGGCAACCCTCGCCCTCGCCCTGCAACGCGAAGACATGGGCGATGAAGTGCGCGCCATCGCGCAACGGTTACTGGCGGAATAGCGTATCGCGGCAGCGGGATGGGGCGAAATTCGCGGCTCGGTTTTCGGCCGCGTAAGTCTCCGGCCAGAGTGCCCCGGCCCCCCGGCCACCCTCCACTCGTCATTGCGAGCGTAGCGAAGCAATCCATGGCCTGACTCTCCCGTCCCTTACTCTGGTTGTGGCCGGGGCGAGGGCGGGCCATGGATTGCCACGTCGCCTGCGGCTCCTCGCAATGACGAGGGGGAGCGGTGGGAGCGCGGGGTGTGGGGTGCGGGTATTGTGGCACCTTCCCACCATCGCCGTCACCCCGGCCTGCGAGCCGGGGTCCAGCTTCCTCCCACGCGGCGCGCAAGAAAAGCCGGGCCCCGGATCAGGTCCGGGGCGACGGTGTGCTTTGGGCTTTTGTTGGCGCTGGTGCCGGTATTGGCGCACTCCGGGCGGGGTAGGGGCCGGAGCGCGAGGCTGACGGGGGTTCGCGGTGCACCCGCTACCCGCGCCAAGGCCAGCGATAATTCACGCCGCCCTCTGCTCGTCATTGCGAGCGCAGTGAAGCAATCCATGGCCTGACTGTCCCTCCCCTTACTCCGGTTGTGGCTGGGTGAGGGCGGTCGATGGATTGCCACGTCGCCTGCGGCTCCTCGCAATGACGAGGGGAGAGGGAGGTGCGGATGTTGTGGCACTTCCCCACCATCGCCGTCACCCCGGCCACCGAGCCGGGGTCCAGCTCCCTCCCACGCGGCGCGCAAGAAAAGCTGGGCCCCGGATCAGGTCCGGGGCGACGTGGGAGAGTGGGGCATTTGCCCCCCGCTCAGCCCCCGCCAGCCCCAGCCACCCTCACCCCCCGGTCACGCATCCTCCCCCTGTGCAGCCATCGCCGCATATTCATCGCGCAATTCGCGCTTATAGAGCTTGCCATTGGCCTCTCGCGGCAGTTGCGCGCGGAAATCGATCTGGCGCGGCATCTTGATGCGGGCGAGACTGGGGGCGAGGAAGGCGCGCAGCTCTTCCTCCAGCGCAGGCCCGGCATCGGCCATATCGACCGGCTGCACCACCGCCACCACCCGTTCGCCCATATCGGGATCGGGCGCGCCGATCACCGCGGCGTCCATCACCTTCTCGTGCGTGACCAGCAGGTTCTCGATTTCCTGCGGGTAGATATTGACCCCGCCCGAGATAATCATGTGGCTCTTGCGGTCGGTCAGATAGAGGAACCCGTCTTCATCGACATGGCCGATATCGCCCAGCGTCATCCACCCTTCGGGATGCATCGCCTCCGCCGTCTTTTCGGGGTCGTTATGATACGTGGGCAGAACGTCGTTTTCGAAATAGAGCAGGCCGTCGGTCCCCGCGGGCACTTCGGTTCCGTCCGGCCCGCAGACGTGCAGCTTGCCATGAATCGCACGGCCCACGCTGCCCTGATGGGTCAGCCAGTCTTCGCTGCGGATCAATGTCATGCCGATCCCTTCGGACCCGGCATAATATTCCAGTACGATCGGCCCCCACCATTCGATCATCGCCTGCTTCACCGGCACCGGGCACGGGGCGGCGGCGTGGATCGCGCGGCGGTGGCTCGACAGATCGTAACGGGTGCGAACATCCTCCTCCAGCTTGAGCATTCGGATGAAATGGGTCGGCACCCACTGGCTGTCGGTTACGCGATATTTTTCGATTGCCGCCAGCGCCGCTTCGGGGTCGAATTTCTCCATGATCACCACCGTACCGCCCAGCCGGTGGACCGTGCAGCACCACGCCAGCGGAGCGGCATGATACAGCGGTGCGGGGGAGAGATAGACCATCTCGCCATCGCCCGGCATCCCCACGCCCATCACCGCCAGCCCGACCAGCGCGTTGGTTTCCTGAATATCCTCGCTCGGCGGGGGCGGCGGCTTCACGCCTTTGGGTCGCCCTGTCGTGCCCGAGCTGTAGAGCATATAGGCGCCCGGTGCCTGATCGGGGATCGGCGTGGCCGGTTGTTGTGCCAGCGCGGCGGAGAAATCGTCCGCCCCGTCGCCACCTACGATCATCTGGCGGCAATCGGGGCATTCGTCGCGCAGCGCCGCACTGACATCGGCAAAATACGGGGTCGTGATCAGCGTCTTCGCCCCGGAATCGCGCAGGATATAGGCAACCTCGGGCGCGGTCAGCCGGGTGGAAACCGGCACCAGCATCGTGCCCGCACGTTGCGATCCCCACACCAGCGGCAGATAGAGCGCGTTGTTTTCCATCAGCACGCCAAAGGCATCGCCGCGCCCGAACCCGTTGGCGCGCAACCATTGGGCAAAGCGGTTGGCGGTCGCGTCCATTTCGGCATAGGTCACCGTTTCACCGCTGTCGGCCATGATAATCGCCGGGCGGTCGGCACGGGTTTGCGCGTGGCTTACCGGGTGCATCCATCTCTCTCCATTGCGACTCCTTTTGCGGAGTTCGATCCCGGAGAGACTAGTTGCAATCGGCAACCGGGCAAGCAAAAAGGCGGCGGGATCGCTCCCGGCCGCCTTTTTGCTTGTTCGCGGTGATTGCGAAGCGGGCGGGTTACTCGCCGCCGCGACCGCCGGTGCTGTCCGCCGCCAGCATGACGCGGCGCTGGGCATCCGATTCAACCATATACGGGATCGGGTTGACTGCCTGGCCATCGACGCGGACTTCGTAATGCAGGTGCGGGCCGGTCGAACGGCCGGTGCTGCCGACGTAGCCGATCACTTCGCCTTTCTTCACCCGCTCGCCAGCGGCAACCGCCAGACGCGACAGGTGGGCATAGCGGGTCTGAAGCGATGCGCCGTGATCGATCGCGATATAGAGGCCATAGCTGGAAAAACGATCGGCGCGCTGCACCACACCGTCTGCCGTGGCATAGACCGGGGTGCCGGTCGGCGCGGCCAGATCGATGCCCTTGTGCGCGCGGCGGCCACCGATCACGGGGTGTTCGCGCATCCCGTAATTGCTGCTGGTGCGGGCGCCATCGACCGGCATCTGCGACGGGATCGATACAGCGATGGATGTTGCCGGCGGTGCCGACGGACCGTTCTGATCGAGCGAGCGCCACGATGCGAACAGTTTCTTGAACTGCTCGTCCCCGCCGGAGATCGACGATGCCTTGGCATCGCGCACCGGGGCGGAAATGTCGGTAGCGGCGGCGGCGCTGGCATTGGCCAGTGCCGGGCTCATCCCTGCAGTGAAAAAAGCGGCAACCGATGCGATCACGGCGAAGATTCGGCGTTGCAAACTGCTTACGACCACGAAATCCCGTCCTTGTTTTTGCCGCACATGCAATGCGCGGTACGATCCGAAGGTATCGGCGAAACAAACCCGAAGGCCCGCTTCGCGAAAAATTTCTGAGACTTTACGGAACCCCCCGCCGTCTCGTGGATTATGGGTTAACCGTTGAAAGATTTACGAAGCAAGCGCAGCGCACGCTTCCAGCGATAAACCGGCTGCTGAACGCGCTGAGTCGTTGAACGGAGGCTTCAGCCCACCCCTAAAGTGCCGTCGAACCAGCCGAATCCAGAGATTTTCTGCTGATTCACCAAGCGATTCAGCGATTGCGCCCAGATACCGCGCGCCAATCGCGACATGGCGGATTTCATCGTCAAGAATGCGCTGCAGCAGGCGTGCCCCCGATTCGTCGCCCTGCGCCCGCACCCGGTCGCGCGTGGCCGGGGTGACATCCAGCCCGCGCGCCTCCAGCACCATCGGCACAATCGCCAGTCGCGCGGCAACATCGTGCGCCGTCTCTTCCGCCGCCTGCCACAGCCCGTCGTGCGCGGGCAGCGCGCCGTAATGGCTGCCCAACTGGCGCAGTTTGCGGTCGATCAGCGCGAAATGCATCGCCTCGTCCGCGGCCACCGCCAGAAAATCGCTGACGAATTCCGCCCCCATCTCGCTGCCGAACCGCCCCGCCATATCGAGCGCGAGATCGATGGCGACGAATTCGATATGCGCCAGCGAATGCCACAGCGCGATGCGCGCCCGTTCCGATCCCCCGCGTCCGCGCTTGGGCATGCGGTTGGGTGGCAACAGCTCCGGCGCTGCGGGCCGCGCCGGGCGGTCGGGCATCGCCGCATCGAACCCCCACGCCAGCCGCCCCAGCCGCCAGTCGCGCGCGACCTGCCGCGCGGCGAACACCTTCGCCTGCGGATCGGCGGTCAGCAACGCGGCCCGGATCGCCGCCCCAACAATGGCGGGCGCGGCAGTTGGGCCGGCGGTGGTCAGATCTGTGGCGGCCGGGTCTGCCACAGCTTGAGACACAATGGTCGTGGATGGCGGATTGCTCAAAGCGCCTTCGCTGCCTCCAGCACTTCCTGCGCGTGGCCCTTGACCCGCACTTTGCTCCAGATGCGGGCAATCGTACCATCGGCGGCCAGCAGATAGGTGCTGCGGATCATGCCCATATAGGTCCGGCCGTAATTCTTCTTCTCGCCCCACACGCCCAGCGCATCGGACAGGCCGCCTTCTTCCGCATCGGTGGCCAGCGGCACCTTCAGATCCTGTTTTTCGATGAAGTTGCGGTGTTTTTGCGGCGAATCCTTGCTTACCCCAAGCAATGCGATCCCGTGTGCGGCGAATTCATCCGCCAATGTGGTGAAATCCTTCGCCTCGGTGGTGCATCCGGGGGTATTGTCCTTTGGATAGAACCAGATAACCGCCTTCTTTCCTGTCAAAGATGATGGTGAAATGGTGCCGCCGTCGGGGGTTTCCATTGCGATATCGGGCATTTTGTCGCCCACTTGCGGGAAAGTCATATCAGATCGTCTCCAGTTTCTCTCCGAATGCCTCGGCCCAGGCGGCGGCCACTTCCTGCCGCGCCGCCGTAAAGGCGCGTAAAAGCGCCGAAAAATCGCTCTCGCCACAGGCCTCGGCCAATGCCTGCGCCGCGTCCGCGCCGGGCTCGGCAAGGTCGGGCGACAGCAGCCGACCCGCCACCAGCAGGCGCGTCATCAGCAGCCGCGCCTGCACCACGGCGGGCGGCAGCAGGCCCTGCTCCACCAGCTCTTCAACAGCAACTCCCAGCCGTGGATTGAAGGCGGTGCGCTCGCGTAACTGCAGGTAATGTATCAGGAATTCCAGATCGACCAGCCCGCCGCGCGCCAGCTTGGCATCGAGCGGACCCTTGGCCGGTTTGTGCCGCGCCATCTCCGCACGCATCTTCAGCGCATCGGTCCGCAGCTTCTCCGGGTCGCGTTCCTGATGCAGCACACTGTCGATAATCGCCTGTAATTGCTGGCGAACTTCGTTCGATCCGGTGAGCGGGCGGGCACGGGTGAGCGCCATATGCTCCCACGTCCACGCCTCATTTTTCTGATATTGTTCAAAGCTTTGGAAGCTGACAGCCAGTGGCCCCTGCGCGCCCTGAGGCCGCAGCCGCGTATCCACTTCGTACAGCGCCCCCTCCGCCGTCGGCACCGACAGCGCAGCGCTGACCCGCTGCGCCAGCCGGTTGAAATAGAGCGTGACGCCAAGCGGCCTGCCCCCGTCCGACTCCCCCTCAAAGTCACCGGAAAACAGATAGATAACATCGAGGTCAGAGGCATATGTCAGCGCCCCGCCACCAAACCGGCCCAGCCCCAGCACAACCAGTTCGCGCCCCGGCACCCGCCCATGAACGCGGGCAAATTCCTCCTCCGCCGCCGCCTGCGCCACCAACAACGCCGCTTCCGCCGTCCGTGCCAGCGCAGTGGCAATTTCCAGAGGATCGTGAACCGCAGCAATGGTTTGCAGGCCAAGAGCGAAGCGTTCCTCCCCCGTCACGATGCGGATTCGGTCGAGCTTGCGTTCGTAATCGTCGCCGGTTTCGCCCCGCTCCATCTCAGCAGCGAGGTCCGCGACACTGCCCGGCAAATCGAGCGCGGTCTTGTCGATCAGCGCATCGAGCAATTCGGGTCGCAGCCCCAAAGCATCGGCCAGCGGCGGCGCAAGTATCAGAATTCGCACGAGTTGATCGAGCAGAGCCGGGCGCGCTTCCAGCAGGCGGAACAGATTCAGCGCACTCGGCGCAGCGGCCAGCACCCGTTCCCACCGGTTGATCGCCTGCACCGGATCGGGCGCCTTGGCGAACCGTTCCAGCAAGGCGGGCAACAACGCCTCGAACGCACCCCGCGCCGCTTCGGATCGCAAGGCGCGGATGCGGCCATCGCTCCACCCTTCAATCCGCTGCGCCAGATGCACCGGTTGAGGAAAGCCAAGCATTTCCAGCTTGTTGGCCAGCGCATCGCCAGCCACCACGCCCGTCGGGCTGCTATCCGCATCGTCCGCGATCAGGGCATCGTATCGCTCCGCCACCTGCCCCGTAATCGCCTCCAGTTCAGCGATCAGCGCCGCCCCGTCCGCCAATCCATCGAGATGCGCGACATTGTCCAGCGCATCGCCCGCAGGCAGCACATGGGTCTGATGATCCTCCACCATCTGCAAGCGGTGCTCGATTGTCCGCAGCCGGTCGTAACTCTCGCCCAGAACACGCGCATCCTCGCGCCCGATCCGCCCCGCTGCCGCCAGTGCATCCAGCGTCGCCCGCGTACCGCGCAGCCGCAACGAAGGATCGCGCCCCCCGTGGATAAGCTGATGAGTCTGCGCGAAAAATTCAACTTCGCGAATACCGCCCCGGCCCAGCTTCACATTAAAGCCCGGCCCCGGCACCGTAGGCCCGGCATGGCTGGCGCGGATCCGCGCAGTCAGCCGCCGGATTTCAACGATAGCCCCGAAATCGAGGCTCCGCCGCCAGACGAACGGACGGATCGCCGCCAGAAAATCCTCCCCCGCCACGACATCCCCGGCGCAGGCACGCGCCCGGATAAAAGCCGCCCGCTCCCACGCCAGTGCGGAGCTTTCATAATGCGACAACGCCGCATTGACCGAGATCGCCAGCGGGCTGACTTCCGATGCCGGGCGCAGTCGCAAATCGACCCGAAAAACATAGCCTTCGGCGGTATTTTCGCTCAACATGCGAACGATCTCGCGGGCATAACGCTGCGCTGCCTCGCCCGGTTCGTCCCGCTCGCGCCGCGGCAGGGTTTCCGGGTCGTAGAGCAGGATCGGGTCAATATCCGAGCTGTAGTTCAGTTCCCCCGCGCCATGCTTGCCCAATGCCAGCGCAATCATCCCGGCAGGCTCCGCGTCGGGCACGCGGCTGCGAATAGTGGCGGCAATCGCGCGGTCGAGCGCCCTGTCCGCCAGCGCCGATAACTCACTGGTAATCCGCAACAAAGGAAACGCACCCGCCAGATCGCCAATCGCCAGCGCCGTCGCCAGCGCCAGTCGTTCGCGGCGCAGCGCGACGCCCGTATCCTCGATCCCGTCACCCGCCGACTTAGCCAGCGCCAGTGCCCCTTCGCCATCGCCCGCTGCCAGCAAGGCCGCCAGATCCGGCTGCCGGTCAAGCGCACGGGCAAGGAATGGCGCATGGTTGCGCGCCCGCTCTATCGCTGCTGTCCAGTCTCCGCTCATCGCCTGCGTCACTGCCCGTTTGCCCGCAGCGGCGCAAGAACCTGCCCTTGCCCTTGGCCCCGTCGAATGCATAAGAGTGCGGGCAAAGGAGATTTTCCGGTATGATCCGCACACTGTTCGCCGCAACGGCCACGCTCGCACTTGCTGCATGTGCCACTACACCCGCACCGGAAGCGCCCGCCGCATCGCTCACCAGTGCCGAAGAAGCGGTGGCCCCGTCTGTCCCGATCATGAAGGCCATGACCAAGCGCCTTTCCGCCGACGATTTCGAAGGGCGCGCACCCAGCACCGCGACAGAGCCCAAAGTGCTTGATTACATTGTGGCCGAATTCAAAAGGGCAGGCTTGCAACCGGGCAACAATGGCCAGTGGTTGCAGGAAGTACCGACAGTGGAAATCACCGGCGGCCATTATACACCGATGGCGATCACCGGCGGTTCGCAGCCGTTGTCGTTCGCGTTCGGCGATCAGTATGTCGCCACCAGTTACCGCGTCACTCCGCACACCCGTGTCGAGAACAGCCCGCTGGTCTTCGTCGGCTATGGCATCAACGCCCCCGAACTGGGGTGGAACGATTATGCCGGGGTGGACATGAAGGGCAAAACCGCCGTCATCCTCGTCAACGATCCCGACTATGCGATGGAAAGTCAGGACGGGCTCTTCAAAGGGCGTCGGATGACGTATTACGGCCGCTGGACTTACAAGTTCGAAGAGGCCGCGCGTCAGGGTGCCGCCGCTGCGATCATCGTCCACGACACGTTTCCCGCCGCCTATGGCTGGAACGTCGTCAATTCGAGCTGGACCGGCGCGCAGTACTATGTCCAGAAACCGAACAACGCGATGGATCAGACGCAGGCCAATGGCTGGATACAGAAACCTGCCGCCGAAGCGATCCTGAAAGATGCCGGGATGGACCTCGCCACGCTGACCGCAGCCGCGCAGAAGAAAGGGTTCAAGGCGGTGCCGCTGGGCCTCAACATCAGCTTCGGGTTCGACAATGCGATCCGCAAATCGACATCGCATAACGTGGTCGGCATTCTGCCGGGCAAGACGCGGCCTGACGAATATGTGCTCTATTCCGCGCACTGGGACCATCTGGGCCGCTGCACCCCCGATGCGACCGGCGACGACATCTGCAACGGCGCGGTCGACAACGCCACCGGCGTCGGCGCGATCACCGCACTGGCCGACGCCAGCCACCGCGCAGGCGGCGCGGCACGCAGTCAGGTCTTCATCGCGCTGACGCTGGAGGAATCGGGCCTGCTCGGTTCGGAGTACTACGCACAGAACCCGATCTATCCGCTCAACCGCACCGTTGGCGGCGTGAATATCGATGCACTGCTGCCCGGCGGGCGGGTGCGGGATTATGCGATGACCGGTGGCGACAAATCGGACCTCAACGACCTGTTCCGGCAGGCTCTGAAAGAACAGGGCCTGCTCGAAGCGCCTGAAGGCACACCTGAAAAGGGCCACTATTACCGTTCCGACCATTTCAGCTTTGCCAAGCGCGGGGTGCCGATGTTCACCGCCGGACGTGGCAGCGACTGGGTCGATGGCGGCAAGGAAGCAGGCGAGGCCGCAGAGGAAGAATACACCAAACACCACTACCACGCGCCGAGCGACGAATGGTCGGACGACTGGAACTGGGCCGGGCTGACGCAGGATCTGGCGCTGTATTACCGTCTGGGCCAGATGCTGGCCAACGGCGACACATGGCCCAACTGGCGCGCCACAGACGAATTCCGCGCCATTCGCGACAAGTCCTGCGCCGCCAATCCCGGCGGTTGCTGACCCCACCCATCGGATACGCCAGATGACCGCACGTATGCCGCCCGAATGGGCTCCGCAGGAATGGCTGTGGATCGGTTTTCCGCACGATGCCGACGAATGGCCCGGCTTCCTCGAACCGGCGCAGGAACAGATCGCTGTATTCGCCAATGCCGTGGCGGAAAGCGGGCAGGACGTGCGCCTGCTTGTGCGCGACGGCGCCAACGAAGCGCGGGCGAAGGCACTGGTGTCTGCCGCCGTCACGCTGGAGCGGCGTGTGTATGGCGATGTCTGGCTGCGCGATACCGGCCCCTTGGTGCGCGAGGACGGATCGGCGCTACGCTGCCATTTCAACGGGTGGGGCGGCAAGTACCTGATGGATGGCGATCAGACCATCGGTGCGGAACTGGCGCGCGATGCAGGCCTGCCCGTGGTGGAGAGCGACTGGGTTCTGGAAGGCGGCGCTCTCGATGGCGACGGCACCGGGCTGGTTGCCACCACCGAACAGTGCCTGCTCAACCCCAATCGCAACCCGGAGCTTTCGCGGGACGATATCGAAGCGCGGCTCGCCCGCGACCTTGGGTTCGACCGGGTGCTGTGGCTGGGTGACGGACTGATAAACGATCACACCGACGGACACGTGGATAATCTGGCCCGTTTCGTTGGCCCTAACAGGCTGGCTCTGCCACGCCCCACAGGGTCGAACGACCCGAATGCCGCGATCTACGCCGATGCCAGCGCGCGCGCGCAAGACTTCGGAGTGGAGGTGTGTGAAATCCCCTCACCCGGCCTGATTACGCGCGGCGATTGGGTCGAACCGGCCAGCTACGCCAATTTCGCGATCACGAGCCATCTGGTTGTCGTGCCGACATTTGGCTCTCAGCACGATGAAGACGGGGTTGCAGCGATTGCCGCGCTGTTCCCCGACCGAACAACCATCGGCCTGTCGGGCGATGCCGTGCTGGCGGGCGGCGGCGGGTTCCACTGTGCCAGCCAGCAGATGCCGCGCCTGTAATCGCTCTGACATTCGGGCCTTAACCGCTCATTAGGAATCCGGGCGCACAATGGGCGCATGGCCACGGCAATCGCCCTTGCAAAAACAGCCCTGGAGCATCGTGCATTCGCAATGGCGCGTGCGCTGATCGTTGGTGGCTGCGCTCTGGCGCTGATCTTCGCAGGTCGCGCGTTGCCGTTCTGAGCTAGCTGAGCAGTTTCACCAGCGCCACAGCCGCCGCAGCAGCCAGCATCAGCGCGACAAAGCTGCGCCACAACCTATCGCTGACTTTCCCGAATGCCAGCGAACCCAGCCAGTTGCCCACCAGCACCGCCGGGAACAACAGCGCCGCCAGCACCAGATAGTGCCACTCCATCACCCCCAGCGCCGCCCCGGATACGAGGCTGCTGGTCGACGCGATGGTGAAAATCAGCAGCATCGATGCCTTCGCCACTTGCCGCGGGATAGCTCTGCCAACATAGTACGGTACGACAGGCGGACCGGGCATCCCGGCAAATCCGGTCAGCAGACCCGTGGCAAGACCTGTTGCGCCAGTATGCAAATGCCCTGGCAAATCCGCTGCGCGCTGCGGAAGCAGGATCGCGGCAAACGCTGACAGCGCGACGAACGCGATCAGCACGCGGGCAATATCGGGTGGCGTGATCGAGAGCAGCCACAGCCCCGGTGCAACTGCCAGAAGGACCCATGCGGCGATGACCAATGCAGACCGCTCCGCATGGCGCGCGATGAACCGCGCATCGCTCAACCCGATCAGCACGGACACGCCATTGGTGACCAGCACCGCCTCCACCGGGGTAACCGCCAATGCCAGCACCGGCACCAGCAGGATCGCCATGCCGAACCCGGCCAGCCCGCGAACAAACGCCGCAACAAATGCAGTCGCCAACGCCGCGACAATCTGAACAAGGGTAAACCCGGCGAGTGCGATCACATGCAAAGCCCCGGCAGGCTAATCAACGCAAATCAGGCGGAGTCGCCTCGCCCTTCAACATGGCAATCGCTTCGGCGAGCGGGAGCACTTTCTGTTGCTGCTCACCCAGAGTGCGGATCGCGACTGTACCCTCGTCCGCCTCACGCTTGCCGACGACCAGCAAGTGCGGAACTTTCGCGTGGCTATGTTCGCGCACTTTGTAGTTGATCTTCTCGTTACGCAGATCGGTTTCGGTACGAATGCCCGCCGCGGTCAGTTGCGCGGCGACATCGTTGGCATAGTCATCCGCGTCGGAAACAATCGTAGCGACGACTGCCTGCGTCGGTGCCAGCCACAGCGGCAGGCGGCCTGCATTGTGTTCGATCAGAATGCCGATAAACCGTTCATACGAACCGAAGATCGCGCGGTGCAGCATGACCGGGCGATGTTTCTCGCCATCTTCCCCGACATAGCTGGCATCGAGCCGTTCGGGCAGCACGCGGTCCGACTGGATCGTACCGACCTGCCAGGTGCGACCGATGGCGTCGGTCAGGTGCCATTCCAGCTTGGGCGCATAGAACGCCCCTTCGCCGGGGAGCTCTTCCCATCCGTATTCTTCGGTTGCCATACCGGCATCGGCCACGGCCTGACGCAGTTCCTCTTCGGCTTTGTCCCAATCGGCATCGGAACCATACCGCTGCTCAGGCCGAAGCGCGAGCTTGACCGAATAAGTGAAACCGAAATCGCGATAGATACGGTCGGCCAGTTCGCAGAACTTGCGAACCTCATCGACAATCTGATCTTCGCGGCAGAAGATGTGCGCGTCGTCCTGCGTGAACTGGCGCACGCGCATCAGACCATGCAGCGCCCCGTGCGGTTCGTTGCGGTGACAACACCCGTTTTCGTAAATCCGCATCGGCAGATCGCGATACGATTTGATGCCCTGCCGGAAAATCAGCACATGCGCCGGACAGTTCATCGGCTTCAGCGCCATCCACGCGGCATCATCCGACACCAACGGCCCTTCGTCTTCCACATTGGGCACTTCGTCGGGGATGACGAACATGTTTTCGCGATATTTGCCCCAGTGGCCGGACTGCTCCCACTGGCGCGCGTCCATCACTTGCGGGGTTTTCACTTCGCGATAGCCTGCCGCGTCGATTGCCCGGCGCATATACGCTTCCAGTTCGCGCCAGATGCGGAAACCCTTGGGGTGCCAGAACACACTGCCGTGCGCCTCTTCCTGCAAATGGAACAGGTCCATCTCGCGGCCGAGTTTGCGGTGGTCGCGCTTGGCGGCTTCTTCCAGGCGATGCAGATGTTCGTTGAGCTGTTTCTTGTTGAGCCAGCCAGTCCCGTAGATTCGCGTCAGCTGGGCGTTGTTCTGATCGCCGCGCCAGTATGCCCCCGCCACGCGCATCAGCTTGAACGCCTGCGGATCGAGCTTGCCGGTGCTCGGCAAGTGCGGACCACGGCACATGTCGAGCCAATCGTCGCCTGACCAGTACACCGTCAGATCTTCACCCTCCGGCAGTTCTTTGGCCCATTCGGCCTTGAACACTTCGCCTTCGGACTGCCACCGTTCGATCAGATTTTCGCGGCTCCACACTTCGCGGCGCAGCGGCTTATCAGCTGCGATAATCCGCCGCATTTCTTCTTCAATGGCGGGCAGATCGTCCATGCTGAACGGATCACGGCTGTCGGGCGCCTTCACATCATAGTAGAACCCGTCATCGGTTGCCGGGCCGAACGTGATTTGCGTCCCCGGCCACAGCGACTGGATCGCTTCGGCCAGAACGTGCGCGTAATCGTGGCGCGCCAGTTCGAGGGCATCCGCCTCGTCCCGCGCGGTGACCAGCGCCAGTTGAGCGTCGCCATCGAACGGGCGCGTCAAATCGCGCAGTTCGCCGTCGACTCGCGCCGCCAGCGCCGCTTTGGCCAGCCCGGGCCCGATAGAGGCCGCAACATCGGCAGGCGTAGAGCCGACCGGCATTTCCTTCACCGATCCGTCTGGGAGAGCGATCTTGAGCAGTTCCGTCATCGTATCCGTCCATTTGGTATGGCGCGCCCATGACACAGGCAGGCGCAAACCGGAAGGCGTCGGATTACGATTCGCGAATTCGGGAGGTGACGCCACGCCGCCCGAACCCGGACGGCAGGAGCCGTACCTAACGCACGACCACCCGCCCCCGGATCCCGGGGGTAGTGGTAGTAGTCGTGATGGCACGCACTTGCGTCATTGCGCCGCTATATAGGCACGAAATCCGATCCGGTCGAGTGTGGATTGGCAAGCTTTTGCCATGAGCCATACGATTACGTCTCCGTAAAACGGCGCGCACCGTAAGTCGTGCTCATACTGTGGGTTTTGGCCACGACATCCGACCGCTTGCGGATCGTATCCATGAACCGCCATTCGCTACTGGCCCGTTCGGGGGTGAGTTCCACCGCCATATAACCGCGGTTCGCGGTTTCGGCCCATTTGAGGTCAGAGCTGCTGGCGACCAGTTCGCGGGCGGTGTCCTGCGGTTTCTTCCAGCCCAGATATGCCTCGGCACCAGGGGATGTCACCGAATGTCCGGCGAATTCGACCCCGGCTCCATCCAGTTCGCACGCCCATGCATTGTGACTGTCACCCGACAACACCACCAGATTCGCATCGGCCTCTTTCGCTGCATCCAGCAGACGTTGCCGCGCGGCGGGATAACCGTCCCAGGAATCGAGATTGAAGGGGATGCCGACTTTTGAAGCCAGAACGCCCGCTGCGAGCCGCTGACGCACATAATCGGGCGTATCTGCGGACAACCCTTCGGCAACTTCAGGCGGCAGAAACAGCGAACCCATCACAATCTGTTGCACCAGCACCTGCCACTTGCGGCCCGCACCAACGGAATGCTTCAAGCCGGATGACAGCCACTGCTGTTGATCCGCTCCCATCAGATTACGTGCGGGATTTTCCCAGTCGCGCGTTTTGAACGCTTCCAGCGCTGCCTGCATGTGCGCCGGATCGGTGCCTTTGAGCGCAGCGGCCAGATCGAGCTGTTGGTCACGCCCGGTCAGCCGGGTCTCCAACCGGAACAGCGTTGCCAGATCTCCGATGTCGTAGCTGGCCCAGTTGGCATCGCTAACCGGCATCCATTCACGATAGGCGCGCATGGCGGCAGCCTTGCGAACACTCCATTGTCCTTCGGTGTCGGGTTGATGATTTTCGGCCCCGCCCTTCCACGAATCGTTGGCGCTTTCGTGATCGTCCCACACCGTGATTGTCGGATAGATCTGGTGCAGGCGGGCCAAATCGGGATCACGGCGATAGCTGGCATAGCGGGCCCGGTAATCGGCCAGATGTATCGTTTCGCCCAGCGGTTCGGGCACGCGCCCAGCAACGGCCTGCGACTTGGCCGGATAGTGGCCGTAATCGTATTCGTAGAAGTAATCGCCCAGATGTACGGCAAGGTCGAACGCATCCTGTTCGCAGGCATGGCGATATGCATTGAACCAGCCAAATCCCATGTTGGAGCAGGAAAATACCGCCATGCGGAACCGGTCTGTGGCCCCTTCAGGCAAAGTGCGGGTTCGCCCAACGGGGGATGTCGCTCCGTTCGGTGCGACGAACCGATAGAAATACCAACGGCGCGGCTCCAGCCCGGTGGCCACTGCCTTGGCGCAACAATCGTGTTCAGGGGATGCCTCCACGGAACCACCGGCAACGATAGCTCCAAAATCCTCTCGATCGCTCACTTCGAACTGTAGCGCTGTTGGTTGGGAGGCCACGAAACGGGTCCATAGCAAGACAGATCGCGCCGCGGGTTCGCCGCTGGCAATTCCGTGGGTGAAGCCGCTGCCGAACGGCGCACCCGTGTGTGCCGCCAGCGGTGCAACCGCGAGCGTCCCGAGCGAGAAAGCGCTCATTCCAAAAAAACTGCGGCGGGTCAGAGGCGAAGCGGCAGGCAAGGCCGCGTTAGGCTGGTCAGTCATGCGCCAACGCTAAGCCCCGATAGCGACGGAATGAAGACACAATATCGCCAAGCGTCATCGACATTATGTATGGCAAACTTGACACATCGCCTTCGCATGTCTAGTAAGCTTTACATATTGAAGAGGGACATTGACATGACAACCATCCAAAGAAGCCTTGTACTCGCCGCTGCCATGCTTTTGACCGCACTGGCTGCGGTTTTCGACATCATCCCTGCTGCGTTTGCGGAATATACACCGCTCGGTTTGCTGGTGTTTTTGCCGTGGGCCCTGTCAGGGCAGCGCCAATGCAGCCTGAGGAAGAGCAAGGAATCCTGAGCGATGGCGGGGATCGTGGATAAAATCGCGGGTCGCCGGCCCTGGATGTGGGCGCTGGCATTTGCCGGAGCGATGGGGATTGTCGCATGGTTCGAACACCGCCATGTCCTTGGCGGCATCCGCTCCCTCCCGTTTGTAGCGGCAGGCTGCCTGTTTCTGATTCCACTGGCAAAATCAGCCAACAATTGCGCCTCGGCCAGTGGGACTCTTACGCCCGCCATGCGCCAATATAACCGGCGGATGATGATATGGGCGGTCTCGTATATCGTATTGCTCGGCATTGCGATGTCGATCCGCCACAATCTCGACCCGCAAGGGCCGCTACTATGGCTGATCGCAGTTCTGCCCAGCTTGCCCATGTTGTTCTTCATCTGGGCAATGGTGCGATACCTGAAGGAAGAGACAGACGAGTATCTGCGGTTACGCAACACACTAAGTGCCTTGTTCGGGCTTGCGCTGCTGCTTGGCGTTGGAACGTTCTGGGGCTTTCTCGAAGCGTTTAAGGTCGTTCCGCATGTCGATGCATGGTGGGTTGTTCCGGTGTGGGCAATGGGCATGGGTCTCGCCAATGTCTTTCAGGTGATGCGCGACCGCAAAGGCAACGATCAATGAAAAACCGGCTCAAAGTATTGCGCGCCGAGCGCGACTGGAGCCAGCAGGATCTGGCTGAGCGGCTGGAAGTCAGTCGACAGTCAGTCAATGCCATCGAAACAGGGAAGTACGATCCCTCTCTCCCCCTCGCTTTTCGTATCGCGGAGCTGTTCGGCCAACCGATAGAGGCAATCTTCCTGCGCGATTGACCGCAGGGGCCGCATAGGACCATTGTGGCATGATGCACGACATTCAATACCACAGTTTCGACGACGGTCGCCGGCTCGCTTTTCGCCATTGCAGCGGCAGCGGCCCGGCAATCGTGTTTCTGCCCGGCTATATGTCGGACATGGACGGCAGCAAGGCCACTGCGCTGTTCGACTGGGCGCAAGCGAACGGGCGCGAATGCCTGCTGCTCGACTACTCTGGATGCGGCCGTTCGAGCGGCGACTTCGCCGATGGTACATTGTCGACGTGGCGGGATGAGGTCGCCACTCTGATCGATGCCTATACCTGTCATCCGGCTATTCTGGTCGGATCTTCAATGGGAGGCTGGTTGATGTTGTTGGTGGGCGAAGCGATCGGCCACCGTTTGCACACGCTCGTGGGTATCGCCGCGGCGCCGGACTTCACCGAATGGGGCATCGACGCCGCCGCCAGAGCGAATCTTCTGCATGGGGAAACGGTGTACGAAGAGAACCCCTACGGCCCTGAGCCGACGCCGACTCACGCTACATTCTGGGCCGATGGGCAGGCTAACCGGCGCCTTATCGGCGAAATCGCGCTCGATTGCCCGGCACGCTTGCTGCACGGGCAGCAAGATAACGATGTCCCGTGGGAGATTTCGCTGCAACTGGCACAGGCGCTGCGTTCGACCGACGTTCACCTGACGCTTGTCAAAGATGGCGACCATCGACTGTCGCGCGAACAAGATATCGCCTTGTTGTTGCAGACAGTGGCCACCATCTGAAGGTTTGCCATGCTTACTCTCCTCCTCCCAATTCTGATGCAGGTCGGCCCGAACCCTTCTGGTGGCCTCAGCCCCATCGAACAACTCGACATGAACAATCGCCCGCCGCGCACTCGCGCCAATCGAGATGCCCAGGAGCGCACGCCCAGCGCTCTGGAAACCTGCCTCGACACAGCGCGCACCGCGCCGGAAAAGGCACATGCCATCTCGGTCGAATGGATCAAGCGAACCACCGGAGAGCAACGCGCTGCAGGCGAACATTGTCTGGGAGTCGCGGCAGGCAATATGGGCGAATGGGACGCTGCCCGCGCAGCTTTCATCGCTGCCCGTGCGGATGCCGAAGACGCCGCGTTTCGCACACGAATGAGCGCACTGGCAGGCAGCGCCGCGCTCGCTTCCGGGGATGCGGCAGGCGCTCTTGCACTGCTCGATGCAGCGAAGAGCGAAGACCCACTCGATCCGTCAGTGAGAGGGGCCATCGCCCTTGATCGCGCCTCGGCCCTTGTGGCGCTCGACAGGGCCGACGACGCCACTTCCGCGCTAGCCGAAGCGCGCGCTGCGATGCCGGGCGATCCGCAAGCCTGGTTGCTTTCAGCTACGTTGGCCCGGCGAACGGGCGACCTTGCCACTGCTCAGGCACAAATCGAAAAGGCCGTATCACTCGATCCGCAAGATCCGGCCATCGGACTGGAAGCGGGCGTGATCGCCATACTGGCAGGGCACAGCGAAGCGGCCCGCAAGTCGTGGCAGTCAGTGATGGAAACCGCACCTGACAGCGAACAGGCGCAAACCGCCAAAGATTATCTCGCTCAAATCGGAGAAGGCGCGCAATGATTCCGCTGTCGGTCCTCGATCTCGTCCCCGTTCGCGAAGGTGGTACATTGGCAGAGGCATATTCTGCCACCGTTTCATTGGCGCAAGCTGCCGAACGATTGGGATACAAGCGGTTCTGGATCGCCGAACATCACGCGATGGAAGGGATCGCAGGCGGGGCAACATCGGTCGTTATCGGCCATGTCGGCGCCGCGACGCACACGATCCGCCTCGGTGCCGGCGGGATCATGCTACCCAACCATAATCCGTTTGTGATTGCCGAACAGTTCGGCACCCTCGATGCTCTGTTCCCCGGGCGCATCGACCTTGGACTGGGTCGCGCGCCTGGCGCAGGGCCAGAACTGCAACGCGCCCTGCGGAAAGACCTGCACCGTGCCGCCGAAATGTTCCCCACCGACGTGGCGGAACTGCGCGCCTTGCTAACAGGGGAACCGGAACTGCCAATCCGCGCCACCCCCGGCTATGGATCGCAGGTCGAGATGTGGATGCTGGGCTCCAGCCTTTTCGGAGCCCAACTCGCTGCGAAGCTTGGCATGCCCTATGCTTTCGCCAGCCATTTCGCGCCCGACCATCTGGATGCGGCGCTGGCGCTGTATCGCGAGCGGTTCGAGCCATCGCAATGGCTGGACAAACCGTATGCGATGGCGGCGATGACCGTATTTACGGCCGAAACCGATGCCGAAGCGGAGCTGATCGCCAGTTCGCAGCAACAGAGTTTTGTTCGCTTGCGGACCGGCAATCCGGGCAAACTGCCACCCCCGGTAAAGGGGTATATCGACACATTGCCTCCACAGGCTCAGGCAATCCTGGCCAATATCGGTCAGGCAAGCGCTATCGGATCACCGGACACAGTCCGCGCGTCAATCGGGCGTTTTATCGAACGCACACAGGCAGACGAAATCGTCGTTTCCGGTGCGACCTTCGATCCGGCGACACGGGTTCGTTCGCTCGAATTAACGATGGAAGCCCTGGCCTGAAAATTTGGCGTCAGTCCCCTCTAGCCCCCGTCACCCATTCCGGCCTAAGGGAGAGGGCGAGCCGCTCGAACGCTACGTCACTGCTGCCTTGCAGTCGCGCAAGCACGGGCCTATCACAGCCAGATTGCTGCGCTGTGCAGCAATAATATAACAGGGCTCGAAGACATTTGGCGGGCCGACGGAGCACTACGGATGTCCGCTGAAGCAGCTGATTCTACTTCTGGTTCCACTTCACGCATATCGACCGATGCCGCACTGGCGAAGTCTCTCGCCCGCCTCATTCGCGATTCGTTGCTGCCGGGGGATGAACCGCTGAGCAAAGCCCGCGTGGAAGATGTCGCGCAATTCCTGATCGAATCAGCGGCGCAGCGCGGACCCGGCGAACCGTCTATCACGCTCAATTCGGCATCGGGCGACCGGCGATTCATGCGTCTGGCTCTGGTCAACGATGATATGCCGTTTCTGGTCGATTCGATTGCGGCCACGATCGCGGCACACGGAATTTCGATTGATCAGTTGGTTCACCCTGTCGTTCGCATGAAGCGGACCGATTCAGGCGAACTGGCGGAAATCCTTTCATGTGAAGCTGAAGGCGGCCAGCACGAGTCGTTGATTTATATCGAAACACCGCGTGTCGATGCACGCCAGCGCCGGGCACTCGAAAAAGATCTGCGGACAACGCTTTCAGACGTCCGCGCTGCGGTAACCGACTGGCAAAAAATGCGTACCGCGATGCTGGACGATGCAGCCAGTGTTACCGATACCGAAGGTGCCGCTCTGCTGCGCTGGCTGGAAGGCGGCATGCTGACACAGCTCGGCCATGTCACACGTCGTCGCGACGGCAGCCATTCGGCAATGCTGGGCATCTGCCGCAAAAGCGCAAAGGAAATCCTCGCAGACGCATCATTTGACCGCGCCTTCGCGTGGTTCGATGGATGTGGCCGCGAAACAGCTCGTAGCCCGCTGATTGTTAAAGCGAACCGTATTTCCAATGTTCATCGCCGGGTCCCGCTCGATCTGTTTATCGTGCCTGTGCTCGAAGGCGATGAGGTGACCGCACTTTCGATCCACGCGGGCGTCTGGACCAGTTCCGCGCTTGCCGCCGCGCCCGGCTCGGTGCCACGTCTACGCACTCAACTCGCTGAGCTGAATGCCAAGTTCGGGTTCGATCCCAACGGCCATGCAGGGAAATCGCTGGTCCACGCGCTGACCATGCTGCCACACGATGTGCTGATCGGTTTTTCCGACGCGGACATCGAACATGTCGCAACCACGATGATGAGCCTGGTCGACCGTCCGCGCCCGCGGCTCGTTCTGGTGGAAGCTCCGCTCAGCCGTCATCTGTTCGCATTCGTCTGGTTACCGCGCGATCTGCTGTCCACGCAGGTCCGCACACGCATTCAGGAAATGCTCGAAACCGGCGCAGGCGCTGTGGCGCTTGACTGGAGCTTGCAGGTCGAAGGCGGCAATCTGGCGATGATCCGCTATGTGCTCGATTATCGTTCGGGCGAAGGTTCGCCCGATGCCGCGGCAATCGAAGCGAGCATTCAGGCTTTGCTGCGCGGCTGGAGCGAAGCGGTCGAAAGCGAACTGGCGACGGATGAAGACCCCGCTCGCGCTGCTGCTCTCGCTACTCGGTTTGCCGATGCTTTCCCGACTGCCTACCGCGCCGATTATGGCCCGGCAGAGGCCGCACAGGATATTCGCCGTCTGCGTCGGCTTGCCGCCCATCATGAGGATGGCCCCACCACTGCGAGCACTGCCCCTCAGCGCGATGTCCGTCTGTATCGCCACGAAGACGATCCGTCGAACCGACTACGCCTGAAAATCTATCAATCGGAAGGCGCTTTGGCTCTTTCCGATGCCGTGCCGGCGTTGGAAAACTTCGGATTTCGCGTATTGGAAGAAGTGCCTACTTTTCTCGATGAAGGAAAGCTGGGCACCATCCATGATTTCACGCTCGGACTGAACGAAGCGGATGATACCGAACAGCTTCTCGGTCGCACGCCACAGATCGAGGAAGCAATCGCTGCCGTACTCAATGGCGGGGCGGAAGATGATCCATTCAACCGCCTCGTAGTCGGCACCGGGCTCGAAGCGCGCGAGGCTGACTGGCTGCGCGCGTTCTATCGCTATCTGCGTCAGGCGGGAATCGGTTACACGATCTACACTGTCGTCGATGCACTACAACGGGCGCCCGACGTTACTCGCGCACTGGTCGGCCTGTTCGCGGCCGAACACGATCCGGCATTCGCGGGGGACCGCAAAGCAGCCGCAGAGATGCAGGAAGAAGCGATCCGCAAGGGCTTGCTTAATGTCGCTGCGATCAACGACGATCGGCTGCTGCGGCTCTATCAAGCCCTGATCGGCGCAATTCTGCGGACCAACGCTTTCGCGCCCGCTGCGCGCGAAGCTTTGGCCTTTAAGATCGATTCACACCTCGTTCCGGGCCTGCCCAAACCGATTCCGTGGCGCGAAATCTTCGTTTATTCGCGCCGTTTGGAAGGGATTCACTTGCGCGCGGGGCCTGTGGCGCGCGGCGGCTTGCGCTGGTCCGACCGGCGCGACGACTTCCGCACCGAAATCCTTGGTCTGATGAAAGCGCAGCGCGTCAAAAACGCGGTGATCGTGCCGACAGGGGCGAAGGGCGGTTTCTATCCCAAGCAATTGCCCGATCCCACGCGCGACCGCGAAGGCTGGGCTGCTGAAGGCAAGGCCAGCTATCAGGCGTTTATCCGCACTCTGTTGTCGATCACCGACAACCTCGTCGATGACAAGGTCGTTCATCCGCGAGAAGTTGTGATTCGCGACGGTGACGATCCTTACTTCGTCGTTGCCGCGGACAAGGGAACTGCCTCGTTCTCCGACGTTGCCAATGCCATTGCTGAGAGCCAGAACTTCTGGCTCGACGATGCATTCGCCAGCGGCGGCTCCAACGGATACGACCACAAGGCAATGGGCATCACCGCCCGCGGCGCATGGGTTTCCGTCACGCGTCACTTCCTCGAAATGGGTATCGACGTCCAGAAGGATCCGGTGCGCGTGGTTGGCTGTGGCGACATGTCGGGCGACGTGTTCGGCAATGGCATGTTACTGTCCAAATCGATCAAGCTGGTTGCTGCGTTCGATCACCGCCACATCTTCCTCGATCCCGACCCTGACGCGGCGGCAAGCTGGAAAGAGCGCAAGCGTCTGTTCGATCTGCCCCGTTCGAGCTGGGAGGATTACGACCCCTCGCTGATTTCCAAAGGGGGCGGCGTATTCGCTCGCTCGCTCAAGAAAGTTCCACTGAGCAAGCAGGTTCGCGAGGCGCTCGGTATCGACAGTAGCGAACTGGAACCGGAAGCACTGATTTCCGCCATCCTGAAAAGCCCGGTCGACCTGCTGTGGTTCGGCGGGATCGGCACTTACATCAAGGCCTCGACCCAGAGCAACGCGGAGGTTGGCGATCCGGCGAACGACGCATTGCGGGTGAACGGCGCAGATTTGCGTGTTCGCGTCGTCGGGGAAGGTGCCAACCTTGGAGTCACCCAGGCCGGGCGGATTGAGTTTTCGCTGAATGGCGGCCGGATCAATGCCGACTTCATCGACAATTCCGCCGGGGTCGATTGTTCGGATAACGAGGTCAACATCAAGATCGCGCTGGCCGCCGCCCGTCGCGCCGGTCGCCTTTCGGAAAAGAGCCGCAATGCCTTGCTGGTCGAAATGACCGACGAGGTGGCGCAGCTTGTTCTGGAAGATAATCGTTTGCAAGCGCTGGCATTGTCTATCGCTGAGAGCGGAGGCAGCAAAGCAGTGGCCGCTCAGATCCGTCTCATCGAATCTCTGGAAGATCGCGGCTACCTCGATCGCAAGACCGAGGGGCTGGCTGATAGCGAGACACTAAACCGCAGAGCAAGCGATGGCGCAGGCCTTACCCGGCCTGAACTGGCCGTTCTGCTTTCATCGGCCAAGCTGGCATTGCAGGATGCGATAGAAGGCAGCGATCTTCCCGAAGATCCGCAGGTAGAGGCCCTGTTGCTCAACGCATTCCCCGAACCGATGCGTAGCAAGTACCGTACATTCATCGAAGGCCATCGCCTGCGGCGCGAAATCATCGCCACCAAACTGGCAAATCGGATCATCAACCGGCTGGGGCCGGTCCATCCGTTCGAACTGGCGGAAGAGGAAGGAGCGGGGCTGGCCAACATCGCCAGCGCGTTTGTCGCTGCTGAACACCTGTTCGCTATCGACGCGCTGTGGGATCAGCTGGAAACTGCCAGGATGCCGGAAATTGCCCGCATCGTGCTGTTCAACCGCGTCGCCGTCGCTATGCGGAGCCAGATGGCCGACCTATTGCGTGCCGGGGCCGGGCCGCTGTCACCCAGCAAGCTTGTGGGTGATATCGGTAAAGGTGTGAAGCATCTGGCCAAAGACACGGAAGAGTTGCTCGGTGCCGAATCGCTCCAGCATTCGGCCCGATTGCGCGCCGAATTGATCGAGGTAGGTGCCAGCGAATCGTTGGCGGGCGAAGTTACGCACCTGTTCGATCTCGATGGCGCTGTCGGCCTTGCCCAGCTCGCGCGGGACGTCGATATCGCCCCCCGCAAACTGACCGGCGCCTTTACCCTCCTTGGCGCACAACTCGGTCTCGACTGGGCACAAGGCGTGGCGGCACTGATGAACCCGTCCGACGTGTGGGAACGCCTGCTCGTTGCCGGGCTAGCCCGCGATTTTCAGCAGATGCGGCTGGAGTTTCTTAGCCGCATCGCCCGCCGAAAAGATGCAAGGGCCAATCCAACCGCAGCGGTCGATGCGTGGACGGAGACTCACGCCGACGGGATTCGCCAATTCCGTTCGATGATCGCACGCGCGCAGGCTCACAGCCCGGTTTCACCGGCCATGCTGGCCCAGATCGCAAGCCAGGCGCGCAACCTGTTGGGGCGCTGACGTCGCACCTATCCGGCGATTCATCTTGCAGAATCCACAAGCGCGCTTGACCTGAAGCCGATTTGCCTCAAGTCAAGCGCGCATGGAGAGTGCAGACATCGTCATCGTCGGCGCAGGGCACGGCGGCGCGCAAGCCGCTATCGCTTTGCGTCAGCAGGGTTTCACTGGCTCGATCATGATGATCGGACGCGACAGTGAACCGCCTTACGAGCGGCCGCCGTTGTCGAAAGAATACCTTGCGCGGGACAAGCCGTTCGAACGCATCTACATTCGTCCGCCTCAGTTCTGGGAAGAACGCGAGGTTACTCTGCGACTTGGCAATGTGGTAACTGGCGTCGATCCGCAAACACACACCGTCAGGCTTATGGACGGGACGGAAATCGGTTATGGTAAGCTGATCTGGGCAGCGGGTGGCGATCCGCGCCGCCTGTCGTGCGCGGGGGCCGATCTCAATGGAATCCACGCAGTACGCGATCGCGCCGATGTCGACCGGATGATGGCGGAGCTGGATGACGGTGCGAAGCGTGTCGTTGTAATCGGCGGCGGCTATATCGGGCTGGAAGCGGCCGCTGTGCTGACCAAACTGGGATGCAAGGTAACCCTGCTCGAAGCGCTTCCTCGCGTGCTGGCGCGGGTCGCAGGCGAAGATCTTTCACAGTTCTATCAACAACAACACACTGCCCGCGGAGTCGACCTGCGAACCGAAGCAATGGTCGACAAGCTCGAAGGTGAGAATGGCTGGGTGCGCCGCGTCGTGCTGGCTGACGGGAGCAGTGTCGAGTGCGATATGGTCGTCGTCGGGATTGGTATCGTGCCCGCAGTCGGCCCGCTGATCGCAGCGGGGGCAGCCGGGGCCAACGGGGTCGATGTGGACGAGCATTGCCGGACTTCGCTGGAGGACGTCTATGCGATTGGCGACTGTGCGGCCCATGCCAATGCATTCGCAGACGGAGCGGTGATCCGGCTGGAATCTGTCCAGAATGCCAATGACATGGCAACCACCGCCGCCCGCGATATCATGGGTGAGCCGGTTCCTTACAACGCTCTGCCGTGGTTCTGGTCAAATCAGCACGATCTCAAGTTGCAGACCGCCGGGCTATCGCTCGGTCACGACACGACAGTGCTGCGTGGCGATCCGGCAGATGGGAAATTTTCCGTTATATATCTGAAAGATGGTCGTGTAATTGCGCTCGATTGCGTGAATTCGACCAAGGATTATGTGCAGGGCCGCAAACTGGTGGAAGCCCGCATTTCCCCCGATCCCGACGTACTGGCCAATCCGGAAATCCCTTTAAAAGAGCTGGTTTAGCGCCCACTCCGCCGCTTCGGCCACCACCGGATCGGGATCGGCGGTCAAAGCGCGAACCTGCGGCCCAAGTGCCTGATCGCTGCTATTCCCTGCGGCAATCAGGCAGTTACGGACGAAGCGATTACGCCCGATCCGCTTGATCGGACTGCCGGAAAACAGCGCACGAAATCCCGCGTCATCCAAGGCCAGCAATTCCAGCAACTTAGGCGCCACCAACTCGGCCCGAGGCAGGAAAGCACGATGGGTTGCTGCACTGCTTGCAAACTTGTTCCAGGGGCAAACTGCGAGGCAATCGTCACAGCCATAAATGCGATTTCCCAATGCCTTACGGAACTCATGCGGGATCGGTCCGGCATGTTCAATTGTGAGGTAAGAGAGACAGCGGCGCGCATTCAACTGATAGGGTCTCGGAAATGCACTGGTAGGGCACGCTGTTTGACAGCTAGAGCATGATCCGCAGCGATCGTCATGCATCGCGTCGGGCGTGAACGGCAAAGTGGTGTAGATCGCGCCAAGAAACAGCCACGATCCATGTTCGCGGCTGACCAGATTGGTATGCTTGCCTTGCCACCCGATTCCGGCGGCCTGCCCCAACGGCTTTTCCATCACCGGTGCGGTATCGACAAACACCTTCACCTCCGCCCCCGGCGCTTCGGCCACCAGCCAGCGAGCAAGGCGCTTAAGGGCCTTCTTCACGGTGTCGTGATAATCGCGACCCTGAGCATAGACCGAAATCCGCGCACGATCCGCCTGCTCGGCCAGCGCCAGCGGATCATGGTGCGGAGTATAGGCCATGCCCAGCGCGATCACGCTGCGCGCGGCAGGCCACAGCCCTTGGGGAGAGCGCCGTTCATCGGCACGGCGCTCCATCCATTCCATCGCGCCGTGGTGTCCTTCGCCCAGCCATTCGGCATAGCGGCATGCGCGCAGCGGGTCTTCGTCGGCAGAGGCAAACCCCACCGCGACGAAGCCTTCGTCGCGCGCACGCCCGGCTGTGCGGGAACGCAGTTCGTCGATTTCCAGTCGTTCAACCAAACTTGGTCTTGCTCCCATGCACCATCCACGGCTAGTTCGCACGTCATGGACGCCGCGCCAAGCGTAACTCCCGTTTCCGAAAACGCCATGCGCCCGCTTGCGATTGAGGCACGCGGGCTGGTCAAGCGATTTGACGGTACGACTGCGGTCGACGGGGTCGATATTTCTGTGCCCGAAGGGGCGATCTACGGCATTCTGGGCCCCAATGGTGCTGGGAAGACCACGACCTTGCGGATGCTGCTGGGGATTATCGATCCCGACGAAGGGGTTCGCAAGGTATTCGGCCATTCGCGCCCGCACGATATCGGCCGCCTGATCGGATACCTGCCGGAAGAACGCGGGCTGTATCCGGCGATGAAGGCGGTGGACGCCATCGGTTTTCTGGGTGCCTTGCGCGGAATGCCATTGGCGGAAGCGACCGCGCGCGGGCGCGAGCTGCTGGAAGAAAACGGCCTCGGTCACGCCGCCGACAAGCAGATTCGCCAGCTATCGAAAGGCATGGCGCAGACTGTGCAATTGCTGGGCACACTGGTGCACCGGCCCAGACTGGTCGTGCTGGACGAGCCATTCAGCGGGCTTGACGCACTTAATCAGGGCAAGCTGGAACGGATGATCCGCGCCCTGGCGGAAGACGGGACCACGGTCATTTTCTCCACCCACGTCATCGCCCATGCAGAGCGGTTGTGTGAAGGGGTGGCAATCATTGCCGGGGGCAAAGTGCCCTATGCAGGCAGTGTCGATGCCGCGCGAGACCGTATTCCGGCGCAGGTCCGGCTGGAAACCCGCGCCCGCGAAGGGGCATGGCGCGCCGCCTTGCCTGCCGATGCCCGGCACGAAGGCGATTACTGGTATTTCTCCCTGCCCGACAGCGGGATCGAACCTCTGCTGCGCGCACTGATCGAAGGGGAAGCAGGCATCCTGTCGCTATCGATCGAGCGGGCCGGGCTGCACGATGCCTTTGTCCATATCGCAGGCGAAGCGGCGGCACGCGCTCTGGAAGAAGGCAATGCGGCGGAGCAAGACCAATGACCGGACAGACCGCACCCGCTGCCCGCCTGTCACTGTTACGCGCTGCTTTCGTTATCGCCCGACGCGATTTTCTGGCGATCCTGCTGTCGAAGGCGTTTTTCTTCTTCCTGCTCGGCCCGATCATCCTGATCGCAGTCAGCGGGGGAGCCGGGGCGATCGGTGCCAAGGCCGCGAAGAATGCCCATCCCGCGCAACTCGCCGTCGCAATGCCGACAGAGCAGGCCCACGCCTTCGCCGCTGCCCATGATCGCATCGATCCGCTGGTGTCGCTGCCCGCAATCACGCTGGTCGATCCGGTCCAGGCCAGCGACCCTGCCGCGTTGCTTCAGCGCAGTGGCGAGAACTACGGCGCTGTACTGACCGGTTCGCTGACGCAGCCGGTGCTGACCGGGACAGAAGATCAGATCAGGAAATGGCAAGGCGAAGTCGCGCTGCTGGCGGCCACCGCATCGGGCGCGGACCAGCAGTCTTTCCCGCGGGTCGTCACCGAATCGACAACGACAAGCGGTGCCGCCAAGAAAAGCGCGCGCGCGGGTACGGCAACCGCCGCGCTGACGCTGCTGTTCCTGCTGACGATGTTGCTGGCAGGCATGGTGCTCTCGAACCTCGTCGAAGAAAAGGCGAACAAGATTATCGAAGTGCTGGCCGCATCAATCCCGATGGACGCGGTTTTCCTCGGCAAGCTGTTCGCTATGCTGGCGGTCAGCTTTGTGGGAATCGCGGTCTGGGGCGGTATCGGGCTGGCGATTATGGGGGCGACAGGCGGATTGACGGCATCCCTGCCCGTTCCGGCGGTTGGCTGGCCGCTGTTCGTCGTGCTGTTCCTGCTGTATTTCGCAATGGCTTACCTGATTATCGGTTCGGTCTTCCTCGCTATCGGTGCGATGGCCCCGACTGTGCGCGATGTGCAGACCTTGTCGATGCCGGCCACGATGCTGCAACTGGGCGTGTTCTTTCTGGCGACATATGCCAGCACCGATCTGGGATCGCCAGTCGAGCTGGCCGCTGTGATATTTCCGCCCAGCTCCCCTTATGCGATGATTTCGCGCGCGGCGCAGGTGCCCGATCTGTGGCCGCACCTGGTGGCACTGGCATGGCAGGCGATGTGGGTGGTGCTTTTCGTGCGTGCCGGGTCCGCCATGTTCCGCCGCCGCGTGATGAAATCCGGCCCGCAGCAGAGCGGAAAACGCCGTCTTTTCGGCAAGGTCGCGCGCTAAGCCGGACAATAGATCAGTCGCAATCGGCAACTGACTATTGACAGTGCGGTAAGTAACGGCAGGATAGGCTCCGACAGAGGCGTCCCGATATGGAGTCGCCCGACAGGAGAGAATGCGATGGCGACTCAGGCAGCCGAAAAGCCCACCACATGGCGCACCGAACCGCGCGCGGTCGATGCGCTCGACGCAGCGCTCAAGGCCAATCCGCAGGCAATGCCGGTGCACCCGGAAAAGTGGGATGTCAGCCGCAGCGATATCTACGTGGAAGATCGCTGGCAGCCGATCTTTGCCGAAATGCGCGCGGCAGGCGATCTGCACAAGATCGAAAACAGCCCATACGGCCCGCACTGGAACGTCGTAAGCCACAAGGCGATCCAGCATATCGAAGCGCTGCCTGAGCTGTATTCTTCAAGCTGGGAATATGGCGGCATCACGATCCTCGACCGGATGGACGATGCCCAGCTTGAAGAGCTGGGCCGCGAACGGTTCGAACTGCCGATGTTCATCGCGATGGATCGGCCCAAACACACCGGCCAGCGGCGCACCGTTGCCCCCAAATTCACGCCAAGCGCAATGGCCGGAATGGACGATGAAATCCGCCAACGCACCGGCGAACTGCTCGATTCGCTGCCACGCGGCGAGGTTTTCGACTGGGTGGACAAAGTCTCCATCGAATTGACCACCGGCATGCTGGCGATCCTTTTCGACTTCCCCTGGAAGGATCGCCGGCTGCTCACTTTCTGGTCCGACTGGGCAGGCGACACCGAAATCGCTCTGGTTCGCGAACTGGACGATCAACGGATGGATATCCTGCGCGAGATGGCCGCCTATTTCCAGCAGTTGTGGATCGAACGCGCCAACAAGGAGCCTGGCCCGGATCTGATTTCGATGATGATCCATTCCCCTGCGATGAACCAGATGGACCCGCAGGAATTCATGGGCAATCTGGTGCTGCTGATCGTGGGCGGCAACGACACCACCCGCAACACCATGAGCGGGATCATTCATGCCTTCGACAAATTCCCCGATCAGCGCAAACTGTTCGAAGAAGATCCCAGTCTGATTCCCAACGCAGTGCAGGAATGCATCCGTTACCAGACCCCGCTGGCCCATATGCGCCGCACCGCCACCGAAGACAGCGAATTGTTCGGCCAGACTGTGAAAGCGGGCGAGAAGCTGATCCTGTGGTATCTTTCCGCGAACCGTGACGAAACGGTGTTCGAAAACGCAGACAAGCTCGATATCACGCGCGAGAATGCCCGGCGTCACCTCGCCTTTGGTTATGGCATCCACCGCTGCGTTGGCGCGCGGCTTGCCGAAATGCAGCTCCGCATCCTGCTCGAAGAAATGCACAAGCGCCGGATGCGGGTGCATGTCGCAGGCGATGTGGAACGAGTGCGGGCAAACTTCGTCCACGGGTTCCGCAAGCTGGAAGTGGAAATCACCGAATTTTGATCCCGGCGCGACGGGGCGGGCGTTCAGCGCAGGTTATCGCCAACATGGCGATCGGGCGATGATTCGCTCCGCCTCCCGTCGTTCGTTCCTGTCTTTACTGGGGGCGACTGTGGCCGTCGCCGGTCTGGCGGCATGTGGTGGGAAAGCCGAAGCGCGAACCTTTCCCGTCACGATGAGCGACGCACAGTGGCGAAGGAAGCTGACCAGGGCGCAATACCATATCCTGCGCGAAGCGGGGACGGAGCGAGCATACAGCTCCCCTCTCAATAAAGAACATCGCGCGGGCACGTTCCTCTGCGCTGGCTGCGCCCACCCGCTCTATTCATCCAAAACCAAATACGACAGCGGCACGGGCTGGCCCAGCTTTTGGAAACCCCTGCCTCGCGCCATCGTGACCGACCGGGATTTCAAGCTCGGCTACCCTCGTACAGAAGTGCTCTGCGCGCGGTGCGGCGGGCATCTCGGCCATGTGTTCGATGACGGCCCGAAGCCGACGGGCAAACGCTATTGCATGAACGGCGCGGCGATGATGTTCCACCCTGCCTGACCGGCCTGCCCTACAGTGGCGGCACTACCGGCACACCTATCGGGCAATGAAAAAGGGCGACGAAGCCAAGCCCCCCCGCCCTTTTGCAATAATATCTTTGCGGATATCGCGCCGTTTAGCGAACTCGCCCGCGCTGAACGAGGTTAAGTACGGCCAGCAGAACGACAGCCCCGACAAATGCAGTGATCAGATACATGATCCACCCGGCGTTGGTTGTCAGGAACCCGGTCATTGTGCCGATCCAGCTACCAATCAGGCCGCCGACCACGCCGACGATGATATTCAGAAAGATGCCCATCGATGCATCGCGGTTCATAACCATGCTGGCCAGCCAGCCAGCGATACCGCCGATAATGATCGTTGCAATCCAGCCCATTTCCGTAATCCTCCTGTTTAGCGCGCGGAAAATGCTACGCTTCGCATGGCAAACAAACGAAGCACACGACCGTGCGTTCCCCTCCGCCCGGAATTCCGGTGCGGAAGGCAGGATGATGCCCGCAAATCGGGCCGACTGCAACTTGAGCGCAATCAGTACTTGAGCTGGCGTTCGTAGAGATCGCGATAGTGCTGGATACGGGTGACGCGCAGACCCTGCATTCCCGAACGATCGACTGCGCGCTGCCACGAAGCGAACTCTTCGAGAGTCAGGTTATAGCGTTCGAGTACTTCGTCGATCGTCAGCAGGCCACCATTGACCGCCGCGACCACTTCCGCCTTGCGGCGCACGACCCAGCGTTTGGTGTCGGGCTTCGGCAAATCTCCCAGAGAAAGGGGTTCGCCAAGCGGCCCGATTACCGATGCCGGCCGGATTTTCTGGTTCTCGATCATGGGGTTTCTCGGTCACTCTTGCCCGTGTTGATGTTCGTTGCCGGGCAATCTGCCGGAACACCTTTGCCAACGCCTGAAACACAGTGGTTAACGGGCTCTTCGCTATTATCTCGCCCGGCAATCGCCGGGGCAAAGCTGGCGCTGGCATTCGCTTGCGCCAGCGAGTCATGCAGATCACGCGCAGCCGCTAGCCTCGCCACGAGTTCCCCCCAATCAACGCGGCGCATCGCGCCGGACGGTGGAGCGGGGGAAGCATCAACAAAGGTGTGTCGTTCGATCATGCTCCATTGTCTAGCCGAGCACCGGTCAACATTCGGTAAAATCCAAATTCATTGGTGGTTAGGATGAGTTACCGATTTCCTGCACCTGACCTGCGGTTTGCCGCAGGGTGCCCCGCCCCCAACCGCTGGCCAGCGGCGCGCGGTGCGTGTATGGGCCCGCAACACCATATGAACACCTCCGTTATTCCCCCTATGGCCATCGACGCCGCAACCGCCGCCGCGCTGTTCGATCTGCCACGCCCGGCCAGCGAATGCCGCATCGTGGTCGCAATGTCGGGTGGGGTCGATTCGTCGGTCGTCGCCGCGCTGGCCGCTGCCAGCGGGGCCGAAACGATCGGCATTACGCTGCAGCTATACGATTATGGCGCTGCCACCGGACGCAAAGGCGCCTGTTGCGCGGGCGACGATATCCGCGATGCCCGCGCCGTGGCCGACAGGCTGGGCATCGCGCATTACGTGTTCGATCACGAAAGCGCATTTCGCGAAGAAGTCGTCGAGCGGTTTGCCGATGATTACCTGTCGGGCCGCACACCGGTGCCCTGCATCCGCTGCAACATGGGACCGAAGTTCACCGACCTGCTGCGTATGGCACGCGAGCTTGGGGCCGACTGTCTGGCAACGGGCCATTATGTTCGGCGGGTGGAAGGTGCTGCGGGCCCGGAACTTCACCGCGCACTCGATCCGGCGCGCGATCAGTCGTACTTCCTCTACGGCACAACGGAAGAGCAGCTCGATTTCCTGCGCTTCCCGCTCGGCGGCCTTCCCAAGTCCGAAGTGCGCGCACTGGCCGAAACCGCGGGCCTGCGTGTGGCGGGCAAGCCCGACAGTCAGGATATCTGCTTCGTCCCCGATGGCAATTACGCAGGGATCGTCACCAAGCTGCGCCCTGAAGGCGCGCGACCCGGCGCAATCGTCCATGCGGCCACCGGCGAAACGCTGGGCCGGCATCCGGGGGTGATTCACTTCACCGTCGGCCAGCGGCGCGGTCTGGAAATCGGCGGCCAGCCCGAACCGCTCTATGTCATCGGGATCGATGCCGACAGCGCTGAGGTACGCGTGGGACCGAAGGCAATGCTGGCCGTCAGCGCCGCCCGCCTGACCGAAACCAACCGCATCGGCCCCCTGCCGACAGACGAACCGCTGACAGCAAAGGTTCGCAGTCTGGCAAAGCCTGTTCCGATCAGCCTCGAAGGGCCGCTGGGGGACAATGCCGACACCACGATCCACTTCGCCAATCCCGAATTCGGCGTGGCCCCTGGCCAGGCCGCAGTGATCTACGCCGGAGGCCGCGTGGTGGGCGGCGGCTGGATAGATGGGACGGAAGGCTGATCATAACGCAATTACGAAACAACCCGAAGAACGCATGGTGATTCAGGCACTGCCTGATAACAAGAAGGTTCATGCTCATGCCCACCCCACTGGTTATTATTGGCACTGGCGGTCACGCAGTTAGCGCAACGAATGTCGCGCTCTCTTCCGGGTACGAAGTCGTATCTTATGTAGACGACAAAAATCATGCATCAGAATTTGCAGGCATTCCGATTATCAAAGTTGAAGATTGCCTATCTCAATTTTATAATTACAATTTATTTATTGCCATCGGAGACAACTATATTCGAGAGAAAGTATCTTCCGAAATTAAGAAGATGATGCCCAATGCGCGATTTCCGTCTCTCATCCATTCAGCAAGTGCTGTGGGATGGAATGCACAAATAGGTGCCGGATCAATACTCATGCCTTTCGCGAACGTTGGCCCCAACTCTATTGTGGGGAGCGGGTGCATTCTGAATACAGGATCTTCTATTGATCACGATTGCCGCATGAATGCATTTTCATCTATCGCTCCCGGTGTATTTTGCGGAGGCAATGTGCACATTGGTACACGATCTGCCGTGTCCATCGGAGCGAATATTAAACACGGAATCAATATTGGATCAGATGTGGTAATTGGCGCAAACAGCTATGTTAATACCACAATTGATGACAATATTGTTGCTTATGGAAGCCCGTGTAAAAAGGTACGGTCTCGCAAAAAGGGCACACCATATCTCAGATGACAGGAGTCATCTTATAATATTAAGTCAATATTTAATTGCCTTCAGTGATCCCACCTCTGCAACACACAACCATATCCCTTACGGAAACTCGCTGTATCGCTGGCCAATAGCGGGAAACGAGCCGTCACGCTTTTCGCTTCGGCGTCTTTTGACAGGCGGATCAGCTCCATCCCTGCGATCTTGTCCTTGGCACAGTCGTCAAGGCTGCGCCCTGCGATATAGACGCACGAACAGGCCACTCGCGCGCTGTAAGCCGATCCGGCGCGCGCATAGCCAAGTGCTGCATTGCCGAACACCGCCCATAGGGCCAGACCTGCGACCGCGATGACTGCAAACCAGATCAGTATGCCGCGCCGCGGACCGGCATTTGCCTTGCGAGAACGGGTTTTTGGCGTTGCCAAGCGGGAATCCCCCATGCCAGAAGCGACGCGACCGATGCGCCATTTATCGCCCCTTATCGCTTGCCTCGCCTTCCTGCCAGCCCTTGCCGGCTGCGGCACAGATGCGGAGGCACCGCCTCCCCCGCTGAGCAAGGAAGCAATGTCCGCCGTGGCCAAAAATCCCGGCGCTCCGCGCGCGCAACTGGCTCGTGCAGTCGATAATCTGTTCGTCGATTCGCAATTGGGGGAAACCCGCGCGGTCGTGGTAATGCACGGCGGCTACATCGCTGCCGAACGATATGAACCGGGCTATGACAAGAACACCCGCTTCATATCTTGGTCGATGGCCAAGACCGTAACGGCCGTGATGATCGGGATGCTAGTAGCCGATGGGCGGCTGCGACTCGATGAATCGCCGCCAGTGCCGCGCTGGCGACGCCCAGGCGATCCGCGCGGCGAAATCACCTTGCGCCAGTTGCTGCAAATGCGCAGCGGACTGCGCCACACCGAAGCGGGCAATCCGCCCTACGAATCGAGCGAAGTGCGGATGCTGTTCCTCGACGGGCGCGACGATATGGCCGACTTCGCCGAGAGCCAGCCGCTAGAGGCAGAACCGGGCAGCAAATTCGAATACTCCAGCGCAACCTCGGTGATTCTGGCTGACATCGCCGCTCGGGTTCTCAGCCGCTCGGACGATCCCGATGCGCGGCGCAGAGCAGTGGCCGATTACCTACAAAGCCGCCTGTTCGGCCCGCTGGGCATGGATTCGATGGTGCCGGAATTCGACGCAAGCGGCACGCTGATCGGCGGCAGCGTGATACAGGGAACCGCGCGCGACTGGGCCAAATTTGGCGAGTTTCTACGCAACAAGGGCTCTTATCGCGGGAGCCAGTTGATCCCCCGCCGCTGGATCGAGTTTATGACGACGCCCAGCCCGCGATCCGCCAATTATGGCGCGCAAACATGGCTGAATCGCAAAGCGGAAAACGAGGAAGATCCATTGTTTGCCACACGCGGCCCGAAGGACTTGTTTGCCGCCATCGGCCACATGGGGCAGTACATTCTCGTCGATCCCGATCGCAAGCTGACGGTGGTGCGATTGGGTCAGTCGGATGCGGAAGAGCGAAAAGTGCTGCTGCCGCGACTGGCCGATGTGGTCGACCTTTATCCAGGCAAATAGAAGCGGCCTTCCACTACAGTCACGCACTGCCCACCGAGCCATGCCAGTTCCCCATCAAGACGACAGGTCAGATCGCCGCCCCGTGCCGATGCCTGATGTGCGGTGAACGCATTTCGGCCCAGCTTCTCCGCCCAGAACGGAGTGAGGGCTGCATGGGCCGATCCGGTCACCGAATCCTCGTCCACACCGCCGCCGGGTACGAATACCCGGCTAACCACATCGGTTCGCGCGCCCGGTGCAGTGCAGATAAACTGATCGTCCCCCAGATTGCCAAGCGCGCGCAGATCGGGATCGAGCCCACGCACTGTTGCTTCGCTATCGAACAGATAGATGCCGTAGCGATCGTCGCTGCGCCACACTTCCACTGGCACTGCGCCCAGCAGCGCGACCGCTTCGGACCATGCGCTGGCCTGAGTTGCAATTGTCGGCAAAGCGACTTCATACCCGGCGTCGCTGCGACGCACCTCGAGAATTCCGGCTTTGCGTGTGCGAAACGTCACCCTGTCACTGCTGCCGAAACCGTTAGGCGGGTCAAGCAGCACGTGCCCGCTGGCCAGCGTTGCATGGCCACATAGCCGAATTTCCATCTGGGGAGTGAACCAGCGTAATTCCCAATCCGCCGCACCGCTCGCATCGCGCACGAGGAAGGCAGTTTCAGCAAAGTTGTTTTCTTCGCCAATGGCCTGAAGCACAGCATCGGGTAGCCATTCATCCAGCACCATCACCGCTGCCTGATTGCCAGCGAATGGGCGGTCGGCGAAAGCATCGACATGCCAATAAGGGATGTTCATTGCCCGTCCCCTGCACCGGGCAATAATTCTTCCGCCGCCTGACCGGTTTCATTGATCAGCCCTTCGGGGTCAGGGTGGATCAGCACCTCCACCCCGGGAAATTCCCTGGCGATCCGCGCTTCGGCCTGATCCATCAGGTCGTGAACCTGCACAATAGTCATGCCCGGGTCGACCGCCATGTGGAACTGCACGAAATCGTCCGCCCCGCTGGTGCGGGTGCGTAGATCGTGAACCCCGCGGATATCGGGATGCTTGGCCAGCACCGCGAGAAATTCCTCGCGCCGTTCTTCCGGCCATTCGCGATCCATCAGGTGATCGATAGCTTCGCCTGCCGCCCGCCACGCTCCCCATGCCAGCCACAGGGCGATGGCCAAACCGAACAGAGGGTCAGCAGAGGAAAAGCCGAGGTATTGATCGACAACCAATGCGGCGATCACGCCAAGGTTGAGGAACAGATCGGACTTATAGTGCACATTGTCGGTCCTGACCGCCAGGCTCCCTGTGCGCGCGATCACATGGCGCTGCCACACCAGCAGAGCAAATGTTCCTAGGATCGCAATCGTCGATACCAGAATGCCATCGTCCGCCGCCTGTGTTGGCGTGCTGCTCAGCAGCTGTTGGACAGCACGCCATGCAATGCCAATCGCGGAAATCACGATCAGGATGACCTGAAAGATCGCCGCCAATGCCTCTGCCTTGCCGTGGCCGAAACGGTGATCGTGATCCGCAGGCTGTGCGGCGACCCATACTCCGATCAATGCGGCGATGCTCGCGATCAGATCAAGCGACGTGTCGGCAAGGCTGCCCAGCATCGCCGCAGACCCGGTCTTCCACGCCGCCCATCCTTTCAGGGCGCCAAGAAATAGCGCCATCGATATCGATGCCAGTGCAGCGCTGCGGGTCAGCCGCGCGCGTTCATCGCTGGCAATCGCCGTCATGGATAGAGCAGCCTGCTATTCCACCCGCCATCCGCAGTACGGGTAAAACGGCGCCGGTCGTGCAACCGGTTGGGTCGGTCGAGCCAGAATTCGATCGCCACAGGATCGAGCGTAAATCCGGTCCAGTGCGCCGGGCGCGGCACATCGCCGCCACTATATTGTTCCTCGACCTCTGCGACACGGGCGAGATATTCGGCACGCTCCAACAGCGGTCGCGACTGGTCGGATGCTGCCGATCCGACCTGGCTGACGTAAGGGCGGGAATGGAAATAGGCGTCCGCCCGTTCGGGCGAGACTTCCGTCAAAGGCCCTTCGATGCGAATCTGGCGGCGCAGGCTTTTCCAGTGAAACAGCAGCGCGACGCGCGGATTGGCAAGAATTTCGCCGCCCTTCCGGCTTTCTGCATTGGTGTAGAACGTGAATCCTTCCGGCCCCCATTCCTTCAACAGCACCATGCGGACAGATGGCACGCCATCGGGCGTTGCCGTGGCCAGCGCCATCGCATTCGAATCGTTAGGCTCGCTCTCGCGCGCCTCGGCAAACCATTCCCCGAAAATTGCGAATGGATCGGTGGCGGGAATCTCGGATACGGCGTTGTTCATAGGGGACGCTCCTACTGCAAGGTTCGAATGGAACACAGCCCTGAATCGAAAAATCCTGCCGCGCCTTGTCGTCGCGCAACATCGTTGTGCGCTTACCATTTAAACCGCCCGCTTGCGCGCGGGCGCTGCTACACCTAGCTAACACGGCATGGCAGCCGATCCTTACACCACACTGGGCGTTTCCCGTTCCGCAAACGAGAAGGACATCAAGTCCGCCTATCGCAAACTTGCGAAGGAACTTCATCCCGACCGGAACAAGGATAACCCAAAGGCGGCCGAACGCTTCAGCGAAGTCACACAGGCCTATGATCTGCTGGCCGACAAAGACAAACGCGCACAGTTCGATCGCGGCGAAATCGATGCCGATGGCAACCCGACCAATCCGTTCGCCGGAATGGGCGGCGGGGCCCGCAGTGACGGCTTCGGTGGCGGATTCAATCCCAATATGGGTGGTGGAACCCGCAGCGGCGGCTTCAGTACCGAAGATGTCGATATTTCCGACTTGTTCGAGGGATTGTTCGGCGGCGGTGATGCTCGCCAGTCGCGCGGCGGATTCGCTGGTGGGTTCGGGGGAATGGGTGGCCAGCAAAGGCGGCAAGCCCCTCCACCCAAGGGCGCGGATATCGCTTATCGTCTGAAAGTGCCGTTTATCGACGCTGCCACGCGTGCGGACCAACGGATCACGCTGGCCGATGGCAAAACGATCGACCTCAAGCTGCCTGCCGGAGTCGAAGACGGCACTCAGATGCGCCTGAAGGGCAAAGGACAGCAAGGTCCCGGCGGTGCCGGGGACGGGCTGGTAACGATCTCTGTCGAACCGCACGCTTTCTTCCGTCGAGACGGCAACAATGTCCGGCTCGATCTGCCGATCACTCTGACAGAGGCGGTCGAAGGCGCGAAAGTGAAAGTGCCCACTGTCGATGGCCCGGTGATGCTGACGATTAAACCAGGAACCAGCGGCGGGACCGTGATGCGCCTGGGCAGCAAGGGTTTTTCGGGCAAAGATGGCAAACGTGGCAACCAGTTGGTGACTATCGAGATCGCATTGCCCGATGATATTTCCGAACTGGCCAAACAGCTCGAAGGCTGGCAGGACCGTTCCAATCCGCGCGCCGACCTAGGGGTCTGACAACACCACCAGCTCGGCTTCCGTAATTGGGGGACGAATGCCGCACCGGATCGAAATCGAACCAGAAGAGCGGCAGGTTCAAGGGCTGTCACCAGAGGAACGGCGGCGGTTTGCGCTTACCCATCCGGAAGCTTTGCGCCAGCGGGTTGAAAGCAAAGTCGGCCCCGGAACGCGTTTCTTCGAAATCGCGAAGCGTGTGTTTCTGGGCGCCTATCGCGACGGGTTCATCCATGCCGGAAACCTTGCCTACATGGCGATTGTCGCCATTTTCCCGTTCTTTATTTTAGGCGCAGCTCTGTTTTCGCTGGTGGGCGAAGGGGGCGAACGCGCAGCGGCGATCGATGCAGTGCTCTATGCTCTGCCCCCGATGGTAGGCAACGTGATCGGCCCCGTCGCCCGCACAGTGGTGGAGGCGCGCAGCGGTTGGCTGTTGTGGGCGGGCGGCCTTGTCGGATTATGGACGGTCTCCAGCCTCATCGAAACCATCCGCGACATGCTCCGTCGGGCGTATGGTACGCCCGCAACGCTGGCATTCTGGAAGTATCGGCTGTTTTCGTTCGGGGTTATCGTGGCATCTGTCGTGCTGCTGATGGTTTCGCTGCTGGCGCAAGTCATCATTGGGGCGGCGCAGGAAGTGATTTCTGCCTATTTCCCCTGGCTGAGCGATGCAGTCACCGATCTGCGCCTGTCGCGCCTGATCCCGGCATTCGGTCTCTATGCCTCGCTCTACCTGTTGTTCTACACGCTTACGCCCAAGGCATATCGCCAACGGCGTTACCCCAAGTGGCCCGGGGCGCTGGCCACGACTATCTGGTGGCTGGCAGTAACCGTTGCCCTGCCGCCCCTGATCCGGCGTTTCTTCAGCTACGATCTGACATACGGCAGCCTTGCAGGGATCATGATTGCGCTGTTTTTCTTCTATCTCGTCGGGCTCGGCATGGTGCTTGGCGCCGAACTCAACGCCGCACTGGCCGAAACGCCTGAGGAGGAAATCAACACGATTGGTCAGGTGGACGATCGGATGCGTGAAGCTGCACGACGCGCAGGTGCGACTGCCGGCGGCGGCGCGGGCGATGGTGAGGGCGGGGGCGAAACAGACTGAGACACCGCGGCACTGCTCGGTGTCGTAGCGTCAATCGCATCTGGCATCGCGGCAACACGCCCTCGCAAAGCGAGCGGAAATTCGACGAACGCACTTCCCATTCGCGCGCAAACACGCTTAGGGACTTCGTCACGACAACCGGAAAGCAGTATAAGAGGTATCGGGATGACCGGTCTGATGGCAGGCAAGCGCGGGCTGATAATGGGCCTGGCAAACGACAAGTCCCTTGCATGGGGCATCGCCCGGAAACTGAGCGAACATGGCGCTGAACTGGCGTTCTCCTATCAAGGCGATGCCCTGAAAAAGCGGGTCGAACCACTTGCGGAGCAACTGGGTAGCGACTTCCTTATCGAATGCGACGTGTCCGATATGGATGCACTGGATACCGCGTTCGATACGCTGAAAAGCCGATGGAACACGATAGATTTCGTGGTCCATGCCATCGGGTTTTCCGACAAGAACGAACTGCGCGGGAAGTACCTCGATACAAGCCTCGACAACTTCCTGATGACCATGAATATTTCGGCCTACAGTCTGGTCGCTGTGGCGAAACGCGCCGCTGCCATGATGCCGCCCAAGGCAGAAGACGGCTCCGGCGGCGGATCGATCCTGACGTTGAGCTACTACGGTGCAGAAAAGGTCATCCCGCATTACAACGTAATGGGTGTGGCCAAGGCGGCGCTCGAAACCAGTGTACAGTACCTCGCCAACGATCTCGGCCCCGACAATATTCGCGTGAACGCGATCAGTGCCGGCCCAATCAAGACGCTGGCAGCCAGCGGGATCGGCGATTTCCGCTACATTCTCAAATGGAACGAGCTGAATTCCCCCTTGCGTCGCAATGTCACCATCGACGATGTCGGCGGCGCAGGGCTATACTTGCTGTCCGACCTTTCGAGCGGGGTTACCGGGGAGACACATCATGTCGATGCTGGCTATCATCTGGTCGGCATGAAACAGGAAGACGCGCCCGATATTGCGTTGGGGTGATTGTGACGAAGCTGCTCGAAAGTGGACGAATAGACGAACTGGGACTACAGAGCACCTTTCACTAGTTAGCCACCGCATCGTGGCAGCTTTCGCCTGCCCGTTGCGTTCAGGATTTCTATGAGTCGCACTCAGTCAAAACGTCGCCATAAACCGGCTCCTTCTGTTTCACAGAAGCGGAGCTTGAAGGAGGTGCTCACCTCCGACAACGCAAAATTCCTGACGCTGAGTGGTTTTTTCGTTCTGCTTTTTCTCACGGGAGGCAGTTCTCGGCCGGATATGGCCGCATTGATCGTATTGCGCCCAATTTCCATTTTAGTCCTGGGATATGGACTGATAACGCTCACTGCTTCTCAAATGCGCCAATATTGGCCTGTATTTGCTCTTGTAATAGCAATGATTGCATTAGCAATCGTCCAGCTCGTGCCACTCCCTCCGTCCATTTGGCATAATCTTCCCGGCCATTCAGTTTTCGCGCAGATCGATTCCATTCTTGGCCTTCAGGACTTGTGGCGCCCCTGGACACTCGATCCTGCCGGGACGCGCAACGCGCTGATGTCTCTCGCAGTCCCTCTGGCCGTTTTAGTGCTAGGCGCGCAGCTTGGGAGAGATCATCAAATCCGCCTTCTTAGCGTCATTCTGGCGCTGGGCGCGTTGAGTGTTGTCTTCGCCACCCTTCAGCTTGCAGGCGATCCTCACGGCCCACTCTATCTTTATCGTATCACCAACGATGGCGCCGCTGTCGGGCTCTTTGCCAACCGAAATCACCAGGCGGTTTTTCTATCCAGCCTGATTCCTTTGCTGTTCGTCTGGGCTCGAAACACCGGCAGAAGCACGGGCTCGCATGGTCGAGATAGCCATCATCATGCAGGCTCCTTACACATCGTAATCGCTTCTGCAGGTGCAGCGATCCTGATGCTTCTGTCTCTGGTGACCGGTTCGCGGGCAGGCCTGATGACACTTCTCATATCGGTTCTCGCAACAGGAGCACTTATCTCGTTCATACCGCCGGCTCGATCCTCATCCTCGGCAAAAAAGCAGTCTCAGCTACGGCGATTTGCACCATTGGGAGTGGGTATTCTGGCCTTGGTCGGCTTTGGCGTGCTTACCGCAGTGATGGGTCGCAACCTTGCGCTCGACAGGCTGCTCGGCTCCGATCCAGGCGCAGACGCACGTGCCGATTTCACACCGCAAACATTCGACCTAGCTCTCAATAATTTGCCTTGGGGTACGGGACTAGGTTCGTTCGAGCGTGTGTACAGAATGGCGGAACCAGATTCCTTACTTAACCCAGCGTATGCAAACCATGCGCATAACGACTTTGTCGAAATACTGCTTACCACCGGCTTGTTCGGCATCGTTATTGCCAGTGGCTTCGCCGTTCTTTTACTATGGAGATTGCGGATTTTGACCAGGCAAGGATTGGCGAACCACATTCTCCAGATTGCATCATTAATTTCTCTTGGCCTCCTCACCCTCGCATCGTTCGTTGACTACCCCATAAGGACTCCTGCGCTTGCCGGTTTCTGCACGCTACTGCTCGTATGGGTGTTTTCTGATGCCCAGGCAGTGAAAAGACCAAATCATCCGGGAAAGGAATTCGGTTAGATCGCTACTCTGCCGCACACGAAACGTAGCGTTTGATCGAACCATCATACCGACATGAACGAGATTGCCCCAAAAACCCTGCGCCAAGGCCACCCTCTGGACCGCGCATGGGTGCAGCTTTTGATCCTGCTGACCGGAGTATGCCTGGTTCCATTCGGCTGGTTCCGTGGGCATGTTGCACCTCTCATTATCGAGAGCGGGATCAATAGCTTGCTACTTAGTATGGCTGCCACAATAGCCAGTTGGTATGGGCTGGAGCGGCTAAGATATTTCGCTTATTCCCGCCGCCTCTCATATGTTTTGCCGATCACCTCCCTGTCCTTCGGGATCGCAGCCCTCGCTATCGGCATACTCCGTATTCCATATAGTCTGGTCATTTTGTTATTGACCTATCTGGTTACCACCTTCTTGAATTTCACATTCGCCGCCCTCACGCGCGCCAGCATTCCGAAACGCTGGCTCGTACCCGGCGGTCGGATCAATGAGATTTACGAAGTGATTGGACCAGAAGATCTGCTCTCAATCGACCAAGCAGAGGCCCTTCTGGAAGAGGGTGGCCTCGAGGGCTCAATTATCGCTGATCTGCACTTTTCCCATCCTGTTGCCTGGGAGAAATTTCTGGCCGAAGCTGCCATTCAAGGCGCGCCAGTATACCACTATCGTTCTGTTCTCGAGCTATACACCGGACAGGTCCGCATTGATCATATGCGGGAAAACAACCTTGGTTCATTGATCCCGAATCTGACGTATCTAAGCGCAAAGCGGCTTGCAGATTTGGTAGGCTCGTTAATCTTGCTCCCCCTGCTTCTCCCGCTTTTCGCCATCTTGGCTGCAATAATACGTATCGATTCAACAGGGCCGGTTTTCTTCCGCCAAACCAGAGTCGGATACCGCGGAAAAACATTCCGCGTGTATAAATTTCGCACAATGCGAAGCAGGGACAATACCGACCCACAGGTAGACAAGATCAACGACGTGATTACTGCAGAGAACGATCCGCGCATCACCCGTGTGGGACGTGTGTTGCGTAAGACACGCCTCGATGAGCTTCCACAGATTTTCAACGTGATCCGTGGTGACATGAGCTGGGTCGGTCCGAGGCCGGAAGCCCTCGACTTATCCATGTTGTATGAGTCGTCTGTACCGTTTTATCGCTACAGGCATATTGTGCGGCCTGGCATAACCGGGTGGGCCCAAGTCAACCAAGGGCATGTTACCGATGTCGATGACATCGCAAGGAAACTACGATTCGATTTTTATTATGTGAGAAACGCATCTCTTTGGATTGACATACTCATCGTAATGAAAACCGTTCGCGTAATGACATCGGGTTTCGGAGCCAAATAGCTAGTCGTTTGTTACATTGCCCATCTTATATTCAGGCTTTTCATTGGAAGACGCAAGAAACCGAATCATCAATATAACCCTGCGCTTTGGAACGCTAGGGTCCCGGTTCTTATTGATATTTTTCCTGGCCAAGTTCCTCTCTCCTGCAGAAGTGGGTAACTATGGGCTCTTTACAGCAGCTGTCGGTTACACGCTATATATTGTTGGCCTCGATTTTTACGTTTTTACCACTCGTGAAATAGTACACGCTCCTGCCAAAAAAAGAGGTCACTTCCTAAAAACGCAGATCTGTATTTCGGCGATCATTTATTTAGTAGTTGCCCCTGCCTCGTTGGTGGTTTTGAGCAAGCTTGGCTGGAGTAGCGTCGCCCTTATCGCGTTTTTACCAATTCTGGTGCTGGAGCACTTCAATCAAGAAATCATGCGCTTGCTCATCGCACTCTCGGAGCAAATCACTGCCAGCATCATCTTGTTTCTGCGGCAGGGCAGTTGGGCGATCGCATCTGTCCTATTGATGGCGCTGGACCCTTCGAGCCGCCTTCTGTGGGTTGTATTGGGATTGTGGTTTCTCGGTGGCGCTCTGGCCGCCATTATCGGGGTATGGAAGGTGGCATCGCTCAAGATGGGGGGCTGGCATGACCGAATCGACTGGAGCTGGGCGCGGCGCGGACTGAAAGTCAGCTTTGCATTCTTGATAGCCACACTGGCACTTCGGGCAATACAAACCTTGGATCGCTTCTGGATTGAAGCGCTTGGCGGTGTCGAAGTAGTAGCAGCCTACGTTTTGTTTACAGGCGTAGCTAGTTCGATGATGGTATTTCTCGATGCCGGTGTCTTTGCATTCACTTATCCAGCATTGATACGCCACCACAAGCATGGTGATCGTGAGGCTTTTCAGCGAGTTCTACGAAAGTCTCTGCTTCAAACAATATTGTTCATTGGTGCGTTCTCAGTGGTCAGCCTCGCACTACTCCCTTACCTGCTCGCGTGGATCGGCAAGGCAGAGTATCTGTCCAAGGTCTCTCTTTTCCCTTGGATACTGAGCGCGTTGGCATTAAATTGCCTCGGCATGATACCGCACTATGCGCTTTACGCTTGCAGTCATGATCGCTCGATAATCGCAAGCCACATTATCGCTTTGGCTGTCTTCACCATTGCGGCATGGGCCCTCGGCCACGCTTATGGTACTCTGGCAATACCAATCGCGCTGAATTTGGCTTTCCTATCGATTCTTATCTTTAAGTCGCTTGCATATTGGGCGCTGCAACCGCACCCTCAATATCAGCAAGCAGCGTGACTCTCTCCCCAAATCTTGGCAGCAGCAAAACATGATCATCCGTTATGGCCAACAGCATATCACTCAGGCGGACATCGACGCCGTCACAGCAGTGCTCAATTCGACAAATCTCACTCAAGGGTCTGCCGGCATTGCGTTCGAACAGGCCGTATTGGCAGAAACCGGCGCCCGTCACGCATTTGCCGTAAACAGCGCAACGTCAGCGCTGCATATCGCCTGCCTCGCATTGGAGCTGGGGCCGGGAGACTGGCTCTGGACAACACCCAATACATTCGTCGCCTCTGCAAATTGTGCGCTATATTGTGGCGCCAGTGTCGATTTTGTCGATATCGATCCCAAGACCTACAACCTCTGCCCGGTCGAGCTTGAGAAGAAACTGATTAAGGCCGAAAGGGCCGGGCGCCTTCCCAAGATCGTGATCCCGGTGCATTTTTCCGGGCAGCCATGCGACATGGCGGCGATCGCCGCATTGGCGGAAAAATATGGCTTCAAAGTCATTGAGGATGCCTCGCACGCCATCGGTGGGCGGTACAAGGGAGAGCCGATCGGGAATGGCCGCTATAGCGACATCACCGTTTTCAGCTTCCACCCGGTCAAGATCGTGACAACCGGGGAAGGCGGGATGGCTTTGACCAACGATGATACGCTGGCCACCCGCATGTCGCTATATCGCAGCCATGGCATTACCCGAGATCCCCAGCTCATGACGCATGAGATGGACGGCCCATGGTATTATCAGCAAGTGGCACTCGGATATAACTACCGGATGACCGACATTCAGGCAGCACTCGGCGCAAGCCAAATGACTCGGCTGCACGGATACGTCGAGCGACGGCACGAAATTGCCAGACGTTATGACGCGTTGCTGGCGGACCTTCCGTTAACAACACCGTGGCAGAGCCCAGATAGCTACTCCGCCTTTCACCTATATGTGATTCGTCTGAATCTGGAGCAAATCGCGCCGATCACTCACAAGGAGGTGTTCGAGGAATTGCGGGCCAGGAACATAATGGTCAATCTCCATTACATCCCCGTTCATACCCAGCCCTATTATCAGAAGATGGGCTTCGACTGGGGCGATCACCCAGAGTCCGAACAGTACTACCGCGAGGCGATCAGCATCCCGATGCACCCCTCGCTCACTTCTGACGAGCAGGATTTTGTTGTCGCTTCCCTAAGGGCTGCGCTTCAACAATGAGGCTTGCCGTTATACCGGCACGGGGCGGCAGCAAGCGTATTCCACGCAAGAATATCCGACCCTTCGCCGGCCGCCCTATGATCTCTTATTCGATAGCTGCAGCGATCGAGAGTGCCCTGTTCGACCGCATCATCGTGAGTACCGATGATGCCGAAATTGCAGAAGTCGCGCGTGCATACGGCGCGGAAACCCCTTTCGTTCGCTCACCCGAGCTATCGGATGACTATGTCGGGACGATACCCGTCGTAGCTGATGCCATTCGCTGGGAGAACGAGCACCATCATCCAGTTGATGATGTGTGTTGCATCTACGCGACCGCACCATTCGTTCAGGTTGCCGATTTGCGGCGCGGGCTCGACATCCTGCATAGAACCGGGGCTGAATTTGCGTTCACTATTACGGACTATCCCGCGCCGATTCAACGCGCCCTGCGCCTGAATGCCGACGACCGACTGGAGATGTTTGAGCCAGAGCAGTTCGCGTCCCGCTCGCAAGACCTTGAAGAAGCGTGGCACGACGCGGGCCAATTCTATTGGGGGAAAGCAAGTGCCTGGCTTTCTGGACAGCCTTTGTTTGGACCTCATGCAGCACCTATCAAGTTACCACGCTATCGCGTTCAGGACATTGATACACCGGATGACTGGCAACGTGCAGAGCTTCTCTTTAAGGTGCAGACACTATAGTGGGTGAACTACGTGCCTCAAACATGCGCGTAGCTTTTCGCACGGATGCATCGCTGGAAATCGGCACAGGCCATGTCATGCGCTGCCTGACGTTGGCGTCAATGCTGCGCTCGCGTGGAGCGGAGTGCATTTTCCTGTCTCGCGCCCATGAAGGCCATTTGCTTGAACAAATCGAGCGCCAAGGCTTTACCGCCTTCGTGTTGGATGAACACCCCAGTTCATCATTGCAGAAGGGCGTTACTGCGGACGGTCAACCTCCACATGCGGCGTGGCTAGGAACATCTTGGGAAAATGATGCAGGCGACAGCCAATCCGCGCTCTCAACGTTCTCCTCGATGGGGCCAGTCGATTGGCTTGTGGTCGATCACTACGGTCTTGATATACAATGGGAACGCGCAATGCGCGAGAGCTGCATCAAACTGTTGGTGATCGACGATCTTGCCGACCGGGCGCACGATTGCGATCTTCTCCTCGATCAAAACCTTGGCCGCGATGCAGCAGATTATGCGAGTCGGGCATCGCGCAATACGCACCTGTTGATGGGGCCAGAATACGCACTTCTCCGCCCTGAGTTCTCAGAAGCGCGCGACGCCAGCCTTAGACGACGCAGTTCGCCGACTTTGCAGCAAATTCTCGTAACCATGGGCGGTGTGGACAAAGGCAATTTCACCCGCCAAGTGTTGATGGCGCTCAATGACTGTCCATTACCAGAGGACGTCCACGTGGTCGCCGTAATGGGGCCTCACGCACCTTGGCTTGCCGATATACGGGAACTCACAAACGGAATGCGCGTCGCTACATCGGTGAAAGTGGGCGTAACCAATATGGCGGAATTGATGTCAGTCTCCGATGTGGCAATTGGCGCGGGCGGGAGCACCACATGGGAACGGTGTAGCGTTGGTCTTCCAGCCGTGTTGGCCTCGATCGCCGCCAATCAGGAACGCATCACGCAAGCGGTTGTCCAGTCCGGGGCTGCGCTCGAATGCGATATGGATTCGATGCATTCAACCTTTATGGACCTGTTTGCGTCGCGCGATCTTCCTTCCCGCCTTGCCGCGATGAGCCGCGCTGCCGCGGCGGTCACCGATGGGGAGGGAGCACAGCGCGTTTCTGGAGAGATGATGTGCCGAAAGCAATGAATGTTACCCTCCTTTGCAGTGATCGTCGCCATCCCGTAATGCCGCACTTGCGAGCATGGGCGAAACTCAACGGCAAAGCTCTCAATGTTTCGTTGGTGGATGATATCCATGATGTAGTAGGCGGAGAAATTCTCTTTCTGATTTCCTGCTCACAGAAGATCGAAAAAGCCGATCGCGACAAGTTCAAGAAGGTGTTGGTTATCCATGCAAGCGACTTGCCCACCGGGCGAGGATGGAGCCCTCATGTGTGGAGCATTGTTGGGGGCGCCGACCATCTCGTCGTTACGCTACTAGAAGCCGAAGACACAATCGATAGCGGGGACATTTGGCACAAGCTTACGATTGACATCCCGTCTCATTTTTTGTCGGATGAAATTAACGAGGCTCTTTTCTCGGCTGAGATTGAGCTAATCGATTTCGCGGTTGCCAACTTCGAGACTATCCGGCCAGAGGCGCAGGACAGCACCCAAAAGGTAACCTACCACCGGAAAAGAACCCCCGATGATAGCGAGATTTCCATAGACATGCCTCTTGGCGAGCAGTTCGACCTCATTCGAGTGTGCGATCCCGAGCGGTTTCCTGCGCATTTTCGATTTCGAGGGCACACCTACAAAATTACCTTGGAGAAGCTCTATGAGTAGGAGTTTCAAGATCGCGGACCGCGCTATCGGTGCCAGTTCCCCTCCCTATGTTATCGCGGAATTGTCAGCAAACCATAACGGGCAGTTCGATAAGGCTCTTGCAATCATTGACGCTGCCAAGGAGGCAGGCGCCGACGCAGTGAAGCTGCAGACCTACCGGCCTGACACGATTACGCTCGATGGCGATAGCGACGACTTCCGCATTTCGGGCGGCCTGTGGGATGGCAGAACGCTGTATGACCTTTACGCGGAAGCGCATACGCCATGGGAATGGCACAAACCGCTGTTCGACCGGGCTCGTGAAGTCGGCATCACCATTTTCAGCTCACCATTCGACAATACTGCCGTCGATCTGCTGGAAGATCTTGGTGCACCTGCGTATAAGATTGCCTCGTTTGAAGCAGTCGATTTGCCCCTGATCCGATATGTGGCAACCACTGGTAAGCCAATGATAATATCGACTGGCATGGCGGATGAGGAGGAGATCGCCGAAGCGATTGAGGCAGCACGAGATGGCGGATGCAAGGAATTGGCCATCCTACACTGTGTCAGCGGCTATCCTGCTCCTGCCGAAGATTACAACCTCCGGACAATACCCGATATGATCGAGCGGTTCGGGCTGGTTACCGGCCTTTCGGACCATACACTCGATAATACGACTGCCATAACAAGCGTTGCACTAGGCGCATCGATCATTGAAAAACACTTTACACTCGATCGCAGCGGTGGCGGCCCGGACGACAGCTTCTCGCTGGAACCAGCTGATCTTGCCGCATTATGCCGCGACGCAAAGACCGCATGGTCCGCACTCGGTAATATCGATTATGGGCGCAAATCAAGCGAACAGGGGAATGTCCAATTTCGCCGCTCGCTCTATTTCGTGAAGGATTTAGAAGCCGGGGCAGTTATCACCGAAGACGCCGTTCGAAGTGTTCGCCCTGGATATGGGCTGGCGCCGAAGCATCTCGACAGCTTGATCGGCAAGAAGGTTATCGTGAGCGTCAATCGCAATACAGCGGTCACATCAGAACTGATCGCCGACTGATCGCCACATGAATATTCTGCTCCTATCCAATAGTGCGCCTAATTATTTTAATTTTTTCAATGCATTGGCGCGCTTACTGCACAATGATGGGCACAGTGTCCACATTGCAGTGGATTCCACGTTTTCCCGAGAGGAGAACCAGCTCGACACGCTCGAGTTTGCCACCGTGCATACCTTTTCTGAATACTACACCTCAAACGCAATCGACCATGATACGTTAAGGCGCTATTCTCACTATAATCTCAACGGCGCCCTCCTTTCAGATTTCGAGCGTTCGCAAATCTACAATATATGGGGTGAAGAGGCGGACACCCCCTTCTTTGATCGCCTAAAAAGCACTCTGCTGGGCTTTTTTGAACAGATCATCGCCGATCATCAAATCGATACAGTCATTTACGAGAACGTATCCAATACGTTCGCGCATTTTGCCTTGTTCATGGCTCAGCAGAATGGTGCCCAATATGTCGGGCTTTCACCATCCCGTTTGCCGGGTAGGTTTGCCATCACGGCAGACCCATGGAACGACAAGGTGGTTGAACGCGCCTTTGGCGATATCCAGACAGGTTCTGTTGTTCCCACTGCAGAGGTGCGGAACTGGGTGCGCGAATATCTGGCCGGCATCGAAAAGACCGTTCCCGACTACATGAAGATAAACGGTCTCGACAATGTCGGCATCCTCAAACGATATCTGCGTCGCGATCGGCTGAAGAAGGCCAAATCGCTATTCCGTCACCTGGGCGATGATCGAACGAGTGCGTTTCAGGTTGGAAATCCGCTACGGACTCATTTCAACCTGTTCGCTCGCAATCTGAAACGGCGGTTACGAACCGGAAAGGTGCGGAATTTCTATTCCTCTCCGGATTATGAAGCGGACTTCTTCCTCTATCCGCTGCACTTCCATCCCGAGTCTTCAACATCTATCCTCGCAGGCACCTACCTCAACGAGTATGAGGTGATCAGAAACATTGCCTTCAATCTGCCTGAAGGTATGCGACTGTACGTGAAGGACCACATGAGTGCCTGGGCATTCCCTCCTGTATCGTTTTATCGCGATTTGCAGAGGCTACCTAATGTGGTGATCCTTGGCCCCGGCGAGCCGACCAAGGAACTTATCAAGGCATCCAGAGGGGTTTTGACGCTCACAAGCACTGTTGGTTACGAAGCATTGCTCCTCAAAAAGCGAGTGCTGCTTTACGGCGACGTGTTCTATTCTTTTCACAAGGGGGTAACACGTTGCGACAATCCAACACAGTTACACCACTTATTGTGCACCGAACTCGCCCAGCCAATTGATTGGGACGATCAGTACAACGAAGATTTCGTTTGCGCTTACTATTATTCTACATTCGATCAATCATTAAACTTTCTTCTTCCCTGTGAGCCAGCACAAAAACTGTCTGCCGCAATATACCCATATATACTCAAATCCATGTAAAATATGTATACATTATCTTTCAATCTGATCTTTGAAGTATAGAGACTAGCGCATGTCGGGGACAAAATATGAATACAAAAATCCACATCGATTTATTAGGAAAAACAAATATTCCTTTAGAATGAGAAGAAGTTTCGTTATTAATTTAATAGGACTTCTTGTTCTATATATAGGATACCTCCTATCTACATCAACGTCTGTAATAGACCCAGAATACAAAATTTATTTCCGAATTATTTCAGCAACATTGTTTTCAGTTAACATTATTATTGATAAATCGATATCTGCGAAATATACATTTCCACTTCTTGCACTTTTTTTCATGCTTACTCTCAATCAATCTTATATTGGAGCAAATATTGTATTCATTGTAATGATGTCAATGAGTCTAGAATTAATTGGAAAAAATAAGTCCATAAATACAATTCTTATAGTAACTTCAATATTGGTATTTGTTCACATTGCCTTATTGATGTCGGGTCAGATTGCAGATACGACAACAAATTTTGGCAATCGTTTACGGTCCACGTTGGGATTCGCAAACGCAAACCAAGCGTCAGCAATTTACCTTTCTTTTGCACTGCTGTCTATTTACGCGATCCATATAAAGTACTCAAAAGCAAAGTTATTTTTTGCAATACTTGCCGTTGGCTTGGCGGTTGCCGTCTTCCTGAGAACTGATAGTCGCACAGCTATGGCAGGATTGATAATTTCGGCGATTTTAATGATGGCAAATACGTCTCTCAAGAGATACTTATGGTTTAGAAAGGCATTATTGCTTTTTGCATATATAACGCCTTTGATCTGTATTGCGGCAACGTATTACATGATTAATAACAGCAACAGAGAGATGAATTACCTATTTAGCAACCGCCCCTATTTATATGGTAATTTTTTGCAAAATAAATCAATATGGGAAATAATTTCTGGATGGAAATTATTGGATGGGGAGGACGTAGATAGCGGATATTTGATGCTTCTTTCCGGAATTGGGGCTATTGGAAGCTCTATTATTTTATTATTATATTTATTTAACATTAGGAGGCAGGGAAATATTACACTCTTAATGGCAAGTACTTTTCTAATTTTGTCGATGTTTGAGGCATTCCTACTGAGGCCAGAAATTCCATTGTCGCTATTTTTCGCTCAAATACTCTCTCGACGCCAGCCAGCTTCAAACGCAAGTGCTCAAGCAAAGAGCCCAGCAATCGGTTGATAACGAGGAGTATGGCTGCATGCTTAAAATTCTATGCATTGCCGATTATTACCAGCCAGGATTCAAGGCGGGTGGGCCAATCACTACAATCGCAAATATGCGCGAAACACTAAACCCAGAAGTCTCTTTGTGCATCTTCACTCGCGACCGGGATCTGGGGGATGTTTCCTCCTATGATAATGTGGAGGTTGGGCGCTGGCTGCAACGGCCGAACGGGCCGATATTTTACGCTCCGCCAGCCCAATTTGGGCCGCTTGGAATTAAAAAGATCATGTCCGATGGAAATTTTGACGCGATTTACCTTAATAGTTTTTTTAGCGCCAAGGGCTCCATTGGGCCTTATTTTGCACAAAAAACCACTACGGGCAAGATTCCCATTATAATTGCCCCGAGAGGAGAGTTTTCGCCTGCTGCCCTTAAAATAAAACGCCTCAGGAAGCTTTTTTATATTAAAAATTCAAATTTACTTAGGCTATATAGGGATGTTTTCTGGCATGCTTCAAGTAAAATGGAAGCCGATGACATTTTAAAAGTCTTCCCTGACGCAAGGGATCGAATTCGGGTAGCGCTCGACCCCGTTTCTGATAGAGCACTTAGCCGTCAGGCGGCTCATGTCAGAAAGGAAAAAGTCGCTGGAGAGATTCGTATTGTTTTTATATCACGAATTTCACCAATTAAAAACTTAGACGGGCTTTTAGATATTTTACAAATGTCCCGATCAAATATCATACTCGACATATTTGGTCCGATTGAAGATATGGAATATTGGCACGCATGTAAATTGAAAATTTCCTCATTGCCGAGAAACATATGCACCAATTACTATGGCCCACTCGAACATAACAATGTCGCTTCAACTTTCGCCCTATATGATCTATTTGCATTCCCGACCCATAGTGAAAACTTTGGGCACGTCATTTTTGAATCAATATGCGCGGGTACCCCTGTGATTGTGAGTGACAAAACCCCTTGGCAGGGGGGGCAAGAAGATGGCATCAACGTTATCCCCCTTCGAGACCGCACCGGTTGGGCAAGTGCTATCGACGCCATGGCCGCGCTTGATGAGGACGAACACACCCGCCTCCGCAAAGCAGTCGAGAGTTATGGGCGAAATTTTGCCAAAAGTAGTGATATTCGCCGGGAAAATATCTCGATGTTCAGGAGTATTGTCGATCATGAATGGTAGCTGTGAGATTTCCGTGAGGAGTGGCCGCGTTGTTCTCTGACAAGACCCTGCTGATTACTGGTGGTACCGGCTCTTTCGGCAACGCCGTGCTGCGCCGTTTTCTCGATTCCGACCTCAAGGAAATCCGTATCCTCAGTCGGGACGAGAAGAAGCAGGACGACATGCGCAAGCGCTATGCCGATCCCAAGCTGAAATTCTACATTGGCGATGTGCGGGATTATCAGTCGATCCTGCCTGCCATGCGCGGAGCAGACTATGTCTATCATGCGGCCGCGTTAAAGCAGGTGCCGTCGTGCGAATTTCACCCGCTTGAGGCGGTGAAAACCAATGTGTTGGGGACCGAAAACACGCTGGAGGCCGCTATTTCATGTGGGGTGAAGCGGGTTGTTTGCCTGAGTACGGATAAGGCCGTCTATCCAATCAACGCGATGGGCATCAGCAAAGCGATGATGGAAAAAGTTATCGTCGCAAAGTCACGCTCCAGCGACCAGACCGTGATCTGCGCCACTCGATATGGCAATGTGATGGCATCGCGCGGATCGGTTATCCCTCTCTTCGCCAATCAAGTCCGTGCGGGAGAGCCGATTACCATTACTGATCCCACCATGACCCGGTTCATGATGACTCTGGATGATGCGGTCGATCTGGTTTTGTATGCTTTCGAAAACGGGAATCCTGGGGAGATTTTTGTCCAGAAAGCACCTGCAGCGACAATCGCAACCTTAGCCCAAGCCCTGACTGATCTGTTGGGTGCTCCAAACCATCCGATCAACACGATCGGCACCCGCCATGGCGAGAAACTGTTCGAGGTTCTCCTAAGCCGGGAAGAAATGGTGGCGGCGGAGGATCTTGGGGGGTATTTCCGCGTCCCGCCAGATTTGCGCGATTTGAACTACGGCAAATTCGTCGAAGCAGGCGAAGTGCGGATTTCCGAGGCCGAAGATTATAACTCACACAACACCACTCGACTGGATGTGGAGGGAATGAAATCGCTTTTGATGAAGCTGCGCTTTATGCAGGCTATGGTTCGCGGGGAGCACGTGGAACCTGAGGAGTAGCTCAATGACGCGCGAACCCATCCGGATTCTGATTACAGGCGCGAATGGATTTGTAGGGCGCAATCTGTCGATCAGACTGCAAGAAATCAACGACCTGAAGCTGTCGACTTTCAGCAGGGACGATACCGTCGCGCAATTGAAAGAACGCGTTTCCAGCTCGGATGTAGTGATCCATCTCGCGGCCGAAAACAGACCGGAAGACCCGAACGCCTTCGACCAGGTGAACACCGGGCTCACGACATCGATTTGTCAGGCAATTGAGGAAGAATTTGCCGCGACAGGACGGCGGATCGCACTACTTTTCACTTCATCCACGCAAGCGGCTTGCGATAACCCTTATGGTAAAAGCAAGCTTGCCGCAGAGGAAGCGATTCGTGCGCTGACGGAGCGGATTGACACCCCGGCCATTATCTTCCGCCTGCCCGGAGTGTTCGGCAAATGGTGCCGCCCGAATTACAATTCGGTCGTTGCGACATTTTGTCACAACATTGCCCGAAGCCTGCCAATTCGGATTGACGACCCGAATAAGACCATTCGGCTGGTATACATCGACGACGTCGTCGAGGCATTCCTACCATTTCTCCACGGAGCAAGGCCGGGGCTGCACTGGGGGTCCGTTTCGCCGGAATACGAGATAACTCTAGGCCGGCTGGCACACCAGATTTCGGCCTTTCCCGTTTCGCGTGAAACATTACTGACAGATCGCGTCGGCACAGGCCTTACCCGGTGCCTATATGCCACGTACCTAAGCTACCTACCCAGCGATCGCTTTGCCTATGACATTCCCTCATACGGCGATGAACGCGGTGTATTCGTAGAGATGTTGAAAACCGCTGACAGTGGCCAATTCAGCTTTTTCACGGCGAAGCCAGGCATAATACGCGGCAGACATTATCATCACACAAAGACCGAGAAGTTCCTTGTCATGCAAGGTCAGGCCCGGTTTCGGTTCCGACACCTCCTCTCGAACGAAGCAATCGAAATAACGACCTCAGGCCAGAAGCCGCAAATCGTTGAATCAATTCCCGGATGGTCGCACGACGTCACCAATGTCGGGGATGATGAATTGATCGTAATGCTATGGGCTAATGAGATCTTTGATCGCGAACGGCCAGATACAATTCCCAGCACGGTTTAAAATGAAAAAGCTCAAAGTCATGACTGTGGTCGGAACGCGACCAGAAATTATTCGCCTTTCCCGCGTTCTCGCTGTCCTCGATGAACATTGCGATCATATTCTTGTGCATACAGGACAGAACTATGATTACGAGCTCAATCAAATTTTCTTTGACGACCTCCAGATTCGCAAGCCAAATCATTTCCTGAATAGCGCTGATGGCAGCTGCAGCCCGGCCAATACGATTGGAAACCTGATTACCGCAGTCGACAAAGTGATCGCAGATATCCAACCTGAAGCTCTTTTGGTTTTAGGCGATACCAATAGCTGCCTCTCTGTCATTCCTGCCAAGCGTCGGCAAATTCCGATTTTTCACATGGAAGCAGGAAATCGTTGCTTCGACATGCGGGTGCCAGAAGAAACCAACCGACGCATTGTCGATCATACCGCCGACATCAATCTCACTTACAGTACGATTGCCCGAGAATATCTGCTGCGAGAAGGGCTACCACCCGATCGCGTTATCAAAACCGGCAGTCCAATGAGTGAAGTACTACACCATTATATGCCGCAAATTAAGGCATCAGGCGCAATCGACAGGCTTGGGCTTGAGCACAACCAATACTTTCTGGTTAGCGCTCACAGAGAAGAAAACATCGAAAGTGACCGGAATTTCACAAAATTAGTCGTTGCCCTCAATACAATTTCTGAAGATTATGACTTGCCAGTTGTCGTCTCTACGCATCCCCGAACCCAAAAGAGGGTCGATGCCTTGGGGGTGACTTTTCATGATCGTGTACGGCTACTGAAACCACTTGGATTCCACGATTATATTAACCTGCAAATACATGCAAAGGTCGTGCTTTCTGATAGCGGCACGATAACTGAAGAGAGTTCGATTCTGAACTTTCCTGCCCTCAATCTGCGCGAAGCACATGAGCGACCAGAAGGAATGGAAGAGGCGGCAGTCATGATGGTGGGCCTTGATCGCGACCGCATCAAGCAAGGCCTCGCCATTCTTGCAGAGCAAGGACGGGGCGACAGCCGAGATTTGCAAATCGTGCAAGATTACAGCACAAATAATGTAAGCGACAAGATACTGCGAATCGTTCATAGCTATACCGATTATGTAAATCGGGTGGTTTGGAAAAAATATTGAAGTCGCAGCGATGAAGATCGCTCTGGTCGCCGATACCTTTCCTCCGCTCAGAACTTCAGGCGCGGTCCAATTGCGCGATCTGTCGCGCGAATTTGCTCGGCAAGGACATGATCTAACGGTTTTCCTCCCGGATTCCGACATCGACAGGCCTTGGCATGTGCAGGAGTGGGAAGATGTCCGTATCGTACGACTGCGAGCGCCCACCATCAAGGATCTCGGATACGCACGGCGTACACTCAATGAATTTCTCATGCCCTTTGCGATGCTCCGCAATTTCCGGAAGAGTCCCCTAGTCACGGATCGGTGGGACGCTGTCATATGGTATTCCCCATCGATTTTTCATGCACCTTTTGTCCGTGCCCTCAAGGCAACGAGTCGATGCAAAGGTTACCTAATAATTCGTGATATCTTCCCGGAATGGGCCCTCGATCTGGGCCTTCTCCGTAAAGGACTGATCTATAGCTTCTTTCGCCGCGTTGCAGAAAACCAGTATCGACAGGCCGATATCATTGGCGTCCAGACTCCAGGTAATATCAAATACTTCGATCGCTGGGCCGGAAAGTCTCCCGATCGTGTACTCGAAGTTTTGCCTAATTGGTTGGACAAACCAGTGATCGTCCCTTCATCGATCAGAATCGATCAAACACCTCTTTGCGGTCGCAAGGTTCTGGTTTATGCTGGAAACATGGGCGTTGCGCAGGGTATGGATATCATCCTGCAGCTTGCAGACCGTATGCAGAAGCGAGAGGATCTCGGCTTTCTCTTCGTCGGGCGCGGCGGTGACACACTGCGATTGAGGAACATGGCGCAATCGCTCGAACTCAAAAATGTATTGTTCCATGATGAAATCGAACCGGATGAAATCCCCGAGTTGTATACACAATGCCACGTGGGGATCGTGGCACTCAACCATCAACACAAGTCACACAATATCCCTGGCAAATTTCTGACCTATATCCGCAGCGGCATTCCTGTTCTCGCTAATGTCAATCCCGGCAATGACTTAATTACGTTGATCGCGGAGGAAGGCGTAGGAGAGGCGTGCGAAACAAACGATATCGATGACCTCGAAGCGCAATGCCTTAAATTGCTGGAACGCATCGAACGCGAAACAGATATTAAAGCTAAGTGCGAAAGCGCCTTTGAACGTCATTTTTCGGTCGCCCACATAGTTGAGGCCATAACCGCCACCTTACGCTAGCCGCTAAGATCTATTGAGAAATGCACGTCAAAAGCCTCTGGTTCTGAAAGACACCATATTCCGGGCATTCAACAATATCATCTACGGCCACACTCCGGCGAAAGGAACTGGCGAGCCACTTCACAGTTGAATGCGAGAATATATCCCCTAAGGGGGAGGCTCGCAGAATCTAGCGCAAACGCATCGACACAAAGGCTGCAACTCAATAAAAGCTACCCCCATCAACTTCGCCAACGTGATCGAAGAATCAGAGCATCCACCGGACTTTGCGTTGATGCTATGCTTGCTGCGCTTAAGCGTGGGCGGATGCTAAATGCGAGCGATGAGTAAATTGAGAATTATCATGAAATTCAAAAGGTTGTTTGCATCCGGATTGGCGCTTCTACTCACATCTGCATGCGCATCGACCCAGCCGTACGGCCAATCACCTGGTGTTGAGGTAACCGATCTTACCTCTCTTCCTGCGCCACATGATGCCTTCAAAATCCGCGTCATGCCGGGCGAAAAGTTGACGGTCAATGTTCTCAACTCTGAACCATTGAGTGGTGAATTCATGGTTGACGAAGAAGGCAATCTGCTGCTTCCTTTGGCCGGGTCGGTTCACGCAGCCGGAGAAACCACAACTACTGTATCTGCCAAGATCAGAGATGCACTTGCTGGTCGCTATGTCCGTGATCCACAGGTGACTGTGCTGACGAGCGAAGAAAATATACCGGTGTATTCGATCGGTGGGCAGGTGGTTAAACCAGGCACATATCCTGCGAACATCCCTCTTACATTGTCGAAGGCCATCAATCAGGCGGGAGGGCTGGATAAATACGCCAAGAAGAACGAAGTTCTGGTCATTCGAAATGTTGATGACAAACGTTATATTGGAGTTTTCAACATCGCTGCAATACAGCGAGGGAATTACGTAGACCCGATCATTTATCCAAACGACATTATTACAGTTGGTGACTCAGCTGCCAGCCGACGCCTGGATAAGATCCTCCAATTCATTCCGCTCCTGTCCTACTCTGTTATTCTCCTCGATAGAGTCACGAATTAAAATGAACAATTACACTGCAACCGCGCCTGAAAACTACGCGGCTCAGAATGATCGGGGTGACCATCTCGAGGGCGTCGATTATGCGCTTATGTTCGAGAAATATTGGCGCCAAACGATCCACTCGCGCTATTGGATCGCTGCGATTTTTGTCGCCTGTGTGGCAATCGGGCTGGTTGTCACATTGCTATCGACACCGATGTTCAGAAGCTACTCGATTATCGAAATAAATCGCATAGTCGGCAGCGTTACCAATGTGGATACACCGGAAGTTGAGCAACTTCAGGCTGATAATCAGTATTATGAAACGCAATACAAACTGCTGGACTCTCGCTTCATCGCAGAAGCAGTTGTCGAAGGCGAAAACCTGACTGCATCCGACAAGTTCCGCAGCGCGTTTGAAATCGAACCTGATGAAAGTTTGAACAAGAAGCGTGCGTCGGAAATCCTGCTGGATAACGTCACGATCGAGCCAGTTCGCAACTCCAATCTCGTCAACATCAATTTTTCCAGCTCAGACAAGGTCCTGTCAGCCGAGATCGCCAACGCTTGGGCCAACACTTTCCTCTCGGCAAACTACGACAAACAATTTGGCTCCAACATCGACGCTCGCCGATACCTGCAGGACCAGATTGAAGAGTTGCGGACCAAACTGGCACAATCAGAAGCAGACCTAGTCAATTACGCCAATCAGCATGACATAACGATTATCGATTCCGGCACCACCGGGGACAGCAAAGGCTCCACGAGCTCCTCGTTAGTCGGGAGTACCCTAAGCGCCCTCAACCAGGCCCTGGCCCAAGCGACCGCGAAGCGCATTGCCGCGCAAAGTGCAATGATGGCAAATGCCGGTCCTACAGGTACGAACCGGCAGGCCGTGCAACTGGAAGTGAAACTTGCTGACGCACAGGCACGCATGGCAACACTCGAAAGCAATTTCGGCCCGGATTACCCTCCGCTGCGTGCAGCGAAAGCCGAAGTGGTCGCGCTCAAATCTGCAGTCGCCAAAGCCGACAATCGCGACGCCTCCGACGTTCGCGATGCCTATCGTCAGGCCAAGATGGAAGAGGATGCGCTGAGAAAGAGCGTCTTGAAAGCGCAGCGATCATTTCAGCAGCAGCAGACCGGCGGTATCCAGTACGGCATTCTCAAGCGTGAAGTGGATACCAACCGCGAATTGTATAACGCGCTTCTGCAACGATACAAAGAACTCGAAGCGGAAGGTGCCGGTAAAAACAATATGACACTGGTGCAGTCGGCAATTCCAGCTACCGAACCTTATCGCCCCTCGCTCGCATTAAATTTGGCATTGGCTATTCTTGGGGCGGTAGCAGCGTCGGCAGGCCTGATCTTTGGACGGGAAACCCTCGACCAAACGATCCGTGATCCAAATGATATCAAGCGCTTGCTTGGCCTCACTCCTTTGGGCCTTATTCCGCGCACAGAGTCTGACGATCCGCTGCAGGAACTGGGAGTGCGCAGCTCCGAAATTTCGGAAGCATATACCGCAGTCCGGTCAAACCTTTCCTTCGCGACACCGCAGGGCGCGCCACGATCGATCCAGCTTACGAGTACTCGCCCCAACGAAGGCAAGTCACTGACTTCGGTGGCTATTTGCCGAAGTTTTGCGATGCTCGGGAAGAAGGTTCTTCTCGTCGATGCGGACTTGCGCAATTCAGGCCTGATGGATTTCCTCGGCCAGGCTGCCAAGTCTCAATCGGGTCTGAGCAATTTACTCGTTGGTGCGACTGAAGATATCCAATCGATGGTCGTGCCTTTGGCTGAACATGGGTTCGATCTACTTCCGACCGGTCACAGACCCCCCAACCCGGCCGACCTTTTAGCAGGGGATGGTCTGCTGCGGTTGATCGAACGACTCGGCGAAACTTACGATTTCATTCTTGTGGACGGCCCACCTGTGCTTGGCCTCGCAGACGCTCTCGAAATTTCGAGAGCGGTAGAAGGAACCGTTTATCTGATTGAATCGAACGACGTCAAAGTACGAGCTATCGAAAATGCTTTGCGTCGCCTCCGCGAGGCCGATGCAAAGCTCTTTGGCGCTGTAATCACCAAACTTGATTCGCGTAATCATGCATATGGTTATGGCTACGGCTACGGCTACGGCTATGGCTACGGAGGTACGGACGAGACAGAAGAGCATAGCTAAATGCCTAATTTGAAATCTCGATCATCCAGTGTCATTCGCACAACTGGGTTGATCATCCTTTCCATTGTCGGCGCGACATATGCCGCGTTGGACACTTCCGCGAATATCTTGTCGCGAAGGCAGCCAGATTATGCTGTCTCCATTGCGCCTTGGAATGGCACCACCAATGACGATCTAGCGGCTGGCATCTATCGCGCACAAGTTGCTGAAACGCCAGAAAATCCAGAGCGGCCCTCACCACAAGCGGAAAGGTACGCTCTCAACGCATACAAGCAGGCCCCCTTGAGTCCTGCTTCACTGGCTATCATAAGTTTAAGCAAAGCAGAGCCGGAAAGTCGCGAACTTCTGCATCTTGCCAGTACAATTAGTCGACGCGAACCTCTTTTACAGGCGGCATTGCTGCGGAATTACGCGGCTTCTGGAGAAGTTAGCCAATCAATCAGGGTGCTCAACGAGATCCTGCTGGTAAGAAGGCAACAACGACCACAATTATACCAGATCCTTGCCGGCATGCTCGAGAATGACGATTCATTCTCTGCATTTCTGGAGGTGTTTCGGACTCGTCCTGACTGGATGAACGGCTTTCTAGACTATGCCGCTCAAAACCCTAGAGCGCTTCAGAATCTTGCCAAGCTGCGCGCTCGTCTTCCGAACGATGCAATTGAAAGCACGACTGATCGCACACTGTTGATCGCATTCGCCAGAACTGGGGACATTGCCAGCGCATACAAGTTGTATACGCACCTGATCAAGAAGCGGACTTCGACCAAGGGATGGGATTCGTCTGTTCCACCATTCGATTGGGCATTGAGCGACAAGGACGGATTTCAAGCATCCGTCCCTGGAGATTCAGACGACCTGAACATATCCATCAAGCCAGGTAAAGGCGGTGTTTTCGCTACCAAAATCATTCCTGTGAACGGCGGTGATTCGCTACATATTCAGGGCAATTTTAAAGGGACCGGTTTCACGGATACTTCTCCTCTCGAGGTGAGCGTTTCCTGTGTCGAGTTAGGCTCAACACTCGGGAGTACTCAATTCACCTCCAGTCCAATCGATCTATCGATCAGCAGCATCCCCGCTGAGTGCCATTTTGCCGCCATCATTCTGAACGGCCGTGCATGGTCTTTTGGCGGTAAGATCAAAGCGACTATTTCTCCATTATCCATTACGTCTGGCAAAAGCACATTGACCACTTCGAAATGAGCGGACTCAATCAAAATATCGGGATGCATTCAGGCATTAGCTTCCTCAATGCCTTGTGTTGATTAGTACATGATCGCCTCCTAGAGAGCTTGCAATGAAGCGCATTGAGGGCATCCACACATGAAAATCGCAATGGTCGGCTCAGGTTATGTCGGGCTTGTCTCCGGTGCCTGTTTTGCCGATTTTGGGCACGATGTCGTCTGTATCGACAAGGATCAGTCGAAGGTCGACCGTTTGCGCGACGGGATCATGCCGATTTACGAACCGGGGCTCGACGCACTGGTCGATTCCAATGTGAAAGCCGGGCGACTTTCATTCACCACCGATCTGGCTGAGGGCATCAGGGGTGCGTCCGCCATCTTCATCGCCGTCGGCACCCCCAGTCGGCGGGGCGATGGTCATGCGGATCTGAGCTTTGTTTATGCCGTTGCTCAGGAGGTAGGCGAAAGCCTTTCGGGTGATGCTGTGGTAGTCACCAAATCGACGGTTCCGGTCGGCACTGGCGACGAGGTCGAGCGGATCATCGCGGAAACCGGTTGCCAGCATCGTGTCGCGGTGGTGTCCAACCCCGAATTCCTGCGCGAAGGGGCGGCGATTGGTGACTTCAAACGCCCGGACCGGATTGTAATCGGCGCGGAAGATGATTTCGGGCGGGAAGTTATGCGCGAGGTCTATCGCCCGCTCTTCCTCAATGAAGCGCCGATCCTGTTTACGGGCCGCCGCTCTAGCGAATTGATCAAATATGCCGCCAATGCATTTCTGGCGACCAAGATCACCTTCATCAACGAAATGGCCGACTTGTGCGAGAAAGTCGGCGCGAACGTGCAGGATGTGTCGCGTGGGATCGGGATGGACAACCGTATCGGCCCCAAATTCCTCCACGCCGGTCCTGGGTACGGGGGAAGCTGCTTTCCCAAGGATACGCTCGCGCTGCTCAAGACCGCTGAGGATTACGACAGCCCGGTGCGGATCGTCGAGGCTGTTGCCAAGGTCAACGAGAGCCGCAAACGCGCAATGGGCCGCAAAGTGATCGAATCGCTTGGTGGGGTCGAGGCTGCACGCGGCAAGAAAGCGGCTCTGCTGGGCCTCACCTTCAAGCCGAATACCGACGATATGCGCGATTCACCCGCGATTGCCATCGCACAGGCTCTCACCGATGCAGGCGTGAATGTTGCTGCTTACGATCCCGAAGGGATGGAGCTGGCAAAACCGCTGATGCCCAAAGTTGTCATGTGCGATGATCCATACGCAGCCATCGAAGGTGCCGACGCAGTTGCCATCGTAACGGAGTGGGACGCATTCCGTGCGCTCGATCTGGACCGGGTCAAGGAATTGGCCAATGCACCGGTCATCGTCGACCTTCGCAACATCTATCGCCCTGACGATATGCGCGCGAAGGGCTTCACTTACACCAGCATTGGGCGCCCCTGATCGGTCAGCCCGCTAATAAATCGACGATGCGCGTGCTGGCCTGTCCGTCACCGAACGGGTTATGCGCGCGGGCCATTTCTTCGTAAGCTACTGAATCGTCGAGCAGTCGTTCTGCCTCGGCAACGATTGTATCTGCGTTTGTGCCAACCAGTTTGGCTGTGCCAGCAGCAACGCCCTCCGGGCGCTCGGTCGTTTCCCGCATCACCAAGACTGGCTTGCCAAGCGCCGGTGCTTCTTCCTGCACCCCGCCGCTGTCTGTCAGCATGATATCGCTGATCGCGATCAAACGCGCAAAGTGCGGATAATCAAGCGGTTCGATCAATGCGATATTATCGAGCCCGGCGAGCCGCTGATTCATCACGGCGCGCACATTGGGGTTAAGATGCACCGGGAAAATCACCGCGACATCGGATCTCGCGGCAAGCCGTGTGACTGCCGAAGCAATCGCCTCCAGACCTTCGCCAAAATTCTCGCGACGATGGCTGGTCATGCCAATGATCCGCTTGCCTGCGAAACGCTGCTCAAGTTCGGCCAGCCCAGATGCGAGGTGCGGTTCGCGCTCGATCCGCTCTGTGACCCAGTGAAGCGCATCTATGACGGTATTGCCAGTTATGTGAACCGTGTCCGCTGTAACGTTCTCCCTCAATAGAGCATCGGCCGCAGTCTGAGTCGGCGCAAAGTGCAGCGTAGCAAATGAACCGACGATCTTACGATTCACCTCTTCCGGCCACGGATGATAGATATTGCCGCTACGCAAACCCGCCTCGACATGAGCGACCGGTATCTGCCGATAATATGCAGCCAGACCACCTGCCATCGCGGTCGCAGTATCGCCTTGCACGATGACCCAGTCTGGCCGCTCCTCATCCATGACTTTGCCAAGGCCGATCAGCAGGTTGGCCGTCAGCGCATCAAGCGTTTGATTCGGCTGCATAACCGCAAGATCATGGTGCGGCGTGATGTCCGCTATCTGCAGCACCTGATCCAGCATCCCACGATGCTGCCCCGAAACAGCCACGCGCGACACGAAGCGCGGATCGGCATCGAGTGCGTGAACCAACGGGAACAGCTTGATCGCTTCGGGGCGAGTGCCGAATACGGTGAGAATTTTGCGCGGTGCAGTCATGCCCGGCACATTAACTATGAATGCTTAAAAGAGCCCTAGCTCCAGTCCCGAAGATCAGTGCCGGGGCGGATTATCAGCCGCAGATTCAGTTTTGGCATCCGGCACGGCATCGGCACGGTCCGCCTTAGCCTTGTCCAGCTGCTGCTTTTCGATTTGTTCGACTCGTGCCTGCTCCGCCGCGGCATCGGTATCGATAGTTGAGAGGCGTTCCTGGCGCGCTTTCTCGATCAACTCTCCAAACCGGATGTCGCTCGATTCCTTTTTCGCGGCATAAGCAGCATCGACCAGTGCCTGAGTACACCCGGTGAACCCGCCTGCGCCTCTCGGTGAACACGACATTGCCCCGAAGTTACCAACGGTTTCCAGCTTTTGAACCCGCTGGGTCCACGAGGTGTTTTCCGGGCTATCCGATGTACGGAGCGAAGATGGGATGCGGAAACGATCGCCTTCCGGCCGCCGGGCACAAACCGTGATTTCCGCTTCGGTCGATTGCGGGCATTCGTCTTCGCCATACACGATGACCATATTCACCGAATCATCGCCCGGCGCATCCTGCGCGTGATCCTGCGCCGCAGCGGGAAGCGCCCACAGCGAGACGACGGCCAGCGTCGGAAGGGCAAGCAAACGGGCAGCAGTCATCGGTCGAACTCCTCGAAATCGTCAATCAGCAAATCCAGAGATACGCTGAACGGTGCATTAAACTCTAGATACGCTCCGCCAGCCGGATAGCAAGACGACACCCAAGCCGGATCGCGCCTGACAGCAACGGATAGGCAGGCGCCTGTTCTGCCCCGGCCGCCAACGCGGCATCGCGGTGTTCGCGCTCATCCTCGCGAAATTCCTCGATCATGTCGGCAAGCTCCGGATCGTGTCCATCCACCTTCAGCTCTTCGAGCTGAGCGGTGTAATGCAGGTCGATCTCGGTTTCGACCGCAGCTGTACAAGCCATCGCCGCTTTCGGGCCGATCAGCGCAGTCCCTGCGCCCAGCGCAAACCCGGCAACGGACCAGAAGGGTTGCAACAATGTCGGGCGCACGCCCCGCCGAGCCATCAGCGCATCGAACCGGGCGCGGTGATCTGCTTCCTGCTGAGCCATGCCGGCGATCTCACCAGCCCCCGGCGCGCGATCTCCCATGACGGCCAGCTGCCCGGCATATATGCGCGTCGCACCATATTCCCCCGCCTGATCGACGCGGATCATTCGAGCGGTGTCGGGCCGATTCACAACGTATCTCCCTTGCGCCGCCCCAACAGCCAAAGGACTGCGAGACCGCCAAAAGTCGAGAGCAGGAAATTGTATCCGGCCAGAGAAATGCCAAACAGACTCCACTGTACCTCGTCACAGCGGATCAGGGGTGCATTCATGATTGCATCGAGAGGATCGCCACCGCCCAGCGCAGTTGCCGAACAGGCGGTATGGCCCTGCCACCAGCCATATTCGACTCCGGCATGATACGCACCGATCAAACCGGACACGATGATCGCCAGCCCCGCGAGCGCTATCCAGAATCGCCGGGGCGGTACAACAAACGACAGCAGCGCGAACGCCAGTGCCGCAAAATGCGGATAGCGTTGCCACCAGCACATCTCACACGGATATAAGCCGAAGACGTACTGGCTGATATAGGCCCCGCCTAGCAAACCCACGGGGAGGAGCAGCGCAAGAATCTGCGCCTGTCTTTCACTGGCTAAACGTGCCATCGAATCAGTCCTTCCGCGCAATATTGCCCGATGTTGTACGGCGCAGCGTCTTCAAGGCATAATCGAGCTGGAAATCCTCGATCCCCTTCGCCTTCAGCTCTTCGGCGGTCTGCTGGAAGCGCGGATCGGCTTTCTTGTCCCTTTCCATATCCTTGTCCTTCAGCGCCGCTTCGTTGACGAGATGGCCGCGCAAATCGGATTCGCGCAGGCTCATCTTCTCACGCTTGGCAAGGTCGGGATCGGAAAGCTGCGGCACGATCACGTCAGGCTCAATACCGCCTTCCTGAACCGAATGGCCCGAAGGCGTGTAATACCGTGCTGTCGTCAGCTTGAGTGCAGCGTCCTTGCCCAATGGCAGCAAGGTTTGCACGCTGCCCTTACCGAAGCTGCGTTCGCCCATGATCATCGCCCGATGGTGATCCTGCAGTGCACCGGCGACAATCTCGCTGGCAGAAGCCGAACCTTCATCGATCAGCACGATCATCGGCACGTTCTTGGCCATATCGCCACGATAGACGGTTTCGGCATCGTAGGTGATCGATTCGCCTTTCGCCCGGCCCCGCTGCGACACGATCGTACCGTCGGTCAGGAACAGATCGGACAATGCGACCGCTTCGTCCAGCGAACCACCCGGATTGCGCCGCAGATCGAGTACCAGCCCGTTCAATCGGCCTTTCGCTTGCGTCTTCATCTTCTCGTAAGCAGAAAACACATCGGAACCCACATCGCGCGAGAACTCGTTGACGGAAATGTAGCCGATGTTGCCTGCCTTCAGCTCCGACGTAACAGGCTCCAGTTCGATAACGCCGCGCGTTACCGTTACATCGAACGGTTCGTCGCTACCCGGACGATAGATCGTGAGGCGGATTTTGGTGCCCGCCTCGCCACGCATCTGCGCCACGGCATCATCCAGACTGCCGCCGTAAATCAGCTTGCCATCAAGGTGGGTGATATAGTCACCGGCCTTGATGCCTGCCTTGTCGGCAGGGCTGCCTTTGAACGGGGAGACAATCTTGACCGCACCGTCGTCCATCACAACCGACAGACCGAGCCCCGAATAGTTGCCATCGATCATCGTCTCCAGCCGCTGGAGATCGCCACCATCGAGATAGGCCGAATGCGGATCGAGGCTGGCCAGCATCCCGTCGATCGCTCCGCGCACCAGTTTATCGTCGGACACGGGATCGACATAGCTTGCCTTGATACGGTTATAGACCGCGAACAGCTTGGCAAATTCCGGGCTCGCCCGGCTATCTACCTGAGCAAAGCCAGCGGTAGTTGCAGGAACAAGAGCGACCGCCGTGACAAGTGCAGCGGAGCGGACGAGGGCGGCAAATTTCATGTACTGCGTCGATCCCTTAAGAGTGTTGTCGCATACTATCCGAGCAGAGGGCTTAATGCCAGATGAGGATCGTCTGACGGTCAACGAACATAATCGAGCGGATTGACCGCTTCCCCCTGCCTTCGCAGTTCGAATGTGACAATTGCCTGCCCGGTTCCTGCAATGCCAATCGGCGCGCCTGCCACGAGTTCGTCACCCACTGCCACGTCGGCGCGGACCAGGCCGGTCACAACACTGGTGAAGCCATTGGGGTGTTCTATAATCACGATTCGGTCAAACCCACGATATGGCCCTGCAAATGCGACGCGCCCTTCGGCAGGAGCCACCACTTGCGCTCTATCGACAGGGGCCAGCGATATGCCAGTGGCGCGTACACCGCCAACACCTGCCTCCCCGAATCCGGAAACCGTGCGTCCAACCACCGGAAGCTGAAACCGCATTTGCGGATTTGCCGCATCGCTCGACCTGGCGGCAGGCTCCGCCACTTTTACAGCACCGCCCCGCGCAGGTCGCAGGACAGGGCCTGGCAGTGCTGCAAGCTGACGGCGCAACATTCCGGCAGCGTCGAGTTGCCCCACCAGCGCATCGAGATCACGGGCCTGCTCCGCCAGCGCAAGTGCGCGCTCCGCCTCCCGAGTGGCATCCCCGCTTGCCTTGCGCGATGCGAGGCGTTGCCGGGATTCGACTGCTGCCAGCTGGCGGCGGCGATTGCTCAGGGCCGCCTCGCTTTTCTTAAGAGCCGCGAGTGCCTGCGCCGCTTCGGCAACGATGCGGTCACGGCGCGCAATTTCCCCCCGCAATGCAGCCGTGCGCTTGCGAACTTCGGGAATCGTTGTTTCAAGCACAGCACGTAAATACACTGTTTCGCGAAGCGATCCGGGCTTGAATATCGATAGTGCGAGTGGCCGCATGGCCATTTTCTGCAACGCACCGGTCAGCCGTACCAATGGACCTCGGCGAACCGCCAGCCGCGCATCGAGCGCAGCACGTTGCTTCCCGACAATAGCTATACGCGCCTGCGCCGCCGCAATTCCTGCTTCATCTTGCTGGATACGGGCCGCGATGGCAGCAGCTTCCTGAGCGCTCTTGTCTGCGACAGCGCGTGCATCCCGCGCACGCTGCTCCAGCTTTTCCGCCCGCGCTGCAGCGGCACGCCCATCGGCTTGCGCTTTCGCCAGTGCGCGCTGCGCCTCTCCTGCATCGGTATAGGTTTCGGACGCCCGCTGCGCGATCGCATCGCTAGCGAGCCAGCCGCCCAGGGCGAGCAAGACTATGGCGATCACAGCAAAGAGCGGGCGTGGCGTCATGGCGTCCGCCTCATGCCCGATTATCCGCTGCGGTGGTAGGGGTGCCCGGCAAGGATCGTGGTTGCCCGATAGAGTTGCTCCATCAGCATCGCCCGCGCTAGCAAATGCGGCCAGGTCATCTTGCCAAAGCACAACAGCATATCCGCCGCATCACGCTCGGTATCCGAATGTCCGTCTGCCGCACCGAGTACGAACCGCACTTCACGCACCCCATCGTCGCGCCAGCGGCCAATCACCTCGGCAAACTGTTCGGAATCCATCGCCTTGCCGCGCTCGTCGAGCAAAACTGTGCGGCACGGCGACAATGGGTCGGCAACTTTGCCGCCGGTTTCCGGCAACTCGGTAATTCGGATCGGCCAGCCCAGGCGCTTCTCATATCGAACCACCAGCTCGGCTTCGGGCGAACGTGCGATTTTCCCGCGAGCGATGATATGGAGAAGCGTGATAGAAAATCCTTTGCGAGCCGCGAACGCACGCAACCGGCCCGGTCAAAAAACGTCTGAGCAAAACAACACCCGCGGCACATGCCGCGCCAGAAATTATGCCGTGCCGCTGGCCGCCGGTTTTTCGTCTCCAAAGCCCCACATGCGTTCCAGATTGTAGAAGCTTCGTACTTCAGGACGGAACAAGTGGACGACAACGTCGCCTGCGTCGATCAGCACCCAGTCGGCAGTCGGCAGGCCTTCGACCCGTGCGTTCCCGAACCCTTCCTGCTTGATCTTTTCAGCCAGTTTCTGTGCCATCGAGGCAACCTGCCGTGTCGAACGGCCTGTTGCCACCACCATGTAATCGGCGATGCTCGATTTACCGGCAAGCGGGATCGAGACGATCTCCTGCGCCTGATCGTCGTCTAGCTGGCTCAGAACCAACTGATGCAGCCGGTCGGCCGGGGTATCAGTATCGGGCATAGTGCCCCGCTGATTGTCGGCAGATGCCGGCAAGGATTGCGCCTGTTGCATAGGCGTTGATCAAGCTCCTTCGATGATGGGCGAAAACCATGAGTTCACCGACGCGCATCATCAAAGCGGATTATCCTCCGCGCCAATAATGTGGTGAGTGATCGCATCGCGGGGAGCGGCATTGAGATATTGCGTCACCCAATCCGGATTGCCCCGGCGGATCGCCGTTGCGGAAGTAGGATCAGGATCGAAACGCAGCATTGTCAGGGCCGGAGCTCTCCATTCGCCCGCATTTTTCAATCGAGCTGCAGACACTTCAAATCGCCGCAACCAGGCCATCGCAGGGCTTGCGAGGGCATCGTCATCATAGCCGGGCCGGGCAATCACTGCAATCGGCAACGTGCGCGCTATGCCGCGCCAGTTCTTCCATTGGTCGAACTGCGCCAGATTGTCTGCCCCCATCAGCCATACGAAACGCCGTTTGGGATAGCGTCGCAGCAAGGCGCGCAAGGTGTCATAAGTATAGCGCGTTCCCAGCTCTCGCTCGATCGCAGTTACCCGGATCGGTGCGCGACGTGCCATCACCCGCGCTGCCGCGACCCGGGCATTGAGCGGCGCCATGCCTTTCCTGGGCTTCAACGGATTCCCCGGAGAGACCATCCACCATACTTCATCTAGCCCCAGAGCGCGCCGGGCGAGCAGGCTTATCCGCTTGTGCCCGGTATGCGCTGGATTGAAGCTCCCGCCGAGCAGGCCGACAAACGGGCCGGAACGGCGACGCATGTCCGCCAAACCGATCAATCCTTCGGCGCTTCGCCAGCATTTGCGCCAGCACGATATTCGCTCTGCCGTTGGACCATCCAGCCGGGATATTCACGCGGCAAGGGACAGCAAGCGTCCAGTGTCGCCAACTCATCATCGGTCAGCCTCACATTCACCGCGCCAAGGTTGTCGTCGAGCTGGTCCAGCCGTTTCGCGCCAATGATCACGCTCGTCACAGCAGGCTTGGCTAACAACCAGGCCAACGCGACCTGTGGCACAGTGCAACCACGCGCATCGGCAATCGTCCGCATGGCGTCCACCGCGTCATAGGCATTGTCCTTGTCGATCGGCGGAAAATCGAACTGTGCCCGGCGGCCATCCGCATTGCCGCCATCGCGCGTGTATTTCCCGGACAGGAAACCACCGGCCAGCGGGCTCCATACCATCAGACCCAGACCTTCGCTTTCGAGCATAGGCGTGACATCACGCTCAAGATCGCGCCCGGCGACCGAATAATACGCCTGAAGCGAAGCGAAGCTTTCCAGCCCCAGTCGCTGAGAAATGCCAAGCGCCTTGGCAATTTGCCAGGCTGACCAATTGGATACACCGATATATCGCGCCTTGCCTGCACGCACGATATCGTCGAGCGCGCGAAGGGTTTCTTCAATCGGAGTGAGCGGATCCCAGCCATGGATCTGGTAAAGGTCGACGTGGTCCAGTCCGAGCCGCGTCAGGCTTTCATCGATGGCATGCATCAGGTGATAGCGCGACGCGCCCCGCTGATTCACGCCTTCCCCCATTGGGCCAAGCGCTTTGGTGGCGAGCACATATTCATCTCGCGCGATGCCCAGATCCTTCAGCGCTTTACCCGTGATCTGTTCGGACAGGCCATTTGAATAGACGTTGGCAGTGTCGATAAAATTGACCCCGGCATCGAACGCACGCTTCACCAGTGCACTCGATTCATCCTGAGCCAGCGCCCCGATCGCAGTCCACATTCCATCTCCGCCGAATGTCATCGTGCCAAGGCACAGTTCGGACACGAGCAGGCCAGTCTGGCCAAGGCGATTATACTGCATGATTGCGCTCCATAGCTGGAAGGAAGCGCGTCAGGGGCGTGTTTGCCCCGTGCCGCGCACCAACCATTTATAGGTAGTGAGCCCCTCCAATGCCACCGGGCCGCGCGCGTGCAGTCTGCCGGTCGCAATCCCGATTTCCGCACCCAGCCCGAACTCGCCGCCATCTGCGAACTGGCTGGATGCATTGGTCATCACGATTGCCGAATCCACTTCCTTCAGGAATCGATCTTCTGCACCCGCATCTTCAGTCACGATCACATCTGTATGGCCTGAACTGTGGGCTGAGATGTGAGCCAGAGCTTCATCTATACCGTCCACCATCGCTACCGATAGAATCGCATCTAGATACTCGGTGTCCCAATCTTCGTCTGTCGCGGGCTTGATCCGAGAATCGAGCTTTTGTGCCCGTTCGTCACCACGCACCTCGCACCCCGCATCGATCACATCGGCCACCAGCTCTGCAGCTTCGGGAAATGCGGTATCGATCAGCAACGTTTCCATCGCACCGCATATCCCGGTGCGCCGCATCTTGGCATTCACAGCAAGCGCGCGCGCCTTCACCGGATCGGCGGCAGAGTGAACATATGTGTGACATATTCCATCAAGATGCGCGAGCACGGGCACCCGTGCATCTGCCTGCACCCGTGCGACCAGCCCTTTCCCTCCACGCGGCACGATCATATCGATCAGTCCTGCCGCTTTCAGCATGGCCCCAACAGCTGCCCGATCCTGAGTTGGCATCAGTTGTATTGCTGCAGCAGGAACGCCTGCGCTTTCCAGCCCACGCGCAAATGCCGCTTCGATCGCTCGGTTCGAACGCACGGCTTCGCTACCTCCGCGCAACAGTGCTGCATTACCGCTCTTCAGGCACAATGCCGCAGCATCGGCTGTCACATTGGGGCGAGATTCATAGATGATGCCGATCAATCCGATGGGAATGCGAACACGTTCGATCACGAGGCCATTCGGACGCTCATCACGCGATATCACCTGACCAACCGGAGTCGGCAAGTCGGCAACGGAATCCACTGCGTCGGCAATCGCAGCGAGACGATCTGTGTCGAGGCGCAGGCGATCCAGCATCGCACCTGTCAGGCCCGACGCCTCTCCGGCTGCGATATCATCCGCATTAGCGGCCAGAATTGTCTTGCGATCTTCTCGCAACGCCGCCGCAGCGGAATGCAGGGCAGACGCGCGATCGGCATCGCTCATCCGGGACAAAACGGCCTGTGCCTTGCGACCTTCGCGCGCAAGATCGGCCACAAGGGTTTCTGGGTTCGTTGTATTTACTGCAATATCCATTTTCTCAACTTAGCAGGCCTGACAAGCGATGTCAGGGGTAGTGTCGAGACCGATTCGGCTTCCTTGACTGTCAAGATTATAAGAATGGTTCCCATCAAATCCGGAGTGATACGCATTTTATCGTAGGACTCACTCGATTCATCCCCGTTTTGGTGCCTTCGATTCGACCGATACCGATCGCGCTGCTACCGGGCTGCCAACCATAACAGGACGACGGGGGTCGCCTTACAATGCAATTTGCCGTTGGCGGAACACTCGACCGCCTGCGTGCCTGGTTTCCGGATCGCGAATTTTTCATGCGATCACAGGGGCAGGTACGCTTCATCAAGGTGTCCTCCCGCATCCAGATGGCGGCGGCCGGTACTGTGACACTGGCCCTGACAGTGTGGGGTATCTCGCTGGCGGGAATGGCCTGGAGCCAATATCGCGCAGAGGCCGACCGCGCTTCCTTACTTGATCGCGAAGCGCGCGTTTCTACCGCTGAAGAGCGGGTCGATGCCTACCGCGGGAACATCAAAGCTGTCGCCAGCGATCTGAAACGGCGTCAGGATTTCATCGAAGAAATGGTCGATTCGCTTCCCGCCGATGTGAAGCAGGGCGCGAAAGTAAGCGATTCCTCGGGCGAGGCAGCAAAAACCGTTTCCAAAGTGAGCGCCTCCATCCCTGAAGCCGGGGCACTCGCTCGCATTGAAGCACGCCAACTCGCTTTTGTCGAACGCCTTACCCGCTATGCCGACCGCCGCGCCGCCCGCGCAGCGCAGGCCATTCGCAAGCTAGGGCTGGATCCGCGCTCGATGGTCAATGCGGAAAAGCATCAGGCGATGGGTGGTCCACTCGAAAAACTGTCCACTGCGGCTGATGGCTCGATCGATCCACGATTCGAACGGCTCGGCCTGAGCCTTGCCCGGATGGAAGCGCTGGAACGCGGCCTGCAAGGCATTCCGCAGGTTTTGCCCGCCTCGGTTGAGATGGTCACATCGAGCTATGGCGTTCGTCGCGATCCATTTACCGGAGCGGCGGCCATGCATTCGGGGCTGGACTTCCGCGGCCCCATCGGCGCACCGATTTATGCGGCGGCCAAAGGCGTCGTCACGTTCGTCGGGCAGAAATCCGGCTACGGCAATATCGTCGAAGTGAGCCACGGCAATGGCATGGTGACGCGTTACGCGCATATGTCGAAGTTCAGCGCTCATGTCGGTGAAAAGGTGAAAGCCGGTGCAGTTATCGGTGCAATTGGCAGCACAGGCCGTTCGACCGGCCCTCACCTTCATTTCGAAGTTCGAATCAATGGCCGCGCAGTAAATCCGCGGCCTTTCCTGGAGTCTGCTCCCGATGTTCTCAAAGAAGCACGCCGCAACGCCTCGGCAGAGCGTACCAATGGCTAGTACGGGATCGACTTTCTCTGTCATCGGCAGCGATGTCACTATCAAGGGTGATATCACGGCGAGTGCAGACCTGCATATCGATGGACAGATCGAAGGCGACATCGCCTGTGCCAGTCTGGTTCAGGGGGAAAGCAGCCATATCGCCGGGGCCATTTCGGCGGAAAGCGCCCGCATAGGCGGTGCTGTGACCGGATCGATCACTGCCCGTGAACTCGTTGTCCTGCAAAATGCCAGGATCGAAGGCGATGTGCACTACGACACATTGACGATCGAGCAAGGTGCTGCTGTCGAAGGCCGTTTCGCCCATCGCGAAACCGGCAAGCATCACGCAGTTGAGCCCGCGCTGCCCGACGACGATAGCGAACCCAAGCTTCATATTGCCAGCTAACACCCCTCCTTCTATCCCGCGCTCATGCGGATATTAGTTACAGGGGCGGCAGGATTTATCGGTTCAGCGGTCAGCAAAGTGCTGCTCGCGCGGGGCGATAGCGTTGTCGGGATAGACAACCTCAACGATTACTATCCTGTGAGTCTGAAACGCGACCGCATGGCCGATGTGACAGCCAGCATCGCACACGGTGCCAACACAGCGCGCTATGAAACGCACATAGTGGACTTTGGCGACAAGGCCGCTCTCGATTCGGTACTGGCGAATCAGGAAATCGACCGGATTGTGCACCTCGGCGCGCAGGCGGGTGTACGATATTCGCTCGAAAACCCAATGGCCTATGCCCATTCCAATATCGTGGGGCATCTCAATCTGCTGGAAGTCGCCAGACACCGCCAGATCGAGCATATGGTCTATGCCAGTTCCAGTTCGGTCTATGGTGGCAACGACAGGCTGCCGTTTTCCGTCGCTGACCGGGCCGACCATCCCGTTTCGCTATACGCCGCAACCAAGCGTGCGGATGAACTGATGAGCGAATCGTATGCCCACCTGTTCCACATTCCGCTGACAGGCCTGCGGTTTTTCACAGTCTACGGGCCCTGGGGCCGACCAGACATGATGATGTGGAACTTCACCCGGCGGATACTCGCAGGGGAAGAACTGCCGGTATTCAACAACGGCGATATGTATCGCGACTTCACCTACATCGACGATATCGTTAGCGGGATCATCGCTTGCCTTGATAATCCACCCACGGACGACGGCACGGAAAAGGCGGGTGGCAGCCGCCGTCCGCACGCGCTTTACAATATTGGCAACAACCGCTCCGAACACCTGATGAAGGTGATCGGACTGCTTGAGAAAGCGTGCGGGCGCAAAGCACAGCTTAAGATGCTGCCGATGCAACCTGGCGACGTGCACAAGACATATGCCGATATCGATGCGCTGACCGAAGCTGTGGGATATCAACCCACGACATCTATCGAAGCCGGTGTGCCCGCTTTCGTGCAATGGTATCGCGCATATCACGGCATTTGATCGCCGCGCCGCGCTGAACAGCGATTAGCTACCGAGCACTTCCAGCCGCAAAGCCTTGCGGTCGAGCTTGCCGATCATCGTCTTGGGCATTTCGTCGCGAATCGTCACCCCGGAAACCCGCTCGTGCTTACCAATCCGGGCGTTGAGCCAATCGGTCAGCGCTTCACCAGTTGTGTTGGCATCAGGGTTCAGCGTGACATAGGCATGGGGCTTTTCCCCGCGGTAATCGTCGGGCAAGCCAAGAACCAGCGCCTCTTTCACTGCCGGATTATCCAGTAATACCGCTTCCACCTGGCTGGGAAACACCTTGAACCCGCCAACTGCAATCATGTCCTTGATGCGGTCGACAATGCGGATGAAGCCGCCTTCTTCAACCACAGCAACGTCGCCCGTGCGAAGCCAGCGTTCGCCATTTATCTCGGCAAAGGCCGTGACTGCGGCATCGGGCAGGTTCCAGTAACCCTGCATCACTTGCGGGCCGTTGATGACCAGTTCGCCCGGCTGCCCCGGATCGGCGAGTCGTGAGGCGTCTTCCTTGTCGAGCAAAATGACCCGCGTTCCCGGCAGCACCTGGCCGATCGTACCCGGACGGCGCTCCCCTTCATATGGGTTGGTCGAAACCACGCCCGAACTTTCAGTCAGGCCGTATCCTTCCACCAGCCGCGCGCCAGTTTGCGCTTCCCACTGTTCGCGCACCGGTGCAGGCAGCGGAGCTCCGCCTGAAATACATACCTTCAGCGATGTGAAATCGGTTTTCGCAATTCGCGGGTGATCGAGCAGCGCCTGATACATCGTCGGAACGCCGGGAAACGATGTCGCCTTGGTCCGCTGCAGCGTCTTAAGCGCCTGCGCGGCCTCGAACCGAGGCAACATGGCGATACACCCACCCTTGGTCACTGTACGGTTCAATACACAGGTATTGGCGAATACATGGAACATCGGCAGCACGCCGAGGATCACATCGCGCTCCTCGAACGGGTCGATCGCATCGACCTGCTGAGCATTGGTGGCAAGATTGGCATGACTGAGCATTGCCCCCTTGGGCCGCCCGGTAGTGCCACCGGTATACTGCAGAAGCGCCAGATCGGCAGGATCGACGCGCGGCAAATCACCGCCACCAATGCCGAAACAATCGCTCCATTCGATGACATCGGGCCGGTTGGGAACGGCGGAAAGACTCTTGCGTCCCAGCACCGCCAATGCAATGCGCTTGGCCAGAGGCAGCATTGACCCAAGCCGTCCAACAACGAGCGTTTCCAACTCCGATCCGTCCAGAACTTTCAGCGCTGTAGGCAACAAGCTGGCGACATCGACAGTTACCAAAAGTCGGGTGCCCGAATCGGCAACCTGCGCGCTCAGTTCTTCCGCTGTATACAGGGGAGAAAAGTTGACGACCGTCGCACCGGCCATCATCGCACCATAATAGGCCGAAACATATATCGGCGCATTGGGCAGAAAAAGGCCAACCCTGTCGCCTTTACCAATTCCCCGCGCGATCAGGCCATTGGCGAAACGCACCGCTTCGTCATGAATCTGGCGATAGCTGTAGATACGCCCCATGAAATCCGCCAGCGGCGCATCGGGAGCAGCAGCCACCGATCGCGCCAGCAAATCGGGCACAGTCAGCGATTGGAACGAAGTATCCCACGCGCAGGGGTGGCAATATTCTTCCGCTGCGGGGTGGTCGGAACCGGCTACAGGTGAATTACTGACATCCATGTCAGCATGGTGCAGCGAAATGCGCTGTCAGGCAAGTAAAACCGCCGCATCTCGCATATGCGGCGGTTTTGACAGGATCAGCCGTTGTCGTCGTTCGGTGTTTCCGGCAGCGCAGGCACCGATTCCTCACCCGCTTCGGCGGCGGCCCGGCGTGCTTCCAGCCATGCTTCCGCTTCGGCTTCTTGCGCCGCTTCGACTGCGGCCTTGGCCGCAGCAACGCGCTCCGCCTTGAGTTCGGAAATCAGCGCATCCTTGTCGGTGCCGAGCCGTTCGTCTGTGGGACTCTGATCCGAAATCCCTGCTTTCTTGGCAGCTTTGGCCACAACAGCATCGAGTTCGCGCTGAGAGCACAGCCCCAGGGTGACCGGATCTTTGGGCTGGATATTCTGGATATTCCAGTGGCTCCGCTCCCGGATCGCAGTAATCGTGTTGCGGGTGGTGCCGATCAGCTTGGAAATCTGCGCGTCGGTTACTTCGGGATGGCTGCGAAGAATCCACGCAATCCCATCGGGCTTGTCCTGCCGTTTCGACACCGGGGTATAGCGCGGCCCCTTTGTGCGGCTGACCGCGAGCGGCGCCTTGTGCATTTTGAGCACATATTTCGGGTCTTCCTGACCCTTTTCAATTTCGGCGTGGGTCAGTTCGCCCGCGTGGACCGGATCGCGGCCGGTATATTTCGCCCCGGCCAGATCGTCGGCCATCGCCTGCACTTCAAGGATATGCAGCCCGCAAAATTCCGCGATCTGTTCAAACGAGAGGCCGGTGTTATCGACCAGCCATGTGGCGGTCGCGTGCGGCATCAGCGGTTTGGGTTGGTCGGCCATGGAAAATCGTCCTGAAAATAGAAGGGCCGCCCCTCGCGGAGCGGCCGTTGCCCAATCGATTTAGGGGATTGGGCGCGTTTCGGCAAGCGCTTAGGGCGTTGCCCGTACTTCGCCCGACGCGACCAGCCCGGCGCGAAACTGATCGGTTGCCGCTTCCCAGCTATATTGTGCCCCGATCCGGGCGCAATCGCGCGACGAACAGGTCAGGGCCCCGGCAATCGCCCGTTCGAGCGATTCGGACAGAGCACCGCATTCGGCCGTTACAATATCGCGCGGGCCCGCAACCGGGAAGGCGGCCACAGGTGTCCCGCAAGCAAGCGATTCGACAAGAACCAGCCCGAATGTGTCGGTCCGGCTGGGAAACACGAAGACATCGGCGCCGGCATAGCATCCGGCCAGCTCGCGACCGCTCCGACGGCCTAGGAAGCGCACAGCGGGATAGCGTGCGGCAAGCTCCGCCAAGGCAGGCCCGTCACCAACCAGGACTTTGCTTCCCGGCGTATCGAGCGTCAGGAATGCATCGAGGTTTTTCTCCACTGCGACGCGTCCGACATAAAGCTGTATTGGGCGCGGAAGGTCGGCATATTCCAGCGGCGGCGGTGCATCGGGGGTGAAGCACGACAAATCCACGCCCCGGCTCCAGTGATGCAGCCGCGACAGTCCGCGGTCGCGCAATTCCGAACGGATCGACTCAGTCGCGACCATGATTCGCCGCGCAGGGGAATGGAACCAGCGGATATAACGCCAGAACCAGTCAGCAGGCAGCCCGGTGCGCCGCGCGACATATTCGGGGAACTGCGTATGGTAGGCAGTCGTGAAGGCAACTCCCTTGCCGACGCAGAAACGGCGCGCAGCAAATCCCAGCGGCCCTTCTGTTGCAATATGAACCGCATCGGGAGCCAATGCCGCCAGCCGCCTGCCGACCGCCCCGGGCGCCGTAAACGCAAGGCGTATCTCAGGATAAGTCGGGCATGGCATGGATCGGAATTGATCGGGGGAAATCACAGTGACGTCGTGCCCCCAATCCTCCAGCACCCCGACGGTTGTGGCCAGAGTGCGAACAACACCGTTCATCTGCGGCGCCCATGCGTCAGTGACCACCGCGATACGCTGCGGCACGCGAAGGGGTTCGGCTTCGATGGGACACAACCGTGCAGTCGCGATGTTCATGCCGCTGCCAGCGAGCCATCTCCGCTCGCTCCATCCACCTGGTCCTGCCCGCGGTTACGGCGAGCGATTTCATCGGGCCAGTGGAGGATTTCCATCCGCCCGTCGAAATGTTCGACCAGCGCGTTGCATCCTTCGACCCAGTCGCCATCGTTCCAGTATTCGACCGATTTGCCGTTGTGGCTGAATTCGCGGAACTCCGCCGTATGGATATGGCCACACACCACTCCGTCCACGCCGCGCTCAGCCGCAGCGCGGGCGACGACTTCTTCATATCGCCCAATGAACTCGACTGCGTTCTTGACCTTGTGCTTGGCGACTTTCGACAGCGACCAATATGACAATCCCAGCGCCTGACGAACGGAGTTGACCCAACGGCTCAGCCCCATCATCAAAGTGTACAGAGCATCCCCCACGAATGCGAGCCAGCGGTGCGCCAGCATGACCGCGTCGAATTCGTCGCCATGCAAAACCATGAGTTTGCGCCCATCGGCTGTGGTGTGAAATGCGGCGCGCTGAATTTCCACGCCGCCGAAATGCATCCCGGAAAACTGGCGCACCATCTCGTCGTGATTGCCGGGGATATAGACGATCCGCGTACCACGCTTCGCCCGCTTCAGCACACGCCAGACGATGTCGTTGTGCGCGTCGGGCCAATAGACCTTCTTCTTCAGCCGCCAGCCATCGATGATGTCACCGACAAGGTACATCGTCTCACTGTCGGTGTGGTCGAGGAAATCGATCAGCAGGTCGGCATTGCAGCCGCGCGTGCCCAGATGGACATCGCTGATCCAGATCGTACGATAACACTTGCGTTCGCCGATTTCCGGCTCCGGCACAGTGGGCTGGCGAACAGGGAAGGCGGCAATGTTGGTCAGATCGGCGAGATCGCCATCGAACGCGTCAGTCTCATTCGTCATGCGCGGGCTCCCCCCGAAGCAGATGTCCTATGCGCTTCGGGTGAGTGCCATGCGATTGTTACGCGTTCGAATCAGTCCGGTGACCGTTGAAAGAATATCGGACGATTTCAGTCATTCCATTGTCACGTAGCCCGGCAAGGCCGCAATACGGGCCAGCCACGCCATCACATGCGCCCGATCCGCCAGACGAAAACCACCCGCTTCGGCCACATGTGTGTAGGCATAGAGCGCAATGTCCGCCAAAGTCGGGGCATCGCCTACGAACCATTCGCGCCCGGCCAGATGAGCATCCATCAGTGCCAGCGCATCTTCGCCCGCGATACGCTTGGCCATCACTTGCGACTGCTGCTGTCGCGACAGGTTGGCCTCTCCCACGAAATGGAGCCAGAAACGCAAAGTCGCGATGTTCGGTTCGTGGCTGTATTGTTCGAAAAACATCCAGCGCAGCACATTCGCCTGTTCGAACCGATCCGTCGGGATCAGTGCGCTATCCGTCGCGAGATACCAGCAGGCCGCATTGCTTTCGGGCAGGAACCGTTTGCCAATCTGCAACACCGGAATGCGGCCATTGGGATTGACGTTGGCGAGGAATTCGGGCGTCCGCGTTTCGCCCTGCAGGATATCGTATGCGCGCCGCTCTATCGGCAGGCCAAGCAAGGCGGCAGTCAGGCGGATCTTGTAGCAATTGCCGCTGCGTGGGTCTTCGTGAAGGATCAGATTGTCCATACGCCTCAGCTCCTTTCGCCCGCGCGCCTCAATCGCTCAGCACCCGCCCCGCCATTTCATCGGGCACGGCATACCAGTTTCCGGCACCGTGCGGGCGGGTTGCTGTCAGGCACCCTCGCGGCCGATCAAACCATGCCCGACGATAACCGAGCGGCTCCAGCAATGCGAGGCATTCGCCATCGCGGGCGTTACATTCCAGCATGACCAGCGGCCGTGCATCGCACAGAGTCCGCACCATCCCCGACAGAACTTCGTATTCGTAGCCTTCGACATCGATCTTTATCCCGGACGGCATCAGATCGAGGCTGTCGAAGGTTTCCACCGACACCTCTACCGAAGTGATTTCCACCCGGCGCCCGGTATCCGATTCCAGCCGGGCGGCCTGTTCACGCGCGCCATCGGGCGTCAGGCTGGCGCGGGTCGTGATCGGCAGCCCGCCGACGGTGGGAATATGCAACTGCATCCGCGCCGCTTCCGGCCCCAGGCCAATCTGGCGGCGTTCGAACCGCGAACCGAGCAACCGCTGGACGAAGGCCAGTTCCCGCCACAGCACCGGGTTGGGCTCGAACGAAACGATCCGCGCATCGGGCACGATAAACGACAGCGCCACCGCCGATTGACCGCCATTCGCCCCAATGTCCGCGATCAGCGAAGCCGAGCCGGCCAAGACGGCAAATCCACGCAAGTCCGGCTCATCCGGGCGGCGCAGTATTTTCTGACCGACCAGCATCGCACTACGCATCAGCGAATAGACACGCGGCGGCACAGCCGCCCGGCGCAGTGCGTTCCGCAAGATCCTGCGCACTAAACAGGCATCTCCAGCACGATCTTGCCGATATGGTCGCCCGCCTCCATCCGCGCATGCGCGGCGGCGACTTCCGCCAGCGGGAAGCTTTCGTCCATAACCGGGCGGATCGTGCCATCGAGCACCAGTGGCCAGGCGACCTGCAGGATCTCTTCCGCCAGCAACGCCTTGAATTCATCCGAGCGCGGGCGCAGCGTCGATCCTGTCAGGCACAGGCGTTTCGTCATCACTTTGGCCATATTGATTTCCGCTTTGGGTCCGCCCAGCACGGCGATAGTCACGTGCCGCCCATCGGGGGCGAGGCAATCGATATTGCGCGCGACATAGCTGCCCGAAACCATATCCAGCACCACGTTCACGCCTTTGCCACCAGTGAATTCCTTCACCACAGCGACGAAATCGTCCGTCTTGTAATCGATCGCCCGGTCCGCGCCAATATCCAGCGCCGCCTGGCATTTTTCAGGCGAGCCGCATGTTGTCAGCACAGTCAGACCGAACGCCTTGCCCAGCATGATCGCCATCGTGCCGATCCCGCTGGTTCCGCCGTGGACCAGCAGGGTTTCCCCTTCGCAGACGAACCCGCGTTCGAACACATTGTGCCATACCGTAAACAGCGTTTCCGGCAGCGCGGCGGCTTCGCTCAGCGAGAGATCGGCCGGGACTGGCAGGCAATGACCGGAGTGGGCGAGGCAATATTGGGCATAGCCCCCGCCAGACACCAGCGCGCAGACTTGGCTGCCAATCATGTCGGGCGAAACGCCCTCGCCCGCAGCAACCACTGTACCGGCAACTTCCAGTCCCGGAATCGGAGATGCGCCGGGCGGTGGCGGATAAAATCCCTGTCGCTGGATCACATCGGGCCGGTTTACCCCGGCAAAGGCCACGCGGATCAAGACCTGCCCAGCACCGGGTGCGGGCAAATCCACCGTCTCGGCGCGAAACACATCGGGCCCGCCGGGTTCGTCGAACCCCATTGCGATCATAGTTGCGGGAAGGCGGTGAAAAGAATCGGATTCAGCCATCGGTGATCCCTGTTGTCGTGATGTTACATGCGCCCGACGGCTGTGCGGATAGCGGTGTGGCCCATTGACAGCAAGCGCAGTCCGTTGCGATGTTGTGTCTTGTGATGGACGAAGACGATCGCCCACGCCCACGGGGCGACGCTGCCAGCCTTCTGGCGAAGGAGGATCTTTCGCCATATTCGCAGGATGAATTGAGCGAACGCGTCGCTCTGCTTGAGGCGGAAATCCAGCGGGTAAAATCCCACCGCGACAAGGCCGCCGCGCATCGCAACGCTGCCGAGGCACTGTTCGGGAAACCGACGACGTGAGCGGCCTCGCCTCGCATTTCAGCCGGGCGATCCTATATCCGTTGCAGATGGTTACGCATCACTCCCACATGACACGTAAAATCCGTGTTCATCGTCGTGCTGCATACTGTTCCCCGAACGCTCGACCGTTCCCCCACACGAAAGATCGTTGAATGCCCAGTTTCGCCCAGAGCCTCGAAAAAACTCTTCACTTCGCAATCGATAACGCGCGCGACCGGCGGCATGAATATGCCACGCTCGAACATCTCCTGCTCGCGCTGATCGACGACGAAGACGCGGCGGGTGTAATGGCCGCATGCGGCGTGGATCTGGCAGAGCTGGGCGATGTCGTGCGCCGCTATCTCGATGAAGAATGCCGCACGATCGAAGTCGGCGATGCCGGAGAGCCGCAGCCAACCGCTGGATTTCAACGGGTTATCCAGCGCGCGATCCTGCACGTTCAGTCGAGCGGGAAAGATACGGTTACCGGCGCCAATGTGCTGGTCGCGCTGTTCTCGGAACGCGACAGCTACGCCGTCTATTTCCTGCAACAGCAGGATATGAGCCGTCTGGATGCTGTCAGCTATATCAGCCACGGCATCGGCAAAGGCGGACGGCAGGTTGAAAATCGCCCTGCAGAGGGCGCGGCCGACAGCAATCAGGCCGAAGGCAAGAGCGACGAGGGCGGGTCAAAAAAGGACTCCGCGCTCGACCAGTTCACCGTCAACCTCAACGCCAAGGCGAAAGCGGGCAAAGTCGATCCGCTGATCGGACGCGGCCCCGAAGTCGACCGGACGATCCAGATCCTCTGCCGCCGCAGCAAGAACAACCCGCTTTATGTCGGTGATCCCGGCGTCGGGAAAACCGCCATTGCAGAAGGGCTTGCCCGCAAGATCGTGGAAGGCGACGTGCCGGAGGTGCTCTCCGATGCTGTGATCTACTCGCTCGATATGGGTGCGCTGCTAGCAGGCACGCGCTATCGCGGCGATTTTGAAGAACGGCTGAAGCAGGTTGTCTCCGAGCTGGAGAAGATGCCTCACGCCGTTCTGTTTATCGATGAAATTCATACGGTTATCGGCGCCGGGGCGACCAGTGGCGGGGCGATGGATGCATCCAACCTGCTCAAACCTGCGCTCAGCGGCGGAACGATCCGCTGCGTCGGTTCGACCACTTACAAGGAATTCCGCAATCACTTCGAGAAGGATCGCGCGCTGCTGCGCCGGTTCCAGAAAATCGACGTAAACGAGCCGAGCGTCGAAGATACGATCAAGATTCTCAAAGGCTTGCGGACTGCGTTCGAAGAACATCACGGGGTCAAATACACCCCCGATGCGATCAAGACCGCGGTCGAATTGTCAGCCCGCTACATCAATGATCGCAAGCTGCCCGACAAGGCAATCGACGTGATCGACGAAGTCGGCGCGATGCAGATGCTGGTTCCGCCCAGCCGTCGCAAGAAGAAGATTACCGGAAAGGAAATCGAAACGGTCATCGCAACGATGGCGCGCGTCCCGCCCAAGTCGGTCAGCAAGGACGACAAGCGTGCGCTCGAACATCTCGAACGCGATCTGAAGCAGGTCGTCTATGGGCAGGATAACGCAATCCGCGTGCTCTCCACAGCGATGAAGCTTAGCCGCGCTGGTCTGCGCGATCCCGATAAGCCCATCGGAAGCTTCCTGTTTTCCGGCCCCACGGGCGTCGGCAAGACCGAAGTGGCACGGCAACTCGCCAGTATCATGGGCATCCCGCTCCAACGGTTCGATATGAGCGAATATATGGAGCGGCACAGCGTCAGCCGCCTGATCGGTGCCCCTCCGGGCTATGTCGGCTACGATCAGGGCGGGTTGCTCACCGATGCAATCGACCAGCAGCCGCATTGCGTGTTGCTGCTCGACGAAATCGAGAAGGCCCACCCCGATCTGTTCAACATCCTGTTGCAGGTGATGGACAATGGCCGCTTGACCGACCACCACGGAAAAACGGTCGATTTCCGTAACGTAGTGCTGATCATGACGACCAATGCCGGGGCCAGCGATATGGCGCGCCAGGGTATCGGCTTCGGCGATGTCAGCAAGGAAGATGCGGGCGACGAAGCTGTGAAGAAGATGTTCACGCCCGAATTCCGCAACCGGCTGGATGCCATCGTGCCGTTCACGTATCTCGGCAAGGAAACCGTGGCGCGGGTGGTGGACAAGTTCATCCTCCAGCTCGAACTGCAACTGGCCGATCAGAACGTCCATATTCAGTTCGACAGCGACGCACGTAAGTGGCTGGCAGACCGTGGTTATGACAAGCTCTACGGCGCCCGCCCGATGGGCCGCCTGATCCAGGACAAGATCAAGCAGCCGCTGGCGGAAGAGCTGTTGTTCGGCAAGTTGTCCGACGGCGGCGAAGTGCATGTGAGCGTGAAGGACAACAAGCCTTCGTTCGAACTGACGCCCGCCCCGCCCAAGGCCCGCCCGACCCGGAAACAGGCCGCGAAAAGGCCTGCTGCGAAGAAGAAACCCGAAGCCGGGGCCGAAACCGGCGGCGACGACAACGAAAGCTAAGACCTTTCGATGAAACACAAAATCGGGCGCTGTGCGGGAACGCATGGCGCCCGCTTTGCTTGAATCGTCAATGGCACGCGATTTTGCATGGATCCGGCCTGAGCCGCACGGCATCCATATCGCACCCGCCGATATCTGGATCGATCCATCGCGCCCGGTGCCGCGGGCTTTGGTGACGCATGGCCATGCCGATCATGCGCGCGGCGGGCATGGTGAAACGATTGCCACCCCCGAAACTCTGGCGATTATGGAGCTGCGGTATCAGACCCGCGAGGGCGCACGGCCAGCGCAATATGGCGAGACGATTCGCCTAAGTGGCGGTGTCGATGCGACTTTTATTCCCGCCGGACACGTGCTGGGCAGCGCGCAGATCCTGCTGGAACATGCCGGGGAACGGGTGGTGGTGACCGGCGATTTCAAGCGACAACCCGATCCGACTTGCACCCCGTTTGTCACAACTCCGTGCGATATTTTCGTTACAGAAGCGACATTTGGCCTGCCTGTCTTCCGCCACCCCCCGATTTTCACCGAACTGACCCGATTAATTGACAGGTTACACGCCGATTCCGACAGATGCGTACTGGTTGGCGCCTATGCCTTGGGCAAAGCGCAGCGCGTGATCGCAGAATTGCGCCAGATCGGGCACCACGATCCGATCTACATTCACGGCGCGATGGAGCGGATGTGTCGGCTGTATGAAAACTTCGGAATCGATCTGGGCGAACTGCGGCTGGTGTCGGATTCGGAAAAAGACGCGATGCGCGGCGCCGTCGTGATCTGCCCGCCATCGGCGCTGAACGATCGCTGGTCGCGCCGCTTGCCCGATCCGGTCACGGCAATGGCATCGGGCTGGATGCAGGTGCGCCAGCGCGCGCGGCAGCGCAACGTGGAACTGCCGCTGGTCATTTCCGACCATGCCGACTGGGACGAACTGACCGCCACCATCGAACAGGTCGATCCGCAGGAAAGCTGGATCACCCACGGGCGGGAAGAGGCGCTGCTGCGCTGGCACCAGTTGCACCAGCGCCGCGCCCGCGCACTGGCGCTGGTGGGATACGAGGACGAGGATGACTGAGCCACCCGCCCTGCGATCAGGGGGCACCCGCTGATGGAACGCTTCGCCGCTCTGGTCGATGCGCTGGTCTATACCCGCAGCCGTAACGAGAAACTGCGCCTGATCGCCAGCTATCTGCGCGACACGGCAGACCCCGACCGCGGCTGGGCGCTGGCCGCGCTGACCGGGGCGCTCGATTTCCCGGCGGTGAAATCCTCCACTATCCGCGCGATGATGCAGCAGCGCGTCGATCCCGAACTGTGGGCGCTCAGCCGCGATTTCGTGGGCGACACCGCCGAAACTGCCAGCTTGCTGTGGCCCGCCCCCGATGGCGAACGCGAGCCAGCGCCCACCGTTTCGGAGGCAGTGGCGCTGTTATCCGCGATGACGCGCGCGAATGTGCAGGCGGAGCTGCCCCGCCTGCTGGACCGGCTCGACCCGTCGGGCCGCTACGCCCTGCTCAAGCTGGCGACCGGGGCGATGCGGATCGGGGTGTCGAGCCGTCTGGCCAAAGTCGCCTTCGCCCAGGCTTTCGCCGTTGCGGTCGAGGAGGTGGAGGAACACTGGCACGGGCTGACCGCACCCTATCCCGAACTGTTCGCGTGGGCCGCTGAAGGGGCCGCCCCTCCCGACACCGCCAGCCGCCCGACATTCCGCCCGTTCATGCTGGCTCACCCGCTGGAAGATGGCACGGTCGATCTGGCGGACTATGCCGCCGAATGGAAATGGGACGGGATCCGGGTGGAACTCGTCCGGGTGAACGGAGAAACCCGGCTCTATTCGCGGTCGGGAGACGATATCTCCGCCACGTTCCCCGAACTGACCGATGTTTTGCCGATCGATGCCGTGCTCGACGGGGAACTGCTGGTGCGTGGCAGCCATCAGGGCGGCGAGGAAGGCGGCGCGGCCAGTTTCAACGCCTTGCAGCAAAGGCTGGGCCGCAAAACCGTCAGCCGCAAAATGCTGAACGAATACCCCGCCTTCGTCCGGCTATACGATGTGCTGATGGCCGAGGGCGCGGACTTGCGCGAACTGCCGTGGAGCGAACGACGCACCCGGCTGGAGGCGCTGATGCCGCGCCTGCCCGACAGCCATTTCGACATCAGCGAAATCGTTTCCGCCCCCGATTTCGCCGCGCTGGCCGCGATCCGCGAATCCGCCCGCGATGCGGCCATCGAAGGGCTGATGCTGAAACGCCGCGATTCCCCCTATGTCGCCGGGCGCAAGGCCGGGCTGTGGTATAAATGGAAACGCGATCCGCTGCTGATCGATTGCGTTTTGATGTATGCCCAGCGCGGCAGCGGCAAACGCAGCAGTTTCTATTCCGATTACACCTTCGGCTGCTGGAACGGCGACCCTGACGACGGGGCCGATCTGCTGCCGGTGGGCAAAGCCTATTCGGGGTTCACCGACGCTGAACTGAAACAGATCGACCGCCATGTGCGGCAGCATACGGTGAACCGGTTCGGCCCCGTGCGCGAGGTGGATCGCAGTCTGGTGTTCGAAGTGGCGTTCGATTCGGTTCATACCAGCAAGCGGCACAAATCCGGCCTCGCCATGCGGTTTCCCCGCATCCACCGCATCCGGTGGGATAAGCCATCGCACGAAGCCGACCGGATCGAGACACTCAGCGCTCTGATCCGCGATTGATTTGCGCCAGATCAATGCCGGGTGCACAGATCAAGCGATAAGCTGCCTGTTTGCCACTGCGTTACCACTGCGAAGGACGATTCACGTCGTGATACCGGATACCGAACCGACTCAGACCCCATACGAAGCATTGGGTGGTCGCCCGGTGATCGAACGGATCGCCAACCGGTTTTACGATCTGGTGGAAACCGATCCGCAATATGCCGAACTGCGTGCGATGCATGCAGGCGACCTTACTCCGATCCGCCGCTCGCTGGCCGGATGGCTCACCGCATGGGCGGGCGGCCCGCACGACTGGTTCGTGGAAAATCGCGGCAAATGCATGATGAGCGCGCACCGCGGTCTGGGCGTCAGCGCGCAAACTGCACGCCAGTGGTCCGATGCAATGGCCCGCGCCATCGCCGAATGCGGCCCCACCAATACCGACGCCGGCCGCGCACTGGGCCTGATGATGGCCGAACGGCTGGACATGATGGCCAACGCAATGATCCCGCACCCCGAAGAGACAGGCGATCTGGCCGCTGCGGAGTAAGCCCCCCGCTACCCGCCGATCCGCACCAGTTTTTCGCGCGAAGTTGCGCCGCGCAACAATTCGATGCCTGATGGCGGTGTGCCCAATGCCTTGGCCAACATGCGGATCACGGCATCGTTGGCCGCCCCGTCGGTCGGTTTGGCACGGACTTTCACCTGCAGCTTGCCATCGCCCAGCTCGATCCCTTCGCTGCGCGCGCCGGGGGTGACGCGCAGCGCCAGCCGCCCTTCGCCATCGGCCAGCGCGCGGATCGCAGCGGGATCGGGATAGTCAGCCTTCGGCCGTGCCATCGCTGCTCAATGCCCCGCCCATTACCTCCCCCACCGCGATGGAGTGTGTCTTCGCATTGTGGGCATAGTGGGCCACGCCCATCTTCATCCCCATGATCGCGGCATCGTCCAGATCGCGCATCTTGCGCGCGGGGCGGCCGCCCCACAGCTCGCGCTCGCCCATCGCTTTGCCTTCAGTCAGCATCGCGCCCGCCGCCAGCATCGCATCCGATGCGATCACGGCATTGTTCATCGCAATCGCGCCCAGACCCACGAACCCGCGATCGTGAATCCGGCAGCCGTGCACCATCGCCATATGGCCGATCAGCACATCGTCCCCGATAATCAGCGGTGCGCCATCGGGCATGGCCGGGTTCGGCCCGTCGCAATGCAGCACGCTGCCATCCTGCACATTGGTCCGCTGACCGATCACGATGCGGCTGACATCGGCGCGCAGCACACAGTTGTACCAGATGGATGAATCCGCGCCGATGGTAACATCGCCAATGATCGAACACCCCGGCGCGATCCACGCGCTGTCGTCGATCTGCGGCGATTTGCCGTTGATGGGCACGATTGTCACGCCCGGTCGCTGTACCGTCATGGCCGGTTTTCCTCCCATTGCTGGCGCGTGATGGCGTACACAATGGTGTCGCACCACGGCTTCTCAAAGCGCGTGTCGACATAGTCGAGATCGACGCGCCGCTCCATTCCGAAGCGTTTCATCAGGCCCCAGCTATCGGTGTTTTCAGCGATAGTGATGGCATAGACCGTCTCTGCCCCGAATTGCGCGAACGCCGCATCGAGCGAGGCAATCGCCGCCTCTTTCGCGTAGCCTTTGCCCCAGGCATCTTCGCGCAGGCGCCAGCCGATTTCGAACTCGCCCTCGATCGTGCCGTTGGGCGGCGCGCTGGCGCGTTTCAGGCCGCAGAAACCGAGCATCTCGCCCGACAGGTGCCCGCCATCAGCCTTGCGCTCCACCACCCAGAAGGTGTGACCGTGATCGCGGGCATAGCCTTCAACCCGCTCTCGTGCGGCGCGCATCGTCTCTTCATCGGCCAGCCCGCCCAGCCAGCGCATGACCGCAGGCGTATTGGTCAGCGCCCAGAATCGCGGCCAGTCTTCCGCCCGCCAGTCACGCAGGATCAGGCGTTCTGTATCGAGGCGGAATTCAGCCATTGAGCAGGCGGGCGGCGTGGGCCGCGTGGTAGGTGAGTACACCGCTGCATCCGGCGCGTTTGAACGCCAGCAGCTTTTCCATCAGCAACGCATCGCGATCAGCCACGCCCGCTGCCGCACCCGCTTCGATCAGGGCATATTCGCCGCTGACCTGATAGGCGAACACCGGCACTTCAAAGCGTTGTTTCGCGCGCCAGATCACGTCGAGATAGGCCAGCCCCGGTTTCACCATCACACTGTCGGCCCCTTCCGCCAGGTCGAGCGCTATTTCGCGCATCGCCTCGTCAGCATTGGCCGGGTCCATCTGATAGCTTTTCTTGTCGCCTTTCAGCAGCCCGCCGCTGCCCACCGCATCGCGGAACGGGCCATAGAACGCGCTGGCGTATTTGGCGGAGTAGGCCATGATCTGCACATTGGGATGCGCGTTCATTTCCAGCGCCATACGGATCGCGCGCACCCGCCCGTCCATCATATCGCTCGGCGCGATCACATCGGCCCCGGCATTCGCCTGATTCAGCGCCTGATCGACCAGCACGGCCACGGTATCGTCGTTCACGACATAGCCGCTGTCGTCCAGCAGGCCATCTTGCCCGTGGCTGGTATAAGGATCGAGCGCAACGTCGGTCAGCACGCCGATATCGCTGCCGCAGGCATCCTTGATCGCCTTGGTCGCGCGGCACATCAGGTTGTCGGGATTGAGCGCTTCGGCGCCATCATCGCTCCGCCGCCCCGGCTGGGTATGCGGGAACAGCGCGATGCACGGAATGCCCAGCGCCACCGCCTCTTTCGCGCGGGCGACGATGCCATCGACCGACCAGCGCGATACGCCGGGCAAGCTGGCCACCGGCTCTTCCACCCCGCTGCCGTCGGTCACGAACAACGGCCAGATCAGATCGGCGGGTGTGAGCAGGGTTTCGCGGTGGAGCGCGCGGCTCCACGCGCTGGCGCGGGTGCGGCGCAGGCGGAGGTTGGGATAGGCACTGGTCATGATGCACCGCGCAATGCCGCATTCGGGCAGCGGGCGCAATCGCCCTGTCCCATCGGCGGCGCCAAAGTGCCGCGACGTGCGCTAAGGTAAAGTCAGCCGACCTTTTTCGCTTCGTCGAGCTTGTCGATCTCGCGCACCGGCTCGCTGGCCCTGGCTTCGCTGGCGGTGGGGGTCAGCGGGGCGAGCGCGGCACCCGCTTCGACCTGCTTGATTTGCGACAGGACAGAACGGAACTGCTGCAACTGCGCGCCCGACAGCATGGCGCGGGTAACATATTGCACCGACGCCGGATTGATCCGCTGACCATTGCGATACATCTCGTAATGCAAGTGCGGCCCGGTGGAGAGGCCGGTGGAACCGACATAGCCGATCACTTGCCCGCGCCGCACCGATTGCCCCGCGCGCACGGCCATCCGGCTCATATGGCAATAACGGGTGGCGAGGCCCGCGGCATGTTGCAGCTTCACCGCGTTGCCGCAGCCACCCGCGCGCCCGGCGGAAGCCACCCGCGCATCGGCCACAGCCACGATCGGCTGGCCATAGCTGGCATGGAAATCCATCCCGCCATGCATCCGCACATAGCCCAGGATCGGGTGGCGACGCGGGCCGTATTTCGACCCGATCGATCCCGGCACCGGGCGCATCAGCCCCGCGCGCTGTTCCCCGACGCCCGACGCTTCGTAGAAACGCCCGTCGCTGCCCCAGCGCATCAGTTGCACTTTGGGCGATCCGGCACGGTCGATCCCGGCATAGATCAGCTTGCCCGCCTGTCGTTCGCCCGTGGCGGCGCGGCGATAATCGACGATCATGTCGAACGTATCGGTAGAGCGCACCGCACTGTCGAGGTTGACCTGATCGCCCAGCGCCTTGAGATATTGCTGCACCGCGCTGGCCGGGGCACCGGCGGCGCGCATCGAGCGATAGAGGCTGGAGCCGACCGTGCCGCGAATACGCAGCGGGGTGTCGTCCACCCGGATCGGCTTGCGTTCGAGCGAGAGATTGCCGTCCGGCCCGCGCTGCACCGACAGCGCCAGATCGAACCGCGCCCGAAAATCGAGCGCGCTGAGCGGGCGCGGGCTGTTGGGCGCGGTGCGGCGACCCAGCGTGATATCGACTTGCGTACCCGGATCGATGTCCGCCAGCGAGACAGAGCGCGAAATCAGCGCCTCCACACGTGCGGCATCGGCGCTGCCGATCCCGGCACGTTGCAACATGCGCCCGAAACTGTCGCCCTGCGCCAGTGTCGCGACCAGTTCGATCTGCGGTCGTTCGGGGGCGGAGGCAAGTGGCGTCACGGCGGCAGTGGCCCCCATGTGTCGCCCGCTGTCCCCGCCCAATGCCAGTGGCATAATCATCTGGCTGCGGAATTCGTCGCGCACGCTGTCATTCACCCGCGTGGCGGGGGCAGCCTCCAGCGGAGCGAAGCCGGGCCAAAAGGCAATGCTGGCCGCAGACAGGCCGAGGAACGTCGCCAGCCCGCGAAACCAGCGGCGGCTGCCAATCGCCTCCGCCAGATTGGGCGCGAAATCGATACGCGAGAGGCGTTCGCTCGACTTCAGTCTCCAGGCTTCGAACCGTTCGGCCAGATTGTGCGAGCGGCGCAGGATTGCGGACGATGTTTCCGGCACGATCTGCGCCGACATCATCTGCGAATGCGTCAGTACGGCAGCGCGCCAGCCCGGTGCGCCATCGGCCCGACTGTCCGCCGGGCTGCAACCCGGCGCATCCTGATCGTGCGTGGTGAACACCGCGCTCTCCGTAAACCCAACCGGGCCGCTTTGCGATGCGGCCCACGACCCAATTGCGGGCCGATTGCCCGAAACCCATGCCCGATTGAAGTTAATTCCGGCTTAAGTTGCGACGGGCCGACTCAGGTGCACGGCGGGCTGTGGGAACATCGCGCAGCCCATTGCAGTACCGCCCGCGCAGTGCCACCTTCGCCAGTGTGAGCGATGCCATCATCAAGGCGGTCCTCGGGCCTACCAACACCGGGAAGACGCACCTTGCGATCGAACGGATGTGCGCGCATTCGAGCGGCGCCATCGGTTTCCCGCTGCGCCTGCTGGCGCGGGAGGTGTATGACCGGGTGGTGGCGATCAAGGGCGAAAAGTCGGTCGCCCTGATTACCGGCGAAGAGCGGATCGAACAGCCCGAGGCGCGCTATTTCTGCTGCACAGCGGAGGCGATGCCGCGCGGCGGGCACTGGCGCGGCGGGCCGCTGGCCTTTGCCGCGCTCGACGAAGCGCAGCTCTCCGCCGACCGCGAGCGGGGGCATGTGTTCACCGATCACCTGCTGCACACGCGCGGGCGGGAAGAGACGATGTTGCTGGGGGCATCGACGCTGGAACCGATGGTGCGGGCACTGGTGCCGCGGGCGGAAATCGTTACCCGGCCCCGCTTCTCCACACTGGCACATATCGGCCCGCGCAAGCTGAGCCGCTTGCCCCCGCGCAGTGCCATCGTCGCGTTTTCCGCCGAGCAGGTCTATGCCGTGGCGGAAATGCTCCGCCGGTTTCGCGGCGGTGCCGCCGTCGTGATGGGGGCGCTTAGCCCGGAAACGCGCAACCGGCAGGTCGCTTTGTTCCAGTCTGGCGAAGTGGATTATATCGTCGCCACCGATGCCATCGGCATGGGGCTGAACCTCGATGTGACTCACGTCGCCTTCGCCGGGCTGTCGAAATTTGACGGGCAGCGTCAGCGGCGGCTGAACCCGGCGGAAATGGCGCAGATCGCCGGCCGCGCGGGTAGGCACCATCGCGACGGCACTTTCGGTACACTGGCCGGGCAGCACCAAAACCCCGAATTCACCGAAGAAGAAATCTATGCCATCGAAGAACACCGCTTCGCCCCGCTGACCCGCCTGTTCTGGCGCGAGGCGGAGCCGCGATACGATTCGATCGGCACTTTGATCGACGATCTGGAAGCGATCCCGCCCGAACCGCAACTCGCCCGCGCGCCGGAGGCGATCGATATGGCGGTACTGAAACGACTGGCGGAAGATCCGCTGGCCGATGACGTCACGACGCCCGGCATGGTCCGCCGTCTGTGGGACGTGTGCCGCCTGCCCGATTTCCGGCAGCATGGCGTCGACGTGCACACCCGCTTCGTTGCCCGGTTGTGGCAGGATCTGCGCGGCGGATACCTCGGCGCGGACTATGTCGCTGCGCGAATATCCGAACTGGACCGGACGACCGGTGATATCGACACGCTGCAAGGGCGCATCGCCGCGATCCGCAGCTGGGCCTATATTTGCCAGCGGCCCGACTGGGTTCTGGCGCGTGACGAAATGGCCGCACGGGCCCGCGCGGCAGAGGCGCGATTGTCCGATGCGCTTCATGCCCGGTTGACAGAACGCTTCGTCAACCGGAGGACGGCAATCCTGATGAAGAATCTAGGACAAGATCCCGCGCTGTTGCCCGTCACATTGGCGGAAGACGGCATCGTCGCCGTCGAAGGCGAGCCGATTGGCCATGTCGAAGCGTTCCGTTTCGTGGTCGATCATCGTGCCAACCATACCGATCACCGCCTGTTGCTGTCAGCCGCGGAAAAGGCGCTGCCTCGCCTGTTGGGGGATCGTGCCCATGTGCTCGTCACCGCCGGCTTGCCGGGAATGGCGCTGGCCGCTGGTGTGGTAACGTGGAATGGTGTGGAAATCGCCCGCCTCGAAGCGACTCAGATCGCCACGGCGCCGCGCATTGTGCCTTCACGCGAACTGGCCGCCTTGCCCGAACCGGCAAAAACCGAATTTCTTACCGCGCTGGAAGCATGGGTCGCCGCGCAACTCGCTCCGCTCGAACCGCTTGCTAAACTGGAGGAGGCTTCGCGCGATCCGGCAGCGGGCAGCGAAGCGCGCGCGCTGCTGCTCAACCTGATCGAGGGGCATGGTTATGCCACCCGCGAACGCACCGGGATCGAACATCTGCCGCGCGAAGCCCGCCCGTTCCTGCGTAAGCTGGGCGTGGTGTTCGGCGCGCTCGACGTGTTCGCCCCTGCGTTGCTCAAGCCTGCCGCACGGGCGGCCTTCCATGCCAGCGGTGCGGACAAGCGCCCTCTGGAAGAGGCGATGCGCGCGGTAATCCCCGGCGGCGATCGCCTGCCCAGCGGCTATCGCCCCGCGGGCGAACAGGTCGTGCGGGTGGATGTTGCAGAGAAGCTGCTGCGCGCCGCACACGAAGCGCGGGCGAAGGCCACTGCGCGCCAGTTCACGCTCGACCCCGCGCTGGCGGTATCGACCGGATTGACCGAAGATAGCTGGAAACGCCTGCTGGGCGCGGGTGGATTCCGCGCGAACGGCGCGCGCGCGCTGGCCGAAGGTGCCTTTGGCCCGCCCGCGCCCGACCGGTGGAACTGGCGCCCCGGATTCGCCCGCCGCGCCGATGGCGATGGCGCCGGGCGCCCGGCGAAGGCAGGCGGCAAGCAACGGGGCCAAAGGCAAAAGGGTGGCGGCCAGAAAGGCACCGCACACAAAGGCGAATCGCCCCGGAGCAAGCCGCAGGGCAAACGCCCGCCGCGAAAGGGGGGCGGCAAACCGCGCAACGGCCCCGCGCAATCCGCCCCGCAACCCGGCAATGCCTTTGCCGCATTGGCGGACCTGCTCCGCAAATGATCGGCTGATATGCGAATCGACAAGCTGCTGTGGCAGTTGCGGCTGGTGAAAACCCGCAGCATCGCACAGGCGCTTGTCGGTCAGGGGCATATCCGCCGCAACGGGCAGCGCGTGGTGCGGGCGAGTCAGGATATTATCGCCGGCGATACGCTTACGATTCCGCTGCCCGGTGGGGTTCAGGTGATCGAAATCGCCGCCCTGCCCACCCGGCGCGGCCCGGCGGCAGAGGCACAGGCATGTTATCGGGTGCTTGACCCGACGCGGCAAACCGCGATAGCGGGCCAGAAAGATCAATCGCCTGAAAGGGGCCAGCTTCCATGACTTATGTCGTCACCGACGCGTGCATCAAGTGCAAGTACACCGATTGCGTCGAGGTGTGTCCGGTCGATTGCTTCTACGAAGGCGAAAACATGCTGGTCATCAACCCCAGCGAATGCATCGACTGCGGCGTATGCGAACCGGAATGCCCGGCGGAAGCGATCCTGCCCGATACCGAGGATAACCTCGAACAATGGCTGGAAATCAACACCAAGTATTCCGCCGAATGGCCGAACATCACCAGCCAGAAAGAACCGCCCGCCGACGCGGACGAACACAAGGGTGAAGAAGGCAAGTTCGACAAATACTTCAGCCCCGAACCGGGCGAAGGCGACTAAGCCAGCACCGCCGCACGCCCTGTTTTCGCGCGGCATCTGCCCCTTTTCGGCACCTGATTCTCCCCGATTTACTGCCGGGGTGGAATTTTTGTTGCCAACCTGTTATATAATTACACAACCCGCCGGGTCGCGTGGCGACTCGCGGCGGCGTTTTGAGTGCAGGAACAGGCGCGACGAACCAGCATACAGTCCAGACTCACTAACGACCGCGTGATCCAGCCTGGTCGCCAGAGAGGATTGGTCCGCTTGCAGGCGCTGGCCGCGTCGCCAGGAAAGGACGATTGATGGCAACTCAGGCCCCGGCTTTCGATGTCGGCGATTACGTAGTCTATCCCAAGCACGGCGTTGGCCGTGTGATCGAACTGCAGAGCGAGGAAATCGCCGGCATGCAGCTCGAACTCTATGTCCTCCGGTTCGAAAAGGAGAAGATGACTCTCCGCGTTCCGGTCAACAAAGTCGAAGCGATCGGTATGCGCAAGCTTTCCAGCGACAAAACGCTGAAGGAAGCGATGGAAACCCTGAAGGGCAAGCCCAAGGTCAAGCGCACGATGTGGAGCCGCCGCGCGCAGGAATACGAAGCGAAGATCAATTCCGGCGAAATCGTACTGATCGCTGAAGTGACCCGCGACCTGTTCCGCCCCGACGATCAGCCTGAGCAGTCGTATTCCGAACGCCAGATCTTCGAAGCGGCCTCCAGCCGCCTCGCCCGAGAACTGGCCGCGATGGAAAAGACCGACGAGCCGACCGCGCTCGAAAAGATTCTCGACGTGCTGCGCGAACACGCCCCGCAGTATTACGAGAACGCCGAAGAAGCCTGATCGACCAACGTCTTACAGGCATCGACAGGGGCCGTCCGCAAGGGCGGCCCCTTTGCTTTGGATAGTTGCGGTGTGTTGCCCAGTGTATTACATCGGTAACACGCAAGTCACCGCAAACAAACAGGGCTGGATAGATGCTTCACAAGATTATCAAGGGCGTTGCTCCCCTCGCTGCAATGGTGGTCGCACTGGGCGTATCCGCCTGCGACGGCCACATTTCAATCAACGGCAAAAGCGGCGTACCGCTGGCTGAGCTCGACACCAAGGGCAAAACGCCCACCGAAATCGTTCTGGCCGGGCCGGACAATGTCGTCGTTACAGATGGCGATGCGCTGACAATCGAAGTCAGTGGCGATGCCAGGGCGACAGACGCAGTGCGCTTCACCATCGATGACGATGCGCTGGGCATCATGCGCGAGAAAAACAGCGGGGACAAACTGGGCAAGGCCACAGTACATGTCACTCTGCCGCGCCTGATCAAGCTGACGCTGGCCGGATCGGGCACGATCGATGCACAGAATCTGGTAGGCGATGCGGAAGTGACCGTGGCTGGCAGCGGATCGGTCAAAACCGCGAAAGTCACCGCCGAATCGCTCGACGTTACGATAGCCGGATCGGGCAGCTACACCGCAGCGGGCACGGCAAAATCGCTCGATCTCAGTGTCGCAGGTTCAGGCAATTCGAAGATGGCCGGGTTGAAAGTGGATAGCGCGGATGTCACCGTGGCCGGATCGGGCAGCGCGTCGTTCGCCAGCGACGGCAAAGTCGATGCCAGCATCATGGGTTCGGGCGATGTCACCGTAGCCGGCAACGCCACCTGCACGGTATCGTCGAACGGTTCGGGCAAGCTGCGCTGCACCGGCGGCACCGCTGGTAAAGCCGCAACGCAAGATGCGCCGAGCGATCCGGCAAGCGACGCCTGAGTCATCGACCTGCAAGGCTGGCGCGGCTATGCGCTTGCATCGAGAGGAATTTTCGATGCGTCGCATAGCCCCCACCTTGCTGATTCTCGCCATACTGCCCTTGCTCGGCGGCTGCCTTGCGAAAACCGCGCTCGACGTGGCGACCGCACCGGTCAAAATCGGCAGCAAGGCTGTCGATATGGCCACCACCAGCCAATCCGAAGCGGACGAGAAGCGCGGCCGCGAAATCCGCAAGCGCGAAGAACGGCTGGGCCAGTTGCAACGCGAACGCGAAAAGCTGGAGCGCAAATGCAGCGACGGCAACGAACGCGCCTGTCGCGATCTGGCCGAAGTGGAACACGAGATTGAAGTACTGAAGCCGCAAGTGCCCTACGAACCCGATCGGTAACGCGGATCAAGCGGTTCCCCGTCGCCTTATTCGCGATGAAGGCGAGATGCGTCTCATGGATTGCCGCGTCGCTACGCTCCTCACAATGACGAGGAAAGCGGCGGCTAGCTGAAACCGTGAACGTGCCTGCATCACTCTGGTTGTGAGTCCGGTGCACCGCCCGCCCTCTTCCACGTCACCCCGGCCCCGAGCCGGGGTCCAGCTCCGCCCTTCTGCCACCTTACGCTAAAAGGAAAAGCGGGGCCCCGGATCAGGTCCGGGGCGACGAGGGGCCGTTCCGGCAAGTTATCACCCAGCTCCGTTCACGCCGCCGCGCGGCGCAGGCGGTCGTTGATGGCCGCACCGATGCCTTCGTTGGTGATCGGCGCGACCGCGACGCGCGGCTTGGGCGAAGCAGCCGCCATATGCAGGCAGGCGTAGAGCCGCGCGGCTGCCTCTGCCAGATCGCCCGTGGCCGATAACGTGCAATCGCCCGCAATCGGGCCGAACCCAATCATGAATTCGTCCGCCTCCGCCTCAGACGCGCCCAGCCGCACGGGTTTTCCCGGCGAATAGTGTTGTGCGAGCTGGCCCGGCGCCTCCACTTTGGCCGAGAGTACCGGATCGGGCGGGCCGAGCATCGCCGTCAGATCGGCTTGCGGGATCGGGCCGTGGCGCAACAGTTGCCAGCCGGATTCGCGAACCGCCACGATAGTCGATTCCAACCCGCGCTCGCACGCCCCGCCATCAAGCACAGCGGCAATCCGCCCATCGAGCGTCGCCAGCACATGATCGGCATCGGTCGGGCTAACCGCGCCGCTCCTGTTGGCCGATGGTGCGGCCAGCGGCAAATCGCATTGTTCGAGCACCTCCCGCATCACCGGATGCGCGGGGCAACGTATGGCAATCGTCGGCAACCCTGCCGTAACCGCCGGAGCGATTTCCGCCTCCGCGCGCAGTGGCAGCACCAGTGTGAGCGGCCCCGGCCAGAATCGCGCCGCCAGTGCGCGGGCGCGGTCATCGAACACAGCCAGCCACTCTGCCGTCGCCAGCGAGGGAACATGGACGATCAGCGGATTGAAATCGGGCCGCCCCTTTGCGCGATAGACAGCGGCGATCGCGGCATCGCTATCGGCCCGCGCCGCAAGGCCATAGACCGTCTCTGTCGGCAGCGCGACAAGCGCCCCATCGCGCAACAATTGTGCCGCTTGCGCGATTCCCGCCGCATCGGCGGCCAGCCTTACCGTAGCGTCCTTGTCGCTCATCGCATCGCGCTATAAGCAGCGCGGGACGAAAGCCCAAGGAGAACCGCGTGTACACCCCCGCCACCGCCGATCAATTGCTCGCCCTTTCGGTCAATACCGGGATTGACGAACTCGCGCAGCACGAACGCTTTGCTGCGGCCGAGCCTGATATGGTGTCGGCCATCGTCGAAGGAATCGGCGCACTGGCGGCGGGCGAATGGGCGCCGCTCAACCGAACTGGCGATCTCGAAGGGGCGAAGCTGACAGACAGCGTTGTGCGCCTGCCCGATGGCTTTGCCGGTGCCTATGGCGACTATGTCGAACAAGGATGGAATACGATAGCCGCCCCGGCCGATTTCGGCGGGCAGGGCCTGCCTTTCGCATTGGCGACTTGTGTGTTGGAAAATCTCGGCACGGCCAATATGGCGTTCACGCTACTGCCGATCCTCTCTGTCGGCGCTGTGGAGGCATTGTTCCACCACGGGTCCGACGCGCAGAAAGCGAAGTATTTGCCCAAGCTGATCAGCGGGGCATGGTCGGGCACGATGAACCTGACCGAGCCGCAAGCGGGCAGCGACGTGGGTGCGCTGCGCACCACCGCGACCCCAATCGAAGAGGGCGAACACGCGGGCAAATACCGAATCAACGGATCGAAGATCTTCATCACCTGGGGCGAACACGAACTGGCGGAAAATATCATCCACCTCGTGCTTGCCCGCCTGCCCGGCGCGCCGGAGGGGAGCCGGGGCATTTCGCTGTTCGTCGTGCCCAAATATCATGTGAACGACGACGGTTCGCTGGGTGCGCGCAACGATCTGCGCTGCGTCAGCCTGGAACACAAGCTGGGCATCAACGCCTCGCCCACATGCGTGATGAGCTTCGGTGAAGGCGCAGGCACTGGCGGGGAATGCATTGGCGAACTGGTTGGCGCGGAAAATCGCGGGCTGATGGCGATGTTCACAATGATGAACAACGCGCGAATCAATGTCGGCAGCCAGGGTGTGCAGATTGCAGAGCGCGCCACGCAACAGGCCGTCGCCTACGCCAAAGAACGCGTGCAATCGCCCCGCGCCGGTGCGGCGGACAAATCGCCGGTGGCGATCATCGAACACCCTGACGTGCGCCGGATGCTGGTGCGGATGAAGGCGCTGACCGAAGGGGCGCGTGCGCTGCTCTATTACACCGCCGGTCAGGTCGATCGGGGCACGCTGAGCGACGCCGATGCCGCGATGCGCGCCGAGGTTCTGGTGCCGCTGCTCAAGGCATGGGGCACCGACATCGGCTGCGAAGTGGCGAGCATCGGGGTGCAGGTCCACGGCGGAATGGGCTTCATCGAAGAAACCGGCGCGGCCCAGCATTACCGCGATGCGCGGATTGCCCCGATTTACGAAGGGACCAACGGCATTCAGGCCGCCGATCTGGTGACCCGTAAACTGGGCATGGACGGCGGCGGCGCTGTAGAGCGGCTGTTGCAGGATATCGCGCACGATGGAGCGGAGGAAAGCAATCTGGCAGCGCTGGCGCAGGATTGCATCGCCATCGGCCAATGGATGCGCGACACCGCCAGCCTCGACGATCGGCTGGCTGGCAGCGTGCCCTACACCACGATGTGCGCAGTGGCAGTCGCCGGGTGGCAATTGCTGCGTCAGGCGCGCGCGGTGGCCGATGGCGCGGCTCCGTCGCTGGCGAAAGTGAAGCCGGTCACGGTGCGTTATTTCATCGACCATATCGTGCCCGAAGCGATGGGCCTGAAGGCAGCGGCCACAGCGGGCGCCGCGCTGTTCTATGCAATCGACAGCGAGGCACTGGCAGGATGAGCGACCCGCTGGAAAGAATCGCAGCGGCGCTGGAACGGATCGCGCCGCCACATGCGCCCGATCCCGACTGGCTGGCCGCGCCCGCCTATATCTGGGATGGCAAGGCAGCGCGGGCCGTGGCCAGTTTCAGGGCGCCTTCGCTCGATCAGCTCAAGGGCATCGACCGGCAGAAGGCAGTCGTGGCTGAAAACGTCGCCCGGCTGGCACAAGGGGCCGCAGCGCACGACATGTTGCTGTGGGGATCGCGCGGCATGGGCAAGAGTGCGCTGATCCGCGCATCGATCATCGCCGCGCAGGCCGATGCGCCGCAGCGGGTGGCACTGGTGCAAGTGGGCACCGATGCGCTGTCGACGATACCCGCGCTGTTCGCCAAGCTGGCGAAGGTGGAGCGCAACATGCTGGTCTATCTCGACGATCTGGGGTTCGACAGCGACCATGCCGGGCCACGCCACCTGCGAAGCTGGCTGGAAGGTGGAGTCGAAGCGCGCCCGGCCAACGTGCGACTGGCGGTGACATCCAATCGCCGCGCCATCGTCGAACGGCACATGAGCGAGCAGGACGATCCGATCAATCCGCGCGACGCAGTGGACGATATGCTGGCGCTGGCCGACCGGTTTGGTCTTAGCGTTGGATTCCATGCCGCTTCGCAGGATGATTACCTTTCTATCGTCGGTGCTTATGCCGATCCGCTGGGTCTGGAATGGGAACCGGGCGACGCGCTGGAATGGGCGCGGCGGCGCGGTGCCCGTTCGGGCCGCACGGCGTGGCAATATGTTGCGGAGCTGGCCGGACGCGCGGGCAAGGCACTGTAGGCCCCGCCTTGTGCGCGGATAAACGTCGCGCGCCCGTAACGGTAACGCAGGCTTACTTCGGTACTTCCTGTGCGTAGCTTTCCCCGAACGATGCCTCCTGCCCGCGCAGTTCGCGTTGCGGCGGCAGCGAGGGGCCGGTCAGTGCCCTGATCTCCGGCGCGGGCTTCGCGTCCGGTGCCGTCACACGCCAGACGATGCCCGCGGTATCGTCGCTAACCAGCAGTGCGCCATCCTTCGCCCAGGCGACCCAGGTCGGGCGGCCATGCGTGGTCTTGCCATCTTTGGAGAGGAAGCCGGTGAGGATCGGCACCGGCTTGCCCGTAGGATTGCCGCGCGCGTCGAACCGCACGAACACCACCTCGTATCCTGATTTGGGCTCGCGATTCCACGATCCATGCTCGGCAATCACCGCGCCCGACACGTATTTTTCGCCCAGCCGCGAACCATTGCCCGCGAAAGCCAGCCCCAGCGCAGCGACATGCGGCCCCAGTGCATATTCGGGGATGCGGACATATTGCGGATTGAAATAGGCCGGTTGCGGCGCGTCGACCCGCTGATCGAAATTCTCCCGCCAGTACACCCACGGCCAGCCGTATTGCGCGCCGATCGGGACGTTGGTGAGATAATCGGGCACCAGATCCGAACCGAGCATGTCGCGTTCATTCACTGTCGTCCACAACTCACCCGTCCACGGGCTGAATGCCAGCCCGTTGGGATTACGCATCCCGCTGGCGAACAGGCGCGCCTTCCCCGTCTTGAGCGAATATTGCCAGATTGCAGCGCGGCCCTGTTCCGCCTCTATCCCGCGCTCAGCGATGTTCGATGCCGAACCCACCGCGACATAGAGGTTCTCCCCCGCCGGATCGATCACGACATTACGCATCCAGTGGTTGCCGCCACCGGGCAGATCCATCAGCTTCTTCGGTTTGCCCGTCAGCTTCGTATCACCCGGCGTGAAGGGAAACGCCAGCAGTGCATTGTGATTGGCGACGTAAAGCGTGCCATCGTGCCACGCCATGCCGGAGGGGGAAGCCAGCGCCGCGTTCTTCATCGGGAAAGTCTGATCGGCACGCCCATCGCCATCGCTATCGCGCAACACCGCGATTTCATTGGCCGACGCAACATCGGCCCCGGCCTTGGCAAACAGGAAACCCGCAATGAACCCTTCGATTCCGCCGATATCCGATTCAGGCGGGCGATTGGTCAGCGCCACCAGCACATCGCCATTGGGCAGAGTGTACAGGGTGCGCGGATGCGACAGACCGACAGAGAATCGCTCGACTGTCAGGCCCGGCGCGGCCACGGGCTTTTCCCCTTCTGCCCAACCGACCGGCTTCGCCACTTCAGCGGTGGGGAATGTTTCGGCGCGCGGATCGGTCAATTCGGGATCGGCACCTGTAACGTTCGCGAAGGCAACCTGCGCCTTGTCCGGCATACGGAGATAGAAAAACACCCCTGCCAGGATGACGATGGCGATAATTGCGCCGACGAGAATCTTGCGACCTGTGCTCATAATACGATGGAATAGCCGCAGTGCCCGTTCCCGGCAACGGCGCAACGCACTGGCGCAACGCGATTGCCCCACCTAAATAGCCGCTACCATGTACGATTTCGCGCCCGATCCCGATCTGCCCGCCGCCGAACGATACCGCCAGCTTGCCAGCGCCGCCGACGCGCTAACATCGGGGGAACCGGATGGCGTCGCCAATATGGCCAATATCGCCGCACTGTTGTGGGAATTTCTCCCTCAGCTCAACTGGGCGGGATTCTATCGCATGATCGATGGCGAGCTTGTGCTGGGCCCGTTTGTGGGCCGCCCCGCCTGCATCCGTATTCCTGTGGGCAAAGGGGTCTGCGGCGCTGCCGCGCAATCGGCACAGACACAACTGGTGGCCGATGTCCACACCTTCCCCGGCCATATCGCCTGTGATTCCGCCAGCCGATCCGAACTGGTGGTGCCCGTGACCCGCGATGGAGCGGTGATCGCAGTGATCGATCTCGACAGCCCCGAACCGGCGCGGTTCGATGCTGACGATGCAGCCGGGGTGGAAGCGCTGGCCGCTCTGCTTTCCACGCGCATCTGACAGGATTCAGGGGCTCGCCCGCCCTTTCGCCCTCGCAAACGCAGGGGGCAATCGATGATGCGAGGGTGATGCCCATCGCACCGGTTGTGGCGGAGGCCACCGGCGCACCTTGGATTGCCGCGTCGCTACGCTCCTCGCAATGACGAGGAGAGGACGGACGGGGGAAGCCATATTCCTGACTGCATACCCCGTCCCCCGGGCCGGGGTTCCGCCACCGGCGTTTCCGGCCCGATTCGGGACACGGGCAACGCGCACCCTTCTGAAATGTGCGTTTGTCATGATAAATTTTGCGTTAATGGCGAGGGATTCGAATCCTTGCCCAGGTAACGGGGAATTATCGCATGACCTTCCAACGCCAACTTCTGGCCGCATCGGCCGCCGCCGTGGCGCTCGCTTTCGCCAGCCCGTCGGTGGCGCAGGAAATGACATACGAATACGCGCAGCCCGGGCAGGCCGCTCCGGTCTATACCGAAGAACCGGTGGTGCAGCCGCTGCCCGCTGCCCCCGCCGCAACGCCTCCCGCAGCGCCCCTGCCCGCAGCGCCGCCGATGCATGTTGCCCCCCCTGCGGAATGGCAGCATGACCATCGCCATGCAGAGGGCAGCCCGTGGGCAGAGCCAGTTCCTGCACCGGCCCCCTACCCTGAATATGCCGCGCCTATGGGCGGATATGCACCGATGGCCTATCCCGGTCCGGTCGGTGCACCGGCCTATGGCTATGGCGCGCAAGCTCCGGCCCCTGCACCGCAGTTCGACCGTGACGCCTGGCTCGACAATTGTCAGGACCGGCTGCGCGGAGTGAAAGAAAAAGATCGCGCTGGCGTGATCGGCGGCTTGCTGGGCGCAGTGGCTGGTGGCGTTGCCGGCAACCGCATCGCCGGATCTGGTGAACGGCTGGCCGGATCGCTGATCGGCGCCGGGGTCGGCGGGCTGGCCGGGATCGCCATCGGCAGTGCCATAGGCGCATCGAACAATCACAAGCGCCGCGCCGAATGCGAGGCCTATCTCGATCGCTACACTGGCGGATATCCGCAGCAGGGCGGATATGCCTATGGCTATCCCGGCTACGGCTATGGCTATGCCTACACAATGGTGCCGATGATGGTGGCCGTGCCGCAGCGCCGCGTGGTGCATGAAACAGTCACCGAAGAATGGGTCGATGTGCCCGCCCCTGCAGTACGCAGCCGCAGGATCGATCGCCCAGCGCGCCGTTCGGTCCCCTCACCAGCACCAACCGGTGATAAACGGATCAAATATACCAAGACCCACTAGACCTGCCAGCATCCGCCTCTGGTACGTTGAGTGATGCGATATACGTTCTCGGCCCAGAGGCAGGTGCGAGGCGGCAACGGTTTATCTCTCACCGTCCAAATAAAACGGACCTGTCTTTTCTGCCGGAATACAAGGCGACCGCAAACCGGCAATGGCGCGTCCCGCAGCTGAGGGCCCACGAATCGTTATATCAAGCTCACTTCCAATGCGAGGTCGATCAGATGTCGCCGCCTGTCAGCCGTTGGCAAATCAGATCGAGTTGATCGAGCGTCCGGTATCGGATCGATACTGTGCCTGCGCGCGGATCGGCATCTGTCTTGATCTGAACGCTTAGCCCCAGAAATTCTTCCAGATGGCGCTGAACTGCGGCGATATCTGCATCGCTTGCCGGATTTCGAGCTGCCCGGGTCTTACGCCTGCCACTCGGTTCTTCGCCGCTAGCACTGCCACGCCGCACGAGACGCTCCACCTCACGGACGGACAACTTGTTCTTCACCGCCTGCCGCGCCAGTTCGACCGCATTGTCATTGCCGATCAGGGCGCGGGCGTGCCCCATGGTCAGCGAATCCGCCTCCACCATATCGAGCACTTCTTCGGGAAGGAGCAGCAACCGCTGCAAGTTTGCGACGTGGCTGCGCGACTTGTCGACCAACTGTGCGATTTCAGCCTGCGTCATTCCTTCCAGATCGGCAAGCCTTTGATAAGCCCGACCTTCTTCAACAGGATTGAGATCTTCGCGCTGAACATTCTCAATCAACGCGAGCGCCATAACCTCACGCTCGTCCAGATCGCGAACCAGTGCCGGGATTTCGTGCAGCCGCGCCTTCTGCGCGGCGCGCCAGCGACGTTCGCCGGCCACAAGCTGATAACGCCCCCCCGCCAGCGGGCGAACGATGATCGGCTGAATAACCCCTCGCTGTGCGATCGACTGGGCGAGCTGATCCAATGCATCGGCATCGAAATGCTTACGGGGCTGGTCGGGAAGTGGCTCTATCGACGCGACTGCAAGGCTGGAAAGTCCAGAATTTACTGATATTTCAATACTTTGGTCGCCACCGTTAGTGCGATCGGATACCAACGGCTCCTCCCGCCGCGTCTCCCCCAACAGGGCGCCCAGCCCTTTGCCAAGCTTCTTCTTGGGATCACTCTTAGGCCGCTCGGGAATGGAAAAGCGAATGGCGGAATCCTTGGAATCGCTCATGCCGCCTTCCTTTCACCCGGAATTCGCCCGATCAATTCCCGCGCCAGCGAAATATAAGCGCGACTACCAGGGCAGTTATGATCATAGACCAGCGCGGGCAGCCCGTGGCTCGGTGCTTCGGAAAGGCGGACATTACGCGGGATCACCGAGTCAAACACCAGATTGCCCAGACAATCGCGCACATCGTCTGCCACCTGATCGGTCAATCGATTACGCCGGTCGAACATGGTCAAGGCAATACCGATAATTCCAAGATCGGGATTGAACCGATTTTGCACCCGTTCCACCGTTTGCAAAAGCTGGCTCAACCCTTCGAGCGCGAAAAACTCGCACTGGAGAGGAACCAGCAAAGTATCCGCCGCACTCAATGCGTTTAGCGTCAACAGACCAAGCGACGGAGGGCAATCGATAAAGGCGATATCATGCCCGATATGCCCGGAGAGCGCATTCGACAGGCGCGCGGTGCGATCTTCGACTGCAACCAGTTCCACTTCGGCGCCGCTCAAATCCTGAGTGGCCGGAACGATATCCATTCCGGGAATGCTGGTGGGCTGAATGCACGATGCCAGTGGAGCGCCTTCAACCAGCAATTCGTAGCTCGAACTCTCCCGGTCGTCGTTGCCAAGGCCAAGACCTGTTGAGGCATTACCTTGCGGATCGAGATCAATCAGCAACGTCCTCCAAGCGGTGGCGGCCATAGCGGTGGCGATATTGATCGCTGTCGTGGTTTTTCCCACCCCGCCCTTCTGGTTTGCAATGGCGATTGTGATCATACGGGCTTCGCCTCCTTGGCTCTTCCGATGACGATACCCGATTCGGGATCGGTTAGCGAGGGTTCCACGTGAAACATGCGACGCAGTTGTCGCGGTAGCTCGCTCACTTCATGCCCCGCTGAACGCCCCTTGGGCAACAACCATAATGTGTCGTCTGTGGAAAATCGCCGCGATAAGTCGAGCAGTTTTGGCAACGGCGCAAAGGCACGAGCCGAGATGACCGATGCTGGGACAGGATCGACAAGCTCCAAACGCTTCCCTTCAATCCGGCATTGCCGCAGGTCAAGTTCGGCAATCATCGCCCCCAACCATTCGACCCGTCGTTTACGCGACTCGACCAGACAAACATTCCAATCAGGTCGTGCAATGGCAATCGCCAAGCCCGGAAAGCCAGCCCCAGTCCCTAGATCGAGCCATAAATCCATCGCTGTTTCACGTGGAACATGGCGGAGCAGCTGGACCGAATCCGCGATGTGGCGCTGCCACACAGAATCCAGCGAAGCGGCCGATACCAGATTCTGGCGTGTATTCTCCTGCCGCAGACGATCAGCGACAAGTTCGAACCGCGCGATGCTATCTGAACCGCATAGGTTTAATACCAACTCTCTCGCTTCGTACTCACTACTGATCATGCCGCAATACCCTCATTGTGCCGACGGACACGCACTAGCAACGCTGCGAGGGCAGCTGGTGTCACGCCCGCCACCCTACCTGCAGCTGCGAGTGTCACCGGGCGCGCAGTTGTCAGGCGTTCGATCATTTCATTCGAAAGACCCGGAACGGAGGCATAAGAAAAGTCCCCGGGAATTTGCACTGCATCGCTGGCACGCAAATCCCGCAATTCCGCTTCTTGGCGTGCCAGGTATGGAGCGTAAGCAGCATCTTCGGCCAGCTCCAAACCTATATCATCCTCGTTAAAACCCTCCGGCAACCATTGGGTTAAGCCCTCAGCGCTCAATTGCGGGTGCGCCAGCCATTCATGCAATGGCTTGGGGCCGGCATCCCGCTTCACGTCGAGCCCGGAATTAAACAGATCAACTGACGAAACTGAAGCTGCCAGCGCATCGTTCCACGTGGAACGTTTGACGGAGCGATCTGCAAACCAGGCCGCCCGTTGAACCCCCACACATTGTGCGGAGATCGCAAGGGGGGTCAGCCGCGTACCTGCATTGCTGGCCCGCAAACGAAGTCGGTACTCGGCACGAGCCGTCAACATGCGATATGGCTCACTCGCGCCGTGGAGTGTCAGATCATCGATCATGACGGCGATATAGGAATTCGTTCGGTCCATCATCGCAACGTCGCGCTGTTGTACAGCCGCTGCCGCATGCATACCTGCCACCAACCCCTGAGCCGCCGCCTCCTCGTAACCGGTGGTGCCATTTATCTGACCCGCGCAATAGAGGCCGGGAATGGCCCGCACCTGCAAACCGCCATCCAGAGCGCGAGGATCGATATGATCGTATTCCACTGCGTAACCCGGCACCATCATCTCTACACGTTCGAGACCGGCCATTGTGCGCAGAAATGCCAACTGCACATCAACCGGCAATGAGGTGCTAATCCCGTTGGGATATACCAGATGCGTGGCCAGCCCTTCCGGCTCCAGAAACACCTGATGCCCGTCCCGATCACCAAAACGGTGGATTTTATCCTCAATCGAAGGGCAGTAACGAGGCCCGGTTGCCCCGATTGCACCGCTGAAGAGAGGCGACCGGTGGAGGTTGGCACGGATCACATCATGGCCCGCCTCTGTGGTTCGGGTTATCGCACATGCAAGCTGCGGATTGATACGCCGCGGCGTGAGCGGCGACATTGTCCACTGCTCCGCATCGGACCGCTGCTCTTCAAGGCGTGCCCAATCAATGGTGCGGCCGTCAAGACGAGGCGGGGTTCCGGTCTTGAGACGAGCCATTGGCAGATCCGCCTCGCGCAACTGGGCAGCGAGGATCTGCGCCGAACTCTCTCCGATGCGCCCTCCATCAAACCGCTCCTCCCCGCGAAACAGCGTACCACCCAGAAATGTTCCTGTGCACAGAACAACGGCAGCTGCGTGGATACGGGAACCGTCGGCCAGATCGAGACCGACGATCCGGCCCCCATCCAATACCAGCGCCGCCGCTTCACCTTCGACAATGGTCAGATCGCCTTGCGTGCCCAGCATCTGCTGAACCGCCGCTTTGAACAGGGTCCGGTCCGCCTGAACGCGTGGGCCCCACACCGCGCTTCCTTTCGAGCGGTTGAGCATTCGATAGTGGATGGCCGCAGCGTCTGCCGCGCGTCCGATAATGCCATCGAACGCATCTACCTCGCGTACCAGATGCCCCTTGCCCAAGCCCCCGATGGCCGGATTGCAGCTCATTGCACCCACCGTCTGCCGGTCGAATGTCACCAGCGCTACACGCGCACCCATTCGGGCGGCAACAGCCGCCGCCTCGACGCCAGCATGTCCGCCGCCGACTACGATGATATCAAATTGCTTCATGTGGCGTACTAAATACGGCAGCTATCGAAGCGGGTCAAAGCCTTGTTCCACGTGGAACCTGCCGTTCACCTCAGCTTGCCGTGTTTCACGTGAAACACCCACGTCACTTGCCGATACAGAAACGCCCAAACAACGCATCAAGCATATCTTCGGTGGTGGCGCGCCCGGTCAATCTGTCAAACGCCACACGGGCAGAACGCAGCTGTTCGGCTACGATCAGTGCATCTCTCTGAATATCGATGCCGTGCAGCGCTTCATAGGCATCCTGAAGTATTGCATGCTGGCGGGAGTTAAGAGCCCCCTCCCCCGGCTTGGGAAGACAGGTGCGGGCATGTTCAATCAGTTGACGTTTCAGCTCGCCAATGCCGAAGCCGTCGCTGGCAGACACCCGCAATCTGGGAGAAGCCTTTGTCGCATGACCTGCATCGGCCTTGCTCTCAATCTCCCAAGCATCATCAGGCCCCTGCCCTTCCGGGCCAAGCCAGAGCACCAGGTCGGCATTACACATTGCTGCCTGTGCTCGCCCGATTCCTTCGCGCTCGATCGCGTCCTCGCTGCCATCATGCAAGCCCGCAGTGTCGACGAAGGTGAACGGTACTCCATCAATCGCGACAGAGCGCTCGATAATGTCACGCGTTGTCCCTGCTATCGGAGAGACAATTGCCGCTTCATTTTCCAACAAAGCATTGAATAAGCTTGACTTTCCAGCATTCGGCGGGCCAGCCAGCACCACTCTGAACCCTGCCTTCAGCGGTTCGCTACGCGGCCTTGCCAGCCACTCGGCAATGTCTTCCGCCAACGTATCGACTCGTGATCCGAAATCGCCGGGAAAACCGTTGACATCGTCCTCATCTCCGAAATCGAGCACCGCCTCGACCAACGCCGAAAGACCCAACACGCGCTCGCGCCAGTCATCGACGGTTCGCGACAAGGCTCCCGATGCCAATGCCATCGCCGCGCGCCGCTGCAGTTCGGTCTCCGCTTCAAGCAGGTCGGCCAGCCCCTCAGCCTCGGCCAGATCGATCCGTCCGTTGGCAAAGGCGCGGCGGGTGAACTCTCCCGGCTGGGCCCGTCGCAGCCCCGCTTCCGCGAGCGCAGCCTCCACGGCGGACACGACCGCGCGTCCGCCGTGGAGGTGAAGTTCCACGGTATCTTCACCGGTCGCGGTGCCTGGCCCCGGAAGCCACAGGACCAGCGCCCGATCGAGCAGATCGCCTGCGGTACTATATAAAGGAGTCGCCACGGCCCGCCGCGCCTGAGGAACTTTGCCAGACAGCGCCGCCAAAACGTCGCGCGCGCGCGGACCGCTGATCCGCACAACAGCAATCGCTGCGGGCGGTGCACCGCTCGATAAAGCAAAGATCGTGTCGATCACCGCGGCTGCCTGCCGATAAAATTCAGCGCTGAATTCTACTTGTCCTTATCGGATTTGCCCGCGGCAGCACCGCTGGCCGCACCCTGCGCCTTCACCGCGCCTTCAATGAAATTCTGAAACAGCTTCATTCCCACCTGCCCCATCGGGGCAAGCTGATTGGCATATTCCTGAAGCTTTTCAGTGCTGCCCACGCCCTTCATCGCCTTCGTCATCATCTCGACATAGACATCGTTGGCCTGGCCGACATCCGGCAATCCCATGAAGGCCCGCGCTTCTTCCGGCGTGCAATCGATTTCGACATGGACCTTCATCACAGCTTCTCCGTTATACGTAAGACTGTACATCTTGGCTTGCCGCACGCCATCCGCAAGCCCTACGCGTAAATCAGCATCGAAACACGGGAGATATTGCGTGACTACCGAAACCACGATCGACACCCTTTCGGGCGACTCCAGCTTTTCCGCATATGTTGCCAAGCCGGCCAGCCAGCCCAAGGCCGCCATAGTGGTTATTCAGGAAATCTTCGGGGTGAATGCAGGCATTCGCCGCAAATGCGATCTGTTTGCCGAACAGGGTTATCTGGCCGTTGCCCCCGACCTGTTCTGGCGACTGGAACCCGGTATCGAACTCGATCCCGATATCGAGCCGGAATTCCAGCGCGCGCTCGATCTGATGGGCAAATTCAATCAGGATCAGGGCATCCGCGACATCGAAGCGACAATCAAATGGGCCCGCGCGGAAAGTGGCGGCAAGAAAGTCGGTGCAGTGGGCTACTGCCTTGGTGGGCGGCTCGCATACATGACCGCCGCCCGCACCGATGTTGATGCATCCGTGGGGTATTATGCAGTGGGCATCCCCGATCTGCTGCGCGAAAGTCACGCCATCGCCAATCCGCTGATGCTGCATATCCCGACAGCCGACGGATTCGTCCCGCCAGAAGCGCAGAAGGCGATGCACGAGGGGCTGGACGATCATCCCAGGGTTACCTTGCACGACTATGCCGGATTGGATCACGGATTCGCCACTCAGTTCGGCAAACGACGTAACGAAGAAGGGGCTACTCTGGCTGACACCCGAACCGATGCCTTCTTTGCGGAGCATCTGGGCTGATGATTTTCAGTTCGGCGACGCGACACCACACCGAAAACCTGTTCGCGCGAATGTTGCCACTGGCCCTGATGGCCGCGCTCAGCCTGTTGCTGTTCTGGGCAGGAGGGGCATGGCGATGGGGCCTTCTGGCGACGATTCCCCTGTTGGCAGTGGCTGTGTGGGATTTCTTTCAGAGTAAGCACACGCTGCGCCGAAATTACCCGCTGCTTGCCCGCGTGCGTTGGGCGATGGAAGATCTGCGCCCATTCGCACGAGCCTATATCGTCGAAGGCGATCTGGAAGGGCGGCCCTTTAATCACGACGAGCGCGCGCTGGTCTATGCACGGGCGAAGAAAGAGCTGGACGATCATCCGTTTGGCACCGAACTGGATGTCTATTCCGACGAATACGAATGGCTCGCCCACTCCATCGTACCGAACGAGAAAGCACCCGAAGACTGGCGCGTGACGGTCGGCACGGAGCAATGCAAACGTCCTTATTCCGCTGCTTTGCTGAACATTTCCGCGATGAGTTTCGGTTCGTTGTCCGCCAACGCGATCATGGCGCTGAACAAAGGGGCCGCGCTTGGTGGATTCTATCACGACACCGGCGAAGGCGGCCTGTCGAAATATCACCGGACACACGGCGGCGATCTGGTCTGGGAAATCGGCAGTGGATATTTCGGATGCCGCGATGAAAAAGGTGGTTTCGATGAAGGGCGGTTCAGCGAAACCGCCAGTATCGATCAGGTCAAAATGGTCGAGATCAAGCTCAGTCAAGGGGCCAAACCGGGGCACGGCGGAGTGTTGCCGGGTCCGAAGGTAAGCCAGGAAATCGCTGAAACCCGCCATGTGCCCGTGAGACAGGATTGTGTATCCCCCGCTGCCCACTCCACCTTCTCCACGCCAATCGAATTGCTCGAATGGGCGGCCCGATTGCGCGAACTCTCCGGCGGCAAACCTGTCGGTATCAAGCTATGCGTGGGTCAGCCACACGAAGTGTTCGCGATCATGAAGGCGATGCGCGAAACCGGTATCCGGCTCGATTATATCGTCGTTGACGGTGCCGAAGGTGGCACTGGTGCTGCACCGGTGGAACTATCCAACCGTGTGGGCATGCCATTGCGCGAGGGTCTGATTCTTGTCCGTAATGCATTGATTGGATGCGATTTAAAGGGTGAGATCAAGCTAGGCACATCGGGCAAGGTGCATTCGGGGGCAGGCCTGGCGATGAATATCGGCCTTGGTGCCGACTGGTGCAATTCCGCGCGCGCGATGATGTTTTCGCTGGGCTGCATACAGTCGCTGCGCTGCCACGAAGATACTTGCCCCACCGGAATCGCCACGCAGGATAAGACCCGGCAACGCGGTCTGGTGGTGGAAGACAAGGCCGAACGTGTCGCCAATTTTCAACATGCGACGATCGATGCCCTCCGCACGATCGTTGTCGCGATGGGGCTGGACAATCCCTGGCAGATTACCCCGGATCACATCAACGAACGGCTCAACAGCGCGCGGGCCCGTGCGATCGACAGGATCTACGATTTCCTCCCGGCCGGAATTCTGTTGTCCGATCCAGAATCTACACAGTATGCTCGGTACTGGAATGCCGCACAGGCACACACTTTTGAGAGGTTGAGATGAGCGCGCGCAAGGGGCTGGAAAACTGGCATCGCATTCTGAATGGTGGAAACCAACCGGAAGAGCTTGCGACGATTATCCGCGAAGATGCGGTGTTCCATTCCCCGGTCGTGCATACCCCGCAAATGGGGCGCGACATTGTCATCGCCTATCTCGCGGCGGCAGGCGTAGTGCTCAATACCGACAAATTTCACTATGCGCGCGAGCTGGTGGATGGAAATCAGGCAATGCTGGAATTTTATACAGAGCTGGACGGCATTCAAATCAACGGTATCGACCTGATCACTTTCGATGACGATGGAATGATCACCGATTTCAAAGTGATGGTTCGCCCACTGAAGGCGATTAACAAAGTATGGGAAATGATGGGCGCACAACTGGCGAAGGCATCAGCCTAACCGCTCAATCACAAAATCGGCCCGTTCAGCGGGGCTGACAAACGGCAAGTCGATCAGGTCGTAGCCATAGTTCCGCCAGGCCGCGCATACCGCGCCATCGCTGGCCTGCGCCTCGGCCCAATCCTGAATCCGCTCTTCATCCGAACGGTAGATTTCCTGCCACGGCGGCGCACGAAATATTGGGCCAGAATACCGTACATCGCGGCATATCCGATCCATTGCTTCCGGCAGCGGTAGCCCTTCGAGCCGCAAAAAACCCACAGTATCGGGAAAGCCCCGATCGAACACTGTGGCGCCTTCACGCGCCCCCGCCCGCTCAAAACTAGCAAGCTCTTGCGCAAACATCGCATCGGCAAAGCCCTGTGGATCGTGCTCTCTCAGCGTCATGCCATCGGGGGCTTGTAAAATGGCGCGCGCGGCCTCTTCCTCCACAGAGAAACCGCGCCGCGCCAATTCGGCCAGCAAAGTCGACTTGCCCGCACCCGGGCCGCCGGTAACTACCGCGCGGATCGGGCCAGACATCGACACCTACTGATTCATTGTTGCGAAGAAATCTTCGTTGGTCTTGGAATCCTTCATCTTGTCGAGGAGGAATTCCATCGCATCGACAGTACCCATCTGCATCAGGATACGGCGCAGGACCCACATCTTGGAGAGTTTATCCTTCTCCACCAGCAGTTCTTCCTTACGCGTACCGCTCTTACCGACATCCAGTGCCGGGAAGATGCGCTTGTCGGCCACCTTGCGGTCAAGCACGATTTCGCTGTTACCGGTGCCCTTGAACTCTTCGAAGATCACTTCGTCCATCCGGCTGCCGGTATCGATCAGTGCAGTTGCGATGATCGACAGCGATCCGCCCTCTTCGATGTTGCGCGCCGCGCCGAAGAACCGTTTGGGCCGCTGCAACGCATTGGCATCGACACCGCCGGTCAGCACTTTGCCGCTGCTCGGCACCACAGTGTTGTAAGCACGGCCAAGACGCGTGATCGAATCCAGCAGGATCACCACGTCTTTCTTGTGTTCGACCAGACGTTTCGCCTTTTCAATTACCATTTCGGCCACTTGCACGTGGCGCTGCGCCGGTTCGTCGAAGGTGGAGGAGATCACTTCCCCCTTCACGCTGCGCTGCATGTCGGTCACTTCTTCCGGGCGTTCGTCGACCAGCAGGACGAGCAGGAACACCTCAGGGTGATTGTCGGTGATCGCCTTGGCAATGTTCTGCAACAAGACAGTCTTGCCGGTGCGCGGCGGCGCCACGATCAGGGCGCGCTGCCCCTTGCCCTGCGGGCTGATGATATCGATCACCCGCGCGCTCTTGTCCTTCACTGTCGGGTCGAGCGTATCGAGCGACAGCTTCTCTTCCGGGTACAACGGAGTCAGGTTGTCGAAATTGGTCCGGTGGCGAACAGCGTCCGGGCTATCGTAATTGACCGCTGTGAGGCTGGTCAGAGCGAAATAGCGCTCGCCTTCCTTGGGTGCGCGAATTTCGCCTTCCACTGTATCGCCAGTGCGAAGGCCCCATTTGCGAACCTGATTGGGTGAAACGTAAATATCGTCAGGGCCAGCGAGATAGTTTGCTTCAGGGCTGCGGAGAAATCCGAAACCGTCGCTCAGCACTTCGATCGTGCCGATGCCCATGATTTTTTCTTCGTATTCCTCGTCTTCAGCGAGTTCGCGCAGGATGGAAAACAGCAGATCCTGCCGCCGCATCGTGCTGGCGCCTTCGACGCCCAGTTCTTCGGCCATGCTCACGAGCTCGGCCGGTGCTTTTTTCTTCAGTTCTTTCAAATGCATGGAATGATTCCAGTTGGAGGTGTCACGGCCGGCCGGTCATCTGGGCTTGGAGAAAGCGGACCGGGGCAGATCGCTCAAAATGCGATGCTGCCCGAAGCCGGTTGATAGGCAGAGGAAATAATGCGCGCCGCGAGCGGCGTCAATCGAATGCGTATGCGGTTCGTCGTTCGGTCATATCGGACGAACGATCACCAGCACCACGATAAGCGCAGCGACAATCCCGGGCACTTCGTTCAGCAAACGCAGCTGTTTATCACGCAGCGGCCGTTCGCCACGGGCCAGTTTCTTCGCATACCCTGCCATCCATCCGTGATAGCCGGACAGCAACAGCACAAGAAACAGCTTCGCATGCAACCACGGCTCGGCCCACAAATGCTGAGTGGTGGCGAGCAATATGCCAAGAACCCAAACAACGATAATCGAAGGATTGAGGATGATTTTGAGCAATTTCCGCTCGCGGTCGATCCATTTGGCATCTTCGGGGGATCCGACATCGGATTCCTGATGATAGATGAAATAGCGTGGGAGCATGAACAGCCCCGCCATCCAGAAAATCACGAAAATGATGTGACCGGCCTTCAGCCACAGGTACGTCATCGCCAGCGCGCCTTGCATGATGTCCAGATAGGGATTGAAAGCCGCATAGTCACCCCCTCCAGTTACGAACTGTGTTTTTCAACCGTTCAACGTGTTCGATCGGAGTACGCCGGTCGATCCCGTGCCCCAGATTGAACACATGCGGACGACCGGCAAAGGCACGCAGAATTGTCTGGGTGCGTTGTTCCAGCGCCTCACCGCCAGCCAGCAGCAGCAACGGATCCAGATTGCCCTGCACCGGCATCCCGGCAGGCAATTCGCGCGCAGCCCATTCGGGGTCGATTGTCTCATCCACGCCCACTGCATCGACACCGGTTTCGCGAGCATAGGTGGGGAGCTTTTCGCCCGCACCCTTCGGAAAACCGATCACCGGCACGCCGGGGCATCGCTCATGGATAGCCGCGGCGATGGCGGCATTGGGCGCAATGACCCAGCGGGCAAATTCGTCCGGGGCAAGACTGCCTGCCCATGAATCGAACAACTGCACCGCTTCGGCACCGGCCTCGATCTGACCCACCAGATATTCGACCGTCACATCGATGATCGCATCGATGATGGCGCCAAATCCCGCCGGATCGCTATAGGCCATTGCCCGCGTTTCGTGCTGGTCGCGGCTGCCCTCGCCATTCACCATGTACGTCGCAACGGTCCACGGACTGCCTGAAAAGCCCAGCAACGTCGTCTCAGGGCCAAGCTGTGCCTTCACGCTGGCCACGGTCGCGTAGATCGGATCTAGGCGCTGAGGGACCGCCTGAAGCGACGAGAGCGCATGATCGACCAGTCGCGGAGTCAGCTGCGGCCCTTCGCCTGCCAGAAATGCCAGATCCTGACCCATCGCATATGGAACGATCAGAATATCGGAAAACAGGATCGCCCCGTCGAACCCGAAGCGGCGGATCGGCTGAATCGTCACCTCTGCCGCGGCCGCGGTATCATAGACCAGTTCGAGGAAACCGCCCTTGTCCGCTCGCAGCTCGCGATATTCGGGAAGGTAGCGCCCTGCCTGACGCATCAGCCACATGGGCACCGTGTCGGCACGCGTTCCGCGCAGGGTATCGAGAAGGAGACCGGGCATCGTTTTAAAGGTCCAATCCAATACAAATAAGATTCTTAGATAAGATGATGGAGTCTGTTGGCCCTGTGGATTGTGGGGACAGCCGCGCCCTGCCCGAATTCTCCCCCGCTGAACAGGGCAAACGGACCAACGAATCATTACAATTCCGCGTCAACCAAAGGTTATCCCCGCTGTCCCCAGCGTGGGGAAAGGTCAGCGAACCTGTCCACAAACTGCCGGTTGCCGGACTCGTAATGGGCATGAAACGGCGGGCTTTGCTTGTCCGCAGCCTTGTCCCATGGTTTATGCCGGTGGTTGTCCACAACCTGCCAGAGCCTGTTATCGATGCCGCGCCTCCACCTTCACCTGTTGTCGGATTCCACCGGCGAAACGCTTGAGATGATCGCCAAGGCGGCTCTCGCGCAGTTCGAAGAAACCGATATTCAGCGCCATTTCTGGCCAATGGTTCGCAGCCGCCAGCATCTCGACCGAATCGTGCCCGATCTGGCCGCCAATCCGGGGCTGGTACTGTTTACGTTGGTCAATGCGGAAACCCGTGCCCGGCTGGAAGAGCATTGTCGTACCATTGGCTTGCCCGCGGTTCCTGTGCTCGACGCAGTCACAGAGGCGTTGGAGACGCAGCTTGGCCAGGCCGCGCATGGTCGCCCCGGTCGCCAGCATTCGATGGACGATGCCTATTTCAAACGGGTGGAAGCAATCCACTACACCATCGCGCATGACGACGGGATTGCATACGAAGACTGGGAAGATGCCGACATCATTCTGGCCGGGGTGTCGCGCAGTTCGAAAACGCCAACCAGTATCTATCTCGCCAATCGTGGGTACAAAGTCGCCAATATCCCGCTGGTGGTGGAAAGCCCCCCGCCCGATCTGCTGTTTCGTCTGCGTCGCCCGATGGTTGTCGGCCTGACGACCGCGCCCGAACGTCTGGTACAGGTGCGGCGGAACCGGTTGCTGACAATCGCAGACGGGCAGGAAAGCACTTATGTCGATGCGGAGCGGGTGGCCGAAGAAGTGCGCTTTGCCCGGCGCATGTTTGCCGACAATGCCTGGCCGGTGATCGATGTGACCCGCCGGTCGATCGAGGAAACCGCCGCGGCGGTAATCAAGCTGTATAACGAACGCGAAGCGCGCGAGATTCCTCCGGTCGTGGGGCCCAAGCCAATATGACCCTGATCCTTGCATCCAAAAGCGCCAGCCGCCGCGCTATGCTCAACGCCGCCGGGGTAGTTTACGAAGCGATACCTGCCGATGTCGATGAACGGGCGATAGAGGCGGAACTTGGCAACAGCGATCCGGCGCATGTGGCGCTGGCATTAGCTAAGGCGAAGGCCATCGCTGTGGCCAATACCAATCCGGGGCATCTGGTGCTGGGCAGCGATTCACTGGTCAGCGTCGGTGGCAAGCGGTTCGATAAGCCTGCATCGCGTGCGGATGCCGCGCGTCACTTGCGGGAATTTTCGGGCAAGCCAATGGAATTGCACAGCGGTGCGGCGTTGGCGCGGGATGGCGCGGTGTTGTGGAGCGGGGGCGATCTTGCCCGCTTGCATGTACGCGATCTCTCCGATGCGTTCATCGAAAGCTATCTCGGTGCCGAATGGCCGGAAATCGCCGGTTGTGTCGGCTGTTTTCGGATCGAGGCGCGGGGTGTGCAATTGTTCGAGGCGATAGAAGGCGATCAGTTCACTGTGCTGGGGATGCCGCTGATAAAAGTCCTTGGCGCGTTGCGCGACCTGGGAGTGATGCAGGCATGACCACTGGTGCAGCCAATAAACCTTATGCCGAAGTGATCGGTGATCCGATTGTACAAAGCAAATCCCCCGTGATTCACGGATTCTGGTTGGAAAGGCTGGCGATTGACGCGGACTATCGCGCTACATTGGTGGCGAATGGGGGCCTGCCGGATTACCTCGCATCGCGCCGGGCCGATGCCGATTGGCTGGGGTGCAACGTAACGATGCCGCACAAACAAGCGGTCATCCCGTTGCTCGACCGGCTCGACCCCGTTGCGGAACGGATCGGCGCTGTGAACACCATTGTTCGGGAGGGGGACGCGCTTGTCGGGTATAATACCGATGCGGCGGGTTTTCTCGAACCGCTGGCGGATCGGCTGGCAGAGGCGCACTATTTCCGCATGGCCCGGATCATTGGCACTGGCGGTGCGGCACGGGCAATTGTCGCGGCGCTGGCGGGTGAGGGGTTCACTCTGGTGCTGGCGGGTCGCAATCCCGACAAAGCGCGCAATTTGCTCGACACTCTCGATCCGGGGGGGGAGCATCACGCCATCGATCTGGCGCACTTTGCCGATGCGACCGATTTTCCATTCGATGATCGTGAGGGATGCCTCGATCTGGTGGTCAACGCGTCCCCTTTGGGAATGCGGGGGCAGCCTTCGTTGAATTTCGACTGGAGCCATGCACCGCCGGGATCGGTGGCATACGATATCGTCACCGATCCGGTGGATACCGCGTTTCTGGCCAGCGCCCGTTCGCAGGGTCTGCAAACAATCGATGGGCTGTCGATGCTGATCGGTCAGGCCGCGGCGGCGTTTGAAAAGTTTTTTGGTATGTCCGCTCCGCGCGATGCGGGCAGTGAGGCCGCCCTGCGTCAACGGTTGATAGCATGACGCGCCCGGTGATTCTCGGCCTGACCGGTTCGATCGGCATGGGCAAATCGACCGTAGCGGAAATGTTCATGGAACTGGGGGTGCCGGTGTTCGATGCCGATGCCACCGTGCGCCGATTGCAGGGGCCGAACGGTGCCCTTGTTGCGGCGATAGAGGCAGCGTTTCCCGGATCGACCGGCCCGGCAGGTGTGCGGCGAGAGGCGTTGGGCGAACAGGTGTTTGGCGATATGGCCGCGCTCGCCCGGCTGGAGGCGATTGTGCATCCGGCGGTGGCGGAAGAGCGCGGCGCGTTCATGATCGAACATGCCGGGCAACCGCTGGTGGTGTTCGACATTCCGCTATTGTTCGAAAAAGGCGGGGCAGAGCAGGTCGATGTTGTTGCCGTGGTGTCGGCACCGGCGGAAACTCAGCGCACCCGTGTGCTCGCGCGGCCAGGTATGACTCCGGAAAAGTTCGCCCATATCCTGTCGTTGCAAGTACCCGATGCGGAAAAGCGGATGCGCGCGGATCATGTGATCGACACCGGTACGACGCTGGCGGAAACCCGCCAGCGGGTGAAACGACTCGTGGCTGCGCTGACTGGCCGGTAACCGCCGCGAATTCGTGAGTCGCGCCCTTGTCACATGGGTGTTTCAGGGCGATATAGTTGCTGATGCGCGAGATCGTTTTCGATACCGAAACAACCGGGCTTGATCACAAGACGGGCGACCGCATGGTCGAGATTGGCTGTATCGAAATGGTCAATCGGGTGGCCACGGGTCACACATTCCACGCCTATTATAATCCCGACCGCGATATGCCCTCTGCGGCGGAGGCGGTGCATGGATTGTCTGCGGCGTTCCTTTCGGACAAACCGCGGTTCCATGAACAGGTGGATGAACTGCTGGCCTTTATCGGGGATGCCCCGCTGGTGGCGCACAATGCCAGTTTCGACTTCGGCTTCCTCAATGCCGAACTGGAAATCGCCGGGCGCGAGCCGGTGTCGCTCGACCGGATGGTGGATACCATTGCGATTGCCAAGCGGCGGCATCCGGGCGCCAAGCTGACGCTGGACGCATTATGTACCCGTTATGGCATCGACCGCAGTCACCGTATCAAGCACGGCGCATTGCTCGATGCCGAATTGCTGGCACAGCTTTACGTCGAACTGACCGGTGGCCGCCAGATCGGGCTGGAGCTGGCAGCGGGTGAGACCGACGGCGATGACAGTGTAGTGGGCATGCCCACACGCCCCGAACGACGGCGCGAATTTCGTCCGCCGCGTCCGCATTCCGCATCGGAAGAGGAATTAGCCCGCCATCGGGCATTTATTGGCCAGATGGACGGAGCGATTTGGAACAGTTGAACGTTCCGAATGTGAGCGATCGCTAGTGGTCGCACCAGAAGAGGAGTAGGTTGACGATGGATATTCGCGTTTCAGGCCACCAGATCGAAACTGGCGCTGCGCTGCAGGAACACGTTGCTGATCGGCTTAACGCTATCGTCGATAAATATTTCAATCGCGCGCTGTCGTCCAATGTCACGTTCGGCAAGGCGCCTGCTGGCGCGTTCAGTTGCGACATCGTGACTCACGTGATGCAGGGCCTCATCCTCAAGGCGCACGGTGTGGCGCAGGATGCCCATCAGGCGGCCGATGCGGCTGCGGAAAAGCTCGATAAGCAGCTCCGCCGATATAAGCGCCGCCTGCAGGATCGCAACGCACAAAGCCAGCAGGCCGTGCTGGAAGAAGAGGCCGCCTACACGATCTTCGCCGCACCCGAGGAAGATGCGGAAGAAGAGACGGGCGGCGATGCGCCGATGATTATCGCGGAAACCACCGCCGATATTCCAGAGGCCAGCGTCGCAGATGCTGTGATGATGCTCGATCTGCGAGATACCAACGCTATGTTGTTCAAAAACGCTGGAACTGGACGGCACAATATGGTTTATCGCCGTCGTGATGGTTCGATCGGCTGGGTTGAACCGCGGTAGATCGCGATCTTCGGGAGAGGATACGTGATCGGTCCTCTCCTTTTCCATGATCGAGTGTTTGGTTTTTTAAGACCATGATGAATGTTATCTTCAAATTGCTGCCGGAGGCTGTGTGGGTCGATGATCTGCACGACAAGCGCTCCATTATTGAAGCTCTCGCGACCCGTTTCGCGAAAGTCTATTCGCTCGACCGTACGGCTGTGCTCGAAGGGCTGGAAGAACGCGAAGCGCTTGGCAGCACCGGGTTCGGTCGTTCGGTTGCCTTGCCCCATGCGCGGATAGACGGGCTGGCTCGCCCGGTGGCGGCACTTCTCAAGCTGGAAAGCTCGGTCGATTTCGATGCAGCGGACAATATGCCGGTCGATATCGTGATTGGCCTGCTGTCGCCTACCAATTCCGGCGCGACCCATCTCCATGCGCTGGCCGCGCTGTCGCGGATGGTGCGGGACGAAGATATGCATCGTGCGCTGACCGAAGCGCAGGACACCGAAGCGCTCTATGCCCTGCTGACCAACGCATCGGACCGTGACGCTGCCTGACCATGCCCCAGATGGTGGCGCCGGGGCCGCCCTGCATCATCGCGCGCTGGAACGGCTCTATGCCGCCGCGCCGGTCAACCGGCTGTTCAATTCACGGCTGGAAATCACCGGTGACGGTGCGGCCCGCATTCACTTCACGATAGACGAACGAGTCTATCACGCGGCGGGTGCGGCGCACGGTACGGTTTATTTCAAGATGCTCGACGATGCGGCGTTTTATGCGGCCAACACGCGGATCACCGATCGTTTCCTGCTGACGACATCCTTCAACCTGCATTTTACCAAGCCGGTGAAATCGGGAGAGGTCATCGCGGAAGGCCGCTGGATCAGCGGGCGCAAGCGCGTGCTGGTAGGTGAATCGCGCCTGACCGATGCGGAAGGCGACGAAATTGGGCGCGGCACGGGCACGTTCATGCGATCGCGCATCCCGCTATCGAGCCTGCCGGGCTACGCCGATCCGGCATAGCGATGGATTCGCGCCTCCCTGCCCATCTGGAAGTCGGTGCGATTCGCCGCCTGGCCGAGTCGCAAGGCGGGTTCGCCACTGTGCTTTCGCGGGGCGAGCGTGACGCCGGCACCATAGCAATCGTAATTATCGGTCGTGATAAACCCGACGCGCTGTTCGAACGTATGCCGCAGTTGGACGGGACCCGTGCTTTTGTGCGCGTAAAAGAAGAAGATATTGAAAATAAACAAGAATTTACGGAATATTTGAATCAGCGCAGGGAACGGGATCCCGATTTGTGGTTAATAGAGGTAAACGTCGCTGATGAAGAACGGTTCATCGCAGCTTTGCCGGGATAATCGCCGCCAGAGTTGACTTCGCAGCCGCAGCATCTATTTGCGCCGCCACCTTTACGGGCGCAGGCGGCTCGGGCGACATGGGGTCGGCCGGTCAGCGCGCAGACGGGGGGCGGCCGGCAGGCAATGTGCAGAACCCACTGTTAACGCACACGTTGCGATAAGGGTTCCCAGTCTGCGACGGGCGCGTCCACCGCCTAAACCGACGGATAAATGAAGTTTCATCGCGCCACTCTCGCGGCAATTGCCGCGACGACAGTGTTTACGCTCTCGTTCGCCGATGGTTCCGGCGCAAATGCCCAGCCGGGCGAGAACCAGCCTCAGATTGCTCTGCCGTTGACCGAAGAAACGGTTCCGCAGGCAGAAAACGTCCAGTTCGTGTCAGAACCGGTCGTACAGGCGATTACCGAACAACCCGAAGATCAGGTGGCTGACGGCAACGATGCCGATATGCAGGCATTGCCGCGCAACGCCGGTTCGCTGCGTCAGCTTGTCGCTACGGTGCCTTCCGGTGAAAAGCTGTCGCGGCAGATGAAGTGCCTCGCCGGTGCGATCTATTTCGAATCCCGTGGTGAGCCGCTCGCCGGGCAGCTTGCTGTGGCGAAAGTGATCATCAACCGCGCTGAATCGAGCGCCTTTCCGTCGGATTATTGCGGTGTTGTCTATCAGCGTTCGCAGTTCTCGTTCGTGCGCGGTGGCCGCATGCCGCATATCCGCACGGCCTCTGCCGCGTGGAAGCGTGCCAAGGCAATTGCCCGGATCGCGCACGAGGATCTGTGGGAAAGCAAGGCCGACGATGCGCTGTATTTCCACGCTCGCCGTGTGAACCCGCGCTGGAGCCGCAATCGCGTGGCGGCAGCTACCATCAGCTCGCACGTTTTTTACAAGTAAGCTGTTGCAGGCGCGCGCCTGCAGCCGGGATCAGCCAGCGATATCCACCCATACAGGGGTGTGATCGCTGGCTTTTTCGCGTCCGCGATATTCACGGTCCACCCCGGCGGCGGTCATCCGGTCGGCCAGTTCGGGGCTGAGCAGCAGGTGATCGATGCGAAACCCGTGGTCCCGCTGCCACCCGCCAGCCTGATAATCCCAGAACGTCCACACCCCGCCACGCGGGTTCAGCGTGTCGATGGCATCGGTCCATCCATCGCCCAGTAAACGGGCATAGGCATCGCGCGATTCGGGTTGCATCAGCGCATCGGCGGCCATCGCCTTAGGCGACCAGACGTCTTTATCTTCTGGAATAACGTTGAAATCGCCCACGACCGCGCAAGGGATTTCCTGATCCCACAACTCGCGCATGCGGGCGCGCAGCCGCTCCATCCATGCCAGCTTGTATTCGAATTTCGGCCCCGGCACCGGATTTCCGTTGGGCAGATAGATGCATGCGATCCGCACCCCGTTCACATCCGCTTCGATATAGCGTGAATGATCGTCGTCCGGGTCGCCGGGCAGAGTGCGCTGGGTTTCGACCGGCTCGACTCCGTCGGCCAGAATGGCGACGCCGTTAAACCCTTTCTGCCCGTGCCAGATCGCGCGATAGCCGATTTTCTCGAACGCGTCGGCGGGGAAGCCTTCATCCTGGCTTTTGATTTCCTGCAGGCAGGCGACCGTCGGCCGGGTTTCTTCCAGCCATTCGATCAGTCGGGGCAGGCGCGCTTTGACGCCGTTGATATTGAAGGATGCAATCCGCATCCGGCGACTATTAGATGCCGAAGCTGGAACCGCAACCGCAACCGGCGGCGGCCTGCGGGTTTTCAACCCGGAATGCCGCCCCGCCCAGCGATTCGACGAAATCGACGGTGCTGCCCGCCACCAGATCGAGGCTGACCGGATCGACCACCAGCTTCACCCCGTCGGTCTCGCTGACGCTGTCGTCGGCATCGGCATCGTCGGACAGGTCGAATTTATACTGGAACCCGGAACACCCGCCCCCTTCGACCGAAAGGCGCAGGATCGCCGGTTTCGACTGGCGTTGAGCAATCGCCGCCACACGTTTGGCGGCAGTCGGAGTCAGGATGAGCGGATCGGGCATAAACACGATGTAGGGAGACTGCCGCCCCCACTCAAGATCATGCAGACTGTATATAAGTCCGCATCGCTTCCGCCTCTGTGGCGATAGCATCGACCTGCGCCTTCACCAGATCGCCGATCGAGATGAAACCGCACATCTGCCCGTTCTGAATCACCGGCAAGTGGCGGATGCGCCGCCGGGTCATCAGCCCCAGTGCTTCGTCCACCGATGTGCCCGGCTCCACTGTAATGGCAGGTGCGGTCATCACTTCGCCCAGCGGTTTGGAAAGGCTCGCCTCGCCTTCCTGCCCCAGACAATAAATGACATCGCGTTCCGAAAAGATGCCCGCCACTTCGCCGTGGCGCATCACCGGCAGTGCGCCGATTCGCCGGGTGGCAAGCACCGCAAGCGCTTCGCGCATCGGTACATCGACATCGCACGTCACGATATCCGAACTGGCGCGGCCTGCGATCAGCTGGGCAATATCCATCGTTCGATCTCCCCATCATATATCGTTGTCTTGCGGGCAAGAATGCCACGATCCGCCGTGAAAGGCCAGCGGAGGGCATTGCTATGGCGGCTGGTAAGGGCCATGTGGGGCGGGTGAAGACCAATCCGCCCCCTTCCCCGCTCGACGATCCAGAGAATGCCGCATTCGCCTGGAACAAATACCGGCGCATGATGCAGATCGTGGGCGGAGTGACAGTCGTGGTCGTGATCGCTTCGCTTGTCGGCCTGTGGCTGACAGTGGAAGATGCATCGATTCACTTTTACATCGCCACCGGGCTGGGCGTGGCATTCACCATGCTGCTGGCCGGGGCGCTGATGGGGCTGATGTTCCTGTCGAATGGCACCGGGCACGATGCCGCCGTCAGCGATCCGTTCGACGGGGAAGAGTGGCCGGGCAAGCGGGATTAGGGCCGCCTTCCATTAGATCGTTATTTCGAGGAGCGGTGCGGCAATTCGTGTAGGTACGTCGTTTCCATCACAACCGTCGCCATAAGCAGTGTCTTTGCGCCATGGATTGCTTCACTGCGTTCGCAATGACGAAGGGAGGCGGAGGTGCGTGGGACATAGAGGGTGGCGGCAGACGCCCCCTCTGCGGCACGGCAGTCCCCGCCAACAACCCGCGCAACACCACCGCTCGCGCCCACTCCCCCCAGCCCAGGCACACCGTCGCCCCGGACCTGATCCGGGGCGACGCTTTTCTTCCCGCACCGCGTTGGAGGAAGCTGGACCCCGGCTCGGCGGCCGGGGTGACGGAGTGGTCTGGTGACGGGATGGTGGGTGGAGCGACTCAGCGACTACCGCGCCGCCCCCTCCCCTCGTCATTGTGAGGCGACGTGAGGCGACGTGGCAATCCATGTACTGCCCTTAGCAACCGTCACAACCGCCGCGATGGAGGGGCCTCGGGAGAAAGCTTGGTTCACACGAAGGCACGAAGGCACGGAGTGGGGTTGGTTCAGGGGTTGGAGCCGCGCTGCCGATGATTGGCCAATACTATAGCGTGCACCGCCCCCCCCTCGTCATTGCGAGGAGCGTAGCGACGCGGCAATCCATGGACCATTCCTTGTCACAACCGCAGTCGTGGCGGCTGAGCACGCTTTCGCTCTCCGTGTCACTCGCTACCCAACTGCCGTGTCAGTCGTCCGCGTTACTTCGCAGGCGCAGTTCCTCCACCGGCTCTCCGCCGATCAGGTGCTGCTGAATTATCTTTTCCAGCGCGGCCTCGTCGCACGAATGATACCAGACCTGATCGGGCCAGACGACGGCGATCGGCCCGGCCTCACACACTTGCAGGCAATCGGCCTTGGTGCGCTGCACGACCGATCCGGCCAGCCCCAGTTCCTTCAGCCGCCGCTTGAGATATTTCCACGCGCGTTCGCCATCTTCGCGGCGACAGCATTTCTGCTTGTCCGACACGGCGCACAGGAAAATCTGCCGCTTCACCTGTTCGCCGCCGATTTTCGACAGCGCGTTGCGGGCTTTCTGCAGGTTGGCCTGAGAGTTGGCGGGCGTGCTCATACCGGGCGATGTAGTGACTCGACCCGGTTGCGGGAAGGGCTCGCGCGACTAACCGCGCTTGCCGGCAATTCGACTGATTTCGGCCTTCACCAGACGTTCGACAATCTCGGGCAAGTTGCGATCGAGCCATTCGGCCAGCATCGGGCGCAGCAGGCTGCGCGTCAGTTCTTCCAGCGATGTTTCGCCCGAACGCACGATTTGCGGCGGCTTCCCGGGTTCGGCCAGCATTGCCAGCGCGGCGAGATTGTCGCGCATGGCGTCGCGCACTGCCTCTGTGGTCAGCGGGCCGAGATCGTCATCCGCATCGTCAGCACTGTCAGTTGTGGAATCGGCCGAGGGGACTTCTTCCGCCAGATGGCTCGTGCCGAGATCGAGGATCTCTTCATCGTCCGCGATATCGCTATTGCTGGCGGGGGCCGGAGCGTCCATCACACGGGCGATTTCGGCCAGTCCGTCGTTTTCGCGGCGCTTGCGGGTTTCCATCGCGATATTGCGATTATCCCGGGCGATCACTTTCTTGATCGATTCGAGGATTTCCTCGACCGATGCTTCGCCGTCTTGTCGCATTGGCATGTTGCCCCCGTAACCTGCCTCAGTTGATCCCATACCGCCTGTGGCGAATCAGTTGCCGGGTGTTTCGGTCACTGATTCGGCGGACGGGGGAATTTCCGCTCCGGGCGCGGGGATGTCAACGGTTCGTGTCGATTGCGGTTGCGGATCGGGATCGTGAGCCCAATCGTTCCACTTGCCCTGCACCCGGTCGTAATAGACCGCCGGATCATACAGCGGGCCATCGTCGCCCAGCCCCAGATCGCGCGCCTCCGCCCGGCCCATCGCCGCCAGCAGACTGAAACCGGCGACATAGGCATTGCGCCGCGCAGTCACCAGTTGCGCGCGCGCCTGTACCAGTTCCTGTTCCGCGTTGAGAATGTCCAGAATCGTGCGATTGCCGACGGTGTTTTCCGCCTGCACCCCTTCAAGGCTGAGCGAAGCCGCGTCGATTGCCTGCTGGCTGCTTTCGATAATCGCCTGCGACGCCTTCCAGCTGGCGTAAGCAGAGCGGACTTGCGCGATCAGGTTGCGCTCGGCGCCGATCTGTTGTTCCAGCGCAGCGGAAGAGCGGGCCTGTGCCTGTCGTTCCTGCGCCGCCGGGCGGCCGCCCTGATACAGCGGCAGGCTCAGCTGAACCCCCGCCTGCACCGCAGTGGAGGTTTGCGGATAGCTGGTTGCGACTGCCCCGCTTTTGAGCGAGCCGAGGTAATTGTTATACGTGCCGCCGGTGAACAGCGACACAGTGGGCAGGCGAGCGGCCCCGGCCACATCGATATCGTATCCGGCGGCCTTGGCGCGTTCGCGCGCGGCGATCAGGTCGGGGTTTTCGACCAGCGCGGTGGACACGGCATCTTCCAGACTGTCGGGCAAACCGGGCAGCGGCGGTGGGGCCTGCAGATCATCGGGCGCCAGACCGACAATCGCGATATAGTTTTCCCGCGCGGCGATCAGGTTCGATTGCGCGCTTTCCAGATCGCTCTGTGCGGTGGCGAGGCGGGCCTGCGACTGCGCGACATCGGTGCGGGTGAGATCGCCGATTTCGAACCGGTCGCTGGTCGACTGGACATTCACGCCCAGCACTCTCACCTGATTGGCCGACAGAGCGACCAGCGCTTCGGCGCGGATCACATCCATATAAGCGGCCACGACCTGGCTGAAGACCGAGGATTCGGTGCCGCGCAAATCCGCCCTGCCCGCCTGCACGCGGGTTTCAGCTGCTTTGATCCCGTTCCTGACCGCCCCGCCGGAATAGATCGGCACTGCCAGATCGAGGTTGGCCACAACGTTGCGCTTGGGGGCGATCAGGCTGGTCGAACTGGATTTGACGAATTCGATGTACTGCGAATTCGTGGTCACACTTGGGCGGCCGGCAGCCTTCTGCAGCGGGACGTTTTCGTCTGTCGCGCGCTGTTGGGCGCGGGCCGCTTCCAGTGTCGGGTTACCGCGATAGGCCGCTTCCAGTGCGTCGCGCAGAGTGTCGGCATGCGCCGGAGCGGCAGCGGCGGCGGTGAGCGCAGCCCCTGCCATCAGTGCGGCCCTGCAGTGTGCGCGGGCCACGATCAGAAGCTCCAGCTCTCGGCCTTGTCGAACTGCGTCAGCCGCGGAATGCCGATTTCAGCCAGCGGCCACAGCGCGACAGCGCCCGCAGTCTTGCGACCGACAGCCAGCCGGGTGACACCGCGGCGCACCAGCCCGGTGACAAGGCGGCCATCGTCGGCTAGCCGGTTGGTCAGGCTGTCGGGCAGCTCTTCCACCGCCCCATCGATCAGCAACAGCGTGAAATCCCCGCGCTTGCGCGATGCAGCGACGGCATCGTCCGGGGTGATAACGGTGATCGATCCCACCAGCGGTTCGAGCAGCGCGGCCAGATATCCGCTGCCGCCATCGACCACCAGCGCTTTATCGTCGAGCGTAGGGGCCGCTTCGGCCAGCATCCGGCCGTGGACCAGCGGCGCGGCCAGCATCTTGCCATCGCCCAGCGGCACGGCGCGGTCGATGTAAGCGGCGGCGCGCGCGGATTCGGGCACGAAATCTTCCCGCGGGACCGCGGCCATGCGTGCGATCACCCACGGTTCGTTGACGCCGCTGGTACGCAGTTGGCTGTCGATCATCGCCTTGCGGGCGGTGACAAAATCGGTTGCGGTGCTGGTTGCGACGGTCATTCGATAACTACCTGTATTGCGCGTCTGGTCCTGCCGGGCGGGATGGCATTTCCCTTATGCATAAAGCCACCCTCTCGCCAAGCGCTTTGACGGGGTAGCGCGGATGCGCCTATCGGGCTGTGGCGATTCGATCAGCAGGAGTTTGGTTTCGATGAGTGACTTGGTGACTATCCGTGAAGACGACCTGATCGAAAGCGTCGCGGACGCCTTGCAGTACATCTCCTACTATCACCCGATGGACTATATCCGCGCGCTGGGCGAAGCATACGAGGCGGAGCAAGGCCCTGCCGCGAAAGACGCCATCGCGCAGATTCTGACCAACAGCCGGATGTGTGCCGAAGGGCATCGCCCGATCTGTCAGGATACCGGCATCGTCAACGTGTTCGTCAAATGGGGGCAGGAATGCCGCCTCGATTCGCAGCGCAGCTTGCAGGAAGTGGTCGATGAAGGTGTCCGCCGCGCCTATGGTAATGCGGAAAATAAGCTGCGCGCATCGGTGCTGGCCGATCCGGCGTTCACCCGCCGCAACACGCGCGACAACACCCCTTCGGTGCTCAGCGTCGAAATGGTGCCGGGACGCACGGTGTCGATCGATGTCGCGGCCAAGGGCGGCGGCAGCGAAGCCAAATCCAAGTTCAAGATGATGAATCCCAGCGACAATATCGTCGACTGGGTGCTGGAAATGGTCCCGCAGATGGGTGCCGGGTGGTGCCCGCCGGGGATGCTGGGCATCGGCATCGGCGGGACCGCGGAACACTGCGTCAAACTGGCGAAGCAGTCGCTGATGGACCCGATCGACATGGGCCAGCTGAAGGCGCGCGGGCCGCAGAACGATATCGAAGCGCTGCGGATCGAGATTTTCGACAAGGTCAATGCACTGGGCATCGGCGCGCAAGGGCTGGGCGGGCTGGCCACCGTGCTCGACGTGAAGATCATGGACTGGCCGTGCCACGCCGCGAACAAGCCGGTGGCGATGATTCCCAACTGCGCCGCCACCCGCCACGCGCATTTCACGCTCGATGGTTCGGGGCCGAGCTATCTGGAAAAGCCCAACCTGGCCGACTGGCCGCAAGTCGAATGGACGCCGAGCGCCGAAGCGAAGCGGGTCAATCTCGACACGCTGACCGCGGAAGAGGTGCAGAGCTGGCAACAGGGCGACCGTCTGCTGCTGAATGGCAGGATGCTGACCGGGCGCGATGCCGCGCACAAGCGGATTCAGGATATGCTGGCCGCCGGCGAGCAGCTTCCGGTCGATTTCACCGGGCGGGTGATCTATTATGTCGGCCCGGTCGATCCCGTTCGTGACGAAGTCGTCGGCCCGGCCGGCCCGACCACGGCCACCCGCATGGACAAATTCATGGAGATGATGCTGGAGCAAGGCCTGCTGGCCTGTGTCGGCAAGGCGGAACGCGGCCCGGCGGCGACCGAAACCATTGCTCAACACAAAAGCGCCTATCTGATGGCAGTCGGCGGCGCGGCCTACCTCGTCGCTCGCGCGATCAAGGAAGCCAAAGTGGTGGCATTCGAAGATCTCGGCATGGAAGCGATCTACGAATTCACTGTGCAGGATATGCCGGTAACAGTGGCGGTCGATGCCGATGGCAAAAACGTCCACCAACTCGCCCCGGCCCGCTGGCAGGAAAAGATCGCTGCTGAACATCTGCTGCCAACAGCCTGATTTTCGGCACCTTCGTTCGGCCCCATCCGTTCGACGAAGGGTCGATTCACTTCGACGCGCGCGCTGGCCTGCGCGCGCGTCGTAAGGCACTACACCTTATGACTATGGCCGATTCTGCCACCCTTCCCGATACAGAGGCACCCGTGCGGGTCGAATTCCGCACGGTGCTGCTGTCTATTGTCGGGCTGTGGGCGTGTTATTTCGTTCTCGTATCGCTGCGCGCCTCGCTGGGGCTGGAATTGCAGTACGAACTGTTGTGGCGCCGCGCGGTCGTCACATTGGCGGGGATCGGGATCACGCTGGTATTCTGGATGGTGCTGCGCCTGTTCGACCGGCGCGCGCTGATGGTGCAGATTATCGCCGCGCTGCTGCTGGCGATCCCGGCATCGATTATGATTGCCACCGTCAATCAGCAGGTTTTCGCCAGCGTGCAGGACGATGTCGAAGCGGCGATGGCGGAAAAGCGCGGTTTTCAGGTCCGCAAGGACGGTAAAGGCAACAAGATTATCGAAGCCCGCCCTGTGGCCAGCCCCGATGTCGATGGCCCGCTGGGCCCCGATGCCACGGTGCGCGGGCGGATCGTGGTTCCGGCCGATCTGGGTGAAGAGGAACGCTGGCAGGGCGTGCTGGAAATCGCGCTGGGCCGGTATTTCCTGCTGTTCGCATGGGGTTCGCTCTATTTTGCGCTGGTCGCCATCGAACGTGCGCGACTGGCCGAACGGCGGGAGGCGCGCTTTCGCAGCGCGGCCAAGGCCGCCGAATTGCGGAGCTTGCGGTATCAGGTCAATCCGCACTTCCTGTTCAACGCGCTCAATTCGCTGTCCTCGCTGGTGATGACCGGCAAGGCCGAGCAGGCGGAAGAGATGATTCAGGAACTGTCCAACTTCTATCGTCACTCGCTGGCCGATGAAGCGACAGTGGATGTCGAACTGGGCGAGGAATTCGCGTTGCAGCAACACTATCTGGCGGTCGAACAGGTGCGCTTCCCCAGCCGCCTGAAAGTCGCCATCGATCTGCCGCCTGCGCTGGAACAAGTGCGGGTGCCGGGGATGATCCTGCAACCGCTGGTGGAAAATTCGGTGAAATATGCCGTCGCCCCGGTCAATCGCCCGGTCACCATCACGCTGTCCGCCCGCGCGGAATATGGGCGGCTGGTGCTGACTGTCAGTGACGACGGGCCGGGTGCGCCCAAGGGGGGCACATCGGGTTTCGGCATTGGTCTGGCCAATGTCCGCGACCGGATTCAGGCCCGCTTCGGCAGCGATGCGATCATCGAATCCGGCCCTGTGCCCGGCGGATATCGCACCGAATTGCGCTTGCCTGTGGTGACCCATGCCTGATTCTGCTGCCGAACGCCCCAAAATGCGGACTCTGATCGTTGATGACGAGCCGCTGGCAGTCGAACGGATGCAGGTGATCTGCGCCAGAATGGACGGGCTCAGTGTCGTGGGCACCGCTAGCGACGGCGCGGCGGCATTGCGCCTGATCGGGGCACTCTCCCCCGATCTCGTGCTGCTCGACATGACGATGCCGGAGGTTGACGGGCTGGCGGTGGCGCGCAAGCTGGCGAAGCAGGACAATCGGCCGGCGGTGATTTTCGTAACTGCCCACGATCATTTCGCGGTTGAGGCATTCGATCTCGACGCGGTTGACTATGTGTTGAAGCCGGTCACCCCCGAACGGCTGGGTCGCGCGATCGAACGGGCCGACAGTCGGCGCTCTACTGTGGAGCGGGCAGAGAGCCAGTGGCTCGACGAATTGTGGGTGCCGCACCGCTCCGAATTGCTGCGGATCGAAGTGGCGCAAGTCGCGCGGATCGATGCAGAGCGCGATTATGTGCGGCTGCACGTCGAAGATCGCAGCTATCTGCTGTTGCAGACCATCGCCGGGCTGGAGGCGCGGCTGGACCCGGCGGAATTCATCCGCATCCACCGCTCCACGATCCTGCGCCGCGACCGCATTCGCGGCCTGCGCCACGATGGGCTGGGCGTGTGGTCGGTGGAACTGGAAGATGGCGACGCGATGCGGATCGGTCGCACTTATCTCCCCCGTGTGAAGGCGATGGCCGGGCGCTGAGCTTTGGTGCTTCGCGGCCATCGCGAATGCGGGCGTAATCGATCACGCACGGGCAACGTCTGCCGCATCGGTTGTGGCGGGGGCGACGGGCGGGCGATGGATTGCCGCGTTGCGCGCCAGACAAGCGAAAGCCCGAGCCGGGGGACTAAGACCGGCTCGGGCCCGATTCCCACCGGGTACAGCGGGAGCTCGTTCGTTATTCGGTTCAGCTGTCGGCGCGCGCTTTGCGAACTGCGGCGGCGACAGCGGCAGTGGCGGAGCCGACCGCCTGATTGTAGCACCGCGCCGATTCCGAAGATCGGATGCGGGTGCCGGTGGTCTTGTCGTCCATCCCGCAAACGTCGCGGGCGGCCGATTTGATGCGTTTTTGCAGCATTTCCTGCCCGGCGGGTGTCGACAGGTTCAGATCGTCGAACTTCACTTGCATGGTCGGTGCTGGCGAAGTGGCTGAAATGGCGCTGGCAAGGGCAATCGCGAGAAGGGGGCTAGACATGGTTCGTTCCTTATACTGGGTGCGAAACCATGCTGGGGCGCATCGATCGCACGGTGAATCATCCTCTTTCCGGTTGCAGGAACGGCGCCATTTCCTGTGGGCTGGCGACCTCTCCTGCGAAGCCATTCCTACGCCAGGGCGGCGGTGCGATCAGCAAAGCCTCGACAATGTGCCGCCGGGTTCCGACCATCGAATCCGCCAGACGACCGATGGCGCATTTCGCCGGATGAAAGGCATTTGCAGCCCGACGAACAATGCGGCACATTCGCGGCCATGGTGCTGGTCGTCATTTTCATGCTGGGAATCGGCAATTTCGCGGTTCACAAGGCTGTGCTGGAAAGCAGGCACCCATTGCTTGGCCGGATGCCGTGGTACGTTCACATGCTGGGTGGCCGCGGAACGCTGGTGACAGAGTTTCTGGTTTTGCTGGCTGCGATGCTGCTGGCTGCCAATGGCTGGCCCTGGCTTGGATGGGTCTATGCCGGGTATTCCGCGCTGAATTTGATTGGCGCATGGCTGATTTTGTCAAATCGGGTGTGATCCCCGTCAAGTGAGGATGGTTATGTGTCAACGGGAACTGTCTGTGCGTATTTGCGCTGATGCAGCATGACGGACAATCGGCTCACATGGTTGATTTATAACGGTTCCAGCGGAAGCTTCGACCGCACTTTACTAGGTGAAGTGACTGTAATGTTGCGCGATGCGGACTATGCCCCCGATCGTGTAACTGATTGTTGCGAAGGCGAAAATTTAAGCGCGGATCAGGCCAGCCTTGCAGGCGTAAAACTGATCGTGATTCTCGGCGGCGATGGCACCCTCAGCCGCACTATCGCCGGGCTGGAAGGGTTCGACGGGGCGGTGCTGCCATTGCCGGGCGGAACCTTCAACTTGCTCTGCCGGACGATTTTTGGGGAGCGTGATCCCCTTGAAATATTGAAAGATTTTGCTGAGGGGCGGCTTACACCCCAGCGGCGCGCCTGCATTCGGGGTGACGGCGGGCTGTTGGCTTTGTCCGAAGTGCTGGCCGGGCCGGGCGCGACATGGGCCGATGTACGCGAAGAATTGCGGGACGGTAACATACCGGAATTATTGGCAAAAAGTATTGAGGCCGCGTCCGAAAGCACTGCCGGTCCGATGGTCGCAGTGGTCGATCCTCCGCGCGGACGACCGGAAGGGTACTCGGGCGTGCGGCTCGTCCCCGGCCCTTCCGGGATGGCGATCGCGGGTTATGGGGCCGAGGGATTTCTCACATTACTTCAACAAGGTGCGGCGATTCTTGCGCGCGATTTTCGGGCTGGTCCGCACGATGATCTGGCCACGGCGGACAAGGTCGTCTGCCGATCTGTGGAGAATGCACCTATCCCGTTGATGATCGACGGAGAACGGTCGGAAGGCGGCCCGCAAGTCGTGTTTTCGCTCGACACCCTGGGTGTCGATCTGCTTGGTCCTGCAGATGGCCGATAAACCGTTGTTATTCCACCTGTCCGACGTTCATTTCGGGCTCGAACACAACCGTGCGCTCGATTGGGTCGCTGCGGAAGTGGCGAATCGAAAGCCTGATGCGGTGGTCATTACCGGCGATCTCACGATGCGCGCACGTCACCGCGAATTCGCTGCCGCGCGCGACTGGATACTGTCGCTGGAGGCACCGGTCACGGTCGAAGTGGGTAACCACGATCTCCCGTATTTCAATCCGTTGGAGCGTTTTTTCGATCCATATCGCCGGTTTCACGGGATGGAGCAGGTCGTGGAAAAGGAAATCGACCTGCCAGGCATGGCGGTGGTGTCGCTCCGCACGACGGCCCGCGCACAACCCCGCCTCAACTGGTCGAAAGGATGGGTCGGGGATGCTGCATTGGCCAGATGTCTGGCGGCGATCGACGCACTTCCCGAAGGAACACAGGTACTTGTTGCCGCACATCACCCGCTGGTGGAGGTGGGTACACGGGGAACGGCGCTCACCCGCGGTGGCACACGGGCGTTGGCCGAACTGGCAAAGCGCAATGTGGTTGCTGTGCTGACCGGGCATGTCCACGACCCGTTCGATCTGATGGCCGACACCGTCAATGGCCCTGTCCGGATGGTGGGGGCGGGCACTTTGTCGCAGCGCATCCGCTCGACTCCCCAAAGTTTCAATGAGTTGACTTTCGTCGATGGCAAATTGTGCGTCGAGGCGCGCAATCTGCAGGCGGTCCCGACCGAGGATATGAAGATCGATTCCGTCCCCGAAGATGCCATGCCCCCGCGTGAACCGGGCGAACCCGTGGCCCCGGTCGGTGCCGTCCCGCGCACCGATCCGCCGGTTTACTGATCTCGGTCAAATCTTTGCTGGATTTGGTGATTTAAGACCTGTCCTCCAGTCGTTTAGGGACCGAGAGGAGGGGCGCGATGATCCGCCTTGCATTGATCCTGCATTTCATTGTGGCAACCGTGCTGATGGGCGTGGCGATTACTGCGTTGTTAGTAATCAACAAATCCGATCCGACATCGCTGTTGTTGGGCGCATTGGGCGGCTTCGTTGTTGCGATGCCGGTCAGTTGGGCAGTGGCCCGCGCGATCACGCGCAGCACCGCAAGCTGATCCGCGCCAAATGAAAAGGGCGACCCAAACGGGCCGCCCTTTCGAAATTCGTTCGTTCCGAAACGCTTAGCGCTTCGAGAACTGGAAGCTGCGACGTGCCTTCGCACGGCCATACTTCTTACGTTCGACCACACGGCTGTCGCGGGTGAGGAACCCGGCGGCCTTGACGGTGGACCGCAGGGCCGGTTCGTACTTGCTCAGTGCCTGGCTAATGCCGTGCTTCACAGCACCAGCCTGACCCGACAGGCCGCCGCCGCGTACGGTGGCGATAACGTCATACTGGCCAGTGCGTTCGGTCAGGCCGAAGGGCTGGTTGATAACCAGACGCAGCGTCGGACGTGCGAAATACACTTCCTGATCGCGGCCGTTGACGGTGATCTTGCCGGTGCCCGGTTTGATCCACACGCGAGCCACAGCGTCCTTACGACGGCCGGTGGCATAGGCGCGGCCATGCTGATCCAGTTCCTGCTCGCGCAGCGGCGCAGCGGGAGACTGAGCGATCGCCTCGGCGTCCGCCGCGGGGGCGTCGCCAGCGATGTCCTTGAGGTCGGCCAGATCCGACACGGTGTTGTTTTCGTCAGCCATCACTTGGCAACCTTGTTCTTGCGATTCATCGAAGCGACGTCGAGCACTTCGGGCTGCTGCCCGTCGTGCGGATGCTCGGTCCCGGCATAAAGGTGCAGCGCCTTCATCTGCTGACGGCCAAGCGGGCCACGCGGGATCATGCGTTCGACAGCCTTTTCAAGCACACGCTCGGGGAAGCGGCCTTCCAGCACCTTGGCAGGGCTGGTTTCCTTGATGCCGCCAGCATAGCCGGTGTGCTTGTAATAGCGTTTGTCCTGCAGCTTGCGCCCGGTGAAACGCACCTTGTCGGCGTTGATCACGATCACGTGGTCGCCGCAATCGACATGCGGGGTGAAGCTCGGCTTGGTCTTGCCGCGCAGGATGTTGGCAACGATCGTCGCAAGGCGACCGACGACGAGACCGTCGGCATCGATCAGGTGCCATTTCTTTTCGACCTCGGCCGGTTTGATCGACCGGGTCGTCTTGCTGAGCGCCTTCATGGCTGGTGTTCCTTAATTCGTGTTCACGCCCGTCGCCGGGCGATCATGGGCGGAGAATCGGGGCTCACCCCGTTCCGCGAAGGTGCGCATTTGTCCCGCAAGGTCCGCGAAGTCAAGCAAATCCGGGCGTTTCCGGAGCGGTAAAATAATACCACAAGGCCTATTGTTTGGTCTATGTGCTGGAGCGACTCATTGAAATTGGCACCGGGTACTTGTCTGCGATGGTTTGGGCGGCGTGGACGAATTTGGGGCAGTATCTGGCGGTTGCGATATGGACCATGGATAGGAAGCTTTCAGCGAGCTGGTCGTAGCGCGTGGCGATGGCGGGGTTGATTTTCAGGCGTCCGAAGAAGCGCTCGATCTGGTTGCGCTGCTTGTAGAGTTCGCGGTCGTGCCCGGTTTTCACGCGGCGGTTTGAGCGCCCGGGAATGACAGCCTCTATGTCCCGGTTCGCAAGGTCGGCGCCCATATCATAGTCAATTGTCAGCACGCTGATATGGCTGCCGGACCGTCGCGCTATCTCGGCCAGTTGGCCGTGGATCGCCGCGTTGGCGTTGTCGTCGACAAGAAGGGCGTCGGCGCCGGCGAGCATGAGTTCCTCAGCGACCCGCGCGGCGCCCACCTCTAGATCCCGTTCGGCGTCGCCGTAGATGGCTTTGGCCTTGGGCAATGCCCCTTGGCCAAGATTTTCGTCGAACAGGGCCTCGGCAAGACGTGTCTTGCCCATTCCTGACAAGCCCACGAGCCGCGCCACGCCACCTGGCTCGCGCAGGGCGGCACGTATATTCGCGATTGCTGAATGCATGTCGACCAAGTCGTCGCCGAACGTCGCACGGGCCTGGTCGTCAACGATATAGGGCTTGCTGGTGGCGCCTTCCGTCGACCAGTCGCCATAGGGGCGCCATCCGCCTAGCGAGCGGCCGCCTTGGCCGAGCAGCCAGATCGCTACGCCGGGATGCCGATTGGCCCAGCGCGCAATTCGATCGGCCCCATAGAAATCGATTTGAATCCGGTCAGCCTGTTCGAGATCGCCCAAGCTGTCTCACATCGCCTTCAAGCGATTGTCCATCGCCGACTTGGTGGGATCCTCGGTCGAGAAGATGACATAGGCCCCGGCTTCGGTGGCGAGCTCGGAAAAGATCGGGCGCGGCTTTGCCGCAGGCCACATCTCGTCGCGAATCTTCGCCGGGCCCATCGCTTCGGTCTTGCACTGAAAAAAGATCAGCCGCCGCGGCAACCAGTCGGCCGGCTCGGGCAAGTCGTTCCACCGTATCGATGCATCAACGTCGCCATCGGCTGCTGTCTGATTTCCGCCGACCGCGATGGCGAAATGCGAAATGCCCCGCAAATTGGCCTCGGCAACAAGCAGGCGTTCAAGAACGGCGCGCAGTTGAACATCGTCCAGCCCTGCGACAAGTTCCTTGGAGACCTCGAACGGTCCCATCTCACCCTCCACGAGCGCCGAAACCAGGCTGCCGCTTCAGTTCGGACAGTTGATTCGCTACCATTTCGATCGACGGTCGGTAACCATCGAAGCGTTCGTAGAGCGGTTCGACGAAATCATGGACGACATCCTCGAGACTGCGCTCAAGGTCGGATACTTGCGCTGCCGTGGTGAGTTCGACCTTGTGCGAGCGTGCGCGCAACCGATGGTCGAGAACGTCGCGCAGCAGCGGCTTTGCCCAGGTGATCAACGTGCGGCCCTCGAGTCCCGTATAGCGAGCTACGAAACGGATTTCGGTCGTATCGCTGGCACCCAGCAAGCGGGCGAAATTCATTGCATGCAGGAAGAACTCGGCAGTGCGCCAGATAGGCAAAGTGAGGTCGAAGATCGTACCCGGCTCGAGATTGTCCGGACCGTCCTCCTGATAGCCGCGCTGGAGATAGGCGAAGGGATCGCGCGTGACGCGCCAGAAATCGCTATGCGCCGCATCGCGAAAATGCCGGTCGGTGTCGGGCCGGCCCAACCAGCATTCGAGCGCACCGTCCTCGATGACGGGTCGTAGGTCCGGCCGGGTCGGAACCCAGAACGGGGTCCATCCGGAACTCCTGGGGATGTCGGTCAGGAGCTCGCGAAGCTGGCTGGGTGGAGGAACATCCTCGAGGCCGAGGATGGCGTAGGTCTGTTCGCTGTGCCCGAGCGGTTGGCGCGAGGGGTGATCGGACGGTAGCGGTGCGACGAGGTCTTCCCATCGGCGACGCGAGTCGTGCAGGAAGCTCTCGAAGCTGCCCTCGTCGGCGGGTCGCACGAAGAGGTCCAGCGCTTCGAGAATCGCGATTACCCTTTCAAAGCGCAGGTTGATCTGGCCCTGCTCGAACGCATTGACCGTCGGCAGGCTCACGCTGGCCAGTGCAGCTAGGCTGCGCTGGCTGAGACCTTCTTCCTTGCGGCGGCGAATGGCTTCGTCGACCGTTGCGCGCCAATCGATCGGCCAGTCGGTCATGTGAAGATCCTTTGCGCATGGCCCTGGATGACGTTCCGATAGGTTTCGCGGAAATCATCGGGCTGAACCTTGTCCCCGAACGCGAGCGTGCGCGCGGTCGCCAACCCCTTGCCGAGCGCGGCAAGCGTGCGCTCGACGGCAGCGCGGGGCAAGCCGATATCGAGGCCGAATTGCTCGACGATCTTGCGGTCGACCGTATCGAATTCGCGTTTGCGTCCGCCGATCGAAAGCGCGGTAATCCGGTCGTAGACGGGGTAGGCGAGCGTGTTGATGAGGTCGTATGCGGGCGAGAGCCGCAGGCCTTCGGGCCGTTCGAGCAGCGAGAAGTTCTTGAGGTGCGCGTCGGCGTTCCCAAGACCAGATTGAAGACGATAAGACGGAAGAACCGGTCGAGGTCGACCCGGCCCCGCGCGGAATAGCGGGTCACAATTTCGGCCGCTTCCTCGTAGCTCCCGTCATATTTGCCTTCGAAGGTCCGCCCCCGTGGTCGGCTGAGGATTTGCGCAAAATCCTCGAGACGCAGCCGCTCCTCGCCTTGACTGTCGAAGCGTTCGACCAGAAGCGCGATCCCGTCGATATCGTGCAGCTTTGCTAGCTGCGCGCGCGTGACATCGTCTTCGCCGAGAAGCTCGCGGGCCGGGCTAAGCGAAAGATGCTCGTTCTGGACGATCGTGGGAAGATCCTCGCGGTTAAATTTGGCGATATGCGTGGCCGGGTCGGTGGCCTCCACGGCTGGCCGGAAGCCATCGTCGGCGCGAAAGGCGAGCAGCTTCTTCTGCATCGGGTCGAGTGAATGGCAGCTTCGCTTATTGTCGCGCCTACAACCGGTCAGTCGGCGAACGGCTCAACTCGCGGCCATCAGCAAACCTTTGCCAAATGTGCTCCGTCGTCGGTTTCCGAGAAGCGAAAAATCCTCCCCGAAAATCGTTCGATCAGGTTCACAGCAGTGCGGGTGTGCTCGCTGAGCTTGACTGTGGTGAACGCTCCACGGCCGGCCATTGCGAACGGCAGTAGCAACTGGTCTTGGAGGTAAGGTCCGGCAAAGGCCTGCGATGCCAGATAGCCCGCCATACGCTTGGCCGCTATCATGAGCAGCGCATTCCCCGGGCCGTTCTCAGCCGGGAGTTGCACTGGAGCGAAGGCTTCGTCCGGCCATTCGGCCACCTTTCAGATATCTTGCAGGCAATCGTGGTGCCAGCTGGCCAGAGCGACCGTGCAAAGGTTTTGACCGCATTCCTCAATAGCCGCATCGCGGTCTGGTACGCCTTTCACGGCACCGCTTCATTCGGGTCAGACCGTCCAGAGGTCACCCTTTACGATCTGGCGAAGGCGAGAAGCTGCTCGGTATCGTGACCGTCCGCCGCTTGCAGCGCCGCGATATAGGCTTTTCGGGTTGCACTCGGATCGACGAGGCTCATTCGCCCCCATGTGAAGGGCTTCTGCCCGAGTTGAACGGCAAGCACGTCGGCAACCATGCGGGAATGACGCCCGTTTCCGTTGGGGAACGGGTGGATCGAGACCAGCCGATGCGAAAACCGCACGGCGATCTCATCGGGCGGATAGGTCTCATGCTCGACCTGATGCCGCACATCGTCCACGAGTTGCCGCACCTCCATCGGGATACGGTAGGCATCGATACCGATATTGCGCGGGGTCGTGCGATATCCACCCGCCCACTGCCAAACCTTGCCGAACATGCGTTTGTGCAGTTCGCGTAAGAATGCATCGTCCAGCACCTCGCGCTTGCGCGACGAGAGCCATTTGGTGGCCTCGCTGATATTGGCGAGTTCCGCTTCGTTCAGTTCGCGGCGCTGCGTGATATAGGTCGGGATGAGCTGTGCGCGTTCCTCCTCTGTCAGAGGGGTGTTGGCTTCATCATCCTCGTCAAACAGCGGATCGCTCATTGCTCATCCCACAGGCGGCGCATTGAGCCTGCCAATAGCTCGTCGATCAGGCGCTGGCGTTCATCCGCAAGATCGCGGTCCTCCAGCGACTGGTTTTCCAGACTCATCGTGTGATGGATGCGGCGCAATTCCTGTTCGGCGCGTTTGGCTGCCTGCTCGCGGATAAGATCATCAAGTGAGGCTTCGGGCACGATGGCATAAATAAATTTGCAGCCCAGAGCTTCGGCGGCTTCCCTGATTGTTTGCAAGGATGCAACGCCGCTGACTTCGGCTTTTTCAAGCGCCGCGATACGAGGTTGTTTCACCCCGAGGCGAGCGGCAAATTGCGTGGCATTGATGCCCAGCGCGTCGCGAATGGCGCGAATCCATCCTTTTGGCGGGCGCGTCATTTCAACGCTTTGCATGGCGGCAAAGCGTCTATCGAGGCTTTTTCGGGCGAGTGCGGCGTGGTTCATCATAATCTGTGGATTTCAATATCCATTGCATCTTATAATTTATGAGCTCTAAATGCAATAATAAAAACGAATCCACAGATTATAGATATAAGTGCGATCTATAACCCGTGGATTTTACAAACCTCGTGAGGCCGCATCAAGCGGCGGCCTCGTTTTCCTTGTCTGCCGTCTCGCGCATGACGATGCGACCATTGAGCGGCAGAGCGTTGAGGGTGAGCGTAAAGCCCCTCCCGTCGCGGGTTGCCCACGCCACGCCGATATCTGTCCAGCGGGCGGATTTTCCTTCGCCCGTCACGGAATAGAGACGGAAGGCGGGACGGTTTTTGGTGGTGTCAGACATATGATTGCTCCTTTTCATTTGCCGCATGGATGATTCCGTCGGCTTCATGGGAGCGAAGAAAGACACGGGGGCTTGAGGCGCGGGGTCAAATGCCGGAACGCCCCGTTCACGGGGGGCGGAGCTGCACGGAATGAATGGAATGATTGGAGGAAGCGAGCCGCATTGATCCCCGCGCCGCACGGGCCTTGGAATCCCCATGAAGAAAGCCGAAGGGTTCATCTGGCCTCCGCACAAATGACCAATGAGGAGCAGTTCACTCGAACACCGCCAAACCCGTCAAAACGGAATATCGTCATCTTCCGATGGGTCGAACAATTCGCTCTGGGCTTCGTCGAAGGCCAAGGCATCCTGCAACTGACGGAAATACGCAGCGTTCACGCGATCCTGTAGCCGCAGCATAATGATCGCGAGCCGTGGAATTGAGGAAATCGGCAAGACAGGCTCGCCGCTTTTGATTGCGGCAATCTCCCGTGCGCTCGCCATACCGATGTTCGCCGCGAAATCGGCAAGATCGACCTGCAAGGTGCCGCCAGCCCTGCGCAAAGGTCATAGAGATCAACTCTTCACTCATTGAGCATTTGTGCAGATATGCGCGCCATATCGGTGGTCCTTTCCCTGATGCTGAAGCAGGGAAAGGGGCTATGCTCACAGTGTATGAGCCTTGGGGGAAAGCTTGCGCCAAAGTCGCAGGCATGATGAAATGATGATCGGGGGCAAGAGGATGGCATCCAGCACAGATTTCATACTGAAAACGGTCGCGCCGTCGGACATGTCGGACGAGGCTAAAGATGCGTTCAAAGCGCTCGTGATCTCGGCGGGCGAGGTCAATGCTCAGACATTGCCCGCCTTGGTCGAAGCGGCGGTCGCCCTCGTCATGCTCTATGATGGGGACAAGCTGTTTGGCACTGCGGCTGTCAAACGTCCGCATGACAGTCATCGGCGCGACTATTTTCGCAAGGCGAAAGTCGGTGCATCCGCCGATTCATATCTTCTCGAATTGGGCTGGATCGTCGTTCATCTTGATTATCGCGGTCAGCACCTTGCCTCGAAGCTGATCGGCGCGGCCCTTGAGGGGGCGGGCGGTTCCAAAGGCATTTACGCCACCACAAAAAACGACAAGATGCTGGGGCCTCTCGCCAAGTTCGGTTTTGTGGTTCAGGGTGAACCTTTCCCCTCAAGCCTCGACAACACAGTCAATCTGACCTTATTCGCAAGGTCGTCTACATGAAGCCCCGCGCCCGTGCCGATGATGGGCATGGGCGCGCCGATTTTTCAGCGCACTAATTTTATAATAGCTTCATCTGCTCGTCGGACGGGTTGGGAATCCCGCAATACTCCCGTGCGAAGGCTATCGTCCGCTGCCCTTCAAGGATGGGCGGAGTCAGCGCCCATCCAGACTTTCCAGCCCAAATTTTCAGGCCCGCGCCTTGATAGGCAACGCACAAAGCACCGCGCCCGCCTGTTCCGCCCGCAATCCCGAGCTCATAGCGCAGGGCTTCGGCAAGCTCTTCATCGGTCAGACCAAATTCCGCACGGGCCGCCCATCGCTCCGCCGCTTCCACGACGCTATTGGTAGCGCGGCGGAACGCCTCTTCCACGTCCTCGCGTGTCAGAGTTTCATTCAAAGTCATAGCAGCCCCCCCGAAGCGGAGTGGGCACGTTCGCGGGGAACCTGCTGTACGAAACGTCAAGTGAAGGAAGCTGGGCGGAACGTGATGCGAAGCGCGCTGGGGGCAGCGACCCAGCATTAATCCGTTAGTGATCGTCACCGAACGGCGGAGACATCGGCTCCGTGAGCGCCAGCGAATAGATCGCGGGCCGTTAGGCAACGGCAACCCCCAAGGGCAAACACATTCCCTCGCGGGATCGATTTTCTCTGAAGATTTCCAGCGGGGACGGCTTCGTTTATCTCCCCCTCCATATTTCCGAAGCGCCCGTCAGGGCGCGCTGTTCTCAATCAACCTACCGCATATTCCAGACGGACATGATGCAAGGCGTAAAGCCTGCATACGGATTCCCTTTGCTTCCTCGAAATTCGAGGAATGCATCACCTCTGACACCACGGATTCGGCTTCTCGTGACACGCGGCTCATGCCGGGACGCGGCAATATAAAGGAGGAGACGATGAAACTTACCCGTGAGAACCTGACCAAGAAAACCGATGCCCAGCTCCGCGACCTGTTCGCCCAAGCCCTGCGTTGCCAGACAGAAGCGCCCCGTCGCTCGGCATTCAACGATGCCTCATACGCCGTCCGCATGATCGGTAGCGAACTGGCACGGCGCGGGATCGCACTGCGCTGATTGCGAGTTTACCTTCGGAGGTCTAAGCTACCCAGTCTAGCCGAGGTCCAGCGGGTTTTTGATCTTGGCTCGAGCCCCCTAAAACACTCGACTTCATCGACGTTTACACTAGGAAACAGTCTAGCCGGGTATCGGCGGGGCTAAGCGCAGCGCGCGCTTTCGAGTTTACTACATGGTGAACCCCGCGATGCGCCCTCTCGACAAGAAGGGGAGCAAGGAGGACGTGCGGGATGCCGTCGCCTTCTGGGTCGATATTGACCCGAAGGAGGGCGAGGACCCGGCGACCGCCCGGGCCGCCGCAATCGCTCGGCTCGAGGCTTTCGAGCTCCGGCCGTCTGTCATCGTGGACAGCGGCAATGGGGTGCAAGGTATTTGGCTGCTACGGGACGGGCCGTACATTGGCGGTGACATACCGACTGCCAAGGAGGTCGAGCGCTTCAACAAGTACCTCGAGGAGCAATTCGGGGGCGATCACTGCCACAACTGTGACCGCATTCTCCGCCTGCCCTTCACGATCAACTGGCCAAACGCGAAGAAGCGCGCAGCGGGTCGCCGCCTTTGCCCATGTTCTCGATTGCCCAACCGAGGAAGTCCTCAGAGCGAACCTCAGCACGGTTCAGTCGGAGTTCCTTGGCCCGCCGGGCGGCCTTCGCGGCTTCGTCATCGTCAAGCTCGAAGCCGGTGATCGCCGCCTTCGAGAACGCGCCGACATCCGCCATCGCTTGAAGAAAGGCGCCGTCACCGCAGCTCGGCTCGAGGACCTTGTCAGGCTTGAGGTCGGCAATCCAGCGGGCGATGAAGGAAGCGAGATCGAGGGGGGTGTAGTAGCCACCCCGCAGCTTTTGGGCCGTCTGATCCTCGATGAACTTCACATTCGCTCCTTCCGCATCGCTCGTGCGGTTCTACCGGGTGGAGCACTATTGGGCAACCTGATAGTGAGTCAGAGTCAACGATAGGAATCACCTTCAGTTACCTCGAGAGTTCCCTAGCGGTTGCCCCGGCAAACTGAGGCCCTCCCGATGCCCCAATAAGCCCTTGAAAACGTGGCGCACCCGACAGGATTCGAACCTGTGACCTCTGCCTTCGGAGTTAGAACCACAACGCTACGCTAGGCTTTTCAATCCAACGCCAGAGCTCTCTAAGTAACTGTTTATGCAGTGATTTATTGACAATGAGGGTATTCCAGACTACGCAAAGTCACCCCACAGTTTTCGATCTGGTGGTGAGATTTTGGTGAGTTTTCTGGACCCGCTCTAGCGAGGTGCAAATGCCAAAACTGACGAAAACCGTCGTCGACAAAGCCGACCTGCGCGATCGGCAATATACTATTTGGTGCAGCGATCTGAAAGGCTTCGGCGTATTCGTGCTGCCTTCAGGCACGCGAACTTATTTTGTCGACTATCGCAATTCCAACAATGTCCGGCGCCGTATGAAACTCGGTCGTCATGGCACCGTCACGGCGGAGCAGGCGCGGACGTTGGCGATCCAGGCGCTAGCTGATGTCGCCAAGGGCAACGACCCGCTCGAAGATCGAAACGGCGCCCGCCGGGCGATGTCGGTCAAGGAATTGTGCGAGCTGTATATGGCGGAATTGGAAGCCGGCCGGATTCTCGGCAAAGGCGGACGGCCCAAAAAGGCCAGCACAAAGATTACCGATCTCGGCCGGATCACGCGCCACATCATCCCGTTGCTCGGCTCGAAGCGCGTAACCCACGTCACCAAGGCGGACGTGACAGCGATGATGAAGGACATCATGGCCGGCAAAACGCGCTCCACAGAGAGGACGAACAAGCTGCGCGGCAAGTCCATTGTCCGAGGTGGCCTTGGAGCGGCTAGCCGGACGGTCGGTCTGCTGGGCGGCATCTTCACCTATGCGCGGGATGAGCTTGGCATAATTGAATGCAATCCTGCTCACGGAGTCCGCAAACCAAAAGACGCGGTGCGCAAGCGTCGGCTAAGCGAGGATGAATATCGCACTCTTGGGCGTATCCTCGACAAAGCAGCAATGGACCCGCGCTACACGAGAACGGTCGATATCATCCGGCTCATCGCTATGTCAGGGTGCCGACGCGGAGAGATCATTGAGGCTAAGGCAGCGGAAATAGACACGGCAGGCAGCGCCTTCCGGTTCGAGGACACCAAAGAAGGCCAGTCAGTTCGGCCGATGGGACTGCCCATCGTGGAGTATTTCGACGAGCGCCAGATGGGCGAGGACAGCGTCTATGTGTTTCCAGGCGAGAGGAACCCCGAAGGGCCGTTCGGCAGCTTCCCCCGTCATTGGGAAAAGATCTTCGCCGATACAGAGTTATCGGATCTCACCGCCCATACGCTTCGACATAGCTTTGCCAGCATAGCGAACGATTTGGGTTTCACCGAGATCACGATTGCGGCACTACTCGGCCACGCATCGGGTTCGATTACTAGCCGTTACGTCCACACCCTCGATGCTGCGCTCATCATGGCTGCCGACACAGTGTCGGGTTACATTCAGGCGTTACTCGACGGGGCAGCGCTCTCCCACAAACATTTCGCGCTAGATCGAAGCTCCCGGAAGGCGGCGCTTGGACGTTTCCTTATGCTGCAAGCGCACGGGCCAACCGCGGCAAAGGAAGGCCAGCGGGGAATAGCCTATCCGAACGGCAGCCTCGGCTGATGTCCCAATCAACTCTCTGGCAAGGGCTATTACAGGGTTTCGGAAAAATCGTCGCGCATGGCGGCGGCCTGCCATGCAACTTCGCTGACATTCAGACTGAGTGCGACGTTTGCGTCCTCGAGGTCCGCAAGGTCGAACCATCTGGCTTCGAGCGCATCATCACCAGCAACAGGTTCGCCTGAACACCATCGGCATAGCACGGCAATAAGGATAAAGTGCCGACGAAGCCCGCCATGCTCATCATGGTCGAAGACATCGACGGCGGTGAAGGTCTGCAAGGCCTCGCCTCGGATCTCGGTTTCCTCGTAAAGTTCGCGAATGGCAGCCTGTTCGATGGTTTCGCCGGTTTCGATCTTGCCGCCGGGAAAACCCCACCGCCCTGCATCTGGCGGATTGGCCCTGCGAACCAGCAGGACCTGACCCTCACGCAAAACCACTGCAATGGTTGCCGCTATCGGACGTTGTGGTCCTTCTGTCATGATGAGATCCTTTCAGCTCCGTACACGCCATCTGGTTATCAAGTCGGCGTGATCAGCCGATTTGCCTCTCCGCGCAGGATTCCACACATATCCTCCGCGGCAGATGAAGCGGTTTGCGAGGTGAGCAGGCGGATTTCGATGGGAGGCAGGTCGGGAAGGCCGAACCTGCCGTCGACGCAGACCATATCCTCCGGGACGCCATGCGCAGTGCGCACAGCTATTCCAAGCTTCGAGCGAAGTGCAGCCCAGACATAGGAGAGGCTAGGGGTTGTCACCGCCGCGCGCCACGGCAGTCTGGCACGGTCGAGGGCGGAGAGCGCCGCCTTGCGAAACAGGCAGGGGTGGTCGAACATCACCAGCGGAACTGGCTTCGCCCCCGCGGGCTTGAAGCTCTCATGGGCAAGCCAGCGCATCGGCAAGGTGCAGAGCAGCTCCCCTTCGCCACCGGAACCCTCGTCGAAATAGACGATGGCGCCGTCCAGCCTGCCTGCGGCAACTTCCTCGGCAAGCTTGTGATTTTGACCAGCGCGGATATCGACCTGCGCCGTCGGATGCCGACTGGAGAACGCGGTGAGCGTTGCCGGCATTACGTCCTCGAAAAAATCCTGCGGCAATCCGAGGCGCACAACACCGGTATTGGTGGCAGCGCCCAGGGCGAGCGCCGCTTCGTCATTCAGGTCCACGATCTTGCGGGCATAGGCGATCAGCGCTTCGCCGACGGCGGTGGGGACGAGCCCCCTGCCTTTGCGCGCGAACAACTGCGCGCCTGCCTGCTCCTCAAGCTTCTTGAGTTGCATGCTGATCGCCGATTGCGAGCGCCCTAGTTGCACCGCTGCGCGCGAGAAGCTGCCCAGGTCTGCGCCGACCACAATGGCCCGCAGAGAGTCGATGTCGAACGAGGTTTTCACTTTCGAATTTATGAACTCACAATTCAAATACATTCGTTATTCGAATTGATAGGTGGGTGCTACGCAGCGGTCAAGTTTCGGCCTCTTCTCAGGGGACTGAACCAATCGGGAGCAGAACGCGCGTTGCCAGTCATCGACGAGACATCCACGCCGCACAAGCGTTCGATGCTCCCAGTCATTCTCGCTGGTGGGGTAATACTGGCGCTAGCCTTTGGGGTCCGCTCAGTATTCGGTGGTATCGTCGAACCGCTCTCGAACGACCTGTTTAGCGGCAGGATCGAGATATTCTCACTCTCGATCGCGATCCAGAATCTCGTATGGGGCCTCGCACAGCCCGTCTTCGGCATGATTGCCGACCGCTATGGCGACCGGCGTGCCTTGTGGATCGGCCTTGGCTTTTACACCCTGGGCATGGTCGTCTGCGCGCTCGGGACGACACCACTAGCCCAGCATCTGGGCGCCGGACTGCTGGTCGGAATGGGCATATCGGGCACGGCATTCGGCATTGTCCTGGCGGTGGTCGGCAGAGCCGCACCCGTCGAAAAGCGCAGCCTCTATCTCGGCATCGCGTCAGCTTTGGGCTCAGCGGGACAGGTCGTTGTACCGCTCGTGGCTGCGTGGCTCATGGAATGGCTGGACTGGCGGCTGACCATGCTCGTCCTCGCGGCGATGCTTGCGCCGATGGCCCTGTGCATTCCCTATTTGCGAACCACCCCCAGCCAAGGCGACAGGCCCGGCGAAAGCCGGCGCATCGCTCCGGCCGCGCTTGTCGGCACGGTTGTGTCTGCCTGCCGACACCCCGGCTTCCTGTTCCTGAACGCGGGCTTCTTTGTCTGCGGATTCCATCTCGGCTTCATCACCGCCCACCTGCCCAATTATGTCGAGAATTTCTGCACCGGCACCAGCATGTCGCCGGAGGAATTGCGCGCGTTCGGCCTCAAGGCCCTGTCGATGGTCGGGCTGGCCAATATCCTCGGCACGGTTCTCGCCGCACAGCTGAGCATGATCTTTCCCAAACCCTACATCCTGTCAGCGATCTACGCCTTGCGGGCCTTGGTCATTCTCTCTTTCATCAGCCAGCCGGTCACGCCCCCATCGGTGATGATCTTCGCCTTCGGTATGGGTGTTTTGTGGCTCTCGACCCTGCCGCTGACGAGCGCGCTGGTGCTGACGATGTTCGGACCACGCGTGATGGGCACGCTGTTCGGATTCGTGTTTCTCAGTCATCAGCTTGGCAGCTTCGCTGGCGTCTGGCTCGCCGGGGATTGGTATGACTACTACGGCAATTACGCGCTGATCTGGCGCGTATCGATCCTGTTGGGCTTGCTCTCTGCCGTGCTGCACTTGTTCGTAAGAGAGCGGCCCCTCACGCCCGGGCTGGCGACCTAGCCAATGGAGAACTTGGCTTTCCTTCTGCTCGCAGCCTTCCCACTCATGGGGAGCCCCGGCCCGGTAACGGTGAGCCTTGCCGGGCTCGGATCGGCATTCGGCTTTCGCCCCGGCTTGCCCTATCTGTGCGGCGTCATGGCCGGAACGGTCGCTGTGCTCCTGATGATCGCAAGCGGCGTCACGGCATTGCTGCTTGCCTGGCCAGCCGCGCTCACCGCGCTGATGGTGCTGGCGCTCGCCTATATCCTCTATCTTGCATGGAAAATCGCGAGCGCGCCCGTGGGCCACGTTGCGACGTCTGCCACGAAGCCGCCCGCTTTTGTGCCGGGATTTGCGCTCGCCGTTGCGAACCCCAAGGCCTTTGCCGCGATCGGTGCGGTCTACTCAGGACATAGCATTGTTGCAGATGATCTGCTGCTGGACATGATCGCCAAACTGGCTTCGCTAACCGGCGTGATCATCGTCAGCCAGACAGCATGGCTCGCCTTCGGGGCGACATTCTCGAAATTCCTCAACCATCCGAAAACCGGCCGGGTAGCCAACATCGCCTTCGCACTCATGCTGCTCGCCTCGGTCGGACTGGCCCTGTTATGAAGGAGGAACAGACATGCACGTTCTGCTGACCGGATCTTCGGGATGGCTCGGCCGCTTCCTGGCGCCGATGCTGGCCGAAGAGGGGCACGACGTCACCGGGTTCGATATCGCGCCCGGCGAGTACACTGGGATTGTCGGTTCGGTTTCGGATCGCAGTATGGTCGACCGGGCATTTTCCAATGCGGATATCGACGCGGTGATTCATGCGGGCGGACTGCATCAGCCCGACCTTGCCCGATGCCCCTCCTCTGCCTTCGTGGACACCAATGTGCAGGGCACGCTGAACATGCTGGAGGCATCGCGCGCCGCCGGGGTCGACCGCTTCGTCTTCACGTCGACCACATCGCTTATGGCCTGCGAGGCCGTGCATAGTGGGACATCCTCGAGAGCGGTCTGGTTTGACGAGAGCTATGCTCCGCTCGAGCCGCGCAATGTCTACGGCGTGACCAAGCTCGCAGCGGAACAGCTATGCCGCCTGCATTCCCTTCAGCATCGCATGAACTGCATCGTCCTGCGACCAGGCCGGTTCTTCCCCGGAGAGGATAGCGCACAACCGGATCTGAGCGCGGACAACCACAAGGCAAATGAATTTCTGAATTGCCGCCTGATGGTCGATGACGTTGCGCGAGCACATGTCCTCGCCTTGGAGAGAGCACCGGCGCTTGGGTTCGACACGTTCATCCTGTCCGCGCCGACACCCTTCGTGCGCGACGACACAAACGACCTCAAACGCAATGCCAAGGCAGTCATCGGACGTCTGTTTCCAGAGGCAGCCCGGCTGTTCGCCCGCCGGGGGCGGCAACTGCCGGCATCCATCTCGCGCGTCTACGATTCAAGCCATTCGCAAAGCGTTCTCGGCCTGCGCTACGACACACGCTTCTCCGACATTCTGACAGCATTGCGGGAGGGCGAAGACCTTCCGTTTGCCACGGATCGATCACCGGGCTGCGAACAGAACCCCGACCTTCAGAGAATGGAGAAAGACCTATGACCTATGACGATTTCAGAACGTCTCAACCCGACGCCCACGCAGCGCTGCTCGCCTTGGGCAAATGTGTGGATGATGCCGGGCTTGAGAAGGAGCTGACCGAGCTGGTGAAGCTGCGCGTGTCGCAAATCAACGGCTGCGCCTTTTGCATCCAGCTCCATCTCAATATCGCCCGCAAGCTGCCTGTCGATGAGACAAAGCTTGGGCTGGTTGCAGCCTGGCGCGACGCCGGCATTTTCTCGGAACGCGAAATGGCGGCGCTGCGCTGGGCAGAGCTGCTGACGGAGCTCGCCTGCACATCCCCCGGCGAGAGCGATTGGGAAGACCTGCGCGCTGTGTTCGATGAGCAAGAGGCAGTGCTTCTCACCGTGACAGTCGGCGCAATCAACAACTGGAATCGCATCGCTGCGGGCCTGCGTTTTCCGCCTCCGATTCCCCGCTAGCCATTCCGCCAGCCCGTCCTTCCTCTCCCTGAATACGAAGAATTCCCATGATCCATTTGGTCCCGTTTACCGCTGAGCATTTCGATCTCGTCTGCAGCTGGTTCACCAATGAAGTCGAAGCCGTGCAATGGGGCGGCCCGACCGTCAGCTATCCTCTCACAGCACAAATGCTTCAGGCGATGCTCGACGAAGGAAGGACGAATCCTCCCATCCGGCTCTGCTGGATGGCGCAGGAGGACGGCGAATTTGTCGGTCACATCCAGCTCGCGCTGGATTGGCGCAACGGCAATGCGACCCTGTCGCGCGTGGTCATTGCTCCGCAAATGAGGGGCCAGGGAAAAGGCAGCCAGATGCTGCGCCTCGTCACTGAGCATGCCTTCGGCTTCGAAGCGATCGAGCGTGTCGAATTGAATGTCTACGCCTGGAATTCGGTGGCCATAAAAACCTATGAAAAACTGGGCCTCAACCGTGAAGGCACACGCCGCTCATCCGCGTCGGTGAATGGGGAACGCTGGGACACATGCATTATGAGCGTGTTGCGGGAAGAATGGCATCAGCCGCTCACCTTTAGGCATGCCGAAACGCAAGAGGATGTGGCGCTCTGTTTTCCTCTGATGCAACAATTACGACCGCACCTCGAAAACGAGGGCGATTTCATTGCGCGATGGCAACGGCAGAAAGCTAGCGGATACAGTCTGCTCGCGCTTTGGAAAGGCGAGCAACCTGTCGCGCTGGCCGGTTACCGCATCCAGGAAAACCTCATTTACGGTCCGCATCTCTACGTGGACGATCTCGTGACCGACGAGGATCGCAGGGGAAGCGGTGCCGGGCATCGTTTGCTCGAGAGACTCAAGGCCGAGTGCGGCAAGCACGATGTCAGTCTGCTGGTTCTGGATACGGCGCTTTCGAATTCACTGGGGCACAGATTTTACTATCGCGAAGGATTGCTGCCCCGCGCACTGCGGTTTTCCTATGATATCAACTCCGACCACGCGCCGTTTCCGGCATGAGCATCCTGCATATCAGCGCCAGCCCGCAGCAGGCCGGGTCTCACAGTCGCGAATTGGGCCGCCACCTTGTCGAGCGGCTCAAAAGCGCGATCGATCTCCCGGTCGTGGTCCGCGATCTTGCCGAAACGCCGCCGCCTTTCCCCTGCGCCAGTTTCGTGCAAGCCAGCCTGTCAGCGAGCACGAGATCATTTGCAAACAAGTCGGACGCTCTGACCGTATCGGAGCACCTGATCGCCGAAGTCGAACAGGCAAGCGCGATCATCATCGACATGCCGATGCACAATTTCACGGTGCCTGCTGCTTTCAAGGCGTGGATAGACATGGTTGTGCGTCCCGAGCGCACATTTCGGCCCACCTCGTCGGGCAAGATTGGCCTGCTAGAAGAACGTCCGGTGGCGCTGATCATCGCCTGTGGCGGCCTGTTTTCGGGGGGCGCGGCGAGCCAGCCTGATTTTCTGACTCCCTACGTGACAAGGATCTTCCAAACGATCGGCCTTGGAGACGTGACCTCAATCCGATTGGAGGGAACCGCACGAGCGCCAGAGTTTGTCGCAAAAGCCAAAGCGCAGGCAAAAGCTGAGCTCGATAAGATCGCAATAAGGTTCGAGACGATTCTGCTTTCCGAACTTTCGCATTCTGCGCCGCGTCACGAGCGCAGCTTTGATTGAACTGAAGCAATTGAGGTATCTTCTGGCAGCAGCTGACGCTGGAAGTTTCAGCCGTGCCGCGCGTCTCCTGAATATAAAACAGGCAACGCTCAGTCGACAGATCGGCCACATCGAGAAACGGCTCGGAATGCATCTATTTGATCGCAGTTTGCGCGGCGCCAAGCTCACGGAACATGGCGAGTTCTATATTCGATCTGTCGAACGCCTAGTGACGGAATTTGATGAGTTGAATTCGTGGGTTCGAGCAACATGCTGTGGAACGACCGGACATCTGACAGTCGGATTTCACACATCCTTTTCGGCAGGCAACCTGCGAGCGACCGTAACCGAGTTCGGCGATAAGCACCCAGACGTTAAAATGCGCGGCGTCGAACGTGAGCGAAAAAGGCTCCTTGGGGGATTGGAAAACCGAACACTCGACCTCGCTGTGATGGCGGGCGAGATTTTCTATGCGGGGCTTCGAGCCAGACCGTTTTGGAGCGAACGCATTCTGGTGGCGTTACCGGAGCAACACGATCTGGCAGTGCGCGAGCGGATTACCTGGCCGGACCTTGCAGGTGAGCATTTTCTCCTAGCAGCGCATGAAACCGGCCCAGAAAATGCTCAAATATTATACGGAAAGCTCGCCAATTCAGGGGTACGCCCCACCATCGATGTCGAAGAAATCTGCCGAGACTCTCTCCTTAGTGTTGTGTCTCTTGGCAAGCATATTTCAATTGTCACAGAGACCGCAGTTGGATTTCACTACCCGGGAATAATCTTCCGAGAGATCCACGAAAATGGCGGCCAGGTCTGGCTTGGATTCTCGGGCTATTGGCATGAAGAGAACGACAATCCTGTGCTAAAGCGCTTCCTCGATTTTGTAGAAGCAAGATATTCCCTCCCCCCTGTGAACGGTTGTCCCAGATCGAGGGGTTTTACGCGCGATGCCCAGACTTAGCGTGTGGTCGCGAGGAAAAGGCTGTTGGCCAGATAATCTACAAAAACTCGTACTTTGGGAGACACAAAGCGGCTTGAGGGCCACAGGAGGCGAAACGTGGCAGAATGCTTCACCGTGTCGTCCAAAACACTGATGAGCTGACCTGACTCAAGGTATTGATTGACTGAAAAATCTGGCAGGCATGCGACGCCGAGTCCGGATTTCGTCATTTCCAGCAGCGGCTCGATAGCGTTCGAAACGGCCGCTCTTGGCAAGTTGTCCGAAGACACCCCATCGCCATCACCGGGAAACCAAAGCTCAAACTTACCGGTCGAAGGATAGCGGTGAAGCAGGCAGCGATGAGAGGTGAGCTCCTCCACCCGGGAAGGAACCCCGTTGCGTTCAAAATAGGCCGGTGTTCCGACCAGCTTGAAGCGAACTTCGCCGAGTGTGCGTGTCATCAGCCGTGAATCGCTGACATCGCCGGTACGGATGACCGCATCGAACCCTTCCTCGATCACATCGACGACGCGATCGGTAAAATCGATATCTAGCTCGATATCGGGCCAGGTCTCCATGAAGGCAGACAATGTCGGCATCATCAGCATGCCCACCAGTGGCATGCTGACACGCAGTAGCCCGGTCGGCTTCTCCCGTGTCTGCGACAGTTCGAGTTCGGCGGCTTCCATCTCCGCCAGGATCTGGCGACACCGGGCAAGGAACATGCTGCCTTCCGGCGTGAGTGTGATCGAACGCGTCGAGCGATGCAGCAGCTTCACTCCCAGCCGCTCTTCAAGCCGCGCGACTGCCTTGCCCACGGCAGATGATGAGATGCCCAGCCGCTGACCGGCGAGCGTGAAGCTGCGCGCTTCAGCCGCCTGCACATATACGCTGAGCGGGCCAAGTGAACCGCCCCGGGATTGCCGGAGGCCATTTGGTTTAAATTATGCCGCCATGGGCGTGTCGTCCAGCATGGCGTAGTATCGTGCTTCAGCTTCGGCAGGCGGGATATTGCCGATGGGCGCGAGCAGGCGCCGGTTGTTGAACCAGTCGACCCATTCGAGCGTGGCGTATTCCACGGCTTCAAATGATCGCCACGGACCTCGGCGGTGGATGACCTCGGCCTTGTAAAGGCCGTTGATCGTTTCGGCCAAGGCGTTGTCGTAGCTGTCGCCAACACTGCCGACCGATGGTTCGATCCCGGCTTCGGCAAGACGCTCGGTATACTTGATCGAGACATATTGGCTGCCACGATCACTGTGGTGGATCAGGCCGCCACGGTGAACAGGCCGTCGGTCATGGATCGCCTGCTCCAGGGCATCGAGTACAAAGCTGGCATGCGCCGTTCTGCTCACCCGCCAGCCCACGATATAGCGGGCGTAAACGTCGATCACGAAGGCGACATAGACGAACCCGGACCACGTCGCGACGTAGGTGAAGTCCGAGACCCACAGCATGTTGGGTGCCGGTGCATGGAACTGGCGGTTGACCTGATCGAGCGGACATGGCGCTGCCTTGTCGCTCATCGTCGTCTTCACCGGCTTCCCCCGGATCACGCCCTGCAGGCCCAGCTCACGCATCAGCCGTTCCACCGTGCAGCGGGCAATATCGAAGCCCTCGCGCTGCATCTGCCGCCACACCTTGCGATACCCGTAGACCTTGAAGTTGGCATCGAACACGCGCTGAACCTCGGGCTTCATTGCTTCGTCGCGCTGGGCGCGTGGTGACAGGCGCGACGGATCGCGGCGCTGTGCGACACGCTCGTGGTAGGTTGATGGGGCGATCGGCAGAACCCGGCAGATCGGCTCGACCCCATACTCACCCCGA
>NZ_RAHJ01000021.1:48661-220155 GCF_003605755.1 Tsuneonella suprasediminis | reverse complement strand
TCGGGGTGAGTATGGGGTCGAGCCGATCTGCCGGGTTCTGCCGATCGCCCCATCAACCTACCACGAGCGTGTCGCACAGCGCCGCGATCCGTCGCGCCTGTCACCACGCGCCCAGCGCGACGAAGCAATGAAGCCCGAGGTTCAGCGCGTGTTCGATGCCAACTTCAAGGTCTACGGGTATCGCAAGGTGTGGCGGCAGATGCAGCGCGAGGGCTTCGATATTGCCCGCTGCACGGTGGAACGGCTGATGCGTGAGCTGGGCCTGCAGGGCGTGATCCGGGGGAAGCCGGTGAAGACGACGATGAGCGACAAGGCAGCGCCATGTCCGCTCGATCAGGTCAACCGCCAGTTCCATGCACCGGCACCCAACATGCTGTGGGTCTCGGACTTCACCTACGTCGCGACGTGGTCCGGGTTCGTCTATGTCGCCTTCGTGATCGACGTTTACGCCCGCTATATCGTGGGCTGGCGGGTGAGCAGAACGGCGCATGCCAGCTTTGTACTCGATGCCCTGGAGCAGGCGATCCATGACCGACGGCCTGTTCACCGTGGCGGCCTGATCCACCACAGTGATCGTGGCAGCCAATATGTCTCGATCAAGTATACCGAGCGTCTTGCCGAAGCCGGGATCGAACCATCGGTCGGCAGTGTTGGCGACAGCTACGACAACGCCTTGGCCGAAACGATCAACGGCCTTTACAAGGCCGAGGTCATCCACCGCCGAGGTCCGTGGCGATCATTTGAAGCCGTGGAATACGCCACGCTCGAATGGGTCGACTGGTTCAACAACCGGCGCCTGCTCGCGCCCATCGGCAATATCCCGCCTGCCGAAGCTGAAGCACGATACTACGCCATGCTGGACGACACGCCCATGGCGGCATAATTTAAACCAAATGGCCTCCGGCAATCCCGGGGCGGTTCACCGCGATCTTTGACATCCATCCTTCAATGTCTCGCACAATCGCAAAGCGGCAGACTATCTCGACAACAAGCTCCTGCAACCAGTCGCGGTATCGCTGCATCTTATCTGCACTGTCTTGATGAAAGTCAGGCGAGTGAGAAATTTCGATATACGACGCTCCTTTGTCCTCGACCAAGCGATGACTGGGAATGGAATCAGGCTCGCCATCGGGCAGCACTACAATCCGAAACTTCTCTTTATGCGGTAGAACGTGACTTTCATCACTTGTGGCCATCAAGCTCTCAAGGCTGCCGAGTATGGTCTCAGCAATGCCTACCGATACCGGATCGGTGTGTGACTTGACCCGGATGTTGCAGCCAAGGACATTTGACTGAAACTCAACTTCGGCTTGATCCAGTAACATTGTTTCGCTTGGCATCTGGTCGCCGCCTGGAACATTGATCCAATTCTGTAGAAAGTCGTTAAGGTCCTTCTCTGTCTGCCCCTCCGGGCAATACCCCTCTTCAATCAGAGCTTGATGCTGACCCAAAGTGAACAGGGTCGCCATTCCCGGAATGACAAGATCGTATTCTTCAAAACTGTCGTGAAGTTGCGAAATGGCCCCAAGTTGCCCGACATCGAGATTCAGAAGCAGCAAGCCAAAAGCAACCTCGATAGATATCAGGTCTTCTTCAACTTGATCTGCAATCTCGCCCTCAGGTTGCAATGCGGCAAGAATGAATTTTGCCAGCATCAGCGTTGCTAGAGCCTGCGGCACACGACCCAACCGCAGCTCGGCCCAAGCCAACTGCTTGACGGCAATCCATGCTAGCCAGTCAATGTCTCCATCTTCGCGGAAGTCCATCATCGCATGGTCAAGCGCAACCAATGCACGATTCCTCGCCGCCCATCGCAAACCAACAATGCCGTAGGCACTGGCGCTTCCCAGCAAGGCTTCGGTCAATTCCTCGCGGTATTCCCGCTTCAATAATAACTCTTCTGCTCGTCCAAACCAACGAATAGCCTCATACGGATTTTCGAGTTCGAGCTTCTGAAATGCGCGCTTGATATTGGCCTGACCTGCCGCACCGTGGCTGCGCCTTTGACCAATCACATCGGTTAGCTCCGCAAATAGATTATCAAAGGCAGGGCTATCAACGACGCTGCCAAGCTCTCCTAAGACGCTTTCGAGCAGATCGACCGGGTAAGAGCCTAGGATTTCTGATGCTTTCAAAATTTCTGAAAAATCAGTCCAGCATTCGTCCAGAGCGTCGGTTGCATCCTGGTGCATTGCATCATGGGTTTTGATGAGGGTCAGATAGGTCTTTGCTTCCAACGCATTGTTTGGACGCGCCTCATTTTTTGCCAAAGGCTCAAGGATTGCGACCAGAGCGCGCCTCTTTTCGGCAATATTTACGCTTTCTGGTTTCAGCCTCCCATTGCTAATTGACGCAACCGTAAGGGAGTAGAGGGTATGGAGATGTTTAGCTTCGGAGCTTTGTTCTGTCCCAGCAAGCCTATCTTCTACTTCGTCGTACAACTTCAAGAATTTGGGCAAATCCTCGAACCACCAAAAGGCTGTCCAAGCATAGTGATATCTGAGTCGCATGGCTTGGGAAGTTGTGCCCAGCTCATCTGCAATCCGTATAGCTTGCTCGAAGCGAGCCTCAACTTCAGCCTGAGGTCGTTCCAACCCCCGCGCTAGAATGGCAGATCGGAAGCAATCAGACGCCAGTTGAAATCGAGCGCCGACATATCGTTCGGGATCGGATGTTTGCCTATCCAATTCAGTCAGTTCAGCCGACCTAGCAGCATCTCTTGGTCCGAATTTCTGGATCGTATCTGACTGAGCGCCTTCGATAGCTAAGGCCGAGATTGCCATGCCCAGGTGTCCATTTTCATAGACTTTTGCGACGATCCAGCTGCGATCAAGAATGACAACTCGAAATGGGTATTCTTCGGAAAGCTGATCTTGAAGCTTTGCCTTATCTTTCTCAGCAGCAAACTGGTTCGTTATGAAATAGACAAGATCATATTCGCGTCCTGTCCCCCCGATCTTTTTCACATCGGATTTTAGCTTTGGCTTCCAGTCCTTCTTCGCGCTGAATGCGAAGGCCCATCGCTCCCTGCCTGCTGATGGGTTGCCCACCCACCATCGCTCTGCAATCTCTGCGGCCACAGGATATGTTTCGGCGTCGGTTTTTCCGTCACCGCCCCCTGTAGGTCCGGTTTGGATTGTGAGGTTGGGGCAAAGTTCTTTCTCTGCCAGCTTTCGGCAAAAGTCCTCGAACTCATACTCTTGCTTGCGGGCAGTTAGCGTTTCCAGATGATACTCGAAACTTGCACGAGGGAACGCCGTCGATTGGTCAATTTCGGTGTCAGAAAATAAATAAGGTCGCTTCTGCCGCATAATTTCGCGCGGCGAAGGAATTGGGTTTAGTGGAGTTTCGGTGCTTTCGGCCATCACGAGCCAATATGGTGAAGGCTTTCCTTTTCAGCAACGGCTCGCCGACCGGCTTCAAATTTGAACCGGATCTTGCTGGGCAGAATGATTGCACTGCGAATCAGCTAGAGCGTTCCAATGGGGATCTGTGTAGGGAAGCCGAAGCACTTTTTGAGGTGGCCCATGGTCAGACTTTTCAATTCCGACAGAAGGACTTAGCTCGTTGACCGGAAATCCAGATTCCAGCCCGCATGGCGGAAGCTCGGCAATATTGGGCTTCCTGTATCAATTGCAGGCGACAGCGACACGCCTACTTGAAGCACGGATTGAACTGAAGCCCTCCGCTAATACGATCGACTCCATCCAAGCAATTCTAGAACCCAATTCCGGAGGTGATGCGATCATTGAGGGAGATGAGCGACACGCCATTCAATTCAAACTTCGCAACCGGCCAATAGATCTTGGCACATTTGCGGATGCGGTATTGCCAGACCTGTTTGGCGCGCACTGCGAACAGGTTTGCGATCGATACGAATTGCAAAGCACCCAGAGATTGACGAAGCCCGCAGCTGAGCTCAGTTCAATTCTCGCGTCTGGCGGAACGCCAACAACGGCAGTCGAGAAAAATTTTCAACGCGCAAGAAGTTCATGTCTAAAAGTCTTCATTGAACAAACGGGAAGCGACAGTGGATTTGACCAGTCGTTCCGTGTTTTTGCGAGCCGCTTGCTGGTCGCTGAGCCTATCGACGAAAACGAAATCTCTACCAAATTGGCGAGCCAACTGTTTCCAAGGCTGCCATACGGCAACCAGCTTGAAACGAAGCTGGACCAATTGACTGGCAACCTGATGAAGCGCGCTCGGCAGAACGATTGCGTTGTTTCAGGGAAAGTGATTGAAGAGATTTTGGGTCTGGCCAGCCTTACCGATGCGCAAGAGACGCTCAGGTTAGCGCTTGAAACTGCGTTGACCGCTCGTCAGTACGATCCTGCATTTGACGTGCGCGCGCCGCTTCCGGCATCGACAACTACTCACCTGGAGCTAGTTTCGGGATCGTCAGGAAACGGCAAGAGTTGGGCTCTTTACCGGCTAGCTCAAGAGGCACTTGAAAATCGCCAACCTGCGGTGCTCATTCGTGCCTCTGATCGGTCCGAACTGGAACGTGAGTTGAAGCGCTTGATCGCAATCGAAGCGCTTGATCACGAGAGTCCGATCGAACCACCTGCGCTCGGAAGGCTGTGGCGTCGCCGCCATGGTGACGACGCTTCTAATGTTCTCGTACTCTGGGAAGGATGTCAAAACCCTGAGGAACTCAAACAGCTATTCTACCAGAGCGGAATAGGTGAGGGCATTCGCGCTGTAGCGGAAGTTCCGCCGGAAGCTGATGCTGAGGTTTTTCGCGAGATTGGCATCGAGCCATTTCAAATCGGGGAATTTGGGGTCTCGGAGCTTTTCGAAGCCCTGAGTAGAAGGGGGGTAAATGCGGGTGCAGTTCCCTCTTCGATCCGACGGATGCTTCGTCATCCGGTCCTTTGCGGCATCTACGCCCAATTGGCGATTGAGGGCGACAAGTGGAATCCTTCAAACGAATATCTTGTCCTGAATAAATTCTGGGAAAGAGCACGACAAAAAGCGGGCCAGGCTGCGGGCGCTCGCCTTAAGGCTTTGGCCGAAAAAATGGTCGAGAAGGGGTCAAGAGAGGCAACGGACTCTGAGGTCCTTGCGCTTAGCTTTACAGATGAACAGCTTGGCAAACTGGCATCGTCTGGGTGGCTCGAGCATCTGTCTGGTAAATGGCGTTTTGCACATGATCGACTGCTAACTTGGGCGATTGCGGAATGGTTGGCGGAGAGGCTTTCGCGACCGAGTGCTGCGGTGGACGAAATCGCCAAGTCCATCGAAGAACTTCAAAACGATTCTCCCGAAGACCGCAATCGCCTCCATGGATTGGGCTTCTTGATGATGGACGTTTTGTGGCTGGCAACCTCTGAAGGCGTCCCGGCAGACAAGCTAGGCGAACTCATGGCGTTACTAGAGGAAGATCGGCTTCACCGATCATCTCAAAGTTTTTATCGCGATCTCTGCCCAACGCTTGGTTCGGGTATTGTCGAAGGTCTGCTTGCGCGTGCAGACCTATTGACAGACGATGAAGGCGAATGCGGGCATATCGGAAATATTGCCGCAGCTATCCGTGCGTTGACGCTTACAGATACCGAGAAGGCATCAATTATTCAGAGGCTTTCAAAGGGCGATGAGAACGCTTGGAGATTGCTGCTCCTATTAGGAAATAGATGGCCCTTGGAAGGTCAGCGCGAAAGGGTCTGGGAAGGGTTGGTGGAAGCCTACCGAACGCTTGGGTCGGAGCAGCGCAAGTTTTCAGAATTCGAGATTTTTCGCGACGCTGCCCTTTGCCTATGTCTTCTAGACCCTCACTGGTTGGAGAACAAGATTCTCTCCACAACTGACCCAAAAGAGCTTGGCATTGCGAGCAGCCTCTTGCGCGAAGTCTCACCGGTTCCTGATGAGCAGACGTGGTCATTGGTATCAAACCACCTGCTCGCGCACATGAGCTCTGACGATCACACCCAGATCATCGGATTTATTCGGCGAACCGAGGATAAAACCAAAATTCCCTTCCTCGTCGAACAGATCGAAGCTGGCTCTCATGGCGGACCCGACGCTCTGGTCGCCCTCGCGATGATCGACCCGTCCGCAGCCTTGGATATTATTGCGAGCAAACCGGTCTTGAAATATGCACCGCATGCTGGCCTCTGGCTTCAACGCGTCCTGGATCACTCGCCAGACCGTGGACGCAATCTCATAGACCAATGGCTCATGCACATCGATCCGACGGGCTGCATGCTGGCTTCACTTTGGGCAGCAGAACCGACAGGCGTCGGGTCCGAAACCGTTGCAATTCTCTTGCGATGTCTAGCTGCGGAAATGGTTCAAGAAGGCGGTGGCGACGAGCGCATCATACGTATCTTGCTGGGAGTACTTGGTAGTAGCAAAATTCGGCCCAGTACCGGAAACTCCTTCCGGTCATTTCATGGAAGTCGCTTGGCAAGCGAATTGCGCATTCGATTGGAAGCCCACGCTCACGGCGCTCGGAATCCGCTTGCCGAAAAAATGTGGAGCGTCTTGCTTCGTATTGATGGTGCCGACTTTGAAACGTATGTTTTGAACTTGCTTGACGGACCGGTCGAAGCTCGTGGGTATGGAGTTGGTTCTGCAATTTTTTCGCCTACACCTTCGGTCATTGATCGGCTAGAGCAGATGGCTCTGGATTGGTCATCGGATTATTCCCAGCAGATGCGAAAACCGATCTGGCGAGCTCTCGTCAGCATAGAGCCTCATAAATGGTATTCACGCATGTTGGCTTTGCTAAGCGCAAGCAGCGAGGTGGAGCGGTCACTTGGCGTCGAATTGTTCGACGATCTCGGCTACGTCGAAGATGCCTACGCTCTGGTAGATTGCGTCCGAATGTCGGAGGTCGGGGGAGACCTTGAGGCGCGAGCGATCAATCTTGCTGTGCATTACGACGTCAAGGATCCGCTTCTGCTTGAGCGGGCACTCCCAAGATTCCGGAAGGAGAAGGACTCAGAGGGCCATCTGGCTGCGTGCAACGTTCTTTTGCAGGAGCGAGGCACACCGGCGAGAGCAGAATTGGACAAATTCTTGATGGAGCTAACTACAAGAAACAGCTGGAATTCGACAGATATGGAGGTGCTCGCGATCCGCCTCCGACAAGACGATGTATCTGAAGAATTGCTTGAAGCTGCTGAACCCTTCATGCGTCGACCATCGTTCTTCGGCGAACGCATAATCGATCCATATTTAGAACGCGGGCATCAGGAGATTGAGGACATAGTGCTGGATCGTGCATTTGCGCCACCCCAAATGCTGACCAGTGAGCTACCGAATATGATCGAGGCATTGGCTCGCATCAACCTTTCGAAAGCTGAGCAAGCATTCGAACAGGCGTGGCTGGAAACGCCCAAACGTCAACGCTACCTGGTCCCCAGCTCTCGAAAGCTCGGAGCATCCGCCCTTCAAGCAATGCTGAGCAATCTCCCATCCAAAGATCATGGGCAGGATAGCGAAATTGCTTTCCGGTTGATGTGTATTGAATGTCGGCGACGACATGCGGAAGCTTTGCCGATGATAGCCACTCGCTACGGCACAGCCTCAAAGAGCGATCGCGAATTATTGGCTAAAGTGATTTCTTGGCTGCCTGATGCCAAGGCTGAATTGGAGAGGCTCGCCGCAAACGAAAATGATCCTGACGTTCGGGATTTGGTGGAAGGACTGCTGAATCTGCATTTGCAGCGCGCTGAAGCAGTGAATGCATATCGCGCTGATCCGGGTTCCGTTCCGAAGCTTCTTCATGTTTTGGAGATTGTCGACCCGGAGGTTCTTTTCCGCATGAGTGACGAATGGAGCATCACGGGGTTAATCCAATCGAGTGGCCAACAAACTGTTGTAGCAGAAGACGTGTTGGTTCGGCGGTTCAATAAGGTCGGCAAGACACGCTACAAAAAAGTTAGAATCAGACCGCGTATCCATAGCGATATAGAGCTGAGCCATTAACTTTCAGCTCTGACATACTCATTTTCCAATCTGAATATGGCAACTGACAGCATCAGTCGTGTTTTCTGCACGCTCACTGCAGTGTTCCAAGGCTTCGCGGTTCGCGTTTAGTATTCTGTGAGTTGCCATTAGCTCTTCGAAGCCCTCTGCATTCTGTGACCGAATCAACCGCATTCCCGCCTCTAGGATAGTTGGTTCACCCACAGCTTTGCGAGCCATCCGTTCGGGCCATTGCCAGCTTTCGGGCATGGCGCGGGCGACGGTGCCGGGAAGAATCGACCAAAGCAGGATACCGGCAGCCAGCCCGATGCCTGCAAAGCGCCAGGTCTGACGCTTCTGCTCGTTCTCGGTGCGGACGCGCCCCACAATTGCCGCAAGCCGGCCGGTTGCATGGTCGAGGTCTTTGCGTCCTTGCCGGAACAGGTCGCTGCTGTCGCGCAGCATGTCGAGCGAGGCGTGCTTGATCTGAACCGCGATGTCTTCCGGCGTCAGCTCGATGGCGGGCTTGTTGCCGATTGCGGTCAGCGTCTTGGAGACCTGTGCCAGCTGATCGGCCATCTGGCCGAGCGTTGCCGTGTAGTCCGGGATAACGATGTCGACTCGTTCCCTGGCCATGTTCTGGACCGTATGGCGCACCATCGCCATTTCGCCTTCGAGACGAGCGAAGGCTTCCGTTGCCGGATCGGACTCTTCCGCCGCGTCCAGTTCCGGTTTCGGCTGCGGTGCAGGCGGTTCCTCAACTTCCATGTCCAGTTGCACTTCTTCGATGTTGTCGTCTTCCATGTCGTTTCTCCTAGATGCCTATGTCGAAAGCGCGGGTGCGTTGGCGGGTGAGGGTTGCTGTGAGTTCATTGGCAATGCTGCGTTCGGGCTTCGGATCGATGCCGAGTTCGCGGGTCTTGCCGCGCAGCAGGCCTTCGACCTGCGGATCGCGTTCAAGCGACTTCGCCAGCTCGCTCTGCTTTTCCGACACGCGGGCTGCGCCTGCCCGGTCGCCTTGCCGCTCAAGCTGCTTGCGCGCCGCGCTCAGCCCCTGCCAATCGCCGACGAAGCGCTCGGATCGTAGCGCCGGATCGGTGCGCACGGCGGCCTCTTGGCTCATGGCGCGCACAGCTTCCTGGCCACGCCCTCCAGCGGCCTCTGCAATCAGCTCAGGACGCCGCTCCAGCGCCTTGGCGAGATCGGCCGCAGCATCGGGCCGGATCGCATCGAGCGCCTTTCCAGCCTTCTCCAGCGCATCCTTTTGGTGCGGGAGAACGGGCAAACCCTTGGCCAGCATCGTGCCGATATCGCCAAGCGCGCGGGCATAGCGTTCGACCGCGCGGCGCTGGTCGTTCTGCGTGCTTGCCTGTGTTGGAAGCGGTTCGAGCTGACGTGCCTGCGGTCGGAAGTTTCCGAAGATCGATTTGGCCTTCTCCGGCACCTGCCGAACCATCTCCACGATCCGCTCGCGGAAGCTGATGCCACGCAGTTCGGCGAAGGCCTGCTCGGGCTGGTAGTCACCCACCATGTCCTTGCCGCGTTCGCGGCTCAGCGTGCGGACAAGTTTCGACCGGTCGGCAAAGTCATCGTGCCCGTAGTGTAGAGCCAGACCGTCGCGATGGCGCGACATGGCGACATAAGTAGAATGGCTATCCATCCCCGGTGTGGCGAGCATATGCGTGCGGTCGACGGTCATGCCCTGCGCCTTGTGGATCGTGGCCGCGTAGCCATGATCGATGTGAGAATAATCCTTGGTGTCGAAGACAACCTCGCGGCCATCATCGGTGCGCACGGCCATGCTCTGCGCGCTGGCCATTTCGACCGTGCCAAGCGTCCCGTTCTTCACTCCAACCCCGCGCTCGTTGCGCAAGAAAATGATGCGGTCGCCGCTTGCAAACTGCCGCTCGCCGCGTGCCGTCTTGATCGTGGCATCTGCCCCAAGCTGCCCAGCCACGCGCATCTTTCCGCGTGCCATCAGGTTTAGCTCGCGCACCTCGTTATTGGTGTGGGTGAGGATGATCCGGCTATTGTCGGGATTGGCCTGCCGATCCTGATCCCAGCGCTCGATCAGTTCTGTTCGCGCGACCTCGCGGTTGTCGGCGGCATGGACCATGCCGCGCTCTTCATAGGTGCGGATCGCTTCGCCGATGCGTCCCGTTGCGAGCTGCCGGGTCGCATCCTGCTGCCATGCCGAAAGCTGACGGCGGACCTCGCTGATCTCAACCCCACCGTGACGCTCGTGGATTGCCCTGAAGGCTGCGCCTGCTTCGATGGCCTGCAATTGCTGCTGGTCGCCGACCAGAACCACCTTCGCTCCGGCCTTGGCGGCATGGGAGAGGACGCGCTCCATCTGGCGGGTGCCGACCATGCCTGCTTCGTCAATCACGAGCACATCGCGCGAAGTGAGTGGCTCGCGTCCTTTGCCCCATTGGTGCTCAAGGCTAGCGATGGTGCGCGATGCGATGCCGGAGCCGTTCTCCAGCCCCTCGGCGGCGATGCCGGAAAGGGCTGCACCGCGCACGTTGTAGCCCGCGTTTCCCCAAGCCTCGCGCGCCACGCCCAGCATCGCGCTTTTGCCGGTCCCGGCGTAGCCAATGACAACCGCAAGACCGCCCTTCTTCGTGACGTGTTCGATAGCAGATTTCTGCTCGCCGGACAGGACCAGGCCGCGCTTAGCAGCGCTGGCGAATGCTGCGTTCCGCTGAACGTCGTTGACCGCGTGACGGTCGCGCTGCGCCATCGTTTCGGCTGCGCGATGCAGGCGCTGTTCGGCCTCGATCATCGTCCGCGAAGTGAAGCGATCCTGCCCACGTCCATCCTTGCCAAGCGCGATTAGGTCGGAGGAACTGCGCACGGCATTGTAGGCCGCGTCGAACTGTTCCTTGCCGTCGCTGTGCCGGTGAACAAATGCGGCAAGTTCGCGCTTGGTGAAGGTGGCTTGCTGGTGCGTGATCGCGTCCAGCGCCAACGCTGGACTAGCAATAATCCGCGCGCCATTGCGTTGGGCAATGGCGCGGTGTTCCTCGATCCGCTCGGCTTCCAGCCCGCGACCGCCAGTGCGCGAGGCAGCGGGGCCGATCTTGTCTTGCGGCTCCAGCGCAATCCCTTGCGCCTCCAGGCTTCGATGATCGATCCGCGCGTCTATGTCGCGTTCCGCAAGCGCGCGGTTGACATGATCGGCCCAGCGCTCGCGCCATTGTTCGATCAGCGCGGTCTTGTTCCAGTCGCGGACCTTTGCGCCAAAGCCATCCTTCGTGACCTCACGCATGGTCAGCATGACATGCGCGTGCGGCTTGGCCTTGCCGTCTTCTCCGATATCCCAATGGACATTGAGATCGGCGATCATGCCTTTCTCGACGAACTCGGCTTTGACGAACTCGCGCGCCAGCCTGATGTTGTCTTTCTTCGACAATTCGCTTGGCAGGGCGAACTCGACTTCGCGGGATAGCTGGGCATCCTTGCGCTTCTCCGCAGCCTCGACCGCGTTCCACAAAGTGGCCCGGTCGGCGAAGGCTTCGGGCGCGCCTCTGGGCAGCATCACTTCGGAATGAAGAACGCCCGCCTTGTTTGTGAAATCATGGGTTCTGTCGATCCGCTCATCGTGCAGCCGCTCGCCTGCGCGATAGGCCGCTGCCGCCACGGCACTGCGTCCGCTCGACCGTCCGATGACCTTTGCGCTGAAGTGAAAGATTGCCATTTCGGCAATCCAGTTACACCGCAATCGCCACGTCGGCACGACGTATAAGCGCGCCCTCTCATGATAAAATCCTGATCGGGACTAGGCGGTATCACACTGTCCCGGCGACCTTACTGCATTGGATTACAAGCACGATTATCATGGCTCCATCACACCAACGATGGAGACAACACATGCGCAAGCCCCGCGATTTTGATTCGGAACTGAAGGCACTTGCCGACAAGGCGAAACAGCTAAAGGAACGCCGCGTGCGCGACCTGGGCGCGCTGGTCACGGCGACCGGTGCCGACGCGCTCGATGCCGATGTGTTGGCGGGCGCGCTGCTCGACGCGGCGACCAATACCGACAAAGCGACCGGGGAGGGCTGGCGCAAGCGCGGCGCAGCCTTCTTTCACGGCAAGTCATGCGACACTGCGAACGGACCTGGCCAGCAGCCGGAAGGCACTCTCCCGCTCGACGGCGGCGCGGCATCGGCTTGAGGCAGCGAAAGCACGAACCGACATGCGCGAGTGGCAGGTGAAACGACGCGAACGGACCCGACAACTGATCGAGCTTGGTGGGCTGGTCGCCAAGGCCGATCTGGTCGAACTGACCGACGATGATCGGGCTGCACTCTACGGCGCGTTCCTCACCGTCGCCGCCAAGCTGCGTGGGCCTGATGGTGCACAGGCGCTGGAGCTGTTCCGGCGCAAGGGAAAGCGGGCGTTCGAGGCTGAACAGCAGACTTGAATTGGACAAGCGTAGCGGGGGAACTTGATGGCTATCCATCTGCTGGCTGATGGCAGCTAAGCGCCATAAAATTCATTCATTCGCAGGCGTCGCATTTGACGCCAAGTGCTGTCGCTGATTATGCACGTCAAGCAAAGCTGTCCGAGTCCTCCGAGCGCAGCTTGAACACCAGCAGAAGCGCGTCGCGGGGATCGCCCTTGAACCAGTGCTCGTTCTTGGACACACGATCCAGCTTGCTCGCGTCGTAGACGAGCACACCGTCCGTCTCCAACAGGCCCTCCGTCAAGTCCCAGTCCTCGGGCTCTCCATCAGGAAGATAGTGCACGCGGTAGCCATTCGTTGTTAGCTCGGCGACATAAGCGTAAATAATGTCGGCAGGGCCTTTGCATGTCGGCGCGCGGTCATGCTCATAGTCATGACCAGTTGCGTTCCACATCGGGCTCGCCGCATCGCGATCGGTACCTGTCCGACGCACTAATTCGAGTCGGTTTGTTTCACCAATTGGCTTCATATCGGCGTCGACATCGCAAGTTACGAGCGCGAAATTTCGTATTATCAAAAGGCCTTCATGTCCAATCGCAGTCACTTCGTTGTGAAGAACGCGAGCGAAATCGCCCCAATCATCCAGCTCAACAACCTTGACTGACCCCACATGCATTCCTTCAAGTTTCTCACCGCTGGAGTTGCTGCATACTACCACCGCCTGGCTTGTCGGCGTTGCGACTTAGTCTCGACTACGAGGGGCTGGCTCGCGGCTCCTCAAACCTACCGTCCGATCAGGTTTCCGTCCTGTTCAATCAAGATGTAGACGAAGCAAGTTGCGCGAGCGGTATGCACTTTTCTCTCACTACGAACTGAGAGTGGCACTCTTCTGATGGCTGCATGTAGAGAATGTGGAGCGGTAAGTTTTGACCTGCGCACTGCATCTCCTTCTTGAGTTGCGCCAGCAGATCGCCGCCTGGGCCGACAATCAGAATATCAATGTCTTGGCCAAAACCGTTAAGGGTCGAGCCGAACATGTAAGCATCGAAATATTCCAGCGAGGTGCAGGTACCCAAGAGGTGAACCGCAATCTCGCTGGCCGTCATTAGGCCTTGCTCAGGCGATCCTTCAGCTCGTCCCATTTCATCACCTCGCATCCGAGTGCACGCCCTGCCTCGCTCGCCTCGGGCTGCGGCGTGCCGTTGGGATTGATGTTCCACACGATGTCGACCGGGCCGAACCGTTCCCAAAGCGTGCGAACCTCGTCGGCCGTTGGTTCATAGTCGGCGATCATGCCGATCCGAAACGTCGCTCCGCTCCGAAGCGTGACGCGGTGGATGCGATCGAACTCCCGATCTACCTCAGCCACACGACCATATTGCCGCAAAAGCCTGTCGGAAAACTTATAGACTTTGTGTGCTGCCGAGTTGGCATCTCCATCCAGAGCCGCTGAACCGAGCGTGCCAAAGTTGCCCCAGCCTACACGGTTCTGCTCGAGATACTGGATTGCCTCACCCTCCCAGACACATGTCGCCCTATAGCCGCAGAGGAAATCGAGCCCTGCGACCTGTTCACGATATTGGGCTGCCGTCGCCTGATTAACCGTCTCCACTGCCGTAATGGCCGCCAGAACGTCCGGTTGATCCTGGGTCATGATCCTAATAACCTCGCCGCGTACATGCTCCGCGGTAGAGCGCCCTGCCTTTGCGAAAGAGGCGAGCGCATATTTTATCTGCCAGTTCACGCGAACATGCCCTCCATTGAACCCGGGAAGCGAATGGCGCGGCCAGCAACGCCGCAGACGTGACGCTCCGATAAACCTCGCACATGCTCCTGATATTCAGCGAAGGTTCGGCGCTCATCCTCTGTGGCAAGCCCCAGGTTCGCTTCAATGATCGCCAGCGCACGGAAATGATTGGGCAGGATCACGCTTCTCACACGCTGCTCCCATGCCGCCGCCGCGCCTGACTCCGGATTATATTCGAATTCCGAGCCATGCTCTGGTGCGAACTTTTCCCAGATAGCCCGGTTTTCGGCCTGAATGTCGGCGATCGCCTCTCTCGCCTGTGCCCGATCTTCATACGCTTTAATCCCTTGTTTGAGCGCTAGCCGTGCATGATGATTAGCTTTCCAATCAAGCAGGGCATTGCGTGGATATGCCTCGGGATCCTTGTCGACCTTAGTATGGCAAGTCGGGCACAGCAGAATTAGGTTCTCGAACGTATCGGCATCGAAGTCATCGGCCGGTCGATCGTTATGGCGTGGCCCAGCGTCACCATGTGGGATGACATGGGCCATTTCAGCTATGTGTTTATCTCCACCCATTTCAGCGGGAAAAAGGGCTTCAAGGCAGTCTGGTTTCTGACAATACCCTGATGCAGCGGCGAAGAGGCGCAGTCGTGTCGCTGTTGGTATCGCCTTGCGATTTGCCATCCGTATCTAGTTCCTCTTTCGCATTAATGTCGCTCACCGTCAGGGCTAAGAACCTAGTGGGGTTATCGCAAGCTGATCCGACGGCTCAACGAAGGTCTTTGCCGCCTAGGCAAGAAAGGTTTCAAGCAGAAACAACCGGTAATAGTTTGGCGAGCTATTGGCGTGAATGGCCAGAGGTGCCGCCTTGTGAACTGCCACTATCCTAGAGTCTCCGATCCGCACCGGACGTTCGCCTATCTGCCCAGTTTAAGCCATTTCAGGCTACCAGGTTCGACAGCAGAAGAATCTTTCGCCTATGCAAATTGGGAAATCAGCAAGGATCGGGCTAGCGGCACATTCTCAACCGGACTCGCGCAAGATCGAGCAGCGTCGGCGGGGAAATCCGTCGTCGCCGTCGCAAATCAGCGCACGTCAGTCGCAGAATCGGGTCGAACGAAAAATTCTTTCGAGCCGAGGGCATTGGAGCGGTTTGTCCGCAAAAGTCCCAAATCGTCCATAGACGGTTCAAAGCGGGCAAATCGTTGAAGAAGTGCTCGAATATCAACTGAAACTGACACTTGTGCCCGCCAAGAAAGTTCTCATTATGTTCCGTAGAGGGGCTGCCAATGTCAATGTGAGAACGCCCAATGTCCAATACAGAACGCATCATTCGACTGAAGACCGTGCTCGACCGCACAGGTCTCTCCCGCTCCACAATCTATCGCAAGATCGCTGAAGGCACTTTCCCCTCGCAGGTGAAGATCAGCGTCCACGGAGCAGGATGGCATGAATCAGCCATCAATCGCTGGATCGCCGATCCCGCTCACTATCGTGAAGAGGAAGCGGCGGAATGAGCGGCCAACAATCCGTTGAGCCGATCTGCGTCAGGGTAAATGATGCTGCACGCATGATCGGCGTCGGGCGCACAAAGCTCTACGAGTTGATCTCCAGGGGCGAACTCGAAACGATCAAGATCGGCAAGGCAACGCGCATCACGACCGCCAGTTTGCATAGGCTGGTTGAGCGGCATCGGGCATTGAACTGACCAGGCCGACAACTCGCAAATGGACAGGGTCAGAACGTGTCATTATGTTGCAATTAGGCGCTCCGCGAACCACCCATTTATTCAGCTTTTTGACCAAAACGCTGAACCGAACCACCGTTAAATGAACGAAAATGTGGGGGAGAGTGTGGGGGAAGGCCTGCATTTGTTCCAAGAACAGGATTGATATCAAAGGGTTATTTTTCCGGTTCGATTCAAGCCCTGCCACCACTTCTTCATCGCAGTGACGAATGGCTTTACGGTGGGCGCGACCCGCACAAGCGCACTGGTTTACGTCCGCGCTATTGGTAGGCGGGCGAATCTCAGTTGTCGGATTTTCCGAGGGCGGGGCGGCAAATCTAATTATTGCCGTAATATTGCAGGTATATACGCTGGGCCAACACCATGTCGTTGCACGGTGGAGCGATAAAGTTCGTCAGGCGCGCCAGTGACGAACTATCGATCGGTTACCTGATGGCAAATTGCCGCAGGTAACCGGTCGGATAGAAATTACTCAGCAGCTTCGCTGGCAGCGTCGCTGGCCGGAGCCATCGAAGCGGCATCGCTCGCGGTGTCGCTGGCAACGTCGCTGGCAACAGCCGAAGCGGTGTCAACCGGAGCTTCTTCCTGCTTGCCGCAGGCCGAGAGAGTCAGGGCCAGAGCCAGGCCCGAAACAGCGAGAATCGACTTCTTCATTAGGTAATCCCCTTGTCTTCACTCGCACGCACAGGCTGCGAGGCGGCGACGGTTTGCCGCCAGTCGCACGATTTGTCGATTGCAAAATTCGCGATCAGACAACTCAAAATTGGCTGAAATTAGGAAAAAGCAAATAAAATCAATGCAGCGTGGATATGGGAATTTAGGCAAAAAAAAGACAGGCTTGCCCCAAAGGTGCCATTTTTCATCATAAGTGGTGCGATTGAATGACAGGTTTGAGGATTTGACGGGTGGATTCGCGATCACATAATCCGGCAGGTGAAGGGCCTTGCTCTAGAATTTTTGCAGGCCTAACCCTCGCGGTATGAACTGGACAAACCGACCTGTTATTGCAGCCACCGGGCTCTACACTCCGCCGGAAAGCATCTCGAACGCCGAACTTGTCGAGAGCTTCAATGAATATGTCGCTCGGTACAACGAAGCACATGCCGCCGCTATTGGCATGGGAGATATTGATCCGCTCCAGCCCAGTTCGGTTGAATTCATCGAAAAGGCGAGTGGGATCAAGGCCCGGCACGTGATCGACAAGGCTTCGATCCTCGACCCGGAGATTATGTGCCCTCGCATCGCGGAGCGCGATAACGATCAGCTTTCGATCATGGCGGAAATTGGCGTTAAGGCGGCGCAACAAGCGTTGGAGGCTGCAGGGCGAGCCCCGGCCGATGTCGATGCGGTGTTATGCGCTGCGTCCAATATGCAGCGCCCCTATCCGGCAATGGCGATTGAGATACAGCAGGCACTGGGTATCGACGGGTTCGGGTTCGATATGAATGTAGCCTGTTCGTCGGCGACGTTCGGCATCCAGACCGCTGCGGATTATGTCCGCGCGGGCAATGCACGCAGTGTTCTGGTGGTCAGCCCGGAAATTACCAGCGGGCATCTCAATTGGCGCGATCGGGACAGCCATTTCATTTTCGGCGATGTGGCGACGGCTGTTCTGGTGGAAGATGCGGCCATCGCACCGGTGAACCATTGGGAAATTCTTGGCACCAAGCTGAAAACGGTGTTTTCGAACAACATCCGCAACAACTTTGGCTTTCTCAACAGAGCCGCTCCTGAAACGGCATCTGATCCAGACAAGCTTTTCGTGCAGGAAGGGCGCAAGGTCTTCAAGGAAGTGGTTCCGATGGTTTCGGCATTGATCCTGGAAGAAGCGGAGCGCGTGCAGATCGATCCGCACTCGTTGCGCCGCCTCTGGTTGCATCAGGCCAATGCGGGGATGAATCGGTTAATCGCGCACCGCGTGCTGGGGCACGAAGCTGATGGCGATGAAAGCCCGACCGTGCTCGATACCTATGCAAATACGTCTAGCGCAGGATCGATTATCGCATTTCACAAACACAATTCCGACCTTGCTGGCGGAGATACCGGACTGATCTGTAGTTTCGGCGCGGGTTATTCCGTTGGGACGGTCTTTGTGAGAAAAACTGACTGATCGCAGGGCGGCGTTTGCGCCGGTTTCGCTTGTGACTGGCGCACGCACCGCCTAAGTGACATCGCATGGCCGGAGATATTCTCGACAATCAGGGCCGGGGTGAAGCAGGCTGGCAATGGCCCTCGATCCATCCCGAAGGACGCAAGTTCGCCCTCATTACCGCTGCCGCGAGTTTGGTGACTGCGTTTCTCGCCTGGGAAACGATCGCCTGGCCGATGGCGTTTTTGACATTGGGTGTGCTTGCCTTTTTCCGCGACCCTGAAAGGGTCGTGCCGCAGGATGACAAATATATTGTCTCCCCTGCCGATGGCATGGTGTCGCTGATCACTCAGGTGGAACCCCCAGCGGAACTGGTGGGTGACGATGGCAGCGGCACTACAGGGCTTCCCGCAGGCCCGGTCACGCGCGTGTCGATTTTCATGAGCGTTTTTGATGTCCACATTAACCGGGCACCGATTGGCGGCATTGTGCGGCGCGTGGTCTATATGCCAGGCAAGTTCATGAATGCCGACCTCGACAAGGCGAGTGAGGAGAACGAGCGGCAGCATCTTTTGATCGAGCGACCTGACGGCGTCAGTATTGGTTTTACGCAGATCGCTGGCTTGGTCGCACGGAGAATTGTACCGTTCGTGAAGCCGGGCGACATGATTGCCGTGGGGCAGCGTGTGGGCTTGATTCGGTTCGGTAGCCGGGTTGATGTATATCTTCCGGCCGGAACTTCACCTCGCGTTGTTTTGGGCCAAACCGTTATTGCGGGTGAAACTGTGCTTGCCGATATTGGTACTCAGCCGCTGATCGAGGGTGTCAGCCAGTAATGGGAGACGATCGTCCCCGCGTTGGCCCGAAGGCGGCTGAGGATGAAATGCCGCTGATGCGTGGGGGGCGGGCATCCGGTTTGGCTTTGCGTGCCGTTGTACCGAACGCCATCACCGCTGCCGCCCTGTGTTCAGGGCTTACCGGTATTCGTTTCGCAATCGCCGGGATGTGGAAGGAAGCGATTCTGGCGGTTCTCGTGGCGGGTCTGCTCGATGGGATCGACGGGCGCATCGCGCGCTTGCTCAAGGCGCAATCGCGCTTCGGCGCAGAACTGGACAGTCTGGCAGATTCGCTGAGTTTCGGCATGGCACCAGCGCTGATTCTATTTCTGTGGTCACTGGAAGACTTGCCGCGACTTGGGTGGTTTGCCAGCCTTGCATTCGCCATTTGCTGTGCACTGCGACTGGCCCGCTTCAACGCCATGATCGATGTCGATGAACAACCGCACAAATCGGCCGGCTTTCTAACAGGTGTGCCAGCGCCGGTTGGGGCAGGGCTGGCCTTTCTGCCGATATATTTATGGATGGCCACCGGTCTGGAGGATTTCCGTCACCCGGTGGCCGTGGCAGGATGGACAGCACTGATCGCCTTTTTGATGATTTCCAATTTGGCAACTTTGAGCTGGACTTCATTAAGGCCGCGGCGAAATGTGCGACTTGAAGTTATCGCAGTCGTCGGGATGGTATTTGCTGCCCTTCTGATGGAACCGTGGTGGACGCTGATTGCAATTTGCACCGGCTATCTCGTGTTGATGCCGTTCACGGTGTTCCGCTATGCCCGTATCAGGCGGCAGCGCGATGCTGAGTCTGCCGTATAACGCGTGTGCCGCGCCGAGCCATTCTTCCGGTATTTCCCATGATGGCCCGTACTGGTTTTGTGTTCTGATTGTTCAGGTCGATTTGAACCTGCTGTTCCAGTCGAACAATCGCAACCTGCCAGGCGTCTGCTGTCTTTAGTTCAGCATGCAAACGATGCCAGGCACTGCGCCCACGCAAAAACCCATCAATCAGGCTGATAGCGGCAAAAGTGGCCGATGCAGCAAACAGAATAGCGAGCAAGCTGGCGATCATGGCGTTTTTCCTTGCTGGTCCACAATGCTGCGGGTAGCCTGTGGATAACGTGTCGATAACAGAGCGAAATGGCTTTCGTTCCGCCGTTGTGGATATATGTTCCTGTTTTGTTCCAGTCGTCAAGCGATTTGAGCGACAGGCGTTCATTTTTTTACGACACAGTGAATGCGCGGCGAGAGGTGTCTCTCCCGCCGCGCTCAGAAAAATCACGCAAATAGAGGTCGTTGGGGCTAGTCGAGATAGTAGTCGATAGTAGTTACGACCCGAACTCGCTGATCCGGGCTGCTCGCGGTCTGGCCGGAACTGCCATATTCCTCGTCTCCACTGGGAGCTTCCCGACTCGAAACGGAGAAATATCCCTGCGTGGCGCTCTTGATTCCACCAACCGACGATCCCGAATCGCTGGCAAACTTTTCGGCTGCGCGACGGGCGTCCTTGGTTGCCTCTGCAATCATTTCGGGCTTAACCTTGTCGAGCTCGGTATATTCATAGCTGACGTTTACATCATCCACTACCAGCCCGCCCTGAGCCAGTTCGTCTTTGTTCGCCTGCACCGCCTGAACTTGTGCCACCTTTGAAGTGGTGAAGGAAATTGTGCGGCGAACCGTATATACTTTGCGGCCCGTATATTTCCCGTCACGATATTCGTCTGTAACAGAGATATTGGCGCTGCTCGGTTTGGTCATCGCGCCGTTGAATCCCTGCTTCGCCAGATATTTGCGAATAGTGGCGGAATCCCGGTCGACGGTGGAAAGAGCCTCTGACAGATCGTAAGCTGCTTCGGAATAATTGACCGACCATGATGCGCGGTTGGCTGTCACATTACGCTGGGCGACACCGCGGACAGTCACTTCCCGGTCTGCACGCTTCATCGCTACCATTCCTTTTGCCAGCGATACCGAGCCGATCGTTATGCCCCCTGCCAGCACCACGCTGGCACAGAGCAATGCGATCCGGTTGTTGTGGGCGATTGCCGAAAGGAATCCATTCGAAGTAGCCATTTAATTCTCCCTGCTATGGTGCGCGCGACCGCTGATCCTACCGAATCACACGGTGAGTTGTGCATTTATATCGATGAACCGATTATGACTGCCGTGACCGAATGTCGCCGTGGCTGCGGTATTTGTCAGAGACGTGAAGAGGGCTGGATTTTGCTCCAACATGGCGGTAAGGGCGCGCGGTCTTCTGGCAGTTCGATCGTTTTCTCGGTCGGGCAGGTCGGGAGCAAATCCACATGGAAGGCGCACATACCGGTGTCTGCAGCGGGCTCTCCGCACAGGTTCCAGCTTTCCAGAGGCACAACCGGAAAGGAAATGACCATGGCGGCTCCTACCGTCACCATGCAGCAACTGATCGAGGCCGGCGCACACTTCGGCCACCAGACCCACCGCTGGAATCCCCGCATGAAGCCGTATATTTTCGGCGCGCGGAACGGCGTTCACATTATCGACCTGTCGCAGACCGTGCCGCTCATGGCTCGTGCACTCGACTTCGTGCAGGACACCGTTCGTTCGGGCGGCAAGGTTCTGTTTGTCGGCACCAAGCGTCAGGCGCAGGAACCGATCGCACATGCAGCGCGCGCCAGTGGCCAGCACTTCGTGAATCACCGCTGGCTGGGCGGCATGCTCACCAACTGGAAGACGATTTCGCAGTCGATCAAACGCCTCAAAACTCTTGAAGAACAGCTTTCGGGCGATACGAGCGGCTTCACCAAGAAAGAAGTTCTTCAGCTTACCCGTGAACGGGACAAGCTGGAAATGTCTCTTGGCGGCATTCGCGACATGGGCGGCATTCCCGATGTCATGATCGTGATCGACGCCAACAAGGAAGATCTCGCGATCAAGGAAGCTGGCGTGCTCGGTATCCCGGTGATTGCCGTGCTCGACACCAACGTCGATCCGTCGGGTATCGCGTTCCCGGTTCCGGGCAACGACGATGCAAGCCGCGCTGTGCGCCTGTATTGCGATGCATTCGCTGAAGCTGCGACGGCGGGCAAGGGTGCGGCCGTGGCCGATTCGGGTGCCGATTTCGGCGCGATGGATACGCCCCCGGCAGAAGCCGCCGCAGAAGCGTAACACGCGCTTCCTATCGCGGAATTGAGGCGCCGGGCGGATCAAAATGGTCCGGCCCGGTGCTCGCTTTTGATTTGCAAAGAAGGAATTGAACATGGCTGCATTCACTGCCGCTGACGTGAAAGCCCTGCGCGAAAAGACCGGCGCGGGCATGATGGATGCCAAAAAGGCTCTCGAAGAAGCCAATGGCGACATCGAAGCTGCTGTCGACGCACTGCGCGCCAAGGGTCTTGCAACCGCTGCCAAGAAATCGAGCCGCACCGCTGCGGAAGGTCTCGTCGGCGTGGCGGTCGAAGGCACCAAGGGCGTTGCCGTCGAAGTCAACTCGGAAACCGACTTCGTCGCCAAGAACGACAAGTTCCAGGATTTCGTGCGTAAGACTACTCAGGTCGCTCTGGAACAGGCCAGCGACGATGTCGAAGCGCTGAAGGCTGCTGCTTACCCTGACGGTGGCACAGTCGCTGAAAAGCTGACTGACAATGTGGCGACCATCGGTGAAAACCAGCAGGTTCGTCGCATGAAGTCGGTTTCCGTCACCAGCGGCGTGATCGTGCCATACATCCATAACGCTGCGGGCGAAGGCCTGGGGAAGATCGGCGTTCTGGTCGCTCTGGAAAGCGAAGCGCCCGCCGATGTGCTTGAACCGCTCGGCAAGCAGTTGGCGATGCACATCGCTGCCGCTTTCCCGCAGGCGCTGGATGCTGACGGGCTCGACCCGGACGTGATCGGGCGTGAGCGCAAGATCGCTGCTGAAAAGGCTGCTGAAAGCGGCAAGCCTGCCGAAGTGCAGGAAAAGATGGTCGATGGCGCTATCAAGAAGTTCGCTAAGGAGAACGCTCTCCTCAGCCAGATCTTCGTGATGGATAACAAGACCGCTATCGCCGATGTTGTTGCCAAGGCGGGGAAGGATGCCGGTAGTGCGATCGTGCTCAAGGACTATGTCCGCTTCCAACTCGGTGAAGGCATCGAGAAGGAAGAGAGCGATTTCGCCGCTGAAGTGGCGGCCGCAGTCGCTGGCTGACCCTTTCAAGATATAATGTGTGGGCCGCTCGATTCTTCTGGATTGGGCGGCCTTCGCATTTGAGCTTTGTTTGAAGCCTTCTCCCTTGCCGCAAGAAGGTGCTGGCCTATAAGGGCGCACCGTTTACCCGATCATTCACGAGAACCTGGTTCCATGCCTCTTCCCAAGCTCAAGCGCGTCCTCCTCAAGCTTTCGGGCGAGGTGCTGATGGGCGATCAGCAATTTGGGATCGATCCTTCGTTTGTTAGTGAGTTGGCGAAAGAAGTGAAGGCGGCGAAGGAAACCGGGCTGGAAATCTGCCTCGTTATCGGTGGCGGCAATATTTTTCGCGGAATGGCCGGGGCTGCACAGGGTATGGATCGCGCGCAAGCCGATTATATGGGGATGCTTGCAACGGTGATGAATGCGCTCGCCATGCAGAGCGCCTTGGAGCAGCTTGGCGTACCCACTCGCGTGCAGTCGGCGATCCAGATGGATCAGGTTTGCGAGCCGGTGATCCGTCGTCGGGCGGAACGTCACCTCGAAAAAGGGCGTGTTGTTATATTTGCCGCCGGTGTCGGCGCGCCATATTTCACCACCGATTCCGGTGCGGCACTCCGCGCGGCAGAAATGCGTTGCGATGCATTGCTGAAGGGCACCAGTGTCGATGGGGTCTATAATTGCGATCCCAAGAAAGATCCCGAAGCAAAGCGTTTTGAAACTGTCGGTTATAGTAAGGTGCTGGCAGATAATCTTAAAGTCATGGATGCGTCCGCCGTTGCTTTGTGCCGCGACAATGGCATCCCGATCGTGGTGTTTTCGATCCGCGAGAAAGGCAACCTTGCGCGTGTGCTGCAAGGCAAGGGCGTTCAGACGATAGTGCAAGAGGAAGCCTGACAATGGCCAAGTACGATAAAGCCGATATCGAGCGCCGCATGAACGGCGCGGTGGAATCATTGAAAAGCGATCTGTCGGGCCTGCGAACCGGGCGCGCCAACGTGGCCCTGCTCGATCCTGTGGTGTGCGAAGTTTACGGCGCGATGATGCCGCTCAATCAGGTTGCGACCGTGTCTGCGCCGGAACCCCGGATGCTAAGCGTGCAGGTGTGGGACAGGTCAAACCTGACCGCGGTCGAGAAGGGTATTGCCCATGCCAACCTTGGGCTGAACCCGATGATCGACGGGCAAACTATTCGACTGCCAATTCCGGATCTGACGGAAGAGCGTCGCCGCGATCTTGCCAAGCTGGCGGGGCAATATGCCGAAAAAGCCAAAGTTGCGATCCGCAACGTTCGGCGCGATGGCATGGAGGCGCTCAAAGATGACGAAAAGAAAAAGGAAATCTCTGAGGACGAGCGCAAGCGGGCTGAAGAAGAGGTTCAGAAGCTGACTGACAAATATGTTGCAGAAACCGATGCGGCGGCCGCTAACAAGGAAAAGGAGATCATGACGCAGTGATTGCGGCATGATCTTCATCCAATGACCTCCGACCAGAAACCCGAAGCGCGCCACGTCGCCATCATTATGGATGGTAACGGGCGCTGGGCAAAACGTCGGCATCTGCCGCGCGCCATCGGGCACCAGCGCGGCGTGGAAGCGGTTCGCAAACTGGTTCGTTCGCTCAAAGACACTTCGGTCGAGTGTCTGACGCTGTATGCTTTCAGTTCCGAAAACTGGAAACGACCTGAAGAAGAGGTCGGTGATTTGATGAACCTGATGCGAAAGTTCATCAGATCGGACCTGCCCGAATTTCTCGCCAACGATGTCAGGCTGCATATTATCGGTGACTGGCGCGGTCTGGCACCCGACATCGTCGAAATGCTGGAAGATGCATTGGCGCGGACTGCAAACGGATCGCGCACATTGGCAGTGGCGCTCAATTATGGGTCGCAACAGGAAATCGCTCGCGCGGCAGCATTGGCGGCGGCTGAAGGTGAAATTACGACCGAGAGTATCGCGGCCCATCTCGATACCGCTCAACTCCCTCCGCTCGATCTGCTTATCCGGACGAGCGGAGAGGTCCGTCTCTCTAACTTCCTGTTATGGCAGTCGGCGTATGCTGAAATGATGTTCGTCGATACTCTTTGGCCGGACTTTACTCCGGAGGATTTGCGGCATGCGCTCGACGAATTTGCCGGGAGGGAGCGTCGATATGGCGGACGGTGAAGCGAATGCGGGCTCACAGGTAAAAAATGCCGACCTCGGAGCGCGGGTCGTTTCAGCCGTAGTGATGGTCGTCATTACCGGGATTGCCCTGATGCTGGGGGGCTGGGTCTGGCTGGTGTTCGTCGCATTGGTTGCGCTGGCCGCATTGTGGGAGTGGAACGGTCTGGTGAAAAGAGCCAGTTGGTCGCCCGCAAGCGAGGTGCTGTGGGTGTTCTTCGGTGTGATTTACATCGGCGTCGCCGCGCTGGGCATGGTGCAGCTTCGGGCCCTTTATCTGCCGATCTTCTTTGCGGCAGGCTTTATCGTGCCGATTATCGCAGTTGATGTCGGGGCTTATTTTATTGGCCGTGCGCTTGGCGGTCCGAAAATAGCGCCGCGGATTAGTCCATCAAAAACATGGGCAGGCTTGGCAGGCGGAATACTAGGGGCGTCGATTGTCTATCTGATCGTTGGCTATATCTGGCCCGATTCCTATTTCGTGAGTAGCGAAGGAATCTTCGGATGGAAAAGTGTGGTCGGCGCGATGATTCTCGGCACATTTGTCGCTGCGCTCGCCCAAGCGGGTGATTTTTTTGAAAGCTGGATGAAACGTCGCGCAGGGATGAAGGATTCCGGGCGTCTTATACCCGGCCACGGTGGTGTGTTAGATCGGATCGACGGGTTGATTGCTGTGTTCTTTGTGTTGACGATCACTCGGAATCTCCTGTGACTCGTTCGATTTCGATTCTGGGGGCAACGGGATCAATCGGCGCATCGACGCTGGATTTGCTTCGGCAGAATCGCGGTTCCTGGAAAGTTTCGGCATTGACGGCCAACAGCCGGGTTTCTGAACTTGCGGCACTGGCGCGCGAATTCGATGCGGATATCGCGATTGTTGCTGATGAGCTCCATCTCCCGCAACTGCGTGAAGCGCTTTCTGGAACAGGCATCGCCACTGCGGGTGGAATAGCGGCCTTGTGCGAGGCTGCTGCGCGACCGGTCGATATCACCGTGGCCGCTATTGTTGGATGTGCGGGGTTGGCACCGGTAATGGCAGCGGTTGAGCGCGGTGGGACAATCGCCCTTGCCAATAAGGAGGCATTGGTTTCTGCGGGCGACATCCTGATGCACGCGGTGGAGAGGTGCAGGGCCACTCTCTTGCCCACCGACAGTGAGCACAACGCCATTTTTCAGTGTCTGGTTGGCAATCGTCCTGACGATATACGATCAGTTACGCTGACTGCGAGCGGCGGCCCCTTCCGCACATGGAGCCACGATCAGCTAGCCACTGCCACGCGCGAGCAGGCTCTTCGTCATCCCAATTGGGACATGGGCGCGAAGATCACCATCGATTCGGCCACGATGATGAACAAAGGTCTCGAATTTATCGAGGCGTATCATTTGTTTCCGGTCGAGCTCGATCAGCTCCGCATATTGGTGCATCCGCAGAGCGTGATCCATTCGATGGTGGAATATCGCGACGGATCAACGCTCGCTCAGCTTGGGCCAAGCGATATGCGCGTACCAATCGCCAATTGTCTGGCTTGGCCTGGGCGGATGGATACACCGATGGCGCCACTCGATCTGGCTGCCATTGGGGAATTGAGCTTTTTCGCCCCGGATGAAGAGCGTTTTCCGGCGACAAGGCTGGCGCGCGAGGCGGCGCAATCGGGTGGTGCGGCGCCCGCCGTTCTCAATGCTGCGAATGAAGCAGCCGTTGCGGCTTTTCTTGCTGGCAAGATTGCGTTCAGCCAGATTGCCGTAGTAGTTGAAAAAACCTTGCAGCGCTCGATGCCTCGCGCGCCCACATCTCTGGAAGAAGTACTGGAGATCGATGGTAATGCGCGGGTATGGGCGAACGAGTTGATGGAGCACGTCTGAATTGATGTCTAGCCCGCCTTTCTGGCTCTATATCGTCGGTTTCCTGCTGCTGTTGGGGCCGCTGGTAACGGTTCATGAATTCGGTCATTATCTGGTGGCACGCTGGCTTGGCGTGAAGGCTGAGGTCTTCTCCGTTGGCTTTGGGCGGGAGATATTGGGATTTACTGATCGAAGCGGAACCCGTTGGCGGCTGTCATTATTGCCCCTCGGGGGTTATGTTCAGTTCAAAGGCGATATGAGTCCGGCGAGCATTCCCGATGCCCGGACATTGTCCGCGATGAGTCCCGATGAACGGAATGGTGCATTTCAGCTTGCTCCATTGCGGCATCGTGCATTGATTGTAGCTGCTGGGCCGATTACTAACCTGTTGGTAGCACTGGCGATATTTGCCGGATTCTTCATGGTTGTTGGGGAGCCGGTGCAAGCCGATCCAAGTCAGACGAATAAGGTTGAGCAATTCTCGCCGGAATCCGCTGCTCAGGCCGCCGGTGTGCGTGTGGGTGACAAGATTGTCAGCATCGATGGCGACGCTGTTGGTCAATTTCGCGATATCACTGACCGAGTGATGATGCATCCTGGAGAGAGTATTGTTCTGGGCGTCCGGCGCGATGGAGATCTGGTTCGGATCCCTGTCACAATCGCTGAAGCGGTTGTAACTGATCGGTTTGGCAATGAATCACGGATTGGTCGTCTGGGTATTTATTCCAGCCCGGTGACCTACCGACCGGTCAGTCCATTTGTAGCTGTCCGACTCGCTGTTAAAGAAAGTGCCAGCATGGTTGGCATGATGGTCACTGGGATTGGCCAGATTTTCACTGGACAGCGCTCTGTTCAGGAACTGGGCGGCCCGGTGAAGATGGCTAAATGGTCAGGCGAACAGCTAAGCCTTGGGCCACAGGCGTTTGTGGCGTTTGTGGCATTCGTCTCGCTTAATTTGGCATTCATCAACTTGTTGCCAATCCCTGCTCTCGACGGAGGGCATCTGGCATTCTACGCGGTTGAAGCAGTCCGTCGGAAGCCGGTGGACGCCCGAGGACAGGAAATGGCGTTTCGTGCCGGTGTTGCGCTGGTGCTCGCCTTGATGCTGTTCGTGACGATAAACGACCTGATCTCGCTTCCAATTTTCGGACGCTAGTAACTGGTCATGCAGGAGTATGCGCGGGTATAGGCTTGTTCCTTTGCTTGATCGAGAACGCGCTATCGGGCACAGGGCGGCGATACCTCGCTGTTCATCCGACGCAAGATTTCGGTGAAGCGGGGGCGGACTGGCCGCGCACAATTTTTATGACGGGAGTTCCACGTTGATGAGTGGACGGGAAGTGGCTGATTCTAAAGTTGGCTCAGGTTTCGGAAAGCTGGCGCTGGCTTTGATGTGTGGCACGGTGTTGGGCGGAATTCCCGCTGCGGCATACGCACAGGATGTGGGGGCGCAGGACGGCCCCTTGATCCCCGCTGATCAATCGACGCCCACGCAATCGATTACGGAGATTAATGTGGTGGGGGCCGAACGGCTCGAACCCAATACGATATTGTCATATATTCGTTTGCGTGTGGGACAGCCATATTCAGCGGCAGCAGCCGACCAGGCGTTGAAGGATCTGGCTGCAACCGAATTGTTCAGTGATTATTCCATTCAGAACAATAACGGTATCGTGACTATCAAGGTCACGGAAAACCCAGTCATCAACCGCATCATTCTTGAAGGCAACAAACGCATCAAGAACGACAAGATTTTGCCTGAAATCAAACTGGCGCCCCGGCAGATTTTCACGCGATCGAAAGTGCGTGCCGATGTGGCCCGTATCATCGAACTGTATAAGCGGCAGGGGCGCTTCGCAGCTTCGGTCGAACCGAAAATGGTGCAGTTGAGCCAGAATCGTGTCGACGTCGTTTTCGAGATCAACGAAGGGCCGAAGTCCAAGGTTCGCCAGATCAACATTATCGGCAACGAAGCGTTCTCCGATGGAGAGCTGCGCAGCGAAATGTTGACGAAGCAGACGCGCTTCACACGATTCTTTAGCTCTAAAACCAGCTACGATCCTGATCGTCTCGCTTTCGATCAACAGAAATTGCGCCAGTTCTATCTTACTGAAGGTTATGCGGATTTCCGGGTGGTTTCTGCCGTTGCAGAGCTAACTCCGGATAAGAAAGACTTTATCATCACATACGTGGTGGAAGAAGGAAAACGCTACAAGTTCGGCGATGTGAAGGTCGAAAGCCAATTGCGCGACTTTGATAGCGAAACCATGACCAAGCGTTTGCCGATGCATACCGGCGATTGGTATAACGCCAAACAAGTCGAAGATACGGTCGATCAGTTTTCGGAACTCGCCGGTACCTTCGGCTATGCCTTTGCCCAGATTGATCCGGAGTTTCGCCGCAATAAAGACGATCTGACGATGGACGTCACATACGTCATCAAAGAGGCACCTCGCGTTTATGTCGAACGGGTTGATGTCAACGGCAATACGCTGACTCAGGATAAAGTTGTGCGCCGCGAATTCCGCGTTGCGGAAGGCGATGCGTTCAACTCGTTGCAGGTCAAGCGTTCGGCTGCGCGTATCAAGTCGCTCGGATATTTTCAGGAAAATTTCGAGATTGATCAGAAGCAGGGAAGCGCTCCTGACAAAATTCTGCTCGAAGCTAACATTGAAGAACAGCCGACTGGACAGTTGCAGTTGTCGGCCGGCTTCTCGTCGATCGAGAGCTTTATCCTTGCCGCTTCGATTCAGCAGCGGAACTTCCGCGGGCGCGGCCAGACGGTGGGTGCCGGGGTCAACTGGTCGCGGTATTCACGCAGTGTCAACCTGAGTTTTACGGAACCTTATGTGTTTGATCGCAATATTTCGACTGGCATAAATATTTACAGAAAGGATTATAATAGCTTCAATTACCTTAGTAGTAATCGTAACACGACCTTTAAGCAGGCGACAACAGGCGCCTCGTTGCGGGTTGGTGTCCCTCTGACTGAATATATGTCGTTGGTTGGCAGCTATACGTTCAACTATGATGACGTTTCACTGGATGAAAATCGGTTCTTTACCGATCGGCAAAACCCACCTGCGTTCGAGTGCGATCCGCTGCTGGCAGGCCGTTATCTTTGTGAGGCACTAGGGACGCGTACGAGTTCCATCGTTGGCTTGACGTTGGGATACAATAACCTCGATAATGGCTATCGTCCCACACGCGGGACCAGTGTTTCGCTTACTGGTGAATATGCAGGGGTGGGCGGTTCGGTCCACTATGCTCGTGTTAGTGGTAAGGCGGCGCGTTACTGGCCTCTTGGCAGTGGTTTTATTTTCTCGCTCTCTGCTGAAGGTGGTGCAATCAAGGGACTGAACGGAGATGAGGTGAATCTGACCGACCGTTTCTTCCTTGGTGAACCTCAAATGCGCGGTTTCGATATTCGTGGCATTGGCCCGCGTGTGTTGCGCCAGCCGATTATTAGCGACGGTAATGGGGGGACGACGGTCGTTACGGATCGCGACAAGGTGTCCGATGATGCGCTGGGCGGTAATGCCTACTACATCGGGCGGGCCGAGTTGGAGATCCCGCTGGGTAGCGGTATGAAGGAAATGGGCCTGCGCCCCTCGATCTTCATGGATATCGGTGCGCTTTGGAGTGTGCGAACCCCGGCGTTGCAAAGCTGCGCCTATCCCGATGGATGTAGTTTCCCGGTGCGCGATTCCGAGGGCAATCAACTTTACCTCCAAACTATCACTAACGCTGACGGTACTAAAACTACGACGTCTGTGACTAGTCCGACGGCACCTGATGGATCACCCAATACGGCCCAAATGACGTCGCCTATTTCACCATTCCGCGAAGTCTTCCTTGGCAATTCATCTAGCCCGCGCATTTCAATCGGTATCGGTGTGAACTGGAATTCCCCCTTCGGTCCGCTGCGGATCGACCTCGCCAAAGTCCTGAGGAAGGTCGATGGCGACGATACCAAGACGTTCTCCTTCAATGTAGGAACTCAATTCTGATGAAAACTCTTCTCAAGCCTCTTCTCGCCATTGGCGTAGCCACTGCCGCAGTTGCCCCGATCGCCGCGGCACCTGCCGCTGCTGACACGATCAAAGGGATCGGTGTCGTCAGCCTGCCCGCCGTTGTTGCCAACTCGAATGCTTTCAAGACCGCTGAACAGCAGCGTGGCACCACATACAAAGCGCAGATCGATCAGGCTGAAGCGCGCCGCAAACAGATTGCCGATCAGCTGAACCCGCTGGTAACGAAGTTCAACACTGACCAGAAGGCGAACCCGAAGAATCCAGCTCTGGCGCAGCAGGCGCAGACCATCCAGCAGATCAATCAATCCGGTCAGCAGGAATTGCAGCAGCTTCTGGCTCCGGTCGCGCTGAGCCGTGCGTATGTGACCGAGCAGATTGAAGACAAGCTGGATCAGGCCGTGAAGAACGCCGCCTCGAAGAAAGGCGTTTCCCTGATCCTCGACCCAACTCAGGGTGCGATCATCTATGCCGATGGTGCTTACAATATCACGCAAGATGTGCTGAACGAACTCAACACCCTCCTGCCGACCGCACAACTCGTGCCGCCTCAGGGCTGGGTGCCGCGCGAAGTGCGTGAACAGCAGGCGCAGCAGCAGGCCGCACAGGGCCAGCAGCAGCAACAGCAGCCGGCCACTACGGGCCGTTAAGGGATCACGGGGCAGCACAATGAGTACTGAAATCGCGCCTGAAACCGCGAGCGAAACTGCTTTCGATATCCGCCGCGTCCTCAATGCGCTGCCTCATCGCTATCCTCTTCTGCTGGTCGATCGGGTAAGGTCGATCATTCTCGGCGAGGAAATTCACGCGGTGAAGGCGGTGAGTTTCAACGAGGAGTATTTCCAGGGGCACTTCCCTGGTCGGCCGATTATGCCAGGTGTGCTTCAGATTGAAGCGCTGGCGCAGGCTGCGGCGATTCTCGGAATAGAAACGCTTGAACTGGCAGGCACCGGGAAGCTGGTTTACTTCATGGGCGTCGATGGCGCGAAATTTCGGGCTCCTGTGGAACCGGGCTGCTTGCTGGATTTGAATGTTTCGTTCCTCCAGAAACGTAGCCGGGTCTATAAATTCAAAGGCATCGCCAGCGTTGAAGGAAAAACGACCTGTGAATGTGAATTCACAGCGATGATTGCCGATCCTCCCGAATGATAACGTTCGCCAGCGAAGGGCTTGCAAATTTGCAGTCTTGTCGTTAGGCGCCCGCTTTTCCCGCATACAGCGTGCCCGGTCGGAACCGGGCCCGAGCTAGCAAGGATTTATGCCATGAAGGCCGATACGCATCCCGACTACCACACGATCACCGTCAAGATGACTGACGGGACCGAGTTCCAGACCCGTTCGACGTGGGGCGCAGAGGGTGATACGCTCACGCTCGATATCGACCCGACCAGCCACCCGGCTTGGACCGGCGGGAAGCAGCAGATTCAGGAAGGCGGTCGTGTGGCGGCATTCAACAAGCGTTTTGGTGGCCTCAGCCTCAAGAAGTAACGCTTGCCAAAGTTTCAGTGGCCTTCGGGCTGCTGGGGAGGGCGGTCCGACGGGGCCGCCCTTTTCCGTTCAGCAGTTCATGCGATTGCATTCATGCATGGTCGATGCAGCGAGTTGCGATCGGGCGTGCTTGCAACCGGGCATGACTAATTGGTTCACCGCATACGGCGCACTTGCCATATGTGCCATTCTCGATCCGGGCGAGGGCAGCGCGCACCTGAGCGATTTCTTCGCGCAATATAGAATCGACACCTTCCAGCGCTTCATCATCCGACAGGTCCACGGCCTGTTCTTCTGAATCGGCGTCGAGTGGGTGGCGCAGATCGTCTTCGATATCGTCTACCCGGTTCAAGAGGACAACAAGACGATCTTCGAGTTGCGTTTTCAATTCGGCAATTTTGTTCACTTCTGCCTCCCTCGGGTTCGCTTTGGTTTTTGGCGCCGGCGGCGGACATCATCCTTGATGTGCATCAAGTTCAGAGCCACGGCTTCTCGCGATACCACTTCGTAATCACATACTTGGTGCCGGCGCGTACTTTCATCCCGTGATGTAAGGTATTGGGGTTGGGGCGCCCGTCGGCGCGTCGATTATTCCAGCACATCAATTTACCGGCTTCGGGCTGAACAGTCTTTTTGATCACGCCGAACCGTGTGCCGCCACCTGCCGTTACATCGTTGAGATAGACCATGAATGTCCAGGTCCGCTGTCCGGCGACGGCACAATATTTCTCCCAATCCGGTCCATTGGGTTCGAAGTAATCGGTGTGGGCTTTGAATTCCTGTCCCACTGCATAGCGTTGACCCTGCACAGGCTCCCCAAAGGCCGGATCGATAGCACTGAGAGAATACAGCCGCGATTCGAGATCTTGTACGGCAGCTTCGTCGGGGTCGAGATCGCACGTCTCGCTGGTTCGGAAATAATCATCGCCATTGGCATCTGCGATTGTGGAAGGGCGGCGATTGGCGTCGATCAGTTCAATCAGGCGATGGCAGAGCGGCAGTGGCAGAAAATCGCGCAACTGGAACAATTCCAGCTTGGGCGAGGGGATGATCTGGACGGGCGCGTTCGCTCGCAAAATTGTAGCAGAAGATTCGCCCTGAGCGGTCATCTGCGAAGGATAGAATAAACCATCAGGCGAAACAATCTTACGTGATGCGCGGCGTAGCGCAGTTTTTGCTTTCAAATCCGTTTCGCCTATGCAACAGGCGCACGCCCGTGCCGGAACCCGCTTGACGGGGCCGCGTACGGCTCTAAGTGGCCCGCTTTACGGCATTGGCCGGGGCATATGGCGATCGTAGCTCAGTTGGTTAGAGCGCCGGTTTGTGGTACCGGAGGTCGGGGGTTCGAGACCCCTCGATCGCCCCATTTCCCCCTCGTTGCCGGGCGCGTAGCAGCGCCAGATTTCTATGGCACGAGCAGGGGCCTGATATGACCGCTTTCTGGACCGAACCCGATTATGACGATCACGAGCTGGTGCAGCTTGTCCGCGATCGGAAGTCGGGGCTTACCGCCATTATTGCGCTGCACTCCACCCATCTTGGCCCCGCTGGCGGTGGAACGCGATTCTGGCATTATACCGAGCCGAAAGCCGCTTTGCGCGATGTTCTGCGGTTGAGCCGTGGAATGAGCTATAAGAACGCGATGGCTGGTCTGCCGATGGGCGGTGGCAAGGCCGTTATTCTGGCGGACGACGCGCGCACGAAGTCGCCCGATTTGATCGCTGCATTCGGTGACGCAGTTGATGCTCTGGGTGGTCGATACGTTACTGCCGAAGACGTGGGTATCACCGAAGCCGACATGGTGGCGGTGAGCAAGCGGACATCGTTCGTGTCGGGCCTTCCGGTCGGTGAAGGGCAGGCGGGTGGCGATCCCGGTCCATTCACGGCGATGGGCATCTACCTCGGCATCAAAGCCGCTGTGGCGCACAAGCTGGGCAAAGATAGCATAGCGGGCGTTCGCGTGGCATTGCAGGGCACCGGATCGGTTGGCGGCGGGGTTGCCCGTTTGCTGGCCGCCGATGGAGCCACGCTGGTGCTGGCGGATGTCGATGCCGCACGGGTGCGAGCCCTCGCCAATGAAATCGGGGCGGACACCGTTGCACCCGATGCGATCATGACCACGCCGTGCGACGTATTCAGCCCTAATGCTCTTGGGGCAATTCTCGATGAGGAGAGCATTGCGAAGCTCGATTGCCCGATCGTGGCGGGGGGCGCGAACAACCAGCTCGCGCGCGCGCATCACGGCGCGTTGCTGGCGGAGCGGGACATCCTCTATGCACCCGATTACGTCATCAACGGTGGCGGGATCATCTCAGTTGCGCTGGAATATTTCGCGCGGGTCGAAGGGCATGCGTGCGATGTGACCGAGGTCAATGCGCGAATCGCTCAAATTCCTGAGCGGCTGCGTGAAATCTGGCGGGAGAGCGAAAACAGCGGAGTTTCGTCCGATGTTGTTGCTGACCGCATGGCGCAAAAGCTGATCGGACGCTGATCCTGTGGCAGGGGGCGTAAGTGCCTCTTGTCGTTAGGGGCAGTGCCTGCCAAAGCATCCGTTCGAGGACAGACTTCATTCGATGCACGGCTTCGCCAATCCCAAGCGCTTCCTGACGATCGCGCGCCCGCTGACACCGGCCTTGCTGGTGCTCGGCTCGCTTTTGCTTTTCGGTTCACTGGCTTATGGTCTATTCGCCGCGCCGGCAGAGCGACTGCAGGGGGAGACGGTCCGCATCCTGTTCGTTCATGTTCCGGCGGCATGGCTGGGCATGGCGGGGTGGAGCGTGATCGCGATGGCCAGCATCGCCGAAATCGTCTGGCGCCATCCGCTGGCGGCCATTGCTGGTAGAGCCGCTGCGGTTCCTGGCGCAATGTTTACAGCTATTTGTCTGGCGACCGGCTCTCTTTGGGGGCGCCCTGCGTGGGGCACCTGGTGGGAGTGGGATGGGCGGTTGACGTCGATGCTGGTCCTTCTGTTCCTGTATTTTGGCTATATCGCTCTGGCGGGAGCGACCGCGCGGGAAGGCGTATCTAGCCGCATTTCCGCGATTTTCGGGATTGTAGGGGTCATCAACGTGCCGGTGATCCACTATTCGGTTCTGTGGTGGTATTCGATCCACCAACCGCCCAGTCTGAGCATGGGCAAGTCTGCGATGGCACCCGAATTCCTGTGGCCTCTGCTTGCCGCGACATTGGGGTTTTCGCTTATTTTTTCAGCAGTTGTGCTGATGCGGATGCGAGCCTTGCTCGCTGACGCGCAGGCTGAGGCGCGGTTGCGGCGCAAGGCGCTCGACAGCGACCGCAGGCCGACGCAAGGAGAGTGGTAATGCGTGCCGGACTGGATCCCTGGCCTTTCGTGATCGCATCGTATGCTCTTGCAATTATTGCGACTTTTGCGCTCGTGTGGTGGTCGTGGCGAGCTATGCGCCGGGCTGAGAAGCGGCGCGAGGAGGTACGGCGCAAATGACCGAGGGAGCCACTTCTCATCCGCTGAAAAAGGCGAAGCATCAACGACTTGCACTAGTTGTCGTGGCGGTTGTGGCATTGGTGGCGGCAGCCCTTATCGCCACCTGGGCGCTCCGCAATCAGGCCAGTTTCTTCTATGTTCCCAGTGAGATAGTGAGCGATCCGCCACCCGCGGGGCAGGCGGTTCGGCTGGGCGGAATGGTCGAGACGGGATCGCTGGTGACCAAGCCCGATGGTGTGACGATCGATTTCGTCGTGGGTGATGGCGATGCGAGAGTTCCGGTTGAATACAAGGGGATAGTGCCCGATCTTTTTCAGGAAGGGTCGGGCGTTGTCGCCGAAGGACGGATGCTGGCGAACGGAACGTTCAGGGCAGACACCCTGCTGGCCAAGCATGACGAAAACTATATTCCGCGTGAATTGCAGGATATGACCGCGGCGCAGAAGCAGGCGGCCATTGAAGAAACCACTAAATGAGTAAGGCATTCAAGTGATTGCAGAACTTGGCCTTGCCGCGCTCTGGCTCGCAGCCGCGCTGGCTGTGCTTCAACTCGTATTTGGCACCATCTTCACCTTCAAAAGTGCGGAGAAAGCCGAGTTTTCGCAGATAGTTAGGCCTGCAGCGGCGATGCAGGGCGTGTTATGTGCGCTTTCTTTCCTGATACTCACCTGGTTATTTGCCCGAACTGACCTGTCAGTGAAACTTGTGGCGATGAATTCGCATTCGATGAAGCCGATGATCTTCAAGATCGCCGGAACATGGGGCAACCATGAAGGATCGATGCTGCTGTGGGTCACGGTGATGGCAATGGCGGGTGCGCTGATCGCATTGATCGAGCGGCGGCTGCCCGAACGCACGATGATGGCGACGCTGGCGGCGCAGGCATTCGTGGGGCTGGGCTTTTATGCCTTCCTGCTGTTCAGTTCGAACCCGTTCGAACGACTGGACCCGCCCGCGCTGGAAGGGATGGGGCTGAACCCGCTGTTGCAGGACATCGGCCTCGCGTTCCATCCGCCGACGCTATATTTCGGATATGTCGGGCTGTCGGTCGCGTTCAGTTTCGCAGTGGGCGCGCTGCTGACCCGGCAGGTGACGCCGGACTTCGCCCGCGCGATGCGCCCGTGGGTCTTGGGAGCGTGGATTTTCCTGACAGTGGGGATCACCGCTGGGTCTTACTGGGCCTATTACGAACTGGGCTGGGGCGGCTGGTGGTTCTGGGATCCGGTCGAGAACGCCAGCCTGATGCCCTGGCTGGCGGCGACGGCATTGCTCCATTCAGTCAGCGTGCTGGCCGCGCGCGACGCATTGCGGGCGTGGACCATCATGCTGGGCGTGGTCGCTTTTTCGATGAGCATGGTGGGCACGTTCCTCGTCCGCTCAGGCATTCTCACCAGTGTTCATGCCTTCGCGGTCGATCCTGAACGTGGCAGCTTTCTGCTGGCTCTGCTGGCGATTTATATCGGCGGCGCGCTGCTGGTGTTCGCAGTGCGGGCGGGCAGCGTGACCGAAGGGGAGCGTTTCTCTCTCGTCAGCCGCGAAGGCGCGCTGGTGGTCAACAACGTGATGCTATCCGCCATTCTCGGCGTGGTCCTGCTCGGCACACTCTATCCGTTGCTGACTGAAGCGTTCGACGTGCGGGTTTCGGTGGGGCCACCGTATTTCAATCCGGTATCCGCGATTTTCGCGCTACCGATGCTGTTGGTGATGGCGGTCGGCCCGCTGCTGCGCTGGCGGCACGACAATGCGAAGCGGATCCGGCCCGAACTGATCCTGATCGCGGTGCTGGGTCTGGTGACACTGGCCGGGGTGGTCGCATTCGCGGGGATCGCTGTGTTGCCCACTCTGGGCATCGCGCTGGCGGTGGTGGTGATCGTGGCCAGTGTTATGCCGTTGCGCGGGCGCAAGCTGCGCCTGTTGCCGCTGGCGACATGGGGCATGGTGATCGCGCACCTGGGCATCGGCGTGTCACTGCTCGGCATGGCGAGCGAAACCGCCTTCACGCAGGAGAAGCTGGCAGCGGTGAAAGTGGGCGATACGACGCAAGTTGGCCCGTGGACGATCAAGCTGGACCGGATCGATCCGGTCGCGGGACCGAACTGGACCGCGCTGGAAGGGGTGCTGGAGGCCAGCTATCGCGGCGGTAAGCCGGTGATTATCGATCCGCAGTCCCGCAATTTCTGGTCCCCACCACAGGAAACCAATGAAAGCGCGCTGATTACCCGCTGGAACGGGCAGCTCTACGCCGTGCTGGGGCGCGAAGCGGGTGAAGGGCGCTGGCAGTTGCGGCTGTGGTGGAAACCGCTCGTCACGCTGATCTGGATCGGCGGGATGATGGTGGCACTGGGCGGCGCACTGGCGCTGATCGGCCGGGTCTATACCGATCTGCGGCGGCGGCGGGTGATGCGTAAGGCGGTCGAGCGCCGGTCGGAGGCGAGCGCATGAAGCACTGGCGCTATTTTCTGCCGCTGGCGGTGTTCGTCGCCTTCATCGGAGTTGCCGCATGGCAGCTAACCCGGCCGAGAGACGATTTCGTGCACAGCGCGATGATCGGCAAGGAAGTGCCCGCGTTCGATTTGCCCTCCGCTGTCGGGGACCGGCCCGGCCTGTCGACCGCCAACCTTAAAGATGGCAAGCCCAAGCTGCTGAATATCTGGGCCAGCTGGTGCATCCCCTGCGCGGCAGAGGCGCCGCAACTGGCGCGTTTGCAGGAAGCGGGGGCGACCATCGTAGGGGTGGCGATTCGCGACCGGCCTGAAGATGTCGCCGCGTTTCTGGACCGTTACGGTAATCCTTATGCCCGCATCGGGCGCGACGATCTGAGCAAAGTGCAGCTTTCCATCGGCAGTTCGGGTGTGCCTGAAACTTTCGTGGTCGATGGCAACGGGGTGATCCGGTATCAGCATATCGGAGACGTGCGCCCTGAAGATGTGAAGCTGCTGCTCAGCAAGCTGGAAGAGGCGAAACGATGATTCGCAAGCTGTCCGCGATTGTGCTTGCGCTGGTGCTGCTGGCTCATCTCGCGCCACTGGCACAGCCAGCGATGGCGCAGGACGATCTGCCACCCGCGCCCTATGCCTATCGCCAGCTCGACGATCCGGCGCAGGAGGCCAAGGCGCAGGCGCTGATGGAAACCTTGCGTTGCCTCAAGTGCCAGAGCCAGTCGATTGCCGATTCGGATGCCTCGATGGCAGGCGATATGCGGAGCGAAGTGCGCCAGCGCATCGCCGCCGGTGAAAGCCCGGAGGCGATTCGCCGCTGGCTGATGGACCGTTATGGCGATTACGTCAGCTATAAACCCGAAGTGAGCGAAACGACCTGGCCGCTGTTTGCCGGGCCGCTGATATTGTTGCTGATCGCTGCTGCGGTGCTGTGGCGGCGGCTGGGGGGCAAGCGCGGATGACTTACCTGCCGATCATATTGCTGGCGGTGCTGGCGCTGGGCTTTGCGATTGTCGTACTGCGCCTGCCGCGTTCGGCATGGACGCTGTTTGCCGCGGCGTTGGTGTTTGGGCTCGCGGGCTATGCTTTGCAGGGTTCGCCCGGTTTCGGCGGGTCGCCGCGCGCTGCCGTCGACGATCCCGACCAGACGGGCGGGGCACTGGTGGAAGCGCGCCGTTCGCTATTCGGGACGAACCCGCCCAGCAGCTATGTCACGATGGCCGATGGTTTTGCCCGTCAGGGGCAATTCACCACCGCGGCAGGCATTCTGCGATCGGGCGTCGATGCCGATCCGAAGGATACGGAGGCGTGGATCGCACTGGGCAATGCTCTGGTGCAACATGCCGACGGGCGACTGACCCCGGCGGCGCTCTATGCCTATGCTCAGGCACGCAAGCTGGAACCCGATAGTCCGGGGCCGGGATTTTTCCTTGGTGTGGCGATGATTCGCGGCGGCGATCTGGCCGATGCACGTGCGCTTTGGGCCGATATGATCGCACGGGCACCCGCCGATGCGGAATGGCGCGAACAGTTGCAACAAAGGCTCAATATGCTCGATGCATTGATTGCGCGGATGAACAGTGGAAAGCCGACGGAGTGATCCGGTCGAAAAATGCTGTCGAGTCGCTGCATTGCGGGCATATGGGAGTGGTGATAAGCGCCGCTCCTTTCGTCATGTATGCATGGCGCGCGGTTAACGGCGAAGGGGTATTACCCGCATGAGTCAGGCGGTCGCAGACAGCGAAGACGGCAGCGGCCAGAGCGGTGATCGTAAGGTCAGTGCCAAGGTCAAGCTGGCGGTCGGTGCTGTCGGTATCGTGTTCGGCGATATCGGCACCAGCCCGATTTACGCCTTTCGCGAAACATTCGTGGGGCCTCACCCGCTCACACTCGATACGCTGCACCTGCTGGGCGTCGTTAGCCTGATTTTCTGGGCGATGACATTCGTGGTGTCGTTGCAATACGTTACCGTGCTGATGCGCGCTGATAACAATGGGCAGGGCGGCACGCTGGCGCTGGTGGCGCTGATTTCGAACAAGCTGGGCCGGTCGAGTTATGGCTGGGTCGCGGTCATGCTGGGAGTGTTCGCGACTGCGCTGTTTTACGGCGATAGTATGATTACGCCTGCAATTTCGGTGCTGTCGGCGGTGGAAGGCCTGACCACGGTGGAGGCGCGGCTGGGCGAATTCGTCATTCCCATCGCGCTGACTTTGCTGATCGCGCTGTTCCTGCTGCAACGGCGCGGGACGACGACCATTGGCAAGCTGTTTTCGCCGGTGATGCTGACTTATTTCTCCGTGCTGGCGTTTCTTGGGATCATCCATATCGTCGATCATCCGGCCGTGCTCGCCGCGCTGAACCCGTGGTACGCCGTGCAGTTCTTTATGACCGACAAGACGCTGGGTTTCCTCGCGCTCGGTTCTGTGGTGCTGGCGGTGACGGGGGCGGAAGCGCTCTATACCGACATGGGGCACTTCGGACGCGGGCCGCTGCGGATCAGTTGGTTCGGCTTTGTCATGCCGTGCCTCCTGCTCAATTATTTCGGGCAGGCCGCGATGATCCTGAATATGGAAGCGGCTGCTGCGGCGGAAGCGATCAAGAACCCGTTCTTCGTGATGGCGCCCGATATGTATCGCCTGCCGCTCGTGCTGCTGGCGACCTGTGCGACGTTCATCGCCAGTCAGGCGGTGATTTCGGGGGCGTTCTCCGTCACGCAACAGGCGATCCAGCTTGGCTTCGTGCCGCGCCTCTCGATCCTGCACACCAGCGAAACCGAACATGGCCAGATCTACATCCCGTTCGTGAACTGGGTACTGATGGTCGCGGTCATCCTGCTGGTGCTGACGTTCCGCAACTCCTCCAACCTCGCCAGCGCTTATGGCATCGCGGTGACAGGGGCGATGCTGATCGATACCTGTCTGATGGCGGTGCTGTTCATCGCAGTGTGGAAATGGCGGTGGTGGATGGCGATCCCGATTGCCGGGGTGTTCTTCCTGGTGGATGGCGCTTTCTTCGGCGCGAACCTGCCCAAGGTGCCCGATGGCGGCTGGTTCCCCCTGCTGGTCGGCGCGATTGCCTTTACCTTCCTCACCACATGGGCGCGCGGGAGGAAGCTGATGCGCGAACGGATGAGCGAAGTGGCGCTGCCAATCGAAATCTTCGCCAAAAGCGCGCGCAATTCCGCCATCCGGGTTCCGGGCACGGCGATCTTCATGGCATCGAATACCGGCGGCGTGCCCAGCGCGCTGCTGCATAATATCAAACACAACAAAGTGCTGCACGAACGCGTGGTGATCCTGACCGTGCAGATTGCGGGCAAGCCTTTCGTCGATCCATCCAAGCGGATCGAAATCAACGAAGTGGGCGACGGCATCTTCCGCATGGTGATGCATTATGGCTTTATGGAAGAAACCGATGTGCCCGCCGCGCTGAAAGGGTGCGAGGCGTGCGGTGGCATGTTCGATATGATGCAGACCAGCTTCTTCCTCAGCCGACAGACGCTGCTGCCGTCGAAGAATCCGGGTATGTCCATCTGGCGGGAAAAGATTTTCGCATGGATGCTGCGTAATGCGGCGACGGCGATGGAATTCTTCCGCCTGCCGACCAATCGCGTGGTCGAACTGGGCAGTCAGGTCGAAATCTAGCTTTCCCGGTTGGCTTTCTCGCGCGGTGGAGAAGCGCGGGTTGTGCTTCCCAGCGGCAGAGGGGGCGGGGTTGCAGGCTGGTTTATAAACCGGGCAACGAAGCTGATACTCTCGTTTTCGTCACCCCGGCCTTGAGCCGGGGGCCCGCTTCTGCTCGCACCGCGCTGGACGAAAAGCTGGGCCCCGGATCAGGTCAGGGGCGACAGGTGAGGAGAATTGTGGTTCCAGTGTCAGTGGAGGGCAGGGCGCATCCAGTTGCGCCCCACATGGGGCATCAACCCACAGGCGGCGGGTTTTCTTCCTCTTCCATCACTCCTTCAGCGCCCAGACCATGCTTCAGCAGCATTGGGATCTGGCTGAACGTGAACAGGAACGTCAGCGGCATGAAGACCCACAGCTTGGCCCACAGCCAGTCGCCAAAGCTGAGGAAATGGACCAGCCCCTGATTGAGCGCGGCGAGGAACAGGAAGAACACCCCCCAGTTCCGGCTCAGCTTGAGCCAGCCCGCTTCGTCCAGCCCTTCGAATGCGGCTTCCAGCAGCCATTGCAGCAAGGCTTTGCCGCGCATCCATCCCGCGATGAGGACAAGGCCGAAAAATACGTAAAGTACCGTCGGTTTGATCTGCACATAGACCGGATCGCGCAACAGGATCGTCAGGCTGCCGAAACCGACGATCAGGACCGTCGACAGCATCAGCATTCGCGAAATCCGGCCAGTGAGCCATTTGGACAGCACCAGCGCCACGACCGCTGCAACGATGAAGGCAGCGGTGCTGTGGACCACAGCCAGCAACACGCCGACCATGTCTTCCTTATCTTCCGGAGCAAAATACCAATAGACCGAGAGGAACACCAGCAGCGGCCCGTAATCGACCGCGACGTTCAGCCAGCCCGAGGGCTTCTTTTCAGGTGGTTGGCCGGTCATCATGCCACTCCAGCAATGACCCGCGCGACCAGATCGGGATCGAACGGACGCAGGTCTTCCAGTTTTTCGCCAACGCCAATGGCGTGGATCGGCAGGCCGAACTGTTCGGCTGCAGCCACCAGCACACCGCCGCGCGCAGTGCCGTCGAGTTTAGTCATAATAAGTCCGGTTACACCGGCCACTTCCATGAATGTTTCAATCTGGTTCAATGCGTTTTGGCCGTTGGTGGCGTCGAGCACGAGGACAACGTCATGCGGCGCCTCTGCGTTCAGGCGGCCCAGCACGCGGCGAATTTTGGCCAGTTCGTCCATCAGTTCGCGCTTGTTCTGCAACCGGCCCGCGGTGTCGACGATCAGCGCGTCGATCCCCTGTTCGGTTGCGGCCTTCACACCGTCGAACACGATTGAAGCCGGATCGCCGCCTTCGGGCCCGCGAACGATTGGCGCACCGATGCGTTCGGCCCACGTGGCCAGCTGGCCAATGGCGGCCGCGCGGAACGTGTCGCCTGCCGCCAGCATCACGCCGTAATCGTCTTCCTGTAGCCAGTGCGCCAGCTTGGCGATCGTGGTGGTTTTGCCGCTGCCGTTGACGCCGATCACCAGAATGACTTGCGGGCGGGGGAAAGCGACGATCTCCAACGGTTTCGCCACCGGGCGCAGGATCGCGGCGATTTCTTCGGCCACCGCTTCGCGCAATTCCTGTTCGCTGATCGCCAGTCCGAAACGCTTTTCCGCCAGCCGATCGCGGATACGGCGCGCAGCGGCGGGGCCGAGATCGGATACGATCAGCGCATCTTCGACATCGTCCAGCGTCGCATCGTCGAGTTTGGCCGTGCCGACCACGCCGGTCAGGTTATTCGACAGCCGTTCGGATGTTTTGCGAAAACCGCCAAACACGCGCTCTGTCCACGAAGGGGAGCTGGGTTCGTTCATGCCAGAAGGCCTTCCTCAACCCGGGTGGGGGTGACGGTTGCGATTGTATCGGGTGCAGTGCCGTGTGGCACACGCACCCGGGCGAAGTCCGGCGCATGGCCGCATCCATCGCGTTCGGCAAGAACTTCTATGGATTTGCCGATCTTTGATGCAAGCCATTTACTGCGGATCAGACCAACTGTTTCGCGCAGTTTGGCCGCGCGTTCTTTTACCACCGCCCGTTCGACTTGCGGCATCCGCGCCGCAGGGGTGCCGGGGCGGGGGGAATAAGGAAAAATATGGCCGTGCACGATATTCAGTTCGCGCACGATGGATAGGTTGGCTGCATGATGAGCCGCCGTTTCGGTGGGGAAGCCAGCGATCAGATCCGCGCCGATGGCGATGTCCGGTCGCTGCGCCTTCAACCGTTCCACCAGAGCCACCGCATCGCGGCGCAAATGGCGGCGCTTCATCCGTTTCAGGATCAGATCGTCGCCGTGCTGCAACGACAGGTGCAGATGCGGCATCACGCGCGCCTCTTGCGCCAGCAGCTCTTCCAGCAGCGGATCGATCTCCACCCCATCGACCGAAGACAGGCGCAGGCGCAGGATTTGCGGAAAGGCATCGAGGATCGCCTGCACCAAAGTGCCAAGGCGGGGGGCATCGGGCAGATCGTGTCCCCAACTCGTCAGGTCCACCCCGGTCAGCACGACTTCGCGCGCGCCCGATGTCAGATCGTGTTCGATCAGGCGCAGGACTTGTGGAACGGCAAGAGACTGGCTTGGCCCGCGTCCCTGCGGGATGACGCAGAATGTGCAGGCATGATCGCAGCCGTTCTGCACTGCGATAAACGCGCGGCTGTGCTGGCGCGGGGTCGGTGCAGTGTCGGCGGGGGCATTCCATGCCCGCGCGTCGAGCTTGGCGGCATTGGCGATCAGGCCGTCCACCTCTGGCATGGCGGCAATCTGATCGCGCTCCACCTCTGCCGCGCAACCGGTCACGATCAGGCGGGCATCGGGCCGTTCGCGGCGCGCACGGCGGATCGCCTGACGTGTTTGCCGCACCGCTTCGCTGGTGACGGCGCAGGAATTGACGACCACTGTTTCACGCGGTTCGTTCGCCAGCAAGGCGCGGATGCGCTCGCTTTCCGAAAGATTCAGGCGGCAGCCAAGCGAGACGACTTCGACTGCGCTCATGCGTAGTCGGTCCATTCGAAACTGCCGATAAAGCTGGTGGTGGCAGGGCCGGTCATCAGAATGCGGCCTGCTTCGGTCCATTCGATGTCGAGTGGGCCGCCCGGCAAGGTAACTGTGACCTGCCGCCCGCTGACCAGCCCCCGGCGGATCGCCGCCACGGCGGTGGCACAGGCACCGGTGCCGCACGCGCGGGTCAGCCCGCTGCCGCGTTCCCACACCCGAAGATCGATCGACGCGGGGCCGGTGACTTGCGCGACGTTGACGTTGATCCGTTCGGGAAACAGCGCATCGCATTCGATTTCCGGTCCCAAACGCTCCAATGGGATCGCCGTGCCGTCTTCGACGAAGAAGATCACATGCGGATTGCCGACGTTCACGGCGCAGGGATTTTCGAGATTTTCCCACGCCACGGGCATAGTGAGTGTATCCATCGCATAGGCCAGCGGAATGGCATCCCACTCGAAACGGGGTGTGCCCATATCGATCCGGGCACCGTCACCCATTGGTTCCACCGCGATGATGCCGCCACCGGTTTCGACGCTGGCTTTGGAGCCATGCAGCAAGGCGACCGCTCGGCTGGCATTGCCGCAGGCTTCCACTTCGCCGCCGTCGGCATTGAAAATCCGCATTTGGAAATCGGCCACGTCGGATGGTTGAAGTACGATCAGCTGATCGCAACCGATGCCGGTACGCCGGTCGGAAATGGCCGCTGCGGTGGCCGGGCCGAGGGGTGGCAGGGCATCGATGCGCGCGTCGAGCACGACGAAGTCATTGCCCAGACCGTGCATCTTGGTGAAAGGAATACGCATGGTTGAGCGCGTTTATGCGCCCCTGCGCCGCCCGTCCAGTGGCACGGGTCACACGGCCCGACGATGTTCGCCTGTGCTGCTGTCGCTCTCGGCATCGTCGGGACGGTTCCTGGGCATCAGAAGGTTCTCGCGTTCAAGACGCTGATGTACGCTCGACGCGTCTTCAGGCTTCCCATACAGATAGCCCTGACCTTTGAGCCGCCCCATCGCTTTCAGGGTATTGAGAATGTTGGTATCCTCGATCCCTTCGGCAGTGATCGGCATTTCCAGCCCGTCACCCAGCGAAATGATCGCGCGAATGATCTTGGCGCTGGCATTCGCATCCTTCAGTTCGGTTACGAAGCTGCGATCGATCTTGATCCGGTCAAACGGCAGAGAGCGAAGCTGGGCCAAACTTGAATAGCCCGTGCCGAAATCGTCCAGACTGATGGTGACGCCCTGATTTTTCAGGCTGGTAATCATCGAGCGCACCACCCCGACATTTTCGTGCAGGCAGCTTTCGGTGATTTCGATATCGAGCCGCTGAGGCGGGAAGTTATGCTTAACCAACAACTTGAGAATGCGTTGGGAAAACCACGGATCGCGTAACTGCACCGGGGAGATGTTGACCGAAAGGGTCAGGCTGGGATCCCACGTTTTGGCATCCTGCAACGCCTGCTCGATGAGCGATTCACTCAGCGGGGAAATCAGGCCGATTTCCTCTGCAATCGGGATGAAGACGTCAGGCCGCACAAGCCCGAATGTCGGGGAATTCCAGCGCGCGAGCATTTCGAACCCGGCCAGCTTCCCGGTTTCCAGATCAATCTGCTGTTCGTAATACGGCACGAATTCGCCCGCGGTTATACCGTGGCGAATGCCGCCCTCCATCTCGCCACGAAACCGCAGTTCGGTTTCCATTACGGGCTCGAACCAGAAGTACCGGTTTTTGCCGTGTTTTTTGGCATGAAACATCGCAATATCGGCGTAGTGCAGCAGATCTGTCGCAGTGGCGGCAGTCTTGTGATGGGCCTGCGGGCCACTCGTGGCTGACAAACCGACCGAAACGGTGATCTCTAACGAGGCGCCTTCGTAATCGATTGGTTGCGCTGTGCGTTCGATCAGCAATGTCGCCATCTGATCGATCTGGTCGGGACTATTGGGATCGAACGGGACGACACATGCAAATTCATCCCCGCCGAGGCGGGCCACAAGGCCGTTGGGAGGAAGCAATGCCTCGATGCGCTTCGCTGTCGTCTGGAGCAGGAGATCGCCTGCCTTGTGCCCGTTGTAATCGTTGATCGATTTGAAGTTATCGAGATCGAGGACGATGAATGCCAGCGCCCGCCCTTCCGCAGCGGTGCTGGCCATCAATTCACTGGTTGCTTTGGCGATGGAGCGCCGGTTGAGTGTGCCTGTCAGCGGATCGATTTCTGCCAGGTGCAGGGCAAGCGTCTCAGCCTTACGGCGCTCTGAAATCTCGGCAGTCAGTTCCGAATATCGCCGCCATCCGAAAATGACCAAAGCGATATTGAGCAGGAGCGTCGACACCAGCATCGGATCGGGCGCTGTGCCCGCACCGTTCCATGAACGCATGACCTGTGGCAGGACCATGCCTCCTGTGGCGACAAACAAAATGATTGCCGATACCGCGATGCCCAGCGCGACCGGATCGCGTTCGGCGCTGGCCACTGTATTGGCCGGTTGATTGACGACCTGAGACATTTACTCCTTCCGGGGTGCAAAGTGCGACCCTCGCGTTGAGGTAGACCACCTATCGCTTATGTGTTTGAAAATAGTGTTAAGCGCCCGGAAAGCAGTTTCCTGCAGTCCGACGGTACGAATGATGGAAAGGAAATGAGCGTGGCCCGATACTGGCTGATGAAGTCCGAACCCGATGCCTACAGTTGGGACGATCTCGTTGCTGAGGGCGAAGGCACCTGGGACGGCGTTCGCAACCATCGTGCGAAAAACAACCTCGCCGCAATGGAAGTGGGCGACCGGGCATTTTTCTATCATTCGAACATCGGCAAAGAGATCGTCGGGATCGTCGAAATTTCCGTGGCCGGGATCACCGATCCGACCGATCCGGAGGGCAAATGGGCGGCTGTGAAAGTGAAGCCGGTGGAGAAACTGCCCAAGCCCGTGACGCTTAAACAGATCAAATCCGAACCAACGCTTGGCGAGACCGAACTGGTCCGTCTTTCGCGCCTGTCCGTGGCTGAGGTGCGGCCAGATGAGTGGGAGAAAATTCTTTCTATGGCAAGCGCTTAAAGCGGGAACTTGCCAATCGGTTTGCCCGTTGGTGAGGTGAAACGACGGCAATTGTGCTGTCGCCAGAACCAACGATGGAGGCACGCCATGGGCGAACTCAAGGACAAGGCAAAAGGCATTGCCAACGAAGCGATCGGTAACGTCAAACAGCAGAGCGGCAATCCCGACACCCGCGCCGAAGGTCGCGCTCAGGAACTGAAGGGCGAAGCCCAGCAGGTGAAGGGCGAAGTGAAGGGTGCGCTCGGCGACAAGGTCTGATTGCGCCTACAGATTTGGAAAGGGCCGCTCTGCAACAGGGCGGCCCTTTTTCTATGTCGCTGACCCTATGCCCTGGCCTTGGCGCGAAGCCCTGAAACGGTCGCACCGCTGGCAGCCAACTGCTCCACCTCGATAAGGCAATGCAGCAAGCGCACACCTTTGCGACCCGTTGCATCGATGAGAGCCGATCTGAATTCCTCTGTGGTTTCGACCCGCGCTGACCAGCAGCCAAAGGCATTTGCCAGAGCGGCAAAGTCGGGATTGACCAGTTTCGTGCCGGAAACGCGACCGGGGAACTCCCGCTCCTGATGCATACGGATCGTGCCGTATGCGCCGTTATCGACGAGGATCACCAGCATATCGCAGCCGTGCTGGACCGCGGTCGCCAGCTCCTGCCCGTTCATCAGGAAGTCGCCGTCGCCAGCCAGCGCAACCACAGTGCGTTCGGGGAAGCGGCGCGCGGCGGCAACGGCGGCTGGCACGCCATAGCCCATCGCCCCGGCAGTGGGGGCCAGTTGCGTGGGGAAGCCATCGTATCGCCAATACCGATGCCACCACCCGGAAAAGTTGCCCGCGCCGTTGCAGATCACCGTATCGCCGGGCAGCGTATCGCGCATGAACCCCACGCAAGTGGCGAGATCGAGTGCATATTCGCCCGGCCTGGGCGTCGACCATTCGACCCATTCGGCGTGGGCATCGGCCCCGGCATCGAACGGGATGGTATCGCCATCGTCCCACAGCGCCGCGCTTTCCGCGAATTCGGCCATATCGGCGCAGATCGCCAGATCGGTGCGATAGACGCGGCCCAGTTCGTTGGGGTCGGGGTGGATGTGAACGAGCAACTGGCCGGGATGTTCTGGTGTGGGTAGGGTATAGCCATCGGTGGTCGCTTCACCCAAACGTGCGCCGACCGCGACGATCAGGTCCGCATTTTTTACCCGTTCGACGAGTTTGGGATTGGGGCCATAGCCAAGATTGCCCGCGTACACCGGGCTGGAAGGCGGAATGGCATCCTGCCGCCGGAATGCTGTAGCCACCGGCAAACCGATCCGTTCGGCCCATTGCGCGAAGTATTCGCGCGCCTTGGCATTCCAGCTTGCACCGCCAACGATTGCCACCGGCGATGCGGCATCGGCAATCAGAGCGTTGAGCGCCTGTAGCGAATCCGGGCAGGGCGGCTGAGCCGGACGCGTGACAGAAGGGCGGGGCGCGGCGGTCGTCTCGTCCCACAACATGTCTTCGGGCAAGGCGAGGACAATCGGGCCGGGGCGGCCCGACATCGCGACTGACCATGCGCGAGCGATATATTCGGGGATGCGCGATGCATCGTCGATCCGCGCGGCCCATTTGCAGATGGGGCCGAAGAATGCCTGAAAATCGACCTCCTGAAATCCCTCCCGGTCGCGCATTCCACGATCGACGTCGCCCACGAACAGGATCATCGGCTGCGAATCCTGATGCGCCACGTGCACCCCGATGCTGGCATTGGTCGCCCCCGGCCCGCGGGTGACGAAGGCCACACCGGGCCGCCCCGTCATCGTGCCATCGGCACAGGCCATGAATGCAACGCCGCCTTCCTGACGGCAGGTGACGAGATCGATCTCTTCGCAATCATGCAGAGCATCGAGCACTTGCAGGAAGCTTTCCCCCGGAACGGTGAAAGCGCGGTCGCACCCCTGCACACGCAGGCAATCGACGAGCAGGCGGGCGGCGGTGGTGGAGGTTTGGCTGGTGGTCATGATCGGGGTTTAGCGAGGGGTGCGGGGTCGGGCAATCGGGCTAATGTCCCAACTCGCGACACCGTTGAATTTACGGGAGCAATATGGTTACTATTTAGTTAAGACAGCATGATGAAGCGGCGCTCTCTTGTCCTGACCAGCGATTTCGCGCGGCACCCGTTCCGGGCCAGCCTGCCACCGCATGTCTTCAGGCAAACCGAATCGGACCCGGTGCGATTGAACCGGACTGAGAGCTGGGCGCTGACACGCGGAGATGTCAGCACGTTCGGAGCCACCTATCTTGCCTGTTTTGCGATGGTGCTCGTCTTCTTCATGTAGGCGGGTCGCCTTCAGGCCTTTACATCGAGCGGAGGCTGTTCCGCCTTGTACAGTTTCCAGCCCAGCCATGCGGAATAGATGCACATCGCCGCGGCCAGCAGCAGATGGTGCAGGATGTCCAGCCCCGCCGCGCTCAGCCCGGTGGCAAGCAGCGATCCAATCACCATTGCCCCTGAATTGACTATGTTGTTCGCCGCGATGGTGCGGGCGGTCTGCGTCTTGGGTACGAAAGTGGTGAGAAACGCATAGAGCGGAACCACGAACATCCCCCCAGCAATGGCAATACCCAACAGGCATAGCAGCAGCGGCACAGCCATCGCATGTGTGACGAACGTGGGCACATCCATCAGCGTGCCCGCAGGTTCGGGTGTCCATGCCTCGCACACGAAGAAGAACGCCAGCACGAACAGGCCCATGACTATCACCGATGCCGGGGAATAGCGCGCCGATACTTTGCCCTTGAGCAGCGCGTTGACCGATACCGAGCCGATGGCCACCCCGACAGAGAAGATCACCAGGAACAGGCTGGCCACTTCCTTGCTGGCGGTCAGCACATTCTTGGCCAATGGCGGGAAAACGATGAACAGCACTGCGCCGATGGTCCAGAAGAAGCTGATCGCCATGATCGCGAGAAACACACGCCGGTCTTGCATGGTCTGGCGCACCAGCGATACCGAACTGCGGATCAGGTGGAAATCGAGCGGTTCGACAGCTCCCTGCGCGGGTGCCGACGGGACTTTGCGCGATACCATATAGCCGACGATAGCTGTCAGCACGACGCCCGCTGCGGCCGCTTCCACCGGTATCCAGCCCGCCAGAATGGTGCCGAACAGGATCGCGATATAGGTGCCGGCCTCGACCAGCCCGGTGCCCGCCAGCACTTCGTTGTCTTTCAGATGCTGCGGCAGGATCGCGTATTTGATCGGGCCGAAGAAGGTTGAATGGACCCCCATCGCGAACAGCGCCGCTAACATCAGCGGGATAGAGAGCGATGCGATCAGCGAAGGAGGCGTGACGAAGCACTGCGCGCTGGCCGCTGCGGCGGTTTTGGCGCATTCCACATCTTGCCACGCGATAACGAGGCCCATCCCGCCCACCAGCATGATGGCAATCTCCGCAGCCTTCACCACGCGGATGATCCGCGCCTTGTCGCGCATATCGGCAAGTTGCCCCGCCAGTGCGGAAAACAGGAAGAACGGCAGGATGAACAGCGCCGATGCCACTGCGGAAAACATCCCTTCCGCTTCGGGGGAGGAATACAGCGAATAGACGACGAACAGGACCATCGCGGTCTTGAACAGGTTGTCGTTGAAAGCATTGAGCAGCTGGGTCACGAACAACGGCAGGAAGCGCCGCGTACGCACGAGATGTGTCGAAACTGTCATCGATCCTGCCGGTTGCTGCCGTGGTCGTTTGCGGCTCTAGCCGATGATGCGAACCGGACAAGGGCAAAGGTGAGGGCGAAGGTGGGTTTTTCCCAACCTGACATTCAGCTAGGGCAGGGGAACTGGTAAGGGGGAACCGATCGCGCCGATGCTTACGCTGCCCAACATCCTCACGCTGTCGCGCATTCTTGCGGTGCCGTTGCTGGCGTTCCTGCTGTGGTGGCCGGACTGGCACTTTGGCTATGCCTTGGGCTTTGTGGTGTACTGCATCATCGCCTTTACCGATTATCTCGATGGCTATCTGGCGCGGGCGCAGGGCACTGTCAGCAAGCTGGGCATCTTCCTCGATCCGATTGCGGACAAGATCATGGTGGCCGCGGTCATTCTGGTGCTGGCGGCGCAGGGATACATGCGCGGGCCGTATGTCGGGGATCTGCATGTGATCGCCGGGCTGATTATCCTGATCCGCGAAATCGCCGTGTCGGGCCTGCGTGAATTCCTTGGTGGGATTCAGGTGTCGGTCCCGGTGTCGAAACTGGCCAAGTGGAAGACGACGTTTCAGCTCATCAGTCTGGGCGCGCTGATACTGGGCGGCGCGGTCAACGGGCCGCCGTGCCATTCGGTGTATGATGTGTGCGGCACGCTGACGAACAACTGGATCCATCTGACCGGCCTGACCTGCCTGTGGGCGGCGGCGGTGCTGACATTGATTACCGGGTGGGATTACCTGCGTGTCGGCCTCAAGCACATGGACTGAATCCTGCCTGTCAGGGCAGAGACATGGACCGCATGTTACACTGTCCAGAGCGAGAAAAACCTGCCTTCCCCGGACGGAATTTTCATAAGATATGCCAAGGGGTTGGGGCCGGTTCATGCGATGATTTGTGGCATAACCGGTGGCCTGTAGGAAAGCGGGGTCCGCCATCACCCGACTGGCGCTTGAAAACCGATAATTAAGACCCCCGCGATAACTCGGCCTGATGAGTTATTCGCGTGCTTCGCTGCTATTCATTTGCCTGTCGCTGGGCTGGCCTTCGCTGGCGCAGGCGGCTGTTATCCGTGGCCCGGCGACGGCGGTCGACGGGGATACTCTGGCGATGACCGGCGCTCGTGTGCGCCTGTTCGGCATCGATGCGCCGGAAAAATCGCAGACCTGCACACGGGCGGGCGAGGCATGGGCTTGCGGTCAGGAAGCGACCGCGGTTCTGGCGCGACTGATCGACGGCAAGGAGGTATCGTGCCGACAAGTCACGATCGACCGATATGGCCGGATGGTGGCGAAATGCACTGTCGGCAATCGCGATCTGGCGGAAATGATAGTCCGGGCCGGAATGGCGATTGCCCTGCCGCAGTTCAGCGATGCTTACACCGCACCTGAAACAGTGGCGAAGGCGATGAAGGCAGGCATCTGGAGCTCTGAATTCCAGACCCCGGCGGATTATCGCGCCGCGCACCCGAGGGAGTTTGCCCCGCCCAAACCGCGCGCGCCTGTCGCGGCAGAACGTCCGGCACGATCACAGGTCTATTATCGCAATTGCCGCGAGGCGTGGGTCGCCGGGGCCGCGCCGATTTATCGCGGGCAACCGGGGTATCGCCCGGAAATGGATGGCGATAACGATGGCATCGCCTGCGAACCCTATCGCGGGCGGCGGCGCTGATCGGATCGATCACGCCGGAACAGCGGGAAGATCAGAAAGCGGGCTCGTAACCCGGCGGCAGATCGCCATCGGTGCCGGGCTGTGCGGGTGAATGAATGCCGCATTCGGTCTTGTCCCACCCTTTCCAGCGGCCCGAACGCGGGTCTTCGCCCGGTGCGACTTTGCTGGTGCAGGGGGAGCAACCGATGGAGGGGTATCCCTGTGCCACCAGCGGGTGCGGCGGCAGATCGTGTTCCGCTATATAGGCGGCCAGCGCATCGGCCCGCCAGTCGATCAGCGGGTTGATCTTCAGCCGCCCCAGCGCATCGGCGGTATCGATTTCGAACCGCGGCAGCATAGCGCGGGTGCTCGACTGAAAGGCCTTGCGCCCGGTCAGCGAGGCATCGAACCGCGCCAGCGCTTTTTCCAGCGGGCGGACTTTGCGGATTTCGCAGCAACCATCGGGGTCGTAAGACCAGCGCAGCCCGGATTCGTCCCGTGCTGCCAGATCGGCCGGATCGGGTTCCAGAATAACCAGATTGGTCAGTCCAAGGCGTGCCACCAGTTCATCGCGATAGGCAATCGTTTCGGGGAAATGTTTGCCCGTGTCGAGGAACAGCACAGGCGTGTTGGGCGCGACTTGCGCCACCTGATGCAACAACACCGCGCTTTCCGCGCCGAAGCTGGAAACCGCTGCAACCCGCCCGGCAATGCCTTCGTTGAGCACGGCATCGAGCAGCGCGCGGGTATCCGCGCCGCGAAACCGGCGATTGAGCGTGATCGCATCTTCATCGGTATAGCGCGCACCTGTGTCGATCCGGTCGCGCAGGCGGATGGGATCGGCTTCAGCCATGACGCAGTTTCCAGATCGGCGCGCGCCCGTCGGCGGCGGTCTGATAGACTTGCGGCCAGGTTGCCAGCGCGGCTTTCGCTTCTTCTTCGTCGAACGGTTTGTCGGGCTCGAACGCATCGAAGCCGCAGCGGCGCATGGCTGAAAGCTGATCGACCAGCACATCGCCCACCGCGCGCATTTCGCCGGTATAACCCGCCTCGCGCAGGATGCGTGCCGCGGAATAGCCGCGCCCGTCGGTGAAGGCGGGGAAATTGATCTCGACCAGTCGCAACCCGTCCAGATGCGGGATCAGCGCACGGGCATCGTCGCCCGGTTCGATCCGTACAGCGGCGGCATTGCTTTGTTCGAGATAGGCATCGACCGTCACCGCCGGGTGATCGACCGGCTCGTCATCGCGAAAACGCAGCAGATCAGCCATAAAGCGCCTCTTTGAAAGGATTGATGCCAATGCGGCGATAGGTGTCGAGGAAGCGTTCGCCGTCGGTGCGTTGCGCCAGATATACTTCGGTGGCCTTTTCCACGGCATCGACAATCCCCGCTTCGTCGAAGCCGGGGCCGGTAATTTTGCCGAGCGACGTATCGTCGGCCTCGCTTCCGCCGAGCAGGAGCTGGTAGTTTTCAACCCCCTTCTTATCGACGCCCAGCACACCGATGTGGCCGGCATGGTGATGGCCGCAGGCGTTGATGCAGCCGCTGATCTTCACTTTCAGTTCGCCCAGTTCCGCCGATCTGGGCGACAGGCGTTCCGAAATCTTCTGCGCGACCGGGATCGAGCGGGCATTGGCAAGGCTGCAATAATCGAGGCCGGGGCAGGCGATGATATCGCCCACGCGGTCGAGGTTGGCAGCGCCAAGCCCGGCCGCCTCCAGCGCGGTCCACAGCGCGTGGAGATCGGCCTTCTTCACATGGGGCAACACGATGTTCTGCGTGTGGGTCACCCGGCATTCGTCGAAGCTGTACTGCTTCGTCAGGTCAGCGATCAGGTGCATCTGTTCGGCACTGGCATCGCCGGGGATGCCGCCCACCGGCTTCAGGCTGATGACCGCGGAGACATAGCCGGGTGCCTTATGCGGCACGGTGTTGGTATCGACCCACAGCGCGAAATCGGGGTCCGACCGGTCGATTTCCTCGCTCAACCCGGTTTCGAACGCGGGCGGGGCGAAATATGTGGAGATACGCTCCAGCTCGGCCAGCGGGGGTTCGATATCCTGTGTTTGCAGGTGGGCGAATTCTTCTTCCACTTGCCGGGTATATTCCGCTGCACCCAGTTCGTGGACGAGGATCTTGATCCGCGCCTTGTACTTGTTGTCGCGGCGGCCATAGCGGTTGTAAACCCGCAGGCACGCCTCGCAATATGTCACCAGCTGATCGAGCGGGACGAACGGGTTGATGCACGGCGCGATCATCGGGGTGCGGCCCATGCCGCCACCGACATAGAATGCCGCGCCGATCTCTCCGCTGTCGTTCTTCACGATGCGGATACCGATATCGTGCAGCTTCATCGCCGCCCGGTCGGCCTCGCTGGCGATCACGCAGATCTTGAACTTGCGCGGCAGAGCGAGGAATTCCGGGTGGAAGCTCGACCATTGGCGCAGCAGTTCGGCATAAGGGCGCGGATCGATCAGCTCGTCCGCCGTGGCGCCCGCGTAATGATCCGAACTGATATTGCGGATGCAGTTGCCGCTGGTCTGGATCGCATGCATTTCCACTTTCGCCAGATCAGCGAGAATGTCGGGCGTGTCTTCCAGCTTGATCCAGTTATATTGAATGTTCTGCCGGGTGGTGAAGTGCCCGTATCCGCGGTCATACTTGTCCGCGATATCGGCCAGCGCATGCATCTGCGCGGAACTGAGCGTGCTATACGGCACCGCCACCCGCAGCATATAGGCGTGGAGCTGGAGATAGAGCCCGTTCTGCAGCCGCAGCGGCTTGAACTGGTCTTCGGTAATGCGGCCTTCGATGCGGCGGCGCACCTGATCGCGGAATTCCGCGACGCGGGCATCCACCATCGCCTGATCGTATTGGTCGTATTTGTACATCAGATCACCCAGTTGCCCGCAGTGGGGTCGGCCGGCTTGAGAGTAAGGTCGGGGCGCACGGTGGGGCCGAGCGCGCGGATGCGGTCCTTGATGTGGGCGGGGCGGACTTTGCCATCGGCATCGGCCACCGCTTCGATCACATAAGGGGAGTTGACGTTGCGCGCGGCTTCTTCGCGTGCGGCGATGGTTTCGGCCTGATCGCCCGCGTCGACGGCATCATCGACATGGATCGACCAGTCGCTGCCGGTCCACCAGGTGACTGCGCCGGTTTTCAGGTCGTTTCCGGTAACGATTTTCATTGCTGCGCCTCCAGCGCGATAGTGGCGAGCGCGCTATCTTCGCGCGCGGTGACTTCCCCGATCACGATCAGCGCCGGGCTTTGCACCCGTTCGCGTTCGACCAGATCGGGCAGAGCGGCCAGCGGCCCGCGCAGCACGCGCATCTGCGGGCGGCAGGCGTTTTCGATAATGGCCAGCGGCATATCGGGGGCGAGACCATCGCCCATCAGCTTTTCCGCGATGGCAGGCGCGGTTTTCACGCCCATGTAGATCACCAGCGTGCGTCCTTTGCCCGCCAGCCCGGCCCAGTCCTGATCGGACAGTCCTTTGCACTGGCCGGCGACGAAGCTGACCACGCTGGCGGCGTCGCGGTGGGTCAGCGCGATCTGCGTTGCCGCTGCGGCACCATTGGCGGCGCTGATGCCGGGCACGACAGACACCGGAACCCCGGCGGCGCGGCAAGCCTCCGCCTCCTCACCACCGCGCCCGAATACGAACGGATCGCCGCCCTTCAGCCGCACGACATCGCGGCCTGCCAGCGCCTCGCGCACCAGCAGGGCGCAGATATCTTCCTGTGGTAGCGTATGATGCGCCCGCCGTTTGGCGACCGATATCCGCTTCGCAGACAGGGGGGCGAGGGCGAGCACGGCGGGTTCGATCAGCCCGTCGTGCACCAGAATTTCCGCCCGTTCGATCAGCCGCGCAGCGCGCACGGTCAACAGGTCGGGATCACCCGGTCCCGCGCCGACGAGATAGACTGTGCCGATTTTTTCCATGCGATGCCAAATGGCTGCGTCGCTTCATACGCGCCACCGAGAAACCATGTCCGGTCGGCAAGCAAAGTTTTTGAAAGCTCCGTTACCCGGTCGCGAAGCGTAACTATGCCAGCATTGAACGTCGTCCCCATCGGAATGGCAGGCGCGCGAGCGCTCTATTCTTTGACGCGCTGGGCGATGGCGGCCACCAGTTGCTGGAACTGTTCGTTGTCCCGCAAATTGAGGTCGCGTTGTGGGAAGGGGATTTCGATCTCGTTATCGGCCAGAAGATTCCAAAGGTTTTTAAGTACTTGCGATCGGATATTGCCAACGCCCTCTTCCGGGTCGGAAATCCAGCAATGGACGATGAAGTTGACCGAACTGTCGCCATAGGCATCCAGCCACACGACGGGCGGAGGGGTCTTGAGAACCCGCGGAACGCTCTTCGCAGCTTCCAGCATCAGCTTTTCCGCCAGTGCGATATCGCAGTTATACGATACGCCGACCGGCACCTGTATCCGCACGTTCTTCGACGAGTAGGACCAGTTTTCCACCTGATTGACCATCAGGTTTTCGTTTGGAATCAGATATTCTTTCTGATCGCGGGTTACCAGAGAGACGGCGCGGATGCCGATCTTGCGGATCTGGCCCGATGTCGAATTGCCCGCAGCATCGGCGATTACGATGACATCGCCCGGTTTGATCGACCGATCCATCAGCAGGATGATCCCGGCGATCAGGTTGCCGAAGGTTTTCTGTAACCCGAAACCAATCGCGAGGCCGAATGCGCCCGAGAATACCGCCAGCGCAGTCAGATCGATGCCGAGGATATCGATCCCAAGCAGGAAGGCGATGCCCCACACCGCGATGGACACCAGCTTTTCCGCCAGCAGCCGCTGCGTCAGGTCGAGGCGGGTCATCCGCCGGAGCATGGCGCGTGCGCCGCGGCTGGAAAACCACGCCAGCATATAGACGCCGACGATCACCATCATCACGACGATGGCGTCCCACAGCGAAAGGTGAAACTTTCCCAGATCGATCGAAATACTGTCGAGCGACTGGATGATGTCCCCGATGGTGCGGCTCTTTTCCCCGACCGCTTCTTTCAGGCCATCGGCGGCCCTTACGCCCGCTTCGTCCAGCTCTGCAGGGCTGGGGGCGCTGCTTGCAACATCGCTCGCTACGTCGCTTGCCGCATCTTTAGCGGCCCCGGTCGCCTTGGCGACCGAACCGGCGGCAGCGGCAAGCAAGTCGATCATCGGTTCTCCATCGCAGCAAATGCCCGCTCAAGGTCGGCGAGCAGGTCGTCGGTATCTTCGAGCCCGATGGATAGCCGGATTCCAAGCGCTTTGTCACCCGCCCATCCGGTTGGCGGCCAGGGGGTAGCACTGCGATTGGGTGCCGGATCGAACGGAATGGCAAGACTTTCAAACCCGCCCCACGAATATCCTATGCCGAACAATTCCAGCGCATCGATGAACCGCGCACGTCCGGCCTCGTCAGCATCGGCCAACAGGAAGCTGAACAAACCGCAGCCACCGGTAAAGTCCCGCTCCCAGATCGCGTGGCCCGGCGATCCGGGTAACATCGGGCACAGAACACGGGCAACCTCGGGGCGGGCGGAGAGCCATGTTGCGATCCGCAGCGCGCTTTCGGTGCCCTGTTTCAGCCGCAGCGCCATAGTACGCAACCCGCGCGCGGCGAGCGCAGCATCGTCGGGCGAGACGACATGGCCCAGTGCCTGTGCGGTCTGACGCAGGCGGCTATGCCACGGCTCAGCTGCGCTGGCGCTCCCCATCATCAGGTCCGAATGGCCACCGACGTGCTTGGTCAGCGCCATGATCGCGATATCGCAGCCGTGTTCGAGTGCGGTAAACCCCAGCGAACTGGCCCATGTGTTATCGATCAGGCTGACCGCGCCCTTGTCCCGCGCAATCGCGGTAAGGGCAGGGACGTCGCAGACCTCCATCGTCAGGCTGCCGGGGCTTTCCAGCATCACCGCGCGGGTGCGGTCGCAGAATGCATCGGGAAAGCCGGCGATATCGAGCGGGTCGAAGAACCGCGCCTCTACCCCGAACCGTTTGAGCAATCCGGTCGCCATCGAACGCGTCGGGTCATAGGCATTGTCGGTCACCAGCAGGACATCGCCGGGTTTCAGCACCGCCATCAGCGCCCCGGCAATCGCGGCCACACCGCTGGGGTAGAGCACTGTGCCCGCTGCGCCCGGCTCAATTTCTGTCAGCGCGTCGGCCAGCGCCCATTGGGTCGGCGCACCGCGACGGCCATAGAAGAACCGCCCGTCGGCGTTGCCTTTCTTACCCTGTTCCAGCGCAGCCGTGTTTTCATACAGGTGCGTGCTGGCGCGCCAGACCGGTGGGCTGACCACGGCACCGGTCCATTCGGCACGGCGCCCCCCGGTGACTACGCGCGTGGCGGGTTTGAGATTGCGTTTCGAGTCTTTGGCCATTGTCAGGCTGCGTACCCTGTTTCCTTGGGAGTGGCGGGGTCAGCGCCCCATTCGCTCCAGCTTCCATCGTAAAGCGCGAAGTCGGTTTTGCCGAGCCGGTCGAGCGCAAACAGCAGCGACGATGCCGTCACCCCGCTGCCGCAACTGGTAATGATCGGGGCATCCAGATCGACACCGGCATTGATAAACCGGGCGCGCAGTTCATCGTCATCGCGCAGGGTTCCGTCTTCGTTATAGAGTTCGGCATAACACAGGTTTCGTGCGCCGGGGATGTGGCCACCGGGCAGATTGTGGACCGTATCGATGGTCTGGGCGGTGAAGCGGCCTGCATCGCGGGCGTCGATCACCTGTTCGGCGTGGCTGGCGCAATTGGCCAGCATGTGGGCTTTGCTTCGCACCTTTTCCGGCGTTTGCACCGGTATAGGATAGTCGCACGATACCGGGGAAACCGCGCCGCTTTCGAGGGGGCGGCCTTCGCAGCGCCATTTCGGCATTCCCCCATCGAGTATCGCGACATTTGCTGTGCCGTTCATATGCATGATGAACCACGCGCGACACGCGGTTTTCGCGGAGCTATCGTCATACAGCACGATCCTGCTGCCGGGCTGGATACCCAGCGCGCCCATCCGTTCGGCAAACTGTTCTGCGCTGGGCACGGCCGATAGTGTGGGCGAAGCGGGATTGGTCAGGCTGCGTAGATCGAGAAACCGCGCACCCGGAATGTGTTCCGCGGCGAATTCCGCAGCCGCGTCCCGCCCGGTAGCCGGGATATGCGCCGAAGCGTCGAGGATAACGAGATCGCCAGCGCCGAGTTCGTGCGCCAGCCAGTCGGTCGAAACAAGACTATCCATATACCGGCAAGGGTAGCGCCCCGTGCGCGATCAGTCGAGCGGCTTGAACCCGATATCGGTGTGAACCTGCGGCATGTCGGACAGCAGGAACGGCAAGACCCGTGTGCGCTGGCTGGGCGAAACTTTGCCGACAACATATGTCCGCGCCATCGGCGCTTCGCCGCCGAGGAGCGCGCGCACCCGCAGCAACGGAATATAGGGCCTGTCAGGCGAATTGCCGAGCGGGCGGATTTGCGGGACCGGCAGGCGCACTTCGCCACGGATCGTGCAGCTTTCGCCTGCGTCGATGGGTCCGGTGCTGTCCAGTGCGACCAGTGGCGTGGCCGGGTCGGCCAGCTGACGTTCCGCCGGTTCGCGCCCGTGCGCGCTGACCAGATCGGCCTCCAGCGAGACACCGTCGATCCGTCGTCCGCTGCGGTTGGTGACGACCAGCTCGAACGTCAGCGTGGCATTCATCATGCTGCGGCTGAGCGAAATCGGCACCGCATCGATTGCGGGCAGAGCGGCGGAGGTCTGTGCGGGCTTCGTGTTGCGTGGGACGGATATTGCGTCTGGCCGGGCCTTGACCGTTTTGGCGACGACTGCGCCAATCGTCGCCTGATCGGACGAAGGCTCTGGCGATGGGGGACTGGGAGCCGGAGGACTGGGCGGTGGAGGGCTGGGCGTTGAAGCGACTTTCGGAGGCTCGATCAGCGGGACCGATTCGGCGCTCTTGCGGCGGCGCAATGCCAAGGCCCCACCCGCTGCCGCAGCCAGCCCGAGAGCGCCGAGCAGCGCGAATAGCCAGACATTGTCGCCGCTGCTTTCACTGTCGGTTTGCTGGGGCGCCACGGAAGGCGATGCGTCGGGCGCCGTAGTCGCTGGCAACGCGCCTATCGTCGTATCGCTGCTGTCGCCCTGATCGGAAATCTCATCGGTCGCGGCGTTGGCGGCGGATCCGGGGATATCGCTCGGCTGCGTAGTCGGTGCCGGGGTGAACCGGGGGGGCAGCGATGTGCCGGTCGGTTCAACCGGAGAGCGAGTCGGTGTCGGCCTGGGTGCCGGAGTCGGGGCAGGCGTCGGGGCCGGTGTCGGGCTGGGCGTCGGAGTGGGTGCGCGCGGCTGGGTGGCGAACGGCGCATCCGGATCGACCGGCCCCTGCACATCGGTCGGCGTCGGAGTCGGCGCGGGAGGCAAGCTGAAATCGCCCGGCGACGGAGGCGGCAGATTCGCCTGCTGCGCCACAGCCGAGGTGGAGACAAGCAGAGCACAAATGCCGGAAAGGAGCGTTTTGGTTTTCATTTCAAGCGATCGCCGCGCGAAATTGCGGGCTGGCGCTGAATAAGGATTGAACCGCACAAGTCCACCGTATGCTTGCCTGTCGCTAAGATTCACGCCAGATGCGCGGCATGAGCGACACACCCGAAACCCTGCATCTGGGCCAGAACAGCCCGCTTCCCGCTTCCCCTGACGAGGCGAACCTCGATTATGTACCCAATCCGCGCCGTGGATCGCTGTATTGCGTGCGCTTTACCGCGCCCGAATTCACGTCGCTGTGCCCGGTCACGGGGCAGCCCGATTTCGCCCACATCGTGATCGATTACGCGCCCGACGAAACGATTGTCGAATCGAAAAGCCTCAAGCTCTATCTCGCCAGCTTTCGCAATCATGCGGGATTTCACGAAGATGTGACTGTCGGCATTGGCCATCGCCTGCGCGGAGAGATGCAGCCCAAATGGCTGCGGATCGGCGGATACTGGTTCCCGCGTGGCGGCATTCCGATTGACGTATTCTGGCAGACCGGCCCTGTTCCAGACGGGCTGTGGGTGCCCGATCAGGGCGTTGCCCCTTATCGCGGGCGGGGATGAGCGTTCGTCTCACACCTGTGCGATAACCGATACTTGCAACTTCGATAACATACCGGATGGGATACACGATGGCTGATTTGAAACTCGAAACGATGACTGTGCATGCCGGATGCGAACCCGATCCGACGACCAATGCGCGGATCACGCCCATCTACCAGACGGCAAGCTATGTGTTCGACAATGCCGAACATGCCGCGGATCTGTTCGCACTCAAGCAGTTCGGCAATATCTATTCGCGGATCATGAACCCCACGAATGACGTGCTGGAGAAGAAGATCGCGGCGCTGGAGGGCGGTGTCGGTGCACTCGGCGTGGCCAGCGGACATGCAGCGCAATTGGTTGCCTTCCACACCCTGATGGAACCGGGGTGCAATATCGTTGCCGCGCGCAAGCTTTATGGCGGCTCGCTCAATCAGATGGGCGAGGCATTTCGCAAGTTCGGCTGGGAAACCCGCTTCGTCGATGTCGATGACCCGGAGAATGTGCGCGCTGCGATCGACGACAAGACCCGCTGTGTCTTCATCGAAAGCCTCGCCAATCCCGGTGGCGTCGTCACCGATATCGCGGCGATTGCGGATATCGCCCATGATGGCGGTGTGCCGCTGATCGTCGACAATACGATGGCCAGCCCGATCCTGTGCCGCCCGTTCGAACACGGCGCGGATATCGTAACGCACTCGACCACCAAGTTCCTCAACGGTCATGGCAATTCGATCGGCGGGGTAATCGTCGATTCGGGCCGGTTCGACTGGAGGGCGCAGGCGCACAAGTTCCCCAGTCTGACGCAACCCAACGGGTCGTATCACGGCGCGGTGCTGGTCGATGCGCTGGAACCGGTCGGGCCGATTGCCTTCATCACCGCCTGCCGGGTTCTGGGACTACGCGATCTGGGGCCGGCGATGGCCCCGCAGAACGCATGGCTCGCGCTCACCGGTATGGAAACGCTGGCCTTGCGGATGGAACGGCATTGCGACAACGCGCTGGCAGTCGCCAAATGGCTGGAACGGCACGAAAAAATTGAATGGGTTTCCTATGCCGGGCTGGAAGGCAATCGCTACAAACCCCTTGCGGACAAATACCTCGGAGGTCGGGGCGGCGCGGTCTTCACCTTCGGGGTGAAAGGCGGCTTCGAAGCGGGTGTGAAGCTGGTGTCCAGCGTGAAACTGTTCAGCCATCTCGCGAATATCGGCGACACCCGCTCGCTCATCATCCACCCCGCCTCCACCACGCACAGCCAGCTTGAAGGCGACGAACTGATCGCCGCCGGGGCAGGGCCGGATGTCGTGCGGATATCCGTCGGTATCGAACATATCGACGACATTATCGCAGACCTCGAAATGGGCCTGAACAACATCTGATCTCGGCACAGTCAGCGCCTTTCCTCGTGCAGAAGAAGGGCGGTGGCCTCGGTGAGCTACCCGATCAGCGGGAGCCTTATCGCCCGGTGAGGTTGGGAGTTCTTCTCACTCCCGCGTGATATTATCGGCAAGGGGCGTGACGGTACGAGGCCGCGCCCCTTGCCCATTTCGTTTAGAATCGCATCCCCACCCCAGCGATGACCTGATTGCGATCGAAGCTGAGCGTCGCCGTTTCGGTGCCGCTGGTGTACGTGTAGTCGGCGTAATCGGTGTATCGGTATTCGATCTTGCCGTAGACATTCTTCCCTAACCGCTGTTCCACGCCCAGACTGACCCGGTATCCGCCGCGATTGTCGGAATAGGCGAAGTTGTCTCCGGGGGCGGCGGGGTCGGAATAGCTTACTTCTCCCTTGCCATTCACATAAGCGATACCGCCATAGGCCAGAGCCGCGCTCGACAGCCGACCGCCTCCGCGAACGCCAACAAAATAGTTCCGCTTCAGCGAAAAGCACGCGGAATCACCGCCATAAACCGCCTCACACCGTTCGTTGTCGGACCATTCGTATCCGCCTTCGATGCCGACATATGTGCCTTGTCCAATGGGGGCGTCATACCCAATGCCAAAGCCGAAGACGGCGCCGTTGGTGTCTTCGGTTACTGCGAAGTTATCAGCCGGAAAAGCCGTGTCTTCATACGCCAGCTTCGCCCCGGTAATGTCGAGACCGCCGACCGCTTCGATCCGCAAGCCGGGAAAGCGGACCTCTTGTGCATTGGCGCTGCCAGCCCACGCCGCCGCGAGGCATGCGGCCAGATAAGTGCATTGCTTGATCATCAGTGAAACCCCCACCCTGTTCTAAGGTGGGTATGGATTAGCCAAGAGTTAACTGACTGGCAATACTGTCATCAATTAGTGAGCACTTACCCTTACTTGTCCGGATATTGTGGTCGTCCCATCACAATTAATATGTTACAGTGATTGCGTGGGTGTAAAACTTCTTGGGGAGGGATGATGCGGGCACTTTCACCGCTCGTTGCGGTATTGGTCATATGGGCCACACCGATAGAGGCGCATCCCGGTGGCCTTGCCGCTGATGGTTGCCATCGTGATCGCAAGAACGGCGGGCGCCACTGCCACCGTGGTCCAAATGCAGGAAAGTCGCAGAAGCCGGTGCAGCGGAAGGGGGACGTGTACTATCCGAACTGCGCCGCCGCTCGTGCTGCAGGGGCGGCACCCGTCCGCCGAGGCGATCCGGGATATGCTCGCCATCTCGATCGCGATAACGACGGGATCGGCTGCGAGTAGCGTGTCGCCAGATTGACTTGTTGAAAATGGTGCCGGCTGCAGGATTCGAACCCGCGGCCCCCTGATTACAAATCAGGTGCTCTACCAACTGAGCTAAGCCGGCGTGCCGTGTAGGCGGTGGGCCTTTGCCGTACTCGTCGGCAAAGGTCCAGAGGGTCTTGCGATCAGAACACGGTCTTTGGCGTTTTTTCTTCCATCATCGACTGGCGCACCAGCGGCACGGGCGGCCCGCCGTAGCTGAGGAAGGTGTCGTGAAACTGCTTCCACGCGGCCCGTCCGCCACGGCTTGCTGTCCAGTCGTCACGCAGTTTGCGGATCAGCAGTTTGTTCAGCGTGTAGTTGAGATATTCGGGATCGTATGTCCCGCGCGCGGCCTGTTGTGCGGCATTGCCTTCATCCTGATAGCATTGATCCATAAACAGTTTCTTCGACTGTTCCTGAGTCATGCCCTGCGTGTGCAGCCCGATGGCGGAAATGAACCGGCAATCGCGCAGCAACGCGTTGCTGAGCTGGCCGATATGCACCTCCGGCTTGCCTGCGCCGAGCCCGGCTTCCCACATCATCTCTTCGGTATAGTGCGCCCATCCTTCGGCAAAGCCATAGCCGACGAACAGCCGCCCGATCAGCGAAGGCGAGCGGTTGGAGTGGAGGAATTGCACGAAATGACCCGGCATCACTTCATGGACCGAGGTGAACAGCAGATCGTCCTTTCCGGGGATATAGGCCTGCTGCACTTCCTTCGACCACGCCGGATCGGGCGGCGAGATGTAGTAGATCGATGGCACGCCTTTCTCGAACGGCCCCGGCGGATCGATATAGGCGCTGTTCTGCCGGTTGTACGGCGGGCTTTCTTCCACCAATGCCTGTTCGGTGCCCGGAATAGTCACGAGATCGTGCTGCTTCACAAAGGCAGTCAGTTCGGGAATTTGCCGACGGGCTTCCGCCACCGGGCCGTCGGCGGGCTTGTCCGCATTCATCTGAGCAAAGCAGTCGGGCACCGATTTGCCGGGGGCATATTCAGCACAGGCGGTTTTCACAGCGGCCCGGTTGCGGGCAAGATCGTCGCGCGCAACTGTTTCCAGTTGATCCAATGGAATATCGACCAGTTCGGTTGCCTTCAGCATTCGGCTGAACTTCGCCGCGCCCAAAGCGAAATCGGTCGTCGCTTTCGGCTTTTCAGCGATCATCCAGTCGCGCAGGGCAGCCATTGCCTGCGATGCCTTTTCGGATGAGGCCCTGAACTGAGCCTGCAATGCCGGATCATCGACATCGGCGAAGGCGGCGCGGGCATCGCCCTTGTAGTAATCGGCGAAGCCGCCAAACCCGGCAATGCCCATCTCGACGAAGCTCTTAGGCAGAGGTGTGCGGAGATTGGCGCGGATATGTGCGGCGGCTTTCGGAATGCCGTCGAAGAACGCGATCATCGCCTTCATCCGCGTCGCCTTGTCGGCATAGTTGCGGCTGACATAGACGTTCGGGTCCAGCCCGCCGCCGATATACCAGGTGGGATTGCTATGCGGCGCATCTGCATCGGTCAGCCAAAACAACTGCCCCCGCAGGACGGAAACGAGATAGTCGCGCTCGAACGCCTGATCCTTGCTCAAACCGGTGAAGGCATTGGCATCGGCAATCGTCTGTTTCAGGAAGGCGGCGCGTGCGTTCAGTCCCGCCTCGCTCCAGTCGGGCAGCTTGCCGTCGTAATCGTGATCGCCCTGATAAACCGCGAAGGCCGGGTCGATTTCGAACATCCGCTTCACCGTTGCCTGAGTGAACCGGTCCCACGATTGCGCGGCATCCGCTTGTACCGGCGGAGTGGTGGCGGTGTCCGCAGGCACAGTGGCACACGCGCCGAGTGCAAGGCTGGCGGTGGCGGCAAGCAGGATGCGTTTCATGGAAGTCTTCTCCGGAGTCGTTCCGGGCAGTCTGGCTTAGCGGGCGCCGAAGGTCCAGCCTTCGGTGCGGGCGATTTTCGGGGTCAGACCCGCCGGATTCCAGTAACCTGGATCGTGCGCCACAGTGCGGAGCCATGCGGCGGTGACCAGTGCATCGGAGGAATGATCGTCAATCGCGCCGCTACCTCGCACCGGCGCGCAGTCGAGCCGCGCCAGCGCTTCGTTGAGCGCCTCCACCGTGCGGATCTTGCTGGCCCCTTTTCGCACTCCGGCACCTTGCGCGGCGATGGAGGTGTACATTTCCACGATCACCGAACCTGTGGCGGGCAGCGGATCGACCGGCCACACCGGTACGTGCCCGCGCAAATGATGGAGCAGGCGCATCCCCGTCAGCGTCGATTTGCCCACTTGCGCCGCGCCGACGAGGTTGAAGTTGCTGACGGGCCGGACCCCTTGCGCGCGCTGGGCATGTTCGGCGCGGCGGAAGCGGCCTTCGCGGGTGGCGGCATCGGGCAAGTGGAACCGGTCGCCCACATGCTCCTTCGAATGGCGGAAATATCGCGCCGCTTCGGGGTGTCGGACGAATGCGCTGGCGGCGAGGTTCTCGTCCTCCGCGCAGATTGCATCCACCAATGCCCACAGCGCCCTGGCGTCGGCCGGGCTATGCTCCCAGCCTGGGAAGAACGCGCCCGCATCGGCAAAGGGCAGGGCGATGCCGAGGTCCATCCCCACCAGTGTATCGGGCGGCAGGGCATCGCGCAGGATCGCCAGCACCTCGCTCCGGCTCCATCCGCGGCCCGGATCGACAAGCACCGGCGGGCCGCCATCGCCGTGGGCAATCGCCAGTGCGATGCCCGGTTGCCGCTTGCCGACCGCACCCGACCAGTCGATTGCGAGGAAGTGTTTGAACCGACCCGGCGCGATCACCGCATTGCTCAGGCCGTCGCTCACCCCTGACGCTCTCGCCGCAGTTTGTCCCAGTAATCGAGTCGTTTCCTGATCTCACGTTCGAAGCCGCGCTCTACCGGGACATAGTACGTTTGCGGCTCCATCTCTTCGGGCCAGTAATTCGCGCCGGAGAAGCCATCTTCGGTATCGGGGTCGTATTGATAGCCTTTGCCGTATCCGACATCTTTCATCAGCTTGGTGGGGGCGTTAAGGATGTTCTGAGGCGGCATCAGGCTGCCGGTTTCCTTCGCGCTTTTCCACGCGGCCTTCTGCGCCTTGTACGCGCCGACCGACTTGGGGGCAGTGGCGAGGTAGATGCAGGCCTGCGCGATGGCCAGTTCCCCCTCCGGCGAGCCGAGGAATTCGTAAGCGTCCTTCGCGGCGAGGCATTGGTGCAGGGCCTGCGGATCGGCCAGCCCGATATCCTCCACCGCCATTCGCACCAGTCGCCGCAGCACGAACAGCGGGTCTTCGCCCGCCACTAGCATTCGGGCCAGATAGTACAGCGCCGCCTGCGGATCGGACCCGCGCACCGATTTGTGCAGTGCCGAGATGAGGTTGTAATGCCCCTCCCGGTTCTTGTCGTACACCGCGACGCGGCGCTGGAGGAACTGGCCGAGGCCCGCCGGATCGAGTGGCTCGGTTATCCGCGCCGAATAGAGCGTTTCCGCCTGATTGAGCAGGAAGCGCCCGTCACCATCGGCGCTGGCGATCAGCGCGCCGCGCGCGTCGTCGGTCAGCGGCAGGGGCCCCTCGAGTTCTTCCGCCCGCGCCAGCAGCTTCTCCAGCGCATTGGCATCGAGCCGGTGGAGGATCAGCACTTGCGCGCGGCTGAGCAACGCGGCGTTGAGTTCGAAGCTGGGGTTCTCGGTGGTCGCGCCCACCAGCGTGACTGTGCCGCGTTCAACAAATGGCAGGAAGCCATCCTGCTGTGCCCTGTTGAAACGATGGATTTCGTCCACGAACAACAGAGTGCGCTGCCCCGCTTCCGCTGCGCGGTCGGCGGCGGCGAAGGCTTTCTTGAGGTCGGCCACCCCGGAAAATACCGCGCTGACCGATTCGAAACGCATCCCCACGGCATCGGCCAGCAGCCGTGCGGTGCTGGTTTTGCCGGTGCCGGGCGGCCCCCACAGGATCATGCTCGACAGTTTGCCCGCTGCGACCATCCGCCCGATCGGCCCTTCCGGCCCGGTCAGGTGCTCCTGCCCGATTACCTGGCTCAGCGAACGCGGGCGCAGGCGATCGGCCAACGGCGCGTCCTCGCGCGGTTCATCGGGGGCGGTGCCTTGGGGCGGATCGGCGGCGAACAGGTCGGACATTGCGAAAGGAGAGATAGGGGCGGGGCGCTTTTTTGGCGAGGGGGTCTTGTATATCGACTTTTCTAAGATATATCGTGATGCATCATGAAAGGAACTTATTCTATGAGACATCATCACAGGTATGGATGCCGACACAATGGTGGCGAATTCGGCCGTATGTTCGGCCCCGGCGGACCGTTCGGGGGTGAGGGGCCGTTCGGTCAGGAAGGTCCATTTGGGCGCGACGGGCCGTTTGGCGGCGGCGGTGGCCGTTTTGGCGGCCGCGGGCGCCACCGGCGCGGGCGCATGTTCGGGCAGGGCGAATTGCGATTGGCATTGCTCAAGCTCCTCGCTGACGAACCGCGTCACGGTTACGAGCTGATAAAGGCTATCGAGGATGTGACTGGCGGCAGCTATGCGCCCAGTCCCGGTGCGGTTTACCCGACATTGCAGATGCTGGCCGATGAAGGCCTGATCGCAGAGCAGGGCGATGACACCCCGCGCAAGGCCTTCCTCGCCACCGACGAAGGGCGCGCCGAACTGGCCGACAAGGCAGACGAAGTTGCCGCGCTGTTCGAACGGCTGGGCAAGCTGGCCGAACAGAGCGAGCAAGGCCGCTCGCCGCAGATATCGCGCGCGATGGGCAATCTGGCCACGGTCCTGAAGAACCGGGCGCGGACCGGGCAACTCGATACGGACACGACCAACCAGATCGTCGATCTGATCGACGAGGTGGCCAAGCGGATCGAGCGCCTGTGAACCGGTCGATCAGCACGGCAGCGGTCCCGACCGAGCATGGGTCGAAGTACCTCCAGCAGCTTTGCAAGCACTGGCAGCACAACCTGACGGTGACCTTCGATAAGGGGCACGGGACGGTGGTGTTTCCCAAGGATGCGCGCGGAGCGAGCTGGGCTGGCGATGCTGTGGTGACCTTCGTCGCCACCGCGCAGACGCTCGACTGCACGGTCGATGCCAGCGAGCCGGGGCAACTGGAGACGCTGAAAGGGGCGGTCGCCCGCCACCTCGACCGTTTCGCATTTCGTGAAGCGCCGCTGGCATTCGACTGGCGCGATAGCTGACATTGCGGGGGGGGAGACATGGACCGCTCCCGCAAGTTTTGAAATGTGTGACTTTTCGCAAGTAGCGGCGCAATCCCAATGGGTTGCGCCGCTTTTGCGGATCGCGTCTGTGGACTTCGAAATGCGTTATCCAAAGGGGGCAGGTGGGGGTGAAACGGGGCGCTCGCATCGCGCGGTTATGGCTGCCGGGACGGGTGTAGGAAACCGGGCGGTCTCTGTGCCGTTACGCGGCAGGGGGAAGTGGGACTCCGGCTCGGTGCCCGGGGTGACGTTTGCCTCTGAAACGCACCAGTCCTTTCGTCATTGCGGACGCAGTGACGCAATCCATTGTGCGACGGTCCCGCTCATCGCGTCGGTTGTGAGGGGGCGAGGTATGGTCCTTGGATTGCCACGTCGCCTACGGCTCCTCGCAATGACGAGGGAGGGGGAGAAGGGGCAGGGGCGATTGGGCAGCCCCCTCCTCCCGAACCAAATCCACTTAGTGTCTTCGCGCCTTCGTGTGACACGCTTTCACCCAGCGGTCCGGCTCATCGCGGCGGCTGTGAGATGGGCGAGGTGCGGCTCATGGATTGCCACGTCGCCTGCAACTCCTCGCAATGACGAGGGAACGGGGGGATGGGTGATAGTATTGGCCGAGCATCGGCAGTGAGACATCTACCTCCAGGCCAAACCCACTCCGTGCCTTCGTGTCTTCGTGTGACGAGCTTCCACCCGGCGTCCCTCCCATTACAACGGTTGCGGGTGGGGCGAGGGCGGCCCATGGATTGCCACGTCGCCTACGGCTCCTCGCAATGACGAGAGGCGGGGCGGTTCGGCAACGAGTTGGCTCTAAGCCGGGTGCCAGCTCACTTACAGCCAGATGGTGCCGCAGAGCCCGCGTTAGCCCGCAACGCCATCTTTCGCTGCCAGCACCCGCAAATAGGTATCGGCCACGGCCTGATTGATCGCGTCCCATTCGAACGCCTCGGCCTTCTTCGCGCCAGCCGCGCCGTGGGCGTGGCGCAGGGCGGGGGCTTCGGCATAAGCTTGCAGCTTGTCGGCATAGGCCGCCACATCGCGCGGGGGAACGAGGTATCCGGTCACACCGTCGTCCACCAGGCTCGATGCACCGGTGGCGTCCGCGGCGACGACAGGCACTCCGCAAGCCATCGCTTCCAGCGTCACGTTACCGAACGTTTCCGTAACCGAAGGGTTGAGCAACACGTCCATCCCCGCCACCGCGCGGCCCAGATCGCTGCCGCTCTGGAAACCGGCGAAGCAGGCATCGGGCACCAGTTCGGCAAACGCCTTGCGCGCAGGGCCGTCACCGATAATCAACACCTTGTGCGGAACGCCGCGCTTTTTCAGTTCGACGATAGTCTCCCCAAAGATGTCGAGCCCCTTTTCAAGCACGAGCCGCCCAAGAAAACCGACCGCCATTTCACCGTCGGCAATGCCGAGTGACTGGCGCCAGCCGTTGTCGCGCCGACCGGCGTTGAATACCGCATGATCGACCCCGCGGGTCCACAGCCCGATATCGTCGTTCATCCCCTGCTGGCGCAACGTGTCGATCATACCTTGCGACGGGGTAATCAGCGCGTCGCAGCGGCGATAGAGTTTCCGCAGCCATCCCTCCACTACCGGCTCCATAAAGCCGAGGTGGTAATAGCGCGGATAGGTTTCGAACCGGGTGTGGACGCTGGCGACGACCGGAATATTCCGGTCGCGTGCCCACTTCGCCGCTTCGCGCGCGCTGAAATCGGGTGACGAGATGTGCAGCACGTTGGGCCTGAACGCATCGAGATCGCGCCGTACCGCCGAGTTGATTCCCATTGGTACACGATATTCGCTGCGGGTGGGAATCGCGAGGGAGGGCAGGGAAACGATATCGCCCTGTGGTTCGAACGGCGGTTCCGCGATTGTCGGGGAATAGACTCGCACTGCCGCCCCCTGGCGCAGCAGGTATTCCACCAGCCGATTCAGCGCCTTGTTGGCGCCGTCCACTGTCATGGCATAGTTGCCGCTGAACAGCGCGATGCGTAGGTCCGTCACGTCCATCGGCGCGCCATAATCGCCCGCGGCACATTTGGCGAGAGCGAGTTCGCCAATGTTTTCAACCGCTCCTTAAACCCATTTACCGCATAACTTTAATGCGTGCTTGACTTGGCTGCGCGCAACTCTAGTGCAGCCAGCGGGCCACGCGGTCCCAACGCCGCGCGAGCTCTCTGCAAGGAGAGAATACATGACTGCACAACCGACGCTCAAGCCTGAGCGCCCTTATTTTTCGTCCGGTCCCACGGCTAAGTTCCCGGGCTGGTCCCTCGACAAGATCAAGACCGAATCGCTCGGGCGTTCGCATCGCTCGTCGCTCGGCAAGTCGCGTCTGAAATATGCGATCGACCTGTCGAAAGAGATGCTCGGCGTGCCCGACGATTATCTCGTCGGCATCATGCCCGCATCGGACACCGGCGCGCTCGAATGCGCGATGTGGACCCTGCTGGGCCATGATCGACCGGTCACTGTCGCTGCATGGGAAAGCTTCGGCAACGTCTGGATTCAGGATGCAGTCAAGCAACTGAAGCTCAGGATGCTGCAGGTGCTTGAGGCGGATTACGGCATGTTGCCCGATTTCGCGCAGGTTCCGCAGGACAACGACGTTGTCTTTACGTGGAACGGCACCACCAGCGGCGCACGCATCCCAAATACCGACTGGCTCGCTGCCGACCGCACCGGTCTGACGATCAACGATGCCACCAGCGCGGTATTTGCGCAGGAAATGGATTGGGCCAAGCTGGATGCCACGACATATTCGTGGCAGAAGGTGATGGGTTCGGAAGCGCAGCACGGGATGCTGATCCTCAGCCCCAAAGCCATCGACCGGATCGAAAGCTACGATCCCGAATGGCCGCTGCCCAAGCTGTTTCGTCTGAAGAAGGGCGGCAAGATCAACCGCGGTATTTTCGAAGGGGCGACGATCAACACCCCGTCGATGCTGGCGACGGAAGATTACATCGCCGCTCTCGAATGGGCGCAGGCACTCGGTGGACGGCAGGCGCTGTTCGCGCGGGCCGATGCCAATGCGAAAGTACTGACCGACTGGATCGAAGCGACCCCGTGGGTCCGCAACATGGTGCCCGATGTGGCGCAGCGGACCAATACCGGCGTGTGTTTCGTGTTTCAGGGCGACTGGTACGAATCGCTGTCGGCCGAAGATCAGGCCGCTCTGCCCAAGAAGATCGCCTCGACGCTGGAAAAGCTCGATGTCGGGTACGATTTCAACGGCTATCGCGATGCCCCGCCGTCGCTGCGCGTATGGTGCGGCGCCACGGTTGAGCAGGAAGACGTGAAACGTCTGCTGCCGTGGATCGAGTGGGCTTACGAACAGGCCAAGGCCGGCGCACTCTGACGTTGCCTTTGCCCCCGGCTCGTGGGTCGGGGGCAGACATCCATGCATTTCTTCGCGCCATATTTGCGCGATTTCCCAGTTGCTTGTGGCACCCCGACGCGGGTGAGCCATTCACAGGAATTGTATCATGACCAAGCCTAAAGTCCTTATCTCCGACAAGATGGACCCCAATGCCGCGCGCATTTTCGAAGAGCGTGGCTGCGATGTCGATGTCATCACCGGTGAAACCCCGGAAGAACTGATCGCCCGCATCGGTGAATACGATGGGCTGGCGATCCGCAGCTCGACCAAAGTGACCAAGGCCGTGCTCGACGCGGCGACCAATCTCAAAGTGATCGGTCGCGCCGGTATCGGCGTGGACAACGTCGATATCCCTTATGCCAGCGGCAAGGGCGTGGTGGTGATGAACACTCCGTTCGGCAACTCGATCACCACCGCCGAACACGCCATCGCGATGATGTTCGCGGTCGCCCGGCAAATCCCCGAAGCCAACACCCGCACGCAAGCGGGCGAATGGCCGAAGAGCGCGTTCATGGGCGTCGAACTGACTGGCAAGACGCTGGGCCTGATCGGTGCGGGCAATATCGGCACGATCGTCGCCAGCCGTGCGCTGGGCCTGAAAATGAAGGTCGTCGCCTACGATCCGTTCCTGACCGAAGAACGCGCGGTGGAAATTGGGGTGGACAAGGTCGATCTGGAAACCCTGCTCCAGCGGGCGGATTTCATCACGCTGCACACTCCGCTGACCGACCAGACGCGCAATATCCTCAGCCGCGAACGATTGGAAAAGACGAAGCCGGGTGTTCGCATCGTCAATTGTGCGCGTGGCGGCCTGATCGATGAAAGCGCGCTGAAAGATCTGCTGGAAAGCGGCCACATCGCGGGCGCCGGGCTGGACGTGTTTGCCGAAGAACCGGCGAAGAACAGCCCGCTGTTCGGGACCAAGAATTTCATCTGCACTCCGCATCTGGGCGCGAGCACGACCGAAGCGCAAGTCAATGTCGCCTTGCAGGTGGCCGAGCAGATGGCCGACTTCCTCGTCAACGGCGGCGTGACCAACGCACTCAACATGCCGAGCCTCAGTGCCGAAGAAGCGCCCAAGCTCAAGCCTTACATGAAGCTGGCCGAAAGCCTCGGCAGTCTGGTGGGGCAACTGGCGCACGGCAATCTGACGCAGATCAGCATCGAACGCGAAGGTGCCGCGGCCGATCTGAACGGCAAGCCGATCGAAGGTGCGGTGCTGGCTGGTCTGATGAAGCAGTATTCCGACACCGTGAACATGGTCAACGCGCCCTATCTCGCCAAGGAACGCGGGCTGGACGTGCGCTCGATCCGTCATCAGCGTGAAGGGGCGTTTAACACTCTGCTGCGGGTCACGGTCGGCACCAGTCAGGGCGATCGCTCGGTTGCCGGTACGCTGTTCGGCAACGATACCCCGCGTCTGGTCGAAATCTTCGGCATCGGGATCGAAGCCGAACTGGCCGGGCACATGCTCTACATCGTCAACGAAGACGCGCCCGGCTTCATCGGCCGTATCGGTACGCTGCTGGGTGAGAGCGGCATCAATATCGGCACGTTCCACCTCGGTCGCCGCGACACGGGCGGTGAAGCGGTGCTGCTGCTGAGCGTCGATACCGCAATCTCGCAGGATGTGATCGACAAGGCTTCCAAACTGGAAGGCGTCAAAACCGTGAAAGCGCTGGAATTCTGAGAGTGTCCCGCCCTCGCAAGGGGGCGGGCACCATGTATTCCGCTCGTTTCTGCGGGTGGGGCGGGCAGGGCCCCGGTGCTATTGTGCGATTGCGCGGCGGGCCCTGTTCAACCGGGCTGCAAGGCCTTAACAGACCCTCCCGCGACCTCTCCCGCTCTAAGGGGAAGGGAAGAAGTTTGTTGTCAGCTACTTTGCGGGGCAGAGCCGAATGACCGATCCGACGACCGACCTGCTGCCCGTGGGGCTGGAAGACCGCCTGCAAAAATCCGCCGCGGCAATCTCGCGCGCCCGGCGGGCCGCGCTCGATGCGATGGACAGCTATGGATACGATCGGGTGATGCCGCCGCTGATCGAATTCGAACGCTCGCTGGCCGAACGGATGGACGGGGTGGCGACCCGGCGGATGTTCCGTTTCGTCGATCCGGCATCGCTGCGGATGCTGGCATTGCGAAGCGATATGACGGTGCAACTGGGCCGCATCGCCGCGACCAGTTTGGCAGATGCGCCGCGTCCGCTGCGCCTTTGTTATGCTGGCGAGACGGCAACGATTTCCTCTGACCAGCTCGATCCGTCGCGCCAGCGCCTGCAACTTGGGGCCGAACTTGTCGGTGCCGATGGCGTTGCGGCTGCGGCGGAAGTGGTGATGGTGGCGATTGTTGCGCTGGAAGCCGCAGGCGCGACCGCAATCAGCGTCGATTTCACGCTGCCTGATCTCGTCGATACGCTGGCGCAGGATGAACTTCCGCTCGATCCGGCGCAAGTCGATGCGGTGCGCCGCGAGCTGGATGGCAAGGATGCCGGCGCGCTGAAGGCGGCGGGCGGCGCGGCGTATCTGCCGCTGCTCTATGCCGCCGGGCCGTTCGACGAAGCGATTGCCCGCCTTTCGGAAATCGACGCGGGCGGGGCGCTCGCCAGCCGGATTGACGGGCTAAAGGCGATTGCCGCGAAAGTAGGCGATCGGGCCCGGATCACACTCGACCCGACAGAGCGCCACGGGTTCGAATATCAGTCGTGGTTCGGGTTCACGCTCTATGCCGATGGGGTGCGCGGCACGTTGGGCCGGGGCGGCACCTATCGCATCGGCGGGACCGAGGAGGTTGCCACCGGGTTCTCGCTCTATCTCGATGCACTGGTTGGCAGTCTCGCCGCACAGCCTGCCCGCGATACGCTATATCTGCCGCTGGGCCATGATATTGCGACGGCTGACCGCCTGCGCGCGATCGGCTGGCGAACCGTGACCGCACTGGAAGAGGGCGAAGACCCCACAGCGCTCGGCTGTACGCACCGGCTGGAAGGGGGCGAGGCGGTTCGTCTGAGTTAATCCGCCAGCACCCGTTCCATATCGTCGATCACGATGTCGCTCGTCATCGACAGGTATCGTTCGTAAAACGGTTTGTGCGAGGCGCCTACGATAGCCAGCACGCGCCCGTTTGGTCCCGCCACTTCGCGAATATTAGCGACCATCCGCAGATTGCGTGTTTCCCAGTAAGCCAGATAGTTCCGTCCCGTTTCGGGGTATTTTGTTGAACCGGCAGCAGCGGCAAAATCGGTTTCGACCGCCATTCTTGCCGATGCAGTGGAATTGAGGAAACGGTACCATTCCACGACCGACCCGCCCGCCAGCATCTGCGATTGTTCCATGTCACGGATTTTCGATGCTGCCGTGAGCGCAGGCGAATCCCAGATCGCCTGCAACTGCTGGCCATAGGCATTGCCGTCTTCGATCCGCGCGGCCCGGTCGCCAGTATGATCGTCCACCGGATAGATGCGGTCAAGGCCGAGCCGCTCGGCCAGCGCCACTGCGATCACGACGTTTTCATTGCGCCACCCTGCGCGCTTGGTGAGGATATCGACCAGTGGTTGCGGCAGTTCGGCACTTGCATGACGCTCGGTTTCGGGGAGACGTTTCCACTGGAGAAGGGCCGAGTCCGCTTCGCCCATTGCCAGAAAGAGGCCCGCCATTCGCCTGCGGTCAGCTGCGGAATGGGTGGGCTGCGCAACCAATTCGAGGACGACCCGCTCCGCATTTGCGCCATCGATCGAGAGGGCGGTTCGTGCCAGAGTCGGATCGAAACAGTAATCCTCCGCCGTTTCCGGGTATGCGAATGCGTAGGCTCGCAAGTAATCGCACTGCGCGCCCGACAGCGACTCTACTGCGATTTGCCGGGGCTTCCAAGCTTCCAACCGGTCGAGCAGCGGAGCGAAGCGTGTGAAATCCATATCTTTCGGCAAATTCGAAAGATGAGCGGTGCCCAGAACCAGCGCATGGCTGCGATCTCCGCGTCGGGCCGCCGCCCGATCGACCAGTGTTACTGGGTCGGGAGGAGGTACGGCTATGGTTGCAGCAGGCGCAGCGGCGGCGAGCAGCGACAACAGAAATGACATGGACTCTCTCCGGACGAAAACATCCAGAGCATGGTGTCATGCAGATATAATACAGTCAAGCACTGGAGGGGTGTGTGAGATGGGTCGTGAGCCTAGCTGAATTTCGAAGGGTCGGGGCCGATGCGTCCGTTGGCATCGTCCAGCGCATCAATGCGAGCTATCTGTTCGGCGCCCAGTTCGAAATCGAACGCTTCGAAATTGGCGGCGATGTGCTCGCGGCTCGATGCTTTGGGGATCGTGCACAGGCCGTGTTGCAGATGCCAGCGCAGGATCACCGCAGCGGCATTGCGCCCGGTCTCGTTTGCAATCGCAGCAATGGTCGGGTTGTCGATACCCTTGCCCTGACCGAGCGGTGACCAGCTTTGCGTGATAATGCCCAGCTCTTCATGCTCGGCCCGCAAGGCGCGCTGCTGAAATGTCGGATGCAGTTCGATCTGGTTGAGCGCCGGGGTCACGCCGGTTGCTTCGATGATGTCATGCAGATCCCGAATGCGGAAGTTGGAGACACCGATCGATTTTGCTTTGCCCGACTTGCGAATGTCGACCAGTGCTTTCCACGTTTCGACTGCCAGCCCCTTGTCCGGGCAGGGCCAGTGGATCAGCACCAGATCGACACTGTCGCGGCCAAGGCGTGACAGGCACTTATCCATTGCCCGCTGCGCGCGGTCATATCCCTGGCTCTCGTTCCAGATTTTGGTGGTCAGCCAGATGTCGTCGCGCCCTTGCAAGCCTTCGCCAACACCTTCCTCATTGCCGTAGATCGCCGCGGTATCGACTAGCCGATATCCCACATCCAGCGCGGTACGCACCGCTTCGGCGGCTTTGTCGTTGTCGATCTGATATGTACCAAAACCAAGCTGCGGAATGGCGCGGCCATCGTTGAACTTCAGCGCGGGCGTGTCGGTCATGAAAGTCTCCTTTGGCAATACAATGGTAAAGCTGCACAATGTTTCCGTCGATGCAGCTTGCCCTTGTTGCGCGGCCAGCCTAACGCCCCGGTCGTTTATTCGGCAGCAATGGATGGATGCCACGTGGCCAATGTAACGGTAATCGGTGCCCAGTGGGGCGATGAAGGCAAAGGCAAAATCGTCGACTGGCTGGCCAGCCGGGCGGATGCCGTGGTCCGTTTTCAGGGTGGCCACAATGCCGGGCATACGCTGGTGGTGGGCGATACCACCTACAAGCTGAGCCTGTTGCCGAGCGGGATCGTCACCGGCACTCTCAGCATTATCGGCAACGGTGTGGTGCTCGACCCGTGGGCGCTCAAGGCCGAGATCGAGAAGCTCGAAGGGCAGGGCGTCACGATCAACGACGACAACTTTGCCATTGCGGACAATTGTCCGCTCATCCTGCCGCTGCATCGCGATCTGGATGGCCTGCGCGAAACCGCCGCCGGGTCGGGCAAGATCGGCACGACCGGGCGCGGGATCGGTCCGGCTTATGAAGACAAAGTTGGCCGTCGCGCGATTCGCGTGTGCGATCTGGCGCATCTTGATGCGCTGGAGCCGCAGCTTGACCGCCTGTGCGCCCACCACGATGCCTTGCGCGCCGGTTTCGATCAGCCCCCGGTCGATCGGGAGGCTTTGCTCGACGAACTGCGCGAAATCGCTCCGTTCGTGCTGCAATATGCTCAGCCGGTGTGGAAACGCCTGAAGAAAGTGCGCAAGGCCGGTGCGCGGGTATTGTTCGAAGGGGCGCAGGGTGTGCTCCTCGATGTCGATCATGGTACATATCCGTTCGTTACCAGCTCCAACACCGTCAGCGGTGCCGCGGCGGCGGGTTCGGGCCTAGGGCCGGGGAGCACGGGATTCGTTCTAGGCATCGTTAAGGCCTACACCACGCGTGTCGGTTCCGGTCCTTTCCCGACCGAGCTGGACGATGACGTGGGGCAGCGGCTGGGCGAAAACGGCCACGAATTCGGCACTGTCACCGGGCGCAAGCGTCGCTGTGGCTGGTTCGATGCCGTTCTGGTGCGCCAGTCCTGTGCGATCAGCGGTGTCACCGGCATCGCGCTGACCAAGCTCGACGTGCTCGACGGGTTCGAGAAAGTGAAGATCTGCACCGGCTATCGCCTCAATGGCAAGATCATGGACTACTTCCCCAGCCATGCCGCCGATCAGGCTGCTGTGGAGCCGATCTACGAAGAAATGGACGGGTGGCAGGAAACCACTGCCGGGGCACGAAGCTGGGCCGACCTGCCCGCGCAGGCGATCAAATATGTCCAACGGGTGCAGGAACTGATCGAAACGCCGGTGGCGCTGATTTCGACCAGCCCCGAACGCGAGGATACCATCCTCGTGCGCGATCCGTTCGTCGATTGATGACTATGTGGCGCGGAGCGATCCTGGCTTCCGCGTTGCTGGCAGGCTTGTCGCTGGCCGCGTCATGCGCGCCGGTTCCGGTAGAGCTACCGCCACAGGCCATGCGCGCCGATTTCGTGCTGGTGGACAAGTCGGACAGGGTGCTGACGCTGTATGCCGCAGGAAAGCCGCTGAAGCGCTATATCGGTCTTCAGTTCGGTGATGCCCCAAGGGGCCACAAGCAGTTCGAAGGTGACGAGCGGACCCCGGAAGGGCTCTATACAATCGACACCCGCAACCCGCGCAGCGCCTATCACCTCAGCTTGCGTGTTTCTTATCCCAATGCGAAAGATCGCGCGTTTGCACAGGCGCACGGGCGATCACCCGGCGGCGACATTTTTATTCATGGGCAGCCCAATTCCCTGCCTGTGGGGAGAATGGCCGATGACTGGACCGACGGCTGCATCGCTGTATCGAACGCGGAAATAGAGGAACTGTGGCGCGCCATCCCCGATGGCACCCCGATACGGATTGATCCCTAGCGCCCTGCTGGTGACTTGACCTCTTTTACAATGTTCTCCATTTGTTCGGATGACGAATGGAGGCTGCGATTGGAACATACCGATTTCAATTATGTAATTCCCGAATCGGGGAAGGGTGGACAGCAATCGGTGGCGGTGGGGCCTGCGCGGCCGCATGTTCGCGCGCAGGTTTATGCCGATGCAGAAGTCGTGGGGGCGCGATTGATCGCATTCGATCCGGGGGTCTGTGCTGCCGATGCATCTGGGTGGACGCTGGCCGATGTGATCGTTCTCGACTGCCCCCGCGCCGATGCCCGAACTCTGGCCGCGTTGGCGCAACTCGATATGGTAGTGGCGGAAGCGGGCAAGCAATTGCTGGTCTGGACGACTGCAGACGCGCTCGATGCGGTGTTCGGATGTCTCGATCAGTCAGGGGCGCAGATACTGCTCGATCCGACTCCGGGCGAACACGTAATTGCCTTGTCGGTCGCCTTGGCCAAAGTTCCGGCCATGCGCGTGTGCGAACTGACTGGCGACGATCGGCTGACCTTGCTCCAGATGTCGGAACAGGTGGCCCGAATTGCTGCGCGTCTGGATAGTCTGAGTGCAGGCAAGCTGCTGCAGACTGCTGGCGTGGCACGTCTTGAATCGCCAAGTGATTCATTCAAGCCGGAAACCCCGCAGAATGACAGGGCGCACCGCATTTCGCGTCCGCCGCTGCCCGATCCCCGTCTCGTTCGCCAGATCATCGCTATGCGAGAGCAGCGCTTCCGTTACTTTGGCGATGATCTGTTCGCGGATCCGGCGTGGGATATTCTGCTCGACCTGACTGCCGCCCGGGCGGAACACAAGCGGGTGTCGGTGACCAGCCTGTGCATCGCAAGCAATGTTCCGCCAACCACCGCCTTGCGCTGGATCGCGCAGATGACGGAGGCGGGGCTGTTGGTGCGGGTACAGGACGATGCCGACCGCAGGCGCGCCTTTATCGCGATTTCCGACCGCGCCGCTGACGCGATGGCGCGTTATTTTGCGGAACTGGGAAAAGCTGCGGCGACGGTTATCTGATCGGCAGGTGCGGTGGCAGCGAGTTGGGTAGTCAGCGGCGGCGCAGTACCACCGTCAATCCGCCATCGCCTGCGGGCAGATCAGCGGCCCCTATCTCTTTTCGTACGGCATCGGCACGTGCTCGTGCGAGTATGTCGGGCGATACCGCCGCATCATGAAGTAGGACGTCCGCCACACCCAGCCAGCGGGCCTGGCGCAAGGTCAGATCATCGGGATCGTCGCTGGTCAAAGCGATTTCCACGCTTCGCGCAGCCACTGCGCTGTGGCTCGCTGCCAGCCAGCTATCCACCCGTTCGGCAGCATCGCCGCGCAATGGGTCGAGTGGGCCACCTTCGGATAACGCGGCATCGATTGCGCGCCGTCGATCGGCCACGGCGGGAAACCGCTGGCGAATGGTATCGCGCGCCGCATTCAGCTTTGCCGCCAGTTGCCCCAGCGCGGGTGGAAGGATCGCTTCGATCCGCAGGCGCAGATGCTTGGCCAGCCCGGCAGAGGCACCGCCGGTGCCGATAGCGATCAGTACCGGATCGCGATCGAGCACGCTCGGCACTGTGAAGTCGCACATTGCGGGGCGGTCGGTCACATTAACCAGCAGACCTTTGGTCCTCAATCGTATGGCGACAGCCGCAGCCTGACGATCATCGTCCAGCGCGATAAAGGCGAGCCGGGCATGGTGCGCTTCCGGTTCGCCGCAGGGGATGCCTCCGGCCCGTTCCACCAGACGGCGCTTGGCATCGGCGGCGTCGCCATTGCCCACCACCACGACCCGCTGGCCGGCGATCCGATGGAAGAGCGGCAAGCTGTTCATGCCAGCCAGTCTGGCACCTTTTCGGCTTCGATCATGGTTTCCGGCGGAATACGTTCTGCCACCACGGCGAATTTGTCGCCATCCACCAGCACTTCTGGCACGAAGCCCCGGCTGTTGTAACCCGATGCCATCGTCGCACCATATGCGCCCGCGGTGCGGAACACGGCCAGGTCACCCGGAGCAAGCGAGTCGATCTCCCGATCCATTGCGAAGGTATCGCCGGTTTCGCAGATTGGCCCGACGACATGCGACGTGATCCGTTCGCCAGTTGGTTCAACCGCCATAAAATCGTGCCACGCACCGTACATCGCAGGACGGGCAAGATCGTTCATCGCGGCATCGACGATCACGAACGGCGGCCCATTTCCGCTCCGCTTGGTACGGACCACGCGCGTAAGCAGGATACCGGCATTGCCAGCAATCACCCGGCCCGGTTCGAAGCTGAGCTGAACATCCCAGCCTGCCGTCACGCGCGCAACCATTGCGCCGTATTCGGCGGGGGAGGGCATGACATCGTCTGCCTTGTACGGCACACCCAGCCCGCCTCCGAGATCGGCGTGCGTGATAGTGTGTCCGGCGGCGCGCAGTTCAGCAATCAGCGCGCCCAGTTTCTCGAACGCGGTTTCCAGCGGTTCGAGAGAGGAAAGCTGGCTGCCGATATGCACTGCCACGCCGCGCAGGTTCAGCCCTTCTTCCTCCGAAAGCGCAGCGAAGATCGCAGCGGTACGGTCGAGCGGAACGCCAAACTTGTTTTCCCGCTTTCCGGTGGAGATTTTCTCGTGGGTTCGGGCGTCGACGTCGGGGTTCACCCGCAGCGCGCAATTGGCGACAAATCCGTGCCGCCGCGCGACCATCGCCAGTTCGTACCCTTCTTCTTCGGATTCGATATTGAACTGACCGATCCCGGCTTCCAGCCCCTGCAGCAATTCTGCATGGGTTTTGCCGACTCCGGAAAATACGATCGTTTCCGGTGCCATTCCGGCGGCCAGCGCACGGGTAAGTTCGCCGCCACTCACCACGTCAGCACCGTACCCCTGCTTCTGCAGCACTTTCAGCACCACAATATTGGGGTTCGACTTCACCGCGAAGGCGATGTGCGGGTTCTTTACGCCGGATAGACCTTCGCGGAATACCTGAGCGTGGCGTTCCAGCGTCGCGCGCGAATAGACATAGACGGGCGTGCCAACTTCCTCCGCAATGCGGGAAAGGGGGACGTCTTCGGCGTACATCGCGCCGTTGCGAAGCTGAAAATGGTCCATCGATCAGCGCCTTTGCCTCGCAAAGCACCGACTGTCTATCAAGTCGTACTATCTTACGGCTTAGCGCCGGTTATTTCCGATCATTGTGGCGGCAGATCGAAGGGATCATCCTGCCGCTCCTCACTCCGCTCGCGCAGTTCGACCGAACGCTTGGGCGCGGCCTGAGCATCGGGTGTCAGCAACTGATCGGCATCGGGTTGCGATTTGGCGCCATATGGGGCGGGAGGCAAAGTCTGCTTCGCCAGCGGCTTCAACGCGGTTTTCTGGCCGCATCCAGAAAACAGGGCCAGCGCGGCGAGCGCGGAAATAGTGGCGAGTTTACGCATTACCCCTCCATCCCCAGCAGCTTGCGAGCAGCGGATACCTGCCGTTGTACCTGTTCGGGCGCTGTCCCGCCATAGCTGGCGCGTGCGGCGACCGAGCTCTCGACCGAGAGGGCGGCATATACCCGTTCGTCGATGCGGCTGTCGATTGCCTGAAGCTCTTCCATCGTCAGCGCTTCCAATGCCACACCCTTGCTTTCCGCCAGCTTGACCGCGGCACCGGTGATGTGGTGCGCCTCGCGGAAGGGGATATCTGCCTGCCGCACCAGCCAGTCAGCCAGATCGGTTGCCGTGGCATAGCCCAGTTCAGCCGCCTGCCGCATACGCGCGGTCACGAATGTGCTGTCGGCCACCATGCCGGTCATTGCCGCAATCGACAGTGCCAGCAATCCGGCGGCTTCGAATACAGGCGGCTTATCGTCCTGCATGTCTTTCGAATAGGCCAGCGGAAGCCCTTTCATCGTCACCGTCAGCGCGGTCAGGCAACCGACGATCCGGCCTGAATGCCCACGTACAAGTTCCGCTGCATCGGGGTTTTTCTTCTGCGGCATGATGCTGCTGCCAGTGCTCAGCGTATCGGGCATCTTCACGAAGCCGAATGGCTGGCTGGCCCACAGGATCATCTCTTCCGCCAGACGGCTGAGGTGGAGCGATGTCTGCGCCGCGGCCTGCAGGTAATCGAGCGCAAAGTCTCGGTCTGACACGGCATCGAGGCTGTTGCCGGTGGGGCGGTCGAAGCCGAGCGCTTTGGCGGTGGCCTCGCGGTCGATGGGGAAGCCGGTGCCCGCCAATGCGGCGGAGCCGAGCGGGCACTCGTTCATCCGCACCCGTGCATCGGCAAACCGGCTGCGATCACGCCGGATCATCTCGTAATAGGCCATCAGATGATGGCCCAGTGTCACCGGCTGAGCGGTTTGCAGGTGGGTGAATCCCGGCATGATCGACGCGGCATGTTCCTCCGCCCGTGTCACCAGCGCGCGTTGCAGCGCGACCAGTCCGGCTTCGGCCTGATCGATGGCCTGCCGCACCCACAGGCGGAAATCGGTTGCCACCTGATCGTTGCGGCTGCGCGCGGTGTGCAGTCGCCCGGCTGCCGGGCCGATCAGTTCGGCAAGTCGGCTTTCGGTGGTCATGTGGATGTCTTCGAGATCCCAGTCTTCTGGAACGCCGTTGTCGGCATATTCCTGCGCGACACGATCCAGCCCGCCGGCGATCGTTTCTGCGTCTGTGGCAGAGACGATGCCTTGCGCCGCCAGCATGGCAACATGCGCCTTGCTGGCGGCGATGTCCTGTTGCCACAACGCCTTGTCGAATGGGATCGAAGCGTTGATTTCGCGCATGATCGCGCTAGGCCCTTCTGCGAAGCGCCCGCCCCACATGGAGTTTGCCCCGTTGTCACTTCCGTTGTCGAAACTGTCGTTCACTCTGCTTCTTTCCACTGCGCTGCTTGGCGCGTGCAGTAAGGAGGAACCGGCTCAGCCGCAAGAACAGCCCGCAAAGAGTGAGGCCGCGCCGCTCACCGGCAAGATCGACCGTACCCGTGCAGGCGAACTGCTGCCTGCGGTGAACCTGATCGATCCGGCGGGCAAGCAACTCAACACCGGCGCACTGTCGGGCCAGCCAGTTCTGATAAACCTGTGGGCGACATGGTGCGCGCCGTGCGTCACTGAAATGCCAATGCTCGACGATCTGGCGGGCGAGTACGAGGGCAAACTAAGGGTGATTACGGTGAGCCAGGATTTGCAGGGTGCGGAAGTCGTCAAACCCTTCTTTGCGAAGGAGAAGTTCAAACATCTTCAGCCTTGGCTGGACACCGAAACCGAACTGTCTACCAAGTTCGGCGGCGGAGTTCTGCCCACCACGGTGCTGTACGATTCGACGGGTACGGAAATCGCCCGTGTCGTGGGCGGCTATGACTGGTCGAGCCCCGAAGCGCATGCATTGGTGGACGAAGCGGTCGAACCGGCCACCTGATAATCTGCCATCGGCAGGCCCAGCGGGGCGAGAGCCGTTATTGATCGTGTTGAATGAGCGAGCGATTCGGCTGCTGTCGGCAGCTCGCTGCTTTCGCTGCGAATCGGAAATGGTGGGCGGTGACGGGCTCGAACCGCCGACCCTCTCGGTGTAAACGAGATGCTCTACCAACTGAGCTAACCGCCCCATCCGGGTTGCGCGCTTCTAGCCGCTTGGCGGCAGAGGTCAATCGGGCTAACCGCCGATCCATGAAAAATCCGTGTATCAGGGTACTGGCGACCGGCGGAACTATCGCTGGAAAGGCGGGTTCGGCCACCCGGCACGACTACCGCCCCGGCCAGATCGGGATCGACGATCTGCTGTCCGAGGCAGAATCGCTGGGCATGGCCGTGACGCTGTCGGGTGTGCAGATCGCCAATATCGGTTCCGAAGACATCGGCCCTGCGGTGTGGTCGCCGCTCCATGCCGCGACCGTGGCGGCGGTGGCGGACCCGGCGGTCGATGGCGTCATCATCACGCATGGCACCGACACGGTGGAGGAGACTGCGCTGCTGCTCGATCTGACATTGCCCACGGCCAAGCCGGTGGTGATGGTCGGTGCGATGCGGCCTGCCGATGCTGTCGGCTCTGACGGGTTGCGCAATCTCGCCAATGCCGTGCGTGTGGCGAGTGATCCTGGCGCGGCCGGGCGCGGGGTGCTGGTGGTGATGGGCGACCGGGTGTTTGCTGCGCGCGATGTGCGTAAGGTGCGGACCCGTGGGACCGATGCATTTCGCGGTTTTCCCCGCGAATCGATCGGGCTGGTCACGCCATCCGCGCTCGACTGGTTCGGCGCGCCCTGGCGCATGGGCGAGGCGGCGCGATTCGTATGGCCGGACCAATGGCCAGAGGTGCCGGTCCTGCCGATCTGGGCCGGGATCGAGCCGGACTATGTCACGCGCCTGACCGGCCCGGATACGCGCGGCGTGGTCGTGGCCGGGGTGGGGGAGGGCAATATGCCCGAACCGGTGCGGCAAGTCCTGCGCGAACTGGCGGTCCGCGGTGTGGCCGTGGTGCGCGCCAGCCGGATCGACGAAGGGCTGGTCGACCGCGAGCCGGAGGACGACGCCAACGGCTTTCTCGCGGCCCGCGCACTCAATCCGCCCAAGGCGCGCATCCTGCTCCAGCTGATGCTGGCCAGCGGGGTGAGTGTCCGGGCGGCGATGCAGGCCGAATTCGACCGGCGCTGATCGCCGCCGCGCAGGCGATTATCCCCACGGGGTGATGAGGTATTTCTCGCCCGTCTTCATCGCGTGGTATTCGACCGCCGCGTCTTTCTGCAACATCTCTTCCAGCGTCACTTTCGCCTTGTAATTGCTGGCAAAGGTGGTGGTGAGGTAGTCGAGCACACGTTTCCGCATCCGCATCACCGTTTCCATCCCCGCCGTGGCGAGGAACGGAGTCAGCAGCCAGCCCGACAGCGTCCAGCCGAACCCATAGGATGGCGTCAGGATCGTCGGGCCGAGGTCGAGACGGCCATAGATGAACATCTGCTTCTGCTGGTTGGAACCATAGCGGTTGTATTCGCTCATCTTCGACACCGCGACCCGCTCCATCGCCTTGAAACAGGCATCGGTCGTGGTCCCGCCGCCGATGGGATCGAAGCCATAGAACGCATCGGTCGCGTCGATTGCCGCGCACAGTTGCTTCATGAAGTCACCGTCGGATGAGTTGACCACCCATTTCGCACCTTGCGATTTGAGCAGATCGACCTGCTCCTGCTTGCGGACGATGTTGACCAGGTCGATCCCGTCTTCCTGACAGATGCGGTTGAGCATCTGGCCAAGGTTCGATGCCGCGGCGGCGTGAATGATCGCCTTCTGCCCATCGCGCTTGGCGCATTCGACGAAGGCGAGCGATGTCATTGGGTTGACGAAGGCGCTTGCGCCATCCTCCGCCGAAACGTCGCCCAGAGGCAGGCACAGGTTGGCGTCGGCGATGGCATATTGCGCGTAAGCGGTCCCCGGAACGCAGGCGACCCGCTGGCCGACCAGTGCTTGCGCCATTTCGCTGTCGCCTGCCGCGACCACAGTGCCGGCCCCTTCGTTGCCCACGGGAAGACGCTGGCCGTGGCGGCCCTTCGCGCCCGACAGGAACGGTTCGGGCATCTTGGCGATCAGCTTGCCAGGGCTGCATTCGGCATTGGCGATATCGGCCGGCCCGAACAGCAGCGCCAGATCGCTGGGGTTGATCGGTGCGGCCTCCATTTTCACCAGCACCTGATTGCCGGTCGGATCGGGGAAGCTGACTTCCGCGACTTCCACCGTCAACGTGCCATCGGCATCGAGGGTGGTGAATAGCTGTTTGCCAGTGGTGGCCATCGAATCTCTCCTCTTGAGTAGCGTATTGAAACCCGTGCTAGGCGGGAGTGCCGCGGAAAGCTAGGGCGGGCGGGTCGCTGTGATGCGCTGATATGGAGCGCACACATGGACCGCTCCTTTGAGTTTTGAAAAGTGTGACGTTCCGCAAATTACGACGCAAACACAAAGGTTTGCGACCATTTCTCCGAAACGCAGTGTGGACTTCGAGAATTCCGCCAATCCGCGCGTGGGTTTGGGGCAAGAGGTGTATGGATTGGCGGGTGTCTGTGCGTTGGTCATGGCGGCCAGATTGCCGATAACTGTCCGTGTAGGACAGAGCGAATACGCGGCGCGCATCCCCATTTTCCGTCACCCCCTTCCCGTCACTCCGGTCCCTGAGCTGATGGTCAGCTTGCGGTGCTCACCTATCTGTTCGCTATTGCGAACGGAGGGGGCAATCCGTGAAGCAAGGATGGCGCTCATCGCAGCGATTGTAGCTTGGGCGAGGTGCGCCCCATGGATTGCCGCGTCGCTGCGCTCCTCGCAATGACGAGGATGTGGTGGCGGGCGAAGCGGTGATACTGTCTGTCTCGTTTCGGTGCCTACCTACCTGTTCGTCATTGCGAACGCAGTGAAGCAATCCATGGCGTGAGGGTGGGGCCCAACGCAACAGTCGTGGCGGGAGGGCGCGCGCTATGGATTGTCGCGTCGCCACGCCCTTGCAATGATGGGGGCAAGGGCGGTCGGGCCCACCCCGATTTCTGCAAAGTCGAAAATTATCCCCGATCACTCCCCTTGAAATCAATGATACATTATATCATTTGCGAGGCGATGACATATCTCGCACTCACACAGGCCGTGTCTCACAAATTATCGAAACGGCTCCGTTCATGAACCTCTGGCTCCCTTATGCGCTGGGGCTTGCCGCCAGCCTGTCCACCTGGCTGGGTGGCATCCTTGCCATGCGGTTCGGCCGACGGCGCGATCTGTTGTTCGGGCTGACCGGGGGCATGGTCATCGGCCTTGCCCTGCTCGATCTATTGCCTGAGGCGTTGGAGCATCGCGGCGGGCTGCATCAGGAGACAATTTTCCTCGCGCTTGTCGCGGGGATGGCACTGTACCTGATCGTCCATCGTCTGCCATTCGGTGGCCATACCGGACGGGCCAGCCTGATCGTACACAGTATGATGGATGGGCTGGGCATCGGGCTGGCTTTCCAGATTTCGGCCGAAACCGGCTGGCTGGTCGCCGTGGCGGTGCTGGCACACGATATGGCCGATGGCGCGAACATGGTCGGCCTGTCGCGCCTGACAGCATCGCCCGCCGTTACGCGCCGCTGGCTGCTCGCCAATGCGATAGCGCCGCTGGCCGGGGTCGCGTTAGGGCAGGCGGTTACGATCGATCCCCACCAGATTGCTTTGCTGCTGGCTCTGTTTGCGGGGGGATTTCTCTATATCGGCGCATCCGAACTTCTCCCACACAGCCGTGTTGCCGGGGCGGGGCGTGGGGCCGGGCTGGCCAGCTTGCTCGGGATCGGGCTGATGGCGGGTGTAGTGCAACTGGCACATTGATGGTGGTGTTGTAGGTTTCACACGAAGACACGAAGACACGAAGACACGAAGACGCGAAGACACGAAGACACGAAGACGCGAAGACACGAAGACACGAAGACACTAAGAAGGAAAAATTGCCTGCGGCGCAGCCGCTTTCATTGTTTCGTTGGTGGTGAGAAAATACGATTGTTACATTGGCACCACCCTTAGTGCCTTCGTGTCTTCGTGTGAGAAAAGCCACCATTAGTGCTTCCCCCAAAAGGCCCAGCAACCCTCGCAAACTGCGCGCCTAAGCCCCATCTTCCGGGTATCGCGCCGCGACGAAAAACAGGCCATGCGGCGGGGCATTGAGGCCCAGCGCCTGCCGATCCTGCGCCGCCAGCGCTTCGGCAACTTGCTGTTCGCGCCAGCGACCCATGCCGACCAGTGCGAGACAGCCCACCATACTGCGGACCTGATGATGCAGGAAACTGCGCGCGGCAGTCTCTACGATCACGTAATCGTCTTCGCGCCGTACCGACAGTCGATCCAGCGTCTTGACCGGGCTGGCCGACTGACACTGAACCGACCGGAATGTCGTGAAATCGTGCAGCCCCACCAGCGCCTGCGCCGCGCGGTGCATCGCCTCCGCATCCAATGGCTTGGCCAGATGCCACGCGCGGTTGCGGTCCAGCGTCAGCGGGGCACGACGGTTGGCGATACGGTATTGATACGACCGCTCGATACAGGAAAACCGGGCGTGCCAGTCGGCGGGCTTCTCCTCACAGGCGATCACTGCGATGGGATCGGGGCGCAAGTGCGCGTTGATCGCTTCCATCAGGCGGAAGGCGTCGATCTGTTTGGCGATATCGACATGGCTCCGCATAGCGTAAGCATGGACGCCGGTGTCGGTGCGCCCGGCGGAATAGAGCACGGCCTGCTCGCCGGTTACACCATGCACCGCGCGTTCGACCGATTCCTGTACACTCGGCCCGTGGGGCTGGCGTTGCAGGCCCATGAACGGGGTGCCATCGAATTCGAGCGTCAGCGCGAAGCGGGTCATTTGCGGATCGTCTCCGCCCATCACCCCACGGATGCCCCGGCAGGAACGGCTTTCCCCCGCAGGAACGCATCGACATCCATCGCCGGTTTTCCGGCACGCTGAATGCGGGTGGGGCGCAATGCGGCATATCCGCAGGCGATGGTCAGCGCATCGTCAAGCGTTGTGCCTGCCTTGCTTTCGCGGGCGATTACTTGCGCCTTCAGCACCTTGATGCGTTCTCCATCGAGTTCGAACCAGGCGCCGGGGAAGGGGGCGAAGGCGCGCACCTGCCGTTCGATAGCTTCTGCACCTTGCGACCAGTCGATTCTGGCTTCGGCCTTGTCGACTTTGGGGGCATAGCTGGCCTCCGCATCGTCCTGCGCTACAGGGTGCAGAACGGTCAGGTCTTCCAGTGTACCCGCCATCAATTGTGCGCCGATTTCGGCCAGTTCCTCGGTCAGTTCGCCTGCGGTCTTATCGTCTGTCGGAGTGCGCGCAGTGGCCAGCATCGGGCCGGTGTCGAGCCCTGCCTCCATCTGCATGATCGTCACCCCGGTCACCATGTCGCCCGCCAATATCGCCCGCTGGATCGGGGCCGCCCCGCGCCAACGCGGCAGCAAGCTGGCGTGGACGTTGAGGCAACCATACTTCGGCGCGTCGAGCACCGCTTGCGGCAGAATGAGGCCATAGGCGGCGACCACCGCCACATCAGCCTCCAGCGCAGCGAACTCAGCCTGCGCTTCGGCGTTTTTCAGCGAAACGGGATGGCGCACTGGAATGTCGCGGTTCTCCGCCTCGCGCTGCACGGGGCTGGGCTGCAGCTTCTTGCCGCGACCGGCAGGGCGGGGTGGCTGGGTGTAAGCGGCCACGATGGTGTGCCCCGCCTCGTGCAGTGCGACGAGCGAGGGGACCGCAAACTCGGGCGTTCCCATGAAGACTATACGCATACTCTCATACTCCTCCCTCCGGCACGGGAAGGGCTAAGGGCAGGCGTGTGCGGCGAACCAGAGGTGCGCCTGGCAAAACCCGCCCGTCTCCCCCCTTGGAAGGGAGAGGGGTTTTCGGTTCTCATTTCTCGCAATCGGCTCTATCTCCGGCAACATGGCATCGCAAGAGATCGAAACCCTCGCCTCGGCCCTCGCTCGTCTTCCGGGGCTTGGCCCGCGTTCGGCGCGGCGGGCGGTGCTGTGGCTGGTAAAGCGGCGCGAAACCGCGTTGCGCCAGATCGTCGATGCGTTGATCGAAGTGCAGGACAAACTGGTCGAATGCCCGATATGCGGCAATGTCGATACGCAGGCGCCCTGCGGCATCTGCGCCGATCCGCGCCGCGATCAGCGCGCGTTGTGCGTGGTGGAAGATGTGGCCGATCTCTGGGCGCTGGACCGCGCGAAGCTATTCACCGGGCGCTATCACGTGCTGGGTGGCAGGCTGTCGGCAATGGACGGGGTGCGACCTGAAGACCTCAACATCGCCGCATTGCTGGCGCGGGTGGAAGAGGGCGGGATCGACGAAATAGTGCTGGCGATGAATGCGACTTTGGAAGGGCAGACTACTGCCCACTATATCGCTGAAAGGCTGGAAGAATTCCCGGTCCGGATGACGCAACTGGCGCACGGCCTGCCAGTGGGAGGAGAGCTGGATTATCTGGACGAGGGAACTCTGGCGCAGGCGCTGCGGGCGCGGCGACCAGTGGGGTAACGGTTAGAGGTTTTCACACGAAGACACGAAGGCGCTAAGGTGTGGTGCCAATGTAACATATGTGGTTTGTCACCACCGACGAGACAATGAAAGCGGCTGCGCCGCAGGCCATTTTTCTTTCTTAGTGCCTTTGTGTCTTCGTGTGAGAAAAAGACGACCCCGAACCGACAGTTGCAGCCTACCGAACAAGCCCCTATCTGACGATCATGGCTATACGCGAAATTCTCGAAGTGCCGGATCCCCGGCTCAAGACCGTATCGACTCCGGTTACTCAGTTCGACGACGAACTGCGCGAACTCGTCTCCGACATGTTCGAAACGATGTACGATGCGCCCGGCATCGGCCTCGCTGCAATTCAGGTAGGCGTACCGCTGCGCGTGCTGGTGATCGATCTGCAGCCGGAAGACCCTGATGCGCCGCCGGTCGAATGCGATCACGATGGTCACAAGCACACCCATCCCGCAACGAAGAAAGATCCGCGGGTATTCATCAACCCCGAAATCCTCGATCCGGCGGATGAACTGGCGACTTATCAGGAAGGCTGCCTCTCCGTCCCCGATATCTACGCCGATGTCGATCGCCCGGCGACTTGCCGTGTGCATTATCAGGATATCGATGGTGTCACCCATGAAGAGGATATGGAGGGGCTTATGGCCACCTGCATCCAGCACGAAATGGACCACCTCGAAGGCATTCTGTTCATCGATCACCTGAGCCGCTTAAAGCGCAATATGGCGTTGAAGAAGTTGCAGAAACTGCGCGCTGCGTAACGCTTCTACTCCATAATTTTCCGCGATGTCCGCCGGTGATTGTGGGTAGACGGATTCAAGTACTGGCGTTCCCGGTCCGTTCCGCATAAGGTACGGCAATGGATCCGACTCTGCTTGCTCTTATCGCTTTGCTGTTCGGCCTTGTCATCGGCGTGGTGGCGGGCTGGTTTTTCGGTTCGCGCCCGGTGACCGAGTGGAAGGCGCGCCATGCGGAGCGCGATGCTGAGGCGCGGGAACTGGATGCAAAACATCTGCGGACGTTCGCCGATCTGGAGGCGGCGCGTGAGCGGGCGAGCCGCGCCGATGCGTTAACCAGCGAACTGCGAGACACTCGCGCCGCTCACGAGGTGGCGATGGACGAACTGCGCCGGGCCAATGGCGCGCTCAATGCCGAACTGGCGACGCTGAAAGAAAAGACCGCCAATTTCGACGAGCAGAAGCGTCTGCTGGTCGAAGCGCGCGATGCGATGTTGAAGGAATTCCAGAACACCGGTTCTGCGGTGCTGACCAAGGCGCAGGAGGCGTTTCTGGAACGGGCCAATGAACGGTTCGGCCATTCGGAAAAATCGTCGGAAGAAAAGCTCCGGGCTTTGCTCGATCCGGTTGGCAAGCGTCTGGAAGCGTATGAGAAACAGGTTGCCGCGCTGGAGGAAAAACGCACTGATGCATTCGGGCGGCTCTATCAGCAGATCACCGAAATGCAGCGTGGTCAGGAAGAGGTGCGGCGTGAAGCGCAGCGGTTGGGCAATTCGCTGACCAATGCGCCCAAGGCGCGTGGGCGCTGGGGTGAGCGGGCGTTGCAGAACGTGCTCGAACAATGCGGCCTGTCTGAACACACCGATTTCATCCTTGAACATTCGATCGATACCGAAGACGGACGACTGCGGCCCGATGCGATCGTCAATGTGCCGGGGCAGAAGAAGCTGGTGATCGATGCAAAGGTATCGCTCAACGCCTATCAGGCCGCATTCGAAGCGGATGACGAGAATGAGCGGGCCCGCCAACTCGACCTTCACGCAAAATCGATGCGCGGCCATGTGCAGACGCTCGGTTCGAAAGGGTATCAGAGCCAGTTCGATGACGCGCCTGATTACGTGGTGATGTTCGTGCCCGGTGAACACTTCGTCGCCGCTGCATTGGAGCACGATCCCGAATTGTGGGATTTCGCATTCCGTAACAAGGTGTTGTTGGCAACACCTACCAATCTTGTGGCGATTGCGCGGACCGTGGCGCAAGTCTGGCGTCAGGATACCATTGCGCGCGAGGCCGTGGAAATCGGCAAAGCCGGGGCGGAATTGTATGACAGGCTGGCGGTGGCCGCTGAACATTTAAAGCGGGTCGGCGGCGGCCTGGAAACCGCGGTCAACAACTACAACAAATTCGTTGGCAGCTTCGAACGCAATGTCCTGTCCGCTGGTAAGCGATTGCAGGAAAAGGGGATCGAGATCGGCAAGCGCGAGATTGACGATGTCCCGCTGGTCGAAGCAGCACCCCGTTATACAGTAGCCGATAGTGACGCAACGGCACAGGACGGCGAAGAATAGGTTGAATCGAGCAGCGATTGGCCGCTAGAGGTCGAACATGAAATACGCTCTGGGCATCGCATCGGTACTGGCTTTGGCACTGGCTGGGTGCAGCCAGCAGAATGCGCCCTCGGACAAGATCAAGAAAGCAGCGACCGACATCGTCAAGAAGGTCGATGGGTCGGCCGCGACGCCCGCACCCAAACTGGCCGAAGGGTCTTTCGCTCCGCAGGATGATTGCACAGACGTGCCCGGCGCGGAAGATTTTCTGAAGCAATTGCGCGCGGCGGTGAAGGCGCGGGACACCAATATGCTGGTCGCGCTGGCGGCGCCCGATGTGCAGCTCAATTTCGGCGGCGGCACCGGCACTGGCCAGTTGCGCGCCGAATTATCGAAGCGCGAATGGAGCCTTTGGGACGAACTCGACAAGCTCGCCGCGCTCGGCTGCGGTGTGAATAAACAGGGTGGTATCACTTTGCCGTGGTTTGCCACGCAGGATCTTGGTCTGGTCGATCCGGTCAAATCGATGATGGTCGTGGGCGAGAAAGTTGAAATCCACGCCGCCGAACCGAACAAGGCCGAAGGCAAGGGCAAAGTGCTCGAAGACATATCGTGGGATGTCGTGACACTGGCCGAGGACCTTCACCCGGAAGACGATTATCAGAAGATCGTCACGCGCGATGGCACCACCGGCTTCATCGCGACCGATTATCTGCGTAGTCTCAACGATTACCGGCTTGTGGCGTCGAGCCGCGATGGGAAGTGGAGCTTCACCAGCCTCAGCGCGAAACGCGATCCGGCGCCCTGAATTCGCGCCGCTGGCCTATTGCGGGTCGAGACAGGCCAGAACTTCATACGCCAGCACTGCACCGGCGACTGCTGCGTTGAGACTGTCCGCCCGGCCGCGCATCGGCATCGTCACGCGCAGATCGCAGGCCATTTCGTATTCTTCAGGCAGGCCGCGCGATTCGTTGCCTACCAGCAGAAAACAGGGTGCAGCATAGGCCGCACCGCGATAGGGCACGGCATCGCGCAGCGACGCGGCGACCAGTTGCCCGCCCTGTTCCGAACCCGGCCCGCCGCATAGCCAGGCAATGAAATCGTCCCACCGGGCCTGTGCGATGGCCTGAGTGAATACCGCGCCCATGCTGGCGCGCACCGCTTCGACTGAAAACGGATCGGCGCAATCGTCGATGAGGATCAGGCCGCCCGCACCGACCGCGTCCGCCGTGCGGAGCATCGTGCCAAGATTGCCGGGATCGCGCAGCGCCTGCGCCACCAGCCATATCGGCGCGGCGCTCCGGTCGATCCGTTCCAGCGTAGTATCGAATTCCGCGAACACCCCGGCCACAGCCTGCGGGTTGTCCTTGCCGGTGATTTTGGAAAGGATATCGACCCCGGTTTCGATCACGTCACCGCCTGCGGCCAGTACGTCCGCTTCCAGCGCGTCGAGCAGGGGATGCGGGTCGCGCCCGGTGGCCATCACCAATGTTTCGGGCAGCCGCCCGCATTCACGCGCATCGGTCAGCAGGCGTAGCCCTTCTGCCAGAAAACGCCCCTCGCGCTTGCGGTGTTTCTTATCGCGCAGGGCGCGCAGCGCCTTGACCGTGGGGTTGGAAAAGCCGGTAATCGTGCGGCGGGTGCCGGGCGTCATCAGTCCTCGCCGAAACCGCTGTCGATCAGAGCGCAGAGGCTATCGAGCACCTGATCGGCCTGTTCCCCTTCCACGATCACATCGACTGTATCGCCACGGGCCGCGCCGAGCATCATCAGGCCAAGGATCGAGCCGCCCGCGGCTTCGTTGCCTTCGCGCGCGACCTTGACTGAGCACCCACCGGGCAATTCGCTGACCGCGTTGACGAATTTGGCACTGGCACGGGCATGGAGACCCCGCTGATTAACGATGGTGCAGGTTCGCCGCACCGCGTTCATCGGCCGCCCCCGGCGGCGGCCCCGGCGGTGCCGCTACGCAGAAATTCGGAGGCGACAGTGATATAGGTTTTGCCGGCGTCGCGCGCGGCGAAAGCGGCATCGATCACGCCCATTTCCTTGCGCGCACCGGCAAGGCGGATCAGCATCGGCAGATTGATCCCTGCGATCACTTCCACCCGCCCGGCATCAAGCAGTGAAATCGCCAGATTGGATGGGGTGCCGCCGAACAGATCGGTCAGGATAATCGCCCCTTCGCCCGAATCGACATCGGCAATCGCCTTGGCGATTTCGCGGCGGCGCATTTCCATATCGTCTGACGGGCCGATGCAGATCGTCGCCACAGCTTCTTGCGGGCCGACGACGTGTTCCATCGCGCTCACAAATTCCTCGGCCAGATGGCCATGCGTTACCAGGATCATTCCGATCATGCGTGAGCTCTGGATTCTTGCCGTGGTGTCCATTGCGGCATCGTGAGTGACGCCGGGTTCCTGCGTTGCGGGATCGTCATGTCTGTGGCGTGCCTTCAATCTGATCGGCAGCCCGCGATCCCAGGTTGCGATGAATGACAGTGGGCGAAAATCCGCTGTCGCGCAAGACCTGAGCGATGGCTTCCGCAGTGTGAACCGAACGATGCCGCCCGCCGGTGCAGCCAAAGGCAAGGTTGACGTGCGCCTTCCCCTGTGCGGCATAGCGCGGCAGCAGCATCAGGATCAGGTCGCGAATGCGAGAGAATGCCTCATCCCACGCGGGATCTGCCATGATGTGCGCCGAGACGTCGTGATCCAGTCCCGTCTTTTCACGCAATCCGTCGACCCAGTGGGGGTTATCGAGAAAGCGCATGTCGAACACCAGATCGGACAGCGGCGGCATCCCGCGGGCAAAGCCGAAGCTGGAGACAGTTATGCTTATCTCGTCGCTTGGTGCGCCGGCAAACCGCTGGCGGATCGCCTGCTGCAAATCGTTGGTGGTCAGCGCGGTGGTGTCGATCACCATGTCCGACCAGCGCCGGAGCGGCGCGAGCAGTTCGCGTTCGGCCCGAATCGCGTCGATCACCGGGCGGCCCATCGCCATCGGATGGCGGCGGCGGGTTTCATTGTATCGCCGCTCCAGTTCGGCGCCGCTGCAATCGAGGAAGAGAGTAGAAATTTCCACCCCGTCCTGAGTGGTAAGCTGTTTAGCCAGATCGATAATTTCTTCGGGATTGAACCCGCGGGTCCGCGAATCGAAACCGATGGCGAGGCGTGATGGCGCCTCTTCCCCCAGACTCTTGCCGATCAGCCGTTCGAGCAGGCGAATGGGGAAGTTGTCGATTGCTTCCCAGCCAAGGTCTTCGAGAACCCGCAAGGTGGTTGTCTTGCCCGCGCCGGAAAGGCCGGTGACAAGCATGACTTCCTGCCCGGACGCAGGGCCTGAGAGATTCGATTCGTTCGTCATCGTTAACTACCTTGCGCGAACGCGCGACGCTTTGGAAGCCGTTGCAGTCAGGCCGTTTCGGTTCGGGGCAATCCATGCAGTGCAAGGGCATATTCGGCGCGAACGGCGCTGGCCGGGCCGCGCGGATCGAACGCCAGATGGGGGATCGGCAGATCGCCACGTGTCGCCTCTCCGGCCCGCTCGATATAACGGGGGGCATCTGTCGTCAGTGTCAGCGCCAGCGCCACTTGTGCGATGACAGTGGGTAGCGTGACAATCCCGACATTGCGGATTTCCAGCAATCCGGCGGTGTGCGGCGGCGGGGCAGCCCACAAAATAGCGCCCTGACGCGACAGGATCACGCCATCGTCCCCCACCAAAACTGCGCCACGATCGATCAGCGACAGGGCCAGACTGCTCTTGCCAATGCCCGGTTCTCCTTCCAGCAGCACAGCGCGCCCGCCAATCGCGACCGCGGTTGCCTGATGGAGCATGGGGGCGTTCATCGCTTGCGCGGTGCCAGCGGCAATTCGAGCACGAGGCGCGCGCCCTGATCGCCATCGATGCGGCTATGGGCCGTCAACGCGCCGTCGTGCGCCTCCGCAATGGTGCGGGCAATCGCGAGGCCGAGGCCTGAGTGCTGACCGAAATCTTCCGCATCGGGGCGCAGCGAGTGGAAGCGGCGGAATACCTTCTCGCGCGATTCTTCCGCGATTCCCGGCCCGTGATCGCTGACCGACAATTGCACAAATCGGTCATGCGTCCGCTCCAGATCGAGTTCGATGGAGGCACCGGGGGGTGAGAACGACACCGCGTTATCGAGCAGGTTTTCGATCACCCGTTCCAGCCTCACGGGCTCACCCATCACAGGTGCGGCCGACATGGAGGTGGAAAAGAGCAATGGGCGTCCGCCATTCTCGTCCCGCGCTTCGCGGCTGCCGATGATGTTGCGGATCAGTTCGACCAGATCGATGCGCTCGAATGTCGCCCGGCTCAATTCGGCATCGATCCGACTGGCTTCGGAAATTTCGGTCACGAGGCGGTCGATCCGCCGCACATCGTGCGCGGCGATATCGCCAAGCTGACGGCGCAGGGCGGGATCGTCCACTGTTTGCATCGATTCCAGCGCACTGCGAAGCGAAGCGAGCGGGTTCTTGATTTCATGCGCCACGTCGGCGGCAAAGTGATCGACCGCGTCAATCCGTTGGCGCAAAGTCTCCGTCATGTCAGCAATCGCGCGGGCAAGCTGGCCGATCTCGTCGCGCCGGGCGGGCATGCGCGGCACATCGACATAGCGTTCGCGCCCCTGTCGCACCCGCGTGGTGGCGCGCGCCAGCAAGCGCAGCGGCAGAACGATCGTGCGCGCCATATAGAGCGACAGCAGGATCGATATAAACAGCGCCAGCGCCACCGCGGTGACCAGTGTGGTACGCGCCTCGCGCACTTCCTGCGTAATATCCACCGCATTGCGGGTGGTCAGAAGTGTCGCACCCAGCAGGCCGACCGGGGCGGCGGTGTTGATGACGGGGGTGCCATCGGGCGCATCGCGCAACTGGATCTGCGTCAGGTTTTCTTCGCGCGCATGTTTGAGTTCGGGCCATGCATCGGCGCTGGGTTCGTCCGGCTCGACATAATCGGGGATCGGGGGCGCGCCGACGATTTTATCCACCGCGCGGTCGAGCCAGCGGGCGAAGTTTTCCTGCCAGGTTTCGTCCCCCGGCTTGTCGAACGCGAAGGAGGGCACATCCAGCGCGAAGCTGTCGGCCCACAGGCGCCCCTGTGCATCGTACATACGCAGCCGCATATGTTGTTCCTTGCCAATCTGGATCAGCAGGGTTTCCTGTCGCTCGCGCGATGCCCCGGCCAGCGCCTCCGCCGTGATCTGCGCTTCGATCCGGGCGAGTTTGTACCGCTCGTTCAGCAACTGCTTGCGATAGGAATCGAGGTAGAACACCCCGCCGCCCAGCAACAGCAGCGGGAGCAGGTTGATAATCAGCAGGCGCGGGGTGAGCGACAGCCGCCGTCCCGGTGTGAACCGGGCGAGGGTGGGCACGACACCGCTGCTTTCGGTATCGTCAGGCATGATATTCAGGCTTGGCGGCAGGCATGGCGATCAGGTGTCGGCAAAGCTGTAACCGGCCCCGTACAGTGTATCGATGGCGGAAAATTCGGGGTCCACTGAACGGAACTTGCGCCGCATCCGTTTGATATGGCTGTCAACCGTGCGGTCATCCACGAACACGTCATCTGGATAGGCCGCGTCCATCAGCTGATTGCGGCTCTTGATTACACCGGGGCGCACGGCCAGCGCTTCGAGGATGAGGAATTCGGTCACTGTAAGCGATACCGGCTCCCCGTCCCACGTCACCTGATGGCGGGCGGGGTCCATCGTCAGTCGCCCGCGTTCGACCACCGGGCCGCTGTCGCCCGAAGGGGGGGGCGCGATTCCTTCAGTGCGGGTGCCGGTGTTTGAGGCGCGGCGAAGGATCGCACGAATGCGCGCCAGCAACAAACGCTGGCTGAACGGTTTGGCGATGTAGTCGTCCGCCCCAAGACCCAGGCCGATCTCTTCGTCCTGTTCATCGTCCTTGCTAGTGAGGAAAATGACCGGGATGTCCGACTGCATGCGGACCTTGCGGAGCAGTTCCAGCCCATCCATCCGCGGCATCTTGATGTCGAACACAGCCAGATCGGGCGGGTTTTCCACCAACGCCTTCAGCGCGGCCTCTCCATCCGAATAGACGCGCGTGGCGAACCCTTCTGCCTGCAACGCGATCGAAACGGTGGTCAGGATATTGCGATCGTCGTCGACCAGAGCAATCGTCTGCCGGTCGTCGGCGGCGTGTTCGGCACTCACCTGTTCGTCAGCGTGCATTGTCCATTCTCCACTGGATACGTGGGTTAGCCGCTTCCGCACACGGAAACAACGCGCGCGATCCATCGGCGGAAAAACACAGCTGGGGAGGTTCGCACAGCAACGGTTTGACGGGAATCGCTTGGGCGACTATTGCCCCCGCCAATGCCTCGATGCATTCGTATGCACGGCCTCCGATACCGGCAGCCGCCGCAGCGTTCAGGAACCGTTTCTTTCGGAGAGAGAATTGACCACCCCGCTTGCCCAGACCCTGTCCGCACAGGGCATCGAAACCAATGCCACGATCAAACCCAATTTCGGTTCGGATCAACTGGTTGATGAAGCGATTGCCAACGGTGAAGGCCGTCTGGCCAAGCATGGGGCGCTGGTGGTTGAAACCGGCAAGCACACCGGGCGCAGCGCGAAGGACAAGTTCATCGTGCGCGATGCCACCACCGAAGATACGGTGCATTGGGGCAGTGTGAACGTGGGCATGACGCCCGAACACTTCGCCAATCTGAAGGCGGACTTCCTGGCTGCTCTGGGTGAGAAGGATACGCTGTACGTCGCTGACCTGTTCGGTGGCTCCCAGCCGGAATATCGCGTGAACGTGCGCGTTATCAACGAACTGGCGTGGCACAACCTGTTCATCCGCACGCTGCTGGTGCGCCCGACAGAAACGGAACTGGCCGGTTTTTCGCCCGAATACACGATCATCGATCTGCCCAGCTTTCGCGCCGATCCGGCGCGCCACGGTTGCCGCAGCGAAACGGTGATCGCGGTCAACTTTACTGAAAAGCTGATCCTGATCGGCGGCACCGCCTATGCCGGTGAAATGAAGAAGAGCGTGTTCGGCATTCTCAACTACTTGCTGCCGCCTCAGGGTGTTATGCCGATGCACTGTTCGGCCAATATCGGTTCCGATGGCAAGACGGCGGTGTTCTTCGGCCTGTCGGGCACTGGCAAGACTACACTGTCAGCGGATGCCAGCCGCACGCTGATTGGCGATGACGAGCATGGCTGGTCCGACACCGCGGTCTTCAATTTCGAAGGTGGCTGCTACGCCAAGATGATCCGCCTGTCGGCAGAGGCTGAGCCGGAAATCTACGCCACCACCCGGATGCGCGGCACCGTGCTGGAAAATGTGGTGATGGATGAAAACGGCGAGCTCGATTTCGACGACGCCTCGCTGGCGGAAAATTCACGCGGGGCGTATCCGATTGAATTCATCCCGAATTCGAGCGAGGACAACCTCGGTCCGGTGCCCTCGAATGTCATTATGCTGACCGCCGACGCATTTGGTGTGCTGCCTCCGATCGCGCGGCTTACGCCTGAGCAGGCGATGTATCACTTCCTGTCGGGCTACACCGCCAAGGTGGCCGGCACCGAAATCGGAGTGACTGAACCGGAAGCGACATTTTCCACCTGTTTCGGCGCACCGTTTATGCCGCGCCATCCCAGCGTTTACGGTAACTTGCTGAAACAGCGGATTGCCAAGGGCGGGGTGCAGTGCTGGTTGCTCAACACCGGATGGACCGGCGGTAAATATGGTGTCGGCAGCCGCATGCCGATCAAGGCGACTCGCGCTCTGCTCAATGCCGCGCTTGATGGCAGCCTGAACGATGTTGAATTCCGTAAGGATCCGAATTTCGGGTTCGAAGTGCCGGTGAGTGTGCCCAGCCTCGATACACTGGGTCTGGACAGCGCGATCCTCGATCCGCGTTCGACATGGGCCGATGGCGAGGAATACGACCGGACTGCACAGAAACTTGTCCAGCTTTTCGTGGACAATTTCGAACAATTCGCCGATCATGTTGATCAAGGCGTGCGCGATGCGGCCCCATCGGGCGCGGAAACTGTTGCGTAATACTGGCTGTCGGGGTTGATCCCCGCGCCGAGAGTTGGAGAGGAGGGCCCCACCCGGGAAACCGGAGTGGGGCCTGTCATTTCAGAGCAATATTGTTCGGCAATCCTGCCGGGCGATCATATTCAGGAGAAAGCACAATGGGTCTTTTCGATTCTATCCTTGGCCATGCGACCAATCACCCGACCGTGACTAACATGGCGGAAAAGCTGGGAATTGACCCTGCTCTGGCGGCGAAGGCCGTTGCCGCGCTGGGTGAAGCGCATCAGATGGAAGGCGATACGGTTGAGCTGGCTTCGGCCAAAACCGGCCTGTCGACCGACATCATGAGCCAGATCAAGGATGCCATCGGCGGCGAAGGTTCGCTGACCGAATTCGCCAACATAATCGACCGCGATGGTGATGGTAACCCCTTGAACGATATCGCGGATATGGCCAGCAAGTTCTTCGGTAAGAAGTAACTTCGCGGCGGCTTGTCCGCCACAAAGGGCGCTTCCTTTCCTCTGTTGAACAATTGGGGGTGGGAAGCGCCCGACTCGCCAAAATGGCGCGCGAGGGCTGACGATGGCGGAGCGCGTTCCGCAAACCTCGTCCGGGTGTTCGGTGCTGCGGGTAAGGCGCTGATGATGCAGCCAAATATGCTGCATCCGCACCCGCTGCAACCGGGACGGAAGCACACCGCTTCACCTACACCTTCACCACGATATCGTTGCGGTAACACGTTGTTTACAGGGCGGAAAACTCTCTAATACGGGCCGCCTTTACGGATAGTGGTGGAATCGCGCCCCACATACCCCGTCAGTCGAGGAATTCCGGCGGGATTTTGCCGCCATTGCTGGCCAGACCCTGCATCACCTTGCGATGCAGCCACACGTTGTCTTCCGCCGATCCCGAATAATCGGGCCGACCCAATTCCTGAGCCAGCAATTTGCGGCTTTCGAAATCGGCATCGATGCCGACCAGTTTCATGAGATCGACAATCGAGGTGCGCCAGTTGAGATGATCGGCACCCGGCATCGAATCGAGCGTGTTTTCGATATCGACCACGCGGCTGCGATCGGGCGGCGGATTGCCCGCGTTGGCAGATGGCGGCGGCGCGGGGGCCGGTGGAGTCGATCCGGGGGGCTGCGTGGTATCGACGGTTGGCGGCGGGGCGGATGTCGGCTGCGATCCGCCTTTCCGCCCGAAGATCACATCGCGAATTTTGCCGAAAATGCCCATGACACTATCTCCCACGCGGAAGCAGACCTGCGCTGACCGCTCTGGGATGAATCGCTCGATGCGCCGGAAGGTTCCGCTGCGCCTTCGACTGCGCCAGGTCCAGGGACCATTACTGACACCGTTGAAGTTTGAAGCAAGATAGCCCGGCGCAAGGACAAAGGGTGCAGGAATATGCCAATATTTCCAAACCTTTCGACGCAGCGATGGGCCATTTCGGCCAAATCCCGCAACCCGGCTTGATGGGTGGGACGTCCAAATGGCTTCCATCTCAACCCAATCTGCCCCTGAAAAGGCAGATAACCTTCCCGGCGAGCAGTTTGGCCGAATATGTTCGCCATTTGGACGCCGCAATGGTGACAGTAAGGGGTCCTGAGCCTAAGGCGGGGGCGATGATGTCGACTGCTCTCTCGCTCGCCATGCTGGTTTCGCTCGCGCTGATTGGCGGGGCGTTTTATCTGTGGCGCAGGCCCGGTTACCGGCGGCAGGCGGTGCTGATGCTGGTCGCGGCGGCGGTCGCGCTGTTCAACGTCGCGATATGGACGCTGCCCGATGGCGAGGGGCGTTCGCCAATCGGGCAGCTTGCAACCGGGCAATAACCTGTCTGCCCTGTTGCGGGGGGATCGGATGGCGATCAGTCGGGAATTTTCCATTCGACCGCGCTGGCGAAAGTGCTCGCCACCGCTTCGCCGTTGCCGTCTTTCGCCGGTTTGAATTTCGCTCTCCGCGAAATCAGCGCGCACGTCGCGTTGTCGAGTTCGCGATGCCCGCTCGATGATGTGATCGTGCAGCCGGTCACTTGCCCGCTGGCGGAAATGTCGAGCCGGAACCGTGCCACCCCGGTCAGTTCCTGCCGGATCCAGTTGGAACGATAATCCGCGTCGGTAATCCATGACCCGGCGTTGTTGCGCGGGGCAGCGGCGACGGGTTTGAAGCGATCGACCTTTGGCCCTGCCGATGCACTGGGCGTCGGCCCCGGAACCAGACTGGGCAGGTCGAGCGGCGGTAGAATGACGTCGCTCGTTTCCATCGGCGTGCGGGGGCCGAGTTCGATGGGGGCTTTGGGAACGAAAGGCGCCGGGGCCGGGGCGATCTGCGGCGCGGTATCCTGCGGTTCCACTTTGGGCTGCGGCGGGGGTTCGACCGGCGGGATTGGCACGGGATCGACGATGGTTTCCCCGACCAGTTTGGGCAGTTTTTCGACAATCCCGGTAAAACTCAGCCCCGTAACCAGCGCGTATCCCAATGCGGCGTGAACCGCGATAACCCCGGCGACCGCGCCGGGCCGGTCTTTCCATGTGGTGTGCGTAGCGTATGCCATGACAATGCTCCTCTCCGGGTATTCCCCTCTGCCGAGGGGGCACCGGCGGGCATTGCTGGCCGGGTCACTCGGGAGAACGGCTACCAAGCAGAATGTTACATCATCACGTCATTCCGGCAAGCGCAATCGCGTTGCGGGATGCAACGTAAGCGATTGGCTTAGTGGGATTTATCCGATCAGCGGATCGGGCAGTCGGGCGAAAGCCGGAAGTCGAGATAGTTGTCGACCGCCGCCATCATCTCGTCATTCTCGTTTTCGAAGAAGTGATTGGCCCGCGGAATCTCGTCGTGGTGGATGGTGATATGCTTCTGCGTCCGCAGTTTCTCCACCAGCTTGGTCACCGCGCCGGGCTGCACCACGGTGTCCGCCGCGCCGTGCACGAAGATGCCGCTGGCCGGGCAGGGGGCGAGGAACGAAAAATCGTACATGCTGGCCGGGGCGGAGATCGAGATGAAGCCGCGCACTTCGGGGCGGCGCATCAGCAACTGCATCCCGATCAGCGATCCGAAGCTGACCCCGGCGACCCATGTCGTCTGCGCTTCGGGATGGATCGACTGCACCCAGTCGAGCGCGCTGGCCGCGTCGCTCAGTTCCCCGATGCCGTTGTCGAAGCTGCCCTGACTGCGCCCGACGCCGCGGAAATTGAACCGCAGCGTGGCAAATCCGCGATCGACGAAAGTCTTGTAAAGCCGCTGAACAATCCGGTCGTTCATCGTGCCGCCGCCCTGCGGGTGCGGGTGGAGGATCATGGCGACGGGTGCGCGGGGGCGCGGTCCGGGGCTGAAACGGCCTTCGAGGCGACCCTCGGGGCCGGGGAAAATCACAGTGGGCATGGTTCGACCTGCTCGAATTTGGATACACGCCAGCGCGCGGGTGGCGCAGCGCAAGGTTGCGGCTATATAGAGTGCTGACGCGAAATCGCAATTGATGACGACATCTCGAATCTATCTCGACCACGCCGCCACCACTCCGCTGCGGCCCGAAGCGCGCCGCGCGATGGAGCACGGCTTTGCCCAATGGGCCAATCCCAGCAGCCCGCACAGCGAAGGGCGCAGGGCGCGCGCTCTGCTGGAAGATGCGCGCGAACGGCTGAAGGCGGCGCTGAATTGGGATGGCGAGGTGATCTTCACCGGCGGCGCGAGCGAAGCGGCGGCGCTGGCGTTCGACACTGCCAATGTGGTGCAGGATATTGCCACGGCGGTGGAACACGACGCGATTCTGCGTGGCGACCATGTCGACTGGACAATCCCGGTGCGTCCCGATGGCACCGCCAACATGCAACTGATCGCCACCCGCAGCGAACGGCCGGTGGAAATCGAAGGGCACCCGGAAAACCGCACACTGGTGGCGGTGCAGCACGTCAATTCCGAAACCGGCAACCGCCAGCACATCGGTTTTGCGGCAGAGCTGGTGCACGACAACGGCGGCCTGTTGCTGGTCGATTGCGCGCAGAGCGCGGGCAAGTTCGCGGTGCCGAAAATGGCCGATATGGCGATTATCTCCGCCCACAAATTCGGCGGGCCGATTGGCGCGGGTGCCTTGCTGGTGCGCGATTATGCCATGCTTCACGCCAGCGGCGGGCAGGAACGCGGTTATCGCCGGGGGACGGAAAACCTGCCGGGCATTCTGGGCATGGTCGCCGCGCTGGAAGCGTGCGAGGAACCCTATGTCGCGCCCGATGTGCTGGCCCCGCTCGATGATTTTGCAGAGGCTGTGCGCGCGGCGGGCGGTGTCTGGCTGTCGGACAGGCTGGCCGATCCCACCCCCTATATCCACGCGGTTGCCATGCCGGGGATTTCCGGTTCGGCGCAACTGATGCGGTTCGATATGGCAGGCATCGCGGTCAGTCAGGGCAGCGCCTGTTCGTCGGGCACGATGAAGCGCAGCCACGTGCTGACCGCGATGGGGCTGGCAGACGATCTGGCCGATCGGATGATCCGCATCAGTTTCGGCTGGACCACCACCCGCGCCGAAGTCGAACGGTTCTGCGAGGTGTGGCTCGACATGGCGCGGACGGGGCAGCGCGCGTGAACGTGCTGTTGCTGCCAATGGCTGCGTTCGAATGCAGCGGGGAGGGGGAGGTTTCCGATTCGTCGCAGAATTTGCTCCGTCGCCCCGGCCCGCGAGCGGGGGGTGCGAAGAATAGCTGGACCCCGGATCAGGTCCGGGGTGACGTTGGAAATTGGGGTGGACGGCTTGCCAAAAACTCCACCGTCACCCCGGACCTGATCCGGGGTCCAGCTTCCTCCGATCCAGCTCCCTCCGACGTAACGCCTGAAGGCGACACATGATCTACCTCGATTATCAGGCCACCACCCCACTCGCGCCAGAGGCACGCGAGGCGATGATGCGCTGGCTCGACGGGCCGGGGGGCGACGGGTTCGGAAATCCGCACAGCCCGCACCGCATGGGCCGCATGGCGCGCGCGGCGATAGAGCTGGCGCGCGAACAGGTCGCCACGCTGATGCCGCCGGGCGGGCGGGTGATCTTCACCAGCGGCGCGACCGAGGCGCTCAATCTCGCCATTCGCGGTACTGGGCGCGGGCTGGGCGGCAGCGTGGCGGTTTCCGCCATCGAACATGCCGCCGTGCTCGATACCGCGCGCGATCTCGGTGGCTGTCACGTGCTCGGCGTGAATGCACGGGGGCAATGCGATCCCGATGGTACGTTGCCCGGCGACACCCGGCTGGTCGCGGTGATGCAGGTCAACAACGAAATCGGGACGATCCAGCCGACCGCCGACTGGTATGTACGGGCGCGGGCGGCAGGCGCGCTCTGTCTGTGCGATGCGGTGCAGGCCTATGGCAAAGTGCCGCTTGCCGCCGCCGATATGATCGCGATCAGCGCGCACAAGTTCCACGGGCCGAAGGGCGTCGGCGCGCTGTGGCTGCGCGACGGGGTCGATCTGGCCGAAGTGCAGACCGGCGGCGGGCAGGAATTCGGGCTGCGTTCGGGCACGCTCAGCCCGGCATTGATTGCCGGGATGGGCGCAGCGGCGCAGCTCGCGCGCGAACGGATGGAGGAGGATGCCGCGCATATCGCCGCGCTGTGGCACCGCGCGCGCGATCTGTTTGCCGACTGGCAATTGAACGGCAGCGCCGATGCGCGCTGGCACGGCAACCTCAATATCCGGCGCGACAGGCTGGATGTCGCCCGGCTGATGAGCGATTGCCGCAACGTGATGTTCAGCGCCGGATCGGCCTGCGCCAGCGGATCGGGGCGGCCCAGCCATGTGTTGAAAGCCATCGGATTGAGCGATGCCGCTGCAAAAAGCTCGATCCGGCTGGGCTTTGGGCGCTATACGACGATGGCAGAGATCGAACAGGCCGCCGAACTGATCGGGGCGGCGGCGAAAGCACAGGATATCTGATGGTCAAGGTCACTTTCGTCACCGCTCTGGGCGATAAAGTTGCGGCAGACGGCGAACCGGGCGAAGAACTGCTGCGCGTGGCACAGGCCGCCGGGATGCCGCTGGAGGGGACATGCGAAGGGCAGATGGCCTGCTCCACCTGCCATGTGGTCGTCCGCCCCGACTGGTTCGACAAACTGCCCCCGGCGAGCGAGGACGAAGAAGACATGCTCGACCTCGCCGCCGGAGTCGCCCGCACCAGCCGCCTGTCCTGCCAGATCGTGCTGACCGCCGAAATGGACGGACTCGAAGTCCGCATTCCGGCGGAAAGCCACGATATGCGGCGGCTGTAGGGGGCGGGGGGCTGAGGCCTACGCCGCTTCGGTCACTTTCGCTTCGTTCAGGGCGGCGATCAGGGCCTGGCTGAAGGCGGGGATGTCGTCCGGGTTGCGGCTGGTGATCAGGTTGCCGTCGCTCGATACTTCGGTGTCGACGACCGTGGCGCCGGCGTTGCGCAGGTCGGTGCGGATCGATGGCCAGCTGGTGACAGTGCGGCCTTTCACGATCCCTGCTTCGGCCAGCAGCCAGGGGCCGTGGCAGATCGCGGCGATCGGTTTGCGCGCGTCGTCGAAATCCTTCACCAGTTGCACCACGCGATCGTCCATCCGCAGGATATCGGGGTTCATCTGTCCGCCGGGCAGCAGCAGCGCGTCGTAATCGGCGGCGGATACTTCGCTGACGTTGAGGTCCACCTTCACCGGCGCGCCCCAGTCCTTGTTATCCCAGCCTTTGATCTCCCCGTCTTCGGGGCTGACGACGACGGTTTCGAAGCCCGCCTGTTCCAGACTGGCCTTGGGTTTTTCCAGTTCCGACTGTTCGAAACCGTTGGTGGCGACAATCATTACGCGTTGGGGCATGTGTGCTCTCCGTTTCATTTGTTCGCTATTGCCCAATCAATGCGTGGGATAAGCTGCACGTTCCGCGTTGAGCGATACGCCGTGGCGGTGATAGGGCGAGTGTCATGGCCGATATTCTCGATACCGATAAAGACCCGTTCGACGCGATCGTCGACGCTCCGTTCGATTCCGCGCTGAGCGAACGATATCTGGTCTATGCCCTGTCCACCATCACCGCGCGGTCGCTGCCCGATCTGCGCGACGGGTTGAAGCCGGTGCATCGCCGCCTGCTGTGGACCATGCGCCAGTTGAAGCTGGACCCGACCAACGGGTTCAAGAAATCCGCCCGCGTGGTGGGCGAAGTGATCGGCAAGTATCACCCCCACGGCGACACCGCGGCTTACGATGCGATGGTGCGTCTGGCGCAGGATTTCAGCCTGCGTTATCCGCTGGTGGAGGGGCAGGGGAACTTCGGCAATATCGACGGCGATAATGCGGCCGCGTACCGTTATACCGAAGCGCGCCTGACCAAAACGGCGATGCAACTGATGGCCGGGCTGGACGAAGGCACGGTCGATTTCATCCCCACCTACAACGGGGAAGAGCACGAGCCGGAGCTGATGCCGGGCCTGTTCCCCAACCTGCTGGCCAACGGGGCGAGCGGGATTGCGGTGGGCATGGCGACCAATATCCCCAGCCACAATGTCGCGGAAATCATCGATGCCACGCTGGAGCTGATCGACAACCCTACGGTCGAGCACAGCCGGTTGATGGAACTGTTCCACGGGCCGGATCTGCCGACCGGCGGCCTGATCGTCGACAGCCCGGACATTATTTCCAGGGCTTACGAAACCGGGCGCGGCAGTTTCCGCATTCGGGGCCGTTTCCACGCGGCGGAGGCCGAGAAGGAAGAAGATCGCACTGCCGGGATAGAGCGGCTGGGCGGCGGGCAGTATCAGCTCGTCATCAGCGAAATCCCCTATCAGGTGCCCAAGGGCAAGTTGATCGAACAGATCGCCCAACTGATCGCGGACAAGAAGCTGCCGATTCTGGAAGACGTGCGCGACGAAAGCGACGAACAGATCCGCATCGTGATCGTGCCGCGCAACCGCAATGTCGATCCCGAACTGCTGAAGGAATCGCTCTATAAACTGACCGATCTGGAAACCCGTTTCGGGCTTAACCTCAACGTGCTCGACGCCACCCGCACACCGCTGGTGATGGGTTTGAAGGAACTGCTGGGCAACTGGGTCGCCAGCCAGATCGATATCCTCCAGCGCCGTGCCCAGCACCGGATGGAGGCGATTGCGCGGCGGCTGGAACTGGTCGAAGGCTATATCATCGCGTTCCTCAACCTCGACCGGGTGATCGAAATCATCCGCACAGAGGACGAGCCGAAGCCGGTGATGATGGCCGAATTCAACCTGACCGACCGGCAGGCCGAAGCGATCCTGAACATGCGGCTGCGTAGCTTGCGTAAGCTGGAGGAAATGCAGCTTCGCGGCGAACGCGACGATTTGCTGAAAGAGCAGGACGATCTGGAAAAACTGCTGGCATCGCCCGCCCGGCAACGCACCCGGCTGAAACGCGATCTGGCCGATCTGCGCAAGGATTATGCCGAAGACACCGCGCTGGGCCGCCGCCGCACGACGATTGCGGAGGCCGCGCCGACGGTGGAGTTCAACCCCGACGCGATGATCGAGAAAGAACCGGTCACGATCATCCTGTCGCAACGCGGCTGGGTCCGCGCGGCCAAGGGGCACGTGGCGCTGGATCAGGAATGGAAATTCAAGGAAGGCGACGGCCCGGCCTTCGCTCTCCACGCGCAGACGACGGACAAGCTGCTGATCGCAGGCGACGACGGGCGGTTTTTCACGCTGGGGGCGGATAAATTGCCCGGCGCGCGCGGGTTCGGTGAACCGGTGCGCGGCATGGTCGATATCGACCCGGAGGCGCACATTGTCGCCGCGCTGGTTTACAAGCCGAAGGGGCAATTGCTGCTGGCGGCGACCAACGGCAAGGGCTTTGCTGCCGAGATGGACGAATTGCTGGCCGAAACCCGCAAGGGGCGGCAGGTGGTCAACCTCAAACCCGGTGTGAAACTGCGCGTCGTGCGCGAGATAGAGGGGCCGCACGATCACGTCGCGGTGGTGGGTGACAACCGCAAGCTGGTGGTGTTCAACCTGGAAGAACTGCCGGTGCTGTCGCGCGGGCAGGGGGTGACGCTGCAACGCTATCGCGATGGCGGGTTGAGCGACGCGATCACTTTCCGGCTGGAAGACGGGCTAAGCTGGGCAATGGGCGGCGAAACCGGCCGCACCCGCACCGAAGAGGAAGTGTGGCAATGGAAAGTGGCGCGCGGCGCCGCCGGCCGGATGCCGCCACGCGGTTTCCCGAAAGACAACCGCTTCTGATTGCTGGGCAGTGGGGGCGCTTCCGGCAACCCGCTCCCACTCGTCATTGCGAACGCAGTGAAGCAATCCATGGCCGGGCGTTCCGCCCATCGCGCCGGTTGTGGTGGGGGCTGACGGCGGTCCATGGATTGCCACGTCGCCTCCGGCTCCTCGCAATGACGAGGAGGGGTGAAGGCACGTTCTCGCTGGGGGGGGGGCGCACCCACCTCTCCGTTCGTCATTGCGAACGCAGTGAAGCAATCCATGGCCCGACGGTTCTGCCCATCGCGGCGGTTGTGGTGGGGGCTGACGGCGGTCCATGGATTGCCACGTCGCCTGCGGCTCCTCGCAATGACGAGGAGGGGTGAAGGCACGTTCTCGCTGGGGGGTTTCGCACCCACCTCTCCGTTCGTCATTGCGAACGCAGTGAAGCAATCCATGGCCCGACGGTTCTGCCCATCGCGGCGGTTGTGGCTGGGGGCGATGGCGCTCCCTGGATTGCCACGTCGCCTGCGGCTCCTCGCAATGACGAGGGGGGGTGGATGGCACTGCGCCCGCTCTCCCGCCGCCCCGGCACTCACCTACCACTTCGTCATTGCAAACGGAGTGAAGCAATCCATGGCCCGACGGTTCTGCCCATCGCGGCGGTTGTGGTGGGGGCGATGGCGCTCCCTGGATTGCCATGTCGCCTGCGGCTCCTCGCAATGACGAGGGGGGTGTGGATGGCATTACGCCCGCTCTCCCCGTCGCCCCGGACTTGATCCGGGGGCCGCTTTTCTTCTGGCGCGGCACTGGCAGAAGTGGGCCCCCGGCTCGTGGGCCGGGGTGACGTTGGGCGGGGTATCGCAATGCGGCTTCCGCCATACAAAACGGGCCGGACGCGCATTCGCATCCGGCCCGCTGTTTGTCGCTGAATGCCTGCGTTATTCAGCTGTGCCCGTATCGGCGGCCGCTTCGGCACCGGCGCCACCCTTCGCCGCGGCGGTAAGCTGTTCTGCGGTATAGCGGGCCATCAGCGCGCCATTGGCATCGACCGCGAAAGTATCGCGCTTGAGAGCCACCGGTCCATCGGTGGTTTCCAGCACGACATCGTCGCCTTCCACCGATTTGACCGTACCGGCGGGCTTGCCGTCGGCGGAATTGACCGCGGCACCGGCGATCAGCGCAGTATCGCGTGCCTGTGCCGCCGCTGCGAGCTGAGCGGAGACCATTTCATCGAGCTGCTGCTTGGTCACAGTGATGGTCGGGCCCTTGTCGCTTTTGCCGAAAGCATTGGCGGGCAGGGGGGCCTTGTGTGTGCCGGTATCGAGCACCACGACGCCGCCCGAAACGCTCGTCACTGTGCCGACGACGTTACCTTCGGGGCCATAGACAGTCGCCCCGGCGGCAACTTCCTGAGCGAAGGCCGCACCCGGCAGGGCGGCGGTGGCAAGGGCGGCGGCAAAGGCCAGCTTGGCAAATTTCATATGGGTACTCCGTTACACTTCAATCACGATGCCGGGCACACGGGTTACCCCGCTTCAACCGGCAAAACTGTAAATGCACACACGGCAGGGCACGGGGCCCTGCAAATGCTTCGCCAGGCGAAGCGGCAACCGCCGGAGCGATTGCAAGCGCGCAATGTTCTGCCAGTAAACGGCAGATAAACGCTCTAGTTCCATCTCAGAACGGAATAGGCAACCGTCTAATCGTATAAGGCGGCGAAGCTGAATTCGCCCTGAAGCCGACACACTGGCCCGGAATCAGCGCGCGGCCAGTTCGTCGTCCAGCAACTGGTGTACCCGCCGTTCCGACGGAAAACCTTCGCTGATCCAACGGCGTTCGACTTCGCGCAGGATGCGGGCGACTTCCGGTCCGGCGGTGACCCCGCGGCTGACGATTTCGCCCCCTTTCAGCGGGAAGTCCGGCACGTCCCACCCGGCCAGCGGAGTGGGATCGCCGCCCAGCATCACGATCCGGTCGATCGCGCAATCGGTGCCCAGTTCGTATGCCAGCGCATGGGCATCGCGCCCGTCCATCGGATTGCGGCCCGCCGCGCAGACCAGCCGTTCGCGCTGCGCCCTCGACAGCCGCAGGCGCGCCGCGACGGTTTCCGCAATCGACGGCACCGGCGGAATCAGCGCGGCAAGGCGGCGCACGGCATTGGGCGCGATGCCGTACATCTGTTCGGTCTCGATCATGATTTCCATGTGTTCGATCTCGCGCCCGCCCGCTTCGGGCAGGACGACTGGCAGCACTCCGCGTGCCTCCATCCGTGCCAGCGTGGGGGATGGATCGCGCAGGCCCAGCAGGGTGAGCAATTCCCAGCCGACCCGTTCGCGGCTCAACCCCATCAGCGTTTCAGCCAGTTCGGCGCAGGCGTCCTCTGCCTCGGCATCCAGTTCCGCGCCGAAACGCGCCTGAAACCGATAGTAGCGCAGGATACGCAAGTGATCTTCGCGGATGCGCGCACGGGCATCGCCGATAAAGCGCACCCGGCGCAGCGTCAGATCGGACAGGCCGCCGAAGTAATCGTAAATCTCCAGCGTTTGCGGATCGGCATAGAGCGCGTTGATCGTAAAATCGCGGCGCGCGGCATCGTCTTGCCACTCGCTGGCATATTCCACCGTCGCGCGGCGGCCATCGGTGCTGACATCCTTGCGTAAAGTGGTCACTTCCACCGGCCCGCCATCCAGCACGGCGGTGACTGTGCCGTGTTCGATCCCGGTGGGGACAACGCGGATGCCCGCTTTCTTCAGGCGTTCGATCACGGTTTCGGGGGGCAGAGTGGTGGCCGCGTCGATATCGTGCACCGGTTCGCCCAGCAGAGTGTCGCGCACCGCGCCGCCGACCCAGCGCACTGTGCCTTCGCCCAGTGCGGCGACAAGCGCAGCCAGATCCTCGCGCCCGGTCCATGCGGCCTTGGGCAGTTCAACCATTGAAAAGCTCCGTCAGTTCTATCCGGCGGGAAAGGTTGCCAATAATCGCGGCGGTAACACCCCAGATGCGGTGCCGGTGCCACATGATTTCGAAATATTCGCGCGGCGCGCCCTCCCATTCGACCGTGCGCTTCACCTGATTGACAGGGTCGAGCACGTAGCCGAGCGGGGGTTCGAACCATTCGCTGACTTCCGCCGGATTGGGCGTCAGCGGCAGATCGGGCGGCACCACGGCCAGGACCGGGGTAATATCGTAGCCGGTGCGGGTGCGGAACGGGTCGGACGTGCCGATGATCTGCACATTGCGCGGGTCGAGCGCGATTTCCTCGTGCGCCTCACGCAAAGCGGCCTGAATGGCGTCTTCGCCGGGGTCGAGCTTGCCACCGGGGAAGGCGGCCTGCCCCGCGTGCTGGCGCATCGTCAGCGGGCGGTGCGTCAGGATCACGCCCGGATCGGGCCGGTCGGTCACGGCGATCAGCACCGCCGCCGGGCGCAGATTGCGTGGCGCGGCCATCGCATCTTCCAGCAGATCAATGTCGCGCGCGTGGCCCGCTTCGAACACGCGGGTCAGCCGGTCGAGAAGTTCGCTCATGCCGGCACCAGCGAGAATGTCGCCCCTTGGCTGGTGACTTCCCAGCTATCGCCCAGTGACAGAGCGTGTTCGGCCAGCTGCGTATATGTCGAACGGTTCAGCCGCGCCTCGCACCCGCGCCGCGCCGCGAGATAGAGCGCAGGGGTTTCCGCATCGCCGCGAGCGATCAACGGGTGATCCGGCCCGGCAATCACAATCTCGTCGGTATTCAGGCGAAAGGCCAGCGCACCGTCCTTCACTGTCATATCGGTAGCGATAAAGGCGGCATCTTCGACCGCGATCGACAGCTTCTGCACCGGAGTGACCAGCCAGTGCTGCCCCGTATCATCGCACATCAGCAGCGAGGCGAATGCGCGCACCATCGCCGGGCGGGTGATCGCACTGCCATCGTGGGTCCAGCTGCCGTCGGCGCGGATCGCCATCCCGCTGTCGCCCGTCGTCTGCGGCGCCCATTGTTCGACCGGCGGCAATTTGCGCGCGGCCACTGCTTCGGCCAGCTCTGCCAGCGACAGTCCGGCGATTTCCGGGGGCGGTTCGTAAGGCATGGTGTCTGGCACCCGATGCCAGAGGAAGCCGAACGCTTCAACCGGGGGCGGGCGATAACCCGCCGTTATCGTTGAATCGAGCTGCCGGATTGACGGCAGAAGCGACCATCGCACCCACTGTGGAACTCATGCCTCATCCGCCCCCCGCCGCATTCAGCATGCAATCCGGTGGTCCGAACAGACCGGCAAGCGACAGGCAGTTCTGGCGGATTTCGCGTGCATCTCCCGTTTGTCAGGGTGGAACGGTATTATTCAGGAGGTGGCCAATGCGAAAATATGCGACGCTCGTCGGGCTTGTCGGTGCCAGCATTTTGACAGGGTGCGGATCATCGGCGGATCAATCCGCGACCGCACCGCAGGTGGAAACGCAAGCTGGCGGGCAGACTGTCAAGCTACCCGCTGATTTTCCATCCGATATCGCGCTGCCGGAGGATACCCGGCTGGTTCTTGCAAGCACGCCAGTGCCGGGAGATGTCTTCATCGAAGGCCGCAGCCGACAAAGCGCGGAGGCGATCATCGAAGGTTTCACAAAGCGTCTCTCCGATGCCGGTTATGTTCTGACGGACCGTGCCGAGATTACCGACCCACTTGAAATCTATTTCGAGGGCAAACAGGTGCAAGGCGGCAATATCCGCGTCCGCGACGACGGCGCGGATCGCGATTTCATGCTCACTTATACGAAGGCGGGGCAGTGATGTCGGGACCTCGCGTGACACGGAACGCGCTGATGCTCGCTCTGGCAATGTCGCTGGCCGGATGCAGCGATGGAGCAGGCGGTGGCGATGTTTCCGAAAAAGGCGCCACCGGCAATCAGGTCGAGGGCGTTCTCACGATTGAGGATGGCGACGAAAGCTTGCTCGGCAGCGTCAATCTGCCCAGACCCGACTGGATGCCGCAGGACATGCCGCTTCCGCAAGACGCGCATATCTATCTGGCAACGCATATCCCGCGTAACGGCGAACCGGACCTGTACATGGTGCAAGCCAAATCTCTGGTAGATGCAAAAGCTTATGCCGATGCCTTTTTTGACTGGGCAAAAAACAGGAACCTCAATCCCGAACTGAACGACAAACCAGGGGCGAAGACAAAGCTTGTCGGTTTTACCGGAGCGGGGGATTCGCCAGCCATGACGCAAGTCATCTCTCGCGATGGATATCGCGATATCATCATCACATTTGCCGGACCGCTATAATCTGGCTCAGCAGCTTAGCGCTGCGTTTCGGTAATCCTGATGAATGTGTCCCAGCCGTCGTCGGGAAAGGGGAGATCGTAAACTCGTAAGACAACGCGGCCCCGCCTGCCGCCCGGCCCGGTATAAGAAAAACCGTGCGCTCCGCCGGGCAACGGGGCGACATTGTCGCGCCCGATATAGGGCAGGGCGCATGCGTAGAATGCAGCAATTTCGTCCGGGGTGCCGAGTGTCTTAAGGGTCACGTCAATCATGCCGGAGGCATCTACACCATCTGCGATGCCACTGGCCGTCACGATCGCCCCCGATGGCGCGGCAAGGCGGACCGGATAATCGGGCACTTCCCACACAGCCATGCCAGCGCAATAGGGTGTGCCCGATGTCATATCGGGCATATCGGGCATATCGGCCATTGGTGCAGCGGGCGGGGTCGCAGAACACGCTGCGGCAAGCAACGTGGCGGCCGCGATGGCGAAACGGCGCATCAGAAGGATGCTGACACGCGCACTGCGCCGCCGATCTGCCAGCTACTGCCATAAACCGGGCTGTTCGCGCTTGCGCCGATCCCGATCGTCAACGGCCCAAGCGGTACGTCGTATCCCGCCCCAAAGCGTGCGCGCAGATCCTTGCGGTGCAGGCTCGATGTCAGGGTGAATGACTCCATACCCGGAATGTCGGAGGTTCCGGCGATCATGATCGGATCGTCGGTCAGGTCGGTTTCCAGCGAAAAGCCGAGGCGCAAGAGATTTTGCCCGACAGGCAGTTCCATATCGATTCCGGCACGGGCAACTGTGCGTTTCGCTTCGATGGCGGCGAAGTGCGCCGGGAAATCGCCGCCTGCTTCGAGAAATGCATCGCGCTCGCTATTGCGCCGCTCAAACGCCGCCCACGGGCGCAAATTCATGCCGCCCGGTAAGGCGAAGCCATATCCAGCGCGCAGGCCGAAGCTGTCGCTGCCAAGCGCTGCGGTTCCGTTCATCGGTTGTACGTCGGCAAAGCCTTCGCCGCGGACAAGCGACAGGCTTTCGCGCGCGTGGGCATACCACAAACGGGCGAACGGCCCTGAAGTCGCCGCCTTGTAATCGAGCGACACCGACCATGCATGGGCGCCACTTTCATGCGTCCGGTCATCCTTGATCGACGGATCGGCCCAGGCGTAGCCGCCGCCGATGCTGAGCCCCTCTGTCAGGCCCACGCCTGCGAAGAGCCGCGCTCCGATGGCTTCACGACGGCCTACTGGTGCGGTGCCTGCCGATGTCCAGCCGTATCCCTCAACCCCCAGACAGAAGCGCCGCCCGGCCGGATCGCAGCCCGGTGCGGCGGCTATTTCGGTGAACTGCTGCTGTTCTTCGATCGCCAGTTCGCCTTCTTCGGCCAGCCCGCTGAACGAGGCGAGCAGATTGGTGAAATCCTGCATGACCGAACGCCAGATGAAGGCCCGGCTCTGCCCTTCGGCATTGTCGGACACACCGACGATTGTGGTGCCGTCTTCGCTCACATCGGTGGCTCTTGAGTTTTTGCCGCCCAGTGTGCCCAACGCGACGATGCCGCCATCGTCGGTCCAGCGAAAGGCAACGGAGCTCCCGCTCGTTTCGCCGCGCGCACTCCCAACGATCACGCCGCCATCGCCGCTGACTGCCTTGGCAACGGTGTAGGCGCCGTTGGGATCGTCAGTCGGCAGATAGCCGATTTCACGCATCACACCGTCGCGCCAGTAAAAGGCTTGCGATGAATTATAGACATCGGGATTGCTATGGTCACTTTGACCGATGATCGTGGACCCGTCGGCGCTGATTGCCGTGGCCGTGACATTGGACCCGCCCAGATCGCCAATGTCTGACATGGTGCCATCCTGCCAGACGAATGTGCGACGAATGTCGCCGCCCGACCCGTCCAATACCCGCGCATAGCCCGCGATGACACTGCCATCGTCGCTGATCAGGTTGGCGCCGCCCGTCGTCTGGCCAGTCAATGCGCCCAGGCTCTGCATAGTGCCGCCAGACCAGCGGAAGGCCTCGCGGCTTCCGCCATCGACGTCGGATATCCCCACCACGATCGAGCCATCGCCGCTGACAGCGAGAGCGGACGAGGTTGTACCGCCAAGCACGCCGATGTCCTGTGCGCCCTCCTCGGTCCAGCGGACAGCGTGCTGATCCCCATCGACGAAGGAAAAGCCCACGAGGGTGGACCCGTCGCGATCGAGCGCGGTCACCGCTTCGATGACCAGTTCTCCCGGCGCAGACGGCTGGTCGATGCGTGATGCGGTGCCATTGCGATAAAGGTAGATTCCGCCCTCTGGCAGATCCACCGTGGCGCGAATGACAACGGTCGATCCGTCACGGCTCATCAGCCCGCGAGAGATGCCGCTGATATCCAACACAGCCTCGCTATAGACGATACCGGGCAAAGTGATGTCGTTCGCCACACCGTTCTGCCACAGGACCATCCGCGCGGCGCCCGCTTCGTTCTGGGCATATCCGAATACAACAGAACCATCGCTGTTAACCTCGGTCGCGATCGAGCGGTCCCCACCCAAATCGCCAAGCTCGACCATCTCCTCTTCGGGAATATCCTGTGCCTGAACGCCAGTTGGGACCAAGGCCGCGCTCAAAGCCATCAGGCTGGTCATACCGATAAGGCGCAAGTTCGCATTCCGCCCGAATGTCTGCGTGGCTGTCATGTAAATCCCCTCGAATGAAGCTGTGGCGGGGCCTCACGGCTCTGCCTGTCATCTTTCATCACGAGAAGCGCGGCGGAATTCCGCCACTATCTGCGGGTTCAGCGCTTTTCAGGAAGAAAAGCGCTGCAGGGCGGCCTGGCAAGGGGTGCGATAGATATCGGGCGTGCCGTCGGCGCCCAACGCGGAAACCGCTTCGCGCAAAGTCGGCAGGGCTTTGCTGTCGCCCTGTTCCAGCCGTGCTGTGGCCACCCGGCATTGGGCGGTGGCGATGGCAAAATGGCCGGCAGGCAGTGCGTTCCGCAAACCGCCCAGCGCCCGCGCTGCTTCGGCCTCCGCCTCACGCCAGCGATGTTGTGCCATCCGCATTTCCGATCGCGTGAGCGCGGGGAACATGCGCCGCGGGTGGCCCGCCGGCAGATTGCGGGCGAACACCCGTTCGGCAATCGCGAGATACTTTTCCGCTTCGTCATATTTGTGTGCTCGGACCAGCGCGGACGCCAGATTTTGAGCGACTTCGCCGGTGGCCAGCGCATCCGCTCCGTCCTGACGAACGCGCAAGGCGTAGATCGCACGCAGTTCGCCCGTCGCGCTCGTCAGGTCGCCTGCCGATTGCAATGCCATTGCGAGGTTGTTGCGATGGGACAGAACCGCCGGTGTATTGGGCCCATAGGCGGCAATGGCGATGTCGCGCGCGCGCCGGTGCCATCGGGCCGCATCTTGCGGCTGGCCGCGATGCTGCGCGATACGCCCCAGATCGGACAACGGCAGCGTCAGGCGCGGATGGTCTGGGCCATATCGCTTTTCCGCCAGATTGAGCACGAACCGCACGTGCCGTTCGGCTTCGTCCAGTTGTCCCAGCCCATCCAGCGCACGGCCAATGCCCGATCCCGCTTCGATCCGCGCGTTATCGATATCGAGCGTTTCCGCCAGTGCGGCGGCACGACGGAACAGCGGCAGTTGCGCTTGCCAGTCCCCCTCTTTCGACCAGGCTGCCAGTAACAGGGTGTCGAGCGATGCCTCGTCGCTGGCGCCGGCGCGATCGATGATTTCAAGCGCGCGCACCATGTCTGCATTGCCGGGCACCGTTGACCCGCGCTCAATCGCCAGCCGCGCACGATAGGCGAGCGCAGCGGCATATTCGCTGCTTTGCGTCCCATCAGCCTGTCGCGCAAACGCTTCCGCGTCCGCGGCCAGCGCGGCGGCCCGGCCATCCTGTCCGGCGCGCTGATGCAACCGCGCCGCCCATCCACTGAGCCGTCCCAGCAGGGCCGGGTCGTCCGCCAGCCGTTTCCTGGCATCGGCCAGCGCTTCATCGATAATTGTAATACTGTTCGACGAAACCGGCCCGGTCGCATCGAGTTCGAGCGGATCGACACGGCGGAACAGGTCAAGCAAGGCTTGCCTCCCACGTTCCGCGCGATCGGCGGCGATCTCGGCAGTCTGCCGCGCGCGATCGATGCGCCAGGCGCCGACCGTTGCCGTGGCACCCCACCCGGCCAGCGCCACAAGGACGAGGGCCCCCAGCGCGCTCGCCAACCGATTCTGCCGCATGATCCGCTTCAGCGCGCGCGGCGCGGTGTCAGGCAGCGCCTCGGTTGCCTGACCTTGCAACAAACGGCGCAAATCGGTGGCCAGCGCGGCCGCCGAACGATAGCGGCTGGTGGGATCGGGGGCAGTCGCACGCGCGATGATGGCGGCAAGTTCAGGGCCAACCCGCTTACCCGCTGTGATCTCGTCCAATATCTTGCCGAGCTGAAATATGTCGCTTGCGGTCGTCAGTCGCTGCCCTTCATATTGTTCAGGCGAAGCGCTGGCCGGGGTCAGGGCGACGACATCATCCGCCGCACCATCTTCCCCCAGCAATTGCGCGATCCCGAAATCGAGCAGCCGGACCATCCCATCGCTTTGCAGGATCAGGTGATCGGGCTTGATATCACCATGCAACACACCGCGTTCATGCGCGGCCTGCAATGCATCGGCGCATTGCGCGACGAGGTCGAGCCGTTCCTGCAACGGCAGTGCCTGTTCACGGGCATATGTGGTGATCGGCTGTCCTTCGACCTGCTCCATCACCAACCACGGCGATCCGGTCGCGGTTTCGCCACCATCGATGATCCGCACCAGCGCCGGATGGCTGAGGCTTGCCAGCGTGCGGCGTTCGCGCATGAACAACGCCTTGGCATCGGTGCCGAAATGGCCGCTACGCAAAATTTTCAGCGCGGCATCCTGCTGATAGCGGCCATCGTCGCGGACCACTGCGTAAACCTCGGAAAGCCCGCCCGATCCCAGATGCCGCATGACGCGCCACGGCCCATAGCGGCGGCCGATCCGTGGGTCGTCGCCCGGTGCACCGGCGATGTCGGGAACGGCGGTTTCCAACATGCAATCGCGTTCGAATTGCAGATTTGCGAACAGTTTTCGACTGCGCCGTTCCGCCGAGATCAGCCGGTGGGTGCGGCGGGCCAGTTCGGGGGCATCGGCAAAATGACGGTCAACCCATGCCGCACGGTCGCCATCGGGCAGATCGAGCACTGCCTCGAACGCGCTATCGACACGCTGTCGGGCATCCGCGCCCGGTTGAGACCCTGTGTTGTGCGGCATTGCCGAAGCCGTTCTCCCACTATCGAAAACCCGCGCGCTCTCCGCTCGCGATCATGGCTCAAATGCGAGCGCCAACCAAGTGCATCCTGATTCTTCAACGCAGAGGATGGCTCATTCCCGCCATACGGGGGGCGGGGGGCTAGCTTGTCGCGCTCCCCCCGCGAAGAAGGGCGGCGCGCAACGCGATTGCGTTGCGCGCCCGTCGCGTATCGGCAACCAGACAATCTGGCCGATTGTACGCCCCGCCAATGGAATCAGAACTCGCCGGCAACACCGATCCGCGCGGCGATGTCCCCTTTACCCGCAAACGAAGCCCCAGCGGTTATGGCAAAGGGATTGTCGCTGTCGACGCGGTGCGCGAGAGACAGACCCGCAGCCTGCGCCCCGCGATAGGTTGCGAGGTTAAAGGTGTAGCTTGTTCGGCCGGTTTGCGAGGGCATCGGTGCTGCCGTCAACGCCAGGGCGACAGCGGTTCCACGCTGCGCCTGACGCCGGTCGTGGTCCGTGATCGCATAGAGATCGTCGATCCGTGCGGTATTGGCTGAAATCCCGGCGATGTTGCTGGCGACTGCGGCCATACTGGCGGCAATATCCGTCGTATTGGTCGCGATGGCCGTTGTGTTGGCAGCAATGCCCGCTGTGTTGCCAGAGATCGCAGTGGCATTGGCAGCGATCCCGGCGGTGTTGGTGTCTATATTGCCCTGCAACGCTGCATCTGCGGCGGTGCGCTGGGTCGTCTCCTTGTTGAGTTGGCCCATATTGGCACTGTCGGTGCTGTTGATGCCGTCAGCAACATTGACGATCCGCCGCTCGGCGTCCTCCCTGCCGACAGAGACAGTATTGTTCTCCCCCGCCAGAGAACCATAACCGATCGCCACCGAATTGGTGGCCAGAGCAGCGGAACCGGCGCCCAAAGCAATGCCATTGCCGAAGGTCGCCGTGGACGCTCTGCCAACTGCGATGGCATTGTTAGCGGTAGCCAAGGCAGTCTGGCCGATGGCGGTCGAACCATCGCCACCAGCGTCAGCTGCAACACCGACTGCAGTTGATTTGTCTCCCGTTGCCTTGGTGAATGCGCCGACGGCAGTGGAAGCAAGGCCGCTGGCAACACTGACAGCACCACATTCGCTAGAGTTGATCCCGGGCCCGACATTGCATTCGACAGTGCTATCGGCATGGGCCGGAGAGGCAGGAAGCAAGCATAACATGCTGCTCATCAGAGTGATGGCAAGCGTAGGCCGTGAGCCTACAGACAGTTCGTATTTCGCCATGAATGAAGTCCTTTAGTTACTGCGTGAAAGATGAATTGCGATTGCCGAGAGTGGCGGCGCGCCGGTGTTCAGCGCGTGGGAGGAGCGAGTGTCATGCAAGGAACAACGCAGCCTGGCTGCCATTCCCGCCACCAGAGCGGGGCGAAGCATGGCGCGACCGAACCAGCGCACGCCCAGGTCAACCGCGCGGCAACATTCTGTCGCTCGACGCAAATGCCGTGCGTATCGTGATTTATGGAGGGACGGGCCGCGACTTATTCAGGGCAGGAATGGCCCGATACCCCATCCTGCCTGTAGCGGTATGTCGGCGTGGGCCGTTTATTCCGGCTGGAATTCCTCGCTCAGATAAGCGCGCGCGCGGGCCCATTGCCGTTCAACGGTACGGACCGATCGGCCCAGCGCATCGGCGGTTTCCTGAGTGGTCAGTCCACCAAAGAAACGGCATTCGACCACCGACTCCAGCTCAGGCGCATGGGCAGACAACGCCTCCAACGCCTCATCCACGGTGAGTACGGCATTCATCGGGGTTGCGTCCGCGACAAAGCAATCGTCGATATCAAGGTGCACCGCGCCAGCGCCGCGCTTGTCGGTCGCCTTGCGCCGGGCATGATCCACCAGAATTTGCCGCATCGCTCTGGCAGCGGTAGCAAGGTAGTGATTTCGGTCGTTGAACCGCCGCTGTTCATCTCCGGCCAGCTTCAGCCATGCCTCGTGGACGATCAGGGTTGTGTTGAGCGATGGCGTACCGGATTGCCGCGACAACTGGCGCGACGCGATCCTGCGTAGCGCATCATACGTTTCGGCAAGCAACTCCTCCGACAGGCTGAGTTGGCCGTCCCTTGCCGGAAGCGGGTTTGCACGACTGGTCATCACCCTATGTTTATTGCGGAATTTGTATCCGTTTCAAGGAATACCTGACAGCAGCACCCCGATGTCAGAGTGCCATCATCAGGTATTCCTGTCGGGCGATGTCGTTTTGGGGCCGCTTTGGTTGCTATATCAAACCCGCGAACGACGCAGCATGATCTATATCCGATAGCGAGTGACGCAGATTACCGGAGACAGCCGGTTCAAAGCGTTCATTCTGCACCAGGCTCTTTTCACAGGCTCACCACAGCCGTGGTCACTGTCATTGCCGCACAAGCATGACACGGCGGTTTTGAGCTCTGCCTTCATCAGTCGCATTGCTGGCGATTGGATCGCGGCTTCCCATGCCGATCGCGTGCAATCGCTGACCATCCACGCCACGCGCTATCAGTGCATCCCGCACAGCTGCGGCGCGTCGAAGGGAGAGCGCCTGATTGTTCGCCATACTGCCGGTGCTGTCGGTATGACCTACGATTTTCATCGTCAGTTGGGGTTGTGACGCCATAAGGGATGCCACGGTATCCAGTTCCGCGCTGGATTCGGGGCGCAATGTGGCGCGCCCGGTGTCGAAGAACACCCCTTTGAGGTTGACTTCGCCACTACGCTCCAGCTCGGCGGCCATTGCTGAAGGATCGACTCCGACCATGCCGGCATCCATCTCGTTGGTTTGCAGGATATGGATATTGGTCCGGCCAAACCCGCTGGCTTCGCGATAGACCAGAATGGAAACGTATGCGGTGCCATCGTTATACCGCAGCTTGCCGGTAAAATAGCGCACATCCGTGCCATAGGCGATCATGCCGTTGGCCTCGCGAATATTGAGAATCCAGCTTTTGGCATTGGGAACTTCGTAATCGACCTTGAAGCCCCGCGCTTCCAGAGCATTACGATAGTTGCGGATCAATTCGAGGGTCGAGCGGCCTTTGGGGTTGTTATACAGCAGGCGGGTCAATGCGCCTTCGAGTACCTGCGTTTCGGCATGGCGGCTCCGGTCCATGCCGATGACACGTGGATAGTCTGTATAGTCCTGATATTCCCGGCTTTGCTCTACAGAGCCGGGGTAGGGCGAAATCAAGGCGCTTGGCCCTGAGGTGAGGTCTGCCGAAGCGGAACTGCCGTTCGCTGATCCATTGTTGTTGCGCTGGCGTTGCTGAGCGGCGCAGTCGGCTTCCCCCAAAACACACCGGGTTGCCTTGCGCGTTTCCTTTTCCGCCTTGTTGGTAACTTCGGACTGGACCGCCTGCTTCACTCTCTTGGTTATCTGTCCGAACAGCCCCTGAGCCGATGCATGGCCGGGTGCCATTGCGATGATTGCCAGCGCTGTGCTTGCTGCGATGATGCGTGCGTGGTGGTTGAATATTCGAATAGCCATGTTGTCGTATCCCCTCCGTCGGATGGAAAATCTCCGTGCATCAGGATCAACGCAGCCGGACGGCGAAGTCCGCCAGTCTGGAAAGTGAGGACGAAAATATCGCGGGAGGTTAGGTGGTTGCGCGGCCAGAGTTTTTATTTTGCGGCGGGCGCGTCGGCGGGTGCGGCGAGTATTGGTGTGGCCCCTGCACGTTGATCCGGTGCCGTTGCTCTGGTTATCAATGCCGCCGGGATTCAGCCGGTCAGCTATTTATCCCATCCACGGGCCGAGCATCCCCTGTTCGGGCAGAACAGCATCGCTGCTGGCCCGGGCGAGCAGGCGGTGTTTCTCATAGGGGCCGGGGCAGTTCCAGCCGCCGGTCATCCGGGCGGAGAAGTCCCACTGGCCGTAATATTCGGCGTCACCGATCAAAACTTGGGGCAATGGCGCCTGCGGATCGATTGCGCCAAGCGCCGCGGCCATCAGTGCCTTGCCGTACCCCTCGCCCTGATGGCCGGGCATCACCGCCACCGGGCCGACCATCAGCATTGGGTGCGCGCGCCCTTGCGGATCGGTCAGCGCCACTGGCCAGAGCTGGATCGTGCCGACAAGAAAATCGTCGTCGTCCATTGCCGCGAAGCTGAGGCCGGGCAGCCAGTCCATTCCGGTGCGGATGCGATATGCGGTGCGCGCAAAACGATCCGGCCCGAATGCCGCGTCGAGCAATTCTTCGGTCAGCTGCGGATCGACCGCTTCAAGTGGAACGATAGTCGCCATAATGGCGCGCCGTTAAGGCCAGCAATGCGTCAAGTCGATGGAGAAAATCTTGTGAGAGGGAGCAGTTCGGCAATGACAGGGCGAAAAGACAGGCCCGTGGCAATTCAGCGCTGGTGTTCGCCCACAAGCTCTTCCTCCGGTTGGTGAGGCTTGGTGTGGGCAGGGGGGCTGGAGTATCCCGACTTGTCGTTAGAGTAATAGCCGAAATACCCGTACCATCGTACGCGTTTGTACATTTTGCGGCCCATCGCTGCCTCAAGAAGTCGAATAAATATTATTTTAATTATTAATAACATCTTTGATGCATAATAAAAAATATTAACGATAATTCTTGCGAAAATAATAAATGGACTGAAAATAACATACCAGATATTCTTTCTGAATATCTTTGATGCGCGGGATTTGGGCAGTGCGCGCACTGTAATAATGGGAACGGCAAGGGCTGCCACGATATATGTTATTATTATATAGGGCAATGTTGTAGAAGAGGCGTCTGCGATCACGCCATATGATAACTGAACCACTGACCATCCCTTCGTGCCACACAAGCGTGCATCGATAGTGGATGGAGAATTCATAAACCCATCCGGTGGGCATTATATCAAAAAATCAATTTTCATCTATCGGTAATGTTGAAACAATTTAACCAAATTGGATGTTTATTTTCAATTAATAAATTAATATTTTGGGCCATTTGGTGCATTGTTCTGGCGGGTTTTGGAAGTATCGTCTGGGCAAAGTTGGAGTGATAACTCCATAGTGGAATATATTTTAGCCACCCGTTGATAATGCGCTGAACTGGCTGCGGCGGGGCATCTATGCGGGCGATCTGCCGCAAGGAGTGGCTGGCATTCCGCGCGGTTTACATGCGATAGGGCCCCGGCGGGGCGGCTTGCACGCACCTGCATGGCAGCGGATTCGAACGGGAAACAACAATGACCATTACGACTTTCAACGGCTTCGGTGGCGTGACGCTGCAAGCCGACGTCGTTGGCGATGGGAACGACCCGGCGATCCTGCTGATCCACGGGATCGGTCAGAGTCGCGTGGTATGGCGCGATGTTTCCGACGCGCTGGTCCGCGCTGGTCGCCGGGTGATCGCACTCGATCTGCGCGGACATGGCGGCAGCGGGGCGCAGGGCGACGGACGCTTCGATTTCGATGCCCATGTTGGCGACCTGCGCGCGGTTCTGGCGCAAGTGGGCACCCGGCCGGTGGTTGTCGCGGCCATGCAGGCGGGCTGGATCGCGACGCGGGCGCTGGCGGAGGATGCCGCTTCGCTGGCGGCCGCACTGGTGCTGGTCGACATGCCCACTCGTTTTGAAGGGGAGCCGTTTGGCGGCCCGCTGTCGGCCGGCATGGCATCGCAGATAGAGGCCGCAGCGCCCAAGCTGGCCTTACCCACTTTGTTCGTGCGCGGGGCATTGAGCCCGCATGACAGTTCGGGCGATGCCGAACAGTTCGCACGGGCATTGCCCGATTGCGAAATGGTGGAAGTGAGCGAAGTCGATCAATTGCTGGCCGCCGATCAGACCGATGATTTCAACGCGTTGCTGGTCGATTTTCTCGAACGCAAGCAACCGCGCGGCCCATCTGAATTTCGCGCCGGGTCGGATGCGCGGACTTTGCGCGATGCGCTGGGGTGTTTCGCCACGGGGATCACGGTCGTCACTGCGATGTCGCCCGATGGCACGCCGATCGGGTTGACCGCCAACAGTTTTACCTCCGTCTCACTCGATCCGCCTCTGCTGCTCGTCTGTATCGCGAACACCGCCAGCAGCGGCCCGATCCTGCAGCAGGCAGAGCACTTCGCGGTCAATGTCCTGCAAATCGGGCAGCAGCCGGTCTCCAATCGCTTTGCCGGCAAGGGCGAAGATCGCTTTGCCGCATCGGACTGGAGCGCAGGGGAAAACGGTGCCCCGGTGCTGGCCGGATCGCTCAGCGCGTTCGAATGCCGCCGCCATGCCGTTCACGAAGGCGGCGATCACTTCATTCTGGTGGGCGAAGTGAAGCGGGCGCAATTCGATGCGCGCCGCGATCCCTTGCTCTATTTCCGCGGGAAGTATCGCCGGTTGCATTTTGCCTGATGGGCGCAGCTGAACAAGTTGCGATCCATATACCGATCCTGGTGGACCCGCTGGCGAAAATCGCGCTACGGTCGGTCATGATAGCGATTATAGAGAGAGCAGCCTGACGATGATTTGCCCCGCACCGCCCGCCATGATCCGGCGATAGCGCGATGTATCAGTTCCTCAGTGGCCTTAGCGTGATCGAAGCGTCCAGCTTCATCGCGTCGCCCAGCGCCGGTCTTTATTGCGCGCAGATGGGTGCCGATGTGATCCGGGTGGACCAGATTGGCGGTGGGCCGGATTTTCATCGCTGGCCGGTGACCGATGGCGGGGATTCGCTGTATTGGGAAAACCTCAACCGGGCGAAACGGTCGGTTGCGCTCGATCTCGGTAGCGAGGAAGGGCGGGCGATCCTGCGGGAACTGGTGCGCGCGACAGGCCAGTTCATCACGAACTTTCCTGCTGACGGCTTCCTGTCTCACGAACGACTGGCGCAGAGGCGCCCCGATCTGGTGACGGTGCGGGTGATGGGTTGGGCCGATGGCTCGCCCGCGCTCGATTATACGGTCAACAACGCGGTCGGATATCCGATGATGACGGGGCCAGGGCCGGAACCGGTCAACCATGTCCTGCCCACGTGGGATCTGCTGTCCGGTGCCTATGCGGCGTTCGCGTTGCTCGCGGCGATGCGGCGGCGTGAACAGACCGGGCAGGGCGGCGAAGTGCGTATTCCGCTGTCCGATGTGGCGATCGGAACGGCGGCCAATCTCGGCGGTATCGCAGAGGTGCTGTATAACGGGGCCAACCGCGAACGGCTTGGCAATTCGGTCTATGGTCTGTTCGGTCGCGATTTCGTGACAGCCGACGGCATGCGGACGATGATCGTGGTGGTGACACCACGCCAGTGGCGCAACTTGCTCGATGTGCTGGGCCTTGCGACAGAGGTGGCGCGGATCGAACAGGCGCGGGGCACCTCTTTCGCGACCGACGATGGCGCACGGTTTACCCACCGCGATGCGCTTTACCCGCTGTTCGAACGGGCGATTGCGATGCGCGATCATGCCGATCTGGCGGCGGCGTTCGATGCGAACGGGATCGTCCATTCTCCCTATCGCACGATGCTGGATGCGGCGAACGATCCGCGTCTGGTAGCGGACAACCCGATCTTCAGCGCTTTCGCCGCCAATCCATCGGGGGTTGCCTATCCGGCAGCGGGGGCGTTCGCGACGGTTCCCGATGCAGAACGGCAACCTGCGCAGGCTGCTCCGCGCAACGGCGAACATACCGAACAGGTGCTGGCCGAAGTGCTCGGCCTTCCGAGCGGCGCAATTGGCGACCTGATCGATCGGGGTATTGCGGCAAGGTCCGGGGGATGACGACGATGAACGAATGGATCGGCCTGTCCGAAGCGGCGGCGCTGGCGGCACGCAGTTATGTCGGCGCAGTGCAGGCGAAGGTCGCGGCGGTGGTGGCTCCGGCGGACAAAATCGATCCGGCGCTGGCCGACCGCCACCAGCATATCCTGCATGGCTTCGCGTGGATCGCAACCACGGCAGAGGCGCTGGCGGCTGTCTCCGCATGGGCGCGGCGATGTGGCGAGGCGGGGCAGTTCGGCACAGTGGAGCAACTGGCGCTGCGCGTGGGTTTCGGGGAATATTGCGCACAACTGATCGGCGGCGTTCCAATGAGCCAGAGCGAATTTGCCCGCCCCGCCGCGCTGGGCGTGGCCGATGATGCGGCCCGGTTCGCGGCCAGTCCCGCGATCGCGCGCTTTATGGCCGATGGCAACACGCCCGATACGCGGGCGGCGCTTGCGGCTCTGTTGGCCGAGGGTGCCGTTCCCGACGAAGGTCTGGGTGACGATACGATGGACATGATCCGCACCCAGTTTCGCACTTTCGCACGTGAACGGATCGCGTCACACGCGCACAAATGGCATCTGGCCGACACACTGATCCCGATAGAGGTGGTGCGGGAAATGGCCGACCTCGGTGTGTTCGGGGTCTGCATTGCGGAACAATACGGTGGCCTTGGCCTTGGCAAGCTGGCGATGTGCCTCGTTTCGGAGGAGCTTTCGCGCGGATGGATTTGCGCCGGCTCGCTCGGCACCCGGTCGGAGATCGCGGGTGAACTGATCGGCGCAGGCGGTACGCAGGCGCAAAAGGCGCACTGGCTACCCCGGCTGGCGAGCGGGGAAGTTCTGCCGACTGCGGTTTTTACAGAGCCTGACACCGGCTCCGACCTCGCCTCCGTCCGTACCCGCGCAACGCGTCAGGCCGATGGGAGCTGGCGGATCGATGGGGCGAAGAACTGGATCACCCACGCCGCTCGCGCCGATCTGATGACCGTGCTGTGCCGTACCGATCCCGATACGCCGGGCTATGCTGGCCTGTCGATGTTGCTCGCCACGAAGACCCGTGGAACCGATGATGTCCCGTTCCCCGATGATGGCATCGACGGCTCCGAAATCGAAGTGCTCGGCTATCGCGGGATGAAGGAATACGCGATCGGCTTCGATGGTTTCGCGGTGGCGGAAAATGGTCTGCTCGGCGGTGAGGAGGGGCAGGGGTTCAAGCAGTTGATGCGGACATTCGAAGGTGCACGCATCCAGACCGCGGCCCGCGCCATCGGGGTGGCATGGAATGCCTATGACCTTGCCCTCAGCTACGCGCTGGAGCGGCGCCAGTTCGCGAAGCCGCTGATCGCCTTCCCCCGCGTGGCGGACAAGCTGGCGCTGATGGTGGCCGAATTGCTGCTGGCGCGCGAGTTGAGCTACGCCGCCGCCCGTTCAAAGGATCAGGGCAAGCGCTGCGATATCGAAGCGGGAATGGCCAAGCTGCTGGCTGCCCGTGTCGCGTGGAGCAATGCCGATCAGGCGGTGCAGATCCACGGCGGCAATGGCTATGCGCTGGAATACGAAGTCAGCCGGGTGCTGTGCGACGCGCGCATTCTCAATATCTTCGAAGGGGCCGGAGAGATTCAGGCGCATGTCGTGGGGCGCGGTTTGATCGGGCGGCAGAACTGACGTGATTCGCATTCAATCTACGGGTTGGGGCGCAATACGGGGCATTTCGCACGCCATTTCATGTCGTTGGTCGATTTATCGATAATTTTTCATGGGTTTGCGCCGGGCGCGGATTAACCGGCTAAGCACCTCTATTGACGGGATAAGTCATGCGAAGTGGCAAAGCGGGTCCGACAAATCTCTAACCCTGAAATTCAACGGTTTACGTCAATCAGGTGTTTAAAATCGGATGATTTGCTGTTCGCGTTGCCCCTCTTGACGAGGGGCATGGGGGCGATAACCAGAACACTGACTTACCCGTTGGAACACGCCCGCTGTCGCTGGTTAGCGGAAAGCGTGATCGATCGGGGAGGTATGGTCGGCACCACGATTGTCGCCAGGCGGCTGCCCCTTCGCCCGCGACACCGAATCGTATCATGGTGCATCCCGGCGAGGCGGGCTTCCCCTTAGCCTCGCCGGGTAGCTCCACCGGACATTTATTGGCGATCAGAGGAATGCGGGATCGACGCTGTCGAAATCGCTCGCCGCATGGCGTTCGCGCAGGGGATCGCGGTTGACGATGCGCCCCCGTCGGACCGCCGGTCGCGCATCGAGTTCGGCCACCCAGCGGCCAAGGTTCGCGTATTCATCGACCGACAGGAATGTAGCGGCATCGTTGTATGCCTCCCCATGAACCAGCGCGCCCAGCCAGGGATAGGCGGCAATGTCGGCAATCGAATAATCGTCTCCACCCAGATAACGGGTTTCCCTAAGTCGTTGATCCGCGACCGACAGGATGCGCTTGGTTTCCATTGCGTAGCGGTTGATGGGATATTCGTATTTCTCCGGCGCGTAGGCATAGAAATGGCCAAACCCGCCGCCGATGAATGGTGCGGTGCCCACTTGCCACATCAGCCAGCTGAATACTTCGGCACGGGCCGGGCTTTCGCGCGGGAGCAGGAAGTCGAACTTTTCCGCCAGATGCAACAGGATCGCGCCGCTTTCGAATACGCGGAACGGGGTGGGGCCGCTGCGGTCTTCCAATGCGGGGATTTTGCCATTGGGGTTGAGTGCGGTGAAACCCGATCCGAACTGATCCTGATTCATGATGTCGATCATCCACGCATCGTATTCCGCGTCCGAATGACCGGCGACGAGCAGTTCTTCGAACATGATCGTCGCTTTCTGCCCATTGGGGGTGCCGAGCGAGTAGAGCTGAAACGGGTGTTCCCCCACCGGCAGTTCCTTGTCGAACCGTGCGCCTGCGGTGGGACGGTTGATCCCGCCGAAGCGACCGCCGTTTTCGGCATCGTGGGTCCAGACTTTGGGCGGGGTGTAAGTGGGATCGGCCATCGCGGGTCTCCGTTTTTCGTTTTCTGCCAGAGAGGTGGGGCGATAGTAAGGAACCGCAAGGCAATGCCCGCCGTTTCCTGCTTCGCGATGACGAAGCTGATCTATGTGGACGATGATTTGCCGGGCATATCCCGCAAGCGGTGCGGCACTGGCTGGGCATACTACGATCCCGAAGGTCGGCTGATCCGTGATAAGGAGGAAAAGCGTCGGCTCAATGCCGTCGCGCTGCCACCGGCCTATCGCGATGCGTGGTTCTGCCCCGCGCCCAATGGCCATATTCTGGCGACCGGGATCGATGCGCGGGGGCGCAAGCAATACCGCTACCATCCTGAATTCCGCACCGCGCGCGAAAGCGACAAATTCGATGGCTGCGTCACATTCGGCAATCTGCTTCCCCTTGTCCGCAAGCGGGTGGAGGAAGATCTGGCATCCCGCCAGCTGACCCGCGAACGCGCCGTGGCCAGCGTGGTCCGCCTGCTCGATCTCGGGGCGGTTCGGGTGGGGAATGACAGTTATGCGCGGCGGAACAAGTCTTTCGGCGCGACCACCCTGCGCCGCCGCCATGCCGAGCTGACCGGTAAAACGCTCAAGCTGCGTTATAAGGGCAAGGGCGGCAAGGATCGCGAAGTGGTGCTGTCGGATGCCAGCCTGGCCAAAGTGGTGCGGGCGATGGAAGACCTGCCGGGGCAGCGTTTGTTCCAGTATCTCGACGATGATGGGGATCATCACGCTGTTTCGTCGAGCGACGTCAATGCCTACCTCTCTGAAACGATGGGGGAACATTTTACGGCCAAGAATTTCCGCACATGGCACGCCAGTGCGATGGCGCTGGCCGAACTGGCGGCGGCACAAGATACTTTGACCATGAAGGAATTGCTTGGTATCGTTTCCGAGCACCTTGGCAATACCCCCGCTGTGGTGCGGCGCAGTTATGTTCATCCCGGCGTTATCGCGCTGATCGAACGACAGGAGGAATGGCGACGGTCACTGGACATGCCAAGAGCGACTAAATGGCTTTCGCGGGAAGAACGGGCGCTGCTTTCCTTGCTCGAAACCGGGCCAAGCGCGGCCGAATTGTTGTCGGCCGCGTGATTGCTTGCAGTCAGTATCCGAAAGGGATACTGACTGTTTATGCACGAAGCAGGTCGAAAAATCCGCGCATGGCGTGAATGTCACGATCCCCCGCTAACGGCGGAGGAGTTCGGGCGTATTTATGGCGACCCGCAACCCTGGCCCAGTCGCACCGTGTATGGCTGGGAAACCAAGGGCAAAATCCCTCGCGCCGCAGTTCAGCGTAAGCTGGCGGAACTTGGGATTGCCAATCCCGCAGACTGGCTGGAACCTTTTCAACACCCCGCGCATTCGCCGGAGAATATCCCCGACATGACCGATCAGACTCATCCGTTTTTCGCGCTGCACACACATGGGTTGGTGCGAATTGCCACATCCACGCCCAAGGTGCGGACGGCGGACGTTACCTTCAATCGCGACGCCATTCTGGGTGAAGCGCGGCGGGCGCACGATGCCCATGTCGATCTGGTGGTCTATCCCGAAATGTGCCTGTCGTCTTATGCGCTTGACGATCTGCACTTGCAAACGGCCTTGCACGAGGCGGTCGAGGCCGCTTTGGCGGTAATTGTCAGCGCCAGCGCGGATATTCAGCCCATGTTGCTGATCGGTGCGCCGCTGCGGCACAACGGGCGAATCTATAACTGCGCGCTGGCAATCCATCGCGGCCGCATCCTGGGCGCGGTGCCGAAGAGTTACCTGCCGAACTATCGCGAATTCTATGAAAAGCGCTGGTTTGCGAACGGGCGTTCGATTGTCGGGTTGGAAACGCAGATCAACGGCGAGACGGTGCCATTCGGGACCGATCTGATCTTCGCTGCCAACGATATTCCCGGTTTCCGGGTGGCGATGGAAATCTGCGAAGATTTCTGGGCACCGATCCCGCCATCGACTTATGCCGCGCTGGCCGGGGCGACCGTGCTGGCGAACCTGTCCGCCTCCAACATCACTATCGGCAAATCCGACGAACGTCACATGCTGTGTAGCGCGCATGCCAGCCGCGCCGTTGCCGCCTATGTCTATTCCGCCGCTGGCCACGGGGAAAGCACCACCGATATGGCGTGGGACGGGCAGGGGATGATATATGAACTGGGCGAACTGATGGCGGAAAGCGAGCGTTTCAGCCTCGAACCCGAACTGTGCATTGCCGATGTCGATTGCGCGCGCATCCTGTCCGAACGGATGCGGATGCAGACCTTCAACGACGCGGCGGAGCAGCACGGGCGGCCAGAGGATCGCTTCCGCACGATCGCGTTCGATCATCCGGTGCCCCAGCACGATATCGGCCTGATCCGGCCTGTGCGGCGGTTCCCTTTTGTCCCCAACCGGCCCGACATGCTCGATGCCGATTGTTTCGAGGCGTTCAATATTCAGGTCGACGGGATCATGCGGCGGATCGAAGCGACGAGTCCGAAATCGCTGGTGATCGGCATTTCCGGCGGCCTCGATTCGACCCACGCACTGGTCGTGGCGGCGAAGGCGTGTGATCGGCTGGGTCTGCCGCGCACGACGATCCGGGGCTATACCATGCCCGGCTTCGCGACTTCCGACGGCACCAAGGCCAACGCCTGGCGGCTGATGGAAACGCTGGGCATTACCGCAGCGGAGATCGATATCCGCCCGGCGGCAACCCGGATGTTGGAAGATATCGGCCACCCGTTCTCCGATGGTCAGCCGGTGTACGACACCACGTTTGAGAACGTGCAGGCGGGTTTGCGAACCGATTACCTCTTCCGGCTGGCGGGGCAGCATGGCGGATGGGTCATCGGCACTGGCGATCTGAGCGAGCTGGCGCTGGGCTGGTGCACATATGGCGTTGGCGATCAGATGAGTCATTATGGCGTCAACGCAGGCGTGCCCAAGACCTTGATCCAGTATCTGATCCGCTGGACCGTGCGAACCGAACAGTTCGATGCCGGTTGCAATGCCGTGCTGGAAGATATCGTTTCGACCGAGATCAGCCCCGAACTGGTGCCGCCCGGCGCAGACGGTGCAATCCAGAGTACAGAGAGCATTATCGGCCCTTACGAACTCAACGACTTCTTCCTCCATCACGTTATCCGTTGGGGGCAGAAGCCAAGTAAAGTGGCGTTTCTGGCCTATCACGCATGGCGCGATGCGAAGCGGGGGCATTGGCCGCTGGCGTTTCCCGATGCCGCCAAACACGCTTACGATCTGCCCACGATCCGGCATTGGCTGGAGAATTTCCTCCGCCGGTTCTTCGGTTTCAGCCAGTTCAAGCGCAGTGCCTTGCCCAACGGGCCCAAGGTGAGCGCTGGCGGTGCGCTCAGCCCGCGTAGCGACTGGCGTGCGCCGAGCGATTCTGTGGCCGATGTCTGGCTCGATGAATTACGTGGGAATGTGCCCGATGAGTGAACACAAGGGTATTGGATTGGGCACGGTCGCAGTACTGGTGCTGTGCAACGTGGTCTGGGCGCTTAACGTCGTCGTCAGCAAGATCGCGGTGGGCGATCTGGGTATGCCGCCGCTGGCGTATGCATTCGGGCGTTCGCTGCTGGTGACGCTGTTTTTGCTGCCTCTGTTGCGCCCCGTACCCAAGCAATTGTGGAAAGTGCTGGCCATCGGCATCGCCATCAGTGGCGGCTCGTTTGCCTTGCTGTCGGTCGGCCTGCGCGATGCCAGCCCGTCGGCATCGGGTATCGTCAGCCTCTCGGGCGCGCCGCTGACGGTGCTGTTCGCTATCCTGTTTCTGGGCGAGCGGGTGCGGTGGAAGCGCGCGTTGGGTATCGCGCTGACATTCCTCGGCGTGATCGTGGCAGTATCATCGCCAGCGGGTGTGGAGAGCGCCGACGGGCTGTGGCTGGTGTTCCTGTCAGCGGTGGTTGGCGCGCTGGGCGCTGTGTTCATTAAGCCGCTGGAGATCAGCTCTATCCGGTTGCAGGCGTGGGCGGGGCTTGGTTCGACGGTTCTGTTGGCGCCGCTATCACTCGCGACTGAGAGCAACCAGTGGGCACCGATCGCGGCCCATCCGGTGGAGCTGATCGGATGCCTGATTTTCGCTTCGCTGCTGGTGTCGGTGGGCGCACACACCGCTTACTATCAGATGTTGCAGCGGCATGAGACGAACGAGGTCGTCCCGCTCACTCTGCTGACGCCGCTGTTCACCATTGCGCTGGGGGCATGGCTGACGGGCGATCCCATCGGCGCACGCCTGCTGATCGGTGCGGGCATCGCGATTACAGGCGTGTCGGTGATCGTCCTGCGGCCGAGCACGACTTTCGCCAAACGCTATCTGGTGCGGAGCCGGTTGTAGTCGATCCTGCCGCCCCTCTCTGTAACCCGGGGGGGCGTTCGCTCAGATGGTGCTGACCCAGCCGTGCGGGTCGGGCACTGTGCCGCGCTGAATGCCGACCAGCGTTTCGCGCAGTTTCTGGGTGAGCTGGCCGGGGCCACCGCTGCCGATGGTGAAGGCACCATCGGGGCCTTCGACTTTGCCGACCGGAGTGACGACGGCCGCAGTTCCGCAGGCCATCGTTTCCACCAGCTTTCCGCTTTCGGCATCGGCGCGCCACTGATCGATCGAGTAACGTTCCTCGCGGATCGTCAGCCCCTGTTCTTTCAGTAATTGAATCAGGCTGTTGCGGGTGATTCCGGGCAGGATCGTGCCGGTCAGCGGCGGGGTGATGACAGTGCCATCGTCCATCACGAAGAACAGGTTCATCCCACCCAGTTCTTCGATCCATTTCCGCTCCACCGCGTCGAGGAACACGACCTGATCGTGCCCTTTGGCGATGGCCTCTGCCTGCGGCACCAGACTGGCGGCATAGTTGCCTCCGGTCTTGGCCGCGCCGGTGCCGCCCGGTGCCGCGCGGACATAATCGCGGCTGACCCAGATGCTGACCGCCGGAACGCCCGATTTAAAGTAATTGCCCGCCGGGCTGGCGATCACGAGATACTTGTATTTCTTTGCCGGACGCACGCCCAAAAAGGCTTCCGATGCGAACATGAAGGGGCGCAGATAGAGCGACCCGCCCTCAACGGTGGGAAACCAGTCGGCATCCTTGCGGACCAGTTCGCGCACCGACTGGACAAACACATCCTCCGGCAGATGCGGCATCGCCATCCGGTCGGCCGAAATGTTGAAACGCCGTGCGTTCGCCTCTGGCCGGAACAGGCCGAGATTGCCATCGGGGTGCTTGTAGGCCTTCAGGCCTTCGAAGATTTCCTGAGCATAATGCAGCACACTGGTCGCCGGATCGAGCGCGATGGGTTCGCGCGGGCCGATCACTGCGTTGTGCCAGCCGCGCTCTTCCTCGTAATCGATTGAAATCATGTGGTCGGTGAAGACCGTGCCGAACCCCGGATCGGCAATCGCCTGTTCACGAACATCGGCGGGAGTGGGCGAGGGGTGGGGAAGCTGCGTAAATTCCATAAATTGCGCCTAGTGCCACCGGCGATTCAGGGCAAGAGGAGAGGATGTTTGCCCGTTTCAAGTCTGAGTGAGCGCCGATGCACCGAAGAAGCGATGTAGGAAAGCCGATAAATGAGAAGGGCAGCTCCGCCCGTCGGGAACTGCCCTTCGCATGGTCAGCGGCCAGTGAAGCCGCTCACGAAGCCTCTATCGGCGAAATGAAGACTACCGATAGTGCTCCGCGCGGGTCGTCACCGACCTCCCTGCTGAACCATGAGACATCGGATCACCTCCTTTCGCGCTAGAAAGCCAAACCCTTCGCGTTTCACCGCCGGGTAGAGAACTGCGTTCACCGTCAGTCTCTGCTTGGCAATGTGAGTCGAAATCGATCACAACACAAGCCTTGCAATAATCTTTTTCCACGTCAGTATCGTTTGTTCCGGCATTCGAATGTGCCGGATATTTCATTTCTGCGACAAATGCTTGGCTGCATTCAGCGGCAATCTTCGATCACCCGCGTTATTTCGGGCCAACTCGGCACATAGAGTGGCGCAAGGCCTGCGGTTTCGATGGCGAAGCGACCTTTGGAAATAGCAATCGCATCGAGGAACGGCGATGCAGTAGGCAGAGCGACAGCAACCGCACCGCGGCCACCGGCGTTCACCGGGGTTCCGCTGAACACACGATCCGCCGTTTCCGTACGAATACGGACGGGGAGCGCGGCGCTGGCGGCACCTTCGCGATAGATGGTGACGGAGCGCGCGCTGCGGTCGCATTGCATCCACACCACAGGTGCAGCGCCTTTCTCCCCGAATTGCGCCAGTCCGCCGTTCGCCAGCGGGCGATAGCTCCAGTCCCCTGGCGTTGCGGGAGCATCCATCCAGTTTTCGAATTTGGGCGCAGGGGCTGGCGCCGGAGTCGGCGCGGGTGCCTGCTCCACCGGTTTCGGTGCCGGTGTGGGCACGATGCGGGGCGCGCTGCAACCGGCCACAACCAGGCACGCAACGGCGATTGAAGAACGAAATGTCAGGCGGATTGGGCGAATCATCGTCTCTCCTGGTTTCACTCTGGCGCAACGCACGCTAGGCGTTTTGGGTCCATGACGAAGAAACGCCGCCTTGACCAGTTGCTCGTGGAACGCGGGCTGGCCGAAAGCCGCACCCGTGCACAGGCGCTGGTGATGGCCGGCCTCGTATTTTCCGGGGAAACCAAGCTGGTAAAACCGGGGCACCAGATCGCCGAGGATGCCGCGCTCGATGTGCGCGGGCGCGACCACCCGTGGGTTTCGCGCGGCGGGATCAAGCTGGCCCATGCCATCGAACACTTCGCGCTCGATCCGACAGGGGCAGTGGCGATGGATATCGGCAGTTCGACCGGCGGGTTTACCGACGTCTTGCTGCAGAACGGGGCGGAGCGGGTGTTCGCGGTCGATTCGGGCACCAACCAGCTGGCGTGGAAACTGCGGCAGGATCCGCGGGTGACGGTGCTGGAGCAGACCAGCGCGCGAATCCTTACGCCGGAGATGATCGACGCGCCGTGCAACTGGGTGGTGTGCGATGCCAGCTTTATCGGCCTTGCCAAAGTGCTGGAGAATCCGCTCCAGCTTGCCGCTCCGCAATGTGGCCTCGTGGCGCTTATCAAGCCGCAATTCGAAGTGGGGCGCGAAGAGGTGGGCAAGGGCGGCGTAGTGCGCGACCCTGCCTTGCGCCAGCGCGTGTGCGATGAAGTGCGGGCATGGATCGAAGGGCTGGGCTGGACAGTACAGGGCATTGTCGAAAGCCCGATCACCGGGCCGGAAGGCAATGTGGAGTTTCTCATCTCGGCACACCGTGGATGAAATGTGCGCCCCGCATGTTGCGGTGCAGTAAGGCTGCGGCCAATATCGGATGAACGAATCACTAACCGGGAGGACACATGACCGGCATTGCATCGCGCGGACAATTGCGCGCCAGCTTCATCCGCTGGACGTTGTTCACTGTTCCGCTCGTCATGCTGCTCGGTTTCCTTTCGGGTCGATTGTCGGGCAGCGGTGCCGACAGTATCTGGTTTCAATCGCTGGATGTGCCCGCCACTTTCCCCGATCCGATCTGGTTCGGTATCGTGTGGACCGTGCTTTATGTGTTGATGGGGCTTTCGCTGGCGGTCGTCTGCACTGCGTGGGGCGCGCGCTGGCGCGCCGCAGCGATTGCGGTGTTTATCGTGCAACTGATCGTCAATCTGGCGTGGTCGCCGGTGTTCTTCCTGTATCATCGGATCGACACTGCGCTGGTGGTGATCGCTGTGCTCGATGTGCTGGTGGTGCTGACCATCGTGCTGTTCTGGCGCGTACGCCGGATGGCGGCACTGCTGTTGCTGCCGTATCTGGCATGGATCGCCTTTGCCACCTTGCTGAACTGGCAGTTTCTGCAGCTTAACCCCGACGGTGGGATTACCGAGCACGGCGGGGCGGCGGTACAGCGGATGAATATCTGACTTGCCGAGCGCGTCGGCTGGGCGCAAATAGCACCCATGCAAAGCGAAAACCCACTGATCGCCGATTTCGTGAAAATGGCCAATGCCGCCGCCGGTACGTTCGCCGGGATGACGCGTGAGGCGCGCGAAGGCGCGCGCGACCGGATGAAGGAGGCGCTGGGCGGCCTCGACTTCGTGAGCCGGGAAGAGTTCGACACAGTCAAGGAAATGGCCTCCCGCGCACGGGAAGAGAACGAGAAGCTGGCCGAACGTATCGCCGCGCTGGAAGCCAAACTGAAGGCATAAGCCAGCGCGGCCCGTGCAGCGGCGCGGCGCGTTTCCCATTGCCGGAATGCGGTCCATGTCTTGCGCTTTCGCGGGCCGTTTCCGCCTGCCGGAGTGAGAGACATGGACCACATGTTACACTGTCCTGAGCGAAAAAAGTCACCTTCCGGCAAAGGGCTGGCACAAGGCGGCTGTCAGCACGGAAGATCAGGGTAGCCATGCAGCCCAAGATGGCAAAGCGGGGGCGTGTAGGACAGGCTAACCTCGTGCCTTAGTGTCTTCGTGTGAACCAGACATACCCGCAGAAATACAAGTTCAGCGGACACCCACCTCGTCATCCTTGCGAACGCAAGTTAGAAATCGATGAGGCGACGTTTCTGCCTAATGCATCGGTTGCGATGGAGGCGCAGTGCCGCCCATGGATTGCCACGTCGCTACGCTCCTCGCAATGACGAGGGGAGAGGGTGCCCTTGTCACAATTCTGCGCAAGCGCGGTGGTGTTGAGCAAGCGTTTGCGGTGCCACACGAGCCCACCAACCAGGGCCACCTCGTGTCTTAGTGTCTTCGTGTGAATCAAAACGGCCACCAACGACACTCACCTCTCTGCTTGTCCTTGCGTACGAAGCGAAGCAATCCGTCGGGGCGGCGCTTCTGCCCAGCGCATCGGTTGCCCTGTCGCCTGCGGCTCCTCGCAATGACGAGGGGCAGGGTGGTCATGTCTGGCCAGCGTCACCTCGCAACCCACCCCTCGTGCTGCACGATCCCGCCATTCACGCGCCACACCGCCGCATCCGCGCCCAGCGCCGCGAACGGTGCGCTCTCGGTGCCGGTGAACCACACTTGCGCGCCCGAATCCGCCAGCCGCGCAAACAACGCCTCGCGCCGCACGGGGTCGAGGTGGGCGGCCACTTCGTCCAGCAGCAGCAAGCTGGCGCGCCCTTGGGCCGCCAGCCCGGCGTGGGCCAGCGTGATGGCGATCAGCATCGCTTTCTGTTCGCCGGTCGAGCAGCGATCGGCGGGTTGTTGCTTGCCCGCCATCCGCACCGCCAGTTCGTCACGATGCGGGCCGGTCAGAGTGCGCCCTGCGGCGCGTTCGCGCGGGCGAGCGGCACGCAGTGCCTCGCGCAAGGCGTCGGACGCGGTCGGGCCGCCGGGTTGATAGGTCAGTTCGGGCCGGGCGAAAGGTTCGCTGGGCAACCGTGCCAGTTCGGCGCGTAAGGCAGCGATCAACCGTTCCCGCCCGCTGGCCAGCGCCGCGCCATACTCCGCCATTTGAGACTCGATCCCTTCCAGCCACGTCGGATCGGGCGCATCGTTGCCGGAAAGCAGGCGATTGCGTTCGCGCAGCGCATTTTCGTAGCGGGCTGCGTTGCGCGCATGGCTGGCGTCGAGCGCCACCGTCAGCCGGTCCATATAGCGCCGCCGCGCGCCCGCACTGTCGGCAAACAGGCGGTCCATCGCCGGGGTCAGCCAGGATATCGCCAGCCATTCGCCTAATGACACCGCGCTCGCTTCCGCGCCGTTGACCCGCACCAGCCGCCGGCCGGGGCGCGCCGCTTCGGCCAGAGTGCCAAGCCGCACGGGTTCTTCGCCCTGTGCGATCAGCGAGGCACCCACGGAGAATCCGCCCGGCCCATCGCTGCCCGCCATTTCGGCCAGCGGTGCGCGGCGCAGGCCGCGGCCGGGCGCGAATAGCGATATCGCTTCCAGTACATTGGTTTTCCCTGCGCCGTTTTCGCCCACCAGCAGATTGAACCGCGCCGTACCGTCGAGCGTGGTCGCGCGGTGGTTGCGGAAGCCGGAGAGGGAGATGCGGTCGAGCGCCATCGGGACGAGGAGCGATAGCCGGGGCGGGCGGGGCAGGCCACCCGGAAAGTGCGATCCCAATAGTTGGTGAAATTTCCAGAACATGAGCGGTTGATGAATGGTCTGTCAGCTAACCAGAAAGCAAAAAGCGCGGAATTCCGCCATTTTTCAAAACTGGCACGGCCCCTGCAATCATTGTGGCATCAGCCGGACACGGTGTTCGGCATCACATTGAAAGGGAAAATATCATGCAAATCTTCAACCGCCTCAGCGACAAAGCCGCCGCCGCCGTGATGTCGCTCGGTCTGACCGTTGCCGTATTCGCATTCGCTATCGTGCCGACGGTGAACCCGGTGCTGACCTCGGCGGTGCTGGTATGAGCCGCTTCGACACCGACAAGCCGATGGTCCAGCCTTCTCGCAAGGGCTTCGCGCTGGACCGGCAACACAGCAAGGTTTTCGGGGTCTGCGGCGGGATCGCCAATTACTTCGGGATCGATCCGCTGATCGTCCGCATCGTGTTTGTTGCAGGCACGATCCTTGGCTTCGGTTCGCTGCTGCTGGTCTATCTGGGGATTGCCCTGATTGCCGACTGAGGGAGCCCGCAGGCTCCCTCACAGCCGCATCACATCGCGCTGATGCCGCCGTCCAGCTTCAGTTCGGCAGCGGTCATGAAGCTGCTTTCGTCACTGGCGAGGAACAGTACCCCATCGGCGATTTCCTGTGGCGCACCCACCCGCTTGAGCGGAATTTGACGCGCCAGTTTGCCCATCACCACGTCTTTTTCGATACCTGCGTTCTTCGATATTCCGTCGAGGATGGGGGTGTCCACGAATGTCGGGTGGACTGAATTGCAGCGGATATTCCACCCCATTTTGGCGCAATAGAGCGCGACCGATTTCGACAGCATCCACACCGCCGCCTTGCTGGCGTTATAGCCCGGCATGGTATCGCTGGCGATCAGCCCGGCAATGGAACTGATATTGACGATCGATCCGGGCTGATGATCCTTCATCAGCGGCAATGCCTTCTGACAGCCAAGGAATACCGAATCGACGTTAATCGCGAAGCCGCGCCGCCATTCTTCCAGCGTGCAGGTTTCGATATTGCCACGCACACCGACCCCGGCATTGTTGACCAGCACCGACAGCCCGCCCAGAAAATCGCGCGCCGCCTCTATCGCTGCGTCCCACTGGGCGGGGTCGGTCACATCGTGTTCGATGGCATAGGCGGTGCCCGCGCCATATTCGGCATCGATCGCAGCGGCCGTTTCCACGGCGCCAGAGCCGTTGATATCGGTGCACAGAACCCGCGCCCCTTCGCGTGCCAGCGTGTGCGCGTGTGCTGCGCCGAGCCCTTGCGCCGCGCCTGTCACCAGCGCCAGCTTGCCCGCTACCCGTCCTGCCATTTCATTCTCCCGCATTCAGCGCGCCTGCCATCAGCAGACCCATTATTCGAACGTCGATCCCAACGCCCGCTTTCCTGCGCTTTTCAACGAAACCGGGTATTTCGGCAAGGGGGATGCGGTGGACAGTGATATCTTCGCTTTCGGTTCCGCCACCGGGGCCGACCTGTGTCAGATCGCTCGCCCGCACCAGCGTGAAGCTTTCGCTGACCATGCCGGGGGAGGAATAGAATTCGCCCAGCGATTCGAGCGTGGCGGCGCGCCAGCCAGTCTCTTCCTCCAGTTCGCGACCGGCAGCGGCCAGCGGGCCTTCCCCGGCGAAGCTCTCGTCATCGCCCACCAGCCCGGCGGGTAGTTCGAGGCAGGGTTTGCCCAGCGGCACGCGATACTGTTCGACCAGCAGGATATGCCCATCCTGCACCGCCAGTATTACTGCGGCGCGGATATTGTTGGGCCGCCCGACATATTCCCATTTCCCCCGCGTTTTGGCGGTAATGTATTTCCCCTGCCACACGATCTGTTCGGGGGCATTGCGGTCGTCCATCGTATGTCCTTGGTTTGGGGTGGGTCAGAACCTGCGGACGGCGTGCCGCTGCCCGCCGATCAGACTTCGATCAGACGGTCGGGCAATTCATTGACATCGTCGTCTGCGCGCGGAAAATGTTCCGCCAGCACGATCCCGACATCGCGGATGCCTGCCGCCAGCCCGTGGGCCACGCGGCCCTGCTTAATTTCCGCCAGCATATCGGCCATCGCTTCGCCCCATACCTCTGCCGGGACGATCGCGGCGATAGCTTCGTCAGCGACGATTTCGGCGCGGTGTTCCTGCATCGACAGGTAGATAAGAATGCCCGTGCGGCCGTGGGTGCGCCGTTCCGCGCCGACCTTGAACAGAGCCACCGCCCGTTCGCGCACCCGTGCACTTTTTACAGGGGAGGGGACCAGCAGCATCCGCAATGGTTGCCACAGCAATATCAGCCAGACGGAGACGAATTTGGCGATGGCGATGATCGCCGCCAGCGTCAGCAGCGCGCGCGGGGTCCATTCATGGTTCCATCCGCCGAGCAGCCAATCGACCTTAGGCAGATAGAAATCGGGGAACATCGCCACCACCGCCAGTGCGGTGATCGCGGCCAGAATTGCCCAGCCCAGCTGAATGTCGCTATACCCATCAGACCGGTTGGCCAGCACGGTCACTATTTCGCCTGCCGTTTCCGATTCCGCTGCGGCGACCGCCTGCGTAATCAGTTCACGTTCGCTGTCGGTCATCGCACCCATTACCAGCCCCCCGATGCGCCGCCGCCGCCGAAGCTGCCGCCGCCGCCAGAAAATCCGCCACCACCGCCGAAGCCGCCACCGCCGCCCCAGCCGGAGTCGCTATCGAACCCGCGCGCCGCAGCCTTGCCCGCTTCCCACAACAGGATATCGCCCATCGTGCTGCCCGTGAGCGATCCATTGTATCGCCGCCCGCCGCGACGGCGGAACAGCGGCAGGACGAAGAATATCAGGACGAAGATCACCCACACGATTGTGCTGGGGGGGATGTCTTTGCTGCTCTGGCGCTTGTCCGCCTCTGCGGCGATCTGCTGCGCCTGATCTGCGGGTAATTGCAGTTGTTTGATGATTGCATCGGTCCCGGCCCCGATCCCGCCGGGCATATCCCCTGCTTTGAAGCGGGGCAGAATATCGTTCTGGATAATCAGGCTGGAAAGCCCGTCGGTCAGCACCGGTTCCAGCCCGTAACCCACTTCGATCCGCACTTTGCGTTCGTTGGGCGCGACCAACAGGATCGCCCCATCGTTGCGCCCTTTATCGCCCAATCCCCAGTGTCGCCCGAGCTGATACCCATAATCCGAAATTTCGTAGCCATTCAGGCTGGGCACTGTGGCAACCACCAGTTGCCGCTGCGACTGGGTTTCGAGCGCAGCCAGCTTCTGGGTCAACTGCGCCTCGACCTCAGGCGGCAGAATATTGGCCGCATCGACCACCCGGCCGGTGAGCGGCGGAAACTCCTGCGCCGATGCCGGCAGCGCGAACAGCGCAAGCATCAGTGCGGCAAAGATAGTGCGAAGAAACGTCATGTGGTTTGTCTCGCTGTAGCGCGCAATTGTGCCGCGATACGATCGACGCCGACTATCGTGCCTGCGGCTATATCGCCGGTTCTGTATCGGGCGACCATTTCTCGCATGATCTGTTCGCAAAACGGGTTGGGCAGCGCTTTCTCCAGCCCGGTCCCGACTTCTATCCGGGCTTGCCGTTCGTTGGGTGCGATCAGGATCATCACTCCGTCGTTGCGTTCGGCGCTGCCAATTCCCCAGTTGTTCGCCAATGCCATGCTGTAGGCTTTTATCGGTTGCCCGTTGAGCGAACGGGTCGAGACAACGACAAACTGGGCCTGGGTATCGCTTTCGACTGCGGCCAGTTTGTCCGTTAACGCCTTTTCCGTGGCGGGGTCGAAGAGATTGGCATCGTCGACGACCCGCCCGGTAAGTGCAATCGCAGGAGCGGCGCGCTCCGCATGGTCTGCCGTATCGCCGCGACAGGCGGCGGCGGGAGCAACTGAGAGCGCAAGCGCGGCAGCCCTCAGGCAGACATGCGCCAGCGCGCGCATCGCAGCGTCAGTTGGTCGCGGCGGTGGCCGCCGGAGCGGGAGTGTTGTCGTTTGCGCCCGTTGCCGGTGCGGCGGTTGCCGAACCGTTCGGGGTCATGTCCAGCGTCGGCGCGACTTCGGCACCGGGCGTTACCGCTTCATAAGGCACCATCGGTTTCGCGCCATGAATGATCTTGGCACCGATGATATCCGGGAACGTGCGGATCGTGGTGTTATAATCGCGCACCGCTTCGTTATAGTCGCGAATGGCGATGCGAATGCGGTTTTCCTGCCCTTCGAGCTGGCTTTGCAGCATCTGGTAATTGGCGATCGACTTGAGATCGGGATAACGCTCGAAATTGGCGAGCAGGCGGCCCAGTCCGGCACCGAGCTGTTCCTGCGCCTGCTGGAACTGGGCCATCTTGGCGGGATCGTTCAGATCATCGGCACTCAGCTGAATGCTGGTCGCTTTCGCGCGGGCTTCCACCACGCCGGTCAGGATTGCTTTTTCCTGTTCCGCCGCACCTTTGGCCACTTCGGCCAGATTGGGCACGAGATTGGCGCGTTCCTGGAACGCGGCCTGCACATCGGCCCACTTGGCCTTGGCAGCTTCTTCCTTGGTCGGGACCGAGTTGATCCCGCATGCGGCGAGACCGAGCGAAGCCAGCGCGACAATCGCGTAGCGGCCGAAAGAACGGATATTCATTTGTCGAACACACTCCTCTGGTCGCACGCCCTTTGCGCGCGCAATCTGTATTGCTAACATAGCACACCGACTGGGCGTTTCAAGGAACTGCCCACTGCTTTTCCGGTTCGGAGAAAGACCCTTTTGACGGAGACATTTGGATGAACCTGTTTGGCGAATTCCGCAAATTCATCGCTCGTGGCAACGTGCTGGACCTTGCGGTTGGCGTGGTGATCGGTGCGGCTTTCGGCAAAATCACCACTTCGCTCACCGAAGCGATTCTGATGCCGACCATCGGCTGGCTGTTTGGAAGTGTGGACTTCAGCAACTGGTTTATCCGCCTTGGACCGATCCCGCCCTCTTACGAGGGTTCGCCGGATAATTACGAAAGACTGCAACAGGCCGGGGTGGCGATGATCGGGTATGGCGATTTTCTGACTCAGGTGGTCAATTTCCTGATCCTTGCTTTCGCATTGTTTTTGTTGGTGAAAGCGGTGAACCGGGTGCTCGATGCTATTGAGGAGGAGAAGAAAAAAGTCACCGACACTTCGAAAAGCGATGCACTACCGACCGATCCGCAACTGGATGTTTTGCGCGATATCCGCGCCGAATTGCAGGCGATGCGAGAGGCGTCCTCCGATTAATCAGCAGTATGTCTGATGGTTCCGCGCTGGCACTGAGCGATCCTGAGCGGGAAAGGTACTTGGCAGCCCGGCATCGCGCTGCCAGAAACCACCGGATTTGCAGCATAGGTTAAACGGGGGGCGTCGTGCTTTCGGAATTCAAGGAATTCATTGCCAAGGGCAATGTCATGCAACTGGCCGTGGCGGTCATTATCGGGGCAGCGTTCGGCAAGATCGTCACGTCGATGACCGACGATCTGATTATGCCGCTGATCGGTGCGCTGGTGGGCGATGTCGATTTTTCGAACAAGTATGTGGTCCTTTCGGGTGAAGTCGCACCGGGCACTTCGCTGGCCGCTGCGCGCGAGGCGGGGGCCAATGTGCTGGCCTGGGGCAACTTCATTTCGATCGGGATCAATTTCCTGATCCTGGCCTTCGTCATCTTCCTGCTGGTCCGCTATACCAACAAGGTGATGGCGCGGTTCGAGAAGGAAGCGGAAGAAGCCGCTCCGGCAGGCCCGACCGAAGTGGAATTGCTGGCGGAAATTCGCGACGCACTGAAAAAGTGATCGCAAGATACTCATCCTGCGGAATTTTTCCGTAGTCACTTCACATTAAGCCCGCATTCCCTATATCGGGACTGCCGGTTTTTGCTGGCTATGGCGATAAATTGCGGTGTGCAATAGGCACAGCGGACCCGGGGGCAGTACCCGGCGGCTCCACCACCGCTCCCCACAGGGGGCACGATGACGGGGCCGAACTAGGATCGACGTGTGTTGAAAAGCATCGTTTTCGCTCGGGCTGAGTAACCCGTTCAAGGCTCAAAACTTATAAGTGCCAACGACAACGAAGCACTTGCTCTCGCTGCGTAACCTGACGGCCTAACGGCCTGATCTTACAAAGCTTTGAGCACGGTTCGGACCGAACCGGGTAACAGAATCGGAAACCGGGGGCCCGGGGGAGCCTAGCAACAGAATCCCCCACTTCCTTTATTGCTGTGTGGTTTGCCGCATGTTTGTGCGTGGTGGGTTTGATTCACACGAAGACACGAAGGCACAAAGATGTTGGTGCCTGAATGATCTGTTGGTGACTTATCCGCACGCGCAGAATCATAATATTATTCCGCGCAAGCGCGGGGGTATTGAACAGCAACCGTGGCGCAGTACCCACATTCACCAAAAGACCACTTTGTGCCTTCGTGTCTTCGTGTGAACAAAAACACCAACCCCAAAAAAACTACTCCCCAGCCGAAACCCGCCGCTCCTGCTCCATCCGCAAACAGTCGAAAATCTTGGCCCCAGCCAGAAACACCGAACCTGTCGCGGCAAGAAACAGCAGCTTTCCGCCATATCCGGGAAACTGGTGCACATAGGCCATGCCGCGTTCGCAAGCCCCCAGCGCCAGCGCGTAAATGATCAGGCACGCTTCGAAGCGTGTCTTGATCACAAACAGGCGGCGGAGCTTGCGAAACATACCTTCCCCGAAATGCTTAACACGACAACAGCAAATCCCGTGCCAATGGCTAATTGCCGCGGGTTACGACGGTTAACGTGTTCTGCATTGTAAGGTGTGTCGACAGGCGGTCCAGCGCGTTAACCAAGTTCTGCGAGGCCGAGTGTTTCGAGAAGGGACAGTCGTGCGGCGATAACATCTTGAGCGAGCGATTCGCTGCCGACATCGGCGGGATCGATCTGTTCGGGCCAATGCGCCGCTATCGTGTTTTCGAGAAGATCGGCCTTTGCCTCGCTAAGCATGAAGCGGGGATCGACCGTCGCCGGATCGGCCACCACCCGCAGGCGCAGGCAGGCCGGGCCGCCGCCGTTGGCCATCGACTGACGGACATCGACCGGCAGAACCTGCCGGATCGGCCCGTTGCTGGCGACCATCCTGTCCAGCCATGCACTGACCGCCGGGCTATCGGTGCATTCGGTCGGCACGACCAATGCCATTTCGCCGGTCGGCAAAGTCAGCAGTTGCGCGTTGAACAGGTATGTCGCAATCGCTTCGTTCAATGATACCGCATCGGCGGGGACTTCGACCACTTCCAGTCCGGGAAATTTGTCCCGGATCGCATTGTATGCGCCCTGCTGATCCGCGAATGCCTCTGCATGGGTGAACAGCACCCGTTCGTTCGCAACGGCAACGACATCGTTATGAAACGCGCCCGCCGCGATGGCCTTGGGCGCCTGTTCGATAAATACCGTGCGCTCCAGGTCCAGCCCATGCAGGCGGGCGATGGCGCGGCTGGCCTGTTCGTGCTGCCGTGCAGGGAACGCACCGCCGCTGCGGCCATATACGAACACTTCCACCCCGGCGGTATCGTGCCGTTCGCACAGTCGCATATGATTGGCCGCGCCTTCATCCCCGAAAGTCGGCGGCACCGGATCGTGCAGCGCGAAATGCGTGCGGTCGGCAAATGCCAGTGCCAGTTGGCGTGCGGTATCGGGCCATTCCTGCGCCCGGTGCGGCATCGTTACCAGATTGGCCGGAGTCAGATGGCATCGCCCATCCGCCGTATCGCCAGCGGGCGAGACCGTGGCGGCATTGGCGGTCCACATCGAACTGGCCGACCATGCTTGCGCGGTCAGCACCGGATCGGTCGTGTTGTCGGCGCCCAACGCCGCAAGATAGCCTGCATTGGGGCGCGGCAACGGCAGTAGAAATCCCTGCGCCAGCCCCAGCGCCATATTGTGCCGCATCTTCGCTATCCCTTGCAGGGCGGCTGCGCGCGGATAGCTGGCATCGCCCGCATGGCGAGTGGCGGCAAGGTTGCCGAGGCTCAATCCGGCATAGTTGTGACTTGGCCCGACAATTCCATCGAAATTGATCTCTACACAGCTCACCGCGCCACGCTCCACACCGTATCGCCTTCGCTTACGTCGAGCAGATCGGCCGCCTGTGCGTCGATCCGCAGATTGCCGTTGTCGTCGAATGCGCGGATGCCGTAACAACTACGGAATTCCTGCAGGCGCCCCGAAGCGAGGATTGCCTTCTCGCCTTTGTCGAGATCGAACCCGGTCACTTTCGCTGCCTTCGCATCCCTGATCGATACGACATCGTCGGTCTGCGCGGTCATCGTTGGGCCACCGTCGAAAATGTCGACGTAGCCTGCGGCGCGGAAACCTTCGTTTTCCAGCATCCGCATGGCGGCCCGTCCGGTGGGGTGTGGCACGCCGATAGCGGTGCGCGCATCGTCGTCCAGCATCGCGATATAGACCGGGTGCTTGGGCATCAGGTCAGCGATGAACTGATTGCCGTGAATTGCGTTGAAATAATCCGCATCCTGAAAACTCATGCCGAAGAAGCGGCCCGCGACACCATCCCAGAACGGGCTGCCGCCGCGTTCGTCGATAATCCCGCGCAGTTCGGCCAGAATGCGATCGGCAAAGCGCGCCCGGTGCATGGCAATGAACAGATAGCGGCTGCGCGCCAGCAACAGGCCAAGCCCACCTGCACGTTCCCCCGGATGGAGGAACAGGCCGCCGACTTCGCTGGCGCCTTCCAGATCGGTGACGAGGCTGAGCATTTCGGCCCGCACCGTGCGGTCCAGCTCTTTCGAGTGCTGAGTCAGGGTGGTCAGGCGATAGGAATAGAACGGCCAGCGCTGGCCGACCTGCGTCATCAACTGGCACGTGCCGCGGACCGCGCCGGTCTCACCATTTTCCAGCACCAGCACGAACTGTTCGTCGCGCAAGTCGTCTTCCGGGCGGGCAAAGGCATCGGCGGCGCGTTCGAGCTTGGTGGTCAACGCATTGCGGTCGGGCGGTAAGTTGGTGAAACCGCCGCCGGTCAGTTTGGCCATTTCATACAGCGGTTCGAGATCGGCGGGGCGCGCGGCGCGCAGGAGGAAGCTCACAGCGTATCTCCACTGGAAAGACGGGACAGGACGAGCGCGGACAGCGCCGCACGTCCGGATAGGGATGGGACGATCATAAATTCGTCCGGCGAATGAATCTTGCCGCCGCGCACGCCCATCGTATCGACCACGGGAACGCCGGTGGCGGCGATATTGTTGCCGTCGCACACCCCGCCGCTGGCTTGCCAGTCGATATGCTGGCCCAGCACGGCACCGCAGTCGCGCACAAGATCGAACAGCTTTTGCGCCCGTGCACCGACGGGTTTGGGCGGGCGGGTGATGCCGCCGTGGACAGATATGTCCACTTCCTGCGACTGGCGCACTTCGCCCAGCAGGGCGTTCATTTCGGCCACGAAGCGTTCGGCGGCATCGGGTGCCTTGGGGCGGATGTTGAACCGCAGGATCGCGTGATCGGGCACGACGTTGTTGGCCGCACCGCCTTCGATCTTGGCCGGGTTCACGCTGATATCGCTGCGCTGCAATTCCTTCAGCCGTACCGCCAGCGTCGCGGCAGCGACAATCGCATTGCGCCCGTCAAGCGGATTGCGGCCGGCATGGGCCGATTTTCCCGTGACGGTGAGGGAATAATTGCCGCTGCCCCCGCGCGCATGGGCCAGCGTGCCATCGGGCAGAGCGCTCGGTTCGTAGGTCAGCGCGGCATATTTGCCCTGCGCCAGCGCGTCGATCAGTGGGGCGGAGGAAAGCGAGCCGGTTTCTTCATCCGAATTGATCAGCACATCATAGCCCACCTGTGCCGCATCGGGCAAAGTTTCGAACGCGGTCAGCGCGTGGAGGATGACCGACAGGCCACCCTTCATATCGGCAAGACCGGGGCCATTCAGAGTATCGTCGTCGATCCACGTCTGATTCTGAAACGGGTGGTCGGCGGGGAACACCGTGTCCATGTGCCCGGTGAGCAGGAAACGCCGCGGGGCGTCGGGGCGCACCCGCAGCACCATATGCCGACCGTGCGCCTTTTCGAATTCGCGCCCGTCTGCGGCGATGGCGGTCACTGGTGCGGGATCGACCAGTTCGACAGCCCCGGGCAGCGCAGAGAATGCATCGGCCAGCATCGCAGCCTGCGTTGCCAGACCGTCGAGGTTGGCGGTGCCGGTGTTTACTGAAGCCCACGCTTGCACTTGCGCCAGCATTGCTGACTGATCGATCTGCTCTGCGAGGGTTTCGGCAAGTTGTTTCATCGGCAACTTCTCTAGAGGGATAGGCTTGGCTGTCTACCCCAGCGTGCCAAGTGTACGGGCGAGCACGACAAACTCGTCGACCGAAAGAGTTTCGGCGCGGCGCTGCGGATCGATTCCCACGATATCCAGCGCATCGAGCGCGTGTGGCACGCCTTTCAGGCTCTGCCGCAGCATCTTGCGCCGCTGGCCGAAGGCGGCTTCGGTCACACGCTCCAGCAAACGGGCCGATACGCCTTCGGGCTGAGCCTTCGGCGTTACGTGGACGATCGCGCTCATCACTTTGGGGGGAGGGGTGAAGGCACTGCGATGGACCTTCATCGCCAGCTTTGCATCGGACCGCCACTGCGCCAGCACGGCCAGCCTGCCGTATGCGCCGGTGCCGGGCTGGGCGACAATCCGCTGCGCCACTTCGAGCTGGAACATCAGCGTTAGCGAAGTCCACTGCGGTGGCCACTGTTCCCCGCTCAGCCAGCGGACGAACAGCGCGGTGCCCACGTTATAAGGCAGGTTGGCAATCACAGCATAAGGCGCGCCCATCGTCTGCGCGTGATCGATCTTCATCGCGTCGCCTTCGATCACGGAAAGCTGGCCGGGGAACGCTGCGCTCAGTTCCTCCAGCGCGGGCAGGCAGCGGCGATCCATTTCGATGGCGGTGACTTTGCCTCCGGCGCGCAAGATGGCGCGGGTCAGCCCGCCAGGACCGGGGCCGACCTCCAGCACGGGGTGGCCTGCCAGATCGCCGGGAATCGCGGCGATCCGGTCAAGCAGTTGTTCGTCGAGCAGGAAGTTCTGCCCCAGTGCTTTGCTTGCGCTCAGGCCGTGGCGATTGATGACGTCGCGAATGGGGGGCAGGGGTGGGTTTGGATTCACCTGACTGTCTTACGCGCGATTGCGGACGATGCGAAGTCGCGGGCGGGAATTTTCAGGGGGTGAAGGGAATGGAGTGGGAGTAGCTGGTCATATTGAGTCCTATGCGGGAGCGCTGCGTCCAGCGCTCACTTACCATTGCGACATTGCCCGCGCAGCGAAGTAACCCATGATGCGACGGTTCCGCCTGTCGCATCGGTTGTTGGTGAGGCGAGGTGCGGTCCATGGATTGCCACGTCGCCTGCGGCTCCTCGCAATGACGAGGGGAGATGGTGGGGTTAAGGCCAACAGCTTGGCTACCTCCATTACCTCGTTACCCCGTCACTCCGGCCTCCGAGCCGGGGGCCAACTTCCCCCTGCATCGCGCCGTCGAAGAAAAGCGGGGGCCCCGGATCAGGTCCGGGGGATGGATGCGCTTCTCCCCACTCGTCATTGCGAACGCAGTGAAGCAATCCATGACCTGACGTTTCCGCCCATCGCATCGGCTGTGGTTGAGGCGAGGTATGGTTCATGGATTGCCACGTCGCCTGTGGCTACTCGCAATGACGAAGGAAGAGACGGTTGGGTGCCGTTGTGCGCCTGAGGCATGTATTATGAGGCGAACTTCGCTTCTACTTTATAACTTGCCCGTCGCGTGGCGCATTCGCCTGCCATGCGGATCGCGGCAATGGTGGCGCCGGGATCGGCCTTGCCGGTGCCCGCGATGGCGAATGCGGTGCCGTGATCGGGGCTGGTGCGGATAATCGGCAGGCCGAGCGTCACATTGACCCCGGCATCGAAATCCAGCGCCTTGATCGGGATCAGTGCCTGATCGTGATACATACACAGCGCCACGTCATAATCACCGCGCGCATGTGGAGCGAACAGCGCGTCGGCAGGATGCGGGCCAGTCACAGCGAACCCTTCCGCCACCAGCGCGGCAATCGCGGGGGCGATGACTGCGCTGTCTTCATGGCCCATGCGCCCGTGTTCCCCGGCATGTGGGTTGAGCGCGGCAATCGCGATGCGCGGGCTGGCAAGGCCGAAATCGCGTTGCAAGGCGGCAGCAGCGATCCGGGTGCGGCGCCGGATCAGATCGGCGGTGATCAGCGCGGGCACTTGCGACAGTGCGACGTGCACGGTAAGCGGGATAGTCCGCAACTGGGGGCCCGCCAGCATCATCACCGCGTCACCCGCGGCAACACCGCTCGCGGCAGCGACGAATTCGGTCTGCCCCGGATAATCGAAGCCGACTTCGGCCAGCAGAGCCTTGGCAATCGGGCCGGTCACGATGGCCGCTGCGGCCCCCGAAACGGTCAGTTCGGCGGCTGTGCGGAGAGAGGCAAGGGCCAGTCGCGCGCCGTCCCTGTCGGGATTGCCGGGGTTCCACGCTGCATCGATCTCTCCCAGCACGGGCAGGGCATGGGGAAATACGTCTGCCGCCTGCGCCGGGCTGTCGATCCGCTCTACCGGAATATCCAGCCCGCGCGCTTTGGCGGCGCTGGCCAGCAGACTGGCACCCCCGACAGCGAAGAACGGCGGTAGCACAGCGGCGTCGCGTTGCTCCCAGCTTGCGGCGATCAGTTCAGGGCCAATGCCAGCCGGATCCCCCAGCGACAGGGCGAGGGGGGCGGGCATCGCGATCAGTTGTAAACGATGTAAGCGTCGTTACGCAGGTCGCGCAGGTAACGCTGAGCACGCTTGTCGATGCGTTCGTTTTCGAGCTGGCTCATCACCTGATCGAACGACGGTGCATCGCCGGTCTGCGGATCGTCACGCCCGCACAGCATTAGCACACGCACGCCTTCTTCCACCGAACCAAACGGCGGAGTGGACTGCCCGATTTGCAGGTTCAGCATGATCTGTTGCAATTGTTCCGGCAAGGCGCGCACACGGATGTTGTCGTTGCTGACGATATCGGCACCGATTTTGGCGGCACTGGCTTCGGCATCGCCGCAACCCTTGATCGCCTGAACCTGCTGCGTGAAAGTTTCCAGCCGCTTGGTCGCGTCGGCCTTGCTGGTCCCCTTGGGGAAATTGAGCGAAATCTGCTTGAGGCTGAGCGTCGCGTCGCGCGGGTCGGCCGAAAGGATCGCCTTCTTGTCGATCAGGTAAAGGATCGAATATCCGCCAGAGTTGGCAATCGGACCGATCACCTGCCCCGGTTGCATTTCGCGCGCCGCAGCCGCCAGTTCGGCGGGCAGGGTTTCGAGACGGACAAAGCCAAGGTCGCCACCCACTGCGGCGGTCGATGCCTCCGAAAACTGGCGCGCATAGGCGACGAAGCTGCCGCCCGAACGCAGTTGCTCGATGATTTTACGCATGTTCGCTTCGACTTGCGCCTGCGTTGTCGGAGTGGCTGCCATGTAAATTTCGCCGAGGCGATACTCTTCCGTCCCGCGCGAAGCATTCAGGCGCGCGAGCATTTCGTTCACTTCTTCGCTCGACACGTTGACGAACGGCGACACATTGCGACGCAGCAGTTGCTGCCACGCCATTTCGCCCAGGATCTGGCGTTTCAGCGAAGCGGGAGAGGAACCGATCGATTCCAGATGTGCGTCCAGCGCTGCGGGCGATTGCCCAAAATTCTGTTGTGCGACGCGTTTGTACGTTTCATCGACCTGAGCGGCGCTGACTTCGATTTCCTGCGCCTTGGCCGCCTGAATTTCCAGCGTTTCGTCGATCAGGTTCCGCAGGACCTGCGCCCGCAGGCGCTGCATTTCTTCCTCGGAAATCTTGCCCTTGTTCGCCGCGACTACGAGAGCGACACGCTGGTCCACGTCTGTGCCTGTGATAACCTGTCCATTGACCACGGCGGTTGGCTTGCGTTCGTTCGGGTTGCTGTTCCCCAGCAGCGATATGTTTGCCGGCAGATCGAGCCCGCTCGTATCGTTGTTCGCTTCGTCCATCGCCTGTGCCTGCTGTGCAGTCGCGGTGATGGGGGCGGCGATCAGGCCGAACGCGGCGATGCCGCAAATCAGTTTGGAAACAGTCTTTTCGATCACGCGTAAAGTCCGATTGCAGCGCCGGTTTTCGGCTACTTCGTAATAATGAGCCAGTGCGGCCAGACGGCTTAACCCAAGCTGAGTGCAGCCGGATAGCGGTTTTGCCCCGTGCTGCCAACGCCCGCCGTGCAACCAATCCCCGCAACCGGCAAAAGTAATCAGCGGAATCCCAGATTACGTAGCGCGAAATATATCTGGAAAGTATTGCCGCGCCGGGCATCGCCGGTATCGACATAGTCGCGCCGCCAGGTCAGCCCGAGTTCGAGGCATTCGTCTTCGTAAGCGACGCCTAGCCGGGTGCGAACCGGGTCGAATCCGCTGGACGTCAGTGTCGGGTCCTCCTCCCGATCGGTCAGGTTGAACACACCCGAACCGAATACCGACCAATATCGGGCGAATGCGATACGCGTCGCCGCGCGCAGTTCTTCGCGGTCGCGCAAATCCTCTATCGTGCTGGAAATATTGCGGTTCAGGCGTAGATAGCCGATTTCCGCATATGTCTTGCTCGAACCGATCGTCGCATCCAGTTCGTTGCGTCGAACGCCCAGATTGTCTTTATCCAGCCGGAAACGGTGGGTCAGCTTGAGGAAATCTTTATAGCGCACTTCCGTGCGACCCACGAAATCGGACACCTGTTCGGCAAGGCCGGTGCCGTCGGGCAGAATCGAACGCTGATCCGACAGGCGATAGGATTGCCCCACTGTGCTGCGGATGCGCCAGTCGGGAAACTGTAAATCGTAATCGACGCCGTAAGTAACACGCGCCCCGTCTTCCACCCGATCGTATCCGGGAAAGCGGTTGAGTGCGAACAGGTTGGAATCTTCCAGATCCACCGCGCGGGCATCTTCGTTCGGCACGGCCAGATTGCGGATCGGCGGGCTGGCGACGAATTGCACACGGGGCGTAATCACTTGCGTGCCACCGAACGCCCGACCGACGAACGGCCACTGGATATCGAGCGCAGCCAGCGCGACCCCGCGCGTTTCCCAGCCGGGATTGCCGCGGTATATCGCCGTGTCGGTCAGTCCATTGTCCGACGAATGATAGACGTCGCCGCGTACCAGACCGGTCAGCGTGACGAGCTGGCCCATTCCGGTCACCCGGCGCAGATCCCACCGGGCGCCGGCAAATGCGCGCTGGGTATCCTGCCCGGTGTCGCGCATCAGGGCCAGCGAGTTGGCCTGAAATTCGATCTTGCCGCCCAGAACGGGGTCGTCGATCCGCTTGCGCCAGTCGATCAGCGGCAAGGCAACAGGGACTTGCCCCTGATCGGCATTCAGCTGCAGCGTTTGCGTGGCATAACCGGCCAGCTGGAAATAACTGGTATCGCCCACCCGCTCCAGCTTGATGAGCGAACGCAGGCGATCATCGTAACTGATGTCGTAGCGGCGCAGGAATGTGCGGTCGCTGGCCCGGCGGATCGAGTAATCGAGGCTCCAGTTAGGGTCGAACTGGAACCGGCCATTGGTGAACAGATATCCGCGCACGTCACGCTCTGTCGAGCCGGTTGTCACATCGGTGCTGCGGCGGCTGGTCGTGAGGTAGCCGGTAATCTGATAGGCGCCGATATCGGTCAGATGGCGCCATTGGCCCGAAATCATCGGCGGTGCATCGGTGAACAGATGCCCGGTCAGTTCCAGATCCTTGTTATCGTCCACCCGGAAATAGTATTTGCCGCTGACCTGAACCCCGTTGTTTTCCGAAAACTGGATTTCGGGGATCAGGAAACCGGACACCGCGCTGCCATCGGTGCGGACACTGAGGCCCGGCATAGGCAGCAGACGCATCCCGAACAGTTCGAGGTATGCCCCCTTGAACCGGACATTGCTGGTCTTCGGATCGTAGAGAACTTTTTCCGAAGTGATCCGCCAGCTGGGTTTTTTCGGGCAGCCATCTGTGGTTTCGACAGGGCATCCGCTATAGGCGGCCTTGTCCAGCTCGACCGTGCCATCGGCCATTCGTTCGCCGCGAACCGCCGCCAGACGGCCCCCTTCGCGCAGTGCGAGCAGGACATCTTCCATCGATCCGGCTTCGAATGTGTCGGTCAGTTCGAGCTTGTCGGTGTAAAGCTGGTTTCCGTTTTCATCGACCAGACGGACATTGCCGTTGGCCACGATCAGCCCGCTCTTGCGGTTCCATGTCACCGTGTCGGCGCGGACCGATCGCTGTTCGCTGCGGAGCACGACATTGCCGGTGGCGGTCGCGTTTTCGCCGTTGGAATCGTATGCGACCTCGTCCGCTTCGAATTGCACCACCCGCTCCACTCCTGTCAGCGGAGCATTGGTGGGCGGGGGCGTAGTTTTTGCCGCCGATTCGAGGGCTTCGGCTGTTTCCCCTGTCGCATCCTGCGCGCTGGCCGGTGCAGCCAGCAAAGCGAAAACAAGCGCGGATGCGCCGGCAAATCGGTAGGGCAAGCGAGGCGCCGCAGCTTGCACAAATGCTGTCGGAATGGGGGGCATCCCTTGCCTATCGCATCGTCGCGGCCTAATCGCAATCGCCATCAGCGTGCCAGCCGGGCTTTCCCGGTTCTGGCCCCAAATAACGATTACTTTCCGGAGCTTTCATGCAGATCGAATTCGCCCCCTCGCTTCCTGACGATGCACGGCTCGTCGCTCGTATCATCGATCAGGGTGATGACCTCGCCAGCCTCGAACCGATGATCGCACAGGGCGCATCGGTCGCCCGGTTCAAAGGAAGTGCGGGGCAGATATTCGAAGTGTTCGCCGACAGAAAGGGCCATGTCGTGCGGGTCGCGCTTGCCGGCGCGGGTAAGGCCGACGATGCCGAACGTCTTGCAAATTGTGAGAAGGCAGGGGCCGCTCTGGCCGCCAAATATCTGCGTTCGGGCGCTGAATCGATTGCTATCGAACTGACCGATCTGACAGCGGAAGAGGCGGCGTCGGTGCTGTTGGGATTCCGCCTGCGTTCCTGGCGCTACGATATCTATCGCACCAAGCTGAAAGACGATCAGAAGGCGACACTCGATTCCGTCGTCGTCGTTGGCGTGGCTGATGGTGCGAAGGAAGCGTGGGAAGAGGCTGCTGCGGTGGCGAAGGGCGTGGAACTGGCGCGCGAACTGGTCACAGAGCCCGCCAATATCCTCTACCCGGAAAGCTACGTCGCGCGGTGCACCGAACGCTTTGCCGATACCGGTGCGGAACTGATCGTACTCGACGAAGCGACGATGAAGAACCTTGGCATGGGCGCTCTGCTCGGCGTCGGGCAGGGCTCGATCCGCGAATCGCGGGTGCTTGCCATCAAATGGATGGGCGGCAACCCCGACGATGCACCTATCGCATTTGTCGGCAAAGGGGTGACGTTCGATACCGGCGGTATATCGCTCAAGCCCGGACCGGGCATGGAAGATATGAAGTGGGACATGGGCGGATCGGCCGCAGTGGTTGGTGCGATGATGACGCTGGTCACACGCAAGGCACCGGTCAACGTCGTCGGCGTTATCGGGCTGGTCGAAAACATGCCCGATGGCAACGCGCAGCGTCCGGGCGATGTCGTCACGACGATGTCGGGACAGACGGTGGAAGTGCTCAACACCGATGCCGAAGGGCGGCTGGTGCTGGCCGATGCGCTGACGTGGACGCAGAAACAGTTCAAGCCCGCCAAAATCGTCGATCTGGCCACGCTGACCGGGGCGATGATGATTGCGCTGGGCACCGAACACGGCGGCTGCTTCTCCAACTCCGACGAACTGGCCGACGATCTGATCGGTGCGGGCAAGGCGACCGGCGACAAGCTGTGGCGCTTCCCGCTGGCACCGGCATACGACAAGCTGCTGGACAGCCCGATTGCCGATATGAAAAACATCGGCCCGCGGTTCGCCGGTTCGATCACCGCCGCGCAGTTCCTGCAACGCTATATTGAAAACGACACCCCTTGGGCGCATCTCGACATTGCGGGCATGGTCTGGTCCGAAAAGCCGGGGCATAGCTGGGACAAGGGCGCAACCGGCTTCGGCGTGCGTCTGCTCGACCGGTTTGTGAAAGCCACTGCAGAGAGCTGATGCAACTCGATTTCTGGCAGCTTTCGCGCGACCCTGTCGAACACGTCGTGGCACTGATCGCCGCGCGCACACGGCAGGCGGGCGAACGGCTGCTGGTGATCGACAGCGACGCCGATCGCCGCGTCGGTTTGAGCCGGGCGATGTGGGAAGGCGATCCGCAGGCCTTCCTCGCCAATGGGGAAGCCAGCGCCCCACACGCCGCGCGCCAGCCTATTCTGCTCTCCGCCGACTGTGCTGCGCCCAACGACGCACGCTATTGCGTGATCGCCGATGGCGAATGGCGGGCGGAGGCAGAGGGGTTTGCGCGCGTGTTTCTGTTGTTTGGCGATGCGGACATTCAGGCCGCGCGCGCGACGTGGCGGCAGTTTGATGGTCGCGACGACGTAACGCGCAGCTATTACGCGCAGGAAAACGGGAAATGGGCGAAGAAAGCGTGACACTTGCGCCGCGTGCAACCCGGCGCTAGGGGCGCGCGCAACAATCCCACTTCCACTCTAAAAATGTTCGCAAGGAACCCAGACAATGGCGGTTACCCGTACCTTTTCGATTATTAAGCCCGATGCCACCCGCCGCAACCTGACCGGCGCGGTCACCAAAATGCTGGAAGAAGCCGGCCTGCGCGTCGTCGCGTCCAAGCGCATCCAGATGAGCAAGGAACAGGCCGAAGGATTCTACGCCGTTCACAAGGAACGCCCTTTCTTCGGTGAACTGGTCGATTTCATGATTAGCGGCCCGGTCGTGGTGCAGGTGCTCGAAGGCGAAGATGCCGTGAAGCGCAATCGCGACGTGATGGGCGCGACCAACCCCGCCGACGCCGCCGAAGGCACGATCCGCAAGGCGTTTGCCGAAAGCATCGAAGCCAATTCGGTCCACGGTTCGGACAGCGACGAGAACGCGAAAATCGAAATCGCATTCTTCTTCGACGAGTCTGAAATCGTTGGCTGATTTTTAACAGGTTGGTTCGATCCAATTTAACCTGTGACAATATCAATTCCCCTGAAAGGGGGCTAGAACGGGGGAATGCGCCGCTTGCGCCTTCTCCCGTTTTTCGAGCGAAAGCCCTCGAAAGTCGCGCTGACGCGTGCGTTTGTCGATGCGCTCAACGCACGCGACTTCGCTGCGGTGGAGCGTATGCTCACGCCCACGATGACCTATCGTGACACAGCCAATTATCCGATCGGCCCGCGTGACCGCTATCTGGAAGCGCTGCGGCGGATATTTGAAATTGTACCGGACATGAAAATCGTGTTCGATTCCGTCACGCCCAAGGGCAGTGACGTCCTCTGCCGCGGACGGATCGTATCCGACGATCCTGCCGAGTGCGTGGAAGGGCTTTGGAAGGTGACGTTTCACGGCGATCAGCTTTGCGAGATACACTCCTATCGCGAAGGTAATGCCCGCCCGCTTCGCCGGGTGCTGGAGCACTAGGCGGCCACGCGAAGAGGGCGCGTCCGGCTGAGTTTCGGTTTCTGATTACGGGCCTTGCAATGACGAAGGTGGCGGGTGGTGGGGCGCACGGGCCGCTCCGGTGCCTGCCTCCCTGTTCGTCATTGAACGGAGTGAAGCAATCCCTGGACTGACGGTTCTGTCCATCGCGGCGGTTGTGGCCGGGCGAGGGCGGGCCATGGGTTGCCACGTCGCCTGCGGCTCCTCGCAATGACGAAGGTGGTGGTTGAGCGGGGTTGTGCTTTCGCCGCGCTGCGACAGTCCGGGGGCGAGTGTGCCAGGCAACACGGCCGCTTCATTCCTCTCCCACTGATACTGACGCGCATCACCATTCATGGAAATATAACATTGCCCCAAAACATTCTTGTAAATGCGACTTATTCTCATTAGCGAGCGATTCGCATCAACATACTTCTCTCCATAACGCCGATACGAAAGATATTATCGATGGCCGCTATTGCCCCGCTCCTTCTCACTGCTGCTGCAGCGAACGTTGTGTCCCCGTCAGCCGGAATGCCTTTGGTGGCTGCCGCTGCGGCGGCCGACGCTGGCGAGGATCAGGCGCGTGATCCGACGATTGTCGTGACGGGCAAGCGCACCGAAGGGAGCGACGATTACGGTGTAAAGGAACAACGCACCGCTACACGCCTGCCGTTGAGCCAGAAAGAAACGCCTCAATCGGTCAGCGTGATCCCGCGCGCAGTGATCGAAGATTTTCAGCTCAACGATGTGAATCAGCTGCTGGCGGCGGTGCCCGGGATCAGCGTGCTCACGGCCGAAACCGACCGCGTGTATTTCTCCGCGCGGGGATATGACATTCAGACGTTCCAGCTCGATGGCGTGGGTATGCCGTTTGCTTTCGGCATCCAGACGGGTTCGCTCGACACGGCGATTTACGACCGGATCGAAGTGGTGCGCGGCGCGCCGGGTCTGCTCTCGCCTACGGGTAATCCATCGGCACTCGTGAACTTTGTCCGCAAGCGGCCCTATCGCGACATGCAGGCCACCGTTTCCGCGCAATATGGATCGTACAACCACCTCCGCCTCGATGGAGACGTGAGCGTTCCGCTGACATCGGATGGTGCCGTGCGGGCCCGTGCGGTGGGGGCATACCTTAATGCCGACAGCTATCTCGACCGGTACGAACTCGACCGGTGGACCGGATATGGCATTGTCGAAGCCGATCTGGGGCCGGACACGGTGGTGAGTGCAGGCTACGCCCACCAGAATCACCAGAGCCGGGGCGCGCAATGGGGGGCGGTGCCGCTTTACTATACCGATGGTACGCGGATCGATTTCGGCCGTTCGGATAATACCGGCCCCGAATGGGCGGGATGGGGCGTGACCGAGCGCCAGATCTTCGGAGATATGACGCATCATTTCAGCCCCGACTGGAGCGCCACGCTGACAGTGCTGCGTCGTGCCAACGATGAAAACGACAAGCTGTTTTATGTCTATGGCAACCCTGATCGGGCGACGGGGGATGGCATCTTCAGCTATCCCGGCGCGTTTCAGGGGGCCACGCGAAATCTGACCATCGACGCACATGTCGAAGGAAAGCTGTCAGTCGGAGGCCGCACCCACGATGTGATGTTCGGCGTTGTCCGCAGTGCGGAACGCTACATCCAGAATTCGTCGTACGACAATAGCGCAATTGGTGTGCCGGTGTCGCTTGACGATCTGTTCGCAGGCACCTTTCCCGAACCGGATTTCCCGGCCTTTACGGAAAGCCTGAATATCACGCGCAAGCAGGAGACGGCGTATGGCCTGATCCGGCTTAACCCCGCCGATCCGTTCAAGATCATGCTGGGCGGCAATTACACCCGCGCGCGCAGCGATGGCACGTCTTACGGCGACATCCAGAATTATGACCGCAAGAAATTCCTGCCGTTTGTCGGGGTGACGTTCGATGTCACGCCCAATGTGACGATGTACGCCAGCTATGCATCGATCTTCAATCCGCAGACCCAGTTCGACGCGGACAATCGCCTGCTCGACCCGATCGAGGGGGATAATATCGAAGCGGGCGTGAAGGGGGAATTGTTCAACGGGCAACTGCTGGCGACAGCGGCAATCTTCCGGGCGCGGCAGAACAATACAGCTCAGTCGGCTGGCTTCGACACAACGCTGGGCCGGACGATTTACGTAGGCGTGGATTCGCATTCGGAAGGGGTGGAACTCGAACTGGCCGGCTCCCCCGCCGATGGGCTGCAAGTGATCGCTGGTTTCACAACGATGCGTATTCGTGACGAGAATGGCGATCCCGCGCGGACATTCGTGCCGCGCACGACGGCCAAGCTCAACGCGACATACTCGCCGCCATCCCTGAAGGCGTTCACCATTGGCGCTTCGGTGCAGTACAACAGCGATTTCTATGTCGTTACCGGCGCGCTTTCGCCGGTGAGTGGTGATCCCATCGTGCTGAGGCAAGGGGACTATGCCGTGGTCGATCTGTTGGCGAGTTACGACATCACGCCGAACGTGTCGCTCAGCGCCAATCTGCGGAACGTGACCAATGCGAAGTATCTCTCGTCGCTCACTTTCGACCAGAGTTTCTATGCCGCCCCGCGGACTGTGCTGGGCACCCTGACTGTCAAATACTGATAATCCGACACTGAAGGGGCATTCATGACTGAGGCAATTATCACTGGCTGGATACTGGCGGGCCTGTCGGTCGTACTGATCCGTATGGGTTGGGGCGCTCGACGGTCCGTTGCCGGGGCGGGCTGGGCGCTTGCTGTTGTCTCTCTGGTGCTGCTGGCGCGGCAGGCGGGGGCATGGGGAATGGCGACGGGTTTCACCGTCGGGATGATCGTGGCGCTGCTGATCGTTCTCTATGCCGCCTGGCGTTCCCCCGCGAAGCTGCGCCGGGTCGGCAGGCAAGTGGATGCCGCCGTGGTATTACCCGGTTCCGCCCATCTGGGGCGTCGCTTCGCGGTGTTTGTGCTGGTGGTGCCGGTGGCCTTCGCCGCTGCCCAATGGCTGGCATTTGCGATTCAGGCATATGTGCGGGGCGGGGCACCGCTCGATGCCAACAGCTTTGCACTGATGCTGATACTGCAACCTGTGATCTGGACTATATTGATGACCTGGCAGATGACCCTTTCCAACCCGGTTCGGATGATTGGCCCACCCTTGATTGCTGCCGTTCTGGGCGCGCTGGCATGGGGGCTGTCATGAGCCAGACGCGCACCGAACAGCCCGGACTGGTGAAGCGGGCGCTGGCCGGGCACGGCTCGATTGCCCTGCTGGCCTGCGCGCTGATCTATATCATCGCGATAAGCGGCACGATCGTGGTGGTAGCGGAGCGCTGGCAGCGGTGGGAACAGCCCAATGTTGCCGAATACGACGCTATCGCTCCGTCGGCGGTACAAAACGCGATGGTGGCGACGCTGGCGCTGGAAAAGGGCAAGGCCCCCACCGAACACCTCTATGTCCGTATGCCGAGCGAAGATCTGCCGCGCGCGGTTGTGACGACCGACAATGCCGCGTGGTATGTCGATCAGGCGGGCAAGCCGGTCGCGCGGGAAGCGCATAGCTGGACCGAATTTCTCCTCGCGCTGCATATCAATCTGACGCTGCCGGTGCTCTGGGGCATGTTGCTGGTGGGCGTCATCGGGGTGGCGCTGGCGGCGATCACGCTGACTGGCGTGCTGGCCTTGCCCAAGATATTCAAGGACGCGTTCCGTCTGCGGTCGCGCCACGATCCGCAGATTGCGCGGGCGGACTGGCACAACAGGCTGGGTGCGTGGTCATTGCCGTTCGCACTGGTCATCGCATTGACCGGGGCGTTTATCGGGCTGAGCTTTGCCGGGGCGGCCTTGCTCGCGCAGACCGACGCGAATGGCGATATGGAGGCGGTGTACGGAACGATATTCGGCGGAGAGCCAGAGGCCGATCCGGCCCCGGCCCCGCTGGCGAATGTCGCCCGTGCGCTGGCCACCGTGCAATCGCGTTTCCCCGATGTCGAGCCGATCTATGCGATTGTCGAACATCCGGGCACACGCAGCCAGCTGGTGATGATCCTGGCCGAACATCCGCGTCGATTGATCTATGGCGAGTCATACAGGTTCAACGGCGCAGGCGACTATCTGGGCAAAGTGGGCCTGTCGGATGGCGAACTCGGCAAGCAGGCCGCGGCATCGACTTACAACCTCCATTTCGGGAATTATGCGGGGCTGCCGGTCGAACTGGCCTATATCGCGATGGGGCTGGCGATGTGCGTCATTACCTCCACCGGCACGACCTTGTGGCTGCTGAAACGGCGGCGGAAGGGGATCGACACCTCGCGGCTTTCGGCGGGGTGGAGCGTGGTGATCTGGGGCACTCCGCTGGCGATAGTGCTGGCGGTGTGGGTGCGCTGGCTGTTCGGGCCTGAGGCTCTGCTGGCGGCGATCTTCTGGCTGGCGTTGCTGGCGGGCATCGCGGTGGCCGCGTTACGGCCCACACTGATCGGGGATCGCTGGCTGAAAATCGCTCTGGCGGGAAGTCTCGCGGTTACGGCGGTGGCGCACGTGGTCCTGTTCCGCCCGGCGCAACCGGCTGTGCTGGCGCTGGATATCATTCTGCTGGCGATGGCTGCCGCTGTCGGGTTGCTGGCCATGCGCGTGCGATCGGGCGCTGGAGCCAAAGCCAGCACCGCGTCGCTCGAACCGTTACGCGAACAAGCTTCTTAGGGTGGTGGTCGGGATGAGTGGCCCGATCACCGCCACCTATCGCGGGCGCAGTTCCAGCAGGCGGCCACCCGCCTTGTCCTCCAGCAGCCAGATCGCGCCGTCCGGTCCCTGCACGACTTCGCGGATACGCTTGTCAAAGGGGTAGCGGGCGACTTCTTTCGCGGTATCGCCTTCGGTCTGGACTACTACCAGCCCGGCGGGCTTCATCGCCGCGATCACGGCGGCCCCTTTCCACTGTGGGAACAGGTCTCCGGAATAGAAGATGAAATCGCCGGGCGCGATCACCGGGTTCCAGCTTATCGCCGGGGCAGCGAATTCGGGGCGGGTGTCGTGGCGTGGGATCGGTGTCCCGTTGTAATGGTCTCCGTTCGATACCACCGGCCAGCCATAGTTCTTGCCCGCGACCACCCGGTTGAGCTCGTCCCCACCTGCCGGGCCGTGTTCCAGATCCCACAACTGCCCGCTGGCATCGAATTGCAGGCCCAGAATATTGCGATGGCCTAAAGACCATATCTCTGGCCGGGCGACGTTGTCTTCCGCTAACGGATTGACCGCCGCCGGTGTCCCGTCGAGGTTGAGGTGGACGATCTTGCCCAGATCGCTCTGCGGGTCTTGCGCCGGTTCGCCTTTCTGCCGTTCGCCGCTGGCGACGAACATCGTCTGGCCATTGGGGGCAATCGCGATGCGGTGCGAATAATGTCCGCGCCCGGTGACTTTCGGTTTCTGTTCCCAAATCACCTTCAACCCGTCGATGCGGCAGCTTTCCGGTTTGTCGCAAACCAGCGTTCCTTTGCCGAGCGCCGCGCCACGGGTATCGCCGGGGCCTGCCTTTGCCCATGTCAGGTAGATTGTCCGCTGGCCAACGGTGGCGGCACTTTCGCCGGGAAGGAACGCGACATCGCCCAGACCGCCCTGACCGCCATAATCGACTGTGGGCAGGCCGCTGACAGTGCCGCGTTTGCCAGTGGAGACATCGACGAATTGCATCGTCCCCGGTTTTTCGGTCACGAACAGAACGCTGGTGCCCGGCGCAAAGGCGGCGGCCCACGGTTCGTTGAAGCTGCCATGCGCGGTCACCGCAAACGGGCGTTCGGCGGCATCGCTGGCGGCAGTGGCCGCGCTGTCCCCCACGGTCTGCGCGCCGCAACTTGCGAGCGGCAGAGCGGCAGTGAATAGGAAGGCGGCAAGGAATTTGGTCATGGTCATACTATCAGGAACTCCTCATCCCGGATTCGGGTCCGCATCGCTGATCGCCGGGGTGGACGAGGCCGGTCGCGGACCATTGGCCGGCCCAGTGGTAGCAGCGGCCGTCGTCCTGTGCGAGCCATGTCCCGAAGGGATCGGAGATTCCAAGAAACTGAGCGCGAAGGCTCGCGCGCGGCTCGATCCGGTGGTGCGCGAACGCTGTGCATGGGGGGTGGGTATCGTCTCCCCGGAAGAGATCGACCGGATCAATATCTTCGCGGCAACGATGCTGGCGATGACGCTCGCCACTGCGCGACTGGCGGAGGCGCTGGGGCGCGATCCGGGCGAAGTGCTGATCGATGGCAACAAGACCCCGGCAGGGCGGCAGGCCGAATGGCGCTGGCCCGCACGCGCGATTGTGGGGGGCGACGGGCTGGAACCGGCCATTGGTGCGGCCAGCATTGTTGCGAAGGAATGGCGCGACCGGCTGATGCTGGATGCCGCCCGGCAATATCCGCATTATGGCTGGGAACGAAACAAGGGGTACGGCACCAAAGATCACATCGCGGCGCTGCGCGAATACGGCCCGTGCCCGCTGCATCGCCGCAGCTTCGCCCCGGTCGCGCAAATGATGCTGATTTGAGTCTTCGCCGCCACACCCCACGATGTCGAGTCTGCAGATTCTACTGTGACTCAATATCTTGTGGCGGGCACCTTATGTTCCGCCTCAACTGATTCCAGCCGATTCGCGGCCCCGCAAACCTTTCGCTTGACGTGGAGTCGCGAAGGACTCACCCTGTGGATAACTCTGACAGGGGAATGATTACGATGGGGGTCATCGAGACCACGAAAGTCCGCGCGCGGCGCGTTGCGGAAGTTGCCAAAAATGACGTGCGCGAGCTGCCGCTGGGGCAGATCCTCGCGGGCGATTGCGTGGAAGCGATGCGGCGTCTGCCCACCGCCAGCGTCGATCTGGTATTTGCCGATCCGCCGTACAATCTCCAGCTCGGCGGCGATCTGAACAGGCCCGATGGCAGCCAGGTCGATGCCGTGACCGATGACTGGGACCGGTTCGACAGTTTCAAGACCTATGACGATTTCACCCGCGCCTGGCTGACCGAGGCGAAGCGCGTGCTGAAACCCGATGGCGCGCTGTGGGTGATCGGCAGTTATCACAATATCTACCGCGTCGGCGCGATCCTGCAGGATCTGGGGTTCTGGATCCTCAACGATATCGTCTGGCGCAAAACCAACCCGATGCCCAATTTCAAGGGCACCCGGTTCACCAACGCGCACGAAACCCTGCTGTGGGCCAGCATGGGGGAGAAGGCGAAGTACCACTTCAACTATCGCGCCATGAAGACGCTGAACGACGAGCTTCAGATGCGCAGCGACTGGGTGCTGCCAATTTGCAGCGGCAACGAACGGCTCAAACACGATGGGCACAAAGCGCACCCGACGCAGAAACCGGAATCGCTGCTCTACCGCGTGCTGCTGTCCACGACGGAAAAAGGCGATGTCGTGCTCGATCCGTTCTTCGGCACCGGCACCACCGGCGCTGTGGCCAAGCGGCTGGGCCGCCAATGGATCGGCTGCGAACGCGAGAGTTTCTATCGCGGCGTTGCCCGCGAACGTATCGCCAAAGAACTGCCGCTGGATGAAAGCGCGCTGGCGACGATGCAAAGCCGCAAGTCCGCGCCCAAGGTTGCGTTCGGCGCATTGGTGGAAGCCGGGCTGATCCCGCCTGGAACGGCGGTGTTCGACAAGAAACGCCGCTGGACCGCGACGGTGCGCGCCGATGGCTCGCTGGTATTCGAAAAACAGGTCGGGTCGATCCACGGCCTCGGCAAAGACCTGCAAGGTGCACCAAGCTGCAACGGCTGGACATTCTGGCACATGGAACAAAGCGGTGAAGTGAAACCGATCGACGCCGCGCGGCAGCTTTACCTGCTGAGCGTGGAAGACTGAGGCTGAGGGGGAGAGGTTGATCCGTTCCCCCGCGCGTCTTTCGCTCCGTCCGATTATCACACTCGTCACCCCGGCCTTCGAGCCGGGGGGCAGCATCTGCCAGTGTCGCGCAGGAAGAATAGCGGGGCCCCGGATCAGGTCCGGGGCGACCTTGTGGGGTGGTCAGGCTTCTCCGCAAGCTATGGCGCGACGGTGGTGCCCATCACGGCGGTTGTAAGAGGGGCGAGGTACGGTCCTTGGATTGCCACGTCGCCTTCGGCTCCTCGCAATGACGAGGGGCGGGGATGGATCGGGTGAGGCTACGTTCTTGCCCGCCCCCTCTCGCCGCCGCACCGGTTCCGTCACCCCGGCCTTTGAGCCGGGGTCCAGCTTCTGCCAGTGCCGCGCAGGAAGAATAGCGGGGCCCCGGATCAGGTCCGGGGCGACCTTGTGGGGTGGTCAGGCTTCTCCGCAAGCTATGGCGCGATGGTGCTGCCCATCACGGCGGTCGTGAGAGGGGCGAGGTGCGGTCGATGGACTGCCACGTCGCCTGCGGCTTCTCGCGATGACGGATGGCGAGGTGGGGCGAGGCT
>NZ_RAHJ01000021.1:0-48611 GCF_003605755.1 Tsuneonella suprasediminis | reverse complement strand
TGCGGCTTCTCGCGATGACGGATGGCGAGGTGGGGCGAGGCTACGTTCTTGCCCGCCCCCTCTCACCCCCGCACCGGTTCCGTCACCCCGGCCACCGAGCCGGGGTTCAGCTTTTGCCAGTGCCCCGCAGGAAGAAGAGCGGGGCCCCGGATCAGGTCCGGGGCGACGTTGTGGGGTGGTCAGGCTTCTCCGCAAGCTATGGCGCGATGGTGCCGCCCATCACGGCGGGTGTGAGAGGGGCGAGGTACGGTCCTTGGATTGCCACGTCGCCTTCGGCTCCTCGCAATGACGAGGCTCGGGGTCGGGTAAGGCCGCGTTCTTGCCTGCTTGGCTATCGTCCTGCCCCCTCCGTTCGTCATTGCGAACGCAGTGAAGCAATCCATGGCGTGAGGATGCTGCCCATCACTTCGGCTGTGATGGAGGCAAAGGGGCGGTCCTTTGATTGCCACGTCGCCTGCGGCTTCTCGCGATGACGGATGGCGAGGTGGGGCGAGGCTACGTTCTTGCCCACCCCCTCTCGCCGCCGCACCGGTTCCGTCACCCCGGCCTTTGAGCCGGGGTCCAGCTTCTGCCAGTGTCGCGCAGGAAGAGGAGCGGGGCCCCGGATCAGGTCCGGGGCGACGTTGCAAAATGCGGGGCGGTGGTGGCCAGATGACCGCAGGCGCCGCGCGTGGGTGGCAGACGGTGCCTCCCACCCTCTCACCCTCTTTCCTACAGCGCCCGCTCGCCATAGATCGGGGGAATGCGCCGCCATTGCCCTTTCCATCCCCATTGCAAACGGCGATTGGTAGAGGCGGATTTTTTCTCTTCAGGACTGTGTAACATGCGGTCCATGTCACCCTGTTACATGAAGGTGCGCGCGCGATGAGCCAGCAGATCTACCTCCAGCCCATCGGCCTCTGCGATAGCCCGCAAAGCGAAGAGGGCGATGCGGTACGGCTGGCCGGAGGGCTGGTCTATGCCCACCGCTTTGCCGCGATCGTGCGGCAGGGCGGGCAGGTGACGCAGCGCTTGCGGTTCAGCCCGGCGGAGGCGGCCGATACCTTCGCCGCGCTTCCGGCCGATCTGGGCGCAGAGGCGGAGGCGCAGTGGAGCAATCTGCGGATGGCGCATCCGCCGTTGCAGATGGGCGGGCGCACGATCCGGCTCGATCAGCCGCAAGTGGCGGGTATCCTCAATGTCACGCCCGACAGCTTCTCCGACGGAGGCAAGTTTCTCGACCGGCCCGAAGACGGCGCGGCCCACGCGGCGCAGATGCTGGAAGCGGGCGCGGCGATGGTTGATATCGGCGGCGAATCCACGCGTCCCGGCGCGCCTGCCGTGTGGGAGGGGGACGAGCTTGAGCGGGTCCGCCCTGCAGTCGAATACTGCGCGCAGATGGGCGCGGCGATCAGCGTCGATACCCGCCGTGCCGCGGTGATGGAGGCCGCGCTCGACAATGGGGCGCATATGATCAACGACGTATCCGCCCTGCGCCACGATCCGCGCAGCATGGAACTGGTCGCGGCGCGCGGCTGTCCGGTGGTGCTGATGCATGCGCCGGGGGAGGGCGAAGATCTGCATGCCGATGGCGACTATGCCGCAGTGGCGTTCGATGTGTTCGACTGGCTGCGCGAACGGCGCGATGCGGCACTGGCCGCCGGCGTGGCGCGGGCCAATATCGTGCTCGATCCCGGCATCGGGTTTGGTAAGTCGCTGGCGGAAAATCTATTTCTTATCAATGCACTGCCGCTTTTTCATGCACTGGGGCAGCCGATTATGCTAGGCGTCAGCCGCAAACGGATGATCGGCGCGCTCAGCAACGAGGTTGCCGCTCAACAGCGGCAAGGCGGCAGCGTGGCGCTGGCGGTCAAGGGGATGGACGCCGGGGTGCAGATCGTGCGGGTCCACGACGTGTTCGAAACGGTGCAGGCGCGCAATGTATGGCGCGGTCTGCGCGATGCCGCACTGACCGATTTCTCCGCTCTGCCGGGGGACTGACCGGCTGTGATCTCCGCTATACTATCCGCCCTGGAGCAGGGTGCCGGGGGGAAATAGGCGAAAGTCGGGGCAGGAAGGTCGGTCGGGGTCATTTGATGGAACCCATGCGGAGCGCGGGCAGCCACGTCTGTGAATAGCGGACGCAGCATCGAACCGCCAGCGTGTGCCCCCCCCGAAAGGTAACCAGCGGAAGCGCAACTCGCAGCGCGGCGCAAACGGCGCATGGTTTTCGTGCAGAAGGTAGAGGCAGCCTGATCGGCACCGGTAACCCCGCTTAGTTACAGTCAAATCCAAAAGCACACTGACTTCAACGCCTGAAAGCCCTATATCCGCACTGTCGAAAATAGAGCAGCAGGGTGGTGGCTCCTGCACCCGCACTGCGGGTTCTTCTCCGCCTCGGCGTCAATCGAACAACGTTCGGGGTGGCGCGGCGAGGTGTTCGCGCTCCCCGCAGAGATATGGAGCGTGAATGTGAGCTACGTCTATCTGGGTATGGCGATCCTTGCCGAAGTGATCGGAACCACTTTTCTGAAGCAGTCTGACGGCTTCTCAAAGCTTGTGCCAGGCCTTGTCACCGTCGCCGCATATCTGGTGTCGTTCTACTTTCTCTCGCTGACGTTGAAGTCGATTCCAACGGGCATTGCTTACGCGATCTGGTCTGGTGCCGGGATTGTTCTGATATCGGCAGTCGCCTGGATATTCCACGGCCAGAAGCTGGATGGTCCGGCGATTGCGGGAATGGCGCTGATAATCTGTGGCGTGGTGATAATGAATCTCTTTTCCAGAGTGGCGGCGCATTGATCGCTGCGAAGCTTGCCACTTCCACTTGGGGAGGCGGCAGGCCCTGTTCTCCTAGCGTCAATTCTCCGGCGCGAGAACCAGACGGCCGTTGAGTGGTTGCAGCGATCGATTGCTGGTGCCCAGTCGATCGGTCATCGCGGCAATCTGTTCCTTGCTGGCAGTCAGTACGGTGGCGGCAACGAACCAGTTCACCCCTTCGCTGCACGGTGGAGTGGTGAGCGAGCCCATGTAGCGATAGACCGCCTGATCGCGCGGTGCCAGTTGCGCGAGATCGAGTTCGACACTGTCTGCCCCGGCAGTCACCGCGTCGAGTATTGTCTGCAAGGCGGGATTTTCCGCGCCCGCTTCGAATGTCACGCCCAGAACCGTCAACTCGCCATCGTCGGTCGCATGGACGAAATGCGCGGCGAGTGGATAGAGTTTGCCGTGGATCTTGTGTTCAGCCGGGGTGTGGAAATGGACTTGCCTGAGCGGGAACAGGCGTCCCCCGTGGATCAGGCCCATGCCCTGATCGACCTCCGCCTTCATTTTGCCGGGGCCGACCGTCAGCTTCGCCGGGGCGGGGCCATAGGCGGCAGCGAAGCGCGTTGTGCCGCGCGTGGCGACTGCGCTCAGGTCGACTGGCGATTGCATCGTGCCCCGATCGCACAATCCGTAACGGGGATTGACGGCAGACCAGTTTTCCGCCGTTTCACCATCGCGATAATGCCAGTCCCGTTCGCCGCTCGTGTCGGCATAGGCAGCGCTGGCGCAGCCAAGGGTAAGGATGGCTGCAATGAAGGCGGGCAGAGACATTTTCACGGCTTAGTATTTCCCGAATCCTGAGGCCGGTTGTGGCTATTGTTCGGGTGCCGTTTTTCAACGATGCCACCTTACCGCAAATCAATTAGAGGGTTAAATCGCTCAAAAATATATTAATGCCGCGATATCTCTTTGAAGCTTATAGAAAACTTCCAATAAGGGGGAGGTGCATCCTCCATCTCTGAACGGAGTATTTGATCAGGCTGCTTCGTTTTTCTCGATATATTCTTCCGGGTCTTTCTCTTCGCGTTCGTATTCGCCCGAATGGTGCGATTCGAATGCAAGGTATTTGAGGCCGAGCTGAACGCGTTCCTCTAACGGCACCTTGCGACGGAAGTCGGTCAGGCCCTGACGCTCCTCCTCGCTCATGTGCTTGGAGTTCTGAAGGTTGGTCTTATCGACGCATTTCCACCATGCGTCCGAACCGACCTTCTCCTTCTTCGCGGCTTCGGCGGCTTCGGCGATCTTGTTGTGATCGTCGATCGCATCGTCGGTGGTTTCTTCCGCACTGTCGGAATCGAGCGCGCCTTCGCCCAGTTGCAGCAAGCGTGGGTAGAAATAGAGCTCTTCGGCCTCCGCATGGGCTTCGAGGAAGTTGCGAAGGCGGTTGAAGATCTTGCCCAGCGTGTCGTTATCGCCGCGCGCTTGGTCGAGCGCGGCGAACATCCTGCGCTGGCGATCGTGGTCGGCAAGGATGCAATCGACGATATCCATAAAATTCCCTTCGTTATTCGGTGTTTGCCGAATGAACGGAATTCCAGCGCTGTGGTTCCGAATGCCCGATCCGGGGTTTGTGGCCGGTGCTGCCGGGGCGGTTCTGCTTCCCTGCACAGTCTGTGCATTCACCGTGGCCATTGTGTCGGGTGGCTCCAGCGCGTTTCACTCTTCGTGATTGCGAACGCGGTGAAGCACAATCCAAGGCTCGGCGGTCGCGCCCATCGCACTGGTTGGGGATGAGGCGAATGGCGGTCGATGGATTGCCGCGTCGCCTTCGGCCCCTCGCAATGACGAGGGGGCGGGTGAGGCTACGTTCTTACCCGCCCCGTCGCCCCGTCGCCCCGCTTCCGTCACCCCGGCCACCGAGCCGGGGTCCAGCTTCTGCCAGTGCCGTGCCAGAAGAATAGCGGGGCCCCGGATCAGGTCCGGGGCGACGGCTTGGGATAGTCGCATGCCTCCCCACTCGTCATTGCGAACGCAGTGAAGCAATCCATGGGGTGAGGGTTCCGCCTATCGCGGCGGTTGTGACGGAGGCCAAGGGCGGACGATGGATTGCCACGTCGCCTTCGGCTCCTCGCAATGACGAGGAAAGAGGATGGTTGGGCGATGCGGTGTTCCCACTTGCGCTATTCCGGCTCGGCGCCCCCCGCAGATGATCTTCCGTTCCAGATCGCTACAGCGAATAGCCTCCGTCGCTCACCAGAACGGTGCCGGTAACATTGGCTGCCATGTCGGACAGCAGATAACCGATGTCGCAGGCCAGTTCGTCCGGCGTAGCGAAACGACCGCGCGGGGTGTCGGCACCCATCGCTGCAATCGCGGCATCGCGCCCGTGCGCGGCGACCGCTTGCTGAAAAGCCTCTCCGCTGTTCCAGATATTGGTATCGACCCCGCCCGGCGCGATGGCGTTCACGCGGATATTGTGCCGGGCGTTTTCTGCCGCAGCGATCCGCGCCATGTGCGCCACACCGGCCTTGGCCACGCCATAAGCACCAATCCCGGCCACTGGCTTAATTGCGGTTATCGAACTGGTGACGACTGCGCTGCCGCCGCCAGTGGCGCGCATCAGTCGCAGCGCGGCGGCCAGCGTCAGGAACGCGCCATCGAGGTTGATTGCCATCACGCGGCGCCATTCCTCGAAACTCTGTTCGGCAATCGGGCCAGCGCTGCCGATCCCGGCATTGACCAGCGCGTGATCGAGTTTGCCCACGCTGCGTTCGAACCCGCCCCAGAATTGCGGATCGGACACGTCGTGTACATGATGTTCGACTTCGCAGTGCAGGGCGAGCGCCTCCAATCCTGCCGGATCGACATCGACCAGATGCAGCTTCGCAATGCCATGATCGGCCAGCCACCGCGCTGCGGCGGCCCCGATGCCCGATCCTGCCCCGGTGACGAGCGCGGTCTTGCCGGAAAAGTCGAGGGGGTTGCTGGCGCCCGGATGGTGTGTGTCTGTCATCATCGCAATCTAGCGGAGCAGAGCGGGCGGCGAAACGGTTTTCCTACACGATATGCATCGTGGCACTTTGCCGGTCGGAGCTGCGTTTCGCGCGGTGCAATTGCAGGTGGAATGGAGGTTTGGAAAAAAGTGCGATCCGGCAGTCCAAACGGGCGAAATGCGAAAGCCACATCGTGACGATGCCGTGTGCCACGATCAGACCAAAAAAATGGACATGAACACAAGTGTTTGCTGCGCGGAGTTGCGATTTTGGAGGACGAAAGTCACACTTTCAAAACTTGAAGGAGCGGTCCATGTCTGCGTGAACCGGACCGCCACTATGCAGCGTTGTCGATCCCCAGATCGCCCAGTTTGCGATAGAGCGTCGAGCGTCCGATCCCCAGCCGCCGGGCCACTTCGGTCATTCGCCCGCGATAGTGGCCAATCGCCAGCCGGATCACATCGGCCTCGATCTCTTCCAACGGGCGCAGATTGCCATCGTCGGTGTAGAGCATCACGCCCACGCCCTCCTGTCGCGGGTCGCGCTGATCGTCGAACTCGCTGCCCAGCATCTCGGTCAGTTGCGGGAAGCTGGCGGCGGTCAGCGCATCGCCGTCGCAGAACACGGCAGCGCGGAACAGCACCTGTTGCAACTGGCGCACGTTGCCCGGCCAGTCGTATGCCGACAGCAACGACAGTGCGCTGTCGGTTATGGTCAGCGTGCGAAGCCCCGGCTGTTCACCGATACGCGCCAGGAAATAGCGTGAGAGGGCAGGGATATCGCCCGCCCGGTCACGCAAGGCGGGCAGCGCAATACGCGTTGCGCCGAGCTGTTCGAGCAGGGCGGGGTGGAAGTAGCCCGCGTTCTTCGCATCGATCAGCGGCAGGTTGCTCGCGCTCAGCACCCGCACATCGATGCGGAAACCGTGCTTCGCACCAACGGGACGAACCACGCCGGTGGCCAGCGTTTCGGCCAGCTTGGCCTGCATTGCCATGTCGAGCCGGTCGACTTCGTCGATCACCAGTGTGCCGCCATCGCAAAACTGCAATGCGCCCATCTGCCGTTCGAACGCACCGGGAAATGCGCCTTTCTCATGCCCGAACAGCACCGATTCGATGGAATGGGCCGGAATGCCGCGTGCGTTGATGAGCCGGAACGGCGCCTTCGAACGCGGGCTGGCCGCGTGCATTGCGCGCAACAGCATCTCCTTGCCGGTGCCGTTCTCGCCTTCGATCAGCACGTTGCCGTGGCCGCGAGCGGCCTTGGCAGCTTTGGCGAGAGCGGCGCGGAACATCGGCGCGGTGCCGACCATCGCGTCGAAGTCGAGCACGGTGCCCATCTTCTCGGTCAGCGGTTGCAGTTCGTCGCGCGGAGCTTCCTGCCGGGTCGCACTGCGGAGGGCCTGCATCAGACGGTCGGGCGCGACCGGTTTGATGAGGTAATCGGTGGCACCTGCGCGCATCGCCTCTACCGCCAGCAACGGGCTGGAACTGGTGGTCAGCATCAGTACCGGCAGACCGGGGCGGCGGGCTTTGAGTTCTTCGATCAGGCTGCAGGCATCGTCGCCCGGCACCCACTGGTCGAGGATGATCGCGGACAGCTGCATCCCCTGGCGTGTGCCAAGGGTGGCGATGGCGCTTTCCGAATCGGCCACTACGATCGTACGCCAGCCCTCACGGGCGGCGAGCGCGCTGATTAACCGGCTCTGCGCCGGTTCGTCGTCAATCAGCATCAGGAGGCGTTCTGCGCCGTGTGCCATAGTTACCCGAATGTCCCGTTATGGTACGAAAGCCCGCTTTACGCCAGGCAAGTAAATGCGAGATTAAGGCTGATGCGACAGGGCTTGAGCCTGTGGCGAGCGTTCGATAGGAAGTGGGAAAGAGAGTTTGCCTAACACAGGGGTATTTATCACAATGGCATCTGCAAACGATATGAAGGAACACGAAGGCACTTACGATGGCTTCATCGGGCTAGTCAAAATCAGCGTTCCGGTGTTGATCATCATTGTGGCGCTGGTCGTTCTCGCGATCGCAAGCTGATCGCCGCCTTGCGGATAGCTGTCCTCAAGGAGACTGCTCCGGGTGAAACCCGCGCCGCAGTCACACCTGAAACTGTGAAGAAGTTCATGGGGTTGGGTGCTGTCGTCGCGGTTGAACAGGGCGCCGGGCAAACTGCCTCCATCACCGATGCCGCCTATTCCGATGCCGGGGCCGAACTTGGCCCGGCGGAGCAGGTGCTGAAGGGTGCGGATATCGTCCTTGGTGTGCAGGCGCCCGATCCGGGTGCTCTTGTCGGGGTGAATCCCGGCGCAATGGTCGCCGCTACGTTCGACCCGTTTGGCAACCGTGCGCGTGTAGATGCCTATGCCAGCGCCGGGCTGGAAGCGCTGAGCATGGAGTTCATGCCGCGCATCACCCGCGCGCAGAGCATGGATGTGCTATCCAGCCAGTCCAACCTTGCCGGATACAAGGCGGTGATCGCTGCCGCCGATACATATGGCCGGGCGTTCCCGATGATGATGACTGCCGCCGGCACGGTTCAGGCCGCGCGGGTATTCGTGATGGGCGTCGGTGTTGCCGGGTTGCAGGCGATTGCCACGGCCAAGCGGCTGGGCGCGCAGGTTTCCGCAACCGACGTGCGAAGCGCGACGAAGGAACAGATCCAGTCGCTTGGGGCCAAGCCGATTTTCGTCGAAAGCGTCGCGGGAATCGAAGGCGAAGGCAGCGGCGGCTATGCCACGGAAATGAGCGAAGAATACCAGAAGGCGCAGGCCGAACTGGTATCGGGCCATATCGCCAAACAGGATATCGTTATCACCACCGCGCTGATCCCTGGCCGCGCCGCGCCGCGCCTGATTTCGGACGCGCAGGTTGCCAGCATGAAGCCGGGCAGCGTGATCTTCGATCTGGCAGTGGCCCAAGGGGGCAACGTCGAAGGGTCGGTCGCGGATCAGGTGGTGGAAAAGCATGGCGTGAAGATCATCGGCTTTGCCAACACTCCTGCCACGCTGGCGGCAGATGCCTCTGCACTGTTCGCGCGCAACCTGTTCAACTTCCTCTCCGCATTCTGGGACAAGGAAGCGGGCACTGTCACTCTGGACGAAGAAATCGGCGATGCCGTGCGCCTGACCAAAGGCGGGGCGGTCGTGAACGAGAGGTTGCAGGGTTGAAGGGGGCGCCTGAAAACGCGAAATTCCTCGCTCGCCGGGGCGGGTGGCAGCGCGTAGCGCTGACGGAGGGGACGAAGTGAAGAACCACGCTCGGCAATCCCTCCAAACCGCAAAGGCGATCTTGCGCGATGCGTCCGTCATGGCAGATTCGATAGCGAGCTATTGGGCCGATAATCCCCATCCGTCAGCCGCTGAGGCGGCTGCCACCTCCCCGGTTGGGGGAGGATCAGCAGGAGCCATCCGTTAATGGACTTCATATCCATCTTGTCGATTTTCGTGCTGGCCTGTTTTGTAGGGTACTACGTCGTCTGGTCGGTCACGCCTGCGTTGCATACGCCTTTGATGGCGGTGACCAACGCCATTTCCAGCGTCATCATCGTGGGCGCGCTGATCGCGGCTGCGGCGGCGAACGTGCCGGGGGCCAAGTGGCTGGGGCTGGCGGCGGTCGTGCTCGCCAGTGTCAACATCTTCGGCGGCTTTGCCGTGACCGAACGGATGCTGGCGATGTACAAGAAGAAGGAGAAGAAGTGATGAGGTCGCTCTTCTCAATCATACGCCAACGCGCTGAAAAGGGCGTCAGCATGAAAGCCGTTGTCACGACGAGCCTAGGCGCTGTGCTGGCTCTGTTTACGGCAACACCGGCCTATGCTGCCGGGGCTGAGGGGCAGGCAGTCAACCCGTGGGTCGCGCTGGCCTACCTCGTCGCCGGTGTGTTCTTCATCCTCGCCTTGCGTGGGCTGTCCAGTCCGGCCACCAGCCGCCGGGGCAACCGGTTTGGCATGGCGGGGATGCTGATCGCGGTGGTGACGACGCTGGTCACGCATTCGGTCGGCAATATCTGGGAAATCGCCATCGCCATCGCCATCGGTGGCGCAGTCGGGTTCGTGATCGCCCGGCGGATCGCGATGACAGCGATGCCGCAACTGGTGGCGGCGTTTCATAGCCTGGTCGGTCTGGCGGCGGTGCTGGTGGCAGCGGCGGCATTCCTCAACCCCGGATCGTTCGGCATTCTCGACGCGGCGGGCAATATCCTTGCCGTCAGCCGGGTGGAGATGGTGCTGGGCGCGGCCATCGGGGCGATCACGTTCAGCGGATCGGTGATCGCCTTTGCCAAGCTGAACGGGAATATGAGCGGCGCACCGATCATGCTGCCGGGGCGGCATATCATCAACCTCGGCACATTGCTGGCGATTATCGTGCTGACGGTTCTTTACGCCATGCAGCCGGTGGCTGGTGCGGGTGAGGGATGGATATTCTGGGTCGTGCTCGGCCTTGCCTTTGCCATCGGGTTCCTGCTGATTATCCCTATCGGTGGGGCGGATATGCCCGTCGTGGTGTCGATGCTGAACAGCTATTCCGGCTGGGCGGCAGCGGCGATGGGCTTCACGCTGCACAACACCGCGATGATCGTCACCGGTGCATTGGTCGGATCGTCTGGCGCAATCCTCAGCTATATCATGTGCCGGGCGATGAACCGCAGTTTCATCAGCGTTATCGCAGGCGGCTTCGGCGCGGAAGACAGCTCCGGCGGCAGCGCTGCCGGTGGCGAGCAGCGTCCGTATAAGCAGGGCAGTGCCGACGATGCCGCCTTCATGCTGGAACAGGCGGAAAAGGTCATCATCATCCCCGGCTATGGTATGGCCGTGGCGCAGGCGCAGCATGCCTTGCGCGAGATGGGCGATGTTCTGAAGGAGAAGGGTGTCGAGGTGAAATACGCCATCCACCCGGTCGCGGGCCGTATGCCGGGGCATATGAACGTGCTGCTGGCAGAGGCGAATGTGCCCTACGACGAAGTGTTCGAGCTGGAAGACATCAACAGTGAATTCGCGACTGCCGATGTCGCCTTCATCATCGGCGCGAACGACGTGGTGAATCCCGCGGCCAAAACCGACAAGTCATCCCCGATTTACGGGATGCCGGTGTTCGATGTGGACAAGGCGAAGCAGGTGTTCTTCATCAAGCGCAGCATGGGCGGCGTGGGCTATGCCGGGGTCGATAACGATGTGTTCTATATGAACCAGACGACCATGCTGCTGAGCGATGCCAAGAAGATGGTCGAGGAAATCGTCAAGGCGCTCGACTGATCGCGAGCGCCTTGCGATCAGTACAGATCAATCGTCGTCGACCACGATCACCGGGTTGCCATTGCGATAGCTGAATTCGGCAAAGGCGTTGTCGCACACGTTCAATCCCGTCCACACGGCGGTGCTTTTGTCGGCAAATGTCAGGCGCACGTCATAATCGCAGGTGCCTTCGGCCTTGTCGAAATGGACGGTCCAGTCATTGCCGTTCTTCACTTCGCTCGGCACACCTTCTTCGGTGCGTTGCGCGGCCCATTTGGCCTGACCTGTGGGCGTTAGTTCGACCTGTGTCACCGTTTTGCCGGTGTCGTTGGTCAGCACGAAATCCCAGTCTTCAGCCATTGCCGGGGTTGTGATCAGGGCCAGCGCCAACGGGGCGCAGGCAAGCTTTGCACGCATCATCTCACAATGCTCCACTCCAGGTAGGACATCAGAGGACTGCGCCTGACCGATGAGTCGCGCAAGTGGATAATCGCAAGGGGACAAATCCTCAACGTAGTGATTGACTTACAGCTCTGTCAGTATCAGCATCTGTCATATGAGGATGACCTGTATGACTGCGCTGGCGCTGTGCGCCGCGAGCCCCGCCTATGCGGCCACTCACGAAATCGCCGCGGGCGACGGTGCCGGGGAGCGATTGCAGGAAGCGTTGATCCTGAGCGAGCCGGGGGACGAGGTCGTGCTGGGCGCGGGGCGGTTCGTGCTCGATGACGGGCTCAGCCTCGATGTCGATAACGTGACTGTGCGCGGTGCAGGGATGAATGCCACCGTCCTCGACTTCACCGGGCAGAAAGGCGCGGGCGAAGGGCTGCTGGTGACGTCGGACAAAGTAACTTTACGTGATTTCGCTGTCGAAAATCCGCAAGGAGACGGGATCAAATCGAAGGGGGCCGACGACATCGTCTATCAACGGGTCCGCGTGACCTGGACCGGCGGGCCAAAGCCGACCAACGGTGCCTATGGCATCTATCCCGTGGAAAGCACCGGGGTGCTGATCGCTGAATGCGAAGTGTCGGGCGCTTCGGATGCGGGGATCTATGTCGGCCAGTCGCGCAAGATTACCGTGCGGAACTCCATCGCGCGGCAGAATGTCGCCGGGATCGAAATCGAAAACAGTCGCGATGCAATCGTCGAACGCAATATGGTCACCGGCAATACCGGTGGCATTCTGGTGTTCGATTTGCCCAATCTGCCGGTGATGGGGGGCGGGAACGTGCTGGTGCGGGAGAACCTCGTCAGCACGAATACCACGCCCAATTTCGCTCCCAAGGGAAATATTGTCGCAGGCGTGCCGCGCGGCACAGGCATCATGGTGATGGCCAACGAACAGGTGTGGGTGGACAACAATACTATTGTCGATAACCCAACGGCCGCGGTGATGGTGGTCACCTATATCAAGCCGTTCGAGGACAAGCGGTACAACCCCTATCCACGCGAGGTGGTGGTGGCCGACAATCAGGCATACGATAATGGGCAGGACCCCGATCTGCCGGGTATCGCCCCCGTAGTGCAGGCATTCGGCGGTGCGCTGCCGACGCTGATGTGGGACGGTTTACAGCAGGATGGCGATACGCCCGCCGTGCTCGCCAGCCCGGAAATGCCGGGCTGGTCGCTTAATCTCAGCAAACAAGGGCAATCGATGGCAGAGGCAAAGCCCGGTCCGCTCAGCGTGCCTGCCTATGGCCAGCCGTGGAATATGGATGGAATCGGTGCGCCTGAGGAGCTGGAGGCCCGGCTGGTTTCGTGATTCGTTCGCTCGTATTCGGCGCTGCGCTGGTAACTGCTGCGGTTGCTTTTGCTGCTTCACCCAAACCTGCGGCGGTGAACGATGTGGCGATTGCAGAAGCGGGGCTGCCGCGCACTTTGTCCGAATATGGGTTCTTCACCGATGCCGCCGCGCAGATACCGGCGGTACGGGTGACCCCGTATAGGCTGAATACCCCGCTATGGTCTAATGGGGCGGAGAAGCTGCGGTTCGTTTATGTGCCCAAGGGCACACAGGCGAAGGCCGATGGGGAGGGATTGATCGACCTGCCGGTGGGCGCGGCGTTGATCAAGACTTTCGCTTTTCAGAAAGATGGCAAGCGGCACCTGATCGAAACCCGTGTGTTGCTGCACCGCGCCGATGGCTGGCTGGCGTTGCCCTATGTGTGGAACGACGAACAGACAGAAGCCAAACTGGCGGTTGCCGGTGCGCGGCTGCCGGTAACGACACCGGCGGGTGAGGCGATCGATTATCGGGTGCCCAACAAGAATCAGTGCAAGGAATGCCACGGGCTGAACGGCGCGGTGATCCCTATCGGTCCGAAAGCGCGCAATCTTTCGGCCGATTGGCTTGATCGGTTTGCCGATGCCGGGATGATCGACACAGTACCGGCTGTCGCGCACAGGCTTCCCGTATGGGAAGACCGCGCCAGCGCCCCTGCGGAGGCGGCAGCGCGGGGTTATCTCGATGCCAATTGTGCCCATTGCCATCGCCCCGGCGCGACCGCATCGAATTCGGGCCTCGATTTGCGGTGGGAACAATCCGATCCTCACGCCATCGGCATCATGAAGCATCCGGTTGCGGCCGGGCGCGGGGCGGGCAACCTGCTGTACGATATTGTGCCGGGCAAACCCGACCAATCGATCCTCACCTATCGCATGGCCAGTTCGGAGGCCGGGGTGGCAATGCCCGAATTGGGCAAGGCGACTGTGGACCGCGACGGATTGGCAGTGGTGGAGCGGTGGATTGCTGCGCTGCCGCAAATGGACGCAGCACGCGCAGGCCATTAAGGCCGGGTGCTTGCGGCCAACGGTCGCAAATTCAAATACTAGTTACAAGATATGGAGGCGCGCATGCGTAAGCTGGGCCTGATCGGCGGGATGAGCTGGGTATCGACCCGTACATATTACGAACGGATCAACCGCGGTGTGCAACGCGCCAGCGAAGAAGGGCATGCGAGCGCGCCCCTGCTGATCGAAAGCCTCGATTTCTCCCATCTCTACGGCTTACGCGAAGATGCCGAATGGGACCGCGCCGCGCTGGTGTTGAGCGAGAGCGCGCAGCGGCTCGAACAGGCCGGGGCCGGAGCACTGATGATTTGCGCCAATTCGATGCACAAGGTCTATGACAGGGTGGCGGCATCGGTATCGATCCCCATTATCCATATTGCCGATTGCGTGGGCCGCGAAATGCAGGAGGCCGGGGCAACCGATGCGGCGCTGTTCGGTACGCGCAACGTTATGACCGAGAGCTTTTATCGCCAACGCCTTGTCGCACACGGTGTCGATTTGATGCCGCCAGATAGCGATGTCATCGATCAGATCGACCGCGTGATTTACGACGATCTGATGCGTGGCAAGGCCACACGGGAGGCGGAGAGGATGTTTAAGACTCTCATCACCCGCAAGGAACAGGATGGAGCAAAAGCGATCGTTCTCGCCTGTACCGAACTGGAGCTGGTGATCGATGTTGATGCCAATGTTCTGCCGATATTCGATTCCACCCGCGCGCATTGCGATGCCGCAATACAGTGGCTGACTGGCGGGTGAGTTCGCTTACGCAAGAAATTCGTACAAAAATTACACCAGTTTTATCATTTGTTGCTTTTCAATTCTGCACGAACTGCCATTACGCTGACCCGGGATCATAGGAAGTCCGACGGAGATCAGGGGGATAGACGGTGGAATGGCCAGCGTGCACCCAGACTGTCGTTACGACATAATTGTCGCCAACCCCGAACGGTTTCGAGGATACCCGTCGGGTCGCACCAGAGCGGGCAACCTCGAAGGGGGCTGCACATCGTTCGCGGTGTGCAGCCCTTTTTGCAAGGCGCGTGTATTTGCCGGGGCGATGTTCCATGACTGTTCCGGTTGTCGCTGACGGTCGCTGCGACTATCGCCCATACCTCTATGAACCGCGCTCGATATGCTGCCGATCCTGCCGCCACGCGCGGTCGCGAATTTGCCGAAGACCGGGAGGGCGCGCGCGGACCGCGTAGCGAATTCCAGCGGGATCGCGACCGGATCATCCATTCCATTGCATTCCGCCGCCTGCGTTCGAAAACACAGGTGTTTATCGCACCCGATGGCGATCATTATCGCACGCGTCTGACCCACAGTCTGGAGGTGGCGCAGATCGGCCGTGTGATCGCCCGTGCGCTGGGGCTGGACGAAGATCTGACAGAGGCATTGTGCCTTGCGCACGATATCGGCCATCCGCCATTCGGCCATGCAGGCGAAACCGCGCTGGAACAGGCGATGACCACGCGCGGCGGGTTCGACCACAATGCCCACGGGCTACGCACTCTGATGCGGCTGGAAAGCCCTTATATCGGGCATCCCGGCATCAATCTGACATGGGATTTGCTCGAAGGGCTGGCGAAGCATAACGGCCCGGTTGCATCGCCGGGCTGGGCGCTGGCAGAGTTGGATGCGGCGTTTCCCCTCGATCTGGGCACATGGCCCAGCCTTGAGGCGCAAGTCGCCGCGGTTGCCGACGACATTGCATACGACAACCACGATATCGACGATGGACTACGTGCCGGTTTCCTCGATCTGGACGATCTGATGCAAATCGATCTGCTGGCGGATCAGTTTCGCGCGGTGGAGCGGCGCTTCCCATCTGTCAGCCGCGAACTGCAATTGCGCGAACTGATCCGCAGCCAGATCGGGGCGATGGTCAACGATGTGATCGAACACACCCGCGCGCAGGTTGCCGATATTGCCAACGTGGCGGAAGTCCGGGCCCACCCATCGGCGCTGGCGGGTTTCTCCCCCGCGATGGCGCTGGCGGAACGGGGGTTGAAGCGGTTCATGTACGACAAGCTGTATTACCACCCTGAACAGATATCTGCGGCAGAGAATGCGCGCGAGGTGGTGGCGCGGCTGTTTGCGGCATACGATCAGGATCCCGGCCAGTTGCCCCCCGAATGGCGCGCGAAGCTGCCATCGCGGGAGCCGGAGCGCAGCCGTCTGCTGGCCGATTTCATCGCCGGTATGACCGACCGTTACGCGATGGATCAATGTGCGCGGATATATGGCAAAGTGCCGGCGGGATTGCAGAATGTCTGAGTCACTGCGGATCGCGCTGGTCGGTGCCACCGGGCTGATCGGGCGCACGGTGATCGGACAATGTGTTGGCCGCACCGATGTGCGGCTGTTTGCGATTGCCCGCCGCGAAATGCCTCTGCCGGTCGGGGCACGGATGGAGATGCATATCGCGGATCCCGCGCAATGGGCCGAACTGATTGCCACGATCCGGCCCGATGCGATGATCTCCGCCCTCGGCACGACATGGGCGCAGGCAGGCAAAGACGAAGATGCATTTCGGGCGGTGGACGAACGGCTTGTGCTGGATACGGCGCGTGCGGCCAAGGCGCATGGGGTGCGGAACTTTGTCGCGGTCAGCTCTGCCGGGGCCAACAGCCTGAGCCGCAATTTCTATCTGAAGGTCAAGGGCGAGGTGGAAAACGCTTTGCGCCAAATTGGGTTTGACCGGCTTGATCTCCTGAGGCCCGGGCTGTTGCGTGGCGAACGCGGTGGCGAGCGTCGTCTGGGCGAACGGATTGGCATTATCGCTGCGCCGATCACCGACCTGCTGATGCAGGGTAAATACCGCGCCTATCGCTCCGTTAGGACAGAGGATGTGGCGCAGGCGGCGCTGGCCCTTGCCCTGCGGAAGGCGAAAGGCAAGTTTGTGCACGATCCCGATGCGATCCGGCGTGCTGCGGCAAGTCTGCCCGTTGCCTGATCGCGATGCGGATTGTCTTCAGTCGCAAGGGTTTCGATAGCGCATCCGGGGGCGGGCCTTCGCCGGTTATCGATGGCCGCCCGGTAAGCCTGCCAATACCCAGCGGTGGGTATTCGCGTACTTCGTGGGCCGATCTGTCGCTGGGCGATCATGTCGAACATGCCAGTCGTGGGCGGCATAAAGCAGATGATCTGTGCCATCACGACCCCATGTTCACCGACCGGGGCGAATGCCTGCTGGGCCAATGCGGCGCGGCGCAGACGCATCTGGCCAATCGCGGGGTCGGGGTGGGCGACTGGTTCGTGTTTTTCGGCCTGTTCAGGGCAACAGGTGAGGCGCCGCACCATCGCATTTTCGGCTATCTGCATGTGACGGAAATTGTCGATCTGACCGATTGTACAGCGGAGGCACGACAGGAACTGGCTGCACTCGATCACCCACATGCGCTCGGGCTGCATGCGCGGAACGACACGATTTATCGTGGTCCGGGCAAGGTTGCCACCGCGGCGTCTTCCGGGTTGCGGTTGACTGTGCCGGAGGGGCCGCCCAGCATTTGGCGGCGCCCCGAATGGTTACGCGAAGGCGAGTTGAGTTATCACGACCGGGCCGATCGCTGGTTGCCGGAAAATCGACTGCAAACGGTTGCGAGAGGGCAGGAATTTGTGGCAGACGCTGGAAATCGGGCAGCGGCGCGCAAGTGGTTGAATTCTATCGTTGCGGCAATTGAATCACATTGAAGTGTTGCCGTCACATTATAATGTGCATATATCCGTCGCATGACGACTCAGACAGCAAGCAATCCGACCATCGCCCGTGTGCGTGCGATCGTTTCCGAAAACCGCATGAGCCGTACTGCGCTCGCCCGCGCTGCCGGGCTTCATGCCAACTCGCTGCGTGATTGCACTGAGGATAGCTGGAATCCAACGGCCGAGACGCTGGCGAAGCTCGACGATTTTCTTGCCGAGAACGATGAGCGCCCAGTGATGGCGAGCGCGGAAGAGATTATCGACGAAGCGCGCAACGGACGGATGATTGTGCTTGTCGACGATGAAGATCGCGAAAACGAAGGCGATCTGATTATTCCCGCGCAGATGGCAACACCCGATGCGATCAATTTCATGGCGACGCACGGGCGCGGGCTGATTTGCCTTTCGCTCACCCGTGAGCGGGTCGAGCAGCTTGGCCTCGATCTGATGAGCCAGAATAATCGCACCCGCCACGAAACTGCCTTCACTACCTCGATCGAGGCGCGCGAAGGGGTCAGCACAGGGATCAGCGCAGGCGACCGGGCGCGCACCGTTTCGGTCGCGATCGATGGCAGCAAGGGGCGCGACGATATCGTGACGCCGGGGCATGTTTTCCCGCTGGTCGCCCGCGATGGCGGGGTACTCGTGCGCGCGGGACACACCGAAGCCGCGGTCGATATTTCGCGCCTTGCCGGGCTCAACCCTTCGGGCGTTATCTGCGAAGTTATGAATGACGATGGCACGATGGCGCGGATGGACGATCTCGTTCGTTTTGCCCGGCGGCACAATATGAAAATCGGCACGATCCGCGACCTGATCGCCTATCGCCGTAAACATGACAAAGTGATCGTGCGCCGTAACGAGCGCCAGTTCACCAGTCGTTGGGGCGGCGAATGGCAGGCGATCACGTTCTACAATAAAGCCACCAATGACGAGATGCTGGCATTGGTGAAAGGCGCCGTCGATCCGGCGAAGCCGACACTGGTGCGGATGCATGCGCTGTCCGTCTTCCCCGATCTGTTTGGTGAACAGAACAACCGCAGCGACATCGTCGAAAAATCGATGCGGATTATCGGTGAAGAAGGGTCAGGGGTGATCGTTCTTATCAGCCGCCCGACACGCGAATATTTCAGCCGTGCGATTGATATGGCCAATGGTAAAGGCCCGGCCGCCAGCACTCCGGCCAGCGAGCAGCGCGATTATGGCGGTGGCGCACAAGTGCTGACTGAACTGGGCGTGCAGGATATGGTTTTACTGACCGATACCGAACATTCGCTGGTCGCGCTGGAGGGGTATGGCCTCAGCGTAGTAGGGCAACGCGCATTCGACTGATGGTCGATGGGCCGTGGTGATGTGAAAGCAAGGTTCGTCTGATGCTTTGTCACCCCGGATGCCAAACTGGATCGACGGGGGCAGCGCAATAGTTTCTCCTCTCTCTTCGTCATTGCGATGAGTGGAGCGACGCGGTGTACCCGTCACCCTCAGCACAACGGTTATAGAGGGCGACGCCTTCTCGGCACGGACTGCTCCCCTGCGCTCGCCATGACGAACAGGGAAGGGGAGCACTGGATGTGCAATCCCAGCGCGGGGTCAAGGTGACGACAGAAGGAAGGCACACCGGAGAGGAGCGCCGGAAAAGAGCGATACGAACGTCAGTTCCGGCGCGCTAAAACGCTGCGCCCGCCAGCCTGTCTATCGCGCCTTGTAAAATTACAGCAGCGGCGTGGCTGTCGATCCTGTCCTTGCGCTTGGCACGGCTCATGTCCTGATCGATCAGCGCGCGTTCCGCGCTGGTGGTGCTCCACCGTTCGTCCCAGAGCAAGATCGGCAGGTCGAGCGCTTCGGACAGATTGCGGGCATAGGCGCGGCTCGCCTGTGCACGGGGGCCTTCGCTGCCATCCATATTGCGTGGCAGACCGATCACGACACCTGCCACCTGCCGTTCGCGGACGATTGCCGCCAGCGCCTCTTTATCCCGCCCGAATTTGCCGCGCGGTAAAGTCTTGCCCGCAGTGGCAAACCGCCACCCGGCGTCGCAGGTGGCAATGCCGATGGTCTTTGTACCAAGATCGAGCGCGAGCAACACACCGCCATCGGCCAGCGCATCGCTGAAATCGAGCGCGTTGTCGGTAATCACTGCGCGCCTTGCCAGGCCGCCACCCGCCGGGTGACATCGCGTTGCAAGTTCTTCCAGAACAGTGGAATATCGTACACGTGGTAGTTGTTGCCGGGGAGCACGGCATTGCCCATCACGGGCGGTTCCCCGATGAGCAGCAACCCGCGCTCGTCGCATCTTGCTGGCGTATACCCGGCAACGAGGTGCCCTTTGGTCAGTTCTTCATCGGGAACGAGTGTGCCGATATTGGCGCTGGCCGGGGCGCTGCCGCCGATTTTCCCGGTGAGGGGGTTGGTGCAGAGAATAGGGCTGTCGCCACGTGGCTGCCCATCAAAGCCGATCGAGTTGCGATAGGTGTCGAGCACCATGCTCGGATCGGCCGGTTCGGCATAGCTCGACCAGCTCATCACGCAGCCCGCCTGATCAGCCTTGTCGCAGCCCGGCAGGCCGAGCCCGGCCAGATCGTGCTGCACCGAAATGGGCCAGCCAATTGCATATACTGCGGCGATACGCCCTGCGAGCGGCTTGCCCGCAACGTCTTGCCGCAACAGCCGCAGCAGATGCAATGCCCCCTGACTGTGCCCGGCCAGAACGATTGGCGTGTCCGGGCCGATCTGCGACAGGAAATAGGTGAAGGCATTATGCACATCGGCATAAGCTGCATCGATGGCCTGTGTCGCTTCGGGCTGATCGGTCAGGAATGCGCCGAAGGTCGCCTGACGGTAACGTGGTGCCCAGATTTCCTTCGCCTGATTGAACGGGCTGGCCATTCCCTTCACATATATCTGCGCGATCCGATCCGCTTCCCCGCCAGCGAGCGGCGCATTCCAGTGCGCGCGATCGAGGTAACTGGTCGGGTGGATGAAAAACACTGCGTAATCCTGCCGCTCCGCCTGTGATGCGTTAGGGGAGGGCGCGCTGCTGGCGGCATCGCTCGCTCCGTCGGTGGCGGGTGTGCCGAGCGGCGGCTGCCAACGCGCGGGGTCACTTGCCATCCCCGGTCGCGAAATCCACATCTTGGGATCGGCATAGGCATTTGCCTTGAGCGGTGCCTGTTGTTCGAACGCAGTGCTGGGCACCAGTGCCAGCTTGGTCAGTTCGGTCGACCAGATACGCAGAGCGAATAGCCCGGCGATTACCAGAACGATCAGAAACGCGATAATATATAGGAATTTACGGGCCATATCAGTTGATTTTATCGCCTGCTGCCTTTGCCTGATCGGCCATTTCGAAGCGATGCGCGCGCCTTTCCAGCCCGACCTTGATCATCGCCAGCATCGGATCGGCCAGCATCAGGCCAAGCACACCGAACAGTACCCCCATGATAAGCTGGAAGGCCAGCACCAAAGCGGGGGCCAGATCGACCGTTTTCTTCGCGATCATCGGCACCACGACATACCCGTCGAAGTTCTGCACGAAGAAGTATGTGGCTACAGTCCACAGCCCCATCTCGGTGCCACCGGAAAAGCCGACCAGCACCATCAGCAGGCCGGAAATAATCGCCCCGATATTGGGAATGAATGCCAGCAGGCCGGTGATGATACCCAGCAGCGCCGCCATTGGCACTCCGATCCACGACAACAGGATGTATGTGAACACGCCTTCGAACACCATGCCCAGCAATCGCCCGGCAAGCAGCCGCCGCATATTATAGGCCATCTGGCTCAGCGTGTCGGAAAACGCCTCGCGGTTTTCTTCCGGCACCATCCATTCGACGCCCCGTTCATAAATTCGGGGATCGATGGCGAGGTAGATCCCGATAATCAGGATCAGAATCAATGTAGTAATTGCGCCGACTGCACCGCCGATGGCGCGCCCAAGTGTGCCGACCCCACTGACCACGCTGCCGATAACCGATTCGATCTGGGCCTGCGAAATGTCGAACCCCTTCGACTGCAACCACTGGACAGCGCGGGTGGCCTGTTCGCTGACGATCTGGGGAAACTGTGCCGCCTGTTCAGAGATCTGCGATCCGGCGAAAAACACCAGCCACGCCAGAAATGCCACGGTCAGCAGCAATACCAGCGCCACGCGAAAACCGCGGGCAATGGGCAGCACTTTGCCGATCAGGCGCGCGCCGCCATCGATCATCGTGCCAAATACCAGCGCGCCAAAAATCACCAGCAGCGATTGTGAGACATAAATCGCCAGTATGAACAGGCCGATTACCGTCGCCCAGACAAGCGCACGTTCGGCTTCGAACCGCAGCTTGGGGTTGCCGATCCGGCTGGGGCTGGTGCCGATATCGCTGTGGTGAACCGGCGATGGCCCGGTATTTTCAGTTTCGCTCATTCTGCTGGTTCCCCTGCGCGATTGCGGGTCGCAATGTGCTCCACGCCCGGTTCGTTCGCAAGGAGGAGAACCACGTCAGCGGATTCCAGCCGGTCGATCCGTCGAGTGAAAACGTGATGAACTCCGCACGGCCGCCCACATTGGCGAGCGGCACCGGCCCGCCGAGCCCGTGTTCCCACACGGGCGCGCGGCTGTCGGCCGAATGATCGCGGTTGTCACCCATCAGGAAAACCGAATCCTGCGGGATGGTGATTTCGGGGAAGTTATCCAGTTGCTGATCGCGATGGTCGATCACCCGATAAGTCGCCCCGTTGGGCAGCGTTTCGCGCAGCACGGGCACTTCATACACTTGTTCGCCGCTTGGCAGGCGGGTGCGATAATTGTCGAAGTAATACAGGCACGGGCGGCCATCGCATATTTGCGCGTCGACAGGGATCTGCAGATCGGGTTCGACCGCCTGCGGCACCGGCTTGCCATTGAGGATGACCTGTCCGTTGACGACTGCGATCCGGTCGCCCGGCAGGCCGATCACCCGCTTGATATAATCCTCGTCGCTATCCGGCGGCACGGCGATCACGATATCGCCATATTCGGGCGTCGCGCCCCACACACGCCAGTCACCACGGGGCAGCAGGTGGAAACTGACAGACGACCAGTTCCAGCCAAAGGGGTACTTCGACACGACCAGCCTGTCCCCCACCATCAGGTTGGGCACCATCGATGTGGAGGGAATATAAAACGGCTTGGCCACCAGTGTATGAAACGCCAGCACGGCAATCAGCATCAGCGCCAGCCCGCGCAATTCGGCGATCCAGTTGACTTTCTCGCGGGGTTTATCGGTGTCTGTCACAGTCTGCGGTTCGGAAGAAGGTGCGGCGGTGGAGCCGGTCGGTGGGTTCACAGCGGTTGAGCCTCGATAACGACGAACGCCTGCGCCCATGGATGGTCGTCCGTTAGGGTAAGATGAATGAGCACTTCATGGCCGGACGGGGTGATTTCCGCAAGTCTGGCCGCTGCGCCATTGGCCAGTGCCAGCGTTGGCGCACCCGAAGGGGCGTTCACGACACCGATGTCGATGTGATAAACCCCGCGCCTGAAACCGGTGCCGACCGCTTTGACGAATGCTTCCTTCGCAGCCCATCGTTTCGCGAAAGTGCCAACGCGGGTGTAGGGGCGTTTGGCAGCTTTGGCTCGCTCCACTTCAGTGAAGCACCGCGCTTCGAACCTGTCACCCCACCGGTCGAGCGAATTGGCGATGCGGTCCATATTGGTCAGGTCCGAACCGATACCGATAATCATGGCTGACGCGCCTGATCCATTAATTCGCGCATGTGCCGCACGGCCGATTCCAGCCCGACGAATACCGCTTCCCCAATGAGGTAGTGCCCGATGTTCAGTTCGGCCAGTTGCGGAATGGCCGCGATCGGCATGACATTGTCGTAAGTCAGCCCGTGCCCCGCGTGCGGTTCGATGCCGAGATCGACCGCTGCGGCGGCCATCGCTGCAATGCGCGCGCATTGGCGTTCCGCGTCTTCGCCGGTGGCATTGGCATATTCGCCGGTATGAAACTCAACCACTTGCGCGCCAAGCTTGGCGGCGGCCTCTATCTGGCGCTCGCTCGGTTCGATGAACAGGCTGACCCGGATGCCTGCATCGCTCAACCGGGCGACGATGGGCGCAAGCCGGTTATGCTGTCCGGCAGCGTCCAGCCCGCCTTCGGTCGTCACTTCCTCGCGCTTTTCCGGCACAATACACGCGGCGTGCGGCGTATGGCGCAGGGCAATCGCCAGCATCTCGTCGGTCGCGGCCATTTCGAGGTTGAGCGGAAGATCGGTTGCCGCCTGAATGCGGGCGATATCTTCGTCGCGGATATGGCGACGGTCTTCGCGCAGATGCGCGGTGATCCCGTCGCCGCCCACCGCAGCGACGATTTCCGCTGCGCGCACCGGATCGGGGTGATCGCCGCCGCGCGCATTGCGGATCGTAGCGACATGATCGATGTTGACGCCGAGGCGCAGAGGAGTGAGCATTCTATTTGCGGCTCCCCGGCTTGGTGATGGGAATCGCGGCCAGATCGGCGGGAACCTCGCTATCGGCATAGCTGGGCACCGACAGCGCGATCAGCGGGAAGAACGGCACGCCCAGATCGGCTTCCCCGGCGGAACGATCGACCAGCGACACCTCGGCAATAACTTCGCCACCTTCGCGCCCGACTGCCTCGATCGCTTCGCGACTGGAGAGGCCGGTGGTGACGACATCTTCGACCATCAGAACTTTCGTTCCCGGTTCGAGTGCGAATCCGCGCCGCAGTTCGAAAGTTCCGGTGGGGCGTTCCAGAAAGATCGCGTCCTTATTGAGAACGCGCCCCATTTCCTGCCCGATAATGATGCCGCCCATTGCCGGGCTGACAACCACGTCGATCTCGCTTCGGATTTCACGCGGGAGCTTCTGAGCGAGGGCGCGGGCGAGTCGGTCGGCGCGCTCGGGATTCATTAAAACCCGTGCACATTGAAGGTATTGCGCGCTGTGGCGGCCACTGGAAAGAAGGAAATGTCCCTCTAGCAAAGCCTGGCTGGCGCGGAATTCCTGCAATACCTCTTCGTCGGTCATTCGGTGGTCGCTCGCTATGGGGACATGTGGGCCCGGTGCAACGACCGGGTGAAAATCTCCCTAGAAGTGCTTGAGGCCAGGGGCAAGCGTGCGTATAGCCCTGCCAAACAAGCCTCGACAGGGGGGCGTTCCGGTGTGCGCTGCATGTCGGATTCGGGACGAAAACAAGGGCAATGGAAAGCTTCACACCAATGATTTCCGGCAAATCGACCGTCCGCACGCTTGTGCGTTTCTGGGCTCCGTTGTGGGCCGCTCTGATGCTGGCGCTCAGCCCGCAAGTCGCCAGTGCTCAGGCCGCTCCGGCGCCTGCGGCGACCGAGGCAGCCGTTTCCGCCGATGCGGCGAACGACAATGCCGCCGCCGCTGCACCGGCGGAAGACAGCGCGTACAAGCCGCTGGGCCCGGAATGGATCAAGGGGCAGCCGCACGATGGCGGGCTCAATGTTCAGCAGCAGTATTCACCGATCGGTGAAACGGCGGACAAGCTGCACTATGCGCTGCTGTGGATCATGGGGATCATCTGCGTCTTCGTCCTCGGTCTGCTTGTTTACGTTGTCGTTCGTTTCAACAAGCGGTCCAATCCGGTTCCTTCGAAAACGACTCACAACACACTGCTCGAAGTGGTGTGGACGCTGGTCCCGGTTTTGATCCTCGTCGGCATTGCGCTGCCTTCGATCAGTCTGGTTTCGGCGCAATACAAGTCCCCGCCGAAAGATGCGCTGACCGTGAAGGTCACCGGATACCAGTGGTACTGGGGCTATTCCTATCCGGATAACGGCGGGTTCGAAGTCATCTCGAACATGCTGCCCGATGAAGAAGCGATCAAGCGCGGCCTTCCGGCGCAGCTTGCAGTCGATCACCGTATGGTGGTGCCTGCCGGTGAATGGATTCGCCTGCAGACCACCGGCGCTGACGTGATCCACTCGTTCGCGGTGCCTTCGCTGTGGTTCAAGCTCGATGCCGTTCCCGGTCGCTTGAACGAAAAGCGTTTCTTCGTGTCGGAACCTGGCATTTATTACGGGCAGTGTTCGGAACTGTGCGGCGGCAAGCACGGCTATATGCCGATCGCCGTTGAGGCGCTGCCGCGCCCGCAGTTCGAGGCATGGGTCCGCTCGCAGGGTGGCACGGTCGGCAAGGTTGAAGAAGCCGCCACCGTTACGCCTGCTGCGGCTACTCCGGCGGATGCGGCTTCGGCCCCCGCCGACGCCGCTTCGCCTGCCGCCGCGGCCCCTGCGGCCTGATCCGTATTCAGTAGTTACGAAACCTAGAGAGACGTCATGGCTACCACTGCCGATACCTTCCAGGCTCACGAAGAGCACGGACATCACGACGCCGACCACAAGCCGGGCTTTTTCGCCCGCTGGTTCATGTCGACCAACCACAAGGACATCGGCACGATGTACCTGATTTTCGCGATTTTCGCGGGGATCGTCGGTGGCGGCATTTCGGGCATCATGCGTATGGAGCTGGCCGAACCGGGTATCCAGTACCTTGGCTGGTGGGTGCAGCTTATGGGTGGTGAGGCGTCTTTCGATGCCAATGCCCACCTGTGGAACGTGCTGATTACCGCGCACGGTATGATCATGGTGTTCTTCATGGTCATGCCGGCGATGATCGGCGGGTTTGGTAACTGGTTCGTTCCGATCATGATCGGGGCGCCGGACATGGCGTTCCCGCGGATGAACAACATCAGTTTCTGGCTGACGGTTGCGGGTTTCTGTTCGCTGATGTTCTCGGCATTCGTGCCGGGCGATGTAAATGGCCTTGGCGCGGGTACGGGCTGGACGGTCTATGCGCCGCTTTCCACCTCCGGTTCTGCAGGTCCGGCGGTCGATTTCGCGATCTTCTCGCTGCACCTTGCCGGTGCTGCGTCGATCATGGGCGCGATCAACTTCATCACCACTATCTTCAACATGCGTGCGCCGGGGATGACCCTGCACAAGATGCCGTTGTTCGTGTGGTCGGTGCTGGTCACTGCATTCCTGCTGTTGCTGGCTCTGCCGGTTCTGGCTGCGGCGATCACCATGCTGATCACCGACCGTAACTTCGGTACGACGTTCTTCGATCCGGCGGGCGGCGGCGATCCGATCCTGTACCAGCACTTGTTCTGGTTCTTCGGTCACCCCGAAGTGTACATCATGATCCTGCCGGGCTTCGGCATGATCAGCCAGATCGTCGCGACGTTCTCCAAGAAGCCGGTGTTCGGTTATCTCGGTATGGCATACGCGATGGTCGCCATCGGCGTGGTCGGCTTCATCGTGTGGGCGCACCACATGTACACCACCGGCCTTTCCGTGAACGAGAAGATGTATTTCACTGCCGCGACGATGGTTATCGCCGTGCCGACCGGTGTGAAGATCTTCAGCTGGATCGCCACGATGTGGGGCGGTTCGATCGAGTTCAAGAGCCCGATGGTCTGGGCGCTGGGCATGATCTTCCTGTTCACCGTTGGCGGTGTGACCGGCGTGTATCTCGCCAATGGCGGGATCGACGATGTTGTCCACGACACCTATTTCGTCGTTGCACACTTCCACTACGTGCTGTCGATGGGTGCGGTGTTCTCGCTGTTCGCGGGCTTCTACTACTGGTTCCCGAAGATGAGCGGAAAGATGCACTCCGAACTGCTGGCGCACATCCACTTCTGGGTGTTCTTCATCGGCGTGAACATGATCTTCTTCCCGATGCACTTCCTCGGCCTGCAGGGTATGCCGCGTCGCTATCCCGACTATGCGCTGGCATATGAGTACTGGAACAAGATCGCCTCGCACGGCTATGAAATCATGGCGTTTTCCATGATCTTCTTCTTCGTGAACATTGCTTACGCATTTATCGCGGGCAAGAAGGCGCCGGCCAACTACTGGGGTGAAGGCGCGACGACGCTGGAATGGACCCTGTCCAGCCCGCCGCCGTTCCACCAGTTCGAAACGCTGCCGGTGATTTCGGAAGACAACGACTATCACAATCACCTGCCCAAAGGTGATGCGCCTGCCACCGCGTAAGGTGCCATTGAATCGGGCCGGGCGTGTACCGGCCCCACATATGCGTTCGGCCGGTCCAGCAGGACCGGCCGTTTGCTTTGGGCGGAACAGTTGGGATTGACTGATGCGCCTGATTGAGAGCGTAAAAATATGGCGGAGGGAGAGCGGGCAATGCCGGAAATGCGGATGACCGATGTCGGTGAACTGAGCCTGCGTTGCGCGGTGCAGGGGGCGGGGCCGTTGGTGATCCTCGTCCACGGCTTCCCCGAAAGCTGGTATTCCTGGCGCCACCAGATCGGCCCGATTGCCGATGCCGGGTTCACTGCCTGCGCCATCGATGTGCGCGGTTATGGCGGATCGGACAAGCCGGAGGCGATTGAGGCTTATGCCCTCGAACGGATCGTGGGTGACCTCGTCGGGCTGGCGGATGCCTTGCAGCCCGATACCCCCGCGATCCTGATCGGCCATGACTGGGGTGCACCCATCGTATGGAATTCGGCCCTGACGCACCCGAACCGGTTTTCAGCGGTCGCCGGTCTGTCGGTGCCGTTCTCCGGCGTGCCCAACCGCCCCTTTACCGAGGTGTTTCGCGACCACTTCACCGCGCAGGGCAAGTTCTTCTATCAGGAGTATTTTCAGGAGCCGGGCGTCGCTGAGGCCGAGGCGGAGGCCGACCCGCGCGAATTCGTTCACCGCATGATGTACTCGATCAGCGGCGATGTGCCGCCTGGCGACTATTTCGACAAGCCGCTGGGCGCGACCTTTCTCGAAGGCCTCCCTGATCCCCGGCCAACCGACTGGCTGACCGAGGCCGATCTCGATTTTTACGAAGCCGAATTCCGCCAGTCCGGTTTCCGTGGACCGCTCAATCGCTATCGCAATCACGAGCGGGATTTTGAATGGCTGCAACAGTTTGCAGGCCAGAAGATCGAACAGCCGTGCCTGTTCATCGGTGGCGAGTGCGATCCGGCGACCACTCTGTTCGGTGCGGTCAGCGATCCGGTGGCGATGATGCGGTTGTTCGCACCCAAGGTGGAAGGGCACATTCTGCCCGCCACCGGGCACTGGACCCAGCAGGAAAAGCCGGAGGCGGTGAATAGCCTGTTGCTCGAATGGCTTGGTAAACTGCCGGTGGGGCATTGAGGCACCTGCCCTCTGGCTCTATAGCGCGCGCGATATCATGACGAAGCCAACCACCCTGCAATTGCCGACCGACTGGCGCGATTTCCTCGCGCTGACCAAACCGCGTGTGATGAGCCTGGTGATTTTCACCGGCCTGTGCGGGCTGCTGGCCGCGCCGGGGCACATCAATCCCGTGATAGGGTTCACCGCGATCCTGTGCATCGCGCTCGGCGCGGGCGGCGCTGCGGCGCTCAACCAGTGGTGGGAAGCCGATATCGACGCCGGGATGAAGCGCACCGCGCGCCGCCCGCTGCCCGAAGGGCGGATGAACCGCACCGACGCGCGCGATTTCGGGATTTTCCTGTCGGGCGCATCGGTTGCGACGATGGGGCTGGCGGTGCACTGGCTGGCCGCGGCGGTGCTGGCGGTGTCGATCGTTTATTACGCGGTTGTGTACACTATCTGGCTGAAACCGCGCACGCCGCAAAATATCGTGATCGGTGGCGGGGCGGGGGCGTTTCCCCCGCTGATAGGTTGGATCGCGGTGACCGGGCACATCTCGGCCATGCCGGTCCTGCTGTTTGCCATCATCTTTTTCTGGACCCCGCCGCATTTCTGGGCGCTCGCGCTGTTTGTGCAGAGCGATTATGCCAAAGTCGGCATCCCGATGATGCCGGTGGTGAAAGGCGAAGTGGCCACGCGGCATCAGATCCTGATTTATACCGTTCTGCTGGTGCCGCTGGCGGCGGCGCCGTGGTTTATCGGCGGGACCGGCGCGATATATGGGGTGTCGGCGCTGGTGCTGTCGCTGGGGTTTCTCGTGCTGTCGCTGCCAGTTGCGTTGCGCCGCACGCGCGAAGGTGACACGATGAAGCCGGAAAAACGCTTGTTCGCTTTCAGTATCCTTTACCTGTTCGCGCTGTTCGCGATGCTGGTTGCGGATCGCGCGCTTTCAGGGCAGGGGATGTTGGCATGACACCGGAAGAAGAAGAGATTTTCAAACGCCGTCGCAAAGGGCGTAATCTGGCGCTCGCGCTGGGCCTCACATTCTTTGTGGTGCTGTTCTACTTCATCACGATCGCGAAGATGGGTTGATCATGGCTGAACAGGCAATCGAACGCAGCAATCTGAAGGTCGGAATTATCGGCCTGTCGATCGCGTTGGCGATGCTGGCGCTGGGCTACGCCGCGGTGCCGCTCTATCGCCTGTTCTGTCAGGTGACCGGGTTTGCCGGCACCACGCAGCGCGCCGATGAATCGAAGGCCGCCGCTGCGGCGGAAGCCGGGCGCAAGCTGGGCGGGGCGACGATTTCGGTGCGGTTCGACGGCAATGTCGATCCCAACCTGCCGTGGACCTTCCGCGCAGAACAGACGACGCAGACCGTCACGCTGGGTGAACGCAAGATGGCGTTCTACTACGCGAAAAACAATTCCGATCAGCCGATCACTGGCGCGGCCACGTTCAACGTGTCGCCCGACCAGACTGGCTTTTATTTCAATAAGATACAGTGTTTCTGCTTCACCGAACAGACGCTCCAGCCGGGGCAGGAAGTGGTGATGCCGGTGTTGTATTATGTCGATCCGTCGATCCGCGACGATCCCGATGCCGCACCGGTGGAGCAGGTGACGCTCAGTTACACATTCCACCGCGCGAGCACCGGCACAGCGGCGGAATGATGCGAAAAGCCGCGTATTGCCCTCTGGACCCGGTCGGCAGCGCGCATTAAGGCAGTGCGAAATATCCGGTGGAAAGCCGGGTTCGAACAGAAAACAGGGACGATTCGGAAATGGCTGGCGCCAAGAACCACGATTATCACATTCTTCCGCCCGACATCTGGCCGCTGATCGCGTCGATTTCGGCGCTGACATTCACCAGCGGCATGGTGCTGTTCATGCACCGCGACACGATGAGTGGGTGGCCGATCGTCCTCGGTCTGGGCATCGCGGGCCTGATTGCCACGTTTTTCAGCTGGTTTTACAACATTGTGAAGGAAGCGCAGGCAGGTGATCACACTCCGGTGGTGCAGCTTCACCTGCGCTATGGCATGATCCTGTTCATCGCTTCGGAAGTGATGTTCTTCGTCGGATGGTTCTGGGCGTGGTTCGACTTCGCGCTGTTCCCGAGCGAGCTTTCTGACGTGATCGGCGGCGTTTTCCCGCCCAAGGCAATCGAAGCAGTGATGGACCCGTTCGATCTGCCGTTGCTCAACACGATGATTCTGCTGTGTTCGGGCACAACGCTGACCTGGGCACACCATCGCCTGATCCACGGTGATCGTGAAGGGCTGAAGCAGGGTCTGTGGCTGACCATCCTGCTCGGCCTGCTGTTCTCCACCATTCAGGCGTATGAATATATGCACGCGCCGTTCGGCTTTGGCGGCAACACCTACAGCTCCGGCTTCTACATGGCGACCGGGTTCCACGGGTTCCACGTGATCGTTGGCACGATCTTCCTGATCGTGTGCCTCGTGCGGACTTACAAGGGCCACTTCACACCCAAGCAGCACTTCGGTTTCGAAGCGGCTGCGTGGTACTGGCACTTCGTTGACGTGGTGTGGCTGTTCCTGTTCGTGGTCGTCTATATCTGGGGCGGCTGGGGCGCGCCGATCCACTGAGGTGATCTGCTGACATGACACCGGAACATCCGGATTCACCGAAGGGGCAGCCCGGCATTGGTCAGGCTGCCCTTTCCGGTTTGTGCCCGCAATGCGGTGCGAAAACCCTGTTCGACGGGCTGGTGAAATTCGCCCCGCGTTGCCGCGCCTGCGGGCTCGATTTCGGCAAGTTCAACGTGGGCGATGGCCCGGCGGCGTTTCTGACGCTGGGCATTGGCGCGCTGGTCGCCGGACTGGCGATCTGGCTGCAACTGGCGGCTGAGCCGCCGTTCTGGGTGCAGGCGCTGATCTGGATTCCGATCACCACGGTGCTTGTGCTGGGTGGTTTGCGCGTGTCGAAGGCTGCTTTGCTGGCAAGCGAGTTTCGCAACAAGGCGGGCGAGGGGCAGCAACGCAAGTGAATCAGGTGACCCGGCGTATCCCTATCGTGGCGACTATCGTCGTGCTGGCCGCGGTCGCTACCATGATCGCGCTGGGCGTGTGGCAGTTGCAGCGCAAGGAATGGAAGGAAGACCTGCTCGTCCGCTATGAAGGCGCGGCAATGTCTTCGGCAGAGGTCGCGTGGCCGACTTCGGAACCCGCCATTGAAAACGCGCTCTATCACCGCAGCCGGTTCGATTGCGCGCAAGTGACCGGGCATCAGGAACGTTCGGGTCAGTCGGCGGGCGGCGAACCGGGATGGGCGCATCTGGTGACCTGTCGCAATGCCAGCGGTCGGGTGGCGGAAATCGCGCTGGGCTGGTCCGACCGGCCCGATATCGTGCAATGGAGCGGCGGCGCTGTCACCGGGATGATCGGCCCGACCACTGGCGGGGCCAAGCTGGTGGCCGATCCGCCGCAAGCGGGCCTGCAACCGCTCGCCCGGCCCGACCCGCGCGATATTCCCAACAACCATTTCGCCTATGCGATCCAGTGGTTTCTGTTCGCCGCCACCGCGCTGGTGATCTACGCCCTCGCGCTGCGGAAACGCTGGCGCGGGTAAGGCGCGGCCTATGAGGGAGGCGGTGCCAATCCGCTCCCCCACACTAGCAGGGGCCGCCCCCGATCCCCGCCAGCTATTATTGCGCCGAGAGTGCGTTGAGCGACGATTCCGTCACTGCCAGTGCACTGGCCTGTTTCATGGTAACCAGCCCCGCGGCGAGGTCGAGCGGATTGCGTTTCACGAACAGCGCAACGATCAGATCGCTGCTTGTCCCGCTCAGCGCCTGATAATTTTTGCCGCCGATGCTGAATGCTTGCAGCAAAGCGCTCAACCCGCCTGATTTTTCTGTCAGAACAGAGGTTTGCACTACGCTCACCGTTGCTGCATCGATGAACACCCAGTGGCCGCCATTGGTCGGAACAGGCAGATTGTCCCAATCGGTGCTGGTCGGATCGCCTTTGGCGACGAACTGGGCGCTGTCGGTGATCGTGACCTGTCCTTTCTGATTGGTCGACCACGAGAAATTGAGCACCGGAATTGCGGCATTCAGATCTTTCGATGATGTGAGAATGGTTTCGTAACTCGGCTTGCCCGAACCGAGCGTGACTTTGGTCAGCGCGCTTTCTCCAGTGAAGGAGGCGGGGCGCAGCGTAGTCACTTCGATCTTGCCGTTCTTGTCGACGAACGCCCAGTATCCGACGACCCGCTCCATCTTGTCACGCACCCCGGCGACCGCCGACGCGGGAAGGAATACGCGCTCCTTCATATCGTTCGGGATCGGCGCATCCACCGGCAGCGGCCCGGCGGCAAGAGCATTGCCCGACATCGCCAGTGCGGCAGCCATTGTTGCATTTTTGAGTAATCCAGCCATCGTATATTCCCCCTAATTATTTGGAATTGCGATGATTGTTATTTTTCGGGCGAAGTCAAAGGGAATTCTATGCAGAGGCGACTCTTAGATAGCTAGTGCCCTATTACTGGCTGTTTGTGGTGTGTCCTGATGTGATTCTTTGACAGAGCGCGGGGCAAAGTGGCGCGCGAAGAAAAGCTGGGCCCCGGATCAAGTCCGGGGCGACGCTGTGGGGGGCGAACGTATCCGGCGGGAACGTATGCGGGGAGTGCGCCGTGTATCCAATGGGTGGCCTGTGCGCCCACCCTTCGTCATTGCGAACGGAGTGAAGTAATCCACGGACTGGCTGTTCTGCCCATCGCGGCGGTTGTGGTTGGGGCTGACGACGGTTCATGGATTGCCACGTCGCCTGCGGCTCCTCGCAATGACGAGCGTGGGGAAGGCGCGATAGTGTTGTGGTTAATGACTTTACCCCTCAACCAAGCCCACTTCGTACCTTCGCGCCTTCGTGTGACAACCTTCCACCCGGCGGTTCCGCCTGACGCGGCGGTTGTGGCTGGGGCTGACGGCGGTTCATGGATTGCCACGTCGCCTGCGGGTCCTCGCAATGACGAGGGTGGGGAAGACGCGATAGTATTGTGGTTAATGGCTCTACCCCTCAGCCAAACCCACTTCGTGCCTTCGCGCCTTCGTGTGATAAGCTTCCACCCGGCGGTTCCGCCCATCGCGGCGGTTGTGGCTGGGGCTGACGGCGGTTCATGGATTGCCACGTCGCCTGCGCCTCCTCGCAATGACAAGAGGCGTGTCCTTGTCGAAATAGGACATAGCATTCTGTCCGCTGTCGTCACCCCGGCCCCTGAGCCGGGGTCCAGCTTGCCCAATAAACCCCCAAACAAACCCCACCGCTTTTCCCCGCTAAAGTCGCGTTTGCTTGCCGCTCGCGCTTTCGCGGGATAAGCGCGGCGCACGATGGAATATGTCTCAACCCGTGGGAGCGCGCCTGCGCTCGATTTCGAACACGTCACTCTGGCCGGGCTGGCCAGCGATGGCGGGCTGTATCTGCCGCGCGCGTGGCCACGTTTCTCGGCTGCCGAGATCGCGGCGCTGCGCGGGTTGCCCTATCCGCAACTGGCGGCGAAAGTCATGCAGCCATTCGTGGGGGAAAGCCTGTCGCCCGAACGGCTGCTGGAACTGTGTGAACAGGCTTATGGCCGGTTTGCCCACGCGGCGGTGACGCCTCTGGTCCAGCTGGATGAACAGAACTGGGTGCTCGAACTGTTCCACGGGCCGACGCTGGCGTTCAAGGACGTGGCGCTGCAATTGCTGGGCCTGCTGTTCGAAGAATTCCTCTCGCGCCGCAGCGATCACCTTACGATTGTCGGCGCGACGAGCGGGGACACCGGCAGCGCGGCAATCGATGCGCTGGCGGGTCGCGCGCAGGTCGATGTGTTCATGCTGCACCCCAACGGCCGGGTCAGCGATGTACAGCGCCGCCAGATGACCACTGTGCTGGCGCCCAATGTCCACAATATCGCCATCGACGGTTCGTTCGACGACGCGCAGGCGATGGTGAAGCGCATGTTTGCCGATAGTGAGATGACCGGGCGATTCCGCATCAGCGCGGTCAATTCGATCAACTGGGCGCGGCTGATGGCGCAAGTGGTCTATTACTTTGCCGCCGCGTTGCAACTGGGCGCGCCCGAACGCAAAGTGGCCTTTGCCGTGCCGACGGGCAATTTCGGAGACGTGTTTGCGGGCTATGTCGCGGCGCAGATGGGGTTGCCGATCGAACAACTGATCGTGGCGACCAATGTGAACGACATTCTCCACCGTGCGTTGACCGATGGCGACTATTCGGCGGGCACGGTCACCCCCACTGCCGCGCCGAGCATGGATATTCAGGTCAGTTCGAATTTCGAACGCCTGCTGTTCGATGCCGGCGGGCGCGATGGCGCGGCGCTGGCCGAACAGATGCGCGGTTTCGAAGCGAGCAAGGCGATGCGCCTCACCAATGCCCAGCGCGAAGGTGCCGCGGCGCTGTTCACCAGCGCGCGCGCCGATGCCAAGGATATGGGCGAAGCGATGCGCTGGGCATGGGAAAACTGCGGCGAAGTGCTCGATCCGCATACCGCCATTGGCCTGCATGCGGCACGGGCGGCGGATATCGCGGCCGATGTACCCGTGGTCACGCTGGCTACCGCGCATCCGGCCAAGTTCCGCGATGCGGTGGAACGTGCCACCGGCACCCGCCCGCATCTGCCCGCACGGGTGGGCGATCTGTTCGCCCGCGAAGAACGCTATGACGAGCTGCCCGGCGATTACGAAGCCGTGCGCGCCTATGTCGCCGGACTGGCGACGCCTTCGGCCTGATGGCTCAGCTGATCGAACAACCGCACCTGATGGCGGGTGAAGGCTGGGCCGATTACGGCCTGGTCGATTCGGGCCACGGGCGGAAACTGGAACGGTACGGCCGCTATCGCTTTATCCGGCCCGAACCGCAGGCGATGTGGTCGCCGCGCCTGCCCGACTGGCAGGCCGATGGCGAATTCGTGCCCGGTTCGGATGAAGACGGCGGCGGGCGCTGGCGTTTCAGCGGGCAGGTACCGCGCGAAGGGTGGCCGATGGCGTGGGACGATGTCCGCTTCACCGCCAGTTGCACCCCGTTTCGCCATCTGGGATTCTTCCCCGATATGGCCCCGGTGTGGAGCTGGATGCGCGATCAGCTGGCTGGGCGGGACGATGCGCAGACGCTCAACCTGTTCGGCTATACCGGGGTGGGATCGCTGGCGCTCAGCGCGCATGGTCCGGTGGCGCATGTCGATGCCAGCAAGAAATCGGTCGCGCAGGCCCGCGACAACGCCGCGCTGGCGGGAATGGGCGACCGCCCGATCCGCTGGCTGGTGGACGATGCCGCCAAATTCGCCGCGCGTGAAGTGCGGCGCGAACGGCGCTATGACGGGATTATCCTCGATCCGCCCAAATTCGGTCGCGGGCCGAACGGGGAAACCTGGCGGATAGAGGAAGGGCTGGGGCCGCTGGTGGCCGATTGCCGCCGCCTGTTGGATGGTGACAGCCGTTTCCTGTTCCTCACTGTCTATGCCGTGCGGATGAGCAGCCTTGCGCTGGGCGGATTGCTGGCGGAAACCTTTGCCGGGATGCCCGGCACGATCGAACACGGTGACCTCTCTGTGCGCGAAGAGGGGGAAGGGGGCCGCCTGCTGCCCACCGCGATTTTCGCGCGCTGGTCCAATCCGGGCTAAGGACAAGACATATGGCCGATTCGCTGACGCTGGAAGTTGCCGACCTCGAAGTCGATGTGCTCACCGGAATTTATTCGGAGGAAACGGGCAAGCCGCAACCATTGCGGATCTCTGTCACGGCGGAGCTGAAGCCCGCCGATCACTACGCGCCCGACACCCCGCTCGATGCCAGCAAGAATTACATGGAACTGAAATTCGCGGCCAGCGAAGCTTTGCCCGCCGGGGTTCATTTCAAACTGATCGAAGCGGTGGCCGATCACATTTGCGAAACGCTGTTCGTGGCCGATGAACGGGTCCAGCGCGTCACGGTCAAAATCGTTAAGCTGGCGATTGCCGAAGCGGGCGAAAAAATCGGCATGACATTGAGTCGGGATCGGCGCTGATGGCGCAGGCCGTCCTGCGGATCGGGCCATTGCCGGGCGATGCGCTGGACGCGGCACAGGTATTTTATGCCGATTGGGCGCCAAAAGCGCGTCTGTTGCTTCAGTCGGAGGCATTATCGCTGGCCTTAGTGATAAATTCGGGCGAATTTCAGGGCGAGGGCTGGATTCATTCCGCAGTTCAGGAACTTGCACGGGCATTTAGTGTCAAACGTGTCAATGCATTGATCGGCGGCGACGATGCGGCGATTGCCGCCACGCTGGCCTATCTGGAGCGCGCGCCAGGGGTGACGGGCCAATGTTTTCAGGTCGATAGCCTTTCTGTTGATGAAAGGGCAGGGTAGCGAGAATGCTGGTCGATGGTTTCCAGCGCACGATTTCGTACCTGCGCCTGTCGATAACCGACCGCTGCGACTTACGCTGCGCTTATTGCATGCCCGAAGCCATGCGGTTCCTGCCGCGCCGCGATCTGCTGACTATCGATGAATTATATAAACTCGCTCAAGGGTTTATCGCACGCGGAGTGAACAAGATCCGTATTACCGGCGGTGAACCGCTGGTGCGGCGCGATGCGATCGATCTCATTACCCGCTTGGGGCAGAAATTGGGAAATGGTCTCAATGAGTTAACTGTCACCACCAATGGCACTCAACTGGCCGCGAACGCCGCTGCGCTCGCCCGCGCCGGGGTCCGGCGGATCAATGTCTCTCTCGATACCCTCGACCGCGAAACCTTCGCGACGCTGACCCGGCGGGATCGTTTGCCCGATGTGCTGGCCGGAATTGCGGCGGCCAAAGCGGCGGGGTTGACGATTAAAATCAATGTGGTGGCACTTAAATCTGTCAATGAATCGAATTTGCCGAACCTGATCGAATGGGCCCATGGCGAAGGGCACGATGTCTCGCTGATCGAAGTCATGCCGCTGGGCAAAGTCGATGGTGACCGCGTCGATCACTATCTACCCCTGACCGAAGTGCGTAAGGTTCTGGATATGCACTGGAATCTGTCGCCAAGCAGCTATCGCACCAGCGGCCCCGCGCGGTATTTCGATGTGCGCGAAACCGGTGGGCGGATTGGCTTTATCACCCCGCTGACCGATAACTTCTGTAATGGTTGCAATCGGATACGGGTGACTTCTACGGGGCAGCTTTACCCTTGTCTGGGGGGTGGAGAGCGGGTCGATCTCCGCGCCGCACTCCGCTCACCCGATCCGCAGGCCGCACTCGACAGCGTCCTCGACGAAGCGATGCGGATCAAGCCCGAACGCCACCGGTTCGCCATTACCGAGCGCGGCGCCGCACCCGCACAGGCACGCCATATGTCGGTCACCGGGGGGTAGTGAGGTGGCGGTAAAAGTGTTGTTTCTCGGCCCCTTATCTGACCTTTTTGATACGGCGGAGATGAGCTTGCCGGCACCGCTGAGCTGGGGGCAGTTGCTGGAGGCAGTGCCCCGAACAGTGGCGGAGCAATTGCAGGGCGAGCGTATCCACGTTGCCTGTCAGGGCCATGTATTGCCGGACAAGACGGCGCTGGTTGCCCTTGATGGGCAAGAAATCGCGCTATTACCGCCGGTTAGTGGTGGCTGACGTGGCGATCGATGTTCCGCTGGATATCCGGCTGCTCCACAGCGGTTTCGCGGCAGGAGAAGTTCTCGCGCAATTTCAAAGGGTTTACCGGCAAAGCGGGGCGGTTGTCAGTTTCACAGGTTCGGTGCGCCCCGGCGACGGTGTGAGTGGGCTTGAACTCACGCATTATGAACCACTTACTCTGCCGGGCATGGTCGATTTGGCGAGTGACGCGCTGGCCCGCTGGGCGCTCGATGGGTTGCTGGTTTGGCATCGGGTGGGGGTGATGGAACCGGGCGACCCAATCGTGCTGGTCGCTGCCGCTTCCGCCCATCGCCGTTCCGCCTTCCAAGTAGTTGATTTTATGATGGATCATTTGAAATCGGCTGCATGGTTCTGGAAACGTGAGCGCACCGCGGAAGGCTGGCGGTGGATCGAACCGAGGGCGCAGGACTTGCACGATCGCGAGCGGTGGTAACGGCCTCAGCTTCGATCTTGATGTAAATCAATGATTGGTGCCGTAGGTGCCCTAGGCTCTTAAGCGTAGCACGATTTCACAGAAGATTTTGGAGCAATTCCTTGCTCCATATCAATTATTTCGCGGGCAAAGACTGCGCCCGGTCTGGTGTTGGGATATTTTGCGGCCTTTATCCCTGGGCCAGATCGGCCAGACGCGCGGGATCGGCCAGTTCGATTCCGCGCGTACCTGTGCGCCGGATCACCTCGTCACGCTCAAGCTCGGTCATCCGGCGGCTGATCGTTTCGATGGTAGTGCCAAGCATTGCCGCGATTTCTCCGCGACTTAGCGGCAGTTCGAATCGTTCCGCGGGGTGACATGGCGAATCGCTGGCCGCGCGTGCCATTGCCAGAATGAGGCCCGCGAGCCGGGCACGGACTTCGCGCTTGCCCGTCAATGCCAGTAAGTCGCGGGCGGCAAACAGATCTTCCTGCGATCGGCGGAGCAACGCACGGGCGAGTTCGGGGTAACGCTCCAGCGCGGCTTCCAGATCCTTTCGCCCGAACACGCACAGTTCGCTGTCGGTCAGGGCCGTCACGTCGTGGTGGGTGAAGGGCTGGAACAATTCCCCTGCAAATCCAGCGGGATGGACGAGCGCGAGAATACGTTCTGTCCCTTCGGCATCCAGCGAGCTGACTTTCAGCGCGCCACGTACCAAAGTGGCGCAACTGTCGCTGCTATCCCCCGCAAAAAACAGGCTTTCTCCACGTTCAAGGCGGCGGGTCGTGCCAATCCGCGACAACTCGGCACGATCTGCCTCCGCCAACACTGAACATGCGGCACGATCGCGAACGGAGCAGGTATCACAAGCAAGTGTCATCCGCGCACCTTTGCCCGCAACTGTGAAAGAAGTGTATCCTCTTCACCGATCAAAGAAATAACTGTGTCGCGCGCCTCTGTAACGACCCCGGGCAGCGTATTGGTGGTGACACCTTCCACATGCATTTCATCAAGTGTGGATAGTGCAATGGCGGCCTGACTGCGCTGCGATTCGAGATCGGCCAATGCGACCTGCGCGCTGGCCCAGCTGTCACTTCCGATACCCCCAGCGGCGCTTGCCAAACGTTGAGCACGGGGGGCCGCATCCATGAAGCGGGTGTGCGCGGCCTTAGCGGCATTCAAAAGCCCGTCGATGCGAGTGGAAAGTGCTGCGTCTGCGGGGATTTCTGGCGGAGGCGCCTGATCTGTGCCGTCGCCTTCAGTGGTGGGAGAAAAAGTGCCAGATACCCGCTCTGCATCGCGCATAGCCAGCGATGGATAGCCTTCGCTGGAGGCGCACCCCGCAGTCAATGCGAGGATCGCAAATGGTAGAAAGATAGTCGATCGGTTCACGCCGCCGCCATAGCACGGGCAGCGCGCGATTCCAGCCTTCGCAGGTTTATGCATTCCACACGTTGACTTGGCCGCCCTCTTACCTTAACGGCACCCATCTTTCCGAGAAGCTACCTTCTGGTGGCCGATCGGGCGCGCCGCCCACTTGAGGGCGGTTCACACGAGATTGAGAGACAACCACCATGTTCGCAGTTGTGCGCACGGGCGGCAAGCAATACCGGGTTGCCGCCGGAGACAAAATCGCAGTCGAAAAGCTGGCAGGCGAAGCCGGCGATACCGTTACGCTGGGCGATGTCCTGCTGGCGGGCGAAGGCGACAAGATGGCCGATGCGGCCAAGGTCGTCGTTTCGGCCGAGATTATTGCCCAGGCGAAGAGCGAGAAGGTCGTCGTCTTTAAGAAGCGTCGTCGCCACAATTATCGTCGGAAGGCTGGCCATCGCCAGCAGATGACACTGCTGCGTATCACCGCAGTGGGCGACAGCAAGGCCGATAAGAAGGCTGCTCCCAAGAAGGAAGCCGCTCCGAAGGCTGATGACGCTGCAACGGCCGACAAGGCCGATGCTCCGAAGAAAGCTACGGCAACTAAGAAGCCTGCTGCAAAGGCCGCGGCTGCTGAAAAGCCCGCTGCTGAGAAGAAGGCCCCGGCCAAGAAGCCGGCCGCCAAGAAGACCGAAGACAAGTAAGGAAGGCACGAGACAATGGCACATAAGAAAGCAGGCGGCTCGTCGCGTAACGGTCGCGATTCCGTTGGCCGTCGCCTCGGAGTCAAGAAATTCGGAAGCCAGGAAGTGATTCCAGGCAACATTATCGTGCGTCAGCGCGGGACCAAGTTTTATCCGGGCAGCAATGTCGGGATGGGCAAGGATCACACGCTTTTCGCGCTCGTCGAAGGTCGCGTGCGATTCCATTCGGGCAAGCTTGGCCGTAAATACGTGTCGGTCGATATGCAGGCCCAAGCCGCCGAATAAGCCGGACGGACCGATAAAGGGGCCGTCCACGGGATGGCCCAGCCGGATTTGTATCCGGCTCTCAGAGGGAGATGGGGCCACCCGTCTCCCTCTTGTCGTATCTCCCTCGAATACCTCGCGAAATTTTGTTTCGCGGCAACGTCACTGTCATGCGGCGCGCTTATCGGCGGTCGCGTGGAGCCGAGGAGAGTAACGATGTTCCATCGCAGCGAGCGGCTGTTCCTGCGGCCCGCCTGGCCGGAAGACTGGGAAGCTGTCTTCGAAGGTATTGCCGATCAGGGTATTGTCCAGAATCTCGGTCGAGCGCCATGGCCCTACGCGCCGGAAGATGCGCGCGCATTTGTTTCGCGAAGGCAGGATCCTGACTTTCCATCCTTCTTGGTTGTGATCCCTGATGCGAATGGAGCCCGTCCCATCGGCTGCGTAGGGATCGACAACCAAAACGGAGAGGCAAACCTCGGCTATTGGCTGGGGCGCCGCTGGTGGGGGCAGGGCTATGCGACCGAGGCCGCGCGTGCAGTGTGTGAGATTGCCCATGCGATTGGTCACAGGCGTCTGGTCGCGAGCCATTTCGTTGACAACCCAGCTTCCGGCAGGGTGCTTCGCAAGGTCGGCTTTCGTCCGACCGGCATTGTCCGCCCTCACAGTTCGCTTGGCCGAGGCGGAGCAGCCCTCGCTGTGGAACTGGTTCGGGAGGTTGAATGCGAAGAAGACGGTCCGCCGCAAATGCGAGCGGCGTGACCGTCTGTCTTCGCTATCGTGGGTTCGATCGGCTAAACTACTGCGTGTAATCGTGGCGCGTCAGGCCGGGGCGACCGCGTCGGGGAAATCTCCTTCGACGACATTCGCAATCAGAGCGCGGTCGTCGTGGTTCCAAGGGTGGAAGCCGGGGAGGAAATAGGCGAACCACTGTCCGGCAATCTTACGCAGAAAACCTGGTTTAAACAGCAGGTATGCCCAGATCCTGGCTTTCCACTTCCAACCAGTCAGCCCATCCTGCTCCAGCAAAGCGGCGACATCTTCCACGCGGTTGATGATGAAATTCTTGCTGACGATCAACATCATGATCGATTTCACCCGCCAGCGGCGAAAACGGCTCCAGTCGCGTGTCGCGTGAAGCCAGGTGTCATAGGCGACGCCTTTATGCTCGATCTCTTCGGCTGCGTGCCACCGCCACAGATCGCCCAGATCGCCATCGGCCCCGTGCAGGTGGGCAGGGTTTTTGAGCAGTTCGTGCCCGAGCATGGCCGTAAAGTGTTCCAGTGCCATCGTCGCGGCGAGATTGAGGATGACAGGCCGATCTTTTGTAAGCGCGAGCATCTCCGCAACCCGCTTGTCGATGAAGCTGACATCGTATCCGCTCGCTTCCGCCAGTTTGTTGAATACGATATGTTCGCGGGTGTGGTTGATTTCCTGCTTAACGAACGCGCGGATTTCAGCCTCCAGCTTGGCGCTGGCCCCGTCGCGATGCGCTTTCACCGATTCGATGAAGAACGCTTCGCCGCGCGGGAAAGTGGCAGAAAGCGCATTGAACCAGGCCGTTGCGATTGGGTCATTGTTCAACCACCAGCGATGCGGCTCTGCCGAACGGGCAAAGCGACGATCACGGACGACGATTTCCAAGTCTGCAGGGGTGGGGGTTTTTGTGCGTTGGTCATCAAAGTAAACGGGCGCATTCATGAGACTAGCTCCGTTTGCTAACACGGGTGTTAATAGTGCTATTTACATCTGTGTCAATAAGAGGATAGGGTGTTTCCGCTGGTGGCCCCGGTAAGCTGGGCCGGTATCCGGCGGTTGTCGCGGCAGCGCACTTGTCCATCGTTGCGGTTCACTTTACGCAAGGTTCCAATATGTTTCCCTCTATATACCACACATCGCCGGGGCCTCGTTGTGGCCACCCGTAAACGCTGGAGCCCCGAAGAATCGCGCACCGCTGCGTTGGAAGCAGCGAGACGGTTACTGATCGAAACAGGTCCACAGGCTGTGACGCTAAAGGCGGTGGCCGGAATGATCGGCCGAACCCATGCAAATCTCCTGCACCATTTTGGATCGGCATCGGGCCTTCAGAAGGCGCTGGCGCAACATCTGGCGCAGACTGTGTGCGAAACCATCGGAGACGCGGTTAAGGCAAGCCGTGCCGGCCTTGGTTCCCCGCGCGATGTTGTCGATTTGACGTTCGATGCATTCGACAAAGAGGGGGCCGGTGCTCTGGCGAGTTGGATGCTTGTTACTGGGAACGAAGACGCCCTTGATCCAATAGTTGAAACAATTCACAAGCTTATTGATGAAATTGCGTCGCTTGCGGCACCTACGCCTGACGATATTCGTGCACTGCACGAAGATACGCTTACCTTGGTGTTGCTCGCTTTAGGCGATGCACTGATGGGCCATGCGCTTGCTCGGTCGCTAGGCTTGCCGGAACATTCAGCACGCGATCGCGCGGAACAGATGTTGAGCAGTTCTCTCGCGGAACGTTCCTGAATCAACCAGCGGTGCAGAATGATCGGCACCGCTGGCCGTGGTGGTGGCTAGAAAAGTCCGGGAGTTTCGTGTTGTGCGGCGTTGGGGTTCGCTGGCCTGATCAGTGTTCTGCGCGGTGTTGCATCCTGAGTGCGCGTTCCGCTGGCCGACGATGTAATCGGTGTGCAGCTCTGCCCGGAAAGGAAATTAAGTGCTGCGCGGGTCGCAGCTTCGGATGGGTCCCCCAGTTGGCGGGAGATGTCGTCTCCGGCGGCGCATGTGTTGGGAACCACTGTTGCCAGCCCGGTGAAATATTGGCCCTGATGGTTGGCGTTTTCGGTCTTGAAGGCCATCACGCGCAAGCGATCGTCGCAAGCTGAGCGATCGAGACCGATCTGACCCACCGGCTTTCCGTATGTGTTTGTCCCGACCAGAGCCATATTATTTCCCATATATGGGATGAATGCATTGGTCAGGAGTTCGCTGGCCGAAGCTGTTCCGTACATTCCGATGAACGCGATTTTTGTAGGGGCAATCGCTTGGGGGTGCGCGGAAAAGTTCGTGGTTGTGTTTCGCGCGCTCTTGGAATCGCGGAAGGTGGTGTAACTGAAAACCTTGCCGACATTGGCCTTGCCCAGCAGATCACCGAACAGAGCGGAAATATCGACCAGACCCCCACCGTTATAGCGTAGATCGACGATAATTTTGTCGATTCCCTGACTGCGGAATGTGTCCATCGCAGTGCGAAGATCGGAATCGGCGCTATCGATAAAGGTCCGCAAATTGATATAGCCGACTTTGGTGCCGTTATCGTCGATCACTTTGGCGCCATACCGATCCGATACCGGGTCGATATTGTAATTCGTTTTGGTGACGGTGACGTTTGAAACCTGACCGTTGGTGTGGACCTGCAAGACCCGACTGACTCCGGGATCATCGGGGCCAAGCGCGTCCGAAAGCGCCTGTGTGCCGCCGCTGGCGACCAGTGAAGACACGGATTGCAGGCTGCTGGCGGCAGGGCCGATTGCCAGAATTTCGGTGCCGCGATCGATCCCAACGCCCAAGGCGGGGCCACTTTCAAAGGATTCCACTACAAACAGGCGACTGCTGGAACTGTCAAATGCCAACCGAATGCCAAGGCCGGCGGTTGAACCGGAGTTGTAGTATGCGTTTTCTTCAGCGATCGAGGTGATGTAAGTGAAATAGCGATCCTTGGATTGCGCGCGAGCGGGTGCCACCAGGGCATCGATATAATCCTGAACATTGGTATAAGCCGAAGGGGCAACGTTATTATTCAGGAGATTTGGGAATAAGTACCATTCGTCGAGTTGTGATTTCACCCAAGACTGACGCTCGCTTAATGAGCATCCACTTGTATTTGATCCACTGGATCCGCCACCAGAACTTCCGCTAGAAATTGTTCCGCCACTAGTATTCGAGCTGTCTCCACCACAGGCGGAAAGCGCAACTGACAACATCAAAGTGAGCGAATTGCGGGCGATACCCATCTTTTTCTCCCCTTATCCCGATTCTTCATCCTGAAAACTCGGGCTTACAAGTTAGATTGCGCGGTTAACGGTTATTGATCAAGTGAAGAAGGTGCTGGTGCTTTCGGATCTTCAAAAAGCCTGTCGCGCGACGAGCCGCCCCATACACCTGTCGAAAACTGCGGATTTTGGCCTTGCGCCCTCGCAGTCGTGCGTGAAAGCGCCTAACTGTGTTCTTCGTTACGAATGGGAGATGGATTGTAATGGCAGATGCGGTACCCGGCTGGCTCGTACCGTCCTTTGGCGCGCCTAAGGCGGCGCACGCGCAACTGGCCGTTGCGCGGTTTGCGGATGCGAGTACGTTCGGGCGTGGTGGTTTCAAGTTGTCGAGCCCCGCGTTCCGCGATGGGGATGAACTCGACCCCTGCTTTACCGCGGACGAGGAAGATGCGGTCGCGCCGCCTCTTGAATGGACAGCGCCGCCGCCGGGTGCCCACGAACTGGTTTTGGTGGTTGAAGACCCCGATGCAGGAAGTGGGCAGCCGCTGGTCCATTGGCTTGTCTGGGGCTTGCCGGCGCAGAAAGGGCAATTGTTAGAAGGCGAAGTTCCGCCTCGAGTTGGCAAAAACAGCGTCGGCAATTCCGAATGGCTTTTGCCGCAGCCACCGCAAGAGGATGACGCACACGACTATGTTTTCCAGCTTTTTGCGCTTGATCTGCCTTTGACCCTGATGCCAGGGGCTGGAAAAGACGAGGTTTTTGCTGCGATTGAGGGGCATGTCGTCGCCGCAGCGATATATTCAGGCACTTATGCCCGGTCAGACGAAAGTGAAGACTGGACCGACGAAGATGATTTCGACTAGCGATAATATCACGACCAAGCATGAAAGGACCAACTGATGGCTGGTAAGAACAATGCACTGCAGAAGCCGGTGAACCTCACTCCGGACCTCGAAGCTGTTGTCGGCAAGGGGCCGATGACTCGCGCTCAGGTGACTTCGAAGGTGTGGGAATACATCAAGAAGCATGACCTGCAGGACAGCAAGGACAAGCGTCAGATCAATCCCGACGCGACTCTCGGCAAAGTCACCGGCTCTGCCCAGATTTCTATGTTCAAGATGACTGGTGCTGTTTCCAAGCACATGAGTTGATTGCGCGTAGCGCAAGAGTGCTTTCTCCTTTGTGTGGCGGGCGAACGGCCAGACCGGACGTTGCGCCCGCCCACAAAGCAAGTCGGATATAGATCGATCCGATCGCGACCATAGCGCCGATTGGTGCCTATCGGATTGTTCAGGCTGATATTTTTGCCGCATATCTGCTGGCTTTTCAGGCATCTGAATTACCCGCCTGATCCGCTGCCTGCCGTTTCAAATTGACAGTAATGTGTGCCCCTTCGGGCAGACATTTGGGTCATAGTGATTGCTCAGGCATCACTATGATCTATCGCTAAACGGCATCAAAATGTCAGAGCAACTCTGAGAGAATGGTTTCTTGCTGGCAAGTCCGGTCGGCAACAGATAGAGCTTTCCTCTGAACGCATTCTGCAACAGGGGATCACTTGTGATGCGACACTTCGGTTTGGGCTTGGCGACACTTTTGGTTACCACGGCAATTGCCGCTCCGGTTGCTGCTCAAACTCCTGAACAAATCGCACGGCAAGCCCTCGCTGAAGCACCGGTGTGGGATGGCCATAACGATGTGCCCTGGCAACTGCGGACCCGGATGCACAACGAGATCCACGATTTCGACTTTAACGACAGCACAAAAGCGCCTTCTGCCGAAGGGGAAGATGGTGCAATGCATACAGACCTTCCGCGCCTGGCAAAAGGAAAGGTCGGGGCGCAGTTCTGGTCGGTTTATGTGAGTGCCAATCTGCCGGATGCCCAACCGGTGCAGGCGACGATCGAACAGATCGATGCGATCAAGCGTCTGGTGGCGCGCTATCCTGATCAGTTGCAGATGGCATATTCTACTGGCGACGTGATGGCCGCACGAAAGGCAGGCAAAATTGCATCGCTGATTGGGATGGAGGGTGGATACTCCATCAACGGCAGCCTCGGCGTATTGCGACAGATGTACGCGCTTGGTGCCCGATATATGACCCTAACCCATTCGAAGACAATTCAATGGGCTGACAGTGCAACAGACGATCCGCAACATGACGGGCTGACAGATTTTGGGCGCGACGTGGTGCGCGAGATGAACCGGATCGGTATGATCGTTGACCTGAGCCACGTCAGCGAAGCGACCATGCTGGATGCCCTCGATGTCAGCAAAGCTCCGGTAATGTTCAGCCATTCCGGTGCGCGAGCGGTGAATGGCCATGCGCGCAACGTTCCCGATTCGGTTCTTGCCCGCCTTAAGCAGAATGGTGGGATCGTCATGACTGTTGGCTACCCCGTTTTCCTAAGTGAGAAGCTTCGCCAGTGGGGTGCGGACAAGTCTGCGGAGGAGGCGCGGCTGAAGTCGCTCTGGCTGGGGCAACCTCAACAGGTCGAGGCAGGGATGCAGGTGTGGCGGGACGCACATCCTCAGCCAGTTGCCAGCGCAAGCGATTGGGCGGACCACGTCGATCACGTTCGCAAAATCGCGGGAATTGATCATATCGGTGTGGGCGGCGATTATGACGGGATAGATAGCGGTCCGGCAGGCATGGAAGATGTCGCCGGATATCCGGTGTTATTTACCGAACTGGCTCGGCGCGGATACAGCAAGGCAGATCTCGAAAAGATAGCCAGTGGGAATATCACGCGGGTGTTTAAGGCTGTGGAAGCATATTCATCGGCGCACCGAAACGATCCGCCGATCGAAAACCCGACCCAGTTCTAGGTGGTAAACTCATAAACTGGCTTGCGAGATGTAGATTGGATTGATTCAAGGCATTTGAAGGATCCTTGGATGAGCCGTCGCAGATTTGAGCTTACGGATTTCGAGTGGTCGGTGATCGAGCCGTTGTTGCCGAACAAGGTGCGCGGTGTTCCGCGTGTTGATGATCGTCGGGTGATCAATGGGATATTGTGGCGGTTTCGCACAGGCAGCCCCTGGGCGGATATCCCGGAGCGCTATGGGCCATACACGACGTGCTACAACCGTTTCGTGCGTTGGCGCAAAGCTGGCGTATGGGACCGGCTTCTGTCCTCCGTCAGCGCCGCTTTCGATGGCGAACTGGTCATGATCGACAGTTCCTCGATCCGGGTCCACCAGCATGGTGCGACCCTAAAAAGGGGGACCCCAATCGCTGCATGGGACGTTCCCGGGGCGGCCTGACTACCAAGATCCATGCGCTGGTTGATGGCCGGGGTTTACCGGTCGGCCTGCATCTGTCGGAAGGACAAGCCAGCGATTGCCGCGAGGCTGTAGCGCTGCTTGATGTCGTACCACCCGGCAGCACTTTCCTGGCTGACAAGGCCTATGACAGCGATGCTATCCGCGCACGGATCGAAAGCAACGGCGGCTTCGCCAACATCCCGGCAAAGCGTAATCGACGAAAGGGCTTCGCCTTCAGCGCCTTCCTCTACCGCTATCGCAACCTGATCGAGCGCTTCTTCGGAAAACTCAAACACGCCAGAGGATTGGCGACACGCTACGACAAACGCGCCGATAACTTCCTCGCCGCCATCAAGCTCTTCTCAGCACGGTTATGGATCGCAGCTAATGAGTCTACGGCCTA
>NZ_RAHJ01000020.1:84334-218425 GCF_003605755.1 Tsuneonella suprasediminis | reverse complement strand
GATGGGGCGATCGGCAGAACCCGGCAGATCGGCTCGACCCCATACTCACCCCGATGCTCATCAATGAAGCTGGTCATCGCTTGAACGGGCGGTCGAGCTCCGCCTGGGCAAAATATGCAGAGGCCTTGCGCAGGATCTCGTTGGCCTGGCGCAGCTCGCGGTTCTCGCGTTCCAGCGCCTTCAGCTTGTCTGCAACCTCCACCGGTACGCCGGCACGCTTGCCGCTGTTCACCTCGGCTTTCTTCACCCACTCCAGCAACGTGTGCCCTGAACAGCCAATCATCGCCGCTATGGATGTGATCGCTGCCCACCGGGATGGATGCTCGCTCTCTTGGTCCAGAACCAGGCGGACTGCCCGCTCGCGAACTTCCGGTGCAAACTTGTTCGTCGTCTTGCTCATCGTAGACCCTTCCTCTCAGGAGTTAGGGCCTCCGACAATCCCGGGGCGGTTCAGATTATCTGATCGATCGACTGGTCGAATGTCACAATGACATTGCCGTCAGCTGCACCATCAGAAGATAATCCATCTCCATAAGCACTGTTGCTAATTACATAATTGGTGGCACCGTTGGTTAGCGTGGGGATGACTGTGGCCCCCTGATACAGCCCTTCAACTTCGACGTAGTCAGCGAATTGGCCGTTCCAGTAGTCGACATCGGCAATCATGAATTGTGCGCCTCGCATAACCGTAGGCAAAGTGATTTGCGTCACGACCCGTGCGTTTCGATTGGGCAAGTCAACCCATTCGAACAATAAGCGTTCGCCGGTCTTGCCACCGTTGCTGCTCGTTTGCAGAATAGGCGCTTGTCCGCCATACGCTCGATCGCTCAGCCAATTCCCGGGATTGGAAATCTGGAAACCGATTGGGCCGATTACATCGAGCTGGAAAAAATTGTTGGTGCTCCCCGCTGCCCAACTCTTCGAGTCCCAATCGAACAGGACGGAGCCCGCCGGGCAGGTGAGAGCGGGAGCTATGCCAGCTGTCCGTGTTCCAGCCACGGTAAACGTGATGCTCGCGTAATCGTCCTCGGTGGTTACGCCGTTACCAGGTGTGGAATCGCTATCCGGCGCGTTGCTGGTTATGATTTCAGCGTAATTGGTAATCGGTGCACCGGGCGTGGCATTGATTGTGCCGGTGATATCCAGCGATACGTCTTGTCCCGGTGCGATTGGATTCCCGACACGCCAGACATTGCTCTGCGGATCAAAGGTTCCCGTCCCGCTGGCGGAAGAGAAAGTAAAACCTGCGGGAAGATAGTCTTTTACTGTAACGCCGCTTGCTGAAAGTGATGAGCTTGAAGAGTTGCTGACAGTGAGGCGCCAGGTAACCGATCCACCATTCGTTGGAATATCTGAAACGCGCGTTTTTCTGAGAGACAGATCCGCACCCGGTGCGTCGAAGGCGAGGGCAGAGATAGCAATCTGCTGACTATCAGGTTGAGCGACATCGAACCAGCCGGATGTGTCGCTGTTAAAGGTGATCCGGATCCGTTTTACAGAAACATTGCCAAAGTGGAGATCAAGTGTGCCGCTGGTCGAGGTTTGATCAGAGGTTTGTTCGCCGATGAAAGTCGATCCCTTTTGCGTGATGGCGCTTCCCGCCGACCAAAGCGAAGAGCTATTTGTGATGCTTTGGAAGGATCCGCTTCCCGTGTCGTATTCGACCATGACGACATCACGAAATGTTGTGCCCCACGAACCAGCAGAGCCGACGCCGCGGTTGATATCGTTGATCGAAAAACTCAATCCAGTCACGGCACGACCGAGTGTAATTGTGGTTACGACTTTGTCGGCAGGATCCCAGCTATCGTTATCAAATGCGATCAAAACACCCCCGGTGCCACTTCCGAAACGCCCTGACGAATACGTAAGAAACGAATTGTCATAGACGGGCACGAAAGAGCCGCCGTTGGTTGTTGTGGTGTAATTCAGCGCAACGCTTGTCCCATCGCTCGCGATTGTTGTGGCGGGGTTGGGCATCTTTTTGCCATTACCTACCCCCGCGGTTGACCAGTGCACGGTGCTGGACTGGGCCGACGCGGTGGAAGGCATCAGAGCGGCGAGCGTTACCAATAGGAACGCGGCCAGCGATTGAATATTACGCATAAAGGTCATTGGTCCCGCCCGAGGCCGAGGAAGGAGAAGCTGTCGGGATCAAACTTCATCCGGATAGAGGCATAGAACCCCTGATCGGTATTTCGCGCTGCCGAGTAGTCGTGATCGCGAAACCCGGTGATATTGTATCCAATTGAGATCAGCGCATCTTTTGTCGGAACCAGACCGATCTGTGGCCCAAACGAGAAAGTTGTGCTGGCATCGTCGAGGCTGGTCCGAATGGTCGCGCTGCCGCCAATCGAGAGGTAATCTCCAACTCCAAACCGGGCATCAAGCCCTCCAAGAAATGTCGTGCTGCCCACATCAATGCTGTCGAACCGATCGAAGTTGTAACGTGTGCCAATGAACAGGCCGACTTCTGTGCGGCGGATAAGGCGCCCATTGTCGTGCTGATACGGCGTCCAATTGGTTGAGAGACTGGCGAGCAGTCGCTGTGAGCGGGCATTACCATTGACGGTAAGGGCTGTTGTTCCAGCCATTCCAGCATCGCCTTCTATGGCATTTTCTACGATGTCGCTGCGATATTCCAGCTTCCCAAGCATGGCGACTTCCGATTCCGCCGGACGGTAGGCCAGGGATACGGCGGCATCCATCACCTGGGTGCTGGTTCCCCCAACTCCCTCAGCGCGTGTCCATGTGAAGCCCGAACCGACCACGACACCTTCGCTCAACTGCCGCAACAAACCGGCTGTGAGCCCCTTGCGGGTAGAGAATTCCGCATCGCGGTATTCCCCACGGGTCGTCGCAGCCCATGGGCCATCGCGCCACGATGTGCCCAGAGTTATCGCTGTAAAGTCTTCGAACTGAGCGCCGTCGCTATCGAGGCGCCCCCCGCTTGATGCGGGGTAACCGTCGTTCGGAAGGCGTGAGAGATCGCCGCCGACCAGGGTTCGATTACCGTCGACAGTGGCATTGACGGAAAGTGTGCGCGTAACAGGCAGGTTCTGCGCCATTCCAAAGGCAGCATATGTGCGCTTGCCCTGTTCGGAAATATCCTGTTGTCCAAGCGTGCCAAGTATGCGGGAACCTTGCCAGGGGCTCACTTCGACACCGCCGTTGAACGTACGGGCTTTGATCGTATCGCTTTCGGTGATTTCGTAGCTGCCGACAAGGCGGAGCCACTGCGTCAGTGCATAGCGGGCCAGCAGGCGATGGCGGGTGGGCAAATCAATCGATTCATCCTTGTCGATGGCAATGCTGGTCGATGCGCTGACTTCAAGTTTGTTATTAAGCAGGTGGTGCGAAAGAGCGCCTTCGAGCAAAGTGGATTTGGCGTGGGTGCCATCCGTCAGAGTGTCAGCCATATGTGCGAGACCAAGGCGCATCTCGCTGTTGTCAGTACGGTATCCGGCGGTGATCTCTGCCGCCTGACGGCTGCTGTCGTCCGCGAGGCTATCGTCGTGCCAGACGCTGCCCGTGAGAGAGAGGCGCTCCGTAAATGCATAGCGGGCATCGATGCCGAATTTGCGACGCCCAAGTTCTGCTCCGGTTTGTTGGCCGGTGCCATAATCACTGTCGAGCGAGCGTGCATATGCCAGCACGTCGAGATCGCCGGTGCGGTGTTCCGCTTCGATCAGCCATGCGCTGGCATTTGTGTTCGCAGTGCGGCTGGCCCCATATTCCGCTCGAATTTCAGTGGTGCCGTTGAAACGGGCACGAAGATCGATTGCGCCAAGATCGGTGCGGTCCCCATCACCTTTGTCGGTAAGGCCGGTTACGCCGATCCGCAGTATATCTCCGCCAATGGTGTAATCGGCGCGGACGCCGGCATTCATGGCGGAATTCCCACTGGTATCGTCGACTTCGTAATCGATGACGATGAATTGCGGATTGAGGTCGAAATCGCGACTCAGAACCGGTTCTTTAAAGCTGATCGTTCCGGCCAGCACGTCGATATCGTAATCGATATAGCGGGTCAGTTCCTGACGCCTGATCACGATTTCAGAACGCAGACGATCGCGCACCTCGATAGCGACCCGTTCCGAATTCACGATGATATTGCGGTTGCTGAGACGATAGGGGCCGGTCAGGCCGTTGCCCTGAATTTCGTCGTGCGTATAACGGGTTGCGATTTCAGCGGCAAAGCCCTGTGCATGCAGCGCGCCAAAGCGTCCCTCTGCCTTCGCACCCGTCGCGGTTCGCTGGTAGCGACCCAGCACCGTCTGGTCGAACCCGGTCATGAAATCGCCATAGAGCGCATAGAATGTCGCTGTTTCGATCCGCAGGTAGAGCTTTTCACGGCTCGATGCATCGAATTGCCGGTCGCTGCCATCGGCATAAACGGTGTAATAGGCGTTCGGATCGATCGTCCCCAACAGGCGCTGATCGTCCTTCTGTTTGGCGCTGTCGTATGCCAGCGTGACCAGAAAGCGGCCCAGAACGCGGCCTTTGGCATAAAACGCAACACGGGCATCATCGCCCAGATCGCTGTCAAAACGGCCGGTGCGTTCCATGTTGTCGGCGATTGATTTTGCGCCGAGCGATCCTTCGACAAGGCCAATCACCGTCCAGTCGAGATCGCCGGGCACGATCCATCCATCCAGTTCCCGCTGGCGCGAGATGTCGCGGTCGGTGAAATTGAACGATAGATGGAGGGGGCCGCTGACCATCGTTGGCGCGAGTTCGATCAGCGCAATGCCGTCGTCGCCCTCAATCACCCAGTTTGGCGAAGCGGTGCCTTGACCTGTGAGTTGGCGAAGCTGCATCTGATCAAGCATCGCGGCGCTTTGATAAGGGGCGTTGATAGTGACGCTGCCCGATACACCCGAACGTACCGGGCGGCCTTGCCGATCAGTCAGCCGCACGGCGATCGTGGGGCGGCTTTTGCCGTCCGCCACCAGGTGCGAGCGTTCGGTTACGAGTTCGGCATCCCACGGGGCCGAAACGAAGGCGACGTCGCGACTAAGCTCGGTTGCGACAGAGCCGTCGCTGCGGCGGACAACTGCAGTGAGGTGAGTGGTTTCCTGCCCCAGCGGAATTCCGCGCCAGATCGTGACGGCGTAGGTTTCCGTGGCAGACACCTTTGTTCCATCCAGAGCATATTTATCGACTGGCTTGCCATTGGCCATCAATTCAACCGCTTCATTGGCCCGATGGCGAATTACGACGCGGATCGAGGGTGCCCGCGGGTTGTGATCCACTTCTGGGAACAGGAATTCGGTCGGACCATCACCAATTGCCAGCCAGTCTGTGTCGGCACCCGCTGCCTGCTGATCGGTTGGGGCAGCGCTGTCCGTTGCGGATGTCGGTTCAGGCACACCGGCTGAATCGTTGGTCGAGGAGGGGGCTGTCGCCTCAGGTTCTTCGTCAGGCTGCGGCCACCCCGGCACGTCTGCTGTGAAATCGGCAACGACCAGACTGCCGCCTTGGCCTGTGACGAAGCGCGAGGTTGCGCTGCCGGCAGATTGAGTGGAGCGATCGCAATCGATGAAACGGCCGCTGTTCGGCAAAGTCTGTCCTTGCGCCTGAACGACATGGGTTCCGGGCACTACGCCTTCAAAGTGATAGCGCCCGTCGCCATCGGTAATTGCGAAGCTGCCGTCTTCCATCATTACGCGCACACCGGGGATGCCGCGCCGATCGCGCAGGACTGAACAGTCGCCTGCTGTAATGCGGCCAACGATTGTCATACGCGATGCAATGTTGTCGCGTTCAACTTTGACCGCTGTGTCGGCTTCTGCGCGACCGCCGCGATTATCTGTTACAATCGCGCGGTTGATGACTTGGCCGGCCGGGGCATCGCTTCGTACAGTCATCGCGTATGTTACTTTCACCACCTCTGACGGGCCCATCGTCGGGACCGCGATTGTGAGCTGGCTGCCATCTGGCGCGATGGTTACTGCGGAGGGATCGGGCGTTTCGCCATCAATCCTGATCGTTTCCGGTCGCAAACGTAGAAATTCGGACGGCCGATCTGTCAGTATGACATCTGACTTGGTGCGCGAAGAATCCTGATTGCGGACATTGACGGTGTAAAGCAATGCGTCTCCGGGTTGAGCGATGCTGCGCGATGCTGTCTTGGTGATCGCAGCGGCCGTGCTCGGCCAGTCCACCGGAATATCGACTTGAACAGGGGCAGTGGATGCAAGCTGGAACGGCTTGCCAAACGATCCGTCAACGATGACCAGTGGCGCGCCGGTTGGGCGGCTTAGCCCCTTAAGATATTCAGGCCGCATCTCTGTCGGGCCGGAATACGGCGCAGGTGGTTCGACCTTCAGGCGATAAGTGCCAGCCGGAACTAATGGGAAGCGGTATTCGCCCGGCTCGCTTTGGTATGTATCTCCGGCGCCATCGGTAATTGCCTTTCCGGAGATGACCGAAGAAGGCCACGACGTTACCCCATCTTCCGCCAGAACTGTTGCGGGAAGTCCGGTAGTTTGGTCGATCAGGGTGACGCGGGCGCCGGAAACCGGTTTGCCTGTGTCGCTATCCACCACAAAGCCAAATGGATCGGACAAGACGCCAACAAGCGTAGTCGCCAATGGATCATTCGAGGTCTTCGCACCAATAGCGACTGTGATCTTCTCACCCGAAGTAACGCTCAATCTACAGTCGCCGGAGGTCAACGCAGACGAAATGCTGCGCGTGCGGATCGCTCCGGTAAATGTGCCGGTATCGTTTCCGGTTTCAAAAATCTCCAAAACTTCTTCGTCGCCACCAGGTGTCGTAAGCGTGGCAACCAGGCTGTCTACCGCATTGTGGTTCAGGTTGGCGGCGGGCGCGCTGACGTTGATAACGAGGACTTCGCCGATCCGGAATTCGGACGTCACCTGTGCAGAGATCGTGGTTGCGCCTTGCCCGTTGCTTTCGAATAGCACCAGCGGCTCGCTCTTGCAGAGCGACGGCTGCACTACCAGCGGATCTCCGCCCGTCTTTGTCGGGCGATATGTTGAAAGCTTTAGCTTTGACGGAATAATCTCGGTCGTTACGGTATTCGACGTGGTCGTGCGCGTGACCTTGCCTTCCGGCCAGTGTGCATATGCCGTGTTGTGAACTGTTTGCGCCAGCGCAGAGGGCAGGCAGACAGATAGGAGCATCGCTGTGATCAGCGATGCTGCTGCTTTCGAGAGGGTTCGGAAAATATGCATTGGCCAGTCCGGCCGGGGCATTTCAGCCCCGGCACGGTTACTTTCAGTCGACAGTTGCCTGGAATACGACGGTACGGGTTTGACCCGCCGCAAGGTCGGTAAGCGGTCCTGTCACCGTGGTGCCGGTATAGTCGCCACCTGCAGAGCCATCGCCCTGACATACACCGGAGCTGTGCACTGTCCCGTTGACGTGAATCGAGCCCGGTACGAAAGTCAGGCCAGTCGGCACTGGGTCAGTTACCACAACATTCGTTGCAGTTGCGCTGCCGACAGCATTGGTGATGGCGATGCAATACTGAATGACTGCACCGGGAATAGCCTTTGGATCGCTGGTGCCATTTTGCGGATCTGAAATAACCCTGCTCGACTTCACAGCGGTAAGCGCGGCCGCCAGAACGGTGTAATCGTCCGTCGCGAAATCTTTGCCGTCGCGCGCGATATTGCCGTTCGCGTTGGTGTCGACGAAGACGGTGTCGACACCGCTGGTGTTGGCGCCGGTCGTTTCTGTGAGAACCGCACCCTGCGATCCTGCACTGCCGCCTGCCAGAGCGGTGGCGGTGAGCCGCACACCCGCGACATCGCCGGTTTCGGGGGTCACTGGAATATCCCCCACGACCAGAACCTTGATATTGGTATCGGGCGCCACTTCATCGAGGTAGCCGGTGGTGATCAGCGTATCGCCATCATCCAGCAAGCCATCACCGTTAACATCCAGATACATCTTGAGGTTGGTGACGTCGAAAGTGTCCATTCCGCCATGCGCGGCCGATCCCCCCGAAAGCTGGGAGACTTCGAGACCCAGATCGAGCGTGTCGTTTGACGTGTTGGTGACGGTAAAAGCCGTTACAGCCGAGGTTTGCCCGGGTGAAACCTGTGTGGTGGTATTCCCGTTTTCGGCAACGGTCAGGTTCACCTTGCGGTCCACAGTCAATGTGTCGGACGCTTCTTCGGCTGTCTGGTTAATGCCGCCGACCTTATAGTTCACCGTCACGATGTTGGTGATTGTCGTGCCTGATTGGGTGCCGGCGGCAAATGCAGGACTGGCGACAGCCGCCAACGCCACGATGCTCGCAGCACCCAGGCCCTTCAAAGAGCGCTTCATTGAGTTTTCCTTATATCACAGTTCGCTTGAAACACCCGCGAACCGAGGGTGTGGTTCAGCCGTCAGCGAATGACAGCGGAAAATCTGACAGACCCGGTCGCGCCAGGTTTCAGTTTGGGCAGCGCCCACCGGATATGGGTCACATCGTTCAGCGTGGCGGCCCCGGCCGTGCCGTCGCTCGCTTTCGTGCTTAGCGCCGCCAATTGGCCGAAGTTTTTGCCGCCATCGACAGAGACCGTGAAATCACCTTCTTCGGACAGTGTGACTTGTTCGGGGATCGGATTGGTGATGACAAAATCGTCGACTTCTTCGCCCGTGTCATTGCTGTAATGCGTAGTGAAAACGAGCTTGTCTCCAGGCACGACCTTTGTCGGTTCGGAGAGAGTTTCTTTTTCTGCCCCACTTTGTCCGACCATCCGCACGACTTTCACATCGCCGGTGAGCGCGACCTTGCCGGCAGCCTGTGCCGAATGGAGCGGAAATAGTGTCGCAATGGCACAAGAGAGCGCCAGAAGAAGATGTTTTACCATCATGAAATACCTTGATTAATTAATTTTAACGGCGAACTCGACGGTGCGGCTCTCGCCAGCGGCTACCGTGCCGGTGTCGACCGAAATGCCTGTCTCGGAAGCGCTCCCGGCGTCACTGTCTGCGGCATCCGTCAAAGCGGTAGTGCCGAGTTTGAGCGATCCGGCCTGATATGTTGTGGAGGCGGGGATCGCATCGGTGATTGTCAGCGGACCGATCGATCCGCTGCCGGAAACGGTCGCTACGATTTCATACCTGATTGTCGCGCCCGGAACGGCCTGACTGCCGCCGAATGGATCGGTCACGGTTGCGGATTTGACCAGTGCGACAGTCGCCACGCTGGCAACGAGCGTTCCCTGAGCAAAGTCCGTCGCGCCCGAGCTGCCGACGACTGCATCGCTGCCATCGGTGCCTGCGCCGGGGAAAGTCGTGCCCGGAGTGCCGGTGCCGGTTGTGGCTGCGGCGGTCAGTTTTACCTGACTGCTCTGGCCATCACTCGCCCCTGAAGGCGAATTCACCAGTATGAATACCTTCAACGTTGCATCGGCATCGATTGATGGTGATGCACCACCATTGATCACAAGCGTATCGACACCTGCATCGTAAATCCCGTTGTCATTTGTATCGATAGCAAGGCTGGTCACTGCCGCATCGAAATCATTCCCCGCTATTGCGGGATCGGCGGTGAGGGTGAACGCCTCCGGCCCGTTACCGGTATTGGTTACCGCAAATGTGAGGACGTTCGACTCGCTGATCGTTACAGCACTGCTGTCGAGCGACGCCACCGCTACATCCAGCACCTCATCGATCTTAATGGTAACCTTGTTGGATTCGATCGTCTTGGAGGTGTTGCCAGTGGTGTAGCTGGCGGAGGCGGTATTTTCGATCAAGGTGCCTGCAATAACGCCCGCGGCGGTCGCAGGGGTGGATGCAAGCAGAAAACCCCCGGCAAGGATAGTGCACGAGGTCAGGTGGCGAATCGACGACTTTTTCATGCCGCCGATCTAGGCGGTGCTTTTGAAGAATACTCTTATCTAATCGTTAACCGCAACCTTCTCACAACGAAAATCAGGCCGCATAAATGATATAATTAAGATATATAAAACATATATTTAGGAGGTAAATATGATGCTTAATGTCAACTCCCGATGTAGCGGGGATACTATGGTATAATTACTTAAATTATAGGCGGGATATGGGGTGCGTATATATCTGATATTCAGCAAATTCATCATAGTTATTGTAATTATACTGGCGTGGTTCCGGTCAGGCGAAGTCGAATCGGCAAGTATGGGGAGCTTTGGAAGAGTAAAAGCAGTAAGGGATATTTGAACTCATCCATCGCGGTTGCCATCGGGGCTATAGCGCAGCGAAGAGGGCAAGCTTACGCCCCGTGTTGATTTTACCGCTGAATTCGCTTCGTGAGTTCGATCACCCCGACCACCCGACCGGGGCAACGTCGGTACACGGTATCAGTGAGGCGATTTGTGCATCAGCGCGCCGCGCAGGGTGCGGCACACCACATCGTCGTGCTGATTCAGGCCCAGATGTTCGAACGTGACGATGCCCTGGCGTGGGCGGCTCTTGCTTTCGCGCAGTTCCATCACAGTGGTGCGGGCGCGGATCGTGTCACCTGCGAATACAGGTTTGGGGAATGTCGTGTCATTCATGCCAAGGTTGGCGACCGTTGTGCCCAGCGTGGTATCCTGCACGGTCAGGCCGATCACCAGCCCCAGCGTGAAAAGCGAATTGACCAGCGGGCGGCCAAATTCGGTCTGTTCCGCATAGGCATGATCGATGTGCAGTTGCGCCGGGTTATACGTCAGCGCGGAAAACCACATGTTGTCCGCTTCCAGCACCGTGCGGCGGATTTCGTGGTCGAACACCTGACCGACCGAAAACTGTTCGAACCACAAACCTGCCATTGCTTTGCTCTCCTTGTTTGCGCGATCGCCTTTAGCACGGCATCAGGCGGTCTCGTCCAGCCTCGACGCATTCGAGCAGCCATTCCTTGCCCGCCCGCACCCGCGCGAGGTTCTGGGTGTCGCGGTGAGTGACGACCCAGAAGCTGCGGGTAATGGCCCGGTCAGGGCACACCGGCACCAGTTCGTCGCTTGCCTCGCCAATAAAGCGGGGCAACACACCGATCCCGGCACCCTCCGCAATCAGGCGGTGTTGCGCGTTGATGCTGGAGGATCGCAGGCGCGCCGTCAGCCCGGTATGGAATTCGTCGAGGTAGTTCAGTTCCGGCGCATAGAGCAGATCGGGGACATAGCTGATCAGCATGTGATTGCTCGCCAGATCGGCGGTATCGCGTGGCACCCCGTTGCGCCGCAGGTAATCCGGGCTGGCGTAGAGCATCAGCGCGTAATCGGCCAGTTTGCGGCACAGCACCGGCCCCGCCTTGGGGCGGGACAGCATGACTGCGATATCCGCTTCGCGCCGCGACGGGCTGAGGAAACCGCTGTTGGCCACCAGTTCCAGCGTCAGGTTGGGGTGGGTGCGCGCGAATTCCACCAGATAGGGGGTGAGGAACTGGCTGCCGAACCCTTCCGATACGCTGAGGCGCAAACTGCCGCTGAGGCCGGTATGCGGCCCCAGCACGGCATCGATCGAACCCGCCGCATGGGCCATCGTTTCCGCCTTCGACAGCAGCACTTCGCCTGCTTCGGTCAGAACCTGCCCCTCACGCGTGCGTTCGAACAGCGATATTTCCAGATGCTGCTCCAGACGGCGCAACCGGCGGCTGAGTGTAGTGGGATCGACCCGCAGGGCCTGTGCTGCCCGTCCGATCTGGCCCGCCTCGGCCACGGCGAGGAATACCCGCACGTCGTTCCAATTTAGATCGTGCATAATTGCAGGTGATAGCTGCAATATTGGATATTGTCTGCATCTTTGCCGAATGTCACTCCGTCGCCTAACTTGAGGAGAGTTTCATGCGCGATATCGATCATCTCATCGTTGGCGGCCCTGGCGTCGCCACCGGCCGTACAAAGGATGTGTACAACCCATCGACCGGCGAAGTGCAGGCAAAGGTCGCGCTTGGCGATGCCGCGCTGCTCGACCGCGCGGTGCAAGCGGCGAAGAAAGTTCAGCCCGAATGGGCAATGACCAACCCGCAAAAACGCGCGCGGGTGATGTTTCGTTACAAGGAACTGATTGAAGCGAACATGGACGATCTCGCCCGCCTGCTGTCGAGCGAACACGGCAAAGTGATCGACGATGCAAAGGGCGATGTGCAGCGCGGGCTGGAAGTGATCGAATATGCCTGCGGCATCCCGCAAGTGCAGAAGGGCGAATATACCATCGGTGCGGGGCCGGGCATCGATGTGTATTCGATGCGTCAGCCGCTCGGCATCGGCGCGGGCATCACGCCGTTCAATTTTCCGGCGATGATCCCGATGTGGATGTTCGGCATGGCGATTGCCTGCGGCAACGCCTTCATCCTCAAGCCCAGCGAGCGTGACCCCAGTGTGCCGGTGCGACTGGTCGAACTGTTTCTGGAAGCGGGCGCGCCCGACGGATTGCTGCAATGCGTGCATGGGGACAAGGAAATGGTCGATGCGATCCTCGACCACCCCGATATCGCGGCAGTCAGCTTCGTCGGGTCGAGCGACATCGCGCATTATGTGTACAAACGCGGGGTCGATAACGGCAAGCGGGTGCAGGCGATGGGCGGGGCCAAGAACCACGGCATCGTGATGCCCGATGCCGATCTGGATCAGGTGGTCAACGATCTGACCGGCGCCGCCTTCGGTTCGGCAGGCGAGCGCTGCATGGCTTTGCCGGTCGTGGTGCCCGTGGGCGACGATACCGCCGAACGGCTGAAGGCCAGGCTGATCCCTGCGATCGAAGCGCTGCGTGTAGGCGTATCGACCGATCCGGAAGCGCATTATGGCCCTGTCGTGACCGCCGAACACAAGGCGCGCGTCGAACAGTGGATCGACACCGCGGAGAAGGAAGGCGGAGAGATCGTGATCGACGGTCGCGGTTTCTCCCTGCAAGGGCACGAAAAGGGGTTCTTCGTTGGCCCGACGCTGATCGACAATGTCACCACCGATATGGAAAGCTACAAGGAAGAGATCTTCGGTCCTGTGCTTCAGATCGTGCGCGCAAAGGATTTCGAGGAAGCTCTGAGCCTGCCGAGCAAACACCAGTACGGCAATGGTGTCGCGATCTTTACCCGCAATGGCCATGCTGCGCGTGAATTCGCCGCACGGGTCAATGTCGGGATGGTCGGCATCAATGTGCCGATCCCGGTTCCGGTCAGCTATCACAGCTTTGGCGGGTGGAAGCGCAGCGCATTTGGCGACACCAACCAGTATGGCACCGAAGGGATGAAATTCTGGACCAAGGTGAAAACCGTGACTCAGCGCTGGCCTGACGGCGGCGGCGACGGCAGCAACGCGTTCGTCATTCCGACGATGGGTTGATTTCTCATGGCGGCGCGCTTGCCTTGGTGCCCAGTGGGGTGCCAAGGCCGCGCTGCCAAAGGAGCCAGGAATGACAGGACAATTTGCCCTTACCGATGATCAGCTCGCCATTCAGGATATGGCGCGCAAGTTCACCGCCGATAACATCACACCTTTCGCGGCGGAATGGGACGAGAAGCATCACTTTCCGCGCGATGTGATCCAGAAAACCGGGGAACTCGGTTTTGGCGCGATCTATGTCAGCGAAGCGAGCGGCGGCATCGCCCTCGGCAGGCTGGAAGCGGCGCTGATTATGGAAGCGATGGCCTATGGCTGTCCGGCGACCAGCGCCTATGTCTCGATTCACAATATGGCGAGCTGGATGATCGACACATACGGGTCGGATGAGCTCAAGGCGCGCTATCTGCCCAAACTGGTGACGATGGAACACATCGCCAGCTATGCCCTGACCGAACCGGGCAGCGGATCGGACGCGGCCGCGCTGAAAACATCGGCCCGGATCGACGGCGACCACTATGTGCTCAACGGCACCAAGCAGTTCATTTCCGGCGGCGGCTTCAACGACATCTATGTCGTGATGGTCCGCACGGGGGAACACAAGGCGAAAGGTATCACTTGCCTTGTGATCGAGAAAGATACGCCGGGCCTCAGCTTTGGTACGCCGGAAAACAAGCTGGGCTGGAATGCCTCGCCCACCGCGCAATTGATATTCGAAGATTGCCGCGTGCCGGTGGCCAACCGGGTCGGGGATGAAGGAGAAGGATTCCGCTTCGCGATGGCCGGGCTTGACGGCGGGCGCCTTAACATCGGTGCGTGCAGTCTGGGCGGGGCACAGCGGTGTCTCGACGAAGCGGTGGCCTATACCAAGGATCGTCAGCAATTCGGCCAATCGATTGCCGATTTCCAGAATACGCAGTTCATGCTGGCCGACATGGCCACCGAATTGGAGGCGGCGCGGGCGCTGCTCTATCTGGCGGCGGCGAAGGTCACTGAAGGCGCGCCGGACAAGACCCGCTTTTCCGCGATGGCCAAACGACTGGCGACCGACACCGGCAGCAAAGTCGTCAACGATGCGCTGCAACTGTTCGGCGGTTATGGCTATCTGAAAGATTATCCCATCGAACGGTTCTGGCGCGATCTGCGGGTCCATTCGATTCTGGAAGGGACCAACCAGGTCATGCGTATGATCGTTGGCCGGGACATGTTGCGGTGATGAGCGATATCATGACTGGCGAAGTCCATATTCACACCCACGGCAAGGCGGGGCACATCTCGCTCAACCGGCCCAAAGCGCTGCATGCGCTCACGCTCGACATGTGCCACGCGATGAGTGTGGCATTGTCCAGATGGGCGAGCGACGATGCAGTGGAGGTTGTCCTGCTCGACCATGCCGAAGGGCGCGGGTTCTGTGCCGGGGGCGATATCAACCTGCTGCGGAATTCGGCGCTGAACGACGGCGGTGTCAGCGGTCGGGCGTTCTTCCACGACGAATATCAGCTCAATCACCAGATGTTCGAATATGCCAAGCCGATCGTCGCCTTTATGGATGGCATCACGATGGGTGGCGGGGTCGGTATCAGCATGCCTGCGAAATATCGCGTGGCCACCGAAAATACTCGCTTCGCTATGCCGGAAACGGGCATCGGCCTGTTCCCCGATGTTGGCGGCGGATGGTATCTCTCCCGTCTCAGCGGTCGGCTTGGGCAATTCCTCGCGCTGACCGGCGCGCGGCTCGATGGGGCGGAATGCCTGTGGGCCGGACTGGCCACGCATTACCTGCCCAGCGACAAGCTGGCCGAAGCCAAGGCGTGGATTGTCGAACATCCCGATCGGGTTGAGGGTATTCTGGCCGAGCTTTCCATTGCGCCGCCAGAAGCGCGGATCGCGGGCAACGCGGATCGGATTGCAAAGCATTTTGCATCGGATTGTCTGGAAGACATCCTCGCCAGCCTCGAAGCCGATGACAGCGAGTGGGCGGCCAAGGAACGCGAGACGCTGGCCACGAAAAGCCCGCAAACCTGCAAGGTGGCGCTGCGTCAGTTGAAAGAGAGCAGTTACCTGACAGATTTCGCCGCCAATATGACAATGGAGTACCGAATTGCCAGTCGTGTACTCCTCCGCCCTGACTTCGCTGAGGGCGTACGTGCTGTAATCGTTGATAAAACTGGCGATCCAAAATGGAATCCCGCGACAGTTAAGGAGGTGAAGGGGGAGTTGATCGACAGCATTTTCGCCCCTCTGCCCGCCGATGAAGAATGGAAGCCCCTATGACTTACGAAACCATCACCGTCGAACACCGTGATGCGGTTACGCTGATCACCCTCAATCGCCCTAAGGCATTGAATGCACTGAACAGTCAGGTGCTGGAAGATCTGGTTTCGGCATTCGCCGCGTATGAGGCCGATGCTGGCCAGCGCTGCGCTGTCCTCACCGGATCGGGCGACAAGGCCTTCGCTGCCGGGGCGGATATCAAGGAAATGGCGGATAAGCCCGCTGCCGATTTCTACAACGAAGACTTTTTCTCCCGCTGGACCAGTCACTTGGTCAAAACGACCCGCAAACCATGGATTGCCGCGGTCAACGGCTTCGCTCTCGGTGGCGGATGCGAACTGGCGATGATGGCGGACTTTATCATCGCGAGCGAAAACGCCAAATTCGGCCAGCCCGAAGTCAAGCTGGGCGTGGCCCCCGGCATGGGCGGCAGCCAACGTCTGACCCGCGCGGTCGGCAAGGCTAAGGCTATGGAAATGTGCCTGACTGGCCGGATGATGGGCGCGGAAGAGGCAGAGCGTAGCGGGCTGGTGGCGCGCGTCGTGCCGCACGATACGCTGTTGGATGAAGCGCTGAAAACCGCCACTGCCATCGCCGCGATGCCGCCGATGGCCACTGTCGCGAACAAGGAGATGGTGAACGCGGCGTTCGAAACCACGCTCGATCAGGGGTTGGTGATGGAACGCCGTATTTTCCAGATACTTACTGCCACCGAAGACAAGGCCGAAGGCATGGCTGCGTTCATCGAGAAGCGGGAAGGGCAGTGGAAGGGGCGGTAAGCGCCCCGGAAATGTCAGTAAAAAATCCCTGTCTGTCAAAGGATTGGGTTGGGAGAGTAACATGAAAATCGCATTCATCGGCCTCGGCAACATGGGGGGCGGCATGGCCGCCAACCTTGCGAAAGCAGGGCACGAAATCCGCGCCTTCGACCTTGCAGATACTGCCCTTGCTGCCGCGCGCGAAAACGGCTGCAGAACTTTTTCCGATGCGAAAGAGGCGGTTGCCGGTGTCGACGCAGTCGTATCGATGCTGCCCAATGGCGCTATCGTGAAGGCGGTGTATGGCAACGATGTGATTGGTCATGCGCCGCAAGGTGCGGTGTTTCTTGATTGTTCCACCATTGATGTCGCCAGCGCGCGTGAAGTGATCGCACAGGCCGAAGCAGGCGGTTATGCGATGGTCGATGCCCCCGTTTCCGGTGGAATCGCAGCGGCTAACGGCGGCACACTGACGTTTATGGTCGGCGGCACCGATGAAGCCTTCATACGTGCGAAACCTGTCCTCGAAGCGATGGGCAAGGCGGTGATTCACGCCGGTCAGGCTGGAAATGGGCAGGCGGCGAAAATCTGCAACAACATGCTGCTGGGCATTCATATGATCGGCACTTGCGAAGCCTTCACTATGGCGCAGAAGCTCGGCCTCGATCCGCAGACATTCTATGATATTTCCAGTGTTTCGTCCGGCCAGTGTTGGTCGATGACAAGCTATTGCCCGTTGCCCGGCGTTGGTCCGCAAAGCCCGGCGGACAGTGGCTATCAAGGTGGGTTCGCCACCGGATTGATGCTGAAGGATTTGAAACTGGCAATGGATGCCGCAGCCATCGCTGGCGTGGATCCGAAGATGGGTGCGCGGGCGAAGGAGCTTTATGAAGCCTTCGATGCCTCCGGAAATAGCACAGTCGATTTTTCAGGCATTATCCGCACTATGGGCGAGGGGTAGCGGCAAACTGATCTGTCGGCGGCGCACCTTCCTTCGTTATAGGGCGCCGTTCATTGGCAGAGCACTTGTAAGTGTCCGCTCTCAAGTAAGTGTCCGCTCTCAAGTCGGCAATCTTATAGCGCAGCGGGCTTTTCCGCTCGGCTGCGCGACCATAAATCCCACACGAATATCGCAATCGCACTCCAGATCAGGATGAAGCAGGCGAGTTGAACCGGTTCCAGCGGTTTATGGAATACGGTCAGCCCTAGCACGAATACGATCGAAGGGGCGAGGTACTGAACAAATCCCAGCGTCGAATAGCTCATCCGGCGGGCGGCCGTGGCAAACATCCACAGGGGCAGCGCGGTCGCCACTCCGCCCAGTACGATCAACAGGCTTAAGCGCCAATCGCCTCCGAACGATGATCCCTGTGGTGTTTGCGCGAACCATGCGGTTGTGGCCAGCGCCGGGACCAGCAAGATGGCGGATTCAATCGTCAAACCGGGCAGTGCGCCGACCTGCACTTGTTTGCGTAGCAAGCCGTAGATGCTAAAGCTTAACGCCAGCGTCAGGCTGATCCAGAGTGTCGTGAGCGCCCCGGCCACAAGCAAAGCAATCCCGCAAGCGGCGAGGGCAACCGCAACCCATTGCCTGCGCGATAACTTTTCACCCAGAAGAGCAGTGCCGAGCAGAACATTGACCAGCGGATTGATGTAATATCCCAAGCTCGCGGCAAAGACATGTCCATGTTGAATCGCCCATACGTACGTCAGCCAGTTCAGTGCGATCAGCACGGCGCTTACAGCAAGGATCGCAAGCACCCGCGGGCTTCGCAATGCTGCCGAAATCTCGGGCCACTGGCGACGAACGGTGACGATCAACAGGCACAGCGGCAATGTCCACACGATCCGCCAGGCAACGAATTCCACTGCTGGAACGGATTGTACCAGAATCAGGTAGAGCGGTAGAAATCCCCATATAAGGTACGCCCCCAACGCTGCGGGCAAACCTGACTGCACTGAGGATGGCGTGGAGGAACTCATAACAATCCCGCCGTACTCCGCTGTGGTGTCACCGACAAGCGACCGGTCGTGCTTTGCTCGCGACAGTTGATTGGGTCCGACCCAGCTTTTCTACCAACCTTACAACGCAGTTGCCGATCGTTCATAAAAAGGCGTGTAAGTATGAATGTGACGGATGGACTCCACTCGGCCTCCCGGTCAATTCGGACACAGAGAAACGGAAAGGAACTCCCGATGCAGATACCGAAACTCAAGACAGTGGCGATGGCGCTCTCAGTCTCGGGTCTTGTATGTGCGACTCCCGTGATGGCGGCTCCTGCCGCCCACGTCGAGTCCGCAACCTATGCGGCAGCATCGCCTTTCGGTGATATGAGCTTCGAACACAGCCGGAAGAAGTACAAGCGCAGCAAGCATTGGAACCGTGGGCGCGGTCATGATCGCTATCGCAGTTACGATAACCGCTACCGTAGCTATGACAGATACCCCTCACGGGCAAATTATGGCGAGCCAGTATACAACAACACCCGTATCTGGCGTGGGAATGACGGCCGATATTACTGTCGCCGTTCCAATGGCACCACCGGCTTGCTGATTGGTGCGGCAGGCGGGGCTCTACTGGGACGTGAGGTCGCGGGTCGAAACGGAGATCGCACTTTGGGTGCCATCCTGGGGGCCGCGGGCGGTGCCATTCTGGGGCGTGAAATTGACCGCGGCAGTAGCCGCTGCCGCTAACACTCGCTTGAAGCAAACTTTGGCCGTGCCCACCCACGGCTGGGGCGCGATCTCTTTCCAAGGGTCGCGGAAGGCGCCTCTTGTCCACGTGGCAGGGGGCGCCTTCTTTCGTCTGCACACCGCTTAGGCTAAGTCGGCTTGGAAATGACATTCAAATGCCTTGCTGCGATTGCGATTGTGGGAATGCTCACTGCATGTGGGCAGAGCGATTCTTCCGATGCCAATGGCCCTGTTGCCGATCCCGCTGTGATGCAGGCCCTGAACGATCCGATCATGGTCGATCCCGATCTTTCCAGCCGTAATGAGGGTGCGGCTGCAATCACGATCGACAGCAATAATGCGCTGCCTGTTCTGCCCCCAACACCCGAAGCAATAGCAGCCGCGCGCGCGGATGCCGCCGAAATACTGGGCGGAGTGTCAATGGCCGTACCCAAGGCGAGTGATGGTGCGACCAGCCTGCCAGACGGGGCATCGGCTGCAGATCATCTGGCGATCGTGCCCGGTGGCGCCATGTGTGCGGGTAGGATTACGTCAGGCGCGATATGGGCGGCACGTTTGCCGCCAGAGCTGCCGGTTTATCCCCGCGGCGCAACAATGGCGGCATTTGGCGTTGATTCTGGTGCGTGTCACGCACGTGTCGTGCGATTCGTAACGCCTATCCCTCCTGCGGAAGTCATCGCGTTTTACTGGACCCGCGCCACGCAGGCGCGTTTCAAACCCGAACGTCGCCAAACAACTGACAATATCGATGTTTTGACCGGACGAAACGGCAATGCCGCATTCGATCTTCGTGTGCGAGATGGACAGGGTCGCGATGCCCTTACGCACGTAGAACTGGCGACGGTTTTTGGCGGCTAGGTCGTCGCACTCGCTCGAACCCGACCAGCCATCGAATTCGGCCCCGCTTCAGCAAGTTCGACCTCCACGATTTCCCCGATCGATACGTCGCTGTCGAACCATACAGATTGCAGCCACGGTGATTTGCCGAGCAACTGACCGGGTTTCTTGCCTTTTCGTTCTACCAGAACAGGGCAGGTTTTTCCTAGACTCGCCTGATTGAATGCTATCTGATCTCGATTGAGCGCAGCTTGCAGGCGTTGTAATCGTTCGTCCATTATCTCTGGCGCGACCTGATCGGCCATAGTTGCGGCTGGGGTGCCGGGGCGGGGCGAATACTTGAAACTGAACGCCTGAGCATAACCCACTGCATCGACGAGTTGCAGAGTGGCCTCAAAGTCGGCCTCGCTCTCACCGGGAAAGCCGACGATGAAATCGCCGCTTAACGCGATGTCGGGCCGCGCAGCGCGAAACCTTTCCAGCAGGCGCAAGTAACCATCTGCATCGTGACTGCGGTTCATCGCCTTCAGGATCGGGTCCGATCCGCTCTGTACCGGCAAGTGAAGGAACGGCATCAATTTGTCGATCTCTCCATGTGCGGCAATAAGGCCGTCGGTTACATCCATCGGGTGGCTGGTTGTGTAGCGAATGCGCGCGAGGTCGGGCAGTCTGGCCAGTTCCCGGATCAGTCCATCCAATCCAATGGCTCGACCCTTATCGTCTTCGCCAGTCCACGCGTTGACGTTTTGCCCCAGCAAAGTGATTTCACGAGCGCCACCGGCCACCAATCGCTCAGCCTCGGCTATCAGGTCTGCAAATGGTCGGGAGATTTCCGCGCCGCGTGTGTATGGCACCACGCAATATGTGCAGAACTTGTCGCACCCTTCCTGAACAGTCAGGAAGGCACTGGGTGGGGCGCGACGACGCGCGGGCAAGGCGTCGAACTTTGCGATGGGCGGCATGTCCGTATCGGTTGCCCGTTCGCCTGCCACGGCCTTGTCGAGCATTTCCGGCAGCCGGTGATAAGCTTGCGGTCCGACCACCATGCTTACGGCCGGAGCACGGGCCATGATTTCCTCGCCTTCCGCCTGCGCCACGCAACCGGCGACTGCGATTAACGGTTTCGACCCATCCGCCTTCCGCAAGCGGCCGATGTCCGAATAAACCTTCTCCGCAGCTTTCTCACGGATATGGCAGGTGTTGAGCACAACGAGATCGGCGTCTTCGCCTTCGGCAGCAGGAGCAATGCCGCGATCGGCCAGTAGTTCGGCCATCCGTTCGCCATCATAGACGTTCATCTGGCAGCCGAAGCTTTTGACGCGATAGGTTTTGGGTGGAGGTGTTGCACGCATGGCGCGCGCCTATAGCGGCATTGTGCCACTATTCCAAAGGCGGAACGTCACTCTCCTTTGGCGAATGATAGCGAACTGGCAATACGTCGTGCCTGAATTCGCGCAGAGGCTTGCCCAATGTAGTGAGCAACGCCGCCTCAATTGCCGCGCGCGCTCTGGCACCAATCGCTTTTCTTCCGCGAAATTCCTCCGGGCTGAACGGTTCCAGGAAATGAATGCGAATCTCAAAGGTTCCGGCGCGGGCCAACAGTCGCTTTGCATTGTTCACGCCGCTTTCATCTCCGATCCATCCGATCCATTCACCAAACGCGCCATAATCCATCACTACCGGTTGCACGAGTACGCCGGGCGGAGGTGGTTCGAGCACGCTCATCATGCTGGTTTTAAATGGTAACAGGCTCTGGCCGTCGGTTGTCGTTCCTTCTGGAAAGACGGTAACCGACCAGTTGTCCGCAAGCGCTTCGCGCAATTGGTTGATCTGGTCGGCCACACCCATTCTGTTTTCGCGCTGAACGAAAACAGTCCGGTTCAGTCGGCAAAGCCAGCCAATTACCGGGACTGTGCTGAGTTCGTATTTTGCGACGAACGCGGTGCCACTTGCACCTGCCAATGCAAGAATGTCGATCCACGACACATGATTCGATACAAAGAACACATCGCGCCGTAGTGGCGTACCGATTGTGCTCACGCGTGCGCCGATGATCCATGCGGCCCATCGCAAAAACAGCATCGGAATAGGGGAGCCATAGGCAAATGTACGCCAGACATAGTGCAACGGCACCATAACAGACAGCAGTGCCAGAAGTGCGGCAATGCGCCCGACAAAGCGACAGCGGCCAACGAAGGAAATAGGAGTAGTTTCGCCGCGAGCTGCGGCTTCTCTCGACGAATCGGCGTCAATCGTCTCGGTCGAGCCGGACACCGTAAAGCTCCATCCGATGATCGACGAGGCGATAACCGAGTTTTTCAGCGATTTGTTTCTGTAACGCTTCCAATTCGGGGTCGACAAATTCGACCACTTTGCCTGTTTCCACATCGATCAGGTGATCGTGATGTGCTTCAGGAGCGGCTTCGTAACGCGCGCGACCGTCACCGAAATCATGCCGGTCTAGAATGCCCGCTTCTTCGAACAGGCGCACAGTGCGATAGACGGTGGCGATCGAAATCTTCGGATCGATTGCCGACGCCCGCTGATGGAGAAGTTCGACATCGGGATGATCGTCGCTTTCCGACAGCACACGGGCAATCACACGGCGTTGATCGGTGATTCTCAAACCACGTTCGGAACACAGGGCTTCAAGGTCAATCGTCTGGTGCAAATCGTATCGCCGTTAAAAATAGAACGCCCCGAACCTTATCGAGCCGGGGCGTCTATCACAAGTCATCTGAAACAAGTCGCGATCACGCGGCAGTCGTTTCCTTTTTCTTGCGGCCGCGCTTCTGGCCGGGCTTACGACCCAGACCAATCTTTTTAGCGAGGTCACGGCGTGTTTCCGCATAGTCCGGAGCGACCATCGGATAATCGCTGCCGAGGTTCCAGCGCGCCCGATAATCGTCGATGGACAAGCCGTGTTCGGTCATCAGGTGGCGTTTCAACATCTTCATTTTTTTGCCACATTCGAGGCAAACGAGATGATCCTTCTTGACGGAAGAACGAATGGAAACGGCGGGTTCGGGGCGCTCCTCTTCAGCGGGGCCATTGTCTCCGAGTCCCGAGAGAGCCTGATACACTGTGGTAATCAGGGTCGGAACTTCGTCTACGGAGACGTTGTTGTTGCTGACGTGGGCGGCGACAATGTCGGACGTGAGGGTGATCAACGTCTCGGTCATGTCGGGTTCGATATCTTCCATCGGAATCCCTTTTTTGCGATCGATATTTAAGTGCGGTGCCCGGTTATACTTTGCAACCGCGAGGTGAACAGTGAGATAAGTTACAGAGGAATACAAGGTTAATTGTAAAGTTTTTCAACCAAGCTTTAACGAGCTAAGTCACCGGAATATACGCGACTTTCAGGTCAGAGGAAGAGCGAAAGTGATCGCATCAAGTATCGAACCATCTGAAATTCTGTAATAGTTTTTTCGGCGGCCGATAGGGGAAAAGCCGAATGAGCGGTAAAGATCAATAGCAGGGTTATTCTCTCTCATTTCGAGAAAAACCTGTTCTGCTTTCCTTAAACGGGCCTGATCTGCGACCGAATCGAGTAATTTTCGGCCAAGGCCCTGTCCGCGCATTTCAGGAGTTACGCCGATGAGTAGCAGTTCCTCCTCTCCGGGAGCTGCGCGAACAAGCGTAAAGCCGACTGCGGATTCGCCTTCTGCGGGCGCCAGGCCAGAGCTGGCGATCAGATTGTAATGGGTCGTTGGGAACACGAGGGAATCTCCAACTTGAGTTCGGGTCCAGGCTTCTCCCCAATGGGGATCGAACGCAGAGTCCATTACGCCCATTATCCGATCGACATCATCCATCATGAAGGTAAGCGCGCATCAGGAGGGCGGGCGTAAATCGGCGCAATCCCGGATGTCAGGACTTCTGTTGGAAGTGTCAGAACGTTGCGGGCATCTGGAATAACGGTCGAGCCGACAGTCTCGGTGGATAGGGACGTTGACAATTCACTGGCCTTAGTGCCGACAATAACCTTGTGCGCTCCGCGTGAAGTGGCCACGTCGGGCTGGAGCGAGGCAAAGTCGGCTTGCGGTAATCCATCAGCTGAAAAATCCTGGACCAGCCATTCGCCGTGCCCGCCGGTCATACATACTGTAACCGGCACGGGCTCTGACTGCCTGCCGATCGCTGCCACAAGCGCCAGAGTCGGGTAACCCAGAACCTCCGCATTCCACGCAATAGCAAGCGCGCGCGCGGTGGCAATTCCGATTCGAACGCCTGTGAAGCTGCCTGGACCCAAGGATACAAGAATGCGTGCGGCCTGACCGTGATCAGGTAAGGCACCGATCATCGGGACGAGTTGCTCTGCGTGACCGCGCCCCAGTATCCGGTGCTCACCTGCCAACAGAACGCCATCTTCGAAGAGCGCTACCGAACAAGCCTCTGTCGCAGTTTCGATTGCCAGGATTCGCATTGGCGTGCGCGATGCCTCCCCGAACCTGTGGTTTCAAGTCAGACGATCACGTTGAACCGATCAAAGTCCGGGCGGGGGCTGCGGTCGAAGATCGAATCCGGATCGCCATAACCGACGGAGCAGATGAAATTGGACTTTACGCGGGGGTCGTCCGTAAAAAATTCCTTGTCGACTGCGTCGTTGTCGAAGCCCGACATCGGACCGGTATCCAGTCCAAGGGCGCGAGCAGCAAGTATGAAGTAGCCGCCCTGCAGCGACGAATTGCGAAATGCCCCGACTTTGCGTCCGGCTTCATCGCCATCGAACCAGCTTTTCGCATCGGTATGCGGAAAGAGCCACGGCAGCTCTTCGTGGAAATCGATGTCATATCCGATGATTGCGGTGACCGGGGCAGAGAGGATTTTAGCACGATTGCCCTCGGAAGCCAGCTCGGCCAGACGGCGCTTCGCATCGTCCGATTTACACCAGACAATCCGGCTGGGTTGCATATTGGCCGAAGTCGGCCCCATCTTCACGAGATCCCAGATGGCATGCATCTGTTCGTCGCTGACCGGTTTGTCGAGCCAGCCGTTGTAGGTGCGCCCTTCGAAAAACAGTTGGTCGAGCGCATCGGATGGCAGGACATTGTCGTGAAATTGCTTGGTCATTGAGCGATCCTTACGCGGCGCGAACTTCACGAACTTCCGGCACGTAATGCTTGAGAAGCCCTTCGATGCCATGTTTCAGCGTTGCGGTGGAGCTGGGGCAGCCGGAGCAGGCGCCTTGCATTTGCAGGTGGACGATGCCGTCGCGATAGCCGCGATAGACGATGTCGCCGCCGTCACCGGCCACGGCCGGGCGCACGCGGGTTTCCAGCAGTTCGTTTATCTGAGCGACGATATCGACATCGGCCGGGTCTTCTTCGACGATGAGGTCGCTTTCGGCGGGCACGGCGAAGTCTGCTGCGGTGGTGCCTGCAAACAGGGGGGCGTTGGAGACGAAATGGTCGAGCAGGATCGCCACGACCTGCGGCTTCAATTGCGACCAGTCCACACCGGGGGCGGCGGTGACGGCGATGAAATCACCGCCGAAAAAGACGTTCACCACTTCGCCGGTATCGAACAACGCCTGTGCCAGCGGGCTGGCCTCCGCCGCTTCCGGGCTGGCAAATTCGCGGGTTCCGGCGGTCATGACGGGCCTGCCCGGAAGGAATTTGAGCGATGCGGGGTTGGGTGTGGTTTCAGTCTCGATAAACATGATGTGCGATGTAGGCGCCCTGTGCCAGTGCAGCAAGGGCAGTGGGTGGCGAGACATTCTTTGCGTCTATTCACTATCCCTTCAGGCGTTGCCCCATTATAGGTAAATTCATGAATTTGTTTTCGCGTGCCGCAGGGCCTCTCGCGCTTCTCCTTCCGTTCGCTCTCGTTGCCACGCCGCTCCCGGCGCAGGAGGCACCGGTTTCGGCCGTGCCAGCGCCGAGGTATCTCCAGACAGGGGATCAGACGCCGTGGATCTATCGTGGCAGCGATGTTCCGCGGGACAAGGAATGGCTGTTCGGGGAATTGCCGAATGGCGTGCGCTATGCGGTTCGCCACAATGGCGTGCCGCCCGATCAGGTTTCGATTCGCGTGCGGATCGATGCCGGTTCGCTGTATGAAACCGATGCCGAACAGGGTTACGCCCACTTGCTGGAACATATGACGTTCCGCCAGTCGAAGTATCTTGGCGACGGTGAGGCGATCCCCAAATTTCAGAGCCTTGGCGCGACATTCGGCAGCGATACCAACGCCCAGACCACACCGACTCAAACGGTGTACGAACTCGACGTGCCCAATGCCGACAACGGCAAGATCGCGGAAGTGATGAAGCTGCTGTCCGGCATGATTCAGGAACCGACGCTGTCTGCAAAGGGGCTGAGCGAAGACCTGCCGATCGTGCTGGCGGAAAAGCGGGAACGTGGTTCGCAGGCCGAACGCGTATCGCAGGCGACTCGCGAAACGCTGTTTCATGGGCAACCGCTTGCCAATCGTCTGCCGATCGGAACCGAAAAGACGCTCAATGCAGCGACTCCGGCATCGATGCGCGCATTCCATAACCGGTGGTATCGCCCGGAAAATACCGTGGTGGTGATCGCAGGCGATGCCGATCCGCAAATGCTGGCCGGTCTGGTGGAACAATGGTTCGGCAACTGGAAGGGCAAGGGGCCGAAGGTGCCGGCCCCCAGTTTTGGCGAACCTGTCGCTCCGGCAGGTGCCAGCCCGGATCGTCCGGTCGGGGAAACCCGCGTGCTGGTGGAGCCCGATCTGCCGCGCACCCTGACTTATGCTGTGCTGCGCCCCTGGCATCAGGTGAACGATACGATCGTTTATAATCAGGGGATATTGCTGGATGCAGTTGCTCAGGCGATCATTAATCGTCGGCTGGAGGCGCGCGCACGCGCCGGTGGGTCGTACCTTTACGCGCAGGTTCAGGACGACAAGCCCAGCCGTTCGGCCGATGCGACGTTCGTCAGCTTCGCCCCACTGACCGAAGACTGGCAGACCGCCCTCACCGATGTGCGCTCAGTCATTGCCGATGCGCTGGCAGAACCACCGACACAGGAAGAGATCGACCGCGAGGCGGCGGAACTGGATGTCGCATTCGCGAGCCAGGTCGAGCAACGCAGCGTGCTGGCGGGGTCCAAACTGGCGGACGATGTCGTCAATGCAGTCGATATTCGTGAAGCGGTCGCTGCACCCGAAACAGTGCTGCATGTATTTCGCACGATGAAAGACCAGCTTACTCCCGCCAATGTGCTGGAGCACACACGGGCGCTGTTCAAAGGCCGTGTGGAACGGGGGATTTACCTCACTCCGAAAGAGGGAGAGGCGACCGCCGAGGCATTGCGCGACGCTTTGCTCAAACCAGTGCAGGCCGACAGCAGTTCGCGACTGGCCGCCAAGACGATTTCGTTTTCCGAGCTACCGCCTGTTGGTAAACCCGGCACCGTGACCGCGCAGGCCCCGATTGGTGTGCTGGATATCGAGAAGGTCAGTTTCGCCAACAGCGTGAATGCCTTGATGTGGGCCAACGATGCCGAACCGGGCCGCGTTACCGTGAAGGTCCGTTTCGGATCTGGCTATCGCGCGTTCGACGCGAAAGATGCTGTCTATGCCTCGCTTGGGCAGAAGGCGCTGGTGCCGTCAGGTGTCGGCCCGCTCGATATCGAAGACCTCGACCGGATCAGCAATGGTCGCAAGATGGGGTTCGATTTCAAAATCGACGACGCGGTATTCACTTTCACCGCGCAGACCCGTGAAGCTGATCTGGCTGACCAGCTCTATCTGTTTGCAGCGAAGTTGGCGAACCCGCGTTGGGATGCCAATCCGGTCAAACGGGCAATCGCAGCCGACAAGCTGGCATACGAAACATATTCCACCAGTCCCGAAGGGGTGCTCCAGCGCGATCTGGCGTATTATCAGCGCAACAAGGACGCACGCTTCGCCACGCCCACTCCGGCGCAGCTTGATGCCGCGACGCCGGAGGGGTTTCGCAAGGCGTGGGAGCCGCTGCTGAAACAAGGGCCGGTCGAAATCCTGATCTTCGGTGATTACGACAAAGCCAAGGCGATCGAAGCGCTCACCAGAACCTTCGGCGCCTTGCCCGCGCGTGAGGCGATTCCCGCTGCGGCGCTGGCCCGGACGGAGGATTTCCCTCCATCCAGCCAGCCGACCACTGTTCTGCATCATCGCGGCGATGCCGATCAGGCGGCGGCGGTTATTTCATGGTCGACGGGCGGCGGTGTTGCCAACCTGCCTGAATCGCGCCAGCTCCAGATTCTGGCGAACCTGTTCAACAACCGTCTGCTGGACGAAATGCGCGAACGGACCGGAGCGAGCTATTCCCCGCAAGTCGTGTCCGACTGGCCCGAAGATCTCAATCAGGGTGGTACGATCACCGCACTTGGTCAGTTGAAGCCGGGCGATGTGCCCACGTTCTTCGCTGCTGCGGACAAGATCGTGCACGATCTGCAAACAACGCCTGCTTCGGCGGAGGAACTGGAGCGCGTGACCGAACCGCTCAAGCAGATGATTACCCGTGCATCGACCGGAAACACGTTCTGGCTGTGGCAACTGGAAGGGGCCACGACCGATCCGCGCCGGATCGCCATGCTGCGTTCGCTGCTGACCGATTATTCGCGTACCACGCCGCAAGCGATGCAGGCGCTGGCGCGCAAGTATTTCGGTGCAGAGCCGGGCTGGAAACTGGCAGTGATCCCCGACGGGCAGAAACTGGCCACGCGTAAGGGCGGGGCGGACGACGACGGGAATGTTGCCTCGCGCTAAGCCCGATCGCTTGTCGCAGCCACCCTTGGGCAGCCACACTAGGGCTGCCTCAAGATTATCCTGCTTGCGGGGGAGCGCGCTTTGCGTTCTTGAACCGGGGCGCGTAAAGCGCGCTTCCCTACAAACCGACGGATATAAATACAGTGGCACAAGATTGGACCCCCGATAGCTGGCAGTCGCACGAAGCGCGGCACTTGCCCGCCTACGAAGATGCGGCCGCACTGGCCGATGCCGAGGCGACGCTGGCCGGTTATCCGCCGCTGGTATTCGCAGGCGAAGCGCGCGCGCTGAAAGCTGACCTTGCCGATGTGGCGGAAGGCCGCGCATTTCTGTTGCAGGGTGGCGATTGCGCGGAAAGCTTCGCTGAATTCCACCCCAACAATATCCGCGACACGTTCCGGGTGCTGTTGCAGATGGCGGTCGTGCTGACATTCGCCAGCAAGCGTCCCGTGGTGAAGGTGGGCCGTATGGCCGGCCAGTTTGCCAAACCGCGCAGTTCGGATATCGAAACGCAGGGCGATACCTCACTGCCCAGCTACTTCGGCGATATCGTCAACGGGATCGAATTCGATGGCGATACCCGCCGCAACGATCCGCAGCGGATGGTTCGCGCTTATTCGCAGGCAGCGGCGACGCTCAACCTGCTGCGCGCATTTGCGGGCGGTGGCTACGCCAATCTGCGGCAGGTCCACCAGTGGACGCTCGATTTCATGGGCCGCAGCCCGTGGGCCGACAAGTTCTCGCAAACGGCGGACCGGATCGGCGAAGCACTCGATTTCATGGAAGCCTGCGGCATCGATCCGCAGACGGTGCCTCAGTTGCAGGGCACCAGCTTCTTCACCAGCCACGAAGCGCTGCTGCTGCCTTACGAACAGGCGCTGACCCGGCGGGATTCGCTGACCGGTGAATGGTACGATTGTTCGGCCCACATGGTGTGGATCGGGGATCGCACCCGCTTCCCCGGCAGCGCGCATATCGAATTCTGTCGCGGTATCGGCAACCCGCTGGGCATGAAGTGCGGGCCGAGCCTTGAGCCAGACGATCTGCTGCGCCTGCTCGACACGCTCAACCCCGCGCGCGAAGCCGGGCGGATCACGCTGATCAGCCGTTTCGGCCATGACAAGGTGGAAGCGGGTCTGCCGCGCCTCGTCCGCGCGGTGAAGCAGGAAGGGCATCCGGTGGTGTGGAGCTGCGACCCGATGCACGGCAACGTCATCAAGTCCGACAGCGGCTACAAGACCCGCCCGTTCGACCGCATCCTCAACGAAGTGAAGGGCTTTTTCGCCGTTCACCGCGCCGAAGGAACCCATGCGGGTGGCATCCATATCGAAATGACCGGGCAGGACGTCACCGAATGTGTCGGCGGTGCGGTGGCGATCACCGATGCCGCGCTGGGCGATCGGTATCACACGCATTGCGATCCGCGCCTCAATGCGGCCCAGTCGCTCGAACTGGCTTTCCTGCTGGCAGAAATGCTCAACATGGAAGCGGGCGAGCGGCAGGCTGACGCAGCCTGATCAGAGAGTGACCGGGGGAGCTTCTTCCCCGGTCGTTCTGCCGGCCTTTATTGGTGATAGAGAAGGTAAGCCTCGGATTTCGCGCATATTTGCGGAACCGGGTGTGTCGCTTTACGTTCGGGAGGTATGGGAGGAGAGCCTGCCCGCATTGTCACCGGGACCGATAAGTCGCTGAAGCAGCGCTTCGCGGCTACACGCGCTCTCACAGAAGCTCTGGCTGCTCCGCTGAGCGATGCCGACGCGACCATCCAGTCGATGGAAGATGCCTCGCCTGCTAAATGGCATCTGGCGCACACGACATGGTTCTGGGAAACCTTCCTCCTGCGCGACCATTCGCCGGGATATCGGCTGTGGGATGAGCGGTGGCCGTTCCTGTTCAACTCCTACTACGAAGCGGAAGGGGCGCGGATCGCGCGCGGGCGGCGCGGAATGCTGTCGCGGCCGACCGTTGCTCAGATTGGTGAATGGCGTGCGGCGGTCACCGATGCGATGGCGCAACTGCTGGATGATCCCGCACTGGCACCGCTGATCGAACTGGGCATCGCGCATGAACAACAGCATCAGGAACTGCTGCTGACCGATATCAAACACGCGCTGTTCCAGAGCCCGCTCGGCCCGCCGATGTGGGAGAGAGGTGCAGCTGCTTCCACCTCCATCGCTGCGGAGGAGGCTGGCTGGCGCAGCTTCCCCGGCGGCATCGCGATGATCGGCCATGACGGAGAGAGCTTCGCCTTCGACAACGAAGGGCCATGCCATCGCGTGTTGATAGAGCCGTTCGCGCTGGCCGACAGGCTGGTGACCAATGGCGAGTGGCAGGCGTTCATCGCAGACGGCGGCTATCGCAACGCGGCACTATGGCTCTCCGATGGCTGGGCGTGGGTAAACGCCGAGGGTATCGACGCGCCGCTCTATTGGCGGGGCGATCAGCAATTCACCCATTGCGGATGGCAGGACCGCGATCCCGCAGCCCCGGTGGCGCATATTTCCTATTACGAAGCAGATGCTTACGCGACATGGGCGGGGATGCGCCTGCCGACCGAATTCGAATGGGAGGCGATTGCCCGTGGCCAGCATTCGAGCGCAGAGCCTGCACACGATCCGGCGGCAGGCAATCAGCTCGACCACGCGGCCCCGCCGCTGCCGCGTGGCGGAGCGGATCTGTTTGGCGACTGCTGGCAATTCACCCGCTCTGGCTATCTCCCCTATCCGCGTTTCGCCCCGGCGGAGGGCGCTGTCGGGGAATACAACGGGAAATTCATGTCTGGGCAGGTCGTGCTCCGCGGTGCAAGTTGCGCCACTGTGCGGGGCCATTCGCGGGCGAGTTATCGCAATTTCTTCTACCCTCACCAACGCTGGCAATTCACCGGCCTGCGCTTAGCGAAGGATATTTAATGCCAACGCAGCAGGGACTTACCCTAGTCGATAAAGACGACAGCGGCGTGGATACCGCCTTCCGCCGGGATGTGCTGGCCGGGCTGGCGCAGCCGCAAAAGGCGATCCCTGCGCGATGGCTGTACGATGATGCGGGCTCTCGCCTGTTCGAAGAGATTACACAGGTTCCCGAATATTATCCCACCCGCGCCGAGACGGAAATTCTGTCTGCAAAGGCGGGTGAATTTGCCCGGCGGATCGGGCCGGGCAGAGCTGTGGTTGAGTTTGGTTCGGGCAGTTCGGTCAAAACGCCGCTGCTGCTTTCCGCTGTCGATCCGGCAGCTTACGTCCCGCTCGACATATCCGGCGATTTTCTGAGAGCTGCCGCCGAACGGCTCTCGGCGCAATTCCCCGACTTGCCGGTTTATCCGGTCGAGGCCGATTTCATGCGGCAGGTCGAATTGCCCGCCGAAGTATCCGCGTTGCCGAAACTGGGATTTTTCCCCGGATCGACAATCGGTAATATGGTGCCGCGCACCGCAGTCGACCTGTTGCGGGCCATGCGCGCGACGCTGGGTAGCAACAGCCTGCTGTTGATCGGGATGGACCTGATCAAAGATATTGCTGTGCTGGAGGCGGCTTACGACGATGCGGCAGGAGTAACTGCCGCATTCAACCGCAATCTGGCGCGCCGGATCAACAGCGAACTTGGCGGGACGATTCCCGTCGAACGCTTGCAGCACGAAGCGCGCTGGAACGATGAATTCGCGCGGATCGAAATGCACCTGGTGGCGCGGGAGCCGCTGGAATTCACTGTGGCCGATCAGCCGTTCGCGATGGCGCGGGGTGAGACTATCCATACGGAAAACAGCCATAAATTCTCCCGCCGCAGCGCCAATGCTTTGCTGCTGGCTGGGGGATGGACTCCGGTTGCACGGTGGACTGACAGCGGGGAGCTGTTCTCGCTCATCCTCGCGGAAGCCAGCGTGCCGCGCAATGCGCCCTAGCTGCGTCTAAACCGTAGCGCGGGGTGGTCGATAGGTGTAAGCTAGCCGACGATGGATCTTCACGCGCTCTGGACTGCATTTTCGCAAATCATCCTCGCTATCCCCCGGTCGGGGCTGCTTATTTTTACGCTGTGCGCGATTGTCGGCAGTGTGCTGGGCGGGATTCTGGCGCGGCGGGGCAGTGGGGTCGGCCGGCTGGTGAACACGCTTAGCTCGTTCGCGCTCGCGGGGGTGCTGGTCGTGGTGGTGTTACAAGTGGCGCGGTTCGATCCCCGGCTGGATATCGCGGTGCCCGAACTTGGCCTTCCCCCTCAGACAGTTGCAGGCGGTGAGACGCGCATCCCGATGGCGCCTGACGGGCATTTCTGGGTGCGGGCGACGGTGAACGGGGTGACGGCTCCGTTTCTGGTGGACACCGGGGCGACGCTGACCGCGGTGTCGGACACGGTGGCGGAAAAGGCCGGGATTTCAGCGCGCAGGGGCAGCTTTCCGGTGCGGATCGAAACCGCCAACGGATCGGTCACCGCGCAACTGGCCACTGTCGACACGATTGGCTTCGGCAATGTCGAGGCGAGCGGGTTAGATGCTGTTATCGCACCCAATTTTGGCGAAACCAATGTCATCGGGATGAACCTTCTCTCGCGCCTCGCATCGTGGCGGGTGGAAGGCAACACACTGATTATGGTCCCGAAAAACCCGCGCCCGATGGCAGAGTGAGCCAGCGGGTTTGACCGTTATGCTGCACTTGCTAAGAAAGGGGTAATGACGTCCCCCTTCACCTCCTTATCTCCGCCCGCAATTGACGCTATCGCCGGGGGTAAGCCATTGGCATTGTTTCTCGATTTTGACGGAACACTGGTCGAACTGGCGGCGACTCCCGATGGAATAGAGGTCGAAAGCGGCCTTTTTGACAGACTGCACGCGTTATTTGACAGGTTGGACGGAAAATTGGCGCTCATAAGCGGTCGCGCGCTGGATAACCTCGAAATGCACCTCGGTTCGATGCGGATCTGGCGCGCCGGATCGCATGGCAGCGATTGCCGCGATCCCGCCGGGGCCGCGATGGGCAGTGCCGCACAGGCGTTGCCGCCCGCCGCGATTGCGGAACTGATGGCCTATGCCGATCGGGCGGGCATCGATTACGAGGCCAAGCAACATGGCGGCGCGCTGCATTTCCGCGCGCATCCCGATGCAGAGGGCGGTGCGCTGGCCTTTGCCGAAACGCTGTCTGCCGAACATGGTCTGGCGGTGAAAGCCGGCAAGGCGGTGGTCGAAGTGGTCCGCCCCGGCGCGGACAAGGGCACCGCTGTGCGCGCATTTATGGCCCGGCCCGAATTCGCCGGAGCCTGCCCGGTTTTCATCGGTGACGATGTGACCGATGAAGACGGGTTCGCCGCCGCGCAGGAACTGGGCGGCCACGCAATCATTGTCGGCACTCGCGGCGATACGCGTGCCGAATATCGCCTGCCCGGTGTCAAGGAGGTCCATGAATGGCTGAACCTGTGAAGTCTTCCCCGTCGCTCAATCTCTGGCCGATTGGCAATTGCCAGGTCAGCGCGCTGGTGGACGAGCGGGGCGGCTTCGTCTGGGGCTGCGTGCCGCGGGTCGATGGCGATCCGGTGTTCTGTGCGCTGCTCAACGGGGAAAGCCAGGATGTCGGCGTTTGGCGGTTCGAGCTGGAGGGGCAGGTTCGCTCCAATCAGGAATATATCCGCAACACGCCCAACCTCGTCACCCGGCTGGAGGCGGAGGACGGCAGCGTGGTCGAAGTGCTCGACTTCTGCCCACGGTTCGAACGGGACGGTCGGATGTATCGCCCGGTCGCGTTCACGCGGATCGTGCGTTCGATTGCTGGAAATCCCCGGATCAAGGTCGTGCTCAAACCGATGAGCGGGTATGGGGCCAGCACGGTCGAAACGACCAACGGCACCAACCACATCCGCTATCTCACCGGGCGGCAGGCGCTGCGCCTCTCCACCGATGCGCCGGTTGGGTATATCCTCGAAGGGCGGACCTTCCGCATCGAAGACGACACCCATTTCTTCCTCGGCCCGGACGAGCCGTTTTCGGGCAATCTGCGCGAAGAAGTGCGGAGCATGGAACAGATGACCCGCAAATACTGGCAGTTGTGGGTACGCGGGCTGCACACCCCGCTGGAATGGCAGGAAGAAGTGATCCGCTGCGCGATCACCCTGAAGCTGTGCCAGCACGAAGAAACCGGCGCCATCGTCGCCGCGCTGACCACTTCGATACCGGAGGCGCCGGGAAGCCAGCGCAACTGGGATTACCGATACTGCTGGCTGCGCGATTCGTATTACACGGTGCAGGCGCTCAATCGGCTGGGCGCGCTCGATGTGCTGGAGAAGTATCTCGGATACCTCCGCAATATCGTCGATCAGGCGAAAGGCGGGCAGATTCAGCCGCTCTATTCGGTGATGGGTGAGGGGGAACTGGACGAAACCACCGCCGGATGGCTGGCGGGCTATCGCGGGATGGGGCCTGTGCGGGTGGGCAATGCGGCCTACAAGCAAGTGCAATACGATTGCTATGGCCAGATCGTGCTGCCCACGGTGCACGGTTTCTTCGACCGGCGCATGTTGCGCGAAACCGACGTGCGCGATTTCGAAAATCTGGAAGAAGTGGGCGAAATGGCGTGGCGGATGCACGACCAGCCCGATGCCGGATTGTGGGAATTCCGCACCCGGCAGGAAGTGCATACTTATTCGGTGGTGATGAACTGGGCCGCGTGCGACCGGCTGGCCAATGTTGCCGCGCATCTGGGACTGGAAGACCGCCACCAGTATTGGCGTGAACGGGCCGACGCGATCCGCGACAAGATCGAAACCCACGCATGGGTCGAAAATGGCGGTGGCGGGCATTACAAGGCCAGTTTCGAAAGCGATTATCTCGATGCCAGCCTGCTGCAACTGGTCGAACTGCGTTATATCCGGCCCGACGATCCGCGGTTCGTGGCGACCTTCGAACAGATCGAACGCGATCTGCGCCGCGGCGAACACATGTTGCGCTATGCCGCGGAAGACGATTTCGGCACCCCGGAAACAGCGTTCAACGTCTGCACATTCTGGCTGATCGAAGCCTTGCAGATGGTGGGCCGCAAGGAAGAGGCGCGTGGACTGTTCGAAGCGATGCTGGGCCACACGACGCCATCGGGCCTGCTTTCGGAAGACCTCGATTTCGAAACCGGCGAACTTTGGGGGAACTTCCCCCAGACATATTCGCTGGTTGGAGTAATCAATTGTGCGGGGCTGCTATCCAGAAGCTGGAACACGATAAGATAGGGGAAACATGGCGCGACTGGTCGTAATCTCGAACCGGGTCGCAGTACCCAAGGCCCGCGGCGCTGCCGGGGCGCAAGGGGGACTGGCAGGCGCGCTGAATGCTGCGCTGAAGAAACACAACGGTATCTGGTTCGGCTGGTCCGGGCAGGAATGCGACAGCTTCACCGGCGACATTTCGATGCAGACCAGCGATGGCGTCACCACGGCCACAGTGGACCTGCCGCATCAGGATGTTGAGGAATATTACAACGGATATGCCAATGCGACGCTGTGGCCGCTGTTCCACTATCGCCTCGACCTGACCGAATACGAACGCACCACGGCGAAGGGATACGAGCGCGTCAACGAACAGTTTGCGGAGAGCGTGACCCCGCTGATCGAGAAAGACGATCTGGTGTGGGTGCACGATTATCACCTGATGCCGCTGGGCGACCGGTTGCGGCAACGCGGGCTGAAAAACCGGATCGGGTTTTTCCTGCATATCCCCTGGCCGCCGGCGCGGCTGTTCGTATCTCTGCCCTATCACGAACGGCTGGTGAAGACGTTGCTGTCATACGATCTGATCGGCTTTCAGACCGGGGAATGGCTCGACAGCTTCCTGCACTATTGCCGCAAGGAACTGGGCGCTGAAGTGGATGAAGCGACGGGCCGGATCGCTTATGAGGGTAACGAGACGGTCGCACGGGCCTATCCCATCGGCGTCGATTTCGATCACCTGATGGAGCAGCTCGATACCGGTGAGGCGCGCCAGGCGGCGCAGCGGCTGGCATCGAGCACGCGCCATCGCACAGCGATGATCGGGGTGGACCGGCTCGATTATTCGAAAGGCCTGCCCGAACGGATCGATGGGATCGGGCGGTTTTTCGACCGCAACCCCGATGCCGTGCGTCAACTGGTCTATATCCAGATCGCGCCGCCCAGCCGCGAAGATGTCGAAAGCTATCAGCAGATCCGCACAGTGCTGGAACAGAAGACCGGGCAGATCAACGGCGCCCGTTCGGAAGTCGACATCGTGCCGATCCGTTACGTGAACCGGGGGCATTCGCTGGCTGAACTATGCGGTTTCTATCGCGTGTCGAAGATCGGTCTGGTCACGCCCTTGCGCGACGGAATGAACCTGGTGGCGAAGGAATATGTCGCGGTGCAGGACCCGGACGATCCCGGTGTACTGGTGCTGTCCCGCTTTGCCGGGGCGGCGCAGCAGCTCGACGGGGCAGTGATGGTCAACCCGCACAGCCCGGACGATCTGGCCCACGCCATCGAAACCGCGCTGGATATGCCGTTGTCCGAACGCAAGGCACGGTGGGAAGACATGATCGGCACTGTCCGCGACGATAACGTGCACCAGTGGACCGAACGCTTCACGCACGATCTCGAACGGGTGCCTTGCCCCTGACACCTGTGGATGGCAGGGCAGGGGATATGAGCGAGCAAAACACGGAAATCCCTGGCGAAGTGAACCCCGGCGAAACGAACCCCCGCGAAACGAACCCCCGCGAAACGTACGATGCCGCCGATGGCCGTGTCCTGATTTTCGATGGGATACACAATTTCCGCGATTATGGCGGTTATGCCGCAGATGGCGGGCGTTTGCGGCGCGGTGTCCTCTGGCGGTCGGGCCACCACCGCGATGCGAGCGAAGGCGATCTGGCGCGGCTCGACCAGATCGGCCTGAAAACCGTGTTCGACCTGCGCGGCAATTCCGAAAGGGAAAAGCATCCCTGCCGCCGCTCTGCCGGGTTCGATGCGGAAGTAATCCTGTTCGACGGCGAAACCGCCTCGGGTGTGGCCCCGCACGAAGAGGCGGCACAGGGTGAAGGGCCGGAAGAAAACGCCCATCGCCGGATGCGCTGGGTCTATCGCTCGATCCCGTTCCGCCCCACGCTCAATACAGTGCTGCGCCAGTACTACGATGTGCTGGCCACCCGCGATGCGCCCAGTCTGGTGCATTGCTTCGCGGGCAAGGATCGCACCGGTATCGCGGTGTGGGTGCTGCATCGCCTGCTGGGGGTTCACCCCGACGATGCGATGGAAGATTACCTGCTGACCAACACCGCCGGAAACAACGAAGCACGGATCGATGCCGCCATCGCCGCCATGCGCGCCACGGGGCAGGAGGTCGATGAACGGCGGATGCGCGTGGTGATGGGCGTTGCGCCCGAATACCTCGACGTGGCGACAGGCCTGCTGACCGAACGCTATGGCTCGGTAGAAGCCTATGCGGAGGCGGAATTGGGTGTGGACAAGGGCAAGGTCGAACGCTTGCGCGCCATGCTGGTGGCGTGACAAGGGGCAACTCGCTTCCCATATGCGCCGAATACCGGCCCAATAGCTGAGAGAAGACCTGCGATGACCGTTCACAAAACCCGTATGCTGATTATCGGTTCCGGCCCGGCGGGCCTGTCCGCCGCGATTTACGGGGCGCGGGCGATGATGGAACCGATCGTGGTGCAGGGTCTGCAACCCGGCGGGCAACTGACCATCACCACCGATGTCGAAAACTATCCCGGCTTCAAGGATGTGATCCAGGGGCCGTGGCTGATGCAGGAAATGCAGGCGCAGGCCGAACATGTCGGCACGCGGATGATGTGGGACACAATCGTCGACATCGACCTGTCCAATGGCTCGCCTTTCCGTGCGACGGGTGACAGCGGCGATATCTACGAAGGCGAAACGCTGGTGATCGCCACCGGCGCGCAGGCCCGCTGGCTGGGCGTTCCGGGTGAACAGGAACTGGGCGGCAAGGGCGTCAGCGCCTGCGCCACGTGCGACGGGTTCTTCTATCGCGGCAAGAAAGTGGCGGTGATCGGTGGCGGCAACACCGCTGTGGAAGAGGCGCTGTACCTCACCAACCATTCGGACGATGTCACCCTGATCCATCGGCGCGACGAACTGCGCTCCGAACGCATCCTGCAGGAACGCCTGTTCAAGAATCCCAAGATCAAGGTCTTGTGGAACAAGGTTGTCGAAAGCTTCGAAGGCGATCCGCTGGCAGGCGGGCTGACGCATCTGTCGCTGAAGGATACCGTCACCGGCGAAACCAGCGATTTTGCCGCCGACGGGGCGTTTGTCGCCATCGGCCACGCGCCGTCGACCGAACTGTTCAAGGGCAAGCTGGAGCTTGATGCCGGCGGCTATATCGTGGTCGAGCCGGGCACGCCCAAGACCGCGATCCCCGGCGTGTTCGCGTGCGGGGACGTGATGGACCACACGTATCGTCAGGCTGTGACGGCGGCGGGCACCGGCTGCATGGCCGCGCTCGACGCGGAGCGGTTCCTCGCGACGCTGGAATTCGCGAAAGGCGAAACGCAGGCGGCGGAATAGGTCCGCCTGTCAGGCGACAGCGCTACCTCGCTTTGTGGCAAACCAGAGGCGCGGTCCACACGGGGCCGCGCCTTTGGTTTATCGGGTTCAGGTGCAGGACTTCGCCTCTACCTTGAAGTCTTCCGACAGGCTGGAAATACCCTGTTCGACAATGTCTTTGGCGGGCACGGGAATGGTCTGCGTGGCCACTTCGCTGCCGTCTGCGCGCAGGATGACAAGCTCCACCAGCTTCTGTTCGTCGGTAGTGTTGGTGACTTTCACGCCGGAGAACAGCCCGTATTTCGGCTCCACACTTACTCCGGAACATCCGCCGGACGATCCGCATCCTGCCAGAATGGCGAAAGGTACGATAGCGGCTGCGATCAATGCGAGTTTCTTCAACTGACTACTCCTTGCTGTGTTGAAACCGTTAGGACCGGGCACACGCGGTGACCGGGAAATGGTGGCTGATGGTGGGGGAAAGCGCGGCCAGAGCGGAAACAGTCCGGCGGCATTCGCGCAGGGTCTTTGCAATCGCCTGTCGCGGCGAATGATCGGTTATGCCTGCAAGCGCATTGTTTGCAGGCATCAGCGTAGCTGGCGCGACATTCGCGCGAAGCGGTTTACGCATGGTCCCCCCGTTTCGTCTGGCCCGATCCCCCGGACAGGGTTTGGGCGTGGCTGACGTCGGTTAGTTCAGCTTATCGGCTGAGAGCCACAATTCAACCGTTTCTTCCTGCGGGTCGCGTTCGGCCAGCGTCAGACGAGGCCGAACACCGCCATTCCCGCGTGCAGGATCAGCGCGATCAGCGCCAGCATGGAAAGCGTGAACAGAGCGAAGCGTACCATCACCCGATTGACTGTTGCCTGCCAGATCGAATGTGCCACCCGCAACCCGACATAGATCCATGCGATCGTGGCGTTGATGCCCGATCCCTGACCGATCACCGCCAGCACCAGACAAACCGCATAGAACACCGTCGGCGCTTCGTGCAGATGGTTGTAGTTATGGGCTTTCCACTGGGCGGAGGGTGGCAGCGCACTTTCCAGTTTCGCGCTGGTCCAGCCCACATCGGCGCCGGGGGCGTTCCGCCCTTCCATCTTGTTGATAGCGGGGATGCGGGTGACATACATCCACACCCACATCACCATCGTCCACGCCATCAGCGCGACCATCGGTTTGAGAATATCCATCCCGATCATCCGACTACTCCCGACTGAGCGAACAGTGTCAGCATCACCGCGCGGATCGCGAGGGTCAGCAGAACGAGGGTGGAGGCGAAGAAGATCACAAACCGCACCGCGACGACATTGACCATCGCCTGCCACAGCGAATGCGCGATACGCAGTGCGACGTAGATCCACGCCAGCGTCACATCCAGCCCGGTTGCGCCCATCATCGCCAGGATCACGACCGTGGGATAGAACACCGTCGGTTGTTCGACGAGGTGGCTGTAGTTATGCGACTTCCAGTTGATCTTCGGGTCGAGCACCCCTTCCAGATCCTGCCCCCGGCCACCGGGTGGCGCCTTGGCCAGACCGCCGATCTTCTTCAGTGCCGGTATCCGCAGCATCGCGGCCCAACCGAGCATTATCAGCGTCCACACCACCAGTACGGCGGCGGGCGCGAGCATCTGTGCCTGCATAGGTTCTCCCTCCATCGATCCCCTCTGTGGAGACTGCGCGAGGGCAATGCCGTTGTCAATTGCAACCAAACGTGCGGGGTCGGGGGAGGGTTGTCGGTCAGCGGCGTTGCAGGCGTACCGTGCGGTAATAGCTCAGCGGTCCGTCGCCAATCGTGCATTCGAGGCCGTAGCGGCGGGCAATGGCGAGCGAGACTTCGGGCAAGTCACCCCTCGGTGTGACATGGAACCGCCTCAGCCATCCGCGCAGCCCTGCCGCACCCATCGCAGGCATCCGCTCCAGACTGCCGAAATCGACGACATGGAGCGATCCTGTGGGCGATAGCGCCTCCGCAGCCTGCGCCAGCGCGCTTTGCCAGTCCGGGATCATCGATAGCGAGTAGGACACGATCACCCGCTCGAACCCATCCTGCCCGAACAGCGCCATCGGGGTGAAGTCGCAGGCATCGCCTTGCGCCAGTTGGACGTAGCGGCCCATTCGGGCAGATGCGTTCTTGAGCATCTCGCCAGAGATATCGAACCCGTGCAGCCGCACACCGGGCCACCGCCGCCGGATCAGCGCCAGATTGCGCCCAGTGCCGCAGGCCACCTCCAGCACGCGATCCCCAGGCGCACAGTCCAGCCCGTCGATCAGCCGGTCGCGCCCGAACAGGTAGTACTTGCGGGTGAAGTCGTAGATATGCCGCTGCCCGCGATAGACCGAGTCCATCAGCGCGGCATGATCGCGCCGTTGAGGTTGTACCGACGCCATCAGCCGCGCAACACGTAGAGATGCACCCCGCCATAGATGGAGGAGCGGTCGCGGCGGGTGAGGTCGGCGGATTGCTGCGCGCGGTAATCCCATTGCGACAGCACGGCATCGTCCACCCGGCCCGGCAGCAGGTCAGGCTCTGCCGAAGTGCGGAACAGCACCCGCGCGCCGGGGCGGGCAGTGCGGGTGATTTCGCGCCACAACTCGGTCAGTTGCACCGGGTTCATCCAGTCCTGCGCGTCGAGCAGGATATAGCGGTCGAGGCTGCTGTCCGGCTCCCCCTTCAGGAAATCGGTATAGCTGGTGCGGCGCAGGCTGACCCGGTCGGCCCGGTCGCGCACCGCGGCATAGTTGCGCCGTTCGAGATAGGGCGGCACCGGCGCATCTTCCCCTTTGCCGTATCCGCGACCGAAGGCCTGCCATGCGAAGTAGTTGTCGGCCACGGCGAAGTCGCAGGCCAGCTTTTCCAGCCGCCGCCGCAGCACTTCGGCCATGCGCTCGTCCCCCGCCAGATGCGTGAACTGCGCGGGCGGGATGCCAAGCCCGAACAGCGATGCGGGCTGATTGGTCAGCCAGCGGATGAACTTGCGGTCGAACACCGGGGCCAGCGTGGCCTCGAACGCGGTCCGCTGATCTTCCAGCGTGGGCGCATCGAGGATCGCCTCCAGATCGATGCGATAGAGCTTCGCCATCAGGTGCGACAGGCCGATGAACCGGCCCAGCAAACCTTGCCGGTAGATCCCCCGGCTGAAATGGGCGATCCGTTTACGCCCCGAAATGTCGCGCCGTTCCCAGTACTTGCGGCTCTCGCTATCGAGGTGCGGGGCGATATGCGCGTGATAGAGGGCGACGTTTTCCAGGTGATCGGCATCGCCGCAGAACCGGCGGAACCGTTCGTAGCCGGGTAGATGCTTCGCCGCCGCCAGCTTCAGATGCCCCAGAGCGATATGCCCGCGGTTGAGATCGAGTGCCACGATCTGCGCCGGATCGGCGGTGAGGTAGGACAGCACGTTGCAACTGCCGCTGGCGATGGTCACCACGCGGCTGTCGGGCCGGATATCCAGCCCCGCCATGTCCACCACCGGGTCTTCCCAGATCTGGGCATAGACCAACCCCTTGAATGCGAAGGCAAATGCCCGGTCGAGCAGCTTGTCCTTCGTGCCCGCTTCCTGGCGGACGACGGCATCGTCGATTACCCGCTTCGGCTTCGTCGCCATATCCAGTCCCCATCGGTTGACGGGCGGGCAATACGGCGCTCAGGTGACTGGCGTGTGACGGTCTGCGCGCGATCAGGCGCTTTCGTCGTCCATCAGCACTCTGGCGAAAGCGGCACGGTCGGTGTTGCCGCCGGTCAGCATGATGACGGTGCCTTCATCGACCGGCACCGTGCCCGCCAGCGCGGCGGCCAGCGCCACCGCGCCGCCCGGTTCAATCACCAGCCGCAGCCGTTCGAACGCGAAGCGTTGCGCCGCGCGCACTTGCGCCGGGGTGGCGACAGAGCCGGGCTGGGCCCGCTGTTGCAGGATCGCGAAGTTGATCGGCGCGGTCCACGGAGTTTGCAGCGCGTCACATGCAGTGGGCGGGGCATCGGCGGGCACCCGCAGGATCTCTCCCGCTGCCAGGCTGAGGCGGACATCGTCCCACCCCTCCGGTTCTACCGGGTATATCTCCGCATCGGGACATGCCAGCGCCAGCCCGCCGGTTAATCCGCCACCGCCGCAAGGCATGATGAGGCGCGATGGCTCGCGGCCCAGTTGCGCGGCGATTTCGATCCCGGCGCTGCCTTGCCCTTCGATCACCCACGGATCGGCATAGGCGTGCACCAGCACACAGCCACGCTCCGCCGCCAGAGCCCCGGCAATCGCATCGCGATCTTCCCCGCCGGGGCGGTCGTAGAGCACGACTTCGGCGCCCAGCGCACGGGTCGCGTCCAGCTTGGTCTGCGGGGCATCGACCGGCATCACGATAGTCGCCGCGATGCCCAGCTCGCGCGCGGCCCACGCCACGCCTTGCGCGTGGTTGCCGCTCGACAGAGCGATAACCCCACGCGCCCGCTCTTCCGCGCTCAGATCGGTCAGCCGGTGCCATGCGCCGCGAATCTTGAACGCGCCCACCGGTTGCAGACTATCTGCCTTCACGTGCAGCCGTATCCCATCGATCACTACCGGCAACAGCGGCGTGGGCGGCAGGACTTGCGCGATTTTCGCGGCGGCGCGCAGCACGCCATCGCGGGTGGGGAGGCGATTCGGAGTGGGGGTTGTGGCGGTCAATTCAGGGCTCAGTTCGTCGCTGTCAGAGAACACATGGACCGGATGTTACACAGTCCTGGGTCAAAAAAGTCAGGGCCCGCCGCGCGGCGGCAATCCGCTCTATAGCAAGCGGGCCAAATGGCGGGGAAGGGCGGTGGCGGCTCATCTGCCGCATGGATACCGATGGCGGCGCTGTAGGAAAGCGTTTTCGGATCATATTGTCTCTCTCCTGCATTCCACTATGGAGCGGATCATTCGAAGGCGCGGGGGCCATGCCACCGCCACACCGGTAAAGTGATTGGAGCATTTATGTCGAAAGTCCTGGTAATCGGCGCGGGCGGGGTCAGCTCGGTCTGCGTGCACAAAATGGCGATGAACGCCGGTATTTTCACTGAGATACATCTTGCCAGCCGGACCAAGGCGAAATGCGATGCCATCGCCGCCAGCGTGAAACAGCGCACCGGGCAGGATATCGCGACCTATGAAATCGACGCCGAAGAAGTTCCGGCGATGACCAACCTGATCCGCAAGATCGGACCCAGTCTGGTGGTCAATCTGGCGCTGCCGTATCAGGATCTGCCGATCATGGACGCCTGCCTTGCCGCCGGGGTCAGCTATCTCGACACCGCGAATTATGAACCGAAGGACGAAGCGAAGTTCGAATACAAGTGGCAGTGGGCCTATCACGACCGGTTTAAAGATGCCGGGCTGATGGCGCTGCTGGGCAGCGGGTTCGATCCGGGTGTCACCAGCGTGTTCACCATGTGGCTGAAGAAGCATAAGCTGAAAACCATCCGCCAGCTCGACATTCTCGATTGCAACGGTGGCGATCATGGTCAGGCCTTTGCCACCAACTTCAACCCGGAAATCAACATCCGCGAAGTGACCGCGCCCGCCCGCCACTGGGAAAACGGCGAATTTGTCGAGACCCCGGCGATGGGCAAGAAGGTCGAATTCGACTTCGAGGCAGTCGGCCCCAAGAACATGTACATGATGTACCATGAAGAACTGGAGAGCCTCGCCCGCTTCAACCCGGAGCTGGAGCGTGCGCGCTTCTGGATGACCTTCGGGGACGAATATATCAAACACCTCACGGTGTTACAGAATGTCGGGATGACCCGGATCGACCCGGTGAAATATCAGGGCAAGGATATCATTCCGCTGCAATTCCTCGCCGCTGTGCTGCCCAAGCCCGAAACGCTGGGCGAGACGACCAAGGGCAACACCAACATCGGTGTGATCGCCACTGGCGAGGCGATTGACGGATCGGGTGAAAAGACGTTCTACATCAAGAATATCTGCAGTCACGAGGCCGCTTATGAGGAAACCGGCAATCAGGCTGTCAGCTACACCACCGGCGTTCCGGCGATGATCGGCAGCGCGATGGTGGTGCAGGGCAAGTGGAGCGGGCAGGGCGTGTTCAACATGGAACAGATGGACCCCGATCCCTTCATGGATATGCTCAACACGCAGGGCCTGCCCTGGACGGTTGAGGAGCTGGAGGGGCCGGTTTCTTTTTGAGGTCGGCTGGGGTTGTTCACACGAAGGCACGAAGAAACGAAGATGATGGGGGCTATGGGAGGCCTGCGCTGTTGGCCGGGTGTCCGCCCGCAGGGCAATATTTTGAATGCTGCCGCGCGCACTTTGCCAACGGCAGTCGCAATTGCACCAGCTCGCTCAAAGTCTCCTTTGTGCCTTAGTGTCTTCGTGTGAACCCAACCCATCGCCCAAACCCCCGAAAGGGCCAAAGTAATTATTCGCCACCCGCCGCAGACCTTCCTTAAATGTCGCCTGACCGAAATTCATCAGCAGCCCCAGCGGCAAGTCCATCAGGCGCAAGTAGGTAAGCACCTGTTTCCCATGAACCGGTGCCAGCCGTTCGATCGATTTGAGTTCGACGATCAACGTCCGTTCAACCAGCAGGTCGATGCGAAACGCATGATCGACCGACACCCCGCGGTATTTGAGCGGCACGGATACCTGCCGCTCTACCTCCAGACCGGCCTGACGAATTGCGGCCTCCATAATCGCTTCGTATGCCGATTCGAGCAGTCCGGGGCCGAGTTCGCAATGGATGTGGAATCCGCAATTGATTACTTTTGAAGTGATATTTTCGAGATGTTCGGGGTTCATCTCTGGTTGGTTTCATATTTTCTTTTTGGTTTCTATTTGTTTTTACACGAAGACACTAAGTAACGAAGATGATGGGAATAGTTTTCTATTTCGGTGCCTGCCCGTCAGGGCAGTATTATGGAATGCTGCCGCGAGAGGGAGGCTGGTGGCGGTCAAAAACGCAACCACCCACTCCCCTTCTCCCTTCGTTCCCTGTTCCCTTCGTTTCTTCGTGCCTTCGTGTGAACCCAAACCTCGCCTGCCCCCATTCCCACATTCCCCGGTGGCAAGCCGCCGCCCGGTAAGTTAAAGGCCCGCTGCACGCTGGTGCGCGGAAAGGGAAATCATGGAAACCAAAGCTGGCGATCCCGGCGCATTCGCGCAATTCGATCTCGATCGCGTGAATACCCCGGCATTTGTAGTCGATGCGGCGAAACTGCGGGCGAATTGTCAGGTACTGGCCGACATTCGCGATGCGGCGGATATCAAGGTTCTGTCTGCGCTGAAGGCATTTTCAATGTGGTCGGTCGCGCCGGTTATCGGTGAATACCTCGACGGCGTATGCGCCAGCGGCCTGTGGGAAGCGCGGCTCGCCAGCGAGTTCTACGATGGCGAAATCACTACGTATTCCCCCGCATACAAGCCTGACGAGCTGGAAGAAATCTGCCGCCTGTCGGACCATGTCATTTTCAACAATCCGGTCCAGATAGAGCGGGCGAAGATGATTCTGGAACAGGCGCGGCTCACCTCCGGTGATTTCGAAATCGGTCTGCGGGTCAATCCCAGGGTGCCGACCGGCGAAGTGCCGCGTTACGATCCCTCCAGCCCCGGCAGTCGGCTGGGCTTTCCCATCGATCAGCTCACGCCGGAAATGATGGAAGGGGTCGATGGCATCCACTTCCACAATCTGTGCGAACAGGATCTGGAACCATTGCAGGCCACGTGGGACAAAGTGTTCGACGCGATAGAGCCGTGGTTCGGGCAGCTCAAATGGATCAACATGGGCGGCGGGCACCATATCACCCGCGCCGATTACCAGCGCGAAGAGCTGATCGAATTCCTGCGCGATGCGAAGGAAGACACCGGCGCTGAAATCTACCTCGAACCCGGCGAAGCCGTAGCGCTTGATGCGGGGATACTGGTCGGCACGATTCTCGATTCAGGGGTGAACGATGTGCCCTTCGCGATCACCGACATTTCCGCGACCTGTCATATGCCCGATGTGATCGAGGCACCTTATCGCCCGGCGATGTTGCGCGAACGCGCCGGGGAAGGGGAACCGATCCGGCTGGGCGGGCCATCGTGTCTGGCAGGGGACGTGATTGGCGATTATTCGCTGCCGGTTCCGGCGGAGCCGGGGCAGAGGATCGCATTCCTCGATCAGGCGCATTATTCGATGGTGAAGACCAACACTTTCAACGGTGTGCAATTGCCGTCGATATGGTTGTGGGACAGCGAGAGCGATCAGCTCGATCTCGTGAAAAGCTTCGATTACGAGGATTTCCGCAACCGGCTGAGCTGATTGCCGTCAGGCCGCGGCGCGGGGGCGGGGGAAGATCGTCGCCATCGTATGACTGCCGACATCGTAACATAGCCGGTCGCGTCCGCTGGCCTTGGCGTGGTACAATGCGGCGTCGGCTGTGCGATAGGCCTGCCGCATCCCTTCCTTGCCGATAGAGGCCATTCCTGCGCTGGCGGTGATGGTTTCCTGCACTTGCGGAACGGCGGATCGCGCCTCCGCAGCGATCCGTTCGCGCACAACGTTGAGCGCGATCGCAGCGGCATCGATGGATGCTGCATCGATCGCGACAGCGAATTCCTCCCCACCCAGACGCCAGGCGCGCAGGATTTGTCCGGCGGAGACGCAGTCCGCCAGCGCCTTGCCCACTGCGCGCAATACTTCGTCGCCCACCAGGTGGCCGTGGCGGTCGTTGATCGTCTTGAACCGATCCAGATCGACGATGGCCAGCACATCCGATTTGCGCCAGCGCCGCGAATCGAAATCGCGGCGGTTGAACAGACCGGTCAGCGAATCTCTCGACGCGACTTCAGCCAGTTCGGAGCCACGCCGTAAAGCCTCGTCGCGTTCGTGTTTGACGCTGTTGAAGCGCCACGCAATCGCTATCGACATGGCGATTCCTTCGCCGGCCATCGCGATATAGAATGCTGTATCGGCCGAATAATCGAGCGGCGATAGGTCGAAGGAGCGGGCAATGCGTTCGACAGCGACGATGGTCAGCACGATCCACGCATATGTGAAAGCCCGCGCCATCACACTGCCTTTGCGCCACGCCTCGCGGATAGCGATAGTGCCGATCACGATGCCCGGTAAGAACAACAGGTGATAAATTCCGCGCAGCGACCAGCCGGTCAGCCACGCAAGCGGTGCGATCAGACTTGCCGCAAAGGCGATAGAAGCCGTCAACACGATCAGGCGCCGCATGCGGGGGGTAATCATTCCCGGTTCGAGAAAGTTCAGCAGGAACGGTCCCAGCATACTGATCGAAATGGCCACCGCAGCGTATGAAATTGTCGTGCGGGGCCATAGTTCCAGATTAGGAAATATCAGGAATATCAGCGAACTGGACGAGATCGTGTAGATCATCAGCATGCCCAGTCCGATAAAGTTGTAGAACGCAAACCGGCTCCGCATGGCGATCGACATAACCAGGCTGTGAATCGCAACGATTGCCACCATGCCGGTCAGAAATGCCAGCATGACCGACAGCACAAGCCGTTCCGATGCGACAGTGTCGCGTGGGGCGGCGAATATACTGGTGGCGACTTGCGGACCGATGGGATTGTCGATTCGCATGTAAACCGAATCGATATCTTTCGTTTCCAGCGGCAGAGGGATCGAAAACCGGGTTCCCGCAATCCAGTGGTGAGCGATTGCAGTGGGGGTGTAATGGGTTGCGTGCACTTTGCCGTCGTGCCCGATCGTGGCGATTGTCATCCCGTCCGATGCCATCGAATCGCTTTGCAGGTCGACCGTGCCGGCTGGCATTTGAGCAGACGAAATGCGTACCCAGGCATGCCGTGTTTTCACGTCGCTGCGCTGTGCCGGGCAATGCCATCCCCCGCTGGCACGGGCTTCTGCGAGGGTGAGGGGTGTGTCTGATGCGAGGCTGCATGACTGACCGAACAGCGAATGCGCGCTGGCTGGCGAGACGATTGCCAGTGTGGCGAGAAACGCCAGTATGACCGCTGTCAGAGTTGCTATGCGTCTCACCATAGCGGCCTGATACGCTCAAACTATTGAATACTGTTTAATGTCAGTACCCTCCAAACCTCTGGGCTGTGGCACGTTTCGTCTCACTGCGGGTTGTTTAACTGCGATGGCATTTTCACTTGCGATTCATCGCTGGCCGATTATATGCGCCCTCCGCTGCCCCAAGGGGACTTCCTGACCGCAAGGCAGCCTCGTTCAAACTTACCGTTTGGGGGTCCCTTGAATTGCACATCTATCCTGACGCTCGGTCTGTAGTTCACGACATTTCGCCGGATGAGCCGGTTATTCTCAACCGTCCGCACGCTGCTGCGCGCGCTGCCCACTTCTTTGCGGAGAAGTTTCCGGGCAAGTCGCTCTATGCGGTGAAGGCGAATCCTTCGCCTGAACTGCTGCGCGTGCTGTGGGCGAACGGAATCAGCCATTTCGATGTGGCGTCGATCGCTGAAGTGCGTCTGGTGCGGCAGACTTTGCCCGATGCGACGCTGTGCTTCATGCACCCCGTCAAAACGGCGAAGGCGATTGCCGAAGCGTATAACGTGCATGGCGTCCGCACTTTCAGCCTCGATACGGTCGAAGAGCTGGAGAAAATCGTTTCCGCCTGTTCCGATGCCGATGGCACACCGCCGGGCGATCTGCGCCTGCTGGTCCGCCTGCGCGTGTCGAGCGAATATTCGGAACTCAGCCTCGCTTCGAAATTCGGGGTCGATCTGGCCGATGCCGCCGCGCTGTTGCAGCAGACCCGCCAGCATTGCGACTGGCTGGGCGTGTGTTTCCATGTCGGCAGTCAGGCGATGACGCCGTTTGCCTATGTTCAGGCGCTGGAACGCGTGCGCGCCGCTGTGGCGGAAGCGTCGGTGGTGATCGACGTGGTCGATGTCGGCGGGGGCTTCCCCAGCGAATATCCGGGCATGGAACCGCCCCCGCTGGAAGATTACTTCTCGGTGATATTCCGCCACTTCGAAGCTTTGCCGATCGCTTACAACGCCGAATTGTGGTGCGAACCCGGCCGTGCGCTGTGCGCCGAATATTCATCGCTGGTCGTTCGTGTGGAAAAACGCCGGGGCGAAGAACTGTTCATCAATGACGGTGCCTATGGCGCGTTGTTCGATGCCGCGCATATCGAATGGCGTTTTCCCGTCAACGCGCTGGAAGACGATCTGACGCAGCCGGTGGCCGAATTCTCGTTCTATGGCCCCACCTGCGACGATGCCGATTTCATGAAGGGCCCCTTTATGTTGCCGGAAGACATTCAGGCGGGCGATTATATCGAAATCGGTATGCTCGGTGCCTATGGCGCGGCGATGAAGACTGGCTTCAACGGTTTCGGCAATGCCGATCAATACGTTGTCGAAGACGAACCGATGAGCAGCCTTTACCGCGGCGACCGCGCCGACCCGCGCGCGAGCGACAACGTAGTGAGCCTGCGATAAGGCATGGCGCCCCGGTTCCTGCCGGGGCTCTGTTCCTGCATTGCCAGCCGCATGGCAAACCGGCGAACCGCGCCGCTTCCGCCACGCTTCTGCGTTCGTTGAGCGTGGCAGCCGCTGCCCATCGGGTTTTCCCGATCAGCGGCCTGCCTTGCCGACCTGCACCTGCATAAATTGCGGCTGACTCTTCGGGCCGCCGTGGAGCTGTTCCAATGGATAGCTGCCTTGCGGCAATACCCCCAGCGGCATCCCGGCAGCGGCGAGGGCATAGGGGCTGACGCGGTGCCGGGTGCACAGGCCGCCCGCGCCATCGTTGACCAGCGGGGTTTCGAATTCCACGCCGATCTGCGCCCCTTCCGACCGGGTCACTTCGCATACCACCAGTTGCCCGGCCCCCAGATCGAGCACCAGAGGGGTGCCGACAGGCACGCCGACCAGCCCTTCGATAAAAGCCCCGGTGGTGGACAGGTCGCGGATCACCGCTTCATAGCGATAGTCTTCGTGGATCAGGCCGATGCGCCGGAACATCGCGCGCCGGTCCGGGCGGTGTTTGTCTGGCCCGCTTGGTTCGATCCTGAATTCGCCGGAATCGATGTGTTGCAGCACCGCCGCTTGCGGCATCGCCTTGGCATAGAGCCAGCCCTGAACCAGCGTGGCGCCTTTCTGTTTCACGACATTGAGCTGATCGAACGCCTCCACCCCTTCGACGGTGGTTTCCATGCCCAGGGCTTTCGACAGGCCGATGATCGCGGTGATGATCTTTTCGCTGTTCTGATCCTTCATCGTGCACGAGTCGACAAAGCTTTTATCGACCTTGAGCTTGTCGAACGGGGCGGAGCGCAGATAGCTGAGCGAGGAATAGCCGGTGCCGAAATCGTCGAGCGCCAGACGCACTCCGATGTCCTTCAGGCGGCTGAAAGTGGCCTCGGTCGCTTCGGTGTCGCCCATGAAGACGCTTTCGGTCAACTCCAGCTCCAGCCGGTCGGGATCGATCCCGCTGGCGGCGATGGCACCGGCAACCTGTTCGACGAAGCCGTTGGCGATGAACTGACGGGGCGACACGATTACTGCGACGCGCACCGTCTCGGGCCACTCCATCGCGTCGCGGCAGGCCTGATGCAGCGCCCATTCGCCTAACGATGAAATCAGGCTGGTTTCTTCCGCCACAGGGATAAATGTCGCCGGGCTGACCCAGCCGCGTTCCTCGTGTTCCCAGCGCATCAGCGCTTCCATGCCCACGACATGGCTGTCTGCGATCCGTACGACCGGCTGGTAGTGCAATTGCAATTCGTCCGCGTCGAGCGCCTCGCGCAGATCGTCGAGCAAGAGCTGGCGCTCGTGTTCTTCATCGCGCAAGTCGGCGGAATAGAACCGGAACTGGCCGCGCCCGTCATTCTTGGCGGCATAGAGCGCGAGATCGGATGCGCGGACCAGCTCTTCGGTTTCCAGCCCGTCGTAAGGGGCGATGGCAACGCCGACCGATGTGCCAATGATCGCCCGCTTATCGTCGATGGCATAAGACTGCGAAACGATCTGGATCACTTTGTCCGCCAGCTCGCCCAATTTGCCGCGATCGTCCAGATCGGGCAGGATGATCTGGAATTCGTCGCCACCCAGACGGCCGATCTCGCCGCGATCGCCAATGACATTACGCAATCGTGCAGCGACCTGTTGCAACAGATCGTCGCCCGCAGGATGGCCCATCGTGTCGTTGACTTGCTTGAACCGGTCCAGATCGAGCATCATCAGCGCACAACTGCGCTTTGCCGCTTTGTACGCCGCCAGAACGCTGTCGAGGCGCCGGGTCATCCGATGGCGGTTGTACAGCCCGGTGAGGGAGTCGAATTCGGCAAGCCGGGAATCCTCCACTTTGCGCTGATATTCGACCGATACGTCGGTCGCCAGACCGCGATAGCCGTGGAAATTCCCCTCGGCATCGATCCGGGGCTGGGCGGAAAGCGACAGCCATACCGTCTTGCCGGCTTCCTTCACCTGATCGAGCGAACAACGCACGATGACAGACGACAGCTTGTTCCGGGCATTGAGCTGGAAGCCGAGCGGGCGGCCTGCACGGTCGTCCGGGTCTTGCGGGTCGGTTTCGAACAATGCCGTCAGTGGTTGGCCCAGCAGCGAAGGCAGGGGGATGCCCAGCCTGTCTGCCGCGCCGGGCGAGAGATAGCTGAGGACGTTATCGCTATCCGAAGACCAGATCCACGCGATGTCGGTCTGTTCAAAATCGTCGAGCACCGCGAGGCGCAGGCTATCGGCGGTGACCGGACGGTCATCGACAAGGGGTTGCGCCCCGGAAAATCCCTTCAGCAGCTTTCGCACCGTTTCCGCATATCCAGTCTATCGTTCGCGGGAATTCCGGGAACGCGCAGAATACTGTGCTGTATAATGGTTTAAATCTGACTAAATCAGGTTTGCATGCGCGCCCTGACGGGTGCTGTTCCGTCAGGCCGCCTCGCGCAGTTCCATGTCGAGCCGATCCCAGATTTCCACCAGCGCGGCCACCAGTTCGCGCATCATCTCTTCCGAGTGAGCCGGGCCGGGGGTGAAGCGTAAACGCTCTGTCCCGCGCGGTACGGTCGGGAAATTGATGGGCTGAACATAGACGCCGTATTCCGCCAGCAGGATGTCGCTGATCCGCTTGGCTTTCACCGGATCGCCCACCATCAGCGGCACGATATGGGTGGTGCTGTCCATCACCGGCAGCCCGGATTCGCGCATCAGGTCTTTCAGCCGCTGCGCCGCTGCCTGCTGCCCGTCACGCTCCGCGCTCGACGATTTGAGGTGGCGCACCGATGCCAGCACCCCGGCCACCAGCACAGGGCTGAGCGAGGTGGTGAAGATAAAGCCCGGCGCGTAGGAACGGATCACGTCGATGATCTTGCGATCCGCCGCGATATAGCCGCCCATGACGCCGAACGCCTTGCCCAGCGTACCTTCGATAATATCGATCCGGTGAGCGGCTTCGTCGCGTTCGGTGATCCCGCCGCCACGTTCGCCATACATGCCCACGGCGTGCACTTCGTCGATATAAGTCAGCGCGTTGTACTTGTCCGCCAGATCGCAGATCGCGTGGACCGGCGCGATATCGGCATCCATCGAATAGACGCTTTCGAACGCGATCAGCTTGGGCGTTTCGGGATCTTCCGCGGCCAGCAATTCTTCCAGATGGGCGACATCGTTGTGCCGCCACACCCGCTTTTCACAGCCGGAATTGCGAATGCCCGCGATCATGCTGGCGTGATTGAGTTCGTCGGAAAAGATCACACAGCCCGGCAACAGCTTGGCCAGCGTGGACAGCGTCGCATCGTTGGAGACATAGCCGCTGGTGAACAGCAGTGCGGCTTCCTTGCCGTGCAGGTCCGCCAGTTCGTTTTCCAGATCGACGTGATAATGGGTGTTGCCGCCGATATTGCGGGTGCCGCCCGATCCGGCGCCGACATCGTGCAGCGCCTCTTCCATAGCGGCGATCACTTTGGGATGCTGCCCCATCGCGAGATAGTCGTTGGAACACCAGACGGTGACCGGTTTCGGCCCGTTATGTCCGTGGAAACAGCGCGCATTGGGAAATGCACCCTTGTTACGCAGGATGTCGATGAAGACGCGGTAGCGACCTTCGGAATGGAGGCGATCGATCGCCTGATCGAAGATCTGATTGTAATTCACTTGCCCGATAGTCACTGACACTGTCCAAGCCTGCGCCGGTCCCGTCACCGGCCGAATGCGATCAGCCGGTTACGCTTGTTGGTTCGATTATGCCACAGCGATCTTTGCGAACCGTTCGCGTTTAGAGCAGGGCGGCGGCTTCTATGTCGTAACGGGACAGGGCAGGGGCCAGCGCAGGGTCCGGCGCGGCGGTGAATACCGCGTGATCGGCGGTGTCGCGGGCAAAGGCTTGCCCTTGCGTAAGGCTGGCGATGCGGCGGGCAATCCCGGCGGCTCCGTCGATAAAGCGCACCTGCGGCCCGAATGCAGCCGCCAGTTCTTCGGTCAGCAACGGGAAGTGGGTGCAGGCGAGCACCACGGTGTCGATCTCCGCCCCACCGGGCTGATCGCGCAGACCTGCCACCGCCTCGGAAATGGCACCCGGATCGAAAGCCTGCCCGCGCAATTTGGCCTCTGCCGCGGCAACCAGTCCCGGCGCGCCGAACCGCAGCAGCCGCTTGTCGGCGGCAAATTCCGCTTCGAGTCGGTCGACATATCCCTGCCGGATGGTCGCATGGGTGCCGAGCAGGCCGATCGTTCCGCTGCGCGTCATCGCGGCGGCGGGCTTGATCGCTGGGACCGTGCCGACAATCGGGATGTTGAGCACTTCGCGTACCATGCCCAGCGCAATCGTGCTGGCGGTGTTGCAGGCGATAGTGGCAAGGCGCGGGCGAAACCGCTCGCTCATCCGGCCAAGCAGACCCGCCACCCGCGCGGCAATCTGCGCCTCCGTCTTCTCGCCATAGGGCAGGCCAGCCGTATCGGCGGCGTATATCACCGGGGCTTGGGGCAATGCTTTCCGCAGTTCGGCCAGCACGGTCAGCCCGCCGACACCGGAATCGAACAGCAGGATCGGGGCGGCGGGATCGGCGGTCAAGAAAAGAAACTCCGTAGCAGCGAGACTTGCATTCCACGAACCGGTGCGAAGCGACAATCCCTGTTGTGGCAGGCGGCTGAGCGTTTAAGTACACTGCGCGCCGACCACAAGCGCGGGCGACAGGAAAGAGGCACGGCCAGGGGGCAGTTATGACTATCGAAACGATCTACGCGGCGGTGCTGGGCTATGTGCTGGGTTCGATCCCGTTTGGCCTGTTGCTGGCGCGGATGGCCGGGCTGGGCGATGTGCGGAATATCGGCAGCGGCAATATCGGCGCAACCAATGTCCTGCGGACCGGCAACAAAGGCGTGGCCGCCGCGACACTGCTGATGGATCTGGCCAAGGGGCTGGCCCCGGTTCTGATCGCCAAAACGATGTGGCCCGGCAGCGAAGGTGTGGCGGCGGTGGCGGCGGTGCTGGGGCACTGTTTCCCCGTCTGGCTGGGTTTCAAGGGTGGCAAGGGTGTGGCGACCAATGCGGGCGTCAGCTTCGGGCTGGGATGGCCCATCGGGCTGGCCTACGCGCTGGTCTGGCTGGGTGTGCTCGGTGTGCTGCGGATCAGTTCTGTCGCAGGGATGAGCGCGGTGGTTGCCGCTGTAATTGCCGCGGCGTTGCTGGGATATCCGCAATACGTGGTGCCGCTGGGGCTGATCGCCGTGCTTGTCCTGTGGCTGCACCGCGCCAACATCGGCCGTCTGATGCGCGGCGAAGAACCGAAAGTCGGCAGCAAGAAGTGAGCGACAGCCCGTTGTCGCAGGCGGAGGCATTTGCCCGTATCCGCCTGCTGCGATCCCCCAATATCGGCCCGGTCAGTTACGCACAGTTGCTGCGCCGCTATGGCTCTGGTGAAGCGGCGGTGGCGGCTTTGCCCGAACTGGGGGCGCGGGGCGGGCGCGCTTATCGGGCGGCACCGGCTGAACGGATCGCAGAAGAAATCGCCGCTGTCCGCAAGGCGGGGGCGCGGTATCTGTTTCACGATCAGCCGGGTTATCCCGCGCTGCTGGCCGAAACGCCCGGCGCGCCGCCGATCCTGACCTGGAGCGGCGATCTGGCGCTGGCTTCGCGCCCGTGTGTCGCGATGGTCGGCGCGCGCAATGCCTCTGCCGCTGCAGTCAAACTGGCGCGCGAATTCGCCGCTGCGCTGGCCGCGCGGGGTTTTACGATCGTTTCCGGGCTGGCGCGGGGGATCGACGGGGCGGCGCACGAGGGGGCTTTCCCCGCGACCATTGGTGTGATCGCCAGCGGGATCGACATTGCCTATCCGCCGCAACACGCTGATCTGCAGGAACGGATCGCCTGCGATGGCCTGCTGCTGGCCGAACAGCCGCCGGGGACAGAGCCGCGTGGCAGCCATTTTCCCAGCCGCAATCGCATTATCGCCGGGCTTGCCTCCGGAACTCTGGTGGTAGAGGCCGCGCCCAAATCGGGCAGTCTCATCACCGCGCGGCTGGCGGGGGAGGCCGGGCGCGAAGTGATGGCGATCCCCGGCAGCCCGCTGGATGCCCGCAGTCAGGGATGCAACCAACTGATCCGCGATGGCGCTGTGCTGGTGCAATCGGCTGACGATGCGATCGAGTTGTTGAGCGGTTTCGACGGTCTGCCGCGATCTTCCTTCCGCGATACGGTGTCCGCTTTTCGTTTCGACGATAGCGACGATCTGGCGGCCGCCGAACCAGCAGATATCGCCACGCTGCTGACCAGTGCACCGGTTGCGGTGGACGAACTGATCCGCCAGTCTGGCGGCAGCGGCGCGGCAGTGCAGCTTGCCTTGCTGGAACTGGAAATCGCCGGACGGCTGGAGCGGCATGCAGGCGGGCGGGTGTCGATTAGTGATTGAATGGGAACGGGGGTATTGATGAGCGCAGACAGACAAATCGGTTTTGCCGATATTCTCAGCCAAACGGTGGAGACACTGTCGGCGGGCGCCAGAGCGGCTGCGATATATTTCGTGGTGGTGGGGGCGCTGGGGGCTGCGGGGGTGTTCACTGATTTGAATGGGGCGGAAACGGATGTGTTCTTCGGTTTCCGCAGTGGTTTCATCTATTCCGCCGATGATGGGATTGTGTCTGCCCTGTTGCAGTTTGCCGCCTGGATTGCATCGGTCATCGGCGGATATCTGCTTGTAAAGACGTTCCTTTTTGAGCGAGGTGCTGCCGTCGATTCCCGCAACCGTTTCTGGGCCTATATCGGGATGAGCATTGTTTCGACGATCGGAACGGTGCTGGGATTTCTTCTTTTCATCGTGCCTGGCATTATCATCGCAGTACGCTGGATCGCATCCAGCGGTTTCTTGGTGGGTTCGAACGAAGGCCCGATCGATAGCCTGAGCGCAAGCTGGGAAGCTACACGAGGGCACAGTTGGCCGATCTTTTTTGCCGGAGTCTTGCTGATGATTGGCTATGCCGTCGCGATAGCTTTCTTTGTTGGCATCTTCAGTGCGACCGGCATGGATCGAGGCGCCGAGATGATTGCGAAGTTCGTCGAACCACTTGCCTCGGTGCTAACGACTGCACTGGGCGTTTCGGTGTATCTGCTGGTCAGCGACCGCAGCAAGGAAGTCAGCGATGTCTTTACCTGATGCAACCCGCTTGACGAACCGCGAAACCTGCCGCCACCCTCGCGCGTACATACACGTACACACGTAAGGACCGACTGCTTTCCCTATGCAACTCGTTATCGTCGAATCGCCGGCCAAGGCGAAAACCATCGAGAAATACCTCGGCAAGGATTACAAGGTTCTCGCCTCATACGGCCACGTCCGCGATCTGCCGCCCAAAGATGGCAGTGTGCGGCCGGACGAAGATTTCGCGATGGACTGGGAAGTCTATGCCGACAAGCGTAACCGCGATCAGGTGAAGGCCATTGCCGATGCGGCAAAGAAGGCCGACCGCCTGATCCTCGCGACCGACCCCGATCGCGAGGGGGAGGCGATCAGCTGGCACGTGATGGACCTGCTGAAGAAGCGCAAGGCGCTGCCCGCCGATGTCGAACGGGTGACGTTCAATGCGATTACCAAGGCTGCGGTGACCGGCGCGATGGAAAAACCGCGCGCGCTCGATCAGGATCTGATCGACGCCTATCTCGCTCGCCGTGCGCTCGATTACCTGTTTGGCTTTACGCTCAGCCCGGTGCTGTGGCGCAAGCTGCCCGGCGCCAAGAGCGCGGGGCGCGTGCAATCGGTGGCGCTGCGCCTGATTGTCGAGCGCGAGCGCGAAATCGAAGCGTTCGTGCCGCAGGAATACTGGTCGGTCGTCGCGCATATGCAGCACGATGGCACGGCCTTCGATGCGCGCATGGTCATGTTCGACGGCAAGAAGCTCGACCGGCTGAGCATCGGGGACGAGGGCACTGCCAAGGCCGCGCAGAAAGCGGTCGAGGAAGGCCGCTTCACGGTTGAGGATGTCGAGACGAAGCCGCTCAAGCGCAATCCGGCGCCGCCGTTCACTACCTCCACCTTGCAGCAGGAAGCGGCCCGCAAGCTGGGCTTTTCCGCCAGCCACACGATGCGCTGCGCCCAATCGCTCTACGAAGCGGGTGCGATCACTTATATGCGTACCGATGGTGTGCAGATGGATGGCAGCGCCATTTCTGCCGCGCGCAAGGCGATCAGCGATCGTTATTCCGGGCATTACCTGCCTGAAAAGCCGTGCATCTATCAAACCAAGGCCAAGAACGCGCAGGAAGCGCACGAGGCGATCCGTCCCACCGATTTCGGTAGCGACCGCGCCGCTTCGGGGGACGAAGCGAAGCTGTACGACCTGATCTTCAAACGGGCGATGGCCAGCCAGATGGCTGCGGCCAATCTCGAACGCACGACTGTGACGATGCGTGACGGCACCGGGCGTCACGAACTGCGCGCCACCGGGCAGGTGGTGAAATTCCCCGGCTTCCTGGCGGTTTACGAGGAAGGACGCGATCAGAAGTCCGAAGATGACGACGATGGCCTGCTGCCGATGATGCGGCAGGGCGATGTACCGCACAAGAACGGCGTCGATGCCACACAGCACTTCACGCAGCCACCGCCGCGCTTTTCCGAAGCGAGTCTGGTGAAGCGACTGGAAGAACTCGGCATCGGGCGGCCTTCGACATACGCCTCCACTATCCAGACCCTGCGCGACCGCGACTATGTGCGGATGGAGAAAAACCGTTTCTTTGCAGAGGAATCGGGCCGGTTGTTGACGGCATTCCTCGAACGGTTCTTCGAACGCTACGTCGCCTACGACTTTACCGCCGGGATGGAAGACGAGCTGGATGAGGTGTCCGGCGGGCGTGAGGAATGGAAGGCGTTGCTGGAAGGGTTCTGGCGCGATTTCAAACCGAAAACCGACGAAGTGATGGAGCGCAAGCCTTCGGAAGTAACCGAAGTGCTGGACGAATACCTCTCCGACTATCTGTTTCCTCCCCGCGGCGACGGAAAAGACCCGCGCACTTGCCCGCTATGCGAACAGGAAGGGCGCGAAGGGGGGCGTCTGGCGCTGCGTGGCGGGCGCTATGGTGCGTTCGTCGCCTGCGCCAACTATCCCGAATGCAAGTTCACCCGCCGCTTCGCGCAGCCGGGCGGCGATGGCGACAGTGGCGAGGAAGACGGCATCCTCGGCAAACACCCCGAGACGGGTGAGGAAATCCATCGCAAGACCGGTCGGTTCGGCCCCTATATCCAGATGGGCGAAGGCAAGGAGGCCAAGCGCGCCTCGATCCCCAAGGACTTGCCCGATTTCGATCTGGAATGGGCGATCAAGCTGCTGGAACTGCCGCGCATCGTTGGGCAGCATCCCGAAACGGGCAAAGATATCGAAGCGAATATAGGGCGTTACGGGCCATACCTGCGCCACGATGGCAAATATGCCAAACTGGCGGGCACCCGCGATGTGTTCGAAACCGGCATGAACGCGGCGGTCGCTCTGCTGGCCGAAGCGGCCAACCGCAAGGGCGGTACGCGTGCCAAGGCGGAGCCGATCAAGACACTCGGCACTCACCCCACCAGCGGCGGGGAAATCAAGGTGATGCCGGGCCGCTATGGCCCTTATGTCACCGATGGCACGACCAACGCGACCATCCCCAAGGATGTGAAACCGGAAGACGTAACCGAAGCGCAGGCCGTCGAGCTGATCGACGCGCGCGCCGCAAAGGGTACGACCAAGAAGAAGGCTGCAAAAAAGAAGGCCCCTGCGAAGAAGAAAGCACCGGCCAAGAAGAAGGCTCCCGCCAAGAAAGCAAAGGCTGACGAGTAGCCGCCGCCAACGTGGTGCGCCCGGAGGTTACAGCCGGAACCAGCCCACCGCGAGGCTCCCCGCAAGTACCGCCATGCTGGTTGACAGGGCGAGCACGGCGGGCTTCGCCTGACGCCCGCCATAAGCGATGGTCGCGCCCAGCTTCACCGCCATATTGGCAAAGATCGTCCCGGCCAGCGCCAGCGCTGCGAGGGCGGGTGTGATCGCCCCGGGTTCAAACCCGCCAGCGGTGACGATGGCCGCGTCGACATCCATCGTGCCCATCAACAGCAGCAGAACGGCAATCCCCTGTTCCCCGAACTGGCTTTCTCCCCAACGGGCGACGACTGCGGCGATTGCGACGAACGCAACGAACGTAAATGCAGGCAGCATGGCAATCGGATTGCCGGGCAGGACCGGCTGGCTATTGGGCTGTGCCCGGCGATAGAGCAGCAGACTGATCGCCAGCGTCGCCAGCATCGGCGGAATGACAAGCATTGCGAAGGGCACCAGCAGCGGCGTCGCGATCGCGCCGACTAATATCAGAACGCGCAGATACATCACTGTGCTGGCAAGCACGATCCCGGCATTCTCGGCCCCGCCGCCATTGCCCGCGCCAAGCCGCTGAGCGAACGAGTAAGTGACTGCCGTCGAACTGTAGGCACCCCCGATAATCGCCGTCGCGATGGTCCCGCGTCTGGCACCGAACAGGCGATTGGCGACATATCCGACGAATGAAAACCCTGTGACGGCGATGACGACCAGCCACAGTGTATGCGGATCCCACGCGTCATATGGCCCGTAACGCCGGTCCGGCAAAAACGGGTAAACCGCACCGGCAATCACCGCGTATCGGGCCAATGCCTTTATATCCGCTTCGTCCAGCCGCCGGAGAATGCCATGCAATTCCGTGCGAAGCGCCAGCGTAAGCGTCATGATCGTGGACCCGGCGATGGCTAGCGCCGGATATCCCGCCCCGGCGGCAAAACCGAGGGCGATAGTGACCAGTGCCGCGACCGATGTGGTGGCATCGGGTTTGCCCTCGCGATCCACGGCACGGGCATATCCGATCAGCACGATGCCGATGGACCCGATGAGCAGAGCGCCCCCGGCAAGGGCAAGGCTGCCTTGCGCCATCAGACCCGCGATACCGGTGAGCAGGCCCAGCAGTGTGAATGTGCGTATTCCCGCAACGCGCATCCCATCGGGCTCGTCGCGCAGTTTCCAACCGCGCTCTATCCCGATCAGCAGGCCCGCTGCGAAGGCGGCACCGACATTCAGGATTTGCTGATCGAAGTTCATTTCAGATTAGCAACGCGGTTTTGGCCTGCCAGTAAGCGATCACTTGCGGCACAGTGTTTCAGCGCACCCAATCCAGCCCGATCTCTTCGTAAATCTCACGGCTTTCGGCCCAGTTTTCTTCCACTTTTACATGGAGGAACAGGTGCACTTTCTGGCCCAGAACTTCGCTCAATTCCTTGCGCGCAGCCTCGCCGATGGCTTTGATCTTCGATCCGCCCTTGCCAAGCACGATTGCGCGCTGATTGTCGCGGGTGACGATAATCTGCTGATGGATTTCCACGCTGCCATCCTTGCGCTGGGCATAGCTTTCGGGGCGCACAGCGCTGTCGTACGGCAGCTCTTCATGCAACTGGCGGTAGAGCTGTTCACGGGTGATTTCCGTGGCCAGCAATCGTTCGCTGGCGTCGGACACCTGATCTTCCGGGTAATGCCAGGGCCCCGCGGGCATCGCCGTGGCGAGGGCGGCTTTCATGTCCGCCACGCCATCGCCGGTGAGGGCGGAGACGAAGAACACTTCCGCGAAATCGACCTTTGCTGTCAGGTCCTGAGCCAGCGCCAGCAGCGGTTCTTTCTTCGCTGCATCGACTTTATTGAGCACGAGGATCTTGCGTTCGGGCCGGTTGGCGAGCGCCTCCAGCAGCGGCTCCAGTTCGTGGCGCCGCTGTTTGACCGGATCGACCACCAGCAACACGGCATCGGCAGCCTCTGCACCTTCCCATGCAGCACTGACCATCGCCCGGTCGAGCCGCCGTTTAGGCGCGAAAATGCCGGGGGTATCGACCAGAATCATCTGCGTGGGTGCGCCATCGGGGGCATCGGCCAGTGCAATGCCCAGCATTCGCGCGCGGGTGGTTTGTGCCTTGGCCGAAACGATAGCGACCTTCTGCCCTACCAGCGCGTTGACCAGCGTGGATTTGCCCGCGTTGGGCGCGCCGATCACGGCAACCAGGCCGCACCGGGTGTTGCCGTTGGTTTGGGTGGAGGGAAGGGGGGCGTCACTCATCCGAATTGCTCCATAAAGGCCTGTGCGGCGGATGTTTCCGCATCCTGTTTGCTGGTGGCGGTGGCTTCTGCACTGCCAACGCCGCCCACGGTCACGCGAACGGTGAATTTTGCCCGATGGTCGGGGCCGGACCGATCGACCAGTTCATAAGTTGGTGGTTTGCGGCGGTTGCCCGCTGCCCATTCCTGCAAGGCCGACTTGGGATGTTTCGCGCGGCCGCTGGCACCATCGACCGACGCTTTCCACAGTTTCCGCACGAGCTGGCGGGAGGCCTCGAAACCGGCTTCGCGATGATTGGCGCCAAGCAGCGATTCCATCACATCGCACAGTACATTGTCGCTTTCATGCGCGCCGTCGTCGCGGGCCTGTTTACCCAGACGCACGTGTTGGGGCACGCCGATCTCCCGAGCAATACGGGCGCAAGTGTCGCGGCTGACCAACGCATTGAAGCGTTGGGCCAGTTGCCCTTCGTTGCCGTCGCTGTGTTCAAACAGCCACTCCGCCATCGATAGCCCCAGTACCCGATCGCCGAGAAATTCGAGCCGTTCGTAATTGGGGCGCACGTTCAGGCTGCCGTGAGTCAGCGCCTCCAGCCAGATATCCTCGCTCTTGATGGAAAAACCGATCTGTTCGAGCCAGACGCGGGTTTGCGGCCAGTGATCGCTCACATCGTATCTCCGATGCGATCCCAGCGCGCAGCGGTAAACCACGTCCACGGCAACAGCCATTGGGCGGAACCGTCAGTCGACCACATCATCACTGTGGCACGGCCGACCAGCATTTCCTGCGGCACCATGCCGACTCCGCCGCCGGAGCGCGCCGCGAACCGGCTGTCTTCCGAGTTGTCACGGTTATCTCCCATCACGAATATGTGCCCTGCCGGAACGGTGACTGGCCCGAAATCGTCTTGCGGGGTTTGCCCGAAATCGAGCGTGTCATAACTGCGCCCGCCGGGCAGCGTTTCGCGGTATTGGGTATAGACGCAGGCTTCGCCTTCGCCCGAAGGCACGGTTTGCCCGCCCCACGCGCAGCTTGTATTATCCGATAGCGGAATGGCGAAATCGTTTTCCCGCACCCGCTGCACAGGTTTACCGTTGAGAATGACCTGGCCGCCACGCATCGCCACGGTGTCGCCGGGCAGACCGATCACACGTTTGATATAGTCGACCTTGTCGATCGGATGCTTGAAGATCACCACATCCCCGCGTTCGGGCTGCCCCGCGAAAATCCGACCGGGGATCAGCGGGGCGTCGAGCGGGAGCGAATAGCGTGAATAGCCATAGGGCCACTTGGCAGCGATCAGGTAATCGCCTTTCCATAAGCCGGGAAGCATCGATTCACTGGGGATCGAAAACGGCGAGAATACGAAGCTGCGGAACGCCAGTACGATTATCGCCAGCTTGAACACAAACCACAGGAATGAACCGATGGTTTCCTTCTCCGGCTCCTGCTTGTTGTCAGACTGACTCTGTGTAACCTGCGCGGCAGCTTCGTTGCTGGGCGAAGTGCTGGGAGAAGTGGCGGTTTGGTCGGTCATACGGCGGCCGCGATGCAGTTCATGAATAATCGTCCTGAAAATCTGTACTAACGATTGCCACTGCAGCGCACCTTACCACCGCTGCATTCGTATTGCCGGGGTAGTCGAGGGCGCACGCGCTTGCAAACATCGCGGCAGTCCCTAGTCGTGACCATGCGAAACAGGAAAGGAATTTTCACGTGACCGACTCCGCCGCCATCTGGACAGCGATCGAAAACACTCCGCGCCCCACGCTGGAGGGTTTGTTCGCCGCCGATGCGGATCGGGTTGCGCGTCTTTCGGCCCGGATCGAATGGGGTGAAGATGAGTTAGCTGGCGGAATGCTGCTCGACTGGTCGAAAACCCATCTGGATGACACGCTGCTGTCCGCGTTCGAAAAACTGGCGGATGCGTGCGGTTTCACGGATAAGCGCGCCGCGCTGCTCGAAGGGGAGCGGGTGAATGTGACCGAAGGGCGTGCCGCCGAACATACCGCGCAGCGCGGCATCGGTTCGGACGCTTCGGTGGAAGAGGCGGCGGCGCTTCATGCGCGGATGCAGATGCTGGTGGAGGCGATCCACGGCGGCGCGCTGGGTGAAATCAACCACCTGATTCATATCGGCATCGGTGGTTCGGCACTGGGGCCGAAGCTGGCGATCTCAGCGCTGTCGCGCGATCTGTCGCTGGTCGATGTTCATGTGGTGTCGAATATCGATGGCGTTGCGCTGGAAGATGCCTTTGCTGCCTGCGATCCGGCGACCACGCTGATCGCCGTCGCCAGCAAGACCTTCACGACTATCGAAACGATGACCAATGCCGAAAGCGCACTGAAATGGCTGCGCGACAATGGCGTGGACGATCCATCGGGCCGGGTCATTGCGCTGACCGCCTCGCCGGAAAAGGCGGTGGAATGGGGCGTCGACGAAACCCGCGTGCTGCCGTTCCCCGAAAGCGTGGGAGGGCGATATTCGCTCTGGTCCAGCATCGGCTTCCCGGTCGCGCTTGGCGTGGGTTGGGATGATTTCGAAGCGATGCTGGCGGGTGCTCAGGCGGTGGATGAACATTTCCGCGATACAGACGGGCGCGCAAACCTGTGCCTGCGCGCGGCATTTGCGGATCAGTTTTATACCCGCGTGCTCGGTTGCCAGACGCGCGCTGTGTTTGCCTATGACGAGCGTCTGGCGCTGTTTCCCGACTATCTCCAGCAGCTTGAAATGGAATCGAATGGCAAGCGCGTGACGGCGGACGGTAAGCCGGTGTCCGGCCCCACCGCGCCGATTACGTGGGGCGGGGTGGGCACCGATGCTCAGCACGCGGTGTTCCAGTTGCTGCATCAGGGCACTGTGACTGTGCCGATCGACTTTATCGCCAGCATCGCGCCGGGCGATCAGCTCGATCCGGCACATCATTCGATCTTGCTGACCAATTGCTTCGCGCAAGGGGCCGCGCTGATGGCGGGCGGCAATATGGCGGCGGACGGCAAAGACCCGGCGCGCGCCTTCCCCGGCAATCGCCCCAGTGCAACGATCCTGTGCGACGATCTCGACGCTGCCACGCTCGGCGCGCTGATCGCATTCCACGAACACCGCACATTCGCCAACGCCGTGCTGATGGGGATCAACCCGTTCGATCAGTTCGGGGTCGAACTGGGCAAGAAAATGGCCAAGGATATCGAAGCGGGCGGCGGCAATTTCGACGCCAGTACAAAGGCATTGCTGGCAGCGGCGGGGTTGAACTGACGCGTCTGTACACCGGTTAGCGGGCGGTGCGGTTAGTTGAGGCGCAGCGCTCCGATATACTAATTCGATTGACTTTTGTGCTGCACTGCACCACATGCCACTCATCGAAGCGCCTTGCAGCGTGAACAGGCGGTATCCGCCCCGGCAGTGCTTCGGTTCCAATTGACTGACTACCCATTTCACGCGGGTCGTTGACGGAACCTTCCCGGTTCCACCACCCGCTGCTCCGCGCACCCGCAATGGGTCTGCGCGTCGCCGCATATATGTGCGAGTAAACACACAATGACATTCGAAGAACTCGGGCTGTCGCAGCCCGTCCTTCAGGCGCTGGACGAACAGAATTATACCACGCCGACTCCGATTCAGGCGCAGGCCATTCCGCTGGTGCGGAAAGGGCGCGACTTGTTCGGCATCGCGCAGACCGGCACCGGCAAGACCGCCGCTTTCATGCTGCCCAGCATCGACAACCTGCGCGATGCCGACAAGCAGACGCCGTTCAAATCGTGCCGTATGCTGGTGCTGGCCCCGACCCGCGAACTGGCCGGGCAGATTGCCAAATCCGCACTCGATTACGGCGGCTTCACCGGCCTGCGCGTGCAGTGCATCGTTGGCGGTACGTCGGTTGGCAAGGACCGTAACAAGCTGCATCGCGGCACCGACATTCTGGTGGCGACACCGGGCCGCTTGCTCGATCTGATCGACCAGAAGGCATTCCGGCTCGACGGAGTGGAAATCCTCGTGCTCGACGAAGCCGACCAGATGCTCGATCTGGGCTTCATCCATGCGCTGAAGAAGATCGTCGCGTTGCTGCCGGCCAAACGCCAGACGCTGCTGTTCTCAGCTACGATGCCGCAATCGATCCGCGATCTGGCGGGCCGCTATCTGCATGAACCGGAACACGTTTCGGTCGCCCCGCAGTCGACCACTGCCGAACGGGTCGAACAGTTCGTAACCCGCGTCAATCAGGATGAGAAGCAGGCGCTGCTCAACATTATGCTGCAGGGCCGTTATCACCAGTGCGAGAATATGGACCGCGTGCTGGTGTTCACCCGCACCAAGCATGGCGCCGACCGCGTCGTAAAGAAGCTGGCGCAGGAAGGCATCGAAGCGAACGCGATCCACGGTAACAAGAGCCAGCCGCAGCGTGAGCGTGCATTGTCGCTGTTCCGTTCGGGTAAAGTGCCTGTGCTGGTCGCCACCGATATCGCCGCGCGCGGGATCGATATCCCCGGCGTGAGCCATGTCATCAACTACGAACTGCCCAACGTGTCGGAACAATATGTCCACCGCATCGGTCGCACCGCGCGCGCCGGGGCCGATGGTATTGCGCTGACACTGTGTAGCGATGACGAACGGGCATATCTGCGCGATATTCAGAAGCTGACCGGTGTCACTCTCGAACGTCTGCCATTGCCGGATGATTTCCGTGCCGTGATCGAAAACGCACCGATTGTGAAGCCGAAGGGTAATCCCGGTCAGGCGCAGCAGGGTCGTTCGAAGAAAGTTCAACCGCGCCCGCTGGGCGGCAAGCCGGGGCAGCGGCAGGGCGGTGGTCGTAAAGACGGCAGCCGTGGCGATGCCGGTCGTGGCGAGGGGGCACCTCGTCAGGGCAAGCCCGGAGGTGGCAACCGGCGTCGGCGCAATCGCAGTGGCGGCGGTGGTCAGGGCGGCTCGCGTCGTTCGGGCGGCGGTCAGTCTCACGGTTGATAGGCACTTCATTGCCGGTCGGCCATTGAGTTAGCCGACCGGCCCCACCATATGCGCCCCCTTATCGAAGGAGACGCACATGCCCGACATTTACGATTACGACCTGTTTGTTATTGGAGCAGGGTCGGGCGGTGTCCGGGCGAGCCGGGTGGCGGCAAGTCATGGTGCGAAAGTCGCAGTGGCGGAGGAGCACCGGGTCGGCGGCACTTGTGTGATCCGTGGCTGCGTCCCTAAGAAAATGCTGATCTACGGCGCGCATTTTGCTGAAGATCTGGAAGATGCGAAGAACTTTGGGTGGACCATTGAGAACCCGAAATTCGACTGGCCGACCTTGCGCGACAATGTGCTGAACGATGTCGACCGGCTCAACGGGTTATATACCAACACACTGGATAACCACGGGGTCGAAGTCATCCTCGAACGGGCCACGCTCGTCGGGCCGCACGAAATCGAACTGTCCGGCGGACGGACCGTAACTGCGAAATATATCCTGATCGCCACCGGTGCGCGGCCCCATCTGCCCGATTGTGCAGGCAACGAACTGGGCATCACAAGTAACGAAGCGTTCCACCTCGATAAACTGCCCGAGCGTATCCTGATCGCTGGCGGTGGTTATATCGCCAACGAATTCGCAGGCATTTTCAACGAATTCGGGGTGAAGGTGACGATCATGACCCGCTCCGATCAGATGCTGCGCCAATATGATGAAAGTCTGCGCGAACGGCTGCTGCATATCTCCATGCTCAAAGGGATCGATTTCCGTTTCAATGCCGAATTCAAAGGCATTGAGAAGAAAGGCGACTGTCTGGTCGTTTCGATGACAAATCATGAGGATATCGAAACCGATTGCGTGATGTATGCCACTGGCCGCGTCCCCAATACAGAGGGGTTGGGGCTGGACGTTGCCGGTGTCGAATTGGGCGATGCTGGCGAAATCGTCGTCGATCGCTTCAGCAAAACCAACGTCGATCATATTTATGCCGTGGGCGATGTCACCAACCGGGTGCAATTGACTCCGGTGGCGATCCGCGAAGGGCAGGCATTTGCCGATACCGTGTTCGGCGGAGCGCCAACGGCGGTCGATCATAACTGCGTGCCCAGTGCGGTATTCAGTCATCCGCCGCTGGCCGGTGTGGGGCTGACGGAGAAAGAAGCGCGTACCCAATACGGTTCGGTGAAAGTGTACGAAAGCGATTTTCGCCCGATGAAAAACGTGCTCGCCGGGCGCGACGAGCGATCGCTTTACAAGATGGTGTGCGAAGAAAACTCGGGCAAAATTTTGGGGATTCACATGATCGGGCCCGACGCAGCAGAGATCATGCAGGCGGCTGCTGTCGCAGTGAAAGCTGGACTGACGAAAGCCGATTTCGACGCCACAGTGGCCATCCACCCGACGATGGCGGAGGAGCTTGTGCTACTGAAATAGCATGCCGCTTCGGTCGAACAAAATTGGGATCGATACGAAGTAAAGGAAATACCGAAATGACTCGAACCGCACTAGTGACCGGAGGAACCGGCTATATCGGCGGTGAGGTGATCGCTCAGTTGCTGGATGCAGGCTGGCGCGTGCACACGACGGTTCGCAATGTGGCCAAAAGCGAGCCCCGTCTGCGCGCGCGCTGGCCTGACGCGGGCGACCGTTTGTCTGTGTTTCAGGCCGATCTGATGTCTGATGATGGCTGGGCGGAAGCCAATGCCGGATGCGACGCGGTTGCGCACGTGGCATCTCCGTTTCCGCTGAGTGTGCCCAAACATGCCGACGAACTGGTGATACCTGCGCGTGAGGGCACTTTGCGGGCACTGCGGTTTGCGGTGGATGCGGGGATCGACCGGTTTGTGCAGACCAGCTCTGCCGCAGCTATCGCCTATGGTCAGCCGGGCAAGGACCGGTTCGACCATACCGACTGGACCGATCTGACTGCGGGAGTTCCACCATATATCGAATCCAAGACCGTTGCCGAACGGGCTGCGCGCGATTGGGTGGCGGTGCATAAGCCGGATTTCACGTTTTGTTCGATCAACCCTGTGGTCGTGATGGGCCCCGTGGCGAGCGACGATCTTTCCACTTCGGTCGAGATACTCAAACGTCTGGTTGACGGGTCTGTCCCGTTGATTCCCAATGTAGGGGTCAGCATCGTCGATGTTCGCGACGTAGCGAAGATGCACGTGCTGGCGATGGAGGCTCCCGCTGCCACAGTTCGCGGGGAGCGTTTTCCGGCGTCGGAAAGCTTCCTGTGGTTTGCCGACATGGTCGAAATCGTCCGCCGGGAAACCCCCGAATTTGCAGGCAAGTTGCCCACCCGAAGGATGCCCGACTGGCTGGTGAAGCTGCTTCGCCCGTTCAGCGCCGATTTCAGGCAACTGGCGAGCGAGCTGGGGGCAAAGCGCGATGTTTCCGGCAAACATGCGGTGGACCTGTTGGGGATGCAATATATCCCGGCAGCACAATCGATAGCCGATACTGTCCGCAGTCTGGCGGCGCAGGGTATCGTGAAGAACTGACCGCTCGGCAGGACGTTTTCGTCAGGCGGTGAGCCGTTTGGGGTATCGGTTGTGTTGTGAACGGCACAGGCGCAGCAGGGCGATGTGAAAATTCGGACCGTATTCTCGCTCGCTCTGCTTGCTGCATGGTCGGCACCTGCCTTCGCTCATGGCGATGTGGTGGCCGAAAACACCTCACCGTGGACCATGTGGCAGATTTCGCCGGAGATTATCATCGGGCTGGTGTTGGCGGGATTGGTGTACTGGCGCGGAAGTCGGCACGGGCTTGTGCACGAGAAATGGCGCATCGCGGCATTTTTCGGCGGTCTGCTGGCGTTGTTCATCGCGCTCGTTTCTCCGGTGGAGGAATTGGCAGACCATATTTTCGCGGTCCATCAGGTCGAACATATGCTGTTGCGGACGATTGCGCCGATGCTGCTGTTCCTTTCGCGTCCGCAGGCGGCATTCGTGCGTGGCTTGCCGCCGGGTGTATCGCGGTTCTTCGCAGGGCGCGGCTGGCTGCGCGGCATCGTCGATACGCTGCGTTTCCCGCCAGTTGCCACGACGCTGTTTCTGGCAGCCAGCTATTTCTGGATGTACCCGGCGTTTCACGACATGGCGATCCTCGACAAGCCGGTCCATTACCTGTGGCACGTCAGCCTGCTGGTCACCGGTTTGCTGTTCTTCTCGGTGGTATTCGATCGTCGCCCGGCGCCGCATGGCGCGGGGTTGGGAATGCGGATTTCGATGGTCGTGGTTGCGGCGCTGGGGAATATTATCCTCGGTTCGATCCTCACTTTCAAAGGGATGCCGCTCTACTCCGCCTATCTCGAACTCGGCCATATGTGGCACGTTTCGATGCTCAGTGACGAACAGACCGGCGGGCTTATCATGTGGATCCCCGGCACGATGATGTTTGCGGTGTCCGCATTGATCGTGATCCATCGCTGGGCGAGTGAGGAAACCCGCATTGCCGATCGGCGTGAGCGCACCGGGCGCGGCGGAGCCGTGGCGAAGACGAGCAACGGCGCACTCGCGCTGGGGCTGGCGTTGTTCTCCGTGCTGATGCTGTTGCTGGCGGTGGGGGTTGTGGCGGTTATCGATCACCCACATTCGCAGCAGCGCGATTTTGGCATGGCAGGCACGATCCCCGGCTAACCGATCCGGTAAGGCACTATGCCGCGCCGGTCGGGATCGACTGCTATAGGGCGGTCGCTGGGCGGGAAAGCGCGCTGATCGCAATCGTCGCGCGGGCAGATGCGGCACGATGCCCCGATGCGGGTTGCTGCCTGATCGGACGCCAGATCGAGCCCATCGGCATAAATGAATTCGTGCGCATGTTCGGTTTCGCAGCCGAGCGCCACGGCATAGCGGCGCGGGATACGATCGAACCGGCCAGATGGCTTCACCAGCCCCTTCGCCATGGAGATATAGCGCAGGCCATCGGGCGTTTCGGCAAGCTGCACCAGTATCCGGTCGGGGATCGCCACGGCCTCGTGCACGATCCACAGCGGGCAGGCCCCGCCGAAGCGGGCGAATTGCAGCCGGGTGGCGCTGTGTCGTTTGGTGATATTGCCCGCCATATCGACCCGGCAGAAGAAAAACGGCACACCACGTGCCCCATCGCGTTGCAAAGTGGACAGCCGATGGCAGGTCTGTTCGAAACTGGTGCCAAACTGTTGAGCCAACCGGTCGATATCGTGTCGCAAGGCGCGGGCATCGTGGCGAAACCGCTCGTATGGCATCAGCAAAGCGCCCGCTGCATAATTGCTCAGCCCCACGAACAGCAATTGCCGTGCGGCGGCAGTGCGGAGATGGGCGGTTTCCACCACGGCCGCGATTTCGTCTCTCAAGGCGAGCGAAGCGAGCTGATGGGCAAGCTGAAACCGGCGGCTTTCAACGGGAAGGCCGGGATCGATCACCAAATGACGCATCGAGTCATCGAATTCGCGCAAACCCCGGTTGTGAGCATAGAGCAGCGAAACAGACAGCGCGCCGCGCAAGTGATCTTCGATCGCGTCGATCCCCGGGGAATGGGTACCGCGCGCCAGTTGTGCCGCCAGCGCCTCTGCCGCCCGGTCCACCGGATCGATGTAGTTGTTAGCGAAATGGAACCAGTCACGCACTTCTTCCCACGGCAGGCGAGTGGCACCCTGATCGTTGGTTAGCGCTTCGTCAATCATTTCCAGCCGTTGCCCCGTGCGCCGATACGCATCGTGCAGAGCGACGAATCGCTGGGCGAGGGCCGGCTGCTGCTCGGCAATACGGATCAGGGTTTCGGCGGGCAGTGGTTCGTCGAACAGCGGATCGGCAGTTGCTTCACCCAGAGCTGCCGCCAGAGTGCCGCGCGCATCGCTGGCAGGTTCGCTCCAGTCGAGCGGAAATTCGCTCGCCAGCCGGGCGAGCAGGCGCGGAGTAAGCGGGCGGTCGTCGTTTTCGAGTTGCGAGAGATAACTGGCGCTGATCCCCAGTCTTTCAGCCATTCCGCCTTGGCGAAAGGCAGAAACGCGCCGCAATTCGCGCAGAGCTGCCCCGGCAAAGATACGGCGTGCAGACATAACCCCTCCAGAAGACGGAACGAATAGTTTGCAAAGTTTAACTTTGCAACTTTGCAACTTCGCATTGGACACATACCTGTCGGGGAGGCATGGCGAACACTCGTAGTTTTTTGGAGAGACCATGTCCGCCAATATCGCCGAAATGGAACGTCGCCGCGAAGCCGCTCATCTGGGCGGTGGGCAGAAACGGATCGACGCGCAACATGCCAAGGGCAAGCTTACCGCGCGTGAACGGCTCGATATCCTGCTCGACGAAGGGAGCTTTGAAGAACTCGATACTTATGTCGTTCACGACTGCATCGATTTCGGGATGGCGGAACAGCAGATTCAGGGTGACGGTGTCGTTACCGGCAGCGGCACGATCAATGGTCGCCTCGTCTATGTATTCAGCCAGGATTTCACAGTGTTCGGTGGCTCGCTGTCGAAACGCCATGCGGAAAAAATCTGCAAGGTGATGGATACCGCGATGAAAGTCGGCGCCCCCGTCATCGGCCTGAACGACAGCGGGGGTGCGCGCATTCAGGAAGGCGTCGCCAGTCTGGGTGGCTATGCCGAAGTGTTTCAGCGCAACGTGCTGGCCAGCGGCGTTGTCCCGCAGATCAGCCTCATCATGGGGCCGTGTGCCGGCGGGGCGGTCTATTCCCCGGCGATGACTGACTTCATCTTCATGGTGGAAGACAGCAGCTATATGTTCGTTACCGGGCCGGACGTGGTCAAAACGGTGACCAATGAAGTCGTGACGCAGGAAGAGCTGGGCGGTGCGAAGACGCATACCACCAAGACCAGCGTGGCGGACAACAGCTTCGAAAACGATATCGAAACCCTGCTGGCGACGCGCAACTTCTTCGATTACCTGCCGCTTTCCAACCGTGAGGCAGTGCCCGAACGGCCGACCAACGATCCGTGGGATCGGCAGGAGGATAGCCTCGACACGCTGATCCCGGCGAATGCCAATCAGCCCTACGATATGCACGAAGTGATCCGTAAAACGCTGGACGAAGGCGACTTCTTCGAAATTCAGCCGGGTCATGCCGGCAATATCCTGTGCGGATTCGGGCGCGTTGAGGGGCGCACGGTAGGTGTCGTCGCCAATCAGCCGATGGTGCTGGCCGGGGTGCTCGATATCAATTCATCGAAGAAGGCCGCGCGGTTCGTGCGGTTTTGCGATGCGTTCGATATTCCGATTCTGACCTTCGTCGATGTGCCCGGCTTCCTGCCCGGCACCGCGCAGGAGCATAACGGGATCATCAAGCATGGTGCCAAGCTGTTGTTCGCCTATGCCGAAGCGACCGTGCCCAAGATCACCGTCATCACTCGCAAGGCTTATGGTGGCGCGTATGACGTGATGGCCTCCAAGCATTTGCGCGGCGACCTCAATTACGCATGGCCGACAGCCGAAATCGCGGTGATGGGCGCGAAAGGCGCGGTGGAGATCATCTTCCGGCAAGACATGGGCGACCCCGACAAGATCGCTGAGCGGACCAAGGAATACGAAGACCGCTTCGCCAACCCGTTCATCGCCGCCCAGCGCGGATATATCGATGAAGTGATCCACCCACACTCCACCCGCCGCCGGATTGCCCTGGGCCTACGCAAATTGCGCGGGAAGCAGTTGGAGAACCCGTGGAAGAAGCATGACAATATTCCGTTGTGAGGTGATGAAATGAAACTCGGACGTATGAACCACCTCGGCTACGCGGTGCCCGATCTCGACGCTGCTATCGTGCATTATCGCGATGTGATGGGCGCGGAAGTCGTTACCGAGCCCTTCGATATGGAGGAGCAGGGGGTGAAGGTCTGCTTCGTCAACACCCCCGGCTATGAAGGGACAGAGGGTACGCAGGTCGAACTGCTCGCCCCTCTCAGCGACGCCAGCCCGGTGGCGAATTTCATCGCCAAGAACCCGCTTGGCGGCCAGCACCATGTTTGTTTTGAAGTGCCCGATATCGAGGCCGCTCGTGCCGAGTTCGAGGGGATGGGCAAACGCATCCTTGGTCCCACGCGGATCGGCGCGCATGGCACTCCGATCTTCTTCGTCCATCCCAAGGATATGCTGGGGATGCTGACCGAAATCATGGAAACGCCGAAAGAGGGCGCACACTGGTCGAACTGATCAAATGACCCATTCCACGCAGGGAAGGGGCGAAGGTGGCGCACCGCCTTTCGATAACAGCGCATCCTCTCCCATTCAGGGAGAGGGATAGAGGACACGATGACCGACAAGCAAAGCTCTGGCCCGACTTACGCCGATTGGAAGCCGTTGGCGGACAAGGAAGTGAAAGGCCGCGATCTCACCTGGCACACGCCCGAAGGGGTGGCGGTCAAGCCGCTCTATACCAGCGAAGATACGCAAGGGATCGATCCTGGCGTGCCGGGCATCGCCCCGTTCACGCGCGGGCCCTATGCCAGCATGTACACCGGCCGTCCGTGGACTATTCGTCAGTATGCCGGGTTCTCGACTGCGGAGGAATCGAATGCGTTCTACCGCCGCAATCTGGCGATGGGGCAGAAAGGGCTGTCGGTCGCATTCGATCTGGCGACGCACCGCGGTTACGACAGCGATCATCCGCGCGTAGTGGGCGATGTCGGTAAGGCAGGCGTCGCGATCGACACTGTGCGCGACATGGAAATTCTGTTCGATCAGATTCCGCTCGACCAGATGAGCGTTTCCATGACGATGAACGGTGCTGTGATCCCCGTGATGGCGTTTTACATCGTCGCGGCGGAGCGGCAGGGCGTATCGCAGGACAAGCTATCGGGCACGATCCAGAACGACATTCTCAAAGAGTTCATGGTTCGCAATACCTATATCTACCCGCCCGAACCATCGATGCGGATTATCTCCGACATTATCGGATATACTTCGGCCAACATGCCGAAATTCAACAGCATTTCGATCTCCGGCTATCATATGCACGAAGCCGGGGCGACAGCGGTTCAGGAACTCGCCTTCACTATCGCCGACGGCAAGGAATACGCCAAGCGCGCGATGGCCGCCGGGCTTGATCTCGATGCCTTCGCACCGCGTCTCAGTTTCTTCTGGGGCATTGGCATGAACTTTTTCATGGAAGTAGCCAAGATGCGCGCGGCCCGTGCGCTGTGGCACGAAGTGATGGAAGGGCTGGGCGCGCAGAACGAGAAGTCCAAGATGCTCCGCACCCACTGCCAGACCAGCGGCGTGAGTTTGCAGGAGCAGGACCCGTACAACAACGTCATTCGGACGACGATAGAGGCGATGGCCGCGGTGCTCGGCGGCACGCAATCGCTCCACACCAATGCGCTGGACGAAGCGATTGCCTTGCCGACCGATTTCTCCGCCCGGATCGCGCGCAATACGCAGCTGGTGATTCAGGAAGAAAGCGGCATCTGCAACGTCGCTGATCCGCTGGGCGGCAGCTACTACGTCGAAAGCCTGACGGCCGCGCTGGTCGAAGAAGCGCGCAAATTGCTGGTCGATGTCGATGCGGAAGGCGGGATGACCGCTTACGTCGCCACCGGCAAGCCCAAGGCGCAGATCGAAGAAGCGGCTGCGGCAAAGCAGGCGCATATCGATCGCGGTGAAACGGTGATCGTCGGGGTCAACAAATACCGCAAGGCGGAAGAAGACCCGATCGAGACACTCGATATCGATAACCACAAAGTGCGCGCCAGCCAGATTGCCCGCCTCGAACAGGTTCGTGCCAAGCGGGACGAAGCGGCATGTCAGGCTGCTCTGCAGGCGCTGACTGCGGGCGCAAAAGGCGATGGAAATGTACTGGCGCTGGCGGTCGAGGCTGCGCGCCACGATGCTACACTGGGTGAGATTTCATCCGCGATGGAGGCGGTATTCGGTCGTTACGACACAGTGCCGAAGCCAGTGCGCGGGGTCTATGCCGCCGCCTATGAAGGCGACACGCGCTACGGTCAGGTGGTGGAAGGCGTGAAGGCGGTGGAACGCCGCCTTGGTCGCAAGCCCAGGGTAATGGTCGCCAAGATGGGGCAGGACGGCCACGATCGCGGTGCCAACGTCATTGCCAGTGCGTTCACCGACATGGGGTTCGATGTCGTGTCCGGCCCGCTGTTCCAGACCCCGGCGGAAACCCGCGATATGGCGCTGGAAAACAATGTCGATGCTATCGGTGCCAGCAGTCTGGCTGCCGGGCACAAGACACTGATCCCCGAACTGATTGGCCTGCTGAAAGAGGCGGGGCGCAGCGATATCAAGGTCGTGGCGGGTGGCGTGATACCGGCGCAGGATTATGAATTCCTTCGTGAAGCCGGGGTGCAGGGCATCTATGGGCCGGGCAGCAATGTGGTCGAATGCGCCGCCGATATGCTGCGCCTGCTGGGTCATAATATGCCACCTGCGGGCGATGAGCTGGATGAGGCGGCGGAGTGATCCGGTTTCTTGGGAATAACTATTTGGCGCCAGCCTCGATTGCCGAGGATATTTGGCCAATTATCAAAGGGTGATCGATTGACCCAATCTAGTAATACCGTTCGCACCGACTGGACCCGCGAGGAAATCGCGGAGCTGTTCGATCTGCCGTTTACCGAACTACTGTTTCGGGCAGCCAGCGTTCATCGGGAAAACCATCCGCCCGATCAGGTGCAGTTATGCACGCTGTTGTCGATCAAGACTGGCGGTTGCCCGGAAGATTGCGGCTATTGCTCGCAGTCGGTCAAAGCGGACAGCGGAGTTGCGGCGAGCAAACTCATGGATGTGCAGGCCGTGCTGCAATCGGCGGCGCAGGCCAAGGATCACGGCAGTCAGCGGTTCTGTATGGGGGCCGCCTGGCGCAACCCCAAAGACCGCGACATGCCCGCGATTATCGAGATCGTGAAAGGCGTGCGGGCGATGGGGCTGGAAACCTGCATGACGCTGGGGATGCTGACCGCGGATCAGGCCGCTCAGCTGAAAAAAGCGGGCCTCGATTACTACAACCACAATATCGACAGCAGCCCTGAATATTACGAGCGCGTGATTACTACCCGCACGATGGAGGATCGGCTCGACACGCTCTCGAACGTGCGCGCGGCGGGGATCAACGTGTGCAGCGGCGGGATCGTCGGCATGGGCGAGACGCGCGAGGACCGCGTCGGCTTCGTCCACACGCTGGCTACGCTGCCGCAGCATCCCGAGAGCGTGCCGGTCAACGCGCTGGTGCCGGTCAAGGGCACGGTGCTGGGCGACATGCTGGCCGATACGCCGCTCGCCAAGATCGACGACATCGAGTTCGTCCGCACCGTCGCGGTGGCGCGGATCACCATGCCGCTCTCGATGGTGCGCCTTTCGGCCGGTCGTGAGAGCATGAGCGATGCGACACAGGCATTGTGCTTCCTCGCCGGAGCGAACTCGATCTTCACTGGTGACAAGCTGCTGACTGCGCCCAATGCAGGCGACGATAGCGACGCTGCGCTGTTCGCCCGCCTTGGTATGACTGCGCTGGAAGGCGAAGAGCCGATGCGGGCTGCACAGGCGCGCGGATGCGGCGCGTTGGAGGCGGCTGAGTGATTGGTGCAATTGCCATTCTCGCAGCGGCAGCAATGCAGGACTGCGGCGCGTCGCGTAACGCGCTGGAGCATGACAAGTGCGCGCTGGCCCAGTCTATGGCGATATCGCCGCCACCCGATTGCAAAGAACCCATTACGCAGTCTGACATGAATATATGTTCTTACCGCGATTATTTACGAGCGGACATTGCCCTTAATGAGGCATGGCAGGTTCTTGCGAGCGAGGCGTCCGGGGACACGAAGAGCCGCCATCTTGATGCCCAGCGTAAATGGCTGGCCTATCGCGATGCACAATGTCTGGCGGAGAACGGGCCGCGTAGCGAAAGCGGCACGATATGGCCGCTGCTACAGAACACCTGCCTTACCAGTCTGACCGAAGCGCGCACGAAGCAATTGCGTGATCACGTGGAGATAGAACACTGATGTTCAAGAAAATCCTCATCGCCAATCGCGGCGAAATCGCTTGCCGGGTCATCAAGACCGCGCGCCGGATGGGCATCCAGACGGTTGCCGTTTATTCCGATGCCGATGCGCGGGCGCCGTTTGTGAAAATGGCGGACGAGGCGGTGCATCTTGGCCCGCCGCCCGCCGCCGAGAGCTATCTGCTGGCGGAAAAAATCATTCAGGCGTGCAAGGATACGGGCGCAGAGGCGGTTCATCCCGGCTATGGATTCCTGTCCGAACGGGCCAGTTTCGTGGAGGCGCTGGACGCCGCTGGTATCGCCTTCATCGGCCCCCCGGCCAATGCCATCGCGGCGATGGGCGACAAGATCGAATCCAAAAAACTCGCGAAAGAAGCGCGGGTTAACGTCGTCCCCGGCTTCGTTGGAGAGATCCGAGACACCGATCACGCGGTCGAGATCAGCAATGAAATCGGCTATCCCGTGATGATGAAGGCCAGCGCAGGCGGCGGGGGCAAGGGGATGCGCCTTGCCTACAGCGAAAAGGACGTGCGCGAAGGGTTCGAAAGCGTGAAGCGCGAAGGGCTCAATTCCTTCGGCGATGACCGTGTTTTTATTGAGAAATTCATCGAAGACCCGCGCCATATCGAAATCCAGATTCTGGGCGATAAGCACGGCAATATCGTCTATCTCAACGAACGCGAATGCTCCATCCAAAGACGTCATCAGAAAGTCGTTGAGGAAGCGCCAAGTCCTTTTGTTACCGACAAAATGCGCCGGGCGATGGGGGAACAGTGCGTCAATTTGTCACACAAGGTCGGATATTTTAGTGCTGGCACCGTCGAATTGATCGTTTCGGGCGCCGATCCGACAGGCGAAAGTTTCTACTTCCTGGAAATGAACACCCGGCTCCAGGTGGAGCATCCCGTGACCGAGGCGATCACCGGGATCGATCTGGTCGAACAGATGATCCGCGTCGCAGCGGGTGAGGCATTGCCGTTCACGCAGGATGACATCGGGATCGATGGCTGGGCGATCGAAAACCGCGTCTATGCCGAAGACCCCTATCGCGGGTTCCTGCCTAGCATTGGCCGTCTGGTGAAATACCAGCCGCCGATCGAAGGGTGGACCGACGATGGTGCCGCCAATGGCCGCCGCGGTATCGATGGTGTGCGGGTGGACGATGGCGTGTTCGAAGGCGGTGAGGTGTCGATGTTCTACGACCCGATGATCGCCAAGCTGATCACTTGGGGCAAAACCCGCGACGAGGCGGCGGACAAGCAGATCGATGCGCTGGATGCGTTCCGCCTTCAGGGGCTGGGCCACAACGTCGATTTTCTGTCCGCGATCATGCAGCACCCACGTTTCCGCGAAGGGGCGCTGACGACCGGCTTTATTGCCGAGGAATATCCCGATGGCTTCGAAGGTGCGCCGCTGACCGATCAACGCCGCCAAGTGCTGGCGGCGGTAGGCGGTGTGATTGCGACGCTCGATGCCGACCGGGCGCGGCGGATCGATGGCCAGCTCGACGGAGCGATGCCCCCTCCCGGTGACTGGGTGGTCACTGTTGGTGGCACCGATCATCAGGTCAGTCTGGAAGAAGACGCGATCACCGTGGATGGCGAGCCGGTCGTCCTTGAAATGGCCTACACCCCCGGCGAACGGTTTGTGGACGTGAAGCACTACGCCGATGCTGATGACGAGGACGCCGCACCGATCGGGCAATACGGGCTGCAGCTCGAACCGACCCGCACCGGCTATGCCATCACCACCCACGGGGCTAAGCACGTGCTGCGTATCCTGCCCGCCCATGTTGCGCCGCTGGCCGCGCATATGATCGAGAAGGTGCCGCCCGATCTGTCCAAGCTGCTGATCTGCCCGATGCCCGGCCTGCTGGTCGCGCTGCACGTGGCCGAAGGGGACGAGGTTCAGCCGGGCCAGCCGCTGGCCACAGTGGAAGCGATGAAGATGGAAAACATCCTCCGCGCGGAAAAGACCGCCAAAGTGGCGAAAATCAACGCCGCGCAGGGCGATAGTCTGGCCGTTGACGAGGTTATTCTGGAACTCGAATAATGCACCTGAGCCACGCCCCCGATGCCCCCCGGTGCGAGGAGATCGCGTTCGACGATTTCCTCAAAACCGATATCCGCGTCGGCACGATTATCGCAGCCGAGGAATACCCCGAAGCGCGCAAGCCTGCCTACAAACTTCGGATCGATTTCGGCCCGGCTATCGGGGTGAAGAAAACCAGCGCCCAGATCACCGCGAACTATACGCTGGACGAATTACCCGGCCGTCAGGTGGCCGCCGTGGTCAACTTCCCCCCGCGCCAGATCGGCAAATTCATGTCCGAAGTGCTGACACTGGGCTTCGCGGACGAAGCAGGCGAAGTCGTCCTGTTCGCGCCCGATGTGAAAGTACCGAATGGGTCACGTTTGTTTTGATTGAGGGTCCTGCGGTTGGGAGCGAAGATGACGCTGTGCTTAGTGGCGTCCCGTTGCGAATTTCAAAGCGACCCTTAGAGACCTCTGTCTGGGGGCGCTCTCCAATTTAAGTTGGATATTGGATTCGGTCTTTCCGCGTTACTTCAACGGATCAGTTGGTCTGCTATTAACAAATTTTAAGAATATAGTGTAGATTATAAAAATGGTTTGAGTATTCATCAATATGATGGTATCATGATTTGATTGGTATCTTTATTTGTGAGGTCACTCGATAAAGGTTGGGTGGCGACAGGTGGTTTGATGCAAGTACTTACAATTGATGAGATTGATCTGGTTTGTGGTGGTAATCAATCTGTAGGCGGTGATAGCAGTCAGAGCGCATGCACTGTAGTTGCCGCTGTTGGAGGGGCTATCTTGGGTGTGATTGCAGGTGTAGCGGCAACGCCGCTTTCCACTCCTCTCGGATGAGGTATTTTTGGGGCAGGAATCGGCGCAGGTGCTGCTGCAGCAGGTCAAAACTTTTGTGTGAGCCGGGCCCGCCGAGCTTATCAAATGAAAACGGGGCATAACTTGAGCTCGGATTGATAAAAATGCTCAATAAATCGATTAACCTATACATTATTGTCGCTGTTTCTGTGATGTCTTCATCAATTGCAGTCGCCTTTGTGAAAGAAACTGGATGGAGTTTTCGCGAAGCGATTGGCATTTCTGATGGTGTTGTACTGATGGGTTTTATTGGGTTAACCGTTGGTGTTTTTGTTTTTTCTAAATTTAGGGAAAGGTTAAGTAGGAATAGGAATAAATAAATATTCATATTCATCATTGATACGTGATTTCTAGAAGATGATGATTGCCCTGTTTCTCCTAGGCGGCGTGGACATATTTGAGCCAGTATCTGGTTGTGGTAATATGGGCCATTCCGAGGAGGCTGTTGGCAAGCTAGCCGTGTCGGTTCGTCGCGACGGTTCCCTGATCCCTTTCGGCACTGCCACCTGTTGCGGGTGCCGACAGAGGTCAGGGAGATTTTCCCTTCTTTTACTTCACCCCCAGCATCGTCGGCCTGGCTATCGGGGTGAAGAAAACCAGCGCCCAGATCACTGCGAACTACACGCTGGACGAATTGCCCGGCCGCCAGGTAGCCGCCGTGGTCAACTTCCCCCCGCGCCAGATCGGCAAATTCATGTCCGAAGTGCTGGCACTGGGCTTCGCCGACGAAGCAGGCGAAGTCGTCCTGTTCGCACCCGATGTGAAAGTGCCGAATGGGTCACGGTTGTTTTGAGTGGGCTGACAGGTCGGTAAAGCGGGTCATCGCCCGCTTTCCGCGCCCGCCGGAATATCCTGCATCTGTTTGCCGAGGAACACCTTGAACAGCACGAATGCCACCAGCCCGACCGCTGCGCTGGCAACGTGGACCAGCCAGAATTGCGGTGTCGGCATCGACGAATACCATCCGCCGATAGTGCCGACGACATAGTTCGAGGCGAAGAAGGCGAGGTAATAAATCCCGATCACCGTCGCATTCAGCGCGCGCGGTGCCAGCTTGGTGAACAGCGCCAGACTGACCGGCAGGATGTGCGCGAAGCCGATCGAGTTCAGCAGGTGGAACATCAGCGGCCAGAACATCGCCACTTTGCCATCGCCCGCGGTGACTGCGCCCATATAGAGGCACAGACCGCCGGAAATGGTGAAGACGCTGCCGATGATCATCTTGCCCAGTTCGTCCGGCTCGCGACCGGTCTTTTTACCGACATAATTCCAGAACCATGCTACCGCCACCAGCATCGAGAACGACACCGCCGCATCGATGGTAATCATCCAGCTGCTGTACATCTGAATGCCCAACAGGTTCAGCGTGAACTTCGTATCGGCCCACACCAGATAGGCGTTGAATATCTCCTGATTGGTCAGCAGCGAGACAGCCAGCACCGGCACCAGAATCAGCAGTGCGATCAGTCGCGGCCATTCGTGCGGCTGGATTTTTTCACGCGGCGTTTTTTCCTGCCGTTGCGGCTTGTTATCGGCGGGCAGCCAGGGGCGCGCCTTCAGATAGATCAGCAGGCCCAGCACCATCACGATGCCGGCGGTGCCGAATCCATAGTGCCAGCCCACATCTTGCCCCAAAGTGCCCGAAATCAGCGGCGCGGCAATCACGCTGACGTTGATGAAGATATAGAATATCTGGAACGCCATCGCCCGGCGATTGTCGTTTTCGCTATACAATTCGCCCACCTGGCTGGCGATATTGCCCTTGAACAACCCGACCCCGACGATCAGTGCCAGCAGAGCGAACAGGAACGCCCCCTCGAACGCCATCAGGAAGTGGCCGAGCGACATAATCGCTGCCCCTGCGATCAGCGCGGCGCGGCGGCCCAGCCAGCGGTCGGCCATTATCCCGCCGACGATGGGGGTGAGATAGACCAGCGAAGTATAGTCACCGAAAATGCGCGATGCGAGTGGCTGACCGTTGAGGCCGTAGAAATTCTCCACCGCGCCCAGGCCGATCACGTTCACGGCATTTTGCGGCAGCAGCAGATACTTGGTCATGTACAGGACCAGCAGCGTCTGCATCGAATAATACGAAAAACGCTCGCACGCCTCGACGAAGCCGAGATATCCCAGCCCCTTGGGGTGGCCGATGAAAGCGCGGTCGTCGCGGACGACTGCCTCCACGGTTTCGGGATCGACTTCGGGTGTGGCTTCGGCTGCGGTCATGGCATCCCCGGCAATACGATTGGTTTCAATCGTATCGAGTTAGCGGGCAATGATCGGTCTGTCAGGCGAAATATCGATACGCCATGCTATGTGCCAAATTACGCGACGCGCAGTTGTCCATCCAGAAATGCAGCTACATCGTCGAGCGAGACATCGCGTTTGAGCACGGCCTTGCCCACCGCTTCCAGCAAGACGAAGGGAAGGGTGCCTGCGTCCATCTTCTTGTCATGCCGCATATGCGCGGCCAGCTTTTGCCCGTCGCAATCGAGGGCGAGATCGGCAAGATCGTGTGGTAGGCCAGCAGTTGCCACTGCCTGTGCCACCAGATCGGCATCGGCATCCCCGATCATCCCCATTCGCGCAGAATATCGCGCGGCCAGCACCATGCCCAACGCCACCCCTTCGCCATGCAGCAGGCGGTCGGAAAAGCCGGTCTCCGCCTCCAGCGCATGGCCGAACGTATGGCCGAGATTGAGCAGCGCGCGGCGGCCGCTGGTTTCACGCTCGTCCTCCGCCACGATGCGCGCCTTGGCTGCGATGCTCATCGAAACGGCATATTCGAGCGGCTGTTCTTCCAGCGAGAGCACAGCAGGACCGTTGGCGGAGAGCCAGTCGAAAAACGCGCGGTCGCCCAGAACACCGTATTTCAGCACTTCGGCATAGCCCGCGCGCAATTCGCGCGGTGGCAGGGTGGCGAGCGTGCCGAGATCGGCCAGCACCAATGATGGCTGGTGAAACGCTCCGACCAGATTCTTGCCCGCGCGGGTGTTGATCGCGGTCTTGCCGCCAACCGAGCTGTCGACTTGCGCCAGCAGCGTGGTCGGCAATTGCACGAAGCCGCAGCCGCGTTTGAGTATCGCGCAGGCGAAGCCGGTCAGGTCGCCCACGACCCCGCCGCCCAGTGCAAAGACATGGTCGCCACGCTCCACTTCTTTATCGAGCAGCCATTCGCAAAGCTGAGCCAGCCCGTTCCAGCTCTTGGACGCTTCACCCGATGGAACGAGATACCAGGCGACATCGTGCCCCTGTTCCATCAGCGCGGTTTCCAGACGGCGGCCGTGCAGTTCGTGCGCGCGTTCGTCCGCCACCACGCATACCATCTGTTTGCGGATGAAATTGCGTGCCAGTCGCCCGGCGCCTTCCAGCAGGTCGCGCCCGACATGGACGTCGTATTCGCGCCCGGAAAGATCGACAGGGATCACAGCCATCGGTCGATTGCCTCGATAATTGCCAGCGCAGTGTCGTGGTGCGGCCCGTCGGCGCTGGCGACGCGGATCGGGGCCTGACTATAGAATGGCGCGCGTTCGTCGTGCAGCCGAGAGAGGATTTCTTTCGGGTCGCCATCTTTCAGCAACGGCCGGCTGTCTTTGCGCGCAGTCCGTTGCACCAGCGTGTCGATATCGCAATCGATCCACACCGCGATGCCATTGGCCAGAATCTGCTCACGCGTTTCGTCGTTGACGAACGCGCCGCCGCCGGTAGCGATCACGCCGTGATGTTCCTCCATCAGGCGTGCCAGCACTCTGCGCTCGCCATCGCGAAAGTATGCTTCTCCGAATTGTTCGAACATTTCGGGGATGGTCATCGCAGCGGCCTGTTCGATTTCGTGGTCGGTATCCACGAAATCGAGCGACAGCATATTGGCCAGCTTGCGCCCGACAGTCGATTTACCCACACCCATCAGACCAACCAGCACGATTGGCCGTTTTATCCGACGAGCGATCGCTTCGATTTCGGATTTGCTCAGGCTAAGGGGTTCGGTGTCCATTGCCGCCTCGCCTATAGATGGGCTAGGGCCGGTGCAACCATCAGCAAGTGGGAACAGGTAAGTCGCGCGTGGGAACTGGCGGAAAACGAATGGCACTGATCGCTGGCGCTCTGGCCGGGATTGTCGTGATTTATGCGTGGGTCGATGGCGGTGAAGAACCGTTGCGCCCGATTGTGCAATCTGTCGCTGTACCGGGGGCCACGTCGTGAAACGTTCGCTGTTCCTTGTTGGCGGGGCCACTGCTCTGGCGCTGGTTTCGGCGCTGGCGATGGCGCAGGATGCACCCGAATCGCTGCTGCCGCCCGGTTTCGAAGATCCCAGGCCTGCACCCACGCCTGCGCCCAGTGCGCGCCCGACATCGCGCCCTACCGCTACACCGCAAACACCGTCGCGCCCGGCCAATGGTGGCAATACGCCCTCTGCTGCGTCGACTCCCATCGTTCAGCCTTTGCCGCAAGGTGCGGCAACGGCGGGGGAAGTGGCCGGGGCACTGCCGACTTTTAACGGAAAGCTGCCGTCGCTGGAACAGCTTGAGTCGATGTCGACCGACGATCTGGATGAAGCGCTGGGCCTGAAGCCTAAAGTCGATATTCCGCCCGCCGCCCGCCGATCTATGGAGCAGGTGGGGGTGCTTGCCCCGGCCGAAGGCGGCCTGCCGACATTTTCGCTGGCCAGACAACCGGCGCAACTGGTGCGTGCCGCGCTGGCTGGCACGAAAGGGCCGGTGGTTTCGCGCTGGGGCCATATCCTGTTGCGCCGTGCATTGGCCAGTCGGCTGGCGGCACCGCAAGGAATGGACCCGGCAGAATTCGCAGCTTTGCGGGCGGCATTGCTCAACCGGATCGGTGAATTCGCCGCCGCGCGCGCTGTCGTACAGGATGTCGATACTGCGAACTGGAACCTCGACCTGACGAATGCCGCCGTCGATGCCTATATCGGCACGGCCGATCTTGTCGGTGCCTGCCCCGTTGTGCGCCTCAAAAGCGGCCTGCGCGAAGACCCGACCTGGCATATGTTGCAGGCCATCTGCAATTCCTACGCCGGGGAAGCGGCGCGGGCGCGCACCGATCTCAACCGCCTGCGTTCGCGCGGAAAGGCCGACCGGATCGATGTGCTGCTGGCGCAACGGTTCGCCGGTGCGGCAGGGCAACAGCGCGCGGCGGTGACTATCGAATGGGACGGGGTGGATGAACTGACTCCGTGGCGCTTCGCGCTGGCCAACGCCGTGGGGGAAACCATCCCTGAAAAGCTGCTGCAGAATCCCACCCCTTATTACATGCGGGCAAGTGCGACTGTGCCGATGCTTGGCCTGCCGCAACGGATTGCCGCGGCCGATCTGGCAGGTCGAGAGGGTATCTTGTCGGCTCGCGCGATGATCGATCTGTACGCGCAGCTCCACGCCGAAACGGCGAATGAAGACGATGGGCAGCCCGCGCAGACCGCGCGCACTTTGCGTCAGGCCTATGTCGGGGCGGACGATGCGGCCCGGATGAATGCCATCCGTACATTGTGGGGCGACAAGACTGCGAAGGATTATTCGCGCCTTGTTCTCACCGCATATGCCGCCGCGCGCGTGGAACCGAGTGCCGATCATGCGGATGATGCGGGGGAACTGATTGCCTCGATGCTCTCTGCCGGGCTGGACCGCAATGCGCTGCGTTGGGCCAATGTCGTGGATGACGGGAGCGAAGGGTGGGCGCTGCTGGCGCTTGCTGCGCCCGAATATCGCGCCAAAGTCGGAGCCGGGGCGATCGGTTCTTTTGCCAGCGATGATGACAGCAGCGGTCGGCGGCGCGCAAAATTCCTGTTGGCCGGACTGGCCGGGCTTGGGAGGATGGATCAGGGCGATATCGGTTCCGCCGCTAGCGATCTGGGTGTCAACCTGACCGCTTCGACCAAGTGGGCCACGATGATCGATCGCGCAGCGCAGGTCGATAACAAGGCGCTGGTCGCGCTGCTTGCCGGGGTCGGGATGCAGGGCACGGGGTGGGAACAGATGACGCCGCGCCACCTCTACCACATCGTTTCCGCATTGAACCGCGTGGGTCTGTCGGCCGAAGCGCGCATGATCGCGGCGGAGGCTGTCGCGCGGGCCTGATGCAGCCAGAGATCGATGCCTTCCTCGCGATGCTCGCTGCAGAGCGGGGGGCAGCAGCCAATACTATCGCAGCCTATCGCCGCGATCTGGATCAGGCGGCGGACGCGGTGGGCAATCTTGCCGCTGCATCGGGGGAACAACTGGCCACGCTGGCGAAAGTGTGGAACGGGCTGGCCCCGGCAACAGTGGCGCGCAAGGCATCGGCTTTGCGCCAGTTCTATGGCTTTCTGGTGGACGAAGGGTTGCGGGCGGACGATCCGAGTAACGCTTTGCCGCGCCCGGCAACCCGTCGCCCATTGCCCAAAATATTAAGCCACGATCAGGTGGAAGCCTTGCTGTCCCGTGCGGAGATCGAAGCTGAAAGTGATGCGCCTGCCGGGGTGCGGATGCTTGCTTTGGTGGAGCTGTTATACGGCTCCGGCCTGCGTGCGACCGAGCTGGTGTCGCTCCCCCTGTCCGCCGTTCCGCGCGACGCGCCGTTCCTGACGGTGACGGGGAAGGGCGGGCAGGCGCGGATGGTGCCAGTCAGCCGCCGGGCACAAGCGGCGCTGTCGCGCTGGCTGGCGGTGCGGCAGGAGGGGCGTTACCTGTTCGCATCGCGAGGCGGCAAACATCTCACGCGGGTGCGTCTGTTCCAGTTACTGAAAGAGCTGGCGATCCGGGCCGATCTGCCACCCGAAAAGGTCAGTCCGCACGTCTTGCGCCATGCATTCGCGACGCATCTGCTGGAAGGCGGGGCGGACTTGCGGGTGCTGCAAACCTTGCTCGGCCATGCCGATATCGCGACCACGCAGATATACACGCATGTCGATGCCGCACGCCTGGTTGCGCTCGTCAACCAGCGCCACCCGCTTGCGCGCGCGGGCGAAGCCGGTTAGCGCGCTGGCGATGAACGCTTATCTCGATTTCGAAAAGCCTGTCGCTCAACTCGATGCGCGGATTGCCGAATTGCGCGACGCTGCCGGTAGCGATGATGTCGATATTTCCGGCGAACTCGCCCGGCTTCAGCGCAAGAGCGAGGAATTGCTCGCCAGCACGTATGCCGCGCTCACTCCGTGGCAGAAGACACAGGTCGCGCGCCATCCCAAACGCCCGCATTTTCGCGATTATGTTGAATATGCGTTTGACGAGTTCGTGCCTTTGGGCGGCGATCGTCTCTATGGCGACGATCAGGCGATTATGGGGGGCCTTGCGACGCTGGATGGTCGCCGGGTGGTCCTGATCGGCCATGAAAAGGGACACGATACCGAAAGCCGCATCCGCCACAATTTCGGGATGGGTAAGCCAGAGGGGTATCGCAAGGCGATTCGCCTGATGGAACTGGCGGGCCGGTTTGGCCTGCCAGTGGTGACCCTGGTCGATACGTCTGGTGCATTTCCGGGGATCGAAGCGGAAGAGCGTGGGCAGGCCGAAGCCATCGCCCGCTCGACAGAGGCCTGTCTGACGCTTCCGGTGCCGATGGTGGCGACAATCGTGGGTGAGGGTGGATCTGGCGGGGCCGTGGCGTTGGCCAGTGCGGAACGTGTGCTGATGCTGGAACACGCGGTCTATTCGGTAATCTCCCCCGAAGGATGCGCTTCGATCCTGTGGCGCACAGCCGAAAAGGCCCCCGATGCAGCCGAAGCGATGAAAGTGACGGCGCAGAATCTGCAAAAGCTGGGCGTGATCGATCGCATTATCAACGAACCGATTGGCGGCGCACACCGCGCACCAGAGGAAATGGCAAAGGCTCTGGGCAAGGCGATCGGGGAAGAGCTTGACGCGCTTGCTGCCATTCCCACCGATGTGCTTCGCCGTCAGCGCGAGGAGCGTTTTCTCGCCATCGGCGCGAACTAAGCTCCTTCGGTTTTGTCGGCGCGGGGAACATTACCGCAGTATGAGTGGTTAAACCGCTCATAGACAATCTCGCGCCGGTGGTGGGGCCAGCGCACATGAAGGGGAGCCCTATGTCATTTCGTACAATCCGCTCGCGCACAGCGGCTGCTGCTGCGTCGCTTACAGCTTTGGCTCTTTCGGGCTGCGCCACGATGGGCGGCCCGATCCCCAGTGCCTCTACGCCGATCACGCAATCGGAAGCGCAGCAGGGGGCAGAAGCCAACAAGGAAATTATTCAGCAGTTCGGCGCAGCGATGAGTGGTTCGCAGGCCCAGTATGTCGAGGGTGTGGGGCAGCGGATCGCAGTGCAATCCGGGCTGGCCACTTCGCCCAGTGCGTTCAAAGTTGCCATGCTGAACAGCTCGGTCAACAACGCCTTCGCGATTCCCGGTGGCTATGTTTATACCACGCGCCAGCTCGTGACGTTGATGAACAACGAAGCTGAACTGGCGGCGGTTCTGGGGCACGAGGTTGGGCACGTCGCCGCGCGCCATTCGCAGCGGCGGCAACAGGCGGCACAGCAGAACGCGCTGCTCGGCCTGTTGGGGCAGGTTGTCGGTTCGGTTGTCGGCGGAGGCGTGGGCGACCTGATTTCACAAGGTTCGCAATACACCCAGTTGCTGACGCTCAAATTCTCACGCTCGCAAGAGCTGGAGGCTGACGCACTGGGCCAAAAATATCTGGTGAGTGCTGGCTACGATCCGCACGCGATGGCGACTTTGCTGACGTCGCTGGCAGCGCAGAACGCTCTGGATTCGCAGTTGCAGGGTCGTGGTAACGCTACGGTCCCCGAATGGGCATCGACTCACCCCGATCCGGCCAGCCGTGTTTCGGCGGCCATGCAACGCGCGGGTGCAGCGACCGGCCGTACCGAACGCGACCTGTTTCTGACGCGAGTCGACGGGCTGATGTATGGCGACGATCCGCAGCAAGGCGTGATCGAAGGCAGCAGCTTCATCCAGCCGACGATGCGCCTCAAATTCACTGCCCCAGGCGGGTTTTATATGGTGAATGGTACTCAGGCCGTTTCCATTAACGGGCAAAGCGGGCAGGCGCAGTTTACGCTGGCGCCGTATAGCGGAAATCTTGAAACATATGTGCGGCAGGCCTTTTCGGGGCTGAGCAACCAGCAGCAGATCTCTCCATCGCAAATTCAGCGGACCACGGTGAATGGCATTCCCGCCGCCTATGGCACCGCACGGGTGCAATCGAGCAGCGGTGCGGTCGATGTGACTGTGTTCGCTTATGAATTCGCTAACAACCGTGCCTATCACTTCGTGGCGATAACAAAAGCGGGCGGCGCGGGCGTGTTCAATTCGATGTACCAATCGGTCCGCCGTCTCAGCGCCAGCGAAGCGGGCAGCGTGATCCCGCGTCGGATCGATGTGGTCACCGTCGGTTCGCGCGACACGGTACGGTCGCTGGCGGCGCGTATGGCGTACACCAATGCACAGGAACAGCGGTTTCGGGTGCTGAACGGTCTTTCGTCGTCCGACCGGGTCACGCCGGGGCAGAAGGTCAAAATCGTCGTTCGCGGCAGTTGATCAATTTTCCGACAGTTCGGGAAACGAGAAAGGGCGGTGGGATTACTCCCACCGCCCTTTGCCTTTAGCCGTAAGGCTGGCTTACTTGTTCGCTTCGGTCAGCTTGGTGTTCACCTTGCCGAAGGTCGTGTTCAGGTTCGAACCGATGCTGCCCATGGCAGCCATAGCAGCAACAGCGATCAGAGCGGCGATAAGGCCGTATTCGATTGCGGTGGCGCCTTCTTCGTTGCGAACGATGTTCTTGATGAACTGCATGTGTTGTCTCCTGATTTAGTCTTCGTTACCCAAACCCACCAAATACCCAAATGAGGCGGGATATTTTCTGGCTACGATCAGAGTGTTTATAATTCTCTAACCTTAGCTAGATATTTAATCGGCATTTGATTCTGTCATCTTGTTGCCGACGTCATTCCACATCGATGTTGTGTTACTTCCAGTGGAACTAAGTGTTCCGACAATGGCAAGAAACATTAGCGATAAAATCAGTCCATATTCGACAGCGGTTGCTCCCGCTTCATCCTGGGCAATCCAACGAAGGAATGTGCTCATCGCGTGGCCCCCTTAATCAAATTGCCCCGATACGATTGGCCTTGTGGACCATAGGGCGTTAAAAAAGAGTTTCCGGAGGAGGCGAGACTGGAAAAAAATCCGACATGGATCACGGTCGTGGCTGCAGCCTTGCAGGCAAACGACGGGCGCTGGCTGATGCAGCAGCGCCCTCTCGCAAAGCAGCACGGGGGATTGTGGGAGTTTCCCGGCGGTAAGGTGGAACACGGCGAAAATCCGCGCGACGCGCTCGTCCGCGAACTGCAGGAAGAGATCGCACTGGCTCTGCATCCCGGCGATCTGAAACCTGTAGGATTTGCTGAAAATGGGGGGAGGGATAGCCATCCGGGGATTGTCATCCTGCTTTACAGTGCCACCCGTTGGCAGGGGGAAGCTATCGCACAGGAAGCAGCGGAGCTTGGCTGGTTCGACCGAAGTGAGATGGCAGAGTTGCCCAAACCACCGCTGGATGTCGCGCTTCTGCAATTTTTGGCCGGTTAAGGGCTTGCCAAGCTCGGATAGCCCCCGTATGTGGCGCCCTCCAAAGCGCGCCAGTAGCTCAGCTGGATAGAGTACCTGACTACGAATCAGGCGGCCGGAGGTTCGAATCCTTCCTGGCGCGCCAACTAAACCCCGCTCCCTCACCAGAGGGACGGGGTTTTGTTTTTTGGGTGGTTTGCTTTTCTGACCACGTACATCCGCTTTGGGTTAAACGTAAGCGGCGCTGAGCGCAGGAACCCGGCCCGAATTTGTCGGTTGATTGCAGGCGGCGACGGGTCGCTGGGGCAGCTATCGGATAAATGTCAGATATGGACGAGGCAACGACTCATCCGGATACGATTGAGTTCAGCGACGATTCGGCCGAGCCGGGTGTCTGGCGCTACGCCAAAGTCGAGCGGGCCAGTCTGATTATCGACGCGGAAGATTATTTCGCATTGATGCAGCGGGCGATGCTGAATGCGAAGCATCGCATTTTTCTGGTTGGATGGGATTTCGATACCCGTATCCATCTCACATTGGGCCGCCGCTGGTTTCAAAGGCCGTTTCGCCGTCAGTATCCGCGTCGACTGGGCAGTTTCCCGATGTGGCTGGCACGCCATCGGGAGGGGCTGGAGATTCGGGTGCTCAAATGGAGCCTTGGCATATTCCGCTTTCTCACACGGGGATACATGCTGGTCGATATTCTGCGGATGGCCAGTTACCGTGCGATCACGTTCAAATTCGACACGCACCACCCGGTGGCCTGCTCGCATCACCAAAAGATCGCCGTGCTTGATGATAAGCTGGCGGTGTGTGGCGGGATCGACATGACGCAGGAACGCTGGGACACACGCGAACATCGCGAACACGACCGGCGGCGGATGAAGCCTGGATGGCGCCGCTACGACCCGTGGCACGATGTCACGATGATGTTCGAAGGCGAAGCGGCCGCGACATTGGCCGCTCTGGCGCGTGCGCGATGGGTGCGGGCGGGGGGCAAACCGTTTGCTCCGGCGGAAATCCCGGATGAAAGCTTGTGGCCCAAAGGTTTGCGGGTGCAATTTGAGAATGTCGAAATAGGCATCGCCAGAACTCGCGCGGAGTACGACGGCTTACCTGAGGTAACCGAGATCGAAGTGCTTATGTTGTCTCAGATCGCGCGGGCCGAACGATTTATTTACATGGAAAACCAGTATCTGACATCGCGCAAGATTGCCGATGCACTGGCCGCCCGTCTGAAAGAGGATGACCCACCTGAAATCGTGATCGTTCACCCTGAAACAGCCGAAGGATGGCTGGAGCAGCAGGCGATGGATCATGCGCGCAACACGATCGCCAGGGCATTGGCTGAGGTGGATCATGCCAACAGGTTCGGCCTGTTCGTCGCCTATTCCGGCGAGACGCCGATCTATATCCACGCCAAGCTGGCGATATTCGACGATATGATCCTGCGGGTCGGTTCCGCTAACCTCAATAACCGCTCGATGGGGCTGGATTCGGAATGCGATGTATTTATCGACTGTACCCGGCCCGGCAATGCCCACGCTTATGATGGTATTGCCGCTTTGCGATATTCGCTGCTGGCTGAACACTGCGGGATGGAAGAAGGTGACGTGCGGCGGGTGCTCGAAGAAGAAGACCCGTCAATGCTGAATCTCATTGGCTCTTACGGAAAACCCAATGTGCGCCAGTTGCGGCGGTTTGTTCCACCTGAAGGCGATGCTGTAGCGAAAACCCTGGCTGATTCCGAACTGCTCGATCCGAAAGGCCGGAGGAGATGTTCGAGCCGTTTGCCAAAGGCGGCCTTTTCCGCAAGGGAAGTCTGGTCGAACGCGCACTGGCGCGAGTGGAAAACAAGAGGAAGCAATAGGGATGAGCAGCATTGTCGGCCCCGACGAAGACGATCCGCGGGGCAAGCCGCCCGTTCCGGCTGAAGTGCAGGACGCGATCCGTACACTGATCCGCTGGGCAGGCGACGATCCATCGCGCGAGGGGCTGGTCGATACGCCCAAGCGGGTGGCGCGCGCGTGGAAGGAATATTGTCAGGGGTACGAAGAAAATCCGGCGGTTCACCTGTCGCGGATTTTCGAAGAAGTTGGCGGTTACGACGAAATCGTGCTGCTCAAAGACATTCCGTTCCAGAGCCATTGCGAACATCATATGGCACCGATCATCGGCAAGGCGCATATCGCTTATCTGCCGACCGACCATGTTGTCGGTATATCGAAGCTGGCCCGCGTACTTCACGGCTTTGCCCGGCGCCTGCAGGTGCAGGAACGTCTTACGGCGGAAGTGGCGCAATGTATCTGGGACAACCTCAAGCCGCAGGGTGTGGCGGTCGTGATCGAGGCGACCCACGCCTGTATGACAGCGCGCGGTGTGCGGACGCCCGGAGTTACGATGGTCACATCGGAAATGCGCGGGGTTTTCCGTGACGATCATCGCAGCCGTGAGGAAGTACTGAAACTGATGGGGAATTGATAGCAGGCGCGCGCGATGCGCCCTGTGTCGGCACGGTTGCCCGTAACTCCAAACCAAAAAAAGGCCGGATACCATGATAGTATCCGGCCCCGGATCGACGGTTCCAGCCGCGAAGGCCGGTCAGGTCGTTAGAGCTGGCCGAGCATGTGTTCCGCGCTGGAAACCGAGAAATCGCCCGGCTCTTCCACGTTCAGTTCGGTCACGACGCCGTCTTCCACGATCATCGAGAAACGCTGGCCGCGCTTGCCGAGGCCGAAGCCCGAACCATCCATCGTCAGGCCCAGTGCATCGACGAATTCGGCGTTGCCGTCTGCCAGCATTGTGATGTCGTCCGAACCGGCGGCCTTGTTCCATGCGCCCATAACGAACGCATCGTTGACAGCGGTGCCGACGATTTCGTCCACGCCCTTGGCCTTCAGTTCTTCAGCCTTTTCGACGAAGCCGGGCAGATGTTTGGCCGAACAGGTCGGAGTGAATGCGCCCGGTACAGAAAACAGCGCCACTTTCTTTCCGGCGAAATAGTCGCTGCTCTGCACGGCCTCGGGGCCGTTTTCAGTCGCCTTGACCAGCTTCACGTCGGGCAGCTTGTCACCTTTTGCAATCGTCATATTCCGAATCCTTTCGAACCTTCTGTGGGTAGTCGAATGCCCGATATAGGGGGCGTAAATGGCGGGACAACGACTAGTTCGCTCTGGCGTGCCGTGCCAGAGATATAAAGCTATCTTTATATTTGCCTCTGCAGTGGTGAGCGTCTAAGGCGCGCTGCATTGCGGCCTGTGGCGATCGCTGCGCCTGCCGCCCGAATTCTAACGATCACTCCCGAAGGAATCTTTTGTGAGCAACTTCAACGATTACGTCATCAAAGACATTGGCCTTGCCGATTACGGCCGCGCAGAGATCGCGATTGCCGAAACCGAAATGCCGGGTCTGATGGCGCTTCGCGCGGAATATGGCAGTCAGCAGCCGCTGAAAGGGGCGCGGATCACCGGTTCGCTGCATATGACGATCCAGACTGCCGTTCTGATCGAAACTCTGGTGGCGTTGGGGGCAGAAGTCCGCTGGGCCACCTGCAACATCTTCTCGACTCAGGATCATGCCGCTGCTGCCATTGCCGCGCAGGATATCCCTGTATTTGCGATCAAGGGCGAAAGCCTGGCCGAATACTGGGACTATGTCGGCAAGATTTTCGACTGGGGCGATACCACGGCCAACCTGATCCTCGACGATGGTGGCGATGCGACCATGTTCGCGCTGTGGGGTGCACGGATCGAAGCGGGCGAAGAGCTGCCCGAACCGGCCAATGCCGAAGAAATCGAATTCCAGCGCGCGCTGAAGGCGTTTGTCGCGGCAAAGCCGGGTTACCTCACCGAAAGCGTAAAGGCGATCAAGGGCGTATCGGAAGAAACCACCACGGGCGTCCATCGCCTTTATCACCTCGCCAAGCAGGGCAAGCTGCCGTTCCCGGCGATCAACGTGAACGACAGTGTGACCAAGTCGAAGTTCGATAACCTCTATGGCTGCCGTGAATCGCTGGTCGATGCCATCCGCCGTGCAACCGACGTGATGCTGAGCGGCAAGGTCGCCTGCGTCGCGGGTTATGGCGATGTCGGCAAGGGCAGCGCTCAGTCGCTCCGCAATGGCGGTGCGCGAGTGCTGGTGACGGAGATCGATCCGATCTGCGCGCTGCAGGCGGCGATGGAAGGGTATGAAGTCGTCACGATGGAAGATGCCGTGACCCGTGCCGATATCTTCGTGACCACCACCGGCAACGAAGACGTGATTACCGCCGAACATATGAAAGCGATGAAGCCGATGAGCATTGTCGCCAACATCGGCCACTTCGACAGTGAAATTCAGATCAGCGCACTAGACAATTACGAATGGTCCGAACTGAAGCCGGGAACCGATCTGGTGAAGTTCCCCGATGGTAAGGAAATCATCGTTCTGGCCAAGGGGCGTCTGGTGAACCTCGCCTGTGCCACCGGCCACCCCAGCTTTGTGATGAGCTGTTCGTTCACCAATCAGGTGCTGGCGCAGATGGAACTATGGTCTAACGCCAACGGTTACAACAACGATGTTTATGTTCTGCCCAAGCATCTGGATGAGAAGGTTGCGGCGTTGCACCTTGATAAACTGGGTGTGAAGCTCACCAGATTGAGCAAGCAGCAGGCCGATTATATCGGTGTGCCGGTGGAAGGTCCGTTCAAGCCGGAACATTATCGTTACTGATTGCACTTTGTCCCCGGCAGTCTTCGGACTGTCGGGGTCGTATCATCAACGAGTTGCATCGCGCCCGCGTCGCGCATAGCTGGCTGTTATGGAACTCTCGCCTATTGTACTGGTGCTGATCGGCCTGTTGCTGGCCGCGTGGACCGCGGCGGCTGCATGGTTGATGCTTGCCGCCAGCGCCCGTGCCCGCGGGGCAGAGACAGCGCGCAAGGCATCGCGCCGAATGGCGCGCATGATCGACGAAGCACCGGCGATCCCGCTGGTGGTGCGTACCGATGGCCGGATCGAAGGCAGCGAAAGGCTCGCAGGCTGGTTTGGCCTCGATAAATTGCCGCAATTCCTCAGTGAACTGGTTGGCGGGCAGGGCAAGGGCCTGTCACAGGATCAGGTCATCACGCTGACCGAGCATGTGCGCCGCGCTCAGAAAACCGCTGCGCCGTTCCGCATGGCGTTGACTGTGCCGGGATCGCAGCGCAGTCTGGCGGTGCGCGGGGCGCTGGCCGATCCGCAAGTGTTCCCCGGCGGCGCCGCACTGCTGTGGATTTTCGACTTTTCCGAAAGCGAAAACGAACTGGCCCGGTTGCGCGCCGATGCGGCCCGCGCGCGGGGAGATTTTGCTGCGCTGGTCGGCCTGATCGAAGCAGCCCCGCTGCCGATGTGGTTCCGTGGGCCCGACGCCCGTCTCAAGCTGGTCAATGGCGCCTATGTACGCGCGGTTGGCGGCGAAAGCGCGGAAGCGGTTGTGGCAGGTCAGGTCGAACTGATCGAAGCGGTCGAAGGGCTGACTGCGGCGCAGGTCGCGGCTCAGGCGGCGGAGCAACGCCAGCCGGTCGAGCGCGTGGTGGCGACGACGATCGACGGGCAACGCCGGTCGATGCGAGTAAGCGATTTGCCGCTGGGCGACGAAGGCGTTGCCGGTTACGCAGTCGATATCGAAGAGACAGAGGAACAGGCCCGCGCCCTGCGGGCATTCCGCGATGCACAGCGTCAGATGCTCGATCAACTCGGGGTCGGCGTGGCGCAGTTCGACGCGGATCATCGCCTCGGCTTTGCCAATCAGCCGTTCCGCCGCACATTCTCGATGCGCCCGGGGGTGGGCGAGGGGCTGGAATTCGAACGCTTCATGCGCGAATCCCGCGAAGCAGGGCGCACCCCCGAAGTGCGCGATTTCCCGGCGTGGCGGAAAGAACGCATCGAATGGTTCTCGGCCGACGACGCGATAGAGGAAAACTGGCCGCTGGGCGACGGCACACATTTGCGGATTGTGGCGCAGCCCATGCCCGACGGATCGCTGGTGCTGATCGCGGAAGATCGCACTGAGCAACTCGCTCTGGCCGCCACCCGCGATACGCTACTACGGACGCGGACCGCGACGTTCGACAGTCTGTTCGAAGCGCTCGCCGTGTTCGCGCCCGATGGGCATATGCAGTTGTGGAACCGCCGTTTCCCGTCGGTGTGGGGCATCGATCCCGATGAAATGGACGGGCATCCGACAGCAGAGCAACTCGTCGCCCTGATTGCGCCGAACCTCGATAACCCAAAGCAGGCGCAGGGTATTGGCGAGGTTGTGCGCGGCGCGACGCTCGATCGCAAGCAGACCGGTGGCCGTGTCGCACTGGCCGATGGGCGCACTCTGGAAGTGGCCGGTGTGCCGTTGCCTGATGGCAATGGCTTGCTGACAGTGCTCGACATCACGGATTCGCAGATGGCCGAAGATGCCTTGCGCCAACGCAACAAGGCGCTGGAGGCGGCGGACGAAGTGAAAACCCGCTTCCTCGCGAATATGAGCTACGAATTCCGCACGCCGTTGACCTCTATCGGCGGGTTTGCCGAACTTCTCGAATCCGGTGCGGCAGGTGAACTGACGGACCAAGGACGCGAATATGTCGCGGCGATTATCGAGTCGGTCCAGCGGCTGACCGCACAAGTCGAAAACGTGCTCGACCTGTCGCAGAGCGAGGCGGGGCTGCTCCCGATCAGCAAGCAGCGCATCGACCTGCTGCCGTTCGTCACCAAAGTGGTGCGCGATCGGGAGGCGGCGATTGTCGATGGTGGATTGAGCCTTGATTTACGCGGCGGTGCCAGCGCGAAGATTTCTGCGGACGAGCGGCAGCTCGGCCGTGCCATCGGCCAGTTGCTCGACAATGCCATTTCCGCGACGCCCAAGGGCGGGAAGATTCTGGTGGATCTTTCGCGGCGTAAGGATGGGGTGCGGATCGTAGTGTCGGACAACGGCAGCGGGATGACTCGCGCAGAGCTTTCGCGCGCGCTCGACGGATTGCAATCGGATGTCGATGGCAATCTTGAGCGGCGTCAGGGGCTTGGCATTCCGCTGACTCGTCAGCTGGTGGAGGCGCACGGGGGCACATTGGATATCGTATCGCGCAAGGGCGAGGGGACAACCGCCTCGATCTTCATTCCGTGATCGTCGATCTGCCCGATCTCGCGGCGATGGATGCATTCGGGACGCGGATTGCCGCTGCGCTTCGCCCCGGCGATGTCGTTGCGCTGTCAGGTGGGCTGGGTGCGGGGAAGACCACTCTGTCGCGCAGCGTGATCGCGGCGCTAGGCCATCCGGGTGAGGTGCCGTCACCGACGTTCACGATCATCGAAACCTATGATTCGCTCTCGCCGCCGCTGGTACATGCCGATTTTTACCGCCTCGAACATCCTTCGGAAATCGATGAGATCGGGCTGGACGATTATCGGGAAGGGGCTGCACTGCTGGCTGAATGGCCCGAAAACGCCGGCGGATTTGGTCACGAAGCCGCTTGCCTGTCGATAACCCTTGAAATTGCGGGTGAAGGGCGAAGGGCGATTGTCTTGCCCGGCGAGTCTTGGCTAGGGCGGGAACCATGAGCGGACTGCCCGATGGGATTCACACCTTTCTGAAACAGGCGGGATGGGGCGATGCCGCCATCGCGCCAATCCCGGGCGATGCGTCGTTCCGGCGATACTTTCGCATTCGCGATGGCGCGCGACACGCGATGCTGATGCATGCGCCGCCCCCGCACGAGGATCCGCAGCCGTTTCTGGACGTGGCCGAATGGCTTACTGCCAATTCGATGCGCGCGCCGGGGATCATCGCTGCCGATGCGCCTGCAGGCTGGGTCTTGCTCGAAGATTTCGGGGACGACCGGATGCGCGACTGGCTTGACGTTCATCCCGATGGCGAACAACGCGCCTATGCGATCGCGGTTGACGCGCTGACCCGGCTTCACGCTCTTCCGCCGGGTCCGTTCTCGCCGTACGATATGGATGCATACCTGACGGAAACCGCGCTGTTCACCGAATGGTATTGTCCGGCCATGGGGCTCGATGTCGATCGGGATGGCTATCTCGCCGCCTGGCGTGAAGTGCTGGCCCCGATGCTCGAGCGTCAGACTCCTGGTGTGACTGTGCTGCGCGATTATCACGCGGAAAACATCATGTTGCTCGACCCGGAAGGATCGGGGGAGCAGGGCCTGATCGATTTTCAGGATGCACTTGTCGGGCACCCGGCATACGATCTCGTCTCGCTGCTGCAGGATGCGCGCCGCAATGTCAGTCGCGAGCTTGAGGCTGCGATGCTGGATCACTATCGCCAGATGGTGTCGGCGGGCGCGCATTTCGATGCCGACTATGCGCGGCTCGGCGCACAGCGGAATGCCAAGATCGTGGGCATTTTCGCCCGCCTGTGGAAACGCGACGGCAAGCCGCGCTATCTCGCCTATGTCCCGCGTGTCTGGGAAGCGATGGAGCGTGATCTCGAACATCCCGCGCTGGCCCCGGTCGCCGCATGGTTCGACAGCAATATTCCGCGCAATATCCGCGACGATTTCGGTGGGGAACTGATGTGAACGTGCTCGCCTCCGATACGGCGATGGTCATGGCGGCGGGGCTGGGTAAACGGATGCGTCCCCTCACCGCCACTCAGCCCAAGCCGATGGTGCGTGTCGCTGGCAAGGCGCTGATCGACCATACGCTGGATCGACTGGCGGAGGCGGGTGTGGCCAGGGCGGTGGTCAACGTCCATTATCTGGCCGATCCGCTAGAGGCCCATATCAAAGATCGCGCAACACCCAGTGTGACGATTTCCGACGAGCGCGACTTGCTGCTCGAAACCGGCGGCGGAATGCTGAAGGCGTACAGGGCCGGGCTGCTGCCCGATCCGTTTTTCTGTCTCAACGCCGACAACATCTGGCTCGACGGGCCGCGCAACGCGTTCGTCGAAATGACCGAACTGTGGAAGCCGGAAGAAATGGATGCCCTGCTGCTGGTGGTGCCCCATGCGCGGGCTGCCAATTTCAGCGGACTGGGTGATTTTCATATGGACCCGTGTGGTCGCCTCACCCGCAGGCGGCCGGGGCGGATTGCGCCGTTTATTTACACCGGCATCCAGATCGTGAGCCACCGCCTGCTGCGCGAAGCGCCCGAGGGACGATTTGGCACGATGGTTCTGTGGGAACGGGCGATAGCGGAAGGTCGCCTGTTCGGTGCGACATTTACGGGGCAATGGTTCGAAGTGGGTACGCCGCAAGCCATCCGACCGACTGAGGCGGTGCTGACGGGTGCCTGAGCGCATCCACCCGCAGGTATATTCGATCGCCGCCCATCGCGGTTTTGCCGATGCTCTCGTGGCTGGGCTGATCCCGCGTTATGGCGATGCCGAGCTGGGGCTTGCCCGGCTGACTCTGTTGCTCCCGTCCACCCGCGCGATTCGCACTGTGCTTGAAGCGTTCGTGCGGGCATCGGGTGGCGGGATGCTGATGCCGCGCATGGCGGTGGTGGGCGATCTCGACCTGGACGAGACGCTGGGCGTTTTGCTCGACCCGCTGGGCACTGCCGATATTCCGCCGGCGGTCGATCCCACGCGGCGATGGCTGCGGCTGGCGGAAATACTCCGCGCCGAAATGGGTGACGATGCCCCGCGCGGTTCGGCCCTGTTGCGACTGGCCAGCGAATTCGCCGCGACGATGGACCGTTTGCTGGTGGAGGACATCGGCCCCCAGGAACTGCTGGAAGAGCGGGTGATGGGCGTGGTCGGCGATTTGGCCGAGCATTGGCAACGGGCGATTCATCGCTTTGCGCGGGTGCAGGCGATCTGGCTGGCGGAACTGGCCGCCTCAGGCACGATCGACGCTGCTGCGCGGCGCAATCGTCTGTTCGATCACGCAGCGACCCAATGGCGGAACAACCCGCCCGCTACACCGATTGTTGCCGCTGGCGTGACCAGCGCCGCGCCAGCGCTGGCGCGATTGCTGCGGGTGGTATCCGAATTGCCGCTGGGGGCGGTGATCCTGCCGGACCTCGACCTGTCGATGCCGCAAGATGTGTGGGGCGAACTGGGCACGGCAGGCGCCAGCGCCAATCCCGGCGATCCGCCGTTCAGCGAAGGCGACGCGGTGACCCACCCGCAATATCATCTCAAGCTGTTGCTCAACCGGATGGGCATAAACCGGGCGGAAGTGCAGCAGTGGCATCGCAAGGGCGTCGCCCCGGCCCCGCCAGAGCGCACCCATGCGATATCCAGCCTGTTCCTGCCGCCGCAGGCCAGCAAGATCTGGGTGGACCTGCCAGCGGAGAAACGCCGCCTTTCGGGTGTGCGGGTAATGGAAACGGCGAACCCTGAGGAAGAGGCGCAGGCTATCGCCTTGCTGATCCGCGAAGCGGTTTCGGTGCCCGAACGGCGGGTGGCGCTGGTCACACCGGACAGACCGCTGGCACGGCGCGTTGTCCAGCATCTCAGGCGCTGGAACCTTGAAGCGGACGATACCGCAGGGCGGCCGCTGACGTTGACCGCATCGGGCAGAGTGCTCCTTCAACTGGCCGATATCGCAGCTCAGCGCGCCGCTCCAGTTTCGCTGATTGCGGCTCTGGCCAACCCGCTGGTCCGATATGGCGAAGGGCGTGGCGAGTGGCTCCGCCATCTGCGCGCTCTGGAGGAAGAGTTGCGGGGCCCGCGCCCGGCACCCGGTCTGACACCCGTTGCCGATATTGCCGATGAAGCGAACGTTGCCGAGTGGTGGGCAGAAGTCTCCCCAATCCTCGCGCCGCTATGCGAGGATGACAGCCTGCCGCTTGCCGAATGGCTGAACCGTCTGGCCGCTGCAGGGGAGGCGCTGTGCGCGGATGCATTGTGGAGCCGCGAGGATGGGCGCGCGCTGGCGCAGTTTGTGGAAGATCTGCGACTCCACGCGCGCGATGTCGGCACTGTGCTGGAAGCGGACGAGCTTCATGTCGCGCTTAGCGATGCGATGGAAGGCAACTCGGTCCGCCCCCCTTATGGCGGGCATCCGCGCGTGGCGATTTACGGTCTGATCGAATCCCGCATGGCGCGCGCCGATCTGGTTATCTGTGCCGGGTTGAACGAAGGCACCTGGCCTGCACGGCCTGCCACCGATCCCTTGCTGGCCCCGGCGGTGCTGCGGGCGCTTGGCGTGCCGGGGGCGGATTTTCGCATTGGGCTGGCGGCGCACGATCTCGCTGCGGCGCTGGGTGCCCCCGATGTCGTGCTTAGCCGCGCCCGGCGTGACGAAGGCGGTCCGGCGATTGCCTCGCGCTTCCTTTTGCGGGTGCAGGCCTTGCTGGGCGATTTGCTTGACCGCCATATCGAAACGGGCGCGGTCGAACTAGCACGCGCTCTGGACGATGCGCCCCCGGCACCGCCATATCCACAGCCGGAGCCAAGGCCCGATACAGAGCAGCGCAAGGTCGCGCTTAGTGTCACCGGGCTCGATCGTCTGCGCGCCGATCCCTACCAATTCTATGCGGGTTCGATCCTTCGGTTGAGCGAGATGGATGCGCTTGATGCCGATCCCGGCCCGGCGTGGCAGGGGGAACTCGCGCACAAGATATTGGAAGTGTGGCACAAGACCCACCGCCCAATTGCCGACATAGCAGAAGAGCAGCTGGCGCAAATGCATGCTCACCCGCTGACCCGTGCGCTGTGGCGACCCCGCTTGCTGAAGGCTCTGGAATGGGTCGAAGGGCAAATCGCCGCGGATCCGGCGCGGATACCCACTCTGTTCGAAGAGTGGGGCAGCATGGAATGGAACGGAGTGACCATTCGTGGCCGGATCGACCGGCTCGATCGTCTGGAAGATGGCAGCTACGCAGTCGTCGATTACAAGACCGGTCGCCCGCCCAGCCGTGCGCAGGTGGAGGCAGGCTATGCTCTTCAGCTTGGCACACTGGGGCTGATGGTGGAAAATGGCGGCTTCGCGAAGGCCATCGGCAAGGCCACCCGGTTCGAATACTGGTCGCTGGGGCGCAGCGACAAGAGCGAAACCGGGTTCGGATATGTGACCACGCCGATCCGGGAAGGGGCCAAGCGCAGCGGAATCGCCACAGACGCGTTTCTGCCCAAGGCGCGCGAATATCTCGACGACGCGTTGAACCGCTGGATATTGGGGGACGAGCCATTCACCGCGCGGCTCAATCCCGATGCCCCCGGATATGCGACGTATGACCAGCTTATGCGGCTCGATGAATGGATGGGGCGCGAACAATGAGCGGGAAAGTCTTTCCGTTACAAGACAATCAGGCGCTGGCGGTGGAGCCGGAGGACAGCGTTTGGCTGTCTGCCTCGGCAGGCACCGGCAAGACACAGGTCCTTTCCGCCCGTGTGCTGCGGTTGCTGCTGCGCGAAGGGGTAAAGCCTTCGGAAATTCTGTGCCTTACTTTTACCAAGGCAGGCGCCGCCGAAATGGCAGAGCGGGTCAACGCCGTGCTGGCGCAATGGGTGCGGATGAGGCCCGAAGCGCTGGCAAAAGACCTGCGGGCAATCGGCGCACCGTTCGATCCCGATACGCAGGCGCGCGCCCGCACGCTGTTTGCCAGCGTGCTCGATTGCCCAGGCGGCGGCTTGCGGATCGATACGATCCATGCGTTTTCGCAATGGTTGCTGGCCGCCTTTCCCGAAGAGGCGGGGCTGATTCCGGGCACCAGACCGATGGAAGATCGCGACCGCGATGTTCTGGCGCACGAAGTGCTGGCCGAAATGGTTGCCGATGCCGAAGCGAGCGGAGACGATGCCGTGATCGCGCCGCTCGCGATGCTATCGTTGCGGATGGGGGCAGACGGGGTTCGGGAATGGCTGATGCGCTGCGCCGCAGCGCGCGAGGTGTGGTTTGGGCCGGGTGGCTGGCAACCGCCGATGCGCGGGCGCGTGGCCCGCTTGCTCGGCCTCGATAGCGATGCGGATGAAAGCAGCGTTGCGGAACTGTGCGCCGACGATGCGTTCGACGTGGCGGCGCTACGCCAGATGCTGTCCGCCAATCAGGCATGGGGCACCGCGACTGCGGAAAAATCGATCGCGGCGATTGCCGATTTTCTCGCTTCGCACGGGGTGCGGCGGCTTGCCGCGCTGGAGCCGATGCAAGCCGCACTGTTCACACAGAAAGGCGATCCGCGCTCGCTCAAAAGCCTGGAGAAGCAGGATGCCGGCTATGCCGATGCGGCCAGCGCGGTTGCCGCATCGATTCAGCGGGTGGTGGATCTGCGGACATTGCTCGCTCTGGCAGAATGGCTGACTCCGGCGCTGGAAATCGGCCGTCGGTTCGCACTGGCATGGGAAGATGCTAAGTCGCGCGAAGGGCTGATCGATTTCGACGATCAAATTCGCCGTGCCGCCGCACTGTTGCGCGATGCGGAAATGGCGGACTGGATTCGCTATAAGCTCGACCGCCGTTTCGATCACATCCTTGTCGATGAAGCGCAGGATACCAACGAAGCGCAATGGTCGATCATCCGCGCACTGACCGGCGATTTTTTCGCAGGCGATGGGCAGCACGGCGGCGTGTTGCGAACGATATTCGTCGTTGGTGACTATAAGCAGGCCATTTTCCGCTTTCAGGGCACCAGCCCGGAAAACTTCGCCATCGCCCGCGATCACTACGCGCAACTGATGGACGATCTGGCCGGGGCGTCTTCCACCGCCCGGCGACTGCGCGATCTCGATCTGGGGCGCAGCTATCGCACGGCGCAGCCTGTGCTGGACGTGGTCGATGCCGCGATTGCAGCCATTGGCGCGGATAAATTCGGCCTCAAATCCCCGCCTGCGCCGCATAAGGGAGACGATCTGCCGGGTCAGGTGACCTTATGGCATCCGATCAGCGCGCATGAATCGGATGACGAGGAAGATGACGGGCCGGAAGAATGGCTGTCCGAACCCGAACGGGCGATGGCCAATAGCATTGCCGATCAGGTGAAGGAGTGGCTCGATACCGGCTATCCTCTGGCCAAACACCGACGCAACGCCGGGCCGGGCGACATCATGATATTGGTACGGCGGCGGCGGGAACTGGCCGGTTTGATCGTCGCACGCCTTCATGCTGCGGGCGTTCCGGTCGCCGGGGTCGATCGGTTGCGCCTGGGTGCGCCGCTGGCGGTGAAGGACTTGCTCGCCGCATTACGCTTCGCCGCGCAGCCGCGCGACGATTTGAGCCTTGCGAACCTGCTGGTTTCTCCGCTGATCGGGTGGAGCCAGCAGGACTTGCTCGATTATGGGTGGCGCGAAAAAAACGTGCGGCTGTGGGATCATATCCGCAAAGGTGAAGATCCTCGTCAGCAGGAAACGGCTGAACGCCTGCGCGATTTGTTGAGAAGGGCGGATTTCGAACCGCCGCAGGCCCTGTTGCACTGGATGTTGGTGGGCCCCTGGCAGGGGCGGCGGGCGCTGGTTGCGCGACTGGGACGCGAGGCGAACGATCCCATTGACGAATTGCTCAATGCGGCGAATGCCTACGCCTCGGCTCACACCCCAAGTATAACCGGGTTCATCGACTGGTTCGATGCAGGCGAGGGCGAGTTGAAGCGAGAGGCCGATGGCGGCGGCGGGCTGGTGCGGGTGATGACCGTGCATGGCAGCAAGGGCTTGCAGGCTCCCATCGTCATCCTTGCCGATGCGACCGGTAACCCCGACAGCTCGCGCGTGCGGGGGCTGGAACTGGCGGAAGACCTGCCCGGCGAAGATGGACCAAGCGTGCCTTTGCCGAACTTGCGGAAAGAAGAGAAGGCGGGCCGCATCGCCGCGGCAGAGGCCGAAGTTGCCGATGCCGAGCGCGAGGAACACTGGCGATTGCTCTATGTCGCGATGACCCGCGCCGAAGAGGCGTTGTTTATCGGCGGCGCGCTTGGCAAGCGCGAACGCGAAGCGGCGGCGGATTCGTGGTATGCCCGGCTTGCGCCGTTGTTCGATGGCGATGATCTGGCCGATCCGATCTGGGGCGCGCGCAGAGAGCTTGGGCACCGTGCGGAGCCGATTGCCGAAGTGGCGAAGCCGGATCGGGTCGCGCCGATCGCTTTGCCAGGCTGGGCAACTACAGCGATCGGTCCCGAACCACGCCCGCCGCGCCCGCTGGCACCGTCCTCCGCAGGTGGAGAACTGGGAGCCGATCCGCCGCTGCCGGCCGAAGTGGCCCAAGTGGCCGCGCGGCGCGGGGTGTTGATCCATCGCTTGCTCGAACGCTTGCCCGATATTGCAGTCGATGATCGCAAGGCGGCGGCGTATAGCTGGCTCGAAAGGCAAGCGCGTGATTTGATCGATGGCGAGCGGGCAGAAATTGCTGACGCCTCTCTGGCGGTACTCGGTACGCCTGAATTCGCGGCGATTTTCGGGCCGGATGCGCTGGCGGAAGTACCCTTGGCGGCGACGGTCGATGGGCAGGTGATCGCCGGTACGGCCGACAGGCTGTTGGTGGAGCCGGACCGTATCACCGTCGTCGATTTCAAAACCGCTCGCCGCCCTCCTGCAATGCTGGGCCAGGTGCCGGAAGCCACACTGCGCCAGATGGCCGCCTATGCCGCCGCGCTGGAGGCCATCTATCCCCGCCGCGAGATCGTATGCGCGGTGCTCTATACCCAGACCCCGCAACTGATCGCTATTCCCGGTGAAATGCTTGCTTCCCGCAAGAGCGCCTTGTCCGCCAAGTCGGAAAGCTTTGCCTCCGCGGGCATTGAGTAAACCGTTATCGCGCCTAAATTGGCGCTGACCGATTATTTCAGGAGACTTCTCATGGCCACCATCGCCGTTACCGACGCGAGCTTTCAGTCCGACGTTCTCGAATCCGACAAGCCCGTGCTGGTCGATTTCTGGGCAGACTGGTGCGGCCCCTGCAAAATGATCGCCCCGGCTCTGGAAGAAATTTCCGAAGAACTGGCCGACAAAGTGACCATCGCCAAGATGGATATCATGGAAAACACCGGCATTCCCGGTCAGATTGGCGTCCAGTCGATTCCGCTAATGGTGCTTTTCAAGAACGGCAAGCCAGTGGCTCAGAAGCTTGGCGCGGCTCCCAAGGGGCAGCTCAAGGGCTGGCTTGAAGGCGAACTCTAACTGTCGCTGCCGGGTACATAGCCCGATTGATCGAGTCGCTCCACGAACGCATCCCATAGTGCGGGCGTGGCGGCTCCGATCATTCCCTTGCGCTGAGTATCGACGCGGTAGGGCGAACCATCCTGCCGGGCGCAGCGCCCGCCCGCTTCGTTGAGAAACAGGCATCCCGCTGCGTGATCCCAGGGAAGGGTGCGTTCGTAGATCGCGATATCGTGTGTGCCGAGGGTGGTGAGCGGGTACTGCTCCGCCGCGCAGCCCGGGGCGGCAACCAGCGCATAATGCGGCGCGATCTCGCGTTCGAACAAAGCACGTTGCCCGGCGGCCATGAATCCAGTCATGGCCGCAAGTGTCGGCGGGGTCTGGTCGCTCGCACGAGCGGTAATACGTTCACTATTTATGTAGGCCCCTTCGCCCCTACGTGCGCGGCAAAGCCGGTCGCGCTGCGGGTCGTAGATCCATCCGGCGATGGCTTCACCGCCATCGGCCAGTGCGATCATAATGCCGAAACGGCCATCTCCGCGTGCGAAATTGCCTGTGCCGTCGATCGGGTCGATAATCCAGCACGCGCCGGAGAGGCGGTCAGCAATGGTCGGGTCTGCGTGCACCGCTTCTTCCCCGACTACTTCGACACCCGGAGCAAGGCGCGTGAGCGCCTCGGCCAGAAATTGCTCCACCTCCTTGTCGACGACGGTGACGAAATCTCCTTTCGCCTTCTCCTCAATTTCGCCTTCAGCGAGATTGCGCCAGCGTGGCATGACTGCGTTCTCTGCGGCAAAGCGCAGGAGCGATAGGATTTCGTCGTCGAGTGCGCTCATTGGAAACGAACCTTACGACCGATAGTCGGCGTTGATCGAGATGTATCCGTGGGTGAGGTCGCAGGTCCACACGGTTGCCCGTCCATCGCCAAGTCCCAGGTCGACCTCGATGGAAATATCCTTTCCTCTCAGATGTTCGGTGACAGGCGTTTCGTCGTAGTCTGCCAGTGGCAACCCTTGCCGTGCTGCCCATACCCCGCCAAATCCGATGGAGAGCTTGTCCCGGTCAGCCGGTTCGCCCGCTTTGCCGACGGCCATAACAACGCGGCCCCAGTTGGCATCTTCACCGGCGATAGCTGTCTTAACCAAGGGCGAGTTAGCGATAGCGAGGCCCACCCGGCGCGCACTCTCGTCCGAGACGGCGCCGCTTACCGATACAGCGATGAATTTCTGCGCGCCTTCCCCATCGCGCACAACCAGATGCGATAGCTGGCGGCAGATATCGTTCAGCGCCGCAGCGAACGCATCCGCGCCTGCATCGTCGAACGAACATAGCGGTGCGTTGCCCGCCTTGCCGGTGGCGAACGCGAGCACGGTATCGCTGGTTGACGTATCGGAATCGACAGTGATGCAATTAAAGCTCGTATCGCTAGAAGCGGTCAGCAAGTCTTGCAGGAAAGCGGAATCGACAGCAGCATCGGTGAAAATATAGCCGAGCATCGTGGCCATATCGGGTGCGATCATCCCGCTGCCTTTGATAATGCCGACGAGATTGATCTTCGTCTCACCGATCATTGCACTGGCGACTGCACCTTTGGTGAAGGTGTCGGTCGTGCCAATCGCATTGGCAGCATCTTCCCATGAACATTCGGCAGCGGCGAAGGCGTTGGCCACTCCTTCGCGGGCCTTGTCTTTCGGCAATGGCACACCGATGACTCCGGTGGAAGAGACAAACACGTCTTCCGGCGCACAGCCGAGGTGTTCGGCAACTTGCGCCATAATCTGCTCCACCGCCTCGCGTCCCCGATATCCGGTAAAGGCATTGGAATTGCCCGCGTTGACTACCAATGCCCGTGCGTGCCCAGCTTTCACGTTCTGCCGTCCAAGCTCGACTTCGCTTGAACAGCACACGTTGCGGGTAAACACGCCGGCCACAGATGTGCCTTCACTCAACTCGATATAAGTCAGGTCGCAGCGGCCCCAGTCCTTGTACCCGGCACGGGTCACGCGCGGGGTGACACCTGCTATTTGTGGTGCATTGGGAAAGGGCCGGGCGAGAGGGGAGCGTTCGATATCCATACGCGGGCGCTTAGGCTGCGATAGCGTGTGGGTAAATCCGCTTTTCAGACTAGATGCCGTCTGCGCGAGGTGGACTAATTAACTCCGTAGCCCTATTTAGCGCGTCGCAATGTTGAGCCGTCTTATTGCTGCCCTCGCGCTGGTTACCGGGCTCGCCTCTTTTGGCGCGCCTGTGGAAGCGCGCGCTCTGGCCGCTGCGAGCCAACAGATCGAAGCGAGTGCCAGCGAGGTGCAAGTGGCGCAAGCGGCCGTTTGTGCCGACTATGCGCCGCGCAGCGTCAGCGCCGGTTGTGCAGCGAGCGCGCCAACACCTATTGCTGACGCGGCACTGCGTCCGATGGCGCCGGCCGTGCGGATCCGCATCGACCGCGCGCACGAATAGCACCCGGCTTTCAGTCAATTTCTCGTTTTCTTCCGCCAGTCAGTGTGTCTGGGCGGAATTGCCCGTTTCAGGCCCGCGTATGGGCCAACCAGATTTCAGGATTCAACGCACATGTTTCAGTCAATCGCCAAGGCCGTCTTTGGCTCTGCCAACGACCGTTACGTCAAATCGCTCGATAAGATTGTAGCCAAGATCAACGCTCTTGAAGAGCAGATCAAGGCGCTATCCGATGATGAGCTGAAAGCGCAGACGCAGAAGTTTCGCGATCAGCTGGCAGCCGGATCGACACTCGACGATATTCTGCCCGAAGCATTTGCCACGGTGCGTGAGGCATCGGTGCGCGTTCTGGGAATGCGCCACTTCGATGTGCAGATGATCGGCGGTATCGTGCTGCATCGCGGTGAAATCGCGGAAATGCGTACCGGCGAAGGTAAGACGCTGGTCGCGACGCTGGCCACCTACCTCAATGCGATTGAGGGCAAGGGTGTCCATGTCGTCACCGTCAACGATTACCTCGCTTCACGTGACGCGGAATGGATGGGGCGGCTGCATCAGTGGCTGGGCCTGACAATCGGCGTGATCGTTCCGAACCTCAGCGAGCATGAACGGCGCGATGCCTATGCGGCGGATATCACTTACGGCACGAACAACGAATTCGGTTTCGATTACCTGCGAGACAATATGAAACACGAGCGCGGCCAGATGGTGCAACGCCCGTTCAACTTTGCAATTGTCGACGAAGTGGACTCGATCCTGATCGACGAGGCGCGGACCCCGCTGATTATCTCCGGCCCGACCGAGGACAAGACCGACCTGTACATTACGATCGACGGGATCGTGAAGCAGATCGACGAAAGCTTCTATGACGCGGACGAGAAAACGAAGGGCATCACCTGGACCGAAGAGGGCATCGATAAAATCGAACAACTGCTCTCTGATGCAGAGTTGCTGGAAACGCCCAATCTTTACGATGTCGAAAATACGCAGGTGGTCCACCACCTCGATCAGGCTCTGCGCGCCAATATCATGTACAAGCGCGATATCGATTACATCGTGAAGGACGACAAAGTCGTCATTATCGATGAATTCACCGGACGTATGATGGATGGCCGCCGCTGGTCGAACGGGCTGCATCAGGCCGTGGAAGCCAAGGAAGGCGTCAAGATCGAGCCGGAAAACCAGACAATGGCCTCGATCACGTTCCAGAACTATTTCCGTATGTATCCCAAGCTTTCCGGCATGACCGGGACTGCTGCAACCGAAGCGGCGGAATTCTGGGACATCTACAAGATGAACGTGGTGGAGATCCCGACCAACCTCCCGGTCCAGCGGATCGACGAGGAAGACGAGTTCTACAAGAACACGCAAGACAAGTTCAAAGCGATCGCCAAGGCGATCCGTGAAAAGCACGAGATCGGTCAGCCGGTTCTGGTCGGCACAGTCTCCATCGAAAAGAGTGAGCTGCTCAGCGACTTCCTCGACAAAGAAGGAGTGAAGCACTCGATCCTCAATGCGCGTTTCCACGAACGGGAAGCGCATATCGTGGCACAGGCGGGCCGATTGGGTGCAGTGACTATCGCCACCAACATGGCAGGGCGCGGCACCGATATTCAGCTGGGCGGCAACGTCGATTTCCGCATCGAAGACGAACTGTCCGACATGCCCGAGGGGCCTGAACGCGATGCAGCGATCAGGCGGATCGAAGAAGAAGTCGCGGCGGAAAAGGCCAAAGTGAAGGAAGCGGGTGGCCTGTTCGTGCTCGCTACCGAACGCCATGAAAGCCGCCGCATCGATAACCAGTTGCGCGGTCGTTCCGGCCGTCAGGGCGACCCCGGTCTGTCACGGTTCTACCTCTGTCTGGAAGACGACCTTCTTCGTATCTTCGGGCCTGATACCCTGTTTGCCCGGATGATGAATTCGAACCTCGAAGATGGTGAAGCCATCGGCTCCAAGTGGCTCTCCAAGGCAATCGAGACCGCGCAGAAGAAGGTTGAGGCGCGCAACTACGACATCCGCAAGCAGGTCGTCGAATACGATGACGTGATGAACGATCAGCGCAAAGTGATCTACGAACAGCGCGCTGAAATCATGGATAGCGAGGCGGTGAGCGATGTAGTCGTCGACATGCGGCACGACACCGTGAACACGATTGTCGGGGAAGCTTGTCCTCCCGGATCTTATCCTGAACAATGGAATGTTGCCGGGCTGAAGGAACGGGTCGAAGAAGTGCTCGGCCTGACCCCGCCGATCGACGATTGGTTGCAGGAAGATCATGTCGAGCCCGAAATGCTCGAAGAGCGCCTTGTGCAGATGTCCGATGAAGTGATGAACGGCAAGATTGCCGAAATCGAACCGGACGTCTGGCAGCGACTTGAAAAACAAATCCTGCTCGAGCGGCTCGACCACCACTGGAAAGAACACCTCGCGACACTCGACGCATTGCGCCAGGTGATCTTCCTTCGCGCCTATGCACAGAAGCAACCGATCAACGAATACAAACAGGAGGCATTCGCGCTGTTCGAGCGCCTGCTGGATACCCTGCGCGAAGATGTCACTTCGATCCTTATGCGGAGCGAATTCCGCTTCACTCCGCCGCCGATGGACACACTGCCCGATCTTCCCGATTTCCTAACCGGCCATATCGAGCCGCTGCTGGGAACGGACAATTCGAACGATGGCGACGGTTCGGCGTCGCGCGCGGCATTGTTCGGCTCGCTCGCCGGGTCGCCAATGGCAGAGGTCAGCCCCGGCGCACCGGGTGAAAACCCCTGGGCCGGGCAGGACATCAGCCGTAATGCGCCATGCCCCTGTGGTTCAGGCAACAAATACAAGCACTGCCATGGAGCAGTGGGCGGGCGTCCGACTGCCGACGCATAAGATAGCGCCGCAACTGCTGGTTGTGGCTGGCATCGGATGTAAGTGAACGATAGGGCGGGGCCATGACCGGCCTCGCCATCGCTTTTTTTGTCACCGCGCTGCTCTACGCGGCGGTCGGCTTTGGTGGTGGATCGACCTACAGCGCTCTGCTGGCGATTGCCGGATTCGACTATCGATTGCTGCCGGTGCTATCGCTTGCATGCAATATAGTGGTGGTAAGCGGCAGTTCGATCCGCTTCGCCCGTGCTGGTTTGACGCCGTGGCGCGGCGCGATTGCGATAACCGCGATGGCGGCCCCGGCGGCTCTGCTCGGTGGGATGACTCCGGTTGGCAAAGGGGCATTTTTGGCGATTTTGGGGGGCAGTCTGCTGCTCACTGGACTGACTCTCCTGCTCCCTCGGCCTGCGACGGCAGAGGGCGTGCCAATGCGTGGCGCCCGCTACATGCCGTTAGTAGCGGCTCCGATCGGTTATCTGGCGGGACTGGTCGGTATCGGTGGTGGGATATTCCTGGCGCCCCTGTTACATCTGGTACGCTGGAACGGCGCACGGGAAGTGGCTGCTACTGCAGCTTTCTTTATCCTCGTCAATTCGCTGTTCGGGCTTGGCGGGCAACTGGCAAAGAATGGCCTGGACAGTATTGGAGAAGCGACAACGGTCGGCCTGCCGCTGCTGATTGCGGTTGTGCTCGGGGGGCAGATAGGGAGTTTTCTCGCTGTCCGATTTCTGCCGCAAATGGCGATTCGCTGGATGACGGCAGCGTTGACCATTTGGGTAGGTGGGCGCCTGTTGACCGGATGGTAGCAGGCAGGCAGCCACCCGATGCTGTATTATCGAGCGACTACCTTCTGATTACGATTTATGCACACCTGAGGTGCTGCACGAAGCGAAGTGCCCTTTCGCATCGCGGCAATGTGTGCTGGCCGTTTTGGTTACCTTCTTAGTAGTGGACTTGGCAGCTTTGCCCTTCTTCGTCACCGCCTTGGTGGCGAGCTTTGCTTTGGTCTGGCCGGATGATTCGAAGGATGGTTTGGCTGCACTTGCTGACGCTTTGGTGAGTTTGGCAACGGTCCTGCCCTTTTCCTTGGCTGTCAGCGCAACCGCCACAGGCTTGGCTATACCGGTAGTGCTGGCGAAAGCGGGCGCGCCGATGACGAGGGCGAGAGAGGCAAGCGAACCGAAAATCATCGAATGAATTGGACGCATTGTTTATGCTCCTGAGATGCATGGCATAATCGCCGTGCACGCCAGCATCTGCTCCCTCTCGCATCGCTGAAATGTGAACGAATTTTCAGCTTGCGCTACAATGCACGAATTGCGCGACGATAACCAAACGCGACAGATCGTTACGTAATACGACAATCGAGATTTAGTTCGTAATTGACTGAAAAATAAAACCTCCCTGTCACGAGGACGGGAGGCGATGCAGCGGCTGCGATGTTAGAAAGTGGCTCCCCGAGTTGGATTCGAACCAACGACCAAGTGATTAACAGTCACCTACTCTACCGCTGAGCTATCGGGGAGCAGCCGCGTGGGCAGGGGCGAGCCTATATGGGTGCCGTTCGACTTTGGCAACCCGTGTTTTGGGGTAATTTTACACGACGAACTGTTCGGCCACGATCCGTTCGTCCAGAGCGTGCCCCGGATCGAACAGCAAAGAGAGCTGGTGTTCGCGGTCGATCTCCAGCCTTACCTCGGCTATGTCCCGGAATTCATGCTGGTCTGCCACTGCGGACACAGGCCGTTTATCCGGTTCTTTGATGCGGAAAGTCACGGTGCTGCGTTCTGGCAAAATGGCTCCGCTCCAGCGGCGCGGTCGGAACGCGCTGATCGGAGTTAGTGCTAATAGTTGCGAATCGAGTGGTAGAATTGGACCGTTGGCCGAAAGGTTGTAGGCCGTCGATCCGGCGGGTGTGGCGAGCAGTACGCCGTCGCATACGACTTCGGACAGGCGCACTTTGCCATCGACCGAAATTTCGATCTTTGCCGTCTGGCGCGTTTCGCGCAGCAGGGACACTTCGTTGATCGCGCGCGCCTGAACTGTGGAACCGTCCTGCAAGACCGCCTCCATTCTCAAAGGCGCGATGCCGAACGCCTTGGCCTTGGCGATACGGTCGAGCAGCTTTGCCGGGCTGCGATAGCGGTTCATCAGAAAGCCGACTGTGCCACAGTTCATTCCGTAAGCCGGGACGATCCGTCCGCTGTCGAGCATCCGATGCAGAATTTGCAGCATGAACCCATCGCCGCCGAGAACCACCACCGCATCTGCGCGGTGAAGGGGAACCCAATCGTAAGCATCGCGAAGAACGACTGCGGCCTCTTGTGCCCGCGGTGTATCGGACGCAAGCAACGCCAGACGTGAAAACTCTTGCTGGCTGGCCACTCTTGCCCCTCTTGCTTTCGAATAAAAAGCACACGCTACAACCTGAAAATTAGGATGCGTTGTCCCATTTGGCAACGCACAGCGAAAGCGCACGCGCCAGATCCACCAAATCACGTTATTGCCGGGCCATGGTCGCAAGACTCACAACAAACGCCAGTTATTCGTTCGACCGGCTCACCGGTCTGGGTAATGCAGCATTTGCCATCGATGTTCTGGAGCGGTGGCGTGACGAAGCTGCCCAAAACGACCAGTCGGCTCCTATTCATGCAACCCTTATTGGTCTGGGCCGCTTCGATACAGTCAACCTCGCGTATGGGGAAGCGGCTGGCGACGGGGCGCTTGCCGAAGTTGCACGGCGGATTCGTCTGCTGGCACAGGATGAGCTGAAACAGGGAGAGTGGATCGCAGCGCGAATTGGTGGCGGGCAATTCCTGCTTGCAGCAAGAGAGGCATGCAGTCGGGAGCGCTGGCAATGGTTATCCGAAGCGCTGACTGATGTGTTGTCGGCCCCGATTGCCCCCATTGGCGGCGTGGGTACGGTCCGGCTGTGGCCCCGCTCGGCAATGGTTCGGATGCTGTCGGGTGAACGAACAGAACACCTGCTTGATCGGCTTGCAGCAACTTTGGGCAAGGCTAACGACAAAACCGGGGCTCGGGTCACATGGGCGAACGATGTGTATGCGCTGCCCGGATATCGCAGTGCTCAACTGGAAGCGGATTTGATCGCAGCGCTTGACCGTGACGAAATCGAGGTCGTGATTCAGCCACAGTACGACCTTGCCGATTGTTTGCTCGTTGGCGGAGAAGCGCTGGCACGGTGGCAACATCCAACGCTTGGGTTGATCGGTGCGACGGCGATGTTTGCTATTGCCGAGCGTGCAGAGCACGTGGCGCATCTGTCTCGCCATATCGCGCAGCGCGCCCTCGCATTGGCCGCGCAATGGGGAAGCGACCTTCGCCTGTCTCTGAACATAACGCCCGATGATCTTTCCAACAGCGGCTTCGTTCGTGAATTCCTCGCGATGGTGGCGAATAGCGGGTTTCCGGCGGAGCGTCTCACGCTGGAAATTACTGAGCATGTCCTGCTGAACGATCTCGAAGAGGCGGCGGGAAAACTCAGCCAGTTGAGAGGCACAGGAATGCGAATCGCGCTGGACGATTTCGGCAGCGGTTTCTGCAACTTCGGATATCTTAAGCTGTTGCCGCTCGATTACCTGAAGCTCGACAAGTCGATGATCGAAGGGGTGACAGATAATCCCCGAGATCTGGCAGTGTTGCGCGCTATCGTTGCTCTGGCGGATGCACTCGGCCTGAAAGTAGTTGCGGAGGGGGTTGAAACCGAGGAGCAGCGTGCACTGGCCCTGGCAGAAGGGTGTCTGTTGTTTCAGGGCTTCCTCTGTTCGCCTGCGCTCAGTGCCACAGAATTTCTCAGGCTTGTTGGCAAGCACGCCGCAAACCGGTGACGCGAGCCATTGGTTGGGCTAGGGAATCGTCCAGCTATGCTGACCCGGCTCTCCATTCGCAATGTCGTGCTGATCGATGCGCTCGACCTCGATTTTCGGGGCGGCCTCGGTGTGCTGACTGGCGAGACGGGGGCTGGTAAGTCGATTTTGCTCGACGCATTGGGGCTAGTGCTGGGCAATCGGGCGGAAACGGCGCTCGTGCGGGCAGGGGAAGAGCGCGCAAGCGTAACCGCGACATTCGAGTTTTCGCAGACCCCAGCACCCGTGGCGACGATCCTGCAAGATGCGGAGATTGAGCGCGAGGCTGGTGAACCGCTTATTATCCGGCGCACTGTGCGGGCCGATGGGGGCAGCAAGGCATTCGTCAACGATCAGCCCGTGAGCGTGGCGCTGTTGCGCGAACTGTCCGCCTCGCTGGTTGAACTCCATGGGCAGCATGATGATCGTGGACTGGTCAATCCGAAAGGGCACCGTGCGCTGCTCGACCGGTTTGCCGGGGCAGATTCTGCGGGGCTGGCCAAAGCATGGGCTGCATGGCGCGCCGCGGAAGACCAACTGGCAGATGCGCGCGAAGGCGTAGAGAACGCCAGAGCGGATCAGGATCTCCTTCTCGCGCATCTTGCGGAACTGACCGAGATTGCCCCTCAAGCTGGGGAAGAGGCGCGTCTGGCCGAAGCACGCGCTGCGATGCAGAAGGGCGAGCGTCTTTCCGGCGATCTGGAAGAATTGCGGCACCTGTGGGAAGGATCGGACTCTCCACTGGCGTCATTGCGGGTGGCGGCACGGCGGCTTGACCGGATCGCGCCAGAACATCCCTTGCTGGCGGATGCACTGGCTGCGCTGGACCGGGCGGTAATCGAAGCGGGAGAAGCCGAGGAACGGCTCGCCGCTGCGGCGGAAGCGCTGGTTCACGATCCCGCGGAACTGGAGCGGGCGGAAACGCGGCTGTTCGAACTGCGCGCTATTGCCCGCAAGCATCGCTGCGAGGTGGACGAACTACCCGAAAAAATGCGTGAGTTTCGTGCGGCGCTCGATTCGATTGAAGGCGGCGAAGCGGAGCTCGACGCATTGATCGCGGCAGCGAAGCAGGCAGGCGACCTTTATCGCGAACGAGCGATGACACTTCACCACTTGCGGGCGGAGGCGTCCGAGCGTCTGGATGCGGCAGTGGCCAGTGAACTTCCTCCGCTAAAACTGGATGCGGCACGGTTTCGTACAGCGGTCGTCGAACTGCCCGAAGAACGCTGGAGCGCATCCGGCATGGATGCCGTCGAATTCCTTATCGCCACCAATCCCGGCGCGGACTTCGCGCCGCTCAATAAGATTGCCAGTGGCGGGGAATTGTCACGGTTCATTCTCGCGTTGAAGGTCGCGCTGGCAGAGAAAGGCGGCGCGGCAACGATGATATTCGACGAGATTGATCGTGGAGTGGGTGGGGCGGTCGCCAGTGCCATAGGTGATCGTCTGGCGCGTTTGGCGGAAGGTGGGCAGGTGTTGGTTGTCACACACAGCCCGCAAGTCGCCGCGCGTGGGCAAACCCACTACGCAATCCACAAATCGAGCGAGGGTACTGTTACCCGCACGTCGGTTTCGCTGCTGGACGCGGACCAGCGGCAAGAGGAAATCGCCCGTATGTTGTCCGGCGCCGAAATCACCGCCGAGGCGCGCGCGCAGGCAGATCGTTTGCTGGAAGGAATGTGAACGATGTACGGCGAGGGGGCGCGGCAGGGTTTGCGTTTCTCCTGCTTGCAGGGTGCGAGATGACAGAGCCGGATAGCGCGGGGTCGGCGGGGACTCTTTCAACTTACGGGGCTGACGCTCGTGTCAGTGCCAGTGTGCCCGACGCGATCCTGCGGTATAGCGCCCACGCGCGCGGCTTTGCCGAGCTACGCTTGCCGCAAGGGCGGGGCGATTTTCCGCTGGCGGTCATCTTTCATGGTGGATGCTGGAAAGCCGGCATCGCCGACACAGCCTATATGGCTCCGCTTGCAACGCGGTGGCAGGCACAGGGAATTGCTACGCTGAATGTCGATTATCGCGAAGTTGGTGACGGCGGGGGCTGGCCCGGCAGTTTTGAGGATTGGGACAGCGCTGCTCATCTGATCGACCGAGTTGCCAGCGAATACGCTGTCGATCGGGGGCGCGTGACACTGGTCGGTCATTCGGCAGGTGCTTTGCCAGCGCTGTGGCTGGCGACATCGCAGGATTCAGGCGGGCCTGTGAGTGCGCGCACAGCGACAAAGGTGCGTGCGGGCATCGTACTGGACGGTCCGGGTGATATTGGCAGGGAGGCCCGCGATTTCGATGCGCTGTGCGAATTCTCGTCTGTCAGCCCATTTGTGGGGGCGGATGGACAAGAGATCGATAATCGCCTCGCAGTCATTTCGCCGTTCCGGAAGGCACCGCAACTGGAGCAGGTGCTGTTTGTGCAGGCCAAACTCCCATCGCCATCGGCGGATGTCATCGCGGCCATTGCCGCCGATGGCGCGCAAGTCGATGTGCTGAGCAATCCCGGCGCGAGCCATTTCGCTATCGTCACGCCCGGCGCCCCCGTTTACGAACGCCTCGAACCGGCCATGCTGGCGGTTTTGCGCGGAACCGAATGACAGACTGATACTATGAGCATCAACCCCACCCAGATGTCCGAAGCCGACGCCGCCAATGAGCTCATGCGGCTCGCCAAGGCCATCGCACATCACAATCGCCTGTATCACGCAGACGACGCGCCAGAGATTACGGATCAGGAATACGATGCACTGGTGCGGCGCAATGCCGCGCTGGAAAGTGCCTTTCCCCATCTCGTCCGCGCTGACAGCCCGTCGCAATCGGTGGGACACGAGATTGCTTCGTCCCCGCTGGGCAAGGTCAAGCACGAAGTGCGAATGATGAGCCTCGACAATGCGTTTTCCGACGAAGAAGTGGCTGAATTCGTTGCGCGGGTCCGACGCTTTCTCTCGATCGACGAAACCGTCCCGTTGGTGTTTACAGCTGAAGACAAGATCGATGGTCTTTCGTGTTCCCTGCGTTATGAGCGAGGGGAGCTGGTTCGCGCGGCTACACGCGGCGATGGGCAGGTGGGCGAAGATGTCACGCCCAACGTTGCCCATATCGTTGATATTCCTCAGAAACTGTACGGTGAGGTCCCCGATGTTTTCGAGGTGCGGGGCGAAGTCTATATGGCGACAGCAGACTTCCATGCTCTTAACGCGCGACTGATGGAAGAAGCGCGGGCGAAGGCCGCGGCTGCCGGCGAGGAATTCGATCCTGCCAAAGTTCGCCAATTCGCCAATCCGCGCAATGCAGCCGCCGGTTCGCTGCGCCAGAAAGACCCGCGAGTTACCGCCGAACGCCCGTTGCGCTTCTGGGCGCATGGCTGGGGGGCGGCGAGCGCAGTTCCGGGCGTAACACAGCATGACATGATGCAACAGATTGCCGCATGGGGGCTGCCCATTTCGCCAGAGATGGTGCGCTGCGAAAATCTCGATGCGATGCTTTCTGCCTATAGACGAATTGCGGAGGGCAGGGGCGCGCTGCCCTATGAAATCGACGGTGTGGTTTACAAGGTCGATCGGCTCGATTGGCAGGGTCGTCTTGGGTTCGTGGCGAAAGCACCGCGATGGGCTATCGCTCGCAAGTTTCCGGCGGAACAGGCCGAAACAACGCTGGAGGCGATCGATATCCAGGTTGGCCGCACGGGTAAGCTTACTCCGGTCGGGCGTCTGGCGCCGGTGCTTGTCGGCGGTGTGACTGTGACGAATGTCACCCTCCATAATCGCGACGAGATCGCCAGACTTGGCGTGCGGCCAGGTGACCGGATCAAAGTGCAGCGTGCCGGGGACGTGATTCCGCAAGTAGTTGAAAATCTGACACGAGATGCGGAGCGACCTGCATATACTTTCCCCGATCATTGCCCGGAATGCGGCAGCGAGGCGGTTGCCGAAGAAGGCGAAGTCGATGTGCGTTGCACTGGCGGGCTGATTTGCCCGGCGCAGCGTACCGAACGGCTGAAGCATTTCGTAAGTCGCGGCGCGCTCGATATCGACGGCTTGGGCGAAAAGACGATCGACCAGTTTTTCGCGCTGGGTTGGCTGGAAAGTCCCGCCGACATTTTCCGCTTGCGTGAAAGGCGCGACGAAATACTCTCGCTCGAAGGGTGGCAGGACAAGTCTGTGGACAACCTGTTGGCTGCTGTGGAAAGCAAGCGCCACCCGGATGCTGCACGCCTCCTGTTTGGTTTGGGCATTCGCCACGTCGGCGCGGTAACGGCGCGTGACCTGATGAAGGGGCTGCACGATATTCGCGTGTTGCCTGAAAAGGCCGCTGAATTTGCCGCTTATCGGGAAGAAAACCCCCGCGGAGCGGATGAGAAGGAAAGTCCGTTCAACACTCGTATGGTTGATGCGGTAAAGCGGATTTTCGAAGTGCGGACCGATGGGATCGGTATCGCAGTCGGTCATGCGCTGGCGGATTTCTTCCACGAGGAGCACAATCGGCAGGTGTGGAATGATCTGTTCGCTCAGGTCGATCCGCCGCGTTACGAAGTCGAAACCCGCGACAGTGAAGTCGCTGGCAAGACGGTGGTATTTACCGGCAAGCTTGAAACGATGAGCCGGGATGAAGCGAAGGCGCAGGCCGAACGCCTCGGTGCCAAAGCTGCCGGATCGGTGAGCGCAAAGACCGATCTGGTCGTGGCTGGCCCCGGTGCCGGTTCGAAGCTGAAGAAAGCGGCTGAGCTGGGCATTCCCGTTATCGACGAAGCGGAATGGGCGCAGATCGTGGCAGCGGCAGGGTGATCGTCTGATAAGGGAAACTGACGCAGTTGCGGGAACCTGATCGGTCGCGGCTCTTTAATCCAATGGCATCCATGGAGATAAGGTACCGATCATGAACGTCGCAACCGCCAGTAAGCTCAAAAAGCTGGTTACTGTTGGCGGACTGTTGCTGGTTCTCAATGAAATTCGCGGGATAGTGATGGCTGCGCCGGTATTCTGGACTTTATTCCAGACAGGCAATTCCGAGGTGGACGCCGTCGCTGCGATTGCGATGCTGATGGGAATATTGCTGTCGGTTATTGTCCCAATCGTTCTGGCGAAGCGCGCTCGCGCGTATTTTCAATCAGCCTCGAACTGATACCGGCCGGCGCAGGTGCGATCCATTTGATCACACCCCCTGAAAACGGCGTCCATCGTCCGACTTTGACCCCTGCTGCCGCCAGCATGTCGCTCGTCCACTGGTTGCAGGTGCGCCCTATCCAATAAGTGCCAGCAGCATCATAAAATACATCGTAGCTGTCATAGCCGGGATAGTGACGCTGTGGTGAAGTGGGCGCGATCGACTTCTCGATAGCAGTGACCAGTTGTCGATATTCAGCCGAAGTCAGCCGCAACGGACGTACGTCGTTCCCCGGGGCAGGGCGCACATAATGCGCGACATGAAGCAGGGAACTGCTGCCTGTGGTTGCTCGCAGAATCGTCACTGGGGATATGTTCTGCCAGCGAGGTGTGTCGAGAAACACAGCGCGCTCACCCCAGCTAATGGAAATATGCGTGTATGGCCGCAAGGGCGCGCGCAGATCGCTTGCGGGGAAGATTGTTCGCCAATCTTTGTCCGGCGCTATCAGCGGCAAAACCAGTGCGGTATGTACGCCATTCGTTTCGACCAGAATTTCAATATCGCGCCCCGTTTGTCGCCATCCCGCATTGCGCGGAACAGAGCTGCCCACCCATCCTGCCACGGCAAAGCAGATCACTGCGGCGATCAGGCCGATGAGGCCCATGAGAGCTGCGCGGATCAACCGATGGCGCGTCGGCGCAGCCACAATACCGACCAATCCCCGTTCACCAGTCGTGCCGCCAAGCGGAACCCCGCAGCCCGGTAGGCAGCGCGAACGGCGGGCTCTTGCGTTTCCAGCAGTCCGGCCAGCAGAAGCGAACCGCCGGAAGAGACCGCATCTGCGAAGTCGCCAGCAAGCGAAACAAGCGGCCCCGCGAGAATATTGGCAATCAGCAGGTCATATGGCCCACGTGCTTGCAACCGGGGATGATCCATCCCCTCCGCCACCAGCATCGTCAACCTACCAACCCCATCCCCCATTGCCACTCCATTGAGCGTGCAGTTGCCTTCGACGACAGGCACGCACACTGTGTCGATGTCGCTCGCGGTTGCGTATGCGCGAGGCCAAAGGGATAGCGCGGCGAATGCCAGAAGGCCGGTGCCGGTGCCGATGTCGGCCAGATTGCGAACCACTGTGCCGCACCGCTTCATCGTATCGAGCATCGTCAGGCAGCCTGCCGTGGTCGCATGTTGCCCTGTGCCGAATGCCTGACTGGCGGGGATGACGAAATCCGTTATGCCGGGGGCTTCGTCTGCCGGATAATCCGGAGTGTGCACGTGGAAACGTCCGGCGCGGATCGGTACAACCTGTTTCTGTGTTTCGGTGACCCAATCGGTGTCGGGCAGTTTTTCCGCAGCTATAGGCGGGGCACCGTCGGCAAACAGGGATTCAACCGCCTTGTGGTCCTGCCTGGACGGGCGACGAGAGAGATAGGCCTCCAGTTGCCAGTCATCGGGTCGGTCCTCGGCAATTTCGGAGCCGGTCAGTACGATGTCCGCATCCCAGTCCCAACGCGCTTCATGTGCGGCGAGCGCGGACTGCACGACTGGTTTCGGCGCGAAGGCCACCAGCTTCCAGCTCATTGTGAAGCTTCCTTTTCCAGCCGTTTGTCCAGCCGTGCGGCTGCGCTCTTTGCATAGGCTTCGCAAGAGAGTGCCCCAAACGGGGTGCCTTTGGCGAAGCGTTCACGCATCTTGCTGGCGGATGGATGCGGGGTAAGCAATATTCCGCAATCGACGCTGGCAACGCGTGTCAGGCCATCACGGAATGCTCGGATATAGCCGGGGTGATCGCTGAAGCGATAATCGTCGCTGCTGATGGCCGAAAGGCTGTCTGCGAACACTAACGTGGCGTACTGGGCCCCGTCACACGTTTGCCATTGCCAGCTCAGCGCGCCGGGCGTGTGACCCGGTGTGGCAAGAGGGGTGAGGGTGAGCGATCCGAGTCGTATGGGCTTGCCATCTTCGACAATGCCGTCGACTTTGGCCGATTCAAACGGTTCATGCATCCCGGATTGCGGATCGTCCGGGGATGCTTTCCCGCTCTCCATCACTGGTTTTGCGGCGGTGGATGTAAGCAGCCGGGCGCCGGTGCGGCGCTGCAATTCGGCCATCCCACCGACATGATCGAAGTGTTCGTGACTGGTCAGGAGCAATTTCACGTCCTCCAATCGGAAGCCGAGCTTCACGATGTTGGCTGCGACAATATCAGCGCCGGGGCGTGTGCCGCTGTCAATCAGAATGTTGCCTTCGTCGCCTGCGATCAGGATTGCGGCGATACCACATGTGCCGACGTAATAAGTCTTGCCGTAGATACGGAAGGGCGGGCCGGGTTTGTCCCAATTGTCCCAGTCCTTACAGGTTGCTGCCCATTCCCTCTGCCCTGTCGAATCCCATGGCGTTACCGCCTGCACCCCTTCATTCGACGAGACTGCGCGGGCAGAAATCGGTGCAACGGAAACTGCCGATACAAGGGCGATGGATGCAACGCCAAGAGATACGAATCTAGCGAACATAGCTCGCTCCATTGGCATCGATTGTCGCTCCCGTCATGCTGGGTGGAGCGTCGAGCGCGCAGAAAGCGATGATTGCTGCGATTTCATCGGGCGTGGCGACCCGGCCCAGAGGTATGTCTCTCAATAATGCCGCTCCACCGCGACTGGTGAGATAATCATCGGCCATCGATGTGTCGGTAAAACCCGGTGCGATAGCGAACGAGAGGATGCCTTCTGCGGCATATTGGCGGGCGATGGTCTTGTGCATCGCCAGCATCCCCCCTTTCGCCGCGGCATAGTGCCAGTGCGCGGGCGAGTCGCCGCGATGCCCGGCGCGACTCGCCACGTGCACTACGCGTCCGAGTATGCCGCGTTCCTGCCAATGCCGCACTGCAAAGCGGGAAAGTTGTGCCGCAGCGGTGAGATTTATGCGGAGGGTCGCCTCCCATCTGTCGAGCCATTCGATATCAGAACTCTCGACCGGGTTAGAGGCGAACAGCCCGGCATTGTTGATCAGAACGTCAATCTGGCCTCCGGCCGCATCCAGCGCTGCTTCCCAAAGCATTGCCGGGGCGAGCGGATCCGTGAAATCGGCGCCTATCGTGCCGTCTGCGGCAGGGCGGGTGGCCTGCGCGATCACCGATGCGCCGCGGGCGTGCAGGGCGGTGCGTGTTGCGGCACCGATTCCACGACTGGCACCGGTCAGAAGTATCGTTGTCATCCACTAACTATCGGGTATTGGCGGTGCGCTGTCGAGCCGCTGCGCTTGCCTCGGCGGATCATTGCGCTAAGGGGAGGGCCGAATTCACTCGCGCAATCGGAAGACCGCACATGGCAAACCGTCCGCTATCACCGCATCTGCAAATCTGGAAGTGGGGGCCGAATATGGCGGTTTCCATTCTGCACCGCGCCACTGGCGATGGGCTGGCGCTGGTCGGTCTGGCCGTGATGGTCTGGTGGCTGGGCGCACTGGCCAGCGGGCCGGAAGCTTACGCCACTTTCCTCGCCATCGCGACTTCGCCTGTCGGATGGGTCTTTATGGTCGGCTTGTCGTGGGCGTTTTTTTCGCACCTGTGTTCGGGGCTGCGCCACTTCGTGCTCGACATCGGGGCGGGTTACGAACTCAAAACCAACAATACGTGGTCTATTGTGAGCCCGCTTGTCGGCATTGCGCTGACGGTGGGGTTCTGGGCCATCGTGCTTCTTCGCTGAGGGACTGAAGATGGGTAATGGAACCGAACTCGGCCGGGTGCGCGGACTCGGCTCGGCACATGCCGGGACACATCACTGGCTGCTGCAACGCTTTACGGCCATTGGCAATCTGGCGCTCGGGCTGTTCCTGGCGGTCAGCTTCGCTCTGATGAGCAGCCATGATTACGGCGCGATGAAAGAATGGATCGCGCGCCCTGTTCCGGCCACGGCGACTGCGCTGTTCGTCATCAGTTCGTTCTGGCATGCGCGCCTTGGCCTGCAGGTATTGATCGAAGACTACGTGCACACCCCGGGCAACAAGTTCGCCGCTATCGCCGCGCTTAATCTCGCTGCCTTCGGCGGCGCTGCATTCGCCCTGTTCAGCATTATTCGCCTTGCTCTTGGAGGAGCTGCCTGATGGCCACCGAATCGACCCAACCGGCCTACAAAATCGTAGACCACACTTATGACGTGGTGGTTGTGGGTGCCGGTGGTTCCGGCTTGCGCGCAACGATGGGCTCGGCCGAAGCTGGCCTGCGAACTGCCAATATTTCCAAGGTTTTCCCGACTCGCAGTCACACTGTGGCCGCACAGGGAGGGATTGCTGCCAGTCTGGGCAACAACACGCCCGATCACTGGCAGTGGCACATGTACGATACTGTGAAAGGGTCGGACTGGCTCGGCGATCAGGACGCGATCGAGTATCTCGTTCGCGAGGCGCCCGATGCCATTCTGGAGCTGGAACATGCCGGTATGCCGTTCAGCCGCAACGATAACGGCACGATCTATCAGCGCCCGTTCGGCGGGCACATGCAGAACATGGGCGATGGCCCGCCGGTGCAGCGCACCTGTGCTGCGGCCGACCGCACGGGGCATGCGCTGCTGCACACGCTCTACCAGCAGAGCCTGAAGTACGACGCTGATTTCTTTATTGAATATTTCGCTATCGATCTGATCATGGTGAACGGCGAGTGCCGTGGCGTGATCGCTATCTGTCTTGACGATGGTTCGATTCATCGGTTCCGTTCGAAATCGGTTGTGCTGGCGACGGGCGGCTATGGCCGCACCTACTTCACCTGCACCAGCGCGCATACCTGCACCGGCGACGGCGGCGGGATGGTGTTGCGCGCCGGATTGCCGTTGCAGGACATGGAATTCGTGCAGTTCCACCCGACCGGTATCTATGGCGCGGGCGTGCTGATTACCGAAGGTGCGCGTGGCGAGGGCGGATACCTCACCAATTCCGAGGGCGAGCGGTTCATGGAACGCTATGCCCCCAGCGCGAAAGATCTGGCCAGCCGCGACGTGGTGTCGCGCTCGATGGCGCTGGAAATCCGCGAAGGGCGCGGTGTCGGCCCTGACAAGGACCACATTTTCCTCCACCTCGATCACATCGATCCGGCGATTCTGGCCGAACGCCTGCCGGGAATTACCGAAAGTGGGAAGATTTTTGCCGGGGTCGACCTGACGCGGCAACCGCTGCCGGTGGTGCCGACGGTGCACTATAACATGGGCGGTATTCCCACGAATTTCCACGGAGAAGTCGTCACCATCGGTGCCGATGGCAACCCGGAAACCGTGGTTCCCGGCCTGTTTGCCGTGGGTGAAGCGGCCTGCGTGTCGGTTCACGGTGCGAACCGCCTTGGCTCCAACTCGCTGACTGATCTGGTGGTGTTCGGTCGTGCGACGGGCCATCGCCTGAAAGAACTGATCAAGCCGGGTACCGCGCACGAGGAGCTGCCGAAGGACAGCGCCGACTTCGCGCTCGGCCGCCTCGATCATTTCCGCAATGCCAGGGGCGGCAGCCCGACCGCTGCGATCCGCGACCGGATGCAGCGCGCGATGAGTAAGCACGCCGCGGTATTCCGCACCGACGAGATGATGGCGGAAGGCGTGCAAGTGCTTGCCGATACATACAAACAGATGGAAGACATCGGTGTATCGGACCGCTCGCTGATCTGGAACAGCGACCTGATCGAAACGATGGAACTGGACAACCTGATCGCGCAGGCCAGTGTCACCATGACATCGGCGCACAACCGCAAGGAAAGCCGCGGCGCACACGCGCACGAGGATTATCCTGAGCGCGACGATGCCAACTGGATGAAGCACACCGCCGTTTGGTTCGAAGGTTGGGGCGGCAAAGGCGGCGACATCAAGATCGATTATCGCCCGGTCCACGACTTTACGCTGACCGACGATGCCGAGTACATCAAACCGAAAAAGCGCGTATATTAAGGAGGTTACCCGGCGATTGCGGATTGCCGCATTCGCCGGGAGCGCCTGTCTGCTGGCGCTGGGCGGATGTGCGAGTGTTGCGCCTGCTGCACCCGCCGTTCCGGCCCTCTCCGCGACTTACCACACGCTCGATCCGTTTTATTCCAAGCGGATAGAGGCGGACGGCATTCCGATTGTCGGCAGCGATCGCGTTTCGGATGAGGCGCTGGCGGTGGCGCAGCGGATCGTCGAACAACTGTTGTCGTACCGGCCGGATCTGGCTCAGTGGCTGGTTGCGAACCGCTATCGCGTTGCAATCATGGCGGAAAGTGAGACGACCACCGATCTGCCCGAACAGGCGCACTGGAAGAAACCGTCGCGCAATGATCCCCGCCTAACCCGTTGCGAACGCAAGCTTTATAGCGATCGGATCGGGGCACTGACCGACCGCCAGTATTGGGACCAGCGCGCGCGCGGAATGGCAGGGGTGCTGACCAGCGGGGCGGAAGAGGATTTGCTGGGAAAACGCAGCAGTCGATATTGGGGCGAGACGATTTTCGTCCATGAATTCAGTCACAACATCCTCTCCGCGATCCGTGCAGTCGATCCGAAACTGGCCCGGCAGGTCGATGCGGCTTACGCCCATGCGCTCGCCTCCGGGCTGTGGAAAGACGAATACGCCTCCACCACGGTTGATGAATATTGGGCGGAAGGGAGCCAGTTCTGGTTTGATTCCAACCGCTTGGCCGTGTTCGATGGGCGCCGGATACTCAACCATGCCGATCTCGCGGCTTATGACCCGCAACTCTATGCGGTTCTGGGGCAAGCCTATGGAAACAATCACCAATTGCGTGGCGATCCGTTCTGGATGAGCGCGGCGCGAGTGCCGCCGGGGCCGATCCCGGAGAACACAGCGGAAGTGTGCTAGTAGGCTCGGGGAGAGGTGGGGGCGCTGCTTTTCATTATATTATTCAGGCCATTGCTTGGTCCTTCGTCATTGCGAACGGCGTGAAGCGATCGATGGCGAGAGGTTGCCGCCTCTCGCTTCGTTTGTGATGAGGGAGACGTATGGTCCATGGATTGCCACGTCGCCTACGGCTCCTCGCAATGACGAGGGCGGGGGCGGGGCGAGTGGTATTGCTGCCAGAAAATCATCTTTATTTATCAGATCTTTCGTCATTGCGAACGGAGTGAAGCAATCCATGGCGTGAGGGTTCCCCCATCGCTTCGTTTGTGATGGGAACGGGGCAGGCCATGGATTGCCGCGTCGCTGCGCTCCTCGCAATGACGAGAGGGAGGGGCGGTTGGAGGCGGGTTTTTGGCCGCATACCGCGAAATTCGGGGGCGGGGAATTGTGCGGTGAGGCCCGCTATTTCGCGGCCTCCGGTACTGCCGCCACCCGCTTCATGCGGATAATTTTGACTGGTTTTGCAAGCATTTGGCCCTTCATCCAGCCTTCGCCTTTGTTCGGATCGGTGGGGGCGGCGTGGATGGATTCGACGACGTCCATCCCCGCGACCACGTGACCGAAGGCGGCGAAGCCTGCGCGGGTTTCGGGATCGTCGGCAGATGGGGCGGCATCCATGCTCGGCTGATCCTGCAGCAGGATCGAGAAATCGCCGGTGGCGCTGCCCGGCGCGAAGCGCGCCATCGAAAGAGTGCCGCGTAAGTGTTTGATGCTAGTAACATTTGTTGGTTCGTGCGCGATCGGTTTCAGCACCCGTTTGGGGTCGTATTGCGTCCCCGCCTGCACCAATCCGTTGGGCTGATCGCCCCAATCGAGCCGCATCGCGCGATAGAAAACCGTGCCGTCGAAACGGTGTTCATCCACATAGCGGAGGAAGTTTTTGGCGGTGATCGGCGCGCGCTCCGTCTCGATTGCGGCGGTGATCGTGCCCACCGTCGTCTCAATCGCGACAAGCTGGGTTTTCGGTTCTGCATCAACGTCTTGCGCGTGGGCGAGCACAGGGGCGAGGGCAGATGCAGCCAGCAGGGATAACACCATTATCACCTGCTTATAGACGCCGTAACCAACCATAATCGCTCACCTTTTTTCAAAAATTCCGCAAGAGTGACGAACAGGTGTGTCAACTCACCGCAAACACCCGTCCATTCTATCGACAGACGCGCCCAAACCCCAGAAACACCCCAAAAATCCGCAAAATCACCGCTCAACGCCGCCGCAACATCGCGCGATTCAGCTCCGCGACCGATTTCACGCCCATCAAACGCATCCCGCGCGCGATCTCGTCCCGCAAGATGCAAACCGCGCGTTCGACCCCGGCCTCGCCCGCCGCCGCCAATGCGTAGAGATAGAGGCGGCCGCCCGATGCGGCGGTGGCGCCGGTGGCCAGCGCTTTCAGCACATGCGTGCCGCGCCGCACGCCGCCATCGCAGATTACTTCGATCCGGTCGCCCACCGCATCGACGATTTCTTCCAGTTGATCGAACGGGGCGCGGCTGCCGTCGAGCTGGCGGCCGCCGTGGTTCGATACCATGATCGCATCGCAACCGATGTCGGCCGCGCGCCGGGCATCGCCAATCGACATGATACCCTTCAGGCAGAATTTGCCGCCCCAATCATTCCGCAATTGCTCCACCGCGGCCCAGTCCATGTTGGGATCGAGCATTTTGTCGAAATAATCCTGAATCGAAATCGCGTCTTTGCTGCCTTCGGCCACATGGGTTGCGAGGTTGGGGAGCGAGAATTTTTCGCGAAACAGGAAATTGAGGCCCCAGGCCGGCTTCGTGGCATAGGACAGGAAACTGGCAGGGGTAAATTCGGGCGGTGTCTTGAACTTGGTGCGTTTGCACCGTTCGCGATTGCCCGAAACGATGGTGTCCACCGTCAGAGCGATGGCATCGAATTTTGCCGCCCGCGCGCGTTCCACCAATGCGGCATTCAGCCCGCGATCGCGGTGATAGTAATATTGCAGCATCTTCGGCCCGGAGTAATTCGCGCCGACTTCTTCGATACTGACGCTCGACAGGCTGGAGATGCCGAACCACAGGTTGTGCCGTTCGGCCACCCGCGCCACCGCGCGTTCGCCCTGCCAGTGGAACAGCCGCTGCAACGCGGTGGGGCTGAGCACCAGCGGCAGAGCGGTCTTGCGGCCCATGATCGTGGTGCTGGTATCGATGGTTTCCACCCCGGCCAGCACATTGGGCACCAGATCGACATCGTTATAGGCGGCGGTATTGCGCGCTCTGGTCAGCTCGTCATCCCCCGCGCCGTCGATATAATGGAACACCGGGAAGGGCAGCTTGCGATGCGCCAGCGTGCGGAAATCTTCGATATTGTGGCAATCTTCGACCCGGCGGATCGAATGCGGAACGGGAAAAATACGGACCATTTCCCCTCTTTATCGCGGTTGGTCGATCCTGAATAGCGGTTCATCGGTGAGCAATGTTTACATTCGTAATCGTTGAGCGCATAGAGAGTTCAACAGCGCAAAAGCCGGGGAGGTCACCGCGCATGAGCAAGAGCGACGACACAAAATCCGACAGGATCAGCGAGGCCGAGCTTGCCGTGATGGAGGCATTGTGGGCCAACAGCCCCGCCACCGCCGCCGATGTGTGCGATGCGGTGTGTGCGGAACGTGACTGGTCGATGCCGACGGTCAAGACTTTGCTCAGCCGTCTGGTCGCGAAAAACGCCGTGGCGACTGAGCCGGACGGGCGACGGTTTCTCTACACCCCGCTGCTCGAACGGGCCGATTATGCCGGCACCGAATCGAAACGTCTGGTCGAGCGGCTGTTCGGCGGTCGCGCCGCGCCGCTGCTGGCGCATCTGGCCGAAGCCGAAGCGCTGACCGACGACGATCTGACTGAAATCGAAGCATTGCTGAAGGAGTTGCGGCAATGAGCTGGCTTGCGTCGACGCTGGTATGGACCGGTGTGCTGCTGGCCGCCGTTCTGCTGCTGCGCCGCCCCGTGGCGCGCCATTTCGGGCCACACGCCGCCTATGCGCTGTGGCTGCTGCCTTTCCTGCGCCTGTTGCTGCCGCCGATTGTCCTGCCTGCGTGGCTGGCCCCGGCACAGCAGACGATTACGAAGGCGGAAACGGTGCTGGTAACGACCGGAGTCCCCCCGGATGCCAGCGCCGTTTCCGTTTCGGCCCCCGTTCTGGAGCCCGTTTCGACTTCGGCTGGCGCGACGGCGATTTCGTATGCCGACTGGCTGCCGTTGATAGCGGGCCTGTGGCTGACGGGTGCCGCAGTGCTGCTGGCGTGGCGCTTTTCCGCCTATTTCCGCATGCGCGGGGATCTGTTGCACAACGCGCGGCCCGTGGGCGAAGCGGGGCGTATCCGCCTGCTGGAAAGCCCGCAGGTCGATTCCCCGCTGGCGCTGGGCGTGATCGATAAACTGATCGTGCTGCCGCCGCATTTCATGGCGATGCACGATCGCCGCTCGCGCGATCTCGCGCTGGAGCATGAATTCGCACACCACCGGGCCAACGATTTGCTGGCCAATATGCTGGTGCAGCCGCTGTTCGCGCTGCACTGGTTCAATCCGCTCGGCTATTACGGCTGGCGCGCCATGCGGCGCGATCAGGAGGCCGCCTGCGATGCCCGCGTGATCGCGGCGCGGGGCAAGGCAGAGCGGGCGGTATATGCCCGATTGATCGCCGCACAGGCAGCAGGGCCGAGAATCGCACTGGCAGCTCCGATGGCCTGCCCGGTGTTGGGGGACGCCTCTATTGTCCATCGGTTGAGGACCCTTACTATGACAGAGATCTCGCGTCGCCAGCGCATTGCTGGCCGTGCCCTGATCGGCGCCGCCGCACTGGCTCTGCCGCTTACGGCATCGATATCTTACGCGCAGGCCGAATTGCCTGATGTGCCCGAAGTGCCTGCGATGGCGGATGTTTCCGACGTTTCTGGCGTACCGCAAGCGCCGCTGGCGCCGGATGCGCCCGCTGCCTACACCGTGGATGACGCATTCTCCGCGCCCGGTGTATCTGCGGTATCGCAGGTCGGCGATGTACCGCCAACGCCAGCTACCCCCGCCACTCCCGCCGTAGCGGCCACCCCCGCGGTGCCCGCGCCCCCGGCTGTGCCCGCAGCGCCTCGCACGGGATATACCGTGCGCGTGAATGACACCGCGAGCGACAGAACGGGAGGGACCACACGCCACGAAGCGCGCGAATGGGCGTGGACGACAAGCCATTCCGAAATCGATAAAAAGGCGATCCGCAAGCAGGTCGAGCGCGAAGTGCGCGCCGCCCGGGCCGATGTGGCGAAGGCGCGCAGTGAAGCAGCGAGGGCACACGCCGAAGCGATGGCCGAAATCGACCGCATGCCGGAGATCGACACCAACTGCGTAACCAGCGGGCAGACTGCAACCGGGAAGAACGGCCGCCGCGTGGTGCAGGTCTGCACGAACCAGATCATGGCCTCGGCAGTGGATGGCATCCGCTCCGCCCGCGAAGAAATCGCCCGCGACTCCTCAATCCCGGAAAGCGCCCGCAAGGAAGTGCTCCGCTCGCTCGACCGCGAAATCGAGAGGCTGAGCCGCAAGTCGACCCGGAGCTGATCCGGGGACGAAGTTCGGGAGCGGGGGTGGGGCGGCTTGGGGTAGTCGCATGCCTCCCCACTCGTCATTGCGAACGCAGTGAAGCAATCCATGGGGTGAGGTTGCCTCCTGTCACGGCGGTTGTGAGGGGGTGAGGTTCGGGCCATGGATTGCCACGTCGCCTTACGGCTCCTCGCAATGACGAGGGTGGGTAAGTCGGGGAATGGTTAGGCCCGGTGCCGCGAGGTCGTCCGCATCCGGGGCGCTTCCCGGCCAACACCGTCACCCCGGACTTGATCCGGGGTCCAGCTTCCGCTGGCACTGCGCTGGAAGAAAAGCGGGGCCCGGATCAGGTCCGGGGCGACGGGAGGGAGATGTTCCTGCCTCTCCCCACTCGTCATTGCGAACGCAGTGAAGCAATCCATGGGGTGAGGTTGCCT
>NZ_RAHJ01000020.1:0-84284 GCF_003605755.1 Tsuneonella suprasediminis | reverse complement strand
CGCAGTGAAGCAATCCATGGGGTGAGGTTGCCTCCTGTCACGGCGGTTGTGAGGAGGCGAGGTTCGGGCCATGGATTGCCACGTCGCCTTCGGCTCCTCGCAATGACGAGGGGCGGGGCGGCGCAGTGGTTGGCTTGGGCCTGTGCTGGCATCGGGGCACCTTCCCAATTTCGTCGCCCCGGATCAGGTCCGGGGCGACGGTGGGAGATGTTCCTGCCCCTCCCCACTCGTCATTGCGAACGCAGTGAAGCAATCCATGGGGTGAGGGTTCCGCCTATCGCGGCGGTTGTGAGGGGGCGAGGGCGGGCCTTGGATTGCCACGTCGCCTGCGGCTCCTCGCAATGACGAGGGGTGGGGCGGCGCAGTGGTTGGCTTGGGCCTGTGCTGGCATCGGGGCACCTTCCCAATTTCGTCACCCCGGCCCCAGAGCCGGGGTCCAGCTCCCTCCCCGCACTGCGCCCCGACTTCAGCTCAGCTGAACGTAGCGATCGCATACGCTGTCGTTGCCGCTTTCCATCCCCGCGCGCAGGGCTTCCATGCGTTGCGCGCTGGAGCCGTGGGTGAAGCTTTCCGCATCGACCTGGCGACCGGCGTTCCGCATCAGCGTATCGTCGCCAATCGCGCTGGCGGCGGTCATCCCTTCCTCGAAATCGCCGGGATCGATCAGGTTGCGGTTCTTGCCTGCCCACACGCCGGCATAGCAATCGGCCTGCAATTCCATGCGGACCTGCAACTGGTTGCTGGCGCGGGGGTTTTGCTGTTGCGCGCTGCGGATCGCGTCGGCCACGCCGGTCAGTTTCTGGATATGGTGGCCATATTCGTGGGCGATCACGTAATAGCGCGCGAAATCGCCCTTCGCGCCAAGCTGTTGCGCCATCTGGTCGTAAAAGCTGGTGTCGATGTATATCCCGTGATCGGCGGGGCAGTAAAACGGCCCCATTGCCGATTGCGCCGCGCCGCAGCCGGAATCGGTGCCGCCGCTGTAGAACACCAGTTCGGGCTGTGCGAAACGGATACCGGCGCGCTGGAATTCGGGCTGCCATGTCTGGTTGAGCGATTGCAGCGCGTTGCATGCTTCGGTGGCGTACTGGTTTTGCGTGCACAGTTCTTCCGCCGATTGCGGGGCGCTGCGTTGCTGTGTGGCGGGGGCGGTTGTTCCGCCGTTCTGGTCCAGCCCGCTGAGCATCTGGCCGGGATCGACCCCGAACACCAGCGCGCCGATCAGCACCAGCACCAGTGTGCCGCACCCGACTCCGCCAGCACCGCCGCCGGGAAAACCGCCGCCGCCCCCGCTGCCGCCGCCGCGCACGCGGATGTTGGCCGGGTTGAATCTGTCGAGCCGCATTGTCCTGCCCCCTTGAAACTGCATCGAAAACGCGACCGGTTGCCGCATTTCATGTGTTTGGTCTGGACAGGCACGGCGCGCAGCGCAAGAGCGTGACTGTTAAGAACCCCGCGAAAAACCCATCAGGAGGTAAAAATGTTCCTATCCGGCAAGCGCGCTCTCGTCACAGGTTCCACTTCGGGCATCGGGCTGGGGGTCGCCCGCGCGCTTCACGCGGAAGGGGCGCAGGTCGTTCTCAACGGCTTTGGCGACGAAGCCGAAATCGCGAAACTGGTGGAGGAGCTGGGCGCGAGCCACATCAACGCCGACCTGACCACCGAAGAGGGATGCGAAGAGCTGATGACCGGGGCCGGCCCGCTCGACATTCTGGTCAACAACGCGGGGATGCAGCACGTCGCCCCGATCGACGAATTCCCCGTGGCGAAGTGGAATGCGATCATCGCGCTCAACCTGACGGCGGCATTCCACACCACCCGGCTGGCCGTGCCGCATATGAAGCAGCAGGGGTGGGGGCGGATCATCAACACCGCCAGCGCGCACTCGCTCGTCGCGTCGCCGTTCAAGAGCGCCTATGTCGCGGCCAAACACGGCATCGCCGGGCTGACCAAGACCGCCGCGCTGGAACTGGCGCAGACCGGGGTGACAGTGAACTGCATCAGCCCCGGCTATGTCTGGACGCCGCTGGTGGAAAACCAGATCCCCGATACGATGAAGGCCCGCGGGATGACCCGCGAACAGGTCATCAACGATGTGCTGCTGGCGGGCGAACCGACCAAGAAATTCACCCAGGTCGAAGAAGTCGGCGCGTTCGCGGCATTCCTCTGCCGGGAAGAAGCGGCGAACATGACCGGCGGCAACTATACGATGGATGGCGGCTGGACTGCGCAGTAATTGGCGCGGTTTACTGCGGCCTCAGGTGAATCGTCGGGGCCGGTGACGGGCGGCATATCGGTTACCGTGATGTCCCGCTCTTCCGGGATGCAGAGCAGGTTTTTAGAGGATATCTGGAATATATTTTCCGCAACCCCGCGGAAATTGTCGGGGCGGTAGAGGTTCACGAGGCTCCAGTACATCCTGTATCGGTGACCGGAGAGGATCGTGTAAAGTTCGGCAAAACGCTCTTGCCGATCTGCTTCCACATAGATGATCGGACGGAAGCGGCGGATTGTTTTCGTCGCACCCTTCAGTGCCTCGCATTCCATCCCTTCGATATCCATTTTGAGGAAATCGAGCCGTTGGAAATTCATCCGGTCGATGGTTGTCAGCGGCACGCTTTCTCCGCGTTTTCCCGGCGCCAGTTCCAAACCGCCAAAATTGTTCTGCACATGTGGATCGAGCGCGGGCACCTCGGTCGAACCGTTTCGGGATCCCACGGCATATTGATAGGCAAACACATTGATCAGGCTGTTCAGCGCGATGTTGGCGCACAGCGTTTGAAATACAATCCGTTGCGGCTCAAACGCATAAACGGCCCCTTGATTCGCGAGTTGCGCCAAGCCAACAGTCAGCGAACCGATATTTGCCCCGATTTCGACGACTACCATCTCTGGCGTTACGATTTGCGAAAACAGGGCGTACTCTCCGAAAGAGTATTCTCCATATAATTCAAGTGACCTTCCTATGTATAGGTCATTTTTGTTGTAAATCATGGGGCCAAATGCCGTATCGGACAGATAATTAAAGCCGGTTTGGTTAATTTTTACCATTTGTTAAAATCCACCAATTTTGATTCTTGGCTATTTTTAGCAATATTACTTAATTTCGCGGTATTCCGATAATCGCCCTTTTACAACCGAAAGATGTCGCTTAATCCATTGGTGCTGGTGCGAAATAGCGAGAGACGGAAGGGATCGAACGAAGTGATTGGGCGCTTGGGGTTAGGTTGTCGTGCGCTGCTTGCCCTGCTGCTGCCGGGCCTGATCGCCGCATGTACTCATGGCGGAGTGCCCGCCACGCCGCGCCCTGTCGCCAGTGCCGAAATCGAAACCCGTCTGATGCGCGATATCGCTACGCTCAGCAGCGACGATTTCGGCGGGCGTCAGCCGGGTACGGATGGCGAGGCGAAAACGCTGCGGTTCCTCTCGCGCGAATGGCAGGCGGCCGGGCTGGCATCGGGCACGAACGATCCGGCGCACCCGTGGTTCGCTCCGGTCGAGCTGGCCTATAGCAGCCCTTCGACCAGTACAGTGCGCTTCGTTCGCAAGGGGCGGGCGGTGACGCTGCCCGATGGCGGGGTGGCGATGTTCGCATCGGGCGCGCGCGGGCTGGTGGAACTGGCACCGGTTGTGTTCGTCGGCAACGCAGGGGTCGATCTGGAGCGGTCCGAACTGGCGGGGCGCGTCGCGCTGATGCTGTGGGATCATCCCGGCGATGCCGATCAGCGGGAGGCGCTGCTGCGTCAGGATGCCGCCGCGGTAATCGCTATCGTGAAAGACGATGCGGAGCTGGCTCATCTCGCCAACGACCGGCGGCGCGGCCACTATCGGCTGGATGCGACCGAGGCGGTGACGACGCTTGACGGGTTCATGACTCGCGATGCGGCGGAAAGGCTGCTGGGCGCCGGGCGGATCGAGGAACTGGAATCCGCCGCCGCGCAGGATGATTTTCGCCCGATCCCGCTAGGCATTCAGGTGTCGGTCGAAGCGACTTCGGCGGTTGGCACCGCGAAAACGTTCAATTTGATCGGGCACTTGCCGGGCAAGCGCCCGCAAGATGGCGCGGTGTTGCTGATGGCGCACTGGGATCATTTCGGCAGCGCCTGCGCCCCTGCCGATGCCGCAGACCGGATCTGCAACGGCGCAGTGGACAACGCCAGCGGCGTGGCCGTTCTCAACGAACTGGCACGTCAGCTTGGGGCAGGGCCGAAGCTGGACCGCGATGTCTATTTCCTCGCCACCACTGCGGAAGAGCGCGGGTTGCTGGGGGCGCAGGCCTTCACGGAAAATCCGCCGGTGCCGCTCGATTCGATTGTCGCGGCGTTCAACCTCGACAGTGTGGCGATTGCCCCGGCAGGCTCTGCATTCGGGATCGTCGGGCTGGGGATGACCGATCTCGATGCTCCGATAGAGCGGATCATCCGTGAAAGCGGTGGCGAGATGGGCGACCCTGCGCTGGCCGCGCAATTCGTGCGGCGGCAGGATGGCTGGGCGCTGTTGCAGCGCGACGTGCCGACAGTGGCCGTCACCACCGCCTATGGCGCTGAGGAGGCGTTGCAGCGGTTTATGGACGAACGCTATCACAAGCCGTCCGATGAAATTGACGGGATCGAACTGGGCGGAGCGATCGATGACCTGCGGCTGCACCTGAAACTGGTGCGCTTCTTCGCTGACCCGCTGCAATGGCCGGCAGATACAGGGAATAAGCACGCGGGGCCGTAGGGGGTGGGGGGTGAGATCTTGGTTGCCCGCCCGTTGGCTTCTCCTTCTTTACGCCGTCACCCCGGACATGATCCGGGGTCCAGCTTCCACCTGCGCCGCGCTGGAAGAAAAGCGGGGCCCCGGATCAAGTCCGGGGCGACGGGAGGGAAATGTTCCTGCCTCTCTCCACTCGTCATTGCGAACGCAGTGAAGCAATCGATGGGGTGACGTTGCCGCCCATCACGCCGGTTGTGGTAATGGTGGGGTAGGGCCATGGATTGCCACGTCGCCTGTGGCTCCTCGCAATGACGAGGGTGGGGGCGGTTGGCGCGCGATAGTATTGGCCAGCCATCGGCAGTGCGACCCTGCACCTGAACCAAACTCACCCTGAACCAAACTCACTTCGTGCCTTCGCGCCTTCGTGTGACCAGCTTCCACTCGACGGTCCCGCCTACCGCAACGGCTGTGAGCGGGGGGAGGTGTGGTCGATGGATTGCCACGTCGCCTTGCGGCTCCTCGCAATGACGAGGGTGGGTGGGCGCAGTGGTTGGCTTGAGCCTGTGCCGGCATCTGAGGGCACCTTCCCAATTTCGTCACCCCGGCCCCCGAGCCGGGGTCCAGCTTCCACTCGCCCCGCGCTGGAAGAAAAGCGGGGCCCCGGATCATGTCCGGGGCGACGTTGAGAGGTGTCGTATGTCTCCCCATTCGTCATTGCGAACGTAGCGGAGCAATCCATTGGGTGACGATTCCTCCCCTCGCAACCCATGTAATGGGCGGCAAGGTAACGGCCACCGATTGCCACCTCGCCAGCAGCTCCCCGCAATGACGACGGGACAAGCGGCGGCAGGCGGCGCATCACATATCCACCGGGCCAGAGCAAAATTGCGATTGGCCCTAGCGATTGTCACACAGTCTCGTTAGATGGGCCGCCACGACTCTCCCGGTGAAAGCAATCCAGTGGCACACGACGATATCCCCCTCGGTCTTACTTTCGACGACGTTCTCCTGCGTCCTGCCGAAAGCGACATTCTCCCCAGCATGGCCGACACCCGCACGCAGCTGACGCGCGGAATCGGGCTGAACATCCCCATCCTGTCCGCCGCGATGGACACTGTGACAGAGGCCGATATGGCGATTGTCATGGCGCAGATGGGCGGCATCGGTGTGCTGCACCGCAATCTGGAGGTGGACGAACAGTGCGCCGCCGTTCGCGCGGTCAAGCGGTTTGAAAGCGGGATGGTGGTCAACCCGATCACGATTTCGCCCGATGCGACGCTGGGCGATGCACAGGCATTGATGATGCAGCACCGCATCAGCGGCATTCCCGTCACCGATCGCGACGGCAAGCTGGTGGGCATCCTGACCAACCGCGATGTGCGGTTCGCGGAAAACGCCGGTCAGCCGGTGCGCGAACTGATGACTGCGGATAATCTGGCGACCGTGCCGTTGGGCACCAGTCAGGACGATGCCCGGCGGATGCTACATCAGCGGCGGATCGAAAAGCTGCTGGTGGTGGACGATGCATTCCGATGCGTCGGCCTCATCACCGTCAAGGATATCGAGAAAGCGGTAACCTATCCCAACGCCACCAAGGATTCGACCGGTCGTCTGCGGGTGGCTGCGGCGACCACAGTAGGCGACAAGGGCTTCGAACGGACAGCGGCGCTGATCGATGCCGAAGTCGATGTGGTCATCATCGACACCGCGCACGGGCACAACAAGGATGTCGCCCGTGCGGTCGAACGGGCCAAGGCGCTCTCGAACTCGGTGCAGATTATCGCCGGTAACGTCGCCACCCCGGAAGCGACCCGTGCGCTGATCGATGCCGGTGCCGATGGGATCAAGGTCGGCATCGGGCCGGGATCGATCTGCACCACCCGCGTGGTCGCCGGTGTCGGTGTGCCGCAGTTGACCGCAGTGATGGAATGCGCGGCGGAAGCGGCCAAATCGGGCGTGCCCGTGATTGCCGATGGCGGATTGCGGACATCGGGCGATGCGGCCAAGGCGCTGGCTGCCGGGGCCTCTGCCGTGATGATCGGTTCGATGCTGGCGGGGACGGAAGAATCGCCGGGCGAAACCTTCCTCTATCAGGGACGCAGCTACAAATCGTATCGCGGAATGGGCAGTGTCGGCGCGATGGCGCGCGGCAGTGCCGACCGGTATTTCCAGCAGGACGTATCGACGCTCAAACTCGTACCCGAAGGGATCGAGGGACAGGTGCCGTATAAAGGCCCGGCGAAGGATGTGGTTCACCAGCTTGTCGGCGGGATCAAGGCGGCAATGGGCTACACCGGCAGCGCGACGATTGCCGACCTGAAAGAACGCGGCAAATTCGTGCGGATCACCAATGCCGGCCTGGCGGAAAGCCATGTTCACGATGTCGCGATCACGCGAGAGGCGCCCAACTATCCGACACGCTAAGGCAGCGCGGCGATGACCCCGGCGGCACGGGTTCAGGCAGCGATAGAGCTGCTCGACGCGGTGATTGCCGCGGCGCAGGCGGATGGGGCACCGGCGGATCGGCTGGTGTCCGACTATTTCCGCCAGCGGCGCTATGCCGGGTCGAAGGACCGGCGCGCGGTGCGTGAACTGGTCTATGCCGCGATCCGCGTGTGCGGGCCGGTCCCGCCCGGCGGGCGCGCGGCGATGCTGCGTCTGGCGCAAGTCGATCCGGCGATTGTTCCGTTGTTCGATGGTTCCACTCACGGGCCTGAGCCGGTGGGTGCGGGCGAGCCGGTGGCCGCTGGCGGTGTCGCGCCCGAATGGGTGGAGAGCGCGCTGGCTGCATCGGGTGTCGCGGGGGGCGGTGCGCTGGCATTGCTCGATCGGGCGCCGCTCGATGTGCGGGTGAATACGCTGAAGGCCGCGCGCGATATGCTCGACTTGCCCGAAGCGGGCGAACCGCTGGCTGCGCCGAACGCGTTGCGGTTTGCAGCGGGCACGCCGGTCGAACGGTGGGATGCCTATGCCGCCGGGCAGATCGAGGTTCAGGATCACGGCAGCCAGATCGCCTGTATGGCGGTGGCCGCGCAGCCGGGTGAAACGGTGATCGACCTGTGCGCTGGGGCCGGTGGCAAGACGCTGTCGCTGGCAGCGGCGATGGACAATCGCGGAACCCTGCTGGCGTGCGATACCGATCGTGCGCGGCTGTCGAAGCTGGCTCCACGCGCCGAACGCGCCGGGGCGGGGATGATCGAAACCCGCTTGCTCGATCCGGGCAAGGAACTGGCCGCACTGGCCGATTATGCGGGCAAGGCGGATGCGGTGCTGGTCGATGCGCCGTGTTCGGGCACCGGCACATGGCGCCGCAAGCCTGAGGCGAAGTGGCGGCTGACGCCCGAACGGCTTAACCGGTTCGCGGCGGTGCAGACGCGTTTGCTGGCCATCGCGGCGGATCTGGTGCGCCCCGGCGGGCGGCTGGTATTCGTCACCTGCTCGCTGCTCGATGCCGAAGGGGCGGGGCAGATCGATGCGTTTCTGGCGGAGCATCCCGAATGGTCGGCGGATACGCTGGCGTTGCCGCTGGGCCGCGAACACGGAAAGGGGTGGCGGCTGTCGCCGTTGCAAGACGGGACGGACGGATTTTTCGTCGCAAGCCTGTCTCGCGCATGTTAACGTAACGCAGTATGACCGACGCAATCGCCCCGCCCAGGTCCAAATCGATGGAGAAAGTAATGCGTTTTGCTGCCCCTGCCGTTGCAATTGCACTGGTGCTCGCCGTAAGCGCGAGCATGGGGCAGGGCGCCGACCGCACACTCGATCCGCGCGCTGCCACGCTGCAGCAGGAAGGGCACGCCGCACTCGCCGCCGGGCAGACCGAGCAGGCCGTCGATGCATTCGAAGCGGCACTGGCCGTCGATCCCGGTGCGCCGCAGCTCTATATCGATCTGGGCGACGTGGCCCGGCGCAACGGTTTGCAGGGCAAGGCGATCCGGTATTACCGCAATGCCATGCGGCTCGACCCGCGCAACCTCGATGCGATTTCGGGCGAAGGCGCGGCGCTGGCGGAAAAGGGCGCGATCGACAAAGCGAACCGCAATCTCGCCAAACTGCAAACGATGTGCGGCGATAATTGCCCGGAAACCAAGCAGTTGGCGGCGGCAATTGCGAAAGGCCCGCAACCGCGCGTGCTGACCGCAGAAGCGGTAATGCCCGATGCGAGCGTGACTCAGCAGAATTGAGACGGGCGTAACGTCGTGGTGTACGGCTCTCGCTGACGCGGCTGAGGCGGTTGCGCTTCCTTCCTTAATGTATCGCTCCGACATGATCCGGGGCCGCGCTTTGTCTTCCTGCGCGGTGCCAGAGGAAGCTGGACCCCGGCTCAGGGGCCGGGGTGACGACAGGGATGGAAGGCAATCAAGGTGTGGGCCGTGACCCCACCGCCTCCCCTCGTCATTGCGAGGAGCCGTAGGCGACGTGGCAATCCATGGGCCGCACGTTGCCGCTCATCACATCGGCTGCGATGGGCGGGAATGGAGGTGCCACTGTCGGCCCCTTCACGCCGAAACCCGCTCAAATCAATTCGCGGAATTCTTCCAGAACAGTGCGATAGACGCGCTTCTTAAACGGAACGATCAAGTCGGGCAGATCGTCGGGATCGACCCAGCGGTATTCGCAGAATTCCGCCGGGTCGTGCGCGTTGAGGTCGATTGCGCTGTCTTCGCCGTGGAAGCGGGCGAGATACCAGATCTGTTCCTGCCCGCGAAACCTGCCGCCCCACAGCTTGCCGATCAGTTCATCGGGCAAGTCGTAGCGCACCGGTTCGCTGATTGCCTTGAGCAACGTGATATTATCGGCAGTTACACCGGTTTCCTCGGCCAGTTCGCGCAGGGCGGCGGTTTCGCCGTCTTCGCCCTTGTCGATCCCGCCCTGCGGCATTTGCCAATGGCCGCTGTCTTTATTGTCGATCCGCATGCCGACGAACACCTTGCCATCGGCATTCACCAGCATCACGCCCACACAGGGGCGGTAACCGAGTTCCATCACTCGTGAGTCCTCAACTATAGCGCGCAAGCATTTGTTTTACTTCGGCAAGAAATGCCTCCGATGCGGCCTGGGCGCTGGGTAATGCCTTTCGCAGGTTCACAAAACCGTGAACGATTCCGGGAACCTCCATATAGGTCACATCGATCCCGTGCGAGATCAGTTTTTTCGCGTAGTCGCGCCCCGAATCGCGCAACGGATCGAGCCCGGCGGTCACAATCACCGTCGGCGGGCTCTGGTCGAGCCGGTCGCTGAGAGCGGGATACATCCGCGTACTGCTTTCATCGGGGGCATAGCTGCTGGTGAAGTAGTTCATCGTGCGCGCAGTCAGCAGGAAGCCTTCCCCGAAATCGCGATAGCTGTCGGTTTCCTCGATCGCGCTGGCGACCGGATAGATCGGTGCCTGCACGATTACCGGCACCGCCGCTGCCTCTGCCGCCAGCGCCTGCGACACCACGATGGTGAGATTACCGCCCGCGCTGTCGCCGGTGGTAACAAGGCCGGTTGCCTCGCGGCCCAGTTCGGCGGGGTTGCCCGCGACCCACCGGGTGGCGGCTTCGCAGTCGTCCGCCGCTGCGGGGAAGGTCGCTTCGGGGGCGAGGCGATAATGCACCGCCACCACCGGCAGATCGAGCTGGTGGGCGATTTCGGTGCAGAACGCATCGTGCGTTTCCAGATCGCCGATCACGAACCCGCCACCGTGGAAGAACATCACTATCGGCCCCGCCTCGCGGCTGTCGCGCGGGTCGTAAAGGCGCAGCGGGATATCGCCTGCCGGGCCGGGGCAGGTGAGGTCGCGCTTCACCGCCAATGGGCGCGGATCGGCCTCTGCCAAAGCGCCCATCGCGGCATATTGCGCGCGGGCGTCGGCAACGGGAACCTCGTCGATTTCAGGGCCGCCGATCTGTTCGAGCATCGCCAGCAGGGCGCGCACATCGTCTTTCACATACAGGTCAGCCATCGCTCTCTCCGTCATTATCAGTTTCGATTCGGGATGATTATGCACAGCGGCATAGCTTTTCCACTCGACTTTTTGTTTCGTGAGGAGAAAAACTTGGTTGAGGCAGAGAGGGGCGGGGCCTAGTGCGCCGCTCAGGACAGGGCGCCCCTATGGCGCGCGAGTAAGGAATGCATATGGCTACCCAAGCCGCCGACCAATGCGAAGCCGCGGTCAAATCCGAAAACCCCGAAGCAGTCGTCGTCCGGTTCGCCGGCGATTCCGGTGATGGGATGCAATTGACCGGCGGCCAGTTCACTCTGTCCACCGCGCTGGCGGGCAACGATCTGGCGACGTTCCCCGATTTTCCGGCGGAAATCCGCGCCCCGCAAGGCACGCTGTTCGGTGTGTCGGCATTCCAGATCAACTTCGGTTCGACCGCGATCGAAACCGCCGGTGACGCGCCCGATGTGCTGGTGGCGATGAACCCGGCGGCGCTGAAAGTGAACCTCGCCGCGCTGAAACCCGGCGGGCTGATTATCGCTGACACCGGCGAATTCACGAAACGCAATCTGGACAAGGCGCATTACGACGCCAACCCGCTGGAAGATGACAGCCTGGCGCAATACCAACTGCTGGCGTTCGACATCAGCGCGCACACGGTCGAGGCGGTCAAGCCGTTCGGGCTGGGCAACAAAGATGCCCTGCGCTGCAAGAATATGTGGACGCTGGGCCTTGCGCTGTGGATGTTCGACCGTGATCGCAAGCCGTTGCAGGAATGGCTGAAGCAGAAATTCGCCAAGGCGCCTGACATTGCCGACGCCAATATCGCTGCGCTCGATGCCGGCCATGCCTATGGCGAAACGGCGGAACTGTCCGGCCCGCTGAAGCAGGTACATGTCGATCCGGTGGCGACCGAGCCGGGGATGTACCGCACGATCACCGGTGCGGAAGCTGTCAGCCTCGGCCTTGTTGCCGGGGCGCAACTGGCCGAACTGCCGATGTTCTTCGGCGGCTATCCGATCACGCCGGCCTCTGCCATCCTTCACCATCTGGCGCGCCTGAAGGAATTCGGCGTCACGACGTTTCAGGCGGAAGACGAAATCGCCGCGATCTGTTCGGCCATCGGCGCAAGCTGGGCGGGGCAACTGGGTGTCACCAGTTCATCCGGCCCCGGCATCGCGTTGAAGACAGAGGCCATCGGGCTGGGCATTATGACCGAGCTGCCGCTGGTGATCGTCAACAGCCAGCGCGGCGGCCCGTCCACCGGCTTGCCGACCAAGACCGAGCAGAGCGATCTCTATCAGGCGGTCTATGGCCGCAACGGCGATGCGCCGATGCCGGTGATCGCCGCGCGCAGCCCCGCCGACGCGTTTGAATGCGCGATCGAGGCCTGCCGTATCGCCGTGGAATACATGACCCCGGTGATGCTGCTGACCGATGGCTATATCGCCAATGCCGCGGAACCTTGGAAGGTGCCCGATCCGGCGTCGTTCCCGGCCTTCCCGGCGCGTTTCCTGACAGAGAAGAACGCCACCGACGCCGACGGCAATCCGCAGTTGTTGCCATATAAGCGCGATGCCAAGGGTGCGCGTCCGTGGATCAAGCCGGGCACGCCAGACCTGATGCATCGCATCGGCGGGATCGAGAAAGATTCGCAGACCGGCAACATCAGCTACGATCCGGCGAACCACCAGTTGATGACCGATCTTCGCAAGCAGAAAATCGAAGGCATCGCGGTGCCGCCGCAGGATATCGCGCTGGGCGAAGGCGCGGGCAAGCTGGCCGTCGTCGGCTGGGGCAGCACGTTCGGCCCGATCCATCAGGCCGTTCGCCGTGCGCGGCGCAAGGGGCTGGAAGTCAGCCACATCCATGTGCGCCACATCTGGCCGATGCCCGCCAACCTGGGCGAATTACTGAAAGGGTTCGATAAAGTGCTGGTGCCGGAAATGAACACCGGCCAGTTCAAGACTGTGCTGCGCGATCAGTTCCTCGTCGATGCACAGCCGCTTACCAAGACCAGCGGGCAACCGTTCAAGATTGCCGAACTGGAAGCCGCGATCGAGGAGGCGCTGGCATGAACGACATGACTCCTGTGCAGACCACGCTGAAGGACTGGGAAACCGATCAGGAGGTACGCTGGTGCCCCGGTTGCGGTGACTATGCGATCCTGAAGGCGGTGCAGCGCACTCTGCCGCAGATCGGCGCGGACCCGTCGAAGACCGTGTTTATTTCGGGCATCGGCTGTTCCAGCCGCTTCCCCTATTACATGGAAACATACGGGTTCCACACGATCCACGGCCGCGCACCTGCGTTCGCGACCGGGGCCAAGCTGGCCAACCCGGAACTCGACGTGTGGCTCGTCACTGGCGACGGCGATGGACTGTCGATCGGCGGCAACCATCTGATGCATGTGCTGCGCCGTAACGTGAACATGCAGATCATGCTGTTTAACAACGAGATTTACGGTCTGACCAAGGGGCAGTTCAGCCCCACCAGCCGCGAAGGCACGCGCAGCCCGTCGACCCCGTACGGCAGTTTCGATCACCCGGCAAAGCCTGCGGCGTTCGCGCTGGGGGCCGGGGCGCGGTTTGTCGGGCGCGGGTTCGACGTGTCGAAGCATTTGCCCGACGTGTTCAAGGCGGCCCATGCGCATCAGGGTGCGGCTTTCATCGAAATCTTCCAGAACTGCATCGTCTATAACAAGGATGTGTTCAACGATTTCGCCGCGCCCAAGGGGGCGGAAGATCGCCAGTTGTGGCTGGCCGATGGCGAACCGATGCTGTTTGCCAAGGGCACCAAGGGTATCGCGCTCGACCGTGATGCGCTGGCGCTGAAAGTGGTCGATGTCGAAGGCGACGACTGGCAGAGCGCGGGCGTTCTGGTCCACGATGTCACCAACCGTTCGGTCGCGCATATGCTGGTGGAATTGCCGTTCGGCCCGTTCCCGATGGCACTGGGCGTGCTTTACGACGATCCCGCTCCGACCTTCGAAGCCGGGGTCGCGGCGGAACACGACCGGGCGGTTGAAGGTAAGGAAAACAACCTCGCCAAACTGCTCGCCAAGGGGCAGACCTGGACCGTCAGCGGAACCGCGCAAGACCCCGTCTGACCGGCACTATCGCGGGGCTGTCCTACAGCTATCGGGTCATGGCATTACACGTGTCATGACCTGTGGCTCCCTCGCATCGACTGCTCAAGCTAAGCCATTGAAATCCGGTGGGCGTTTTTGCTCTCTGGACAGTGTAACATGTGGTCCATGTCTCCCGCTCAATCGCAGGGGTCGATCCGGTCCGCCATGTGGCTGTCGGCGGCTTTGTCGGTGGTCGGGCGCAGGATGGCGGCGGCCAGAAATGCCCAGCCTGCGCCGCCCAGCCAGCCCGCGATCACATCGCTGGGGAAATGCACCCCCAGCCATACCCGGCTCCACGCGACCAGTAGGCTCAACCCCATCGCTGCGCCGATCAGCGTGTAGCGCACCGAATGCCGCGCGCTCAGACTGGCGAAGGCCAGGGCAATGGCGATGAGCACGACCGCGGCATTGAAGCTGTGCCCGCTGGGGAAGCTGGCACCGCCCGCTTCCATCAGATGCGGCACGATTTCGGGGCGCGGGCGACCGACCAGCAGCTTGATCCCGAAACTGACGATCCACCCGCCGACAACCGTTGTGCCGAGCAATACCGCTTCGCGCCGCAAGCGAATGAACAGCAGTGCGACGATTGCACCAAGCGCGATCAGGTTGCGGAGCAGTACTCCGCCGACCGCCGTGAGATCGCGCACCAGTTCGAGCAGGACGGCAGGGCCGCGCGGGCCAAGCCCGTCACCTTCGCGCCAGAAGAGCAAGCCGGTCTGGTCCAGCGTGCCGGTGCGCCCGGTCGTCACCAGCCAGACCATCACTGCGAAACCTGCCCAGCACAGCGCGGCGACGATTGCGGCCTTGGTCCGGTCGATCCGCCAGCCCCGTTCGGGCAAGGTAATGGTGTCGGGCGGCAGATGCGCGCCGGTCTTGTCTCTCGCGTCCATGAATACAGGAACCGCCGATGCCAGCCCTCGTTCCTGAACCCATGAGCGCTCCGCAGATCGTATGGCTTCGCAGGGATTTGCGACTGGCCGACCAGCCCGCCTTTCACGCCGCTGCACAGGCGGGGCCGGTGATCCCGGTCTATGTGCTGGACGACGAAACGGCGGGCGACCGCGCGATTGGCGGTGCAGCGCGGTGGTGGCTGCATCACAGTCTGGAAAGCCTCAGCCGCTCGCTGGCGCAGCGCCATTCGCGCATCGTTCTGCGGCGCGGCGACGCGGTGCGCGAACTGGCGAAACTGGTGGAGGAAACCGGGGCAGAGGCGGTCCACGCCCTACGCCATTACGAACCCTGGTGGCGCAAGGCGCAGGGAAAGCTGGCCGGGCAGGTCGATCTGCGGCTCTACGATGGCAATTACCTGATGCCGCCGGGCGCGGTGACCACCAATGGCGGCGATCCGTACAAGATCTACACCCCCTTCGCGAAAGCGGTGCTCGACTATATGCCGCCGCGCGAATGCCTGCCCGAACCGGAAACGCTCCATTCGCCCGATCGCTGGCCCGACAGCGACGATCTGGCCGACTGGAACCTGCTGCCGACCCGGCCCGACTGGTCGGGTGGGATCGCAGCTTTCTGGCAAGTGGGGGAGGCGGCCGCGCACGAGCGGCTGGAAGAATGGTCTGGCGATGTCGCAGCCTATGCCGATGCGCGTAACCAGCCGTCGCAGGATGGATCGAGCCGCCTCTCGCCGCATCTCCACTGGGGCGAGATATCGCCCGCGCAAATCTGGCACCGGCTCGACGGGCGGCGCGGGGAAGGGTGGGCGACCTATGCCAAAGAGCTGATCTGGCGCGATTATGCCCAGAACGTGATCTGCCAGTTCCCCGGCTATGCCAGCGAAAGCTATCGCGATGGCTATGCCGGTCTGTGGCGCAATCCCAATCGCGGGCATCTGATCGCGGAAGAGTTGCAGGCGTGGCAGCGGGGCATGACCGGCTATCCCATCGTCGATGCGGGAATGCGTCAGTTGTGGCAGACCGGCTGGATGCACAACCGGGTGCGGATGATCGCGGCCAGCTTTCTGGTGAAGCATCTGCTGATCGACTGGCGGCACGGCGAACGGTGGTTCTGGGATTGTCTGGTCGATGCCGATTTCGCCAACAATGCGGTGAACTGGCAATGGGTGGCCGGAACGGGGGTCGATTCCAACATGTTCGTGCGGATCATGGCGCCGCTGAGCCAGAGCGAGAAGTTCGACGCGGCTGGATATATCCGCGAATACGTGCCCGAACTGGCCGACCTGCCTGACGACCAGATCCACGACCCGCCCGATGATTGCCGGGGCGATTATCCGGTGAAGGTCGTCGGCCACAGGGAAGCGCGGGAACGCGCTCTCTCCGCCTGGCGCGCGGCGAAGGAGGAGGGTTGAATTGCGACCCATACCGGGTCCATATCAATGGCATGAGGGCAGAGGGGCTGAGAGGGAAAGACCTGCTGGATGCAGGTGCGCGGTTCGAGCGTAGCCCAGGCCTGTTCGCGCGCATGCTGGCGCCGGGTCTGCACAAAGTGCTCGACCGGATCGACGCGGGGCTGGAACGCGGTGCGATCCACGGGACTTTGCCCGATGGCACCCGGCGCACACTGGGCGGACGGGCACCGGGCTTTACCGCCGAAGTCCACCTGAAAGACTGGCGCGCTCTGCTGCGTCTGGCGACCAACGGTTCGATCGGGCTGTTTCAGGCGTGGGAAGCGGGTGAATGGGACAGCCCCGATCCCGTGCCGCTGTTCGCGCTGTTCATGGCCAATGGCGATTCGCTGGGGAACACGGGCCGGTCGCGCGGCCCGTTCCGGCTCGCCGCCCGCTTCGCGCACTGGCTCAACCGCAACACCCCCGCCGGATCGGTGCGCAATATCCACGCGCACTACGATCTGGGTAACGACTTCTACGCCCAATGGCTGGGCGAAACGATGAGCTATTCCAGTGCCTTGTTCGCGGACAAGGGCATGACGCTCGATCAGGCGCAACGGGCCAAGATCGCCGCGGTCGCGCAGCGGCTCGATCTGCCGACGGGTGCCGATGTGCTCGAAATCGGCTGTGGCTGGGGATCGCTGTCGCAGCATATCGCGGCTGAATACGGCGCGCGTGTTACCGGCATCAGCCTGTCGGACGAACAGCTTGGCTGGTGTCGCGCTGCATCGCCGCCAGCGCGAGGATCGGTCGAATTCCGCAAGCAGGACTATCGCGATGTGCAGGGGCTATACGACGCCATCGCCAGCGTCGAAATGGTCGAGGCGCTGGGCCGCGAATACTGGCCCACGTTCATGGACTGCATCGCCAGCAATCTGAAGCCCGGCGGACGCGCGGGGATCCAGTATATCTCCATGAAAGACAGCCTGTTCGATGCCTATGCCCGCAGCGCCGACTTCATTCAGGCCTACATCTTCCCCGGCGGCCTGCTGATCCGCACCAGCGATTTCCGCGCGCTGGCGGCGGAGCGAGGGCTGCGCTGGGTCGATCAGACCGACTTCGGACAAGACTATGCCGAAACGCTGCGCCTGTGGCGCGAACGGTTCGACCGGGCGGCAGAGGCGGGCAAACTGCCCGCCGGGTTCGACGCCCGGTTCGTGCGCCTGTGGCGTTACTACCTGCAATATTGCGAAGGCGGGTTCCGTGGCGGCGGGATCGATGTACATCAGGTCACATTGGTGAAGGAGAGGTGATGCGTAAGATAATGGTTTCGCTGGCGGCGTTGTCGCTGGCGGCATGTGCGACAACGGCAACGACGACTGACGCGGCGAAACCCGATGTCTTCGCGACGACACCCTCTCAGGCGATCCCGGTGCGCGAACAACAGGTGCTGTTCTGGGATCAGAAGACGCGCGACTATCGCTTCGCCCATATGGAGGACTACTTCGCCGGGTTCGACACTACGCCTGCGCCAAAAGTCCGCGTATTGCCTGCGGGCAAGCCGTTCGATGCGGCAACGGTGGCCAAGCTGGATGCCTATCTCGCCAGCCAGAACGCCGCCGGAATCATGGTGCTGCAAGATGGCAAAGTCCGGTACGAGAAATACGGCCTCGGCTTCGGCCCGGACGGGCGGTGGACCAGCTTCTCCGTCGCCAAGAGCTTCACGTCCAGCTTGCTTGGCGCGGTGCTCAAGGATGGATTTATCGGCAGTCTGTCGGATCCGGTGACGAAGTATCTCCCCGCGCTGAAAGGCACGGCTTACGATGGCGTGACAGTGGAACAGATCGCTACGATGACATCGGGGGTTAAGTGGAACGAAGACTACGCCGATCCGGAAAGCGATGTGGCGCAAATGCTCACTGTGGCTCCGGTGGACGGCGAATCGCAGGCCGTAACCTATGCCCGCAAGCTGACACGCGAAGCACCTGCAGGCAGTAAGTGGGTGTACAAGACACTGGAAACGAACCTGCTGGGCGATATCGTCACCGCTGCCACGGGGCAGTCGCTGGCAGCCTATGCCAAGAAGAAGATCGTCGATCCGGCGGGCTTCGCAGGCGGTCTGTTCTGGATGACCGACCTCACCGGCAGCAATATCGGCGGCTGCTGCCTTTCCTTGCACCTGTCGGACTATGCGCGGATGGGGCAGTGGGTCATGGAAGGTGGCAAGCCAAGCGAACCGGAGGGGTGGTTCGTCAAGGCGGGCAGCGCGCAAGTCGATCTGGGGAAGGGGTTCGGCTACGGATACCAGTGGTGGACTTACCCCGATAACGTGTTCGGTGCGCGGGGCATTTTCGGACAGTCGATCACGATTGTGCCGGAACAGAAGCTGGTCGTCGCCATCGTATCCGACTGGCCCGTCGCCAGCAGCGATACATATGGAACACCGCGCCTCAAAATGATCGACGATGTACGGAAAGCTGCCGCTCAATAAGAGTGGTCAGGCAGTCGTGCGGAACACGCCTCCGCCCGAAAATCGGGCGAGGATGTTATCGTGGACGATAGGGCTGAGCAGGTCGTCGAAAGCGCATCCGACAATCGAGTTGTCCCACCAGACGACTTGTGACTGGAGCGCTTCGAGGCCAGGCAGCGTCAGCCAGCAGCGCTGGCCGGGATGCAGGCGGTTGATCGCAGCGGCGGAAAAACCGCCCAGCGACAGATCGTGGACTACGGTCTGAAACGGTCGACCGCCTGAGATCCGCAGTTGTGCGGGAATGGTGATCCGGGTGCGCGGCGCGCAGCGATCTTCCTGCGCGGCGGACGAATAACGGTCTTCGTTGGTAACCATCGTTGCCAAATCCCCAGTGTAATATCCCGAGGTGCGCTTGTGCGGCACACCTCGCGACGCGTGAGGAATATCGTGCAAGGGGATGATTTACGCCGGGTTATCGGGTGTAGTTACCAGAATTTAAACGCGCTCGCGATGTGCGGTGGGAAAGTCTTCCTGCACCAGCGCGACTATGCGCGCGGCAACGTCTTCCGGCGGCTTCACCGTTGCCGGATCTTCGCCCGGATAGGCGCGGGCGCGCATCTGCGTGCGGGTTGCCCCCGGATCGAGGATCGCCACGCGAATATCGCCCAGCTTCTCCACTTCCGAAGCGTAAGTTTCCAGCAGGTTGTCGAACGCGGCCTTGGTCGCGCCATAGGCGGACCAATATGCGCGCGGCGTGGCGCCGACCGAACTGGTCAGACCAATCACCCGTGCATGGTCGGCGCGCTTCAGCAGAGGATCGAATGCCGCGATCAGCGCCTGTGTCGCCAGCACGTTCACTGTGAGTGCCTGACTGAACTGCTTGGGATCGATCTGGGTAACAGGCGTCAACACCGGCAGATAAGCGGCGTTGATAACCATGATGTCGAGCTTGTCCCACCGCTGCGCCAGCGCGGCGGCGAGGCGGGGGATGCCATCGGATTCGCTGAGGTCCAGCGGTGCAATCGTGGCCGATCCGCCGCGTTCGTGAATCGTATCCTCGACCTGTTCGAGCGACTTCACGTCGCGGGCAGTGAGCACCACGTGCGCCCCGGCATCGGCCAGCGCAACGGCGGTTGCAGCACCAATACCCTTGCTCGCACCGGTTACGAGCGCGATGCGCCCGTCGAGCGGCTTGTTTTCAGACATCAGGCAACCTTGTGAACGGGGAAAGAAAGCTGCGCCTCTTGCGATGTGCGCTTTTCGAGGTCGGTCAGCGAAGTTGGGTAATCGCCGGTGAAGCAGGCATCGCAGAATTGCGGGCACTTGCCATCGCGGGTCGCTCCGCCGACTGCGCGATAAAGGCCGTCGATAGACACGAATGCCAGACTGTCGGCCTTGATAAATTCGCGCATCGGTTCGATTTCCATTCGCGCGGCCAGCAGTTTGGACCGTTCAGGCGTATCGACGCCATAGAAACAGCTATGCGCGGTGGGTGGGCTGGCGACGCGGAAATGCACTTCCTTGGCCCCGGCTTCGCGCATCATCTCGACGATTTTGAGGCTGGTGGTGCCGCGGACGATCGAATCGTCGATCAGCACGATCCGCTTGCCTTCCACCAGATGGCGATTGGCGTTGTGCTTGCGCTTCACACCTGAATGGCGCGCGCTGTCGCTGGGCTGGATGAATGTGCGGCCGACATAGTGGCTGCGGATAATGCCCAGTTCGAATGGCACACCCGATTGCTGGGCATAGCCGATGGCGGCGGGCACGCCGCTGTCCGGCACAGGGACGACCAGATCGGCATCCACGGGGCTTTCAATTGCCAGCTGCTCCCCAATCGCCTTGCGCGCGGCATAGACGCTGCGGCCGTCGAATATCGAGTCAGGGCGGCTGAAATAGACGTGTTCGAAGATGCAGGGCCGGGCCTTGCGATTGCCGAACGGGTGCAGCGAATCGATGTTGCCGTCGAAATCGACCCGCACAATCTCGCCCGGCTGAACCTGCCGCACGAATTCCGCGCCGATTACGTCAAACGCGACCGTTTCCGAAGCAAATACCGTCGAATCGCCCAGCTTGCCCATCTGCAACGGGCGGATGCCCAGCGGATCGCGGCAGGCGATCAGTCCTTCGGGGGTCAGCACGATCAGTGCATAGGCCCCTTCGACCAGACGCAGGGCATCGATCAGGCGGTCGATAGTGGTCGGATAACGACTGGTTGCGACGAGGTGGATGATGACTTCGGTATCGGAGGTCGAGTGGAAAATCGCCCCTTTGGCCACCAGTTCGTCACGCAAAGTCTGCGCGTTGGAGAAATTGCCGTTGTGCGCCACGGCGAATCCACCCGCCGCCAGTTCGGCATAGAGTGGCTGCACGTTCCGAAGACCCGATCCACCGGTGGTGGAATAGCGGACATGGCCCGCCGCCATCGTGCCGGGCAGTTCGGCCAGCGCTTCCTGTGTGGAGAAATTCTCCGCCACATGGCCCAGCCCGCGGCGCGAATAGAATTCGGCGCCATCGAAAGAACAGATGCCTGCCGCCTCCTGTCCACGATGCTGCAAGGCGTGGAGGCCCAGAGCGGTTACAGTGGAGGCATCGGGTGCGCCAATGGCACCGAACACACCGCATTCTTCATGCAGTGTGTCCCCGTTGGAATCTTCGAAGGGGTGTATGGGCATCATATCCGGCAAGCCTCGGCGGGGCGGCGTGTATGCGGCGCTCAATGGCGATGTTACGCCGCGATTACAAGGGCAGTGCGCGCTACGTCACATGCTTTTCGCATTGCGCCGCCTTGCCGCGCACCCTACACGCCGCAGCGATCCAGCCAATAACCGGAAAAGATGAGCTGACATTGCTGCTTTCTCCCTTCGAATGGACCATCGCCAAACGTTATATGATGCCGGGCAAGGGCGAGGGCTTCATCGCGCTCGTCGCTGGGATCAGCGTGGGCGTGGTCATGTTGTCGGTCGCCATGCTGGTGATCGTGATGAGCGTGATGAACGGTTTTCGCGCCGAATTGCTCGACAAAATTGTCGGCCTGAATGGCCACGCCATTGTGCAGGCATATGGCGGGCGGCTCGACGACTGGCAGGGCGTGCTCAAGCAAGTGCGCGCCACCCCCGGTGTCGTTCGCGCCAGCCCGCTGATCGAACAGCCGTTGCTGGTGACGTTCAACGGCCGGGTGGAAGGCGTGCAGGTTCGTGGGAACACACAGGACGATATCAACCGTCTGCGCCCCGATGTCGTGGCGGGCAACATCGCTGATCTGAAGTCCGATTCTTCCAATGTGGCGATCGGTTCGCGACTGGCGGAAAACCTCGGTGTGCGGGTTGGCGATACGATCACGATCATCAATCCGGCGGGCCGTTCGACTCCGTTCGGGACGATGCCGCGCCAGATCGGCTATACAGTCTCCGCTATCTTTGAAGTCGGTGTGTATGATTACGACAATTCATTTGTCGTGATGCCGATCCCCGATGCCCAGACACTCCTTCTGATGGGCGACACCATTGGCATGATAGAGGTCAAGACGACCAATGCGGACAACGTGGGCGAGATCCTCGCGCCGGTGAAGCAGGCGCTGGCCGGGCGCGCAGTGGTGTCGACGTGGAAACAGATCAATGCGTCGCTGTTTCAGGCGCTGGAGGTCGAACGCGTGGCGATGTTCTTCGCACTGTCGATCATCGTCGTGGTCGCTGCGTTCAATATCCTGTCGAGTCTGGTGATGCTGGTGCGTGCAAAGACGCGCGACATCGCGATCATGCGAACGATGGGGGCCACGCGGCGCAGTCTGCTCAAGATATTCGTCACCACTGGCTTCACTGTCGGGGCGGTTGGCACCGGGGCGGGCCTGGCACTCGGGTTTATCGTGCTGTTCTTCCGTCAGGGGATCGTCGATGCGATCCAGTATGTGACAGGGCAAAACCTGTGGGATCCGTCGGTCCGCTTCCTTTCGACACTGCCGTCGCGGCCCAATCCGGTGGAAATTGTGGCGATCTGCCTGCTGGCGCTGACGCTCAGTTTCCTCGCTACGCTTTATCCGGCCTTCAAGGCTGCAAGTACCGATCCGGTGCAGGTGCTGCGCTATGAATAACGATCAACCCGTTGTCCGTCTTACCGATCTCACCCGCACTTTCGAACAGGGCGGGGTGAAGATCGACGTTCTGCGCGGCGTAAACCTGACAATCGCACCGGGTGAGATTGTCGCGCTGCTCGGCCCGTCCGGCTCCGGCAAATCGACCATGTTGCAGGCGGTCGGCCTGCTGGAAGGCGGCTTTGGCGGCAAGATCGAGATCGCCGGGGTGGATGCCAGCACGCTGCCGACCGATGGACGCACCAAGCTGCGCCGCGAACATCTCGGCTTTGTGTATCAGTTCCACCACCTGCTGCCCGATTTCACGGCGCTGGAAAATGTCGTGATTCCGCAACTGGTCGCGGGGAGAGACCGCGTTGAGGCGGAAGAGCGTGCGGCGGAAATCCTCGGCGGGTTGGGTTTGGAGCACCGGCTTGAGCACCGGCCAAGCCAGCTTTCCGGCGGCGAGCAGCAGCGCGTTGCTGTGGGCCGCGCACTGGCCAATCGCCCCCATCTCGTGCTGGCGGACGAACCGACCGGCAATCTGGACGAAGCGACATCGGACAAAGTTCTGGCCGAGTTTCTGGACCTCGTTCGTGGGGAGGGCAGCTCTGCGCTGGTCGCCACGCATAACGAACGGCTTGCAGCGCGCATGGACCGGGTCGTGCGCCTGAAGGATGGCATACTGGCGTGAAGGCGTGATACGCTGCGCCGATCACGATACTTCACAAGATTGGAGAGCGAGCGATGACCACGATTGCCGATTTCACTGTCGAATTGCCCGATGGTTCGCCGCTCGATCTGTCGGCCAAGGCAGGCAAAGTCCTGCTGATCGTCAATGTCGCCAGCAAGTGCGGCTTTACCCCTCAGTACGAGGGGCTGGAGGCATTGCAGCGCAAATTTGCGGATCGTGGGTTCGAAGTGATCGGCTTTCCCTGCAATCAGTTCGGGCATCAGGAACCGGGCAATGCCGAAGAAATCGCCAGTTTCTGTAAGCTGACCTATGATGTCAGCTTCCCCTTGATGAAGAAGGTGGACGTCAACGGTGACGATGCCATCCCGCTTTACGACTGGCTCAAGGCGGAAGCGCCCGGCGTGTTGGGGACCAAGGCAGTGAAATGGAATTTCACCAAGTTCCTGATTGGTCGCGATGGCAAGGTCGTGCGGCGTTATGCGCCCAACGATAAGCCGGAAAGTATCGAGAAGGATATCGAAGCGCTGCTGTGAATGCACAGGCTGTGGAGAATTCTCCGCTGCCGAACCCTAGCGAATCAGGCTGAAATTCCTAATCTGCGAAAATGGCCTTTGCTCCATTTGTACCGCTGCGTGTCCTCTCCAGCTACTCGATGCTCGAAGGGGCTATCGATCCCAAGGCGATCGCCCGTCTGGCGAAGGATCGCGGGTTCCCGGCCATCGCGATCTGCGACCGGAACGGCCTCTATGGATCGGTCGCATTTGCCGATGCCTGTATCGATATGGGCGTTCAGCCGGTTGTCGGAACCTTGCTCGGCGTCGGGCGCGGCGATGGCAGCGAAACAGTCGATTACCTGCCGCTCTATGCTCAGGACGAAGCCGGTTATGACAATCTGTGTGCCTTGATCAGCAAGGCGCACCTCGAACGTCCATTGGAACTGGCCGCTCATGTACAGCTATCCGATCTCGAAGGGCGGACCGATGGCCTGATCGCTCTGACCGGAGCGGCAGAAGGCGGGCTGACCCGTCTGTTCGCAGATGGACGCACCGATGATGGCGATGCGTTGGCCGAACGGCTGATGCTCCTCTTTCCGGGGCGGCTGTATGTTGAACTGGCGCGGCATTGCAGCAGCATTTGCGATAAGGCAGAGGACGCCCTCGTCGCACTCGCTTATGCGCGCGATCTGCCGTTGGTGGCGACCAATCCGGCCAATTTCGCTGATCCGCATTTCCATGCCGCGCATGATGCGATGCTCTGTATCGCTAATTCGACCCATATCGATGCGTCCGAACGGCCGCGCTCCAACCCCGAAGCGTATGTGAAATCCGCCACGATGATGGAGGATCTGTTCGCCGATCTTCCAGAGGCGCTGGCAAATACATTGGTGCTGGCGCAACGTTGCGCGGCGATCCCGCCCAAGCGCGCACCGATCCTGCCAAGTCTCGCTGGCGACCTGGAAGGCGAGGCGCGGATGCTGAGCGAGGATTCGCGCAAAGGCCTCGTCGAACGGCTGAAGCCTTATTACTCCGACACGCTCCACACAGAGCTGGCGAATGCACTCTGCCGTCCTGGCAACGATCTGGAAACGGTTGAGGCAGATTTTCCGCTGTTGCACGATGCGGGCGTGTGGGACGAGGTTCGCGAGTATAAACGGCGCCTCGAATTTGAAATCGACATCATCGTCGGGATGGGTTTTCCCGGCTATTTCCTGATCGTTGCCGATTTTATCAAATGGGCGAAAGAACAGGATATCCCCGTGGGGCCGGGGCGCGGTTCGGGGGCGGGCAGCCTCGTTGCGTGGGCGCTCACGATTACCGATCTCGATCCGATCCGACTGGGCCTGCTGTTCGAACGCTTTCTCAACCCGGAACGCGTGTCGATGCCCGACTTCGATATCGACTTCTGCGAAACCCGCCGCGGCGAAGTGATCCGCTATGTCCAGAAGAAATATGGCCACGATCACGTCGCGCAGATCATCACGTTCGGTAAGATGAAAGCGCGCGCCGTGCTGCGCGATACGGGCCGCATCCTGCAAATGAGCTACGGCCATGTTGACCGGTTGTGCAAGATGGTGCCCAACCACCCGTCGGAACCGTGGACTTTGCCGCGCGCGCTGAACGGGGTGAGCGAGTTCAAGCGCGAATACGATAGCGAGGAAGAGGTTAAGCGCCTGATCGACCTTGCCATGCAAATGGAGGGGTTGCCGCGTAACAGTTCCACACACGCGGCGGGGGTGGTGATCGGCGATCGTCCGCTGAATCAGCTCGTGCCGCTCTATCGCGATCCGCGTTCAGATATGCCGGTGACTCAGTTCGACATGAAATATGTCGAAGGGTCAGGGCTGGTGAAGTTCGACTTTCTCGGCCTGAAAACGCTGTCGGTGCTCAAGAAGGCGGTGCAACTGCTGGAGAAGCGGAACATCCAGATCGATCTGTCGATGCTGCCGATCGACGATCCCGGTGTGTTCGAATTGCTCAAGGTCGGTAATACCGTCGGTGTGTTCCAGCTGGAATCCGAAGGGATGCGGCGGACGCTGACTGCGGTGAAGCCAACCAAGTTCGAAGACATCATCGCGCTCGTATCGCTCTATCGGCCGGGGCCGATGGACAACATTCCCCTTTTCGGGAAACGTAAGGCGGGCGAAGTGCCCATCGAATATCCGCACCCGAAACTCGAAAGCATCCTGGCGGAAACCTATGGGATTTTCGTGTATCAGGAACAGGTGATGCAGGCCGCGCAGATCCTCGCGGGATACTCGCTGGGCGATGCAGACTTGCTGCGCCGCGCGATGGGTAAGAAGAAGCAGGAAGAGATGGACGCCCAGCGCGAGCGTTTCATCAAAGGCTGCGCCGAAGTGTCGAATATCGATGCAAAAAAGGCGAACGAACTATTCGATTTGATCGACAAGTTCGCAGGATACGGCTTCAATAAATCGCACGCTGCCGCTTATGCCCTGCTGGCGTATCAGACAGCGTGGCTGAAAGCGCATTACCCGGAAGAATTCTTCGCGGCATCGATGTGCTTCGATATGCACCAGTCGGAAAAGCTGGCGATTTTCGTGGACGATGCCCGCAGGCAAGGGATTGCGGTAGAGGCACCGGATATCAACCGATCCGAAGCGGAATTCACTGTCGAACGGACCGACGATGGCTATGCCGTGCGCTATGCGCTGGCCGGTATCCGCAATGTCGGTGAAAAGGCGATGGAAACCATCGTTGCAGAACGCGAAGCGCATGGCTGGTACGAAAGTCTTCAGCAACTGTTCGAACGCATTCCGCCGGGTTCGATGAACCGCCGCCAGCTGGAGGCGCTTGCGTGTGCCGGGGCGCTGGATCACCTCGAACCCAACCGCGCCAAAGTGCATGACAACGCGGAAATGCTGATGGCGGTGGCCGATGCTGCCGCGCGGGAGCGCACCAGTGGCCAGCAGGGCCTGTTCGGCGGGGACGATCACAATGCCGACAGCCTGCGGCTTGCCGAAGTCGAAGAATGGCCTCGTGCCGATCGGATGGCGAAAGAGCGGGAGGTGTTTGGTTTCTTCTTCTCCGCACACCCGGTGCAGCAGTTCCGCGAGATTGCATCGGCCAACGGCGCACGCAGTTACGCGTCATTGATGGACGGCGGGGCGCCTGGGGGTGGCCGGGCACAAGCCGTTATGGCTGTGATGGTCGAGAAGGTGAACAAAGGGCGCACTCGCAAGGGCAAGGATTTCGTCCGGGCGGATTTCTCCGATGCAACCGGACAATTCTCTGCCGCCTGCTTTGAAGAAGGGCTGGTGGCCAGCTTTCAGAAATGGGCGGAAGACGGCACCTGTGTGTTGCTCAATGTCGAACTCGATTCCCCCAGCCCGGATGAACCGCCGCGGATCACTGTGCGCAGCGGACGTCCGCTGAAAGACGTGAAGGCCGGGGCGCGTATGCGTCTCTCCCTTGATCTGTTCGATGTGAATGCGGTTGACGCATTAAAGATGGAACTTGCTCCCGGCCCCGAGGGGAGAGGGGAGGTGTGCGTTCGCCTGAAAACCGGCGAGGGGCGGGAACCTGTCGTGCGGCTTGGCTGGAGCTATCAGCTGGACGGCGAACTGGCAGAGCGTCTTGCCGCGATCGATGGGCTCAGCAACGTTTCGCTGACCACGCAGCGGGGGCCTGCTCGCTTGCGTCTGGTTGCCTGAACACACTTTGTGTCGGGTTTTCCTTGCACCGACGAACTAAGCGAAGCAATCTGACTGAAAGCCATACCGCCCATTCGAATGGGCATCTTTTGCAGGAGAGGCATATGCTGGGAGCAATGCAGGACTGGACCATGCGCGTGACGCATGTGATCGATCATGCCGCGCGCGAGGCCGGGGATCGGGAAATTGTAACCCATTGGGCAAATGGCAGCGAAACGCGCACCAATTGGCAGAACGTCCGCAGCGATGCTCTGAAACTCGCTCAGGCACTGGAAGCTGTCGGGATCAAACCCGGCGAACGTGTGGCCAGCCTGGCGATGAATCATGCTCGCCATCTGGTAAGCTGGTTTGGCGTGGCGGGCATGGGTGGTGTTCTTCACACCGTGAACCCACGCCTGTTCGACGATCAGCTGGACTATATCGTCAATCACGCTGAAGATCGTGTGCTGATGTACGATGCGGCTTTTCAGCCGATCGTCGACCGGATGCGCGACCGCTGGCCGACAGTCGAGCACTATATCTGCTACGATCCGCCTGCCGGATCAGACGCGGTGGCGTTCGAAGACTGGATCGGACAACACGATGGGGATTACGAATGGGTGCAGGGAAGCGAACGCGATCCTTGCATGCTGTGTTACACCAGCGGGACCACCGGTAATCCCAAGGGCGTGCAATACGAACATCGTTCTACGGTTATGCACGCTATGGCAGGCCTGCAGACCGCCGCATTCAACTTCAGCGCTGCCAGTGTGATGTTGCCTGTGGTGCCGATGTTCCACGCGGCAAGTTGGGGCCTTCCCTACGCAGGGGGGATGGCAGGCATCAAATTCGTGTTTTCCGCAGTCAACGATCCCGCCGTTCTGGACGATCTGATGAAGCGCGAAGGCGTGACGGACAGTGCCGGGGTGCCGACGGTGTGGCTGGCGCATTTCCAGTATTGCGATGCCAACGGGCTGGAACTGCCCAAACTAACAGCCGCCACTATCGGCGGTTCGGCCGCGCCCCGTTTCATGATCGAACGCCTGATGAAAAACGGTACGCGCGTGCAGCACGCGTGGGGCATGACTGAAACCAGCCCGATCGGCACTGTCGGAGGGCCGAGCGCGGACTGGGATCAGCTGACGTTCGAAGAGAAGGTGGATCGCACGGCACGGCAGGGCCGCCCGATCTTCGGTGTCCAGCTACGCACCGTCAATCTGGACGACATGGAAACCGAGCTTCCTCGCGATGGGAAGACAAGCGGTGCTTTGCAAATTCGCGGCCCGTGGATCATCAAGCGGTATTTCAAGGCGGATCGCGATGCGATCAACGCCGATGGCTGGTTCGATACCGGCGATGTCGGGATTCTTCACCCTGATGGTTCGCTCCAGCTCACTGACCGGACAAAGGACGTTATCAAATCGGGCGGCGAATGGATCAGCTCGGTCGAGCTGGAAAATGCCGCGGTCGGTCATCCTGCAGTAGCGGAAGCGGCGGCAGTGGGGATGCCGCATCCCAAATGGGATGAACGCCCGGTGCTGTTCGTGGTCGTGAAGGAGAGTCTTTCGGTTAGTGGCGAAGAATTGCGCGAGTTTCTCACGGACAAAGTCGCCAAATGGTGGTTGCCGGATGCGATCGAATTCGTGGATGAGATCCCGCATACGGCGACAGGCAAAATCAGTAAGAAAGATCTGCGCGAACGGTTCAAAGATTATACTCTGGAAGACGCTGCATAATGGATTGCTATCTCGATCCGAGCGCAGCGGGTTTCGCTGCATTCAAGGCTCTGCCGCGAGATGAACCGATCCACATGCTGAATCTTCTGCGATTTCGCGATCGGGCGGAATATCCCGCCGACCATCCCAATGCGGGAAAAGGATGGTCGGGGCAGGAAGCTTACACCGAATATGGCCATACCAGCGGCCCGATTTTTCAGCGAGTCGGTGGCCGTATCGCCTGGCGCGGAGCATTTCAGGTCATGCTGATCGGGCCGGAAGACCGGCAGTGGGATGATGGTTTTGTGGCCGAATATCCCAACAGCGCAGCGTTTCTGGAGATGGTTACCGATCCCGAGTACCGCAAGGCAGTGGTCAATCGCACCGCCGCCGTACTCGATAGCCGCCTGATCCGTTTCAACCCCGGCAAGGGTAGCGGGAACAGGTTCTAATCGAGCACTTCGTCCAGCAGACTGAGCAGGGCCGACCAGCTCTGCCGGTCTGCACTGGAATCATATGCTACCATGTCGCCGTTGGGTGGGGCATTCGGGTTGGTGAACCCGTGTTTGACACCGCTGTACGAATGGAAATGCCAGTTGGCCCCACTGCGGTCCATTTCTTCCCAGAACCGAATAACCTGTTCCCGCGGCACAAGTTCGTCGGCATCGCCATGACATACCAGAATACGGGCTTTCACGGTGCCAGGCTGCGCAGGGAGATCGGTGTTGAGCAACCCGTGGAAACTGGCCACCAGCACAAGGTTCGCGCCGCTTCGAGCCAGTTCCAGAACGGCTTGTCCTCCCATGCAAAATCCGATTGCCGCCTGTGGCAGATCGGGGGCCAGCGCACGCAAGGTAGCGAGGCCTGCGCTCAATCGTTGGCGATAGTTCGTGGCATCGCGACGTAGCTCGCTGGCCAGTCCTTGCGCTGCGGCAAAGTCATGTGGATCCTGGCCATAGAAATCGCAAACAAATGCCAGATATCCGGCCTTGGCCAGAGCTTCCGCCTTGGCGACGACCGCGGGCGTCGGGTTCATGATGGTGGGAAATACCGCAACCGATGCGCGCGGTGCGCCGACCGGGCGATAAACATACCCGGTCAGCTTGGTGTCGCCATCGCAATAGGAGACGGCTTCCGACATCATGCTTCGGGCAGGAAGTCCGGGACCGACAGATACCGTTCGCCGGTGTCATAGTTGAAGCCCAGCACGCGGCTGCCTTCTTTGAGATCGGGCAGCTTGCTTGCAATCGCGGCCAGTGTGGCACCACTCGAAATACCCACCAGCAAGCCTTCCTTGGCGGCGCATTGGCGAGCCATTTCCTTCGCCTTCTCTGCATCGACCTTGATGGCACCGTCGATAGCCTGCGTGTGCAGGTTTTCCGGAATGAAACCGGCGCCGATCCCTTGAATCGGGTGAGGGCCGGGCTGACCACCACTGATGACGGGCGACAGAGCTGGCTCCACCGCAAAAGCCTTCATCTCAGGCCAGGATTTCTTGAGCGCTTCAGCACAGCCGGTCAGGTGGCCGCCGGTGCCCACGCCCGTAATCAAAGCGTCAATCGGTGTATCAGCGAAATCAGCGAGAATTTCCTGCGCCGTAGTGCGCGCATGGATCGTTGGGTTCGACGCATTGTCGAATTGCTGCGGCATCCATGAATTGTCGGTTTGCGCAACCAGTTCACTGGCCCGTTCGAGCGCGCCTTTCATCCCATTCTCCTTGGGAGTCAGGTCGAAGCTGGCACCATAGGCCAGCATCAGGCGACGACGCTCGATGCTCATGCTTTCCGGCATGACGAGAACGAGCTTATAACCTTTGACCGCGGCGACCATCGCCAGCCCGATCCCTGTGTTGCCACTGGTCGGTTCGATAATTGTGCCGCCGGGCTTGAGCGCCCCTGATCGCTCTGCATCTTCGACCATGGCCAGTGCGATGCGGTCTTTGATCGATCCACCAGGATTGGTACGTTCCGACTTTACCCACACTTCGTGGTTGGGGAATAGTCGTGACAGGCGGATATGCGGGGTGTTTCCGATAGTGGCGAGAACGCTGTCGGCTTTCATGAAACTGCCTCCTTGTTTTTCTCGGGTGAAGAATGATCCTTTGGATCAAAGGTTCGCGCGTGTCTGAGTTCCGGGAAAAGCCAGGCCCATGCAAGCGTAATTCCGATTGCTGCGACCCCGCCGAAGATCACCGCACCTACCGGTCCGAGGATCGAAGCCATAAAACCCGATTCCGCTTCGCCCAATTCGTTGGAGGCGGAAATGGTCAGTGCCGAAACGGCCCCGACACGGCCGCGCATTTCATCGGGGGTGTGCAACTGGATCAACGACTGGCGAACATAAACCGAAACCATATCGGCCGCCCCCGCCACGACAAGTGCGCCGAAGCTCAGCCAGAACCAGCGCGATATCCCGAATGTGAGGATCGCAAGAGCAAACAGGACAACCGCGCCAAGCATCTTGACCCCGACTTCGGTCTTCATCGGGCGGAACGAAAACCAGATCGATGCGGTTGCAGCACCGATCCCCATGCCTGCCGCCAATATACCGAACCCGGCTGCGTCGACATGGAGAATATCCCGGGCAAACACAGGCAGTAGGGCAGTCGTACCGGCCAGCAGTACGACAAACAGATCGAGGGTAATTGCAGCAAGTACCAGCCGGTTGTCGCGAACATAAGAAAACCCATCGATCACGCGGTGGAGCGGGCGGCGATCCTTTTGCGCGGCAGGCTGTGGTACTTTCCCGATCAGGAAAACCATGGTCAGAGAGAACGCGAGCATCACCGAAATCGAGCCGTAAGCGACGTCCGGATGGATGGCATAGAGCACACCGCCCACGCTCGGCCCTGCAATCATACCCGCCTGCCAGGCAATCGAACTGACCGCGATCGCTGTCGGCAGGCTTTCGCGTGGGACAAGGTTGGGGGCCAGCGCGGAATATGCCGGTCCCGAAAATGCGCGGGCAATCCCGATCAGAACGGCCGCGACGAACAGATAGGGCAGCGTCAGCATACCCGCCCAGGTCAGCAGGCCCAGAGCCGCCGCGTTGATCGTGAGCAACGCCGTGGTTCCCCGTGCGATCCATCGCCGGTCATATGTATCGGCAACCAGCCCTACGACTGGTGTCAGCAGGAACAGCGGCACAAACTGGAGCAGGCCGATCATGCCCAGCAAAAAGGCGGCCTGCTTGATATCCATCGTTTGCCGCGCGATGGCATAGACCTGCCATCCAATGATAATTGCCTGAGCGCTCACCGCTACGGTGCTGGCAAGTCGGGCGACGAAATAGGCGCGAAAATTGGCGATAGTCAGCGGATGAGGGATGTCTTTCACATGCACTGCAATGGCAGCGCATGTGATCGATGGGAAGCGAGAGCCGCTTTCACCCTACGCAATTATTCTGCTTTTATAGTGCGGGAACGCCAGACCGGGCGCAGAAACGACGGCTTTGCAGCACCCTAGCGACGGCGGCGCAAGCGCGGATTGGGTTGAAGTTCGTCGATCATGCCTATGAAGTCGTCGATGCGGATGATCCGCTCGAACTGAAAGCCGGCGCGTTCATCGCGCACCCAGATGCAATAGGCTTCGATCCGGCCTACCACGGGAAGGCGGACGATCAGCCGATCTCCGCGCGCCAGCTTTTGTGCGTCGTCGATCATGAAGCCGTGTGCCGAAATATTGGCAATGTGTACGCTCATGTCGCCATGATCGAAATGTTCAGCGATCACGGTGTAATCGACCGGATGCCGCGCTGCGCGCCGCATATCGGTGACGGAAAGCTGAGCTCCTGCGGACACGTGCCAAATCCTCCCTGTGCGTGGAGGATGAAATATGACCGCCAAATGCTGATTTAGAGTTAAGATCGCTTGTCCCATTTTGAGACAAGCGATTGTAACCTAAATGGAAAATTAGCTCAGGATAGCGTGGCGCTTCTTGCCCAGACTGAGTTTGCCTGGTCGTGCCGGTGCCGCAGGATCGGTGATTGTCTCGCCATCGATCTTTACGGCGCCTTCTGCCACCTTGCGTTTGGCTTCGCCGCCCGATGCGACGAAACCTAGCTCTCTCAATGCATTGGCGACAGTCATCTCCGCCGCAATCATCAGGCGAGGGAGGTCGTCACCCGCGCCGCCCGCGGCAAATGTTTGCGAAGCGGTAGCTTCTGCCGATGCCGAAGCTTCCTCGCCGCGAACCAGTTTAGTGACTTCGTTCGCCAGTACGATTTTCGCCGCATTGATCTCTGCCCCTTCGAGCGATTCCAGTCGTGCAATTTCGCTGAGCGGCAGGTCGGTGAACAGGCGTAGGAAACGCCCGACATCGCGATCGTCCACGTTGCGCCAGTATTGCCAGAAGTCGTAGGCGGGCAGTTGCGGTTCGTTCAGCCATACCGCACCTGCTGCGGTCTTGCCCATCTTGGCGCCATCGGCAGTGGTCAGAAGCGGTGTAGTGAGGCCGTACACCTCCCGGCTTTCCATGCGGCGGGACAGTTCGATGCCGTTGACGATATTGCCCCACTGATCGCTGCCGCCCATCTGCAACCGGCAGCCGTGGCGCCGCCCAAGTTCTACAAAATCGTATGCCTGCAGGATCATGTAGTTGAATTCGAGGAAAGTCAGCGATTGTTCGCGTTCAAGCCGCAGTTTGACGGAATCGAACGACAGCATCCGGTTGACGGTGAAGTGCGGGCCTACGTCGCGGAGCAGATCGATATAGCCGAGTTGGGAAAGCCAGTCGTCGTTGTTCACCATGATGGCGTCGGTCGGGCCATCACCGAACGTCAGCAAGCGTTCGAAGACTGTTCGTATCCCGGCGATGTTTTCCGCGATCGTCGCATCGTCGAGCACTTTGCGGCTTTCGTCGCGACCGCTGGGGTCGCCAATCCGGGTGGTGCCACCACCCATCAGCACGATTGGCTTGTGTCCCGTCTGTTGCAGGCGGCGCAGCATCATGATCTGCACCAGCGATCCGACATGCAGCGAAGGGGCGGTCGCATCGAACCCGATATACCCGGGCACGATCTGGCGCGCGGCAAGGGCATCCAGCCCCGTCGCGTCGGTCATCTGGTGGACATAGCCGCGCTCGTCGAGCAGGCGGAGAAGGTCTGATGTGTACTCGCTCATAACGGGCGGGCGGTTAGCACGGGGGCGTGGACATGCAAACGTATCAACTTCACTTTCATCCCGATTTTCCGCCCAGAGCGATTACACGGGTCGAAGCGCAGATAATCGGCTTCGACGATCATCTGGTTCGCATCCGGTGGAGGGTGGATGGATCGGGCAGTCTGGTCGTTCCCCCTTATTCGGGGCGCGGGCGGCAGGACGAACTGTGGCGGACAACCTGTTTCGAGCTGTTTTTGAGGCCCGAAGGTGGGCAGGAATATGTCGAGATCAACCTGTCGCCATCGGGTCGCTGGGCAGCGTATCAGTTCAGCGGTTATCGTGATGGGATGAGCAATCGGCCGGCTTCTCGAGAGCCGGAGATCGGGCTGCGTGAGGGATCGACGTTTGCCATTTTCGATGCGGCGATTCCACGGGACGTTCTGCCGCAATTGCCTGCTGCGATGGCGATTACCGCAATTCTCGAAGAAGAGGGCGGCACGAAATCCTATTGGGCGATGGTGCATCCTCAGGCAAAGCCTGACTTTCACGATCCGGCTTGCTTCGCGGCCACGCTTGCGGCACCGCAAGGTTCATGAAATTCGGCATTGACCGGCTGCTGGCCGACCCCGACCTTAGGAAACCGCTTGAAGGCAGGCGCGTGTCGCTCGTGGCGCATCCCGCCTCGGTCACGGCGGACCTGACTCATAGCCTCGATGCTCTGATTGGCGCCGGTGTCAATATTACCAGCGCGCTTGGCCCGCAGCATGGGCTGAAGGGTGATAAGCAGGATAACATGGTCGAAACGGCTGACGAAACCGACCCCGTTTTGGGGATTCCGGTTTTCAGCCTCTACGGCGAAGTGCGTCGCCCCACCGGGCAGATGATGAGCACGGCCGATGTCTTCCTGTTCGACCTGCAGGATCTGGGGTGCCGTATCTACACATTCGTCACCACGTTGCTCTATCTGCTTCAGGCTGCGGCGGAGCACGGCAAGGAAGTGTGGGTACTGGATCGCCCCAATCCCGCTGGCCGCCCGGTGGAAGGGACTTTGCTCGTCCACGGTCAGGAGAGCTTTGTCGGTGCAGCGCCGATGCCGATGCGTCACGGCCTGACAATGGGTGAAATGGGTGAATGGTTCATTCGCGAATTCAATCTGGACGTAGCCTATCGGGTGATTGAGATGCACCACTGGCTGCCCGAAGCGGGGCCGGGATATGGCTGGCCTGCCGAACGGGTATGGATCAACCCCAGCCCGAATGCCGCCAATATCAATATGGCGAGAGCTTATGCTGGCACGGTCATGCTCGAAGGGACCAATCTGAGCGAGGGGAGGGGCACGACCAGACCGCTGGAGGTATTGTTCGGCGCGCCGGATATCGATGGGATTGCGGTGCTGGCGGAAATGCGCCGTTTGGCGCCGGAATGGCTGGCAGGCTGCGCGATCCGTCCTTGTTACTTCGAGCCGACATTCCACAAGCACGCGCACGAATTGTGCAGCGCGTTGATGATCCATGCCGAACATGGGTTTTACAATCATGGCACATTCCGCCCCTGGCGATTGCAGGCGCTGGCGTTCAAGGCGATCCGGCGGCTTTACCCTGAATATGCGCTGTGGCGTGATTTCCCCTATGAGTACGAGTTCGACCGATTGGCGATCGACGTCATCAACGGTGGCCCGGCTTTGCGCGAATGGGTCGACGATGCCAGCGCCGAACCGTTCGACCTTGATGCTCGCGCCGCCGCCGACGAAGCGGGATGGCGTGAAAGTGTTGCGCCGCTATTGCTTTATTGAGCGATTTGCGGAGTTATCAGCCGTGTTTGCGGCTCAATTCCCGCATCGCATCATCCAGCCCTTCGAGCGTGAGCGGATACATCCGATCATCGATCAACTGCCGCATGACTTTGGTCGATTGTGAGTATCCCCACTGGTTTTCAGGCACGGGATTGAGCCAGACGGTCGCCGGATAAGTATTGGTCACCCGCTGCATCCAAACAGCGCCGGCTTCCTCGTTCATGTGCTCGACACTGCCGCCGGGGTGGGTGATTTCGTAGGGGCTCATCGCTGCGTCACCTACAAATACGACTTTGTAATCGTGCCCATATTTGTGGAGGATATCCCACGTTTTGGTCCGTTCGGCCCAGCGGCGGCGGTTGTCCTTCCATACCCCTTCGTAAAGGCAGTTGTGGAAGTAGAAGAATTCGAGGTTTTTGAATTCGCTGGTCGCTGCGCTGAACAGTTCTTCCGTCACTTTGATAAACGGGTCCATCGATCCGCCAACGTCGAGGAACAGCAGCAGTTTGACGGCATTGTGCCGCTCTGGCCGCATATGGATATCGAGCCAGCCTTGCTTGGCGGTGCCTTCGATGGTGGCATCCAGATCGAGTTCGTCGGCCGCACCTTCGCGGGCAAAGCGGCGCAAGCGACGCAGTGCAACCTTGATATTGCGTGTGCCCAGTTCTCGGGTGTTGTCGAGATTGCGAAATTCGCGCTTCTCCCACACTTTCACGGCGCGCTTATGCTTGCTCTCGCCGCCGATCCGCACCCCTTCGGGGTTGTAGCCGGAATTACCGTATGGCGAGGTGCCCCCAGTGCCGATCCACTTGTTGCCGCCCTGATGGCGTTTTTCCTGTTCTTCCAGACGTTTCTTAAGCGTATCCATGAGTTCTTCCCACGAACCCATTTTCTCGATCTCGGCCATTTCTTCTGGCGTGAGGAATTTCTCGGCAACCGCTTTCAGCCAGTCTTGGGGAACATCGACCGGGTTCTGGCCATAATCGGTCATGATCCCTTTGAAGACCTTCTGGAACACCTGATCGAAGCGATCGATCAGCCCTTCGTCTTTCACGAAGGTGGCGCGGGCAAGGTAATAGAATGCCTCTGGCGTATGCTCGATCACGTTCTTGTCCAGCGCTTCGAGCAGAGTGAGATGCTCTTTAAAACTCGCCTTGATCCCGGCGGCACGCAGTTCGTCGATGAAGTTCAGGAACATGGGGATTTCATACCGCTTGTTGTGTAGGGGGGGCAGCGCTGACAAAGGGCGCGCGTATGGTCGCGACCCAGCTGACGAGAACGAAGCTGATGTACATCAGCAGATACCACGCGCCGAGCTTGGCCGGAGACACCATCGCCCAGCCATGCGCCTGATCGGGATAAGTCCACGCCCGTGCAACGGTGCCGAGGTTTTCCGCAAACCAGATGAACAGCGCGACCAGCAGCCACCCAACCAACAGCGGCATCCAGCGTGGTTCGCGCCAGACAGTGAAGTAAATCCGGGTGCGGGCAAACAGCGCGATCATCGCCGCAAACAAAGCCATCCGAACATCGGGCAGCCAATGATGCGTGAAAAAGTTGACGTAGATAGCCACTGCCAGAACCCATGTCGCCCACCGTGGAGGATAGGCGGTGAAGCGGAAATCGAAAATTCGCCAAACCCGCGCGATGTAGCTGCCGACGGCGGCATACATGAAGCCGGAAAACAACGGCACTGCCCCGATCCGCAGGATACTCGCCTCAGGATATATCCATGATCCGTAGGCGGTTTTGAACAGCTCCATCACAGTGCCGACGACGTGAAAGGCGAGGATCACTTTGGCCTCGCCCCATGTTTCCAGACGCAGAGCCAGCATGGCGATCTGTATTCCCAACGCGGCCAGTGTCAGGAAATCATACCGGGCCAGCGCGGCATCGGCGGGATAGAACAGGTGCGTACCCACCAGCAGCGCCAGCATCAGTCCGCCGAACAGACATGCCCAGCCTTGTTTGAAGCCGAACAGCGCGAATTCGTATAACCATGCATAGATGCCAGCACGCGGCTCGAACGTTTCGAGCCGCGCACGGATGGCGGCAAAGCGGGTTGTTTCGCGCGGTTTCAGCCTGTCAGCCACCCGGATTGCGCCGGGCCATAAAGGCCAGACGTTCGAACAGCATCACGTCCTGTTCGTTTTTCAACAACGCGCCGTGCATCGGCGGGATAGCCTTGGTCGGGTCTTTATTCTGCAAGACATCCAGCGGCATATCTTCATTGAGCAACAGCTTGAGCCAGTCGAGCAATTCGCTGGTGCTCGGCTTCTTCTTCAGGCCCGGCACTTCGCGGAGTTCATAGAACACTTCCATTGCTTTGGTGACCAGAGCTTTCTGGATGCCGGGGAAGTGGACTTCGATGATTTCCCTCATCGTGTCGTGATCGGGGAACTTGATATAATGGAAGAAACAGCGACGCAGGAATGCGTCGGGCAATTCCTTCTCGTTGTTCGAGGTGATGACGACAATCGGGCGCTCTTTCGCTTCGATTGTTTCCTGCGTTTCGTACACGTCGAATTTCATCCGATCGAGTTCGTGCAGCAGATCGTTGGGGAATTCGATATCGGCCTTGTCGATCTCGTCGATCAGCAGGACAGGCAGTTTCTCGCTGGTGAAAGCTTCCCACAATTTGCCGCGCTTGATGTAGTTGCGGATGTCGTGGACGCGCTCTTCGCCCAATTGCCCATCGCGCAACCGGGCTACGGCATCGTATTCATACAGCCCCTGATGCGCCTTGGTGGTCGATTTTACGTTCCATTCGATCAGAGGGGCATCGATCGCCCTGGCGATTTCCTGCGCCAGCACGGTCTTGCCGGTGCCGGGTTCCCCCTTCACCAGCAATGGACGACGGAGCGTGACAGCGGCGTTCACCGCCACTTTCAGATCGTCGGTGGCGATATAATCGTTAGTGCCTTCAAAACGCTGGACCATTGGGTCTCCCTTCGCAACTTTACGTATACGTTAAGCGGCCAGCATTCGTAGGGCAAGGGGGGCTTTGCTTATTCGCTCAGTTTGAGGAGGCGGGTAGCCAGCATTTCCAGCTTGCCTTGGTCCACAGGGCTGGATTGATCGTTCCAACTTATTGTCAGTACGCGCCATTCGCCGCTCTTGGTCTGCATGAGCCAGCTCAGGTTGAGTACGCCCGGTTCTGACCCACCTTTATATCCGACATATGCAAATCGCGCGCGGTCGGAGGCTGACATCGAGGGGGAGATTGCCAAAATCTGGCGCGCGGTGGGGTCTTTCAGCGCAACGATCCGGCGAAAAATGCCCGCAATATCATTGGCGCTGGCAAACCATTCGAGCGTGTCGATAGCGTGCGGTTCTGTATATTGGGGTAGCGGTATCGATGCCGGATCAGTTTTGATTTGCACATCCAGCCTTTTCAGAATGGCTTCCTGCCCTGTTTCGTCAGCGGCGGCGTATTGCGCCCCAAGCGCCGGGTTGCCTTTCAAGGCGAACAGTTCGTGCGTGGTCAAAAACGGCAGAGTCTTGTCCGGCGTGGAGTGTCCGCTCTTACGCAATTCATCGCCGATTGCCTTGCGGCCCAGCACTCTAATCAGTTGATCTGTCGCGGTATTATCGCTGATCGAGATCATCATGCTGGCCAGCGTATGGAGCGTGACGGGCGCGCCTGCGGGCCATTCCTGCATTTGCCCGCTGGGCAGCGATTTTTCGGTGAGGTTTACGACTTCGTCCCAGCGGTGTTCGCCGCGTTCGATGGAATGGGCGAGGGCGGAAAGCACGTAGAGTTTGAATGTAGAACCGATGGCAAGCTGTTGATCTGGCGCGATTTCCAGAACCGACGATTGCTTGCCGTCCAGCGAAGCGGACAGGACGCTGACCTTTCCCGGAAGCGCCTCCAGGTCGGCCTGAACTTTGGCCACGCTGTCGCCCAGCGGCTTCACATCGTTGAGCAACAGACCCGTTACTTTGCCGCCGTTATCAATGGTTATCGGGCCGGCAATCGTCGCTTTGGCGTAGCGCAGAGTGACGATTCCCTGATTGGGATTTTTCTCCTCAACCGAGGCCACCGCATCGAATGGCCCGAACTGTTCTGCCAGTTTCGCAGCCAGGGCCTGAAGCTGAGATTTAGGCACAACCGCCAGAAAACCCGGAGAAAATACCTCTTCCGCGGTGCGTTTTCCGTGGAGAAATTCCGCGACGGCCTGCGCCCCTTGCTGAGTCAGGCTATCGGATTTCGGCTCGGTTTGCGAAGGTGCTGTCCGGGCCATTGCCGGGTTGGCAGCCAGAAATGCCAGAGCGGCGGTAGCGAATAGAGATTTTCCGATCATGCCCAACAGGATAACGTCCCGACAGATGGATGCAATGCGCGTGGCCGGCTTGTTTCGTCTCTTGAACATGACAGGATGTTCACCACGATATTCGGGGGGTATATCATTGTTTTTAAAGGGCAGTTTTCCACTTAAGGCGGCGGGTATACGGATATGAGCGTAAACGTAATCCGCACCGCCCCCTGGTTGAACAAAGAACGCGTGCGTGGCTACCTGTTTATCGCAGCCGCGGCGAATATTGCGCTGATTATCTGGTTGCTGGCCACGGCACGGGCCGGAGTGGATCGCAACGGGTTTCTGATCGGAACCGACTTCATCAGCTTCTGGACATCGGGGCGGATGCTGCTGGCTGGGCAGAATGTGTATGACATGGCGGCGCACATCGCGACGCAGCAGCAGTATTTCAAAGCTGCCGATGGCTTCACGGCATTTTTCTATCCACCCACGTTTTTGCCGTTTGTCGCGCCGCTGGGGGTGCTGGGGTATTTTCCGGCGCTGGCGGTGTGGATCGCGCTGGGCGGCGGGCTGTATCTGGCGGCGGTGCGCGGGTGGATCGGGCAAGTGGGGGCGGGGGCGCCGCTGTGGTTGCTGGCGCTGGCATTCCCGCCGGTCGCGATCACGATCACCCACGGGCAGACGTCGTTTCTGCTCGCGGCCTTGCTGGGCGGCGGGGCTTTGCTGGTGAGGGACCGGCCGGTCGCGGCGGGTATCTGTTTCGGTCTGGCGACGATCAAGCCGCAGTTCGGCTTGCTGATCCCCATCGTTTTGCTGCTGACGGGGCAATGGCGGGCTATCGTGTCGGCGGGGGTCACCGCGCTGGCGCTGGCGGCGATTTCGACACTGGCGTTTGGCACTGCGATCTGGGCGGACTGGTTGGCGATCAGCGATCAGGCGGGTGCCGCGATGGCGACGGGTGCGGTCGGCTATGGCAAGATGATGAGCGCATTTGCCGGAGTGAAGATGCTGGGCGGCACGACTGCGGCGGCCTATGCCGTGCAGGCGGCGGTGAGTCTGGCGGTGGTCGCCACGCTGATCGCGGTCGCATTTCGCAGGACATACGATCTGGGTATCGGCGCGCTGATGCTGGCTGGCGCACCTTTGGCGACACCGTTCGTGCTCGATTACGATCTGGTGATACTGGCGTTTCCGCTGCTGTGGCTGGCGGCGCAGCCAGACCGCGACTGGCAGCGCATCGCGATCCTGCTGGCCTTTGCCACGCCGATTTTTGCCCGACCGCTGGCGCTGGCAACAGGCGTGCCGGTTATGCCATTCGCAATGGCCGCGCTGTTCGCGGTAGTCGCACGCGCAATCATTGCGGAACGGCGCGAGGCATCCCCCACCTAAGCAGCAGTCGCCTGAGCAACCACCGCCTGAGCGGTGTCAGGCGTCGATCATCTCGCGGTCGAATTCGCCGGCGTTGTTCTGGATGAAGTTGAACCGGTGTTCCGGGTTGCGCCCCATCAACTGATCGACCAGTTCCTTCACCGCGTGCCGCTGTTCATGTTCAGCGGGCAGGGTGATGCGGATCAGGCTGCGGGTTTCGGGGTTCATCGTGGTTTCGCGCAATTGCTGCGGGTTCATTTCACCCAGACCCTTGAACCGGCTCACTTCGACTTTCTTGCCTTTGAACAAAGTCGCTTCCAGCTCGGCGCGGTGTGCATCGTCGCGGGCATAGACGCTCTCTTTCCCGGCGGTGAGTTTATAGAGCGGCGGCTGCGCGAGATAGAGATATCCACCGCGCACGACTTCGGCCATTTCCTGAAAGAAGAACGTCATCAGCAGCGTAGCGATATGCGCGCCGTCGACATCGGCGTCGGTCATGATGATGATCCGGTCGTACCGCATGTTTTCCGGGTCGCAGTCCTTGCGGGTGCCGCAACCCATCGCCAGCGCGAGATCGGCGATTTCGCTGTTGGCGCGGATCTTGTCGGCGCTGGCGCTGGCGACATTCAGGATCTTGCCGCGGATCGGCAGGATGGCCTGCGTCTTGCGGTTGCGGGCCTGTTTGGCGCTGCCGCCTGCCGAATCGCCTTCGACGATGAACAGTTCGGTTTCGCCGTCACCTTCGCCCGAACAATCGGTCAGTTTGCCGGGCAGGCGCAGCTTCTTGGCATTGGTGGCGGTCTTGCGCTTGACCTCACGCTCCTGCTTGCGGCGCAGGCGTTCGTCCATCCGCTCCATCACACTGCCGAGCAGTGCCTTGCCGCGATCCATATTGTCGGTGAGGAAATGGTCGAAGTGATCGCGCACCGCGTTTTCGACCAGACGGGCCGCTTCGGGCGAGGTCAGGCGATCTTTCGTCTGGCTCTGGAATTGCGGGTCGCGGATGAACACGCTCAGCATGATTTCGCCGCCGGTCATCACATCGTCGGCTGTGATTTCCTTGGCCTTCTTCGCGCCGGTCAGTTCACCGAAGGCGCGCAACCCCTTGGTCAGCGCGGCGCGCAGGCCCTGTTCATGCGTCCCGCCGTCGGGGGTGGGCACGGTGTTGCAATACCAGCTCGTCGCGCCATCGGACCATAGCGGCCATGCGATGGCCCATTCGACGCGGCCCTGTTCGTCGGGAAATTCCTGCGATCCGGTGAAGGGCTGGCTGGTGACGCATTCGCGCGCGCCGATCTGTTCCGCCAGATGATCGGCCAGACCGCCGGGAAACTTGAACACCGCCTCCGCCGGGACATCGTCGCTGGTCAGACTGGCGGCGCATTTCCAGCGAATTTCGACACCTGCGAACAGATATGCCTTCGACCGGGCGAGTTTGAAAAGCCGCCTGGCGCTGAACTGCCGATCCCCGAAAATCTCGGTATCGGGCACGAATGTCACGGTCGTACCACGGCGGTTGGGGGTAGGGCCAAGTTCCTGCAAAGGGCCCTGGGTGATGCCGCGCGAAAACTCCTGCGCATAAAGCTGGCGGTCGCGCGCGACTTCGACGCGGGTATATGAACTGAGCGCGTTGACCACCGACACGCCGACGCCGTGCAGGCCGCCGCTGGTGGCATAGGCCTTGCCCGAAAACTTGCCGCCCGAATGGAGCGTGCCAAGGATCACTTCCAGCGTCGATTTGCCGGGAAACTTGGGATGTTCGCCCACCGGCATCCCGCGCCCGTTGTCGGTGATGGTCAGGCGGTTGCCCTGTTCCAGACTGACTTCGATCCGGGTGGCGTGGCCCGCCACCGCTTCGTCCATCGAATTGTCGAGCACTTCGGCTGCGAGGTGGTGCAGCGCGCGGTCGTCCGTGCCCCCGATATACATACCGGGGCGGCGGCGGACGGGCTCCAGCCCTTCGAGCACTTCGATAGAGGAAGCGTCGTAGTCACCGCTGGAGGCCGGTGTGTTATCGAACAGGTCATCTGACATGCCGCCAGCTATAGGCTTCGGATTCGTGACCCTTCAAGCGGCACGTGGCGTTCGGGGGGAGTTATCGTCAGCCGCCGAACTTGCCGGGGGCAGGGGATATGATGACGACTTTGCCATCCTGCACCTGCCGCACTTCCATCGCGCGTTCGGCCACGTTGTTGCGATTGAAGCGGAATACCCCGTCCAGACCGAGGAAGCCGTCGGGGCTGCGCAAAGTCGAAATCGGGAATTTCCTGCCCGGTTTCCAGTCGCGCGCGACCCGCAGCGTCAGCAGCACGGCATCGTAACCGAGAGTCGAGATGCGGTAAGGCTGTTTGCCGAAACGGGTGTTGTAGCTATCCGCAAAACGTTTGAATCGGCTGTCCGATACAGCGGAGAACATCGCCCCGCGCAGCGCCGCTGCCCGTGTGACGGTGGAATCGCCGCTCCACAGTTCCGTGCCCAGCAATTGCGTGGTGCCGGTGCCGCGCGGACGGAGCACGCCCGCTGCCTGCGCCGCAAGCCGGGGACCGTCCGCGATCAGGACGGTATCGAACCCGCCCCGCGATTGCAGGCGTGTGGCCGCGCTGACGATGGACGTATTGCCGCGCGCATATGTTTCGGAAGCGACCATTGTCCCGCCACTACCGGCCACCGCGCTGGACAGGGCGGCAGCGGCTCTTTGCCCGTAATCGCCATCGGGGATGATGGCAGCGAAACGGCTGGCCCCGCGGTCGCGGGCGAATTTCACCGAACGTTCAATCGACTGGCCTGGCGCGATGCCCATCACGAACACGTCCGGCCCGGCAATCGCGCTGTCGTTCGAAAAACTGATCAGCGGGACATCCGCCCGCCGCGCTTCGGCCAGAACCTGCGGCACATTGTCGGCCATCAGCGGGCCGAGGATCACGCTGTTGCCGTCGGCAATCGCCCTGGCTGCCGCGCTGCGCGCATCGGTGGCGGTATCGTATGTGGTGATTCGCAGGTTCGATGCATTGGTATCGAGCAGCGCCATCGTAGTGGCATTGGCGATGGACAGGCCCACATCGCCATTGGTCCCCGTCGTCGGCACCAGCAAGGCAACACGGTGGCGGGCATCGTCGCTGGGCAACGTGGTCGCGCTGGGTTCGGGGGTCGGAGTCGGGGTGGGGCCGGTGGTGTTCGGTCCACCGCCGGGAATGACCTTACAACCTGCCAACAACAGGGCAGAGCCTGCCACCATCAGCTTGCGCCGATTCATTTTCCATCCGTTCATGCTTGCCGCTCCCCGCGTATCTGGTCCATGAGGCCGAGTTGTGTCCCACCACTCCACCAAACCTCTCTCTCCCGGCCTCTATATAGTCGCGACCCCGATTGGCAATCTCGGTGACGTGACTTTGCGCGCAGCCGAGGTGTTGAAAGGCTGCGATGCCGTAGCGTGCGAGGATACGCGCGTCACCGGCAAGCTGATGAAACATATCGGATCGGCCAAGCCGCTGTGGCGGTATGACGATCATGCCAGCGAGCGGGATCGCGCGCGTATCGTGGAAGCGGCGCGGACGCAGGCGATCGCACTGGTCAGCGATGCGGGCACGCCGCTGATTTCCGATCCGGGTTACCGGCTGGTGCGCGATGCGCGCGATTCGGGGGTCGCGGTCACTTCGCTGCCCGGTCCCTGTGCGGCGATTGTCGGGCTGACGCTGTCGGGCCTGCCGAACGACCGGTTTCTGTTCGCCGGTTTCCTGCCATCGAAAGACAAGGCGCGCGGCGATACGCTGGCTTCTCTGGCGCAAGTCGATGCCACGCTGCTGTTTTACGAAACCGGGCCGCGCCTGACCAGATCGCTGGCGGCGATTGCCGAAGTTCTGCCGGGGCGCATGATATCGGTGGCGCGAGAGCTGACCAAGCTGCACGAAGAATGCCGCACCGCCGCCGCCGCCGAACTGCTGGAGCATTACGAGGCGCATCCGCCCAAAGGGGAAATCGTCCTGATGATCGCTCCGCCGGAAGAGGTGGCTGTCAGCAAGGACGATGCCGAGAGCATGTTGCGCGAAGCGCTCGAAACGATGAAAACATCGCAGGCCGCTGCCTTCGTCGCGAAGGAAACGGGGATCGATCGCAAGACGCTCTACGCGCGGGCGATGGAGCTGAAGGGGCAGTGAAACGCCAGCGGGCGGAGCGCGATGGCAGGCGGGGCGAACGCCGGGCCGAACTGTACCTGATGGCCAAAGGGTGGACGATCCTCGACCGCCGCCGCAAGACGCCGGTGGGCGAAATCGACCTGATCGCCCGCCGTTTCGGCACTGTTGCGTTCATAGAGGTGAAGTGGCGCAACCGGGCGGAAGAGCTGGCCTATGCCATCGATGCCCGTCGCCTGCGCCGGGTAGCGGCGGCGACTGAAGCCGTGGCGCACGAATATGTGCGCGAAGGGGAAGATACGCGGATTGACGTGATCCTCCTTGCGCCGGGCCGCCTGCCGGACCACATCGTCAATGCCTGGATGCCGTAAAGGCCCGAAACGAAGGAAATGCCAATGCCCCTGCGCGTTGCGGTTCAGATGGACCCGCTCGACACGATCAACATCGCCGGCGATTCGAGCTTCGCTCTGATGCTCAGCGCACAACAGCGCGGGGCGAGCCTGTATCACTACGACGTGGGATCGCTGACCCTCGATGCCGACGACCGCCTGATCGCCCATGCCAACCCGGTGACAGTGCAGCGGGTGGAAGGCGACCACTTCACCAAGGGCGAAACGCAGCGGATCGACCTCGGTCGCGATATCGATGTCGTGCTGATGCGGCAGGATCCGCCGTTCCACATGGGCTATATCACCGCCACCCATATGCTCGAACGGATCGAGGGGGAAACGCTGGTGGTGAACAATCCCGTTTCCGTCCGCAATGCGCCGGAAAAGGTGATGGTGCTCGATTACCGGCACTTTATGCCGCCGACGCTGGTCACCCGCTCGGTGGACGAAGTGCGCCGGTTCCAGCGCGAACATGGCGCGGTGGTGGTCAAACCGATCCACGGCAATGGCGGCAAGGCGATCTTCCGCGTTCCGGCCGACGGAGATAACCTGTCGGCGCTGTTCGAAGTGTTCAACCAGACCTGGCCCGAACCGCACATGGTGCAACCGTTCCTGCCCGAAGTCGCGCAGGGCGATAAGCGGATCGTGCTGGTCGATGGCGAAGTGGCCGGGGCGATCAACCGCAAGCCGGGGGAAGGGGAGTTCCGTTCCAATCTGGCTGTCGGCGGCAGCGCCGAAGCGACCACGCTGACCCCGCGCGAGGAGGAAATCTGCGCCGAAATGGGCCCGCGCCTGAAAGAACTGGGCCTGATCTTCGTGGGTATCGATGTGATTGGCGGGCAGTGGCTGACTGAAATCAACGTGACCAGCCCGACCGGGATCGTCGCTATCGACCGTTACAACGGCACAGACACCCCCGGCATGATCTGGGACGCGATCGAAGCGCGTCTGGCCTGATCCGCTTTCAAACGGCGGACAGGTCGCCGCCGGGAGAATTTCAGAGAACTTCATCGTGAGCCGCGCGTTGCCCGACCATGCATGATCTGATCATCGAAGCGATCCGGCTGGGCGGATATTGGGGCATCTTCTTCCTGATGGTGCTCGAAAACGTCATTCCGCCGGTTCCCTCCGAAGTCATCATGGGGATCGGCGGCGTGCTGGTCGCTCGCGGACAGATGGACTTCTGGCCGCTGCTGTTCTGGGGCACTGTCGGTTCGACACTGGGCAACTATGCGTGGTTCTGGGTGGGGGAGAAGTGGGGCAGGAACCGGCTCGAACCCTTCATCGCCCGCTGGGGCCGCTGGCTGACGGTCGAGTGGGAGGATATCGATCGCGCCATCGCGTTCTTTCGCAAGCATGGGCAATGGGTGGTGTTCGCCTGTCGGTTCAGCCCGTTCCTGCGCACGATGATTTCGCTCCCCGCCGGGCTGGCGCGGATGAATGTGTGGCGTTTTCTGACCTTTACCTTCGTTGGCGCGGCGATCTGGAACACGCTGCTGATCTGGGGCGGGACATGGCTGGCGGGCGTAATCGGGCAATATGAAAGCGTGGCGCAATGGGTGATCGCCGGTTTGGTCGTGGTGTCGCTGATCTGGTATGGATATCGCGTTATCACATGGAAACCGCGCCACTTGCGGTAGTGGGCGGCAGCCTGGTTCACGCGAAGACGCGAAGGCACAAAGTGGGTTTGATTTGCGGGGCGGTGTTCGCCGCCGCTGTGCTTGTCCCTCATAACTCGTCATTGCGAGGAGCCGTTCGGCGACGTGGCAATCCATGAGCGGAGGCCTGCCTCTGCCGCGACCGTTGCGATGGTGTGTTTGGTTCACACGAAGGCACTAAGGCACGGAGGGGTTTGGTGTGGGTGTCGGTGTAACGCCGTGGATGCTTGCTCAACACAAGCGCGCTGATGGGAATAGTGAAGAAGCGGGGCCTTGCTGTATCTCTCTTCGTCATTGCGAGGAGCCGTTAGGCGACGTGGCAATCCATGGAGCAAGGCCTTCCGCTGCCACAACCGTTGCGATGGGCGGTTTTTGGGTGAAGGCGTGTTTGGTTCACACGAAGAAACGAAGACGCGATGGCTTTTTGGGGGCGGTGTTCCTCGTCGCCATGTGTAACCCTCATAATTCGTCATTGCGAGGAACCGTCAGGCGACGTGGCAATCTATGGGCGGAGGTCTGCCTCTGCTGCAACCGTTGCGATGGAGTGTTTGGTTCACACGAAGGCGCGAAGGCACAAAGTGGGTTTGATTTGGGGGCGGTGTTCGCCGCCGCTGTGCGTATCCCTCATAACTCGTCATTGCGAGGAGCCGTTAGGCGACGTGGCAATCCATGGACGGAGGTCTGCCTCTGCCACAACCGTTGCGATGGTCGGAAGCGTGGGATGGTGGATTGCTTCACTGCGTTCGCAATGACGAACGCGTCGTTGAGGCCTGAGCCTAGCCCTTCTCGCGCGGGTGGGCGTTGCGGTAGGTGTCGAGCAGGGTCGCCGCATCGACTTTGGTATAGATCTGCGTCGAACCCAGACTGGCGTGGCCGAGCAGTTCCTGCAAGCTTCTGAGATCGGCCCCGGCGCCCAGCAAATGCGTTGCGAAACTGTGCCTTAGCGCGTGCGGTGTCGCGGTTGACGGCAGGCCCAGCACGACGCGGGCGCGGGCCATTGCCTTCTGCACCATGCCTTGCCCCAGCGCGCCGCCCTTGGCCCCGCGGAACAATGGTCCGTCGCTATCAAGCGGGTAGGGGCATTTGGCGGCATAGTCGGTGATCGCCGCGCGCACGATGGGCAGCAGCGGCACGATCCGCTGTTTTCCCCCTTTGCCCGTGACTTGCAGCGTTTCGCCGGGGGGCAGGTCGCTGCCTTTCAGCGACAGTGCCTCGGCAATACGCAGGCCTGCGCCGTACATCAGGTAGAGCACCGCGCGGTCGCGCGATCCGATCCATGCTTCGCTGGCATCGCCCTCGATCAGGTCGGCAATATTGCTTATATCGTCAGGGGTTATCGGGCGCGGCAGGCCTTTCTTGAGGCGCGGGCCGCGCAGCCGGGGCGGGGCGCCGTCGCGCCCGATCTGGGTGCGGGCGAAGGCGACAAACCCTTTCAGCGCCGACAGTTCGCGGGCGGTGGATGCGTTGGATAATCCGTCCGCCCGCCGCGCAGCGAGCTGGCGACGCAAGTCCGGCCCCTCCAGTGCGGCAACGCTGGCGAAATCAACGATTCCAGTCGCTTCGAGCAGGCGATTGGCCGCCGCCAGATAGGCCCGCACGGTATGCGGAGAGCGCCGCCGCCCGTCCGCCAGATGGTTTTGCCACGCTTCGAGAAGGTCCGCCTTGCTCACGTCGTAACCAGTTCTTCGTGTACCAGTTCGCCCAGCAAGGCATCGAGCAGCGGCATCCCCGCTTCGGTTACGCCGATCCGGGTATCGCGCTGCCAGACCAGATCGAGCCCGCGATAAAAGTCCACCCGATCATGATCGATCAGATCGGCAGGCGGCAGGGCAAAGCGCGCAGAGATATCCGCCAGATCAATACCTTCTGTCAGGCGCAGGCCCATCAGCAGCGCTTCGCTGGCCTGTTCGCGCTGGCCCAGAATGCGCTGTTCGCCGATGCCGTGGCCCGATCTGGCGATTTCGGCCAGCCAGTTTTCCGGCTTCTTATGGCGCACGGTGGCCACGCCATTGCGCCTGCCATGTGCGCCGGGTCCGATCCCTGAGTAGTCGTGATACCGCCAATACGTCAGGTTATGCCGACTTTCCGACTGACAGCGCGCGTGATTGGATACCTCGTATGCAGGTAAGCCCGCCTGCTTTGTCAGTTCACGGGTCAAAGCGAACAGATCGGCGGCCGGATCGTCATCCAGCGGCACAAATTCGCCGCGCCGCACATCGGTGGCGAAGCGGGTGCCGGGTTCGATGGTGAGCTGGTACAGCGAGAGGTGGTCGGTGCCCAGCGCCAGCGCCGCTTCCAGTTCGTGGCGCCAGCCATCGGCGGTCTGGCCGGGGCGGGCGTAGATGAAATCGGCGTTGATCCGCGAGAAGCACGCTTGCGCGGTGGCCAGCGCGGCCAGCCCTTCGCTGGCATTGTGTAGCCGCCCGAGAAATCGCAGCGCGGCATCGTCGAGCGATTGCAGGCCGAGTGAGACGCGGTTGACCCCGGCAGCGGTCAGCCCGGCAAAGCGATCCGCCTCCACCGAAGAGGGGTTCGCTTCCAGCGTAATTTCGATCCCCTCGGCAAAACCCCACAACCGCTCCGCTTCGGCCAGCAAAGTGGCAACGAGTGCAGGCGGCATCAGGCTGGGCGTGCCACCACCGAAGAAGATCGACGCCAGCGGCTCCCCCCCGGCCAGCGCCGCCTCGTGCCGCATGTCGGCCAGCAGGGCATCTTGCCACAACGCGATGTCGACTCCGTCGCGCACATGGCTGTTGAAGTCGCAATACGGGCATTTCTTCAGGCAAAATGGCCAGTGGATATAGAGCGCTTGGGCCATGTGAGCTTTCGCAGCTACCCTTCAGAATCGGTTAAGCGGTTGAATGCATTATACCATACTATGAGGAACGGACGGGTCGCCACAGTCATAGCGGGCACGGCAGCGTTTGCCGCCACTGCTGCAATCGCGGTGTTGCCGCAGGTCGCGCATTCGCAGGGCGCGGTCAACGCCTTTGCCGCGCGCCTGCTGGCATCGCACAATGCGGAACGCGAACGGATCGGCCGTGCACCGCTCAACTGGTCGCAGAAACTGGCGGGCGAGGCGCAGGTGTGGGCGCGGCAACTGGCGCGCGATGGCCGGATGTACCACGCATCGCCGCAGCAGCGGGGTGGGGCGGGCGAGAACCTGTGGATGGGCTATGCCGGATACTACAGCCCCGAAACGATGATCGGCGCTTTCAATGCCGAGCGCGCTCAGTTCCGGCCCGGCAAATTCCCCAACGTATCGCGCACCGGCAACTGGGCCGATGTCGCGCATTATACGCAAGTCGTGTGGCCCGGCACGCACGAGGTCGGCTGCGCTGTCGCGCGGGGAGGGCAGAACGACTTTCTGGTGTGCCGATACTGGCCGGCAGGCAATACCTGGGGCGAACGGGTGGAGTAACTCTCGCGCTTCCGCACCGCTCGTCATTGCGAGGAGCCGTTAGGCGACGTGGCAATCTCTGGAGCAAGGCTACAACCGTTATGATGGGGGGGCGTCGGGGGGGAGGCTGGTTCACACGAAGACGCGAAGGCACGAAGAGGGCTTGGTTCGGGGGGATAGGGGGCACAATGCCGATGGTTGGCCAATACTATCGCGTGTATCCCCACTCCTCGTCATTGCGAGGAGCCGCAGGCGACGTGGCAATCCACGGCCCGCACCCCCCTCCATCACGGCCGGTATAATGGGTGGAGCCCTCGCCTGGTGGATTGCTTCACTACGTTCGCAATGACGAGTGAGGGAGTGTGATGAGGGCAGGAGTGTTTCCTGCCAACTCACCAACTCCCTATACCGAAGGGATCAACCGCCGAACTGATCGGCCACCAGTTTGGCGAAGGCATCGGCGCGGTGGCTGATGCGGTGTTTTTCCGCCGGATCGATTTCGGCAAAGGTCTGATCGCGGCCATTGGGCACGAACACCGGATCGTATCCGAAACCCAGCGTGCCGCGCGGCGGCCATGTCAGCGAACCGTCGATCCGCCCTTCGTACACCGCATATTCGCCATCGGGCCAGGCGAGCGCGAGGGTGCAGGAAAACCACGCATCGCGCGGAGTATCCGGCCCTTTGGCCTGCAACAGCCCTTCGACTTTGCCCATCGCCATGTACCAGTCGCGGCCCGGCTCGCCTTCGAACCACTGTCGTTCCGCCCAGTCGGCGGTATAGACACCGGGGCGGCCATCCAGCGCGGTGACGGACAGCCCGCTGTCGTCCGCCAGCGCCACCAGCCCCGATGCCTCCGCCGCGGCGCGTGCCTTGATCAGCGCGTTTTCAACGAAAGTGGTGCCGGTTTCCGCCGGTTCCGGCAGGCCGAGCGATCCCGCGCTGACGCATTCGACCCCATAGGGATCGAGCAGCGCGGAAATCTCTTTCAGCTTGCCTGCGTTATGGGTGGCGATCACCAGCTTGCCGGAACCGATACGGCGGGTCATTTTACAGCGGCATCCTGTGCCTTGAAGATCTGCGCGCAGCCGATCTGAGCCAGGCGGAGGAGGCGCAGCAGCCCTTCCTCGTCATACGTCGCGCCTTCGGCGGTGGCCTGCACTTCTGCAATCTGGCCACCTTCGATCAACACGAAATTGGCATCGGCATCGGCGCTCGAATCTTCGGCATAATCGAGGTCGAGCACAGGGGTGCCGTCGCAGATGCCGCAACTGATCGCGGCGATCTTGCCGGTGATCGGATCTTCTTTCAGCGCGCCGCTGGCGAGCAGACCGTTGACCGCCAGACGCAGCGCGACCCACGCGCCGCTGATCGATGCGGTGCGGGTGCCGCCATCGGCCTGCAACACATCGCAATCGAGCGTGATCTGGTGTTCACCCAGTTTCTTCAGATCGACCACCGCGCGCAGCGAGCGGCCGATCAGGCGCTGGATTTCCTGTGTCCGTCCGCTCTGCTTGCCCTTGGCCGCTTCGCGCTGGCCGCGGGTGTGGGTGGCGCGGGGCAGCATCGAATATTCGCCGGTGACCCAGCCTTCGCCTTTGCCGCGCAGCCAGGGCGGCAGGCGGTCTTCCACGCTGGCGGTGCACAGCACCCGCGTATCGCCGAACGATACGAGCACGGACCCTTCCGCATGTTTGGTGAAGCCGGTGTCGATGGTAATGGCGCGCATTTCGTCGGGCGCACGGCCGGAAGGTCGCATGAAATATCCTTTTGTTGAGTCGTGGCAGCGCGTTAGGCGCTTGCCCCTTGAGGCTGCAAGGGTAGCGTATAGATAAGACACGATGCAGACACCGCCCGTCACCGAACTATCCACCCGTGCCCGCGAGATTTTCCGTCTCGTGGTGGAAGGGTATCTCACCAGCGGCCAGCCCGTTGGCTCCAAAACGCTGGCCAGCGACGGCGCGCTGAATCTGTCGCCTGCGTCGATCCGGTCGGTACTGGCCGAACTGGAGGGGTTGGGCCTGCTGGCTGCGCCGCACACCAGCGCGGGGCGGATGCCGACCGAAGGCGGGCTGCGCCTGTTTGTGGACGGGATGATGCAGGTGGCCGAGCCGAGCGATGCCGAACGGCAGGCGATCGAACGCCGCCTGTCCGCCCCCGGCCCGATAGAGGCGGCACTGGAAGCGACCAGCGCGATCCTGTCGGATATCTCCGGCGCGGCGGGCATGGTGATGGTGCCGCGCCGCGAACCCCGGCTGGCGCAGTTGAGCCTTGTCCCGCTGTCGCCCGACAGAGCGCTGGCGGTGCTGGTGGGCGAAGATGGCGGGATCGAGAATCGGGTTATCACGTTGTCGTCACCAGTTATGGCCAGCGCGCTGGAACAGGCGAGCAATTACATCACCGCGCGGCTCAACGGGCGCACTCTGGCGCAGGCGGCGGCGGCGATGCGTGCCGAACTGGCCAATGGCCGCAGCCAGCTCGACGAAGCGAGCCGCGATCTGGTCGAACGCGGGCTGGCGGTGTGGAGCGAAGACGCCGCGCGCCGCCCCGTGCTGATCGTGCGCGGGCAAGCCAATCTGCTGGATGAAACCGCGCTGAGCGATATCGATCGGGTGCGCTCTTTGCTCGACGATCTGGAAAGCAAGCAGTCGGTTGCCGAACTGCTCGATTCAGCGCGCGATGCGGATTCGACGCGAATCTTCATTGGCAGCGAAAACCGGCTGTTCGCGCTCAGCGGATCGTCGATCATCGCCTCGCCCTATCGCGATCGCGAGGGTAAGGTGGTCGGTGTATTGGGGGTGATCGGCCCGACGCGGTTGAATTACGCGCGCGTCGTCCCCATCGTGGATTTCACCGCCCAGTCTTTGGGCAAACTTATCGGTTAGCTGGACGATTTTGAACGACATGGAAAACGATAAAACCAACCCGCAGGATGCGGCGATGGAAAAGGAACTGGATGGCGTGCCGGAAGAATTCCTCGATAAAGGCGACGCCGATGGTGCGGAAGACGACAGCACTTCGCCATTGGACGAAGCGCTGGGCCGTTTGAAAGACGATCTGGAAGCCGCGAAGCAGGAAGTGCTCTATGCCAAGGCGGAAACCCAGAACGTCCGCCGCCGGATGGAAAAGGATATTGCCGACGCGCGCGCCTATGCCGCGACCGGCTTTGCCCGCGATATTCTCAGCGTGGCGGATAATCTGACCCGCGCAATCGAAGCGATTCCCGCTGAACTGCGGGAGGAAGATCGGCTGAAAGGCCTCGTCGCCGGGATCGAAGCGACTCAGCGCGAAGTGGAAAAGGTGTTCGCGCAGCACGGTATCAGCCGCATCGCGGCCAAAGGGCTGCCGCTCGACCCGAACCAGCATCAGGCGATGATGGAAATTCCGACCGACGAAGCAGAGCCGGGCACCGTGGTGCAGGAAATGCAGAGCGGATGGATGATCCGCGACCGTCTGCTGCGCCCGGCGATGGTCGGGGTGGCGAAGAAGCCCGACTAAGGGCTTCGCGTCATCGCGCGCCTCGCTCTCTGTTCGCTGACAATCGCCGCTGCCGCCGCCGTTTCGGCACCGGTGGCGGCGCAATCGACGGATGGCCCGGCTGTCCCGCCCGGCTGGGTAGAGGACTTGCGCGCCAGCGGCGATCTCACCGGTGATGGTCGGCCCGAAACGGTGCTGATTGTCCGCGGCACCGATCCCGCGCGGGTGATCGCCAACGACGGGCTGGGGGCCAGAAGCCTCGACATCAATCCGCGTCGCTTGCTGGTGTTTGAAAAGACCGCTGGCGGTTTTCGCCAGATCGCCGCCAGTGACCACGCGGTGCCACCGTCGGGCAGCGAGGAAACGCCGTGTCTGGCCGATCCGCTGGAGGATGGCGGGTTGTCCGTGTCGCGCCGTGTCCTGTCGCTCCACCTGCGGGTCTGGACTTCGTGCGGAAGCTGGGGGACAGCGAGCAATACCTACAAGTTCCGGATGGAAGGGGATCGCTTCCGTCTGATCGGCTTCGACAAGACCGAATTCATGCGGAACACGGGCAGCGGGGAACAGATCAGCGTCAATTTCCTGACTCTGCGCAAGAAAGTCAGCCCGTACTCAATCGATGGCGAGGCCAAAGGCAAAGTGCGCTGGAGCTCGATTGAGCCCCAGCGCCATTACCTCGATACCTTGGACATTGGCGAATGTCCGCAGGTCGATCGAGAGACCTATCTGTGCTGACCTGACCGGTCAGCCGACGACCTGTTCGCGATTTTCGTCGCGGTGTTTCTTCAGGTATTTCATAAACGGCGTACCGCCGGTGCCGACATCGGGATCGTTGCCCGCTTCGCTGCTCATCTGTTTGTTGATGTAGCTGGCGGCATATTCCAGATGCCGGGTGCGGAACCGCGCGGCCTGCTGAACGCAGGCGTTGAAGGCATCTTTCAGCGACTGCTTACCGCTCGCTTCCACGAAAGTCCGCAGCGTCGATTGCGCGGCAATGTCTTCGATAAAGCGGCGATGCTGCACCGGGCGATAGTGGTGCAGTTCGTCGAGGAACGACTTCAGCGGGTCTTCGCTATGGCGCACCTGAAACAGCGCATCCATTGCCGGAACGATGCTCGACTGGCTGCCGGTCTGCCCGCGCAGGGCCTGCGGTTTGCCGCCGAACTTCTCGATCCCTTCATAGATCAGCCCGCCATCCAGCGCGGGGTTGTTGGCCCATCCGTGGATATAGGGGCGCACCCGGTGGAAATAGATATACGGGTCGCAGCGTTCGCCCATGCGGGCAAAGTGGCCATACATCCGTTCCCACGCCTGATCCATTTCGACCAGCAGTCGCTCCGCCTCGGCCGCGTCGCCTTGTTTCGCGACAGTGACCAGTTTCGCGGCGTTGTCGAGCAGGACGCCTGCCTCGGCCTCAATCGCGACGTGGATCATCACAAACCAGTTCTCATCGTCCCCGCCGACAAAGTTCTGGTACATGTAGATATTGTCCAGCGTGATCGGCCCCGATTTATCCAGCCGCGCCCAGTTGTCGAGCACATAGCCCGAATAGGGCAGCAGCGGCGCCTGACCCAGCCGGTCGGAGATAGCGACCATTGGGCGGGCGAGATTGGCGGGCAGGTGAGCCGGTGCCTGTGCCTCTCCCCAGACATAGGATTGGACCAGAAAACTGTAGTGCACCATCGCGGTGCGAACCTCTTCCTCCGCCGCCTCGCGTGCCCAGTCGGCAATGTCGGGATCGGGCAACTGGTCCAGCCAGTGGCGGACGCGGCACGAGGACAGCAGGCCGGAAAGGTTTCCGGCGGCCTCGACCACAGCGTCGAACTGGGCGGGGAGAGTGATGGTGTCGATTTCGTAATGCGAGAGGTAGCCGCGTTCCCGCGACATTCCGTAGTCTTTAAGCTCCATGTTGAGAACCATTGGCCGGGCGCGGGTTGGGCCGCCCGGACAACCGGATCGTATCAACTGAAACCGGGTTGAGCAAGGAACCCGGTCAAATGGTGTTCGCTCGGTTGGAATTTCTTTTCTTGTAGGGGATGTGCTTTGCGGAAGTCCGGGGCATTTCGACAATCTTGCCGGCCCTCACTGCGCTCAGGATTATATCGGCCGAATTCATCTCAGCGCGTGGGCCGTTAGGCGCGCGACACCTCGCCACTTCGACCACATGCCGTGCACGTCAATTTTTTTATTCCGAAGCCCTCATCGTGATCGATAAACCCCTCGACAGTCCGCTGAAACCATTCTTTGCTAAAGGGTTGATCGTTTTCAGCCGTGCGTAGCTCGCCGGTGTGCCCGCATTTGCAAACCAGTTTTTCTCGGGTGCGTGTCGTCATACGGTCTCTCTGCTTTCGGCGAAGCATATAGGCACTGTATGGCTGGCGCAAATGCGGCCAAGTCGCCCAATGTTGAAACCGAAAGGCAACTGGTCAACTCGTGCAAATCCGGTGGATATGGCCGCAATCGCTCAACGCAGCGCGCCCGCGAAATCGACCAGGACATCGTAAGCCGCTTTGTCCGCCACGCCCGCCAGCTTCGCGCCGTTACGCAGCAGGAACGCATGTTCGACAATCCGCGCCTGTTGCTCGATACCGTATTTCTCCAGCCGCCATCCGGGTTTGAGCGCATAATCGTATCGCGCCCATGGCATCCGGTGGAGCACCAGATACCATTCGCCGCGCGTCTGGGTCTGCCACACATGAGTCATCTCGTGGATGAAGTGTGCCTGCAGGTGCAGCGGGGCAGTGGCGAAATCGTCGCAATAGGCATTGCCCAGCGGGTGAAAGTGCAAGTGGCCGCGCGGTGCCATCGTGACCCCGCGCGGCTGAAACGGAAAGAACTTGCGCCGCCGGATGGTGACCGGGGCATAATCAATGGCATCGCCAAAGATCGTGCGCGCCAGCGCGATTTCTCCGGCGGTCAGACGGCGCTCGCCACCCGCCGGGCATACGAGCGCCTCGCTCATGTCATTCTTCCGAACCGGCGGCCTTCACTTCGGCGGGGAAAGTCTGGTTGGCGCCGCCCGAAACGGTGATCGTGACATTGACCTTGTCCCCCGGCTTGAGATCTTTCGGCGGGTCCATCACCATCAGATGCTTGCCGCCGGGCTTGAATTCGATCTTGTCGCCCTTTTTGATCGGCACGGGCAGCATGTCCATCATCTGCACCTTGAAATCATACTCGCCGTAATCGTGAAACATCGCCTTCTTGGCACCTTCGACCGCGCCACGATCGAGCGCAAACGAGTCGTCGCCATCGTAAGTCAGATCGAAATAGACCGCCGCCGGGTTGCCGGGCACGGCGTTCAGCACCATGCGGGCGTTGCTGACTGTCAGCCCCGGAATGCCCGATTGGGCTGCTTCAGGTTCGTTTTCAGTGGTTTGCGTGTCATTTCCGCAAGCAGTAAGACTCAGTGTGCCAGCCAGCAGCAAAGCTGCGAAAAGCGACTTGTTCATGACCATTTCCCTCCTGTCCGAAATTCCTTGTTCCGTAACGCTCCCATTCCCTTGTGCCAAGGAAAAGCAATCCTATATCGCCCGCATCCACTGAGCTGCCGACCGGCCCTGCTTGATGCCAAGGGGGCCAGCTGGCGGTGTCCAACACTAGGAAATGAATAGGGAAATCATGGCCAAAGTTATCGGTATCGACCTCGGCACCACCAACTCGTGCGTTGCTGTCATGGATGGCGGCAAGCCCAAGGTTGTCGAAAATTCGGAAGGTGCGCGTACCACCCCTTCGATCGTCGCTTTCACTAAGGACGGCGAACGCCTGATCGGTCAGCCTGCCAAGCGGCAGGCAGTGACCAACCCGGACAACACCGTGTTCGCGGTGAAGCGCCTGATCGGTCGCCGGTTCGACGATCCGGTGACCAAGAAGGACACCGAACTGGTTCCGTACACCATCGTCAAGGGCAAGAACGGCGATGCATGGGTGAAGGCCGGATCGGAAGATTATTCGCCCAGCCAGATTTCCGCCTTCATCCTTCAGAAGATGAAAGAAACCGCCGAGAGCTATCTTGGTGAAACGGTTACGCAGGCGGTTATCACCGTTCCCGCGTACTTCAACGATGCCCAGCGTCAGGCAACCAAGGATGCCGGCCAGATCGCCGGCCTGGAAGTGCTGCGTATCATCAACGAACCGACCGCGGCGGCGCTCGCTTACGGGCTCGACAAGGACGACGGCAAGACCATCGCCGTGTATGACCTTGGCGGCGGTACGTTCGACGTCTCGATCCTCGAAATCGGTGACGGCGTGTTCGAAGTGAAATCGACCAACGGCGACACGTTCCTGGGCGGCGAAGATTTCGACACCGTGATCGTCGAATATCTGGCGGACGAGTTCAAGAAGAAGGAGAACATGGATCTCCGTTCGGACAAACTGGCTCTGCAGCGTCTGAAGGAAGCTGCTGAAAAGGCGAAGATTGAACTGTCGAGCAGCCAGCAGACCGAAATCAACCTGCCGTTCATCACCGCGCGCATGGAAGGTGGCAGCACCACTCCGCTGCATCTGGTCGAAACGCTGACCCGTTCGAAGCTTGAACAGCTTGTCGGCGATCTGATCAAGCGCACGCTGGAACCGTGCAAGAAGGCACTGGCCGATGCCGGTATCGACAAGGGCGGTGTGGACGAAGTCGTGCTCGTCGGCGGGATGACCCGTATGCCCAAGGTGCGCGAAGTGGTTGAAGAATTCTTCGGCAAGAAACCGCACACCGGCGTGAACCCCGATGAAGTGGTGGCGATGGGCGCGGCCATTCAGGCGGGCGTGCTGCAGGGCGACGTGAAAGACGTGCTGCTGCTCGACGTGACGCCGCTGTCGCTCGGTATCGAAACGCTGGGCGGTGTGTTCACCCGCATGATCGACCGCAACACGACGATCCCGACCAAGAAGAGCCAGACGTATTCGACCGCTGAAGACAATCAGCAGGCCGTGACGATCCGCGTCTTCCAGGGCGAGCGTGAAATGGCGGCGGATAACAAGCTGCTGGGTCAGTTCGACCTCGTCGGTATCCCCCCGGCGCCGCGCGGTGTGCCGCAGATCGAAGTCGTGTTCGACATCGACGCCAACGGCATCGTCAATGTCAGCGCCAAGGATAAGGGCACCGGCAAGGAACAGCAGATCCGCATTCAGGCGTCGGGCGGTCTTTCCGAAACCGACATCGATCAGATGGTGCAGGATGCGGAAAAGTTTGCGGAAGAAGACAAGAAACGTCGCGCCAGCGCCGAAGCGCGCAACCAGGCCGACAGCCTTGTCCATGCAACTGAGAAGCAGATCGAAGAACACGGCGACAAGATCGACGCCGGTCTGAAGGGTGAAGTCGAAGCGGCGATTGCCGAAGTGAAGACCGCGCTCGAAGGCGACGATGCCGATGCGATCAATGCGAAGGCGCAGGCGTTGACCGAAGTTGCGATGAAGATGGGTCAGGAAATCTACAGCAAGGAACAGGCCGCCGGTGCCGATGCCTCTGCTGCGGATGCCAAGACCGACGAGAACAAGGATGACGATGTCGTCGATGCCGAGTTCTCCGAAGTCGACGAAGACGGCAAGAACTGATCGCTATAATGGATAACCTCGCCGCCGCCGGTGCACTCCGCATCGGTGGCGGCTAGGGATTTGCCCCATGTCAGCAACTGAAATCGATTTTTACGAACTGCTCGAAGTCAGCCGCGATGCGGATGATCGGACGATCAAATCTGCCTATCGCAAGATGGCGATGAAGTATCACCCCGATCGTAATCCGGGCGATGCTGAGGCAGAGGCGCAGTTCAAGGCGTGTTCGGCTGCCTACGAAGTGCTGAAAGACCCGCAGAAACGTGCCGCCTACGATCGTTATGGCCACGCTGCGTTCCAGCAAGGCGGCATGGGCGGCGGGCCGGGTGGTTTCGGCCAGGGCGATTTCGGCGACATCGGGGATATTTTCGAAACGATCTTCGGTTCGGCTTTCGGTGGCGGCGGGGCTGCACGACAGCAACCGCGCCGTGGGGCCGATCTGCGCTATGACATGGAAATCACGCTGGAAGAGGCGTTTCATGGCAAGACCAGCCAGATAGAGATCGAAGTCAGCCAGACTTGCGATACCTGCAACGGGTCGGGGGCAACCCCCGGCACCGGCACACGCGGGTGCAATCTGTGCGGCGGGATCGGCAAAGTCCGGGCGAAGCAGGGCTTTTTCGTTGTCGAACGGCCATGCCCCAATTGCCACGGTCGCGGCGAAGTGATCGAAGACCCGTGCAAGGCCTGTCGCGGCGAAGGCCGGGTCGATATGCCGCAGACTATCGACGTGGAAATTCCCCCCGGCGTCGACACCGGCACGCGCATCCGCCTGTCGGGCAAGGGCGAGGCGGGGCCGCGCGGCGCACCTCCCGGTGACCTGTATATCTTCGTCCACGTGCGCCAGCATTCGGTGTATAGCCGCGAAGGCACCACGCTGATCACTCGTATTCCAATCAGCTTCACGACTGCGGCACTGGGCGACACGCTCGAAATTCCCGATCTTGGCGGGGAAAGCCGTTCGGTGAAGATTCCGGCGGGCATCCAGTCGGGCAAGCAGTTGCGCGTGCGCGGCGGCGGTATGCCTGTGTTGCAAGGGCGCGGGCGCGGCGATCTGGTGGTCGAAATCGCGGTCGAGACTCCGACCAGATTGAGCAAGGAACAGAAAGAGCTGCTCGAACAATTCCGCGCGACCGAAACCGGGGACGAATGCCCCGAAAGCCGCGGTTTCTTCGACCGGTTGAAGGAAGCGTTCGGCGGGTAGATCGCGGGCATCGGCGCGGATTGCATAGCGGTGCGATTCGCGCGCGCGGATGGTCGCCGCCCCTAATCTCAGTCGGGGCGGTGTGTTGCTGCACCCACGCATCCACCTGTTCGTCATTGCGAACGCAGTGAAGCAATTCACGGTGCGACAGTCCCGCCCGTCGCAGCGATTGTGGCAGAGGCAACCGGCGGCCCGTGGATTGCCACGTCGCTGCGCTCCTCGCAATGACGAGGGTGGGGACGGGGAGTGGAGTCCTGATCCTGCCCATGCCGTGCGGCGCTCCCTTTCCCCACCGTCACCCTGGCCTCGGAGCCGGGGTCCAGCTTCTTCGTGCACCGCACTGGAAGGTAAAGCGGGGCCCCGGATCAGGTCCGGGGCGACGTTGCACGGCGATGCGGGCGGGGCGCGTTCTGCGCCGCGGGCCGATCTGCCGGGCCTGATCCATCCTCTGCATGCACACCTTTTAACGCGCCGCCTGCGCCATCCACCTGTTCGTCATTGCGAATGCAGTGAAGTAAGCAATGGTGGGACAGTCTCGCCCGTCGTAGCGATTGTGGCAGAGGCAACCGGCGGCCCGTGGATTGCCATGTCGCTGCGCTCCTCGCAATGACGAGGGTGGGGACGGGGAGTGGAGTCCTGATCCTGCCCATGTCCCGCCATGCTCCCTTTCCCCACCGTCACCCCGGCCTCCGAGCCGGGGTCCAGCTTCTTCGCGCACCGCGCTGGAAGGAAAAGCGGGGTCCCGGATCAGGTCCGGGGCGACGTTGCACGGCGATGCGGGCGGGGTGCGTTCTGCGCCGCGGGCCGATCAGCCGGTGCTGCGCGGCCTACCGAACCACTAACGCGCGGCGCGTTCCAGCACTTCTTCTCTGATCCGCTGCACCAATCCGCGATTGGCTTTCAGGCGACCTTCTTCCTCGTCAAGAATGGCCAGAAAGGCGCGGGTTTTGAATGTGGCGCAGTCGCCATCGGCAAATCCGTCGACTGTCGAACAGACCAGATCGATCATCCGTTCGGCCCCGTGCAGGCGCCCCCACAGGTAATCGTTTTCGCGGTATGCGCGGGAGAAAAACGCGCCGAAATTATAGAACTCGGTCCCGCGCAAAGTCGCCCGTGTTCCGCCGGAGCGGATCGAGCGGGCGTCGTCCGGGCTGATCCGGTCGACTTTCACAGCATCGAATTCCGTCAGCCCCTCGTTACGCAAAAGGTGCAGCGTCGCCACGTCGTAGAACGGGAAGCCGAGGTAAGCGAGCAGGATGCGCCGCCGTAGCTCCTTGGGCATCGCATCCAGCGCGGCGCAGAGCATTTCTTCTGCCTTAACATCGGTTTCCGGCAAGAGCCGCTGCGCTGCCAACGCATCGATCACAGCGCCCGGTTCCTGCATCACATTGGCCGCGAGCGCCGCGAAATCGCCGCCGAGCGGGGCCATGTCTTCGCGCGCAAAATAAAGCGCGAGGATTTCGTAGATCGCTTCCCGCGCAGATTGCAGCGCATCGTCCGGCATATCGGGGTCGGCTTCCCATTCCCGCGAAAGGCGGCGGGCGAGCAGGCGCAGGCGGCGCACACGGAAGGCGAGGTCGTGCGCGCGGAAGAACGTGATCGCTTCGGGCGTGGCACCCCCGACGGGGTAGGACAGGGTGCCCAGACCGCGGGCCATGAATTCATCGCGCAGCCGGGCAATCACCGGTTCCGGCCCCGGCAGCTTCAGCGACGGAGCGGCATCGTACACCATGTGCCCCAGCGTCTCGATAATTCCCGACCGTTTCGCCTGAGCATAAGAGCTGAAGGCATAACCCGCCTGTTCGGCAGCGGCCTGCTGCGCCCTGGCCCGCCATGCGGCGAGGCGTTTGGGGGTCGGGCGGCTGAAGAACAGGGTTTTGCCGAACAGTTTTTCAACTGCCGCCTCCACTTCGGGGCGCAGGCCGGAGATAATCCGGCGGATACGCAGCGCTTCGCGCGATTGTTCCTCGATCGCTTCCAGATTGTCGCGGATCGGCTGTTCGCGCGGGATAGTCGACAGCGAACCGAAAATCGCCCCGAAGAAGCCGACCGGGCGGTCGATCCGCTCTTCCAGCGATCCAAACCGGTCGGGGCGCGGATCGACATAGACAAAGCGGCGGTCCACCTCGCGCTGCGCGGGGCGAGCGGGCAGCGCGTCTATCGCCCCTTTGAACGGTGCGTTGACCAGCACCGATCCATCGATCAGCGAGACATGCTCGCTATTCCCCTGTCGCACATGGATCGGCATGATCCGTTCGAGAAAAGCATCGCGGCCGCGCCATTCCTGCCCGGTGCGTTTCGCCAGTTCGTCGATTTCCTCCAGCCGCAATGGAGGGAACGCGCCGGGGAAACTGGCGGTCGCCCGCGCGGCCAGCGTCAGTTCCAGCGGATCGGCCAGCGAGTGCCCGGCATCGCCCGGCGTTCGGACGCGGAAAGAGATCGGCATGCGATGCTCGCTCTCTTCCACAACCGGCGGGCTGTGCAGGCGCAGCAGCGAGAGATAGCCGCGAAAATCGGTCGCGGTCACCATCAGATCGATCGGATGGCCACGCGGCAATAATGGCTCTTCCGCCGGGGCCGCCGCCATCGCGGATAGCGCATCGCGCAGCAGTTGAGAGAAACCGATCCCCGAAAACGGCGGTTCGAACCAGCGACCGCGGATCAGGCGCGAGACTTTGCGCCGCACTTCGGTGCGGGTTTCGGGCGCGACGCTTTCGGACACGGCGTTGCCGGGGCGGCTGAGCACCCAGCGCACGAATGGCTGCGCCCAGAATTTGGCGAAGCGCCAGCCCGGCAATGCTTCCGGTGCGACGAGTTTATCGACGTCCGCCGTTTCCAGCCACAGCTCGGTCAGCGGTTCGAGGCTCTGCCCGGAATGGATCGCCTGCGCCAGAAACACCGCGTTGATTCCGCCCGCGCTCGCTCCGGTGAGGATGTCGGGCAGCACCCGCAGGCGTTGCTCGTGCTGTTGCTCGACAGCGGTCAGCAGGTCGCGATAGACCGCCTGCACCCCGTCGGTATCCTTGCCGCCAAGGAACGCCCGGCTTGCGCGGGCGAGGTGCCAGATCTCTTTCGTAACGCCGTGCATGTACACCGCCAGGCTGACCCCGCCATAGCAGACTAATGCAATTCTGAGTTCCTTGTGGTGCATCGGGGCGATTGTGGCGGGCAAATGCGCCCAAGGCAATTGCGTTCCACAAATGTTCTGTTTATGCGCGCGCTATGGCGAAAGTGAAAAAGCGCTACGTGTGTCAGGCCTGCGGCTCTGTCAGTCATCGCTGGCAGGGGCAGTGCCCCGATTGTGCCGAGTGGAATACACTGGCGGAAGACGTGCCCGCGACGGTGTTTTCGCAGAAGCACGATCTGTCGAGCGGCGGCCGGGCGGTGGTGTTCGAAGCACTCGATGCGCCGTCCGAACCATTGGTGCGCCGACCGACCGGGCTGGCCGAATTCGACCGCGCGCTGGGTGGCGGGCTGGTGCCGGGTTCGGCGGTGCTGATGGGCGGCGATCCGGGGATCGGCAAATCCACGCTGCTGCTGCAAACAGCCGCCACTGTCGCGCGCAGCGGCGCGCAAGCGGTCTATGTCAGCGGGGAAGAGGCCGCGGGGCAAGTGCGGATGCGGGCTGCGCGGCTGGGCCTGTCGGATGCGCCGATCCGGCTGGCGGCGGCGACTTCGGTGCGCGATATCCTCACTACGCTGGGGCAGGGTGAACCGCCCGCCCTACTGGTGATCGATTCGATCCAGACGATGCATTCGGACACGATTGAAGGCGCGCCGGGCACAGTCAGTCAGGTGCGCGGTTGTGCGTTCGAACTGATCCGTTATGCCAAGGAAAACGGCGTTGCGCTGGTGCTGGTCGGCCATGTGACCAAGGATGGTACGATTGCCGGGCCGCGTGTGTTGGAACACATGGTCGATGTGGTGATGAGCTTCGAAGGAGAGCGCAGCCATCAGTATCGTATCCTGCGCGCGCTCAAAAACCGCTTTGGCGCAGTGGACGAAATCGGCGTGTTCGCGATGGCGGGCGACGGGCTGGAAGAAGTCGCCAACCCGTCGATGCTGTTCCTGTCCGGGCGGGAGGAGCCGCTGGCCGGCAGCGCGGTGTTCCCCGCGCTGGAAGGGACGCGGCCCGTGCTGGTGGAAATTCAGGCGCTGATCGTGCGGTTGCAGTCGGGCGCCACTCCGCGCCGTGCGGTGGTGGGGTGGGATAGCGGCAGGCTGGCGATGTTGCTAGCAGTGCTCGAATCGCGCTGCGGGCTGAATTTCAGCTCTGCCGAAGTCTATCTGAACGTGGCAGGTGGCTATCGTCTGTCCGATCCGGCGGCGGATCTGGCGGTTGCCGCTGCGCTGGTATCGGCGCTGGCCGATAAGCCATTGGCGCGGCAGGCGGTGTGGTTTGGCGAAGTATCGCTGGCGGGCGAAGTGCGGCCGGTGGCCCATGCCGGGCTGCGGCTGCGCGAATCTGCCAAGCTGGGATTTTCGCTGGGCTGCGGACCGGGCGAAGTGGAACCCGATTCAGCCGCGCTTAAGTATCGGGGGATAAAGCAGTTATCAAACCTCGTTGACCGGGTTATGGAATAAGCTTTACCAGAACTTCGATCGCATGACCGGTTTTGATATCATTGTCCTCATCGTCGTCGGCGTGGCGGCTGTCGGAGGTTTCCTGCGCGGTTTCGTGCAGGAAGTTCTGTCGCTGGTATCGTGGGGACTGGCGATTGTTGCGATCAACACTCTGCACACCCCGGTGTACGAATTCCTCCTCCCCTATGTTAAAACTACAACCGGCGCGGCCACGCTCGCTTTCGCGCTGCTGTTGCTGATCCCTTATGCCGCGATGAAGCTGATCGCGGGCCGGATGGGTGAATCGAGCCGTTCTTCGTTCCTCGGCCCGATCGACCGGGTGCTGGGATTTGGCTTCGGCGCGATCAAGGGCGGGATCGTGGTGACATGCGCCTTTGCATTGCTGGTGCTGGGTTACGATACCGTGTGGGGCGTGGCAGGCAGGCCCGACTGGATCACCCAGGCGCGCACCTATCCATTGGTGAATTCGAGCGCCGATGCTCTGGTGAAACTGATTTCCGAACGGCGTGAAGCGCTCGCCACAACCGATGCCGACCTGCAAACCAATGCTGGCGAGCAGTGACGGCGCGGGGCGGCGGGGCGCTCTATACCCCTGATCTGTTGGCTTTGGCGGTATCGCTGGCGGGGTATCCGCTGCTCACCGATCTGCCGCTGTCTGGCGAGGCGCGCTCGCGCACCTGCGGCAGCACACTGTCTGTGGGTCTGGCCTGCGATTCGGCGGGGCGGATCGAACGGCTGGGCCTGCGCGTGGCCGCGTGCGCAGTGGGGCAGGCATCGGCAGCCCTGTTCGCGCGTGCGGCGGTCGGCAGCGATGCGTCGCATATCGCCGCGACTCTGGCGGAGTTCGAACGGTGGCTGGCGGACGAAGGGCCGTTGCCCGACTGGCCCGAACTGGCCATTCTGGAGCCCGCCCGCGCCTATCCGGGGCGGCATGGCGCGATCCTGTTGCCGTGGATCGCCGCGCACGACGCGCTTTCCAAGCTTCCTGCCCGCAGCTAAACCATCCCTCTGCTTCAGAGGGGGAGCCACAACGGAAATGAGCGACAGCGCAACAGCGAACGTTCACGATCACGAACCGAGCGCCAAGGAAATTCGGCTGGTTATCGCCGCTTCATCGGCGGGGACAGTGTTCGAATGGTATGATTTCTTCATTTACGGGACTTTGGCCGCGCTGATCGGCAAGGCGTTTTTTCCGTCTGGCAACGAAACGCTGCAATTGCTGCTGGTATGGGCCGGGTTTGCAGTTGGCTTCGGCTTTCGCCCGCTGGGCGCGATCCTGTTCGGCTTTCTGGGGGACAGGCTGGGGCGCAAATATACGTTTCTGGTCACTGTCACGCTGATGGGGATCGCCACCGCGGGGGTCGGGCTGGTGCCCAATGCGGAAACGATCGGGCTGATCGCCCCGGCGATCGTGATCCTGTTCCGTATACTGCAAGGGCTGGCGCTGGGCGGCGAATACGGCGGTGCGGCGATCTATGTGGCCGAACACGCGCCACCGGAAAAACGCGGCTATTACACCAGCTTCATTCAGGCGAGCGTTGTTGGCGGGTTCGTGCTTTCGATCATTGTCGTGATCGTCTGCCGCTGGGCGATTCCGCCAGAGGAATTCGCAGCGTGGGGTTGGCGTGTACCGTTCCTGCTGTCGCTGATCCTGCTGGGCATTTCGCTGTGGATGCGCCTGAAACTGAGCGAAAGCCCGGTGTTCCGCGCGATGAAGGAAGCGGGCGAAACCGCAGGCAATCCCTTTGTCGAAAGCTTCACGTATCCGGGCAACAAGAAACGGATTTTCGTTGCGCTGTTCGGCATCACCGGGGTGCTGACGACGATATGGTACACCGCGTTCTTTTCCGGCCTGTCGTTCCTGCGCGGGCCGATGCGGGTGGATGAACAGGTCGTCGAAATCGTGATGCTGATCGCCGGGGCAATTTCGATGGGGTTCTACCTGCTGGTCGGCAAATGGTCCGATAAAGTGGGCCGGAAGAAGCCGATAATTATCGGCGCTGCGCTGTCGCTGGTGCTGCTGTTCCCGATTTTCTGGGGGATCGGCGCGCTGGCCAATCCGGGATTGAGTAAAGCTGCGGAAGAGGCACCGGTGATCGTATCGGGTGCCGATTGCAGCTACGATCCGTTCGCGGATGTTCAGACCACGCGATGCGGGCGACTGTTGCAGGATCTGACAACGCTGGGCGTGCCTTACGATATCGTGGGCACCCCGGCGGGGTTCGATCCGTCTCAGGCGCAAGGCCGTCTCGACCTGACGATGCAGGTTGGTTTTACGCTCTATCCGCTGGGTGACGGGAGTAAGCAGATCGACTGGAACGATCCCGCCGCGCACAAGGCGGCAGTCAGGCAAGCGCTGGAAGAAAACGGCTACGATTTTTCGACGCAGTTTCCGCCATTCGCGCGGCTTGCCGGGATCGTGGCGCTGATCTGCGGGCTGGGGATGCTGTCTGCGCTGACATACGGATCGGTGGCGGCCCTGCTGGCGGAAATGTTCCCGCCGCAAATCCGCTACAGCTCGATGTCGATCCCCTATCACATCGGGGCGGGTTATCTCGGCGGGTTTCTGCCGCTGATCGCCAGTTATATCGTGGCCACCACCGGCAATGCTTATGCCGGGCTGTGGTACACATGGGCAGTCGTCGCATTCGGCTTGATCGTGGCGTGGTGGGGGCTCAGGGGTGGGCCACCGACGGACTTTGAGTCGTCGGACCATGATCTGCCCGTTTCTGCGAGTAATCCGTGATACCACTTCCGCCGCCTGCCTTGCGGCTGCGTCTCGATAAAGAAGCTCTGGCCGCCAACTGGCGCACGCTCGACCGGCTGTCGGGCGCGGCGCAGGCAGGGGCAGCGGTGAAGGCCGATGCCTATGGTCTGGGCGTGGCGCATGTCGCGCCGGCGCTGGCGGCGGCGGGGGCGCGCGATTTCTTTGTCGCGCACTGGAGCGAAGTGCCCGATCTGATCGCGCATGTTCCGTCTGCTCAGGTCGCGGTGCTGCACGGGCCGATGAACGATGCCGATTGCGCGTTCGCCCGCGCCACGGGGGTCCGGCCGGTGCTCAACAGCATCGATCAGGTCGCCCGCTGGCGCGAAAGCGGTGGCGGGGCGTGCGATGTGATGGTCGATACCGGGATCAACCGGCTCGGCCTGTCTATGGCATCGCTGGGCGATCCGGCGCTGGCCGGGCTGGAGATAGAGACATTGCTCTCGCATCTGGCCAAGGCGGACGAGGATAGCGCGTTTAACGAAGTGCAGCTCACCCGGTTCAGGGCCGCGTGTGACCAGACACCGGCCAGACGGCGGAGCCTCGCGGCCAGCGCCGGGATCGCGCTGGGCAGCGACTATGCGTTCGACCTGACGCGGCCTGGCCTTGCGCTCTATGGCGGGGTGCCGCATCCGGCATTGGTCGATGCGATCCGCCCGGTTGCCTATCCCGAAGCGGAAGTGTTGCAGACCCGCGAGATCGCGGCGGGCGAAGGTGTGGGGTACAACCACGCATTCGTGGCCGACAGGGCGATGCGGGTCGGTGTCGTCTCGCTCGGTTATGCTGACGGGTTTCTGCGCTGCTGGGGCGGGCGCGCGGTGCTGCGGCATAGCGATGCCAAACTGCCGATGCTGGGCAAAGTATCGATGGATATGATCGTGGTCGATCTGACCGCCGCGCCCGATGTCCGCGCGGGGGATTGGGTTGCTGTGCCGTATGACCTGCCGCAAGCGTCGCAGGCGACCGGCCTGACGCAATACGAGCTGCTCACCACGCTCGGCCGTCGTTTCCAGCGCTGAATGTTTCCAACACTTTGCCGCGCACAACAGCGTGCAGCATTTGTTGCGCTGCACATGCTGCAAATGCTAATAAGAGGTTTGGACGAGAGCAGGAGAGTGAGTCGCGCATGACCAAAAACAGCAGCGACGATGGAATGGTCGTCATCAAGAAATACGCCAACCGGCGGCTCTATAACACGGCGTCTTCCAGCTATATCACTCTCGACGATCTCTCGCAGATGACGCGTGAAGGTATCGATTTCAAAGTGTTGGATGCCAAATCGGGCGAAGACATTACCCATTCGATTCTGACGCAGATCATTATGGAAGAAGAATCGAACCGTAACGAGCAGTTATTGCCGGTCAGTTTCCTGCGCCAGCTGATCGCGATGTACGGCAATTCGATGCAGACCATGATGCCCAGCTACCTCGAAGCGATGATGGCCAATTTCAGCGAAAATCAGGCCAAGTTTCAGGAAGCGTTCGCGCAGAAGACTGGCGAAAACCCGCTGGCCAAGCTGGCCGAAACCAACATGGCGATGATGCGCGCCGCGACCGAGGCGTTCATCCCCAAGACTGCGCCCGCCAAACCCGCCGCTGAAGAGGGCGAAGCGAAGACGGGTGACGAACTGTCCGAACTGCGCGCTCAGATGGCGGCGATGCAAAAGAAGCTCGATCAGCTGGGCAACTGATCGACAGGGGCGGGGCGTTCGCACAACTCGCCTCTGGACCCATGCCCCTTCGCCCGGCTAGGGCGGCGCCTCCTGAAAACAGACGAAAAGACCAGCCAAGTGTCCCAGATTCGCCATGCCCTGTCGGTCAAACGGTCCGATGATTTTGCTCAGTGGTATCAGGAGGTTATCTCCGCCGCCGACCTTGCGGAAGAATCCGGTGTGCGCGGCTGCATGGTTATCAAGCCGTGGGGATTCGGCATCTGGGAGCGGATTCAGCGCCTGATGGACGACCGGATCAAGGCCGCCGGGGTGCAGAACTGCTATTTCCCAATCTTCATCCCGCTGGCGAACTTCACCCGCGAGGCCGAGCATGTCGAGGGTTTTGCCAAGGAAATGGCGGTGGTCACGCACCATCGCCTGATTTCCGACGGCAAGGGCGGCCTGATCCCCGATCCCGCTGCCAAGCTGGAAGAGCCGCTGGTGGTGCGCCCCACTTCCGAAACGATTATCGGCGATGCGATGGCGCGCTGGATCCAGAGCTGGCGCGATCTGCCGCTGCTCACCAACCAGTGGGCCAATGTCGTGCGCTGGGAGATGCGTACCCGCATGTTCCTGCGTACCAGCGAGTTCCTGTGGCAGGAGGGACATACCGCGCACGAGAACCGCGAGGATGCGCGGGCCGAAACGCTCCGCGCGCTGGAGATGTATCGCGCCTGTGTAGAGGATGATCTCGCCATGCCGGTGGTCGCCGGTGAGAAGCCTGAGAACGAGCGGTTCCCCGGTGCGGTCGAGACATGGTCGATCGAGGCGATGATGCAGGATGGCAAGGCGCTGCAGGCGGGCACCAGCCATTATCTCGGCACCAATTTTGCCGATGCTGCGGGTATCAAGTATCAGGACCGCGAAGGCAAAGAGGCTTTGTGCCACACCACCAGCTGGGGCGTTTCCACGCGGCTCGTCGGCGGTGTCATCATGACGCATGGTGACGACGATGGCCTGCGCGTGCCGCCCAAAATCGCGCCGCACCAGATCGTGATCCTGCCGATGCTGCGCGACAAGCCTGAGGACGAGCCGCTGCTGGCCTATTGCGAGGAAGTGCGCGCCGCGCTGGCCGGGCTGTCGGCATTGGGCGAGCCGGTGCGCGTGCTGCTCGACAAGCGTCCGGGCAAGGCAGCGGCGAAACGTTGGGACTGGGTGCGCAAGGGCGCGCCGGTGATTATCGAGGTCGGCTCACGCGACATGGAAGGCGGCAAGCTCGCTGTGCTGCGTCGCGATGCGATCTGGAACATGGAAACCGGCAAAAGCGCCTTTACTTACCCGCAGCGGGAAGACTTCATCGCCGGGGCGGCAGACCTGCTGGCAGAGATTCAGCAGGTGCTCTATTCCGAAGCTGCCGCGCGGCGCGATGCCAACATTACCCGCGGCGTGAGCACGATGGACGAAGTCGCCGCGCACTTTGCCGAGGGTCAGAAGAACCCCGGCTGGGTCGAAGTGCAATGGTCGAAACCGACCGGGGCCGCGCTGGACGCCGTGGTCGAACGGCTCAAGACGCTCAAGCTGACATTCCGCAATGTCCCTATCGATGCGCCGCCCGCAAACGGCACCTGCATCTTTACAGGCGAGCCGGCGACAGAGCGGGTGCTGGTGGCGCGCGCATATTGAATTATAGTTCGCTATAGTGAATTATAAAGAACTATAATCGGGTCGTTTGAGGGGGAATAAACGATGTTGGAAGCGATCAAGTATAACCTGTCGCATCTGAGCGATTTTGGGGGGCGACAGGCGCGGCCGCCGTTCTGGTATTGGGTGCTGGCGGTGGCCGTACTGAATATCGTTGCGACGATCGTGATCAGCATCCCAATGGCGATGACTGCTGTCGATGCGGCAATTCAGACCGGGCCGGGAGGCGATCAGGCCGCAATCGAAGCGGCGGTCGCGCAAGGTATGTCGGGGCAAGTGGGCATGTTGGTGTGGAGTTCGGTCGCAATCAGCGCGCTGAACGCGATCCTGCTCGGCGCGGCATTTGTCCGTCGTTTGCACGACACCGGCCTGTCGGGCTGGTTTGTATTGTTGCCGCTGGGCTGCCTGCTGGCCAGTGCCGTGATTGCAGTGACCAGTATTCCCGAAACCGTCGCGGCAATGACGCAGGCGGTGACTGCGTCATCGGCAGATGCGCTGGAACAGACGCCGCAATCGGGTGCCTTGCAAAGCCTGCTTGGCTGGATGCCGCTGGTTCTGCTGATCGGCTTCGGGGTGCGTAAGTCGCAGCCCGAAACCAACCGCTGGGGCGAACCGCCCGCAGCCTGACCCTTGCCAGCGGTGGGGTCTTGCGCGACAAGTCCTCTATGAAAACAACTCGCTGGACCGCGTCTGCCGCGCTGATCGCCTCCTGTTTCACCGCCGGGCCGCTGGCCGCGCAGGATGTGGCATCGGCGGGGGCGGAGCCTGAGGCGCAGGTGTCGGAACAGCAACTGCGCTCCACCGTAGAAACGCTGGTCAGCTTCGGCACGCGCCACACGCTGTCATCGCAAACCGATCCCCGGCGCGGGATCGGTGCGGCACTCAACTGGGGCGCGGCTGAGTTCGAACGCTATTCGAAAGCCTGCGGTGGTTGCCTGACTGTGGTGATGCCTGAAACCACAGTGCAGGGACCGCGCGTGCCTGAACCGACCCGGCTGCGTGATGTGATTGCTATCCAGCGCGGTAGCGAACGGCCCAACGAAGTGGTAATCGTTCAGGGGCATATCGATAGCCGGGTGTCCGACGTGATGGACTTTATCAGCGATGCCCCCGGCGCAAACGACGATGGCAGCGGCACCGCGCTGGCGCTGGAGGCGGCGCGAGTGCTGTCGCGGCACAGATATCCCACCACTATCGTCTATGCTCTGCTGTCGGGGGAAGAGCAGGGGCTGCTGGGCGGCAAGCTGCTGGCCGATTACGCCGCGAAGCAGGGGTGGACGGTCAAGGCCGTGCTCAACAACGACATCGTGGGCAATTCGTGCGGGTCCGATGGGTTCTGCGATTCGGCGCATGTCCGGGTTTTTTCCGAAGGGCCGCGCGCCGATCTGGATGACAGGGCGCGCGCGGCACAGCGGCGCGACGGGGGCGAGAACGACAGCCCCAGCCGCAATATCTCGCGCTGGCTGGCCGATCTGGCGGCGAGCGATGGCGATGGCTTTGCAGTGCGGCAGGTCTGGCGCACAGACCGCATGGGGCGGGGCGGCGATCAAATTCCGTTCCTCGAACACGGATTCCCCGCGGTCCGGTTCTCCGTCTCGGTCGAGAATTACGACAGGCAGCATCAGGATCTGCGAACAGAAAATGGCACCGTTTACGGCGACACGATCGATGCGATGGATTTCCCCTATCTCGCTAATGTCACCCGGCTGAACGTGCGCGCTCTCGACCGGCTTGCCCGCGCCCCAATGCCGCCCAGCCCGGTGGCGAAGGCCGCTGTGCAGACTTTCACTACAATAAAGTGGGATGCTGTGCCGGGTGCGGCAGCCTATTCGATATGGCGCCGCCGGTCCGATCAGCCCGCTTGGGAAGCAAAGCCGGTCATCGCCAATGTCGTGGCCACCAGTGCGAAACTGGAAGGGGTGCGCGGCGACGACTGGATTTTCGGTGTCAGCTCCGTCGCGGACGATGGCAACGAAAGTCCGGTCGCCAGCGCGGTGCCCGGCGGTGGGTATCACCCGCTGGCAGGGGATGACGCGGAGTAACGAATGGCGTAGGCGGCTGAAATGGCCCGTACTCCCAAACCCAGCACTCCGAAATCCAGCTCTCCTAAATCGCGCCCGTCTTCCCGCCCTCAGCCGGGAATGCCCACGCGCGCGCAAGTGATCGAATTCATCCAGACCTCGCCCACCCCGGCGGGCAAGCGTGAAATCGCCAAGGCGTTCGGGCTGAAGGGACAGGAGAAAATCGCACTCAAGAAACTGCTGAAAGATATGGCCGAAGAAGGGCTGATCGACGGCAAGAAGACCGCCTATCACCGGATGGGCGGAGTGCCCAAAGTGACTGTGCTGCGGGTGCTGGAAATCGAAGATGGCGAAGCTTTCGCGATCCCCGATACGTGGAGCCCCGACGATGCCAGCCCGCCGCCGCGCCTGCGCGTGGTGGAGGCGAAGGGAAAGAAAGTGCGGCAGGCCGCGTTGAAAGTGGGCGACCGCATCCTTGCCCGCACCGAGGAAACCGGGCGCGGGTGGACCGCGCATCCGATGAAGAAGCTGCCCGCGCGCACCGATGGTCTGATGGGCGTAGTCGAAATCGACAAGAGCGGTAAAGGCTGGCTCGCCCCGGTGGACAAGCGGGTGCGCAATTCGTCTCCCATTGCCGATCTGGGCGGAGCGGAGGCCGGGCAACTGGTGATTGCCGAACCGGCGGGGCGCTCTCCGCGCGCCGGGGTGAAAGTGGTGGAAGTGCTGGGCGACCCGCTGGCGCCCAAAGCGTTCAGCCTGATCGCCATCGCCAAGCACGGCATCCCGCATATCTTTCCCGAAGATGTTCTGGCCGAAGGTGAACTGGCGGCAAAGCTGCCACTGTCGCACGACAATCGCGAGGATTTGCGCGATCTGCCGATTGTCGCCATCGACCCCGCCGACGCGCGCGACCATGACGATGCGATCTGGGCCGAACCCGATGGCGAAGGCGGCTATCGCGCAGTGATCGCTATTGCCGATGTCAGCTTCTATGTCCGCCCCGGCAGCAAGCTCGACCGCGAAGCGCGCAAGCGGGGCAACTCGGTCTATTTCCCCGACCGGGTGGTGCCGATGCTGCCCGAAGTGCTCAGCGCCGATGTCTGCTCTTTGAAAGAGGGGGAAGATCGCGCCGCGATGGCGTGCCACATCCGCATTTCGCCGCAAGGCAAAGTGACCAAGTGGCGCTTTACCCGCGCGGTGGTCCGCATCGCGCACAATATCGCTTACGAAGATGCACAGGCGAACATCGACGCGGGCGAGGCCCCCGAATGGCTGGCAAACCTGTGGGGCGCGTGGAAACTGCTGGCCGATGCGCGGACGGCGCGCGATCCGCTCGATCTCGACCTGCCCGAACGGCGTGTGGTGCTCGACGAAGCGGGCAAGATCGCGGAAATTGTTATGCGCGAACGGCTCGACGCGCACCGGGTAGTCGAAGATTTCATGATCGCGGCCAATGTCGCGGCGGCCAAGGCGCTGGAAAGCAAGACCGCGCCAGTGGTCTATCGCATTCACGAACCGCCCAGCCGGGAGAAGCTGATCGCTCTGCGCGATTATATGAAGACGTTCGGCCACAATCTTGCGCTGGGGCAAGTCATCACCCCCAGCCTGTTCAACCGCATGTTGAAAGACGTGGGGGACGACAACGAGAAAGCGCAAGTGATGGAGGCGGTGCTCCGCAGCCAGACGCAGGCGTACTATGGTCCTGCCAATGCTGGGCATTTCGGATTGGCGCTCGGCTCTTACGCGCATTTCACCTCACCGATCCGCCGTTATGCGGACTTGCTGGTGCACCGTGCGCTGGTCGATGCGTTCCATCTGGAACAGCCCGCACCCAAGGGGGTGCTGCCGCCGACCTCTGGCCTGTCGGACCGCGACCGGGAAAATCTGTCGAAAGTGTCCGATGCGATCAGTCAGGCCGAACGCCGCGCGATGGAGGCGGAGCGGGAGACGATCGACCGCTATGTCGCCGCGTGGCTGTCAGGTCGGGTGGGCGAGGTGTTCGATACCCGGATCACCGGGGTACAGGGCTTCGGCTTCTTCGCTACGATTGTCGGGCTGGGGGGCGACGGGCTGGTGCCTGTATCCACGCTCGGCGGCGAATACTTCGCCTATGACGAGGCATCGCAGACGCTGACCGGCGGCGACAGCGGAACGAAATACGCGCCGGGGGACAAGCTGAAACTGCGTCTGGCAGAGGCCAACGCGCTGACCGGGGCGCTAAAGTTCGAACTGCCCGACAGCGAAGGCCGCATCGAACCGCGTGGCGGGCGACCCGATCCGAAACGAGCGGGGAAACCGCGCGGCAAACATATGCAGGGGCAGCCCGGGCGGCCGAAGAATATCCGCCATCAGGGGCGCAAGCGGTAACGGGCTCTCGCTCTCACCTTCGTCATTTCGAGGAGCGGAGTGGCGCGGCAATCCAGGGCACGCCGTTGGGTTTATCGCAACCGGTGTAAATGGCGGGACCGTCACACGATGGATTGCTTCACTGCGTTCGCAATGACGAGGTTGGGGAGTGGGGTCCGGTATCCTCTAGCCCTCGTCATTGTGAGGGGCGCAGCGACGCGCCTCTCGTCGGCCGCCCACCGCCGCCCATTCGCCCGAACCCGCTACGCCAGCCGGTCGATATCCTCTTCCGTGAAGATGCCCGGCACCAGATAGACCGGGCAGGGCAGGGCGCCCGCATGGCCGCTGAAATAGCTGACCAGCGGCCCCGGCCCGCCTTCCGCCGCGGTGCCCAGCACCAGCGCGGCCACCTCCGGGTGTTCTTCCAGATATTTGCGGATCACTTTCTGCGGATCGCCGCTGCGGACGAGGATCGTGGGCATCTTGCCGCTTTCGGCAAAGATACTGCCTGCCGCGCTGTTGGCGATCACTTCGGCGCGGTCAATCGCTTCCTGTTCGATAGTGGCCTGAACGCCGCCGAACGCATTGAAGTTTTCCCGCGGCACGATTGCCAGAATGTGGACACTGCCGCCCGTCTTCATCGCCCGGCGCGAGGCAAAACGCAGCGCCTTTTCCGCTTCGGGCGTTTCGTCCATGATAACGAGATATACGCGCATCGATGCTCCTTCTCTGGCGTGCAGGTATCTGCCGAAATCGTATTCAGGGCAAGAACCTTGCCCCAAACGGCGCGTTGGGCCAAAGCGACGTAACGTAAACCGCATACCAAAGCGAAGGACTGCCAATCCCTATGCCGACGCCGATCAAGATGCCCGCCCTTTCCCCCACGATGGAGGAAGGCACGCTCGCCAAATGGCTGGTGAAAGAAGGCGACACCGTTTCCGCTGGCGATATCATGGCCGAAATCGAAACCGACAAGGCGACGATGGAATTCGAAGCGGTTGACGAAGGTACGATTGCAAAGATCGAAATTCCCGAAGGCAGTGAAGGCGTTAAGGTCGGCACAGTGATCGCCCTGCTGGCAGGCGATGGCGAGGATGCAGGCGAAGTCGCCGCCTCTGCCGCCCCGAAGGAAGAAGCAGCCGCCGCTCCAGCGAAGGAAGCGCCGAAGAAATCCGAATCGGCCTCCGCGACACAGGGCGAAGCTGCGGTTCCCGCCGCGCGTACCGCGCCCAAGGCCGATGGCGATCGCATTATCGCCTCGCCGCTCGCCAAACGCATCGCGGAACAGAAGGGTATCGACCTGTCCGCTGTCACCGGCTCCGGCCCCAACGGCCGTATCGTGAAGGCGGACGTGGAAGCGGCCAGCCCCGGCACCGCGGCTAAGGCAGATGCAGCGAGTGCGCCCTCGCAAGCCGCCGCATCGGCTCCCGCACCGACCGCGACCGCTGCATCGGTGCCCGATTTCGGCATTCCTTACGAAGCCGAAAAGCTCAACAATGTCCGCAAGGTTATCGCGCGCCGCCTGACCGAAGCGAAGCAGACGATCCCGCATATCTATCTAACGGTCGATGTCCGGCTCGATGCGCTGCTCAAGCTGCGCGGCGAACTCAACGCCGCGCTCGAACCGCAAGGGGTGAAGCTGTCGGTCAACGACTTGCTGATCAAGGCGCTGGCCAGGGCGCTGGTGCAGGTGCCGAAATGCAATGTCAGCTTCGCGGGTGACGAACTGCGGAAATTCAGCCGCGCCGATATCTCGGTCGCAGTCGCTGCGCCCAGCGGGCTGATTACGCCTATCGTCACCGATGCCGGTGCCAAATCGATCAGCGCGATCAGCACAGAGATGAAGGAACTGGCGGGCAAGGCGCGCGACGGGAAGCTGCAGCCGCACGAATATCAGGGCGGCACCGCCAGCCTTTCGAACCTTGGCATGTTCGGCATCAAGCAGTTCGATGCTGTCATCAATCCGCCGCAGGGCATGATTCTGGCTGTTGGCGCCGGGGAAAAACGCCCGTGGGTGATCGACGATGCACTGGGTGTGGCCACTGTGATGAGCGCCACGGGCAGCTTCGACCACCGCGCCATCGATGGCGCAGATGGGGCCGATCTGATGAAAGTGTTCAAGGAATTGTGCGAGGCGCCGCTGGGGCTGGTGGCATGATCTATCGGACAGCGGCAGTGGTGGCGGGCGCGCTGCTGATTGCCGCCTGTGCCGATAACACGACTGCCGACAATGCGGCAGCGGGCGATAATGCCTCCGCTGCCCCGGCATCGACCGCGCCCGTTGCGACACCCGCCGACACGGCAACGCTTGCCGCGGGAGAGCCGGTTCAGGCGGCGATTTACGGCCAGTGGCAAGTCACGCAGGCTCGCCTGACCGATCCATCGGGCAGAGTGCAGGCGTATGGCGATGCACAACTGGCAGCGCTGAAAGGGCTATGGCTGAGCATCGGCCGCAATTCGGCCAAATGGAGCGGCTCTGCGATCGCTGGCGATCCTGCTGCCTATTCGTCATTTATTTCCGCCTGCGCTAATCCCGCGCCGCGCGAGAGCGGCAGCGCAGGCGGGGTCGAGCTGACTTGCGCCGACGGTCAGCGGTTCGGTCCGCCCGATGCGGATGGAGAGCCGACCTTGCAGCTCGAAGGCGACGATAACCTGACTGTGCGCTGGTTCGACGGTGTAACGCTGGAATTGCGGCGCGCTTCATGAGCGAGATACGCGATCCCCTCATCCGCGTCACGGCGATGCCGACCGATACCAACCCGTATGACGGGGTGTTCGGCGGCTGGCTGATGAGCCAGATGGCATTGGGCGCAGGCGCGCTGGCGAGCCGGGTGGGGAAGGGCAAGGCCGTGGTCGTGTCCGCCACCGATTTCGCGTTTCCCGGCGCGATGGCGGTGGGGGATGAACTGAGCATCTATTGCGATATCGTCGCCACCGGGAATACTTCGCTGACGATAGCCGCCGAAGGCATCGCCCGCGAACGCAATGGCGAAGCGACCACCAAAGTGTGCAGCGGGACATTCAAATTCGTGCTGCTCGATGACAACAACCGCCCCCGGGCGGTGGGCGAAGCGGCGCTGTGACCGAGGCGCTGCATCCCCCTCTCCCCAACCCCTCTCCCGCAAGGGGAGAAGGGCTTAAAGATGGACCAACCTCCTCTCCCCTTGCGGGAGAGGAAGGGGCCCGCACGCATCAGCGTGTGGGAAGGAGAGGGGGAAGGCGAGACCTTCTCCCTCTGGCGAAACGTATGCGGCGAGCGCCAACCGATGCAGAGCGGCGTTTATGGTCGATGCTGCGCGGCAAACGCATAGCTGGATGGAAATTCAGACGGCAGGAGCAGATCGGCGACTATATCGTTGATTTTGTATGTTTTCAGGCGCGATTGATTGTCGAGGTCGATGGCAGCCAGCACGCCGAAAATGCTGACGATATGACGCGCGATGCCTGGCTGGAAATGCAGGGTTTCCGCGTAATACGCTTCTGGAACAACGATGTGCTTACGAATGCTGATGGAGTTGCGGCCGCCATTCTTGTCGCGCTCGAAGTCTCCGGCGCTCACGGCCATGATGCGGCAGGCGGTGCGCCATGATCGCTTTCCTACAGCCCGCTGGCGGTGGCATTCTGCCCGCGATGCGGACAACGGCACTTCTTTCGGCGGCTTCCGACAGGGCGGGCAAGACGTGCAGGGCGGCTTGGCAAAAGTCACACCTGGCGGCGGATCGCGGCCCGGCAAAGTCCACACTCGCGCGCTCCAAAACGGGCGATTTACGGATAGGGGCGGGCAAAAGTCACACTTTTCAAAAATGCATCGAGCGTCACCCGGATGTGTTGCTTTCGATGCGTCGAAATCAGGAAACAGGCAGGAATTGAATGGCTGACCAATATGACGTGATCGTGCTCGGCTCCGGCCCCGGCGGCTATGTCGCGGCGATCCGCTGCGCGCAACTGGGGCTGAAAACGGCGATTGTGGAGCGGGAAAACCTCGGCGGTATCTGCCTCAACTGGGGCTGCATCCCGACCAAGGCGCTGCTGCGTTCGGCGGAGATCCTCCACTATGCCCAGCACGCCAAGGACTATGGCCTGAAGATCGCCGGTGCGATCGAGGCAGATCTGGAGGCCGTGGTGAAGCGTTCGCGCGGGGTTGCCAAACAGCTCAATCAGGGTGTGACCCACCTGATGAAGAAGAACAAGATTACCGTCCACATGGGCGAAGGCACTCTGACTGGCCCCACCAGCCTGACCGTGAAGAGCGATAAGGGCGAAGAAAAGCTGACCGCCAAACACGTGATCGTCGCCACCGGTGCCCGTGCGCGCGATCTGCCGTTTGCCAAGGCCGATGGCGAGCGGGTGTGGACCTACCGCCACGCGATGACGCCGAAGGAAATGCCGGGCAAGCTGCTGGTGATCGGCAGTGGGGCGATCGGCATCGAATTCGCCAGCTTCTACAACGATATGGGCGCGGAAGTGACAGTCGTTGAAATGCTCGACCGGATCGTGCCGGTGGAAGATGCCGACGTGTCCGCTTTCCTCGAAAAGAGCCTGACCAAGCAAGGCATCAAGGTGATGACCGGCGCCGGTGTCGAAGCGCTCGACGTGGGCAAGGCCGGAGTGAAAGCGAAGATCAAGGGCAAGGATGGCAAGGTCGTGGATGGCGAGTTCAGCCACGTGATCGTCGCCATCGGCATCGTGCCCAATACCGAGAATGTCGGGCTGGAGAAGCTGGTCGAACTTGACCGCGGGTTCATCCAGATCGATCCCTATGGTCGCACGAAGTCAAAGGGCCTGTGGGCTATTGGCGATTGCACGCCCGGCCCCTGGCTGGCGCACAAGGCCAGCCACGAAGGGGTGACCACCGCCGAAGCGATTGCGAAGGAACTGGGCAACAAGGATGTCCACCCGCACCCGCTCGACCGGAACAACATCCCCGGCTGCACCTATTGCCACCCGCAGATCGCCAGCGTCGGCATGACCGAAGCAAAGGCGAAAGAGGCGGGGTATCAGGTCAAAGTCGGCATGTTCCCGTTCATCGGCAACGGCAAGGCCATCGCGCTGGGTGAAGCCGAGGGCTTCACCAAGACGGTGTTCGATGCGAAGACCGGCGAACTGCTGGGCGCGCATATGGTGGGCGCGGAAGTGACTGAGATGATCCAGGGCTATGTCGTTGGCAAGACGCTGGAAACGACCGAAGCGGAACTGATGCAGACCATCTTCCCGCACCCGACGATCAGCGAATCGATGCACGAAAGCGTACTGGCCGCATACGGACGTGCGCTGCACATCTGACCACCTGCGTGGGGCGGCGGGGTGGTGGCGGCGAAGTGGCGGCAGGGCGCCCCGCCGCTGCGCCACCTGCCGCGCAAAATCTGGGGAGAGAGGGCGGTTTCAGTTATTTTAGTATACCAATGCAATAATGCCAGTTGCGACTGTCACCCCAGCTAACTGAAATGATCGCTGTGGTTTCCATGACATGAGCAAGGTCAGCGCAAGGGCAGACAGGCAGATCTGCCCCAGCCAAAGTGCTTCCCAAGGCAAAGCCGAGGCCGTGCCATGCGATGATGGCGGATACTCCCAACACCAGCCAACCCGACCAACGAGCCATCCTTTCGGAAGGCAGGTGGGCAAGGCCCAAGGGCCGACGATGCTTCGGCATGGACAATGCCAACAGCGTCAATGCGCAATATCCGATCAGTCCGGCTTCAAGCGTCATCTGATGCTCTCTCCGTGGGTCACTCAGACGAACGCCAAATACGCCAGGCCGTAAAGCTGAGGAGCCCGGCGATGGCAAGCAGCGCGCAATCGAACGAGGCGAACAACCAATCCCCGCTGGACAAACTCTGGATCAGTCCTCTGTCCGTCATCACAATGCTGACAAGCGGCGCCGCTGCGAACAGGAACGCGGCAATAGCAAGGGTCTCGATCCACGCTCGGCGCACGGGCCTCGCAAGCGTGGCTATTGCCAGCCCGAACCAGACCCAGAACATTGTGTCGACCTCCAGACCTGCCCGGTTCGGTATCTCCGTCGGGATCAGACGGTTCGCGAGAAGGTAGGCCGCCATGCCGGCGGGGAGGCACGCGACAGCGCCGATATTCAGCCGCTCGACAAGCCACAGACCCCAGCTGGACCGGCTACTACGTTTGACTGTCCAGAGAGACAGGCCGGTGGCGACCATGGCACTTCCGGTCAGGCCCAGAACGAAGAACGTCCATCGCATGAGCGGGTCGGCAAATGCGCCCAGATGAAGCCCCAGCAAAACCCCGGCTGTCGTGGCTGCGGCTCCGGGCGAGGGCGATTGCGACAGCTTGTCTCCGCTCGCGCCGGAATAGGTTATGGATGTCCCAAGGGCATTGAGCCGGTTGGTCCGGGCGCGTGTCAGCATGACGGTTGCGGCAGCGTCACAGGGGTGGCGAATGACAAGAGTACGGGGCGGGGTGCCCGCCCATTGCCGGGTAGCGGCGTCAACCATCGGGTCAATCGGCGCGAGCACTATGGGGCGGCCTGAGGCTTCGCTGGTTGGCAGAGCGCCATAGGCATCCTCCTCGAAGGCGGCCGACTGTCCGTAGTTCGCGAGAATTGGCCAAGGCATGTACATCACAGCCAGCGTGATCAGCCCGGTATAGGTGATCATCGCGTGATAGGGCAGAGCCACAACAGCCGTCACATTATGCGCGTCGAGCCAGCTGCGCTGCCCCTTGCCCCAGCGCAGAGTGAAAAAGTCCGAAAAGATAGGCGCGCAAACTGGCCTTGCCTTCGATGATGGGAGATCCCGTCAGTTCCGCGGCCAATGGGCTGATGAAGCGCGCGTCTTCGGCAAAGTGCGCCAGAATGGCGTCGAGATCGCGCGCGTTCCAGTTGGCAATCCAGTTCGCCGCGAACATCTCCATGGCGGCTGCGCGTGATTGTCCACAAGGACATCGTGCTGCGGCCATGGGCAGGCGCTCGCTAGACAAGGAGAGCCGCGATGCTCAAGCTCGCCAATGGATCGCGCATGTGCCGGCGTTCAAGACCTATGCGCGCAGTGGCCGGGTCAGGGTGCGGTTTCTCACCCACGATCAGGCCGCCGAGCTCATGGGTCGGCTTCCTGAACACCAGCGCGAGGTGGTGCTGTTCGCATTGTCGACCGGCCTGCGTCAGGGCAACATACTCCATCTGCGATGGGATCAGGTCGATATGACCCGGCGCATCGTCACGATCGGATATGGCGAGACCAAGAACGGGGAGGCGCTCGGCGTGCCCCTGAACGAGGCGGCTCTTGGCGTATTACGGCGGCAGAAGGGCAAGCATCCGGTTCATGTGTTCACATTTCGGGGCAAGCGCCTTGCCAATGCGAATACGCGGACCTGGCGTGCGGCATTGAAGGCCTGCGGGATCGAGGATTTTCGCTGGCACGATCTGCGGCACACCTGGGCGACCTGGCTCCGGCAGAATGACGTGCCCACCTGGGTGCTTCAGGAACTGGGGGGATGGAAATCGGAATCGATGGTGCGGCGTTATGCGCACATGTCGGTGAAGCATCTCCAGCCTTATGCCGACCAGCTGATTGTACCGGGCACAGACCCGCTGATTAATCCGGTCACAGACACGAAAAAGTCTAACTGCCCGGAAAAGCTGGAAAGCTCAGGTCACAAAAATGGTCACAGTGAGAGCCGCCCGCGGCTCAAGCTTGTCGCCGGCCTCGACGTAAACTCTTGATTGTCAAGGAAGAAAAATGGTGGACGCACTAGGGCTCGAACCTAGGACCCGCTGATTAAGAG
>NZ_RAHJ01000019.1:134330-441487 GCF_003605755.1 Tsuneonella suprasediminis | reverse complement strand
TAGGCCGTAGACTCATTAGCTGCGATCCATAACCGTGCTGAGAAGAGCTTGATGGCGGCGAGGAAGTTATCGGCGCGTTTGTCGTAGCGTGTCGCCAATCCTCTGGCGTGTTTGAGTTTTCCGAAGAAGCGCTCGATCAGGTTGCGATAGCGGTAGAGGAAGGCGCTGAAGGCGAAGCCCTTTCGTCGATTACGCTTTGCCGGGATGTTGGCGAAGCCGCCGTTGCTTTCGATCCGTGCGCGGATAGCATCGCTGTCATAGGCCTTGTCAGCCAGGAAAGTGCTGCCGGGTGGTACGACATCAAGCAGCGCTACAGCCTCGCGGCAATCGCTGGCTTGTCCTTCCGACAGATGCAGGCCGACCGGTAAACCCCGGCCATCAACCAGCGCATGGATCTTGGTAGTCAGGCCGCCCCGGGAACGTCCCATGCAGCGATTGGGGTCCCCCTTTTTAGGGTCGCACCATGCTGGTGGACCCGGATCGAGGAACTGTCGATCATGACCAGTTCGCCATCGAAAGCGGCGCTGACGGAGGACAGAAGCCGGTCCCATACGCCAGCTTTGCGCCAACGCACGAAACGGTTGTAGCACGTCGTGTATGGCCCATAGCGCTCCGGGATATCCGCCCAGGGGCTGCCTGTGCGAAACCGCCACAATATCCCATTGATCACCCGACGATCATCAACACGCGGAACACCGCGCACCTTGTTCGGCAACAACGGCTCGATCACCGACCACTCGAAATCCGTAAGCTCAAATCTGCGACGGCTCATCCAAGGATCCTTCAAATGCCTTGAATCAATCCAATCTACATCGCGCAAGCCAGTTTATGAGTTTACCACCTAGGACGCTCGCAAGCGACCTTGGACTTTGTAGATGTGGACGTCTCCACCGATACGAAGCTCTTCGTCAGCCCACGAGCATTCACGCTTCTTCATTCGGAATGGGCCGATAGCTGTGTCTCATCAATCCAGAATTTCTTCGGGACTGTGCTTGCCCTGATTAAAGAAGATAAGGGTGATGAAGCGGAGCGGCTCCTGCTTGAATTGCGCGAGCCAAACGAAACACACCTTGGGAATTCGCGCGGCAAGTCACGAGGACGCGCTCTCGGTGAAGGTTCGGCTCATGATGTTTGGGAGGCACTCAGCCAAAGTCAGGCCGCAAAATCTGGCCTGATTAATGACCTTGAAGACACTGTGTTGCTTATCATGGGTATCGGCGTCGATATCGTTTCCGATATCACAACGAATATCGTGCGCTCTCAGCTAATTGCATACACGCAGGAGCAATGTCGGCAGCTTGATATTCCGCTTGAGCAGGGAATCGAGTCAGGCCCGATTTGGAATTCGGTAGCCAAGCGGTGGGAAACAAAATCGGTGGAGCTACCTCTAACGTCAAAGGGAAAGCTTTTGCTTGTCCCTAAGGCAATCGTGCGCCGAACGTCTGCTTACGACCTCAATGAGTATTATCGGCACTATATGTTGGAATTCCTAATCGAGGAAGAGAAACGAGCAGGTGAACCGCCCCGGGATTGCCGGAGGCCATTCGGCTTAAATTATGCGGCCATGGGCGTGTCGTCCAGCATGGCGTAGTATCGTTCCTCGGCTTCGGCAGGCGGGATGTTGCCGATGGGCGCGAGCAATCGCCGGTTGTTGAACCAGTCCACCCATTCGAGCGTGGCATATTCAACGGCTTCAAAGGACCGCCACGGTCCCCGCCGATGGATGACCTCGGCCTTGTAAAGGCCGTTGATCGTCTCAGCCAAGGCGTTGTCGTAGCTGTCGCCAACACTCCCTACCGATGGCTCGATCCCGGCCTCGGCAAGTCGCTCGGTATACTTGATCGACACGTATTGGCTGCCGCGGTCGCTGTGATGGATCAGGCCACCTCGATGGACAGGGCGCCGATCATGGATCGCCTGATCGAGGGCATCCAGCACGAAGCTGGCATGCGCCGTCCTGCTCACCCGCCAGCCCACGATATAGCGGGCGTAGACATCGATCACGAAGGCCACGTAGACGAACCCTGACCATGTCGCGACGTAAGTGAAGTCCGACACCCACAGCATGTTGGGCGCCGGCGCGTGGAACTGGCGGTTGACCTGGTCGAGCGGACACGGTGCCGCTTTGTCGCTGATCGTCGTCTTCATCGGCTTGCCCCGGATCACGCCCTGCAGGCCCAGATCACGCATCAGCCGTTCGACCGTGCAGCGGGCAATGTCGAAGCCCTCCCGCTGCATCTGCCGCCACACCTTGCGCACGCCATAGACCTTGAAGTTGGCATCGAACACGCGCCGAACCTCGGGCTTCATCGCCTCGTCGCGCTGGACACGTGCCGACAGGCGCGACGGATCGCGGCGCTGTGCCACTCGCTCATGGTAGGTGGATGGGGCGATCGGCAGAACCCGGCAGATCGGCTCGACCCCATACTCACCCCGATGCTCATCAATGAAGCTGGTCATCGCTTGAACGGGCGGTCGAGCTCCGCCTGGGCAAAATATGCGGAAGCCTTGCGCAGGATCTCGTTGGCCTGCCGCAGCTCGCGGTTCTCGCGTTCCAGTGCCTTCAAGCGGTCGGCCAACTCGGTGGGAACGCCGGCGCGCTTGCCGCTGTTCACCTCAGCCTTCTTCACCCACTCCAGAAGCGTGTGCCCCGAGCAGCCGATCATGGCGGCTATGGATGTGATCGCTGCCCAGCGGGATGGATGCTCACCTTCCTGATCCAGCACCAGGCGAACTGCCCGCTCACGAACCTCAGGGGAAAACTTGTTCGTCGTCTTGCTCATCGTAGACCCTTCCTCTCAGGAGTTAGGGCCTCCGGCAATCCCGGGGCGGTTCAGACGTCGAAAAACTGTTTGGGAGGCATTGATGCGTTTGTGGGTTGTGCCGATTCTGGCGTTGCTGGCCACTGGGTGTGGCAAAGAGGAAATGACCCCGGCTCAGCGCGCGGCGCAGGATGCGAAGGACGTAGCCGCGGTGAAGGCAGCAAGCACCCCTCCGCCAGTGCCGGTCAATCCGCAGGCGATCCTCTATCCCGATATCGAGAAAGCGGGGATATACGGCGCTTCCTGTAGCTTCGCGCCCGGTAAGGAGCTGGGCGCGGTGGCCATCGCGATGGACGATCATGGTTATATGAAAATCGATGACAAAATGATGATTTTCGCTGCCGACAAGGGGAGCGGAAAATTGCCGGGCGAGGCCTGGGGGCGTTACGATGGGCGTGAATACAATTTTATGATCGACGTAGCGAAGGACGAGGGGGAGAAGACCGGCGGCGAAACGGTCAATTATCCCGCGCGAATGGTGCTGAAAAACTCTCGCGATCAGATCGTTTATGAAGCGAATGGCACCGCGCAGTGCGGTGCCTGATCCTGAGCCTAACTCTCTATCGGTGCATCCGGGTCGCGAACGGCGATCAGTCCGTTGGACACCATGCTCATCACCGGTTCGTCGTGTTGATTGAAAACGGTCGCCCGGCTCTTGAAAATGCCCATTTCCGGGCGTGACTGGCTGCGGCGTTTTTCCAGCACTTCGCTTTCGACGCGCAGGGTGTCGCCGGGATATACCGGCTTGATCCAGCGCAGGTTGTCAACGCCGGGGGATCCAAGCCCTGCTTGCTTGTGCTCTTTCATATTCTCGACCAGCATCGCCATTGTCATCGCGCATGTGTGCCAGCCACTGGCAGAGAGCCGCCCGAAATGCGTTTGAGCCGCTGCATCGTCGTCAAGGTGGAAAGGCTGCGGGTCGTACTTGCTGGCGAAGTCGATGACTTCTTCCCGCGTTACCTCGTAATGGCCGAAAGACGACTTTTTCCCGACTGCGATATCTTCGAAGTAATCCATGTTCGCTCCCGTGATTCTTAAATCACGTAGCGCACGATCATCCAGATCGCCATTGCGATCATAGCAAGGTTCTCTGTCAGCGATACGAAGCCGAGCGGGACGTTGCCAGAGCCGCCGACGCAAGCGCATTTGATGTCCCGCTTCTGAACATAGACCGCGTAAAACACACTGGCGGCGCCGATTGTGCCGATGAACAGCGACACTGGAATGGACAGCCACATCGCAGCATGGCTGGCCATTAATACGCCAGCCAGCGCCTCCAGAAACGGATAGAGATAGGAATAAGGAACAAAGCGGCGCGCCAGCAGGTCATAGCCGACAAACATGCTCGAAAACTTCTCGACATCCTGCAGCTTGAGCATTGCGAGAATTGCCATCGAAAATGCCAGAAACCATTCACCGGTCCGCACGGTGAAGGCGTTGCCGAAGGCCGAGTAGCTGACAGCCAACGCCAATGCCGCTGCGATTCCAAACACGGCGAGCACAGGTTTATAGCTGGTCCTTCCCTCCGGTGGTAATGGCTTGCCAAAGAACGCGCGAAGATCGGTGTAGCCGCCGATCCGCTGGCCATCGATGAAGGTTTGCGGTGTGGTTTCGACATTGTTTTCGCGCTTGTACGCGTCTGTCTGCTCACGCGTGGTCAGATGGTGGTCTTCCACCTGATAGCCGTTCCGTTCCAGTAGCCATTTGGATTTGATGCCGTAGGGGCAGACGTGCTTGTCCATCACCATACGATAGATTTTGGCGGTCTTGGCAGAGGGGGCAGCGTTGCTCATGACGAGCCATATGGGGCCGCGAACGTTCCGATCAACGGAAGGCTACGTATCAGGCCCGAAATCTGGGTTTGAGGCCGGATGCATCGAAATCCGGTATGATGCGATAACGTGAGACAATAAAACTGAACAGCCCGAACAGAATGAGCCCGCACGCCACCAGCGCATAAATTATACCCATGTCTCTCAGGGACAACAGTGCCTCGCCTAAGCCTTTGACCTGTGTAGAGGAATCGAGCCATGCTGACTTTATCAGCGACCATCCTATCAAGCCGAAGGTCACCGTGCGTGCTGCCGATCCCACACGCCCAAGCGGTTCGATCCAGGTTGGCGCATGCGGACTGATGCGATCCATGAACCCGGCGGTGATCGCTTGCTTCGCCTGCATGGCGGCGGCCGCGACAAGGCCCAAACCGATCAGCCCGATCACGATGCCACCGACTTGCCATGCCAGGACCGATTGCGCCATCTCCTGACTGTTGCCGCTGGCAGTTTCGCGAGTGCCATTGGCGAACTGGAATGCGGCGAAAGATAATATCAGATAAACCACACAGCTACCGACATCACCGATCCGCTTTGCAATGCCCATCGCGTCGCGGCCCCGGTGTTGAATATCGGCGACGCCCGACGCCAGCTTAAACAAGGCGTAGGCCAGCAAACCAAAAGCCATCAGGTTCAGGATCGGAGTGCCAAGCGGGACCTGATCGATATAATCGTATGCCGACTTGGCGCCGCCTTCCGCTTTGCGAGCGGTCGTCAAAGCGAGATAGCCGAGCAGCATGTAGGTAATCCCCCGCGCGGCATAACCAACCCGCACCAGAGCGATAAAACTTTGCGATTTGTCGACGTTGGGCATCGATACTCTCCATTGTTGGGAGAGTAACGGGTGTATTGGAAAAAAGTGCCCTTTTGCCGATACTTAGTTTTGCAAAGCGGGCCTGAGCGGATCGATCTCCCCGTCCAGATCCGCGATATCGGGCAAGCCGAGAAGGTGCCGCAGAAGCGGAGCAATATCGACATTCGCAAAGGGGGCGAGGGTAATGCCGTGCCGGAACGCAGGGCCGTTGGCGATGAACAGTGCGCGCATTTCGGGAGCCTGATTGTCATAGCCATGGGTGCCGCCGGCGAATTCGCTTGTCGCCGCTTTCGGCAGGATAAGCCACCCGATGTCGGCAAGGCAGAAAACCGGCGGAACGCGCGGATTGGTGCCGTATTGCAGACGCGCGGGAATCTCCGTCTTGCGCCAGCATTCCATATGGCCGTGCTTTCCAACCAGCGCCTTCTCCAGCGCGATCTCGTTACCGTCAGTTGGCTGGAGCGCGGCGAAAGGGCCGCTTTCTACAATACGATAGAGCGAAGGATCGGCAATCGTGTCGAGAGCGATCACGCGCTCATTGCTGGTCGCGGCCATGCCGTGGTCGGATGCAATGATGAGGTTGGCTGGCTGATGCAGAGCCTTCAGACCCTCGACCAGATTGCCGATATGGCGGTCCACATCGGCAATCGCTTCGTTGACCGCCGCCCCATCGGGTCCGCTCTGGTGGCCCGCCGTATCGACTGTGTCGAAATACAAGGTCACGAACTGCGGACGAATGCTTGGCGGTCGGCGTATCCAGTCGAGCACAGCATTCACCCGTTGGGTGTTATCGATCTGCTGATTGAACTGTTGCCAGTCTGCAGGGCGTGTGCCGCCTTCGACAGCGCCCCAGCCATGCGGCACCAGCTTGCCACCCCAGCCGACATTGGAACCGGGCCAGAACATCGTAGCGGTACGCACTCCGGCCTTTTCCGCTGTCACCCAGATCGGTTCGGCTTCGTTCCACCAGAATGGGTCGTCGCTTGCCATGGTGAATACTTCGCCGGGGCGGCGGGGATCCTCCATCTTATTGGCCACGATACCGTGGTGATCGGGGACTTTGCCAGTCACCAGAGTCCAGTGGTTAGGGAAAGTCTTACTGGGGAAAGACGGCGCCATCGGGCCCCGCGCACCATCGCTGGCGAGTGCCGAAAGCGTGGGCGTAATACCCCGGTCGAGATAATCGGCGCGAAATCCGTCGATGGACACGAGGATCGTCACCGGTGCTTTATTCTCCACCGGTGGAGTGTGTGCCACCGGCATAGTCGGGGCTGGGGTAGTGCAGGCGCCGACCAGGGCGAGGGCGGCAATGGCGATTGTGCGAACAAAGAATTTCATAGCCGCCCCCATGTCATGCGAATTTGTCTGAACAGAGACAATCGGGTTCAGAAAGCCCGATGTCAGACGTTGAACTTGAACAGCATGATGTCGCCATCCTGCACCAGATATTCCTTGCCTTCCTGACGCAGCTTACCTGCTTCGCGCGCGCCATGCTCGCCTCCCAGCGCGACGTAATCGTCGAATGCCATCGTTTCTGCGCGGATAAAGCCGCGTTCGAAATCGGAATGGATTTCGCCAGCAGCCTGCGGTGCCTTCGCGCCTTTCGGGAATGTCCATGCACGCGCTTCCTTAGGACCAACAGTGAAGAAGGTCTGCAGGCCGAGCAGGTCATAACCGGCACGGATAACGCGGGCGAGGCCGGTTTCTTCCAACCCTAGTTCCGCGAGATATTCGCTGCGTTCCTCGGGCTCCATGCCCACCAGTTCCGCTTCGATAGCGGCGGAAACGACCACCGCCTGCGCCCCTTCGGCAGCAGCCTTCTCGAATACCTTCGCAGACAGGTCATTGCCGTTGGCGGCATCTTCTTCCGCAACGTTGCAGACATAGAGCACGGGTTTGGCAGTCAGCAGTTGTGCCTGCCGGAAAATGCGCGCTTCTTCGTCATCCTTCGGCTCGGTCAGTCGTGCGGGCTTACCTTCTCGCAGCAGTTCAAGCGCCTGCCCCAGAACGCTGGCAGTCAGTTTGGCTTCCTTGTCGCCTGCAGTCGCCTTTTTCGCAGCGGCAGGCACACGCTTTTCCAGGCTTTCGAGGTCGGACAGCATCAGTTCGGTTTCGACCACTTCGGCATCCGCAATCGGATCGACCTTGTTGGACACGTGCTGAATGTCGTCATCTTCGAAACAGCGCAGGACGTGGACGATGGCATCGACTTCGCGGATATTGCCGAGGAACTGGTTGCCCAGACCTTCGCCCTTGCTCGCGCCTTTCACCAGTCCGGCGATATCGACGAAAGCGAGCTGCGTCGGAATAATCTTCGCGCTGCCGCCGATGGCAGCGATCTTGTCCAACCGCGGATCGGGCACAGAAACCTGTCCGACGTTCGGTTCGATCGTGCAAAACGGATAGTTCGCCGCCTGCGCCGCCTGCGTTTCAGTCAGCGCGTTGAACAGGGTGGACTTGCCGACATTGGGCAGCCCGACGATTCCACAACGGAAACCCATCGAATACTCCGGACAGTTTGGTGTTTGCGCGCGGATAGGCGCTGTGTGATCGAAAAGCTAGGCCACGCTGAACGGTGTGTGCGATCATTGTCCACCATAAAACAGCGATCAGCGAGATCGAGCGCTCTTTCGTGGTTCATCGAAATGATCGGTAAAGGCATCGGATGCTTTCGTGCGATACCGTTCTTTATGACGCATGCCGAAGAAACGCCGTATCGGGAAATCGATCGGAGCGCTGTGCAGCCTCCCTTCGGATATTGCCGGATCGACCACCAGTGAAGAAAGCACTGCCACACCGGCGCCCGCCTCCACCGCGGTTCGCACGCTTTCGTTCGAGGGTAGGACGAGCGCAACTTTCAGGGATGCGGGATCAATGCCCATCTGGCGCAGATTGCGATCCAGAGTGGATCGTGTGCCCGATCCCTGCTCTCGCATGATCCAACTGGCACGTTTCAGCCATTTGGCATCGATCCGCTTATCTTCAAACGGTTCGGCGCTGACCAGTTTCAGGCGATCTTCCCCCATTGGCCAGCTGGCGAGGGCAGGATCATCGATCTCCCCCTCTACAATCGCGAGGTCGGCGGCCCCCTCTCGCAAACGATCTGCCGCCTGTTCGGTATTGCCGATTGCCACGTCGATCTCAATTCCAGCATAAGCCTGTCGGAACGACGCAAGTTTCGGCGGCAGCCAGTATGCCGCGATGGTTTGGCTGGCGACGATCCGAAGTGTGCCTCGTTCCAGCCCTCGCAGTTCCTGTAGAACCGTTTCGGCTTCCTTCGCACGCGCCAGAACGCTACGTGCTTCGCCCAGAAATATCCGCCCGGCTTCGTTCAGGCCAATACCGCGCCCTACGCGGTGGAACAGCTTCGTTGCATGGCGTTCTTCCAGTGCGGCGATGGCAGATGAAACTGCGGATTGTGTCATGTTCAGCTCGCCCGCGGCGGCTGTCATATGCTGCCGCTCCGCCACGCAGACGAAAATGCGTAATTGCTCCAGAGTCATAGGCGCCTGATAAAACAATCAATAAGCAAAATCGATTAAAATAATAAAACCTATCAGTTGGATCGTTTGATTTCCGGTTCATAAAAGTTGTGGCGAAAGGAATTTCGCTCTGATGAACACTGGAATCTCAATACTCATGGGCGGGGAAGGGTGGCTACCCAAATTGAAAATGCCAATCCCCGGCATCGCTATCTGTACAGCGATTTCTGTCGCTGCCTTCCTCGTCGAACATGCCGAAGTCGCGCTGGCTGGCCGGGCGTGGGTGGAGGCGCTTGTTCTGGCAATCCTGATCGGTACGGCGATCAGGGCTGTCTGGACCCCGCCCACCCGCGTTGAAATCGGGATCGATTTCAGTGCCAAGTACCTGCTGGAAATCGCGGTGGTGTTGCTGGGCGCATCGTTGAGCGCGCGGATGATTGCGGAGGCAGGGCCGGGGTTGATCATCGGCATCGCTGCTATCATTGCCGTTTCCATTGCAGTCAGCCTTGCGATTGCGGCCGCTCTCAGGTTGCCGCTTCGAATGGCAATCCTGATTGCGTGCGGGAACTCGATTTGCGGCAACTCCGCTATCGCAGCCGTCGCTCCGATCATTGGAGCGGACAGTGATGATGTTGCCGCGTCGATTGCGTTCACCGCCGTATTGGGCATCGCGGTTGTCGTTGGGTTGCCTGTAGTGGGGGTGACATTGGGTATGAGCCAGCTTGCCTTCGGCGCGCTCGCAGGGCTTACAGTCTATGCAGTTCCACAAGTAATTGCCGCAACGTCTTCATACGGATCGATCGCGGTTCAGGCCGGTACTTTGGTCAAGCTGGTGCGAGTGCTGATGCTCGGCCCGGTATGTGTGGTGCTATCGCTGATCGCACCGCGCATGGCTCGCCCTTCGGAATTGGCGGAGACGGCAGGGGGCGTTGACACCGCACTCGCTAAACCGAGGCTGAGTCAGCTAGTTCCGTGGTTCATCGTTGGCTTTGTTGTTCTCGCCTTATGCCGTTCAGCCGGTCTGATTCCGCGCATGGCGATTGAACCGATCCGTCACATCGCCACGCTTTTGACAGTGGTTTCGATGGCTGGCCTGGGTCTGGGAGTGGATGTGCGATCAATCGTCGGTGCAGGCGCGCGTGTTACAACGGCAGTTATACTGTCATTGATCGGATTGTTCGCGATGAGTTTTGCGCTGATTGCGGTGCTGCACATCGCATAAATGGTCAAAATGTCGCGACGAACGGCAAAGCTGCCCCGGCGGGGGAGATCATCCCACCGGGGCTGCAACAGTTAGCTTGGGAAAGTGATATAGCTGGACGTCAGCTCTTGCGCCGACGACGGGCGATCACAACGCCCGCCAGAGCAAGGCCCATGATTCCGAACATGCCCGGTTCAGGCACCGCGGTTCCACCGCTGCTGCCGGAACCACCACTGGAACTTCCGGTGCCGGGTTCGGTCGGCGGAGTGGTCATCGCGAGTGCAGGTGCGGCGACCGTGGCAAGAGCAAGGCCGGCGAGCAAATTGCGTGCAAGGCGCATATAGAATTCCCTGTTGAACTGGCGTTACGGAGTCGTTCGGGCACACCCTTCCACAAATATCGACAGATACCAGCAATTCGAGCTGGCCGTTTCGCGATGGGACACTTCCCTGTCGCAGTCTTAATTGGACTGTGTTGGCAATAGCCGGGAATCCGCAACGCCAGTGGCGCGATGCTGCGTAATGCGTTGGGCCTGACGATCGGATGCGAATGCGAGAAATGCCTGCTTGCTGGCTTGTCTTTCAATCCTGCATCCGCAGGGCAAATTCGCTCATGAAGCGGGCATCGTCGCCATTGGCGAGCCATTCCGCTTCTGCCCCGATCGCGCCGAGCATCTGAACCAGATCGTCCATTTCTGCTTTGGCGAAATTGCCCAGCACGTGCCCGGTAACGCGATCCTTGTGGCCGGGATGCCCGATGCCGATCCGCACTCGCCGAAATTCGGGGCCGAGATGCTGATTGATACTTCGCAGCCCGTTGTGCCCGGCCAGACCGCCGCCTGTCCGAACCTTTACCTTGAATGGGGCGAGATCGAGTTCGTCGTGGAACACCGTCAGGGCGTCGGTTTCCAGCTTGTAAAACCGCATTGCTTCGGCAACCGCACGGCCACTTTCGTTCATATACGTAGCGGGCTTGAGGAGGAGCACCTTTTCCCGTCCGATGCGCCCTTCCTGCACCCATCCGGAAAACTTCTTTTGCACTGGCCCGAACCCGTGCATTTCCGCGATCACGTCGCACGCCATGAAGCCGACGTTGTGCCGGTGCATCGCATATTGCGGACCGGGGTTTCCAAGACCTGCCCAGATTTGCATCGCGTCTCTCTAGCCACGATCGCGCCTGACGCAAGGGCGGAGAGGCGGGAGAGGCGAGAGCGGATCGATCTCGTCTTTCCAAAACAAAACGCCGACCCATTGCTGGGCCGGCGTTTCGATTGTGCGCTGAACGCAGGAAGGTGGGCAATCAGCCTTCGCTCGAACCTTCGTCCGAACCCTGTTCGGTGGCTGCAACGCCATCGGCAGGTACTTCGTCGCCGCTTTCGCTCTCGCTCTTCTTGAGAGCGGACGGAGCGACCAGCGTGGCGATGGTGAAATCGCGATCGGTGATCGCGCTTTCCGCACCGGCGGGAAGCTTCACTTCGCTGATGTGGATCGAATCGCCCACGTCCTTGCCGGTGACATCGATTTCGATCTCGCCGGGGATCTTGTCCGCTTCGCAGACGAGGTCCAGTTCGTGACGGACAACGTTGAGCACGCCGCCCTTCTTGAGGCCCGGGCTGGCTTCTTCGTTGGTGAACACCACCGGAACCTGCACATCGACCTTCGCGCCCTTGGCAAGGCGCAGGAAGTCGGCGTGGACCGGACGGTCGGTGACCGGGTGGAATGCGACGTCCTTGGGAAGAGTACGCAGCTTTTCGCCACCGACTTCGATCATCACGATCGAGTTCATGAAGTGGCCGGTGTCGAGCTGACGGATCAGTTCCTTGGCTTCGACGTGGATCGTTACAGGTTCTTCCTTGCCGCCATAGATCACGGCGGGGACACGGCCATCGCGACGCAGTGCCCGGGAGGCTCCCTTGCCAGCCCGGTCGCGCGTCTCGGCCGGCAGGGTCAGAGCGTCGCTCATCGGTAGTGCCTTTCGAAATGCGTTAGAATGTTTCGGTCCGCCACGCCTCCAGGGATGACCATGACGCCGAAGCGCGCGCCATTAAGCGGAAGAACGGCAAAAGGCAAGGGCGCACGACAGGTGTGCGCCCCCTTCGCCCCGTGGGTTTCACTTCACCCGCGTTACTTCGTACCCTTTCGCCCGCAGGAGTTCGGGCAGACCGGCAGGTGGGGCAAGGTGTGCCGCCCCGACGGCCACCAATGGCATTTTGCCTGTGTCCAGCCGTTCAGCGATCATGTCGACCCAGCGTTCGTTGCGATCGGTCAGCAGCGCTTTCCGCAGTTCGGGATCGGCCAGCATGCCTTCGTCGCTCTCTTTGGAAATTGCCTCCATGTCCCCGGCGAGCCATAGTTTGGCAAGGCGGGCGGTATCGCTGGTGGTCATGGTATCTTCTTCCAGAACCGCACCGAGAAGATCCTGCTGATCCTTTTCAGGCAGTTTGTCGAAGATGGAGAACTGGCCCTCCACGCCCTCCAGCTCTTCAACCGGGCGGGCATGGAAATCGCGGATCAGCGCCTTATCCACTCCGTTCTCGCCGCTCGAATTATCGGCAAGTTGCGCCAGCATAATCGCCGCGCCCCAGGTTTCGATCGCTTTGAAATCCGCCTCGCGATAACCGCCTTTCTTCAACAGTTCCGCCAGTTTGCCGCGGAGGCGGGGTGAAACCCGCTCGCTGAGCGGTGGCAGGCCATCGGTATGCGACATGCGGGTGAAAGTGGCCGCCAACTTGCTCTGATCGTCTAGATCCTTGACCTCCACCACCAACTCGCCTGCATCGACGATGGCTTTGTCGATTGCAGGCGTGCGCCACTGGGTGCCGTCGGGAAGCGCATGGATCGTCCCGAACAGCCAGCCCAAAGTCCTGCCGCTTTCATCCGAAACCGACCACAGGGCAGGGGAGGGGGCAGGGGCTGCCGGGGGCGACGCCTTTTCGCCGCACCCCGCGCTGGCCAGCAATGCAATTGTGGCCAGCGCACCCAGAAACCAACGTATCATTGTACTCTATCTACCTTGATGCCCATTTTCGTCAGGTCTTCCTGAACGCTGTTCTGCCCGGCTAGATGGCCCGCGCCAACCGCGACAAACACTGTGCCGGGGATGTCGAGCCGCTTCTGAAGCCACTGCGCCCAGTTACGGTTGCGCTGGTAAAGAAGGCGTTCAAGCAGAGCGGGTTCGTCGATGCTTTCATTCATCAACCTGGCCAGTCCGTCGGCATCGCCTGCCAGCCAGTCGGCAATCATCGCCTCAAGCTGTTCGGCAACTTTGTCCTGCCCGTCGATGGTTTTCATCATCATGTCGATTTGCGATTCTTGCGAGAGGCTGTCGAACAGCGAAAGCTGATACTCGGCCGTCTCCAGCGCCTCGCGCTTCACTTCGGGGCGGGTACTGGCTTCGAGCGATTTTTCGACGCCGTTGGCAACATCTATCCCTTGCTGAGCGAGCGGTATCATCGTGAGCAGCAGTGAAGCGTACCACGGTTTGAACCGGTCGAAGGCATTGGTGGGCAGGCCGAGCCCGGTCATCGCTGCGTCGTATTTTGCACGCTGATCGTCATTCAGCAGTGCACGCAAGGTCTGATCGGCAGGCAGCATCCCTTTCGCCGCGACGATTTTCTGCATCTCTGCGGTGTTGCTGTCGCTGACGACCACTTCGGTTACGAGCGTATCCGCCGTTTCGAGAGCTGCGCCGATCTGGCCTGTTTTCCAGTCGAGATCGTCGGGCAGGGCATGGACCGTGCCGAACAGATAAATCGTCGTGTCATCGTCGGCGATCTTCCACAGCGCCGGACCTGCAGGCGTCTCCGACGGGGCGGCGGTGGTGACCGGCGCGGGCGCGCTGGTGACTTGCTCCGCCTGGGCAGTGGCACAGCCGGCGGTTGAAAACAGCACCGCGAATGATGCCAGCGTAGAAGTCGATTTTTTCAGCAGATTTCGCACGTAGTTGATCCTTGTCACAGAACGAATGTGTGGTGATGGGTGGCGTTCAATTCCAGCGCAATTTGCGCCAGCCGTATGTCAGCACGAGAGCGAGCATCGATATTCCGAGCACAGCGATGTCATCGGGCGGCGGCGTCAGTCCGGCGCGGTTGAAGAGCAGCCAGCATATTTCGAGCGCGAAATAGACGTAAAATCCGACCGTGGTGGCCCAGAGATTGTCGAGCAGATCGAGTTCGTCGATCCGCCGAAAATAGTCGTAGCTGAACCATGCGAAGGCGATCAGCGCAGCGCCTGTCAGGGGATAGAGAACCCAGGCGGGCACCACCCCTTTGACCGCGAGAATGGCCAGCACGCCGCCGACGGTCCCCGCGACAAAGGCGATCCCCATCGCCCAGCCGATATATTTCCAATAGGCCCGGCGGCGGTTCTTCAGGCGTTCTTCGCCGGACAGGCCTGCGCTATTCGTGTCCGTCATCGAATATCTCCTCGATGGTCATTTCAAACAGGCGGGCGATGCGGAAAGCGAGTGGCAGCGACGGATCGTGCTTGCCAGTCTCGATCGCATTGATCGCCTGCCGCGATACGTCGAGCTGCCCGGCCAGCTCAGCCTGGCTCCAGTTCCGCTCGGCGCGTAGTACTTTGAGGCGGTTGTTCATCGCACCTCCAATTTCAATCCAGGTACCCGACTCGATGTCAGGTATGCCTGACTAAATGTCGCATCATGCTGACTATGTCAACACTACCTGACATTTTGTGCGGTTTTCCTGACTTTTCGCGCTTGCGCGCACCTCGGACATTGACCGCCTCAAGGCCATACGCCAAAGGCCGCGCCTATGACTGCCGTGGCTCAACGTGACCCGAAGAACAGCTTTCAGGATATGATCCTGGCACTCCATGATTTCTGGAGTGCGAATGGCTGTCTGATCCTTCAGCCTTACGATATGCGGATGGGGGCGGGCACGTTTCACACTGCCACTACGCTGCGCGCGCTGGGACCGGAGCCGTGGAATGCGGCCTTCGTGCAGCCGTGCCGCCGCCCGACCGACGGGCGCTATGGCGAAAACCCCAACCGGTTGCAGCATTACTATCAGTATCAGGTGATCCTGAAGCCGAACCCGGATAATATTCAGCAGCTCTATCGCGACAGTCTGGGCGTGATCGGGATCGATCCGCTCAAACACGATATTCGTTTCGTGGAGGATGACTGGGAAAGCCCGACGCTGGGCGCGTGGGGGCTGGGCTGGGAAGTCTGGTGCGACGGGATGGAAGTGACGCAGTTCACTTATTTCCAGCAGATGGGCGGATTTGACTGTAAGCCGGTGGCGGGCGAGCTGACCTACGGTCTGGAGCGGCTTGCGATGTATATTCAGGGCGTGGACAATGTGTACGACCTGAACTTCGACGGGCGCGGAGTGACTTATGGCGACGTGTTCCTCGAAAACGAGAAACAGATGTCGAAGTGGAACTTCGAAGTCGCTGACACCGATGCTCTGTTCGACCTGTTCAACAAGGCCGAGGCGGAATGCCGCAACTGTCTGGCAAATAACGTCCCTATCGCGGCTTACGAACAGGCGATCGAGGCGAGCCACGTGTTCAACCTGTTGCAGGCGCGCGGAGTGATCTCGGTGCAGGAACGGGCGAGTTATATGGGACGGGTGCGCGATCTGGCCCGCTCAAGCTGTGAGAAATATGCCGAGCATATGGCCCCGAGATGGCAAGAGAAATTCCCGGAGTGGTCGCTATGAGTGATTTCCTCCTCGAACTGCGCAGCGAAGAAATCCCCGCCCGTATGCAGGCCGGTGCGCGCGCCGATCTGGAGCGGTTGTTCCGCGCCGAGATGGCGGCGGCGGGTGTCTCGCCCGGCGCGGTCAGCGTATGGTCCACCCCGCGCCGCCTCGCGCTGATCGCATGCGATCTGCCGCTGGCGACCGAAGCGGTCAGCGAAGAGGCGAAGGGGCCACCCGAAGGCGCGCCGGATCAGGCGATCGACGGGTTCTGCCGCAAGAACGGCGTCACCCGCGATCAGCTGGAGCTGCGCGATGTGAAGGGGCGCAACACCTATTTCGCTGTGATCGAGAAGCCGGGCCGAGCGGTGGCAGACGTGTTGGCGGAGGCGATCCCCGCTATCGTCCGCGCGTTCCCCTGGCCGAAATCGATGCGCTGGGGCGAGGCCTCGCTGTCCACCGAAAGCCTGCGCTGGGTGCGTCCGTTGTCGGGTGTGGTCGCATTGCTCGACAGCGACGTCGTCGAATGCGAAGTGGGTGGTGTGGCCAGCGGGCGCCTGACCCGTGGGCACCGGTTCCATTCGAACGGGGATATCGCCATCGCTGGCGTGGCCGACTATGCCGCGACTTTGCGCGAAGCCCATGTGATCGTCGATCAAGAGGAACGCCAGAACCTGATCCGCGAACAGGCGGCGAAAGTTGCCGCCGATGCCGGGCTGACACTGGTGGCCGATGAAGGGCTGGTGATTGAAAACGCCGGACTGACCGAATGGCCGCAACCGCTGCTCGGCCGGTTTGACGAGGAATTCCTCGACGTGCCGCCCGAAGTGATCCAGCTCTCGGCGCGGACCAATCAAAAGTATTTCGTGTGCGAAGACAGCGCGGGCAAACTCGCCAACGCCTTCGTCTGCACCGCCAATATCGCCAGCAGCGACGGCGGCGCGGCGATTGTCGACGGCAACCGCAAGGTGCTCGCCGCAAGGCTCAGCGATGCGCGGTTCTTCTGGGAGCTGGATCAGAAGACCAGTCTTGCGGACCACGCCAAGAAACTCGAGCGGATCACCTTCCACGAAAAGCTGGGCACCGTAGCCGACAAGGTCGAACGGGTGGCGAAGCTGGCCCGGTGGCTGGTGGAAGAGGGGATCGTGACGCCTTCACCGAGTTCCCGCGAAGGCGGGGACCGTGGGCAACCCGGCGCTCCATCGCCTGAGGCCCCCGCCTTCGCGGGGACTCGCGAGGAGCTGGCTGATTTGGCCGAGCAGGCTGCGCGGCTGTGCAAGGCCGATCTGGTCACCGAAATGGTTGGCGAATTCCCCGAATTGCAGGGCCTGATGGGCGGATACTACGCCTGCGCCGAGGGCCTGCCCGATGCCGTGGCCGACGCAATCCGCGATCACTACAAGCCCGTGGGGCAGGGCGATGACGTGCCGACCGCGCCGGTGACGGTGGCGGTTAGCCTGGCGGATAAGCTGGATAGCTTAGCTGGTTTCTTCTTTGAAGCCATGCCTCCGTCTGGATCAAAGGACCCTTATGCTCTTCGCCGTAGTGCGTTTGGAACATTATCCATCATTACTAAAAAAGGGCTAAGATTAAACCTTAGATCGCTCTTTTTGCGCACGGCTCTCCCGTTTGCAGTTAGAAAGGTGCATGCACCATCACCTTTTAAGCTTCATCGCTCAAAAGTCATGCTGGATCAGATTTTGATTGATCAGAATCTGGCACAGAAAAATGGTGGTGATGTACAAGATCTAAAGAACCGCATTGCAGCCACGCGGGACAGTCTCCTCGACTTCTTCGCCGACCGCCTCAAAGTCCAGCAACGTGAGGCAGGCGTCCGCCACGACCTGATCGACGCGGTGTTCGCGCTGGGCGGGGAGGACGATCTCGTTCGCCTGCTTGCCCGCGTTCATGCACTCCAGTACTTCATGGACACCGAAGACGGCACCAACCTCCTCGCCGGATACAAACGCGCGGCGAACATCCTTCGTAAGGAAGGGTGGGAGGATACCGCCGAACGCATCGCCCGCACCGGCGATGAAGACCCGATGGAAAACGTCGACGATCCGCAGATGCGCGCGATATACGCGCAGCGCGGAGCAAACGGGGGGCTTTCCTACACGCCCGAAGCGGCGGAAAAGGCGCTGATCGACGCGCTCGACGCTGCCGAGCCGCAGGCTGCCACCGCTATCGAAGCGGAAGACTTCGCCGCGGCGATGGCGGCACTGGCTAGCCTGCGCGCGCCGATCGACCGTTTTTTCGAAGAAGTCACCGTTAATGCCGATGAAGAAATCAAACGCACGACACGCCTCGGTCTGCTTGCACGGTTCCGTGCTGCGGTGCACAACGTCGCTGACTTCTCGCGTATCGAGGGGTAACTTTCTTCCTATTGGACTGTGTAACATGCGGTCCATGTCTTCAGATAAGCAGGGATGAACATGAACAATTCGGTCTATACCTTCGGTGGCAATGCGCCGCATTCGGACCCACGTCAGAAGGACAAGACCATTACCGGCGGCAAGGGCGCGAACCTTGCCGAAATGGCCAGCATCGGCCTGCCGGTGCCTCCCGGCTTCACGATAACCACTGAAGAATGCGTGCGCTATCTGCGCGATGGCGGCGACTTCTCCGATGCCTTGCGCGCCGATGTGGCCACGGCGCTGACCCATATCGAAGGCGCCGTTGGCAAGCGGTTTGGCGATGCAGCCGATCCGCTTCTGGTATCGGTCCGATCCGGTGCGCGGGTGTCGATGCCGGGCATGATGGATACCGTGCTCAACCTCGGTCTCAACGATAAAACCGTTCAGGGGCTGGCGGCAACCAGCGAAGACGCGCGCTTCGCATGGGACAGCTATCGCCGGTTCATCCAGATGTATTCGGATGTCGTGCTCGGCCTGGATCACGGCCTGTTTGAAGAAGCGCTGGAAATCGCGAAGGAAGACAAAGGCTACTTCGCTGACACCGAGATGGAAGCGGATGACTGGCAGGCGCTGGTCGACGAATACAAGGGTATCGTGGCGCAGGAACAGGGCACCCCGTTCCCGCAGGATGTGAACGAACAGCTCTGGGGCGCGATCCGCGCTGTATTCGATAGCTGGGACAGCGACCGGGCGAAGGTTTATCGCCGCCTGAACGACATTCCGGGTGACTGGGGCACCGCCGTAAACGTGCAGGCGATGGTGTTCGGCAATATGGGCGATACCAGCGCCACCGGCGTTGCCTTCACCCGCGATCCCGCGACCGGCGAGCGTGCGTACTACGGCGAATGGCTGGTCAATGCGCAGGGTGAAGACGTGGTGGCGGGCATCCGCACTCCGCAATATCTGACCAGGGCGGCGCGTGAAGCGGCCGGGGCCAAACCGCTCAGCATGGAAGAGGCGATGCCCGATGCTTACGGGCAACTGGCCAAAGTGTTCGACCTGCTCGAAAACCACTACTGCGATATGCAGGATATCGAATTCACTGTGGAGCGCGGCAAGCTGTGGATGCTGCAGACCCGCAGCGGCAAGCGTACTGCCAAGGCGGCGCTGCGGATGGCGGTCGAAATGGCGAGCGAAGGTCTGATCGACGAAGAAACCGCTGTGCTGCGGGTCGATCCGATGGCGCTCGATCAGTTGCTGCACCCGACGCTCGATCCCAACGCGGCGCGCGATGTACTGACCACCGGCTTGCCTGCGTCGCCCGGTGCGGCCAGCGGCAAGATCGTGCTCGATGCCGATACCGCCGAACAATGGGCGGGGCGGGGAGAGAAGGTGATTCTCGTGCGCGTGGAAACCTCGCCAGAGGATATTCACGGTATGCACGCGGCGCAGGGCATCCTGACCGCGCGTGGCGGCATGACGTCGCACGCGGCGGTGGTGGCACGTGGCATGGGGCGCTGCTGCGTCTCCGGTGCGTCGGCGGTGTCGATCGATATGAAGGCGCGCACCTTGCGGATCGGCAACCGCGAACTGGCGGAAGGCGATACGCTGACGCTGGATGGCGGCAATGGTCAGGTGATGGCTGGCGAAGTCGCGACGATCGAACCCGAACTGGCGGGCGATTTCGGCACGATCATGGATTGGGCCGACCGTCACCGCCGGATGAAAGTGCGGACCAACGCCGAAACCCCGGCCGATTGTAAGATGGCGGTGCAGTTCGGCGCGGAAGGCATTGGCCTGTGCCGCACCGAACACATGTTCTTCGATGCCAACCGCATCAGCGCGGTACGCCAGATGATCCTGGCCGAAGACGAAGCGGGCCGGCGCAAGGCGTTGGCCAAGCTGCTGCCCGAACAGCGCGCGGATTTCCGGGCGATTTTCGAAGTGATGGCTGGACTGCCGGTAACCATCCGCCTGCTCGATCCGCCGTTGCACGAATTCCTGCCGACCGGCGATGCGGAGTTCGAAGAACTGGCGGAAGTGACCGGTTATGGCGTCGATCACTTGCGGCGTCGTGCAGATGAATTGCACGAATTCAACCCGATGCTGGGCCATCGTGGATGCCGTCTGGGGATCACTTATCCCGAAATCTACGAGATGCAGGCGCGGGCGATCTTCGAAGCGGCTTGCGAAGTGGCCGATGCCAGCGGAGAGGCGCCGGTGCCCGAAGTGATGATCCCGCTCGTCAGCACGCGTCGTGAAGTGGAACTGATGAAGGCGCTGGTCGACAAGACAGCGGGCGAAGTGTTCGCGGAAAAGGGGCGGACGCTCGAATATCTCGTCGGGACGATGATCGAACTGCCGCGCGCTGCACTGATGGCCGGGGAAATTGCCGAGCAGGCGACGTTCTTCTCGTTTGGAACCAATGACCTGACGCAGACAACTCTGGGTGTTTCGAGGGATGACGCAGGGCGGTTCCTCAGCACTTATGTCGATAAGGGCATCTTCGCGCGCGATCCGTTCGTCAGTCTGGATGTCGATGGTGTGGGCCAGTTGGTCCAACTGGCGGCGGAGCGCGGCCGGGCAACCCGGCCTGACATCAAGCTGGGCATTTGCGGCGAACATGGCGGCGATCCCGCCAGTATTGCGTTCTGCGAAGAGGTCGGGCTCGATTACGTCAGCGCCTCGCCTTATCGTGTGCCGATTGCACGACTTGCGGCGGCGCAGGCCGCCTTGCGTGAAAAAAGCTAGTTTCGCCAGCCTGTCAGGGTGAGAACCTCGACAGTTTCGATGACTTTGCCGTCCTTGTCCGCGCCATCCAGAAACACGGCGTGCGCACGGCCCAGCCCGTCGCGCGTCAGCGGCGGGGCGGTGTCGGTGAGCGCGCTGTTCAACCCCTGCGCCCGCAAATCAGCCACCAGCGCATCGAGCGATCCGTACCGCAGGTGCAGGGTCCAGCTGTCGGACACCTGCTGCGAAAAGCCCGCCCGCTGTAACAGCGCCGCACCGGCCTGTGCATCGACAGTGGGGTGCAGTCGGGCGGCAGGTCGCTCTCCATCTGCGGCAAACATCGCGGTGCGCAGGCGGGGGAAACTGCCCGCGCCGATCATGCTCGCCATCGCGATACCGCCAGGGCGCAGCGCATTGCGAAGGTGGATCAGCGCGCCGGGCAAGTCGTTTACGGTTGCCAGCGTCCCAAGGCTGGCAATCAGATCGAAGTCGCCAGTCGGCCACGGCTGTTCATGGTTGAGTGCCAGCGGATCAGTGACCACCACACGCGCGCCCTGCACCTCCAGCGATGCGCCAAGGCGTTCTGCCCCGATGCCGACAGCGAGTGCGCGCCTGGGCTCCAGCCGCATGAAATCGATCCGGTCGAGCATGTCCTCGATCAGCGATTGCGCCAGCCAGTCTGCTGCCTTGGGTGCCTGTTGCAGGGATCGCGCGCGGACTATGCGGGCTTCCCGGCGGGCCGGGCTGAATATCGTCGGCGGGCCTTCAGTCATGGCATCGCCTTTGCGCGTACAGCGGCGGCGACACAAGGGCATTGCGCGATAAGCATGGGCAAAGTCCGTTCCTGTGTCGCAGAGGTCTTTGCCCCGCTGGTGGACCTGATCTATCCGCCGCGCTGCCCGGTGTGCGGATCCGGCATTCGGTCGCAGACCGGGCTATGCGCCGATTGCTGGGCCGATCTGCGGATACCGGGCGAACCGGCCTGCGCCAGTTGCCAGCGACCGTTGAAAAGCGAGGACGTGGGGCAGGGTGCGATTTGCGCGGTATGTATGGCAAACCCGCCCATGCATGACGGAATCGCCGCGGGCACCCTGTATGGCGACATCTCGCGCAAACTGGTGCTGTCTTACAAGCATGGCCGCAAAACCGCGCTGGCGCCGCTGATGGCTCGCCTGATCTGTGCGCGTCTGCCGCGGCTCGACGGGCAATGGATCGTGGTCCCCGTTCCGCTGCATCGGTGGCGTCTGTGGTCGCGCGGCTTCAATCAGGCCGCGCTGCTTGCGCGGGAGATTGCGCGTTCGACCGATAGCTCGGTCGTGGTCGATGCCTTGCTGCGAACCAGACGCACGCCGAGCCTGGGCGGGTTGGGGCAAAAGGCGCGGGCACGCGCGCTGTCGGGCGCGATTGCGCTAAACCCGCGCCGAGCAGGAAAGATCGCAGGCGCGCAAGTGATCCTGATCGACGATGTGCTGACCAGCCGGGCGACAAGCGATGCCTGTGTGCGTGTGCTTAAACGCGCAGGTGCCAGCAAAGTAGTGATTGCGTGTTTCGCCCGTGTTCTCGATGAGTAGAAGAGAAGGGCGATCGCCTGGAAAATGCCCGGGCCTGAAGCGGAAACGCCCGGGGCGTTTAAACCCCGGGCGTGCCGTGACGAAATTCTCGGGACCCGCCTTGCGGCAACGGCAACCACCCCCTTGTCGGTCACCTGGGTCCGATCCCTCATCGTCGATCGGTGCGTCGCGTTTGGCGCGTTGCGCTTCCCGATCTTTCCCTGAACCTGGCGCTCTTGCTGGCACCGGCGTTCCGGTTGGCGGCCCCCTTTCGAACCGCTGCTAAGCTATTCCCACTTTTGATCCATTCAACAAAGTGCGATGTGCACTCTGCATGGATTTTGGCACCTGCATGTGGTTATCGTGCAACAACGATCCCTTTACCTAATAAGAAGAGCAATAAATGAACGCGACACCTGAATTAGACCGGGAACAAGGCTCCGCTTTCCAGCCCAAATTCGATGCTGCAGGGCTGCTCAGCGCGGTTGTGGTCGATGCGGAAAGCAAGGCTGTACTGATGCTCGCCTTTATGGATCGCGAAGCCTTGGATGCCACGATTGCCACTGGAGAGGCGCACTTTCACTCACGTTCTCGTGGGCGGCTTTGGAAGAAGGGCGAAACATCGGGCCATGTGCTGACAGTGAAACGTATTTTGGTGGATTGCGATCAGGATGCGCTGGTCCTCGAATGCGCGGCGGCGGGCCCGACATGCCACACCGGTGCCGTCAGTTGCTTTTACCGAACGCTTCGTGACGGTTCTCTCCAAAACGTCAAGACTTGACGCAAACGTAAGGTAATGCGATCAAGGTAAGTATGAACCAGCCCGCTTCCGAACCAGAACGGCGCCACGGCGGCGCTCATATCGAACGGCCCGATGAACGCGGGCGCGATCAGTATTCGATTTCCGACCTTACGGAAGAATTCGACTGCACCGCGCGTGCGTTGCGCTTTTACGAAGATGAAGGTCTGATTGCGCCGCGTCGGGTCGGGCTTGCCCGGATCTATTCGAAACGGGACCGGGCGCGGCTCGCGTGGATTATGCGGGCCAAAAATGTTGGCTTCAGCCTGTCCGAAATCCGCGAGATGATCGATCTCTACGACCTCGGAGATGGGCGGGCCGAACAGCGCCGCGTGACCATTGAAAGATGTCGCGCACATATCGCCAAGCTCAGGCGTCAGCGCGCAGATATCGATTCCGCCATCGCGGAGCTTACCGATTTCATCACTCAGGTCGAACAGGTGATCGACGAGGGGTGATGCCCTTGTGCGAAGCCAGTATTTAAGACCAGTTATCTAAGGACCGCCCATGCCTACTTACACTGCCCCTACGCGTGATGCCCGCTTCATCGTGAACGAAGTGCTCGATCTTGCCAGTTACAGCAATCTGCTCGGTTTTGAGAGCGCGACGCCTGACATCATCGATACCGTTATCAACGAATGCGGCAAGTTCGCTGCGGAAGTTCTGCAACCGATCAACCAGCAGGGCGATGCGGAAGGGTGCACCCGCAATGCCGATGGCTCTGTCACTACGCCCAGTGGTTTCAAGGCGGCGTTCGATCAGTACCGTGAGTCTGGATGGGGCACGATTTCCTCGCCGGAAGAATTCGGCGGCCAGGCGATGCCGCATGTGCTCGGCTTTGCCGTGGAAGAATTCATCTCCACCGCCAACCATTCGTTCGGTATGTATCCGGGCCTGACCAATGGCGCGGTCAATGCGATTTACGCCACCGGCAGCGAAGAGCTGAAGACGAAATATCTGCCGAATATGATCGCCAATAAGTGGCTTGGCACAATGAACCTGACGGAGCCGCAGTGCGGCACCGATCTTGGCCTGATCCGCACCAAGGCGGAGCCGCAGGCCGATGGCAGTTACGCGATCACCGGGACCAAGATCTTCATTTCCGCAGGCGAACACGATCTGACGGAAAACATCATTCATCTGGTGCTGGCTAAAACGCCGGGCGCACCGGATTCGAGCAAGGGTATCAGCCTGTTTCTGGTCCCCAAAGTGCTGGTGAACGATGACGGCTCGCTGGGCGAACGCAACGCGGTGCAGTGCGGTTCGATCGAACACAAGATGGGCATTCACGGCAACGCAACCTGCGTCATGAACTACGACGGCGCGAAAGGCTGGATGGTCGGTGAAGAGAACAAGGGGCTGGCCGCCATGTTCATTATGATGAACGCTGCCCGCCTCGGTGTCGGCATTCAGGGGCTGGCACAGTCGGAAGTCGCCTATCAGAACGCCGTGGCTTACGCGAAAGATCGCCGTCAGGGCCGCGCGTTGACCGGGCCTGCCGATCCCGAAGCGAAGGCCGATCCGATCTTCGTTCACCCCGATGTGCGGCGGATGCTGATGGACGCCAAGGCCTTCACCGAAGGTATGCGTGCGTTCTATCTGTGGGCCGCGCTGCTGGTCGATCTGACGCACAAGGCGCCGACCGAGGAAGAGCGGGCAGAGGCCGATCTGCTGCTGGGTCTCATCACCCCGGTTCTGAAAGGTTACGGCACTGACAAGGGGTTCGACACTGCGGTCAACATGCAGCAGGTGTTTGGTGGCCACGGCTATATCAAGGAATGGGGCATGGAGCAGTTCGTGCGCGATGCCCGCATTGCCCAGATATATGAAGGCACCAACGGTGTGCAGGCGATGGACCTGTGCGGTCGTAAGTTACCTGCAAAGGGTGGCGCTGCTGTGCAAAAATTCTTTGCCGTGTGCGACGAAGAAATCGCCGCCGCCAAGGGCGATGAATCTCTGGCTCCTCTGGCGGAAAAGCTGGAACGGGCGCTCTGCGAACAAAAAGCTGCGACGATGTGGTTCATGCAGAACGCGCTGGCCAACCCCAACAATCTGGGGGCGGGCGCGCACCACTACATGCACATCATGGGTATCGTGACGCTTGGCCTGATGTGGCTGCGTATGGCGAAGGTCGCTTCGGCCAAGCTGGCCGATGGTGCCGACGACAAGGCCTTCTATGAAGCCAAGCTCGCCACTGCGCGCTATTTCATGGATCGGTATGTGCCCGATGCAGGTGCCTTGCGCCGCAAGATCGAAACCGGTGCGGAATCGATGATGGCGCTGGACGAAGCGGCGTTCGAAACCGCTGCCTGATCCGGTTGTAATCAGGCCCGGCGCGGGATGGTCGCGCCGGGCTCTTGCCCGATTGCGCTGCTGCTGCGGGTGTCGTTTCGCTTCGCGCTAAAACAGCGGCAATTGTCCGTCGAGCGATGGCGGGTGGAACTGGCTCTGGTCCAGAATGAAGCGCGACTTGCCGATACCCGCGCGCTTGCACGCGAGTTTGAAGCGGGCGCGGAACAGGTCCGCCCACACGCCCGATGGCTTCATCCGAGTAAAGAAATCGGGATCGTTATCCCGGCCGTTGCGGATCGATCGGACGATCGACATCACTTTGCCCGCCCGATCCGGGAAGTGAACCGCCAGCCATTCGCGGAACAGTGGCGCGACTTCGTGGGGCAGGCGCAAAGCGATCCACCCGGCTGAGCGAACTCCTTGCACAGCGGCGGCTTGAATGATCTCTTCCATGAATTCATCGGTAATTGCGGGGATCACCGGTGCAACCGAACAATGGGACGGGATGCCCGCTGCTGTGAGTTTCCCCAATGCAGCAATGCGTTTGGCCGGGGCCGCGGCGCGCGGTTCGAGCTTGCCCGAGAGCATCGGATCGAGAGATGTCACCGAAATCGCCACAGCCACCAGATTGCGTTCGGCCAATGCAGCAAGCAGATCGATATCGTCCAACACACGGTCGGATTTGGTGGTGATCGTGACCGGATGGCGGGTTTCCAGACATATCTCCAATAACTGGCGCGTGATGCGATAGCGCCGCTCTATCGGCTGATAAGGGTCGGTATTGGTGCCCATTGCGATGGGGGCCGGGCGATAACGGCGGCGCGCCAGCGTCTCCCGCAACAGGCGCGGAGCATCCGGCTTGGCAAACAGCTGCGTTTCGAAATCAAGCCCAGGCGACAGATCGTGATAGGCGTGTGTAGGCCGGGCAAAGCAATAGATGCAGCCATGTTCGCATCCGCGATAGGCGTTGATCGAACGGTCGAACGGAATATCGGGTGAGGAATTAAAGCTGACGATCGTTTTCGGGAATTCGTCCGTCACCGTTGTTCGCAATTTGGCGGATGGAGCCCCCTCCAGATTCGCGAGCGATTCCATATAATCGCGCCAGTCGCCGTCCAGTTCTCGCTGCGCCAGCCCGAACCGGTCGGGAACCCGCGCCGATTGCGCGCCGCGACCGTGTGTTTTGGGAGGGCGGGTATGATCCATTTGCTGGAACATACACAGAACAAATGTCGCGATCTAGCGAGAAATCGTCTCGGTGATCATAATGCTAACGTTCCTGCAGACGAGGGAGAAGCTGCACGAAATTACAAGGTCGGTTCCGGCTGTCGAGTTGCTCCGCCAGAATGCCATCCCAGCCGTCTTTTACCGCACCGTTCGATCCGGGCAGGGCGAAGACATATGTCCCGCGCGCGACGATGGCGCAGGCCCGGCTTTGCACGGTGCTGGTGCCGATGGAGCGATAGCTGATCCAGCGGAACAATTCCCCGAAACCGGGAATGTTTTTCTCTTTCACCCGGTCGAGTGCTTCGGGGGTGACATCGCGGCCGGTCAGCCCGGTTCCCCCTGAAGTTACGATCACGTCGATTTCGGGCTGGCCGATCCAGTCGTTAAGCTGTGCGGCGATGCGGTCGGCATCGTCACGTTCGATCTTGCGGGCGATCAGATTGTGCCCGGCATCGGCAATCCGCTGCGCCAGAATGTCGCCGCTGGTATCATCCGCCAGAGTGCGGGTGTCGGAAACGGTGAGCAGGGCAATATTGACCGGAGTGAATGGCCGTGCGGGGTCAACCGCCATATCAGGGTTGCGAGGCCATCGGTACATCGTTGCGGGTCAGGCGCACGGCGCGGCTGCCGGACAGTTCGGGGAACGTAGGCCACATGCCTTGCGCCAGTGCCTTGCGGCTATCGGATGCGCCGCCCGCCTGCCGTTCGTACATCCAGTAATTTCGCATGACGATGGCGACATAACCGCGCGTTTCCCAATAAGGGATGCTTTCCATGTAAAGCAGCGGATCACCCTGATCGTTCACTTCGCTGTTCCAGCGCGTGATAGGTGAAAGCCCTGCATTATACGCCGCCATGATTTTCGGCAGCAGCCCCCCGGTCGCTGAAGAATCACGCAACATTTCGAGGTTTTCCTGCCCAAAGGCGAGGTTGGTGCCCGGATCGTTGAGGTTCACGTAGCTCGCACTCATGCTCAGCCGGGGGGCGTGTTGCTTCACTGTGATCGGCGTAATCTGCATCAGGCCACGCGCCTGTGCGGGACTGACCGCATTGGTGCGAAAGTTCGATTCCTGTAGCGCATGGGCATAGGCCAGCGCCGGATCGACCTGCCATCCCGTGACCGGTTGCCAGCGCGGCGCGGGATAACGCAGCGCGGGTTCGGCCTTTGCCCCGCGGGGGGCATTATGCGCCATCCAAAGCTGTGTGGAAGGGAGGCCCAGTTCGCGGGCAAGGCGCGACAGTGCGCCATATTCGCCCGGATCGCCAATCTTCGCTTCGTGGCGGAGCACTTCGTCCGCGAGTGAATCGCGGCCGATTTCCGCCAGTGCGACGGCGGTTCGCACATTGGGTACTTCGCGCAGACGCTTCCAGTCGGACATATCGAAATCCGGCCCGCGGTTGGCGCGGGGCAGATGTTCGCCCAGCTGTTCGCGCGCAAGCATGCCATAGAGTGTTTCATCCCGCGCTGCCGCACCGCGTAGCAGTTCGGCGGCCTTTTCCGGCATACGGCAACGAACCAGCGAACGGCTCGCCCAGTAATAGGCCGCCGCGACAAGTTCGGGATTGCGGGCGGAGCGGGTCGCATTCTGGAAAGAGTCAGCGGCTTGCGCGCAAGAACCCAGCCGCCATGCAGCCAGCCCCGCCGCCCAGTCGCCTTCACCGACCCAATCGCCTGCGCCGCCCTGACTGACGGTCCGCGCCATAGCCAGAGCTTCGGCATCGCGGTTTTCAATGTAATACGACCAGGCAACCCGCTGGCGCCATTCAGCGCGTGATTCCGGAGATAGCCCGGCATCGACCCCGTCGAGCAGGAGACGCGCACCATCCGGATCGTCTGAGGAAATCTTCTGGAGGATCGCGCTGCTAATCTCATTGGGCATTGTGCCATCGTTCACGCTGCGCGGCAGAGTGCGCTTTGGCGAATAAGGCTGGCTGACGAGTTGCTGTGCACTGGGCAGCGCCGGCGGAACCTCCAGACCGCGTTTCAGTCCAAGCCGCACGATCTGATCCGCCTGTGGCAGATTGGTGCCGTTGGCCAGCCATGCCTGAATCGCAGGCAGCTCCACCTTCGGGCTGCTTGCGTCGAGATAATATTCGGCCTGCGCGATGTGGTGCAACGGGCCGTCGGGCCGTTCTGTGAACATCGCATCGACACTGGACCAGTCGTGCTTGTCGATCGCGGAGAACAGTCGCTTGTACCAGTCTTTTTCCGATTGGTTCAGCAGTTCGGGAACATTGGTGGAATTGGCACGCGCCCGGAAATATTCCGCGGCGCTGGCATTGGCGTGAGCAGGGGCGGCGGCGATCAGGCAGGATAGCGTTGCCACCGTGCCAGCCGCAGCGATTGACCACGATTTTCCGAATTTCCCCCGCATCATACCGATTTACCTGTCCGTCCAGTCCAACCATCTTTGCCAAAGGCGGGCGCGGGATGCGGCATTTGCCAGCAATCGTTCGGGCCCCACTTCGGCCATAGCCGGTATCTCTCCACGATCATGGTTAAAAATTTGTAACGTGGCAGCACCTTGCGCCAGATCGTGCCCGCAAAGCGGCAAAATGTTGCGTCCCAGAATCAACATGCGTTTTGGCGCATACAAACTGACGTGATAGCTAAGTAATTTCCCCAGTTCCCGATCGGCCAGACCGCGCCAGTCGGGCACCGGCGTATGGCGCGGCAATGCAGCGACGACGGCGGCTTTATCGCGATCGATCCCTGCCGCATTGAAGAACCCGTCAAGCAGCGCTCCCGTCGGGCCGGACAGGAGGCGTTCGGTATCACTTTCCTCCGGCTGAGCGATCAGCACCATCAGCTCCGCGCCCACATCCCCGCGAGATGCAACACGCGGAGCAATTCCCCCTTCGTCCAGCGACGGATCTGCCAGCCACCATTGGCGGAACTCTGGCAAAGTATCGGGCCAGTTGGCTGAATCGCCGCCAACCGGCTGCACGGGCGGCGGTGGGGGCGGGGCGGTTTCGACTATTCGGCGTGGTGGTTCCTCGCGAGAGTTGCCGGTCGTTGCCGCAACCGGATCGGCCAGCCAGCCCGCGGCATTGTCGGCAAAATCGGCATCGACGCCAGCTTCCCGCCACCAATCGAATGCGGCGGCAACCTGCGTAGCGAGCGGAAGAGGCGGTTTGGTATCCATGCGATATTCTTGAGAGGGTCTTGACCTGCCACGCGGCTGCAATCAAGCACATCGACACATTTTGCTGGAATTGAACAGGGACGGGTGAAGCTGATGGTCGAACGTGAATCGATGCCGTGTGACGTTGTAATCGTCGGGGGTGGGCCCGCTGGCCTGTCCGCCGCGATCCGTCTCAAGCAGCTTAACGACAGCCTTGAGGTTATCGTACTCGAAAAAGGTTCGGAAATCGGGGCGCATATCCTGTCTGGCGCAGTGGTCGATCCCAAGGCACTGGATGAACTGCTGCCCGAATGGCGCGATCAGGGATGCCCGCTGGCGGAAACTCCCGTCACCGATAACTGGCACTGGGTACTGACGAAGAACGGGCACCATTCCATTCCGCATATCCTGATGCCCCCGTTCATGTCGAACCACGGCACCTATACCGGTTCGCTCGGCAATCTTTGCCGCTGGCTTGCCGAACAGGCCGAAGCGCTGGGTGTGATGGTATTCCCCGGCTTCCCCGCCGCCGAAGTGATCGTTGGCGAAGACGGGGCCGTGGGCGGTGTGATTACACAGGACATGGGCGTGGCAGCCGACGGTTCGCACAAGGGCGATTTCCAGCCGGGCATGGAAATCCACGCGAAATATACCCTGTTTGCAGAGGGCGCGCGCGGCAATCTGACCAAACGGATGAAAGCGAAATACGATCTGGAGACAGACTGTCAGCCGCAGGTCTATGGCCTTGGCATCAAGGAATTGTGGGATATCGATCCCGATAAACACGTTCCGGGGCGCGTACTGCATACGCAGGGCTGGCCGCTGACCGAAAGCGATAGCTGGGGTGGGGGTTTTCTGTACCATCAGGCGAACGGTCAGGTTGCGCTCGGTTTTGTGACCGCGCTTGATTACAAGAACCCCTGGGTCAGCCCGTATCAGGAATTCCAGCGCTGGAAGCAGCACCCCTCGATCCGCGAATACCTCGAAGGGGGCAAGCGTGTTGCTTATGGCGCGCGGGTCATCAACGAAGGCGGGTGGCAGTCCGTGCCCAAGCTGGCCTTCCCCGGCGGCGCGCTGATCGGGTGTGCGGCGGGCTTCGTCAACGTGCCGCGCATCAAAGGCAGCCACACCGCGATGAAGAGCGGGATGCTCGCTGCCGAATCGATCGCGGCTGCGATCGGTCGCGGTGAAGAACGCAGCGAACTGATGGATTACGATGCTGCTGTCCGCGATAGCTGGATCGCGACAGAGCTGAAGAAAGTGCAGAACGCACAGCCCGCCGTGGCCAAGTTCGGTGGTGAGCTGGGCACGGTTATCGCCGGGATCGACATGTGGATGCGGCAGCTCAAAATTGGCCTGCCGATCGCGATGAAGCATGAGCCGGACTATGAGCTCACAGGCCGCGCCGATCTGTTCCCCAAGATCGATTATCCCAAGCCGGACGGCGAAATCACCTTCGACCGGCTTACTTCGGTCAGCTTCAGCTATACCAATCATGCCGAAGATCAGCCGTGCCACCTGATCGTGAAAGACCCCGAATTGCAGGTGACGAGCGAACTGGGCGTCTATGGCGGGCCGTCGAACCGCTATTGCCCGGCCGGAGTGTACGAATGGCTGGAAGATGAAACGACGGGTGAGCCGAAGTTCCAGATCAATTCGCAGAACTGCGTCCACTGCAAAACCTGCGATATCAAAGACCCGAACCAGAACATCACATGGACGACGCCCGAAGGGGGCGGAGGGCCGAACTATCCCAATATGTAAGATAATGCGCCTCCCCATCGCGGGGCGGGTCGCATGAAAGAAACCGCCTACGCCAAGATCAACCTCGCGCTGCATGTTCGCCAGCAGCGCGAGGATGGGTATCACGAACTCGAAACGCTGTTTGCATTTGTCGATGCGGGCGACGTGTTGAGCGCGCGCGCGTCGGAGCGGGATGAACTGACAACCGTTGGTGAATTCGCACAGGCATTGTCCGATCCGTTCGCCAATATCGCGATGCAGGCTCTCAACACGTTGACGCATCCGGGGGGCGTAGCGATTACGCTGGAAAAGAACCTGCCGGTGGCGGCCGGGCTGGGGGGCGGTTCGGCGGATGCCGGGGCGGTGTTCCGCCTGATCGAATCCCTGCACGGCCTGCCCGACGACTGGCGCGAACGAGCGGCGAAGCTGGGCGCGGATGTTCCCGCCTGTGTCGAAAGCCGCGCTTGCCTTGGCATTGGGACAGGCACCGAACTGGCCCCGGTTGAAAACGATCTGGCGGCCACCCCCGTACTGCTGATCAACCCGCGCGTTCCGCTCGCTACCGGCCCGGTGTTTCGCGCGTGGGACCGATCGGATCGCGGGCCATTGCCGCAAGGTCCGGCATCGCGGATCGCGGCGGAGGGGCGCAACGATCTGGAAGCCCCGGCTATCGCGCTGTGTCCGCCGATTGCCGATGTGTTGACGGCGTTGAGCGGAACAGACGCATTCCTCGCCCGTATGTCCGGTTCCGGGGCGACATGTTTCGCTCTGTTTCATACCTCTGGCGAACGAAATGCGGCGGCCGATTTCCTCGCCCGTGCGCAACCCGACTGGTGGCAGATGATTGGAGAATTACGTCCGTGAACGAATGGCAGCCTTTCCGTCAGCTCGGCCTTGGCGATGAACCGCGCAAAGGCGGGGTGGTATGCGTGGCGGACCATGCCTCAAACTATGTGCCGGGTGATCTGCCGCTGGGGATCGCACCCGAATTGCTGAGCGATCATATCGCGGTCGATATCGGGGTGGAAGGAACCGCCGAACGTCTCGCACTACGTCATCATATCCCCGCGCATCTGGCCTGCATCAGCCGTCTGGTGATCGACCTGCATCGGGAGGAGGATCATCCCGGTGTCGTGCCGACGACCAGTGATGGGCATCTGATCCCCGGCAATATCGGGGCCGATCTGGCCTTGCGGATCGAACGGTTCCACCGGCCCTATCACGCCGCGCTGGCCGATTTCATCACCACGACCGCACCGCGACTGATCATATCGCTCCACTCGTTCACGCCCGCGCTGGCGAGCAAGCCGGGGGAGCAACGCCCGTGGGAAGTCGGTCTGCTCTACAATACTGACGACCGCGCTGCCCGCCATGCGATCCGTCTGTTCGCGGAACAGGGACTGACCGTTGGAGACAATGAACCCTATTCAGGCAAACAGCTCAACGCGACGATGAATCGCCACGCAGAAAGCGCGGGCATCCCCTATCTGGCGATAGAGGTTCGCAACGATCAGATCCGCACCGAAGCAGGGCAAGCCCGCTGGGCGGCGATGATCGCCGATATCGCGGGCCGGGTCGCTGTGATGGTGGATGCGGCGGGGTAGGCCGGTCAGGCGCAGCGCTCCACACTCATCGCGCGCCGATCTTCGTCCAGACCTGTAGCCGCCTAAAGATTTTAGCGTTAGACCTGCGAAGTCTCTCCGCGCACGGCGGGGATATCCGTAATCATATTTGAGTGAAGACCATGCCCGATTATCGTTCACGCACATCGACACACGGCCGCAATATGGCGGGCGCGCGCGGATTGTGGCGCGCGACGGGGATGAAGGATGGCGATTTCGGGAAACCGATTATCGCCGTGGTCAACAGCTTCACGCAGTTCGTGCCGGGCCACGTCCATTTGAAGGATCTGGGCCAGCTGGTCGCACGACAGATTGAATCCGCGGGCGGCGTTGCCAAGGAATTCAATACCATCGCCGTCGATGATGGCATCGCGATGGGCCACGATGGAATGCTCTATTCGCTGCCCAGTCGCGATCTGATTGCCGACAGCGTCGAATATATGGTCAACGCCCACTGCGCCGATGCGATGGTGTGCATTTCCAACTGCGACAAAATCACGCCGGGTATGCTGATGGCAGCGCTGCGGCTGAATATTCCCGCGGTGTTCGTCAGCGGCGGGCCGATGGAAGCGGGCAAAGTGGTGCTGAACGGCAAGGAAGTCGCACTCGATCTGGTCGATGCGATGGTTGCCGCCGCTGATGAATCTTATTCCGACGCAGAAGTGGCCAGCATTGAAGAGTCTGCCTGCCCGACATGCGGGTCGTGCTCCGGCATGTTCACCGCCAATTCGATGAACTGCCTGACCGAAGCCCTCGGCCTTTCGCTGCCGGGCAACGGTTCTGCACTGGCGACCCATGCCGACCGGCAGGGCTTGTTCGAACGGGCAGGGCGCCTAGCGGTCGCAATGTGCCGCCGGTATTACGAAGATGGCGATGCAAGCGTTCTGCCGCGCTCTGTCGCCAGCTTCTCCGCGTTCGAGAACGCGATGAGCCTCGATATCGCGATGGGCGGGTCGACCAACACAGTGCTTCACCTGCTGGCCGCCGCGCACGAGGCAGGGGTCGATTTCACGATGGCCGATATCGACCGGCTCAGCCGCAAGGTGCCGTGCCTGTGCAAGGTCGCTCCGGCCAAGTCCGATGTGCATATGGAAGATGTCCACCGTGCAGGCGGGATCATGGGCATTCTGGGGGAGCTTGATCGCGCTGGCCTGATCAACACCGCGCTGCCCACGGTGCATAGCCCGACGATGGCCGACGCGCTCGATGGGTGGGACGTGGCCCGCACCAACAATCCCGCGGTGCAGGAATTCTTCCGCGCCGCACCGGGCGGTGTGCCGACGCAGACCGCGTTCAGCCAGAACCGCCGGTGGGACGACCTCGACCTCGACCGGCAAAGCGGCGTGATCCGCAGTGCCGAACACGCATTCAGCCAGGATGGCGGGCTGGCAGTGCTGTTCGGCAATCTGGCTGAAGATGGCTGCATCGTGAAAACCGCCGGGGTGGACGATTCCATTCTCAAGTTCTCCGGCCCGGCGAAAGTGTACGAGAGCCAGGATGCCGCCGTCACAGCGATCCTCACCGACCAGGTGGTCGAAGGCGATGTCGTGGTGATCCGTTACGAAGGGCCGCGGGGCGGGCCAGGGATGCAGGAAATGCTCTATCCCACGAGCTACCTGAAATCGAAGGGGCTGGGCAAAGCCTGCGCGTTGATAACCGACGGGCGTTTTTCCGGTGGCACCTCTGGCCTGTCGATCGGTCACGTTTCGCCCGAAGCGGCGGAAGGCGGCACGATTGCGCTGGTGCAGGAAGGCGATATAATCGAAATCGATATCCCCTCGCGCACTATCGCAATCGCCGTGTCCGATGCCGAACTGGCTGAGCGCCGTGCGGCGATGGAGGCGAAGGGCGATGCCGCGTGGCAACCGGTGAAAGAACGCCCGCGCAAGATATCCACCGCCTTGCGCGCTTATGCCGCGATGGCGACCAGTGCCGCGCGCGGTGCGGTGCGTGACGTGGATCAGCTGTACCGCAAATGATCCGCGCCTGCGCCTCGCTCGGGCTGATCGTCATGCTCGCCGCGTGTGATCGCGGCGCGGTGCAGCCGCAGGCCGATCCGGGCGCGAAACGGATCGATTGCGCCATTGGCGAGGGCAGCGATTTCGGCCCGGATTGTCTGGTGGAGAAAGTCTCTGGCGAACAGGGGCCTGAATTCATCGTCCGCCATCCCGATGGCGGGTTTCAGCGATTGCGGATCGCCCCCAACCGCAGCGGGATGATTGCGATTTCGGGGGCCGACGATGCGGTCAATGAACTCGTCGGTGAACCCAAAGTGCTGCAAGTGACGGTTGGCGAAGATCGCTATCGCTTCCCGGCGGATCTCGATGCCGGGAAATGAGCCGGTTCTGACCGCCGCGCAGATGCGCCAGGCGGAACAGGCGCTGATCGCGCAAGGTGTCTCGGTCGACGAACTGATGCGCCGTGCGGGGGAAGGGGCGGCGGAATGGGTCTGGCGCATGGCGGCCGGTGGTTCGGTCACTGTGCTTTGCGGCCCCGGCAATAACGGCGGCGACGGTTATGTGATTGCCCAGACATTGCATGCGCGCGGCCTGTCCGTCCGGGTGATCGCCCCAATGGAACCGACCACCGATGCCGCCCGCAATGCGCGCGCGCGATGGACCGGCGATGTTATAACAGATGCGGACGGCGCTGGCGGGCGGGTGCTGGTCGACTGCTTGTTCGGCTCTGGCCTGTCGCGCCCGCTGCTGCCCGAACACGCGAGCCTGATTGCAGAGCTGGCGGCACAGCATCAGCGGATCGTGGCGGTCGATCTGCCGAGTGGGGTCGCGACCGATGACGGGGTCTTGCTGGGCGATGTGGTTCGCTGCGATCTGACGCTGGCGTTGGGCGCGTGGAAACCCGCTCACTTCCTGATGCCCGCTCTTTCGGTGGTGGGAACGGTGAAACTTGTAACTATCGGCGCGCTGCCCGATGAGTTTGGTGCCTTATTCGTCAAATCGGCCCCACGGCTCTCTGTCCCGGAGCGGGGAGCGCACAAATACTCCCGTGGTTTCATGGGGATAGTTGGCGGGGAAATGGCGGGCGCCGCGCAATTAGCGAGTAAAGCGGCAGTGTACTCAGGGGCCGGATATGTGAAACTGTTCGCTGCCGAGGCACCCCCGAATGTCCCCTCTGCTCTGGTTGTGGAAAGCGGTGATCTGGCACAAGCGCTTGGCGACAAACGCCTTTCTTCGCTGCTGATCGGGCCGGGACTGGGCCGCAGCGAGGCGGCGCGGAATAAGTTGGCGATTGTTCTGGGAACAAACGTCGCCACAGTGATCGATGCCGACGCTCTGCATCTGCTGGACGACGACCTTCTGGAAGGTGTCGACACCACCCGATTGCTGATAACCCCGCATGAGGGGGAGTTGAATAGTCTCTGCAAAGCATTTGGAATTGAAGAAAAAACCAAACGCAAGAAGGCGGAGGAGCTGGCTGCGCGAACAGGGATGACGGTGCTCGCGAAGGGGCCTGACACGGTGCTCGCAACGCCGGATGCCCCCACGATGTTTTTCCCGCCTGCGCCCACCTGGCTGGCCAGCGCCGGAACAGGAGATGTACTCGCGGGAATCGTCGCAAGCCGTTTATCTACCGGGAAAAACTCTCTTGAAGCAGCGAGCGAGGCGGTCTGGTTGCACGCCGAAGCGGCCCGTGTTGCAGGGCCAGCCCTGATTGCAGACGATCTTGCCGCCGCGGTACCTAAAGCCTACGCGCGCTTGTTGTGAACGAACCTGAAGAGATCATCCGTGTCGCCGCCAAAGGCGATGGTATCACCTTGAGCGGACGGCATATTTCCCGTGCTGCGCCCGGCGATACGGTGTTGCCCGATGGCTCCATCCAGCCCGGCCCGCATCACGTCGAGCCGCCTTGCCCCCACTTTGGCAAGTGCGGCGGTTGCCAGTTGCAGCACCTTGATGCGGCTTCATTGGCCGATTTCGTGCGCGATCGGGTTGTGAACGCTGCGGAAGGACAGGGATTGTCGGCGGAAGTTATTGCGCCTGTTCATCTTTCTCCCCCGCATAGCCGCCGTCGGGCCAGTCTTATGGCGGTGAACGGAGGCGGTAAGCCTTTGATCGGATTTAGGGAATCCGGATCGCACAAAGTTGTCGGGATCGGGCGGTGCGATGTGTTGCGGCCAGAATTGTTCTCCCTTCTCAATCCGTTGCGAAGTTTGATCGCGACGCAGGGCAAGCGCTACGCAGTTGAGATCGAACTTAGCGCGACAGACCAAGGGGTTGACTGTGCTCTCAAGAATTTTTCGATGGATGGGCTGGAAGCTACTGAAGCTGCACTCGATTTTGCGCGAGAGTATGGGCTTGCCCGGCTATCTGTCGATATGGGCTATGGTTCCGAAGCTGTGTGGGAGCCGGAACCGGTCACAGTAACCCTCGGTTCCGTCCCGGTAGCTTTCCCGTCCGGCGCATTTCTGCAAGCGACCCAGGATGGTGAACAGGCACTATCGGGCGCCGTAAGCGATTGGTTGAGTGAGAGGAATCTCATAGCAGACCTGTTTTCCGGCCTTGGCACATTCTCGTTTGAGGTTGGCAAGCCAGTGGCGGCCTACGAAGCCGCGCGCGATGCCCATCTCGCTTGCCGGGTAGCTGCTGGAAAGGCGCAATTGCCGGTAGAGGCGTTTCATCGCGACTTATTCCGAAATCCAGTCAGATCGGATGAACTGGCTCGTTTCGACGGGATAATCCTTGATCCCCCGCGTGCGGGGGCGCGGGACCAAGTCGCTCAGATAGCTGCAAGCCCCTGTGATCGCGTGGTTTATATCAGTTGTAATCCGGCGAGTTGGGCAAAAGATGCCCGCATGTTGGCCGACGCGGGATTTCATCTGGCGGAACTAAGGCCCGTGGGTCAATTTCGCTGGTCCACCCATGTGGAGCTGGCGAGCCTGTTTGTCCGCTGATCTCTAAGCCTTTAGTGCAGCGAGGATATTTCGATCAAGAAATGCCTGAGCGTGTGGTTCGACCCATGCGTGGCTGGCGCGTTCGCAATGGGCGACACGCCGGTCATCCTTGTCCCACTGTTCGACGAAGGCCTGTGCGGTGCGATCGGCGCTCGCGAGAAGAATTCGAACTTCGCCATCGAACGCGTTGAGTCCATCGGCCATTTCTCCCGCCAGAGAGGTCGGGCGGGCCTTCACTTTGCTGGCCTGCAACAGCCCGCGGGCAAGCTTTCCGAAATGGACGCCCCCGGTTATCAGGCGCCCTACCTCTTTGGGATTTTTTAGCTTTTCCCAATATCGAGCGCGAACGGCCGAAGGAGGAGGGGGCTCGTCGGTGCCTTCGATGGTCCACGGGTTGGCGAGCACCAGCGCATCGCAACCCGCGCCGCTCGCCAGCATCAGTGCGCTGGCGGCATCGCAATTGCCGAGGCCGACAACGCGATCAACATATGGGGCGATCGCCTTAAAGGCTGCGAGGGCTGCCTCTATGTCCCTCTGGCTTTTGCGAAAACCCCGGTTCTCTCCGCCGCTGTCGCCAACCCCGCGCCGGTCGAAACGGAATACGGGATAACCTGCTTGCGCCACACGGGCGGCGAGCGCCGCTTGACCGCTGAATGCTCCGGACCGTACTTCATTTCCGCCAGTTACGATCAACAACCCGCTCGTGCCTTTTGCGGAATCGAGCGTTCCCGCAAGCATCGAATCCACGCATTCAAATGTCATGTGCAGTCGCGTCATGGATTTAATTCCAAAGCGATAGACAGGATTGCTGCCAATGATTCCGCCTGGCTGGCGTCTTCATCAGGTTCGGCCCGGAGCCAGAGGCCGGGGCCGCCCAGATCGGATTGGGGAATCTCGATAAGGTGATCCGCTGGATTGGCCGTTTCCAGATCGCGGAACATGGTGGCCCCGATCCGCCAACCGGCAAGTTCAACCCCTTCGCTTCGGCCAAGGGTCTGGATATCCTCGGTCTTTTCCGGGCGACCGGCTTCCTTCGCGGCAATGGTTCGGGCCCGGATCATGCCACGCAAGGCCTGCCTACCGCCGGTTGGCGCCCATGCCCATCCGGGTAGTCCATCAGGGGCGAGAATAGCGGAAGCGCGCACCGTAAGTGTATGAGTTGCCTTGAAATGCCGCGACGCATCGGCAGTGGCATCTCGCCAAATTGCCAATGTCTGCTGGGGGAGTGAGGCGGCGCTTTCGTTGCAGCCGGGGAGGTCCGGTGCGAAAGTATCGACGCCTGCCAAATCCAGACGGCGCATCACATTTATTGTCTGCCGACGGAGCTTGTTCGCTTCGTCGAACAGAGCGGGGATTACCAGCAGCCGAATGGTGCGGCCCCTGTCAAAAGTCAGCGCCATTTCGCTGTGATCGTTGCCGCATCCGACGGCACGACACGGCCAGTTGACGAGAGTGAAAGGTGTCACGCCTCGACCGCTTTAGCCTCGGCAAAGGCGAGCAATCCGCCGTATGTTTCCAGCATCTCGCCATCGACATCGTCGTCTTCGATAATGATGTCGAGCTGATCTTCCATTTCGGTCAGTAAACCGGCGACTGCCATCGAATCCAGTTCGGGCAAGTGGCCGAAAAGGCCGGTGTCGGCATCGAACGCCGCGACATCATCTGCTGCCAAACCAAGTACATCGGACAATATCTTACGAAGTTTCGCGTCGATCGCGGCGCGGCTTGGTGCGAGATCGTGACCATTCGACATGCGTGAGTGTCCCTTAACAAACGCGCGCGGCCTAGCCGCGAGTTGAACCCGGCGCAAGTTTGCGAATGTACTGCTTCGCCCAGACTGGCCATGCGGATGGCTGCTTAAGATCAAGACAATCGATCATAAATCGAGGGCGAACTGCTTCCATCCAATCTGCCTTGTAAGGATCGTTACCTGTTCCGAAATCGATCCAGTCGACATGATCGCGGTCAATAGCCTGTTCGAAAAGTGCCGCGCTAAGCGTTGTGCCAGCCGACAATGCCTTCATGCTTTCGAGGTGAGCGAGCTTGTGAATGTAAGCCACCCCATTCTCGACAGTCCAGAATTGCGCTGCGACGGCCTGCCCCTCATGACGGGCGATTCCCAACCGAATGCGTCCCGCAACCCCCTCTTGTTCGGCAAACCGGCGGAGCAGATCGGGATCACCCTCGCTTGGCTTCCAGCTGTCTGCATAAATGCGTTCGTATTCGCGCCATGCCGCCGGATCAAAGCGAACCAGAACTTCGATCGCGACCTTTTTTGCCTTTCGTTTCAGGGTCGTTCGCATCTTTCCCGGACGAGAGGCCCAATATTCGGCAAACGTGCGGCCACCAACTTCAAGTACATGGTTATAGTCGCACTGCGTTCGGGTGACCGACCATCCAGCAGTCTGAAAAGCTTGTTCCAGCCGTGTAGCCGATCCGTCCTCATCGGGTATCGGCCAGAGGGTCAGACGATGCGTCTGGCGCTTCAAATCGCGTGCAATCGCAGTGAGCAATTCCTGCCCCCGGCTGTTGTCGGGGGCCAGTTGTCGCCAGGTGAAAGAATACCAGTTACGTAGCGGTTCGATCCGACCGTTTGCTCGAGTCAGGGCCAGCGCCGCCCTTTCATCACCGTTCGACACGAGGGCGATGAGGGGCTGCTGCCCTGCATGGGCCAACAGATCGAACCATTCGGCCCTGTCGAACGGGCCGGAATGGTTTGTGTGTGTCCCTTGCAAGACGTTAACTGTGTCGTGATAGCTGGCTGCGATCACAGATGCTGTTCCTTTCGGAGTTTACATGTTCTCTGCGCCCGATTCGCACCCCTGGCCGCTCGATCATCTCGCTGAACGTGGCGAGCCGGATGCAGCGGCGCTTGTCTTGCGCGATCGGGTCATTACCCATCAGGACTTAAGAACCCGTGTCGGCCAGTTGGCAACGTGGTTGCTGGAACATGCAGCAAAAGGTGATCGCGTTGCCAGTTGGGCGGCGAAAGGAGAGGCAACCTGTCTGTTGCCACTGGCATGCGCGCGCGCCGGAATCGTTCACGTGCCGATCAATCCCTTGCTCAAAAGAATGCAGGTCGCCCATATCCTGTCGGATAGCGGCGCAGTTCTGTTGATCGCCAACAATGGCCGTTTGCGTTCTCTGGCGGATGGGGACGTTCCCGATAACTGCACCGTTGTTGCGGAAGAAGATCTGTTTACACAGGTCGAACTGTGCGCCCGACTGGGGCCATCCGATCATAACCCGGATGAACTTGCCGCGATCCTTTACACATCGGGTTCGACCGGTCGGCCGAAGGGGGTTATGCTCAGCCACGCGAATATGTGGCTGGGGGCGGTCAGCGTGGCGACTTACCTCGGTGTTGAGAGTGACGATGTCGTGCTGGCGGTGCAACCACTCAGTTTCGACTATGGCCAGAACCAGTTGCTTTCAACCTGGTATGCCGGGGGCAGCGTGGTGCCGCTCGATTATCTGCTGCCAAGGGATGTGACGAAGGCATGCGCCAGACATCGGGTCACCACGCTGGCATGTGTCCCTCCGCTGTGGATTCAACTGACTGAAATCGATTGGCCGCAGGAGGCGGTCGCATCGATGCGTCGCCTTACCAATACGGGGGGTGCATTGACCGTTGGCCTTGTCCACGATCTGCGACGGATATTCCCCGATGCCCGCTTATTCCCGATGTACGGGCTGACCGAAGCATTCCGTTCGACATATCTCGACCCCTCGCTGGTCGATAGTCACCCGACATCAATAGGCAAGGCGATCCCGTTCGCGGAAATTCTAGTGGTCAACGATGAGGGGGCAATTGCCGCTGCCGGTGAAGAAGGGGAACTCGTGCATTGTGGCCCACTGGTCGCGCATGGATATTGGCAGGATCCGGAGCGAACGGACGACCGGTTCAGGCCTGCGCCGAAGGACTCAATGTGTGGCGGAATGGCCGTTTGGTCGGGTGACAGAGTGAAGCGCGATGAAGATGGGTTGCTGTATTTTGTCGGTCGACGCGATTCGATGATAAAATCGTCGGGCAATCGCATCAGTCCGCAAGAAGTGGAGGATGCCGCGATTGCCACCGGGCTTGTCGCAGAGGCGGTCGCGGTGGGTAAGCCCGATCCTAAATTGGGACATGTTGTGTGCCTCGCGGTGCGTCCGGCAGCCGGGTTTTCGGAAGATGTCCTCAGAAATGCGTTATCTCAGTCGCTGCCCAATTTCATGCAGCCACGGCACTTTCGCGTGTACGACGCGATGCCACGCAATCCGAACGGGAAGCTGGATCGCAATGCAATCGCACTGGAGTTTGCCCAATGAAGCCGCTCGGCCCCATCCCTGCGGGATACACCGCGCTTGACGGTGAATTGGCAATCGCCGGTGTGAAAGCCAGCACGCTGGTTGAACGGGCCGGGGACACCCCGCTCTTTGTCTATTCGCGCGATTTGCTCGATCGCCGCGTGGCCCAACTACGCGCCGCGATGCCTGAACGGCTTGGCTTGCACTATGCCGTGAAAGCCAACCCTTTCGTGCCTTTGTTGAAACATATGGCGGGGCGGGTAGATGGGTTTGACATCGCCTCTGGCGGCGAACTGGCACTTGTGAGGGATGCAGGGATCGATCCGTCACTGGTCAGCTTTGCCGGGCCGGGCAAGCGCGATGCCGAACTGGAAATGGCAATATCGGCGGGCGTCACTCTTAACTGCGAGTCGGAAAACGAGGGGCATCGCGCGCTGGCCATCGGGGAAAGGCTTGGCATCACGCCCCGGCTCGCCATTCGTGTGAACCCCGATTTCGAATTGCGCGGTTCGGGCATGAAAATGGGCGGAGGGGCCAAGCCTTTCGGTCTGGATGCGGATCGTGTGCCCGCGCTTGCCAAGAATTTGATCGCGGCAGGGGCAGACTGGCGTGGATTGCATATTTTCACGGGCAGTCAGGCTCTCGATGCCGAAGCGATTGCCGAAACACAGGGGAATGTCCTAGATCTGGCCGACAGGCTGGCACAGGAAATCGGTGTCCCTTTGCCAAAACTGAACATGGGCGGCGGATTGGGGATACCGTACTTCCACGGGGATACACGGCTCGATCTGGAGATGGTTGGCAATCGGCTTGCCGAACGATGTGCCGCGCTTCCCGACACGTTGCAGGATACGCGTTTCTGTATCGAACTGGGCCGGTATCTGGTTGGGGAAGCCGGAGTCTATCTTTGCAGGATCGTGGACCGCAAGGACAGTCAGGGGGAAACCTATCTGATCACCGATGGCGGATTGCATCATCAGCTCGCCGCGTCGGGCAATTTTGGCACGGTGGTGCGGCGTAACTATCCGGTGGCAATCGCATCGCGCTTCGATGCAGATCCAGATGAAGAGGTGAATGTCGTCGGCTGCCTGTGCACACCGCTCGATCGTCTTGCGGACAAGGCGATGCTACCCGGTGCCAAGGTAGGCGATCTGGTGGCGGTGTTCTGCGCCGGTGCGTATGGTGCCAGCGCCAGCCCCGCGATGTTTCTTGGTCAGGGGCCAGCCCGCGAAATGCTGGTTTAACCTCTTGCTCTTCAATGTCCCATCTTGGGACTGGGGTGAAGAGACCGTCCAAGCCTAACGGTATATTCACCAATTTAGATCAGATGATTGCCTGATACCGCAGAAGCGGAAGGACCGGTTCGCGCCCACCTTCCGACAGTCCTGCATAAAGACCAAGGATGTGCATCGATGTTGAAGTCCCGGATTCCTGCCATGTTTGCGAGCTGTGCAGTCGCCGCGCTCGCCCTGACCGGCTGTGCCTCGACCACAGGCGGGCAGCTTCCGCCGGCCTCTTTCGTCGCGATGCAGGAAGGGCCGGGCGAAGATTATGTGATCGGCCCTCTGGACGAGCTGACGATCAATGTATGGCGAAACCCGGAACTGAGTGCGCAAAAAATTCAGGTCCGCCCCGATGGGCGCATCACTACGCCGCTGGTCAACGATATGCCCGCTGTCGGGAAAACTCCCGCTATGTTGGCGGAAGATATTCGCCTGCAGCTGTCGCAATATATCGAAGATCCGCTGGTCAGCGTGATCGTGACGAACTTTGCCGGGACCTTCAGTCAGCAAGTCCGCATCATCGGCGCGACAGAGAAACCGGCCAGCATCCCATACCGCGCCAATATGACCGTGCTCGACGCGATGATCGCTGTCGGTGGATTGAGCGAGTATGCATCTGGAAACAAGGCAAAACTTATCCGCTTCGACAAGCAGGCCGGGCGCCAGAAGGAATATCGCCTGCTCCTCGGCGATCTGCTCAAGAAGGGCGACAGCAAGGCGAACGTCATGCTCCAGCCGGGGGATGTCATCATCATTCCTGAAAGCATGTTCTGAGGAAGGCTGACGGTCGATGAACGAAGTCTTCGAAGAATTACGCGCGTTGGCGTGGTCTGCCTGGCACCGGCGATGGCTGGTGCTGGCTGTTGCCTGGGGGGTGTGCGTGCTGGGCTGGCTCGCAGTTGCCATGATCCCGAACAAGTACGAATCCAGTGCTCGAATCTATGTTCAGCTTGATGATGTGCTGACCGATCAACTCAAGATCGCGAACGGCGGGAAAGATGAAATCGAGCGGGTGAGGAAGACCTTGGCCGGGGCCGTAAACCTCGAAAAGGTTATCCGCAGTACGGATCTGGGTAAAGAAATTACCTCTCAGCGCCAGATGGATCGTGCGGTTCAATCCTTGTCGGAAGACGTGAAGGTTGTGAGCCAGGAAGATAACTTGTTCACCATCACCGCGACGGTCGGCAAGGGCAACCTCTCGGACGCGGAAAACGCCAAATTATCGCGTGACGTCGTCCAGAAGCTGCTGGATATTTTTCGAGAGGAGAACATCGCCGGAAACCGCGGCGAAGTTGCAGATACGCTTGTTTTCCTCGATCAGCAGTTGGATGCTCGCAAAGCAGAACTGGATGCCGCAGAGCAGAAGATGTCCCGCTTCGAGGCGGAACATCCCGAATTGATCGGCGGAAGCAGCGCGATATCTGGGCGCATTGCCGCGACACAAACCGAACTGCGTGGCGTTGACGCTGATCTTGCCGCTGCACAGAGTTCTCTGGCGGCGATCAATGGTCAACTTGCCTCTACGCCGCGCACACTCGCCATTGGCGGCGATGGGGGTGGATCGGCTTTGGCGCAGGCGCAGGGCCAACTCGCGGCAATGCAGGCGCGTGGCCTGACCGACAGTCATCCCGATGTAATCGCGATCAAGAAGCAAATTGCTCTGCTGGCCCGTGCCGGTGGCGGTGCCGCTGGGGGCATGCCAAATCCAGCCTATTCTTCGCTCCTCGCGACTAAAGCAGAGCGTGAAGCAGCCGTGCAGGCGTTGCTTTCACGAAAGGCGGCGTTGCAGTCGGAAATGTCGCGCGCAATGGCCGACCAGTCGACCGAACCCGCTGTTTCTGCGGAAGCAACGCGGATCAGCCGCGACTACGATGTTTTGAAGAAGAAGTACGACGACCTTCTCCAGAACCGCGAAGAGATGCGACTGAGAGGCCAAGTCGAGAGTGAACGATCAAGTTTCAAATTCGATGTTGTCGACCCCCCGACCACACCACGTAAACCGGCATCGCCCAATCGGCCGTTGCTTCTGTTTGCAGTTCTCATTGTCGGCATTGGCGCGGGTGTCGGGGCAGCTTTCGCACTTGGACAATTGCGTTCTACCTTTGCTACCGCACACGGGTTGGAGCGGGCTCTCGACCTTCCTGTCGTTGGGACGATATCGGAAAGCCTGAGTGATGGCGCACGCAAGCTTCGGGCCAAAAGGATGAAGCTATTTTATGCCGGTAGCGCTTCGCTTGCCGGATTATTTGTAGTGCTGTTGGCGACAGAGTTCCTTCAGCGCGGCATGGTGGCTTGACAGGAGCGGGCAATGACAGACCAAAGCAATCCCCCGCGTCCCCATGATGGGGAAGAAACAACCGACAGCTCCCTGTTTGAGCGGGCAAGTTCCACATTTGGCTTTGACCCGTTTCGTCCGGCACCAGTCCCTGGCAAGCTGGACGATCTGACGATGAAGCGTGCGCGTGCCGTCAGGCGTGCCGCTGTCCCAGACGATGTAAGAACCGAGCCGGAAATTGCGCGTACTCACGACGCCGAAGATCGCGGCACCAAATCCGTGCCTGTTGCTCCAGTCCCGACGGTCATTGAAGGTCCAGGCGCAGCCGTTCGTTTTTCAGGCGAGGCGCACCCGATTGATCGATCTCGCCTGCGTGAGAGAGGGCTAATCGTACCGGAAGCGAAGAACAGCGCACTGCTCGAAGAATTTCGCATTGTTAAGCGCCAGCTTCATGCAGTGGCGGATCAGCGAGGCACGGCAATGTCGCGGCGTGTACTCGTTTGCTCACCGCTGCCAGGCGAAGGCAAGACGTTCTGTTCGGTCAATCTCGCGCTCGCCATGGCAAATGAGCGGGATAGCGAGGTTTTGCTGGTCGATGCCGATTTCGCAAAGCCTTCGGTACTTTCTGCGCTTGGTTTACCGAAAGGGCCGGGATTGCTCGATGCGCTATCAGACCCGTCGATCAATGCCGAAGACCTGGTCATGGGGACTGATATTCCTGGCCTTTGGATTCTTCCAGCGGGCAACCCGACCGACGCCGACAGCGAGTGGCTCGCCAGTGCGCGCACTACAGACGTGCTCAATCGCCTGACGATGGGCGCTCCCCATCGGATGGTCATATTCGACAGCCCTCCCGCGCTGGCGGCATCTCCGGCTGCCGAACTGGCGAAACATGTCGGGCAAGTATTGCTGGTGGCCCGTGCCGATCAGACCGGGCGCAGCGCATTGGAGGATGCTGTCGATCTGCTCGGCGCGTGTCCGGATATCAAACTGCTGCTGAACGCAGCACACTTCAGCCCGAGCGGTCGACGTTTCGGGACATATTACGGTTACGAAGGGTAATCTCGTGAAACGCTATACGTTTCTCATGTTCGGCAGTGCAGCGGCGATCACAGTCGCTATCCCCGCTTGGGCACAAGACGATACCGCTGCCGTGCGCCGCTCCGGCCCGGTGACTATCACACCATATATCGAGGCGAGTCAGGTCGTCACAACGGAGCTGTCGCCCGCTAGTGACACAGTAACCTACACACAACTGGCAACGGGTGTGGATGCAATGGTCACAGGGCGGAACACAGGTGGCTCCGCCTCCATCAGGTATGAGCGCACCTTCGGTTATGACGACAAGGTATCCGATAGTTCAACACTAAGCGGAGTGATCCGGGGCTACGGTTCGATAGTGCCGCAAGCGGTTACGATTGAGGGCGGGGCGCTTGCCACACGCGTGCGGGTTCGCGCCGATGGCTCTACAGCGTTGGCAGGGTTGGGAGACCGGGCTGCTGAAAGTCGGACATATGCCGCCTACATTGGCCCGAATGTCCATACCGAACTGGGCGATGCGCAGGTCAATGCGAACTATCGACTTGGCTATACACGCGTCGATGCGCCGGATGTGGCTCCGCTCGCTCCGGGTGCTCAATCGCCTGACATTTTCGACGACAGCTGGTCTCAGAGCGCCAACATTCATATTGGTACCCGTCCTGGCCAGCCACTGCCCGTGGGCATTGGGGTTGGCGCAGGATATACACGCGAGGATATTTCGACGCTCGATCAGCAGGCAGAGGACTTTCACGCGCGCGCAGATGTGACTGTTCCTCTGTCCTCGAGTCTGGCTGCAGTAGCTGGGGTCGGTTATGAAAACGTGCAGGTTTCGAGCCGAGATGCACTGCGCGATGCCAACGATGTGCCGGTCCTCGACGGCGCGGGTCGGTATATCACAGACGGCAACTCGCCACGGATTATGGCCTACGATGTCTCCGGTCTGATCTGGGATGTGGGTGTCATGTGGCGCCCTTCGAGCCGCACGTCTTTCGAAGCTCATGTCGGTCGCCGATATGACTCTACGACATATTATGGCAGCTTCGCCTGGGCCCCGAACAGCCGCAGTGCGCTCAATGTCTCAGCTTATGACGGTATAACTGGATTCGGAGGACAGCTGACGAATGCGTTGGCTGGCCTTCCGACTGATTTCTCTGCCAATCGAAACCCGATCACAGGCGACATGACAGGCTGCGTCGCCAGCCTTCAGGGTGGCGGATGTCTTACGGGCGCACTTGGTTCCGTCCGATCGGCAACTTTTCGCGGTCGTGGAATTGCCGCGACATATTCAGAACGCGTAGGTCGCACTAGCGCAGGAATCGGTGCAGGCTACGACCGCCGCACATTCATTGCCGCACCGGGAACGGTACTCGCATCGGCAAACGGCGTGGTCGATGAAAGCTATTGGGCTTCGGTCTATGCATCGGCTGAGATTGATCGACGTTCGTCATTCATGGTCAACGCTCATGTGAACTGGCTGAAAAGTGGATTCAATAATGGCGCAGATGCAACAATTTACGGCGCATCAGCTGCTTATCGTCGATATTTGATTCAAGGTCTTTCTGCCAACGCCGCCGTCGCGGTGGATCGGATTGATAGCGATGTCGTCGGTGAAACTCTCAGCACTGCAGCAGCCCGTCTGGGCCTGCGGTACGATTTCTGACGTCGGGAGAAGAACAACAATGTTTGATGACTTCTACGGACTGACTGGCCGCCCGTTTCAACTGACGCCAGACCCCGCATTTTATTTTGAAAGCGCAACGCACCGCAAGGCGCTGTCGTATCTCGGCTACGGGATGGCGCAGGGCGAAGGCTTCATTGTTATCACTGGCGAAGTGGGGGCTGGTAAGTCCACGCTCGTGGCTCACCTGATGAAGAAGATCGATCCCGCACAGATGACAGTGGCGCAGATCGTCACCAGCAATCTGGATGGTGACGAAATGATTCATGTCGCAGCTCAGGCTTTTGGCCTTGAGGTGGAAGGACATGATAAAGCATCTGCAATCGGTGCGATCGAAGGCTTTCTTCACGAAGAAGCTCGGGAAGGTCGGCGGTGCCTGTTAATCGTCGATGAGGCACAAAACCTCAGCATAGAGGCGCTGGAGGAGTTGCGAATGCTCTCCAACTTCCAGCTTGGCTCGCACCCGCTGCTGCAAACCCTTTTGTTGGGGCAGCCGGAATTCCGGCAAGTCTTGGCGGCACACCCTGATCTTGAGCAATTGCGTCAACGCGTTATCGCCGCTCATCATCTCGACGCGATGAATGCCGAAGAGATTCAACCATATATTGAACATCGCCTCGAATGCGTCGGATGGGACGGCAACCCTGCGTTCGATCAGCGCGTTTTTGCAGAACTGCACCGGGCGACCGGCGGAATTCCACGCCGGGTCAATCAGGTCATGACCCGGCTGATGTTGCTGGGCGCCGTGGAACAGCGGACGCGCATCGATTCCGCCATGCTCAACGTAGTACTGAGCGAGATGCAGAGTGACGCGACCTTTCCGGTGGAGGCACCAAACCCGCTCACGAAAACGAAGGGTACGGCTGCTCCCGGCCCTGTCAAATACGTGGCTTCGCAGGACAATGCTGTTGGAGAACGTATGCTCAGTGAGCGCGATCGTCAGATTGAAGAGCTTCAGCACGCCATCCAGGGACTCGCTGAAGCAAAGAATGCAGACGCGGACCTGCCCCGCGAATTGGCAAGCCGTCTGGCAGACCTTGAATTGCGGATTAGCGAGCAGGATCAAGCCGTTCGTCAGGTGCTGACGTTGTTGATCGAATGGTTCGAAGACGGGGCACAGCGCAAGGCTGCCTGACATGTCGGGGATAACGGCACACACAAATATGTCGAATGAGTGCATCGTCAACGGCCTCTCCGTCGACGTGGAAGACTGGTATCAGGTCGGCGCGTTCGAGAAGGTTATTGAACGCGATACGTGGGACAAACTGCCCGATCGGGTATCGGAGAATGTTATCCGCATTCTGGATATGTTCGCCGAGGCCGACGTAAAAGCAACATTTTTCACGCTAGGCTGGGTCGCTTCAAGACACGGCCCTCTGATGCGTCGTATCGTCGATGCCGGGCACGAAATGGCTAGTCATGGATGGGATCATGCGCGGGTACATGGAATGGATCGGAAGGCGTTTGCCGAAGATCTGCACCGCGCCAGAACGACGCTGGAAGATGCGACAGGTGAAAAGGTCGTGGGCTATCGTGCGCCCAGCTTTTCGATCGATCAGCGCACCCCCTGGGCATACGAGGTTTTGTCCGAACAGGGCTATACCTACAGTTCGTCCGTCGCTCCTATAGTGCACGATCATTATGGCTGGCCCGATGCACCGCGTTTCGCGTTTAGGCCTTTGGCTCAGAGCGCACTGCTGGAAATCCCGGTAACTACGGCCATTCTTGGTGGTCGCAGGGTCGCGGCCGGTGGGGGTGGGTTCTTCCGTGTGCTGCCCTATGCCTTTTCCAGATGGGCCATCAGGCAGGTCAGTCAACATGAACGTCGCCCCGCGGTGTTTTATTTTCACCCGTGGGAGATAGACCCGGATCAGCCGCGCGTTTCCAATGCACCTATGCGTTCTCGATTACGGCATTACACCAATCTTGATGGAATGGCATCCAAGCTAGAGAGGTTGGTCCGCGATTTCGACTGGTGCCGTATGGATGAGATCGCCCATCGAGAGGCAGGTCGCACACAGCCGGTGGCGGCATGAACGCACCGTTTCCAATTGCTCCCGAAGCAATCGGGTTGGTCGATCTGAGCGATTCAGATTCGGTCAGCCGCATTGATCGCTTTGTCATAGAAAATGGCGGCAGCCCGTTTCATCGGCCTTTGTGGTTGCAAGCGGTGGAACGTGGGACGGGCCAGCGTGCTATGGGGCTGGTGACCGAGTGTCGAGGCAACATAGTGGGTTGGTTGCCACTCACTGAGGTGCATTCGCCGCTTTTCCCACGTGCGTTGGTGTCGAGTGGGTTTGGCGTCTCGGGTGGCCCGCTGGCTAAACGAACAGATGTCGCTCATCGGTTATGCGAAGCGGCGGCGGAGTTGGCTGTGCGAAGATCGTGTGCATCGGTCGAACTGCGCGGTGGCGCGATCCCTTCAGGCTGGCATATCCGAACGGATAGCCACGCAAATTTTCGTGCTCCACTCGCGCATGACGATGATGCCCAGTTGCTTGCCATTCCGCGCAAACAGCGGGCCGAGATTCGCAAGGGGCTGCAACAGGATCTGACGGTCAGTTTTGGTCGTGACGAATGGCATCGCGTATCGCATTACGCGGTCTATGCGGAAAGTGTCCGCAATCTTGGCACGCCGGTATTCCCGCGCTCATTGTTCGACGCCGTGCTCGACGCGTTCGGAGACGATGCAGACATCCTTGTGGTGAGTCAGGATGATGTGCCTCAGAGTGCGGTATTGACGCTCTATCACAATGGCGTGGCGATGCCGTATTGGGGTGGCGGTGTCTGGGATGCGCGCCGGACGCGGTCGAACGAAGTGATGTATTATCGGCTGATGTGCAACGCGCGCCAACGTGGCTGCTCGCAGTTCGACTTTGGCCGTTCCAAGGTCGGAAGTGGCGCATTTGCATATAAGAAGAACTGGGGCTTTGAACCGGAACCTCTCGCATATGGGGCCTGGACGGCGAGTGGGGCAACGGCGCGGGATGTCGATCCCACAAGCACGGCCTACTCATCCAAAATCGCGCTGTGGAAGAAGCTGCCGCTGGCGGTGTCAAACCGGCTTGGTCCGATCATTGCCCGTGGACTGGCGTGATGGGCGAGGTGCTGTTTCTGGCCCACCGGATTCCCTTTCCGGCAGACAGAGGGGATAAAATCCGCTCCAGTCAGTTGCTTAAGGCGCTTTCGAAGATTGGGCCGGTTCATGTCGGCACTCTGGGCGAGACGGAGGCGGACTTTGCCGCCGAGCCGCAGCTGGCGCGGTATGCCGCCAGTTATTGTCTGGCCCGCCGTTCGCTCAATCTGCCGCTGGCCGGGATGAAAGCGTTGGTGCGTGGCTTGCCGGTCAGCCTGACGGCGTTTGACAACTCTGAATTGCGGGCGTGGGTGGCGCATACACTTGCGACCCGACCTGTCGATTGCATCTTCGTATTTTCGGGGCAGATGGGGCAGTATATTCCGGCGGATTACTCCGGCCGGGTTGTGATCGATTTGTGCGACGTCGATAGCGCGAAGTTCGAAGCATACGCGCACGATGGTCGCGGTCCGCGCGCGTGGATAGATGCGCGCGAAGGCAGGTTGCTGGCTGTCGAAGAACGCAGGCTCGCGCAGCGCGCCGATGCTACTTTGTTGATCACCGATGCGGAGGCGAACCTGTTTCGCGCGCGCATCGGCGATGTCGAAGCAAATGTGATGACGGTGTCGAACGGGATCGATACCGACCTGTTCGATCCGAAAGCGTCGCGGCCTCACCCGGCGCTGATTGGCGGCAATGGTCCGCATATCGTCTTCACGGGGCAGATGGACTACCCGCCCAATGTTGCTGCGGCACTTCGGACGATCGACCGCTTGCTGCCCGGCATTCGCCGCGGGTTTCCGTCTGCGACGTTCCACGTTGTCGGGCGTGCGCCCGTGCCTGCATTGACGCAGCGCGATGGGGAGCCCGGCGTGCGCGTATGGGGCGAAGTGCCCGATGTGCGGCCGTTTCTGGCGGGGGCTGATCTGGCGATCGCACCATTGAGCATTGCGCGCGGTGTGCAGAATAAAGTGCTGGAAGCAATGGCAATGGCACGCCCTGTTCTGGTTACCCCGGAAGCGGCCACCGGCATCGATGCGATCGATGGCGAACATATCGCTATCGAACCGAACGACGGGCGATTGATCGACCGGGCCTGTACGCTTCTGACCGATGGCCCGGCGGCACAAAGGATGGCCACCGCTGCCCGCAATTTCGTGGTGGAGCACAAGGGGTGGGATGCCGCCATGGCACCGCTTGCCGACCTTATCGGGCGAAGTGGCATAAGCGAAACGCGCGATGCAGCGTGACGCATTGCTTGATCGCTTTGCGGTAAGCGGGCTGGCCGAACGGATCGCACCCGAATGGCGTGCACCGTTGCTGAATCTGGCGATTGTGTGGGCTGTCCTGTTCGCTCTGACAGTGCGCGATTGGGTTGCGATGGCGCACCAGTGGTGGGATATCTCCACCTATAACCACATTCTGTTTGTGCCGCCGATCATCGTGTGGGTCGTTTGGCAACGGTGGGAGGAACTGGCCAAGATCGCACCGCAGGCGTGGTGGCCGGGGTTGGTGGCGCTGTTCGGGGCGCTTGCCCTTTGGATGCTTGGCACAGTGGCAGGGATGAACATTGCCAGTCAGCTTGGTGCCGTTGGCGCTTTGGTGGCCAGTGCTATTGTCGTGCTGGGGCCTAAGGTGTTTGCGGGCCTGATTTTTCCGCTGGCTTACATGGTGTTCCTCGTTCCCATCGGTGACGAACTGGTTCCGGTGCTCCAGATGATCACGGCTAAACTGGTGATTGGCCTGATCCATCTGAGCGGGATGGAGGCGCACATCGAAGGTGTGTTCATCGATACACCTGCAGGCTTGTTTGAAGTGGCCGAGGCGTGTTCCGGAGTCATGTTCCTTGCCGCGATGGTCGCGCTTGCGACACTGGTCGCAAATGTCTGCTTTGTGTCGTGGAAACGACGGGCGGTGTTCCTGTGTGCGGCGATACTGTTGCCGATCGTCGCCAATGGGGTTCGTGCATGGGGCACGATTGTTATCGCGCAATGGCAGGGAATCGAATTTGCCGCCGGGTTCGATCATATTTTTTATGGCTGGATATTCTTTGCCATCGTGGTGGCCGCACTGCTTGGCTGCGCCTGGCGCTGGTTCGACCGTTCGCCCGATGATCCGGGGATCGATGCGGATGCGATAAAGGCATCTCCACTGCTTGGTAAGCTTGAACGTTTCAGCTTCCGCCAAAGCTTTGCGTCGTTGTCTGTTGTCGCGCTGGCGCTGATGTTCGGGGGCTGGGCATTCGCGGCCGATCATGTGGAGGCGGATTTGCCACCGACACTCGCCGCGCCCCATGTTCCCGGTTGGCATATCGTTGCGGGGGAAGTGCCGAACTGGACTCCGCTCGCGACGGGGGCAGACCGCAAGCTGCGGCTTCATTATCATGATGGCAATGGCTATGCGGTGGACGTGAGTATCGCGGTTTACGCAGGGCAAGGCCCGGATCGCGATGCGGCCGCAGCGGGGCAGGGCGCCTTGCCAATGGGCAGCGACTGGCGCTGGCTGGAACCGGGCGTTTCCGGCAACAGCTGGTCAGCTGACTGGCTGTATAATCATGGAATTCGTCGCTTAGCTCAGACCAGCTACCGGATTGGCGAGGTGACGACGGGCAGTGCCAGCCGGTTCAAACTGGCAGCGATGCGGGACCGGGTATTGATGCGCGGGCGACCTGCCATCGCGATGATCCTTTCGTCGGAAGAACCCGGCGCGGACGCAGCGCTATCCCGGTTCCGTGCGGCCATGGGCGATCCTGCGCTGGCGATGGACCGCGCTGCCGGGCTGCGGTAAGCGCGCCGCATGTGCGGAATTGCGGGAATTTTTCATTGTGGCACGCCCAAGCCGGTCGACCCTGCGCGGGTCGAGCGGATGTGCGACGCTCTTGTCCATCGCGGCCCGGATGGCGGCGGTGTCTGGACGGCACCGGGCGTCGGACTTGGCCACCGTCGGCTGTCGATCATCGATATTGCGGGATCGCCGCAACCGATGCAATCGGCCGACGGACGGGCGATGATCATCTTCAATGGCGAGATATATAATTTCCGTGAATTGCGGAGGGAGCTGGAACTGGGCGGCGCGCAGTTTCGCACCGATGGCGATACCGAAGTCATTCTGGCCGCTTATCGCAAGTGGGGCGTGGATTGCCTTTCCCGCCTGAATGGAATGTTCGCGTTCGCGATTTACGATCTGGACAAGCACACACTGTTTCTTGCGCGGGACCGGTTCGGGGTGAAACCGTTGTTCACCGCGATGTTAAGCGATGGAAGTCTGGCGTTCGCGTCGGAACTGAAAGGGTTGCTGGCGCATCCCCTGTTGCGCCGTAAGGTCGATCCGCTGGCGATTGAGGATTATCTGACGTGGGGCTATGTCCCCGATCACCGCTCCATCCTCGACGGGGTGGAGAAGCTGCCCGCCGGCCACTTCCGTTTGTTGCGCCACGACAGCCCTGCTGCGGCACCGGTACGGTGGTGGGATATCTCGTTTGCGGAACGGGCGCGGGGCAAGCCCGCCGATCTCGAAGCCGAATTGCTGTTCCATTTGCGCGAAGCGGTATCGAGCCGGATGGTGGCCGATGTGCCGCTTGGCGCGTTCCTGTCGGGTGGAGTGGACAGTTCCAGCGTGGTCGCTCTGATGGCAGAGGCCAGCTCCAACCCGGTGCAGACATGTTCGATCGGGTTCGATGTCGCTGCGCTGGACGAAACATCTTACGCGCGTGAAGTGGCGCGGAAATTCGGCACCGACCATCGTGAGCGGATCGTCGATCCAAACGATTTTGCCGAAATCGGCCGCCTTGCCGATATGTTTGACGAACCGTTTGCCGATGCATCCGCCTTGCCAACATGGCGCGTGTGCCAGCTGGCGCGGGAATCGGTGACTGTCGCGCTGTCGGGCGATGGCGCGGACGAAGCATTTGCAGGCTATCGGCGGCAGGTTTTCCACGCCGCGGAAGAGCGCGCCCGCTCGGTACTTCCCGCCAGCTTGCGCACACCTCTGTTCGGCACGCTTGGCCGGGTGTGGCCAAAGGCCGACTGGGCCCCGCGCCCGTTGCGCGCGAAGAGCACATTTCAGTCTTTGGCGGAAAGCGGGGAAGAGGGGTACGCACGGGCTCTATCGATCGTCGCGCCCGAATTGCGCGGTACCCTGTATTCGCCCGAATTCCGCAAGATACTGGGCGATTATCGGGCGGAACAGCCACTTCTGGCGATGATGCGGGGCGCGCCGGCACGTAGTGGGCTGGATCGGGCGCAATATGCGGATCTCAAGTTCTGGTTGCCGGGCGATATTCTGACCAAAGTCGATCGGACCAGCATGGCCGTCAGCCTGGAAGCGCGCGAGCCGCTGCTCGATCATCGGCTCGTCGAATTTGCGGCCCGGTTGCCGCATCATCTGAGGATCAGGCGCGGGCAGGGCAAATGGCTGCTCAAACACGCGATGGAGCGATATTTGCCCAACGACGTGCTTTATCGACCCAAGCAGGGTTTTGTAACGCCCGTATCGCAATGGCTGCGCGGGCCATTGGCGACAGAGGCACGCGCGATAGGCTCTCGTACAACGATTGCTGGCACCGGTTGGTTCGATGGGGAGCGGATCGGCAAGCTGGCGGACGACCATATTGCCGGGCGCAGCGATCACGGGCGACTGTTATGGCAGCTCCTGATGCTGGATAAAACGCTTGGAAAATTGGGGGTTTGCTGTTGATAGCCTGTGGAAAATACTAGCCGCATTTAGCGGCATACGATCCATTTACAGGCCAACAGTATACATCAGAGCAGAACCAGTTTTCCAGCTAATTAACCATAAAATATAGTTAATTTATCGTTTGCCATATATCTTAATCATCGCCTACACTCCGCCCGATCGCACGAAGGACACTTCAGCGAAAGGGGGCGCTCATGGATCGTTACAATGATGACCTGGGAGAGAGCGAAAACCCGATTTCGGTACATGGCCCCGCTTTGCCATTGCCGGATGACGATGAGGCACTGGTTGCGCGGAGCACTATCCACGCTGCCATTCCGGAAGGGCTGTTCCGTCTCAACGAATTGGAATGCCTTTACGAAGACGATAGCGAAACGTTGTGGACCTATATGGCGCCGCGCGGTCGGCCCAGCTTCACGCCGCCAATGCTCGGCGATTTCGAAAACTGGCAGAAATATATCGGGCAGGGCTTTGGGCCGGGACGGGTTCCGCTCAAATTCCTGGTGCTGGGCAGCCGTTCTCCGGGCGTCTTCTGCTTCGGTGGCGATCTCGCGCTGTTTCAACGCTTGATTCAGGATGAAGATCGCGATGGCCTGGTCCGTTACGGACATCGGTGCTGCGCGATCCTTTACCGAAATCTGCATGCGCTGGAGAAGCCGACGCTTACGATTGGTCTCGTCGAAGGGGCTGCATTGGGCGGTGGTTTCGAGGCGCTGCTAAGCTTTGATTATCTGATAGCCGACCGCGATGCGACATTCGGCTTGCCAGAGGTGCTGTTCGGGCTGTTCCCTGGAATGGGTGCTCATGCATTGCTTTCGCGCAAGCTGGGCACTGCGATGGCTGAACGCATCATCCAGTCGAACGATACATATACCGCTCAGCAGATGTATGATCTGGGTATCGTCCACCATCTTGCCGAACCGGGCGAGGGGCTGGCTGTCTGCCGGGAATTCATCAAACGCGCGACCCGACGCCATGCCGGCCTTGTGGCCGAACGCAAAGCTATGCGGACAGCCGCTCCGCTCACGCTGGATGAGCTAAACCGGATTACGGAGCTGTGGGCCGAAGCGGCGCTGCAATTGCGCGATCAGGATTTGAAGGTGATGAATCGTCTCGCCAATGCACAGCGTAAACTGGCGCGGGCGGCCTGATCGAAACAAGAGAAATGGCCCGGTATCGGTTGCCGCCGATATCGGGCAGTTTCAGTGCGCGCCGTGCCCTTTCGCCAGATAGTCGGCGCTTTGCATCTCTTCCAAACGGCTGACTGTACGGGCGAATTCAAAGCTGCCATCGCCGGTGGGATATAAAGCGCCGGGCTCGGCGTTGGCGGTGGCAAACAGGATGACGTTGTTTTCGTAAAGTGCGTCGACCAGCTTGGTAAAACGGAGCGCTTCATTGCGGTTTTCCGGCCCCAGAATGGGGATGCCGACGACAATCACCGTATGATATGCCTGAGCAATCGCCAAATAGTCCGCAGCCCCCCGGTTCTCGCCACACAGCCGCTTGAAGCTGAACACGGCAACGCCTTTAAGACTCTTGGGGACATGCATTGTCCGCCCGCCGCCAAGGTCGAGCTCAGCGCTCGGCACGTGTGCGGCATCTTCCGGTTTGTAATCGGTCAACCGATAGAACGCCTCGCGTACTTGCGCGGTAGAGTTTTCACCAAGCGGCGTGTGCCATGTTTCAATCCCGCCCAGTCGGTCCAGCCGATAATCGACAGGACCATCAAGGGTGGTAACGTCCATTTCAGCTTCGACGAGGTCGATGAAGGGAAGAAACAGCGACCGGTTTAGCCCGTCCTTATATAAATCGCGGGGAGGGCGATTGCTGGTGGTGACGACGATCACCCCTTCATCGCGGATCAGAGCAGTGAAAAGACGGCTCATGATCGCTGCATCGGCGGTGTTGGTCACCACCATTTCGTCGAATGCCAGGCAGCGGATGCCCTGTGCCAGTCGCGCCGCCACAGGGGCGATCGAATCACCGCTTTCTTTCGCGCGTTCATCGCGGATCAGACGGTCAACCTCCAGCATAAAGGCATGAAAGTGGACACGCCGTTTAGCCGAAATGCCGAGGGTATTCACGAACAGATCCATGAGCATGGATTTTCCGCGCCCGACACCGCCCCAGATGTAGAGGCCGCGCGGGCGTACCGCCTTCGATTTTCCGAACAACCTGCTTAAAAAGCCGGTGCTTCTTGCGTTGCTGGCGGCTTCTAGCGAATGCTGGAGGGCATCCAGCGCCAGAGCGGCAGCGCGTTGATCCGGGTCCGGCCGCAGCTCATTGGCGGCCACAAGCGCTTCGTAGCGCGCGAGCATACCAGTCATCGATTGATCACTTCTCGCTGGCTTTGCGAACAATTCCGGTAAATCCGGCCACAAGATTATCGCCCTGAACTACTTCGCCCCGGACAAACAACAGCCGCCGCGTTTCACGGAGAATTTCCACCACGGCATCCAGCGGTCGGTCTGGCTGGCCTGCGCCAATGAACTGAGTGGACAATTCCAGCGTTACAGAACCACCCGCATCGCCCGAACTGAGGGTGCGAAGTGCAGCGAACATGGAAATATCGATCAGTCCAAGAGTGACCGCGCCGTGAATCATGCCGAGCAAATTCTGATGCTTGCGCGCTGGAAACATCCGTAACCGACACTTGCCGTTTTCCGTGCGGACGAGCATTTCGCCCATCACTTGCGCGTTGAACAGTGTGTCGTCACGCAACCGCCAGCTATGCCACCCGGGGTGTTCCGGGTGTGGTTCGTAGATGAAGTTCGGGCTTGCGCCGTCCACGATCAGATTTGCCGTTCGGCCTGCATCTTCTTGATTTCGGCGATGGCACGAGCCGGGCTGAGGCCTTTCGGGCAAACGTTCGAACAGTTCATGATCGTGTGGCAACGATAGAGACGGAAGGGATCTTCCAATGCATCGAGCCGTTCGCCGGTCATTTCATCACGGCTATCGGCCAGCCAACGATATGCTTGCAGCAAGATAGCCGGGCCAAGGAACTTGTCGGAATTCCACCAGTAACTGGGACACGAGGTCGAACAACAGGCGCACAGAATGCACTCGTACAGGCCATCCAGTTTGTCGCGCTGTTCCGGGCTTTGCAGGCGTTCCTTTCCGCTCGGCGTCGGGGTCACAGCTTGCAGCCAGGGACGGATCGACGCATATTGTGCGTAGAAATGGGTGAAGTCGGGAACGAGATCCTTCACCACTTCCATGCTGGGCAATGGCGTGATGCGGATTTCACCCTTGAGGTCTTCCATTGCTGTGGTGCACGCGAGGCCGTTGCGGCCATTGAGGTTCATCGCGCATGATCCGCAAATGCCTTCGCGACACGACCGGCGGAATGTGAGAGTCGGATCGATCTCGTTCTTGATCTTGATAAGTGCGTCGAGGACCATCGGGCCGCAGTTGTCGAGATCAACTTCGAACGTATCGTAGCGCGGATTTTCCCCGCTGTCGGGATCATAGCGATAGATTTTGAACTTCTTGATCCGGCTCGCACCATCGGCAGTGTGGCGCTGCCCCTTGCCGGTGATCCTGGAGTTTTTGGGGAGAGTGAAGGTCGCCATCGCTTCCGATCCTGTTTGAGCTTTGCGTCGCCTCTCTAACGCGTTGAGCGTCGAGAGCAAGCGTGGGCGCAAATTCAGCGGCGCGAATGCCTTCACTCTGATGCGATAATAGCAGCGATGCGTTTTGGCGGAATGATGGAGGAGGGAGCTATGCGAGCGGGGGTGCTACATGAAAAGTGCATTATTCCCCGGAGGATAACTTGCCCGGGGCGCCGAAAATCACGATGGCTGCGCTAAGCTTGGCGGAGCCATTGGCGCATGGCGATACCCCGCAATGTCGATAGGGTGGGGACAATCAACGGTGTGATGCAACCGAAACGGCAATCAATTTCGGCGGGATTGGCCCGAGTCCAAGGCGCGATGGCTTTCCCGCAGCGGCATTGAAAGAATAAGCCCCGGTCTTCACGAACGAAAACCGGGGCTTATTTCTTGGTATTTCAAGCGCTGCTATTCTCCGAAGGTGCGCTGCCACCATCCCCGACGCGGTTTGGCATCTGGTTTGTTGGCTTCTGCAGGCGCAGACTCGGCGGGTTCTGACGCAACCGGTTGCTCTGGCGCAGATTCCTCTTCCTGCGTTTCCTCAGGAGCGGCCTTCGCAGTGGCGGGCGCTTTCTTCCTTCTGGGAGCGCGAGCAGGTTTCTTGACCGTGGGCGCTTCTTCTTCCGCGGGCGCTACCTCTGCCGATTGCGCTTCGTCTACCTCGGTTACCGCCTTTGGCTCCGCCTTCTTACGGCGGGTGCGCTTGGGCTTCTCTTCAGCAGGCGGTGCCACTGTTTCCGCAGCGGCCTCTGCTTCGATATCCGCCTTCTTGCGTCGAGTGCGGCGCTTAGGCTTCTCGTCGGGAGCGTCTTCACTCGCGGTCGCTGCTGCTTCTGCTTTCGCAGCCTCGGTCTTCTCGGCTTCTGGCTCTGCCTTTTTCCGGCGGGTGCGGCGCTTTGGCTTGGGCGTAGGATCGGTCTCGGCTTCACCAACGACTGCGATGTCGTCTGTGAGTTGTTCGCCAATCTGCTCGGCCACCTCGTCCGCACTGGCTTCGGAGATGACCTCTTCAGCGGTATCTTCGCTGTCGTTGCCACCCTCTTCGCCAGCTTCGTCCCGGTTGCGCCCGCGACGGCGACGACCACCACGGCGGCGGCGCTTCTTAGGCTTTTCATCGTCGTCCGAGGTCGCCTCATCAGAGCGATCTTCGTCGTCCGAAGTATCGCTTTCGCCTTCGGAGGCTTCTTCATCGTCGCGCGTGTTCGCATCGCCAGCGTCACGCTTGCGGCCCCGACCTCCACGACGCCGCCGACGCTTCTTGCGCGGACGATCGTCATCGCCGTCGCGCTCGTCGTCATCGCCTTCCATCTCGCTATCGTCGAGATCGTCTTCGTCGTCGCTATCGTCGACGATGGGATCGAAGCGGGGTGCGGAAGTCGGACGTGGGCCAGAGCTGGTGACGCGCATTTTTGCGCCTTCGTCCTCACCTTCGGGCAGCACCTCAACCGACACACCATAACGCGCTTCGATTTCAGCGAGATCGGCGCGCTTTGCGTTGAGCAGATACACCGCAGCTTCGGTCGATGCGTAAAGGCTGATAATCGTGCCTTTGCCGCGTGCGGCCTCATCTTCGATCAGGCGCAGTGCGGAAAGGCCGGCGCTCGATGCCGTACGTACCAAACCTGTGCCATCGCAATGAGGGCATTCGCGCGTTGTGGCTTCCAGCACACCGGTACGCAGACGCTGGCGGCTCATTTCCATCAGGCCAAAGCCTGAAATGCGCCCCACCTGAATGCGAGCACGATCATTTTTGAGTGCATCCTTCATCGCGCGTTCGACCTTGCGGATATTTCCGCTGCGCTCCATGTCGATGAAGTCGATCACGACAAGGCCGGCCATGTCACGCAGGCGCAACTGGCGGGCGATTTCCTTGGCCGCTTCGAGGTTGGTCGATAGCGCGGTCGCTTCGATTCCATGTTCTTTGGTCGAACGACCGGAGTTGATGTCAATCGATACCAGTGCCTCGGTCGGATTGATGACGAGATAGCCACCGCTCTTCAATTGCACTTCGGGGTCGTACATCGCCCGAAGCTGGTCTTCCGCGCCATAACGCTGAAACAGCGGCACCGGGTCGGAATAAGCCTTCACCCGCCGTGCGTGGCTGGGCATGAGCAGCTTCATGAATTCCTTGGCCGAACGATAGCCCTCTTCACCTTCGACCACGACCTCTTCGATCTCGCGGTTGTAGATGTCACGGATGGCACGTTTTATCAGGTCGGAATCCGAATGGATCATCGCCGGAGCCGAAGATCCGAGGGTGCGTTCGCGAATTTCATCCCACAGGCGGGCGAGATAATCGAAATCGCGCTTGATTTCGGTTTTCGTGCGGCTGAGCCCCGCAGTACGCACGATCAAACCCATCGAACGCGGCAAAGAGAGATCGGAAACGATCGTCTTCAATCGCTTGCGATCGGCAGCCGAACTGATTTTCCGGCTGATGCCGCCGCCGTGGCTGGAATTCGGCATCAATACGCAATAGCGGCCTGCGAGGCTGAGGTAGGTCGTAAGGGCCGCACCTTTGTTGCCACGCTCCTCTTTCACGACCTGAACGAGCAGAACCTGGCGGCGCTGAATGACGTCCTGAATTTTGTAGCGACGACGCAGTGCAAGGCGCTTGGCACGAACTTCGTCGACTTCCTTCGCCCGGCTGCGGTTGCCACCGCGCGACTGCCGGCGGCCACGGCCTCGCCCACGGCGGCCGCGCGACTGATCTTCGCTATCGTCGTCGTCTTCGTCAGAATCGTCGTCCGATTCGTCATCGCCCTGAAGCTGACCTTCTTCGATGGTGGCGACATCATCCTTCTCGGACGTGTCGATTTCCTCGACACCATCTTCAGCGATTTCTTCGACTAATGCTTCACCTGTTTCATCGTCGGCGTCATATTCATCACCGGGGGTGTGGCCATCTTCCTCTTCCTGCGCGCGCAGGGCGGCCTCTTCCTCCGCCGCGGCAGCTTCTTCAGCCAGCAACGCCTCGCGGTCTTCCTTCGGGATCTGATAATAATCAGGGTGGATTTCGCTGAACGCGAGGAAACCGTGCCGATTGCCGCCGAAATCGACGAAGGCGGCCTGCAGAGAAGGCTCTACACGGGTAACTTTGGCGAGATAGATATTGCCCTTGATCTGCTTGTGATCTGAGGACTCGAAATCGAACTCCTCAATCCGGTTGCCTTTGAGCACCGCCACCCGGGTTTCTTCCGAGTGGCGCGCATCGATAAGCATGCGCGTTGCCATTATGAATTCTCCGTGCGCGACCGGGCGGGGCCAGGCATTTGAGCCGGGCGCGGCCAAAGGTGCGCGCTATTGCTAGATTGCCGCCGGGGACCGTGCGCCCGGCGGCGGATACGAACCGAACCGAGCTTTGAAGAAAGCCGGATCGGAATGACGTGTCTGCAACACATGACTTGCACACATCGTGCGCGGCCCGGCCGACAAGCGCGGCGATGGCGCCGTGGGGCGTCATCGGCGATTGCAGGGAGGGGGTGGCCATGAGTTGCGTCAACCTGTTTATGAAACCGGGCGGTGCCCGATTGAAAGGCCCGGATCGCCTGTCGCAAGTGCTTGCATCGAAACATACGATGCCGCTTCGCCATGGTCAGGAACCCGATCGCGAATATTGCTAGCATTGAGAGATTAACGGAGCAACCATATTGCGCTTCATCAATCGTTGGCCCTACCTAGCGCGCAATGTCCTTGCGCGCGCAGCTATGGTTGATCTTTCTTGCACCCGTCGTTTTGATGGGCGCTTTGTTTGCTCTTGGTTTGACATTGCCCATGCCTGCGCTGGGGCGCGGCTATGTCATCAGGATCACATTGCCTCCCGCTGGGGAGCCAGCTGATCTGCCGCAGGTTCTTGGCCCAAAAGATAAATCCCGCCCCCTTATCGTAATCGACGCGGGGCATGGCGGGCATGATCCGGGGGCAAGTGGCAACGGGATTGAGGAAAAAAATCTAACTCTCGGACTTGCAAAAGCCTTGCGGGACGAGATCGTAAAGGAAGGGGGCATTCGTGTCGCTTTGACCAGAAGCGACGATCGATACCTCGTGCTTGCCGAGCGGTTTGGCATCGCGCGGGCGCTAGGCGCCGATCTGTTTCTCTCGATTCATGCCGATAGCGCAGGCGATGCCGATGGCGTTTCAGGCGCGAGTATTTACACTTTGTCAAACACGGCGTCGAGCGAAGCGGCATCACGCTTCGCAGACCGTGAAAATAGCGCAGACGTCATTAACGGCGTAGCGCTGGATGGCCGAAGCGACATGATCAACGCCATTCTGGTGCAACTGTCGCAGCGCAAAACGCAGGAAGACAGCAATGTATTTGCCGGCCTCATTCTCAGGGAAGGAAAGGATAGGCTGAAATTTCATTCGCAACCGCTTCGTTCGGCGGAACTCGCTGTTCTGAGAGCGCCCGATTTACCATCGGTGCTGTATGAAGCCGGGTTCGTGACAAATCCCCAGGAAGCAGAAGCATTGACATCGCCGCAGGGTAGGGCTGCCTTTGCCAAGGTTATGGCGAGGGCGATCCGCATCTATTTTGCGCGTCAGTCGGGGGATGGATAGCCATTGGTTCTGGCGCAGCCGGAAACGCGTGCTAATAAGCCCCGCTCATGGTCGACACATCGCCCCTCGAACACATTCGTTATCGAATCCGGCGCGACGCGCGTGGCGTCGCTGCATGGTTTATGCGAAACTGGCGCGCGCGGTGGTTTTTTCGTTGGCTGATGATCGCAATCGGCGTGGGTGCGCTTTCATTCGTCGCTTTGTGGATTGTGTTAACACGGGATCTGCCTGGCGCGGAAACTCTGCTCGAATACGAACCTCCACTGCCGACCGTCGTGCGCGGGATCGATGGCCAGATAGTTCATTCTTATGCGCGCGAGCATCGTGTCCAGCTTCAGTATCAGGATTTTCCGCCCAAACTGATTGAGGCATTTCTGGCTGCGGAGGACAAGACGTTCTTCACGCACGGCGGGGTGGATATCACTGGCACGTTGGGTGCGGTGATTGACTATGCCGCGAAATATGGATCGGGCGAGCGTGCGGTGGGTGGTTCGACGATTACCCAGCAGGTCGCCAAAAACATTCTGTTGGGAGACGAGTATTCGGTCACGCGCAAGCTGAAGGAGATGATCCTCGCTCGCCGAATCGAAAGTGCTTTGACTAAGCAGCAAATCCTGTCGCTGTATCTCAACGAAATTCCTTTGGGCCGCCGCAGCTTCGGCGTTCAGGCGGCGGCGCGTGCATACTTTAATAAGGACGTTGGTCAGCTCGATCTCAACGAAATGGCATTTCTCGCCATTCTGCCAAAGGCTCCCGAGCGCTACGGGCGAAAGAAGTACGAGGATATGGCAGTTGCCCGCCGTAATTTCGTGCTCAAGCAGATGGTGACAAACGGCTTCATTACACAGCAGCAAGCGAGTGCAGCCGAAGCCAAGCCGCTGGGGCTCCAGGCCTCTCGCACCAGCCTCAACTCAGTCGACGCAGGTTATTTTCTGGAAGAAGTGCGGCGGCAGTTGATTGGGAAGTTCGGGGAAACTGCGGAAGACGGTAAGAACAGCGTCTATGCTGGCGGCCTGTGGGTGCGCACCTCGCTCGATCCTGAATTACAAAAGGCGGCTCGCGATGCGCTTCGGAACGGGATCTTCCGTTATAACTCAGGTCGTGGATGGAAAGAGCCATTTGCCACGATCGATTTGTCGAAGGGCGACTGGCAATCGCAGCTGGCATCTTCGCCGCTTGGTATTTCTTACAAAGATTGGCGGATCGGTGTCGTTACAGAACGTGCCGGATCGCGTGGCACGATCGGCTTTTCGGACGGCAGTACCGGTCCTCTTTCTGGCATGCCCAATGGGCTGAAGGCAGGCGATGTTATAGCGGTGGCTCCCTCTGGTAATGGCTATGCGGTGCGTACCGTGCCTGAAGTGTCGGGCGGGTTCGTCGCTGCTCAGCCCCACACTGGGCGTGTGCTTGCCATGCAGGGCGGGTTCGATTCCCGGTTGTCCAATTTCAATCGTGCGACACAGGCGCTTCGCCAGCCGGGTTCGACCATCAAGCCATTTGTCTATGCCACCGGCCTCGATAACGGGATGACACCGGCCACACAGGTGCCGGACCAGACGTTCTGCTTCTATCAGGGGGCTGCCCTAGGTGAAAAATGCTTCCGCAACTTTGGCGGAGGCGGCGGCGGTATTCATACGATGCGCTGGGGGCTGGAGCAAAGCCGTAACCTGATGACTGTGCATATCGCGATGGATGCAGGGATGCCCAATGTAGTCGGCACTATCAAACGCATGGGTATCGGGGATTATAAACCCTATCCCGCCTTTGCGCTGGGGGCAGGGGATACGACGGTGCTGAAAATGGTCAACGCTTACACGGCGCTGGCCAATTTCGGTCGACAGCATAATCCCACGGTCATCGATTTTGTGCAGGATCGGCGGGGTAAGGTGATCTGGCGCGCTGACCGGCGCGACTGCACCGGATGCAATATGCCGCAATGGGATGGGAAGCCGATGCCGCGCATCGCAGATGGCGGTAAACAAGTGCTTGATCCCCGCACGGCTTATCAGGTTATCCATATGCTGGAAGGAGTTGTACAACGCGGCACTGCTGTCCGTTTGCGCGCTCTCGATCTTCCGCTGTTCGGCAAGACGGGGACGACCTCAGGCCCCACCAACGCATGGTTCGTGGGCGGTAGCCCGGATATCATCGCGGGTATGTATCTCGGTTTCGATAAGCCGCGTAACATGGGGGGCTGGGTTCAGGGCGGTAACACTGCTGCGCCAATGATGATCGATTTCGTGAAGGCGACACGTGAACGATGGACGGACGAACCCTTTATCGCTCCGGCCGGTATCCGCATGGTCCGCATCGACCGTCAGAGTGGCAAGCGCGTGTTCGATGGCTGGCCGACGGACGATCCGAAGGCCTCGATCATCTGGGAGGCGTTTAAACCCAATACCGAGCCGCCCCGCGCTACACGACAGGATGAAATTGCGGCCAAGCGTAACCAGATCCTTGAACTGATCCGCAAGGGGCGTCAGGCGCAGAGTGACGCAGCCTCCAATGCGCGGAAAGACGAGAATAAAAATCAAGGCAGTTTCGTGGAGGAGCAGGGCGGTCTTTATTGACGCGGCCGCTAGTTTCCTGTCGCGAAACGCTGAGCGTTCTGAGAAAGGATCGCTGAGAATGAAAAGGTATGTCTGCACCGCGATCGCGGCGATTGTATTTGGCACTGCCCCGGCAGCGGCTGAACTGCCGGTCGGCGCTAAAGCGCCTATGTTTGCCACAAAGGGGGCGCTGGCCGGAAAGGAGTTCGGGTTCAACCTGCGCGCTGCACTCGCCAAAGGGCCGGTGGTGCTCTATTTCTATCCGAAAGCCTTCACACAGGGATGCACGCTTGAGGCACACGCTTTTGCCGAGGCGACACCTGAATTTGCGAAACTGGGGGCAACGGTCGTTGGTATCTCGAACGACGATATTGCGACGCTCAAACGATTTTCCACCGAAGCATGTCGCGACAAGTTCGCCGTTGCGTCAGCTACGCCCGCGATTGTCGATGCATATGACGTGCGGCTTGTGCGTGATGGCAAAGACACCGGGTTAACCGACCGTACGAGTTATGTTATCGATCGGTCGGGCAAGATCGTGATGGTCCATTCCGATCTGAGTTATAAGGAACATGTTTCCTTGACGCTGGCCGCTGTTAAAAAGCTTGCTCACAAGCGTCACTGACCACTGCCGACAGGCGTGCGAGACTCGCACACCGCTCTTTCCTCTGCCGCCCGGAAGGTTTAGTCGGGCGGCAATTCGTGTTTGGAGAACTGCAATATGCGTGCCGAGGGGCAGGCCTATATCGATCGTATAGAAGCTGCGCTGGCGCTGGTGCGCCAATCACTCGATTGGGAGCGCGCTCTGCGCCGTCTCGATGAGTTGAATGCGCGCGTGCAAGACCCGACGCTGTGGGACAATCCCAAAGAGGCTCAGGCAATTGGTCGTGAGCAGAAGCAGCTTGAAACCGCCATTGGCACGGTGAACGAAATTTCACGGGAAATGGCCGATGCGATCGAATTCGTCGAGATGGGCGAATTGGAAGGCGAAGACGATGTCGTGGCAGATGGGCTTGCCAGTCTTGAACGGCTCGCCAATCGCGCCGATGCCGACAAGGTTCAGGCACTCCTGTCAGGGGAGGCCGATGGCAACGATACCTATCTGGAAATCCACGCGGGAGCGGGCGGCACGGAAAGCCAGGATTGGGCCGAGATGTTGCTGCGTATGTATGCGCGCTGGGCAGAACGCAAAGGCTTCAAGGTCGAAACGGTCGAATATCAGGCCGGCGAAACTGCGGGTATCAAGTCTGCCACGCTGCTGCTGAAAGGCGAAAACGCCTATGGCTATGCCAAAACGGAGAGCGGGGTCCACCGCCTCGTTCGGATTAGCCCTTACGACAGTTCGGCGCGGCGGCACACGTCTTTCAGTTCGGTATGGGTCTATCCGGTGATCGACGACGATATCGATATCGATATCAACCCCGCCGACCTCAAGATCGATACATATCGCGCAAGTGGTGCCGGTGGGCAGCATGTTAACACCACCGATTCCGCCGTCCGCATCACCCACCAGCCCAGCGGCATTGTCGTGGCCAGTCAGGTGGACCGTAGTCAGCACAAGAACCGCGATATTGCGATGAACATGCTCAAGGCGCGTTTGTTCGAAGAAGAAATGCGGAAGCGTGAAGAAGCTGCCAGCGCAGAGCACCAGAGCAAAAGCGATATCGGTTGGGGGCATCAGATCCGCAGCTATGTTCTGCAACCATATCAACAGGTAAAAGATTTGCGGACCGGCGTCGTTTCGACATCGCCCGACGACGTGCTGGACGGGGCCATCGATCCTTTTATATCGGCTGCACTGGCTCAACGGGTTACCGGTGAAGTGGTAGAGGTGGCAGACGACGAATGATCTCCGCGCGCGGAATCGCTGTTTGCTTATTGGCGGTTGCCAGCTTGGTGACCGGTTGTGAGCGCGCTGATCCCGATGCCGACCGTGCTGTAACCGCGCGCGATTTCCCGCGAGCAAATCGCCCGGTTTCGGGAATGGCGGGCAGCCCGTTCACCACTGAAAATCAACGCGATAGCGTCGGTGAGGCACAGCGGGTCATGGATCTGGCAGAAATAAAACCGGGGATGACGGTGGCTGATATCGGTGCCGGTGAAGGGTATTATACCGTTCGACTGGCAGAGAAAGTCGGCCTAAAAGGCCGCGTTCTCGCGGAAGATATCGATAGGGCCGCGTTGGAGAGATTGGGGCAGCGCATCGAGCGGGACAGGCTGGACAATGTTTCGGTCAAACTGGGAACTCCCGATGATCCCCGCTTGCCGGATCGTAGTTTCGACCGCATTTTCATGGTCCATATGTTTCACGAAGTGGAGGAGCCATATGCGTTTCTCTGGAGACTGTGGCCTGCGTTAAAGCCTGACGGGTTGGTCATCGTGGTCGATATCGACCGCCCAAGCGGGCAACACGGCATTGATCCCCTGTTGCTGAGTTGCGAATTTGAACGCGTTGGGTTCAAGCTAGATTCGTTCAAAGATGCACCAGAGCTTGCGGGGTACTATGCACAGTTCAAGCGAACGGCTAACAGGCCGCAACCACATGAAATAAAGGCTTGCAACATGGACCGCGGTGCGGGCTCGCAAGCTGAAAAAAAACGTTAAATGAAAGAAGTCTCGTAATGTCATTCAAGGGGTTGAAGTCTATCCTTTACGGCGGTCGCGAAGTGTGGCCGTTGATCGAAGGGGGCAAGGGGGTTGCAGCGACGAACCATGCCAGTTCCGGCGCGTGGGCCGCTGCGGGCGGGATTGGCACCATTAGTGCGGTGAACGCCGATAGTTACGACGCCGAAGGTAAGATCGTACCACAAGTGTACGATGCGCTGACGCGTAAGGAACGGCACCAGCAACTGATCCAGTACGCGATCGATGGTGCGGTCGAGCAGGTGAAGCGCGCGCACGAGATCGCCGGGGGCAAAGGCGCGATCAATATCAACGTCCTGTGGGAAATGGGTGGCGCGCAGGAAGTTCTCGAAGGTGTGTTGGAACAGACCCGGGGCATGGTCACTGGCGTAACTTGCGGTGCAGGTATGCCCTATAAGCTGGCTGAAATCGCAGAGCGCTTTAATGTGCACTATCTGCCGATTATCTCCTCCGCGCGGGCATTTCGCGCTTTGTGGAAGCGTAGTTATCACAAAGTGGCCGACCTGATGGCTGCTGTGGTTTACGAAGATCCGTGGCTTGCCGGCGGTCACAATGGACTGTCGAATGCCGAAGATCCAACCAAGCCCGAAGATCCTTATCCGCGTGTCGCTGCATTGCGCGAGACGATGCGAAAGGAAGGCGTTAGCGACACTGTGCCTATCGTCATGGCAGGTGGGGTCTGGTTTCTGAGAGAATGGAACGACTGGATCGATAACCCGGAACTCGGTCCGATCGCGTTCCAGTTCGGCACGCGACCGCTGCTGACCGAAGAGAGCCCGATCCCTCAAGGGTGGAAAGACCGCCTGCGCGAGATCGAGCCGGGCGACGTGTTGTTACATAAGTTCAGTCCGACGGGGTTCTACTCATCGGCCGTCAAGAACCCGTTCCTGTATGACCTGATACATCGTTCGGAGCGCCAGATCCCTTATTCAAGGGTAGAGGCTGGCGAACATACGGTTCAGCTCGACGTGGGGGTTAAGGGCAAAAACTTCTGGGTCGTTCCGAAAGACCGCGAACGTGCACGAGGCTGGGTTGCCGAAGGATATACCGAAGCGCTGAAGACCCCGGACGACACCGTTGTTTTCGTGACGCCGGAAAGCCGCGCGCAGATCCGCGAAGATCAGGCGGCCTGCATGGGATGCCTCTCTCACTGTGGGTTTTCGTCATGGAAGGACCATGATGACTATACCACCGGACGGCTTGCCGATCCCCGCAGCTTCTGCATCCAGAAAACGTTGCAGGATATCGCACACGGTGGACCAGTAGATGAAAACCTGATGTTCGCCGGCCATGCGGCGTATCGCTTTAAGCAGGATCCGTTCTATTCCAACAACTTCACTCCTACGGTGAAGCAATTGGTGGATCGTATTCTGACAGGGGACTGATCTGGGCGGCCCGTGCCACATTCAGAATGAGTTTCTGACGATTGATGTGGGAAGAGAGGCGGGTTAGCCTGCTTTGCCATGTGTCGCGCCATACGCCCGGCAGTCATGCTGTCTGAAATAAGACGTCGGATATCGCTCTGACCTGGCGGAAACTCGACTTGGCCTACGGCAGTAAGGTGAGCTACACTAACCCTTCGAGTACCTGATCGGGAGGGCGGTGGCCATCGGCCCAGAACTGGATATTTGCGATAACCTTCTCGCCGGATGCCTCTCGGCCTTCGCGGGTTGCGCTGCCGATATGGGGCAGGGTCATCACGTTAGGGTGATCAATTAGCCGGCGATCCACTTGCGGCTCGTCGGGATAGACGTCGAGACCCGCGCCAACCAACGAGCCGGCGTCGAGCGCTGCGATCAATGCATCCTGATCTACGAGATCGCCTCGCGCCGTGTTGATCAGGCACGCTGTCGACTTCATCAGAGAAATGCGTCTCGCATCGATAAGATGGCGTGAATCTTTGGTGGATGGGCAGTGCAACGTCAGAATGTCGCTACGCACGATCAGGTCGTCGAGGTCTTCGACATAAGTCGCGCCGTGCATGTTCTCTACGGCTTGCGGAAGACGATGGCGATTATGGTACAGGATGTTGAGCCCGAAGGCACGAGCGCGATGCGCCACAGCCTGTCCGATGCGCCCCATACCCACGATGCCCAGCGATTTGCCGCCGAGCTGCCATCCCAGCAAAGCCGATGGTGCCCAACCTGTCCATTCGGAACGGCGCACCAAGGCAATGCCTTCGCGGACGCGCCTTGGGACGCCAATGATCAGCATTACGGCGAGATCGGCCGTGTCGTCGGTAAAGACACCAGGCGTATTGGTAACAATGATCCGCGCCGCTCGCGCAGCGGCAAGGTCGATATGATCGACCCCTGCGCCGAAGCTGGCAATCAGGCCCAGGTTCGGTCCTGCTTGTCGAATCAGGTCGGCGTCGATCCGGTCGGTAACGGTGGGAACGATAACGTCCGATTTCTGCATCGCAATCGTCAGTTCTTCGCGAGACAATGGCCGGTCGTCATGATTGAATTGTGCATCGAATAGCTCGGACATGCGGGCTTCGATCATCGGCATCAGTTGTCGGGTTACGACGATCTTCGGCTTGCCGGTACGCGGTGTTGGTGTTGACTCGCTCATTGCCTTGCAGCGCTACGTTGTGGAGGGCGGGATGGTCAAGCGAAGGTGAACTGCCTGAGCTTGATAGTTACGACCGGATGGCAGTAATAGGCGATGATGCGTCTGACTTCGATTGTATTCCGGGCGATTACCGCGCTCGCATGTTTAACCATGCTCCTGCCCGTCCATACACAGGCTCAGGAGAGGGAGGTTCCGTACTGGGCTTCGATCAGAGCCGAGGTTTTGAATATGCGTGCAGGGCCCGGACGTGCGTATCCGGTCAGATGGACTTACAAACGTGCTGGCTTGCCTTTAAAGGTGGTGCGGGTGCACGAGGGCTGGCGATACGTTCGCGATCCTGATGGTGACGAAGGCTGGGTTATCGCAAGCCTCCTCTCCCCTGACCGCGCTGCCATAGTTGTCGGGAAAGGGCTGGCTGATATGCGTGAATCGAACGATGGACGATCACGGCTTATGTGGCGGGCAGAGCCAGGGGTCAGCGGCAAATTGGGGAAGTGCGACGATGGCTGGTGCCAGTTCGATGTCTCGGGGCGAAAAGCCTGGATAGAGAAAAATCGACTGTGGGGTGCAGAGTGACAGCCCGCATCGCATCGTGAAAGGCCGGTGCAGCTTTGCCAGACGGCGTAACTGCACCGACTCCAAATTCAGTTACCTAAACGAGCTCAACTGCAATCGCGGTTGCTTCGCCGCCGCCGATGCAGAGGCTGGCCACACCGCGCTTGAGTCCTTTCTGTTTGAGTGCATTCAACAATGTTACGAGAATGCGGGTTCCGCTTGCGCCGATCGGGTGGCCGAGTGCGGTAGCGCCACCATGAACGTTGATTTTGTCATGCGGGATGCCAAGATCGTGCATCGCGAACATCGCGACACAGGCAAATGCTTCGTTCACTTCGAACAGGTCGACTTCGTCGATTGACCAGCCTGCTTTTTTCAGCACTTTGTTGATTGCACCGACAGGAGCGACTGTGAAATCCTTTGGTTCCTGAGCATGTGCCGCCATGGCGACTACTGTTGCGACCGGAGACAGGCCTTTGGATTTTGCAACGCTGTCGCGGGTGAGCACGACAGCAGCCGCGCCATCGCTGATCGAGCTGGATGTGGCTGCGGTGATCGTGCCATCTTTGGCAAATGCGGGACGAAGCTGACGAATTTTGTCGGGATTGCCCTTCGGCGGCTGTTCGTCGGTATCGACAGTGACTTCACCCTTGCGAGTGGTGAATGTGACCGGGGCGATTTCGTCAGCGAAAGCGCCCGAAGTGATTGCTTCGTTCGCGCGACGAAGCGACTCCACTGCGTAATCATCCTGAGTATCGCGGGTTAGCTGATATTCGTCCGCAGTATCCTGAGCGAAGGTGCCCATTGCACGGCCAACATCGTATGCGTCTTCCAGGCCATCAAGGAACATATGGTCATACGCAACGTCATGGCCGATGCGAGCGCCTGAACGGTGTTTCTTCAGAAGGTATGGTGCATTTGTCATGCTCTCCATACCTCCGGCAACTGCAATATCCATGGTCCCGGAAGCAAGGGCTTCACTTGCCATAATCACGGTCTGCATCCCACTGCCGCATACTTTGTTGACGGTGGTTGCCTGAACCGACTTTGGCAACCCGGCCTTCAAAGCGGCCTGACGTGCTGGCGCCTGCCCCAGACCTGCCGGGAGAACGCAGCCCATATAGATTCGCTCGATATCGTCGCCCGCAACGCCCGCACGCTCCACTGCCGCTTTCACGGCCGTCGCACCAAGGTCTGTGGCAGCAACATCTGCCAGAGCGCCCTGCATTCCGCCCATCGGGGTGCGCGCATAAGAAACGACGACAACGGGGTCGTTTGCGGAGAAAGTGGCCATCTGACGAACCTTTCAATTTTCTGAAATGATTTGCGTTCGACTGCGATCTAGTGCTGCACTTCGGCAAACGCAATCAAACGAACAGCTATGCTTGCCAAGCGACGCTTTATGGCCGACATCAGTGGCAAAGCAAAACGCATAACTGCTCTAGGAGAGTGACGATGGCTGATGATCGCAAAACAGAACTCGAAGCGATGCTGTTGCAGCAGCGAACGGCATTTACGTCTGCGCGGCCCGAGCCGTTGTCCGCCCGTAAAGACCGGATCCAGCGTGCGATCGCCTTGCTCAAGGAAAATGGTGACGCGCTGTGCCGGGCAATGAATGTCGATTTTGGCAATCGCAGCCCGATGCAATCGATGATTACCGATATCGCCGGAACCATCGGTTTCGGCAAATATTGTCTGAAAAATCTGTCTAAATGGTCTCAGCCTGAAAAGCGCAAAGTGCAATTCCCGCTCGGGCTGCTGGGAGCGAAGGCGGAGGTTCGCTATGAACCAAAGGGCGTGATCGGTATCCTTGCGCCTTGGAATTTTCCGGTAAACTTGTCTTTCAATCCACTCATGCAGGCGTTCGCTGCTGGCAATCGGGCCATGATCAAGCCGAGCGAGTTCACTGAGCGAACCTCCGCTCTGATGGAGGAACTGGTCGCCAGATATTTTGACCCGGCGGAATGCGTTGTGGTGACCGGTGGCCCCGAAGTGGCCCATGCATTCTCTTCGCTCCCGTTCGATCACCTTGTTTTCACCGGATCGACTGCGACAGGGCGCAAGGTGATGGAGGCCGCAGCGCGGAACCTTGTCCCGGTGACGTTGGAATTGGGTGGCAAATCGCCCGTATTCCTGGGCCGTAACGCGGATATTGCAAAGGCAGGGGAACGGATCGCGCTAGGGAAGATGATGAATGCGGGGCAGATCTGTCTTGCGCCGGATTATATGTATGTTCCGGAAGAAACGGAGGACGGCGCGGTGGCTGCGGTACAGCTCGGTGTGCACACCATGTACCCGACGTTGCGCGACAACGAAGACTACGCTTCCGTTGTCAGCGACCGTCATTTCGAACGCCTGCAGGGATTGGTAGCAGATGCGAAGGCCAAGGGTGCTGAGGTAATCGAAGTCAATCCCGCTGGCGAGGACTTTTCCGCGACGAACACGCGCAAAATGCCGCTGACCATTCTGCGGAATGTAACGGATGACATGAAAGCGATGCAGGAGGAAATCTTCGGCCCGGTTCTTCCTGTGAAAACCTACAAACACATCGATGAGGCAATCGATTACGTCAATGCACATGATCGTCCGCTGGGGCTGTATTATTTCGGTGACGATGAAGCTGAGCGTGAAAAGGTGCTCACCCGCACGATTTCCGGCGGGGTCACGGTAAACGATGTGATTTTCCATGTCTCGATGGATGATCTGCCGTTTGGCGGGGTGGGGCCATCGGGTATAGGTTCATATCATGGAGTCGAAGGCTTCCGCGAGTTCAGTCACGCCCGCAGCATTTACACCCAGCCTAAGATCGACATCGCAAAGTTGGGTGGATTCAAGCCTCCATATGGGGCTGCGACCGAGAAAGCGGTCAAGGGAATGATGAAATAAGGCGCGAATGCGGGGATTTTTGCATCCCCGCACCCTTGCACCAATCGGGAGCGGGGCCTAGAGGCGGGCACATTCACAGGCCCCCAAAGGGAATCATTCGTGGTCGATCTCAGCCAGTATCTCCCAATCCTGATTTTTCTCGCCATTGCCCTCGGACTCTCGGCTCTGTTCGTGTTTCTGCCGATGGGCGTTGCCCGGCTGACGGGTGCACATAACCCGACTTCCGACAAGTTGAGCGAATATGAATGCGGTTTTCCCGCGTTCGAAGATCCGCGCAGCCAGTTCGACGTGCGCTTTTATCTCGTCGCGATCCTGTTCATCATTTTTGATCTGGAAGCAGCATTCCTTTTTCCGTGGGCTGTCAGTCTCGACATGACGGGATGGCCGGGCTGGATCACGATGATGGTGTTCTTGGGTGAACTGGCAATTGGCCTTGCTTATGCGTGGAAGAAGGGAGCCCTGGAATGGGAGTAGATCAGAGCCTTCCTGCCGCCGCGCAGCCGGGTGAATTCCGTACCCCGGATCAGGATTACTTCCACGCGTTGCAGACTGAAGTGAATGACAAGGGCTTCCTCGTCACCAGCACTGAAGAGCTGTTTCAATGGGCGCGCACCGGCAGCTTATGGTGGATGACGTTCGGCCTCGCTTGCTGTGCGGTCGAAATGATTCACGTGAATATGCCGCGTTACGATATGGAGCGGTTCGGCGTTGCCCCCCGCGCCAGCCCGCGCCAGAGCGATGTGATGATTGTTGCCGGAACGCTGTGCAACAAAATGGCCCCTGCGCTTCGCAAGGTTTACGATCAGATGTCGGAACCGAAGTACGTCATCAGCATGGGGAGCTGCGCCAACGGCGGTGGATATTATCATTACAGCTATTCGGTCGTGCGTGGATGCGACCGGATCGTGCCGGTTGATATCTACGTGCCCGGGTGTCCGCCGACTGCTGAAGCGCTGCTCTATGGTGTAATGCAGTTGCAGCGGAAAATTCGCCGCTCCGGTACGATCGAACGGTAAGGCTTGCGCTGATTATGACTCAGGTCCTTCATCCCGCTCCCCGGTTTGCTTCGAACCAAGGTGTCAAAGACGCATTGGCCGCTGCGTTGGGCGACATGCTCATCACTGCGAAAGAGCAGCATGGCGAGGTTGTTCTCACTGTCGTGCGAGATCGCGTGGAAGACGCGTTGCGCCTGCTTCGTGACGAACACGAATACCAGCAACTGATGGAAATGGCCGGGGTCGACTTTCCTGACCGTGTCGAGCGGTTTGAAGTCGTTTACATGCTGCTCTCGGTGACGAAGAATCATCGCGTGATGGTCAAAGTTTCGGCCAGCGAAGCGACGCCCGTCCCCACCGTCACCACGCTCTGGCCAAACGCCGGGTGGCTCGAACGTGAAGTGTTCGACATGTATGGCGTTGTGTTTGCGGGTAATCCGGACTTGCGCCGTATTTTGACCGATTATGGTTTCGAGGGGCATCCTTTCCGAAAGGATTTCCCGCTCACCGGCTACGTCGAACTTCGCTATTCGGAAGACGAGAAGCGCGTTGTGTATGAGCCTGTCGAACTCGCACAGGATTTGCGCCAGTTCGATTTTATGAGCCCGTGGGAAGGCGCGAATTACGTGCTTCCGGGTGATGAGAAAGCTGGTGCTGACACTCCGGCGGCACCCACGCCGAAGTCGACGGAAAAGCTATCTGAAACAGGGGCTGGGAAGGCAGCGAACAAAAAGGCAGCAGAAAGCGAGTCTGCTCCGGCGCCGGCTAAGGATAAAGGCGCAGAAGAGGCTGGCGCGCCGAAGCCCACCGAAGATCGCCCGGCACGCAAGCCAAGGGCGGCATCGGCGCAAGATACGAAGCCAGCAACCCAGCCGAAGAAGGCGGCAGAAAAAAAGCCCACCGCAAAGAAGTCTGGTGCAGGCAAGTCTGCTGCACCTAAACCGGCGGGCGACAAATGAAGCGAACCGCTATCTGTCTTTGTCTGACGGCCCTCGCAGCTGGAGGTTGCTCTAAGAGCAACGACGCCTCTACGGGTGAGGGCGCCGACGATTATGCGGCCCGTGCAGGTGTATCCTCGCTCGGTGCGAACGATGCAGGCGCGTCATCCGTCGCAGAAGTCAACGCGCAGCCTGTTCTGGCGAGCGAGGGCAGCACCAGACTCATGCCACTTGCCAGCGATGCCCCAATGGCTTTGGGCAAGGTCGCTGGCGGGTGCAGCTTTATCTATCAAGGGCGTTCCTTGCTGGTGGCGGGCAGCGAAAACGATGCCGACGACAAAGGCAAAGGTGTGCTGGTGATCGATGGACGTCAGCTCATGTTGCCCGGTGTCGAAGCTGGCGGTCTGCAAGTGATAGAATCCGGCCCGATACTGGCTGGTGATGGGTTTACGGTTTCCGTCCTGCGCGGCGAAGACGAGCCTTCCCGTGCGAATGGAAAGAGCGAATGGGGCGCTGACCTTCGGGTGAAGGGCCCAACGGGCGAGACAACATTCTCGCAAGGAAAATGGAGCTGCACAGCATGAGCGGCCTTCAACTCGAACAATCACCCACAACAGGTGACGAGGTCATCAGTAACTATACGATCAACTTTGGCCCGCAGCACCCTGCGGCGCACGGAGTGCTCCGGATGGTTATGGAGCTTGATGGCGAGATTATTGAGCGGATCGACCCGCACGTTGGCCTGCTGCATCGTGGCACCGAAAAGCTTATTGAGCACAAGACCTATTTGCAGGCTTTGCCATATTTTGACCGGCTTGATTACTGCTCGCCATTGGGGATGGAGCACAGTTATGTGCTGGCGATTGAGAAACTGCTCAATCTGGAAGTTCCCCTGCGCGGACAATATCTGCGGGTGCTGTTTGCGGAACTGACCCGCATCTGCAACCACATGCTCAACATCGGCAGCCACGTGATGGATGTCGGCGCGATGACGCCGAACCTCTGGGTGTTCGAAATTCGCGAGGATTGCCTCAATTTCTTCGAGCGCGCCAGCGGTGCACGCATGCACAGTGCGTGGTTTCGTCCGGGTGGCGTCCATCAGGATGTTCCGCTCAAACTGCTGACCGATATCGGTGACTGGCTCGACAACCGGCTTCCGCGTTTGTTTGAAGACGCGATGAGCCTGGTGATGGACAACCGCATATTCAAACAGCGGAATGTCGATATCGCAGTGGTGAGCAAGGAAGACGCTCTGGCATGGGGCTTCTCCGGCCCTATGATCCGTGCGGCGGGCATCCCCTGGGATATTCGCAAGAGCCAGCCTTACGATGTTTACGACCGAATGGATTTCGAAATCCCCGTCGGTACCAATTCTGACTGCTACGACCGGTTTATGGTCCGTGTTGAAGAAGTGCGTCAGTCGGCACGCATCATGCGCCAGTGTCTCGCTGAAATGCCGGAAGGCCCGGTGAGCAGCACCGATCGCAAAGTCGTGCCGCCGAAGCGCGGTGAGATGAAGGCTTCAATGGAAAGTCTGATCCATCACTTCAAGCTATATACCGAAGGCTTCCACGTTCCCGCGGGTGAAGTCTATGTCGCTACTGAAAGCCCCAAGGGCGAATTTGGCGTCTATCTGGTCAGCGATGGCAGCAACAAACCTTATCGTTGCAAGATTCGGCCGACTGCTTTCAGCCATCTTCAGGCGATGGATTTCATGAGCAAGGGCCATATGCTGCCGGACGCGACCGCTATTCTTGGCGCGATCGATGTGGTGTTCGGGGAGTGTGATCGGTGAGCAAGGAAGTGAGCGCATATGTCTCAGGACTGTGTCTTTGCGTTGTCCTCTTAATCATGGATTCCACTGGCGTCCTTGATCTGGGCAGCTTCGTCATTGGTCTGGCGTTGATGGTTGCTGTGTTTGCTATCCTGACATTTTCCTCCACTTTGAAAAACAGGAAGGCCAAAAATGGCTGACCGCGCACTCGCACCCGACACCCCCGAACTGCGCGCCGCATGGGGTGATTTCGCATTTGCACCTGCATGGGAAGAGAAGGCCAAGGCCGCTATCGCCCGTTATCCTGCAGGGCGGCAGAAGAGTGCTGTTATGGCGCTGCTCGATTATGCCCAGCGGCAGGTGGGGGAAGCAACCAACACGCAAGGTTGGTTGCCAATCCCGGTGATCGAATATGTGGCGACCTATCTCGACATGCCGGTGATCCGGGTGCTCGAAGTTGCGACGTTCTACACCATGTACAACCTCGCGCCGGTGGGGCGTTTCCATGTGCAGGTGTGCGGTACCACGCCTTGTATGCTGCGTGGATCCGACGATATATTCGCTGTCTGCGCTAAGCGTGGAATGAAGCGCGGGCACACTACCGATGACGGTATGTGGACGCTCACCGAGGTCGAGTGCATGGGCAATTGTGCCACCGCGCCGATGGTTCAGATCAACGATGGCAACTACGAAGATCTCACCCCGGAACGGTTTGAAGCTGTACTCGATAAACTTTCGGCGGGTGAACTACCCAAGGAAGGTACGCAGGAGCCGGGGCGGCATACCAGCGAGCCAAGCGGCGGTCCGACGACTTTGACCGCTATGGTTGGTGAAAACCACGACTACCGGGGGGAGTGGTGATGCCAAAGCCGGTAGCCAAAGGCTTGCCGATCATCGGCATTATATTTCTGACGCTAGCTGTCGTGAAATTTTTGCAGGGCGAGGCATGGGTTGTCTGGGCGATCCTTGGTTTCTTGCTTGGGGGATTCGGAATTTTCGGGGCGAAGGCTTCGGAAAGGCAAGAGCCATGAGCATCGCCACAATCGTTATCGCTCTTATACTTATCGTCATCGCCTGGAAGGTGCTGATGGGGGTAGTCAAGTTTGGCGCCATTGCGGTAATCCTATTGGTTGCCGTCTATTTCCTTGCCAATGGAGGGCTCGGCTGATGCTCGCCGATAAGGATCGCATTTTTACCAACCTTTACGGTTTCCAGTCGTGGCACCTCGACGCTGCGCGGGCACGTGGTGATTGGGACAACACCAAAGATATTCTCGCCAAGGGGCAGGATGCCATTATCGATGAGATTAAGGCATCCGGGCTGCGTGGTCGGGGCGGCGCCGGATTTCCAACCGGAATGAAGTGGTCGTTCATGCCGAAAGAAAGCAAGGACGGACGTCCTAGCTTTCTCGTCATCAACGCTGATGAGTCGGAGCCGGGCTCGTGCAAGGATCGCGAAATCATTCGCCACGATCCGCACAAGTTGATCGAAGGCGCTCTTGTTGCTGGTTACGCGATGCGTGCACGCGCAGCATATATTTATATTCGCGGTGAGTACATTCGCGAAGCAGAAGTGCTGTTTGCTGCCGTTCAAGAGGCATATGATGCCGGTCTTCTGGGCACGAACGCTGCGGGTTCCGGTTACGATTTCGACGTATTCGTGCATCGTGGAGCGGGCGCGTATATCTGCGGCGAAGAAACCGCGATGATTGAAAGCCTTGAAGGCAAGAAAGGGCAACCTCGACTGAAGCCTCCATTCCCGGCGGGGGCAGGGCTGTATGGTTGTCCGACGACTGTGAACAATGTTGAATCGATCGCGGTTGCTCCGACTATTATGCGTCGTGGTGCTTCGTGGTTCTCCAGTTTCGGTCGGGAAAACAATAAGGGTACCAAGCTTTTCCAGATCAGCGGGCACGTGGAAAATCCGTGCGTCGTTGAAGAAGCGATGAGCATCCCCTTCAGCGAATTGATCGAAAAACATTGTGGCGGGATTCGTGGGGGCAAGGATAATCTGCTTGCGGTGATTCCTGGCGGTTCGTCCGTTCCGTTGGTCCCTGCGGATCTAATCTGGGATGCGCCGATGGATTTCGATGGCTTGAAAGAGGTCGGCTCCGGCCTAGGGACCGCAGCGGTTATTGTGATGGACAAGTCCACCGATATCGTTCGGGCAATCAGCCGTTTAAGCCACTTCTACAAACACGAGAGTTGCGGCCAGTGTACGCCTTGCCGCGAGGGTACAGGCTGGATGTGGCGCATGATGAAACGCCTCGAAACAGGAGATGCGGCTGTCGAGGAAATCGACATGCTACAGCAGGTCACCAAACAGGTGGAAGGGCATACAATTTGCGCACTTGGCGACGCAGCAGCGTGGCCCATTCAAGGTTTGATACGCCACTTTCGCCCGGAAATTGAGCGCCGTATCGCGGCTGCTGGCAACATGGCAGAGGCAGCCGAGTGATTCGTACCGTGCTATCTGTGTTGGGAATCCTAGGACTGGTTTGTGCGACTGGCGCACAGGCCCAGTCGACATCCGAACGGAGTTCGGTAACTGGCTCACGGTTTTCCAAAGAGAAATTCAACAACGTACGTGACGCGCGATCAACGCTCAGTTTCTTTGGGCGTTGTGTAGCGACATATCGATCTGATCGAATTAAAGATTATTTGCTCAATCCAGTTCCGGCCAAGATACAAGATCTCATCACGTTCCCAAACAGCGAGACGCATTGTGTGAATGGTTACGCCGCCTTGAAGTCAGGTTATCGCGAAATACGCGGTTCGCTTTCTGAGGCGTGGTATCTTAGAACCTTCCCGGACTCGCCACCGGCGTGGTTTGCTGACGATCCTGCTGCTGCCCCTTCTCAAGAAGAAGTGGCCAAACGAATTATAGAAGCAGATGTAGAGGATCGGGCGGACGTGATTGTTGAAGAGTTCGCTCGTTGTTTCGCTGCGATCGCTCCGGTCGAGACTGATAGAGTTCTTCGAACTCCGGTTGCAACAAAAGATGAGCGAGTTGCGATAAACCGTCTGGCTCCGAACTTCGGGCCTTGTGCGTTTGAAGGGCAGAAATTGTCGTTCGACGAAGCCAGCTTACGTTCAGCCCTTGCCTATGCACTCGCCGCACATGCAGCTCGCGGGAAGCTTTCATGACAGGTTGGTTCTTCAATTCAGTGGTGCGTAACTAATGCCTAAGGTCACCGTAGACGGACAGGAAATCGAGGTTCCCGATGGGGCCACCGTGCTGCAGGCATGTGAGCTTGCCGGTAAGGAGATTCCGCGTTTCTGCTATCACGAGCGGCTTAGCATTGCGGGCAATTGCCGCATGTGTCTGGTCGAAGTGAAGCCTGGCCCTCCCAAGCCGCAGGCATCTTGCGCGTTGCCTGCAACAGAAGGTCAGGAAATTCGCACCGATAGCGAGATGGTCAAAAAGGCGCGCGAAGGTGTGATGGAGTTCCTCCTTATCAACCACCCGCTCGATTGCCCGATTTGCGATCAGGGCGGGGAATGCGATCTGCAGGATCAGTCGGTGGCTTACGGTCGCGGCGGTTCTCGCTATCATGAAAACAAGCGGGCCGTGACCGAGAAGTACATGGGACCGCTCATCAAGACGGTCATGACCCGGTGCATCCACTGCACACGGTGCGTTCGTTTCAGCGAGGAAATCGCCGGGGTTGATGAAATCGGTGCGCTTTATCGCGGCGAAAGTATGCAAATCACGACGTATCTTGAGCATGCAGCGAAGCATGAGATGAGCGCGAACGTCATCGATCTTTGCCCCGTCGGCGCGCTGACTTCACGTCCTTATGCTTTCGAGGCACGCCCTTGGGAGTTGAAAAAGACGCTGAGCATCGATGTGAGCGATGCGATCGGCGCAAATATACGGCTCGATAGTCGCGGTCGCGAAGTCCTGCGCGCATTACCCCGCATCAACGACGATGTGAACGAAGAGTGGATTTCCGATAAGGCTCGCTATCAGGTCGACGGCCTCACGCGGCGACGGCTTGATAAGGTGTGGATCCGCAAAAACGGCAAACTGCAAGCAGCAAGTTGGGAAGAAGCATTTAAGAAGATCGCTGCGGTCAAGCCTGGCAATAGCATTGCCGCCATTGCGGGTGATTTGCTCGACTGCGAAACGATGTATGCTGCCAAGGCGTTACTGAAGGCGATGGGTTCCGATCTTCTTGAAGGACGACAGACGGGGATGGACTACGATGTGTCCAGCCTTGCAGCAGTCAGTTTCAATTCAACTCTTGCAGGGATCGAAACTGCTGATGCAATCCTGATTGTCGGCAGTCATGTCCGCTGGGAAGCCCCACTGGTCAATGTACGGCTTAGGAAGGCTGTTAAGCGCGGCGCAAAGGTATTCGTAGTCGGACCTGAATGGGAAACAACCTTCCCCGCAACATTTCTTGGCAATAATCTATCCGTGCTTTCCAAGTTGCCGACGGACGTGCTGGACGCGTTTGCCCAAGCCCAACGCCCGGCGCTCATTCTTGGCGGCGCAGCCCTCGCGAAAGGAGCGCTTTCCGCGGGCCTTTCGCTCGTCGAACCGCTTGGGCTGGTCAAAGGCGACTGGAACGGCTTCAACGTGCTTCACTTTTCGGCCTCGCGCATGGGCGGGCTCATGCTCGGATATGCGCAGAAAGGTGGGATGGCGGATATCGTTGACGCCCAGCCTAAAGTGGTTCTCGCACTTGGTGCAGACGAGGTCGACTACACACCATTCGCGGATTCACTTAAAGTGTACATCGGCCATCATGGCGACAAGGGGGCTCATGCGGCAGATGTGATCCTCCCCGCCGCCTCGTATGCTGAAAAAGACGGTACGTACGTCAACACCGAAGGCCGCGTGCAATTTGCGGAAAAGGCGGTATTCGCTCCAGGAGATGCGCGGGAAGACTGGACAATCCTGCGTGCGTTGGCCGATGCGTTTGGTGTCTCGGTCGGATTCGACAACTTCGCACAGCTGCAATCGGCCATGATCGCGGAAATGCCTGCGCTGGGCCAGGAGGGGTTGGCTGGTTATGGCGCGTTGCCAAAAGTTAAGGCGGCCAAGGTTTCGGGAACGATCGATGCCTATCCGATCAAAGATTTCTACCTCACCAACCCAATCGCCCGAGCAAGCACGGTGATGCAGCAATGCAGTGCTGAGCTGCTTCATGGCGGTGAACTGGCGGAGGCTGCGGAATGACCGAATTCTTTATGAACCTCGGCATGAACTACGAATGGGCGTGGTTCGTAGCCACGATTTGCGGGATCTTGTTGATTGCGCTGCCTCTGATGCTGGGCGTGGCGATGATTATCTATGCCGACCGCAAGATATGGGCGGCGATGGCATTACGCAGGGGCCCAAACGTGGTTGGGCCGTTCGGTCTGTTGCAATCATTTGCCGATGGGTTGAAGGTGTTTCTGCAGGAAACAATTATTCCCAGTGCCGCCAACAAGGGCTTGTTCCTGATTGCCCCGATCATAACGTTTACGGTCGCATTGTTGGCGTGGGCGGTTATCCCGTTCAATTCCGGCGCAATACTCGCTGATATCAATGTAGGGCTGTTGTATGTTCTGGCAATCAGTTCGCTGGGCGTATACGGGGTCGTCATCGCGGGCTGGGCCTCAAACTCAAAATACCCCTTCTTCTCCGCCATGCGGGCTGCCGCACAAATGATTTCGTATGAAGTCTCAATCGGATTTATCCTGATCTGTGTGGTGCTCTGGGCAGGGTCGTTCAACATGAACGAGATCGTGCAGGCGCAAAAAGGGACCGTGCTTGGGTTTATTAATGGATTTGTCGCCAACCCGCTCCTTTTCCCGATGTGGGTGCTATTCCTGATTTCAGGAATGGCGGAGACTGCCCGCGCTCCTTTTGACTTGACCGAAGCTGAAAGCGAGCTCGTTGCCGGTTATCAGACGGAATACAGCTCGATGGCGTTCGCGCTCTATTGGCTGGGCGAATATGCCAACGTTTTGCTGATGTGCACGTTGAATGCGGTGCTTTTCTGGGGGGGGTATCTGCCCCCGTTTGACTGGGGCCCGCTTTACGTCGTGCCGGGATTTGTCTGGCTGCTCGTCAAAATCCTGTTTTTCTTTTTTATATTCAGTTGGGTGAAGGCAACTGTGCCGCGCTACCGGTATGATCAACTCATGCGCCTTGGCTGGAAGGTATTTCTGCCGATGAGCTTGTTGTGGGTCGTGCTCGTATCTGGCTGGTTGATGCTTACTCGTTATGGAGGCGCTGTATGAGCGTCGCTCACCTCATAAAGTCTTTCACTCTTTGGGAGTTCGTGAAGGCGCATTGGTTGACTTTGAAGTACTTCTTCAAACCCAAGGTGACGATCAACTATCCCTTTGAGAAGAACCCTTTGTCGCCGCGTTTCCGTGGGGAACACGCGCTGCGCCGTTATCCCAATGGGGAGGAGCGGTGCATTGCCTGCAAACTGTGTGAAGCCACTTGTCCAGCTCTGGCCATCACGATTGAGAGCGAACCGCGGGAAGACGGCAGTCGTCGCACCACGCGTTACGATATCGATATGACCAAATGCATTTACTGTGGTTTCTGTCAGGAAGCCTGTCCGGTTGATGCGATCGTCGAAGGGCCGAACTTCGAATACGCCACGGAAACGCGTGAAGAACTGCTGTACGACAAGGCGAAACTACTGGCTAACGGGGACAAGTGGGAGCGGGCGATCTCCGCGAACCTTGAAGCCGATGCGCCGTATCGATAGAGGGCGCGGCAATCCATGATTCAGGTTTTCTCCTTTTATCTGTTCGCGGCACTGACGATCCTGTCGGCGGTGTTTGTCATTATGTCCCGCAATCCCGTGCATTCGGTTTTGTGGTTGATAATGGCGTTCTTCAATGCTGCTGGTCTGATGGTACTGGTGGGCGCTGAATTCATCGCGATGCTTCTGGTCATCGTCTATGTCGGTGCAGTCGCAGTACTGTTTCTGTTTGTAGTCATGATGCTCGATATCGATTTTGCGGAATTGCGGGCAGGATTTGTCAAAAACTTCCCTCTAGGCTTGGCTATCGCGCTGGTTCTTTTAGCCGAACTTGTGCTTGGCATTGGTGCTTACAGTGCGGGTGCGCTTGAGATGGGGCATGCGGCAGCCGCCGCCTCACCGCAGATTGATGGTGCCAGTAACATCGAGAGTATCGGCGCGGTACTTTACGGTAAGTATCTTTTTCTGTTCGAAAGTGCAGGAATCATTCTTCTCGTAGCGATGGTTGGCGCAATTGTGCTGACCCATCGTGAGCGTAAGGATACGCGGGGCCAAAACATCGGCAGACAAATTCGGCGTCGTCCGCAAGATGCGACCGTCAATGTTCGCCCCGAGGTGGGCAAGGGGGTTCAGCTGTGATCGGCGTCACGCATTATGTCATCGTGGGCACGATCCTGTTCGTGCTGGGCGTTCTGGGGATATTTCTCAATCGGAAAAACGTGATCGTTATTCTGATGGCGATTGAGCTGATCCTGCTCGCGGTGAATATCAACCTCGTTGCATTCAGTGCATTTCTGAACGACTTGACCGGGCAGATTTTTGCTATGTTCGTGCTGACCGTTGCGGCTGGTGAAGCGGCGATCGGTTTGGCAATTCTCGTCATCTATTTCCGTGGCCGCGGCACGATCGCTGTCGACGATGTCAACCGGATGAAGGGATAGCACCTTGCACCCGATCCTTCTTATCGTATTCCTGCCGTTATTGGCGGCAGTTATCGGCGGGCTTGGTAACAAGGCGCTTGGCAATCTCGCGGTCAAGTCGCTGACCACCGCTTTTCTGTTTGTGTCGTGTGGTTTGAGTTGGCCGATCTTTATTGGCTTTTTGACAGGTGCGGAAACTGCCTCGGTCATTCCGGTGCTGCAGTGGGTTCACTCTGGCAGCATGACGTTCGATTGGGCATTGCGCGTTGACACACTGACTGCGGTCATGTTGGTCGTCGTCACCACTGTGTCGGCGCTCGTGCACCTCTATTCATGGGGGTACATGGCAGACGAGCCGGATCAACCACGGTTCTTCGCTTATCTTAGCCTGTTCACCTTCGCGATGCTTATGCTCGTGACCGCAGACAACCTTGTCCAGATGTTCTTCGGATGGGAAGGGGTGGGCCTTGCCAGTTACCTTTTGATTGGGTTTTGGTTTCGCAAACCAAGCGCGAGCGCGGCGGCAATCAAAGCGTTTGTAGTCAACCGCGTCGGTGACTTCGGCTTCATGCTCGGCATTTTCGGCACCTATCTGGTGTTTCAGACGGTTTCGATTCCCGAGATTCTGGCGGCCGCTCCGGGCATGGCTGGCAGTACCATTGGCTTCCTTGGGCATCGTGTCGATACCATGGATCTATTGTGTATCCTGCTGTTCATCGGAGCGATGGGTAAATCCGCGCAGCTTGGATTGCACACCTGGTTGCCTGACGCGATGGAAGGGCCGACCCCCGTGTCCGCGCTCATTCACGCGGCGACGATGGTCACGGCAGGTGTATTCATGGTGTGCCGCCTTTCGCCCATGTTCGAAGCGGCACCCGCTGCACTGATGTTCATGACATTCGTCGGCGCGGCGACATGTTTCTTTGCTGCAACGATCGGCACCACGCAGTGGGATATCAAGCGCGTGATTGCCTATTCGACGTGTTCGCAGCTTGGATACATGTTCTTTGCTGCAGGTGTTGGCGCTTACAACGTTGCGATGTTCCACCTGTTCACGCATGCCTTCTTTAAGGCGCTCCTGTTCCTTTGTGCAGGCAGCGTGATCCATGCGATGCATCACGAACAGGATATGCGTTATTACGGCGGTCTGCGGAAACATATCCCAATCACGTTTTGGGCAATGCTTGCCGGCACTCTGGCGATCACCGGGGTCGGCTTGGCGGGCGTGTTCGGTTTCGCTGGTTTCTATTCGAAGGACGCCATTCTTGAGGCTGCGTTTGCGCGTGGCACCAACCTTGGCAATTTGGCATTCTGGATGGGAACGATCGCGGCATTGCTGACGAGCTTCTATTCGTGGCGTCTGGTTTTCCTGACGTTTTATGGAAAGCCGCGTTGGATCGAGAGCGAACACATCCAGCATTCGGTCCACAAAACGGCAGAACAAGCCGGAGAGGATACCACCGGCGGATATCATCCTCATGAAAGCCCTCTGCCAATGCTCGTCCCTCTCCTCGCACTGAGTGTAGGCGCAGTGTTCGCTGGTTTCGTGTTCGCCCCCGCGTTTGTTGAAAGCGCCGAATTCTGGCAAGGCTCGGTGTTCTTCAATGAAGATCTGATGCACGCCATGCATGGTATTCCGGCATGGGCCAAATGGTCTGCTACTGTCGCGATGCTGATCGGGTTGGCGATCGCGTTCCAGGGCTATATTCGCGATAAGGAGCTGCCTGCTCGCATTGCCGGGCAGCTCGGCCCTGTCTATCGCTTCGTATATAACAAGTGGTACTTCGATGAACTGTATCATTTCCTGTTTGTGAAACCGGCATTCTGGCTGGGGAACAAATTCTGGAAGTGGGGGGACATCGGTATAATTGATCGCTTCGGGCCTAATGGTGCGGCGTGGCTGGTCACTCAGGGGACAGCCGCCGCCAAGAAGGTACAATCCGGATATCTCTATAGTTATGCGCTCGTCATGCTTATCGGCGTCGTGGTCGCGATCTCTTGGGTGATGGTGCGATGAACGGCTTTCCGATCCTTTCGTTAATGCTTCTTGTGCCCCTTCTGGGCGCGGTGGCGTGCTTTATGCTTGAGGCCAAAGCAGCGCGATCGGTCGCGCTGCTTGCCACTCTCGTGGACCTTGCTCTCGGGGTAGTCCTTTGGACAGGCTTTGAGACGGGTGGTGCCCGGTGGCAGTTTCAGGAAAGTCATGCTGTTTTTGCCGGTTTTTCCTATGCACTCGGCATTGATGGAATTGCGTTGATGCTGATTGCGTTGACGGTATTTCTGATGCCGATCTGCATTCTGGCAAGCTGGGATTCGGTGCAGAAGCGCGTTGGCGAATACATGGCGGCGTTCCTGTTCATGGAAACCCTGATGATCGGCGTGTTTGCGGCGCAGGATCTCTTGCTGTTCTATATCTTCTTCGAAGCGGGCCTGATTCCGATGTATCTGATCATCGGTATATGGGGCGGCGATAACCGGATATACGCCAGCTATAAGTTCTTCCTTTATACGCTGCTCGGCTCGGTCCTGATGTTGATTGCGATGTTGTGGATGATCCACGACGCGGGAACGACTTATATCCCGACTTTGATGCAGTATGATTTCCCGGCGCAGGCGCAAACGTGGCTGTGGTTGGCGTTCTTCGCCAGTTTCGCGGTTAAGATGCCGATGTGGCCGGTTCACACCTGGCTGCCGGACGCACACGTTCAGGCGCCGACTGCAGGTTCCGTAATTCTGGCTGGCGTTTTGTTGAAGATGGGTGGCTACGGCTTTATTCGCTTCAGTTTGCCGATGTTCCCGGACGCGAGTGCACAGTTGGCGTGGCTCGTTCTCGGATTGAGCATGGTGGCGGTCGTATATACCTCGCTGGTTGCGCTCGTGCAGTCTGACATGAAGAAGCTAATTGCTTATTCTTCGGTTGCCCACATGGCGATCGTCACCATTGGGCTGTTTGCATTTAACGTGCAGGGGCTTGAAGGTTCGATGATGGTGATGTTGAGCCATGGGCTCGTGTCCGGCGCGCTGTTTCTTTGTGTCGGTGTCATTTACGATCGTTTACACACGCGTGAGATTGATCGTTACGGCGGCCTCGCAATTAATATGCCGAAATACGCATTGTTCTTCATGTTGTTCACAATGGGCAGTATTGGCTTGCCCGGAACAAGTGGGTTTGTCGGCGAATTTCTCAGCCTTGCCGGAACGTATCAGGTTTCGACCACGGTGACTCTGGTCTGCACCACCGGCATTATTCTTGGCGCTGCTTACATGTTGTATCTCTATCGCCGGGTTGTGTTCGGCGAGCAAAAAAATGCCGACGCCGCTGCGATGCCTGATCTCAACGTGCGCGAATGGTTTATGCTTGGCCCCATTGCGGCAGCTGTGTTGTGGATGGGCGTTTATCCTGAGAGTTTTCTGGCTCCGATGCGTGCCGACATTGCAGCTTTGGACGCGCGACTTGCAAGCGCGGCCCCCAAGGGGGATTCGCGACCGACTGCACCGACCGAGGCCACTCGTCGGACCCATGCAGCAAATGCGATGGAGCATCACGGTGAAGCGGGAGAAGGCCCGGCAAATGAAGCAAGTGAGGGAGGCCACTGATGGACTTTTCGGCATCCCTGTCGCTTGTCGCGCCTGAAATCGTATTGTCGCTCGGCGGCCTGTTGCTCTTGCTGTGCGCCGCGTGGATGGGTGACAAAGCTAGCCGTGCAATCTCGATTGCCGCAGTGATCGTCATTGGTGCTGCTGCGGCGCTGACCATTCCTGTCTTATGTGGCGGAGCAATGGGTGCGGGTACGTTTGCATTTGGTGGCCAAATGCGCGTCGATGCATTCGCGGCTTTTGCAAAGTTGCTCATTTACGTTTCGGGGGCGACCTGCCTGATGGTCGCGCCGCGCTTCTTCGACCGTTGGGGGGCGATGCGTGCGGAATATCCGGTGCTGGTGCTTTTTGCCGTACTCGGCATGGGCATAATGGTGTCTGCAGGCGATCTGCTGACGCTTTACATCGGTTTGGAAATGAACAGCCTCGCCGCATATGTGCTCGCAGCGTTTCTTCGGGTTGACGGTCGTTCGGCTGAAGCCGGGCTTAAGTATTTCGTGCTTGGCGCGTTGGCGAGCGGCATCCTGCTCTATGGGATGAGCCTGACTTACGGGTTTACGGGATCGACCAGCTTCGACGTTATCCGTGCGGCACTCGCAGGAGATATTTCAACCGGGGCGCTGATTGGCCTGATATTCGTTCTGGCCGGCCTTGCTTTCAAGATTTCGGCGGTGCCGTTCCATATGTGGACTCCTGATGTCTACGAAGGTTCTCCCACTCCGGTGACGATGTTCTTTGCAACGGCTCCCAAAGTGGCTGCAATGGCGTTGACAATGCGTGTGGCGCTCGATGCGTTCGGCGCGCAGGCGGCCGCATGGCAGCAAATTGTTGTGTTTGTATCGCTAGCTTCGATCGTAATCGGTGCTCTGGGGGCAATCGGACAGGATAATATCAAGCGGTTGCTTGCATTCTCCTCAATCAACAATGTCGGCTTCATTCTCGTAGGTTTGGCGGCGGCGACACCAGAAGGTGCCAGCGCGATGTTGGTTTATCTCGCGATTTATGTTGCCATGTCAGTCGGCAGTTTTGTGGCAGTTCTGATGTTGCGTGATGCGAACGGCGATTACGTAGAATCGATCTCCGACCTTGCGGGGCTTTCTCGTACTAAGCCGTTGATCGCGTGGTGCCTTTTGCTCATCATGCTGAGCCTTGCCGGCATACCGCCTCTGTTCGGTTTCTGGGGTAAATTGGTAGTGTTTCAGGCGGCAGTGGACGCCGGAATGATCGCGATTGCCGCAGTCGCTATCGCCGCATCGGTCATAGGGGCGTTCTACTACCTTAAAGTCGGTAAAGTTATGTTTTTTGATGAACCCGCAGATAAGGTGGCAGGAGGCAACGATTGGGCACATTGGGCCCTGCTGATCTTGTCGACGGCATTTATTTCTCCGCTCGGCTATCTACTCACCGGATGGCTTGGTGAATTGGCCGACAAGGCCGCTACAGCATTGTTCCTCGTCACTTGATCCGTACGGTAGCAGAAACCGGATCGACCAATGCCGACCTCGTCTCACAGCTGAATGCAGGCGAGTACGTTGCGGAGGGCGATTGGCTGGTGGCGGATCGACAAGTCGCTGGCCACGGACGCCAGGGGCGTGCGTGGTTTGATGGGACGGGGAACTTCATGGGCTCTACCATAGTGCGGGTATGCCCGTCGGATCCGCCCTCTCCGACCCTCGCGCCTCTGGCGGGGCTGGCCTTGTACGAGGCGGTTACGCCATTTCTCGCTGAACCTGCAGCGCTTTCGCTCAAGTGGCCCAATGACCTGCTTCTCAGGGGCGCCAAGCTGGCGGGTATACTGCTGGAAGGCACCTCCCACGCGGTCGTCATTGGGATAGGCGTCAACCTTGTTAAGGCTCCGGAAGTCACTGGGCGCGAAACCATCGCTTTGTCGCAGATCGGCCCTGCACCTAATCGCGATAGCTTCGCGACTGCATTGGCATCGTCTTTTGCTCGGGAATTGGAACGATGGCGTAGTTTCGGCACGGAACCGATGTTTCGCCGCTGGAAGGCTGTCGCGCACCAGATCGGAACTGTTCTAACCGTGCATGAGCCGGGAGGCGATGTCGTTTCCGGTCGCTACCAAGGGTTGAAGCCCGATGGATCTTTGTGTCTGGCGTTGGATAGCGGGGAAATCCGTGTCATCCATGCAGGCGATGTTGCAATCTGATAGGATCGTATCATGCTGCTTGCTGCTGATGTCGGTAACACCAATGTCGTATTTGCTCTGATTGAGGGTCGTGAGATCAGGGCACGTTGGAGGATTGCCACCGATCCCCGTCGAACAGGTGATGAGTATGCAGTTTGGCTTCTTCAACTTCTGAAGATTGAGGGAGTGGCACGAAAATCGATCGATCAGTTTATAATCGGTTCGGTTGTGCCCAGAGCGATTCACAATCTCACTGTTTTTGCTGAAAAGTATTTTGGAAAGACTCCGCTGATTGCAGGTGAGGGAGGCGCAGAGTGGGGGGTAGCGATTGATGTCGATGAACCGCGCTCTCTCGGAGCGGATCGAGCACTGAATACAATCGCCGCCCACGCCAAATATGATGGCGATTTAATCGTCGTCGACTTCGGAACGGCCACGACATTTGATGCTGTCGATTTCAACGGCGCATATAAAGGGGGCATTATCGCACCCGGCATCAATCTGTCGCTGGATGCACTCGTTGGAAATACGGCAAAACTTCCACGCATTGCGATCGAGGCGCCGACGAATGACAGCGTAATCGGCACCAATACCGAAGATCAGATGCTGATCGGTGTTTTCTGGGGGTACGTTGCAATGATGGAGGGGCTGATCGCGCGAATGAAAGCGGAGATCGGCCGTCCAGCCAAAGTGGTCGCGACGGGAGGGCTCGCCATCCTTTTCGATCAGCATACTGAAATTTTCGATGCCGTCGACCCTGACCTGACACTCGAAGGCCTTGCCATTCTGGCAGAACGAGCAAACGCGTGAAAAAAGATTTAACCCCTGAAGACGAATTGCTGTTTCTCGCCCTTGGGGGATCGGGTGAGATAGGGATGAACGTCAACCTCTATGGCTGTCAGGGCCGGTGGTTGATGGTTGATCTTGGGATGACTTTCAGTGGGAACGAATATCCTGGTGTCGATCTCGTGTTCGCTGACCTCTCCTTTATCGAAGATCGTGCCGAACGCCTTGATGGTATTGTCCTCACCCATGCGCACGAAGATCATATCGGGGCGGTGCCATACTTTGCGGCCGATCTGGGGGTTCCGCTCTATGCGACGCCTTTCACTGGCGAACTGGTACGGAGGAAGCTTCAGGAAGCTGGTCTGGAAGACGATGTCGAGCTGATTATCGTCGAAGGCACTGATAAATTTGACGTAGGCCCGTTCGCGATATCCTATGTTCCGCTCGCTCATTCGATTGCCGAAGGTAATGGGCTTCTGATCGATACGCCTTTCGGACGCGTGTTCCATACTGGCGACTGGAAGCTCGATGAAGAGCCGATTATCGGCGAACCGACTACCGAAGAAGAACTTTGCGAAATTGGCGATGCGGGAGTGCTCGCCCTCGTTTGCGATTCAACTAATGTTTTCAATCCGGCTGAAAGCGGGTCTGAAGGCGCGGTTTACAAGGGTTTGCATGAGGAGGTCGCGCGTTGGCATGGCAGGCGAGTAGTCGTTACCACATTTGCCAGCAACGTGGCCCGTCTTCACACTTTGGGGGAAGTCGCGCGGGCAACCGGGCGCCAGCTATGCGTGGCGGGTCGCTCGCTCGACCGGATTATCGAAGTTGCGCAAGATAACGGTTATCTGGAAGATTTGCCACCGTTGGTCGATTTCGACACGGCAATGGGTTTGCCTCGTGGAGAAGTGCTGGTGGTGGCAACCGGGGGGCAGGGGGAACCGCGTGCGGCACTTGCCCGCATGGCAGATGAAAACCATCCTATCGAGTTGGTGAAGGGCGATGTAGTGCTGTTCTCAAGTCGCCAGATTCCAGGCAATGAAATAGCTATTGGACGCGTGCAAAACCAACTCGCGCAGCGTGGAATTGTCATGGTGACCGATCGGCAGAGCGCCATCCACGTATCTGGCCACCCCGGTCGACCGGAGCTGGAAGCGCTCTACACATGGTTGCGACCCGAGATTCTTGTCCCGGTTCATGGCGAGGCACGCCATATGGCAGAGCAAGCCCGCTTGGGTTCCAGCAGAGGTATCCCGCATACAATTTTCCAAATGAATGGCGACATCGTCCGTATTGCGCCAGGCAAACCAGGCAAGCTGGCCGAAGTTGAAAGCGGTCGTCTCGTGCTCGATGGTGACATCATTGTTCCGGCAGATGGCGAAGCAATCACCATGCGTCGCCGTCTTGCGCGTGAAGGAGTTGTTGTCGTGGCGCTGGATGCACAGGGGAGGGCTACCATCGAAGGGGTCGGACTTCCTCTCGATGAAGATTACGACGCCTTTGTGTCTGAAACGAAAGAGGATATCGCGACCGCACTGGGTAAGCTGAAAGGTGCGGCACGACGAGATCGCAGCGAAGTTTATGAGGCAGTTCGTTTGGCTACCCGTCGTGCAGCGACCCGTTGGAGCGGCAAACGCCCGCAAGTCCGGGTCTTGTTACCGGAGAATTGAGATATGGCATGGACGTCTGTTCTTGCGATCTACCTGCTGTTCTGGGTGATGGCTGCTTTTCTCCTGCTCCCTTTCGGAGTTCGCACGCACGATGAAATGGGTGTTCAGAAAGTTCCGGGCCAGGCCGATAGCGCGCCAGCAAACTTTCGCCCGAGACGTCTGGTGGTGCGAGCGACCGTTTTGGCGGCCGTGCTCACTGCGCTCTATGTTGCAAACTACGTCAATGGCTGGGTCACGCTCGATAGTTTGAGCTTCATCCCCACCCCGGAGGTCAACGAACACCCGTGATATGGTCTTTTAGGTGCGGAGGCGTTCGATCGCCTGTGCCAGCGCCACATAGAGCTTGCCCATATCGGAACTGAGTAAGGTGACGCCGATCGCGTGACCATCGCGTGTCGAGAGCATCGACCGCAGCATTGCCTCAAAGTCGTGGATGTAACGATTGACGTGCTCGCGGAAATCTTCGTCGGCTTCGTAAATACCCATCAGTTCGCGAGTCTCGGAATTATCGAGCAAGCGGACTGCCCGACGGGTGAATATGCCGCGATCCCCTTTGAGATAGCTTGCCCAGGCGCTATCCGTGACGTCAGCCGACAACGCTTTGGCAATATCGATCGAATGGGAATTGAGGCTTTCGGTGATCAGAGCAACGCGGCGCGAAAAATCATTATCGACCTGCTCCTCTGCGCGCTGCCGGGCGAGGGCGACGCGATTTTCCAGATTGCCTGCCAGTTCGTTGATCCGCGCCAGTTGATCGCGCAATTGGATAGCTGTTTCGCGGCTGGCGTTATTGACCCGGTCGGTGGCCGTTTCAACAGAGCCTAGCGCATCAGCGGTCCGTTGCCGCACTGCGCGCTCGATGTGCTCGGCAGCATCAGCACCCACCTTTTCCGCGATTTCCTGAATACGGTCGGTGCTTCCGGTATCGATCGAATCGACGGCCTTGCGGACCGAATGTTCAAGTACGGCAATCGCATCGCGCAACCGGCCTTGTGCATCGGCAGAGACCGCGGAGCTATCTTCCGAAAGAGCAGACAGACGATCACGCAATGTGTCTAGCTGCGACAGGTGCGCCTGATGGGTTTCCCGAATACGAGAATGGAATTCCGTGATATCCGTCATCGCGCCCGCGCTTTCAGACTGTGCCGCCAACACGTATTCGTACAGTTCACGCCCTTTGTCATTTGCCGCCGCGAGCATCAGGCCAAGTGTTTCTCCGTGTAAAGCGACTTGATTGACACTCTCGCTGGCCGCTTCGATTGCTTCGGGCAATTCGCTACGGCTGCGTTCGATGCTGGCCTGCAGCAATTCGAGCAGGCGTACGCTCGCTTCGGTCAGCTCGCTAACGGTTTGGTCGGTTTCTGTCAGTGCAACTCGACTACCCGACAGGCGTTCTTCGAATGTGGCGAGCACCGATGACAGCGTCGTTTCTGCTTCGCGGCCCTGCATTGCCGCGCGTTCCATTTCACCGACGAGATTATCGATATGGCGGGCTACATCGGCACTCTGTTCAGCAATCAAGCTCACACGCTCGCGGTGTTTCTCAACCCGTTCAGCAATGCTGGCATCAAATGATGCCAATTGCGCGCCGACTTCCTCGACCCGAGATTGGTTGTCCCGATCTGCAGCGGCGCTAAGAGCATTCAGTTCCTGCATTAACTCGGAATGGGCTGCACCGAGTTGTTCCATAATTGCGGTCGTGTTGCGACGCACCTCATCAACACGCTCATTGGCACCATCGATTGCAACGCGATCGATTTGTTCAATTTCGGCGACTGTTTCGGCCATCTGACCTTGCAAAGCCGCGATCCGGTTTTCCCAGCGGTTAAGCGCCGTTTCTTCGGCATCGGTCAAGCTGCGGCCGACTGACGTTGCGCCGTCTCGAATGGCTGTGATCCGCGCTTGCAGCGACTGGAGTAGTTCAGCTTCCCGTTCTTCCAGCCCGTCGCTCGCTTGGGCAATCTCTTCGCGCAAACGATCGGCCCGCATCCTCATCGCGGCCAGCACCTGAACCTCACGGGTGTCCAGATCGGTGCGGAAATCTTCGATCCTATCGCGCAAAGCGATGAAGCGGGTGGAGGTTGCTTCTTCGATTTGTTGAGATTGGGTTCGCAGCACAGCCAGCGTCTCATCGACTTTAGTGCGGAGCGCTTCCACTTGCTGGCTGCTGGCGCTGCCAAATTCGTTCAGCCGTTCAAACCCGGCAATAAGTTCTCCGAGCTGATCTTGGGCCGATCGACCGACCGCTCCTATCTGGTTGGTCATGTCGCGGGTGGAATTGGCCACGACTGGCAAGTCGTCTCGCAGCCGATCCATATTCTCAGTCGCCTTGCGGCTGACCGTTTCTATCGCGTCGAGTTGCGCCCCATTATCGCGGATCAGTGATTGAAGATAGTCGGCGTTTTCGCTGAGCCGTGCAGTTGCCACGCGTCCGAGAGTTTCCAGTTCGCGCGTTTCGGCAGCAAGAAATTCTCGGGCAAGGCTCAGTTCTCGATTGATCGTGCTCAATCGGGTTTCGAGCGTAATTGACTGCGCAGCCAGATCTCGCCCGACATCGACAAAGCGCGACATTTCGCGGCGGCTCGTCCGCATGACCAACAACCACAGAGCAATAACCAGCAGCACCGGCACGCTCCACTGCACGATCATTTGAGAGGCAAAAGCTGGATCGATGGATAGATTTAGCCTTCCGCGATGGGCCCAGATAAAGAACCCTGTCCATACGAGGATTACACAAATTGCCAGCGCTGGAGCCAGCCATCCGGATTTTTGGCGTTGTGCGTCATCCTCAACCCAGTCGGCATCGTCAGCAACGAGATCCTCTTCCGCCAAGTCATCCTGTAACGAAAGGGGGCTTTCCCCTTCGGTGTTTGCATGTGTTTCAACGGGCGCATCAGCGCCGCCATCGTGGCCAACGGCCCGAATGTGCTTTCCCCCGGTCATCCATCAAACCTACCACGAAATGGGTCGCAATAAACCCTCCTTTAACTACGTATCGGCTAGCTTCCATGTACTATGGCCCACGAACACGGTGACTTTGACGCGACCCTTGCCGCCGCTGCAGGGGAGGATCCGGCGCTTTTTGCCGAGCTCCGTTTGGCGTTTGTTGAGAGCCTGAGCGGGCATCTCGATCTGCTCAAGCGCGCGCGTTGTGATGGAAACTGGACAATCGCTGCATTGCGTTTGAAAGGCCTTGCTGCGAGTTTCCATTCGTCTGAACTTATCGAGCTTGCGGAAAACGCTCTGGCCAGCGCCCCCGGCGAACCGACAGTTGTGCGAAAGATCGAACGTTACCGCGACGAATTCGCATGTTAAGCGTCGTGTCGCTTGGCACTTCAGTTTGTAATCCCTAGATCGTTTTCTCCTGCATGGAGGAGATTAAGGCGTGCGCGTTGCATTGCTGTCTGCCTTGGGCGAAAGATTTGGTGAGCCGGGAATAGGGCTTCAGCCTTTCGCCGGGCGCAGAGTGCTGGCATTGCAAATCGACGCCGCGCTGGCGCTGGGTTGTGAGCGGATCGTTTGCCTTGCTGAGAGCGCGAGCCCGGAAATTGCCGAGCTTCAGAGGCAGGCCGAAAATGCGGGGGCGCGCTTTAATGCAATCACAGCTCATCGCAGTCTTTCAGGCATGGTCAGCGCCAATGACGAGGTACTTGTTCTGGCGCCAGGATTGCTGGTCGATGGCAACTGGCTGGTAGACCGTTTCTCTCAAAGGCCGGGGCTGGCGGTATTGCCGATCGAGATCGGTCTTGAGCATGGTTTTGAACGAATAGATCGCGATCGGGCATGGGGCGGCGCTCTGCTCGTGCGCGGGGATGCAGTAGAAGCACTGACTGCGCTGCCGCCGGATGGGGACGCAGTGGCAGGCCTGTTGCGGATTGCTCTTCAACGCGGGGTGCGTGCCATTCCGGTTCCCGAATCTTCGCTGGATGACGGTCGATGGTCGCTGGTGCGAAGTGCGAACCATGCGCGACGATTGGAGGCACTATGGCTTGGGCGCCATGTTCCGTCGCCAGGGTTCAGCGCGCCCGGCGAGGTGGGTGGTTATGCGGCTGCCCGGTTCCTGTCGGGCAAATCGCGTTCGCAAATATGGTCAGTTGCTCTCGGCATGATAGCAATTCTGCTGGCCGTTGGCGGCGGAGTTGCAGGCTGGTCCGGCCGAATCGCGGGTGGGTTGCTTGCTCTGGTTGCGTCCGCTGCTGTCGGGAGCATCGCATATCACTTTCATCGTTTCCTTCGTGCGGGCCAAGCAGGTGGGCTGACCCGCGCATTCCCCGCCATTCGGAACTCCATTCTCGATATTGCGCTCGTCGCACTGTCGCTTGGAACGAGAGAAGGCGAAGAATGGCACGGGGTGTATGTGGCGCTGGTGCTAGTGGCTGCCATGCGCCTGTCCGAAGAGGCGGCAGCGCCGGTTTGGGTGCGCCCGTTATCCGACCGGGCGCTGGTGCTCCTTCTGGCCTTGATTGCCACCCTTCTCGGTTTTCCTGTTGTGGGAATGGCAATTATCGCATTGCTTTTGCTTTTCTTGCGTCTCGTCAAACCCTTCATTCGAAGCTAACGTCGGTTTAACCAACATCGGCTAGGGCCGAGCGATGACCGAATCTGGCACGTCACAATTGCAGGCGATCCCTGTTGTATCGATGCTCCGCCAAGAGCTTGCGACGGGTGATGCGTTGCTTAGTTCCATTGAACCCATTCTGGGCTATCTTCTGACAGACCACGATCATGCATTATTCAGCGATGAGATCGTCAGTCGCGTACGGGGTATGTCTGCCGATCTGGCGCAACAGATGTTGTCGGTTCTGGCTGAAGCGATGGATTCTTCTGAAACCCACGCCTTCTCCGAGGAGGCAGTTGGTGCTTTGTCGGAAGCTCTGACCGGAGATCGTGACATTGCATGTCATTGCCATGCTCTGGCGGTCGAAACGCAGCTTACCGGCCGACTTGAAAGGCGCCACGGGATTGATCCAGTGTTGAGCCCGTTGCTTCAGGCACTTGTCGCCTCGGATAATGATCAGGTGGCTTCGCTGGCAATGTCGGTTCTGACTACTCAGGCGCGCTTCATTCAACGCCAACGGCGCATGGAACTGGTGCTATCCGATCTGCCTGCGAATCTGTTCCATCGCGCCGTTGAAAAGTTCAGTCAGTTTGCTGAGGGTGTTTCGGCGGAGCATGCAGCCGTGGCGGCGGGGAAATTGCGGCAAAGCTATGACGAACGCGCCTGCCGTCCTGCCCTTCTCGAACGTCTCGTAAATGAGATGGGAAATGGCTCACGTGCCGCTTTATTCGTGAGCCATGCAGGTGTTGCGATTTTCCTGTCGGCACTGGCATCGATGGCAAAGCAGCCACGGGACACAGTGATCCTCTCGACCAATGAACAGCAATCTGCGCGCCTCGCACTGGCGCTGTTGGCGGCGGGTCTGAAACATGCCGAAGTTGAGCAGCAACTGATATACTTTAATCCCGAATTCGCGCTCCCAGCGGATTTTTCGATGGTGAGGGCGGATCAGGCCGCGTCTTTGCTTGCCGAATCTGATCGTGCAGTGAGAGGCTGAGCGATGCCTGCGTCCAATGGAATAATCGCTAATGCACGGAGTGACCGGGATGACCGGTTGATCGAAGCAGATGAACCTCTTGCGGGGCTGCAAATTCGCTGCGGTGGCGAATTGCCCGGAAAAATCGCAATTCCCGAATTGCTCGAACACGTCCGTAAAGCGCGCTCCTTGGGTTTACGGCTTGCGCGTACGATTCATGCGCTCGATGGTAACGAGATCGTTCGGGCATGGGTCGAGATCGCGCCTGATCCAGATCCGCAACAAGGCGGCTGCACGATTTCTGTTGGCACCTGGCATACGGCCAATCCGCCCAGCGAAAGTGATACGCAGTCAGCGGCCCGACGCATCGCGATCGACCGCGAACTTGCAGAACTGACAGCGCGGCTTGATAGCGAACAGCGTGTTGTCGCCGTCGATGCGCGTGCGGCTGATTTACAGCAACTCGCAGAAACGATGAGAGAACGCCCCGCTGCTCAGTGGACTGAACTGGTCGTGTTCCCCGGATTGGAGCATCGTTTGCCTTTGCACTGGCGCTTGCTCGATGGCGCAATGTGCCGGATCGACGGGTCCGATCGGGAATGGATGGTGACCATTGTTCCGCTGGGTGAGCCAACGCCGGGAAGAGCGGGTTTTGAACTGATGCTGGTGGCCCAAACGCCATTGGCGACACAAACCCAGCAACCACAAAGCCCGACACTCGAAACGCCAATTCCCGCCATCTTCGGTCGGGAGCTGACGCCCGCGTTGCGACAACCGATCACGCGGATCATCGCCAATGCGGAAACGATCCGGGCCAAGCTGGCGGGGCCGCTGGCAGAGGAATACAGTGCCTATGCCGCGGATATTGCGTCAGCCGGGCAGCACCTTCTTTCGCTGATCGAGGATCTCTCAGATCTCGAAGTAGTCGAATCCGATCAGTTTTCGACCGCTCCCGATCATATCGATCTGGCGGATGTCGTGAGGCGGGCCAGCGGGATACTCGGTGTGCGGGCGCAGGAACGACGGATCACTATCGTTCCCCTGGACTCAGACGCGCATTTGCCTGCAACAGGTGAATTCCGCAGGGTATTACAAATACTCCTGAATTTGCTCGGCAATGCGATCAGATATTCGCCCGAGGGATCCCGTGTGACGCTCAGCCTTTCGAGGGCTGATGGAATGGCACAAGTTGCTGTGATGGATGAGGGCCCGGGTTTAACCGAAGAGCAGATCGCATCTGTGTTTGGCAAGTTCGAGCGCCTTGGCCGCAGCGGGGATGGGGGTTCCGGTCTCGGACTCTATATTTCGCGGCGTCTGGCACGGGCAATGGGGGGGGACCTGATTGCTGTAAGCGCGCCGGGGCAGGGGGCCCGGTTTATTCTCTCGATCCCTGCGAGGGATGCGCCTTAACCGGCATCATGCCGTCGGGGGATTGTCAGCCCCGCCCCAAGCACAAGGACACCCGTTGCGCCAATAATCGCGCCGTTGGCAATCCAATTGCGATTGGCGAGCATGAAGCTTTCTGGCGGCCACATAACTATTCCTGCGCCTTGAAGCGCGAAGAAGCCACCGAACACGGCCAGGAGGCCGCCCATCGAGATCAACAAAGTCCGAAGGGCGGCCACGATAGCAGGTTAGCGCTTGTCGACTGGCACATAATCGCGCTGCGTCGGGCCGGTGTAGAGCTGACGCGGACGGCCGATCACCTGACCGGGATCGGAAATCATTTCGTTCCACTGCGCGACCCAACCCACGGTGCGGGCGAGAGCGAACAGGGCGGTGAACATAGTGGTAGGGAAGCCGATGGCCGACAGGATCACGCCGGAATAGAAATCGACATTGGGAAACAGTTTTTTCTCGATGAAATAGTCATCGTTGAGAGCCATTTCTTCAAGACGCAGTGCGGTTTCGAAGACCGGATCGTTGACCTTGAGCGCATCGAAAACCTCGCGCACGGTCTTTTGCATCACAGTCGCGCGCGGATCGTAATTCTTGTAAACGCGGTGGCCAAAGCCCATCAGGCGGAACGGGTCGTTCTTGTCCTTTGCACGTTCGATATAGTGCGGGATCTTGTCCGGTGTGCCAATCTCACGCAACATGTTGAGAGCCGCTTCGTTTGCGCCACCATGAGCGGGGCCCCACAGGCAGGCGATGCCTGCTGCGACACAGGCAAACGGGTTTGCGCCAGATGAGCCGGCGAGGCGCACGGTCGATGTCGAAGCGTTCTGTTCGTGATCGGCATGAAGGATGAAGATGCGATCCATCGCCTTTTCAACCGCCGGGTGGACCTCATATTCCTCTGCCGGGACGCCGAACGTCATCCGCAGAAAATTGCCGGTATAGCTGAGGGAGTTGTCGGGCTGCATGAACGGCTGCCCGATCGAATATTTGTAAGCCATCGCCGCGATCGTCGGCATTTTCGCGATCAGCCGGTGGCTGGCAATCTTGCGCTGTTCCGGGTCGGAAATATCGGTGCTGTCATGATAGAAGGCGGACAGAGCACCGACCACGCCGCACATCACCGCCATCGGGTGAGCGTCACGACGGAAGCCCTGATAGAACTGCCGCAGCTGATCGTGCAGCATCGTGTGGCGAGTGATTGTGTAGTCAAATTCGTCAAGCTCAGCCTGTGACGGCAGTTCACCGTTCAACAACAGATAGCTGACTTCCATAAAGCTGGATTGTTCTGCAAGTTGGCCAATAGGATAACCGCGATGGAGCAGGACGCCTTCTTCACCGTCGATAAAGGTCAGCGCGCTTTCGCAGCTGGCGGTGGATTTGTAGCCGGGATCGTAAGTGAACGCCCCGGTAGATCCGTAAAGCTTTCGGATATCGATCACGTCCGGCCCAAGGCTGCCCTCCAGAACCGGAAAATCGTACCCGGTACCACCGAGTTCCAGTTTAGCTTGCTTGTCCGCCATGATCGGTCTCCTTGTTATGTGTTATCCGCCCCGGAAGTCGCGACAGCGGGATCGATCTGATCGTCTATCCGCGCCAGCGCCTCGTCTCTTCCGAGAAGGACCAGTACGTCGAAAATTCCGGGCGACGTGGTCGTCCCCGTTAGTGCTGCGCGCATCGGCTGCGCGAGCTTGCCGAAGCCAACATCAAGCTGCTCGGCGAGTGATTTACTAGTGGCTTCAAGAGCTTCGATTGTCCAGTCGTTTTCCCCGTGCAGCGCCTGCGATACACGGGTGAGATATGCGCGCCCATTGTCGTCAAGCAGCTTGGCTGCTTTCTCATCGATCGACAGAGGGCGGGACTTGAACAGAAACGCGGCGCCATCCGCGAGTTCATCGAGATTCTTTGCGCGAAGCTTCAACTGGGGCATCGCCTTTTCAAGAAGTGCGATATCGACCTTGCCTTGCATTCGCGGTGCGACGAGCATGGCGAGGCGGGCGTCGTCCGCCGCGCGAATATAATGCCCGTTGAGGTTTTCCAGTTTCTTCAGATCGAAGCGAGACGGGCTCTTGCCAACGCCGTCTAGATCAAACGCAGCAATCGCTTCTTCTTTGGTGAACTCTTCCCTGTCGCCGTGCCCCCAACCGAGGCGCAGCAGATAGTTGAACAGTGCCTCGGGAAGAATGCCGTATTCATCGCGATAGGTATCCGCGCCAAGGGCCCCGTGGCGCTTCGACATTTTGGCGCCATCGTTACCGTGGATCAGGGGAATGTGGGCGTATACCGGTTCTTCCCAGCCCATTGCGCGATAGATCGGCAACTGGCGGAAAGCATTGTTCAGGTGGTCGTCTCCTCGGATCACATGGGTTACACCCATATCATGATCGTCAACCACCACGGCGAGCATATAGGTCGGTGTGCCGTCTGCCCGAAGGAGGACGTAGTCGTCGATCTCCGCATTCTGAACAGTTACGCGCCCTTGCACCGCGTCATCGATAACCGTTTCGCCATCTTGTGGCGTCTTCAGGCGGATAACGAACGGTGCGCCATCGGGCGCCTCTGAAGGATCGCGATCGCGCCAGCGCCCGTCATAGCGCATCGGTTGCTTGTTTGCGCGCTGTTCGGCCCGCATCGCTTCCAGCTCTTCCGGTGTGGCAAAGCATTTGTATGCGTGCCCCGATTCGAGCAGTTGATTGGCAACTTCGGCGTGCCGGGCCGCGCGTTGAAACTGATAAGTGGGTTCGCCGTCGAAATCGAGACCAAGCCAGTCCAGCCCGTCGAGGATTGCGTCGATCGCCTCGGTCGTGCTGCGCTTGCGATCGGTATCTTCAATCCGCAACAATACTTTGCCGCCGTGATGACGGGCGAAAAGCCAATTGAACAACGCGGTCCGCGCGCCACCGATATGGAGGAATCCGGTCGGCGAGGGAGCGAAGCGCGTGACAACTGCTCCGCTACTGCTTGTCATGCGACGGCGTTTCCTTATCCAAACAATTCATGATCGCCCATATGGTGTCCGATGTGCCCCAGGAGAAGGGGCGGGAACCGGGGGATGCTGCACTGCAGCGTCCTTGGCGGAAGGCGGTGGAATTGTCCAGTGTGCTGGCATCAGCCAACGAATTCCTCGCCACCAGAGGCTTTGAGCGTGTGCCGTGGCTGGCCATCGCGCTGGGGTCCGGGATTTCGTTGTGGTTCTTTCTGGGACAACCCTGGCAATGGGGCGCAACGATTGCTCTCGCGATGCTTTGCGCCGCATCGGCCCACTATTGCTGGCGGGAAAAGCAGGGGCGCGAATACCTGTCTGTGGCGATCACGGGCATAGGTATCGCGATCGCGATGGGCGTGGCCCTCATCTGGGCCCGATCCGAACTGGTCGGGGCAGATCCCCTATCCCGCCCGGCAGTAGTCACCATCGATGGGCGAGTGCTGGGACGTGAAGATCAGCCAGCGCTCGACCGCACCCGGCTGACACTCGCCTATCGCGATGCGGACGGTGGTGCACCGCGAAAAGTGCGGGTCAATGTGCCGACGTCGGCCATGTTGGACGATATCGAGGATGGCGCGCGAATCTCACTGCGCGCACGCCTGATACCGCCGTCGCCGCCGCTTCTGCCGGGAAGCTACAACTTCGCGCGTACCGCGTGGTTCAGCGGACTGGCGGCGACCGGGTCCCTGATCGGAGAGATCGAACTGGTGGAGGCGTCACCGCCCGATCGATGGAACCTCAGCCAACTCCAGCGCGCATTGTCGCAGCATGTGCGCCACCAGCTCGACGGTGCGCCGGGCGCAATCGCGGCGACTTTCGCCAGCGGGGATCGCAGTGCGATTGGCGCCGGCGACGAGGTCGCGATGCGGGATGCCGGGCTCACCCATTTGCTTTCGATCAGCGGATTGCATGTCAGTGCAGTGATGGCGGCCGCTTATCTGCTACTGATCCGTTTGCTCTCCCTGTGGCCATGGCTGGCGTTACGGGTGCGCTTGCCGCTGGTTGCCACCGGCATCGCCGCCGGGGCGGGCGTGGGATATACCTTGCTCACAGGCGCGCAAGTGCCCACCGTGCGTAGCTGTGCGGCAGCTCTGCTGGTGCTGGGCGCGATGGCATTGGGGCGAGAGCCATTATCGCTGAGGATCGTGGCCGTTGCGGCGGTATGTGTCATGCTTTTGTGGCCTGAGACGGTTGTCGGTCCCAGTTTCCAGATGAGCTTTGCTGCAGTGGTCGCCATCGTAGCGCTGCATCGAAGCGTTCCGGTGCAACGCTTCATGGCCCCGCGGGAGGAGGGCGTGATAAGGCGTAGTGGGCGCAGGATCACGATGCTGCTGATTACCGGGCTGGTGATCGAAATTGCCTTGATGCCAATCGTGTTGCTCCATTTCCACCGTGCCGGAATATATGGTGCGATCGCCAATGTGTTCGCCATTCCATTGGTGACCTTCGTTTCCATGCCGCTGATCGCTGCGGCTCTGCTGTTCGATATATTCGGGCTGGGCGCTCCCTTCTGGTGGCTGGCAGGCCGTTCGCTCGATTTGCTATTGGCCATCGCCCATTTCACGGCGGAGCAGCCGGGGGCGGTCAGGCTGATGCCGCAGATGGGGGCGATGACTTTCGCGTTGTTCCTTGTCGGCGGATTATGGCTGGCGCTGTGGCAAGGGCGGGTTCGGCTGTACGGCCTTGTTCCGGCAGCGGCAGGAACCATTGCTTTGCTCGCGACCCCAACCCCGGACTTGTTGATAACCTCTGATGGGCGGCAGGTCGGTATCGTGGGGGAGGGGGATCGGCTATTGCTTCTGCGCGACAGCAAGAGCGCGTTTTTGCGAGACAACCTCCTCGAAATGGCTGGCACGGAAGGCGAACCCTTGCCGCTGGATCGCTGGCCTGGTGCGCGATGCAGCCGTGAGTTCTGCACCGTTACACTCCGTCGTGGAGAGCGCGACTGGCACCTGTTGCTGGCGCGCGGCCGGACGCTGGTGGCGGAACGTGCGCTGGCTGCGGCCTGTGCGCGTTCGGATATCGTGATTGCCGACCGCTGGCTGCCAAGATCATGCAAGCCGCGATGGATCAAAGCCGACAGGCGATTGCTAAGCCGGACAGGCGGCCTGACGATCGATCTGAAGACCGGCACAGTGACAACTGTTGCCCAATCTCAGGGCGCGCATGGCTGGTGGCCTCAGAGCAGACGATAGCGCGCCAGCCCGCTATCAGTGATAACGACGCAGCAGACCGGACAGACGCCCCTGCACCACGACTTCATCGGGGCGATAGATCTGCGGTTCGTATGCACCATTGGCCGGGTCGAGCCGAACCATACCGTTTTCGCGCCGCAGATACTTGAGAGTCGCTTCCTCATTACGGACCAGCGCGACGACGATTTCCCCGTCGCGAGCAGTATCCGTGCGCTTTATGAGCGCGAAATCGCCATCGAAAATGCCCGCCTCAATCATCGAATCGCCGGAAACTTCCAGCGCGTAATGATCACCCGGCCCCAGCAGCGCGGCAGGCACAGGCAGAGTGCTGTGGCTTTCCAGAGCCTCTATCGGTGCGCCCGCTGCGATCCGGCCGTGTAGCGGAATTTCGATTACATCGTTTGCCGGTTCGGGGCGGGCAGGTGCCTTGTTCAGCGGCACGACATTATCGTTCTTCGCCTTGCGCGGAACCGAAACCGAATCTTCGGGCTGTTTTATCACTTCGAGCGCGCGCGCGCGATTGGGCAACCGGCGAATGAAACCACGTTCTTCCAGCGCCGAGATGAGGCGATGAACACCGGACTTGCTCTTCAGGTCGAGCGCTTCCTTCATTTCCTCGAATGAAGGCGAAATGCCACTTTCTTCAAGGCGGCGCTGGATGAACTGAAGCAATTCATGTTGCTTGGCGGTGAGCATCGCGTTCTTCCCATAGCGTTCCATAAAACGGAACGAACGCGGAACAAGTAGGCAACCTTTTTGGCGGGGTCAAGCATTTCCGCCATTTTTCAGCACCAGTACCCGGACGCTGTCGCCATGCAGCGCCGCAGGTGCGCCAATTGGCCGCTCGATCAGCACGTCAGCGTTCGCCAGTGCGTGCAATGCGCTGCTGTCGCGCTCTGCAATCGCCGCCACCCCGCCTTCAGCCCACACGCCGCGCATGAATTCCTGCCGCGCACCGCCGACCGGCAGCGAGCCAGACAAGCGGGCATCGATGAAGCGGGGCAGGGGATCGCCAGCCCCGCCCATCCGGCGCAGAAGAGGGAGCAGGAAGAGGTGCGCGGTGACGAATGCCGACACGGGGTTTCCGGGCAAACCCAGCACGATAATCCCGCCCTTGCGCGCGACAAGCAGCGGCTTGCCAGGGCGAATGGCCACTCGCCAGAAATCGATTGTCGCGCCCCAGTCTGCCAGTGCGGTTCGCATGTGATCGTGATCCCCGACCGACGCCCCGCCAGTCGTGACAATCACGTCTGCGCCCGCGGCAGCCTCCAGTGATTCGCGGAGAGCGCGGCGGCTATCGGCAACAGGGGGTTGCACGAGGGCTCTCGCGGCCAGCTCGCTGCACATCGCGGCGAGCATCGGCCCATTACTCGCTGGCAGAGCATCGGGCCGGGCGGGATCGGCATGGGCAGTCAATTCATCGCCCGAATCGATTATAGCGACAACGGGCCTGCCGCCGACTTTGAGCTGCCACACGCCGGCGGCCATTGCGAGCGCCAGACTTGCGGCATCGATCCGGGTTCCACCGTTCAGGAGCGTGTCGCCCGCAGTGAAGTCGAAACCCTTGCGCCGGATATAGCGATCTGTCGGGCGGTCCCCTTCGGGGTCTGCGACGCGCACCGTGCCAGCGTCTGTGCAGGCGTTTTCCTGCAACAGAATCGCACCCGCGTCCGTCGGCATATGCGCGCCGGTGGAGATGCGAACTGCCTCTCCACGGCCCAGCGTACCGGCAAACGGATGACCGGCGGCGCTCTCTCCCACCAGTTGCCACGGCCCGCCTGTGTCGTCGGCCCGCATCGCATAACCATCCATCGATGACAGGTCGGCCACCGGTTGGGTGCGGCGGGCAACAAGCGGTTCAGCCAGATATCGCCCGCATGCCGCCGCCGTCTCGATCGTCTCGCTTCCCAGCGGCACGACATCCTGCAACAAGCGCGCCTGCGCCTCGTTCAAAGGGATCGGTGGCGTCATGGCTCCGCGCGCCACGGGCCAGACTTGCCGCCATCTTTGGCGATCAGGCGAACCTGATCGATCACCATGCCCTTATCGAGCGCCTTGGCCATATCGTATATTGTCAGCAATGCCACGCAAGCTGCTGTCATTGCCTCCATTTCAACCCCGGTCTTGCCGGTGAGCGCCGCCGATGCGGTCACCGAAAGCGCGCCCTGTTCGAACGCGAAGTCGATTGTGACCGTTTCCAGCGGCAGCGGATGACACAGCGGGATCAGGTCCGCTGTCTTCTTTGCCGCCATGATCCCGGCAATCCGCGCGGCGGCCAGAACATCGCCCTTTGGCGCGTCACCATCGCTGATCGCTGCCAGCGCGGTTTCTGACATCGTGATGCGGCCTGAGGCAACGGCCTTGCGCGCGGTTTCGGGCTTGCCGCCAACGTCCACGATTCGGGCCGCGCCGTCGGCATTCAGGTGAGTCAGACGCGCCATTGCCAACTCCTTGATATCGCTCGATCCAGCAGGAGACATGGACCGCATGTTACACTGTCCAGAAGAAGAAAAATCCACCTGCCCATTTCGCCGCTGAAAACGGGTGCCGAAATCAAGGGGGCGAGGTGAGCCATAACCGCCTTCTGCCACAGCGAGGGCAGGTAGGACAGAGGATCGGTCGGTGGAGGTTATCCTTCCAGCAAAGTGCGGGTTGCCGCTTCGACGTCGGCTTGTCGCATCAGACTTTCGCCCACCAGAAATGTGCGGACGTTGCACCGGGCGAGCCGTTCGATATCCGCGTGGGTGTTGATCCCGCTTTCCCCGACCAGCAATGCTCCCTCTGGCGCAAGCGGCGCGAGTTGTTCGGTCGTGGCAAGATCGGTGCGGAACGTCTTGAGATTTCGGTTGTTCACACCGATCAGGCGGGATTGCAGGCGCGCGGCCCGCTCCATTTCCCCCTGATCGTGGACTTCGACCAGCACGTCCATTCCGCGCTCAATCGCCGCAGCTTCGATTTCCGCCATCAAACTATCGTCGAGCGCGGCGACGATAATCAGGATGGCATCGGCCCCGATCGAACGCGCTTCGGCCACTTGCCAGGGATCGACCATGAAGTCCTTGCGTAACACCGGCAGCGAGCAAGCGCGGCGCGCATCGGCAAGGTAATCCTCATGTCCCTGAAAATAGGGGGCATCGGTCAAAACCGAGAGGCACGCAGCGCCCCCGGCCTGATAGGCAGCCGCATGTTCGGCAGGGCGAAAATCAGGGCGGATCAGCCCCTTGGAGGGTGATGCTTTCTTGATTTCCGCAATCAGCGCGTAACCGTTTGCCGCCTTGCGTTCGAGCGCATTGCGAAAACCGCGTGGCGCGGTCTGATCGCGGGCGGTGCGTTCGAGGTCGTCGATAGTGGCCAGCGCCTTGCGCGCGGCAACCTCTTCACGCTTGGTCGTGCAGATTTCAGCGAGTTTATCGCTCATGACTGTCTGATCCGCTGGCTGGGTCGCATTATCGTGCCATCTCGATCCAGCGTTCGAGCAAAACGCCCGCTCTGCCAGAGTCGAGCGATTCCACCGCCATCGCCGCCCCTTCGGCATAATCCGACGTTTTACCCGCCACCACGAAGCAGGCGGCCGCGTTCAGCAACACAGCATCGCGATAAGGGCCGGGCGTTCCCATCAGCAGCGCCCGCAGCGCCTTGGCATTGTGAGCCGCATCGCCGCCCCGGATCGCTTCGATGGGGGCGTGGGGCAGGTTTGCCTGCGCGGCATCGACGCGCCGCATCTCGAAATCGTTGCCTTGTACCACGGCCACTTCGTTGCCGCCTGCCAGGCTCAGCTCGTCCAGCCCTTCGTCGCCCGATACAATCATCGCGCATTTTGTGCCGAGGCGGGCAAGTGCCTCCGCATAAATTGGAACATATGCGGGGCGGGCAATCCCGATAAGCTGCCCCTGCACCCCCGCAGGATTGGAGAGCGGCCCCATCAGGTTGAAAATGGTGCGCCGGGCAAGCCGTTGGCGGATCGGTTGGATGCGCGCCATCGCCGGATGATGGTTCTTCGCGAACAGGAAGCAAATGCCCAGTTCGTTCAATGTCTTCTCAGCGGTTCTTCCCGCTGCGTCCATATCGAGCCCGAGCTGTTCCAGCGTATCGGCGGCCCCGGCTTTGCTGCTGGCGGCGCGATTACCGTGCTTGGCCACCGGAACGCCAGACGCGGCCACCACCAGACTAACTGCGGTCGATACATTGAGCGTGTGGTGCCCGTCGCCGCCCGTGCCGCAGCAGTCGATGGCATCGGCAGGCGCGTTGATCGGGATCAGCCGCGAACGCAATGCCCGCGCGGCCCCGGCGATTTCGGCAGCGGTTTCGCCCCGGTCAGACAGCGCGCACAGGAAACGGGCGATCTCGTCTTCGCTCGTTTCACCGTCGAGCACCCATCCGAAGACCTCTTCGGCTTCGCTCTCGCTCAGGTGCGGTTCGGCCTGTGGCAGCGTTCTCATGCCACGTCCTCCCTCTGGAGGCCGCACAGGTTTACGAAATTGGCCAGCACGGCGTGGCCATGTTCGGTCGCGATGCTTTCCGGGTGAAACTGCACCCCGTGGATCGGCAGGGTTTCGTGGCGGAACCCCATGACGTGGGTATCCTCGCTCGTCGCGTTGACCTTCAGCACCGCGGGAACGTTTTCCACCACCAACGAGTGATAGCGGGTAGCGGTGAAGGGGGAGGGTATCCCGGCGAACAGACCGGTTCCGTCATGGCTGACAGACGATGTCTTGCCGTGCATCAATCCCCCGCGCACAACGCGCCCGCCGAAATACTGGCCGATAGACTGATGGCCAAGGCAGACGCCCAGCAACGGCCTTTCCGCGTCGGCACAGGCCGCCACCAGATCGAGGCTGATGCCTGCTTCGTTCGGGGTACAGGGGCCGGGAGAGATCAGGAAACCGCTGGCGCCGGTCGCAATCGCCTGTGTCGCAGTCAGCGCATCGTTGCGCTCCACCCGCACCGGAGCGCCCAGTTCCATCAGATAATGGACCAGATTCCAGGTGAAGCTATCGTAGTTATCGATGACGAGGATCATATCGGGCGATCCCTTGGCGCGTTGTGCGGCGCGGGGCAAGCCCCGCCGGGCTGGTCAGCTCTTTCCGGCAAACCGATCGGTGGCGCGTACCAAACCATCGGTTATGCCGGGTTCCGAGAAAAGGTGACTGGCATCGGGCACGATTTGCAGCTCGACCTCCGGCCACGCCTGTTTCAGTGCCCATGCCGCGGCGGGGGGTGTGCAGCAATCGTGCCGCCCCTGAACGATCACGCCGGGGATACCGCGCAACTTCGCCGCCCCTTTCAGCAACTGGTCCGGTTCGAGCCAGCACATGTGGCGGAAATAGTGGTTCTCGATCCGCGCGCAGGCGATCGCATGGGCTTCGTCGGTGAAATCGGCCAGCATTTCGGGATCGGGCAGCAGGGTAACGGTGACGCCTTCCCACCGGCTCCACGCCTTGGCGGCGGCAACGCGGGTTTCACGGTCTTCGCTTGTCAGCAATTCACCATAAGCGGCCAGCAAATCGCCCCGGCGGTCTTCCGCGATATGGCTGCGAAAAGCGTCCCACTCTTCCGGGTAGAGTTCGCTGGCACCGTAGCGGTACAGCCAGTCGTATTCGCTCTGGCCGCCAAGAAAAATTCCACGCAGAACCAGTTCGCTGGTCCGCTCAGGATATGTTTGGGCATAGGCGAGCGAGAGTGTTGAGCCCCAGCTGCCGCCGAACACCATCCATTTGTCGTGGCCGCACATTTCGCGCAGCCGCTCTATATCGCTGACCAGATCCCACGTGGTGTTGTGATCGAGGCTGGCGAACGGGGTCGAACGCCCGCAGCCGCGTTGGTCGAACAACAGAATATCATACAACGCAGGATCGAACTGCCGGCGATGATCGGGGCTGCATCCGCCACCGGGGCCGCCATGGAGGAATACTACCGGCTTTCCGCCCGGTGTGCCGCAACGTTCCCAATAGAGCGAATGACCGTGGCCAACATCAATCATCCCACTGTCATAAGGTTCGATCGGCGGATAGAGCGTGCGGCGTTCGGTCATGGCAACTTCCTGATCGGTGGATTATTTCTCGCTTACCACCACGAGGGGGCCAAGCGGGCCTCTGCTATCCATGCGCTCGCTCGCGGGATCCCACAAGGCCGAGACTCCGCCATCGAGATAGAGGGCCTCCTGCGCTTTCACCACATCGCGATAGTAGCGCGCCAGTTTGCCGAAGCTGATGGCTTCGTCGGAAATCACGAAATGGGCCCGGCCCTGCGGATCGATACCGACCCCGTTTCGCACTGTGCGGCTTGGCCCGTCTTCGGTGATTTCGGGATGGAGTTTGCCGCGGATCAACAGCATCGGGCCACTCTGCGTGCCAAAGTCAGGGCGGTCCGCAACGCTGTGATAGAAATCGTTGCTCGTGCGGATATGCCAGTCGCCTTTGCCGCCGTAGAAAACGCCGTTGGGCTGCATATGGAAGTTACCGGGGCCGTCGTTGCGGTTGAGTTCCTTCAACCGGTTGCCGCCCTGCACATAATATCCGATGGGCTTGCCTTCACCATCGAACATGCCTGCGTTCATCGCGAACAGAACAGGTGGTGCATCATCCGAACGCTTCGCTGCCAGTTGAGCGAAGCCACGATAAGGCGCCCCATCTCTGGGGCCGAGCACCAGCGCGATGCGATGCTTTGCCGGATCGGCAATGCAGTCCGTCAGCTTGGCGCCATCGAATGTGACCTGTTTGCACACGGAAGCGACACTCCCAGTCGGCGTCGGACTGGGCGCATCGCTGGCCTTGGCCTTGTCCTTGCCCGTGGGGAGGGCCTTGCCTCCACCGTTCGGCCCTATGGCCATCCGTTCGACGGGCTCGCCCTCCTGCTGCGATCCACATGCAGCCAGTGCGAACAGCAACGCCAGTGGCAATCCGCGCTTCACTGGCCGAAACCCGGCTCGCTGGCGATCCGTGCAGCTTCACGCGCGGCAGCGAACAGAGCGCCTGCCTTCGCCTCGCATTCCCGCTGTTCATATGCCGGGTCGCTATCGGCCACGATACCGGCGCCGGCCTGTACGTTCATGATCCCGTCTTTGACGACTGCAGTACGCAGCACGATGCAGCTGTCGACCGATCCGTCGGGCGCGAAATAGCCGACGCCGCCAGCATAGGCACCACGGGTTTCCGGCTCCAGCTCAGCAATGATCTGACAGGCACGTACTTTCGGCGCCCCGCTGACTGTGCCTGCCGGGAAGCCCGCAAACAGCGCGTCGAGAGCATCTTTTGACGGATCCAGTGCGCCGATCACATTGCTGACGATGTGCATCACATGGCTGTAACGCTCTATCGTGAAGCTGTCGGTGACCTGTACACTGCCGCGCGAGGCCACCCGGCCAACATCATTGCGGCCCAGATCGAGCAGCATCAGATGCTCCGCCCGTTCCTTGGCATCGGCCAGCAGGCTTGCTTCGGCCTCCCGATCGGCCTCCGCCGTTTTACCGCGCGGACGGGTGCCAGCAATCGGGCGAATGGTCACTTCACCGTCGCGCACCCGGACAAGGATTTCAGGGCTCGATCCGACGACCGCAAACCCAGGCAGGTCAAGGAAATAGAGGAACGGAGAGGGATTCACGCGCCGTAACGCGCGGTAGAGCGCAATCGGCGGCAGAGGGAACGGGCAGGTGAAACGCTGCGCCAGCACGACCTGAAACACATCGCCCGCCTCGATATAGGCTTTGGCGCGATCGACCATCGCTTCGTATGCGCCCGCCGCCATTGTCGGTGTGAGCGCCATATCCGGCAGATCGTGTGCCACCGGAGAAGACGGGACGGTGCTTTCCAGTTTCCGCAGCGTTTCGTCGATCCGTTCCTGCGCGTCGTCAACGGCCCGATCAGGCACGGCGGCACTCGGCCACACGGGGGCGACGCAAGTCAGCTCTTCCCCCAGTCGGTCGAACACCAGCAGGACTGTAGGGCGCACGAACAGCATATCGGGCAATTGCAGCGCGGAATCGGGGGCGCGCGGCAGCTTTTCCACCAGGCCAATTGTTTCGTACCCGAAATAGCCGACCAGACAGGTGAGGGCAGGGGGTAAACCCTCTGGTACGTCGATCCGACACGACGCGACCAGCGCGCGCAATTCCTCCAGCGCCCCACCATCGCAATCGTGGAAAGCCTCGCGGTCTGTTCGCCAGTCAGCATTGATCGCTGCCCGGTTGCCTTGTGCCCGGAACACGAGATCGGGGTCGAGCCCGACCATGCTGTAACGCCCGCGTACCTCGCCACCTTCGACCGATTCGAGCAGGAAGTCGCCCCGGCCCGGCTCGATAAGCTTCAACGCTGCGCCAATGGGGGTTTCCGTGTCAGCGAGGACCTTGCGCCAAACGAGCGCAGGCTTGCCCGCTGCAAGAGCGTCACGCGCCGCGCGGGCGTTATCGGGAGCCAATTCGCTCAGCTCGCCCTCCTGTCAATTTGCGTTGTTGGCGCCGGTGAGTTGCTTACGTACCGCGTCGATCGCCTTCTGGTTGCGTTCGACTTTCATATCGGCCCGGATGGCGGCCCGCAGAGAATCGGCATATTCACGACCGAGCATCTGGCCGAGTGTCTGCTGAGCCGCTGCGATCTGCGGATCCTTCGCATCGATCTTGCCCGGTTCAATGTCTTTCAGGGAAACGACGAACCAACCGGCATTGTTGGGCCCTTCCAGTTTCTTGCTCGTGCCTTTCGCCATCGAGAACATCAATGCCAGCGGAGGCGGGACACGCTGTCCTGCTCTCGCGAGTTCTTCGCGGGTCAGGTTGAGATCGTCGACGGCAGGAAGTTTAACCTTCTCGGCAGAGATTGCCGCTTGCAGGCTCTGCCCCTTTTTCACCCGATCCAGAACGCGCGTTGCCGCAGCTTTGGCCGCCTTGCTTCCTTCGCTGGCGCGCCATGCAAGAGTGAGATCGTCGGTGATCTCTTTCATTGGAGCGGCCGCGGATTCGGTAATCTGCGACGTTTCGAAAATGATATAGCCACTGTGATCCGCAGTCGCGGCAATTTGCGGCTGACCTTCGTCCATTTCGAACGCGGTTTGCAAAACTGGACGGATTACTTCGGGAGCCATATCGCCCGGTGTTTCGCCATATACACGGCCATCTGCGACAAGTGGCTGGGTCGATTTCACGTCTGCTTTCAGAGTCTTGGCAACGTCAGACAGAGATTCACCGTTGTCGAACCTGTCCTCGATATCGCTCGACATTTCGGACAGCGCCTGTGCCCGCTTTTCATCGCGGAGCGCAGTTGCGATTTCCCCGCGCACCTGATCGAGCGTGCGCGAAGGGATGGTTTTCACTTCGTCCACCCGCACAACATACCATCCCAAGCTGCCGCGCGCCGGCGTCGCAACCTTGCCGCGAGGCGCGGAAAAAACAGCCTTGGCCACTGCATCGGATGCCTGCGAAGCGAGATCCTTGCTATCAATGGCATCGACGTGACTGACTTCGAATCCAGCCTGACGGGCCGATTGTTCGAGCGAACCACCCGCATCGACCTTCTTGCGAATATCTTCTGCAGCCTGTTGGGTGGGAACGATCAGCTGAGTCAGCTTGCGCTGCTCGCCCCCGGCATACATCGACGCCTTATTCTTTTCATACCGCGCCTTGATCTCGGCATCCGTCGGTTCGACATTGCCCAGCGCTTCGTCACCGAAAACTGCGTATCGCAGAATCCGGCGCTCGGGGCGGATGAAATTCTTTTTGTTCGCTTCGTAATAGGCGGTGAGCTGCTTTTCCGTCGGTTTACCCTTCGGTGCGAAAAGGTCGCTTGGCAAAATGGCGACGCTGCCCTTGCGCCGTTCCTTGATAAGCGCGGCATAGCGAGCCGCGATCTTCGAAGGCATTTTGGCGCCGAATGCAGCCGGCACCAGCACTTGTTCCGCCAGCAACCCTTGCGCCAGATCGGTGCGGACCTGCTGGTCGGTCAGTTTGCGCTGTGCCAGCATCTGGCGATAGAGAGAATCGTCGAATTCGCCATTGGGCCCGGCAAAGGCCGGGATACGGCGTATTTCACTGTTCACCAGATTATCGCCCGCGCGCAGCCCGATCGAGTTGGCAAACTGAGACAAGGCTTTGCGGTCGATCAACTGGTTCAGCACATCGTCCATCGCCCCCTGTTCAATCAGGGAAGCCATCGATTCAGTGGGGTTCTGCTGGCGAACATTATCGAGCGCGCCTGTCATCGCCTGGCTGAATTCCGCGCTGCCGACCTTTTCGCCGCCGACTGACGCGACGTTATCGCCCCCGGCTATTCCACCGAAAGCGGCGTTGCTGGCGACATCGCCGCTGGCAAATGCGACTGCGATAAGTGCAAGGAATGCCAGCGTAAAAGCGACACCGAACTTCGTTTTGAAGACATTGCGAAAAGATTGGAGCATAGTGGCGGTTAACTTCTTCCACTGATAACAGGTCAGCGCGCCATTGGCGCATACAGACACGCGCTTTAGAGGGCCTGCGTATTTGTCGCAACAGGTCCAATCCGTTTTGACCGATTTACAAACTCGGACTAGCCGGATCGGTATTCTGCATCCTATAGGGATGCTCCCATTCAGGGAGCATCCCTCCTATCGCATTCAACAGACGTGAGGATTTCGTCATGGCCCTCCGGCCGTACATCGTCGGTAACTGGAAAATGAACGGCACACGCTCGATGCTTTCCGAAGCTCGATCGATCGATCGTTCGGCGCAACGACTCATGAAAGTGGAGGTCGCGCTTGCGCCGCCATACACGCTGATTCATCCGGTTCACCGCGAGGCGGAGCAGATCGGCGTTGGCGCGCAGGATTGCCATCACGAAGTGGAGGGGGCGCATACTGGCGATATCTCCGCGACGATGCTGGCCGATGCCGGTGCGAAATTCGTTATTCTGGGACATAGCGAACGGCGCCAGAACCACGGCGAAACCGATGAATTGGTAAATGCGAAATGTCATGCCGCCATTTCTGCCGGGCTGAAGCTGATAGTTTGCTGCGGCGAAGCGGAGGAAACCCGCAACGCAGGAAATGCAGAGCCTTTCGTGATTGCCCAGCTACGCACCTCGCTGCCTGAAACGCTGGATGATGCAGCAGAGCGACTCGCTGTCGCTTACGAACCGATCTGGGCTATCGGCACCGGCCGCACTGCGACCACCGACGATATTGCGGCAATGCATGGTGCCATTCGGGCATTGCTGGTTGAGCGTTTTGGCGAGGAGCAGGGCGGGGCGGTCCGCATCCTTTATGGCGGTTCGGTCAAACCGGAAAACGCCCGCGAAATCCTCGAAACCGCCGATGTCGGTGGTGCGCTGGTGGGTGGTGCCAGCCTGACTGCGGAAAGCTTCCTCGGCATCGTTGCCGCGGGCGCCGACGTTCAGGAAAGCTAGCGGCACGGGCAGAACATAACAGCCCGTACCCTTGCCCCGGCGCACATGCGCGCTTAGATGCGCGACAACCTGTTGTTAGAGTATCCGTTCGATGTCCTCACTTTTTCTGTTCCTCATTGTCGTTCAGGCGATCATCGCCGCAGCCCTCGTCGGGGTTATCCTGATGCAGCGCTCGGAAGGGGGCGGGCTGGGTGTCGGCGGCAATCCCACGGGACTGATGAGTGCGCGCGGCGCGGCGGATTTCCTGTCGCGTGCAACCAAGTGGCTGGCGATTGTTTTCGTGCTACTGTCGATTGTGCTGGCGGCGATGGCCGCTGAAACCAGCACCGGCGGGTCAAGCATCGAATCGACCCTTGACCGCTCGGCACCGGCCTCGGCTCCTGCGGCGCCCGCGCAACAGGCTCCTGCTCAGGACGATCCGCTGTCCGGCGCTGCCGGCTAACTTTTTTGTTCAATCGCCGCTGTGGATTGCGGCGCGAGCGGTGCGTATTCCGCTTGCGCCGACTCCTGAATGCGGCTTAAGGCCCGACCCCCATGGCGCGGTACATTTTTATCACCGGCGGCGTGGTTTCCTCGCTCGGCAAAGGTCTCATGGCAGCGAGTCTCGCGGCTCTGTTGCAGGCGCGTGGATATCGCGTTCGGATTCGCAAGTTTGATCCGTACCTGAACGTCGATCCCGGCACGATGAGCCCCTATCAGCACGGCGAAGTCTACGTCACCGACGATGGTGCTGAAACCGATCTCGACCTTGGGCACTACGAACGCTTCACTGGCGTTTCGGCGCATCAGGGCGATAACATCACCTCGGGTCGAATCTATCGCGATATCATCGCGAAGGAACGGCGGGGCGACTACCTCGGTGCAACGGTGCAGGTTATCCCGCACGTGACCGATGCGATCAAACAATTTGCACAGGCTGATACCGACGATCTCGATTTCGTATTGTGCGAAATCGGCGGCACAGTCGGCGATATCGAAGGGCTGCCCTTCATCGAGGCGTTGCGCCAGATGCGTAACGAACTGGGCCGGGACAATACCTGCTTTGTCCATGTAACCCTCGTGCCCTATATCGCGGCGGCGGGTGAACTGAAGACGAAACCGACGCAGCATTCTGTGCGCGAATTGACCGGGCTGGGCATTCAGCCGGATGTTCTGCTGTGCCGTTGCGAACATCCGTTGCCGGATAGCGAACGCGCGAAGATCGCGCTGTTTTGCAATGTCCGCAAGGAAGCGGTCATCCCCGCACTCGATGCCAGCAGCATCTATGCGGTTCCTTTGCAGTATCATCATGAAGGGCTCGATTCCGAAGTGCTGCGCCACTTCCTCATCACCGACGCGCCGGCACCCGATCTGGCGCGGTGGAATGACATTATCGATCGCTACGAGCATCCGGAAGGCGAAGTGACCATTGGCGTTGTCGGCAAATATGTCGGCTTGCCAGATGCCTACAAGTCGCTGAACGAAGCACTGATCCATGGCGGCATGGCCAACCGTGTGAAGGTCAATATCCGCTGGATCGATGCCGAGATATTCGAAGGCGACGAAGACGATATCGCAGCCCGTCTTGAACCGATGCACGGCATTCTGGTGCCGGGCGGGTTCGGGGAACGCGGCAGCGAAGGCAAGATCGCATCGGTTCGGTTCGCGCGTGAACGCAATGTTCCGTTCCTGGGCATCTGTCTCGGTATGCAGATGGCGTGCATCGAAAGTGCGCGGGCCGCGGGGCATGAACATGCCAGCTCGACCGAATTCGGTGACACTGATGAACCGGTTGTCGGCATCATTACCGAATGGATGAGCAAGGAAGGCCTCCAGCAGCGTAGCTCTGAGGGCGACCTTGGCGGCACGATGCGACTGGGTGCATACGAAGCGAGACTTTCACGCAACAGCCGTGTCAGCTCGATCTATGGTGGTGCCGAGTCGATCAGTGAGCGTCATCGCCATCGTTACGAGGTCAATTCCGCGTATCGTGATGCGCTGGAAGGGGATGGGCTGGTGTTCTCTGGCATGTCTCCCGACGGACTCCTGCCGGAAATCGTCGAGCGACCCGATCATCCGTGGTTTATTGGCGTACAGTTCCACCCAGAGCTGAAGTCCAAACCTTTCGACCCCCATCCGCTGTTCGCCGGTTTTATTGAGGCGGCACTTCGGCAGGCTCGTTTGGTCTGACTCAAATTCAACCCCTGAAGCTGCGGTCAGACACTTTCACCTCTGTTTTGCAGCGAATTTATACAAGTATTTCTGTGCATTAGCTGCTAAGATTTGCTTTATGATAAACGACTGTCCACAAAGGCAGTTCGAATCATTCGACGTAATTGTTGTACGCTGGTGTATTCACTCACACGATCAGGGGGAGAGGGGCTTTTTCGTCATCTTCATCCTGACAAAAGTACAAGCTCCGACCGGAGATGATCGTCTTCTGCGACCCGGACGATCACTTTCGGAAAGAGGCGGCGTTATCGCCGTTGGGGGCGGGTCTTTGGGCCCGTCCCCTAAATTTTATCAGGAGCCGGAGTGATCAGCGGTTTTTCCGGTTGGTGAGAGAGCCGCGATGCAAAAAGGGCGACCTGTGCAGGCCGCCCTTGAAAAATGCGATGAATACAATCGCGATCAGGCTGCGTCGGCTTTCTTGTCATCCTTGACGACTTCGAGCGCTGGCTGCCCGCCAATGGCGATTTTCTTGGGCTTCATCGCTTCGGGCACTTCTCTCACGAGATCGATCACCAACAGACCATCAGCGAGATCAGCATTATCGACGCGGACATAATCGGCCAGTTCGAAACGACGTTCGAACCCGCGATTTGCGATGCCAACATGCAACATTTCGCCGTCGGGCGCATCGTCGCGCTTGCGGCCCTGAATTACCAGCAAGTTCTGTTGCGCGGTAATATCGATATCGGCCGGACGGAAACCGGCGACCGCCAGAGTGATGCGATATTCGTCATCACCACGGCGTTCTATGTTGAACGGTGGATAGTTATCTCCCGAATTATTGCGGACTTGCCCTTCGAGCAAATCGAATAAACGGTCGAACCCGACGGTGGTGCGACGATAGGGGGTGAAATCGAGACGTGACATGGTACAAATCCTCCTACGAGCAATTTGAATGACGTGCCGGACCCGCATCGGGCGCCCGGCGTTTCTTTCATTGCTGCCCGGTGAAACGGCGCAGCAACGGATATGAGATAGGGTTGGCCCAACCGCTTTCAAGAGCGTGGCGCGCACCCGGATGAAAGGATGGAAATGGCGGTACCAACTGTCGAAATTTACACGAAATTCGGATGTGGATATTGTTCACGCGCGAAAGGCCTTCTTAAGAGCAAGGGTGTCGAATTCACCGAATATGACATCACGCTGGGCGGGCCCAGGAAGGCGGAAATGCTGGAACGCGCGCCTGATGCGAGAACGGTCCCGCAAATCTTCATTGGCGAAACCCATGTGGGTGGCTCGGACGATCTCGCCGCTCTTGATCACGCCGGAAAATTAGACGCTTTGCTGGCGGGCGAATGACGCGCATCGCCTTGCTTCAGATGACAGCCGGGATCGATCCGGAAGAAAATGCCGCTGTCGTTGCCGAAGCTGTTACCGAAGCGGCGCTGGGCGGGGCAAAAATCCTGTTTACCCCCGAAATGAGCGGACTGCTCGATCGCGATCGGGTGCGGGCTGCTCATCATATTGTGCCTGAGACAGACAATCCGGTTCTCGCCGCTGCGCGAACGTCCGCAGATATTCACGGCATCTGGGTTGCGATCGGTTCTCTCGCCTTAAAGGGCGATGGCGAAAAATGGGTCAACCGTTCGCTTCTGATCGATGATTCAGGCCGGATCGTTGCCCGCTATGATAAAATTCACATGTTCGATGTTGATCTCTCCACAGGTGAGAGTTGGCGGGAATCGAATGCCTATACTCCCGGCAAGAAAGTCGTTGCCGCTGATAGCCCGGTCGGGAAACTGGGCCTGAGCATATGTTATGATTTGCGCTTCCCCGCCCTGTTCGAAGCGTTGGGGCGAAAATCGTGCGATGCAATCGCCGTGCCCGCTGCTTTCACCGTAACTACTGGCAAGGCCCACTGGCATGTATTGCAACGCGCGCGTGCAATAGAGGCAAGCGCATATGTGATTGCGGCCGCGCAAGTAGGTAAGCACGCGGACGGACGCGAAACATATGGACACAGCCTCGTGGTCGATCCGTGGGGCGATATCGTGCTCGATATGGGTGGGAGTGATACGGGAATTGGCTTTGCCGAGATCGACCCGGCACGTATTTCGGAGGTGCGTTCGCAACTGCCTAGCCTTGCCAATCGCCGTGAAATCTCCATGTAGGCGCCCGTTATGATTGTTTTCGACTTACATTGCGCCAATGGGCACCGGTTCGAAGGGTGGTTCGGTTCCTCCAGCGATTTTATGGATCAGCAGGAATGTGGCCTGGTCATTTGCCCGGAATGCGATACCAGCGATGTTGCCAAGGCACCTATGGCTCCAGCAGTTCCTGCGAAATCCAACCAGCGCTCTGAAATCCGGCAGTCCTCTGACATGTCGGATAACTCCGATGTGGAGAGGGCGCCGGTCAAAACCGGTCCATTGCCGCCTGAAGTCGAAAAAGCGATGGTGGCCTTGGCGCAAGCTCAGGCAGAAGCGCTCAAGAAAAGCACCTGGGTTGGCGACCGCTTCGCTGAAGAAAGCCGGGCGATGCATTATGGTGAAAGGGATCAGGCCCCGATTCACGGGCAAGCGTCACGTGAAGAAGCTGAATCCCTTATGGAGGAAGGGATTGCCGTGGCCCCGCTACCCTTTCCTGTTGCCCCGCCGGAAGAGTTGAACTGACGCTGCCGAAGTGGCGAAAAAGGTGAGGGCCTCGGTGGCGAGACAATAGTCTGACCTGCCCCTCATACCCAGAGTGCAGCAGCCCGATCGAAGACTGAATGGTGCGCCCGACAGGATTCGAACCTGTGGCCCCCAGATTAGGAATCTGGTGCTCTATCCTGCTGAGCTACGGGCGCACCGGGCGCGATCCATAGTCACGCGACCCGGCGCTTGCAATTGCTGAAAGCGCTATACGGGTCAATTGGCAGAGGCCAATGGCGCAAGAGGCACGGGCTCTTTGAAGGTATGGGTGACGTAAGGAAACGGTATTTCAATCCCAGCCTCATCCAGCGCCTTCTTGATGGCTTTGATCGCTTCTGCCTTTGTCTTGCGTAAGTCGCGTGAAGCAGACTGAGCATACCATTGGACCAGAAAATCAACCGAACTCGCGCCGAATTCCTGTGCATACACTACCACCGGGCGATCCGAAACGATGGCCTCGACCGTGCCCATCGCTTCTAAAATCACCCGTTCGGCCATTTCCAGATCGGTGTCATATGCCACGCCAACGATCAGATCGTTTCGCCGTATTGTGTCATCGGTGAGGATTTTGACCGGATTCTTAAATAAGATGGAGTTGGGCATGATCGTCAGTTCGTTAGACAGCTGGCGCACATGCGTTTCGCGCAGTGTGATTTTTTCGACTTTGCCGAGCACACCTTCCACTTCGATCAGGTCGCCGATCCGCATTTTATCGCGCAGCATGATGAGAACGCCCGCAAGGAAGTTCTCAAAAATGTCCTGAAATGCAAACCCAATAGCCAGCGCGCCGATACCCAGGCCGGCGATTGCGCTGCCAGGAGTAAATCCGGGCAGCACGATTGCAGCTGCGATCAAAAGGCCAACCAGCCACACCCCAAGCCTGACCAGCGTTTGAACCAGTTGCTTGAGACTTTCTCGCAATCGTGCACGTTCAACTGCTTTGCGAGCCAGACGCGAAATGAATCGCGCAATTCCCCATGTAGCAACAAGAACGATCAGGGCTATTAACAGTTGCGGCAATGTTGCCACAAAACCTTCTGCCATAGCAATCACTTGTTCTTTGAGGACTTCCGCGTAATTCACTTTTAAATATTCCTGATTAATGTTTGTGATATTAGACTCTTACCGTGTGGAGTTTCATGCCTGAATTTCGATGTGCTTTAAAGGCATGAACCTGGCGCGCATTTGAAAAGCCAACGCCTGCCAGACCGCGACGGTTCCACTAATCGGCTAAGGTGGCCGTTTCATTTCGGAAATCGCGCGAACCAAGGCGAGATCATTCTCTTTTGCCTGCTCGCCGTCCGCAGTGGCAATCGAAGCACCATCCCTTTGCAGGCGCAGATGCCAGCCGCCGCGTTCGTTGCAGGCGATTCCCGACAGATCGTCGCGCACAAAGCCAGCGCAGTTGATGCTATCCCGATCCCGAAATCGTTCTACAATCCGGGTGTTCAGATTGCTTTCCGAAGATGACAGCGCCTCCAGTAGCTCGCCAGACGCAAAACTGAGGCCTTCGTGTTCGGTTACGACCGTGTCGGTGCGCCAGCTCGACCAAAGGACGAAGCCAAGGATGATCAACATCAGAAGCGGCAGCGGACGCAGGGCGTGACGAAAACTGGAGGAAGCCATATTCTCAGTCAGCTAGCAGCAGTCATGGCCATTGGACAAAGGCATCTTGCGCCTGCCAGCGCCCGATCTGTCGCATATTGCAAAGAAACTCCTTGAATAGCTGATTCATTTGTGATTCTGTCAGCCTTATGACGCACGAAGGCCACCGCATTACATCTCCCAAGGAGCGGGCAGTACAAGCAATCGCGCTTGGGTGCCTGCTCGTGCTGGGCGGTTTGGCAATTGTGGGCCCCAGCGGGCTTCTGGCGTGGAGTGAAAACCTGCGTCAGCTCGATCAGCGGCACGCTCAGATTGCAAAGCTGAAGCACGAACGCGACGAGCTCAAGATCGTTGTGGATGCGCTGAATCCGAATCATGCGGATCCCGATCTCGTGGGGGAGCTTATCCGCCGCGATCTCAATGCGGTTCGTCCCGATGAAGTGGTTATTAGTCTGGATAGTAAAGACGGTCACGGAACCGACACCGGAAACTGACCCCCAGCAGAGCATACGGTTCCGTAGCGTCGAAACAGCGATTTCGTATGCAGAGCGTTGCGCCACACGGCGCCTTGGGCCATAGCGGGCCGGTATCGGACAGAGGCCTGTCCGGCAGAGAAAACCATACGAGGATAGCGAATTGGCCAAGCCCGCCAGCAAGCGAAAGACCCCGGCTGCTTCCACAGTGCAGTCCGCCCCGAAGGCAGCAGTAAAATCCGTTGCATCCAATCGTTCCCGTGCCGCCAAGAATGAGGCAGAACCGGACAACGATTCTGCCTTGCGGAGCCTGCAGGAAGAACATCAGAAGCAGCCACGCTATGAAGCCAGCGACGAGGAGTTGTTGCGGTTTTATGAGCAGATGCTGTTGATTCGCCGGTTTGAAGAGCGGGCAGGGCAGCTTTACGGCCTCGGCCTGATTGGTGGCTTTTGCCATCTATATATCGGTCAGGAAGCAGTCGCGATCGGCTTGCAGAGTGCGCTCGACAATGATCGCGACAGCGTGATTACCGGTTATCGCGATCACGGGCATATGCTCGCTTATGGCATCGATCCCCGGATTATCATGGCCGAACTGACTGGGCGGGAAGCTGGCATTTCCAAGGGGAAGGGCGGCTCGATGCACATGTTCAGCACGGAGCATAACTTCTACGGCGGTCACGGTATCGTCGGCGCGCAGGTTTCGCTCGGAGGGGGGCTCGCTCTCGGACATCAATACCGGGATGACGGGGGTCTTTGCCTTGCCTATTTCGGGGACGGCGCGGCCAACCAGGGGCAAGTTTACGAAACTTTCAACATGGCCTCGCTCTGGAAGCTGCCGATCGTGTTCGCGATTGAAAACAATCAGTATGCGATGGGTACTGCGGTTAAACGTTCGAGTGCGGAGACCGAATTTTACCGTCGCGGTACTGCTTTCCGTATTCCCGGCATGGATGTGAACGGGATGGATGTTCTGGAGGTGCGCCAGGCAGCCGAGGTCGCATTCAAGCACGCCCGCGAAGGCAATGGTCCGGTCCTGCTTGAACTCAATACTTATCGCTATCGCGGGCATTCGATGTCCGACCCGGCGAAGTACCGTACACGTGAAGAAGTGCAGGATCAGCGTGAACATAACGACCCGATCGAACGCGCGAAAAAGGAGTTGGTCGAACGCGGGAAAACAGAGGACGAATTGAAGGAAATCGACAAGCGCATCCGTGCGACGGTTTCCGAAGCGGCAGACTTTGCCGAAAACTCGCCCGAGCCCGAAGCGGCCGAACTCTATACCGACGTGCTGGTGGGAAAATACTGAGATGGCAATTGAGCTGAAGATGCCGGCCCTTTCGCCGACGATGGAAGAGGGCACGCTGGCCAAATGGCTGGTAAAGGAAGGCGATAGCGTTTCTGCTGGCGATATCCTTGCCGAAATCGAAACCGATAAGGCGACGATGGAGTTCGAAGCGGTCGACGAAGGCACGATCGGTCAGATCGTTGTCCCGGAAGGGACCGAGAACGTGAAGGTGGGTGAAGTTATCGCCACTATGGCGGGTGAGGGTGACGATGCTGCGTCCAAGCCTGCGGCGAGCCAGAATGCCAATTCGGATAATGTCGCGGGAGAAGGCAAAGACGTCGGCCGTGGCAGCGAACCTGCTACCGGTGGCGCGAAGGCAATTGTCGCTTCGAATGAAGCAAATGCACCTACCCCCGCCCATGATCCAGAGGTGCCCGAAGGCACCGCGATGGTAACGGTGACCGTTCGTGAAGCATTGCGCGATGCGATGGCGGAAGAAATGCGCGCAGACGACCGCGTATTCGTGATGGGTGAAGAAGTCGCCCAATATCAGGGCGCTTACAAAGTCACTCAAGGCTTGCTTGATGAATTCGGCCCGAAACGTGTCATTGACACCCCGATCACCGAATATGGTTTTGCCGGAATCGGCACCGGTGCGGCAATGGGCGGTCTGCGACCAATCGTCGAATTTATGACGTTCAACTTCGCGATGCAGGCGATTGACCACATTATCAACTCTGCTGCCAAGACAAACTATATGTCTGGCGGCCAGATGCGTTGCCCGATCGTCTTCCGTGGGCCCAATGGCGCTGCTAGCCGGGTCGGGGCGCAACATAGCCAGAATTATGGACCGTGGTACGCCAGCGTCCCGGGATTGATTGTGATCGCACCGTATGATGCGGCCGATGCAAAGGGCCTGCTCAAGGCTGCAATCCGGTCTGAGGATCCGGTAGTGTTCCTCGAAAATGAGCTGGTTTACGGGCGCAGTTTTGAACTGCCGGATATGGATGATTTCGTCCTGCCGATCGGCAAGGCACGGATCGTACGCGAAGGCGGCGATGTCACGATTGTCAGCTATTCGATAGGCGTCGGTTTCGCGCTTGAAGCAGCGGAGAGGCTGGGAGAAGAAGGTATCGATGCGGAAGTCATCGATCTGCGGACCCTTCGGCCGCTCGACAAGGAAACCGTTCTGGCAAGTTTAGCGAAGACAAATCGCCTGATCGTTGCCGAGGAAGGCTGGCCAACCTGTTCGATCTCATCCGAGATCGTTTCCATCTGTATGGAGGAAGGGTTCGATTATCTCGACGCCCCCGTGTTGCGGGTGACCGACGAAGATGTGCCGCTGCCTTATGCGGCCAACCTTGAAGCGATGGCGCTGATCGATGCGGACAAGATTGTCACTGCGGCTAAGAAAGTATGCTACCGCGATTGAACTGAGATGAGCGCTGCTGCCGATGTGCTTTATCGGCGGCAGCAGCGTTTATCAGTCCAATAGTGGGATCGATATCTTCCGCGTGTTGTGGGATGCATCATGGCAAATGACAATACATCGGTGCTTGACCCGCTCGCCGCAACTACCTTTCCGGAAGAACGCACTCTGGCGCTGGCCCATATGGCGCCAGCTTTGCGTCGCGCGCTGAAGCTCTACTTCGCGCTTGATGCTCGGTTGGCCCGACAGGTCGCTCAGGCACGCGAACCGATGCTCGGACAAATCCGGCTGGCATGGTGGCGCGATCAATTGAAGCTTCCCGCAGTCGAACGCGCACAGGGCGACCAAATACTCGATGCAGTTGAGGTTATGTGGGGCTCTGATACGAACGCGTTGCTCGCATTGGTCGATGGGTGGGAAGAACTATTGGGTGAAGCGCCGCTGTCAGCGGCTGCAATCAGTCAGTTTGCCGCAGGCCGGGCGCAGCCGTTGGCCGCTTTTATCCCACAGACAGGAAAAGAGGCGCTGGTTGACCACGTGACGCGGGCCGGAAAACGCTGGGCTTTGGTCGATTTCGCCTGGAAAACCAGCGAGCCTGTCGAACATGAGGCGGCCCTTGATCTGGCGCGGCAGATTGAAGGCACTGTAATCCTCCCGCGCTCACTCCGGGGTATTCAGGTGCTTGATCGGCTTGCTTGCCATTCGCTCAAAACCGAAACCCCTCTGCTCGTCGGACGTAGCGCTGCATTTGTCGCGCTGCGGGTTGGTTTGATCGGCAGGTAGGTTATCGGCCGAGGCGATCGCGCCCTTGAAATGGAATGATTGAAAATGAAACGGGTCGCGCTCGGCGCTTTTGCGGCATTGGCCTTATCCGCAGTTGGTCTGTTCTGGTGGCAAGGAAAGGCAGAAGTGCAACGCAATGCCCCGCCGCCATCGACCGAGCCCCCTTTGCCAGCTTCTAGTGATTTGCCGACGGATGCTCCCGCGAATATGCGCGGACCTGCACCGCCGGAAGCTACCGAACTGACTCGCGAGCAGCAGCGCTTTTTCCGTTATGATCGCAATCGCGATTTGCGGATCACACGTAACGAAATGCTTTCGACACGCTCGGATGCGTTCCGTAAACTGGATAAAGACGGCAACAACCTCCTTTCATTCGAGGAATGGGCTCATGCCACCGCCGATCGGTTTGATAAGGCCGACCGCAATGGTGATGGAATTCTGGATCAGGCCGAATTTGCGACTACCGCTCCTAAGCGCCACAATAAAAAGTCGCAATGCAAGTGTTAGGCCAGCGAAGAGTCAGGTGGCGGCGCTTTTCATAGAGGCGAGCCATTCACCGAAGTCCGCCTTCGCACGATCGGTATAAGCTTCTTTGCGGGCCTTCTTTTTGACGTCGTGAAGTGGAGGGAACAGTCCAAAATTGACGTTCATCGGCTGATAGCTTTCCGCTTCCGCATCGCCGGTAATGTGCGCCAGCAAAGCACCCATCGCGGTGGTGCGCGGTGGTGGTGACCACGGTTTACCCGTCAGTTCGCTTGCCAGCATGAGACCGGCGAGCAATCCGACCGCAGAGCTTTCGACATAACCCTCGCAACCGGTGATCTGACCGCCAAAGCGGATATGTTCCGCACCGCGAAGACGCAGTTCGCGATCGAGGACCACAGGCGAGTTGATGAAAGTATTGCGGTGCAGCCCCCCAAGTCGTGCGAATTCTGCATTTTCCAAACCTGGTATCGTGCGGAACAGTTCAACCTGTGCCCGGTGTTTCAGCTTCGTCTGGAAGCCCACCATGTTCCACAATGTGCCGAGCTTGTTATCCTGCCGCAACTGGACCACAGCATAAGGCCACCGGCCTTGCGGAAAATCTGGCGTGGTGTCGTGCGGATTGTCCAGGCCGACCGGCTTCATTGGGCCAAAGCGGAGTGTTTCCGGTCCGCGCGCTGCCATCACTTCAATCGGCATACAGCCTTCGAAATATGGGGTATCCGCTTCCCACTCACGAAACTCGGTTTTCTCGCCGTCGATCAGGCCTTGCACAAATGTGGCGTATTGCTCCCGATTCATCGGGCAGTTGATGTAGTCCTTACCATCTCCTTTGTTCCAGCGGCTCTGGAACCAAGCCACTTCCATATCGATGGAATCCCGATGGACGATAGGAGCAATGGCATCGAAGAACGCCAGGCTATCCGCACCTGTTGCCTTCGCGATGTTTTGCGCCAAGGCACTGGCAGTTAAAGGACCGGTGGCGATCAGGGTGGGGCCGGAAGCGGGCAGGGCGTCGATTCGTTCGCGCACGACAGTTACGTTCGGGTGCTCCTCCAATGCGCGCTGCACGCCGGCGGAAAAAACATCGCGATCCACGGCCATCGCCGAACCAGCCGGAACACGCGCTGCCTCGCCTGCTTGCATAATGATCGAATCGAGCCGCCGCATTTCATGATGCAGCAAGCCGACAGCATTTTTCGTGTCGTCATCCGAACGGAAAGAGTTCGAACAAACCAGTTCGGCCAGGCCATCGGTCTGGTGAGCAGGGGTCATTTCTCCGCTGCCGCGCATTTCCGAGAGGCGCACTTTGAAACCGCGACGGGCAAGCTGCCATGCCGCTTCGCTTCCCGCTAAACCGCCGCCGATAATATGTACGTGATGTGTCATGTCACCGCGCGCCTAGTCTCGCTATCCCCATGCGGCAAGGGGTGTGCGATTGCATAGCACCCAGCATTGGGGCAAGCGGGGCGGGGAGAATGACCTGACCATGCCAAGACGCACTCTAATCGAAGATCGCCCATGGTTGTTGGCTAGCCTTGCCGCTTCGATTGCATTTTATTTCTTGCCTGAACCGTGGATCGGCAGCGTTTATGCCATGATGCTGAAGGGCCTCTCGGTCGGTTTTCTGGTGCCATATGCACTTGTTCGGCATCATTCGTTGGATGCAAGACTGTTGGCGATCATTATGGCCTTCGGTGCGGCGGGCGATGTGGGGATGGAGCTCGACACGATTGTCGGTGGAGCGATCTTCTTCATCGGCCATCTGATCGCGATCGGACTCTATTGGCGTAACCGTAGAACGAACGTCACCGGGGCACAGCGCGCGGCGGCGTTGACGATGTTGGTTATGGTGCCGATCATTTCATGGCTTCTGTCAGGCGATGCAGGTGTTGGCATATACGCCATTGGATTGGGTGCTATGGCGGCAAGTGCATGGCTTAGCCGGTTCGGTCGATATCATGTCGGGGCTGGGGCCATACTGTTCATTGTTTCCGACTGGCTGATTTTCGCACGCATGGGCGGGGCGTTGCCCGAGAGCGTGACCTCGTGGTTGATCTGGCCGCTGTATTACGCGGGACAGTTCATGATCTGCACCGGCATTATCCAAGGCCTGCGACGCGATCATCGCGCCTGACTATTAGGGGTAATAAGGACGGCATCGCGGCAGCCAATGCCCCCGGTGCGTTACAGGAACCACATTCCTGCAAATTCCGCATCACCATAATCGGTGATGCGGAATTTGCGAATGCTTAAGCCCAAAGCCCGAGCTGGATTCAGCTTTCCGCCTGGCAGATTATGCGTCGGGCTCGTCGCCGTCTATATCGCTATCGCTTTGCGGAGTGGTGTGAGGCGCAGTCTGTTCCGTTCCACGGCCGACCATTTCCTCGACAATGGCTTCCTCAGCATCGCTTTCCGGCGCTTCGTCTTCGTCGATCCGTACCGCGCTGACGATAGTTTCACCCTTAGCCACGTCGAACAGCTTGACCCCTGCCGAACCGCGACCAATTACACGCAAACTATCCAGACCGATGCGGATCAACTTTGCCTGATCGGTCACCAGCATCAACTGATCGGCCTGTGTAGCAGTGAAGCTGGCGACAACCGGGCCGTTCCGCTTGATGTTGTCGATATTGGTGATGCCTTGCCCACCACGACCGATGCGCCGGTATTCGTAGGCGGACGAGAGCTTGCCAAACCCGTTGGCGCAGACGGTAAGGATGAACTGTTCACGCTCTGCCAGTTCGGCAAATCGTTCGGGTGTCAGATCGGGTTCGCCTTCTTTCTCTGCCTTCCAGGGAGCGAAGCGCAGATATTGCTCCCGCTCCTCGGAATCGGTTCCCACTTTGTGCAGGATGGACAGCGAAACGACCTCATCCCCATCCTTCAGGTTCATCCCGCGCACACCGGTAGAGGTGCGACTGGTGAACTCGCGAACGTCTTCGCCCGCGAAACGGATCGCCTTGCCATTGCGACTGGCGAGCAAGACATCGTCGGTCGCATCGAGCAGGGCGACACCAATCAGCTTGTCGTCGGACCCATCTTCGAAACGCATCGCCAGTTTGCCGTTTGACGGGATATTCGCGAATGCATCCATTGAGTTGCGGCGCACACTTCCCCTGGCGGTAGCAAAGACGACCGAAAGTGCGCCCCAGCTATCTTCGTCTTCCGGCAAAGGCAGGACTGCGGCGATCGTTTCGCCGTCGTCGAGTGCAGGCAGCAGGTTGACGATGGGGCGTCCACGCGTGGTCGGACCGCCTTCGGGCAGCTTCCACACTTTGAGACGATAGGCTTTGCCTGCAGTTGAGAAGAACAACACCGGATTATGGGTGCTGGTGACGAACATGTTCGACACGGCATCCTCATCCTTCGTTGCCATCCCGGCACGGCCCTTGCCGCCGCGATGCTGTGCCCGGAAACTCGAGAGAGGCGTGCGCTTGATGTAACCGTCGAGGGTGACAGTGACCACCATATCGTCCCGTTCGATCAGGTCTTCATCGTCGAGACCATCCCACGCCGGAGCGATTTCACTGACGCGCGGAGTGGCATAGAGGTCGCGAATCTCCTCAAGTTCACCACGCATGACACCGTAGAGTTTCACTCGGTCAGCAAGGATCGAGAGATATTCCTCGATCGCAATGGCGAGTTCTTTCAACTCGCCCCCGATTTCATCGCGGCCTAGTGCCGTCAGGCGGTGTAGGCGCAATTCGAGGATCGCACGCACCTGACGCTCGGACAGGCGATAGGTGCCCCCGCTTTCATCGGCAGACGGTTCGATCGCCTCAACGAGCGCGATATACTGAGCGATATCGCCAATTGGCCATTCCTTCGAAAGCAGACGGCCGCGTGCTTCCGCAGGGTTAGACGATCCACGGATCATCGCCACCACTTCATCGAGGTTTGAGACTGCAACAACCAAGCCGAGCAAGACGTGCGCTCGCTCACGCGCCTTGTTCAGTTCGAACTTGGTGCGCCGCGTGATGACCTGTTCGCGGAAATGGATGAACGCCTGAATGATATCGCGCAGGCTGAGCGTTTCAGGGCGCCCACCACGGATCGCCAGCATATTCGCCGGGAAGCTGGCTTGCGCAGGGGTATGCCGCCAGATCTGATTAAGCACGACCTCTGCAGTGGCGTCCCGCTTGAGATCGATGACCACCCGCACACCCTCGCGGTTAGACTCGTCGCGAATGTCCGAGATACCTTCGATCCGCTTGTCTTTGGCAGCTTCGGCGATTTTCTCGACCAGACCGGCTTTGCCGACCTGATAGGGGATGGAGGTAAATACGATCGATTCGCGATCCCCGCGCGCTGTTTCAATGGTATGCCGCGCGCGCATAAGAATAGAGCCGCGGCCAGTGGTGTACGCCGCTTTCGCACCAGACTGACCGAGGATCAGCGGAGCAGTCGGGAAATCCGGCCCCGGAATGATTTCGAACAGTTCTTCGCTCGTGATATGGGGATTTTCGATGTAAGCGAGGCACCCGTCGATCACTTCCCCCAGATTATGCGGAGGGATATTGGTCGCCATGCCGACCGCGATGCCCCCCGCACCGTTCACCAACAGGTTGGGGAAGCGTGCAGGAAGAACTGTGGGTTCCTGCCGCGAACCATCATAGTTATCCGCGAAATCGACCGTATCCTTGTCGAGATCGTCGAGCAAGGAATTGGCGACCCGTGCGAGGCGCGCTTCGGTATAGCGCATCGAAGCCGGCGGATCGGGGTCCATCGAACCGAAGTTACCCTGACCATCTATCAGCGGCACCCGCATCGACCACGGCTGCGTCATGCGCGCCAGTGCGTCGTAAATCGCGCTGTCGCCGTGCGGGTGGTAGTTACCCATCACGTCACCGACGATTTTCGCGCTCTTGCGATAAGGGCGCCCGGCGACAAAGCCGCCTTCCTGACTGGCGAACAGAATGCGGCGATGAACCGGCTTGAGACCATCACGCACATCGGGAAGCGCGCGGGATACGATCACGCTCATCGCGTAATCGAGATAGCTCGTTTTCATTTCGTCGACGATGTCGACGCGGGCGTAATCATCCGATGGGGTCGGCGGGGTCAGGTTCTGGGTATCGTCGTTCAAGGTTTTTGTTCTGACAGTTTCGCGCCATTCGCGCAGGGTAGGAAAAGCCTAGGGGAAGGGCGCGCGAGAGACCAGTTTGATCGAACGGAGGATCCCCGGAAACGCGCCGTTTTCCACATATGATTGGTCCTGGCCGGGCGACTTTTCTGACTCAAGGGCATCAACTGCGTTCAAAGCGCATTCACGCGAGGATCGATATCGGGTTTGCAATGTTCCATTCGACACGGCAGTAGCACTGCGAGACCGAAGCCCGTGCCATTTTGGCCGGGTCAACCACTCACTCTAATTACCTCCTGGGAGATCACATCGATGCCCTTGCATTCCATCCGCCGCCCCGCCTCACGCCTTGCTATGGCTATCGCCCTTACCACCGGCGCAGCCTTCGGTTTGACGGCAACTGCCACGCCGGCTTTTGCGGCCAAGAAGAAAGAAAAAGAAAGCGCGCCGAAGGCCAATTATTCGAAGGAATTTGTTGGCGCCTATCAACCCTTCGCTCAAAAGCTGCAGGACGATAGCACGGACATTGCCACGCTTCAGGCCGAACTGCCTCAGGTGGTTGCCATGGCCAAAACGCCGGATGACAACTTCGTTGCCGGCCAGATCACCTATTCGGTCGGAACGAAGGCAAAAGATCTCGCCACTCAGCGCAAGGGCCTCGATATGATGCTCGACAGCGGCAAAACGCCCGCTGAATCGCTGGCGACCAACCTGTTTGCTGCATCGCAACTCGCGTATCAGGCGAAAGACTGGAATGCGGCGATTTCTCGTGCGCAGCAGTCGATCGATGCCGGCAATAACAAAGGCGATCCTGAACTTCTGATCGCAGAATCGTGGTTCGCGCAGAAGCAACCGCAGAAGGGTATCGACGCTCTCCAACTGGCGATTTCCAAGAAGCAGCAGGCTGGCGAAGCAGTGCCTGAGGCATGGATCAAGCGCGCCGTGGCGATGTCTTATGAAGGCGACCTGAAAGAGTCTGCTCTCAAATATGCCGGGCTTTACGCGGAGCTTTTTCCTTCGGTGAACAGCTGGGGAGACGCGATCGCTATCGAACGCAATTTCTACGATTTTGAAGGTCAGTCGCTTCTTGATCTGATGCGTCTCTCCATGCGGACGAATTCGTTGCGTAACTCTCGGGATTACGTTGAATATTTCACTGCCGCAGACGCCCGTCGCCTGCCAGGTGAAACGCTGAAAGTTATTGATGCAGGTATCGCCGCAGGCCAACTCTCGGCAAGCGATGTTACCGTTTCGGAAGCGAAGTCGATCGCTACTTCCCGCCTCTCAGCGGACAAATCGAGCTTGCCGTCTCTCGCGAGCGATGCCGATAAAGCTGGTGCTTCTCTCGCCACCATCAATGCCGCTGGCGATGCGTTCCTTAGCTATGGCGAGGCTGCCAAGGCGGAAGGTTATTACAAGCGCGCTTTAGACAAGCCCGGTGTCGACACCCCGCGTGTATTGACACGCCTTGGTATCGCTCTCGCCGACCAAGGCAAGTATGCAGAGGCACAGCAGACTTTTGCGAAGGTGCAGGGCGAGCGTCAGCCGATTGCATATCTGTGGTCGATCTACGCCAAACAAAAGGCTGGCGGCGCGACTGCGGGCAATAATCAGTAATCCCACCTGAAACATTGCCAAAATCAGAGACGCGGCGCGACCATTCAGGGTTGGCGCCGCGTTCTCTTTTTACGAGGGCCCGTCGTCAGGATAATCGGCTAGCGTATGAATAAACGCGCTGACATTCAACGTAGACGTTTGACCCACAACTGCCCATCATCACGCCGCTCAACCTTGTAATTGTCGAGCGAGCGGAACAGGTCGGAAAGGTTCTTGAACCCGTAGTTTCGAACGTCGAAGCTTGAACGGTTGCCGGCGATCTGACCGACTTGCTGGAGGCGAGCGAAGCCTTCGTCGTCCCGCTTCGCCTCTTTGTAGGCAGCGCCGATCAGATCGAGCAAGTCAGCGTCAGCTGCCGCTGCCGGGTTAGCTGTCTTTTCATCTTCCTTCGCGTTACGGATCAACTGATCGATATCGATGAATCGTGTGCAAACCGACTTGAATGCATCCGGCGTTTTTGCACCGCCAAAGCCGTACACAACGATACCATCCTGACGTAATCGTGTGACCAGCGGCGTAAAATCGCTATCTGAACTCATGATGCCGAAGCCATCGACCTTGCCCTGATAAAGTAAGTCGATCGCGTCGATCGTCATTGCCATATCGGTGGCGTTCTTGCCTTTCGATACATCGAATTGCTGTTGTGGCCGAATGCCATATTTATTGGTGATTCGATCCCATTTGGACAAACCCTGCTTGGCGAAATTGCCGTAGGCGCGTCTGATATTGACCTGGCCCAGTTCGGCCATCACCGTCAACACTGGATCGATGCCCGCGGGCGTGGTGTTGTCGGCGTCGATCAGCAGGGCGATATTCTTGAGGTTTTCTGAAGTCATAGCCGGTTAAATGGGCCGGATGAAGCAGGTCCGCAACCTTGGATCGCCGTTATTCGACCGGCGAGAACTCTCCACTTTCCTCATCCAGCACGTGCAACAGCCCATCGGAAATCGCAAAGAATGCTCCACGCAAAGTGAGCTTACCCCGGCTTTCCAGTTCAGAAACACAAGGAAAAGTTCGCAGGTTGGCTAGGCTAACCTTCACCCCGGCCAATTCCATCGCTTTTTCTGCTTCGCGCCCTTGGGTGCCGTGCTTGTGCACCACTTCTTCGCGTGCGCCATCGAGAAGTTCGATCCAGTCGGCGATAAAGCCACCTTTGCCGGGTTCGGTCCCAGCCAGTTCCTGTGTCAATGCCGCCTTGCACCCGCCGCACATTCCATGACCCATTACCACAATTTCGCGAACTCTCAGAACCTGCACGGCAAATTCCAAAGCCGCAGAAACACCGTGATGTCCGGGACTGGTTTCGAACGGAGGAACCATCGCGGCGACATTGCGAACGACGAAAATCTGCCCCGGATCGACATCGAAAATTTGCGCCGGATCGACTCTGCTGTCGGAGCAGGCGATAACCATTACGCGCGGCTCCTGCCCTTCGCGTAATGCGGCCCATCGTTCGCGCCGTGGGTTCCACCCATTGGCACGAAAGCGACGGTAACCCTCTATGAGGCTTGCGAGTTCTAGGGACGGCTTTGTATTCATCGCGTGTTGGATTGCCGCATGGCATTGCCTCTGGCAAGCCCCGATACTAAGTGCACGGTCATGAACGACCTTTCATCCGCACCTCGCCCGGAACGTCAGCGCAAGCCAGACTGGATTCGCGTTAAGGCCCCCACCAGCAAGGGGTACAACGAAACGCGTAAACTGATGCGCGATCTCAGCTTGCATACGGTTTGCGAGGAAGCGGCGTGTCCGAATATTGGCGAATGCTGGACCAAGAAGCATGCGACAGTCATGATTCTGGGCGACACTTGCACCCGGGCATGTCGGTTTTGCAACATCAAGACCGGCATGCCGATGCCAGTCGATCCGTTTGAGCCGGAAAACACCGCAATCGCCGCGGCGGAGATGGGATTGGCGCATATCGTTATCACCAGCGTCGACCGCGACGATCTGCCCGATCGCGGGGCAGGCCAGTTCGTGAAAGTCATCAAGGCTTTGCGGCGCGAGACACCGGACACAACGATTGAAATTCTGACTCCCGATTTTCGCGGAAGGATGAAGCAGTCGATTGAGGAAATCTGCGAAGCCGGGCCCGATGTGTTCAACCACAATCTGGAAACGATTCCGCGACTTTATCCCACCATTCGCCCCGGTGCGCGGTACTATGCTTCGTTGCGTTTGCTCGAAGAAGTGAAGGCGCATAATCCGCTGATTTTTACGAAGTCCGGTATCATGCTTGGATTGGGTGAGACGCGCCTGGAAGTTCATCAGGTGATGGATGACATGCGCAGCGCGGACATCGATTTTATAACGATGGGACAATATCTTCAGCCCACGCCCAAACACGCAAAGGTGGAGGAGTTCGTCGAACCCAAGGCCTTCGCAGCCTATGGATCGAACGCACGCGCGAAGGGGTTTTTGCAGGTAGCAGCCACTCCGCTGACCCGCTCAAGCTATCATGCAGGTGATGATTTCGCAGAAATGAAAGCAGCCCGCGAAGCAAAACTGGCCAAGCGGCAGGCCTGATGCCGGGCATTCGCGAAGTACGGCGCCTGCCTTACAGTGCCGCCCAGATGTTTGATCTGGTCGCTGACGTTGGTGATTACAGCGAATTTCTGCCTTGGGTGGTTGCCACGCGTATCCGGTCAAACAGTGAAACTGAAATGGTTGCCGACATGCTCGTTGGGTTCAAGGCATTGCGGGAAAAGTTCACTTCGCGCGTGAGCAAAGATCGCCCACATCGGATAGAGGTCCAGTATATCGACGGTCCGATGAAGGATCTGGATAACGTCTGGACTTTCACGGATTTACCGGGGGGCGGGTGCGAAGTCGATTTTGCAGTCGATTTCACATTTCGCAACAGGATGTTCGAGGCACTGGCTGGCCAGTATTTCGATCGCGCCTTTCGCAAAATGGTCGCTGCATTCGAAGCTCGCGCCGATGCCCTTTATGGCAACAACAGTTCGAGCGCGCAGAGCGTTGCCTGACGGCGGACCTCACCGCGCGATTGTCCGTCGAACAGCTTCATTTCACCCTCTGGCTCACCGTCTTTGCCGCGAAGTGCGCGGGCAAAGACAACTGTGCCGACAGGTTTCAACTCGGTTCCGCCGTCTGGCCCGGCAACTCCGCTGATTGCCACCGCCACATCGGCTCCGCTTTTTGCCAAAGCTCCCTGAGCCATCGCCCAGACACATGCGATGGATACGGCGCCAAACGTTTCGATCAGTTCGCTCGATACACCAAGCGTTTCTTGTTTTGCTTGATTTGAATAAGTCACAAAGCCGCGATCGAGGACAGCGGAAGATCCGGGTATCTCAGTAAGGGCTGCGGCGACCAGGCCGCCGGTGCAACTTTCCGCAGTGACCACTTTGCGCCCGAGACGAGCATTTTCGTCCACCACCTTCTGGGCGAGTTCGACAATCTCGTCAGGCAAAACAGATCCGGTCATTCCTGCGGCTCCTTACAAACCGATGGATTTTCAACTTTCACCACCGATGCAATGAACGCCACAAGGCTGGCTACGTCGTGCGGTTCGATGGGTGAAAAAACCTGCAGGGCTTCTTCATAGTTCGCGCAGTCGTCAACTTTGATCGCATTGCGAATTTTGGTTCCGAACATGGCAGTGGCAAGTGGCCTTACCGCCTCGTCCGGAAGGGCCGAGAAGTCGAATGGATCATCGGCTTCGGCAGGTCTTCCGTTCCGTGCAAACTTGAACAATGCGCGTCGTGCGTTGGGCCATTCTTTATCTGACATAGCTGCATAACGCTCTCGCATCCCGGCTGCGCCGCTCGCCAGAAAGCCGTCTGGCGAGAGGTGGGTACTGCATGCCTGATCCACGCTGTCGATCGCAACAGGCATCATATACATCACCAAACTGCCAACTTCTTGCTTGGTGATGCATTCCTGCGCCAGCGAGACTTGCGGTTGCGCCAAAGCAATCAAAGCGACCGCACCACCGATCAGCCGGGTTCGGACATTCATAAAAATTCCCTTCACAGGCTCTAAAAAGCCAAAACTGTCGCGACTGCTTGCACAGCGATTCCTTCGCTGCGACCTGTAAAGCCAAGCCGCTCAGTCGTTGTGGCCTTTACACTTATCAGGCTGGCTTCCACGCCCGCAATTTCCGCAAGCTTGTCTCGCATGGCAAGGCGGTGTGGCCCGATTTTCGGTTCTTCGCAAATCAGCGTAAGATCGATGTTGCCGATCCGGTATCCGGCCGCAGCAACCTGCTCGACAGCGTGTTCGACAAAGCGGGAGGAAGGCGCGCCCTGCCATTGCGGATCGCTTGGTGGGAAATGGGAGCCAATATCGCCGGCACCAACAGCCCCTAGCAAGGCGTCGACAACAGCATGGAGCGCCACATCGGCATCGCTGTGCCCGGCCAGCCCTCTAATATGCGGTATCTGTATGCCGCACAGCCACAGATCCTCGCCGTCGACCAGCCGGTGTACGTCGAATCCTGTGCCGGTACGCACGGGGGGAGGTGCGCTTAAAAAATCTTCGGCAAAGGTCAATTTGGCCAATCTTTCATCCCCTTTGACCAAGCGGACCGTTCCACCATTGGCACGCAAAACCTGTGCGTCATCCCCGGCAGTGGGTTCTCCTTGCCAAGATGCATGGGCATCGAGAATATCGAGGTAGCGGAATGCCTGCGGAGTCTGCACCCGACGGAGCACGTCGCGATCCGCCGTACCAGCCATTGTCCGGCCTTCATCGACAACCAGGCTGTCCACCACCGGCAGAACCGGAATCGCACCGGGATGATCCGCTATTTCCTGTAAAAGCCATTCGATGACGGGGCGCTGTAAGTCGGGGCGCGCAGCATCATGGATCAGAACGCGCTCTGGATTGTCAGGTCTTAAAGCCTGAAGGCCCGCGGCAACTGACTCCTGTCGCGTGGTATCGCCCGAAACGAGACGATAACCATCAAGGCCGCGCAGCGCATCTTCCGCCAGAGCTTCGCAATCGGGCGGGATCACGACAATAACCGGCGCAGCCCCGTTGGCGAGAAAAGCTTCAACCGAATGCCGTACGACGGGTTTGCCTCGCCATAAAACAAACTGTTTGGGAATTGGCTGGCCGGCACGATGGCCTTTTCCGGCGGCAACCACGATCGCCGCATATGAGGGGAGGGGGGCAGCTTCGGCCATCACTCATCGCGCTAACGCCTTGCACGCAAATGGGCAATCCACTATGCGCTGCCTAAATTTTAGGCACGCCATATGACGAATGCTCCACCTCCTTTAACGCTTAAACCGATTCAGGTCGGGTCGGTGACAATTGAATCCCCTGTCGTCCTTGCTCCGATGACGGGTGTGACCGACTTGCCTTTTCGCGCTCTGGTGCGTCGGTACGGTTCTGGCCTTAACGTGACCGAAATGATCGCAAGCGAGGCGGCGATCCGCGAAACACGCCAGTCGATTCAAAAGGCAGCCTGGGCGCCTATCGAAGATCCCGTTTCCATGCAGCTTGTCGGTTGCGACCCTTATTCAATGGGCGAAGCCGCGAAGCTTCAGGAAGATAGTGGTGCGGCGATCATCGATATCAACTTCGGTTGTCCGGTTCGAAAAGTTGTCGGCCAGCTCGCCGGATCTGCGCTGATGCGGGAAGTGCCGCTTGCCACCCGCCTGATGGAGGCGACCGTCAAGGCAGTCGATGTCCCTGTGACGGTCAAGATGCGGATGGGGTGGGATCATAACAGCCTCAACGCACCCGAACTCGCCCGGATTGCCGAAGATCTGGGCGTGAAGATGATAACGGTTCACGGGCGCACGCGGAACCAGATGTATAAGGGCAGCGCCGACTGGGCTTTCGTGAAAAAGGTGAAGCAGGCGGTTTCAATCCCGGTCATCGTGAACGGCGATATTTGCACCATCGAGGATGCTGACAGGGCCTTGCGGCAATCGGGCGCCGATGGCGTGATGATCGGGCGCGGAGCCTATGGCAAACCGTGGCTGCTGGGGCAGATAATGCATTGGCTCCGCACAGGAGAGGCGCTTGCGGCCCCCGATCTGGTGGAACAGCACGGGGTACTGCGAGAGCATTATGATGCCATGCTCGAACATTACGGAGATGATGTCGGCGTAAAAATGGCTCGTAAGCATCTGGGATGGTACACGAAAGGGTTGCACGGGTCGGCTGAATTCCGCAACAAAGTCAACTTCATCGACGATCCCAAGCAAGTGCGTAGCGAGATCGACCGGTTCTACGAACCTTTCTTCGAACGCAGAGCGGCATGACACCGCCTATGGCGCCGCCTCCAAGCTTGCGTTCGCAGGTCAACGGGCTGGTGTTTGCAATGTTCTTGCTGGACCCGGATATGCAGATTGCCGAGGCAAATCCCGCAGCGGAAGATATGCTTGGGCAGAGCGCGCGGCGGCTGGTTGGCAAACCGATATACGATGTCCTGACAATTCCCGACCCGCGGGTTGCTTCTCATGCGCGGCAGCCGGAGGGGCGACTGGTTGCGCGAAGCGTGGCGATTTCGACTGCGACGGGGGAAAGGCGAGTCAATCTGACGCTGTCCCCGCTGGTCGCGCATAAGGGGTGGCGCGTGCTAACCCTTTCAGATTCCGGGCAAGATGACATGGGGGAGGACGATCCACGCGAAGCGGGTTTGCGTGCGCCCGCGGTGCTGGCGCATGAGATCAAAAACCCGCTGGCGGCGATCCGGGGGGCGGGGCAGTTGCTGGCCCGGAAACTCGATCCGAAGGACCGCCCGCTGGCCAATGTGATATCGAACGAAGTCGATCGCATCGCGTCATTAATCGATAGAATGCAAAGACTTGGCAGCGCATCTTCAGAGCCCAACGCCCCGTTGAATCTGCATATCGCCATCCGCAACGCGCTTTCGACGGTACGGGCGGCGGATCGCACCGCTGTTCCCATTCGCGAAGAGTTCGATCCATCGTTGCCGGCCGTGATGGGCAATGAAGATGCGCTGGAACAAGTAGTTATCAATCTTGTCAGCAATGCGTGCGATGCCTGTGCCGCAACCGATCACCCACAGGTTATCGTCCGTACGCGTTACATAAGTGGTTTAATTTTCAACGCAATTCGCCCCGGAAGGTCTGTCAGGCTGCCAATTGAACTGACAATCACCGATAACGGCCCCGGAATTGATCCGAAACTGCGCGAATTCGTGTTCGAACCGTTCGTTACCTCCAAAAAGAGCGGGCAGGGGCTCGGTCTGGCTCTGGTGCGAAGGCTTGTGCGGGACATGGAAGGCCGCATTACGCACGAGCGGGACGAGCGTGAGGGCCTCACTCATTTCCGCGTCCATCTTCCGGTCGCCAGGTAAAGGGTCTTGCACGTGGGACAGAAAATTCTGCTGGTCGAAGACGACGCCTCGATCGCCACCGTGATTACTGCCGCGCTGGAAGAAGAGGGCTTCGCCGTCGATCGTACTGAGAGCATCGTCGGGCGCGATCGGTTGCTGGCGCAGCACCGCTATGCTGCGATGCTGACCGATGTGGTGCTGGAAGATGGCGATGGCATCGCCAGCCTCGATCCGGCGCGTACCGACAATCCCGACTTGCCGATCATCGTGCTGTCGGCGCAAAACACGCTCGATACCGCCGTGCGTGCAACGGACATTGCCGCCTTCGAATATTTTCCCAAGCCGTTCGACCTCGATGAACTCGTCCATGCGGTGAAGCAGGCCGCCCGGCAATCGGGGGTTCTGAACACGCCTGACGCCAGCGAGCAGGACGGGGGCCTGCCGCTGGTCGGGCGCAGTCAGGCGATGCAGGGCGTCTATCGCATGATTACCCGCGTTCTGCGGAACGATCTGACCGTTCTGGTGCTGGGCGAGTCGGGTACGGGCAAGGAGCTGGTGGCAGAGGCCATTCATCAGCTTGGCCATCGCAAATCGGGGCCATTTATCGCGGTCAACGCCGCTGCGATCCCGCACGAGCTGATCGAAAGCGAGCTGTTCGGTCACGAGAAAGGCGCGTTCACCGGCGCGGTCAGTCAGGCCATCGGCAAGTTCGAGCAGGCGAATGGCGGTACGCTGTTCCTCGACGAAATCGGTGACATGCCGCTGGAGGCGCAGACGCGTTTGCTGCGGGCGCTGCAATCGGGCGCCATCCGGCGGGTCGGCGGGCGTCAGGAGATTGCGACCGATGTTCGCATCGTCGCAGCGACCAATCGCGACCTGGAGCCGATGATCGCCGCCGGTCGCTTCCGCGAAGACCTGTATTACCGGCTGAACGTGGTTCCGATCACTCTGCCGCCGTTGAGAGAGCGGCGGGACGATATTCCCGCGCTGGTCAATCACTTCCTCGCGCAAGCTGCGGCAGAGGGGCTTGCCCGCCACAAGATCGACGATGACGCGCTGGCCCGGTTGAGCCGGTTCGGGTGGCCGGGAAATGTCCGGGAACTGAAGAACGCCGTCTATCGGCTCGCTCTGATGGCACGGAACGAGGAGATCGATAGCGAAACGGTCCTGTCCGTCCTGGGCGAACCGCGAGAGGCAACTCCGGTGAATGCGGAATCGGGTTTCGCCACGGTGCTGGGCGACTGGTTGCGGTCGACCGAATTGCCCTCTGGCACGCTCTATCATGCGGCGGTTGCCGAAATCGAACGGCCTTTGTTCGAACATGTCCTGTCGCAGACCGGCGGCAATCAGGTTCAGGCCGCGAGAATCCTCGGTATCAACCGCAATACTCTGCGAAAACGGCTGACCGATCTGGCCATCGATCCCGACACTTGCGGCGACTGACAGGGCGTTGAGAGGCACGCGGCCGGGCGAGAATCCGGCCCCTACCAGCGAAAACTTCTTGCAAAATTGCAACAGTGCTATTGTAAGCGAGCAACGATGGCCGATTTGCCAGCTTACACTTCCCAGAAAAGTCCGCGCTGGCGGCGACGGCTGCTTGTCGCGGCGGGCCGCGCGAACCTGTTCGGAATTCTGGAAATTATCGCCGCGCTGGCGACTATCGCGATGGTCTGGGTCGACTGGCTGACGTTCTCGCAGGCACCCGAATCCAATCAGGCACCGCCCATCGGCAACGTCGCGCTGCTGCTGATCGCAACACTGATCCCGGCGATGGCGCTGCTGGTCCTGTTGGGCAGGCGGCTGGCATTGCGACGCGCGGCGGGTGGCACCGCGCAGATGCATGTGCGGCTGGTGTTCTTCTTCTCGCTGATCGCCGCTGTGCCGACCTTGTTGGTCGCCGGTTTTGCCGCGGTTCTGTTCCAGTCGGGGGTGGATTTCTGGTTTTCCGATAATTCGCGCGGCCTGATGCAGAATGCCGATGCTCTGGCGCGGGGGTATTACGAACAGAACCAGCTGCAAGTGGCGAACAACACCGTCACAATGGCATCGGATATCCGCTATTATCTCGAAAGCCTGAAATTGACCGACCCGGATTTCGCGGACGCCTATATCCTTCAGGTACAGGGGCGCGAACTGAACGAATCCGCTATCCTCCAGCGAATGCCCGACGGTTCGTTACGCACCGCGGCGATTGCCGGTCTGCAACCCGATAACGAACCGCAGAAACTGGCCAAGATCGCGCTGCCCCGCCTCGAAAAGGGGGAGCCGGTGGTGGTGCGCGGCAACCCGACCCGGATAGAGGCGATGGTTCCGGTCGATCTGAAAGCCGGGATTTTCCTCTACAACGCGCGCAATACGCAGGCGCTGGCATTCAGCCAGTGGCGCCACGCGCAGGCAGTGGCAACCGGTTATGACGCGTTGACCAAGCGGGCGCAGACGATCCAGTTGCGGTTCAATCTGGCGCTGTTTTTCGTCAGTCTGTTTCTGGTGGGGCTGGCGGTGTGGTTTGCCTTGCGGATCGCGGACCGTCAGGTGAAGCCGCTGACGCGACTGGTCGATGCTGCCGAAAAGGTCGGCGCGGGCAATTTCGCCATGCGGGTGGAAGGGCGCACCGGGACCGATGAAATCGGGATGCTCAACCGGGCATTCAACCGGATGACATCGCAGCTTGAAAAGCAGACCGACGCGCTGGTGTCCGCCAATCGCCAGCTCGACGAACGCCGGGCATTTATCGAAGCGGTGTTGGAATCGATCACTGCCGGGATCGTCACGGTGGACGATAATGCGCGCATCCTGCTGATGAACAGTTCGGCCAAGGCGCTGTTGCTGAACGGCGAAACGGGCGAGGGCACGCCCTTGTCGCTCGACGAAGTGGCCCCGCAAATGGCGGCCCTGATCGAAGCGCGTCTGGCGAGCGGGATCGTCAGCTATAACAAGAATGGCGATCTGCTGACGCTGGCGGTGAAAGTGGCCGAAGCGCCCGAAGGGCGGGTGATTACGTTCGAAGATATCACGCGCCAGCTGCTCGATCAGCGGCAGGCCGCATGGTCGGATGTGGCGCGGCGGATCGCGCACGAAATCAAGAACCCGCTTACTCCGATCCAGCTTGCGACCGAACGGCTCAAGCGGCGTTACCGCAAGCAGATCGAAACCGATGGCGAACTGTTCGATGAACTGACCAGCACGATCGTTCGTCAGGTGGGCGATTTGCGGAAAATGGTGGACGAATTCTCCAGCTTCGCGCGCTTGCCCAAGCCGGTGTTCCGTTCCGAAGACGCGCTCGATCTGGTGCGCCAGTCTCTGTTCCTGCAGGAAGTGGGGCACCCGGAGATTACCTATTCGCTGTCGAGCCAGCCCGAAGGGCCGATGCAGGCAGCGTGCGACCGGCATCAGCTTGGCCAGGCGATGACCAACGTACTCAAGAACGCGGCAGAGGCGGTGGACGCTCGCGCCCGTTCGGCAGAGCCGGATTACCGGGGCCGGATCGCCGTCGATGTGACCGCCACCGACGATCGGATCACGATCGTCGTTACAGATAACGGCGTCGGTCTGCCGCAGGATCGGGAACGGATCGTCGAACCTTACGTCACTACGCGTGACAAGGGCACCGGTCTCGGCCTCGCCATCGTCAACAAGATTGTCGAGGAACACGGCGGAGAGATGACATTCTCCAGTGTGCCCGGCGGCGGCACGGCGGTGACCATGCGCTTCGTGCGCGATCCGCGCATATCCGGGCCGGCGGAAGAAGAATGATAAGATTTAAGGAGACTGCGTCATGGCGCTCGACATTCTGATCGTCGACGACGAACGCGATATCCGCGAACTGGTCGCGGGCGTATTGAGCGACGAAGGCTACGAATGCCGCACTGCGGGCGACAGCACCAGCGCGCTCAAGGCCGTGGACGAACGGCGGCCCAGCCTCGTCCTGCTCGACGTGTGGCTCCACGGCAGCCCGATGGACGGGCTGGAAGTGCTCGACGAAATCAAGAAGCGCGAACCCGAACTGCCGGTGCTGATTTTCTCCGGCCACGGCAATATCGACACCGCCGTCAGCGCGGTGAGCCGGGGCGCGGTGGATTTCATCGAAAAGCCGTTCGAAGCGGAAAAGCTGCTGCTGCTGGTTCAGCGTGCGACCGAAACCGAACGACTGCGGCGTGAGAATACACGGCTGCGTCAGGGATTTTCGCGCGGAGAGGAATTTACAGGCAATTCGTCTGCCATCAACGTCGTCCGCGCGACATTGAAGCGCGTGGCGGGAACTGGCAGCCGCGTGCTTATCAGCGGCCCTGCCGGCGCAGGGAAGGAAGTCGCCGCCCGGCTGCTGCATTCATGGAGCACGCGGTCGGATGGCGCATTCGTCATCGTCAATTCCGCCCGCATCACGCCGGAACGGTTCGAGCAGGAGCTTTTCGGAGAGGAGAGCGATGGCAAGCTGGTCAGGCCGGGATTGCTGGAAATGGCGGACGGCGGCACGCTCTATCTGGACGAAGTGGCCGACATGCCGCTTTCGACCCAGGCCCGCATCCTCCGCGTTCTGACTGAGCAGAGCTTTGTTCGGGTCGGTGGCAACCGCCAGATCGGTGTCGACGTGAGAGTGGTGTCCTCCACCTCACGCGATCTGCAACAGGAAATGGAGGAGAAGCGTTTTCGGGAGGATCTGTTCTACCGCCTCAATGTCGTGCCGGTCGCGATCCCTTCGCTGGCGGAGCGCCGCGACGATATCCCTGCGTTGGCGGAACATTTCTTCACCCGCTACGCCGCCGAACAGGGGATCGATCCGCCCGACATCAGCGAAGAAGCGATTGCCGCGCTGCAGGCGTATGACTGGCCGGGCAATGTCCGCCAGCTTCGCAATGTGGTCGAGCGCACGATCATCCTCACCCCGCGCGAAGATTTCCGCACGGTGGAGGCAGAGATGCTGCCAAGCGAGGTGTCGGGCGGGAAGCTGGGTGGTGGGGGCAGCCTCGGCACGCTGATGGGCCTTCCGCTGCGCGATGCGCGCGAGAGTTTCGAACGCGAATATCTCACCATTCAGATCCGCCGGTTTTCAGGCAATATCTCGAAAACGGCGACCTTTATCGGGATGGAGCGCTCTGCATTGCACCGTAAACTCAAGCTTCTCGGCCTGACGGACCGGCGCGGCGAGGAGTAGCGGGCGACCGGCTGCGCGGATTGCGGGAACGCCGTGGCAGCAAAACGGTTGGCATTTGCAGCCGGATCGTCATAATCGTTCGCGATACATCGGCTTTGCCCGGAATCCGGGCCGGCCAGATCGCGCCTTTCCATCGGGACAGGCGCCAAAAAGAAGGAGATAAGATAATGACAACCTCCCGCACATTGAGCGCGCGACCACGGCCCCCCAAGGCACCCGAACCGGCGCCGGAGCCGCAGGGCAAGCAGACCAGCTTGCAGGATGCCTTCCTCAATCACCTGCGGAAGAGCAAAATCCCCGTGACCATGTTTCTGGTTAAAGGTGTGAAACTTCAAGGCATTGTCACGTGGTTCGATAATTTTTCGATCCTGCTGCGTCGCGACGGCCAGTCTCAGCTGGTGTACAAACACGCGATTTCGACCATCATGCCAAGCACGCCGATCGATGCCAGCCAGTACGCCAGTCAGGATACCAACCGTAAGCAACGCCTGTTGCAGGACGTGTTCCTGGGCCGCGTGCGCGAGGCGGAAGTTCAGGTGACGATGTTCCTCGTCAATGGCGTGATGTTGCAGGGGGTGATTGCCGCTTACGATCTGTTCTGCGTTATGCTCGAACGCGAAGGTTATGTGCAGCTGGCATACAAACACGCTGTCTCGACCGTCCAGCCCGCAACCGCGGTGGACCTGTCGGAAGAGTGGGAAGGCGACGAAGACTGAGCTTCGATGACGACCTGATGGGCGAGGTGTCGCGCGGTGCGCGCGCCCTCGTCGTGTGCCCCGACATTCGCGGCCGCCACCACGATCTCGATGCAGAGGCGCGGTTGGAGGAGGCATGCGGGCTTGCTCTCGCCATCGGCATTGTCGTGGCGGAAGGTTTCGTGCTGCCTGTGCGCGATGTGAAGCCGGGCACGCTGTTTGGTTCGGGCCAGGTCGATTCGATCCTGACCAAATGCGAACTGGAACAGGCGGAACTGGTTGTTATCGACGGCGCGCTCAGCCCGATCCAGCAGCGCAATCTGGAAGACAAGCTGAAGCGGAAAGTGATCGACCGGACGGGCCTGATCCTCGAAATCTTTGGCGAACGTGCCGCCACGGCGGAGGGGCGATTGCAGGTCGAGCTTGCCCACCTCGATTATCAGCAAAGCCGCCTTGTCCGTTCGTGGACCCACCTCGAACGGCAGCGCGGGGGCTTCGGCTTTCTGGGCGGGCCGGGTGAGACCCAGATCGAGGCCGACCGGCGGATGATCCGCCAGCGCATGTCGCGGCTGCGGAAAGAGCTGGAATCGGTCCGCCGCACCCGTGCATTGCATCGCGATCGGCGGGGCAGGGCACCTTGGCCCGTGATCGCGCTGGTGGGCTACACCAATGCCGGGAAATCTACCTTATTCAATAAGTTGACCGGGTCCGACGTCATGGCGGAAGACCTGCTTTTCGCCACGCTCGACCCGACCATGCGCGCCATCAGTCTGCCGGGTGTTGAAAAGGCGATCCTGTCTGACACCGTCGGGTTCATTTCCGATTTGCCGACCCAGCTCGTCGCCGCGTTCCGGGCCACGCTGGAAGAGGTAACCGGGGCCGACCTGATCCTGCACGTGCGCGACATCGCCAATCCATCCTCCGCCGCCCAAAAAACACAAGTGCTGGAAGTGCTGGCCGATCTGGGCGTTACCGAAAACGAGAGCGGGGAAGGGGCCATCCCCATTATGGAGGTGTGGAACAAGGTCGATCTGCTGCCACCGGACGACGCGGCAGAATTACGCGCGGTGGCAGAAGACGATCCGATGGTGCAGGCGATCTCCGCAGTAACCGGGGAGGGTGTCGACGATCTTCTAACCCGGCTTGGCGAAGTCCTCACTGCCGGTGCGCGGGTCCATGAACTGGTCATTCCGGCCAGTGCGGGACGCCGGATCGCCTGGCTTCATGCCCATGGCGAAGTGTTGAGCGAAGTTGATGCCGGCAATGGCCCGCAAGGTCCGTTGCGGCGATTGACAGTGCGGCTCAACCCCAAAGAATTTGGCCAGTTTGAAACGCTTTAAGCTGCGAACTTCATCCGCGTTCTGCGCGTTTGACTTCCTGCCATAAGGCTTCTTGCTGATCGAGAGAGAGGCTGTCGAACTGCCCCTCTGCCAGATATTCCATCGCCCGATATCGTCGTTCGAACTTGGCATTTGCCGCGCGAAGCGCCTCTTCCGCGCCGATGCCATACGATCGCACCAGATTGACGGCCGCGAACAGCAAATCGCCCGCTTCCTCAACCTGCTCTTCCTCCGGCGCGGCGGTCAGTTCGTCGATTTCCTCGTGCAGCTTTGCCCGCGGGCCATCGTGGTCGGGCCAGTCGAACCCGTGGCGGGCCGCGCGTTTCTGCAATTTTTCCGCGCGGAGCAATGCGGGAAGGGCACGTGCCACACCGTCCATCGCGCTGGTTGCGCCATCGGATTGCCGCTCCGCCGCCTTGATGTCTTCCCAGCGGCGCTCGCTCATCTGGCCGGTTTCCTCGCCAAAGATATGCGGATGGCGCGCCTCCATTTTGTCACAGATAGCGCGAGCGACATCCTCGAACGCGAAATGGCCGGCTTCTTCGGCCATCCGACTGTGGAATACGACCTGAAACAGCAAATCGCCCAGTTCGCCGCGCAGTTCATCGAACGCCTCACGCTCGATCGCGTCGGAAACTTCGTAAGCTTCTTCGATCGTGTATGGCGAGATCGTGGCAAACGTCTGCGCCCGATCCCAGTCGCAACCGCGCACCGGATCGCGCAGGGTCGCCATAATCGAGAGGAGGCGGCTGATCTGATCGGTCACGGTTCTGTCGATACCCTACAGCTATTGGCGTGATAATATATATTATGTTAAATGAGAAGTCGCGCCGAACGAGGTTTCACGCCCTGACGGCCCCTCTCGCTCATCCCATCGCCAGCGAGAACACCAGTCCCACTGCCACGAAAATACCGGCCCATAGCAATGCCATTCGCACGCTTTCCCGCCAGTTGAGCCGATAAGATGCAAATGCGCTGCCAGCCAGGATCAGCCAGCCGAACAGCGCCACCAGTTGAATCCAGCTTCCTTCGGTCACAGCACAATCTCCAGACCATCGTAACCAACGGTGACATTATCTGGCACTTCGTCACACAGCGTCGCGTAATCCATGCTTTTATCGAGATGAGTCAGCACAGTTTGCCCGGCGCCGCAGCGTTCGGCCAGTTCCAGCGCCATCGCCAGATGAGCATGTGTCGGATGCGGCTGGCGGCGCAGGCAATCGCAGACCAGCAAATCAACGCCCTGAAACATTTCCACTACGCCGTCGACAATCTCGCTGAAGTCCGTGGCGTAACCGATTGTTTTACCGTCCGCATCGAATAAATAGGCCGTCGATTGAGCGGGCCCGTGCGGCATCTGGCACCATTCGACGCCAAACCCGGCGCACATCCGCAGCCGGTCGAGCGGCTCCAGTTCGACAATCGTGTGATAGCCATGCTGGCCTGCGAACACATATCCGAACCGCTGGCGCAACCGCCGCGCGGTTTCGTCGGCCGCAAAGCCAGCCAGCGGTCCGCCACGGCCATAGCGCAACGCCCGCAGATCATCGATGCCGTGACAATGATCGGCGTGATCGTGCGTCCAGAACACCGCATCGAGAGAGTCGATTTCGTGTGCGAGCAACTGCGCCCGCAAATCGGTCGAGGTATCGACCAGAAGCCGTTTGCCGGCATTGTTTTCGACCATGATCGAAACGCGGGTGCGGCGGTTGCGCGGCTCGTCAGGGTCACAGGCGCCCCAGTCATTCCCGACCCGTGGCACACCGGTTGATGTGCCGGAACCGAGCATCAGCAGCTTCACAGCGACTTCCTGAACAACGCGTGGAAATTCTCTGTCGTCCGCTCAGCCAGTTGGTCGAGCGTTTCCCCGCGCAATGTCGCGACAAATGCAGCGGTGTCGCGCACGAACGCTGGCTCACACGGTTTGCCACGATGCGGGATCGGCGCCAGAAATGGGCTGTCGGTTTCCACCAGCATGCGTTCACCGGGGAGTTTTGCTGCAATTTCCTGTAGTTCGCGGGCGTTCCTGAACGTCACAATACCAGACAGCGATATTGTCAGACCCAGATCGAGCACGATCCGGGCAAATTCCGCCGACGCAGTGAAGCAATGGATCAGCGCGGGAAAAGCCCCCCGCTCCATCTCGTCCTTCAGAATGGCTGCTGTGTCTTCCTCTGCATCGCGGGTATGGATAATCAGGGGCAGCCCGGTTTCACGCGCTACGCCGATATGCATCCGGAACAGCGCCTGCTGCACCTGCCGGTCGGATTTATCGTAGTAGTAATCCAACCCCGTTTCACCAATGCCGATCACTCTGGCATTGTTGGTGGCGGCCCGCAGTACTTCTCGCCCCAGATCGGCATGGCCATCGGCCTCGTGCGGGTGGATGCCGACGCTGGCCCACACGTCGCTTTCGCGCTCTGCGGTGGCGACCACCCGGCCCCATTCGCTCTGACGAGTGGAGATATTCAGAAAGCCGCCAACCCCCGCAGCCCTCGCCCGTTCCAGCGCCGCCTGCTGATCGTCCACCAGTCCTTCGTATTCGAGATGGCAATGGCTATCGATCAACATCAATCGGTGGCTTCTTCAGGCAATTCGAGGCGTGGGAACACCGGATTCGGTTTGGCCACAACATGCCCCGATGCAACCAATGCGTTGTACCAGCCTTCGTCGTGCATATCGGCAGATCCCGCCTGCCCTTCCGCAACCCCGAGCTGCCGGAGCACAGCGTCGGCCCTAGTCGGGATAACCGGGCGGATCGCCAGTGCCAGATCGCGGATGGCGATATACAGCGTTTGCAGGACGACCTTCATCCGCTCGGGGTCGGTCTTCCGCAGAGTCCACGGAGCTTGTTCGTCGACATATTGGTTGCAGGCGTACACCGCGCGCAACCAGTTCTCTATCCCAACCGAAAACGCCAGTCTCTCGAAAGCATGTGGCAAGCCCTGACGGCAGGCATCCTGCACGATCGTCAGCAACGCCTTATCCTCACCGGCGGTTTCAAACCGTTCAAGTATGCCGTCCATATTCTTGTTAATCATGGACAAAGTGCGCTGAACCAGATTGCCGAAGCTATTCGCAAGTTCGGCATTGGTTTTGGTAATAATCGCTTCCGGGGAATAGCTGCCATCTTGCCCGAAGTTCACTTCGCGCATGAAGAAATAGCGCAGCGTATCCACGCCGAACTGATCCGCCAATGCCAGCGGATCGGTCACGTTGCCGAGCGATTTCGATTCCTTCTGTCCGCGGTTAAGCAGGAAGCCGTGGCCAAACACTTTCTGTGGCAATGGCAGGCCCGCACTCAACAGAAATGCAGGCCAATAGACCGTGTGGAACCGGACAATGTCCTTACCGATAAGGTGAAGGCTGGCAGGCCAGAACTTGCGGTAATTCTCAGTATCTTCGGGATAGCCGAGGCCAGTGATGTAATTGGTCAGCGCATCGACCCACACATACATCACATGGGTGTCGCTGCCGGGGACTTTAACCCCCCAGTCGAAGCTCGTCCGGCTGACAGAAAGATCACGCAAGCCACCAGAAACAAAAGCAATCATTTCATTCCGGCGGCTGTCCGGCTGAATGAAATCCGGATTGTCGCGGTACAGCGCCAGCAGAGGTTCCTGATATTTCGACAGGCGGAAGAACCACGATTCTTCCACTGTCCATTCAACCGGGGTTCCTTGCGGAGAAAGGCGCTCGCCCCCTTCCCCGTCAACCAGCTCGCTTTCATCGTAATAGGCTTCGTCGCGGACCGAGTACCAGCCCTCGTACCGATCAAGATAGAGATCGCCATTCGCCTCCATCGCGCGCCAGAGCGCCTGGCACGAACGATGGTGATCCGCTTCCACGGTGCGGATAAAGCGATCGTACTTTACATTAAGAGCATCGCACATCTGCTGGAAATAGCCCGACATTTCGTCGGCCAGTTCACGCGGTGTGCGGCCTTGCTCTTCCGCCTTGCGGGCCATTTTCAGGCCGTGTTCGTCCGTCCCGGTCTGAAACCGGACGTCCTTCCCCTGCTGACGTTGAAAGCGTGCGATGACATCCGCGGCAATCGCCTCGTATGCATGGCCAATATGCGGCCGCCCGTTGGGGTAGCTGATCGCGGTGGTGATATAGAATGGTTCAGACATTGGTCCGCTCGCTAGCCCCGGCAGCCCCGGCGAGCAAGCCGCCGATATGCATCACCAGTAATCCGGGGTCGAAATTATAGGTCGGCACTTGCCCGGCAAGCCGGACAATCTCCGCATGGGCATCGGCAATGGCCGGTAACGCCAGCGGTGGTGCATCGTTCGCCTGCGCCGCAATCGTCGCGCGGGCAAGATCGAGCACCGCTGCGATCCGGGCGCGATCCGGGCGCGATCCGATTTCACCGGCCAACTGACCACGCAAGGAGAAGTCGCGATCGCCATTCCGGGCAATCTGCTGCATCAGCGCATTGAGCTTACCGAGATCCTGCGCGACAAATTCCAGAGCCGCCCCCGGCGATCCTGCGGCAGCCGCGATTGCGGCTTCGCGGGTGTGCGGATCGCTATCGGGCATTTTTTCCGCCAGCAGTCGCCCGATCGCTGCGTCGTCGAGTGCGGGAAAGCGTAACAGTCTGCACCGCGAACGGATTGTTGGCAGCAATCGCGCAGGCCGATGCGCGATCAGCAGGAAGAAGGTGCCAGCCGGTGGTTCTTCCAGACTTTTCAGCAGGGCGTTGGCAGAGCCTTTCTCCAGATCATCGGCCGGATCGATAATGATTGCCCGCCTGTTGCCGAGCGTGGGCCGGGTTACCAAGCGCGACTGCATCTGGCGGATCTGATCCACCGCGATGTTGCGCTTCGCCTCGTAAGGCTTGCCCTCTTCGCGCTTACGTTCCTCTTTTTCGTCTTTTGGCAAGTTCGTCAGAACGATTATGTCGGGATGCGGCCCGTCGGGTTGCGGGATGCCTGGCTCTGCCACCAGCTTGCGCGCGGCGGCCATGGCGAAGGCCATTTTGCCCAGCCCCTTCTTGCCCGCCAACAGCCATGCGTGGTGCATCCGGGTGCCATCCAGCGCCTCGTCCCATTCATGCCACGCAGCTTCATGACCGATCAGCGTCATTGGCTTCGTTCGATCAGAGGTTCGATTACAGAGAGGATTCGTGCGTGGACTTCATCCGGGGAGGCCGAGCCATCGATAATCGCGAACGCATCGGGATTTTCCGCTGCAATCCGGCCAAAGGTTTCGGCCACCGCTGCATGATAGGCAATGCTGCGCCCGCCGATGGCATCGCTCCGGTCACCGTCGCGGACCTTTAGCCGACGTGTCACCGCAGCCGGATCGACGGTGAGCAAAATGGTGATATCGGGCGTCAGGCCACCACTGCCGATCTTGTGTAGCGTTTTCACCGCCTCGTCACCGATGCCCCCTGCCCCTCCCTGATAGGCGCGACTGGAATCGACAAACCGATCGCATATCACCCACTTGCCCGCATCCAGCGCGGGGCGGATCAATCGCGCGACATGATCGGACCGGGCCGCGGCAAATAGCAAAGCCTCCGCCTCCGCCTTCCACCCTTCGCCGGGGGGATGCAGCAGCAGTTCACGGATTGCTTCTGCGCCGGGCGTGCCACCCGGCTCCCGCGTCAGCACGACATCTGTCCCGCGCGATATCATCGCGTCGGCCAACAGACGGGCCTGAGTGGACTTACCCGCCCCCTCCCCGCCTTCCAAAGCTATGAAGCAGCCGCGCGTCATCACAGAATTCCCGCTATTCCGTTCGTCAGGCGATCAAGCAGGTTTGCTTGCGCGACATCGTCGCGGGCGGTCAACGGAACACGCGACGTGGGCATTCCGGCAGCCTCTATAACAAGTTCGGCAACCGGTTCCCCGGCACGGATCGGAGCACGCAAAGGCCCTTCGTAACGGATCGACAGTTTTATATCTGGACGCGTTCCCTGCGGCATCGCCGCGCTGATCGCCTGAGGCGCAACCAGCGCCACGTGGCGGCTATCGCCATCCTGCACAGCAGCCTCCCCGACTACACTGCCTTTGGCGAACAACGGCTGGCTGCCAAATGCTTCGAAACCCCATTCGATCAGGCTGCGCGCTGCTTCGTTTCGGGCGCGCCCGGTTGGAGAGCCTGCGACAACCATGATCAGCCGCCGCCCGTCACGCTCCGCGCTTCCCAAAAAGCCATAGCCCGCCTGATTGGTGAAACCGGTTTTGATCCCATCGGCACCGGGCACCACACCGGTGATCGGATCGTGATTGACCTGCTCAAACCCATTAAATCGCAGGCGCCTATGGCCAAAGTACCGGCGATAGAGATCGGGATGATCGAGGATTAGCGCGGCGCCCAGAGTCACCAGATCGTGTGCCGTCACGAATGTCTGACCATCGTCCATCCATCCATTGGGACGGCCATAATGGCTGTCTTTCATCCCGATCCTGCGAGCGGCCGCATTCATCATAGCCACCCACTTTTCCGTGCTGCCGGCAAGTCCCTCTGCCAGAACGACAGAGCCATCGTTGGCCGAAACCGTAGTGATGCCGTGCAATAGCTGATCGACGGTAACCCTTTGATGTTCCTTGAGGAACATGGTCGATCCCACTGCATGCCAGTGTTTGTATGCATCGCTGCTCATCATCACTGTCTGGCCAGGATCGATCTTGCCCGAATCGATCATTTCGAACGCGACGAATACTGTCATCACTTTGGTGATAGATGCCGGAACGAACCGTCGGTCCGGGTCACGCGAAAAGAGGGTCTGGCCTGATGACAGATCCACCAGAAGAGCGATCGGCGCATCGGTAGGAGAGGGTGGCGATGCAATTCCTGTTTCGTGCAATACGGGGTTTGCCGGGGGAACGGCAGGCGTTGCCGACGTGCCCGTCAACCAGACGAAGGCTGCGGCCAATAAAGAAAAGCAAGCTTTCAAGCGAACTCCCGCCACCGGACGGGAGCCGGCGGATCAGCTGGTAGGAATGACTCGTGCGTCGCTATAACCGGCAGCCCTCACCTTGACGAGAGCCGCTTCGGCCTGTCCACGGGTGCGATAGGGCCCGCTGCGGACCAGATAGAGATTTCCCGAACGGGTGACGGAACCGCCAACCGAACGAGCCGCGCGATCGGCATTGCCTTTGACCGAAAACGCTCCCGCCTGAATCAGAAAGCCATCGGATATATCGGCTTTCGATTTCTCGGTCGGCGCAGGCTTTTGTTTGGCGGCAGAGGATGACGCAACTGGCGGAGCGGCAGGAGCGGTTGCAAGTGGCTTCAGCGCGTAACCTTCCGCCGGCGCTTTATCGACAATCGGTGGTTTCTTCGGCCCCTTGGTCTCACGCGGCGCTTTCACAGATGTCGCAACCGGATCGGCCGGTGAGACGGTACTCCGCAAACTCGCCTCTCCGCTTGGCGGTAGCTTGCGTTTCAGCACTTCGACCAGTGATTTGGGAGTTTCCAGCCGTTCGCCTGCCGGGCGACCGGTGCGCAGCTCTGCGCGTTCAATTTCTGGTGGATTGACCCGGCGAACCCGCACGGGAGTCCCGTCCGACGCGGCGAGCTGACTGGCGGCATCGGGCGACAAAGCGACCAGCCGTGAATTCGTCATCGGACCGCGCCGCTCCACGCGAACGAGAATTGTCTTGCCGGTTTCGAGCGAAGTAATTTCAACGTAGGAGGGCAGAGGAAGCGTCTTACTGGCCGCAGTGACGCCGTCCCCCTGATCGAGCGCGGCATATCCGACCCGATCATAATTGAGCGTATCGCTGGGAGTGTAGGTTTCGCCGTCGATCGTAAATGGATCGCCCAGCACCATTGGGTAGTCCGCTGCGGGACCCCGCTTGACGACGCTGTCCTGCCCAACCGGCGCGATGCCTGCCGACTTGGGATAGCCGGAACTGCCACCGGCTCCACAGCCGGTAAGCAGCACAAAACTCAGCGCGGCAAGCGCACCGAAACGAACATCACCGGGCAATCTCATCTGCAAGCAACCCCACACTCATCGCGTAGTAATTCGAGCAGTTATATTCGAGGATAACCCGATAATTTGAGGTTAACAGCCATGCCGGTGTCCCGGCGCCGTCTGGCTGAAAGAGTGCCGTCATTGTTGAGTCGGGAAGGTAAACCTGCGGTTGCACACCAAGCCGTTTCCACTCGGCGACTGTCTTCCAGCGGCTCTGTCGTTCATGAACGCGTGGGCATACCGGCGAATTCAATTTGCTGGCAACAGATGCCCAGTCAAAGCCTGCAGGGACACTCGCCCGCACGCCCCATGGTTGCCCGGCGCGCCATCCGGCATCGCGGAAGTAGTTGGCGATAGAGGCCAATGTGTCAGCTCGGCTGTTCCAGATATCCCGATGGCCATCACCGTCACCATCCTGAGCCAGACGGAGGTAGATGCTGGGCAGAAATTGCGGGTTCCCGAACGCCCCGGCCCAGCTCCCTTTTAAAGTGGAGCGGTTGACACCGAGATCGGCGATTTTGAGTAGATCCACGAACTCGGTTGCAAACAATTCGCGACGGCGGCCTTCCCACGCGAGAGTCGCAAGGCTGCGCGCAAGATCGAAATCGCCGGTGTAGCTGCCATAATTCGTCTCATGACCCCAGATCGCGACCAGTATCGATGCCGGAACGCCATACCGCTGCTCGATCCGGTTCCGTAAACTGCCCAGCGCAGCATATTCACGCCGTCCGCCTGAAATTCGGGCGCTGTCGACGTGGCGATCGATATAGGGAGCAAGCGGCGGATAGCCACTTCGCGTGGGTGTTCCGGGCTGACTTTGATCCAGTGAAATTACCCGCGGATTGGCGGTGAGGTCGAAGGTCATCCGCTGGATCGTCTGCTCGCTTACGCCTTCCGCTCTCGCTCTGGCGATCAGTAGCTGGAGATAGGCGTCGAACGGCATATCCTGTGCAGACGCGGGAACGGCCGAACAAAACGTGGCGGCAATCGAAAGCAGGATAGCTGAAAATCTGAAACGCATAATCTCTGTCTTTTCACAGCCGATCCGATTGTTCAAACACCAATCGTCATATTGCCTTCATGGTTCCGCAAACCGATAGGTGACAAGTGGCTTTCATGCAGCTAGCGGGGGTGCCCGAGCGGACAGGTGGCAGAGTGGTTGAATGCACCGGTCTTGAAAACCGGCGTGGGTGCAAGCCCACCGTGGGTTCGAATCCCACCCTGTCCGCCATCTGCCCCTTGTTGACCGGAGTATTCCCGTGGCCCGCTTCCTGATCGTCGAAGCCCGATTCTACGAACATCTCAACGATATGCTTGTTGCTGGTGCTCGCAACGCTCTGGAAGCGGCCGGTCATGCGGTTGAAGTGCTCACTGTTCCAGGGGCGCTGGAAATACCCGGCGCGATCTCACTGGCAGCGGAAAGCGGTCAGTTCGATGGCTTCGTCGCGATCGGCGTTGTGATCCGTGGCGAGACCTACCATTTCGAAATCGTGGCCGGGGAAAGTGCGCGCGGAATCATGGCGCTCACGATGGATGGCATCGCTATTGGCAACGGAATCCTGACTGTCGAGGATGAACAACAGGCTCTTGTTCGGGCCGATCCGCAACAGAAGGACAAGGGCGGGGAAGCTGCGAAAGCCGCCATCGCCCTGCTCGATCTGCAACAGAAGTTCGCCTGATCGCTGACGGCCTTACCAGACGGTAACCCGCTTTTCAGGCGGCAAGTACAGCTTGTCGCCCGGCTTGACGTCGAACGCCTTGTACCAGGCCTCCAGATTGCGGACGGTGAGCGCACGGTATTGTCCCGGTGCGTGACCATCGGTGGCAATGCGTTGCCGCATCGCCGCTTCACGCATCTTTGTCGCCCATGTCTGACCAAATGCGATGAAGAAACGCTGGTCACCGGTGAAACCATCAATCGTCGGCGCTTCTTTCCCGCCAAGCGATTTGCGGTACGCCTGATAGGCGGCCTGTAAACCCGCCACATCGGCGATATTTTCACCCAGTGTCAGCTTACCGTTCACATGGAGACCCGGGTACGGCGAATACTGATCGTATTGTGCCGCCAGTGCCCTGCCCGCCTCTGCGAATTTTGCCTTGTCCGCGTCGGTCCACCAGTTCCGCATCGCTCCGGTAGAATCGAATGCGGCACCGTTGTTGTCGAAGCTATGGCTGATTTCGTGGCCAATCACCGCACCGATCGCACCATAGTTATACGCCGGATCGGCCTTCGGGTCGAAGAACGGTGGTTGCAAGATCGCCGCCGGGAAATTCAGCGCATTCTGCACCGGCAGGTTGACCGCGTTGACCAGCTGGGCATTCATCCACCACTCGCCGCGATCCTGCGGTTTGCCGATTTTGGCAAGCTGCTGAGCGTAACGCAGGCGGCGCGCAGCCTGAAGATTGTAATATGGCTCCCCAGCCTTCAGGCCCAGCGATGAATAATCAGTCCACTTGTCGGGATAGCCAACGCCGACGACGATCCCTTTGACCTTCTTTTCAGCCTCTTGTTTTGTTTCCGGTGCCATCCAGTCAAGCTTGCCGATACGTTCGGCAAATGCCTGCTTGATATTTGCCACCATTCCTTCGATTTCGGCTTTGGACGACGCCGGGAAGAATTTCTCGACGTAAAGTTTGCCCAGCGCATCGCCGAGATATGTGTTGACGGATTCGAGCACGCGCTTGTCGCGGGGGCGCTGCTTTTCAGCGCCTGAGAGCTTCTGGCCGTAAAATTCGAAATGAAGCTGGTCGAGCTGCGTCGGCAAGGCTTCGGTGCTCGAATTGATCTGGTGAAACAGCAGCCAGTCTTTCCACGCATCCAGCGGCTCAGACGCGACCAGCGCTGAAATTTTGGCGATCGCTGTCGGGTGGTAAGCGTCGAACGAATCGAATGAAGCAAGCTTTGCACCCTGGAAAAAGGCATCCCAGTCGATCCCCGGTGCGTTTGTTTTGAAGTCGTCCTTCATCCAGATATCGCTCGCCTTGGTCCAGTCTTCGCTATCTTCGCGCGACGCATGGGCAGCGGCAATTTTCATTTCGAGCCTATAGATGCGCCGGGCCTTCGCATCCGCATCATCGATATGCGCGGCGTCGAGCAAATTGGCGATATATTTGCGATAGTCCTGGCGCAAAGCGGCCATCTTCGGATCGGAGGAAAGGTAATATTCCCGCTCGGGCATGCCCAAACCGCCTTGCAGGATATAGGGCACGACATCGCCCCCCTTGAGTGCCTGCGTCACGAACACACCAAAAAGGTTCTCGGTCCAGAAATTGGTGGCATTGAGCGGGTCGACATCCGCCCGTACCTGACTGCCAAGAACCTCGGCGAGAGCCTGCTTATCCGTTATTGCGTCGAAACGCGCGACATCGTTTTCCGCAGGGCGCATGCCGGCCGCGTCAATCGATTTGGTATCGAGCAAACTGTCGTAGAATGTTTTAACACGGCCCATATCGCTATCGCCATCGGGCTTCGATTTCTGGATATCAGCGATCAGCTCGGCCAGATTTTTTTCGGTTTGTTCGCTGGCAATCGTGAAACCGCCAACGCTGGAGCGATCTGCCGGGATGGTTGTTGTTTCCATCCACTTGCCATCGACATAACGATACCAGTCATCGCCCGGTTTGGCCTTGGTATCCATCCAGTCGGTACGGATCCCAATTTCGCCAGTCGTGCCTTTCGTCTCTGCAGGCTGCTCAGCGCTCATCTTGCAGCCAACCGGCCCTAATGTAGCAGTCGCTGTGCCAAGCAGGAGAGCTGCGATCAGGCGAGTATTCATACACGAATCCTTGTCGCAGATACGGACGCAGACAGCCCGCGCCCGTATCTGGCTAAAGGTGCGTGTTATCGTTCCGGTAACCGCTCTGCAATCACATGGTCACGGTTGGCCGCATGCCTCAGGCGGTCAGTCGCCCAAAGCAGCCCTTGCCGGCATAAATCGCGCTATCGCCCAGCTCTTCCTCAATACGGATCAACTGGTTGTACTTCGCCAACCGGTCCGAACGGGCAAGGCTGCCGGTCTTGATCTGTCCGCAATTCGTGGCAACGGCGAGATCGGCGATAGTCGCATCTTCAGTTTCGCCCGAGCGATGGCTCATCACGCATGTATAGCCCGCACGATGAGCCATATCGACGGCTTCCAGCGTTTCGGTCAGCGATCCGATCTGGTTCACCTTGACCAGCAGCGAATTGGCCATGCCCTGTTCGATACCCATGGCAAGCCGTTTCGGGTTGGTCACGAACAGATCGTCACCTACCAGCTGAACCTTGCGCCCCAGCAATTCGGTCACAGCCTTCCAGCCTGCGAAGTCGTCTTCCGCCATGCCGTCTTCAATCGAACGAATGGGATAATCGTTGCACAGATCGGCAAGATATCGCGCCATCTCCTCGGGTGAGAGTGAGGCCCCCTCCCCCATCAGTTCGTACTTTCCGTTCACGAAGAATTCGGTCGATGCCGCATCGAGCGCCAGCGCGATATCCTCACCCGGCTTAAATCCGGCCTGCTCGATAGAAGCCATGATGAAATCGAGTGCAGCGCGCGTGCTCGCGATGTCAGGGGCAAAACCACCCTCATCCCCCACCGATGTGGAAAGCCCCTTTTCCGAAAGGCCTTTTTTCAGGGTATGGAACACTTCTGCGCCCCACCGCACTGCTTCGGTAAGGCTTGGTGCCCCGACCGGCATGATCATGAATTCCTGAATATCAATGGGGTTGTCGGCATGCTCCCCCCCATTGATGATGTTCATCATCGGCACCGGCAGAACATGAGCCGATACTCCACCGATATAGGAATAAAGCGGCAAGCCGCGCGCGTTCGCGGCAGCTTTGGCAACGGCGAGGCTCGTGCCGAGGATCGCGTTTGCACCGATGCGCCCCTTGTTCTCAGTCCCATCGAGAGCGATCATCGCCAGATCGATGTCGCGCTGATCTTCGGCATCGAGGCCAAGCACGGCATCGGCGATTTCGGTGTTCACCGCATCAACAGCCTTGGTCACACCTTTACCCAGATAACGCCCCTTGTCGCCATCGCGCAGTTCGACAGCCTCGTGCGCACCGGTCGAAGCGCCGGAAGGCACCGCGGCGCGGCCAAAGCTGCCGTCTTCCAGCAGAACGTCGACCTCCACCGTCGGGTTGCCCCGGCTGTCGAGGATTTCGCGGCCGTGGATATCGATAATGGCGGTCATATCAAACTGCTCCGTTGCAGAGGTGTTGTAAAAGCCTAACACACTCCCATATCGGGGATGCACGCGCCCTGTATGCGGCGGAACAATGTCGCGCAAGTTGCGTTGCAACATGGAGGCATTTGTCCCACAATCGGGGGCAGATGGATTCTTTATTCGACCGTAAAGGAAATCGACTGATGGCCGAAGCGACCAAGACAACCAAGAAACCGGCTCCGCGCAAGAAAGCTGCCGCCGCTGCGGCCGCAGCTGAAGTGGTTGCCGCAGGTTCGGACAACACTGCAGAAGCGAAAAGCCGCTTCAACGCTGCACTGGAAGAAGCGAAAGCTGGCGCCGCCGCGCTCAAGACCGAAGCTGGCGAACGGGCCAAAGCCTATCGTCAGCAGGCCACCGAACGTGGCGATGACTGGGCCGCCGAGGTCAAGCAATATGGCGAGCAGGCCAAAGGCAAGGCAGGCGAACTGGCCACCGAAGGCAAAGGCAAAGTTGCTGAAGCGCTCTCCGCTCTGGGCAAGGCGGTGTTCGATACCGCTCCAACTGTCGATGACAAGCTGGGCGCAAAATATGGCGATTACGCCCGCACTGCTTCACGCTCGTTGCAGGAAACCTCTGCCAAGCTAGACGCTAAAAGCGTTGACGAACTGGGCGAAGATGCCCGCGAATTCGTTCGTAAGAGTCCGGGGCTGGCGGTCGGTCTCGCCGCGGTGAGCGGATTCCTGCTCGCGCGGTTGTTCCGCGGTCGCAAAGACTGAGCCGCCTGTATTGGGGGGCGGAAAGTTGGCTGAACGAGATCCGCAGATAGATTTGCCCGCCGATGAGGAATCGGCGGGCAATCAATACGAACAATCTGCTGAAGAGCGGTCCCTGGCGGACGACATCCTCGATCTGATTGAGGATGGAAAAACGTATGCCGAAGCTGAATTGCAGTTTCAGAAGTCTCGAGTGGCGTTTGTCGCTGATAAAGGGCGCAAAGGGGCGGTGCTGGCAATTTCGGCGCTTCTGCTTTTGCATCTCGCGGTTGTGACGCTTGCGCTCGGTGCTGTGATTGCATTGTCTCCCACGCTCACCCCGTGGGGCGCGACCGGCTTGGTCGTCGGCGCCCTGATATTTATTGCGATCCTTCTGGGCGTTGGTGCCAGACGCTATTTTTCGCGCCTTGGCGATGCTTTTGGAGGCGGCAAATGAGCGGCTCCATCGACGACCGCATGTTTCAGGACCGTATCATGCGCGATGCCGCAAAGGCGGTGGTTATGACAGACATTGCCAATATCAAAGCCGATTTGGCAGCGCGAAGCGTGGGAGACCGCGTCGCCGATCGGATTAGCGATAGCGCACTGGGCGTGTTTGAAGAGGCAATAGAGGTTGCCGATAACAACAAGGGCGCTCTCGCCGCTCTGCTAGGCGCGATTGCGCTATGGTTTGCGCGTAATCCGATTGTCGCCCTTTTCGTTGGTGAGGAGGACGGCGATAACGAGGACGAAGGCGACGATGATATTCTGGTGGAAGAGGAACAATCGTCTGACCACACTCGTTAAATTGAAACCACTCGCTTTTTATTGAACTCGCTTAATCAGGAACGATCCCGATGTCTGACGATGCCCTCCCAAGCGCGCCTGCCATGACTCCCGAAGAAAAGCGGGCAGAATTGCGCGAAAAGATCGAAGCTGCCGAAGCCCGCAACGAACAGCGTACTCTCGCAGATCAGGCGAAGGCCGCTCAGCAAACAGCAACCGATTTCGTTAAAGCCCATCCATTGGCGACTGTTGCCGGTGCTCTTGCCATTGGCGCAACAATCGCAGCGATCGTTCCCGGTCCGGGTCGTCGGCTGCGTAAGAAAGCGACCAGGCGCGGTTCGGCACTTGCTGGCGCATTGGCGGAATTGGGCATCGCTTATGGCGCTCAGTTATTGGACAGTGCCAATCAGGCTGCTCGTGTCGGACAGGATCGTCTTGAAGATATAGGCGATTCTATCGGAGATAGCGCGCGCAGTGTGCGCCGCGAGGCGGGTTATCTGGCCGGTGAAGTTAGCGATACCGCGCGCATATTGAAGCGCAAAGGTAGCAAGAAAGCTAATCGTATTGCGCGCAAGGTTCATGAACGGCTGAACCACTAACGCGCAACTTGCCTCTACGACATACGACCATTTTACGGCACGTCGGGCTTTTCCTGACGTGCCGTTTTGCTTATGGGCGAGACCTCTCTCCCTCTCCCAAGCAACAGGTTTCAATATGAGCCAAGGTACAACGTCCAAACAGTTACTCCATCTGGTAATGGGTGGTCGGGTCACCGATCCTCGTACGCTCGAATTCGAAAATCCCGAAGAAATTGACGTAGTCGGCGTATTTCCCAGCTACACAGCGGCGGTGGACGCATGGCGCGGCGCGGCGCAGCGCACTGTGGACGATGCAGAAATGAAATATGTGATTGTGCATCTGCACAAACTGCTCGACCCGGAAGCCGAGGGGGTCTGAGCCAACCATGTACAAGATGGGTGGCGGGGCAACATGCCCCGCCCACTCAATCGATCAGATGAATTCGATCTTGTCGACGAGGTAAAATTTGTCGCCAGAAGGAACGGTGACCTCGATTTCATCACCCACCTGTTTGCTGATCAACGCGCGACCGAGTGGTGAGTTGTAGCTGATCCGGCCGACCTTTGCGTCTGCTTCGGTCTGCCCAACAATCTGATACTTCACCGGTTTGTCGTTTTCATCCAACAAGGTAACGGTAGCGCCGAACACGATCTTGTCACCTGACATCGATGTCGGATCGATAATCTGTGCACGGCTAACGCGATCTTCCAGCTCTGCGATCTGCGCTTCGACCTGACCTTGCCGCTCTTTAGCAGCGTGGTATTCGGCGTTTTCCGACAGATCGCCGTGTGCACGCGCCTCTTCGATCGCGTCGACAATTTTGGGACGCTCTGCACGCAGGGTTTTAAGATCGGCAGTCAGCCGCTCGTAGCCCTCGGCAAGCATCGGAACTTTTTCCATCGTGGCCATTCCCTGTTTCCTTCGACTTCCCCGAGGACAATTTATCGCTGGGCCGCTTCGGAGAAACGGCAACAAACCAGTCTGAATGTCTGGGGAGGAGTGCGGTTGTTTCAGTTATAATAGTCTTGCAACGGTCGCACTTCAAGCTGGCTTGCTCTCACCTGTGTAATTGCGCGTGCCGCAGCGAGGCTGGCCGCTGCTGTGGTATAGTATGGCGTCCTCGATTCAAGAGCCGACGCACGGATCGATTTGGAATCGAGCAACGATTGCCATCCTTCGGTCGTATTGAAGATCAGCGCGATTTCGTGATCAACGATCCGGTCCACAATATGCGGCTGCCCTTCCGCGACTTTATTTACCCGCTCGACCGCAAGGCCCTGCTCCTCCAGATAACGCTGCGTTCCGCCGGTTGCTATTACTGAAAAGCCATGCTCGATCAGGTCTTTGACGGCAGGAAGAACGATCGCCTTGTCGCTATCCTTTACCGATACGAAAAGTACCCCGCTATCAGGCAATGTCGCACCTGATCCAAGTTGCGATTTAAGGAACGCGGTTGGAAAGTCGCGGTCAATCCCCATCACTTCGCCGGTTGACTTCATTTCCGGTGTTAAAGCGGGATCGGACCCGGCAAAGCGGGTGAAAGGAAATACAGCTTCCTTGACTGCCATATAGTCCAGATTGCGGCGGAAAGGTTCGAAATCGGCCAGCTTTTCGCCTGCCATTACCCGGCTGGCGATTTTGGCGACCGGCTGCCCTATCGCCTTGGCGACGAATGGGACCGTGCGGCTTGCACGCGGGTTGACTTCGATCAGATAGACTTCGTCGTCTTTTACGGCAAACTGCACGTTCATCAAACCGCGAACGCCCAATGCCAGCGCCAATGCCTCCGCCTGTCGTTCCATTTCGGAAACGATATCAGGCGAAAGCGAATAGGGCGGCAACGTCGCGGCGCTATCGCCAGAATGCACACCGGCTTCCTCGATATGTTGCATAACACCGGCAACGCGAACTTCCGTTCCATCGCACAGGGCATCGACATCGGCCTCTATCGCATCGCGCAGATATTGATCGACCAGCACCGGGCTGTCGCCCGAAACATTCACCGCGGTTGCAATATAGTCGTCAAGCTGGGCTTCGCTGTCGACGATTTCCATCGCCCGACCACCCAGCACATAACTGGGGCGCAACAACACCGGATATCCGATACGCGCAGCCACCGCGGCAGCTTCGTCCCGGCTTTTGGCAATACCGTTCAAGGGTTGCCTGAGGCCAAGTTGACCAACCAGTTTAGCGAAACGTTCGCGGTCTTCCGCCAGGTCGATGGCATCGGGGCTGGTTCCGAGGATCGGAATCCCCTCGTCTTCCAGCGCCTGCGCAAGTTTAAGCGGAGTCTGTCCGCCAAACTGGACGATCACGCCGACTAACTCGCCGTTCTGTTGTTCGACCCGCAAGATCTCCAGCACGTCTTCCGCGGTCAGCGGCTCGAAATAGAGGCGGTCCGAGGTGTCGTAATCTGTGCTGACCGTTTCCGGGTTGCAATTGACCATGATCGTTTCGAAACCCGCCTCGCTCAGCGCGAAACATGCGTGTACGCAGCAGTAATCGAACTCGATGCCCTGACCGATACGGTTCGGTCCACCGCCAAGAATAACGATTTTGCGCCGATCGCTCGGTTCAGCCTCGTCTTCGGGTTCGCCAAAGCTCGGGGCTTCGTATGTCGAATACATATAGGGGGTGATGGCTTCGAATTCCGCTGCACAGGAATCGATCCGTTTGAACACCGGCAACACGCCGAGTTTGTGGCGCAATGCGCGCACTTCTTCTTCGCTGGTTGCCCCAGCCATTGCTCTGAGCGTGTCATGCAACAACCCTGAGCGCCGGGCCTGTGTTTCTCCCAGACCTCCGGCAACACCGACTGAGCGCACCGCGAGGGTCGCGAGCCGCTTGTCGGAAAAGCCCATCGCCTTCAAGCGGCGCAATTGAGCGGCGTCACTCGGCAAGCCGCGTTCCATCACGACATTTTCGCAAGCGATAATCTCTTCGATCTGGCGCAGGAACCAGGGATCGTAACCGGTGATTTGCTGAATATCTTCTACCGTGAAGCCTTCACGGAACGCCTGCCCGACATTCAAAAGACGATCGGGCGTCCGCTTGGCAAGCGCAGCGGTGATGGCATCCTTCGTTGCGCCTTCCAGATCGATCTGACGATTGAACCCATCCAGCCCCGTTTCCAGCCCACGAAGCGCCTTTTGCATCGATTCCTGAAAGTTGCGCCCAATCGCCATCACCTCACCGACCGATTTCATGGCCGTGGAGAGCGAGGCGTCAGTGCCCTTGAATTTTTCGAAAGCAAAACGCGGGATCTTGGTCACGACATAGTCGATGGTCGGCTCGAAACTCGCCGGAGTGGCACCGGTGATTTCGTTGGTAATTTCATCCAGCGTATAACCAACCGCCAGCTTTGCAGCGACACGCGCAATTGGAAAACCAGTGGCTTTCGACGCCAGAGCGGACGAACGCGAAACCCGCGGGTTCATTTCGATCACGATCAGGCGACCGTCTTTCGGGTTGACCGCGAACTGTACGTTCGATCCACCGGTCTCCACCCCGATCTCGCGCAGAACCGCAATACTTGCCGAGCGCATGATCTGGTATTCTTTGTCAGTCAGCGTCAGTGCGGGGGCGATGGTAATCGAATCCCCGGTGTGCACGCCCATCGGATCGACATTTTCGATCGAGCAGATGATAATCGCGTTGTCGTGCCGGTCGCGCACGACCTCCATCTCATATTCTTTCCATCCAAGCAGCGATTCCTCGATCAGCACTTCGGTGGTGGGGCTGGCATCCAGCCCTTCGCGTACGATCCGCTCGAACTCGGCCTTGTTATAGGCGATACCGCCGCCAGTACCGCCGAGCGTGAAGCTGGGGCGAATAATCGAAGGCAGACCGGTGCGTTCGAGGACGGCAAATGCCTCATCCAGCGTGTTGGCCACACCGCTGCGCGCCGACTCCAATCCGATCTTATCCATCGCTTCGCGGAAACGCTGGCGGTTTTCTGCTTTGTCGATCGCATCGGCATCGGCGCCGATCATCTGCACGCCAAACTTTTCCAGAGTGCCATCGTTGAAAAGAGCCAGCGCACAGTTCAACGCAGTCTGCCCGCCCATCGTCGGCAGCACAGCATCAGGCCGCTCTTTCTCGATGATCTTGGCCACAATTTCGGGTGTGATCGGCTCGACATAAGTGGCGTCGGCGAATTCTGGATCGGTCATGATCGTCGCCGGGTTGGAATTGACGAGGATGACGCGATAGCCCTCCTCCTTCAAAGCCTTGATCGCCTGCGTGCCCGAATAGTCGAACTCGCACGCCTGACCGATAACGATCGGCCCGGCACCGATTACGAGGATGGATGAGATATCAGTGCGTTTGGGCATTTGTTTCGTACTCAGATTTTCGCGCTGATAGAGCGCACGGGCCGGTTGTAGTCTGGGGCAGTCACGATACGATCGGACATTATTACCCCAACATCCTCACGAATTTCTCAAACAGATAGAAACTGTCCTGCGGGCCGGGGCTCGCTTCGGGATGATACTGCACACCGAATGCCTTCTTGCCACTGATAGCGATGCCGCAGTTCGATCCGTCGAACAGCGATATGTGGGTTTGCTCCACCCCGGCGGGGAGACTGTCAGCGTCGACGGCAAAGCCGTGGTTCATCGAGGTAATCTCGACCAGATCACGGGTTTCGCCCCAGCTTTCCCCGACACGCTGGACCGGATGGTTGGCCCCCCGGTGCCCCTGATGCATCTTCACCGTTTTCGCGCCCGCCGCCAGCGCGAGCATTTGATGACCAAGGCAGATGCCGAACAACGGAATATCCCGCTCCAGCAAAGCCTGAATCACCGGCACAGCATATTCACCCGTCGCCGCCGGATCGCCCGGCCCATTAGAGAGAAACACCCCGTCGGGCTTGAGGGCAAGAATAGCCTCCAGCGAAGTTTTCGCAGGGACAACAGTGACTCGCGCGCCAGCCTTCACCAGATTGCGAAAAATATTATCCTTCGCGCCATAATCGATGGCGACGACATGCGGGCGATTGTCCCAGGCGGCGCGGGCATAGCCCGTACCTAGCGCCCACGGGCCCCCGCCCCACTTTTCATCTTCATGGCGCGTAACACGGGGGGCGAGATCCATACCTTCAAGCCCCTGCCATTCCTGCGCCCGCTTAATCAGCGCAGGAACATCGAACTTCCCATCGGGTGCATGTGCGATCACCGCGTTGGGAGCCCCGTTCTGGCGAATGCGCCGAGTCAGCGCGCGGGTATCGATCCCGGACAAGCCGATCTTGCCGTTCTTCTCCATCCATTCGCCAAACTGTTGTTCAGCGCGGAAGTTCGAATGCGGGGTCACCGTTTCGCGCACCACACAACCGACCGCACCTTCAACGTGCGATTCAATATCTTCCCCGTTCGCACCGACATTGCCGATATGCGGAAAAGTGAAAGTCACGATCTGCGCGGCGTAGGAGGGGTCTGTCATAACCTCCTGATATCCGGTCATCGCCGTGTTGAAGCACACCTCGCCAACTGCGCTGCCCGTCGCGCCAAAACCCCTGCCCCATATTACTGTACCGTCAGCAAGAACGAGAACTCCCGTGGCTCCGTCAGGTTGCACACGAGAAGTTGCGGGGTCGGCCATAGGGGGCGCTCCGAGTCAGGGGGTTTCCGGCGATGTCGCTAAGACCCAGCCGCTAGGCCTGCTTGCGTGCCTCGTCAACCTGTCCAAGTGCGTTTATTCCGGCTAAGCGCGTGAACAACACCCCTCATTCCACAGGAAAGACCGACACAATGCTCCGCGATGATCTCAAGCAGGCCCAGATTGCAGCAATGAAGGGTGGCGAGAAAGACCGCCTCGCCGCAGTACGCCTGATCCTCGCCAAAGTGAAAGATCGCGATATCGAACTGCGGACCGGCAAGGCTGCTGGCGATGACGATACCGTGATTATCGATGTGCTTCAGAAAATGGCCAAGCAGCGCCGCGAATCGATCCAGATGTATCGCGACGGCGGGCGCGATGAATTGGCCGATAAGGAAGCGTCTGAACTGGCCGTCATTGAAGAATTCCTCCCCGCCCAAATGGGTGAAGAAGAAACGAAGGCGAAGATCGAAGCTATTAAAGCCGAACTTGGGGCCGATAGCATGAAGGATATGGGCAGGGTTATGGCCGAACTAAAGGCGCGCCACGGAACCCAGCTGGACATGGGCAAAGCAAGCGGATGGGTGAAAGATTCGCTGAGCTGATCGCCATCCGTCTGCCCGGCGAAATTTTCTGGTCCCGCTCGACTTCCTGAAACGGGTAGCGCAATACTGCTTGCATGCTTTCACCCCAATGGCTTGACGAACTGCGTGCGCGGATAACGCTATCCAGCGTTATTTCGCGCACGACCAAGCTGCAGAAAGCCGGGCATGAATGGAAAGCGTGCTGTCCATTCCACAATGAGAAGTCGCCAAGCTTTACCGTTTCCGACCAGAAGGGCTTCTATCACTGCTTCGGATGTGGAGCGCATGGCGATGTCATCCGCTGGATGACCGATCAGCGCGGCCTGTCATTCATGGATGCGGTGAAGGAACTGGCCGCGGAAGCCGGGATGGAAGTCCCCGCCCCTGATCCGCGCGCCGCGCAACAGGCTGAACAGCGCGCCACGCTTAACGATGTTTGCGAAGCGGCACAGCAATGGTTCGTTGCCAATCTTGCAGGCGAGCGCGGAACCAAGGCGCGCGATTATTTGGCTTCGCGCGGTTTCAATTCGCGCACGGTGGAGCGCTTCGGTTTCGGCTACGCGCCGGTCGATCGGCAAGCCATGAAAGCGGCCTTGTCCCATTTCGAAGAGCCGCTGCTGATCGAATCCGGCCTGCGTATCGCTGTCGATGACAAGGAGCCTTACGACCGTTTTCGTGACAGGCTCATGCTGCCAATTCAGGACGCACGTGGCCGCGTGATCGGATTTGGGGGGAGAATTCTCGACAGCGACACGAAAGCCCCGAAGTATCTCAACAGCCCTGACACGCCGTTATTCGATAAAGGGCGCACACTATACAATCTGCATCGCGCCGGTCCCGCCAGTCGCCAGACCAATCGGGTTATCGTTGTCGAAGGCTATATGGATGTGATCGCGCTGTCCGCAGCCGGGATAGAGGACGCGGTTGCCCCGATGGGCACGGCCCTGACCGAACGACAACTTGGCTTATTGTGGCGTATGGTCGACACGCCAGTCCTGTGTTTCGATGGCGACAGCGCGGGCCAGCGGGCGGCTATGCGCGCAATTTCCAGGGCTTTGCCCTTGTTACAACCTGGTAAGACACTGGGGATCGTTCATTTGCCAGCAGGGCTCGACCCAGACGACCTGATAAAGCAAAGCGGCGTTCAGGCGATGGAAGACCTGCTTGTTTCTCCGAGCACACTCGTCGACACCTTGTGGAATGCCGAACGCGACGCCCACCCCCTCAATACGCCGGAAGACAAAGCCGGGCTGAAAGCCCGCCTGATGGCGCATGTCGATGCTATCGAACACTCGGATATCAAGGCACTCTATCGCCGCGAGTTGCTGGAGAAATTTTCTGCGTTCGCTTTTCCTCCCCGAGCACCCCGCCCTGCCCGCGCGAAACGCGATTGGAAAAGCGGGTTTGCCAAGTCAGCGCCACCGCCCCTTTCGCCAGAGGCAGCCAACAGGCTCCGCAAAGTAATCGAAGGTGGTTCGCGGGATATACTCGCTTCGGCTGTTCTTGCCGGATTACTGCGCTTCCCCGATCAAATCGCTGCCCACGCTGACGAACTGTCACGCTTTGCTGTTGTTGACAAAAAGATCGGCCCCGCCCTGGATTCGTTGATAGAAGCTGCAGAGATGCTTGATCCCAGCGCAAAAACGCCCATATCAGCACCCGCTGGTCTATCCGCGCCACTGGATAAAGCCCGTTTTGCCTTCCTTAGAGAAGGAACCGATCCGCACGAGGCGCGCGAAGTCTTGGCCGAAGCCATATCGTTGCTGGTCGAAAGGCCTGCGCTGGAAGCCGCCATTTCCGCGGCAACTGCGCGATTTGCTATCGATCCCGAGGGCGCGTTTGCCGAACAAAAACGCCTGAGGGAACGAATGCTGGAAAATCAGCAGCGACTCGGGCAAATGGCAAGCAAGCGGGCCGCCGGCGCGGCTCATGATAATTCAGGCGATCCGCAAGCTGGCGGGAACAGCGAAGCGGACGAGACAACGGATTGATACGGAACCAGATGGCAAGCGACGACGGTAACGGCAAAGACGACGCCCCCCTCATCGACCTCAACGAAGCTTCGATCAAGAAGCTCATCACGCGCGCCAAGCGTCGCGGATACGTGACAGTCGACGAGCTTAACGAAGCTCTCCCGCAGGATCAGCTTTCGTCAGAGCAGATCGAGGACGTCATGTCCGCCATCAGCGAAATGGGCGTCAATATCGTTGAAAAAGATGAAGACGCCGAAGAGGATAGTGACTCCGACGAAGGTGTCGACGCACTCGATTCTTCTGACGATAGTGATGACAGCGATGATGGCGGTGCTGCCACCAAAGCAAAACCCGCCGCTGCGAAGAAGAAAGAAACTGTTGAGCGCACCGATGACCCGGTGCGAATGTACCTGCGCGAAATGGGCGCGGTGGAATTGCTCAGCCGCGAAGGCGAAATCGCTATCGCCAAACGTATCGAGGCTGGGCGCGACACGATGATCATCGGGCTTTGTGAAAGTCCGATTACATTTCACGCGATCATTCAATGGTCCGAGGCTCTCAATGCCGAGGAAATGCAGCTGCGCGAAATTCTCGATCTCGATGCCATGCTCTCCAAGGAACCTCCCGTCGATAAGATGGAAGAGGGTGCCGAAGACGACGACGATGGCGAAATCTCCGAAGAAACAGCCGGCCCCACCATTCGCGACGATGATGACGAAGACGAGGATGCCGATGCTGACGATGAGGACGGCGAAGAAGGCTCGTCCAAGCGGCGCGAAGAAGAGGATGACGAGGACAACACCTTGTCGCTCGCGCAGATGGAAGCTGCGCTTAAGCCGGACGCTCTCGAACGCTTCGCGCGCATTACCGACCTGTTCAAGAAATTCGAAAAGCTTCAGGCGGAGCGCGTCGACGTGCTCGGCCGGGGAGAAGATTTTCCGGCAGCGAAGGAAAAGAAATACGAGGAACTGCGCGAACAGCTGACCGCAGAGGTTGAAAGCGTTCAGTTTCACGCGAGCAAGATCGAATTCCTGGTCGATAATCTCTACGCATTTAACCGCCGCCTGACCGCCCTGGGCGGCCAGATGCTGCGCCTTGCGGAGCGCCATAAAGTTAAGCGGGTCGACTTCCTCAATGCCTATATCGGCAACGAGCTGGACGATAACTGGCTGACGGATAACGCCAAGAAGGATAAAAAATGGGCCGCTTTCGCAGAGAAAGAGGCTGACGCCGTCGAGCGTATCCGCGCTGAAATCGCAGACATTGCCAGCCAGACCGGTATGGCTCTGCCAGAGTTTCGCCGAATCGTTAACATGGTCCAGAAGGGCGAACGCGAAGCGCGTATCGCCAAGAAGGAAATGGTCGAGGCGAACCTTCGGCTGGTGATTTCGATTGCCAAGAAATACACCAATCGAGGCCTGCAATTCCTGGATTTGATTCAGGAAGGGAACATCGGCCTGATGAAGGCGGTCGATAAATTCGAATACCGCCGCGGCTACAAATTCAGCACTTATGCCACCTGGTGGATCCGTCAGGCGATCACGCGCTCGATTGCAGATCAGGCACGTACGATCCGCATTCCGGTGCATATGATCGAAACGATCAATAAACTTGTGCGAACGAGTCGACAGTTCCTCCACGAACAGGGCCGCGAACCGACACCGGAGGAAATGGCCGAGCGCCTTTCCATGCCTCTGGAAAAAGTTCGCAAAGTTATGAAGATCGCCAAGGAACCGATCAGCCTGGAAACGCCGATCGGGGATGAAGAAGATTCGCACCTTGGCGACTTCATTGAAGACAAGAACGCCATTATCCCGGTGGATGCGGCGATCCAGTCCAACCTCAAGGAAACGGTTACGCGCGTGCTCGCCAGCCTCACCCCGCGTGAGGAACGTGTGCTTCGTATGCGGTTTGGCATCGGCATGAACACCGATCACACGCTGGAAGAAGTCGGTCAGCAATTCTCGGTGACACGTGAACGTATCCGGCAAATCGAAGCAAAGGCTTTGCGTAAGCTGAAGCACCCGAGCCGCAGCCGGAAAATGCGTAGTTTCCTCGATCAATAAGGCGCATATCGGCGAGGCAATGTGGAAGCTTTGCCCCGCCTATTTGATGTGAGGCCAGGCATCCATAACCGGAATATTCTTGTGGTTCGTCACACCTTCGCGGCCTGTGCTGCGTTTACATTCGCATATTCTGCCGCAGTTGCTCACAGTACCGAATCTGCTTCACCTGCCCCGGTGACTGCTGCTGAATCCACGAGGCATTCTGACGCAACGGCATTGGAGCAGGCACAGGCGATCGTTCGGATCATGTTCCCGCCAGAAACCCGTGAACAAACGTTTGCCAAAACTATCGACGATATGCTGGGACAGTTTCGGCGGGCGATGAAGGTCGACAGTGTACCGGATGCCGGGCTTCGAAAAATGCTGAACGATCAGTTCGACGCGATGCCCGGCTTGCTGATGCCTACAGTCAGGGAATATTTGCCACAGATTCTCGATGCCACTGCACTGGCATATACACACGAGTATTCGCTGGATGAACTCAGGCATATTCGCGCTTTCGCCGAAACACCTGCCGGAAGCCGCTACTTACAAACTTCGATGAAGCTGCTCGGCGACCCAGCTGTCGCCAAAGTTAATGAAGCCTATTTGGAGGCTATTCAAAAGGTTCAGCTTGCCGAACGTGAGCGTATGCAAGCTGAAATCGTTGACTACCTGAAAAAGCACCCAGACGTCGCCGCTAAATTGCAGGGCAACCGTGTCCCGTCCTCGAACGAGTAATTATCAGTTGCCGAATGAAATAGTTATCGCCACATCTTCGGTACTGACGCCAGCCACCGCCGCGATCTTCGTCTTATAAAATTCTAATGCTTCACGCAGCGAACCCCGCTCTCCATCATCTGGAAAAAGGCTGGCGTCATTTCCAAACAACAACTCTCTAACCGAGCATTTGAAAATCTCGGCGAGCTGCTCCAACGATTGACTGCGTGGCACTGATGAATCCTTCTCCCAGTTCCACACTGTGACCTTGGAAACACCCAGTTGCCGCGCAAGATGGGATTGGCTCATTGCACGATCAGTCCGCAATCGCCGAAGTCTCTCCCCAAACGTTTCCTTATGAGAAACATCAATCTGTTCGTTTTTCAATGCTGTTCCACCCAATCTGAAGGTATTTGGGAGACGCTGAAATTCAGTATCGCTCAATGGGTGATCGAATTCACAGCCATGCATTAAGCCATTAACCCAAACGACCTTGGCTCGATGCACAACATCGTCAACAAGACAGAGGTCAATGGTCTCACCCTGGACCATCTTATCTTGTGTTTCCAATATGATAGCTGTCTGGGAAATCGAGCGAACAGCACAACATTCGCTGCCTTCTCCCTGCCAGTTTTCATTGGCGTGAAAAACAAGCGGACGGCACACTTCTGTCTGTCCGCAATTATTGCGAACATCCTTGTCCCATTCCCGAGCATTCGACTTGTCCATCTCAGGTGCGTCCCACCACTTATTTACAGCAGTGTGTATAGGGTAATCCATGATGAACGCAAGATAACCATAAACTATGTCTATTTATCATGTACTTAAATTGATTTCATAAGAAAAATGGCCGTTTTCGTTCAATTCTTCCTAACGATAACGCCGCAAAATCACTCGTGATTCCGTGCCAAAAATCCCGCAAAAACGAACACGCATCGCTGTCCAATCCAGCATGGGTCGTTGAAATGCCACAGAAGGGGTGGAGAAGCCGACAAGAGTTGCCTATGCGCCACGCATGAGAATCGCCATCGCCTCCGATCACGCCGCGCTCGATATGAAAGCTGCTTTGTACGAGTGGCTCATTGAGCAAGGGCATGAAGTTGCCGACCTTGGGCCCTATGACGGGGAAGGTGTCGATTACCCTGACTATGGATACAAACTGGCGTCAGTCGTCGCAGATGGAACCGCTGACAGAGGGATTGCGCTCTGTGGGTCCGGCATTGGGATATCAATTGCGGTTAATCGAAACCCTGTCGTTCGGTGTGCGCAGGTTTCGGAGCCTTTGTCGGCAGGGCTGGCTCGTGAACATAATGACGCTAATTGCATTGCGATGGGTGCCCGGCTGATTGGCATTGAAATGGCTAAAGCCTGTGTAACATCCTTTCTTGGCACCGATTTCGCAGGTGGGCGTCACCAGCGCCGTGTCGATAAGCTTTCCTCTCCCGCCCTGTCTTGATTGAAGGAACCGGCATGACCACCACTATCGCTGACAATCTCTCAAGCACAACAGACATGACCCGCTTTTGGGGCGATGATCTGGCAACTGCCGATCCCGATATTTATGCCGCCATCCAGAACGAACTGGAGCGTCAGCGTACCAAGATCGAATTGATCGCAAGTGAGAATATCGCCAGCAAAGCGGTGCTCGAAGCGGCGGGCAGCGTGTTCACCAACAAATACGCCGAAGGGTATCCCGGCAAACGCTATTATGGCGGCTGCGAGTATGCCGACGTTGTGGAAACGCTGGCAATCGACCGCGCGACGAAGCTGTTCGGCTGCAATTTCGCCAATGTGCAGCCAAATTCCGGCAGCCAGATGAACCAGGCAGTGTTCCTCGCGCTGTTGCAGCCAGGCGACACATTTATGGGGCTTGACCTTAATTCAGGCGGCCACCTGACGCATGGATCGCCCGTTAATATGAGCGGCAAATGGTTCAACCCTGTCAGCTATGGTGTGCGGCAGGACAATGAACTGATCGATATGGACGCTGTGATGGCCACAGCGAAGGAGCATAAGCCGAAGCTCATAATCGCTGGCGGCACCGCCTATTCGCGGGTCTGGGACTGGGAAGCTTTCCGCAAGGTCGCGGATGAAGTCGGCGCCTATCTCATGGTGGATATGAGCCACATTTCAGGCCTGGTGGCCGGCGGCGCTCACCCCTCGCCGTTTCCCCATGCCCATGTCGTCACCACAACCACTCACAAGAGTTTGCGCGGCCCTCGTTCCGGCGTGATCCTGTGGAACGATGAAGAGCTGACCAAACCGATCAACATGGCGGTATTCCCCGGAATGCAGGGCGGCCCGCTGATGCACATCGTTGCCGCCAAGGCAGTCGCCTTTGCGGAAGCCTTGCGCCCCGATTTCAAAGATTACGCAGCCCGCGTCGTTACCAACGCCCGCGCGCTGGCGGAAGGAATCGAGGCTGGCGGCCTGCGGGTCGTTTCAGGCGGGACGGACAACCATTCCATGCTGGTGGATCTCACCGCTAAGGACGTCACAGGCAAAGATGCCGAGAAAGGTCTCGATCGCGCATGGCTGACCTGTAACAAGAACGGCATCCCGTACGACACGCGTAGCCCGTTTGTGACCAGCGGCATCCGTTTGGGCACACCCGCCGGAACCACGCGCGGCTTTGGCCCGGACGAATTCCGCACGATCGGCGGCCTCATTGCCGAGGTGGTCGATGGGCTCGCCAAAAACGGCGCGGAAGGGGATGCACAGGCGGAAGAAAGCGTCCGTCGGCGCGTTTCGGAGCTGTGCGTCGCGTTTCCCGTTTATCCCGGAAGGTAATAACGATGACCGATCCCAACCGGCAGGACTGGGTTGAAGACCTGAAATCCGAAGTGTCGGGGATGGCTAAGGACGGGATGCACCACCCTTCGACCAAACCGGTTCTGACGGGCGCCGCGATAGGTGCAGTTGTGGGCTTGTTCGTGCCGCCGCTGTCGTGGCCACTTGGCCTTGCTGCAGGCGCGGGTATTGCGCTCTACAACCGCATCAAGAAGTAAGTCAGACGAATGCGCTGCCCTTTCTGTGCCCATGACGATTCTCAGGTGAAGGATAGTCGTCCGACCGAAGACAACACTGCGATCCGTCGCCGCCGCCAATGCGAAGGCTGTGGAGCGCGCTTCACCACTTTCGAACGGGTCCAGTTGCGCGATGTGATCGTGGTCAAGGCGGGGCATGACGGGGAAACCGTACGCCGCGAACCGTTCGAACGCGCCAAGATCGAACAATCCGTCGCTCTGGCATGTCGTAAGCGCGGGATTGAGCAGGAACGGATCGATCAGCTTGTTTCCGGTATTCAACGACAAGTCGAAACCGCTGGCGACAACGAGATCCCTTCTGCCCGGATCGGAGAGATGGTGATGGACGGATTGCGCCACCTCGACAGCGTTGCCTATATTCGATTTGCGAGTGTTTATCGCGATTTTTCGGAAGCAAAGGATTTCGAAGAATTTGCCAGCACAGTGCGCGATGTCGGTGCAGGCTGACCTCCCGGTTATCGTTCTCGTCCGCCCTCAACTGGGCGAGAATATCGGCAAAGCGGCACGGGCTATGCTCAATTTCGGGCTGACCGAAATGCGGCTCGTTGCTCCGCGCGATGGCTGGCCCAATCCATCGGCCGGTCCTGCAGCATCGGGCGCAGATATCGTTCTGGAAAATGCCCAGATATTCGAGAGCGCTGCCGATGCGGTGGCCGATTGCGCGAACGTATATGCCACAACGGTTCGCAAGCGGGGGGTGACCAAACCAGTGGTAACCCCCGATGTTGCCGCACACGAAATTCATACCCAGCCGGGGCGCAGCGCGATCATGTTCGGGCCTGAAAGATCCGGGCTCGAAACCTCGGACGTTGCCCTTGCCCGCTCAATCCTGACGGTGCCGATCAATCCCGAATTTGGCTCTCTCAATCTCGCGCAGGCGGTGATTCTCTGTGCTTATGAATGGTCCAAGGGGGCAAAGCTCGAAACGCCGACCATTGAGGAGCTGCTTCCTCCTGCCCCACAAGAAGATTTGGAAGGGTTGATTGGTCATTTTGAGGCATTGCTGGAGCCAAAGCGTTACTTTTTTCCAGAATCCCGTTCAGAAGCGACCCGCCGTACATTACGCAATGTACTGACCAAGCCGGGCTGGAACCACCTCGAAATCCGCACTTTGCGCGGCGTCTTGAGTGCGTTGGAGCGACCAGCCCGTGATTAAAATGGCTATATTGACCAGTTTCCGACTGCGTCCCCTCAGTCTCGCCTGGTGCTGTCCCACCGGTGAAGTTCATAAGCAATCGAGCATTCCACCAGCTGATCCCAGATATCAGCCAGTTCGGATGCGGGAAGCCCGCGCTCTTCCGCGTCCGTGCGCGCGTTATTTATCACTTCTGCCTTGCGCCCTTCATCACGCACCGCTTCGCGGTCTGCCTTGATCCGAGCAGCGGCGCGCATGTAACCGAAACGTAGATCGAGCAGTTCCATCAAGGCGCGATCAGTCGCATCGACACCGGCCCGCACATCAGCCATAGTTTCGCAAACATCCGGCAGTTTAATAGCGTCTTCCATGATCGGGGCCCCTGCCCTGCCCCGCGGATTATGTCGAGCACCTATTGCGTAGCTTGACCTGTCACGACAACCTGCTAAGCGCGCCGCTTCGCATTTGGTCCCGCATCCCGGTGAAGCGGAGGCCGCGTTTGGTGATTGACCATACGGGCGATGCCGGGTTGAAGCGCGGCCGCTGGGGCACGCGACACGCAAATTGAAGGATACGACATATGTCGAAGCGCAAGAGCGCCAAGCACAAACTCGACCGCCGGATGGGCGAAAACATCTGGGGTCGTCCGAATTCTCCAGTAAATCGCCGTTCTTACGGCCCCGGCCAGCACGGTCAGCGTCGCAAGGGCAAGATGAGCGACTTCGGCCTTCAGCTTCGTGCCAAGCAGAAGCTGAAGGGCTACTATGGCGATGTGACTGAAAAGCAGTTCAAGCGCACCTATCAGGAAGCGTCGCGTATGAAGGGCGATACCGGTCAGAACCTGATCGGTCTGCTCGAACGTCGTCTTGACATGGTGGTCTATCGCGCCAAGTTCGCTCCGACGATTTTCGCTGCACGTCAGATCGTTTCGCACGGCCACATCCGCGTGAACGGCGTGAAGTGTAACGTGGCGAGCCGCCGTATCAATGTCGGCGATGTCATTTCGCTGGGCGACAAGGCCAAGGAAATGGCGCTGATCATCGAAGCGCAGAGCCTGCCCGAACGCGATATCCCCGACTATGTATCCGCCGATGGTACTGACAAGGTCACTTACAGCCGCGTTCCGACGCTGGACGAAGTGCCCTATCCGGTGACGATGGAACCGAACCTGGTTGTCGAATTCTATTCGCGCTAATTGGGTATCCAGTTATGAAAAAGGGCGGCCCTGCAAGGCCGCCTTTTTTATCTGATTTTCAGGCAGTTTCTAACTGCGCGAAAAATAGTCTCGTCGAAAATCGGATGCGAACAAGGCAAAGTGCCCTTTCACAATTGCATTCCGCATTCCAAACATGAGCTGCTGATAAAAGGACAGATTATGCTCGGTCAGCAGCATGGCACCGAGCATTTCCCCCGACTTGATAAGGTGGTGAAGGTAGGCGCGAGAATAAGTGCCGCACACAGAGCAGGAGCACCGCGTATCCAGTGGCTCCGTATCTTCGGCATGCCGGGCATTTCGCATGTTCAGCGGGCCATTCCACGTAAAAGCTTGGCCATTTCTGCCAGATCGAGTGGGCAAAACGCAGTCGAACATATCGACCCCGCGTTCGACCGCCCCCACCAGATCGTCCGGCTTACCAACGCCCATCAAATAGCGTGGCGCATCTTCAGGCAGTTGTTCGGGTGCAAAGTCGAGTGTAGCGAACATCGCCTCTTGACCTTCTCCAACCGCCAGCCCGCCAATGGCATAGCCATCAAAGCCAATTTCCTTCAGAGACTCTGCAGAGCGGGCACGAAGCCGTTCATCCAGCGCGCCTTGCTGAATCCCGAACAAAGCAGCCCGTTCAGCATGTTCGCCGCCACTATCAAATGCATCGCGACTGCGCTTAGCCCAACGCATAGAAAGCTCCATTGACGCGGCAATCTCTGCCAATGGACGATCAGCTCTGGGACATTCGTCGAATGCCATGACAATATCCGATCCAAGTAGACGCTGAATCTCCATCGATCGTTCGGGGGTCAGCATGTGCTTCGACCCATCAATATGGCTGCGGAAAGAAACCCCTTCCTCGGTCAGCTTGCGTAATTCGGACAGGCTCATCACCTGATAGCCGCCGCTATCCGTCAGAATAGGGCGATCCCAATTCATAAAGCGGTGCAACCCACCAAGGCGCGCCACTCGTTCCGCCCCCGGTCGCAACATCAGGTGATAGGTGTTGCCCAGAATGATGTCCGCCCCAGTTGCGCGAACGGCCTCCGGCTTCATAGCTTTCACTGTGGCGGCTGTTCCGACAGGCATGAAAGCAGGTGTGCGGATTTCGCCACGGTTCATGGCAATACGGCCAGTCCGCGCCTTACCATCGGTGGCAAGGATAGAAAACGCGAAACGATCCACCTTAAAATCCGTAAACAAGTGTAAATCGGCTAAGCGTATCAGTATTCACCGATCCCACCGGAGGGTTGCTGTTATAGTCGATCGTGTAGGAAAATCGCGTAGATAAACGATTGCTAACCTTGGCCTCCAGCCCGCTCACCAGACTGACGGAGGTGTTGCTGGAATCGATAACCGCAACCACGGAGCTGCCACTTTCGGCAACCGCATTCGCGCCTTGAGTGAACTTCAGCCGTTTCGTGATCGACCAGTCAAAATCAGCGCCAAACAGAGCAGCAAGACGGGCTTCCTCGGTTCCATCCCGATAATCCGTCAACCGATATGCCGGACCGGCTTTGATCGAAAGATGTACGTTGGGCTGATCGATGATCTGATACCCAATACCCCCCGAAACAGCGTATCGCCCGGAGTAACCTTGAATCCGATCACGCTCGTATTGTAGCAGGCCGTATGCAAACACCTGCTTACTGATCTTATAATTGGGCTCGTAAGAGGCAAAGAAGCGTTCTCGCGAAGTCTTCCCATTGGATCGTTGATATTCCGCTCTAGCGGTTATCTTCTGATCCCAATCGATCCCCGCGCGCTTTAACGAGAGAGAGCCGGTTAGACCGGTATCATCCCCATTGCCTGTAGATCGAAAAGCGCCAAATTCACCCTTTCCTTTCCACCGTTGAAATATTCCAGCGGTTCGAACCGCCTCCAGATCACGCGCTTTCTTCTCCTCAGCCAGGCGCTTCTGATGGTCGAGAAAGGCATTATTCAAGGCATCGATTTCACCAACATCATCAGGGTTGGTCTTCTTCGCTACCTCGACAACTGCCGCGACTTTATCTTTATTGCCCGTAGCAATTGCCGCCTCGATCATGGCGCGCACCGGTTCGGCAAGCTCAGCGTGTGCAGGAACAGGAAGCCCCACAATCGCGAGGGCACCGATAGCATGACGGAATAAACAACGTGCCTGAATCATAACCGCCATAGAGTAGCGCCTTGACCCTTGGTTCGCCAGTCACTGTAAAGCGCGAAAGGCCGACAAATTGGCTTGAATACGAACGCAGATCAGGCCGTTTGCATGCGGAAAATCACGCGGCAGCTAGCGTTGCGGCAACAGTAAGGAAGAATCGCCGTAGCTGTAAAATCGGTAGTGGTTTGCAATCGCATGAGCGTAAACGTCCATCATTCGCTCTCGCCCCATCAAGGCGCTCACCAGCATCACAAGGGTCGACCGCGGGAGATGAAAATTTGTCATCAGCCCGTCAACCGCGCGGAAGCGGTAACCCGGCGTAATAAAGATCGCGGTATCGCCTTCGAAAGGCTGAATGGTCTCGTCTCCATCCGCGGCGCTTTCAAGCAGGCGTAGCGAAGTAGTCCCAACCGCGATCACCCGCCCACCAGCAGCGCGCGCACCATTGAGCCGCGCTGCTGTTCTGGCGTCGATCCGCCCCCATTCCGAATGCATGGCATGGTCGCGGGTGTCGTCGGCTTTGACTGGCAGGAAGGTTCCGGCCCCCACGTGCAGCGTCAGCGTTTCCCGCCCAATGCCGCTTGCGTCGAGGGCGGAGATCAGTTCCGGCGTGAAGTGCAACGCTGCGGTCGGGGCCGCAACGGCACCTTCCTCTCGCGCAAACATGGTCTGATAATCTTCACGATCCGCCGCGTCTGTGGGGCGCTTGCCTGCAATATAGGGCGGCAAGGGCATCGTGCCCGCGCGTTCGAGCAGTACTTCGACCGGCTCCTCGCCTAAGAATGAAAGCGTCCAACTTCCGTCCGGGTGCCGTAGTTCCGCAATCGCCGCAACACTGTGCGGGAAAGCGATCCGATCCCCTTCCTGCAGACGCTTGCCATTGCGAACGAATGCCTGCCACCGTCGCAGATCGATCCGTTTGTGGAGCGTTACCCCAATCGTGGCATCGCCACGTTTTCCCGTAAGTTGTGCTGGAATGACGCGGGTGTCGTTGAACACCAGAACGTCACCTTCGCGCAGCAAGCCCGGCAAATCGCTGACCACACAATCCGAGAACGGATTTTCCGAACCGTCAACGACAAGCAGACGGGCGGAATCGCGCGGACGTGCCGGGCGCAGCGCAATCAGATCTTGCGGCAGGTCGAAATCGAACAGGTCAACACGCATGACATGCGCCGTAATCAGACAAAGAACCGATGGAAAGCCGGTTACTGGTTAATCAGTTCTGCGCCGCATTATCTGCTTGCGGCGCGTTGAGCATGTCGACCGTAACCGGAGATTCCTCTGTTGCAGCCTTCGGGGCGGCAAACTTTTGCGGCTTGTTGTCGGCTGCGATGGAGGCCTGAACAATATAGGTTGGATCGGCAGGCGGCTCACCACGATGAATTGCGTCAACGGCATCCATGCCCGCTATGACACGCCCAAAATTGGTGTAGTTTTTGTCGAGGCTAAATCGCGGGAGGAACATGATGAAGAACTGGCTGTTCGCGCTATTCGGATCGCTCGCGCGGGCCATCGACACCGTGCCGCGCAGGTGAGGCATGGGATTGAATTCCGCCACAAGATCCGGCAGTTCCGAACCACCGCGCCCTGTACCAGTTGGATCACCGGTCTGCGCCATGAAGCCTTCGATCACACGATGGAAAATAATCCCGTCGTAAAACCCCTCGCGAGTCAGCGTTTTGATACGTTCTACCGCCTGTGGAGCCCAATCCGGCTTCAACCGGATGGCGACCCGTTTGCCATTCGACAGGTCGAGAAGCAGTATATTCTCAAGATCGTTCTGAACGTTGAAATCAATCGGAGAATATACCTTCGGCTTGGCGGGTGCCTCCTCGGCAGCGTCCTGAGCGAAAGCAGTGGATGAGGTCAGGGCCAGCGCTGCGAGCGCACAGGAAGCAATCAGGCGTTTGAACATCGGGTTTCCGTCAAAATATGGAAAGTGGCGCGGCACTAGCGCGGGCGGTCTGTCGGATCAATGAATGACAGCAACAACGACGAATGCCGCATTCACAGTCAGAGATCACCCAAACGCCCCAGTTTGCTCACACGGGAGATCACATCCTCCCGTACAGACTGGCTGACGAATGGCGCAATCTCCCCGCCAAACAGCGCGATTTCTTTCACCAGTTTGGAAGCGATCGGCTGTAGTGAAACATCCGCCATCAAGAATACGGTTTCGATATTCTCGTTAAGCTGCTGATTCATCCCCGCCATTTGATATTCGTATTCGAAATCAGCGACCGCGCGCAGACCACGCACGATCACACTTGCCCCCATCTTTTCCGCCCAATGCATGAGCAAGGCATTAAATCCGACGATTTCCACATTGTCGAGGCCAAGCGCAGTCACTTCGCGTTCCACCATTGCGATGCGCTCTTCCGGTGAAAACATCGGATTTTTGCTGGGATTGGTCGTTACGCCAATAATGAGGCGATCAACCAGCTTGCAGCCTCGCCGGATAATGTCGGCGTGGCCAAGCGTAATCGGGTCGAATGTGCCAGGGTAAATACCGATGCGTTTTGTCATTATCGATCCCTATTCTGGATAAATCGAGCCAGTGCCCGCAGCAAGTCCGCTTCGCTGCCATATATTGCCAGATGGCCGATCGCCTGATCTATCAACGCCCCGACCTGCCTGCGTGCATCATCGGCCCCCATCAGCGAAACAAATGTTGCCTTCCCGGCCTTGTCATCCTTCCGCAATGCCTTGCCCGCAGCGTCTTCGTCGCCTTCGACATCGAGCAGGTCATCCGTAATCTGAAAGGCAAGACCGATATCACGCGCGTAATTGCGTAGGTTTCCCCGTGATTCGTCAGGCAGTCGGCCGAGAATCGCGCCTAACTCAACAGCCGCCCCCAGCAAGGCGCCGGTTTTGAGTTGCTGGAGCCGTGTAATGGTGTGCAGATCAAAATCCGCCCCCTCAGCCGCTATGTCCATCATCTGGCCACCAGCCATACCGCTAAAACCGCTGGCCTCAGCTAACGCGGCTACCATTTCTGCTCGCACAAACGGATCCCCGCTCGTCTCTGGCATTGAAAGAACTTCAAACGCAAGCGCATGGAGGGAATCGCCGGCGAGTACCGCCGTTGCCTCGTCGAATGCCAAATGGACGGTTGGCTTACCATGCCGCAATGTATCGTCATCCATGCACGGTAGGTCGTCATGTATTAATGAGTAGGCGTGGATCGCCTCTACAGCACAGCCGGCCCTCACTGCTGCATCGCGACTGACATTGAAAAGCGCCGCAGTCGCCACGGTGAGCAACGGGCGGACCCGCTTTCCGCCGCCGATCGTGGCATATCGCATCGCCTCCACCAGACGGGCGCGGGAATCCGAAGGGATGGGCAAAAAAGCATCGAATCTGACGTCGACATCCTGCTGGATGCGAAGAAATGCCCGTTTCAGCAGATCGTTGTCAGCCAAAGTCAGATCAGCCATCGGCGTCGAACGAAACGGTCCCAGCGGGGCGGCCATCCGTACCGCTAACGATCTTTTCAATCCGTGCCTGAGCCGAGTCCAGCCGGGCCTGGCAATGCTTACGCAATGCCTCTCCGCGTTCGTAAAGGCCTATTGATTCGTCCAGCGGCACATCCCCGCTTTCGAGCCGACGGACGACATCTTCCAAAGCACGCAGAGCGTCTTCGAAAGTCATCTGCGAAATATCGGGGATTTCCTCTGCCATGGTGAACCATGCATTGACCGCCTGCTGCCACGCGGTCAAGTTGTCAGTCGCAACCAAGGGGGTTTTGCAAGATGTTCATTGGCCATTGGTCCGCCGCATTTGCCGCGCGCGCGATGTCTGAACGATCACCCAGACTAGGCACCTTGTTCGTCGCGGCACAATTGGTCGACTGGGCATTTTTCACATTTGTTCTGCTCGGCATAGAACACATGCGCGTCGTTCCGGGAATCACAGCGATGAATCCAATGGACTTGTACGACATGCCGTGGACGCACAGCTTGCTTGGCACATGTGGCTTCGCTTTCACATTCGGCGCAATAGTATGGCTTGGTATGCGAGAACTGTTCCCGGCGCTCATCACGGCAATGGTTGTGGTTTCACATTGGCTGCTCGATTTTATTGTGCATCGACCCGACCTTACTCTTGCCGGGTTTCCTCCAAAACTGGGAATGGGTTTGTGGAACATCCCTTCGGTCGAAGCTCCCCTCGAACTCGCGCTGACTTTTGGAACGATGTGGTGGTATATACGGCGGACCGATGGGCCGCCCGTGCCGCCGCTTATTCTGGCGATCATGTTAATTGCATTGCAGCTGTTCAACTGGCTTGCTCCATCACCGGCAACTGGTGCCCCGGTCGCCCCGATGGCGATGATGGCACTGGCGGCTTATCTTCTGACGACCATCGTCGCATGGTGGGTGGGGACAACTCGCCGCCATCGGTGTAAGATAGACTAGCGACATTCGTTCGCCGTCGCTAAGGGCGGCGATATGGCCGAAATCACACCCGATATCGTGGAGGCTCATGGCCTCAGCTCAGAAGAATACGATCGCGTGCTTAATGCGCTCGGGCGTGAACCCAATCTTGTCGAGCTCGGCATATTCTCGGTAATGTGGAGCGAACACTGCTCCTACAAGTCGAGCCGTTTGCATCTGAAAAAGTTACCGACTGAGGCACCGTGGGTTATCTGCGGGCCGGGTGAAAACGCAGGCGTAATCGATATTGGCGATGGCCAGGCCGCAATCTTCAAGATGGAGAGCCACAACCACCCGAGTTATATCGAACCCTATCAAGGTGCCGCGACAGGCGTAGGCGGTATCCTGCGCGACGTGTTCACGATGGGGGCACGCCCCGTGGCGAACGCCAATGCCCTCCGCTTCGGTCGTCCCGACCACCCCAAGATGAAACATCTGGTGCAAGGCGTAGTCGCTGGAATCGGCGGCTATGGCAACTGCGTGGGTGTTCCAACTGTATGTGGAGAAACCAATTTCCATCCGGCTTACGATGGAAATATTTTGGTCAATGCGATGACCGTGGGTGTCGCCGATGCTGACAAGATTTTCTACTCCGCGGCGACCGGCGTTGGCAATCCCATCGTCTATGTCGGCTCTAAAACGGGTCGGGATGGCATTCATGGCGCGACGATGGCCAGTGCGGATTTCGGCGAAGATGCCGAGGAAAAACGTCCTACCGTTCAGGTGGGTGATCCGTTCACCGAGAAGTTGTTGATCGAAGCATGCCTCGAACTGATGGCGACCGATGCGATCGTCGCGATTCAGGATATGGGCGCAGCAGGCCTTACCTCGTCCAGCGTGGAAATGGCGACCAATGGGAAAGCCGGGATCCGCCTCAACATGGACAATGTGCCATGCCGCGAAGAAGGCATGACACCCTACGAAATGATGCTGAGCGAAAGCCAGGAGCGGATGCTCATGGTGCTGAAACCCGGCAAAGAAGAAATGGCGGCGGAAATTTTCCGCAAATGGGAGCTGGATTTCGCTGTTATCGGTGAGGTAACCGATACGCAGCACATGGTGCTCGAATTTGGCGGTGAGGTGGTGTGCGACATCCCCCTTGGCCCGCTCGCGGCGGATGCCCCCGAATATGACCGCCCTTATCTTTCCAGAAATGATTACAAGACATGGGCGCAAATCAAGCCTCTGGATAAAGCGCCCAAGAGCGCAGACATCGGCGCCGATCTTCTCAAGATGATCGCCAGCCCTGCCCTTGCCAGTCGCGCCTGGATCGCCGGGCAATACGACAGCCAGGTCGGTGCAGACACGCTCCAGACAGGTGGCGACGCTGGTGTTGTGCGTGTGCATGGCACGAAGAAGGCACTCGCCATCACCACCGATTGCACTCCCCGCTATGTTTACGCCGATCCATATGAAGGCGGTAAGCAGGCGATTGCAGAAGCATACCGGAACCTCTCTGCTGTGGGTGCGCAGCCTCTGGCGGTAACCAACTGTCTCAATTTCGCGAATCCGCAACGCCCGGAAATCATGGCGCAATTCGTTCACGCATTGGACGGAATGGGAGATGCCTGCCGGGCGCTTGATTTTCCGATCGTGAGCGGAAATGTCAGCCTGTACAACGAAAGTAAGGCGACCGGCGGTGGCTCTGCGATTTTACCAACCCCGGCGATTGGTGGTGTTGGGCTTATTGATGACTACGCTCAGCTTGCCTCAATCGGCTTTAAAGATGGCGCGCAGAAGATCATACTGCTGGGTGCCGACCCGCAGGCCGTGCCAGAGCTGGGCCAGTCAACCTGGCTATCGGTTTGCCACGGTATCGAGGCCGGCCTGCCGCCACGAGTTGATCTGGAGAAAGAGCGTAAGCACGGTGAATTCGTCCGCTCGTTGATCGAAGATGGGCGCGCTACCGCCGTTCATGACGTGTCCGATGGCGGCATTCTTGTCGCCGTGGCGGAAATGGCTTTGGCCAGCGGGATTGGGGCCCACCTCATCACCGGTGCGTTCGAAGAGTATGTTGACCGGGAGAAAAACCACCACGCATGGTCGATGTTCGCCGAGAATCAGGCGCGCTATCTGGTGACCGAACCGCATGACGCACACGTGATCGAGAAGGTGGCCGAAGAGGCTGGTATCGGTTGCTGCGTTATCGGCTGGACTGGCGGCGATGTGATCCGCATCGGCCCCGATGATCAGGCAACCATCGCCACGGTTTCGATCGATGAATTGCGGGAAGCGCACGAAAGCTTTTTCCGAAAATGGATGGACTGATCGGGCCATGGACTGATCGGGCCGTTGCGATCAGTTTCAGATCGTCCAGTGCAGTCCGGTTCCTGTAGCGGCGAGAGCGATAGCCCGGCCCTCGCCGCCGCCACACGCCGCGCTATTGCGCCTTAGCCAGCAGATCGTAAGGATCGATACCCTCGGCCTGCCATATCCGGTGGCATTCCCGATACCATCGATGTTCCGCAATGCCGAACTGCTTGCGGACCTGTAGCAAGTCCATAGCCAACAATTCGCGAATCGACATCTCGGCAATCGGCGGACACGCTTTGCCCAATCTATGGGCCTCACGCACGGCGCGATAGACGGGAGCCGCGCTTTTTACCTGCTTCTTGATATTGGCCGCCCCCGCATATCCTAACAGCAGGTGCCCGGCGCTGGGGCTCTGGCCATGAGTGAACAGCAGCACGCATTGTTCGCCCAATGCATCGCGCCCGTAGCCAGTCAGAACATGCAGCAAATCATGCGTATCGCGCTGCCGAAAACCATACCATTCCATCAGATCGCCATATTTTGGGCGACCCAGCTTTTCGGATTCGGCAACCAACCCTGCGGCACTCAGCCCTTCGCCCTCCATAAAGCGCACATATGCGTCCGCAATGCTGCCTTTCTGCATGTGCGACAGGGCATCGTGATCGTCCAGTATCGATGGAAGGTAAGGTTCTGCAGCGCGCAACTCATCGCCCTGCCCGCTCAACGTGAAACTATGCGCTCGCGAACGAAAATTTCGCGATGGTAGCGCGTCGTAAATCTCGAAGACGTGACAGGTATCCTCTTTGTCTTTGATCAGTTCACGAAAATGGTGAATGGCCTTCGCGATGTCACGCCTCGGCTCCGGCCGTCGCGGATTGCAGAACAGGGTGCCATCCGATGCCCGATCACCGCCAGGGATAAGCTTCGAAATTGGCTGGTGCTGTGTCATCGTGCATCGTTCTCCGCAGCAATATCAGCACCATAACATTGCAATTAGCAACTGAAAAGATCAACCATGAGAGGGCGCAACCCATTCATCGCGCGGGATACCCAGAAGATCGAGAATCGCGGTCAAATCCCCCCGATTGATAGCGCCATCCGCTGCAGCGCGCGCCTTGGGCTTCGCACGATACGCTATGCCCCATGTAGCCGCGCGCAGCATCGGGATATCGTTCGCCCCGTCCCCGGCAGAAAGACTGACCGCACCCTCTCCAATCTTCGCAGACTCATCACGCAAAACACGTTCTTTTACCGAACTATCGACAATAGGCCCGGCCAGCTCACCCGTCAGCCTGCAATCGGTCACTGCCAGACGATTGCCAACAACATGATCGAACCCAAGCTGCGCAGCGATCGGGTCAGCAAAATGATGAAAGCCCCCGGTTACCAGCACAGTGCGGCACCCTTTGGCGCGCAAGGTGGCCACCAGTTGCTGCGCCCCTGCCATCGGGCGGATACGATCCGCCAGACAGGTATCGATTGTGGCCTCCGGCATTCCCGCGAGAAGGCCCACCCGTTCCACAAGGGCACTGGCGAAATCGAGTTCGCCCTGCATCGCCCGCTCCGTGATGGCGGAAACCTGATCTTTCAGCCCTGCAAAATCGGCCAGTTCATCAATGCACTCCTGCCCGATCATGGTCGAATCCATATCGGATACGAACAACTGCGGGATACGAAAGTTGACTTGCGAAACCAGTACATCCGCCGGGGCGAAATGTTCGTCTATCAGCCTTCTCACGACCCCGGCATCGCCGGCTGGCAACGCGATCTGAAGAACGTCGCCGCAAAAATCGGTCATTTGCGCCAGCGCGACATGCATCCCCTCGCGCTCCAGCGCGGCGGTTACTGCATCGAGACGTGTTTCCAGTCCGTCAGGGTCTGCTATCAGTCGAGCGATGAGCAACGAGAATTCTCCGCAAATGTTCGGTTCAGGTCCGCCGGTCGCGCTCATTGCAGGGCCAACCGCCAGCGGCAAGAGCGATCTCGCCGTTCAACTGGCCAAAACGCGCGAAAGTCGCGGATTGCCATCGATCATCATCAACGCCGACAGCGCTCAAGTCTATGCCGATTTATCCATATTGAGCGCCCGCCCCACCGAAGAGGAGATGGCAGGTATCCCTCACCGTCTGTTTGGCGCGTGGGATGGTGCAAGTGCATGTTCGGCAGCTGACTGGGCCGTGGCCGCAAAAGCGGAAATCGCGCATGCTCACATAGCAGGCGCATTGCCGATTTTGGTGGGCGGCACAGGACTGTATATTCGCACCTTGCTCGATGGGATCGCCCCAATTCCCCCTATCGATCCGGTAGTACGGGAAGCCGTTCGCGCTTTGCCCGTCGCGGAAAGTTACGCGATGTTGCAGGTGGAGGATCCGGGCCGCGCTGCCACGCTTGCCCCAAACGATGCCTCGCGCATTGCGCGCGCGCTTGAAGTGATCCGCTCGACAGGAAAGCCGCTCGCTCACTGGCAGGCTCACAAAACGGGAGGAATCGCGGGTGATGTTTCGCTCGCTCCGGTTATCCTCACGGCCGACCGCGCATGGCTCTATGAACGATGCGATCGGCGGTTCGTGCATATGATGGAAAACGGCGCGATCGATGAAGTGTCGGCGCTGTTAGCCAGATCGATCGATCCGGCAATGCCGGTCATGCGCGCAATTGGTGTCCCGGAAATTGCCGCGTTTCTGCGCGGGGAGACAGGCCACGCAGACGCCGTGGCATCCGGACAGCAGGCCACGCGAAACTACGCGAAGCGACAGTTCACTTGGTTCCGTCATCAGCCCCCCACGCAATGGCCACGCACGCCATCAAATCATTCCGAAATACCGCATCAATTTGAAATATTATTCCCCAAATTGCTATTGACATGATATTTCATAATTCATAGGAGCCTATCAACGCAATATGAGAGGAGACCCGGCGCGCCTGATCGCGCCGGGTCGATTTTTTGAAGCAAGACGCTTAGTGCCATTTCAGGCACCGAATGCAGAAGGATGAATGACGTGGAAGAGCGCAGCGGCGCAAACATACTAGTCGAATGCCTTGTGAAGCAGGGAGTCGAATTCGTTTTCGGCTATCCCGGCGGTGCAGTGCTGCCAATTTACGATGAACTGTTTTCGGACCAGCGCATTCGTCACATTCTGGTACGTCACGAAGCAGGCGCGGCCCACGCGGCAGAAGGGTATGCCCGCTCAACGGGTAAGCCGGGCGTTGTGCTCGTCACCAGCGGTCCGGGCGCGACCAATGCGGTGACGGGAATTGCCGATGCCTTCATGGATTCGATCCCGATGGTGGTCATCACCGGGCAAGTTGCGACGCCGCTGATCGGCACTGACGCCTTTCAGGAAGCGGATACCATTGGCATCACGCGCCATTGCACAAAGCATAATTATCTCGTGAAAGACCCCTCTAAGTTGCGTGGGATTATCGAAGAGGCATTTCGTATCGCGACCAGCGGGCGCCCCGGCCCCGTGTTGATCGATATACCTAAAGATGTGCAGGTCGCTCTCGCATCGTGGGACGCACAGCCAGATACAAAGCCGGCCTCTGCGCGCTACGCACCGCCTTCGGTCGCGCCGCTCGATAATATTCTCGAAGCAGTCGAAATGCTGGCAGGTGCCGATTGCCCGATCTTTTACACGGGCGGCGGCGTCATCAATTCCGGCCCGCGCGCCACTGAACTAATGAGGCAACTGCAATCGCTGACCGGGGCGCCGGTGACCAGCACACTCATGGGTCTGGGCGCGTTTCCGGCGGATCATCCCGATTGGCTGGGTATGCTGGGAATGCACGGGACATTCGAAGCCAATATGGCGATGAACCGTTGCGACGTGATGGTTTGCATCGGAGCGCGGTTCGATGACCGGGTGACCGGCCGGCTTGATGCGTTCAGCCCGGACTCGAAGAAGATTCATATCGATATCGATCGGGCCAGCATTAACAAGACGGTGGCGGTCGATCTGCCGATCATCGGTGATTGCGCTGCCGTTCTTGAACAAATCATCTCGGTATGGGGCGATCGCAAGGTCAGGGATCTGAGCGAGTGGAAAGCACGCATCACCGGCTGGAAGGCTCGCGAAAGCCTCGCTTATCCCGAAAGCGACTCTGAAATCATGCCTCAGAAGGCGATTGAACGGCTGTTCGCGCTGACCAAAGATGCTGATCCGGTTGTCACAACCGAGGTTGGCCAGCACCAGATGTGGGCCGCGCAATACTTCGGCTTTTTCGGCCCTAATCGCTGGCTCACAAGCGGCGGATTGGGCACGATGGGATATGGCCTGCCTGCGGCAATCGGCGCGCAACTGGGCAACCCCGGCCGACTGGTGATCGATATCGCAGGCGAAGCCAGCATCCAGATGAACATCCAGGAACTAGGCACCGCCAGTCAGTACAGGCTGCCTGTCAAGATATTCATTCTGAACAATGAATTCATGGGAATGGTGCGTCAGTGGCAGGAATTGACGTATGAGAGCCGCTATTCCAACTCATATTCCGAAAGTTTGCCTGACTTTGTGCGTCTGGCGGAAGCATATGGGTGGAAGGGCATTCGTATCGAAGACGAGAGGCAGCTCGATGCAGGTATTCAGGCCATGATTGATTACGACGGCCCAGTGATCGTCGACTGCCGTGTCGCTAAGGAAGCGAATTGCTTCCCAATGATCCCAAGCGGTGCGGCGCATACCGACATGCTGCTGTATGGCGATATGGTCAGTGGCACGCTCGACGATGAAGCCAAGGCACTGGTGTAAGGGCATATGGACATGAAAATTCGTCAAGCCGATCCTGAGCGTCACGTTCTGGCAATCACTGTCGACAACGAAGCGGGAATTCTCGCCAAGATCGCAGGCCTGTTCACAGCACGTGGATACAATATCGATAGCCTGACAGTGGCTGACATTTCCGAAGATCACGCGGTCAGCCGGATCACAATCGTCACCAACGGTCCTCCGCCGGTAATCGATCAGATCCATGCACAGCTTGAACGCCTTATCCCTGTCCACAAGGTAACCGATCTCACCGCGGAAGGGCCCCATGTGGAGCGCGAACTGGCGCTGGTGAAGGTCGCTGGTACCGGCGAAAAACGGGTTGAAGCCCTGCGTCTGGCCGACATCTTTCGCGCACGCCCGGTCGACACGACAACAGAGAGCTTCGTTTTTGAGATCACCGGCCCGCCGGACAAAGTCGATAGCTTCATCGTGTTGATGCGCGAGCTTGGCCTGGTCGAAGTTGGGCGCACCGGCATCGTCGGTATGATGCGTGGGGCCGCAGCAGCTTAAGGCGACCTTAGAAAAATTCCGTCGCCCCTGTGTGGCGAGGGGCCTACGGGCCGGATATTCACTTTGAGGCAACTACATTTCTACTCCGTGCTTTGGCCGGGGATGAAGAGGGAACAAACATGAAGGTTTATTACGACGCCGATGCCGACCTCAATCTGGTCACCGACAAGAAAATCGCGATCGTCGGTTATGGCAGTCAGGGCCATGCCCATGCCCAGAACCTGCGCGACAGCGGCGTAAAGGAAGTCGCCATCGCGCTGCGCGACGGTTCATCCACGCGGAAAAAGGCGGAAGAGGCTGGCTTCAAAGTGATGACCAACACCGAAGCTGCCGAATGGGCCGACGTTCTGATGATCCTCGCGCCGGACGAACATCAGGCCGCAATCTGGAGCGACGATCTGGCTGGCCACATGAAGCCAGGCAGCGCGCTCGCCTTCGCGCACGGTCTTAATGTCCATTTCGGCCTGATCGAACCGCCGGCGGATATCGACGTTATCATGATCGCGCCCAAGGGTCCCGGCCATACTGTGCGTAGCGAATATCAGCGTGGCGGGGGCGTGCCTTGTCTGATTGCCGTGCATCAGGATGCCACTGGCAATGCTCACGATGTCGCCCTCGCCTATGCCAGCGGCGTTGGTGGCGGACGTTCAGGCATTATCGAAACCAATTTCAAGGAAGAATGCGAAACCGATCTGTTCGGCGAGCAGGCCGTGCTCTGCGGCGGGATCACTCACCTGATTCAGGCTGGCTTCGAAACGCTGGTCGATGCCGGATATGCACCCGAAATGGCCTATTTCGAATGTCTGCACGAAACCAAGCTGATCGTCGATCTGCTTTACGAAGGCGGCATCGCCAATATGCGCTATTCCATCAGCAACACCGCGGAATATGGTGACATCACCACCGGTCCGCGGATCATCAGCGATGAAACTAAAGCGGAAATGAAGCGCGTTCTGGCGGATATTCAATCGGGCCGCTTCGTGAAAAACTTCGTGCTCGATAACCGCGCGGGCCAGCCCGAACTGAAGGCAAGCCGCAAGGCGGCCGAAGCGCACCCGATCGAACAGACCGGCGCCCGCCTGCGTGCAATGATGCCATGGATCGGCGCAAACAAGCTGGTCGACAAAGAGAAAAATTGACCTTCCGCTGTTGGGCGGGCACCAGCATCGCGTGCCCGCCCAACGCATCCTGATCCCGTTTCACGATTTCTCCGCTGGCGGGACGGAGCTGATTGCTTTTCGCCTGGCGAACGCGTGGGTCGAAGCAGGCCGTACCGTCAGCTTTCTGGTCGGTGCAGATAATGGTCTGATGCGTGAGAAAGTGCCCGATGGCGTCTCGGTCAGAATCCTTTCGCCGGAGCGCCCACGATCGACATTTTCGCGGATACATCTTGGGCACCACATGGTTGCCGATGCAGTTGCCTTGGCTCCCGATGTAATCTTCATTCCCGGCAATTTCCATTTCGGCCTTGCACGCGCGATGAAGCAGGCTTTGCCGCGCACCAGAATCGTCGCGAAAATCAGCAATCCATTGATCGGCCCACCGTTCGATCACGGGCTGGGGGCAAGGATAGCCCGCCCTGTGTTACAGGGCATAACGCGAGGCATCGATTGGTTTGCCGCAATGTCGCAAGGGCTTACGCATGAGGCGCGGCTCCAGCTCGGCCATGACCGTGTAGCGACGCTTTACGATCCCAATATTGCCGACGACGTAACGCTGGATTTCGAACAACGACCGCCCCTAGCGCCCGACGCCCCCATCCACTTAATTGGAGTGGGCAGACTGGAGCCGCAGAAAAACTGGCCCCTCGCTTTTCAGACCGTGGCCGAAATACAAAAAAAGCGCACCGCCCGCCTCACTATCTATGGCGAGGGTTGGCAGCGTGCCGAATTACAGAAAAAAATCTGCGATCTGGGTTTGAACGACAGTATTACTCTGGCCGGTTTTTCCAAAGATCTGGCTCACACGATGAACGATGCTGACTTGATGTTGATCTCATCCCGTTATGAAGGGGGCCCGGCTGTTGCAGTAGAGGCACTGGCGCAGGGATTGCCATTCGTCAGCACCGATTGCTCGCACTTCCTGCGAGAGTTCACGATAGATCAAACCTTTGGGACTCTTGTCAAAAATGCTGATCCAGCCATTCTCGCGAGAGCAGTGCTTAAACAGCTATCAAGATCTGGCCCGGCACCTTCCACCGTTGCGAGCGCGTTGGCACCGGTACGCATAAATGGTGCGGCAAATGCCTATCTTGAATTATTCGATCGCCAGTTCGGCACCCATTCATCATTTCCCGAAACGGGTAGATGAAATGAGCGGGTGGACAAAAGCGGCGCCGACGCCCATATCGCTTGGACAATGATGAATTGGCTCGCCCTACAGCTTATTCGACTTACGCGCCCTTAGGCGCGACCTTCGCCGTGCGTCGTTTGACGGCACGGCACCCGCCTAAGGGCTTCAATCGAAAATTTGACATCCCCAAGACGTGCAGCGGTTGCGCTGCACGCATCAGGCGATAAGGCACCAGCCATCATGACAATGCTCTCCGACCCGAGCCGCAAGTACCGCCCTTTCCCGCAAGTCGATCTGCCCGATCGAAAATGGCCGGGCCGCACGATCACAACCCCGCCCCGCTGGCTCAGCACAGACCTGCGCGATGGCAACCAGTCGATCATCGATCCGATGGATGCGGTAAAGAAAAACCGGTTCTTCGACATGCTGGTGGAAATCGGCGTGAAGGAAATCGAAGTCGGCTTCCCCAGCGCAGGTGCAACCGAGTTCGATTTCATCACCGGCTTGGTCAAATCGGGCCGTATTCCCGATGATGTTCTGGTCCAGGTTCTGACGCAAAGTCGGGAAGATCTGATCCGCACGAGTTTCGAAAGCCTTGAAGGCGCACGGGCAGCCATCGTCCATCTCTACAACGCAGTCAGCCCGGCATGGCGGGACATCGTATTCCGCATGAGCCGGGACGAAGTGCGCGAAATCGCCATCGCCGGTGCCAAAATCATGCGTGACGAGGCCGGAAAACGCCCCGACACCGACTGGCATTTCCAGTACAGCCCGGAAACCTTCTCCACTGCTGAACTCGATTTCAGTCTGGAGGTGTGCAGCGCAGTGATGGATGTGCTGCAACCGACGCCCGACCATCCAATTATCTTCAACCTCCCCGCTACAGTTGAGGCGGCAACACCCAATATCTACGCCGATCAGATCGAGTATTTCTGCCGCAACATTCCCAATCGCGACAGTGTGGTGGTAAGCCTGCACACACATAACGATCGCGGCACCGGGGTCGCCGCAGCAGAACTGGGCATGATGGCCGGGGCCGACCGTGTGGAAGGGTGTCTGTTCGGGAACGGCGAACGCACCGGCAACTGTTGCCTCGTGACAGTAGCGCTCAATATGTACACGCAAGGGGTCGATCCTGGCATAGACTTTTCCGATATCGACCGGATCATCGAGACAGTGGAATACTGCAACCAGATACCCGTGCATCAGCGCCACCCATATGGCGGTGAACTGGTGTTCACGGCCTTCTCCGGCAGCCATCAGGACGCCATTAAGAAAGGTTTTGAAGCGCACGGCAGGCAGAACAACGAGCAGTGGCGCGTACCCTATTTGCCGATCGATCCCGCCGACCTCGGTCGCAATTACGAGGCGGTGATCCGCGTGAATAGCCAGTCGGGCAAAGGTGGCTTCGCATGGGTTCTTGAGCAAGATCAGGGCCTGAAACTGCCCAAGAAAATGCAGGCCGATTTCAGTCGCCACGTACAGCGCGTAGCCGACGAAATGAGCCGCGAGCTGAACGCCACGGATATCTGGGAAACCTTTCGTCAGGCCTACCATGTGCAAATCCGGCCCAAACACTTCCAACTGGTCGATTACGAGGAAGGTAAGGCAGCCGACGGCACCCGTGTATTTGCCGGGACGATCGAAGTGGATGGGAAAGCGCAATCGGTTTCCGGGCGCGGCAACGGTCTGATCTCATCGGTCCTCGCGACATTGAAAGAGGCATTCGGCGTCGATCTTGAGGTGACCGATTATACCGAGCACGCACTGGGCACTGGCACCAACGCGCGCGCCGCCGCCTATCTCGAATGTCAGGACAGTGCCGGTACCACTATCTGGGGCTGCGGCATCGACGAAGACATCGCAACTGCCAGTGTGCGCGCTGTGCTGAGCGCGGCGAACACCGCCGTTTCGAAGGCAGGATAGGCAGCAAATATCTCCCGATTGAGAGCTGCGTCTCCCCCCTCTCCTTTTCACGATGTGTTAGTGGGGAGGGGGTGTGAAAACAGGTGAGTAGATAGCTACAGCCGCGCAACGCGAATCTCCGTAGATTTCAGTTGCAGTCCGCCACTCTATATGGTCCACCTTCCGGTAAAATTCCGGAGAGAGCCAATGCCTGCTGAAGATATCCTCGAACCCGATCTGCCGATTATCGATCCCCACCATCACCTGTGGGATTTGCGGCCACTTCTCGCGGTGTTCCCTCAGCCTTACCATCCATTCATCGCTGCGCTGGTCGATGCGGCGTACTACACATTCGACCAGCTACACGCCGACACGCACACCGGCCATAACGTGATCGGCACTGTATTTATGGAATGTGGCGCTTTCTACGACGCAGCGCGCGATGACGCGACCAAATCGGTGGGCGAAGTGGAATTCGTCAACGGCGTCGCCGCGCAAGGGGCCAGTGGCATTTACGGCAATTACCGCCCCTGCGCCTCCATCGTCGGTCACGCCGATCTGCGATTGGGGGCGGCAGCGGGAGATGTGCTTGATGCTCTGATGGCTGCTTCGTCGCGCTTTGTCGGAATTCGCCATGCGGGTGCGTGGGATAGCGATCCCGAAACGCTCGGCCCTCCGTTCCATCATCCCGAAGAGCTCTATCGCGACAGCGCTTTTCGCGAAGGATTTGCCGAACTGGGCAAGCGTGGTCTTACGTTCGACGCATGGGTGCTCGAACCGCAGCTGGGCGACGTGATCGATCTGGCGCGGACGTTCCCTGATCAGACCATCGTGCTGGACCATTGTGGCACCCCGCTCAACATCGGGCGATGGAAAGGTACATTGGGCGATCATTTCGGGCGCTGGCGGGACAATATCCGGGCCTTGGCAGAATGTCCTAATGTGTCTGTGAAGCTTGGCGGTCTGGCGATGGCCTTCTGCATGATGCCGGAAAAAGGCCCCGCCGCCGGGATCGGATCGGAAACGTTGGCGGAAATGTGGCGCCCCTATATCGAAACCTGTATTGAGGCGTTTGGCCCTGCGCGGGCCATGTTCGAAAGCAATTATCCTGTCGACCGGTGGGGGGCAAGTTATCCCGTTTTGTGGAATGCCTTCAAACGCATCACCGCTGGCGCATCGGATATGGAAAAGCGCCAACTCTATGCCGGGACCGCAGCGAAGGTCTATCGCCTCGAACATCTGTTGGACGCGGGCTGACCACCCCCTCTCGACACCTGCCTTCCCGCTCGCTAGGCGAACCTAAAGTTTTCAACTGCCACGGAGTTTCGTATGGCCCTTCCCGCCCCGTTCGACCGCCTGCGCCTGCCGGTGATCGGATCGCCGCTGTTCATCGTATCCAGCCCGGAGCTGGTTATTGCACAGTGCAAGGCGGGTATCGTCGGATCGTTCCCCGCACTCAACGCCCGCCCCTCCGGCGTATTGGACGAATGGCTGCATCAGATCACTGAGGAGCTGGCCGTTCACAATCGCGACAATCCCGACCGCCCGGCCGCGCCGTTTGCTGTGAACCAGATCGTCCACCGGTCCAACAACCGGTTGGAAGAAGACATGAGCGTCTGCGAAAAATGGCAGGTTCCTCTCGTCATCACGTCACTCGGCGCGCAGGAAGACGTTTTCAAAGCCGTTAAGAACTGGGGCGGCATCACGATGCACGATGTCATCAACCAGCGCTTCGCCCATAAGGCGATCGAAAAAGGCGCGACTGGACTTATTCCTGTCGCTGCCGGTGCAGGTGGCCATGCGGGCACCCAGTCACCATTCGCGCTGATGCAGGAAATCCGTGGCTGGTTCGATGGTCCGGTGGCATTGTCGGGCTCGATCGCGCACGGACGCTCCGTTCTCGCGGCACAGGCACTGGGGGCGGATTTTGCCTATATCGGCTCGGCGTGGATTGCGACGAAGGAAGCCAATGCCGATACGGCGTACAAGCAATCGATTGTCGATTCGCAGGCGGCGGATATCATTTATTCCAACCTCTTCACCGGGGTGCACGGTAACTATCTGCGTAGCTCCATCGAAAATGCCGGGCTCAACCCTGACGATCTGCCAGTCAGCGATCCCAGCAAGATGAACTTCGGATCGGGCGGCAACACCAAGGCGAAGGCGTGGAAAGACATCTGGGGCTCTGGTCAGGGTGTCGGCGCTATCGACGCGGTAGAAACAGTTGCCCAGCGCGTGAATCGGCTCGAACAGCAGTATCAGGATGCAAGAGTCGCACTCGAAGCAGCGATGTTCTGAGTAGCACCCCAGAGACTTTCCGCCATTGCATCGAGATCGGTAAAATCGAATCCGGTGCCGACCGGATCGTGCCGATTAAGGCGGAAAGGCTTGCCAGCTGGGTTGAGCAGACGGCGCCGTAACGCACGCTGAAGCAGGGCAAGCCGCATTGCGGCTTCCGCATCTGCCGCGTTTTCCGACCGCATGCGATGTGCGGACCAACGCGCTTCGATCTGCCCCACGCGCTCCATCACCAGAGTATTGTATTGGCGATGGGGTCCGCGATGAAGCGGCAAGGAAAGCCGCAGTGCCGCGCTATCACGCGCGGGTAGCAGTAAGCCATTGCGTCGGAAATCATCAAAGCCGATCAGCGCATACCCAAGACGCTCAAGCATCTCTGCGAATGGGCGAAGAGAAAGCACTTGCAACGGCAACAGATGATGTCGTTGCAACGAAGGGTCGTAGTCTGGCGATTGCGGACGATTTACACGACGAAATGGGATAGAGGGCCGACGGCAAAATGAATTTTTACAATCGGCAAAAAGCCGTTCACGCACGCCGAACGCGAATAAATCGCTTGTTGATCGAAGGCTCCATCAGCAACCGCATTCCATCGGGGGCAACAATTTGCTGACGCGCTTCCATTCTCCCTTCATATACCAACTGATTGATCAGTCGAACCGCCAGTTGAGCAGCCAGCATCCTGTCTTCAGCCAGTTCGGGCTCGACCCGTAATTCTTGCCCGATGAAGTAAGCCAGCCCTTCGGAATGAAGGCCGCCATCGGGGGCAGTCGCCAAACCGGTTAAACCCAACGCGGGAAAAGGACCGCCGCCTATCCAGTGGGAAATTGTGTTGCAGAAGAATTCGACTCCCACCAGGCTGGATGCAGGTCGCCATGCAAGCGCGCACAAATCATCCAATTCGCGCGCTAAAGCGCATGCGAGGTCCATCATCACCCTCACAACCGGCAAGCTATAGGCCCCACCCTCCAGATGCGGTCCCGGCCGAAGAATCAGCGCCGCTTTTCGGGTTTCAATCAGATCATCAGGAACGCCGTAACGATGGCGGGATTGTGGCGGCTCTGGTGATGGCCCCGGAGCCATCCCGATCAGATCAAACGTCATGCCATCGCGCAACAATTCAAACCCAGCGGCGCGCCCACCAACAGCAGGCATTTCGTGAGTAACGGCGATCCGCTCTGCATTATCGCACTTAGCCCGAATCGTAGCTGAATCGGGCTCCCTGCCCCTGGGAAAGAGCAAAAAAAGGTCTCCGATCCGTGACCAGCGATCTTTTTGTGTGCGGTTAACTATGTTCGACCCTTTCGATCAGGCCCTTTCTCCATGTAATTGCTCGAAAATCAAGCAATACTTGCTTGAGCAAACAATCATGCCACATGTTAATTCAGTAATGTTCAGAATATCCCGTCAGCCACCCCTCGCGACAGCGCTGCACCGATTTCTTCCGCCTGACGCAGTTGCTCTCCGGTCAGAACTTTCCGGGCGAGAATTTTTTCCGCTGTCTGAGCGTGCGTCAGAACAATAATCGGTTCTGCTACGCGACGGAGCCTCCATCCGGTCGCGATTCTATCTATCTGGCGTTGAGCGCCCTCCCCATCCGAGCCGGCAGTAATAATGCTGGCGTAAGGACGCCCTTCAATCTGGCCAAGCACCGGATAATAGCACCGATCGAACATCTCTTTCATCATCCCGCTCATGGATGCGAGATTTTCTGGACAGACGAACAGATAGCCTGCGGCATCCAGCAGATCCTCCGGATCGATTGCCTCCGCAGCGATGAGTTGCACCGAGCGGCCTGCGCTATTGTATGCAGCACGAGCCAACGCCTCGCTTGATCCCGTTCTGCTGTGCCAGATGATGAGCAAATGTGGAGCCATGGCAACGTAGCATCGGGGGCAATGCCGGAATGTCAATCGAGAGGGCTTTGCGAGGTTGCCTGTACGCAGCTATGGCAACGTCATGGCCTCCAGATCGTTATCTCCCGTTTTTGGCGTCACCCAGTCGCTTGCCGGGCGCACATGGCAATGGCGCGGCGGGAATATGGAACTGAACGACCCATCTGGCGCAATGGATGACATTGTCACGCAGTTACTGCTCTCTCGCGGTGTCGCTCGCGACGATCTTACAAGGCATCGCAATCCGACCCTGCGCGAATTCCTGCCCGATCCATCCACTTTCCGGGATATGGACAATGCGGCGGAACGGATTGCTCATGCGATTCTCGCTAGCGAAACCATAACGATATATGGCGACTACGATGTAGATGGCGCGACCAGCGCAGCGCTATTAGTGCGTTTGCTACGCATGTTGGGGCACGAGGCGCAGTATTACATCCCCGACCGCCTGCTCGAAGGGTATGGCCCGAGCGGCGAGGCATTGGTCCGCCTCGCAGAAGAAGGTTCGAGCCTGATCGTCACAGTCGATTGCGGTGCAATGGCGTTCGACGCGCTCGAACAGGCGCGCAAGGCCGGTGTGGATGTCATCGTTGTCGACCATCACAAATGCGCTGCGGAACTGCCGTGTGCGCTGGCACTGGTAAATCCAAACCGGCTTGATGAAAGCGACGAAGGGGCCGCGCATGGCCATCTGGCTGCGGTTGGGGTGGCGTTCCTGCTGGCCGTTGCGCTGGTGCGAACCTTACGTCAGCGCGGGTACTTTGCCCACCGTAAGGAGCCGGACCTGATGGGGCTGCTCGATTTGGTGGCACTGGGCACGGTGGCCGATGTTGCACAGATCAAAGGACTTAACCGAGCGTTTGTGGCGCAAGGATTGAAAGTCATGGCGCACCGCGCGAATATCGGCATGGCCGCGCTGATCGATGCCAGTCGGCTGAAGCGCAGCCCGCGATGCAGTGATCTGGGCTTTGCGCTGGGTCCGCGAATCAACGCAGGAGGCCGCGTGGGAGAATCGACGCTGGGGGTACGCCTGCTCACCACCGAAGATCACGATGAAGCCGCTAGCATTGCCGCTCAGCTATCGGCTTTGAACGAAGAGCGCCGGGCAATCGAAGCGGAGGTGCAGGCAGAGGCCGAATTGCAAATCGACAGCCAGCATAACCGCGCAGTGCTCGTTCTTGCCGGGCGTGGATGGCATCCGGGTGTAATCGGGATAGTTGCCGGGCGCGTGAAGGAGAAGACCGGCAAGCCCGCGCTGGTGATCGCGCTCGATGACGACACAGGCAAAGGTTCGGGCCGTTCGATCACCGGGGTCGATCTGGGGGCCGCGATCATTGCCGCGCGGGAAAGCGGGCTGTTGGTGGCGGGCGGTGGCCATGCCATGGCCGCTGGCCTGACGATCGAACCCGACAAAGTCGATGCATTGGCCGAATGGCTTGACGCGCGACTTTCGCGGGCGGTGGCTCAGGCGAAGGAAAACGAAGTTTTGCCGCTCGATCTTGCATTGGCTCCGGGCGGCCTAACCCCAGACTTGATCGAAACACTCGACAGTGCCGGGCCGTTCGGCGTTGGCTGGCCCGGCCCGAAACTGGCGGTCGGCCCCGTGCGCCTGATAAAATGCGATGTTGTCGGCAACGATCATGTTCGCCTGATTGCGGCGGGTCAGGACGGGCGCAGTTTCAAGGCCATTGCCTTCCGCGCCGCAGAGACTCCGATGGGACAGGCCCTGCTTCACGGATCGCGTGGACGACGCTTATGGCTGGCTGGCCGTGCCAAGGTCGACGACTGGGGCGCCCACCCTGCGGCGGAGCTTCATCTGGAGGATGCAGCATGGGCGGATTGATCGGTGAATTGCGATTTAGCGAAAAATAGCATCGCGTCAGGCTTGACCGCATCACAATGCCCCCGTAAGTGCGCCGCCACGCTTCCGGACGTGGCCCCATCGTCTAGCGGTTAGGACGCGGCCCTTTCACGGCTGAAACACGGGTTCGATTCCCGTTGGGGTCACCACCGGAAGCAGCGCCAAGCACACAGGCGCGGCCCCATCGTCTAGCGGTTAGGACGCGGCCCTTTCACGGCTGAAACACGGGTTCGATTCCCGTTGGGGTCACCATCACGGTGGCAATTGCTTCTCCTCTTTTCATTTTTACACATCGCACAACAGTGGCAGTCTTCCGTGCGAAGCCATGGCGAAAGCGGGAACCCGCCTTGACGCGACCGCGCGCTATACCTCCCACCGGATCATACCGTGCACACCCGATCTCACCACATTGCAGCCTTACCGCTACGCAACAATACTGACATCGATAGCTGCCAGAGTGAAAAACATCATGCAGGCACTGGCGCTTGCAGAGAGGCATAGCTAAGCGCGCGAAGCATGAGGCAGGAACGCCCCATCCCCTGGCCCGGATTCGTTCTGGCACTAGTCGGCACGTTGCTTGTCGTTATCGGCGGTGTAACGCCGTGGCTTGGCGGTGCCTTGCTCCTGCTGTGGCTCGGATCATTGTGGTTGGCCAGCGATCGGCCACCGCCACCTCCACCGCGGCAGGTTTCCGGCACGTTCAGCCGGGAAAAGCTCGGTGAAATGATCGAGCATTCGGGCACCCCCCTGATGATGACGGAACGCAATCGCGTGATCATCGCCAATGAAGCGGCGCGCGCGGTTTTCGGGGCGCATATTCTGGGACAGGATGTTCGTGTCGCCCTGCGCCAACCAGAAGCGATTGCCCTGATCGACCGCGACGAAGGTGGTGCAACCTCAGTGCGTGGCCTCGCCCGTAGGCGCGACATCTGGCGCATCAGCCGTCACCCGATGGATGGCGAAATTGCGATGATCGAATTGATCAATCGCACGGCAGAGGCCGACATCAGCCGGGCGCACACCGATTTCGTCGCTAACGCCAGCCACGAACTTCGCACTCCGCTGGCATCGATTATCGGTTATGTCGAAACTCTGGCCGATGGCGATGCGGATAAAGCCACAACGACCCGGTTCTACGACACAATTCTGCGCGAAGCACGACGGCTGCAACACCTTGTGGAAGATCTGATGTCGCTTTCGCGGGTGGAAGCGGAAAAGCACGATCAGCCAGCTGCTTTGATTGCATTTTCCGCGCTGGTCGAACGCGCCGCGCGCGATGCGGCGGGGCCGGATCGAACCGATCGTATCGCGCTCGAATGCGCGCCCGATATTGCCATCAAGGGCGAGCAGCATCAACTCGAGCAGCTTGTCCGCAATCTGGTGGATAATGCCCTGAAATATGGTGCTGCCGACGAAGTTGTTCAGGTCACCCTTGACCGCACCCTCAACCACGAAGCACGGCTGACTGTGACAGATCGCGGAGAAGGAATCTCGGCCGAACATTTGCCGCATCTCACTCGCCGGTTCTATCGCACCGATCCAAGCCGCAGCCGTGCATCGGGCGGAACCGGGCTCGGCCTTGCAATCGTCAAACATATTGTCGAACGCCATCGCGGGCGTCTCGACATTGCCAGCAAAGTCGGACAGGGCACTACCGTGACTGTGCGTGTCCCCCTTACGGAGGAAACGCCACCTCTGGAACATACCGGTCCGCTGGAAAACAGGCAGACAAAAACGTCATGAAAGTGTCACAAAACTTACGCATTGGCCCGTTCGACCGAGCGGCGGGAGAGTGTTTGCGCCGCGATATGCCCCTCCAGACGGATACGTTTGCCTGATGTCGATGGCTCTGCTGCTATTACTTGCAATCGGCCTCGGGCTTGCCGGATGGCTGGCTGCCCGCGCCCGTGCGTGGAGCTTTCGCCGCTCCGGAACGGAACGGCTTGCCGCCCTGCCCAGCTATCATGGCTGGTACGTCGCGCTTTGGATTGTAGTGCCGGTGCTGATCTTCATCATGATCTGGAGCGCGATCGAGCCCGGCCTCGTTCTGCAATCGGTATTGGCCGATCCGGCCGCGGCCAATCTGCCAACCTTCGATTTTCAGCGTAACGCTCTGTTGGCAGAGGCGCGGAATGTGGCGACCGGCGCGGCGGCTGGAGTTTACAATCCCGCCGCACAACCGCTGGTCGAACCGTTCCGCACCGCTCTGGCCGAATTCCGCTGGATCGGAGCGATTGGAACATTGCTGATCGGCTTTGCCGGCGGGGCATGGGCTTTTTTGAAAGTGAAGCCCGACTTCGCCGCCCGCACCAAGGTGGAACGCATTGTCATGGCAATGCTGTTGCTGGCGTCGCTGGTGGCTATCCTGACCACGCTTGGCATCGTGGCCAGCCTCGTGTTCGAAACCGTGCGGTTCTTTGGCATGGTTTCCCCGATCGATTTCCTGTTCGGGCTTCATTGGGGGCCGGATCCGATGGCAAATGCCGCCAATCCCGATCCCACGCGCTATGGCGCGCTGCCGTTGTTCTGGGGCACGATCTTCATCGGGGCGATTATTGCCATGATCGTGGCGATCCCGCTGGGCCTGATGAGCGCGATCTACCTCACACAATACGCTCACCCGACATGGCGCAAATGGCTGAAGCCGCTGCTAGAAATTCTCGCCGGGGTTCCCACTGTCGTTTACGGATATTTCGCTGCGCTGACGGTGGCCCCGTGGATCCGCGACGTGGCGCAGGCAGTGGGCATTACCAACGCCAGTTCGGAAAGCGCGCTTGCCGCGGGTCTTGTAATGGGCGTGATGATTATTCCATTCGTGTCCTCGATGGCAGACGATTCCATTGCCGCTGTTCCGCAGGCCATGCGCGATGGGAGCCTGGCGATGGGCGCGACCAAATCCGAAACGATCCGCAAAGTGTTGGTTCCCGCTGCGCTGCCGGGGATTGTTGGCGGTGTCATGCTGGCGATCAGCCGCGCCATCGGTGAAACGATGATCGTCGTTATGGCCGCGGGCGCAACCGCTAATCTGACGGTGAACCCGCTGGAAACGATGACCACGGTTACGTATCAGATCGTTGCCATGTTGACGGGCGAAGGCAGCTTCGATCATCCTGCTACTCTGAGTGCGTTTGCCCTCGGGTTCGTTCTGTTCCTCGTAACGCTGGCGCTGAATATCATCGCGCTGCGCGTCGTAAAACGGTTCCGCGAAGCTTATGAGTAACACGCCCCTCATCGATAGTGCCGCCACCCAGGCATCCCTCGGTCCGACCCGTTCGGCCGCGTTCGAAGCGCGCCTGAAACGGCGTTACCGTGCTGAGAAGCGGTTCAAGGCCATGGGACTGGGGGCGATCCTGTTCTCCGTCGCGATGCTGCTGATCCTGCTGGTCACGATGGTTGGCAACGGCATTGGTGGGTTCAAGCGCGCCGAAGTTCAGGTGCCGGTCGATTTTGCTGCAGTTGGCATTTCCGCGACACCTGAAATGCTCAACCAACCAGGGGCGATGGAACTGCTCCGCGCGCAAGGCCTGCCAGAACTGGTTGAGTTTTCAGCAGAGCAGGCGCTTGGCCCGGTCGCAGCAGCCGATCTCTCGCCAAATGCATGGCAGGATGTGGGCAATGCCATTATTGCCGACCCGTCCCGCGCGCAGGGCAAGCAGACATTCTGGATTCCCGCCGGGGGCGATCTGGCCAAGGCATATTCCGGCGACGGTTCGACAGAGGAAAAGGCGCTCGCCGCCAAGCTCTCCGACGAAGGCAAACTGGCTCAGCATTTCGACGGTGGGTTCCTGACCCGCTCTGACGCAACCGACCCGCAGGAAGTGGGGATCTGGGGCGCGCTCAAGGGATCGATACTGACGATGATCGTCACGCTCGCGCTGGCGTTTCCCATCGGTGTGCTAGCCGCGCTTTATCTGGAAGAATACGCGCCGAAGAACCGCTGGACCGATCTGATCGAAGTATCGATCAACAACCTTGCCGCGGTGCCCTCGATCATTTTCGGGCTGCTGGGGCTGGCGGTGTTCCTGTGGCTATTTCCCGATATGCGCTCAGCCCCGTTGATCGGCGGCATGACGCTGGCTCTAATGACGATGCCGGTAATCGTGATCGCCGGGCGCAACGCGATCAAGGCCGTACCGCCCAGCATTCGCGATGGTGCTCTGGCCGTCGGCGCATCGCCGGTACAGGTGGTGTTCCATCATGTCCTGCCGCTTGCCCTGCCCGGAATTTTGACGGGCACGATCATCGGCATGGCCCGCGCACTGGGTGAAACCGCTCCGCTGCTAATGATCGGCATGCGGGCTTTCGTCGCCTCGCCGCCCGATGGCCTGACATCGCCCGCCACAGTTTTGCCAGTGCAGATTTTCCTCTGGTCCGACGAAATCGACCGTGGCTTCGTGGAACGGACATCTGCCGCGATTATCGTGCTATTGCTGTTCCTGCTGGCGATGAACGGCCTGGCAATTTATCTTCGTAACAAATTCGAGAAAACCTGGTGACCGTAGTCCATCCCAACCTCGACGAAACCAAGGCCAAGATCAGCGCACGCGATGTGTCGGTGTTCTATGGGGACAAGAAAGCGATCGACGGTGTGTCGATCGACATTCCCACGGAATATGTCACTGCGTTCATCGGCCCTTCCGGCTGCGGCAAATCGACCTTCCTTCGCACGCTCAATCGTATGAACGACACGATTGCCGCCGCTCGGGTAGAAGGCGAAATCATGCTCGACGGGGAAGACATCTATCGCTCCAAAATGGATGTTGTGCAGCTCCGCGCCCGTGTCGGCATGGTGTTTCAGAAGCCAAACCCGTTTCCGAAATCGATTTACGAAAACGTCGCCTACGGCCCCCGCATTCATGGGTTTGCCGAAAGCAAGCACGATCTCGATGCCATCGTCGAAAAATCGTTGCAGCGCGCTGGTTTGTGGAACGAAGTGAAAGACCGGCTGAGCGACAGCGGCACCGCGCTTTCCGGCGGGCAGCAACAGCGGCTGTGCATCGCCCGCGCCATTGCGGTCGACCCAGAAGTGATCCTGATGGACGAGCCGTGTTCGGCACTTGATCCGATTGCCACCGCAAAAATCGAAGAACTGATCGCGGAACTGCACGGGCGCTATGCCATTGTCATCGTGACACACTCGATGCAGCAGGCCGCGCGTGTCAGCCAGCGAACGGCCTTTTTCCACCTCGGCAAAATGGTAGAGTACGGTCGGACCACCGATATATTCACCAATCCGCTGGAAGAGCGGACCAAGGATTATATCACCGGACGGTACGGCTAAGGATATGAATATGGGTGCAGAACACACCGTAAAGGCATTTGACGAGGACATTACCCGTCTGCGCGGGCTGATCGCGGAAATGGGCGGTCTGGCCGAAGCCGCCGTGACCAACGCGATGGACGCGCTCGTCAAAGGGGATGACGCGCTGGCCGATCAGGTTATCAAAGGCGACAAGCGTATCGACGCGCTTGAATCCGAAGTGGACAAGCTCGCCGTTCGGATCATTGCTCTACGCGCGCCGATGGCGGATGATTTGCGCGAAGTGATCGCTGCTCTGAAAATTGCCGGCGTGGTGGAACGGATCGGCGATTATTCGAAAGCCATCGCCAAGGCGGCGCGCAAGATAGACAATCGCAAGAAATTCGAACCGCTTACCCTGCTGCCGGCGATGGGTGAACTGGCGGCGGAAATGGTCCACGATGTGCTGACCGCCTATGCCGCGCGCGATGCCGGGCTGGCCCGCGAAGTGATCGTGGCCGATACCAAAGTGGACAATTTCTACGATTCGATTTTCCGCAATTTCGTCAGCCATATGGTGGAAAATCCTGCGACCATTTCTACATCGGCCCAGCTGCTGTTCGTGGCCCGCAATATAGAACGGATTGGTGACCACGCGACCAACGTGGCCGAAATGGTCCACTTCGCCGCCACCGGCACTTATCCGGCAGACGACGATGGCGAGCCTTTGCATCAAACTGGCGATTGACACGTTTTTGTCGTGAAAATGTAACTTTGGCGGTGTCATAGAGGCGCAACAAGGGAAACATTGTCATGCCTGCTGCCAAATTACTGCTCGTGGAAGACGATCAGGCGCTCTCGGAGCTGCTTGAATATCGCTTCCACAACGAAGGCTATAACGTGCGCGTCACCGCCGATGGCGACGAAGCGCTGGAAATGGCGGCGGAAGAGGTGCCTGATCTCGTCATCCTCGACTGGATGATCGAAGGCACCAGCGGGATCGAAGTTTGTCGCCGGCTGAGGCGCGACAAATCGACTGCTCACGTTCCGATCATCATGCTCACGGCGCGCGAAGCGGAAGACGATCGCATTCGCGGGCTGGAAACCGGGGCAGACGATTATCTGACCAAGCCATTCTCCCCGCGAGAGCTTCTTGCCCGTGTGGCGGCCGTGATGCGGCGTATCCGCCCTGCCTTGGCGGGTGAATCGATTACCGTGGGCGACCTGACGCTGGACCCGGTCGCTCACCGGGTGGAACGTCGCGGACGCGCGCTGCAGCTTGGCCCGACCGAATATCGCCTGCTCAAATTTCTGATGGAAAATCCGGGCCGGGTGTTCAGTCGCAACCAGTTGCTCGACGGAGTGTGGGGTACTGGCAGCGATATCGAGTTGCGGACAGTCGACGTGCATATTCGGCGACTTCGCAAAGCAATCGAAATGGAAAACACCAAAGATCCCGTGCGAACCGTGCGCGGGGCGGGTTACTCCATCGAATCTTAGACCGGATACCTCAACTCCAACCCCAAAGAATATCGGCCAGAATGCCGGTCGCGATCATGATATAGATCACGCCGGCAGCGCGATCGATGCGACGCCGCGATTCCGGGCTTGCCATAACCCGCGCAAGGCGTTGCCCCGCGATCACATACAGCGCACCGATCAGCATATCGAAAGGCGTTGCGACGACCATCAGCAAGCCGATCTGTGGCAGGACAGCCTCTGCCTGATCGACGAACGGTGGCAGGAGGGCCACGATATAGACCAGCGATTTCGGGTTGCCGATGGCGACGAACGCACCATGGCGGAAGCAGTGTGTGGTGAGTGAAGCCTGATCCGTCACCTCGTCAGCCCCCTCGCCCGCATGGCGGATACCCGCAATGCCCAACCACGCGAGAAAGAGAGCACCGCCGATCGCCAGCAGATAAAATGCAACCGGAAAGGCTTTCGCCAAAGCCCCCAAGCCGAGCGCGGCGAGCAACCACCACAACAGATAGCCGAGCTGTAACCCCCACAGCGCCGCCATCCCAGCCCGCCAACCGCGCCGAATTGTCTGCCCCATTACGAACAGCATCGAAACGCCGGGCACGATGCTGGTGACAGCGGTCATCAGGGCAAATGCCGCCAGGCGTTCGGGATCGATCATTGCGATTTGCTGTAATGGGCAACAGGACAATGTGGCAGGTGGAAAATTCTGATACGCCATGACTGTTGCGGGGGCCCCTATGGACAATCTTCTGCATGGAGTTCTTGCGGTCGACAAGCCCGTATCCTTCATCGCGCATCCCCCTTCCCACCGGAACGATCTGACGACCCTGCCCGTTGAAAAAGGGAAGGAGATCAACATGAAATACAAATCTGGAAACGCCGACGAGTTGAAACATAAGTTCTGGAATGCTTTGGCTGATTCACCTTTCGTCTTTGTTGCGCTGGAAAACATGCCTGGCGAAGCCGTGCCTATGACCGCACAGCTCGATAAAGATGCTGACAGCGCGATTTGGTTTTTCACTTCGAAGGGCAGTCATCTTGCGCAACTGGGCAGTGCCCACTGTATCTTCACAGGGAAAGGGCACGATCTGTTCGCTCACTTCAACGGAACTCTAAGCATTGAATCAAGCCGGGAGCGGCTTGACAAACAGTGGTCGAACTTTGTCGAAGCATGGTTTCCCCGCGGGAAGAGCGATCCCAATCTGCTTATGCTAAGGATGGATCTGGGTGAGGCCGAAATTTGGAGCGGCGATCTCAGCCTGCTCACCACTGCAAAGATGGCGCTAGGTATGGATGTCCGACAGGATGCTACGGACAAACACACGGAAACCACCCTCTAAGGCCATTACCCAGCGATCAAAAAAAGGGCCGCCCATAAAGAGCGGCCCTTTCCGTATCGAACCTGTCAACCTCAGCCCTTGGGTGGGTTGATCGGAATGGATGTTTCATCGCCTTCGATATCGTCCACCACCTCGACAATGCCGCGGCCCAGATGGCTGTTGTGACGGCTATAGAGGAAATAGACAATAATCCCCAATGCACCCCACCCCGGCAGGAAAAGCATCGCGTCGATCGGCAGGTTAAGGAACAAAAATACGCAACCCACGATTGTGATCGGTGCGACTAACCAAACCGCAGGCACACGGAACGCCCGCTGCCGCTGAGGATCACGTTTACGCAGGATCAACACGGCAAATGCCACCATCATAAAGGCATAGAGTGTTCCGGCATTCGAGATATCGGCCAGCTTACCCACCGGAAAAAACGCTGCCCCCAAGGCGACTACACCACCAGTTAACAGCGTAACGACATGCGGTGTCTTATATTTGGGATGCACCGAGCTGAGCTTTTCAGGCAGCAACCCATCACGCGCCATCACAAAGAAAATGCGCGTCTGTCCGAAGATCAGGACGAGGATAACCGAAGGCAGCGCGAGGAAAGCTGCGATACCGAGCATATTGCCGATACCGGAGAAGCCGATTTCCCGCAGAACGTGAGCCAGCGCCTCATTCGAACAAACCAGCGCTCCGGCATGTTGCGGCATGGCGCACTGACGGGCGAGCTCTTCCGACCCCGCCGGGAACGGAACCCCGCCTGGCCCCATAATCGGTTGACCGCCGATGGTGCCAACTGCACCGGCAGCCACCAGAATGTAGAACACCGTGCAAAACAGCAGCGATCCGACCAGCCCGATCGGTACGTTGCGCTGTGGGTTTTTGGTTTCTTCGGCGGCTGTCGAAACAGCATCGAAGCCGACATAAGCGAAAAAAATCGTCGCAGCGGCACCAACCGCACCTACGCCAGTCCCCCAACCGCCAAAAACACCGGCAGGAAGAAAAGGATTGAAGCGCGCAGTATCGAAATGCGGGCTTGTCAGCGTCAAGGCAACGAATGCCGTCAGCGCAGTCACTTTGATGGCAACGAGAATGGCGTTGAACTTGGCGCTCTCGCTCGTTCCGATAATAAGCAGACCAGTCACCAGCAATGCAATCAGCAACGCGGGAAGATTAATCAAACCACCTGGCGCGCCCCCAAGCGCAAGCGGACCTGCTGCCAGCCAGGGCGGCAACTGCACCCCGAACAATTCATTCAGGAAAGTACCACTGAAATAGCCGGACCAACCGACCGACACCGCCGCCGCAGCGATGGCATATTCCATGATAAGTGCCCAACCCACAGTCCACGCGAGGAATTCCCCCATTGTCGCGTAACTGTAAGTATATGCCGACCCGGCAACAGGCACCATTGCGGCAATTTCTGCATAGCAGAGCGCCGCAACGATACACACCGCGCCAGCAATGGCGAAAGCAAGCATGAGCCCGGGCCCGGCCTTTTGAGCCCCGGCAGACGTAAGTACAAAAATACCCGTGCCGATAACGCAGCCGATGCCGAACAGCATCAGCTGGAACCAGCCAAGAGTACGATTAAGCGATTTCTTTTCCGCCGTCGCCAAAATGGCGTCCAGCGGTTTGATGCGATCTAGGATCATTGATCCGAATCCCCTTAGCAGCGGAGGTGCGCCCTGCCCCTCACCTGTCATGGAACTGAAAGCTAACGCCGCACCGCTTCAAGGCAAGAAATAATCTCAAGGCTTCCCCCGCTAATCTTGCCCGGCTAGGAACCTTTCGTATGTCCACTACCTTCCAGCTCGACACCGCGACCAGTCGCGCCAACCCCACACCGCAACCGATGCGGCGCCTGACTGTGCCCAAAATTCAGGCACGTAAGGCTGACGGCAAAACCAAAGAACCCCTTGTCATGTTGACCGCTTACACCGCGCGCATGGCGCAGTTGCTGGATGAACATTGCGACATTTTATTAGTCGGGGATTCTCTTGGGCAAGTGATTTATGGCCTGCCATCAACCCTGCAGGTAACCCTCGACATGATGATCGCCCATGGCGCCGCCGTAGTACGTGGATCATATCATTCGGTCGTGATCGTCGATATGCCGTTCGGATCGTACGAAGCATCTCCGCAACAAGCTTTCGAAAACGCCAGTAGGATCATGGCAGAAACCGGCTGTGCCGCAGTCAAGCTGGAAGGCGGCGAAGCAATGGCCGAAACGATCTCATTCCTGTGTCAGCGCGGCATCCCGGTTATGGGCCATGTCGGCCTGACTCCTCAGGCGGTCAACGCTCTGGGTGGCTATGGCGCCCGTGGCCGCAGTCAGGAAGAACATGCAAAGATCTTGGCCGATGGGCAGGCTGTGCAGAATGCAGGTGCATTTGGTGTGGTCGTCGAAGGCGTGATCGAACCAATTGCCATCGCCCTTAGCCAGTCCCTTGAAATTCCTACCATCGGAATCGGTGGATCGGACCAATGTGATGGTCAGGTACTGGTTACCGAAGATATGCTCGGCCTGTTCGACCGCGTACCACGCTTCGTCAAACGCTATGAAAACATGGCCGAGGTGATCACCGATGCCGTAGCTCAATACGCTGCAGAAGTTCGCGACAGGACTTTTCCCGGCGAAGATCAGACCTACCAGCCCAAATCATAATGACCTTTGGACGACTGATTCAATGATGCGCTATTTCAAGGGCTCTGCAGTCTTCACCTTTGTCTGCATGGCAATCGGTATATGGTATGGGTGGGAAAGTACGGGCAGCGTGGCTGGCGTCGCTCAGATCCTATGGATCATCGCAGTTCTCTCCGTCCTCGAGGTCTCGCTGAGCTTCGATAACGCAGTGGTCAATGCGACCGTCCTCGAAGACATGGACGAAATCTGGCAGAGACGTTTCCTCACGTGGGGCATGGCGATCGCCGTCTTCGGTATGCGTGTGGCGTTTCCGCTGGCAATTGTCGCTATTGCAGCAGGCCTCGGCCCTGTCGATGCGATCAAACTATCGCTGGGGCAACCTGCCGAATACGAACGGATCGTTTCCAGCGCCCATGTCGGCATAGCGGGTTTTGGCGGCGCATTCCTGTGCCTGGTTGGCTCAAAGTTCTTTTTCGACAAGGACAAGGACATCCACTGGATTCGACAGGTAGAAGAGTGGCTTTCCCGGTTTTCCCATATTCCTGCGGTCGAAATCGCGCTGCTCCTGCTTACGATGTTTGGCATTTCGTTGCTGCTACCCGACAGTGACGCTCTGACTTTCCTGACTGCGGGCATTTTCGGCACCATCGCATTTGTCGTGGTGGAAGGGATAAGCACCTGGCTGGAAATGCGCGAGGAGGCTGCCCGCTTACGGGGTGTGACCGTTGCATCCGGTCTTGGGGGTTTTCTCTATCTGCAGGTGCTCGACAGTTCGTTCAGCTTCGATGGAGTGATTGGCGCGTTTGCTCTATCCAACAATATGGTGATCATCGCGTTGGGCCTGTCGATTGGCGCAATGTTCGTCCGCTCGATGACGATTATGCTGGTTCAGAAAGGAACTCTGGCCGAATACCGGTATCTCGAACACGGAGCGTTCTGGGCCATTCTGGCACTGGGCGTCATTATGTTGGCGTCAGCCCGTTTCCATATCCCGGAAGCGGTAACGGGTTTGATCGGAGCGATCCTGATCGGCCTGTCATTGTGGTGGTCGATCCGTTTTAACCGACATTCGGATCATGCGACAGGAGATTAGCCAGCGGCGCGGACACCACAAGTTGCAGAAGATGGTACGCCAGCAACGGCAGCAGAACCATTCCTGCAATGGCAGGCGGAAATAACACCGCTGCCAGCGGCGCTCCCATCGCCACGCTTTTGTGGGCACCTGCGAACAGAAAGGCGATCCGGTCCGGCCTGCTCAGCCCCAACATTCGCCCACAAAGCCATGACCCGCCAAAACCGAAGAGCAGAAAGCCAGTCACCAGCGCAAGCAGGACCGCCCAATCGCCAACGCTGACTTTACCCCACAGCCCTTGCGATACCGCGCCAGAAAACGCGACATAAACTGCCACCGCAATGGAAAGCCGGTCCATCCAGGTCACGATTTCGCGATGTTCGACAATCCAGCCTTTCGCTCGGGCCTGAAAAAGCTGCCCAATGATAAAAGGCAGAACCAGAATCAGCATGACTTTCAACAACCCGTCCGCGCCGAGCGAAATGCCCTCTCCTCCTCCGAGCAAGGAGATAATCGGAACAGTGACGAACACCCCCAGGATATTGAGCAGTGCCGCGGCGATCACCGAATTCGCAACATTTCCGCCAGCGAGCGACGAATATGCTGTGGCAGACTGAACGGTAGAGGGGAGCGCCCCGAGATAGAGCAATCCCAATGCGACTGTCGATGGGAGAGTGCTGTCAGCCAGACTGGCGAATCCTTTTCCTGCCACCGCCATCGCGCCGAAGCACCAGAGTGTCAGTGGCAAGAGAAATTGCCAGTGCGATATGCCTCGCAACACTTCGGTTCGTGGCAAACGCAGACCGTTGAGCAGGAAAAGCAGGAAGATCGCAGCATTCGACACACCTTGCGCGATCACATACCCGCGCCCAGTCGCAGGCAGAACACTCGCCAACACGATGGCAAGCACCAGCAGGCGCACCATCAGATCGATATGAGAGAAAAGCCGCCGGATCATAGCAAAGCCCTCTGCCCAGCCACCCCGTACTTGTCGATAGCTTACGGTTGTTTCGCGAGCTTCGCCCGCAATTCACGTAATTGCGAATCGCTCGCCAAACCTTGTTGAAAGGCATGCCTAATCAACGACTGCGAATGGATTTTATCCCCGCCAAGATAATACCATCGCCCCAGCAGCGCCGCCGCTTCGGCGTTGTTTGGCTCGCCCCGAAGATGATCTGCAATCAATTTAGCAGCGTCCGCCTCGCGCCCCTGCCCGATGAAGGCGTAGGCCATACGTTGTGTCAGTGGCCAAGGTTGGCGGACTGTCGCAGCCTTATCGTAAAAGCTGGTGGCTTGTGAATAATCTCCCGCAGCCAGTGCTACATCGCCCGCCAGTGCCATTGCATCGGATGATTGCGGAAACAGTTGGAGAAACGCGTTTGCTTGCGACCGAGCGCCATCCACCTGCCCCGCAGCCAGCATCGCCCGAACCCGAGAGACGGTTGATGGGCCATCAGTAACAGACGTCAGGTCGTCGGCAAAGATATCGCGATCGGTCGGCAATATCCGAACGATCATGGCATATGGGCGGTTTGCGCGATCAAGAAATACCGCGGCTTTTTCGCGCTGGCCCAATGCCTCGTATGCCCGCCCGACGACCATCGCCATATACGGTGCATCCGCGTGATCTGCGAAGCGGGCGACCAGCTCGCGATCGCGCCCTCCAAGCTTCAGTGACCGCGCCAGCAGAAATTGTACCCGCTGATTGTTGGGTTGCATCCGCAATAATCGGTCGAAGCCTTGTGCAGCGCTTGCATAATTGCCGTTCTCAAGGTCGATAATGCCAAGCAAAAGGATCGCTGCCGACATCTGACGATCCAGATCGCCGCTGCGTTGAAGCAGAGTTCTAGCCAGTTCATAGTTTTCTGCTCTCGCTGCAAGCACAGCCTGAAGATAAAACATATGCGGGTTGGTGGGGTCAGTTAAAGCAAGTCGATGAAGCACTGCGATCATTTCCCGCGCCCGACCAAGTTCCCCCAGAGTGGCCGCATATTCGGACAATAATTGACTATCCTCAGGGGCGGCCTTCAGTCCCCGCTCCAACAACGGGAGTGCAGCGGCCATCCCGTGGGCATCCCGCACGAGTTGTGCTCGGAAAAGCAATGCTGCGGGATCATTCGGCCCGACCCGGAGCGCCTCTTCCGACGCTGCGATAGCACCTGTTTGCTGCCCGGCTTGATAGCGTAATCGCCCAAAATCAACCCACAGTGCTGCGTCTTGCGGATGGCCGTCCACCGCCTGAGAAAATGCGCGGTTCGCCAGATTGAGGTTGCCCTCCATCATCGCAAGTCGGCCCAGCATATGAAGCCCGTGGGTTCGCGATTCCGGCGCAAAGTCTTCGCTATCCAGCCACTGATGAGCTTCGGGCAAATTGCCCTGCAAAATCTCCGCCTCCCCGAAATATGGGGCCAGCAAAGATTTGGGCGCGCCTTCATTAAGAGCTTCGCGCAGAGCGGTTTCGGCCGCCACTCCATCCCCATCTTTCAGCGCGATCAGGGCCTTTTCACGCAAATCCGGCTCTGGCGGATTTGCAGTGCACCCAGCGAGTGTCAGGGCAATGCTCAGGACAACGCCTGACGCGTTGTTATGGTTGCAGATCATACTGCTTCAGGAGATCGTACAAAGTTGGCCTGCTGATCCCCAATAGCTTCGCGCTTGTCGATATATTCCCTTCACTGCGAGCCAGCGCATGGCGGATCATCGCGCGGTCGGAACGTTCCCGCGCACTCTTGAGGTTCAGTGCCTCTGCCATATCGTCATCCGCCTGATTTAGGTCCATATCCTCCGCGCTGATGAGCTTATCGTCAGCCATAATGATTGCGCGTTTCACGCGATTTTCCAGCTCACGCACGTTTCCGGGCCAGTTCCAGGTATCAATCGCCTCCAATGCATCAGGAGCAAAGCCCTTGATCGTAGGGTTCATTTCGCGTGCAAACCGCATCAGGAAATGCTTGGCGAGCAAGACCGCATCACCTGTCCGTTCGGCTAGCGGCGGTATTTTTACGACAATTTCAGCGAGGCGATAGAACAGGTCTTCACGAAAAGTACCCGCGGCAATCATCTTTTCGAGATCCTGATGGGTGGCGCAAACGATACGCGTATCGACGGCAATCGCCTTGCGCCCCCCAATGCGTTCAATCGTTCGCTCTTGCAGGAAACGCAGCAGCTTGACCTGTAGAGGCAGCGGAATATCCCCCACCTCATCCAGAAAGAGGGTGCCACCCTGGGCCTGTTCGATCTTGCCTTCGGTGGTCTTGACCGCGCCGGTAAAGGCACCTTTTTCATGACCGAACAGCTCCGCTTCGAGCAAGGTCTCAGGAATTGCAGCGCAGTTGATTGCCACGAATGCGCGGCCCTTGCGGCCGCTGGAATCATGCAATCCGCGCGCCAACAGCTCCTTACCTGTTCCGCTCGCTCCCAGCAGCATTACCGAAACACCAGTATTGCCGACCCGCTCGATCATGCGGGCAACCTTAGTCATTTCAGGTGCGGCAGTTATGATATTGCCGAGCACTGTCGCGTTCTCGCTCACCCGGGAAGCGAGGCGACGGTTTTCCGCTTCAATCCTGTGTAGGTTGAACGCTCGGCGCACGACCAGTCCAAGTGAGTCGATATCGACCGGTTTATGGTAGAAATCGTATGCGCCACGTTCGATTGCCTGCAATGCGCTCTCGCGGGCTCCATGACCGCTAGCGACGATCACCTTTGTATCTGGCTTTAGCGCCATAATGGCGTCCAGAATGGCGAAACCCTCAGTGGTTCCATCGGGATCCGGTGGCAAGCCCAGATCAAGCGTGACAACTGCAGGTTCCGCTGAACGGAGAGCAGCCAGTGCACTATCTCGGTCACTCGCCGCAATCACATCAAAATCTTCGTACGCCCATTTGAGTTGCGCCTGCAGCCCTTGATCGTCTTCGACGACCAATAGAGGGGGTTTTGGGCGACCCATCACGCGACCTCCCGCCCGCTATAAGCATCGGCTGGACTCAAAGCTGTCATTATGGAAAGAGGAAACGTTATTACGAAGCGCGTGCCTAGCCCTTCGCGCGATTCAACTTCGAGCAGACCGCCCATCGCCCGCACCAACTCACGTGCTTCGTAGGCCCCAATGCCGAATCCGCCTTCTTTTGACGACACAAATGGCTTGAAGAGACCATTGCGGATAAACTGCGCGCTCATCCCCGATCCTGAATCGATTATCTCGACCTGCCCCTTCAATCCATCTGACAAAACGCTGGCTATCACTGGCGCGTTTTTCGGACTGGCATCAATGGCATTCTGGATGAGATGCACCATTGCCTGCTCCAGCGCTTCATGATTAGCCAGAATACAACAATCCTGCACCTGAGCGAGTTGAACAGGATGAATGTCGCCGAACTGTCGCGCTAATGCGCGTGTTAGCTGCATAACATCCACTTGTTCTTTTTTTGCCGTTCCCACAGATCCATAGCGGCCAAGGCGGGCCAGAAGGGCATTTAACTTGCTGGAACTACTCGTCAATGTCACCAGCATATCGGCCCGAAACTCAGGATTATCCGCATGCTTTTCTGCATTACGTGCCAGTAATGATAGCTGGCTGGCCAGGTTTTTGATGTCGTGCATCACGAACGCAATGCGACGATTGAAATCATCGAAGCGCTCCACTTCTGCCAACGCTTCTTGTCCGACCTGCTCAGCAATGTAACTGGCAAGCTGCCCACCGACGACTTTGAGCAGATCGAAATCCTCCCAATCGAGCTTGCGCGCAATTGGCGGACGAGCCAGTAAAGCGAGACCGACAAGTCGTTCGAAATGCATCAGTGGCACCAGAACCCATGCGCGCTCTTCATTCAGGAACCAGTCGGGAACGAACGAGATTTCAGGCTCAATGGCCGCGCCTGACCGGGTCTCGTCCAGTTCGAGGATAAAGCCACTCCGCTCTACGGATGCAATAAATCGATCATCGAATTTCGATAAGTGATGCCTGTACGTCGGCCAATTCCAATGCCCGGCGAATTGATAGTCACCATTCGTGTCAGGAAGAAACAGCACAGCCCCGTCGCTGTCCGTAATATCTGCGAGCGCCTGAGATGCGCGTTCAGGCAATGCTCGCGCACCTCCCTGACCGATCGTATCAGCAAAGCGCAGCCACTCCGCGCGATAGTCATACCGATGCTGAAACAAATGCTTCAGGACTTTCACCCGTAGCCAGCCTCGCAAGCGTCTCGAAGGAAGCCAGAGAACTGCCACGGCAATTGCCGCAAAAACGAATCCGACCTGCGTCAGTCGCGCAAAACCTTCACCCAGCAGTTCCAGCGATTGCGCCGCAACGAGCATCGTGAGCAGATATCCGCCTATGATAAGGAGAGACAGCGATTGAAAGGCTACCGTTCGCGAAGGTGCCAGTTGTAACTGTGCTGCGCGGGCGTTGCTTCCCAAGGCAAATAGTCCCGCAGACACCCCGATGAAAAGGCCCTGTACAGCGATCAACTCCGGGGAGACAGCGCCGGTCAGATATGTAGCGACATAAAGATTGAGCTGAAAGGCCCAGAGGATTGCCAGCCCTCCGGCGCTCCATCGCAATATCTGACGGTAGGCCGCAGAGGCACCTGCATATAAGTTATGCGTCAGAACCAGAGCGCCGACAGCAACCAACAGGTGGAGGAGCGACGACGCGGACAACAAAATCGCACCAACGTGTGAATCGCTTTGCAGGCGAAGGTCGACGATCAGCAGCAAAGTCTGCATGCACTCCACCGCCGCCAGCACAACTACCAATGGCCTGATCGGAGTGAGACTGTGATCGCGACCATCGTTGGCGAACAGCCGATAAAGCAGGAATATCCACGCGAGATTACGAACGGTCTCAAACCACCCGGAAAGCTGGCTTTGCCCACCGAACGCAGCCGCGATGACACACCAGGCGCTTGTCGTCAGCAACGCCAATATCATTGCGGGCCGTTCCTGTCGGCTGGTGTCGGTGGGTCGTCGCGCCAGCCACACAGAAACGACAACGCACACGACTGCAGCGAGCAAATTTAGAAAAAATCCGACCAAGGCCCAGATTGAATCGCTAATCATCTCAGCGCGCTCCCTCCGGCCACAGGACCACACGAACAGTCTGAAGCAAGATCAGCAGATCGAGAAAAGGCGTATAGTTTTTCGCATAATAAAGATCGTATTCCAGTTTGGCGCGCGCGTCCTCAACCGATGCGCCATATGGATAGTTGATCTGCGCCCAGCCGGTTATGCCGGGTTTCACCATATGCCGTTCAGCGTAATATGGGAGTTTGTCATCAAGATCGGCGACGAATTGCGGCACTTCAGGCCGCGGGCCGACGAAGCTCATCTCTCCTTTTAACACCGTCCACACCTGAGGCAGTTCGTCGATGCGAACTTTACGGATGAACCTGCCTAAACGGGTTATTCGAGGATCGTCTTTCTCCGCCCATTTGGCCCCATCTTTTTCCGCATCGATACGCATCGATCGTAGTTTGACGAGTTCAATTTTCTGGCCATACAAACCCACACGGGTCTGGCGAAAAAACGCTGGCCCCTTGCTGTCAAGTTTTACGAGAAGCGCAAAAATGAGGATAATTGGTAAAGTCAGTATCAGCAGCATTCCGCTAGCCAGCACATCGAACATCCGCTTCGCGGCGCTCGACAACATGCGGCCTGAAGAAAACCCGTCAGAGAAAATCAGCCAGCTTGGATTGAGAGTATCGAGATCGACACGACCCGTCTCACGCTCCATGAAACTGGAGAATTCATTGATATGAACCCCCATAGTTTTCATCCGTAGGAGATCCTTTAAAGGAAGAGAGTTGCGTCGCTCTTCCAAGGCCAGAACAACTTCGCTCGCACCGATATTTTCAACGAACTTTCCGAGATCGTGAATAGCTGCACGTGGAATCGCCTCGTCCAGCACCTGAGTGCCTTCATTCATTGCGACAAAGCTGACGATGGCAAATCCACTGCCTGGATCTTCCGCCAGATCGCGCAAACGCTTGGCGCGCTTCCCTGCTCCCAGAACCAATACTCTCCGGCGGAAAGCATGGGCGCCGATCACGCTACCCACCAGCAGGCGGTTTAACACCAACATGCCGATGGCGATAAACATCGCGTAAAACAGCGTTGAACGCCAAAATGTATGTCCAGGTAGTGCAAAGTCGATGACCGACAGGACGATGATGCCAAGGCTCACCGCAACCAACAATCGAGCGCAAGCATAGCGCATCGAACGCAGCGCGTCGGAACCGTATGTCCCGACCGCGATCATAGCGAGCCAGACGACGCCAGCGAAGAGTGCCAGCATTCCGGCTCGATCGACGATATGGCCGGGGTCCATATCGATCTGGCTTGATCGGATTAACCAAGCCAATTCGCCGCTGACCACCAGCAAAGCCAGATCGAACAGGCCCAACAGCATGACCGCATGCGGGATATAGTGTTTGAACAGTCGGATCATCTCTCGGCCCGGTCAGAATGGAATTCCATGCGTCTGACTAAGGCCGAGAGGTGAAATGTCGGTAAATTTTACAGCGATTGGTTAATGCAGGCCCGCTGCAATGGCTCTTTCGATTTACTTGGCTGGATCGGTCGCATCTTTGACCGCGTCACCAACGTTCTGCGCCGCATCGCCAACCTGATTGGCCGCCTCAGCCACAGCATTGTTTTTAGCAACTTCAGAATCGCTCATGTTGGAGAACAGGAAAAAGCCTGCCACCGCAACAATCACAAGAACCATCAGGATCATCCACCCGGCACCGCCACCCGACCTCCGCGGCTCCTCACGATCAGTGATGATAGTATGAGTTGTATGCGTTTCCCCCGCCGGGCCTTCGGTTTCCGTAATGCGTTCTTCTGTCATGGAAAATCCCCTTTCAATGGCCCACAAAACGTGCGGCACGGCGTTGGGGTTCCCGGTCCGGCGGATGGGGCGGACACGCACGGCGCATCCACACATCTAGCCGCCAAATTCGAACGGGATGCTACCGCGCGTTAACGGAGAGAAACGCAGTTGCGCGCCGTTAGGGGGCAATGATCGCTGAGCGCATTGCGCGATGTGGCACCGGGCACAGCCAGCGCCGATCGGCTGTGCATCTTCCGGTCGCAAAGACACCTGCCGCGCCATCGCGAGATCGATTGCCAAGCGCACCTCGACACCCAGAACAATGGCAAACCTGGCTGCACCGGCTGCCCCACGCCCGTCCACTGTGCGCGCCATCGTAAGCCAATGAGCCGGTGCCGCCCCCGCCCCGTCGAGCATGACTGGCTGAACACACAACGTTCCCGGACGTTCGAACGCCAGATGAACATTCCACAGCGGGCAGCTATCCTCTGCTTCCAGCATGCTCGCCCCGCTCGCCCCGGCAAACCGTTTGGAAAACTGCCCGGCCCGGTCGATCCGCGCCATGAAGAACGGCAACCCCCGCTGCCCCACGCGCTGCAACGTAGTCAAGCGATGGGCGAGCTGTTCGAAGCCGACGCCAAACCGCCGCATCAACACCGCGAAATCGTAACCGGTTGCCTCGCATGCCCGTAAGAACCGACCATAAGGCATGATCAGCGCAGCGGCGACATAGCCATAGATGTGCCGTTCATACAGCGTTCGCGCGGTGTCGTCCGTGAAGGACGCGCCAGCGGCGAGAGTGGTCACATCCTCGCGATACTCAAGCGTTGCGATCTGATAGGCCAGCTGAAATGTCCGGCTTGCCGGGTCGAGCATCTCGTTGATCTGCAACTGGCGGGCGTGCAGGTCGAGCCTCCGCAAGCTGTCGGGCATCACTTCGCGCGGCAGGATACGGATGGCGAGTTGATGGCGATCACGCAGACGTTCGGCCAGTGCGGCATAGGTGTCGCCGCGCGAAAGGCGCAAATCGTCGGCCAGCGCTTCCGCCGCGGTATCGAGGGCAGCGAAGTGGTTGCGCCAACGTTCAATCTCGCGACGGGCTGCGACAATCGGATCGTCCTTGCGGTCCTGAGGCGTCGCGGAATCGTACAGGCGGGCAAACGCGGCCGCAGCTTGTGGTGCGGCTCCGAGAAATTCCGCCAGTTCGTCACGGTCGATTCCCAGATCCGCGAACCGTTCATCAGCCATTCGCCGGGCCAACCCGTCCAGACCGCCAATCGCTTCATCCTCTCGCAATGCGCGCGGATCGAAGTCGAATTCATCGACTATCTTGATGACCACCCTGCCCGACAGCGGGCGCTGATTTCGTTCTATCAGGTTGAGGTAGCTGGGTGATATGGACAGACGCGCCGCCATCGCGGCCTGCGTCAGCCCCTCCCGCTTACGCAGGCGACGCAAAGCGGGGCCGGCGAACAATGCAGCGCTTTCCATTGTAAATATCCTTACATATTTACACGCATCATTGGCGAATTCAGCGCATACAGACAAGATAGTTTGTAACTTTTCCTATCAAACTCCCGATTCCAAGGCGATACCGGGTGCCGACCACACAATTCCTCTCTGGAGAAAATCCATGACCTATCAGACCGAGATCAACCAGCTAGGCCAGACCATTGGCGCCCAAGGTGCCCCGTGGAACGCAATCGACGCTGAGAGCGCCGCACGTATGCGCTTGCAGAACCGCTTCCCCACCGGGCTGGATATCGCACGCTACACCGCGAAGATCATGCGTGAGGATATGGCCGCATACGATACCGATCCGGCGCAATACACCCAGTCGCTTGGCTGCTGGCACGGGTTCATCGGTCAACAGAAGATGATCGCCATCAAAAAGCATTTCGGTTCGACCAAACGCAGATACCTGTATCTTTCGGGCTGGATGGTCGCCGCTCTGCGTAGCGATTTCGGCCCCCTGCCCGACCAGTCGATGCACGAAAAAACGTCGGTTCCTGCACTGATCGAAGAACTGTACACCTTTCTTCGTCAGGCAGATGCCCGCGAACTGGGCGGCCTGTTCCGTGAACTCGACGCAGCGCGTGAACGCGGCGACGCTGTCGAAGCCAAGCGGATCGAACATGCGATCGAAAGCCATGAAACCCATGTCGTTCCGATCATTGCCGATATCGATGCCGGGTTCGGCAACGCCGAAGCGACTTATCTGCTCGCCAAGAAAATGATCGAAGCCGGTGCCTGCGCGCTGCAGATCGAAAATCAGGTGTCGGATGAAAAGCAGTGCGGCCATCAGGATGGGAAAGTCACCGTTCCACACGAAGATTTCCTTCAGAAAATCCGCGCCATTCGTTATGCCTTCCTCGAACTGGGCGTGGAAGATGGGATCATCGTTGCTCGCACCGACTCGCTTGGCGCAGGATTGACCAAGCAAATCGCGTATAGCACCGAAGCAGGCGATCTGGGCGACCAGTACAACAGCTTCCTCGACTGTGACGAAGTCGCGGCAGAGCAGATTGGCAATGGCGATGTCCTGATTACGCGCAATGGCAAGCTGCTGCGCCCCAAGCGTCTGCCCAGCAACCTTTATCAGTTCCGCTCGGGAACAGGCGAAGACCGCTGCGTTCTCGACTGCATCACAGCGCTGCAGAACGGCGCGGACTTGCTGTGGATCGAAACAGAAAAGCCACACATCGGCCAGATCGGCGGAATGGTCAGCCGCATCCGCGAAGTCATCCCGAACGCCAAGCTGGTGTACAATAACTCGCCCAGCTTTAACTGGACACTCAATTTCCGTCAGCAGGTGTTCGATGCATGGGAAGCCGAAGGCAAGGATGTGTCGGATTATGATCGCGCCAAGCTGATGAGCGTGGATTACGACGGCAGCGATCTGGCCACTGAAGCCGATGAACGTATCCGAACGTTTCAGGCCGACGCGGCGCGGGAAGCAGGCATCTTCCATCACCTCATCACCCTGCCGACATATCACACGGCAGCGCTGAGCACCGACAACCTCGCGAAGCGCTATTTTGGTGACGATGGCATGCTGGGTTACGTCAAACAGGTTCAGCGCGAGGAAATTCGCCAGGGTATCGCCTGTGTGAAGCATCAGAATATGGCCGGTTCCGACATCGGAGACGACCACAAGGAATACTTCGCCGGTGAAGCCGCCCTCAAGGCTGGCGGCAAAGACAACACCATGAACCAGTTCGCAGCAGCGTAACCCGGAGAGAAAAGGATGACCGTCATGACAGAAGAACGTCCCACCAGCGCCGAACCGCAACGCGCGCGCGCGCTGTTCTCTACCGCCGATTTTCGACTGCTGCGGACTGCGCTCACTTCTTATGCCCGCACCATCGAAGATCGGGAGGAACTGGCAAAGATCAATGCTTTGCACCACCGTCTGGGTACTTACTGCTAGCTGCTAATTTCTCCGGGAGGGAGGAGCGATGGCCGTCGAGGGGAAACCTTCGGCGGCCGTCTGTCGTATGGCCCCACAGGTTGCACCTGAGCCGCGCCTAACGACGGCCGAATATGCCGGATTACATCCCGTAAGTGCTGACCAGCAAAATGGACAGCGTGGCGACCATCAGCAATACCAGCGGAACCCCGGTGCGAATGTAATCCCGAAACTCATAGCTGCCTTCGGCCATGATAAGCATATTGGTCTGGTAAGCGATCGGCGTGGCGTAACAAAGATTGCAACCGAACAGGACCGCCAGGATCAGTGGCTCCGCAGGCAAGCCCAGCTTTTCAGCGATGCTAAAGGCGATCGGTGTGCCAACCGTTGCTGCGGTCGCGTTCGATGCGAAGTTCGTCAGCAGCGTGACGAACAGCATGATTGCCGCCAGTACCGCGGCAGGCGGCAAGAACTGCAGGCCCAGCGATAACGTTTGCCCCAGCCAATCGGCCGCCCCGGATTCGAGTACGAGACGTCCCAACGCAATCGACGCCGCGACCAGAACAATCACTTTGGCTGACAGCGCCCGTCCCACCCTGTCGAACCGCACACAACCGGTCACGAACATCAGGATCGCTCCAGCCAGCGCGGAAATGGCGATGGGCAGCAGGCCGATCGATGCCAGGCCAACCGAACCCAGCATTATGCCCCCTGCCAAGGCCGCCTTCGAGCGACGCGGCATTTCCCGTTTACCTGCAAGGATGAGCAAACTATCTGCGCGGGCGAACTCCTCGATTGCGGGGAGAAGCCCCATCACCAGCATTACATCCCCTTCGGATATCCGAAGGTCACCACCTTCGCTATACTGATCGCGTTCACCCAACAGAGTATGCGGACGGTGAATTCCCAATACCGCGACGCCATATAAATCGGCCACGCCAGAACTTGGCAATGTTCGTCCGATCAGACGCGAATCTGCCGTAACGCTCACCTCTACGACATTGATATCAGCACCGATCTCGGACGACTGTTGCCGGATTCGATCAATCACCCAGGCGGGCGCGATCTCCCCTTTCAGGGTTCGCATCGCTTCTTCCAGTGCCTCGTGCGTACCGGAAATCGCCAGTCGCTGCTGCGGCTGGAGCGGGCCTATAGGCGCTTCATGAAATTCAAGATCGGCCGGCAGGCGCGGTAAAACGGTGGATAGCTCCTGACCGGTCAGGATGCTATCTTCGCCTAGCCTGAGGCGCGCATGAAAGCGCCGCTTTTCCGCTATGTCGGCAACGCGATTATCCCCCAACAGACGCGGCATTACCAGCCAGAGGTATGGCAAGGCGACCAAGGCAGCCATCAAAACGATAGGGGTAAAATGAAACACGTTCATGTGCGGCATACCGAGATCGCGCGCGATCGACACAACCAGCAGGTTAGTCGACGTCCCTATTGTGGTCCCCATTCCGCCGATCAGGACTGCGGCATTGAGTGGAATAAGCGTTTTGGAAGCCGGCATCGCACCACGCGCAGCCAGGCTGACGAAGATCGGCAGCAACAGCACCAGAACCGGCGTGTCGTTGACCACCATCGAAAGGCAGAAAGCCATGACCAGCGACAGCAACAGCCCAAGTTGCAGATTAAACTTGAACACCCGCTCCAGAACGCGAGCGACCGGATCAAGCGCACCAGTCACTACGAGACCGCGCCCCATAATCATAAGCGCGCAAATAGTAATCAGCGCGTAGTGCCCGAAACCGGAGAAAGCGAGAGCCAGCCCTTCTGTCGGCTGGCTGTCCGGAAGCGGGAAGAAATAGAGCCCCACCGCAATCACCGCGATTGTCATTAGCGAAACAATTTCAGTCGACATTTTCGCCCGGGCGAAAGCGACGAACATTCCGATCGTGACAATAATTGCAGCGATGGCATGGGGAGAGGGAGTTGGGAGCATCAGCTCCTGAAATCACAGACTGACAACCCGAATACAAGCACTTTGGTTGCCGTCTGTTGTGGTGCCCCCGGCCGGACTCGAACCGGCACTTCCGTAGAAAAACGATTTTGAGTCGTTCGCGTCTACCAATTCCGCCACGGAGGCTCCGGGCGCGCGCGGCCTAGCGTGGTCGCGACGCGCCTGCAAGCAATGTCGTTAAGTCTTCAACGCCCCAGTCAAAACTTTGTGCAGTTTGGAGTGTAGCCCGTCATTGCCAGCCAGCACCTGCTTATCGCAAATGGGCAAGCTACGTCCCCGGAAATCCGTCACAAATCCGCCAGCCTCGCGCACCAGAAGGCACCCCGCGGCTGTGTCCCACGGGCTCAAGTCGCTTTCCCAGAAACCGTCATAGCGACCGGCAGCCAACCATGCGAGATCGAGCGAAGCCGCGCCATAACGGCGAATACCGGCAATTTGCGGCCCGATTGCCGCGAATATCTTGACCCATTCCGCGAAGTCGCCGTGCCCTTGAAACGGAGTGCCTGTGGCAACCAATGCTTCGTGCAGACGGGAGCGCGACGATACCCGCAGGCGCCCGTCATGAAGCCAGGCGCCACGGGTCTTTTCCGCCCAGAACGTCTCGTCGGTTATCGGTTGATAGACGACTGCAGCGGTCACTTCGCCCCAGCCCGAGCCGTCCAGCTTAGGCTCCTGCACGGCAATCGAGATTGCAAAGTGCGGAATCCCGTGGAGAAAATTGCTTGTTCCATCCAGCGGATCGATGATCCAACGCGGCTTGTTCGGATCACCTTCGATGATCCCAGCTTCCTCCAGCACAAAACCCCAATCGGGCCGTGCGTGAAGCAGTTCATCATAGATTGTCCGTTCAGCGATCTGGTCGGCCTTGGAAACGAAGTCGCTCGGCCCCTTGCGGCTCACCTGCAAATGCTCAACTTCACCGAAGTCGCGGCGCAAGCGGCCACCCGCCTTGCGGGCGGCCTTTTCCATAACGCGGATTATGCCAGGTACGGCTGCCATTACTGCCTCAGTTCGCCTTGCCGATGTAGGCTTGTTCGTAAACGTCGACAACGATCCGCGTACCGCTTTCGATATGGGGCGGAACCATGATCCGCACGCCATTGTCGAGAATCGCGGGCTTGTAACTGGAAGAAGCGGTCTGCCCCTTCACAACCGCATCCGCTTCCACAATCGTTGCTTCAACTTGTTGCGGCAATTCCACGCTGATGGGCTTTTCTTCCCACAGTTCGAGCTTCACCTGCATGCCATCTTGCAAAAACGGACGCGCATCGCCCAACAGGTCGCTTGGCAGGTTGATCTGCTCGTAGCTTTCCTGATCCATGAACACGAGCATGTCGCCATCTTCATAGAGGAACTGATAGTCCTTCGTATCGAGACGGACTTTCTCAACCGTGTCGGCGCTGCGGAAGCGGACGTTTGTTTTGCGGCCATCCTGCAGGTTCTTCATTTCGACCTGCATGTAGGCGCCGCCCTTCCCCGGCTGGGTGTGCTGGATCTTGGCAACTTTCCAAATGCCGCCTTCATATTCGAGAATATTACCGGGACGAATGTCCACACCGCTGATTTTCATGGGAGTGTTGCGCCTTCTGTAATGGGAGGACGGGCGGCATGTATGCCAGCGTCTGCGCCGCGCGCCTTAGCCGCAAGCAAGCGTATGAGCAAGGAGGGTGGCACAGGGATGTCTACAATGCTAGCGTAAGAGGTGATGAAACTTCTTGCGATCCTGCCTGTCATTGCCGCGATGCTGGGCACCGCAGCACCTGCATCTGATAAATCAGACCCCCTGAATGGCAAGCTCGACACTCTGCCTCATGGTCGCTGGATTTGTGAGGTGCCGGGGGATGCCGCTGGCCCGGCAGTATTGCCCATCCCTGACAGTTGGTTCGAGACGATCAATAACTCCAGCTATGAAAACCCAAATGGTCACGGCACTTATCTGCTGACGGGCGATCAGGTGCATTTTACGCGGGGGCCGATGCTGGGCGCGCGGTTCGAACGCACCAGCGCCAATACCCTCAGCCTGCTAAACGTATCGGGAGAACTGAGCAGCGTGCGATGCGTACGGGGCCCGATTCCAATTACTTTGAACGCTTCCCGGTCAAAATCGGATACGGATTAACCGCAGCGGCGGCTTCCCACCATTTCGCATCCGGTGTCGTTCGCATAATGGCAAAATGAAGGTGAGGCGCTTCTTCACTGGCATTTCCCGTATGTCCCACCGCGCCCAGCCTTTGGCCGCGACGTATTTTCTGCCCTTCTTTCAAGCCCGGCGCATATTCGGCCAGATGAGCGTAATAGTAGATGGTGCGCCCATCTGCCGACCGGACATAGAGCGTATTCCCGCCGACCTGCGACCTGAACATTTTTTCGATCTTGCCTGGGGCAGCGGCGACAACCGTCGTCCCTTCGGGAGCCATGATGTCGAGCGCATGATGGATTTGTTTTCCCCCTTCACGTTCGTCAACAAAGGTGTCGCTTAAATCACTGGGCCGAACATTTAGGACCGGCACGATAATCTGCTGTGCCTCGGTGTCATTCGGAGCCGTCAGATCCTCTGTCTCCAGAGGGGGAGCGCTCATTTTCTCGCCAGAGGCATTCTCAACAGCGGGGACGTCGCTCGATTTCGGACTAGGTTGGGCATCCGCAGGCCGGGTACGTGCAATCTGACTGGACGAGCCTGCCAGATCGAGCACACTGCCCCCGGCAACGATCCACGCCGCCGAAGTGACGGTTGCCGTGATGAGAATGGTTGCAATGCGATCAAGGACAGTCATCGCTGCTTCTTTACGCGATAACTGCCGCATTTGTCGATTGCGACACAACCAGCACGAGCGCGCTCCGCCCGATCAGATATAGATCATCGTGGGCGTCTGCTGCTCCGACATCTCACAGCCTACTCAGGGGTGTTACAGACGGTTATGCCACGCGTTCAGCACCGGCCCGGGTGCCCGCGTAACCCCACCAGACAATTGCAATCAGCACCAACGGTGCAAGTATTTGCGCCGCTGGAGCGAATCCTTCGCCCACCACAGCCAAAGGATCGCTCCCAAGCCCCGCGACTGCCGCAGCATAGCCGAGGCCAAATAAACTATCGCCGACGATCATGCCTGTCACCAGAAGCACACCACTGCGCTTCATGAATTCGGGCCGGGCACTTTTTTCTGCGCGACTATCCCACCGATGGCCAAGAATGGCACCGGTTGCAGTCGGAACGATAAGGGAGATTGGCAAATACATCCCCATGGCCACAGCCAATGGGGGCAGGCGGAAAGGCTTTGCACCGTCTTTCGCCGGGCGTTTCCCCAACAGCTCATCGATAACGATGAATCCAGCGATAATTGCGCCACCTAAACCAACTAGGTCCCAACGCAGCGTCCCGCCGAGAACGCCTTGGGCCAGGCTGGAAATGAGCGAGGCTTGCGGCGCGGGTAAGGCATCCGGACCTGCACCGGGCGCGCCGGCGAACCCCATCGTTGCGCTCAACAAATTGAGCACCGGTGGGATAACGAGACTACCCGCCGCAACTCCCAGCACGAGCGCCAACTGCTGCTTCCATGGAGTCGAACCAACCAGTTGGCCAGTTTTCAAATCCTGAAGGTTGTCATTGGAAATCAGCGCGATTCCAAACACAAATGCCGTCGTAAACAACGCATAGGCGACGAGCGCCTGCGCGTCTTCCGCACTATGCTGCCCTGGAAATAGCAGTGCAATCATCACCGCCGCTATGATGATCGACAGGATGCCCACCCCGGATACAGGACTGTTCGATGTGCCAACCAACCCGGCCATATACCCTGTCACAGCGGCCACCACCGCCCCAACAACGAAGATGAACGCCAGCGACGCACCGAGCGCGAGCGGCAGAATGTCCATCACCGGGCCGCCTTCTGCAAAGCGCCACAGCAACCAAACTATCGGCAGAGCAGACAGTACAACTGTGCCAAGCACGACGCTCCCCGGCAAATCGCGTTCGACCAATGGCACCTCAACCCCTGACCTCCGCGCACGGTTTGACGCAACAATCCCAGCAAGACCTTCTGCAATCGGCTTCACCAGTTTGAGAAGAGTCCATAGCGATGCCACCGCGATAGCACCTGCGCCTATAAATCTTACATCACTGGAGAACACGGCCCCGACCAGCGTATCGATCGCCCCACCTCCTCCATCGATAGCGGTTCGCCAGGGTAGCAACACACCCCACGACACGAACGTCCCGACAAGCAAGGCGATACCCGCTGACAGGCCAATCAGATGCCCGATCGCCAGCAGACCCAGCGAAACAGTGAACGACACACCCGTGGCGCCGTCGCCCACACGGAACGTTCGCCCGATTTCGTCAGCAGCCAGCTTGAGCGCGATCAAAGTGGACATCACCACACTCAGCGCTCCGCCAAACAGCATTGTCCGCAGACCGAAGCGATTTTCTTCCGCGCCTTCTTCGCTGCGGCCGCCCACGCGCAGGACTTCGGCCCCCGCGATCCCCTCCGGGTATGGGAGCGGCGAATTGACCACCAGCGCCCTCCGCAGCGGGACCGACATCATCACTCCCAACGTTCCGCCGACGAAGCTGACCGCTACAGTCGTCCAGTATGGAAAGTCGCTCCACCAGCCGACCATGACGAGGCCAGGGAGAATGAAAATCATCGTCGCAACAGCGCCCGCCGCACTGGCAAGGGTTTGCGTAATGTTGTTTTCGACCAGTGAATTGTCTTTAAAACCGCGTAGCAGGGCCATCGAAATGACTGCCGCCGGCAAAGCGGTCGAGAACGTCAATCCGACCCTCAGGCCGAAATAGACGTTTGCTGCCGTGAATATAAATGTCAGCGCTCCCCCGAGTAACAAGGCACGCCAGGTCAGTTCGCGTGGCGGTTTCCCGGCGGGAGGCGGAGTGTCAGGCAATGATCGAACCCTCTATCCTGGGCTAATATTGCATGTTCCTTACACCTAATCTTCAGGTTGAAAAGCATACTCCTGCATAGCGCGGTGGAACGCACGTACAGCATCAGCTTCGTTGCCTCCCCACACCGCCTGCGACACCGCAAGAAAGTCAGCACCGGCCTGTATGATCGGGCCACAATTCTGCGGCGTTATGCCGCCAATTGCGACGCAGGGAATTTCGACCATTGTCTGCCACCAGGTCAGCAGTTCCAGTTCCGGGCGGTGTTCGCTGGTCTTGGTGGTCGATGGGAAAAAGCTGCCGAAGGCGACGTAATCCGCACCCGCATCCCCGGCTTCGAGGGCGAGGTGGCGGCTCGCATGGCATGTCACACCGATCTGCGCCTCGCGGCCCAATTCTTCGCGCGCTTCGCGGGGATCGCCATCGCCCTGTCCCAGATGGACACCATCGGCACCCAATCGCTTTGCCAAAGCGATGGAATCGTTGACAATAAAGGCGCAACCTTTCGCCGCGCAAATCTCTTGCAGCGGGCCTGCAAGGGTTGCCGCAGTATGCTGATCAACGTCCTTTACCCGAAACTGAAACGCCGCCACGTCACCCGCGGACAGAGCGGACGCCAGACGGTCGGGAAACGAGCCGCCAACGTCAAGCGGCGATATCAGATAGAGTTGGCAATCGGTCATGCTGCGGGTGTTAGTCGCTTGCGCGGCATTCGTCACCATTCAGAGATGCGAAAGCGGCAAGCTGCTCATCTGATTACATGAAGACGTTCGCAATTCTCGTTTTCGTAAGCGCCACACTGGGCGCCTGCGCGGTCATCCCCAACGCACCCAATGTAGATCGCCCACCTCAACCTGCAGGCTACGCAGTGCCGTTCGATCAGCCTGCTCAGGTTGGCGATCTGGTCCTGACATCCAAATCCGTGGTCGAAGACAGCCGCTGCCCGGCCAATGCCCGGTGTATGTGGGCCGGGCGCATGGTTGTCAGGACGCGGATCGATGGAGCTGGCTGGCGCGAAACCAAAGATCTGACCCTTGGCGAAACCTATGGCACCCACGATCGCAAGTTTGCTCTGGTACAGGTGTTGCCAGAGAAGATGACGGGGGATGAAATTGCGAGCGATACCTATCGCTTCCGCTATGAAGCCCGCTGAGCAATGATCCCGTGGAACTTAGGATACCCAAAGCGGCAACAGCCAAACTGAGTATCCAAGTATCCTAAGGTATTCTGCTAGCGAAAAATTAAGCCACTGAAGCAGCGTGAATTTGGTCGATTGCGCTGCCTAGCGTGCCATCGAATTCCGCATCCGATTGCCCATGGCGCAAATCCTGCAGCAGACCACGGCTGAAGCTTGCAATCATTCCAGCGTTCTGCGCCAGTTTTTCACATGCCTCATCGGTCGAATATCCGCCCGACAGTGCCACAACCCGCAACACCTTGGGATGTGCGATCAAAGGCGCGTAAAGATTGGCCTCAACAGGGATCGACAGCTTGAGCATCACTTTCTGCCCGTCGGGCAACGCATCGAGATGCGACAGGATTTCATCACGCAGGATCACCTCACCTTCTGCCCGGTCCGTCGCAGTGATATCGTATTCCGGCTCAAGCATGGGCACCAGCCCGGTCGAAAGAATGCGCGCGCCCTCAGCGAACTGCTGATCGACGATCTGGCGAATACCCACGGGGTTGACCGCCTTGATGACCGAACGCATCTTGGTGCCGAACACGCCAAGTGCCCTGGCCCGGTTACAAAGGTCTTCAAGGCCCGGATTCGGTTTCATCAGCTGAACGCCGTTTGCTTCTTCTTCCAGCCCCTTGTCGACCTTGATGAACGGCACAACGCCGCGTTCGGCCAGACGTGTCGGCACCGGCTTGCCACCACTCACCCCATCCATCGTTTTCTCGAACAGGATCGCGCCGATCACCTTACCGTTTCCGAAACACGGACTCTCGATGATCCGGCTCCGCATTTCATGGATCGCTGCAAACATCTCATCGTCGCCATTCCAGGATTCGTCAGTAATGCCGTAACCGCGCAATGCCTTTGGTGTGGACCCGCCAGACTGGTCGAGTGCGGCAATAAATCCCTGCCCATTGGCAATGCGATCGGTCATTTCCTGATGATTCATCTGACTGCTCCGGGTATTGTGCATACGAATGCAGAAGGTGGCGCGAGGCCTTTAGCCAGCACAGCCCCGCAGGGCAACAGCAGTGTCAGCTACGTGTGCCGACCTTGCGGATAATGCCATTGAAAGTTAGCGCAGGCGCCCCATCCGCCGTTATCATTCCCCGGACAAACACAGTTTTGCCTCCACCGCGCGTCACTGCACCGCGCGCCTCGACGAGTTGGCCCACAGCTACGGGAGCGAGGAAATCCCCCGCGAGTTGCAGCGTAACACCGCGCGCGCCCGCCATTTCGTCAGTGGCGATGGTGAACAACGCGGAATCCGCGAATGTCATCAGGCAGCCGCCGTGCATGAATCCAGCACCGTTCATGTGCCGCTTTTCAGCGCGGAAGGCGCTGACCATGCCGCCATTTTCCTCACGGCGTTCGTAGAACGGCCCGGCGCGCTGCTCGAAAGCGTCTCCCGACCAGGTTTGCCACCCGGCCCATTCGCCCTCGTTCACGTCGGACAGATTGCTGCCCGCGCCAATAACTGTCGGTTCTTCGCTCATGCTTCCAATGCCGCTACGCCCGGCAGAACTTTGCCTTCCATCCATTCGAGGAAAGCGCCACCAGCAGTTGAAATATAGGTGAAATCACGCGCAACGCCGGCGTGGTTTAGCGCTGCGACCGTATCCCCGCCACCGGCGACCGATACCAGCGAACCATCCTGCGTCAGTGCCGCCGCAGTCCGCGCCAGAGCCACAGTGGCTGCATCGAACGGTTCGGTTTCAAATGCCCCCATCGGGCCATTCCACACCAGAGTGCGACAGGTTTTCAGCACATCTCCCAACGCTTCCACTGCGAGCGGCCCTACGTCGAGGATCATCTCGTCAGCTGCCACCTCGTGCACGTTACATGTACGCAGGCTCGCTGGATTAGCGGCAAATTCTTTCGCGACGACTACATCATACGGCAAATGAACGGTGCATCCGGCATGGCAAGCGGTATCCAGAATTGTGTTTGCCGTGCCAGTCAGATCGTGCTCACACAAACTCTTGCCGACATCGACACCGCGCGCGGCAAGAAACGTGTTCGCCATTCCCCCGCCGATGATCAGATGCTGCACTTTGCCGACGAGATGTTCGAGAACAGCAAGCTTTGAACTGACTTTCGCGCCGCCAACCACCGCGGCAACAGGCGTTTCCGGGTTACCAAGCGCCTTGTCCAACGCGGTCAGCTCCGCTTCCATCGCGCGGCCGGCATAGGCGGGCAGAAGATGCGCCAGCCCTTCCGTGCTTGCGTGTGCCCGGTGCGCCGCCGAAAACGCATCGTTAACATAAAAATCGCCATGGGCAGCAATCGCCTCAGCGAATTCGGGATCGTTGGCTTCCTCGCCCGGCCAGAAGCGGACGTTATCCAGCAAGCCGATATCGCCATCGCGCAAAATGCCGATCGCCTGTTCCACCACCGGCCCGGCGACCTCTGGAATGAACATGATTTCGCGATCGAGCACACGCTCCACATCGCCCTGCACCATACTGGTGCTCATCGTCGAATGCCGCTGCCCCTTGGGGCGTCCGAAGTGCGCCAGCAGCAGCACCTTGGCCCCCTTGTCGGCCAGTTCAAGAATGGTCGGGGCGCTTGCCTGAACCCGGGTCACATCGGTTGCGCGACCGTCTTTCATCGGCAGGTTGAGATCGACCCTCACCAGCGCGACCTTGCCACGCACATCACCGATATCGTCGAGCGTCTTGAACTTGGGCATTTTCGACTCCCATTCTCCCCGCCAGGAGAGAGGAACCCCGCAAGGCGCGGGATGAAGGGGCGCCCGCGGATAATTCGGACCGTGGCAGGCGCCCCTCCACCACGGTCGGTCGCTCCCCTCCCCGCTTTCGGGAGGAAGGCAGTGCTCAGATCAGCTTCGCCATCACGCCAGCGGTGTCGATCATGCGGTTGGAGAAGCCCCACTCGTTGTCGTACCAGCTCACCACGCGGGCCAGCTTGCCTTCGAGCACCGCGGTCTCCAGCGAATCGACGGTCGAGCTGGCGGGGTAGTGATTGAAGTCACTCGAAACCAGCGGTTGATCGGTGTAGGCCAGAACACCTTTCATCGCGCCTTCCGAGGCAGCCTTCAACGCAGCGTTCAGCTCTTCCGCTGTTACATCGCGCTTGGGCGTGAACACCAGATCGATCAGCGAAACATTCGGTGTCGGTACGCGCACCGACGACCCATCGAGCTTGCCCTTGAGCTGGGGAAGCACAAGGCCAACCGCACGGGCCGCGCCGGTCGTGGTCGGGATCATATTCTGTGCGCCACCACGGGCACGGCGCATATCGCTGTGCATCTGGTCGAGCATGCGCTGATCATTGGTGTAGGAGTGGATCGTGGTCATGAAGCCACGTTCGATGCCCACCGCATCGTCGAGAACCTTGGCCACCGGTGCGAGACAGTTGGTCGTGCAGCTTGCATTCGACACGATCACATCGTCAGCTGTCAGTGTATCCTGATTCACGCCATAGACAATCGTGGCCGACACACCGGTAGCCGGGGCCGAGATCAGCACACGCTTGGCACCTGCAGCGAGGTGTGGGCGGCTTTTCTCATCCGACTGGAAGAATCCTGTGCATTCGAGCGCAATGTCGATGCCATTTGCCTTATGCGGCAAATTGCCCGGATCACGCTCGCTGGTTACGTGAATGCGCTTGCCATTGACGATCAGATCGTTGCCATCAACCTCAACCGTACCAGGGAAACGGCCGTGGGTGCTGTCATACTGGAACAGCAGGGCATTGGATTTGGTGTCTGCGAGATCGTTGATCGAAACGAGTTCCAGATCGTGATCATCGCGCTCCAGCAGAGCGCGCGCGACAAGCCGCCCGATACGTCCGAAACCGTTGATCGCAACTTTGGTCGCCATGAGAAGAGCTCCTGCTTATCCGTTGAGTTTATTTGTGATTTGCGGGACGATTGCATCCACAGTGAAACCGAACTTGGTGAACAATTCCTCGGCGGGGGCCGACGCACCAAACCGGTTGAGGCCGATCTGCAAGCCATCGCAACCGGTGTAGCGTTCCCAACCCATTGTTACCCCGGCTTCGATCGAAACCTTCAGAGCATCAGTCGGAAGAATATCCGCCTGATACGCCGCATCCTGTTGCTCGAACAGTTCCATGCTAGGCATCGAAACCACGTCGGCACCAATGCCCTGCGCTTCGAGAGCGTCCGCCACGTTGCACGCCAGCTCGACCTCGGAACCGGTGCCGATCAGCACGACTTTACGCCCCGCCTTTGCCGCCCGCAGGCGGTAAGCACCGCGCGCGCTCAACATATCGCCCTCGTGACGCAGTTGCGGGAGATTCTGACGGCTGAGCGCGAGAACCGAAGGCGTTCCCTTATCTTGCAAGGCAAGTTGCCAGCATTCAGCCGTTTCAATGATGTCACACGGACGGAATACATTGAGATTCGGTATCATCCGCAGGCTCATAACCTGCTCCACCGGCTGATGGGTCGGTCCATCTTCGCCCAGTCCGATGCTGTCATGCGTGAACACGTAGATCGCGCGAATCTGCTGCAAGGCTGAAAGACGCACGGCATTTCGGCAATAATCGCTGAAGATCAGGAACGTGCCACCATACGGGATCACCCCGCCATGCAGCGCCATACCGTTCATCGCCGCAGCCATGCCGAATTCGCGAATGCCGTAATAGACATAGCGCCCGGTATAATCGCTGGCGGTCAGCGGCGTTGTCGCCTTGGTTTTCGTGTTGTTCGACCCGGTGAGATCCGCCGATCCGCCAACCATTTCCGGCAAAAGCGGAGTCAAAACATCGAGAGCAAGTTCGGATGCCTTGCGGGTTGCGACCTTTTTATCGCCCGAAAGCCAGGCGGAGAACGCGGCGGCCACCACGTCGCCTTCTGGCAGATCGCCTGCCATGCGACGCTCAAACTCGGCCTTGTCGGACGAGGCATCGAGACGCGCATTCCATTCCTGACGCGAAGTGGCACCGCGCTCACCTGTCTTGCACCAGTCTGCGGCGATTTCAGCAGGAATTTCGAACGGCGCAGCGGTCCATCCCAGTTCGGCACGTGCCGCGGCAATTTCCTCTGCTCCAAGCGGCGCGCCGTGTGTTGCACTCGTGCCCTGTTTGTTGGGTGCGCCCTTCCCGATCACGGTCCGGCACACCACCAGCGTGGGCTTGGCCGTTTCAGCTTTCGCTGCACCAAGGGCACGGTCGATATCGGTAAAATCGTGCCCGTCACATTCGACGACATTCCAGCCGGTGTCTCGGTAACGCGCAGGGATATCTTCGCAGGTCGACAGATCGGTAGATCCGTCGATTGTGATCGCGTTGGAATCCCACAGCACCTTGAGATGCCCGAGGCGGAGATTGCCCGCCAGCCCGATTGCCTCGTGATTGATGCCTTCCATCAGGCAACCGTCGCCTGCAACGACCCAGGTATCGTGATCGACGAGATCGTCTCCGAACACACCGTTCAGATGGCGTTCGGCAATCGCCATGCCGACGGCCATCGCCAACCCCTGACCGAGCGGGCCGGTCGTGCATTCGACGCCGGGCAACAGAAAGTTTTCCGGGTGTCCGGCGCACGGGCTGCCGAGTTGACGGAAATTGCGGATATCGTCCATCGTCGGCGCATCGTATCCGCTCAGGTGCAGCAGGCTGTAGATCAGCATCGATCCATGTCCAGCACTCAGCACGAAGCGATCACGATCGGCCCAATCAGGTGCCTTCGGGTCGAATTTCAGATATCTGGACCACAGGACTGTGGCGACATCGGCCATGCCCATGGGCATTCCTGGATGCCCGGAATTAGCGGCCTGAACCGCGTCCATCGACAGGGCGCGAATGGCGTTCGCCATCGGCGCGAGACGGGACGGGTCGATGGTCATGGGCAATGCTCCGGCAGAGAGAAAACAAGGCGATTCGTCGCGCGCGCATCCCTCTTGCGGACAGGCGGAGGAAGGTCAAGCGACCCCTCCCCCGCTTCCCCGGCCCACCCGACCGAAACCGCGCCCGCTTCGCCTCACGCGAGTTATCAACAGCCCACCCCAACCCTTTGCGTAGAGGCGCTAATTTGCGTATCTAAAGCGCATGAGCGGCGATCGTATCGAAGCAGCAACCCGGCGGATCGAATCCGCACTGACGCGGATCGCGGCAGCGTCGGAGGAAGTGCACACTCAACCGCTTTCGGTGTCCAGACTCGTGGACGAACACGAAACCATGCGTGAAACCGTGATCGCCGCACTGAAAGAACTCGACACGCTCATTGCAGATATCGAACAATGAGCGAGGTATCCGTCACCGTTGGCGGGCGCGTCTATCGCGTCGCTTGCGCTCAGGGAGAAGAGGACCGCGTTCGCAATCTTGCCACGCTGGTTAATGCCAAACTTGAATCGATGGGGCACCTTGGCACCCAAGATGCACAAAATCTGCTCTTCGCATCCCTGATGCTGGCTGACGAAGCGCATGAGGCAAAGGAAAATGCCAGCAAGGCGATCACCGCTAAAGAGCAGGCCGAGTGCACCGCGCAATTCACCGAAGTCGAACTGAACGCACTTAGTAGCACTATTGCAGACCTCGAATCCGAGATCGTTCGTCTGAAAGGCAGCAGCTCTCAACCCACCGGTGAAATGGAGGGTGCGGGCAGCCAGATCGAAGCGTTGACTCAGCAGATTGCCGAACACGAAACGCAACGCGCTGCATTAAGCGCGCAAATCACCGACCTTATTGAAGAGAACAAGGCACATAAGAGCGCGGCCGCATCGGGAAAATCGCCCTTGCCTGATGCAGATGACCCAAATCTTGCCGTGGCATTGGAAAGATTTGCCGAACAGCTCGAAATCTGTGCCGACCGGCTTGAGGGTAAGGAAACCACATCCTAAATAGGCAGCGGCGGGACTGCCCGGCACGAACCTGCAGAAAATCCCTGGGGCTATAAGCAATCCAAGGGAGCCGTCCCTGTCCGGGGTGCGGGGCCTGAAATAGGGCCCGGCCCCGAGGCACATGGCGCCCACCTGACACCTTAGGCGTCAGAGGATTTCCCGGAAACCGACCCATGGTGGTTCCGCCACTCACCTTATAACAGGGCAAATGTCCGGGAGATAAGTGCCTGCGTGACCGATAAGCCAACCCTCCGCAAACGATTGCGATCCGAACGCAAGATACATGTGGCCGCCCTGCCCGCTGTTACGCGTGCACTGTTGTTCCGTACACCGCCCGCCCCTTTGGCGGCATTGGTTCCAGATGATGCAATCATCGGTCTTTATCGGGCAACCCCGCTCGAAGCACCGGCAGGGAATTACGCGAAATACTACATCGAACGTGGCCACCGAATCGCACTTCCCCGATTTGCCGCTGACGATGCGCCGATGGAATTTGCCACCCACTGCGATCCGTTCGGGGAAACCGATCTGGAAAACGGTCCTTTCGGGCTAAAACAACCGGGATCGGAGGCGCCGGTTCTGGTGCCCGACGTGGTGTTCGTACCCTTGGTGGGCTTTACGGACAGTGGCCACCGCCTTGGTCAGGGGGGCGGCCATTATGACCGCTGGTTGGCCCGACATCCTGGCTCCACTGCCATCGGGCTGGCATGGGACTGTCAGCTTGCCGATTCTCTGCCGACGGAAGAACACGACATCCCCCTGTCAGCAGTCGTCACCCCCACACGCCTTTACGGACCATTTGCATGAGAACCGAACCAACGCTGCGTATCTCGCTTGGTATTCTAGGTATGTTGCTGGGGGTGGCTGCCTATGCGCTGGTTATTGCGCGGTATGTGCCCGATCTGATCGCGGGCTGGCACACGCTGTTGCAGACAATGGTCTATATCGTGCTGGGGATCGTCTGGATCCTGCCACTCAAACGATTTCTGGCATGGATGGAAACAGGGCGCTGGCGCTAAGCACCAACGCCCCGATTTTCATCGTTTCCGAAGAAAGATTCCCAAGTGGCGCGAGTGACGGGACTTGAACCCGCGACCCTCGGCGTGACAGGCCGATACTCTAACCAACTGAGCTACACCCGCGCATTCAAGCGGCAGCGCCTCTTGGGAGACGCGCCACTACGGCCTGCAGCACGGGCTGTCAACCGGTCGTAACAGGCATTTTTGAAGGTTTTTTGCACCGCCTTCAGTCTACGGGATATTAACCATATTCCGGCAGTCATCCGCTGTCCTCATCGGGGGATCAGGCGGAGCAAATGACATGCGTGGAGTTATCGGACTGGGCGTCATCGCCTGTGCCCTGTCGACAGCAGCCGTGGCGCAAACCCCGGTCACAATAGATCGAGCCGTTTATGTCGAGCGGGCAATAAACGGTTCACGCTCGATCGAGCCGGCCACCACCCTGCAACGTGGCGATAAAGTGGTTCTCGTCCTCGCATGGCAGGCCCACAACGCGAATCGCAGGTTTACCGTATCGAGCAGAATCCCTCCCACTCTGCTGTTCCAGCGAGCAGGAAACGATATGATCGAGGTATCTGTCGATGGTGGGCGCAGCTGGGGCGCACTCGATAATCTGCGGGTGGGCAGCCGGGTGGCGGCCCCCGAAGATGTGACCGATCTGCGATGGAAAGCCAACGCGCCCACGGGACGGATGACGTTCAGCGCCATAGTGCGATAACGTCACCCCTCCGCCGATATATCGGCGGCAGAGGGGGGCGCTTTAATCCACCAGCAACAGCGCGGGAGTTTCGAGTAGCTTCTTCAACTGCTGGATGAAGCTTGCCGCATCCCAGCCATCGACAACCCGATGATCGCAACTGATCGAGATATTCATCAGCTTACGCTTTTCGATCCGTTCGCCGCCATTGCCATCGGGCACGAACATAGGCCGTTCAACGATCCGATTGGGGCCGATAATCGCCACTTCAGGACGATTGATCACGGGGGTCGTCGCCACACCACCCAGAGGGCCGAGCGATGTCACCGTGAGTGTGGAGCCGGACAATTCGTTCGATTTGGCCGAACCATCCCGTGCGGCATTTGCCAGTCGCACGATCTCCGCAGCAAGCTGCCATAAGTTCTGCCGCTGGGCATTGCGGATCACCGGCACCATCAGCCCGCCATCGGTTTGCGTCGCCATGCCCAGATGAACTGCGCCGTGGCGAGTCACTACTCCCGCTTCATCATCGTAACGCGCATTGATCATCGGGAAATCCGGCAAAGTCTTGCAGATCCCCGTGATCAGCAGCGGCAGCATGGTGAGCTTGGGACGCTCCCCACGCGCTTCGTTCAGCTGAGCCCTAAGTCGCTCCAGTTCGGTCACATCGCATTCTTCGACATAAGTGAAGTGCGGAATGTTCCGCTTCGCCGCCGCCATATTTTCGGCAATCCGGCGGCGCAGGCCGATCACCTTCACGGTCTCATCAGGCCGGGTCGCGGCAGCCGGGGCATGTCCGGATTTGGCGCCATACGAAATGAACGCATCCAGATCGGCATGGCGGATGCGCCCTTCCTCACTCGGCCGCACTTCGTTCAGATCGATACCGAGATCAGTGGCACGCTTGCGGACGGCAGGGGTCGCGAGTACTTTGGCTGCCTCTCCCGCACCGGCCTGACTTACCGCCGGATTAGGTTGAGCCTTAGGCGTCGGGCGCGGCTTCGGGGTTTCGACTGGCGGTGATTCTGGTGGCGGAGCACTCTTAGAGCCGTGTACTATCGCATCGTCAGCGTCCGATGCATCGGACACTTCGGTTTCAATCCGCTCTGCAGCTTGATCTGCCTTGGGGGCCGGCGCTCCAGCATCCTCGCTGTCCGTCAGAACGTCGTCGGGCACTTCACCGTCGGTTTCGATCACCACGAGCATCGAGCCGATGGAAATCGTATCTCCCACCTCGCCTGCGACTTCGATCACTGTACCCGAAACAGGGCTTTCCATTTCGACCGTCGCCTTATCGGTCATCATGTCGGCCAGACGACCATCTTCTTCGACCGTATCACCTACTTTGACATGCCAGTCGACGATTTCCGCTTCGGCGATGCCTTCCCCGATATCGGGCAAGCTGAATGTAAAACGAGCCATACCGATCAGACCTCCAAAATCTTATCCATTGCCTCACCGATACGGATCGGCCCGGGGAAGAATGCCCATTCGAGGCTGTGCGGATACGGCGTATCGAACCCCGTCACTCGCTCCACCGGTGCTTCCAAGTGGTAGAAGCACCGTTCTGTGACCAAAGCGGAAAGCTCTGCACCAAACCCGCTGGTGCGGGTTGCTTCGTGAACGATCAGGCAGCGCCCAGTCTTTTCCACCGACTCCTCGATCGCTTCGATATCGAGCGGAACAAGTGTCCGCAGATCGAGGATATCTGCATCGACGCCTTTTTCTTTCGCCACCGCTTCAACCACATGCACCATTGTGCCGTAAGCGAGGATGGTCATCGCTTCGCCATCACGCACTTTGCGCGCCTTTCCCAAGGGAATGGAATAATAGCCTTCAGGCACCCTGCTTTGCGGAAATTTTTTCCACGGCTGCACGGGTTTGTCGTAAAATCCATCGAAGGGGCCGTTATATATCCGCTTCGGCTCGAAAAAGATCACCGGGTCATCGTCTTCTATCGCGGCAATCAACAGCCCTTTAGCGTCGTGCGGGGTGCTGGGGATAACAGTCTTGAGTCCAGAGACATGCGTAAACAGCGCTTCCGGGCTCTGGCTATGAGTCTGCCCACCGAAAATACCGCCGCCAAACGGAGAGCGCACTGTCATCGGCGCGATAAATTCCCCTGCTGAACGATAGCGTAGCCGCGCCGCTTCAGAAATGAGCTGATCCAGACCGGGATAGATATAATCCGCGAACTGGATTTCCGGCACCGGACGCAAGCCATAGGCACCCATCCCCACGGCGGCACCGATAATGCCGCATTCATTGATCGGCGTATCGAACACCCGCGTCTTGCCGTACTTTTCCTGCAAGCCTGCAGTGCAGCGGAACACGCCGCCGAAATAGCCCACGTCTTCCCCCATGATGACAACCGATGGATCACGGCTCATCATGATATCGAGCGCATCGTTGATCGCTTCGATCATATTGAGGTTGCGCGTCGGCGCATCCCCGATCCCATAGGGGGTGTCGTCCTCGATCACGCTTGAGGCCATTTAATCTTCCTTTCGCGGATCGCCTGCGCGGCCTGTTCTTCCAGATGCCAGGGCAGGTCTTGGTAAACATCTTCGAACATGGTGTGGAACGGATGATGAAGCCCGTGCCCGAGAATGCCGTTCTTTTCGGCCTCTTTGGTGGCGGCCTTCACCTTTTCGGCACATTCAAGGTCGAGCGCCGTCTGGCGATCTTCGTCCCATTCACCGATGGCGATCAGGTGATCTTTCAGACGCATGATCGGATCGCCCAGAGGCCATTCATTGCGTTCCTGCGCCGAACGATAGGCACTCGGATCGTCGGATGTGGAGTGCCCTTCTGCGCGATAGGTGAAGTGTTCGATCAGCGTCGGACCGCCGTTGGCACGGGCTCGGTTCGCGGCCCACTGCGATGCGGCATAGACAGCCAGCGGATCATTGCCATCCACCCGCAGCCCGGCAATGCCATACCCAACGGCACGCGCGGCGAACGTAGTCCGCTCACCACCGGCAAAGCCCGAGAAGCTGGAAATCGCCCACTGATTGTTCACTACGTTGAGGATTACCGGCGCATTATAAACAGCGGCGAAAATACAGGCCGAATGGAAATCTCCTTCGGCCGTACTGCCTTCACCCAGCCAGGTCGCCGCGATCCGGCTGTCCCCGCGAATAGCACTGGCCATCGCCCAGCCAACCGCCTGAGGAGTTTGCGTCGCCAGATTGCCACTGATGGTGAAGAACGAATGCGCGCGGCTGGAGTACATGATCGGGAGCTGGCGCCCCTTCAGCTTGTCCCCCCGGTTGGAGTAGATCTGGTTGATCATTTCAACCAACGGATAGCCGCGGGTAATCAGAATGCCTTGCTGGCGATAGCTGGGGAACACCATATCGTCGCTCGCCAATGCCATGGCGGGGGCGACACTGGTCGCCTCTTCCCCAGTGCATTTCATGTAAAAGCTGGTCTTGCCCTGACGCTGGCCGCGATACATTCGTTCGTCGAACGCACGGGTCAGCGCCATTTGCTCCAGCATGGCACGCAGAGTATCCGGGCCGAGACGCGGATCCCACGGGCCATGCGCCTGATTGTCGTCGCCCAATACACGCACCAGATCGGTGGCCAGCGGGTTGGTTTCTTTCGCTTCACAACTTTCATCGGGCCGGGGTTGAGCGCCCGGTTCGGTGACTGCGAGATGTGAGAAATCAACGTCATCGCCGGGACGAAACTTCGGTTCGGGTACGTGAAGCCTGAGCGATGGGCGATTATGCCCCACCTGCCCGTTTCCAGTCGGCCCATTGACCATATCCTTCTCTCCCGTTCGGTCGGACGCCATCAGCAATGCCAGCAGCAATCTTTTACGATTGAGACATAATATTTCAAACGGCGGAAGCGGTCAAGAAGCCCCTATTCTACACCGCCACGGGAGCCTTTATCGCACCGTGCGGGGTGTAGTCGGAAACCTGGAAATCCTCGATCCGATAATCGAAGATCGTTTCTGGACGCCGCAGTAATTCAAGTCGTGGATGTCCGCGTGGTTCCCGCTCAAGCTGTTCTTCGATCAGATGCACGTGGTTGAGGTATAGATGCGTATCTCCGCCCATCCACACCAGTTCGCCGGGCTCCAGGTCGACTTGCTGCGCCAGCATCCGTGCCAGCAACGCCGCCGACCACAAGTTGAACGGCAGGCCCAGCGCCACATCGCAGCTGCGTTGATAGAGCAGCGCGTTCAGCTTCCCATCGGCCACGTGAAACTGATATGTCTTGTGGCATGGGGGCAATGCCATCCGATCCAGCTCTGCCACATTCCAGCCTTCGATAATGTGCCGCCTGCTACCGGGATTGCTCTGCAGCGATTCGACCACTTCGGCTACCTGATTGATCCCCGGCCCCGGCTCATACGCTCCATCCTTGCGATAGCGGTAGGTCGGCCAATCGACCCATTGCTTGCCATAAACCGGCCCCAGATCGCCCCAGCGAGCGGCGAATTCCTCATTGTCCGCAATTCGCTGCACGAAATCATCGAGCGTAATCTCGTCTCCTGTCTCGCGAACATATTTCGCATGGGGCCACTCGTTCCAGATACCGACACCCTGCAGCACCAGCGCCCGAATGTTGGTATCGCCTGTCAGGAACCACAGCAGTTCGCGAGTCGCGGTTTTCCAATAGACGCGCTTGGTGGTCAGCAACGGCATCGCCCCGCCCGACAGATCAAATCGCAGAGTCGCCCCAAAGACCGACCGAGTCCCGATCCCCGTCCGGTCGACCCGCTCGGAGCCATGCCGCCAGATGTGCCGCATGAGGTCGAGATACTGCTGTTCCGGGTGAACAGCGGTGAGAGAATCGGTCGTTTGCTGTGAACTGGCCATACGAAATACCTAGCGGTGCAAATGCCCGCTTGCCACCCCGGCCCATGCTGCCTATAGGGCGCGCCTTGCCTCGGCCCGTATGGGCATTCGTCCACACGGGAACGACACGGTCGGGGAGTAGCTCAGCCTGGTAGAGCACTGTCTTCGGGAGGCAGGGGCCGGAGGTTCGAATCCTCTCTCCCCGACCAGAATTTTCAAGCATCTAGACGATAGCCAAACAGCGACTGTCTGAGCGGATGGCGCTCGATCGCGCCCGCAAATCTCGGGGCGCTGGCTCTTATTGTACGCAAGCCCGCGATTGTTACCACACCGAGTCGGATGCTGCCCCGGTTCAGGTTCCTCCGCAAAATTGCGGCGCGAAACTGAGAACAGTCCCGCGCCGCCAATATCGTCGGCCCGACAGTGTGGCCGGGCCGTGCCACGCGCCAGATATCAGCGCGCGGCCAGTTCCTTCACCAGTGCGGGTGCCGGATAGATATTTTCCAACGCTTCCTGCACGGAAGCGGTCGAGACCACCACCGTCCGATTAAGTGTCGGATCGTAACCGTAATTGCCGCCCAACGAATGGATATTGCCGTCGAAGGCGGCGCCGATCACCGTGCCATTCCGGTCGATTACCGGCGAGCCGGAGTTGCCGCCGATAATGTCGTTCGTGGTTACAAAATCATAAGCCGCACTCATATCGATTTTGGCTTTGTTGGCGGCGAACGCAGGAGCCACATCGAACGGCGGGCTACCAGTCGCCCGATCGAAAGTGCCGCCCAGCGTGGTGGCAATCGGCACCTGATTGCCACGCTCGACCCAGCCCTTCACCTGACCATAACTGATGCGGAGCGTGAACGTCGCGTCGGGATAGAGCGAGTCACCATAAGCGGCGAACCGGGCGTCGGCCAGTTTGCCACCCGCGACAGCCAGCGGACCGACATAGGCCTCGTCCACCTGCTTCTTCAGTTCGCGTTGGCGCGGGTTCAGCTTGAGCGCGTACTGGATCATCGGATCGTCCGATGCCTTCACCGCGTCCAAACCACCATCCCACAGCTTCTGGCGATAGGCGGGATCGGCAAGCTTGCTGCCTTCGACCAGACGCTTAGCCAGTTCTTCCGGGCTTTCCTTGCCCAGCAGAAGCTTCGAATCCTGATCGTCGACGCCAAGATATTCGCGCGCTTTCGACAGGCTCCATTCCAGCGTCAGTTCGTCCAGCCAGTTATACACCGGCTTTTCATCGAGGATGCGCTTCTTGGTCAGCGGCAGAGCGCTGTCGGTATAGCCCGGCAGGCGTTCGGCGTTGGGCTTGGCGCGTTCCTGTGCGGCGAACACCAGCGCTTCGGCATAACCATAGAGATCGCTCGACGGCGACACGAAGCGGTACGGGAGATAGAGCGAACGATAAGCCGTCACTGCGCTGTCAACCGCCGACCACGGGTCACCGATGGCGGCATTGCCTGCGCTCTTTTCCTTCAGGTCGGCCTCTTTAGCGGCCAGCGTTGCGGTGAAGGCTGGATCGTTCAGTGCTTTCTGACGGCCGATATAGACCTTGAGGCTGTTTTCCACTCCATTGAGCATATCCAGCCCTTCCCGCGCATGGTCGGGGTTTTCCTCCATTCCCCGAATCAGGCGACCGCGCAGTTCAGACATTGTCGTGACCGTGATCGGCAGTCGCACCTCACGCTCAAAGGCGAGCTGGCTGGAGGTGTAAAGGCGGCTGGTCGAACCGGGATTGCCGACGACGAAAGTGATTTCCCCTTCCTTCGGCGCACGAGGGCTCCAGTCCAGGTGATTGGGCGTCGTCACCGGCTTGCCGTTTTCGTATGCGCGCAAGAAGCTGGCATCGAGCGAATAGCGCGGGAAATTGAAGTTATCCGGATCGCCGCCAAAGGTCGCGGCGCGATCTTCCGGGGCCCAGACAAGCCGGACATCGGAATACTTGCGGTAGGTATACAGCTTATACTGCCCGCCCCCGAAAAGGGTCACGACCTGGCAACGGTTGGTATCCGTATCGGGGCAGCTATCCTTTTCGATCTGCGCGATTTTCGCATCGCGCGCCTTGGTCAGCGCCTCACCCGAGAGCGAGCCCATTGCGGCCTTCACAGCACCGGTGACATCGGTGATCTTGGTAACAACTTCAGCTTGCTGGCCAGGGCATTTGAGTTCGGCATCGCGACGATCGGCCACATATCCATCGTTGAGATAGTCGCTGCCCTGCTTCGAGTTATCGAACAGGCACGAGGCGACGCAGTGATGGTTTGTCAGGATCAGGCCCGATCCCGATACGAAACTGGCAGAACAGCCGCCGGTCAAACGAACCGCGGCAGCCTGCACTTTCCCTAACCACGCCTGATCCGGCGACCAGCCATACGCCTCCTTTACTTGCGCGGTCGGGAAATTATCGAAGGTCCACATTCCCTCATCAGCGGCGGCGGGCCGCGATGCCAGAGCGCAGATAGCGACTGCCGCAAAAAGGCTGGCGCGATTGATTTGCATACGTACTTGTCTCTCATAAGTGGTTGAGACCGCAATGGCCCCCGAATTGCGCGATCGGAATATGTCGTCGCTTAATTGCGGCAACACGCCAGACCACATTCTTGAACCGACGGAGGAAGAACGCAAGCACACACCACCCGTCAGCGACAGGGCAGTGATATGTTATATCTCAGAATATGCAACTCTGTGGGTATTTACGCCGCAAAGATAGGTGGCGCGTTTAGCAAGCACCTGAGATCCGGTTGCAGAAGACGAATCCGGCCATTTGCGTCACGCAAACTGCCGGGTCATCGGTCAACCACAGCTACGGACTAACCGGAGTATCGTCAGATTTATCTGCGAGAAGAACGATCCCAACCGCTGCTGCGATAAAGCCCACAAGGATCAGCAAGCGATCCCGTTTGTTCACACCCTTTTCCTGAACAGCGGTATCTTGCTTCGCCCGGGCCTGCGCCGCCACCGGTGCAGCAACGAGAGACGACAATGCAAGACTTAGCATCACATTGCGAAACAACTTCATAATTCACCCTTCACAACAATCCGCAATTCAATGAAATGTCTTGCAGTTTAAAATAGACGAAAGGGGTATTTAATTTCCAGAAATATTACAATCAAATCAATATTTTATATACATATTTATCTGTTGTTGCAATAAGCGCCTTTAACTTGATTAAAGCTCTTATGTAATTGATTAGCCCGACCCTATCCTGCCTAGCCTAACGCTGAAATGTCGGCAGTCTGTCGAAATCGCCACGAACATCACGCCCCACCCAGCCCCTGGCCGACCATGTCGCCCGGACGTATCAGCCGGTCATATTCATTTTCGCTCACCTTACCGGATCGAATTGCTTCGGCGCGCAAGCTGGTTCCGTTAGCGGCGGCGGCCTCCGCGATATGCGCCGCCGCCTGATAGCCGATATGCGGTGCCAGCGCGGTCACCAGCATGAGCGAATTTTCGACGTACCCGGCGATTGCTTCGCGATCCAGTTCAGTGCCTTCCACCGAATGCAATCGGAACATTTCGCAGCCATCGCTCAGAATGGCGATGGAATGCAGCAGGTTATTCACCACGATCGGCCGCATCGCATTAAGCTCAAAATTGCCCTGACTGCCGGCAAAGGCCGTGGCAGTATCTTCCCCGATCACCTGAATCGCGATCATCACCATCGCTTCGCACTGCGTCGGATTGACTTTCCCCGGCATGATCGAGGAGCCCGGCTCGTTATCCGGCAACTTCAGTTCCCCGATCCCGCAGCGCGGCCCGCTGGCGAGCCAACGCATATCGTTGGCGATCTTCATCACCGCCACCGCCACACCGCGCAAAGCGGCCGATACGCGCACCAGCGGATCGAGCGAACCCTGCGCCGCGAACTTGTTGGGCGCGGTGACGAAGGGGCGCCCGGTCAGTTGCGCGATCACTTCGGCGGATCGCGTTGAGAACCCCTTCGGAGCGTTGATCCCTGTGCCCGTGGCGGTTCCCCCCAAGGCGAGGTCATAGAGCCCCTCCCGCTCGCGTTCGACGGCGGCAATGGCATCGCGCATCTGGCCGACCCAACCCATCCATTCCTGACCCACGGTGACGGGAACGGCATCCTGCAAATGGGTGCGGCCGATCTTGACCACATCCATCCACCCGCTGGCCTTCACCGCCATGACATCGGCCAGCGCGGTGAGTTCCGGGATCAACCTTGCGGTCAGGTCATGTTCGACTGCGATATGCATGGCGGTGGGGAACGTGTCGTTCGACGACTGGCTCATATTCACATCATCGTTCGGCCCCACTGGCTGCTGACTGCCCAGCTCTCCTCCAAGCAACTGGATCGCGCGATTGGAGACGACTTCGTTGACGTTCATGTTGGACTGGGTGCCAGAGCCGGTTTGCCACACGAACAGCGGGAATTGCGAGTCCAGATCGCCCGCAATCACTTCGTCGCAGGCGCGAACGATGGCGTCGGCTTTCCATTGCGGCAGTCGCCCCATTTCCGCGTTGACCAGCGCGCAGGCCTTCTTGACCACGCCATAGGCGCGATAGACAGCAATCGGCATGCGGTCCCCGCCGATTGAGAAGTGCGCCAGCGAACGCTGTGTCTGTGCACCCCAGTACTTGTCTGCGGGCACCTCCACCTGCCCCATCGAATCGAACTCGGTCCGTGTGCCGGTCGCATCGATCCCGATGGGGATATCGCGCATCGTCGGGTGATCGGGATTGGACTCAGTCATGATTTGCCTCGCGGTGGTATCGGAACAGAGAGGTAGGCTCTGCCCCTTCGTTCTTGCAACAGACCGCAGCCACAAAGGTGCCCTTTCCATTTGCGCCCCTGCGCGGCAAGGGAAGATCATGACACGTGCCAGCCCATCGATACTGTTCGTCTGTCTCGGCAATATCTGCCGCTCTCCAATGGCGGAGGGAGCCTTGCGGCAGGCTGCCGATGCCGCCGGGCTGGCGCTGACTATCGATAGCGCAGGCACATCGGCATATCACATCGGTTCCCCGCCCGATGGCCGCGCCATTCGCACTGCCGCATTGCACGATGCGAACATCGCGGGCCTGCGCGGGGGGCAGGTTGCGGATGAGGATTTCGAGCGGTTCGACCTGATCTTCGCGCTCGACGAAGCCAACCTTGCCGACCTGAGAGAACGCGCACCAGCCGATTGTCATGCAGAGATAGCGCTGCTGATGGACTGCGTGCCGGGCCGCGCGGGTGAAGCGGTCGCAGATCCGTATTACGGCGGTGAGGAAGGGTTCGCAGAGACATGGACCGATGTCGCCGCCGCCGCGCAGGCATTGGTGAAACAGTTCGGCGGGTAGCGCACCGGCGGCATTCTCCCGCTTTCTCGCGGCGAGACATGGACCGCATGTTACACTGTCCAGAACAGGAAAAACGGCCCTCGCCCGAAAAATGTAATCAGAGCGATTTTCGTTCAGGCTGAGTATGTTGCTCATCGCCGCATAATGGCGCCCGTGCTGTGTGTAGGACAGCGGGAAATGTTCGCGGTTCGCAGGCAGAGTAATATGTCGGACCTGTGAAGAGGCGAAGAAACGGTGAGTGCTTTCGTCAGCGTCAGACCTCCCCCTCCCCGTCGCCCCGGACTTGATCCGGGGCCCAGCTTCCTTCTGGCGCGGTGCTGAAGGATAAACGGGACGCCGGATCGAGTCCGGCGTGACGGATTTGCTAAGGCAGCTCCGGCCCCACCTGCGTTGAGGGATGCGCCCCAACTCACGCCTTCGCCTGGCCCGCCACTCCAGCCATGCCCACAACCTGCTCTGGCGGCTTAACAAACCTGCCCCGAAACCCACGTCGCCCCGGGCCTGATCCGGGGTCCAGCTTTCTTTCTGGCGCGGTGCTGAAGGATAAGCGGGACGCCGGATCAAGTCCGGCGTGACGGATTTGCTAAGGCAGCTCCGGCCCCTCCTGCGTTGAGGGATGCGCGCCCACTCGCGTCTTCGTCTGGCCCGCCACTCCAGCCATGCCTACAACCTGCTCTGGCGGCTTAACAAACCTGCCCCGAAACCCACGTCGCCCCGAACCTGATCCGGGGCCCAGCTTTCCGGGCGATGCCGAAGGTTCCGAAGGACGAGCGACATGCCGTATATCACCGCACCGCAGTTCCGCGCCACTCGCCGCCGAAGCCCGTAACCCCGTCAGGCCGCCTTCTTCTTCCCCTTTCGCGCGACGGCGCTGAGGCCTTTAGTCAGTTGGAACAGGCCGTTCAGGCGGCTCTGCGGGTCGCCCCATGCGCGACTGAGCACCAGCTTCATATCAGGGCGTAGCTTGGCGGTTTCGCCCACCCGTTCGACCCAGCCGATCAGGCCCGCCGGATCGGGGAAGTCGTCGTTGTGGAACGTCACCAGCGTGCCGCGCGCGCCGACATCGATCTTGGCGATATGGGCGTCGATCGCCTGTTGCTTGATTTCTATCAGCCGCACGAGGTTGGCGGTCGGCTGCGGCAGCGGGCCGAAGCGGTCGATCATTTCGGCCGCCAGCGCCTCGATCTCGGCCTTACCCTTGGCATCGTTGAGGCGGCGATAGAGCGCCATCCGCACAGCGAGGTCGGGCACATAATCGTCGGGGATCATAATCGGCGCATCGACGGTGATCTGCGGGGAGAACGCATCCTTCGCCGGTTCCAGCCCCATCGCACCGGCCTTTGCCGCGACAATCGCGTCTTCCAGCATCGACTGATACAGTTCGAACCCGACTTCGCGGATATGGCCCGATTGTTCGTCGCCCAGCAGGTTGCCCGCGCCGCGAATATCGAGATCGTGGCTGGCGAGCTGGAATCCCGCGCCCAGACTGTCGAGATCGCCAAGCACTTTCAGGCGCTTCTCCGCCACTTCGCTCAGCGCTGTGTCGGCGGGCGTGGTCAGGTAAGCATAGGCACGCAGCTTGCTGCGCCCCACACGCCCGCGCAGCTGGTATAGCTGCGCCAGCCCGAAACGGTCTGCGCGGTGGATCACGATGGTATTGGCGCTGGGAATATCCAGCCCGCTTTCGACGATAGTGGTCGACAGCAGAACTTCGTATTTCCCTTCGTAGAACGCGCTCATCCGTTCTTCGACTTCGGTGGGGGACATCTGACCGTGCGCGGCGATCGGCTTCACTTCGGGCACGTGTTCGCGCAGCCAGTCTTCCACTTCGGCCATGTCGGAAATCCGCGGAACGACGATGAAGCTCTGTCCTCCGCGATGGTGTTCGCGCAGCAGAGCCTCGCGCATCACCATATCGTCCCACTCCATCACATAGGTCCGCACGGCGAGGCGGTCGACCGGCGGGGTCTGAATGGTGGAGAGTTCGCGCAGACCGCTCATCGCCATCTGCAAGGTGCGCGGGATCGGCGTGGCGGTGAGCGTCAGCACGTGCACATCGGCACGTAACTGCTTCAGCTTTTCCTTATGCGTAACCCCGAACCGCTGTTCCTCGTCGACGATTACCAGACCGAGATCGCGAAATTCGGTCGATTTGGAAAGGATTGCGTGCGTGCCGACCACGACATCGACATCCCCTTTCCGCAAACCTTCACGGGTATCGCCCATCTCCTTCGCCCCGACCAGTCGACTGAGCCGTCCGACTTTCAGCGGGAATCCGGAAAAGCGCGCGGAAAAGTTCTCGTAATGCTGGCGTGCGAGCAGCGTGGTCGGGGCGACGACCGCGACTTGCTTGCCCGCCATCGCCGCGACGAAGGCGGCGCGCAGCGCGACTTCGGTCTTGCCGAAACCGACATCGCCGCACACCAGCCGGTCCATCGGCTTGCCCGACGCCAGATCGCCCAGCACATCGCTAATGGCGCGATCCTGATCGTCGGTTTCTTCCCACGGGAACCGTTCGACAAACTGGTTGAAGCTGTCGCCATCCGCCTCCAGCGCCGGTGCCGTGCGGAGCGCGCGTTCGGCGGCGGTAATCATCAGCTCGCCAGCGATCTCGCGAATGCGCTCTTTCAGGCGGGCGCGGCGTTTCTGCCATGCTTCGCCGCCCAGCCGGTCGAGCGGAACCGTCTGTTCCGCCGCGCCATACCGGCTGAGCACTTCGAGGTTTTCGACCGGGACATAAAGCTTGTCGCCCCCGGCATATTCCAGCATCGCGCAATCGTGGTGGCTCTTCCCTACCGGGATCGCTTCCAGCCCGCGATAGCGGCCGATACCGTGTTCGACATGGACCACCAGATCGCCAGCGTTGAGCGCGGCGAGTTCGGCCAGGAAGGCGTCGGCATCCTTGCGCCGCTTCTTACGCCGCACCATCCGATCGCCCAGCATATCCTGCTCGGTAATCAGGTCGATCTGATCGTTGGTGAACCCGGTATCGAGCGGCAGGATAAGCGCGACCGGCTTCCCCTTGGCCGCCAGCCCCAGCGCTTCCTGCCAAGAATCGGCCAGTTGCGTCGGTGCGCCCGCTTCGGTCAGGATAGATGACAGGCGCGCGCGGCTACCCTTGGAATAAGCGGCCAGCATGGGGCGCTTGCCCGCCTTGCCCACTGCCTTCAGATGATCGGCGGCGGCGGCATAGACGTTATCCCCCCGCGCCCGTTCCGGTGCGAAGTCGCGGCCCGAATGGAACCCGAAATCGATCACATGATCGCTCTCCGGTTCGGCAAAGATCGATGCGCGGTGGATCGGGCGATTTTTCAGCGCATCCCCGAATTCGTCGCCCGTCAGATAAAGCGAATCGACCGCCAGCGGACGATAACTGCCTTCGGAATGTTCGACACGCTGACGGTGATAATCGACCACATCGGCCAGCCGTTCTTCGCCCGCCTGCAACGCACCTGCATCGATGACCAGCAGATCGTCCTGCCCCAGATGATCGAACAGCGTCGCCATCCGATCTTCGAACAACGGCAGCCAGTGCTCCATCCCTGCCAGCCGCCGCCCATCGCTGATCGCCTGATAGAGCGGATCCTGCGTAGCGTTCGCGCCGAACATTTCGCGATAGCGGCTGCGGAAGCGCTTGATCGAATTTTCGTCCAGCAACGCCTCGCTCGCCGGGAGCAGCAGGTGGCTGTCGAGCACACCGGTGCTCATCTGCGTGGAAGGATCGAAGGTTCGCAGCGATTCCAGATCATCTCCGAAGAAATCGAGCCGCAGGCCCTGATCCAGCCCCGAAGGGAACACATCGAAAATCGAACCGCGCACCGCGAACTCGCCGTGGTCGATCACGGTATCGGTGCGCGAATAGCCCTGCCGCATCAGCATCGCGGTCAGCTTATCATGCGGGATCACCGCACCGGGGCGAAATTCCTGCACCGCCTCGCGAATACGGAACGGGGTCAGCACCCGTTGCAGCAGGGCATTGACTGTCGTGACCAGCAACTGGCTGGCCGCCTTGCCCGCTTGCAGGCGATGCAGCGCCGCCAGCCGCCCGGCACTGATCGACAGCGCGGGGCTGGCACGATCATACGGCAGACAATCCCATGCCGGAAACTCGATCACGTCCAGTTCGGGTGCGAAGTACTGCGCCGCTTCGGCCACAGCGTGCATCGCGGCATCGTCGGGCGCGATGAACACCGCGCGCCCTTTCGCCACCCGCGCCAGATCGCCCAGCACCAGCGGCTGACTGCCGCGCGGCAGCGAAGCCAGAGTTAGCGGTGTGCGGGCGTCGAGTAAGCGGTGAAGATCGGGCATGAAGGCACTACAGGCTTAAGGAATCGGGAGTTATTCGTCGGCAAGACGTGCTCCCTGCCGCATCAGTCGCCTGCGCGCCACCCCCCGAGCATACGATTGACCAGCGCACCGACGACAAGCCCGACCAAAGCGGCGGCGACATCGATCTTGAAATCGACCATCTGCATATCGCGACCGGCGTGCATCGTTCCCTGCAACACTTCGATTGCGCCACCGAACAGCGCCAGCAACGCCAGCAACACGATCATATACCATCGCGGAAACGCCAACCGCGACAGGAAGCCGAGCGTCACGAAAGCAATCGCATGATCCACGTTGCCACCCCGTCCGCCAAGATCGACGGGGGCCAAAGCGAGATAAGCTATCGCGACAACAGCAATCAGCAGAGCGAGGCGGACGATCCAGGCGAGCGCGCGCGGCGGATGCATGTTATTGGAACTCATGTACAATTGGGTAGCCTTGAATGGATGCTGTCGGTTCGTCAGCGTTCCTAACGGATCAAATCTGAACGTAATCCAGCCGTTTCATCGCGGTCATCTGATCCCCGACAAACTCGTCAGGCACGGATTGCGTTCCCAGCGCCCATGCCATGATGTCCACATCCTCTTCTTCCAGCAGCGCTTCGAACCACGCCATTTCGGCTTCGCCCCATTGGGCATGGAACCGGTCGAAGAAACCGCCGATCATGTAGTCCGCTTCGCGCGTACCGCGATGCCAGGCCCGAAACTTCGCACGGGCTAGGCGGGTGGCAAAAGCGGGCATATCTACTGGCGACGTCCTGGACATGGCCAGCGCGGTAGAACCGCACCCGGCCAATGGCAAGCAGAGGGATACGGGAACCGATCTGTCAAAAAGCGCGTGACCGACCATTCAATACCTCCGATAACCACCGATGGAGCCATCGGCATAATGCTCCTTCCACACGGTGTCGTAGATCCGCAGATTGACCGGCTGAGGCCGCAGACCGGCGGTATCCAGCGGACAGCCGCTGCCGTTCACTCTTTCAACCACTTGCGGCAATGTCGCCCCGCTGCCCGCCTGATATCCTCGCAGGAGATAGAGGTGCAGTTCATTCCATTGGTCGAATGCCCACAGATCGTGCCATTCGAATTGCTTCGGTCGCCAGATCGAGTTGTGGCAACCGAAGAACCCCGGCCCGGCAAACATCGGCATCGCATCGGGCGTGATCACCAGAATGTAAGCCGCCCGATAGACAAGGAATTGCAGCAGATCCAATCCATCGGATGCCCGCATATGTTCGATCACGTCCCCCATGATCACGAGGTCGGCACTGCGAAACGGATTGTCGAACAGCGATTCTGCAGGCGCCTGAACCACCGAATTATAGAGGCCGAGCGAACGCAGCCGTTCGGCGGCAGACTGGCCCGGTTCGATAGCGGTCAGGTGCGGCGATTCCGGCAAATCCGCGCGCGCCACCAATCCGGCGTACTTTCCCGACCCGGCACCAATATCGATAATGCTTCGCGGGGCAATCGCGCGGAGCAGTTCGACCACCGCATCATCGAATGTGTTCCACGAAGTATGCTGATTTTCCACAAATTCGGCGGCAGCCATCGCAAACTCCGGTGATAAATGAGTCATTTACAAATTAATAAGTCATTGTTATTATTAGTTTTATAGCTACATTTATCGGAATCTCAAGAGGCAGAACGGCGCCGGCGAACGCCATCACAGACCGGGTTCGCATTCGCCCCCAAACGCGATAGGGCAGACGCGATGCGCCCCGATATTCTCAACCCCCTGTTTGCAGAGGTCGAAACACTCGACGGTGTCGGGCCGAAGCTGAAGAAACCGCTCGATAAACTGGGTCTGACGCGGGTGCGCGATGTCGCCTATCACCTGCCCGATCGGTTCGTGACCCGGCGCCCGGTCGCGAACCTCGATGAAGCGAGCGTTGGCGAACAGATCGTCGTCGCCCTTACCCCCACCGAACATCGCGCCAGCGGCACGGGGCGTGGCCCGTATCGAGTGCTGGCCTCCGATGCGGTGGGGAATATCTGTGCACTGACTTACTTTGGGCGCGCCAGCTATTCAGCGAAAAAGCTGCTCCCGGTTGGCGAACAGCGCTGGATTGCCGGACGCCTCGATGAATACGGGCAAATGCTCCAGATCGTGCATCCCGATCATGTAGCGGAAACCAGCGAGGGATTGCTCGCCACTCTGAACGAGCCGGTCTATCCGCTTGCCGCCGGGCTGACTCAGCCCAAAGTGGCCGGACTGGTCGATCAGGCGCTGGCCCGGTTGCCCGATTTGCCTGAGTGGATCGAACCGGGGCAGTTTACCAAGACGCAATGGCCCGCGTGGGCAGATGCGTTGAAGCTGGCACACAAGGGGCATCACCCGGCTGCGCGCGACCGGCTGGCGTATGACGAATTGCTGGCCAACAGTCTGGCGCTGATGCTGGTGCGGGCCGATAACCGACGGCGAAAAGGGCAGGCACTGCACGGGGACGGGCGGTTGCGGAACAAGCTTGCCCTGCCCTTCCCGCTCACCGGCGCACAGCAGCGCTCCATTCGCGAAATCGAAGGCGATCTGGCGCAGGACACGCCTATGCTGCGTTTGCTGCAAGGCGATGTCGGTGCGGGCAAGACAGTGGTTGCTCTGGAAGCGATGCTGGTGGCGATCGAGGCCGGGTGCCAGTCCGCCCTGCTGGCGCCGACCGAAATCCTCGCGCGGCAGCATTACGAAACGCTCCGCACGCTGGCCGCGCCAACCGGCATCGAAATTGCCCTGCTTACCGGGCGCGACAAGGGGCGCGCACGCGAAGCGATTCTGATGGGGCTGTACGATGGCTCCATCGATATGATCGTGGGCACCCACGCCATTTTTCAGGACACTGTGACCTATCGCAACCTGGGGCTGGTAGTGATCGACGAACAGCACCGCTTTGGCGTGTCGCAGCGCCTGATGCTGGCGCAGAAAGGGCGTGTCACGCCGCATACTTTGGCGATGACCGCAACGCCGATCCCACGCACGCTGACACTGGCGCAATATGGCGAGATGGATGTCAGCCGGCTCGACGAATTGCCACCCGGGCGACAGGCGATCGATACCGTGGTGGTTTCCGCCGAACGGATGGGCGAAGTGGTCGATCGGCTGGGTGCGGCGATTGCGGGCGGCGCGCAGGCCTATTGGGTGTGCCCGATGGTCCGCGAGCTGGAGAGCGAGGATATCGCCGCTGCGGAGGCCCGCTTTGCTGCCCTGCGCGCGCGGTTCGGGGATGATGTCGTGCTGGTCCACGGCCAGCTCAAACCCGAACTGAAAGATGCGGCGATGGAACGCTTTGCATCGGGGCAAGCCAGGTTACTGGTCGCAACGACAGTGATCGAAGTGGGCGTCGATGTGCCCAACGCCACGCTGATGGTGATCGAACAGGCAGAGCGATTCGGGCTGGCGCAGCTTCACCAGTTACGCGGGCGGGTCGGGCGCGGCACAGCAAAGTCGGTATGCGTGCTGATGCGCGGCGGCGAACTGAGCGAAACCGGCAAGGCGCGCCTCGCTCTGATGCGCGAAACGCAGGACGGGTTCCGGCTGGCGGAGGAAGACCTGCGGCTGCGGGGTGGCGGCGAACTGCTGGGCACCCGGCAATCGGGCGACACCCCGTTCCGCATTGCCGAACTGGAGCAGATCGAACGCCTGCTCCCCCTCGCCCATGACGACGCGCGTTTGTTGATGGAGCGGGATGGCGGACTTGCCAGCGAACGCGGTCAGGCCGCGCGCACTATGCTCTATCTGTTCGAACGCGACTGGGGCGTACAGTTACTGCGCGGGGGATAGAGCCCCTGCCGAATAGCCCCGCCCGGCGAAATTTGCCTCAGCTCGCCTTGGCGTCTGGCGCGTACTTTTCCATCAGCTTGTACGCCTTGGCATACCACTCGCTGCCCGGATAGTTGGCACCCAGCACAGCGGCGTATTTCTTCGCCTCTTCGGGAATGCCGAGCGCCAGATTGGTTTCGGTCAGGCGGAACAGGGCCTCCGGCGCGTGGCTGGTGGTCTGGAAATTATCGACCACGTTGCGGAACCGCAGCGACGCCGCCAGCCATTTGCCGCTCTTTTCATAATAGCGGCCGATTTCCATTTCCTTGCCCGCAAGGTGATCTTCCACCAGATCGAGCTTCAGCCGCGCGTCGGTGGCATAGTCGGTCGCCGGATAGCGGCGGACCACTTCGCGCAAGGCAGCGCGGGCCTGTTCGGTGGTTTTCTGATCGCGGGTTACGTCGCTGATCTGTTCGTAATAGCTCAGCGCGATCAGGTAATACGCGTACGGCGCATCCTTGTTGCCCGGATGGATCGAGAGGAATCGCTGCGCGCTGCCGATCGCCTTGTTGTAATCGCTGGCGACGTAGTAGCTGAACGCACTCATCAACTGTGCCTGCCGCGCCCACGGTGAATAGGGGTGCTGGCGCTCCACCTCGTCGAACAGGGCGGCGGCGAGCTTGGGCTGGCCGCGGTCGAGGCGATCCTTCGCCGAATTATACAACGTCTCCACATCGCGGGCGACGTAGGCGGTATCCTTGGGCTTGCCCCCGCTCCCGGCACACCCGGTTACGACCAGCGAAGAACCGACCACTGCGGCGACGAGAGCGAGCTTGAGCGGGCTGCGTGAAACGATCTGCATAGGGCCACGCCTATAGCCAGCGCGTACGTGAACGCAAAGTGAAGTTATTGCCATCACCCACCGTTCATTTTCCTACACGGTGTAAAATGTGCATCAGACCGCCCCGCCACCTTCGCCCAGTCGCAATAAAGGAGCCTGCCATCATGACCCGCCGCGCTGACAATCGCACCATCCGCGTCCCCGGCAATCACGACGATCTGCCTGCGTTCGATCCCGTCCCCCGCAAATCGAAACGGCACGACGGATGGACGCCCGAACGCCAGCGCGCATTCATCGGTGCGCTGGCCGATACCGGCAGCGTCAAACGCGCCGCGATGCACGTCAACATGAGCGCGGAGGGCGCCTACTACCTCCGCCGCCAGCCCGGCGCGGAGGGTTTTCGCCGCGCTTGGGAATGCGCGCTCGACTTCGGCGTACAGCGGTTGCAGGACGAAGCCTTCGAACGCGCGCTCAACGGACAGCTTTCCCCGGTATTCGTCGGCGGCAAGCTCAAAGGGTTTCGCCGGGTGAAGAACGACCGGCTGCTGATGTTCTGCCTGCGGATGAACATGCGCGCGCAGGACGGCCGCCGCCTGGCCGCCAGCTATTTCGACCCCGGCGCAGACCGCCTGTCAGGAAATCCCCTCTCGCCCTCAGGCAGCGAGGCGACAGGGCGACAAGGTGTCTCCATCACTGTGCCGGCATTGAGCCGCGCGGAGAAGGACGACATGAACGCCGCGATGATCGAACACTTCGATCCGGTGCAGATGACCCTGCCCGAAATCGAGGCGATGCAGGCCAAACTGGCCGAACTCGCCGCCTGGCGCCGCGCCGAAGAAAACGGCCCGCCCGATGGCCATATGGAGCCCCATTTCATGATCCTGGGCAAAGGCAAGGACTGGGCCGACGCAGGCGAACTGGAAGGAATCGTCGAGGCCGACGATGAACTGGAACCGTTCAACCCGGACGAGGATGACTGGTGGGATCTGGATGAGGGGGAGTAGAGGTTTAGCTTTCGGAGAAAGCCACGCACTGGGAGGTGGTGAATTTTCATCGAACTTTCGAGCCAGGCACCTATCTTGACCATATGGTGGATAACCGCACGAAAGATAGTCGCAGTAGGTTGATGTCGCGGATCGGCTCAAAGCATACTAAGCCCGAACTCGCTGTACGCACTCTGCTTCACCGCATGGGATATCGTTTTAGACTGCACCGAAGGGAGCTACCGGGCAAACCGGACATTGTTTTCATCGGTCGCAAGAAAGCGATCTTTGTGCACGGATGTTACTGGCATGGTCACGGCTGCAAAATTGGAAAACCGCCAAAATCGAATCTGGAATTCTGGCTTCCCAAGATTGAGCGAAACCGTGAGCGCGATGTTAGAAATAGGTTCGAATTGGAGAGGATTGGCTGGCAAGTCGAAGAAGTTTGGCAGTGTGAACTCAAGGATTTTCAAATTCTTGCAGAAAAATTGCGGAATTTTCTCGGACCCCAGAAAGCGATCGACAGCCACTAAATGTTCTGCTAACGTTCCGGCGTCGTGCAGGCAGAGGAACTAATTATGCGCCCTATCGCAATTGACTTATTTGCCGGTGCTGGCGGAATGAGCCTAGGCTTCGAACAGGCAGGTTTCGACGTGAAAGCTGCTGTGGAAATCGACCCTGTCCATTGCGCCACCCACAAGTTTAATTTCCCCAAATGCTCCGTAATCCCACGCTCGGTCGAAGGGTTGAAGGGTAGCGAAATCCGCGTTGCAGCAGGTTTGGGCAACCGCACAGTCGACGTGGTTTTCGGAGGCGCACCTTGCCAAGGCTTCTCAATGATCGGGCAGCGTGTACTCGACGATCCGCGCAATCGCCTCGTGGGCGACTTCCTACGCATAGTGTCAGAACTAGACGCTACTTATTTCGTATTTGAGAACGTGAAAGGGCTAACGGTCGGGAAACACCGAAAATTCCTCGATGAATTTATCGAATACGCCGATGAACTTGGCTATGAAGTTCGGAAACCGTGGCAGGTTCTCGATGCTGCGAATTACTCGGTTCCCCAACATCGAGAGCGCCTAATCTTATTCGGTGCGCAAAAAGGGGAGAATCTACCGGATTATCCAGCGCCTTGGACCAATCCGGCTGATGGAAAGCGGAAAGTATTTAAGGGCCTGCCCAAAGGCCCTACTGTCTCCGATGCCTTGAGCGACATTCCAGACGCGGAGGGATTTGAAGAGCTTCGAAGCACTGATGAAGTGACTTTTACAAAGTGGGGCGCGGGCTCGACTTACGCGTTTGAAATGCGCTGCCGAACGAATTCGGCTTGGCATCGCGGAGAAGTCCGAGAGTGGAACCCAAACTTGCTGACTTCGAGTGCAAGGACCGAACACACCGAAATTTCTCGCCGCCGCTTTTCGAAAACGGCAGGCGGAGAAACCGAACCAATTTCGCGGTTTTACAAGCTCCACCCTGAGGGCTTGAGTAACACCCTTCGTGCCGGCACTGACGGAGCAAGGGGTGCATTTACAAGCCCCCGCCCAATCCATCCAGAGCACAATCGTTGCGTAACCGTTCGGGAAATGGCGCGCTTACATGGTTATCCCGACTGGTTTCGTTTTAACGAAACGAAATGGCACGGCGCTAGGCAGATCGGCAATTCGGTGCCACCTCCATTGGCGCGTGCCATCGCAAGCGAGGTATGGCGTTGCGGCGGATACATTCTCAATTCTTCGGCACAATCAGTTCCTTTAGGGGACGAAAAACTTCTCCGTATGACCGTAAGGGATGCGGCCACATATTTTGGAATCGAGGCTCCACCATCCAAGAGAAATATGAAAAGTGGATCAAAGAAACGAAAACAAGAAGAGATAGAAAAAGAAATAGAACTGAGAAGGTCAAATGGCTAAAGACAAAGGCGCTTACGACCGCATCATAGAGAAAATATTTCTCGATCATTACCAAAACGACCATGCCGAATTTGTATTCATTCGTCGAGAAATCATAGCAGCCAAGGAGCAACTTGCTCCCGATCTAGATCTTAATCCAGGCGATGTTCCATATTCATATCGCTACCGGCGGGCACTACCCGAGAAAATTCAAGCAACGCAGCCGACAGGGAAAGAATGGATTATTGAAGGCGCAGGCAGATCGAAATACCGGTTCAAGTTGGTCCCGGCCACAAGGATATTACCCAATCCAAATTTAGCCGAGATCGCAATACCGGATGCTACTCCTGAAATAATTCGCGCCTACGCCCTTGATGACGAGCAAGCTTTGCTTGCAATACTTCGCTACAATAGATTGCTCGACACCTTCCTCAGCCTAACAACTTACAGTTTACAGAATCATCTCCGCACCTCTGTAAAAGGCATCGGCCAAATTGAGATCGACGAGCTATATATTGGAATTGATACGTATGGCTGCCATTATATCATTCCCGTGCAAGCCAAAGGCGGAAAAGATCAAATTGGCGTTGTGCAAACCACACAGGATATCAGGTTTGCGGAAAGTAAGTTTCCCGAAATGCGTTGCAAAGCAGTTTCAGCGCAATTCATGGATAATGGTGCCGTCGCATTATTCGACCTGACCATTCAGAGAGAAGAAGTTAAGATAGTTGACGAGCGTCATTATCGACTCATTCCTGCAAACGAGTTGGACCAGAAGGCCATACGGGATTACCGACCCGACTAACTATTCCTCGCCCATCCGCAGCGCGGCAATAAACGCCTCCTGCGGGATGCTGACATTGCCGTATTCGCGCATCCGGGCTTTACCCTTCTTCTGCTTTTCCAGAAGTTTCTTCTTGCGGGTGATGTCGCCCCCGTAACACTTCGCCGTCACGTCTTTGCGCAAGGCGGCGATGGTTTCGCGGGCGATGACTTTGCCGCCGATGGCCGCCTGAATCGGGATTTTGAACAGGTGGCGCGGGATCAGGTCTTTCAGGCGTTCGCACATGCCGCGCCCGCGCGCCTCGGCCACGCTGCGGTGGACGATCAGGCTCAGCGCGTCGACCGGTTCGTTGTTGACCAGAATGTTCATCTTCACCAGATCGCCTTCGCGCAGGCCGATCTGTTCGTAATCGAAGCTGGCATAGCCGCGGCTGATGCTCTTCAACCGGTCGTAGAAATCGAACACTACTTCGTTGAGCGGCAATTCGTACATCACTTGCGCGCGGCCGCCGACATAGGTCAGCTCGGTCTGGATGCCGCGGCGATCCTGACACAGTTTGAGGATGGCGCCGAGGTATTCGTCGGGGGTGTAGATCGTCGCCTTGATCCACGGTTCCTCGATCGTTTCGATCCGGCTGGGATCGGGATAATCGGCCGGGTTGTGGAGGTAGATTTCGCCCGCCGCCTCGTTCTTGCTGGCGCGCAATTCGATGCGATAAACCACGCTGGGCGCGGTGGTGATCAGATCGAGATCGTACTCCCGGCTCAGCCGTTCCTGAATAATCTCAAGATGTAACAGGCCGAGGAACCCGCAGCGGAAGCCGAAGCCGAGCGCCGCGCTGCTTTCCATTTCATAGCTGAAGCTGGCATCGTTGAGCCGCAGGCGGGCAATCGATTCGCGCAGTTTCTCGAAATCGGCGGCGTCCACCGGGAACAGGCCGCAGAACACCACCGGCTGCACTTCCTTGTACCCCGGCAGCGCGGCGGTCGCCCCGCCCTTCACCGTGGTGATCGTGTCGCCCACGCGGGCCTGTTCGACTTCCTTGATCTGCGCTGTGACGAAGCCGATTTCGCCCGGCCCGATTTCGGGCAGGTCCACCCGTTTGGGGGTGAACGCGCCGACCCGGTCGATCAGGTGATCGGTGCCGCCCTGCATGAATTTGACATTCAGCCCCTTGCGGATGACCCCGTCGATCACACGGACGAGGATGACCACGCCGAGGTATGGGTCGTACCAGGAATCGACCAGCATCGCCTTCAGCGGCGCATCGCGGTCGCCCTTGGGGGCGGGGATTTTGGCGACGACCGCTTCCAGCACGTCTTCGATGCCGATGCCCGATTTGGCACTGGTGAGCACCGCTTCGCTCGCGTCGAGGCCGATGATGTCCTCGATCTCCGCCTTGACCTTCTCCGGCTCTGCAGCGGGCAAATCGATCTTGTTGATAACCGGCACGATTTCGTGATCGTGCTCAATCGACTGATAGACATTGGCCAGCGTCTGCGCCTCAACCCCCTGCGCCGCGTCCACCACCAGCAACGCACCCTCGCACGCCGCGAGGCTGCGGCTGACCTCATACGCGAAGTCGACGTGCCCGGGGGTGTCCATCAGATTGAGCTCATACGTCTCGCCGTCGTGCGCGGTGTAGTTCAGGCGAACGGTCTGCGCCTTGATCGTAATCCCCCGCTCGCGCTCAATGTCCATATTATCAAGGACTTGTTCGCTCATTTCACGATCAGTCAGCCCCCCGCAAAACTGGATAAGCCGATCCGCAAGGGTCGATTTACCATGGTCGATGTGGGCGATTATGGAAAAGTTGCGGATGCGGGAAAGCTCAGTCATCCGCCGCCCTTAGCCGCGCCGAAGCGACCTGTCAGCAGGGGAAGATCAGGCGCATGTCATTCGCTACTGAAGATCGGTCTGCGGGAAGGCCGTTCGCTCTCACCTTGCCAGACATCTCATGTCGCATCATCGAACATCACCGTCGTTGCTTGCAACAGGATTGGCAGAAGCGCATTGTTCAGCGCTGGGATATCCGCCGGAAAGAAACTTGACGGCGCCCTTTCACAACGTGCAAATCAGCATCCCGACAACGGGCAGCCGGTAGAAGGAAACGTTTTTGTCCGATCCCATGCAATTCGCCGATGTCTCCATCATGCGAGCGGGCGGGCGCGATTTGCGGGTTGCTCATTGGCGATTGAACCAACCATCCGATCGCTTTCCGGTACTGTTTTTCAACGGCATTGGTGCAAGCCTGGAAATCGTCGCCCCCTTGGCGGAGGCGCTCTCCAGCCGCGCATTCATAACCTTCGACATGCCCGGCATCGGTGAATCACCCGAACCGATTGTACCATATACCCCTCAGACCATGGCATGGACTGCGGCAAGATTGCTCGACCGGCTTGGCATCTCTCAGGTCGATATCATGGGCTTCAGTTGGGGCGGTGTGATCGCGCAGCAACTTGCATTGCAGTATGGTGCGCGCGTGCGGCGGGTCATTTTGGCAGGCACCACTGCAGGGTTGCTGGCTGTTCCGGGCAGCCCGCTGGCTCTCGCCCGGTTAGGGGATGCACCACGCCTCGCCGGCCGCAACGAAGGGGGACGTATAGCGGCACGGATCGTGCCCCCAACAATACGCGGATATGCCTATCAACTGATGGCAATGGCTGGCTGGACCAGCGCGGCCGCCCTGCCCTTTTTGAAGAAGCCGGTACTGATAATGGCGGGCGAATGCGACGATGTGGTTCCGCTGGCCAACGCCCATATTCTGAAAGGCCTGATCCCCGAAGCGAAGATGGAAATTTTCGCAGACGGAGGACACCTGTTCCTCGCTACACACCGTGAACAGGCGCAGACGGCAATCCGCACGTTTCTCGATGCGCCGGATTTGGAGGGAGAAGTCTGATGCGACATATCGCAATCGTCGGCTCCGGGCCCGCTGGATACTACACTGCGGAGGCAGCTCAGAAGCAGTGGGGCGACGATGTTCGGGTCGATGTTATCGACATGTTGCCCGTGCCGTATGGCCTTATTCGCACAGGGGTCGCCCCGGATCATCAATCGATCAAAGCTGTCAGCCAACGGTATGAAAAAACGGCTCTTACCGAAAATGTGCGGTTTGTCGGCAACGTTATGATCGGGCGCGATATTTCCGCGAAGGAGCTAAAGGCACTGTATGACGCGGTTGTATTCGCTACCGGAGCGCCCAATGACCGCGCGTTGGGCTTGCCCGGTGAAGACCTCCGCAATGTCTTTGGCAGTGCAGCCTTTGTTGGATGGTATAATGGCCACCCGCAATTTGCCGATCTCGATCCAGACTTGTCAGGCAGGAACGCTGTGGTGATCGGAATGGGGAATGTCGCACTCGACGTCGCGCGCATCCTGTCAAAGACCGACAGCGAGTTCGAAGGAAGCGACATCGTCGCACACGCACTCGATCTGCTGCGGAATTCCCGGATTTCGACGATCACAATTGTCGGCCGACGCGGGCCCCATCAGATTATGATGACGCCCAAAGAACTGAGTGAGCTGATGGACCTCGCTCGTGCCAGTCCGCGAGTTGATCCGGCGGACTTACCGGAGCCAGAGGAAGACGCATTTCTGGAACCGGGGGTGCGAAAGTCGGTCGGGCTGCTACGCAGTTTCGCGGCGATTCCCGAAAGTGAACGCGCCGACAAGAGGATAGAAATCGATTTCGACATGTTTGCCAGCCCGGTGCGGTTCATCGGTAAGAATCAGGTTTCCGCGCTGAAGATAGAACGCACACGGGTGGAGTCTGGCCGTGCAGTGGGCACCGGCGAAACCTATACGATCCCCGCCGATTTGGTTGTCTCCTGCATCGGTTATCGTAGTTCTCCGATCCCGGACGTGCCATTCGATGAACGCGCCGGCCGGTTTGCAAACGATGGCGGGCGGATCGAGTCCGGCTTGTATTGCGTGGGTTGGGCCCGGCGCGGACCAACCGGCACGATTGGCACAAACCGGCCCGACGGCTTCTCGGTTATTGAAAAGATCGCCGAAGATTTCGACACGGGTGCGATCGCCAACGTCCCGCATGAAGGGCGCTCTGGCCTCGACAAACTGATCGCCGAACGCGGCGTAGATGTCGTCACTTTCCGGGACTGGAAGAAAATCGAAGAGGCGGAGGAACAGGCCGCGCGCAAAGGTGCCCCTCGCGAAAAATTCGTCGATGTCGAGGCAATGATCCGCGCGCGTCTCTGATCTGGTACCAGCCACGCTCCAACTCGAATACGCTACATCGGCCTATAGACACATCGGTTGCGATGTGAGACTTTCCTCTCCAATAATACAAAGAAAGAGAGAGGATTGGCGGGCATGGCCACTTATGATCTGATTATCCGCAGGGGGACCGTTGTCGATGGAACCGGCGAAGAACGGTTCACCGCCGACATCGCAGTGAAAGATGGCCTGATCGCACAAGTTGGCACGATAACCGGTGATGCCACGCAAGAAATTGACGCCAGCGGAATGATTGTAACGCCCGGGTTTGTCGATGTGCACACCCACTACGATGGGCAGGCGACCTGGGATCAGGAAATGGCCCCAAGTAGCTGGCACGGGGTGACAACCGTCATCATGGGCAACTGCGGAGTTGGCTTTGCCCCCGCCGCCCCTGACCGGCATGAATGGCTGATCGGCCTGATGGAAGGGGTGGAGGATATTCCCGGTACAGCGCTGACCGAAGGCATGAAGTGGGACTGGGAAACCTTCCCTCAGTATCTCGATGCATTGGAGAAACTTCCGCGTACAGTCGATGTCGGCACCCACGTACCTCACGGCGCGGTTCGCGCTTACGTTCTGGGCGATCGGGAAAAACCCGGTGCAGTGCCCACTGATGACGATATCGCCAAGATGGGCAACATCGTGGAAGAAGGCGTACGCGCCGGCGCGCTGGGCTTTTCAACCAGTCGCACGGTGATCCACAAATCGGTCGATGGCGAGCTAGTCCCCGGCACGACTGCCACAGCAGAAGAGCTGATTTCGATTGGCAAGGCGATGGCACGGGCCGGGCACGGCGTATTTGAACTGGCCAGCGACCTGAAGCGCGAATGGAATGAATTCGACTGGATGGGAAAGCTGAGCCGCGACACCGGCTTGCCCGTTACGTTTGCGGCGCTGCAATCGATTGCCAAGGAAATGCCGCTGGACGAACAGATTGCTGCGATGCGCGCGGAGAATGACAACGGCGCGAACATCGTCGCTCAGATTGCCCTGCGCGGTAACGGGATCGTAATGGCGTGGCAGGGCACGGTTCACCCATTCCGTTTCCGCCCAAGCTGGATGGCGATTTCCGATCTTGGATGGGCAGAGCAAAAGGCGAAGCTGCTCGATCCTGTATTCAAGGATCAACTGCTGGCGGAAGAAAACGACTTCACGGGAGCCCCTCAAGATCTCATCCATCTGTTCATGGTGATTGTGAACGGCTGGTCCGCCCAGTTCGAAATGGACCCAGATTTCGATTACGAACCGTCAGCTGAATCCTCCATTCAAGCACGAGCTGAGAAGGCTGGCATCGATCCACAGGAATATGCCTACGACCTGTTATGTCGTGACGATGGCAAAGGGTTTATCTATCTGCCAATTCTCAATTATCAGGATGGCAATCTCGACTTTCTCGAAGCGTTGCAGGCAAGCGACGACACCGTCAATTCCTTAAGTGACGGCGGCGCCCATTGTGGCACAATCTGCGATGCCGCCAGCCCTACTTTCATGCTCCAACATTGGGTCCGCGATCGGAAGCGCGCCGCTGCGCGTAACAGTGGCAAGGTCAGCCTGGAACATGCGATCAAGCGTCAATGTCGTGATACCGCCCTACTTTATGGGCTGGAGGACCGCGGACTGATCGCGCCCGGATATCTCGCAGATCTCAACATCATCGACTTTGACCGCCTAAAGCTCGGCAAACCTTGGCTGGCATTCGACTTACCTGCGGGTGGTAAGCGATTGTTGCAAAAAGCTGATGGCTATGTCGCCACAATCAAAGGCGGCGTTGTGACGTTCCGCGAAGGAGAATGGACGGGAGCAACACCGGGCAACCTTATCCGTGGGCCACAGCAAGTCGCGATGCTCGAAGCTGCGGAGTAAAGAAGGGTAATCATAGTCCGTGCCGTCATTTCACACACAGAAACGACGGTACGGATAGAATCGCCATTCAATTCCGTTGATCTGTGAAGATTGTTCTTTCCGAGCAGCAGACAAGCTGATTGGCGACAAGTTTAGCAGCGCAGAGGCCCTTGCCTCCCCTTTTGGCTAATATACCATCATCGGTTGGGCGCAGGGACCAAAGACACCGCTTCGCATTCAAACCCGATCAAACCCGCATCGGCATCAGCACGTAAAGCGCCGGGCTTTTTTCATCCTCACGGATCAGTGTAGGCGCGCCCGCGTCGGCAAGGTGCAATTCCACTGTATCACTGTCGATCTGATGAAGAATGTCCTTCAAGTAATTGGCATTAAAGCCAATCTCCATCCCTTCGGCACGATAATCGGCAGGTACTTCTTCCGCTGCCGTTCCGTTATCCGGGCTTGTCACAGACAAAGTGACGCGATCGTTCTCCAGCCCCATCTTCACAGCACGTGTTTTCTCAGTGGCGATGGTCGCAACACGATCTACGCCAGCGTAAAGGCTCTTGGGATCGAGCTTGAGGAGTTTATCGTTCCCGGTGGGGATCACCCGGCTGTAGTCTGGAAAAGTGCCGTCGATCAGCTTGCTGGTGAGCACGACTCCGCCCTCCCCACCTAAAGTGAAGCGAATCTTGCTGGCGGAAAGGTCGATCTGGACGTTGCCGTCCATTGATTCATCCAGCAACTTACGCAATTCGGCCACCGCTTTGCGCGGTACGATCACGTCAGGCATCCCTTCGGCACCTTCAGGGCGAGCGATCGTGAACCTTGCCAGTCGATGACCATCGGTCGCTGCCGCTTTCAGAACCGGCTGTTCATCATCCGAAACATGGAAGAAAATGCCATTCAGGTAATAGCGGGTTTCTTCAGTGCTGATCGCGAAGCGTGTGCGATCGATCAGTTCAGCCAATGTTTTGGCGGGAAGTTCGAAGCGCGTCGGCAAGTCGCCTTCAACGATCACCGGGAAATCGTCGCGCGGCAAAGTCGGAAGCTGGAACCGGCTACGTCCCGCTTTCACGATCATGCGATTATCGGTAGTTTCCAGACTGACCTGACTACCATCGGGCAGCTTCCGGGCGATGTCGAACAGCAAGTGCGCCGAAACGGTGATCGCTCCGCTATCTTCCACCGATGCCGCGGCAATATTTTCCACCACCTGCAAATCGAGGTCGGTCGCCATCACTTTCAGCGAACCACCGTCCGACGCATCAAGCAGGACGTTTGACAGGATCGGGATCGTATTGCGTCGTTCAACAACCGATTGGACATGGGAGAGACACCGCAGCAGTGTCGCGCGTTCGATAGTGGCCTTCATCGGTCCTACTTTCAGCCTTCTGTGCGCGCTAGCGACCGGAATCGCCCACCAGCGCCGAAATATGTCGAAACAACCTTAGCGATGGCAGGAGATGGGACAAGGGTGCGATGCACTACTGCGCCCTGTCATAACCGATTCCTTGGGGATAATTGCCCCCAATCTTCCGCCAAAACCCGCAGAGCGACAAAATCACCCTGCTGGCCCGGTCACCCCAGCATCGCCATCCCACCATTGACGTGCAGCGTCTGGCCCGTGACATAACCTGCCTCTTTCGAGGCGAGGTAAGCCACCGCAGCACCGATATCACTGCCTTCCCCCATACGAGCCATCGGAATTTTCGCGTTGATTGCTTCCTTTTGCGCGTCATTCAGTGCTTCGGTCATCGCAGTGCGGATGAAACCGGGGGCCACACAGTTCACTGTGATCCCACGGCTAGCCAGTTCCTGTGCCAGGCTCTTGCTCATCGCGGTCAGCCCGCCTTTAGCAGCAGTGTAGTTCATCTGGCCCGGATTGCCCGTCGTTCCCACTACACTGGTGATCGAAATCATACGACCAAAACGTGCCTTCATCATTGGCCGGGCGGCGGCCCGCATCAGGCGGAACGATGCCTCCAGATTGACGCGGATGACGTCATCCCATTCGTCATCCTTCATTCGCATCGCGAGATTGTCGCGTGTAATACCGGCGTTGTTTACGAGGATATCGAGCTGCCCCAGCGTATCCACGGCGGCGGGGATCAGTTTCTCCACGCTTTCCGCGTTGGAAAGATCGCACGTAATTTCAACGTGGTCACCGCCAAGCTCGTCGTTCAACTGCTCCCGAAACACGCGCAGCTTATCGGCGTTCGAACCTGACAGGGCCAGGCGTGCGCCCTGGCTGGCAAGTGCACGTGCGATTTCCGATCCGATACCCCCACTGGCACCGGTCACGAGCGCAGTCATTCCTTTGAGCGAAAACATCATCCGATCTCCTTTGCCAGCGCTTCCAGGTCTTCCATCGAAACCACGCTGATAGCGACAGCTTCCTTATCTATGCGCCCAATCATCGGGCCCAGAACTTTTCCGCCAAGCTCAATAAACTGTTCGACGCCCGCTGCGCGCATGGCCAGCACACTTTCCCGCCAGCGAACCCGCCCGCAAACCTGCTGCACCAGCAAGCCCAACTCTTCCATGGGATCAGTGACGGGAGCAGCGGTCACATTGGCATACAATGGCAGCGCAAGCGGGCCCGGCGGGGTCGTGTTGAGAGCTTCTGCCATCGTATCGGCGGCAGGTTGCATCAGGTCGCAATGAAACGGAGCAGACACCGGCAACAACACGCCACGTTTGATGCCAAAATCCTTTACCTGAGCCACGGCACGTTCGATCGCGCCCTTGTTGCCCGACAGGACGACCTGCCCCGGATCGTTATCGTTCGCGACCTGGCACACCTGCCCTTCGGCGGATGCGTCTGCCAATGCCTGAGCCTTGTCCAAATCGGCACCCAGCAGCGCACACATCGCGCCGTTGCCAACCGGCACCGCTGCCTGCATCGCCTGCCCACGCAACTTCAACAGTCGAGCGGTATCGGCCAAGCTAAATGCGCCCACGGCGCACAGGGCGGTATATTCCCCAAGACTGTGGCCGGCGACACAATCGCCCTTCTCCACAAGCGAAACGCCAAATTCGCTTTCCAGAACCCGGAGCGTGGCAATCGCATTGGCCATAATTGCAGGCTGAGCGTTCTCGGTTAGCGTTAGCTGATCGTCGGACCCTTCGGCCATGATAGTCGACAGCTTCTGTCCCAGAGCATCGTCAACTTCTTCAAAAACCGCGCGCGCCGCTGCGCTGGCTGCGGCAAGGCCGGTGCCCATGCCGACCTTCTGGCTCCCCTGCCCGGGAAATACGAACGCTCTCATCTTGCTCTCCAGTGAAAGAATGGCCCCGCGCCTATGCGCCTGGAGGCGGTACGGCAAGACCGAAGGGGACGATCTTGTTGTCTATCGTGTGCCCAATCTCCGCTCGTCCCAGATAAGGTACTCCGGCCCGCGTACACCAATATTGTGCGATTTCTTCCGCTGTCGAACCGAAGGGGCGATCATTTTCCGGTACATCTGAAACGGCCCCCAATCGCAATCCCGCCACCCCTGCCAGATATGGCATCAGAGCGAAGAACAGGCGATCCACGGCATAGAGATGCTCGCCCACTTCCTCGACCATCACAATATGGCCGCTCAGATCGGGCATCAGATCGGTACCGCAAAGCATTGCGAGCGTTATCAGATTGAAGGCGACAGCTGGCTGCACGCCATCGAGCGTTGGCTCAATCTCTTCTCTGCTCCCAGATAACCACGATAGAGTGCGACAGGCAGAGATTCCTTCGCTTGCCCCCTCCCCCCGCCTCACGTCAGCTACCACAGGCGCATGAACAGGTTGCCCAATACGATGCCTGTACAATGCGCCAAGCAGATAGCCGCAGTCGGAATAGCCCAGATAGGCCTTTTCATGCGCCGCCCGATTCATTCCCGCAATCGCCTCAGCGGCAATTCGGTTTGAACCATAACCGCCACGTGCGAACCACACCGCGTCCACTGCTGGATCGTTGGCGCAATCTAGCAGTGCAGAAAGACGAACATCGTCGTCTCCTGCAAAATGCCCATGTGAGGCAAAACATTGTGGATGAAAATCCAGCGTTAGCGCGGGAAAGCTGGACTCGGCCAGCACAGTGACCTTTGCCGCGATATCCGGGGTTATGGGTGTGGCGGGCGCGCAGATTGCGATGCGGGTCATCCGCGCTTCATATCAGCCGGTTCACATTTGACGAGTCCCGCACTAGCCAGAGAGCTATATGACTGACACGATCGACCTGACATCCATTCCATGGTATTTCTGCGGCATTGGCGGCTCCGGCATGTTGCCACTGGCGCAAATTCTGCACGGAATGGGCGCGCATGTTTCCGGGTCGGATCGCAGCAACGATCAGGGGCGCACCCCGGAAAAATTCGACTGGCTGGAAGATCACGATTTCACTCTGTTCCCGCAAGATGGCAGCGGCGTGACTTCATCCGAACAGGTGATTGTCGCCAGCGCCGCCGTGGAAGATACCGTGCCGGAAATTGTCCGCGCGAAGGAGCTGGGCTGCAAACGAGTGACCCGCGCCGATTTGTTGTCCTCGTTATTTAACGACGAGGACGCAGGGATAGCGATCGCCGGCACCAGTGGTAAATCGACCACCACCGCCATGCTCGGTTGGATCCTGTATGATAATGGGCGCGATCCCACGATCATGAATGGCGCAGTGATGAAAAATTTTGCCACTGCTGCCTCCCCTTATGCCAGCGCACACGTAGGCAGAGGCAGCGTTTTCGTTAGCGAGGTGGATGAAAGCGACGGTTCGATTGCGCTCTATCGCCCAACGGTAGGGTTGTTGCTCAATGTGAGCCTCGACCACAAATCGATGGAAGAACTATGCCAGTTATTCGGTGATTTCCTGCGCGTGTCGCGCACCCGCGCTGTCAATCTGGACGACGAGGAAGTGCGCCAACTGGCCGACGGATTGGACAATACCGTCAGCTTTGCCATCGAAACGGACACAGCAGACATTACGGTCGATCCCGCATCGATTGAGAGCAATCCTTTATCGATTGCAGCCACAGTAATCGACAACCGCGACCGTTCGCACCACCAATTGCATGTAGCGATGCCGGGCAGACACAACCTGTCGAACGCATTGGCAGCGATTGCTGCAGCGAGCGCTGCGGGCGTCCCCGTAGAAAAGGCGGTAGCGTCACTGGGTAGTTTCAAGGGGCTGGCCCGGCGTTTCGATGTCATCGGCACTACACCTGGCGCTGTCAGCGTGATTGACGATTTCGGGCACAACCCGGAAAAATGCGCGGCGACCTTGCGGACATTGAAAGCACATCCGGGACGGATCATCGCTTTCTTCCAGCCACACGGATATGGTCCTCTGCGCCAGATGGGGCACGAACTGGCGGAAACATTTGCCCGCGAACTGGGGGACGGCGATCGTGTCCTGTTTTCCGATCCGGTCTATTTCGGAGGCACGGTTGACCGTAGCGAGGGCTCTGAACGGATCATCCGGCTGATAGAGCAGCTATCGGAAGCTACGGGTAAAGACATCCGTGCCGACTATATCCCTACGCGCAAGGCGATTGCAGACCGGATTATTCAACTGGCGCGGCCGGGCGATCGCATAATCGTAATGGGAGCGCGCGACGACACTTTGACCGAGTTCGCGGAAAAGCTGTTACCTTTCCTGCCATGATGGCGGGAGGTAGCGTAGCATGCTGGCTCAATGCACGCTGCCCCCCTTCCCCAGCAGCGTCTGTCCCCAATGCACGATCAGGGCAAGTAGTACGCCAATTACCAGGCCGAACACCGCGGAACTGACCGCATAAGTCAGCCATCCGAAGATGCCACCCAGTGCATGTGTCGCACCTTCGACAGAGTGGCGGATTCCTTCCATGAAATGCTCGGGCGCAGAGAATCCCACTTGCGCCAACCCATGCAGGATGATTCCCCCACCAACCCACAGCATCGCAACCGTACCAATCGTCGATAGGGCGTTCAGCAACCACGGCATTGCACGAAGCAAGAAGCGACCGGTTGCCTGCAAGGTTGCAGAAGGCTTCTTCGCTAGATGCAGACCAACGTCATCCATCTTCACGATCATACCAACCGCGCCATAGACGAGAAAAGTTATACCAACCCCGACGATAGCGAGCACTGCCGCCCGCACGAAGAAGCTTTCCGCCGAAACCGATGCAAGCGTTATCGCCATGATCTCTGCCGACAGGATCAGATCGGTCCTGACCGCCCCGTTCACACGCCCTTTCTCGAATGCCACCGGGTCTTCGATTGTATCATCAAGCGTTTCACCATGTTTGGCACCACCTACTTTCTCGATAATCTTTTCTGCGCCTTCGAAAGAAAGGTAGCAACCGCCCGCCATCAAAATGAACACAATCGCGGTGGGAAGGATCAGGCTGAGAATCAGCGCGCCGGGGAGCAGGATCAGCAATTTGTTCCGCAAACTGCCCTTGGTGATTTTCCAGATGATCGGCAGTTCACGCGCAGGGGACAGACCTGTGACATATCCCGGCGTCACGGCCGCATCGTCAACTACGACACCGGCCGCCTTCGTTCCCGCCTTGCTTGCCGCGACACCTACATCGTCGATCGATGCCGCCGCCGCTCTCGCAATTATGGAAACATCGTCAAGCAGTGCAACCAGTCCACCAGGCAAATTCGTGCTCCCCTAAAAGCAATCGAGCCATTCAATCTCCGGTTGCTCCTCCCGTTCCCGACGCACAAGACTTGCATTTATCGACGATGCCGCTATGTGCGCGCCTTCCGCATCCACGGGTGCCGAAGAAGAAGAAGGCCGGAGGGGCCCCGTCATTCGGACGGACAAGCCAGCGATCGGCATTATGAAAGGACCGCGAAATGGCTCTGTACGAGCACATCTTTCTCGCGCGCCAGGATCTGAGCCAGGCTCAGGTCGATGCACTGGCGGCGACGGCCACTGAGATCGTCGAAAAGCTCGACGGCAAGGTGACCAAGACTGAGACCTGGGGTCTCAAGAATCTTGCTTACAAGATCGACCGCAACCGCAAAGCGCATTTCGTTCTGCTCAACATCGAAGCGCCGGGTACGGTGGTTGAAGAGCTCGAACGCCAGACACGCATCAACGAAGACGTCATCCGTTATATGACGATTCGTGTCGATGAACATGAAAATGGCCCTAGCGTGATGATGCGTAAGGGCGACCGCGAGCGTAAGCGTCGCGACCGTGAGGAGCGCGACTGATGGCCCGCCCGTTTTTCCGCCGCCGCAAGTCTTGCCCGTTCTCGGCCAAGAATGCGCCGAAGATCGACTATAAGGACGTTCGTTTGCTGCAGGGCTTCATGTCCGAACGTGGCAAGATCGTTCCCAGCCGTATCACCGCCGTTTCGGCCAAGAAGCAGCGCGAGCTGGCCAAGGCCATCAAGCGAGCACGCCACATCGGCCTGCTGCCCTACATCGTTAAGTAAGGAGGGCAGAACCAATGGATATCATCCTGCTCGAACGTATCGCCAACCTCGGCGGCATGGGCGATGTCGTAACCGTAAAAGACGGTTACGCCCGCAACTTCCTGCTGCCGCAAAAGAAGGCGCTGCGCGCCAACGAAGCGAACAAGAAGGTTTTCGAAGCCAACCGTGATCGGCTGGAAAAAGAAAACGCTGACCGCCGCACCGAAGCAGAAAAGGCCGGTGAAAAGCTCGACGGTGCCGAAATCGTTCTGATCCGCGCGTCTTCGAACGCTGGCCACCTTTACGGTTCGGTCAACGTACGTGACGTGGTCCTCGGACTTGAAGATCAGGGCCATTCGGTTGACAAGCGTCAAGTCGTTATGGGCCACCCGATCAAATACTTGGGCATCCACGACGTCACCATCGCGCTGCACCCCGAAGTGCATGTGACGGTGAAGGCCAACGTTGCCCGTTCGGATGATGAAGCCGAACTGCAGCGTCAGGGCGTCGATGTCATCGGCCAGATGGCCGAAGACGAGCGTTCGGAAAGCGAAGGCTTCACCGAGTCAGTCGATCCCACACTGGAGCCGGGCGAAATTCCGGCCGATATGATGGGCGAAGGCGAACAGGCAGACAACGCCGAAGCCTGATCGGTTCTGCACCGCAGACAAAAAGGCCCGCTTTCCGTTATGGAAAGCGGGCCTTTTGCTATCCGGAGACTGTTCTCCGGATCCGTTTGGCGATCAGCGCAACGTTTTAGCCAGAATAACCAGATGAGCATCCCCTTCGCATGCACGCGGCACAAAACCACGTTCGCGTTCAAGGGCAATCGCTTCGTGATTGTCGCGATCTTCGATTGAGATCACTTCACGCACACCACGTTTTTTCGCTTCTTCAGCCAGCAAGCCAAGAACGGCCCAAGCCACGCCCTTGCCCTTATAATCGGCCCGCACCGATATAGCGACTTCGGCCGTATCCAGATCGTTGTCGCACGCCAGCATACCAGTTGCCACCAGTTCTTTGTTTGCATCGTCGAATGCAAGGAACGTTTCCGAACGGAAGTGATCGACTTCCACCATCGGCTTAAGCTGTTCATGGCCAACATGCCGATGAGCAGTCAGGAATCGAAAGCGACGATCTTCATCCGAAACCTTGTCGAAAAATGTTTCCAGAGCTGCCTCGTCACCCGGCACAGCAGGCCGTGCATCGATGACCACCCCCGAACGCGTATTCAGCCTGTAAGCGATATCCTGGATCTGGTCATTCATGGTAAATCCTCGCGTTTGCGCCCCTTATCGAGCCAGCCAATTGCTGCACTGCAACATGAGCTTCCGGGATCAATAATGCTAACTGATTTGCAGCAAATCAAGTTGCATTAATCGCAACCACCGGTTCTCATCTGGAATAGTCCGTGAACCGGGCTTAGATCGCAGGCTATGCAATCAATCGAATCAGCTATCGCCCAACTCATCGCCATCCACGAAGAATCGGTGATGACTTTGCGCGCAGATATCCTCGCCTATGGGCGAAGCGGCACTCTCCCTGCCCCTGAAAAGCGGCTTGACGGCAGCTATGCCTATCCCGAATTGCGGATGCGATATGACGGAGGTGAGCCGCGTTCGACCAAGGCGCGCTCTTACGGCAAGCTCAACGAAGCGGGTGTGTACGCAACCACGGTGACACGACCGGCTATGTTCGCTGATTACCTGCGGGAGCAAATTGAGCTCATCGCGGCGGATTATCCGATCGAACTGGAAGTTGTGCGGTCACGGCAGGAAATTCCGTTTCCATATGTTCTTGATGGGGAAGCCGGGGCCGAACTGGCCGGTATCGCCCCACAGGAACTGGCACGGCATTTTCCCTCAACCGAGCTCGCGCTGATCGGGGATGAACTGGCCGACGGGATCGAGATCGACGACCCGGGCGATACGATCCCCCTGTCGCTGTTCGACGGATTGCGAACCGATTTCAGTCTGGCGCGTCTCGCACACTATACCGGCACCGCGCCCGAACATTTCCAGCGCTTCGTGCTCTTCACGAATTACCATCGCTACGTTGACGAGTTCGTCGATTGGGCGGGCGAGCAACTGGGAAGAGATGGTTATACCGCTCTTGCCGGGGCGGGAGGACTGATGCTGACCGAACGGCACAGCAACGCGCGCGAACATCTATCCGATACAGCATGGCGGCGGCACCAAATGCCCGCATATCACCTCCTCAGCGATGACGGGAACGGCATCACACTGGTCAATATCGGAGTTGGGCCGTCCAACGCCAAAACGATCACCGATCACCTTGCCGTGTTGCGACCGGAAGCATGGTTGATGATCGGTCATTGTGGCGGCCTGCGCCCGACGCAAAAGATCGGGGACTATGTGCTGGCCCACGCCTATCTGCGCGACGATCACGTGCTCGATCATGTGCTGCCGCCCGAAATCCCGCTCCCCGCTATTGCCGAAGTTCAGCAGGCACTGGCAGCGGCGGCGGAACATGTGTCCGGCACGGGCGGCTCCGATCTGAAAGAACGGATGCGGACAGGAACGGTAGTCACTATCGATGATCGCAACTGGGAACTGCGCTACACCGATTCTGCTCATCGATTCTCTTTGAGCCGTGCAGTCGGGATAGACATGGAAAGCGCCACCATCGCGGCGCAAGGTTATCGCTTCCGTGTGCCATACGGGACACTACTCTGCGTGTCGGACAAACCATTGCACGGGGAAATCAAGCTTCCCGGCCAGGCCAACAAATTCTACGAAGAAGCCATCGCGGCCCATCTGCAAATCGGCATTTCGGCCTGTCACAAGATGCGCGCCGAAGGGGACCGGTTGCACAGCCGCAAGCTACGCGCATTCAATGAACCGCCGTTCCGGTAATTCTGCCGACATGGCCATTTCGCGATGATGAAATAAGTTGACAAGGCAGGGGGCGAATTTCACCCCTTCCCTTTCGTCTTCGTCTTCCCGGCAACAGCGTGGGTTGCGATAAAGTCGATAATCATCCCGGCGATATCCTTGCCCGTCGCAGTTTCAATTCCTTCCAGCCCAGGGGAGGAATTCACTTCCATAATGACCGGGCCATGATTGCTGCGAAGCATATCCACACCGCATACGTTCAGGCCCATACGCCGGGCTGCGCGAACCGCCGTGCTGCGCTCCTCCGGGGTGATTTTGATAAGCTGGGCACTGCCTCCACGATGGAGGTTTGAGCGGAAATCGTCAGGCGCCCCTGTACGTTGCATAGCCGCAACCACCTTACCCCCGACGACAAGAGCGCGGATGTCCGTGCCTCCCGCTTCCTTGATGAACTCCTGCACCAATATATTGACGTTGGCCCCGCGAAACGCCTCGATAACCGATTTTGCGCTCGCTTCGGTTTCGGCCAGAACCACGCCAATACCTTGCGTCCCCTCCAGCAATTTGATGACCACTGGCGGACCGTTGACCGCTTTGATGATCTGACTGGTCTGTTTCGGGTCGTGTGCAAACGCTGTGAGCGGCAGACCCAGCCCATATTTGGCAAGGATCTGCATCGACCGCAGCTTGTCCCTGCTACGTCCGATAGCGACGCTCTCGTTCAGCGGCCACACCCCGGCCATTTCGAACTGGCGTAAAATGGCGAGGCCATAGTGCGTTATCGATGCCCCGATCCGCGGGATCACCGCATCGTAGCCCGTAATCGTCTCACCTTCATATGCCACAGTGGGCCGATGGCTGGCGATCTGCACGGTGCAGCGCAAAGTATTGAGCACATCGAGGGTGTGCCCGCGCGCCTCGGCTGCTTCCATCAGCCGACGGTGCGAATAGAGTGACGCGTTACGCGCCAACATCGCGATCTTCATTTGAGAAGCTTTCTGCGTTCATCTGCGTCCGATTGCAGGTACGAACGCCCGCTATCGACGAGAAAGCGGCCCCTTAATGCGCTCCGGCCGATAAGGATAGGGAATTTCATATCTGAACGATCCCTCAAGCTGAATTCTGCCGCAAATACCTGACTACCAAGGCGAAGTTGCGTCTTGATGATAGGCCGCTGCTCTGCCTCGCCATTCGAACTGGTGATCGTCCGCCGGTCTGCGCGCGGCACCTCAACAACCACCGGCTCGCTCAGCCCGTGCCCGACATCAAGCAGGAAACGCAGCCAGCGATGTCCATCGCGGTCGAACCGCTCAATATCACTCGCATGCAAGCTGGAGGTACGCGCCCCGGTATCAATTTTGGCCGGTATGCGCGCAGCAGACAGATCGGGCAGCGCAATCATTTCGCGCCACCCGACCGTATCCAATGCCCGCTTCGGGGCGGTTACCACCCCTTTGGCTTGCCCTTGTTCTGCTCGTCGAGCCACTTCTGCAGCGGCGCAAAGTACTCAAGCATCGGCTTTGCACTCATTTCGCTGGTGCCGGTGAATGCCTTCAGTGCCTCAGGCCAAGGTTTGCTGGCGCCCATTTCCAGCATCGCGTTGAGGTTTTCCCCGACCTTCTTGTTGCCGTAGAAGCTGCAACGGTGCAGCGGCCCCTTCCACCCGGCCTGATCGCACGCAGCCTTGTAGAATTGAAACTGCAATATACGCGCAAGGAAATAACGCATGTACGGGGTATTGCCGGGAATGTGATACTTCGCACCCGGATCGAAGGCGTCGTCAGGCCTCGCAACCGGCGGAGTGATGCCCTGATACTCGCGCTTCAGATCGACCCATGCCTTGTTGTAATCGGCAGGTTTGATCGATCCGTCAAATACGCCCCAACGCCACTTATCGACCAGCAGACCGAATGGCAGAAACGCGACCTTATCCATTGCCTGCCGAAGGAGCAAACCGGTGTCCTTATCGGCACCTGGCACATCCTTCTTATCCAGTAGGCCAATATCTACCAGATATTGCGGCGTGATCGACAGCGCGATGAAATCGCCGATAGCTTCGTGGAAACCATCGTTTGCACCGTTGAGATAGAAATACGGCTGCTTGTTGTAGGCACGCTGATAATAGTTGTGACCAAGCTCATGGTGGATCGTGACGAAATCGTCTGCATTCACCTTGATGCACATCTTGATGCGGATATCGTCCTTGTTGTCGATATCCCACGCGCTTGCATGGCACACCACTTCACGATCGGCGGGCTTGGTGAACAGACTGCGCTGCCAGAACGTCTCCGGCAATTTCTTGAATCCGAGTGAGGAATAGAAGTTCTCGCCATAGTGAACCATGTCGAGCGGCCCCTTGCCCTTGGCTTTGAGCAAGTCACCAATATCGTATCCCAGATCGCCCGCCCCCTTCGGAGCAACCAGCGGATAGATATTGCCCCATTCCTGCGCCCACATATTGCCCAGCAGGTCGGCACGGATCGGGCCGGTCTTAGGCTGGACCGCATCGCCATATTTTTCGTTCAGCTTCCAACGGACATATGTATGCAGAGCTTCATACAGCGGCTTGGTTTCCTGCCACAAACGCTCTGTCATAGCTGCAAATTCCGTCGGGCTCATATCGTAACCCGAACGCCACATCGCTCCGACATCGGAAAAGCCAAGCTCTTTCGCGCCATCATTGGCGATGGCAACCATGCGGGCGTAGTCACCCTTCATCGGCTTGCCGACTTGATCATGCCAGCTTTGCCACATCTCGGCATATTCGGCCGGGGTATGATCGAGATTGCCCATTTCCGCTTCGATGTCGGAACCGTTGATCGGCTTCCCGTCCAGTGTGCCCTGCCCTTTGCCATATTGGCTGGACAATCGCGTGGCGATTTCGTTTAGTTCTGTAGCTGCGCCCGCCGTTGTCGGGGCCGGTAACACCAGACCATTCCGCATGATGTTCAGCTTGCGATTCACATCGTAGCTAAGCCCGGCAATATCGGCATAGCGGGCCGCTTCCAGCGCATACTTCACACTCTTTTCGGTACCAATCGCGTTGATCCGCGCGGCCATCGCATCGGTATCGGGGGTGATGAAATTGTAGTTGACCCAGTTCACCTGGCTAGCTTCGACGGAATAGTCGAAGATGTCCTTTTCCGCAGCAGCCACGAAATCGCCCGCCCCTTCCGCGGTGTGTGGATATTCAGCTGCGTCACCTGTGGTCACAGTATCGTCGGCATAAGCCGGAGCGGCAAGAGCGACCGACAGCGCGGCCAGCGCAGTGGATGCGTATTTCATAACGTGTTGTCCCCCAAGGACTGCTGAAGTGTAACAGGTTTCTAGCGTTACCGGTTTGAACCTGTGCCGCGACTTAATCAAGCCGACAGGAAGCGCACCAGTTCCTCGCCCAATGCGCTTTCTGCGACCGAGCTCATATGTGTGCCCGGAATCTCCGCCAGACGGGCGTCGGGCAGAGCTTCGACCAGTTTTTCAGGCGAACCGTTATCGCGATCGTCAACACCGCATAGCACCAATGTCGGCATGGTAATCTTCGCCAATTCTTCCGGCGTCGTGTCACCCACCGACCGGAGAAGCAATCGGGCGGCAACGCGGTCAACCTTTTGCGTTTTCATAAAGCTGACGGCAAAAAACGCCGGATCGCCGTGCTTCACCTCGTCAAAGCGGTCGATAGCATCGAGGAAGAATGCTGCGCGGCGGTTCCACCCGGCAAGCCCCTCCAGCCCCATGCCCGAAAGCACCAGCCTCCGCGGATCAAGACCAGCGATCACGCCACGCGCAGCCGTTCGTGAACCGAGCGAGAAGCCGACAAGGTCGTATTCCTCCAGTCCGATTTCCTCAACCAATGCGAACAGATCACGCACCAGCACGTCGACCGGATATGCAGCCGGATCGTGCGGCTTTGCGCTGTGTCCATGCGCCCGCAAATCGGGCATGATCGCTTCGAAACCCGCGTCAGCCAGCCTACGCGCATGTCCGAAACGCATCCAATTGGTGTTCGCGTCCGAAAACAGGCCATGCAGCAGCAAAACCGGTCGCCCACTCCCCATACGATGAACTGCGAGATCGGCGCCGCCAAAACCGGGAACAGTCTCTGTGCGAAGATCGGGTTCGAGATTCGTCATGGCCGCCTTCTATCGATCAGCAAAGCCTTCGCAAGCCGGATTGAACTTCATAAGCACACTTATTATAACTACACGTATGGAAAATTCGACGGCATACCTTTTGTCCGACAGCGCCCGATTGCTGCGACGGGAATTCAATGTCCGGGTTCGATCATTGGGTATTACATCGGCGCAGGCGCGATTGCTGCTCTTGCTGGATCGAAAACCGGGTGAAAATCAGGCCTTTTACGCCGACCGACTTGAGATCGAGCCGATAACCCTCTGCCGAATGGTTGACCGAATGGAAGATGCCGGCCTTGTCGAAAGGCAAGCCAACCCCAGCGACCGAAGAGCAAGATTACTTTTCCTGACCGAGAAGAGCCGGAAAGAGATTGCGCGTATCAGGCAAGCCCTTAAAGTATTGATGGAAACCATGCTGGCGGGTTTCAGTGGGGAAGAGGAATCTCAGCTTATGGGCCTGTTGCAACGGGTATCCGTGAACCTTGGCAGTACGTCGAATGGAGAGCCGCGTCATGGCTGAAGCAGACGCGGCCCGTCCTCTTGAAACTACAGACCAGATCGCCACAACCGACGAAGATTTTCCCGCCACTGAGAACAGGAAGCCTCGTTCATTCGGCAAACTGGCATTAATGCTTTCGCTCCCAATCTTGCTGATCGGCGGCGCGGTTTTCTATTGGTTAAGCCTGCAAGGCAAAGTTTCGACCGACAATGCTTACGTTCAACAAGACAAAGTGTCGGTTAGTGCCGAAGTGGGCGGCAAAATCGTGGAAGTCGCGGTTAAAGACGGACAGATGGTGAAGGCTGGGCAGTTGCTGTTCCGGATCGATCCCGAACCTTTCCGTCTTCAGGTCGATCAGGCTAATGCTCAGATCGCTCTGGCTCAATCGAATATCACCGCTCTCGAAAATTCACCCGACCTAAGCGGGACAGATATCTCTGCCGCCCGCGAGGACATCGGCTTTGCAGAGGCTAAACTGGCGCGACAGCAGGCGTTATGGAAACGCGGATTTACAACAAAGGCCGATCTGGAGGCAGCTGAACATGCAGTCGCTCAAGCCCGTGAATCGCTGAGAGCGGCACAGGCCCGCCAGGTGGAAGCGCGCGCTAAGCTGGCACATGGGCCACAGGTTCCGGGCGAGAATCCCCAGATCGCGGCTGCGAAGGCGCAGCGCGGTGTGGCGGAACTCAATCTGGATCGAACCGAAGTGCGCGCTCCTGAAAGTGGACGGGTAGCGCAGGCAGATCGGCTACAGTTAGGCCAGATGGTTCTGCAGGGGCTGCCCGTTCTGACAATCGTGGAAACCGCAAGCTCGTATGTCACTGCCAACTACAAAGAAACCGATCTAGCGGACATGAAGGTCGGGCAACCGGCGGAAATCACTTTCGATGCATACCCCGGCCTCAAACTCAAAGGGCACGTTGCTTTTATCGGGGCGGGAACCGGATCGGAGTTTTCGGTCCTTCCTGCTCAAAATGCCACTGGCAACTGGGTTAAAGTGACTCAGCGTGTTCCTGTGCGGATCGCCATCGAAGGGAAGACTCCGCGCCAGTTGATCGCTGGTCAGTCGGCATTCGTCACTGTCTTCACTGACGGACGCAAGTAAGCCCCGGCATGGCGAGCACGGCAAATCCTGCGCGCCCTGAAAAGCGCACTCGTGCGCCTGCCACGCCTATCGAAGATGTAGCGGCAAACCCATCCGATAATTTCCCTGCGCTCGTAGTGGGGGCGATGATGGCCTCGTTGCTGCAAGTGCTCGACGGGACCATCGCTAACGTTGCCCTTCCCCATATGCAGGCTGCGCTGGGTGCCACAGCCGACACCGTGACATGGGTGCTCACCAGTTACATCATTGCATCGGCGGTTGCGATGCCAATCACTGGCTGGCTAGCGGATAAGGTCGGTGCTCGGCGCCTATTTATGACGGCGGTCGTGGGTTTTGTCGGCTCTTCAATGTTGTGCGGACTAGCACAGAATCTTGAACAGATGGTGTTCTTCCGCATCCTGCAGGGAATTTCCGGCGCTTTCATCGCACCGATGAGCCAGAGTTTTATGCTCGACAGTTCCAGACCGAGCAAGCAGCCGACGATGATGGCAATCTGGTCGGCAGGCATCATGATTGGGCCCATCGTCGGCCCGGTCCTTGGCGGCATACTAACCGAAAGCGGCAACTGGCGCTGGGTTTTCTATGTCAATGTTCCGGTCGGTGCCCTTGCATTTTCAATGCTGGCGATTGGTTTGCCCGAACGCGAACGGCGAAATCGCTCGATTGATCTGGCCGGTTTCGCAATGATCGGAATTGGGCTGACCTCGTTGCAACTCCTGCTCGACCGAGGCACCCAGATCGACTGGTTCGCATCGGTGGAGGCGTGGATCTATGCCATCACCCTCGCTTCGGCGATTTGGTTTGCCGTTATCCATTTTGTCACGGTGAAACATCCGCTGTTCGATCTGGAGCTGTTCGAAGATCGCAATTTCCTGATCGGCATGGTGCTGATATTCATGGTCGGGCTGGTTCTGTTCGCTTCGATCGCATTGTTGCCCCCGATGATGCAACATCTGCTCGGATATGACGTCGTCGATACCGGCCTCGTGCTGGCTCCTCGCGGAATCGGGGTGCTGATATCGATGCAGATTGGCGGAATCCTCCTCCGTAAGAGAATCGACCCGCGTATTCCGGTAGGCATTGGATTTATGATCTGTGCTTACTCTCTGTTCGAGATGTCGCACTGGTCCTTGGCCGTTGATCGGTGGCACATCATATCGGCAGGGTTCGTGCAGGGCCTGGGGGTCGGCCTGGCGTTTATGCCGCTAAACTTCACATCCTTTGCTACACTGCCTGCACATTTGCGGACTGATGGAGCGAGCCTGCTCAATCTGGCTCGTAACGTAGGCTCTTCGGTCGGCATTTCGGTGGTGACGGTGTTTCTCGCAAGAAATATACAAATCGCGCACTCTGATATTGGTGGCCATGTCACCTCTGTCACCACCGACATGGTCGATGTTACGACTATCGACCGATACCAAAGCCTTGGGGACACCGCATTGCGGATCGTCGATGCCGAAGTGAATCGGCAAGCAGCCATGATCGGATATATCGACGACTTTTATCTGATGGGCTGGCTCACTCTGGCCACTTTGCCATTGGTTCTGATTATGCGGAAAGCGGTGCCGCCTAAGTCGGAAGAAGCACCACCACCTTTATCTGAGTGAGCCACTCCACCGCCACCCTGCCCTGTTCTGCCCTGCCGGCTTAGCCTTTCTTGAGGCAGCGGCGGCCAAGCAGTTCCGCGATTTGCACCGCGTTCAGAGCCGCACCTTTCCGCAAATTGTCCGAAACGCACCAGATGTTAAGACCGTTTTCGACAGTCGGATCTTCTCGCACACGGCTAATAAAGGTCGCACCGTCGCCGACACACTCAACCGGAGTGACATAGCCACCGTCCTCACGCTTATCGACCAGCATCACGCCAGGTGCTTCGCGGAGAATGTCCATTGCCGCTTCGGCCGAGAGTTCGCGTTCGAATTCGAGATTGATCGATTCCGCATGACCAACAAACACCGGCACACGCACGCAGGTCGCCGAAACCTTTACCTTCGGATCGAGGATCTTCTTGGTTTCGACCACCATCTTCCATTCTTCTTTGGTCGATCCATCGTCGAGGAAGACATCGATGTGCGGGATCACGTTGAACGCGATCTGTTTGGTAAACTTCTTGGCGTTGACCGGATCGCCCACGAAGATAGCGCGGCTTTGTTCGAACAGTTCGTCCATCCCCTGCTTTCCGGCACCGGAAACAGACTGATAAGTCGAAACAACGCAGCGCTTGATCCCGGCGGCATCGTGCAACGGCTTGAGCGCGACGACCATCTGGGCGGTCGAGCAGTTCGGGTTCGCAATGATGTTCTTCTTCGAATACCCGTCGATCGCGTCGGGGTTCACTTCGGGGACGATCAACGGAACGTCCGGGTCCATGCGAAAATAGGAACTGTTGTCGATGACCACACAGCCAGCTGCCGCCGCCTTAGGCGCGTATTCCTTGGCAGGGCCACCGCCTGCACTGAACAGAGCAATGTCGTAGCCGCTAAAATCGAAATGCTCGATATTCTTACACTTCAGCATCTTGCCGGTATCGCCGAACTCAACCTCAGAACCGGTCGAACGGCTGCTGGCGACGGCTGCAATCTCATCAATCGGGAATTCGCGTTCAGCCAAAACGGCGAGCATTTCCCGCCCCACATTACCTGTCGCACCAACGACTGCCACCCGGTATCCCACTATCGATAACTCCAATTACATCGGCTGATCTCGGCGCCTCCAATACGCGCCGCAGGGCAAAGAGCAAAGTGATCGTTATTGCGGCGCACAAAGCAGGGGTTGTCTCCCACCTCAGGCAATGCCTAGAAGGTGGAGAATCAGCATTGCGGCCGCTCCGCAAGAACCTGTCAACCCTATCGCGGCGATCCAGCGTTGTCCGGCCCGGCGTATAATCGCGAGCCAATTGACCAGCCCAAACACGATCAGAAAAACGAAGCTGCCACCTTCAACAAGCTGTTCGATTCCGCCGACCAACACCAGTACGATGGCAACGGCCGAGATAACAATCGTGCCGAACCACGGGACATTTCGTTCATCACGACTGGCGAATAGCGCAGGCATTTCGCCATCCTGCGCTGCCTGTTCAGCCAATCGCGCAGTCGCAAACACCGTAGCATTGATGGCCGATCCGGCGGAGAAAGTGGCTGCAACGGACACAGCAATGAATCCTGCAACCCCTAACGCCTCCCGTCCGGCAATCGCCAGCGCCACCTCTTTGTTGGCAACAATCGCATCCGCCCCGGCCAGCATTCCGGCGCCCAGCGATACAACGATATAGGTGATCGTGGTGACAATAATTGCCAGCGGCATCGCCACCGCTATCGTGCGTGGCGCGTCGCGCATTTCCTCGTAATCATAGCTCAAAAGCTGGAAGCCTTCGTATGCCATGAATACGACGCCCATGCCGATCAATGCGCTGCCAAATCCCACCGGATCGCCTGCCTCCAGCATCAATCTTTCAGGCGCCCAGTGCCACAACCCAACACCGGCAAGCAGCAGCAGAATGGCAAGCTTGCCCCAGACCGCGACCTTTTCCAGCAAAGTCGCCTCTGCCGCTCCCAGCAAGTTGACCCCTGCAAGAATGACAATCGCAGCGATCCCTGCAAGTAATGCAACCCACTGCGGCATTCCAAAAACGAATGCTGCATATGCACCGAATGTCACTGCATAGACTGACACCGTGAGGGTATATCCCGCAACGAGCACCCACACAGCGATGCGCGAGGCTGTTTTCCAACCCATCTCACGCAGATAGGCATAGGAACCACCTGACTGTCCGACCTGCCTGGTCAGCGCCGAATAGGAATGTCCCGATGCAAGGGCGACGATACCTCCCAGCAGGAAGCTGACCCAGGTCCACTCACCTGCGACGGAAATCACCACTCCGAGCGTGGAAAAAATCCCGCCGCCTATCATCCCGCCGACAGCCATCGCCCATGCCCCGCCGGGGCCAAGCACACGCTCGCTGCCAGACGGAGCGGAGACGTTACTGTCCACCAGCAGGCACTCTATTCTTCTCGAGGAAATCGAAAATCGTATTCCACAAGTGAACGCCGATCTTCGGCCCGCTCACACGGTGAGTGTAGCCAGGGTAAAGCATCATATCGAACGGCACCGCATTTGCCTGAAGTTCCGCAATCAGGGCGCTCGAATTTTCGAACACCACATTATCGTCGCTCATTCCATGAATCAGCAGCAAAGGATCTGCGATCTTCGTCGCGTCCTGCAATGCGTCGGATTTTTGATATGCTAGGGCATCGAACTCTGGCGCAGGCAAGCCCATATAGCGCTCGGTATAGGCCGTATCGTACAATTCCCATTTCGTCACAGGGGCCCCGGCGATCCCGGCGGCATAGAAGCCCTGATCGGCCTCCAGCATCTTGAGCGTCATATACCCGCCATAGGACCAGCCATAAGTCGCGATGCGATCCGGGTCGACATAGTCGAGGTTCTTCAGAAACTGCGCCCCGGCTTTCTGGTCCTGAACCTCGACCCCGCCCATCGCCCGCCAAATCGGTTTCTCGAAAGCGACTCCCCGATTTGCGCTTCCCCGGTTATCGATCTGAAACCAGATATAACCTTTATCGACGATGGCTTGCTCCAGCGCGCCGCCCCAACCCCGCGTCACTGTTTGTGAGTGCGGACCGCCGTAATGGCTGAAAAATACCGGATAGCGTTTCCCCGGCTCCATCTCGGGCACGATCATCTTCCAATGGAGCGTCGCACCATCGGTTGTCTTGATCGTGCCGAACTGCGGCGCACGATGCCGAGCCAGATATCGGGTGTACGGATGATCGTCATCGAGCGCGTTCTGCTCGATCCAGGTAATTCGTTGCCCTTCCGAGTCAGCGAGATAGCTTTGCGCCGGTCGATCGGTGGCCGATCGCGTAACAATCAGCGAGCGCCCCTTTCCATCCATCGACGCGCGGTTGGAGAATTTCGCATCGGTCAGTCGTACCGGTTCGGCACCAGGCCTATCCAGAAGGACCGAATAGACTTGCGGAGCCAGCACATCATCTTTCGTGCCGGTAAAAAACACCGTTCCGCTCGTCTGATCGACTCCGTCAAGGCCAGTGACGACCCACTCCCCTTGGGTCAATTGCGTCCACTTTCCGGCAGCATAGCGATAGAGATGGCCATAGCCGTCGCGTTCCGATCGCCAGATCAGACTGCCATCATCGAGCCACTTGTAATCGTCGGTCAGATTGATCCAATGCTGCGGCGCCGCCTTTTCGCTGAACAGCACTTCGCTTTTGCCGGTCGCGGGATCGACTTTGAGCATATCGAGCCGGGTCTGCAAACGGTCGAACCGCTGAACATACAGCGTCTTGCCATCGGGCGCCCAGTCCACCCGCGCGAGATAGATGTCGCGGTCGGCACCCAGATCCACTTCGACCCGGTTTGTTCCATACGGGTCCATAACGAACAGTTGCACCAGCGCGTTCGGTGTTCCGGCAGCGGGATAGCGTTGATCGTATGTCCGGGTGCCCTCCGCGCCGATAGCCGCACGGGTGACAACGCCAACGGGCGATTCGTCAAACCGTTGCACAGCAATGCGTTTGTCGTGCGGCGACCACCAGTAACCGGTATGGCGACCCAACTCCTCCTGCGCGACGAACTCCGCTTCACCCCAGTGCACCGTGTCAGCGGTTTCCTGCGGGGTGATAGCCTTCGGCGCTGCGCCACTGACTGTACCGGTCCACAGCCGTCGATCGCTGACAAACGAGATATAGGCGCCTTCCGGACTGAGCGATGCGTTCAGTTCGTCAGCTTCGCTGTCGGTCAGGCGGGCAACACTTCCGTCGATACCAGCCAGAAACAGATCGCCATCGAGCGGGACCAGCAAATTACGTGAATCCTTCGCCCAATCATAAGCGACGATTCCTTTGAGATTGCCGATCCGCTTGCGCTCGCGTTGCATTTTTTCCGCTTCGGATAGTGCGCGCCCAGTGCCGAGCTGTTCGGAATCGACCAGCATAGTCCATTGACCGCTCTCCCGGTCGAATGCCCACAGGTCATAACGCTCGCGATCGTCGTCGCGATTGCGGAGCAAAGTCAGCCACCGACCGTCGGGAGAGAGCTTTACCCCGCGCGGGCTCTTCCCATCCAGAGCAGGACTGGCAAACACACGTTGCAGCGTCAGCGTGTCGCCGGTTGTCGTGCTGGGCACTGAAGAGGGCTTCTCAGTCATGTAGGGTGCACTTTCACCGGCAAAGGCAGGAAACGGCAGGGCAGCGGTGCATGCAGCAAAACTCGCCGTTGCGACCAGATGTTTGATGGGCATTGAAATAGGGCCTCGGCTCTCTTGCTGTCATCGACTGACTGCCTAGGGCGCTCACCATGGCAGGCGCAAGCTTTCGCTGCCCATTCGCAGGAATAGAGGCACTACAAACGAAAAGGGCGCCCCGGCCGATTGCCGGAACGCCCTCCTTCGGTGACTGTAAAAGTCGGTAAGCAGTATCGCTTAGGCGTTCTCGCGCCGCTCTGCGATACGGGCGCGCTTGCCGGTGCGGCCGCGCAGATAATAAAGCTTCGCCCGGCGCACGACACCGCGGCGAACCACGGTGATGCTTTCGATGTTCGGCGAATAGAGCGGAAAAACACGCTCCACACCTTCGCCGAAGCTCATCTTACGGACGGTGAAATTACTGTTGATGCCCCGGTTCGAACGCGCGATGCACACGCCTTCGAAGTTCTGGGTACGTGTGCGTGTGCCTTCGACAACGCGCACACCCACGCGGACGGTATCGCCGGCGCGGAATTCGGGAATGTCCTTGCCTTCGGCAAGGCTTTCGATGGCTTCCGCCTCGAGCTGCTGGATCAGGTTCACTGGTCCGGTTCCTTCATTTCTCGCTGCGCACCAGAGGCAGGGCGGCCCCGAGCGTTACCATAACGCTCCCAAAGGTCCGGCCTGCGTAGCCGTGTATCTTCCTCGCTGCGTTGCTTGCGCCACGCTGCGATTTTCGCATGATCCCCCGATCGCAGCACTTCAGGGATCGTGCGCCCTTCCCATTCATTAGGTCGGGTATAGTGCGGATATTCGAGCAATCCTTCTTCGAAAGATTCCTCGGCCCCACTCGAAGCCGCGCCCATTACGCCCGGAAGCAAGCGAATGCAAGCGTCGAGCAGGGCCAGCGCGGCAGGTTCTCCGCCGGACAGGACTATATCGCCCAAACTCACCTGCTCGACCGGGCGGGTTTCGAAAATCCGTTCGTCAAACCCTTCAAATCGGCCGCACAGGATTGTAACCCCCGGCCCGGCTGCCAGCGCCCGTATGCGTTCCTGCGTCAGCGGGACACCACGCGGAGTCATGGCCAGAACCGGGCAATCGGGCTGCTGCGCCAGCGCGTGATCGACCGCTGCGGCCAGCACATCGACTTTCAGCACCATCCCGGCCCCGCCACCGGCAGGCGTATCGTCCACCGTGCGATGCTTGTCCGTCGCGAAGTCGCGGACCTGCACCGGATCGCACGACCATTTCCCCTGCTCCAACGCCCGGCCTGCGAGCGACACGCCCAACGGGCCGGGAAACATCTCCGGGTACAGCGTGAGAATGGTCGCGGCGAAGGTCACGTGACGACGAACTCTGCCACGATCACCACCCGCTCGCTGTCCCATTCGGGCACCGCTTCATCGGTAAGAGGGACCATAAACCGTTTGCCATCGGGCCGCTTCACTTCGAGAATATCGGTCGCACCGAAATTTTCGACCGCCACAACTTCACCGAGCGGATCGCCGGTGTGAGAAACCGCAGGCAAGCCCAGCAGATCGGAGTGATAGAACTCGCCGTCTTCCAGCGGCGGCATTTCGGCGCGAGAAATCGTGAGCTGCGTCCCCCGCAACTTCTCCGCTGCAGTACGGTCGGTCACTTCGGCAAAACGCGCGATAGCACCGCCTTTGTTATCGCTCCGCACTTTGCTGAGTGTCAGCGTGCCATCATTGAAGCTGCGGTAGCGGGAGAGCGCAGCAACGCCCTCCCCAAACAGCTTCAGGCGGACTTCGCCCGTCACCCCGTGCGCGCCTGCGATGGCGGCAAGCATGACGGGCTTGTCCGAGACCAAGGATCAGCCCTCAGCCTTTTCCTCGCCAGCAGCTTCGGCGGGCGCTTCGGCAGCGGCTTCTTCGGTTGCAGCTTCTTCAGCCGGTGCATTGGCTTCTGCTTCAGCTGCCTTGGCAGCTTCAGCGGCTTCCGCAGCCTTCTCAGCCTTTTCTTCTGCACGAGCCTTGGCAGCTTCGCCCGGCTCACCCTTCTTCGGGTTGTTGCGGGCAGCGCGCTCACGAATGCCGGCAGCATCAAGGAAACGAGCAACGCGGTCGCTCGGCTGGGCACCAACCGAAAGCCAGTGCTTCGCACGGTCGCTGTCAATCTTCACGCGGTTTTCGTCGCCCTTGGCGATCAACGGATTGTAGGTGCCGATCTGTTCCAGATACTTACCGTCACGCGGCGAACGCGAGTCCGACACGACGATGCGGTAATAAGGACGCTTCTTCGCGCCACCGCGCGACAGACGGATTGCAATTGCCATTGTTGGTTACCTTTCCAATATAAACTCTTAGAATTACTTCTTTTTCATCAAATCCTGCAGGTTAGACGGCATATTGCCGCCCATCCCGCCCAGTCCGGGGAGCGAAGGTGGCGCACCTGCACCGCCAGGGCCACCAAGCCCGCCCATGCCGCCTGCCCCGCCGCCACCAGCGCCGAACATGGCAGCCAGCCCCTTGAGGCCGCCCATCTTCTTGATCTGCTTCATCGCCCGCGCCATTTCCTGGTGCATCTTGAGCAGCTTGTTCACATCCTGAACCTGCGTACCCGATCCGGCGGCCACACGCTTCTTGCGCTTGGCATTCATCAGTTCGGGGCGGGCGCGTTCCTTCGCGGTCATCGAACCGATGATGGCATCCATGTGGACGAGCACTTTGTCGTCCATCCCGCTTTCCGCCATTGCTGCCTTGGCTTTCTTCATGCCCGGCATCATCCCGGCGAGCATACCCAAACCGCCCATGTTCTGCATCTGGCGCAGCTGCATTCTCAGATCGTTAAGATCGAACTGCCCCTTCGCCATACGTTTGGCGAGGTGTTCGGCCTCTTCTTCCTTGACCGTCGCCGCCGCCTTTTCGACCAGGCTGACAACGTCGCCCATGCCGAGGATACGGTCCGCAACACGCCCGGCATGGAATGCTTCGATCGCGTCGAGTTTCTCACCGGTACCGGCGAACTTGATCGGCTTGCCGGTAACGGCCCGCATCGACAGCGCCGCACCGCCACGCGCATCGCCATCCATCCGGGTCAGCACCACGCCGGTCAGCGGAACTTCGCCGCTGAAGCTCTGCGCGACGTTGACGGCGTCCTGCCCGGTCAGCGAATCGACCACCAGCAGCACTTCGGTCGGACTGGAAACGGCAGCGACCGCCTTCATCTCGTCCATCAACGCCTGATCGACGTGGAGACGACCGGCGGTGTCGAGCATCAGGACATCGACTGCCTGCAACTTTGCCGATTCGATCGCCCGGCGCGCGATGTCGACCGGTTGCTGCCCTTTGACAATCGGCAGAGTGGCGACATCGACCTGCTCACCCAAAACAGCGAGCTGTTCCTGCGCGGCAGGCCGGGCAACGTCGAGCGATGCCATCATCGCTTTCTTGCCGTGGCGTTCGCGAATGTATTTGGCCAGCTTGGCAGTCGTGGTCGTCTTACCCGAACCCTGCAGGCCGACCATCATCACCACAACCGGGGGCTTCGCCTCCAGCAACAGCCCCTGATGTTCTTGCCCGCCGAGCATTTCGACCAGTTCGTCATGGACAATCTTGACGACCTGCTGCCCCGGAGTGACCGAGCGGAGCACATCCTGCCCCACGGCCTTTTCCGTCACCGCATCGATAAACCGTCGTGCCACCGGCAGCGCCACGTCCGCTTCCAGCAAGGCGACGCGAATCTCGCGCATCGCTTCGCGAACGTCGGCTTCGTTCAGCGAGCCACGGCCGCGCAGGCGGTCGAATACGTTACCGAGGCGGTCGGACAGGTTGTCGAACATGCGCTCGTTCACTCCACTCGCGGCGACGGAATATCGCCAAATGCCAAAAACGCCGGCGGACGAAACCTCGTCGGCCAGCGTGCGGACCCTGAAACGGAACCGACTTTTTCAAACCTTGAATGGTGGAGCCTAGCGGGATCGAACCGCTGACCTCCTGCATGCCATGCAGGCGCTCTCCCAGCTGAGCTAAGGCCCCGTACCATTCATCTACCGACCAAAGTCGGCCTGCCCATCAAATCCGCAACCGCGGGTGACTGGCAGGACGCGCCCTTTATGAGCCACGCCCCACCAATGCAAGGGCGAAATCAATTATCGTCGTCATCATCGTCCGAAGAGGTCTGAACACCAAGGTCGTCATCGCCGCCCAGATCGACGTCATTATCCGGCGAATCATCATCTTCGTCGATGTCTTCCAGATCGTCGTCCGCAAGGTCGCTATCGGCTTCCTTGTCCTTCTTCTCTTTTTCTTCCTCGAACGGAATCGGCTGCTTGGATTTGAGCACCGGCTCAGGGAACCATTCCTCGCCGCATTCGATGCACGTCACCGGCTCGTCCTTGCCGAGATCGTAGAAGCGTTCACCGCACTTGGGGCACGAACGCTTGGTGCCCCACTCTGGCTTGACCATTGTCTGTCCTTGGCTTGGCCTCGATACCTTATGGCATCAGGCGTTTAATTCCGTGGCTGCTTGATGGGTGCGAATAGACCCTGAATCAAGTGGCACCGTGAAAAGCGCGCGCGCCTTGCCACACGGCATGGGCGCTGTCAAAGAGCCGCGCGCATTGCAAATATTCAATACAGTCGGATCATCCGTGAACGAAAACCCCACACCACGCCGCTTCACAGCCACTGCCCCCCTGACAGGCCGCCTCCGTGTCCCCGGAGACAAATCGATCAGTCATCGCTCGGTTATGCTGGGCGCGATGGCCGTTGGCGAAACGCGGGTAACCGGCCTGCTCGAAGGCGAGGACGTGATGGCCACCGCCGCCGCGATGCGGGCAATGGGTGCACATGTCGAGAAAACCGGCGCTGAATGGCGTATTCACGGTGTTGGCGTTGGCGGCCTGCTGCAACCCGATTCGGCGCTGGAGATGGGCAATTCCGGTACATCGACCCGACTGCTGATAGGCCTGATTGCCAGCCACGCAATTACTGCGAATTTCACTGGAGACGCCAGCCTTTCAAAACGTCCGATGGGCCGCGTAATTGATCCACTGTCTGCGATGGGGGCCACGTTCACCACCTCTCCCGGCGGCACTTTGCCACTGATGATGACCGGAGCGGAACCGGCCGTCCCGATTTCATACCAGCTGCCCGTTGCCAGCGCACAGGTGAAAAGCGCGATTATGCTTGCGGGGCTGAATACGCTCGGAATTACGACCGTGATCGAACCAGTACCAACCCGCGATCATTCCGAACGCATGTTGCGTGGCTTTGGCGCGCAGGTTGATGTTGGGGAAGAAGCGGGCGAACGCGTGATTCGCGTTCACGGTCAGGCAGAGTTGACGCCCCAGCGAATAGAGGTTCCGGGCGACCCCAGCTCGGCCGCATTTTTCATGGTCGCCGCCAGCCTGATCGAAGGTAGCGACCTGCTGATAGAAAACGTTGGCCTCAACCCCACCCGCGCCGGACTGGTCGAAGTGCTCCGCGAAATGGGGGCCAACATCGAAGAAACAAACGCCCGCGAAGTTGGCGGGGAGCCGGTTGCTGACTTGCGTGTCCGCCACGCTGAATTGCGTGGCATCGATGTCGATCCGGCAGTGGCGCCATCAATGATAGATGAGTTCCCGGTACTGTTCGTGGCCGCCGCATTGGCGAACGGACGCACCGTTACCCGTGGTCTCGACGAGTTGCGCGTAAAGGAAAGCGATCGTCTTTCCGCAATGGCCACCGCCCTCACCGCCGCAGGCGCACGGGTGGAAGAAACCGCAGATGGATTGATTATCGACGGGTCAGGCGGGGAACCATTGCGCGGCACGATCGGCGCACCGGTTATCACCCATCTCGACCATCGCATCGCCATGAGCATGGCAATCGCCGGATTGGTCACGAAAGAAGGGGTAGAGATCGACGATACCCGACCCATCGCCACCAGCTTCCCGGCATTCGAAGCTCTGCTCGATGAGGCGATGACTTGACCGGGCTCGATATCTATTCGCTGGTCGGATTCGCAGGTATGGCCTGCATTATCGGCGCATATGCATATCTGACCCTGCGCCCCGGACACAATCCGTTCATCCTGCACGGCACCAATCTGCTCGGCGCAGCATTGCTGACGGTGTCCCTGTTGGTTCACACCAACTGGCCCAGTCTCGTGCTTGAAGGATTCTGGGCGGCAATCGCGATTTACGGCTTGGTCAAAGCTTTGATGAAACGGCAGCGACGTACATGATTATCGCCATCGATGGCCCTACCGCCTCCGGCAAAGGCACGCTCGCGAAAGCTCTGGCGGCTCACTATGACTTACCGCACCTCGACACCGGATTGCTATATCGTGCTGTCGGCCGACAAGTATTCCTTGATGGAGGAGATCCGGACGATCCCGTCGATGCTCTCGCCGCGACGACTTTTGCTGATGAATTGCTAAGCGACCCCCATTTGCGAACAGAAGAATGCGGCGGTCTGGCAAGCCGGGTGTCGATCCACCCGACGGTGCGCCAGGCGTTGTTCGAAAGACAGCGCGCATTCGCCGAACAGCCCGGCGGCGCAGTGCTAGATGGCCGCGACATCGGCACTGTGATCGCCCCGGATGCCGACGTTAAACTGTTCATCACTGCCACTGTCGATGCCCGCGCCATGCGGCGGTGGAAAGAAATGCAGACACGCGGCAACAGGATTACTCTCGACGAAATCGCAGAAGAACTCCGTCGCCGTGATGAGCGTGACTTGGGGCGAAAAGATGCCCCTTTGCGGGTCGCCGATGGCGCTTATTTGATCGACACAAGCGAACTGACTGTTGATCAGGCGTTGGCTGCGGCCATCGACGCCACCGAAGAGGCATTGAAAAGCCACCTATAGGGGCCAATCCCGTTATGGGGAATTGCCTTCAGTATCGATATAGCAAGAATGAGAACGCTCTCGCCCAGACTGGATAGACCAAGTCAATCAGACTGTGGACACCCGATCAGCTTCTCAATGCCCGGTAAACCCATTCTGTCAGCAGTATGCATCAGTTCGGCATTACTGAACACAGAAAGCGCGATTGGAAACCAAATATAATTGAGCAAACATCAGAAGCCTAGGCCCTGTTGACAAAAGCTTGGTAGGGGATTCCCAAAACCGCCCTGGGCTGATTCAAGACTGCTTTTTGCGGGAGCAGCCATGGCGCGCGGGGATTTGTCGGAGGAAGAATGGGAAGTAATCGGACCGCTGCTGCCGTCTGAGCGGGGCCGTTGGGCACGGCCAGCAGGGGATAACCGGCACGTCCTCAATGGGATGCTGCATGTTTTGCGGGTCGGTTGTCCCTGGCGCGACATGCATGAGCGTTACGGCAAGTGGAACTCGGTCTATGTCCGGTTCCGGCGATGGGCCGAGCAGGGTGTCTGGGATGCCTTGCTGCAAACGCTGGTTGATCTGGGGCTGACCGATGACTGGCAGCACATGATCGATAGCACGAGCGTCCGGGGCCATTCGCAGGCCGCCGGCCCAAGGGGGGGACTCATAAGGAGGCTTTTGGTCGATCACGCGGCGGCTTTACGTGCAAGATCCACGCCCGATGTGACAATCAGGGACGCCCTCTCTGCTTCGTCCTGACCGGCGGCGAAGCATCCGATTACACCGCAGCCGAGCCGCTGATGGCAATCCCGGTCGCCACGCCCAAGGCGCTGCTCGCGGACAAGGGCTATGACGGTGACCGCTTCCGTGAAAGCCTGCTGATCCGGGGCATCCTGCCCATTATCCCGCCCCGCTCGAACCGCAAAGTGCCCGAGCATCCCGACTATCGTCGTTACAAGGATCGCAATCGCATCGAACGCATGTTCAACAAGCTCAAGCAGTCCAACCGCATCGCAACCCGCTACGACAAGACCGCGCTATCCTTCGCCAGCTTCCTCAACCTCGCAAGCATCCGCCTATGGCTGAAGGCTTTTGTCAACAGAACCTAAGATGTTTTTGGCAAATGCTATTGAATACCTGTTCCGCTGACATATTCCTGGAATTTTGGTTCGGCTTTGACACAGCGAACGCCGACCAAAGTTCAGTTCACTAACATTAACTCCCACATGTTTCGTCGATGAACAGTAGCCAACCCATTCTCGCACTCGATATCCCTCGATCATCTCGCGGTTTCCGGAATGAACCCAGCTAAATTTCGAACACATGGTCACCCGTATGTAGCTTGAGACAAACAAATCCCGCCCGAGCTCTGCCCGGGCGGGACTGTCTGTTGACTTTACCGACTTCGGTAAGCCGATCAGAGGAGAGAGCTTAGAACTCGATCCCCAGACCCAGCGAAGCCGTTGTTGCCCCGCGATCCGTTGCGATACGTCCCTGAACAGTGCCGCGATCGTCTTCGGTACGGTAGCTTACACCGAACGCAAGGCCGACCTCACCACTCCTCAAGCCAGAGCCGATTGCGAGAGCAACCTTGCCCGGATTAATCGCCTGCGGGAGAGTGCCAATCGCTGCCGCACTGGCGATACCGGCGTTGGTATCGTTACGCAGCGCATTCAGGTCGAACCGCAGTTCCTGATTGCTCGCGAAAAGCTGGCTTCCGTTGATCGCGTCAGTGGATGTGGCCGAAACCTCACCCGCTGCGACGTTGGTGATCCGACGCTCAGCACCAGCAGCACCGACCGACACTGTGTTTGGACCACTGGCGACACTGCCGTTGCCAAGCACAACCGAATTGGAGCTGTTTGCATCCACCGTAATGTTGTTGCCCATGACGTAGGTATTGTTGGCAGCGACAGAGTTACCACTACCAACCGCACCCGAGTTGGCGCCCGATACGACGTTGTTGTAGCCAACAGCAGTCGACTGATCACCACTTGCCTGGTTGCGATAGCCCAAGGCAGTCGCCTCTTTGCCTGCCAGCGAACTATAACCAATGGCGGTGCCATTGTTGCCTGTTACTTGCGACCACGAGCCAAAAGCTGAGCCCCCCGTCACCCCTTCATCGGTTTTCGCGAAGAAGCCGGTTGCCAGCGAGTCCCGTCCGCCGACCGAAGCGATGGCATCGAAATCAGCATAGTTGCCAGCGCCCTCCCCAGTGTTGGCATTCCCATCGGTGGCAATCATGCCGGATGGAGCGCCGCCACTTCCGCCAACGCTGGTTGCCAGCTTCTGATCGGAATCGGTCGAAGCTTCAGCGACTTTCAGCAATGGAGCAAGTGAACTGGTTGCAGTCGAAACAGCTGTACTGAGAGAACCCATGCTGCTGTTGGTGGTCGACAATCCAGTGCTCAACGAACCGACCGATTCGGTATTGCTGGACACTGTCGTGCTCAGCGAACCAACTGTGCTGTTAGTGCTCGAAAGGCCGGTGCTCAGCGAACCAACGGCCTGCGTGTTGCTCGATACCGTGGTGCTCAGCGAGCCGACCGTGCTGTTAGTGCTCGAAAGGCCGGTGCTCAGCGAGCCAACTGTGCTGTTGGTGCTCGAAAGGCCGGTGCTCAGCGAGCCAACACTGCTGTTCGTCGCGGACAGCCCTGTGCTCAACGAACCAACGGCCTGTGTGTTGCTGGACACTGTCGTGCTCAGCGAACCAACAGTGCTGTTGGTGCTCGAAAGACCAGTGCTGAGCGAGCCAACACTGCTGTTCGTCGCGGACAGACCTGTGCTCAACGAGCCAACGGCCTGTGTGTTGCTCGACACCGTCGTGCTCAGCGAACCGACCGTGCTGTTGGTGCTCGAAAGGCCGGTGCTCAGCGAACCAACAGCCTGTGTGTTGCTCGACACCGTCGTGCTGAGCGAACCAACTGTGCTG
>NZ_RAHJ01000019.1:0-134280 GCF_003605755.1 Tsuneonella suprasediminis | reverse complement strand
ACCAACTGTGCTGTTAGTGCTCGAAAGGCCGGTGCTCAGCGAACCAACGGCCTGTGTGTTGCTCGACACCGTCGTGCTGAGCGAGCCAACTGTGCTGTTGGTGCTCGAAAGGCCGGTGCTGAGCGAGCCAACACTGCTGTTCGTCGCGGACAGACCTGTGCTCAACGAGCCAACAGCCTGTGTGTTGCTCGACACCGTCGTGCTGAGCGAACCAACTGTGCTGTTAGTGCTCGAMAGGCCGGTGCTCAGCGAACCAACGGCCTGCGTGTTGCTCGATACCGTGGTGCTCAGCGAGCCAACTGTGCTGTTAGTGCTCGAAAGGCCGGTGCTGAGCGAGCCAACTGTGCTGTTCGTTGCGGACAGGCCCGTGCTCAACGAGCCGACGGCCTGTGTGTTGCTCGACACCGTCGTGCTGAGCGAACCAACTGTGCTGTTAGTGCTCGACAGGCCGGTGCTCAGCGAACCAACGGCCTGCGTGTTGCTCGATACCGTGGTGCTCAGCGAACCGATAGTGCTGTTCGTTGCGGACAGGCCCGTGCTCAACGAGCCAACGGCCTGTGTGTTGCTCGACACCGTGGTGCTGAGCGAGCCGACCGTGCTGTTTGTGCTCGAAAGGCCAGTACTCAACGAACCAACCGCTTCGGTGTTGCTCGATACGGTGGTGCTCAGTGAATCGACTGTGCTCACTGCGCCCGACACTGTCGTGCTGAGCGAGCCGATGTTGTCCGCGTTGGTGGCAATGCCGGTCGAGGTCGAGGTCGACAGGGTGTCGAGGTTGGTGTTGGTGCTCGACAGGCCTGTGCTCAGCGATCCCACCGCTTCGGTGTTGCTCGATACTGTGGTGCTCAGTGAACTGACCGTGCTCACTGCGCCGGACACTGTCGTGCTGAGCGAGCCGACAGTGCTGTTGGTGCTCGAAAGGCCCGTACTCAACGAACCGACCGCTTCGGTGTTGCTCGATACGGTGGTGCTCAGTGAACTGACCGTGCTCACTGCGCCGGACACTGTCGTGCTGAGCGAGCCGACCGTGCTGTTTGTGCTCGAAAGGCCAGTGCTCAGCGAGCCAACCGCTTCAGTATTGCTCGATACGGTGGTGCTGAGCGAGCCGACTGTGCTGACTGCGCCCGACACCGTCGTGCTCAGCGAACCGATGTTGTCCGCGTTGGTGGCGATACCGGTCGAGGTCGAGGTCGACAGGGTGTCGAGGTTGGTGTTGGTGCTCGACAGACCTGTGCTCAGCGAACCAACCGCTTCGGTGTTGCTCGATACTGTGGTGCTCAGTGAACTGACCGTGCTCACTGCGCCGGACACTGTCGTGCTGAGCGAGCCGACAGTGCTGTTGGTGCTCGAAAGGCCAGTGCTCAGCGAGCCAACGGCCTGTGTGTTACTCGACACCGTCGTGCTCAGCGAACCGACCGTGCTGTTGGTGGTCGACAGGCCGGTGCTCAGCGAGTTTACGCTGCTTTCGGTGGTGCTGGCTACCGAGTAGAGCTGGCTGCCGTTGATAGCATCGGTGCTGCTGGCGGTTACGCGACCGGCGGCGACGTTGGTTACCTGGCGTTCGGTGCCCACGGCGCCGACGCTGATGACGCTGCCCGGCGTGGTGCCGGCGAAGTTGCCGTAGGTGGTGGAACCGATGGTGGCGCTGCTGACGGCATTGGCGGCGGCATCGACGCTGCCGGAACCGAGGGCGATGCCGCCTGCGGTGGAGGCGGAGGCGTTTTTGCCGATGGCGATGGCATCGGTGCCGGTGGCCCCTTCGCCATTATAGTTGGTGCCGGTGGCGCTGCCGACGCTGTTCGCGCCGAAGTAGTGTGCGGAGCCGCTGGCTGCCGTGAGCGTTTCGATTGCCTGATTGGTAGCGAAAAGCTGGCTGCCGTTGACGGCGTCGGTGCTGGTTGCGCTCAGCTTGCCCGCGGCGACGTTGGTCACCTGACGTTCCGCACCGGCGGAGCCGACGCTGACGGTAGAGGCGGACGTCGGGGCACCGGCGAAATCGTAAGCCGTGCCGCGGATCGTGGTGCCAGCGGTTTGCGTATATGTACCGACCGCACTGTTGTTGCCCAGAACGACCGCGCCGTTATTGCCTGCCGGAACAGCAACGTTATTGCCGACAACAAATACGTTGTCGCCATTGATGTTGTTGTTGTTACCCAGCGCGTAGCTGCCGCTGCCGTTAATAACATTGGGATCGCCGATCGCGCCCGATCCGGTGCCGGTGACTGTGTTGCCGGTGCCGATGGCAATCGTGGAGAGGCCGTTGGCCTTCGCACCGTTACCAATGGCAATCGCGTTGTTCGCCCCTGCGGTGGCAGCGCCACCGATGGCCACGGCCACGGTGCCAGCGGCCTGAGCGTTCTGGCCGATAGCAACGGCGGAGTTCTTGGTTGCCTGCGATGCAGCACCAAGAGCAATGGCCGCAATATCGCCGGAGGTTGCGCCACTGCCCATTGCCAGTGCATTGCTGGCATTAGCGAGGGCAGTTCCACCCATAGCGATTGCACCAGCCCCATTCGCGGTTGCGCTAGCGCCGATGGCAGCGGCATTCACACCGGTCGCATTGCCAAGCACACCAAGTGCAACCGCCCCTATACCGTTAGTAGTGGCCGACGCACCCACGCCGATTGCATTTGTACCGGTGACATTTGATCCGTAACCAAGCGCCATAGCATTAACACTATTAGCTGACGCGCTCGCCCCAAACACTACGGCACGACTCACGTTGGCAACCGAGCTTACGCCAATGGCGATAGTGTCGCTGAACGATCCGCCCGCAGCATTAGCCATATCGCCAAGCGCGATATTGTTGTTCCCAGAAACATTGGCACCCGCTGACACGCCAGCCGCGACATTCCCCGAACCCGATAGAGCTTTCCCGGCATAAGCGCCAAGAGCCACATTTCTATCGCCACGCACATAAAAGCCCGCATCATCACCGATCGCAGAATTATAGCTACCGTTTACACTCTGGCCCGCACGCACCCCAAAACCCGAATTACTATTCCCGGTAACTGTCACGCCCGCGCCAGCTCCAAAACCGGAGTTCCTAGACCCGGTTACTCCGACGCCCCCGTTTACGTACCCAACGTGGGTATTGTACTCCTGGTTCGCGAGCGAGCTAGTTCCGGTAACAACATAATTCCCAGTCCCCGCTCGCGCTTCCTGCGCGGTAGTGGCCAGCATGCCACCCAGCACCAGCGCGACGGTGAATTTCTGCACACCGACACGACCGGCCATCGCGCTCATCGTGTTGCTGCCGAAATAGGCGGGCAGATCGGCATCCGCGGCCAGCGGGCCGGCGGCGGGCACGCCATAGCCGAGCGCGCCGACACCGCGATTGCGGCGACGCTTGATCCCCAGCACCAGACAGCTGGCGCGCAGCGCGGCCATGATGCGGCGGCGCATGGACCAGCCCATCCGTTCATCCTGCACAAATTGCCCGGCAAAGCCGGATACGCCGCGCGACGGCGCGCGATCAGACATGCGATCGTTCATCAGTTTATAACTCCATCAATAATCGAAAAGGATTGCCGCACCGCAACCCGCAAGCGAGCCACGAAGGGAGTGTGCGGCAAAAGACGCCACGATTGCGCGCGGACCATTGGCGCGATCACAAGAACAGACTGAACAAACCGGAGTTTGCAATACGAATATCCTTAAAGAATCGGCATGGTTCACACGATCCCTTACGGAACTATATTCACGCACTTGTTCAATCAATGATCATCCCATTGAATACTATCGATTTTTTATTAATACTGTTTAAATTGATAAATGGCGTTATGGAATTATCGTGCTGTTCTCGTGCCTTTTGCGGGATAATGTAAATGCGGCGGACGCCCTTGTGTTGCGCGTATGACACGGTCATCACCCACCCACCCCATCGGCGCGGGTCGGATAAGGTTTGGAAAAGTAACGGATTACGCAATTTCGGTAATTGTCCGGATCGGGAATAAAAATCATCCGGAATGGATTTATTAAATAATGTAGTATAATAAATCGTCGCAATGCGAAACTTATTTTAGTATTATTATAAATAAAGTCCGCTCTTTTGGAGAGGTGGTCCGGGGTGTACTTTTCGGTTTATTTATCGGGCGTCTGGTGGGGGTTTTGGTTCACACGAAGGCGCGAAGGCACGGAGGGGGGCTGGTTTGGTGTGTTGAGGGTCGCGCTGCCATTGGTTGTTTAGTGCTGTTGTGTGTATCCCTCGCCCTCATCATCGCGAGGAGCGAAGCGATGTGGCAATCCATGAAGCATCCATCGCCTCCGCCTCCAGCGGTGTGGGGGGCGCCGCCGTCACCCAGTGGATTGCTTCATTGTGTTCGCAATGACGAGCGGGCGGGAGAGAAACAAGCAAAGGGAAGCCTGCGCGCTGATATTCGCCATCCCCGACGTCACCCCGGTCTTTGAGCCGGGGTCCAGCTTCTTTTGACGCCGCGCCAGAAGGTAAAGCGGGGCCCCGGATCAGGTCCGGGGCGACGGGTATGGAGGTGCAGTATTGTTCATCCTCTCCCCTCGTCATTGTGAGGAGCCGGAGGAGAGGTGGCCATTCATGGCGATCCCTTGCGCCTGTCGCGATGGGTGAATTCTGCTTCACACGAAGGCGCGAAGGCACGGAGGGGGCCTGGTTGGGTGGGTGGCGTTTGTGCTTGCGCGGGGGGTGACTATTCCCTATTTGCGCGGTCGTTCCCGAACATCCCTCAATTTGCCGATGGATCGAATGGAACCCGTGCGATGGCATTCGGCCCCGTGCGGCAAGCGGCCCTCTTGCCCCGTCAGCCACGCAATGGTGCGTGGAAGCGGTGAAAGACCCCGGTAAAACCGGTGGCCGGAAGCAAAAGAATGTACAGGAACTGATACAATGGCATCCAGCGCCAATCCCTCGCGCGCCGATTTCGAGGCGTTGCTGAACGAACAGCTTGGCGGTGCGGGCGAAGACGGCTTCGAAGGCCGCGTCGTCAAAGGCACCGTTACGGCGATTGAAAACGGCATGGCCGTGATCGACGTGGGCCTGAAAAGCGAAGGCCGCGTCAACCTCAAAGAATTCATGCGGAGCGATGACGAGCACGGCCTGCAGGTCGGTTCCGAAGTCGAAGTGTTCGTCGACCGCGTCGAAAACGCCGACGGCGAAGCGATGCTCAGCCGCGACCGTGCCCGCCGCGAAGCCGCGTGGGACAAGCTGGAAAGCGAATTTGGCGAAGGCAAGCGCGTCGATGGCCGCATCTTCGGTCGGGTCAAGGGTGGCTTCACCGTCGATCTCGATGGTGCCGTGGCGTTCCTGCCGGGCAGCCAGGTCGATATCCGCCCGGTGCGCGATGTCACCCCGCTGATGGATATGCCGCAGCCGTTCCAGATCCTGAAAATGGATCGCCGCCGCGGCAACATCGTCGTCAGCCGCCGTGCCGTGCTGGAAGAAACCCGCGCCGAACAGCGCAGCGAACTGATCGACAAGCTGGCCGAAGGTCAGGTTATCGACGGTGTCGTCAAGAACATCACCGATTACGGTGCGTTCGTCGATCTGGGCGGCATCGATGGCCTGCTGCACGTGACCGATATGAGCTACAAGCGGGTCAACCACCCGAACGAAGTCATCAATATCGGTGACACCGTGACCGTGCAGATCATCCGTATCAATTCGGATACGCAGCGCATCAGCCTGGGCATGAAGCAGCTCGAAAGCGATCCGTGGGATGGCGTCGGCGCGAAGTATCCGGTGGGCATGAAGCTGACCGGCACCGTCACCAACATCACCGAATACGGTGCGTTCGTGGAACTGGAACCGGGCATCGAAGGGCTGGTCCACGTTTCCGAAATGAGCTGGACGAAGAAGAACGTGCATCCGGGCAAGATCGTTTCGACATCGCAGGAAGTCGAAGTGATGGTTCTGGAAGTCGATGCCGACAAGCGCCGCATCTCGCTCGGCCTCAAGCAGGCTCAGCGCAATCCGTGGGAAGAATTCGCAGACGCGCACCCGGTTGGCAGCAAGGTCACCGGCGAAGTCAAGAACGCGACCGAATTCGGCCTGTTCATCGGCCTGCCCGGCGATGTGGACGGCATGGTTCACATGTCCGACATCGCATGGGGTATCTCGGGCGAAGACGCGCTGGCGCTGCACCGCAAGGGTGAAGAAGTCGAAGCGATCGTGCTCGACGTCGACATCGAGAAGGAGCGCATCAGCCTGGGCATGAAGCAGCTCGAAAAGGGTGCTCCGACCGAAGGTGGTTCGTCGGGCGCGCTGAAGCGTGGCGACGTCGTCACCGTCACCGTGCTGGAAGTGCGCGACGGCGGGCTGGAAGTGCAGGTTGGCGACGATGGCGCGACCGGCTTCATCAAGCGCAGCGACCTCGGCCGCGACCGCGACGAACAGCGCCCCGATCGCTTCCAGACCGGCCAGAAGATCGACGCGATGGTCGCCGGTTTCGACCGGTCGAAGAAGCCGAACTTCTCGATCAAGGCGCGTCAGATCGCCGAAGAGAAGGAAGCGGTGGCTCAGTTCGGTTCGTCCGATTCGGGTGCGTCGCTGGGCGATATCCTCGGCGAAGCGCTGAAGCAGAAGGGCGAGTAAGCCCCGCTGCCCTGCCCCGCGCGCCTCTGCTTTGCCGGGGTGCCGGGTGGGGAGCGATCGCGAAATAGCGATATATCAATAGGGAAAGGCCCGCCTGCTCGGATGAGTGGGCGGGCCTTTCCTGTATTTGCGGGGCTTGATAGGATATCGGGATGATTGGTGTGCTGTTGCTTGGCGGCGCGTGGGCGGTGCAGTGGGCGCCGGCGTGGGTTGCTGTGTGCTACATGGTTGTGGCTGTGCTGGTATGGTTGTGGGCGCTGCTGCGGGAACGGGCCGCGAACTGCGACGACAGTGCTCGCTATCGAATAATGAACGTGATCGTGACCGTCGTTGCCGGTGTGAGTATGGTGGCACTCCTTATCATGCAGGCCATCGGGCATGGGGCTTGGCAGCCACCGCATAGTGCGCCAACCGTCTTCCTGTTTGTGGTGCTATATGGTGGCTTCGCCCTTCGCCGGGTGCGCTGATCCGCCCTTTCACACATGGACTTACGGCGATAAGATCGCCTAATGATCGAAATTCATCAGTTCGCGTGCCTCTCCGATAACTACGGATATCTGGTCCACGACCCGGCTTCCGGCGAGACAGCCTGCATCGACACTCCCGACGCTGAAGCCTGTCTGAGCGCAGCGCAGGAACGGGGATGGCAGATCACGCAGATCTGGAACACCCACTGGCATCCCGATCATGCCGGAGGAAACGAGGCGATCAAAGCGGCGACAAACTGCGTGATTTCAGGGCCCGGAGAGGTAGCAAAAATTGCCCCGCTCGACCGCGAACTGCATCCTGGCGACACGATGATGTTGGGCAAGCACACAGCGCGAGTGATCGATGTGGGCGGCCACACGTTAAACCATATTGCCTATCACTTTCCCGAAGACGGGATCGCTTTCGTGGGAGATAGCGTTTTCGCACTTGGCTGCGGGCGAATGTTCGAAGGCACTCCGGAACAATTCTGGGCGAGTTTGCAACGGATTCGCGCTCTGCCCCCTGAAACGATGCTGTATTGTGCCCATGAATACACACAAGCCAACGCCCGGTTTGCATTGCATGCCGACCCGGACAACGCCGCGCTGAGGGACTATGCTGCGGAAATCGAAGCTCGTCGCGCACGCGGCGAGGCTACCATCCCGACTCAATTGGAGCGTGAGTTGAAGAACAACCCCTTTCTACGCGCAGATGATGAGAGCCTGCGCAATCGCTGGGGCGGCGAAACTCCGGTGGAGACTTTTGCCGCGCTCAGAAAAGCAAAGGACAATTTCTGAGATTCTGTACCGTTGGAGCAGATCGCTTGTTCTGCCGCAACCAAGAGGGGCTAGTGCTGCACAATCATTAACGATGTATGTGGCAGTTCATGCGGCCGGTTAGCGCTCTGCCGACCCCTGCTATTTAATACGCACCATTTCTGTACGGCGTTCCAACTGAGATGGGAGCGCGGATGTTCTCATCCAGTAAGGGCCGTATCCACACTGTGTAACGCTCTAGGCCTCACACTGCTTCCTGATAGGATGCCCGCAAGTTCACCGTTGCGCCCTGAATCAGGGGGCTTGCGATATTGAAATATGGAAAGCCCTGACCCCACAGGTTGCCTCTCAAGGAGCACCAACGAAAAGAGGCCGTGGAAGTCCCTGCTTCAGAGAATTCGCACGACCTCAAAAGGATTAATTGAAAGCAGGCTAAACCAACTCAGATCGAAGAAATAATTTCGTCTGCCAGCTTACGATCTTCTGTTTCGCCATAATTGCCTGCGATCACTGCGCGCGCGGCGTTGACGGCAGCGCCAGCTGCTTCGCGACGAAGACTCTCGGCGGCGGCCCGTTCAGCGGCTGCAATCTTTTGCTCGGCCATTGCAGCACGGCGCTCAAGCATAACTGACGTATCTGCCTCTGCCTGGGCGATAATCTGTGCAGCTTCTTTTTTTGCATGATCGAGCATTGCAGCTGCATCCTGCGCGCTAGCTGCATGCTGCGCCTTTGCCTCGTCGAGCAAACCCTGAGCCTCCGCCCGGATCTTTGCCGCTTCATCCAGATTGCGACGTTTTTCCGCAATCTGAGCATCGAGCGCATCGGTGATCTTCCTCGGCGCCTTCACGAAAAAGATCGCGATGATGAAGAAGATGGTAATCGAAACATAGACCCAGCCTTCAGCACCAAGGCCAAGCAGGGTCTGTTCCTCATGCCCCGCAACTTCGGTGTGACCGGCGGGTTGCTCTTCGACGATTGCGGGAAGTGCGCTCATGTCATGCGATCCTGTCACGTTGCCTTAGCGAGCCATCGCGGCATCAACCGCGCCACTTACAGCGTCTGTAGAAGGCTGATTATTGGTGAGCTTGGCAATAATCGCCTGAGCCCCTTCAATGGCAACGCCACGAAGCGATTCATGCGCTTTGGCGGTGGCATCGGCAATGCGAGCTTCGGCAGCGTCGATCTTCGCCGCCGAATCTGCTTCCGCCTTAGCAAGACGGGCTTCCGAGGCCTTGGCAGCTTCTGCCTTGGCTGCGGCAATATTGCCGCGCGCCTCGTCCCGGCTCTTTTCCAGTTCGGCACGATATCGCTCGGTCAGTTCATCTGCCGATTCCTTGGCGGCGCGAGCTGCCTCGAGATCGCCGTCGATCTTCGCCGCACGCTCGTCCATCACCTTGCCCAAACGCGGCAACGTAAGACGCACGATGCCGAAATAAAGCACGATGAAAAACAGCGCCAACCAGAAAAGTTGAGGCCAGAAGACGTTGGTGAAATCAAATTGAGGCATGACTCTCGAAGCCTGTCTTTCAGTGAAGCCAATCGGTGCGACCGGCCAGCCCCATCACGGTTCTGGCCGGCAGCAGATCCGCTTAGCTGAAGGCCAGTGCCAGCGCCACAACAGCCGCGATCAGGCCGAGCGCTTCGGTCACAGCGAAGCCGAAAATCAGGCGACCACCCATTTTGGCGTCAGCTTCGGGGTTACGCAGTGCACTGTTCAGATACTGGCCGAAAATAGCGCCCACGCCGATTGCGGCAAGACCCGCACCAATTGCTGCGAGACCTGCGCCAATAACCTTTGCCGATGCAACGTCCATGTCGAAAACCTTTCCTTGGATTCAATCAGTCATTTTCGGGCGAACTACCCGTTAGTGAAGGTTCACCGCATCATTGAGATAGAGCGATGCGAGAAGAGCGAAAACGTAAGCTTGCACGACCGCGATCAGAAGTTCGAGCGCCGTAAGCGCGACGTTCACTGCAAGAGGTAGTACGCCAAATACATAAGGAAGCGCGTTGAACGAACCGAGCGCCACGACGAAAGTGCCAAACACTTTCAACAGCACGTGCCCGGCGGTCATGTTGGCGAACAAACGAATGGCCAGCGTGAACGGACGCGAGAGGAAGCTGAGAACCTCAATCACGAAAACGAACAAACCGAGCGCGATATTCGCATCCTTCGGCCAAAACAGACTGAAAAAGTGCAGACCGTGGCGCATGAAGCCAACAACACAAACCACCGTAAACACAATGAAGGCCAAGCCGATAGTCACAGTAACATGACTGGTTGGCGTAAATGCCCCCACCCACGGCAACAGGCCGAGCAGGTTACAAACCAGAACGAACATGAAGACCGCGAAAATCAGAGGCGCATAGCGCTTACCTTCCGGCCCGACGTTTTCGTCCAGCATGCTGGTCACGAAGTCGTAAACATATTCGACGGCTGCCTGCCAACGCCCAGGAACGAGCTGCGGCTTAGCGGTACCGACGAACATGAAGATAGCAATCGCACCCAACGCAATTGCCATCCACAGCGCAGAGTTAGTGAAAGAGATATCGTAGCCACCAGCAGCGAGCGGGTGAAGCTTGACGATCTCAAACTGATGCATCGGGTTCATGGGATATCCTGTGCCTTCAGCCGTCGTTGCCGGGATCGCTATCGAACTGAGCGGAGGTTTTGATTGCGCGCCGTACGCCGGCAGCGAAACCGAGCACCAGGAAGACGATCATCGCCCACGGCGCCGTTCCGAGACCAGCCCAGGTATCGATTGCCCAACCGATAAAGCCGGAAACCAAAACCGTACCGACGAATTCGATACCCACGGCCCAGCCGCGCGTTTCCGCGCGCCCTTCCGCATTGGTCACCCCGTGTTTACGGCGCGCCTGAGCATCGGCAATACGGCGGTCGAGATCGTCGCCTGAGTGCTGGTCGTTATTATCGGCCAAAACCTAAGTCCCGTCAGAACCTTGGGCCGCTCGCGAACGAGCGATTCCGGGTAAAGAATATACAGAACCGGCCCTACCCGCCAAAGGGGTTGAGCCGGTGCGCCGCTCCCTTAGGCGGGGGGTGTATGCGAGTCAACCGGTGGAGGAAGCCCAAACCGCGGATCACGTCACTATTCGTGGAAGTTAAGAGGGGCACCGACTGTCACGCTGAGGCGCGGCGCTGGTACGAGTTTGCCACGAACCATCAGGAGCCTGATATTTCTCCCCAGGAGCTGTTTTGAGAATCGCAAGGCACCCTGCGGTGAATGCATATTCCTCAAGAGTGGCATTCGCCGCCTGCGCTCGACTGGCATAGACTGCACGACGCTTGATATTGATATCACCCACAAGCTTCTGCAACGCCGGGGTGCCAGCGCCGACGATGCCTAGGTAACCGTCCATTTTCTCTCCGACCTGGCCGGATGAGCGCGCCGCTTCGTATGCGGGATCTCGCTGTGCCAACGCAGGAGAAGTCATTGCGAGACCAATCCCCGCAGCAGCTATAATGATATTTTTCAACAGGCTGCTCATCTTAGAAAATATCCTCGTTCTCATCGATCGTATTGTTCGCATCTGCCGCAAGACGATAAATCACTTCCTGCCGAATGTTGATATTCAGCTCGATCACGATTGGCTTATCAGGTGCTTTGACTGAAATGCACCCACCAAGCGCAGCCGAACCGACCATCGCCATCAACACTGTCCGCCCCATCCCTCCCAGAAGCTTATCGCGCTCGACCGACGAGTCATTTGGGGAGAGATATTCGTGGATCGATTGGGCACAGATCATGGCCTGTTCTCGCTTTCTTTGGGCTGAACGGGTGTTTTTTCCGATAAGATATCATGCGGTGTAACAGCAGACGGAGGGAGCGAAACGGCAGGTTTCAATCGCTTCCCATCACTTGAAACCAACCCCAGATCACGTGGATCACGCACAGACGCAGGGTCGTACATCGCTTTGATCGAGCTGATAAGCTGATAAAATGGTGCGGAAATATTGACATTGAGGCGAATCGGGAGTGCCGCAATACGCCGGGTGAGGAAGTTTCGTTTCGCCCCTTCACCCTGACGCACACCATCCAGGCTGACATGCGTGATTATCTCGCCAGTCAGCCGCCCTTCCATGGTAAGAACCATCTGGCTGTAATCGATCGATTTAAGAACATCGAAGGCAAAATTCGCGATTGCCCCTTTATCCTTGTATGTCAGTTCACCCAGATAAGAGACATTGCCGCCTGGTGCCCGCGCGATCAGCATGCCGTGATCGATCCGCCCAACTCCATTGCGGTCAAATACAATGGGTACTGTACCGTCGAATATGCCTGTGGCTGCGAGGTTTTCGAGCTCCATTCGCTGAATGAATTGTGCCGCATCGAGGCCGACAATCTCAAAAACGTACCGACGCTCCTCACTCGCGCCGAAGCGCATTTTCGTAGGGTGCAACGTGATCGTGCCGCCCATGAACGGCCATGTTCCCCCGGCAACAGCCAGGTCCTGACCATTCTTCAGCGAGAAGGTGACGCTGCCATTATCAACCTCTATTCCCGGGTTGACCGATGCAATCTGCAAGGTTTGGTTTGGCGCGGTGGTCATTCCAAGCAAATCGGTGAATACCACAGTTCCGCTGGCCCCCTTCACCGGCCCGAATGCTGCAGCGAAGTCCAGCGCATCACTCGAAAAACGACCTGAGCTTGTTATTCCCTTCGCATTCCAGTCGATCCGACCCACACCTCGCACGGTTCCCTTCGCATTTGCCACAACGCCGAGTGCGAGATCCGTCAACTGATCGGGCTGAAGCGCCTTATCGAACACCAACCCCTTCACGGCCAGGTCGGCGGCGCCTGTGGAATTCGCCAGATTATGGACAATCGATACATCCGCCACCTCGCGATGTGAATCTGGCGCCCTGAGCGACGCTGTCGCGTGAACGACACTATCCTTAAGAGTGAGAGAGGCCTCCTCCGCGGCCAGAGGATTGAAACGATCCGCTGAAGCCCGGTCTTCCAGACGGAAACGCCCATTCGCGAGAGTGAGAACACCGTTGGCGTATTTCCAGTCGCCAGCAGCACCGACCATATCCAGCGGCACCGAATAGAGCTTCACGTCCGCGTCCGCGAATGTACCCGCTATCTCGCGTCCGAATGTCGCCTGCAAATTAGATATCCGGAAATCGTTACTCGATCCGCGAGCGCCAAGACCGACATCAACCTCGCGAGCAGTCATTGCGCCGGGATAAGCAAAGCCGATCGGGCCGCTTTTGAGCCGAATCGGAGTGTTTGCCAGCGTGCCCGCGAGGTCAAGCGATGCAACACCGGCAGCGATCCGCAACGCCCCTGCACGCTGCTGAACGATGGGCGCGCCTTTTCTCGGGCAAAGTGTCAAAGATCGTCGCTCAAGAGAGAGTGATGCCATTGTCAGCCCATCGAAACCGACTTTCGTGCAATGCCGCCATAACGCCAGCCCGCGAACGCCAGACCAACTTCCCTCAATCGGCAGTTGCAAGTTGCGCGCCGACCCGCCAGGTAGCGGACCTGACGCTGAGACGCGCCCACGAAATTCGATCGCCCCGGCATCGCTTTGGATAATAGCCAGGTCGGGTATCGCCATACGAGAATCGCCCGACACATATTCCGCCATCCGCATTCGCAAAACGGCGCGTCCGCCCTGTCCGCCTTCCATCCGTCCGACGATCCGAGGCAAACCCTTTCCACCAGTGGCGAGATTGCCGGAAAACTGCAGCCCTTTACTCCCTTCCCCCGACACTTGCACTTGCGACAACGAGAGTAGAGTCGAACCGCTTCCCCCGCGCAAACTCGCCTGAGGAATCACGAGATTGGCTGTCTCGCCCGTTCTGCGCGCAGTTATATCCGCCACGAAACGACTTGCTCGCCCCTCACGCAAAAGAGCGTTGCGAATTTGAGCCAGAAGGGGGGCAGCAAGCGTATCCTTCGCAGCGCGCTCTGCTGTTGCCAGTCTGGCGTCAAGCGCGTCCCCAAGTCGCACACCATTCCCGGCGACACCAGATCGGATTTCAACTCGGCCAAACGCATCGTTGGCTCTCAACGATCCATCCAGCGTCATGACTGCCACGCGCACCTCTGGCAGCGAAAGACCGCGAGCAGCGAGCGTATAGTTTGCCGTCAATGCATCGTTACGCCACACTGCGCGCACTGTACCGTTCACGCCACTTGCTCGCGTATCGGCCGCATTCAGGGCACCTGTCTCCAGCTTTGCCTTGCCCTCGAATCCAGAAAAGGCGCTATCGGCCGTCACATCAGCAAGGAGAGCCACACCTTTCAGCGCTATCTGCTGAGAAGGGCAGTCCAATTCAGCGATTCGCACAGGGCCTGCAAAGTGAGGTTTACCACCTTCAGTCGCCAGTGAACCGTATATTGAGGCCTCTTGCCCCTTGCATTGGCCGCCTTCAATTTTGGGAGCGACAGCAGCAAGCGTCCCCTTGAAGCCATTATCCAATCGCCCCTGCCCTTCAGCCTTAATCCCGATTGGCCCGAAATCACTTTCAATAAGGCCCCGTCCGTCGATCAGGCGGAGATCAAGGGCAGGCAAGCCTGACTGGCTGCTGCGGCCGCTAAATAGGGCTTTATCAAGGGTTCCAAAGCTCAACCTGCCATCCCGCACAGAACCATAAAGCCGCGGGCGGACGAGAGTAATCCGACCGAGTGCGGGTATTCCGAAACGATAATTTATTGCAACCTGGGCATTGGCTATCGTCATATCGGGGCTGTCAGGCTTACCGATGACGATATTTTTCAGAATCTGCCGTTCCGGACCAATGGAATCGATTTCATAAGTTGCAGGAATTCCGTATATTTCGAGCTGGCTGGCAATGAGATTATCGGCAATTTTTTCCCGCGAGAACCACACCGCCGCAACGATTGAGCTAAAAATCACCAACAAGATCAAAAGGATTCGCAGCAACACGCGGCGAGGGCCCGCACTTGTGGCCTCCCCGACGTAATCCTCTGCATCAGTTTCGGCTTCAGCCATTCGTCCCCACTTGCGCGCAAGCCCTGCCAAAGGCAATGCATCAGCGCTCAACGCGATGACGGGGAAAAGGTTGCCTCAGCCTGAAGATTCAATTTCTACGACGCCAGGTGCAAGATCGCACAGCGGAGAAGGGCATCGTTCACGCCTTCGGCAACGATTGTTGCACGGTGGCGCTGAAGCACTGGCTGACTACGAAGTACTCGAATACCTATTATTCGCGGCTAACCCGCGCGGGGATACCAAACCGGTTGCCAAGGCACTTATAGAGAGATTCGGATCGCTTCCAGCGGTTCTCAATGCCGAACCCGCCGTGTTGCAAACAATCAAGGGTGTCGGAGAAACAGCGGCAGCAACCCTCAAGGCGGTCGCCATCGCGACACGCCGCAGTGCTCGTGGACAGGTTCAGCAGAGACCAGTGCTGAGCAGTTGGCAGGCATTGCTCGATTACCTCACGATCGACATGGCGCATTTGACGGTTGAGCGGGTGCGGGTGCTGTATCTCGACACGCGCAATCACCTTATCCTCGACCATCACGTCGGTGACGGTTCGATCGACGAGGCAGCCATCCATCCGCGTGTAGTTGTAAAGAAGGCACTGGAGGTAGGGGCGACCGCACTGATTCTCGTCCACAATCACCCGAGCGGAAACCCAGAACCAAGTCGCGCGGATATTCAGATTACCACGCGCATCTCCGATGCGGGGAAGCTGTTGGGCATAACAGTTCACGATCATGTGATCATTGGCCGCAGCGGACACGTCAGCTTTCGCGCGAAAGGGCTGATTTAGCGATGTGTGTCGCCGCAATCGCATGGAAGACGCACGATCGCTGGCCATTGGTCGTCATCGGTAATCGCGATGAGTACCACGCACGTGCTGCCAAGCCGCTATCCCGATGGGAATGCGACCACCCGATTATCGCAGGACACGATCTGGTTGGCGGTGGCACCTGGCTGGGCGTAAGCGAGACAGGCCGGTTCGCACTCGTCACCAACCGTCGCGGGTTTGGTGCCCCCGACCCGTCCTGTAAATCGCGCGGTGAAATGGTTCGAAGCGTTCTCGCCGATCCTTCAGGCCCCGCCCTTTTAGCAGAGGAGGATCTTAGTCAGTTCAACCCGTTCAGCCTGTTTACTGTCATGGAAGCGAAAGAGTTATCCTTCCACACAATCCGGCCATACGGATTACACGCGCCCCTACCGCCGGGTATTTTCGGCCTCTCCAATGGTTCTTTGGATGAACCATGGCCGAAAACACTATCGCTGAAGGCCGCTGTCGGTGAGTGGTTGGCGGGTAGCCAAGGCAACCGCGCGCCGCTGTTCGCTGCGCTACGAAGTGAAGCTCTGCCGGACGCAGGCATTCCGCCACTCAATCGCTCCGATATCGCGGTGGAACCGCAAGACACCCCGCCCTTCATTCGCAACGATCTGTACGGCACCCGTTGCTCCACCGTAGTAACAGTCGAGTCCAACGGGCACGGTATCATAGAAGAACGCTCCTTCGCGCCCGATGGCAGAGAGACCGGTCGCGTCGAAGTGATGTTTCGCTGGCCACGATTTTCCTAGGCTCACTTCCCCAGTTCGATCCCGTATGCCGCATATTGCGCTTACAAATCAGAGTTTAACTGCAATTCGTTGGCGGCTCTCCAGATACCGGTCTGCCAATAGTCGGCAGAAGAGCCGGACAAATTGCCCACACCCGCCTCACTTGCCTGCGATTGTTGCCACAGGACAGGTGGAAGCCGGCCCTGCATCCAGATCGAGACAGCGACCATCAATCTCCCCCTGCGGAATCGCGACACCCACAAACGGGGCCAGCGTCGGTTCGATATCGACAGTGCGGACCGACAACGGCTGCTCAAACGGAGACAAACCTTTGCGCCAGAACAGGATCGGTACGCGTCGGTCATAGTCATACGGTGAACCGTGCGTCGCGACATACCCCGGCCCCGGATGCGCGATTGGAGTGACGACTTTTTGCAGCAACACAATGATGTCGCCGGAACGCGGGGCGTAAAACGATGCACGGGCACGTTCTTCCAGCGTCCATTCTTCCACCGGCCCGGTTGGTACAGGCACTTGGGCAAGTTCGCGCGCATCGAACACAGCGGCGACCTGCGGATATTCCTTAAGGCGTGTGATTGCCGCAGCCCGAACTTTGTCTTTCATCTCGCCCGACAGATCGCGATTCAGATAGAAATCACCTATCGGCCCTCGTGCGAGCAGCGGCTTCATTCCGTCTGGCAGGCCGAGGTCGGCAGCAATCGCCGCGCCGATGTTGTTCGCTGTCAACTTGCCATCGATCCGGGTCGCCGAAGGATAAGCCTGCATTGCCACGCGTTCAGGCAGGTCGTGGCCGCCGTGATCGGCTGTCAGCATTACGATGTAATCGATGCTCCTGGCATCAAGGAAGGCAAACAACCGCCCCAACGCCTGATCGAGCGACGCCTGCTGGATGCACATCTCCACCCCTTCGTTACCGAACGAATGGCCGATGTAATCGGTCGCAGACAGGCCAAGCGAAAGAACGTCAGGCACTTTGCCCTGCCCCAGTTTCATATCGTCGATCGCCTGTTCGGCAACGCGCACCGTCCAGGCATCCAGTGCCGGACTGGCACGAAACGCACCATCGACCGCCCCCGGGCGATTGAAATGATAAGTGCCCACTGACCCGCCGTCTTTGACTGGAATGGCCCGATTCAGATGGCGGCACGATTCCGGCACGCTCAGGCCATCGGGGTCGGGAGCGGCAAAAACGGGAGCAAGTTCGGCGTTGATCTTCGCCACGCCAGGTTCGACCGTCCGCCCTTTAAGAGTTACAAATTGCCCTTTTTTCCAGAAATAAATCGCGTCGACATTGTTGCCGCCCATCATCAAGGCGGCACGATCTTTGCCCGATACCGCGACATTGCGTGACGCGGGTGAAATTGCCTTGAGCCGTTCGCCAAGTGTCGGGACGAGCAGGTGCACAGCCGATTCGACATAATTGCGATGATCGGTCCCGTCCTCGCGCTCGTCTTCCGCGCAATATATTACCTTGTCCGCCCGCGCCGCGCCCTGATCGACCCAATCGTTGGCGACGATACCGGTGCGTGCCGGATTCGAACCGGTCATGATGGTCGAGTGGCCGGGGCAGGTTTCAGTCGCAGCATGGCTTTGATAGCCGGATGGGAAAACGATCGCATTGGCGAGCCGTTTCAAGCCGCCGGTGTAAGTCTGGCGATACTGCGCGAACAGATCGGCCGAAAACTGATCGACGGAAATGGCGAGCACCAGCTTAGGCGGATCGCTCTTCTCCGGGGTCGCAGGAGGGGCAGTTTCTTCTCCCAACCCCGGAGTTGCTGCGAGAACTCCGAGAGATACCGCAACCGACAGAGGGAGCTTACGCGTTGTTTTCAAGGCAATCGACCTTTCAGGATTCCGAGAATCGGTGAATATAATTTCTCCGTTCGGCGTATTAGATGACAGCAGCGTGTCGGTTGGCAACAGTCCTGTCGGCTTGCGGACTTGCCTTCATTGCCCTCCCCACCTAGCCGCAGCGGCAAAGCACACTCGCCACACACGGAGTCGACAATGGTCCCCCGCTACGCCCGCCCCGCCATGACCGCCATCTGGGAACCGGAGGCACGCTATCGCATCTGGTTCGAAATCGAAGCGCACGCGACAGAAAAGCTCGGTGAGCTTGGCGTTGTCCCGCAAAGCGCCGCCAAGGCACTGTGGGACTGGTGGGCGACCAACCCCAAAATCGACGTGCCTGCGATCGACGCGATTGAGGCGGTGACCAAGCACGATGTCATCGCGTTTCTGACATGGGTTGCGGAACAGGTCGGTGAAGAAGCGCGCTTTATGCATCAGGGGATGACCAGTTCCGACGTGCTCGACACCACATTGGCGGTGCAACTGGCTCGGGCGAGCGATATCTTGCTGGAAGACCTCGACCTGCTGCTGGCAGCGATCAAACGCCGGGCAGAAGAGCATAAATATACGCCCACAATCGGCCGCAGCCATGGCATTCACGCCGAACCGGTGACTTTTGGCCTGAAGCTGGCACAGGCATATGCGGAATTCGCGCGCTGCCGCCAGCGCCTTGTCAACGCACGTGCCGAAATCGCGACATGCGCGATCAGCGGCGCGGTGGGCACATTCGCCAACGTCAATCCACAGGTAGAGGCGCACGTCGCAGAGCGACTGGGCCTGGCGATAGAGCCGGTATCGACACAGGTTATCCCGCGTGATCGCCACGCAATGTTCTTTGCGACTCTGGCGGTAATTGCCGGATCGATAGAGCGCGTCGCAGTCGAGATTCGCCACCTCCAACGTACTGAAGTTCTGGAGGCGGAAGAATACTTCTCACCCGGCCAGAAGGGATCGAGCGCGATGCCGCACAAGCGCAACCCGATCCTGACAGAAAACCTCACCGGGCAGGCGCGGATGATCCGTGCCTATGCCCTGCCCGCACTGGAAAACGTCGCTCTGTGGCACGAACGAGACATCTCCCATTCCTCGGTCGAGCGCTTCATCGGGCCGGATGCGACCATCACCCTCGATTTCGCACTCGCACGTCTGACGGGCGTGATCGACAAGCTGCTGGTCTATCCCGAACGGATGCAGAAGAACCTCGACCGAATGGGTGGGCTGGTTCACTCGCAGCGCGTGCTGCTGGCCCTGACGCAAGCAGGTGTCAGCCGCGAAGATGCCTATCGTCTGGTTCAGCGTAACGCGATGAAGGTATGGGAATCCGATGGCGCGTTGAGCCTGCTGGATTTATTGAAAGCCGATCCCGAAGTAACGGCCGCACTTTCGGATGCTGAGCTGGAAGAGAGGTTTGATCTCGATTATCACTTCAAGGAAGTCGATACGATTTTCGAGCGGGTATTTGGATAACAGGAATGTCCGACCCGGAGCGCGTTACGTGTTCCGGGCCGGGTTCTCTCCGCCCAATCTCAGGCATTTACCGCACACTCGTGCCGCTCCGCAAAATCACGTTGGAGTGAGCCTGCACCGAACCTGTGACTGTGCCAGATAATGCCCACCCTTCCCTTCCGCCGCTCATCGCCCTAGAGACGGGGCAACGCCAATAACGCCGGGAAACGATATGCAGATCGTCCGTACACTCGTCTGGACTGTATTGCTGGTCCTTTTGCTGGCCTTCAGCTTCTTCAACTGGAAACCGGTTGAGGTGCAGATCTGGTCCAATCTGGTGCTCGAAACCAAGGTTCCTGCACTTGTGATCGTTTCGTTTCTGCTTGGGCTGGTGCCGATGTGGTTGCTCCACCGCGGCGTCAAGTGGAGGCTCGGCCGCCGGATCGGCGCGCTGGAGACCGCAGCACGCTCCAAGCTGACTCCACCGCCCGCTCCCCCGGCACCCACACCAACGACAGTCTCGCCTACCGTAACGGAACGAGAGGAACCGCCGGTTGCCACTGTCGACAAACCTGTTTCGCGGGACGATATTGTCGGATGACTAACCCGATTTTCCTTGCTCTCGACATGCCGCAAATCGATGCGGCGAAGGTCATGGCCGAAAAGGTTAAAGCGCATGTTGGTGGGTTCAAGCTCGGCCTCGAATTCTTCTGCGCGCACGGACACCACGGCGTGCGCGAAATCGCGCAGGTGGGCCTGCCAATTTTCCTCGACCTGAAACTGCACGACATTCCCAACACCGTTGCAGGAGCCATGCAATCGATCCATACGCTGGAGCCGTCGATAGTGACTGTTCACGCCAGTGGCGGACGGGCCATGATGGAAGACGCAAAGGCAGCGGCGGGCGATGGCTGCAAAGTTGTCGCCGTCACCATGCTGACCAGCCTCAGCGAACGCGACCTCAAAAGAATGGGGCTGACCTCCAGTGTCGAGGATCAGGTACTTCGGCTGGCAGAGTTGGCGCATACCGCCGGGCTTGATGGGATCGTCTGTTCCGGACACGAAGTTAAGGCCGTCCACAGCCAGTGGAAAGACGGATTCTTCGTTGTCCCCGGCCTCCGTCCGGCAGGTTCGGCAGTCGGCGACCAAAAGCGAGTCGTCACTCCACGCCAGGCACGCGACGATGGTGCCGGGATGCTCGTGATTGGCCGCCCGATCAGCCGCGCCGATGATCCGGTGGAAGCCGCACGGGCAATCGAAGCCACTCTCTGATACCAATTAATTGCGCCGGATTATTCGCGATGCCAGTCGCAATTCGACCTGCCACCCATAGCGATCTCTCGTTGCTACACCCCATGATCGAACGCGCCTATCGCGGGGATACCGCCCGGATGGGCTGGACGCACGAGGCCGATCTGCTCAGCGACACACGCACGGAACGGGCGGAACTTGAAGCGATTGTCGCTGATCCATCTCAAATCCTGCTGATGGCGCAAGATGCTGACGACACCCCTATTGGTTGCGTCAATGTCGCCAAACGCGACGCATCGCTCGCATACCTGGGCATGCTGTGTATCGAGCCACTTCGTCAGGCGCACGGGCTCGGCAGAGAAATGATCGCCGCGGCAGAGCGTTACGCACGCGACACTTTCGGCTGCACCACGATTGAGATGACAGTGCTCGAACAGCGGAGCGAACTCATCGCTTACTATCAGAGGCGCGGCTATGCCCAAACAGGCGAGCGGCGGGATTTTCCCGTTCCGCTCGACCCTCCCTATTTCATGACAGTACTGGCCAAGCCCCTGTCTGGCCCGTTAGAGAGCAATCATGCCTGATACGATGATAAAAATTTGCGGACTGAAAACGCCCGAAGCGGTTGATGCGGCGGTCGATGCCGGTGCCACGCATATCGGGCTGGTCCATTTCGAGCCCAGCCCGCGCCACGTTTCCCTTAGTGACGCAGCCAAACTGCGTCGGCGCGTACCTGACAGCGTCAAGGTGGTGTTGTTGCTGGTCAATATGCAGCCCGCTCCCACGGGGGAAGCGCTCGATGCCGTGCAGCCGGACGTGGTGCAGTTTCATGGCAACGAGACGCCTGAGTGGCTCGCCCTGGTCAAAGAAAAAACCCGATACGAAGTTTGGAAAGCATGGGGGCTGATGAACGCACAATCGCTGGAAAACGTTCTGGCCTATGAAGGGAAGGTCGATCGCGTCCTTTACGACGCGCCGGCAAAAAAGCTGCCCGGTGGCAACGGAGTGCCGCTCGACTGGTCGTTGCTGCGCGAATACCATCACCGCATTGCATGGGGACTTGCAGGCGGATTGACGCCAGACAACGTCGTCGACGCTATCCGCGCAACCGGTGCACCTTTGGTGGACGCGTCGTCTGGGCTGGAAAGTGCGCCGGGCGTGAAGGATATCGACCGGATTGCCGCATTCTGCCGCGCCGTGCGCGAAGCGTGAACCAACCAAAATACCAAAAACCATTTTTCCGGCATTGACCATCGGCACAAGCGTTAGCTTTCGTACGAAAGAACACCTGTGCCGATGGCGATCAACAGACCATCAAAAAGCGAACCCGATCCCGGCCAGCACCATGTTGCCCCGGTCGCTGAACATGTGGCGATATTCGCCCTTCAGATAAATACTTCCAACCAGCGCGCGTTGATAGCCCGCACCGAGATGGGTTGCGCCCCCCGCTTCGGCATGGCTGAACCCACCGGTAACATAAGCCCTGCCATTGGCGGCAACCTTCGTCCCCAAACGACCGGACAGCGCCCAGACATACTCGCCCCCTCGGGACGTAGCCTTATCGACGGAACCTTCCACACCGACAAACTGATTGGCGCCAATTTGCCAGTTATGGCCCACGGCAGTACCGATGCTCGCAGAATTAAAGCGATCCTGCCACACGTATCCGCCGCGAACTTCTGCATAGCTTTCACCAGCATGGGCCGACGCAGAATATACCATTGCAATAACTATAAGTGACAATGACAATAATTTATTGTGCATTTAATATAATCTCCACAAATTAAATCGAATTATAAATTCAAATTCTACCAAATAATAATTCTTTTGGTAAAAAACAATCCGTTTAAATGTTAATTATTTCGCAATTGTGCGGTCCACCGACCCCCCCCCCCATCGCGGCCCGTCATTGCACACGCTGGACATGGTTCGCGCCCTCTGCCAAGCGCCAAACCAATCATGAGCACGATCGCAAACTCGTTTCGCACCCAGCCCGACGATAGCGGGCACTTTGGCCAGTTCGGCGGCCGCTATGTCGCCGAAACGCTGATGCCGTTGATCCTCGATCTGGAAAAGCACTACCGCGCGGCAAAGGCCGATCCGGCGTTTCAGGCCGAATTCGACGACTTGCTGGAACACTACGTCGGTCGCCCTAGCCCGCTCTATTTCGCGGAACGGCTGACCGAGGCGCTGGGCGGCGGGCAGATCTGGTTCAAGCGCGAGGAACTGAATCACACCGGCGCGCACAAAATCAACAATTGCATCGGGCAAATCCTGCTCGCGATCCGCATGGGTAAAACCAGGATCATCGCGGAAACAGGCGCGGGCCAGCATGGGGTCGCCACCGCCACCGTCTGTGCCCGGTTCGGGTTGCCGTGCACCATTTTCATGGGCGCCACCGATGTCGCCCGGCAACAGCCGAATGTGTTCCGCATGAAGCTGCTGGGCGCGGAAGTGGTGCCGGTGGAAAGCGGGGCGGCCACGCTCAAGGATGCGATGAACGAAGCGCTGCGCCACTGGGTCGCCCATGTGGACGATACGTTTTACATTATCGGCACCGCTGCAGGACCGCACCCCTACCCCGAACTGGTCCGCGATTTTCAGAGCGTGATCGGCAAGGAAGCCCGCGCGCAATTGCTCTCCCGCACTGGCAAATTGCCGGACCTGTTGCTCGCCGCGGTCGGTGGCGGATCGAACGCAATCGGGCTGTTCCATCCGTTTCTGGACGATCCCGATGTAAAAATGATCGGAATCGAAGCGGCCGGACACGGTATCGAAAGCGGGCAGCACGCCGCCAGCCTGACGGGCGGCTCGCCCGGCGTGCTCCACGGTAACAAGACTTATCTGCTGCAGGACGCGGATGGCCAGATCACCGAAGCACACTCGATCAGCGCCGGTCTCGATTATCCCGGTATCGGGCCGGAGCATTCATGGCTGCACGAAAGCGGGCGGGTCGAATATCTGCCGGTCACCGACGACGAAGCGCTGGATGCCTTCCAGACATGTTGCCGTCTCGAAGGCATCATCCCTGCTCTGGAAAGCGCCCACGCACTCGCAGCTCTGCCCAAAGTGGCGAAAGACTTTCGCGAGGATCAGATCATCCTCGTCAACGTGTCGGGGCGTGGAGACAAGGATATCTTCACGGTGGCCGACGCGCTGGGAGTGAAGATTTGAAGCGCGGAGCGATCATCGCCACTGCCCAGCTGATGGTCGTGGTTCGCAAACGCCATTTTGGAATGCCACTATGAATCGCATCGCCGCCACTTTTGCCAAACCGCGCCCTGCGCTCGTCTGCTTCCTGACTGCGGGCGACGGGGACACCGCCGCCAATCTCGACGCGCTGGTCGCAGGCGGGGCCGATGTGGTCGAGCTGGGAATGCCGTTCACCGACCCTATGGCCGATGGCCCGGCGATTCAGAAAGCTAACCTCCGCAGCCTGGGTGCAGGGACAACAACGGCAGACGTACTTGCCAGTGCCAGCGCCTTTCGCCAGCGGCACCCGCATATACCACTGGTACTGATGGGTTACGCCAATCCGATGGTCCGGCGTGGGCCCGAATGGTTCGCCAGCGCCGCGAAGGAAGCAGGCGTCGATGGCGTGATCTGCGTCGATATTCCACCTGAAGAGGATGCCGCGCTCGGTCCAGCATTGCGCGAATCTGGCATTTCACCAATCCGTCTGGCCACGCCGACCACCGATGCCGCACGATTGCCAGCCGTTCTCGATGGGTCGAGCGGGTTTCTCTATTACGTCGCCGTTGCCGGTATCACCGGGATGCAGCAAGCCGCCATCGAATCGATCGAAGCCAATGTGACCCGCATCAAGCAATCGACTGATATCCCCATTGCGGTGGGTTTCGGCGTGAGAACGCCTGAGCAAGCTGCAGAGATCGCGAATGTTGCCGATGGCGTCGTGGTCGGTTCCGCACTGGTCGAACTGGTTGAAAAATATGGTGCAAACGCGCCGGAACACATCAGAACACTCACTGCATCGCTGGCCGATGCGATTCATGGCGCGCGGTAATCCGTCTTTCGGCGGAGCAAGTGTTGCGCTAGGTCCGCGATGACGAGAAATCAAAAAGGTCGAATGAAATGAGCTGGCTCACCCGCGTCCGCAACTCGCTGCCGTTCGTTGCCAAGCGCGAGACGCCTGACAATCTGTGGATCAAGTGCCCCAGTTGCCAGGAAATGCTTTTCGTCAAAGAATACGAAGAGAACCTGTCGGTATGCCCGCGTTGTGGCCATCATGGCCGGATCAATGCCGATACGCGGCTGGCGCAGCTGCTCGACGAAGGGTTCGAACTGCTCCCCCAGCCCGAAGTGCATGAAGATCCGCTCAAGTTCCGCGATACCAAGAAATATGCCGACCGCATCAAACAGGCACGCGCCAAGAATCCGCACCGCGATGCGTTCAGCGTCGGTTCGGGCTCCATCGATGGGCGCCCTGCCGTTGTCGGGGTTCAGGATTTCAGCTTCATGGGCGGCAGCATGGGCATGGCTGTAGGCGCTGCATTCTGCGCCGGTGCGGAGCAGGCGCTGGCTCGCGGTTGCGGCTATATCGTCTGCACCGCAGCTGGCGGCGCGCGGATGCAGGAAGGTATCCTGAGCCTGATGCAGATGCCCAAGGCGACGGTTATGACGCGTCGGCTGAGGGAAGCGGGCCTGCCCTATATCGTCGTGCTGACCGATCCCACTACCGGCGGCGTTACAGCCAGTTACGCCATGCTGGGCGACATTCATGTGGCCGAACCGGGCGCATTGATCGGGTTTGCCGGGCAACGCGTGATTCAGGACACCATTCGCGAGCAACTGCCCGAAGGGTTCCAGCGCGCCGAATATCTGCACAAACACGGGATGGTCGATATGGTCGTGCCGCGTGCTGAACTGAAAGAACGGCTGGCGACACTGCTCGATTACCTCCAGCCCGCGAAGGCCGCGTGACCCAGCCCCCTCTCCAGATCGGGAGGGGCTTGCGATGAAAGATTTTGCACGATCGGACGATCCGGCAGTTCGGGACCAACTGGACCGGCTGGCGAAACTATCGCTGCCACAGGGGCGACTGGGGCTGGAAACGATCCGCGCATTGCTGGCGCGGCTGGACAACCCGCAGGATCGCTTGCCGCCCGTGTTCCATGTGTCGGGCACCAATGGCAAAGGGTCCACCTGCACTTACTTGCGCTATATCCTCGAAGCAGAGGGATTGACGGTACATACCGCGACCAAACCGCATCTGGTGCGTTATAACGAACGCATCCGCATCGCAGGCAAGTTGATTTCCAATGCCGAACTGGCGGGATTATTGCGCGAAGTGCTGGATGCAGGTGAAGACCTCTCTCCCAGTTTTTTCGAAGTCACCACCGCTGCAACCTTCCTCGCCTTCGCCCGGCATCCTGCCGATGCCTGTATTGTTGAGGTGGGTCTGGGCGGGCGGTTCGATGCCACGAACGTGATCGAACATCCGGCTGTGTGCGGGATCGCAAGCCTCGGCCTCGACCATGAGGCGTTTCTGCTCTCCCCGGAAGAAGGCACTCCAACCGAACCTCTCGCACGAATCGCGTTCGAGAAAGCGGGTATTGCCCGCCCAGGAACGCCTCTGGTCACGCAGAGATACCCGGCCGCCGCCGCGCTTGCCGTGACGCAAACTGCCACCCGTGTGGGTGCGAGACTGAAAATGCGCGGGTACGAATGGGATGCCCGCACGAGCGAGGATGGGCTCGAATATTCTGACAAGGCGGGCGCCCTTTCCCTCCCCCTGCCCGCTCTTCCCGGCGCGCATCAGGCCGATAATGCTGCGCTCGCCATCGCTATGTTGCGCCATCAGGATAGCTTGGTTGTGAGCCATGCGGCAATGAAACAGGGGTTGCGCGCCGCAAAATGGCCCGCGCGCCTGCAGCGCCTGTCGCACGGCCCGCTCGCCGCGCTGGTGCCGGGGCACGACCTGTGGCTAGACGGGGGCCATAATCCCGATGCCGGCGCCGCTATCGCCCGCCATTTTCCCGGCCCGGTTCATCTGGTCATCGGGATGCTGGTGAACAAAGATCCAGAAGCAATCGTCAACCCGCTGGCAGACAGACTGGCCAGCCTGACCGTTGTGCCCATTCCTGGCAGCGAGGCGCATGATGCGACTGCCTTTGGTGCGGACGCCGTTGCGGCAGAGTCGGTTTCGGATGCGCTCACCGCAATCGGTTCGGACGGTGCGCCAGTTCTTATCGCCGGGTCACTCTACCTCGCGGGCGAAGTGCTCAGACTGAACGGAGAGCTGCCGGACTGATCGGGGTAATCGGCGCGACCGAAAGGCTGCGCCGACCGGGTCACCCCTACACCGCCGGATCGTTCCGCGCGTCGCCTTCCCCCACTTCTCCGGCGGTGCCCATCGCGGCATCGACCAGTCCGGTTCGCATCATCCACCAGAACAGCACGATCCCCGGCAGCGCCAAAACCGTGGTCAGCAGGTAGAAATCGACATAACCGAACGCCTCGATCAGCGATCCTGCGGTCGTGCCTGTCAGGAACCGCCCCACCGCGCTCGCCGCCGCGCTGATCAGCGCATACTGCGCCGCGGTAAAGCGAAGATCACACAGCGCCGAGAAATAGGCGACAACCACGACACCGCCATAGCCGCTGGCGAAGTTTTCAAATCCGATCGCCCCAGCCATGCCGATATTCGAATGCCCCGCAGCCGCGAGCAAAGCGAAGCTGAGGTTCGACACCGCCATCAGGATCAGTGCGATCAGCACGGACCGCTTGAGACCCAGTTTGGCGTAGATAATCCCGCCCACAAACACGCCGATGATCAGCGCCCAGAAGCCCACGCCGACATCGTACAGCGCGATTTCATCATTGCTGAACCCCAGATCGTCGAACAACAGGCGGAACGTCAGGTTCGCCAAGGTGTCGCCGATTTTGTGAACAAGGATAAATGCCAGCACCAGCCACGCGCCACTGCGCCGGAAAAATTCCGCAAACGGACCGGCGATCGACTGCCAGATTTCGTCTATCGATCGTTTCTGGGCCACGACTTTGCGCCGCTCCGGTTCGCCCAGAACCAGCGCAGTGATCATGGCAGGCAGCGCGAACACAGCGCACACCATATACGCTGCGCTCCACCCCATGCGGCTCGCCACAACCAGCGCGAGCGCGCCGGCCGCCGCGGCCCCGATACGCCAACCATATTGGCTCATCCCCGAACCCGTGCCGAGTTGATACGGTTTGAGCGTTTCGATGCGATATGCATCGATCACGATATCGAAGCTCGCCCCGGCGAGGCCCAGCAGAACCGCGCTGGTCGCTGTCCAGTATATGTCCCCTTGCGGATCGGACAGAGCGAGATTGATCACCGCCGCGATCACCAGCACCCCCGTGACACACATCCATGACACGCGCTGCCCCATTGCGCCGATGACCGGCAAACGGACGCCGTCTATAATCCACGCCCACAGCGGTTTGAGGTTATAAACGAAGAATGCCAGCGTGAACGCCGTGATGGTCGATTTCTCGATGCCATCCTGCGCCAGTCGCGTAGTCAGCGTGGAGGCCAGCAGCGCAAACGGAAAACCGGACGACACGCCCAGAAAGAACGCCGCCAGCGACTCTTTCTCCAGATATGGCCGCACCGAATCCCACAGGCTGCGCCGTTCGTCGGATATCGTTTCGGCCATTCCCTAGCGTCCTTCACGTTTAACAGGTTTCGTGCGACACTTAGACCAACGAGAGAGGATTAAGGAAGCGTCGCAATGGCACAGACCATCACCGCTCCGGGGAAAAAACCCACAGCTGGCCAGCTTGCATTGGCTCAGGCCGTCGCGCGTGGGGAACAGCGCAGTGAAATCGGCATCACTACGGTTCCGGCAGATGTTTACACCGACCCCGCGCATTTCGCGCGCGAGAAGGCAGCTTTGTTCGACCGACTACCACAGGTTATCGCACCGAGCGCTCTGCTGCCCGAATCGGGTATGGTCGTGCCGCACGATGCCACCGGCCGGCAACTGCTGCTCACGCGGGACAAAGCGGGGCAGATACATGTGTTCCACAATGTCTGTCGACACCGCGGAACCCGGCTGGTCGAAGGAACCGAGGCGCAGTGTGCCGCGCGGTTGGTGTGCCCATATCATGCGTGGACATATCGCCTCGATGGCGGGTTGATCGCCCTGCCCCGGCCGGAAACCTTTCCCGGCATGGACAAAAGCGAGTTCTCCCTCGTCGAACTACCCAGTTGCGAAACCGGTGGACTGATCTGGTTTTCGCCATTCGACAGCGCCGATTTCACCCATGCTCAGCAAGTGGGCGAAGACATGGCCGCGTTCGGGGCTCAGGATCATTTCCTGTTCCGCCGGAAAACGCATACCGTGCGCGGCAACTGGAAGCTCATCATGGATGCCTTCCTCGAAAGTTACCATGTGCTGCGTCTGCACGCGAAAACGATTGCGCCGTTTTTCAAAGATGGCGTGACCAGCGGCGATATGATCGGTCCCCATGCCCGCTCTGCTGTTGGCCGCGCGGAGGAACTGGATGGCGTGGATCTGACCGATATGGCGGCGGTGCGCCGGTTCGTGACGTTTGCGTACCAGCTATTGCCCGCCACCGTTATCATTCCAAGCCCCGACTATATCAATGTAATGGTCCTGATGCCGCAGTCACACGACTGCACGTTGGTGGAAGACTTCATGTTGATCCCCGAAGCGCCCGCGTCCGACAAGGCACGTGAGCATTGGGAACGCAGCTGGGCTTTGCTCGACGGAGGGGTATTTGCCAGCGAAGATTTTCGCGCAGCCGAGCTGGGGCAACAGGGGCTGGAGACCGGAGTGGTCAGTGAAATAACCCTCGGCACACTGGAAACCGGCATCCACCGCTTCCACCAGACGGTGAGCGAGGCGTTGCGCGCAGCCAATTGAAGGCCTAACGCGCGCGCCATGTCACAGTCGGACCGGCCTCAGGGCGAACGCATCGCAAAACTCCTCGCCCGCGCGGGTATCGCCAGTCGACGCGAGGTCGAACGTATGATCGATGCCGGTCGCGTCGCCATCGACGGTAAAGTGCTGGAAACCCCGGCCACGATCATTCCCAACCTCAAAGGGGTGACGGTCGATGGCAAGCCGGTGGGCCGCGCCGAACCGACCCGCGTATTCGCCTTTCACAAGCCCACCGGGCTGATTACCGCCGAATACGACCCAAAGGGCCGCCCCACTATCTACACCGCTTTGCGCAATGCTTTGCCGAAGGGTACACCGCGGCTGATGCCGATTGGGCGGCTCGACATGAATACCGAAGGTCTGCTGCTGCTGACCAACGACGGCGAACTGAAGCGCGCGCTGGAACTGCCGTCATCGAATGTACCGCGCACATATCGCGCCCGCGCTTTCGGTGATGTGACACAGGATCAACTGGAAGCGCTGATCGAAGGCGTCACTATCGACGGGATGCATTATGGCCGGATCGATGCCGATATGGAGCGGCGCACCGGCCGCAACCAGTGGATCGTGATGAGCATTACCGAAGGCAAAAACCGCGAGGTGCGCCGCGTGCTCGAACATCTCGGGCTGGAAGTGAACCGCCTGATCCGCGTCGGATATGGCCCCTTCGAACTGGGCGATATGCCACGCGGTACTGCGATGGAAATTCCGCAGCTTCAGGTCGAACGGTTACGCAAACAGTTGGGCCGCGAAAACAAATGAGGATCATTGCTGGCGAATGGCGCGGTCGCAAACTTGTCGCGCCCAAAGGGGAAGCGACACGGCCCACCGCCGATCGGACACGCGAAACACTGTTCAACATGCTCACCAGTCGGGTTGGCGATTTCGAAGGGTTGGCGGTGGCCGACCTTTTCGCTGGTTCCGGCGCGCTGGGGTTCGAAGCTCTTTCGCGCGGGGCCGCCTCGTGCCTGTTCGTCGAACAGGACGATGCCGCACTGAAAGCAATCCGTGCGAATATCGCATCGCTCGACGCCCGCCCCCGGTGTGAAGTGCGCGCCGGTTCGGTCATGGCGCTTGGCCCGGCCAAAAAGACATACGATCTTATCCTGCTCGACCCGCCCTATGATACCGGCGCGGGCGCAGTGGCGCTCGACCGGCTGCACCGGCTGGGCTGGATAGGCGAAGCGACATGGGTCGCTCTGGAAACCGGCGCGAAGGAAGACCCGGCGGTGAAATCTCTGGCGCTGAGCACGACCCGCAAAGTCGGGCGCGCCGCGCTGCATCTGCTGCACGGCGCGCCCTGAGCGATCAAGCGAGGTTAGTTGGCGTCAGGCGTTTCGCCGCTGTCGCTGGGCGATGCATCGAGCGCTTCCGCACGGGATTCGAACTGCTGCCAGGCAGCTTCCCGCTGGCTTTCGGGCACGGACATCAGCGCCGAACGACTATCGGGCGCAAGTCGCAGGAAAGCTTCCTTGCGATTATCGGCCAGAGTCCAGAAATAGGTCTGCTCATCCGCGCCAAGGCTGTCGTAAGCTGCGCGACCCTGAGGCGTCCACGCATCGTATGCAGCCTTCTGCTCGGCGGTCATCCCGCTGGCGTCGGCAGGCGCTTCGGCTGCGGGGGCATCCGCAGCGGCATCGACATCCTGCGCCAGAGCGGAGGCACTCGGAAGGGCAATAGCGGCGACCATCAGTGTTTTGACTATATTACGCATTATTAACTCCTAATCCTGCGTAACGAACACTCAGTCTTCACCCCACCCGTGAAGACCCATTCTGTTTGGCGTTTGATGGCAGAAACCTCAATCCGTAGGCTGATCGCCCCACCGCAGCCCTCAGTCGACCAGCCGGTTACCGTGGCATTTATGCGGTCAAACGAAAACGGCGCCTCCCTTATTGGGAAGCGCCGCCCTCTCCATCAGTCTCAAGCGACTGAAATGGATTCTACTTTTTCATTTCGCTAGCGGGTTTGCCCGGCCAGTGGTCGAGCGGCTTGGTCACACCCTTACCTCGTTTACCGGCTTCCCAGGCATTGATGCAGTTGTCCTGCTGGTTTTTGGAACAGACGGGCAAATCGCCACTGGGCGGACTGGCATCGGCGGGCGTGGCCTGCACCACTTCGCCGCTCACGAAACGCGGCGCGGCGGTGCTGGCCGTGGCAGCGGCGGTCGTGGCGGCAGCTGCGGTGCCGGATGCGACCGGCGGCGGGGCACCGTTCATCTGTGCGGTGATCGAAGTCCATGCGGCGGTCTGTTGCTCGGGCGTCATAACCAGAACTTTGCCGCGCTGATCGGGTGTCAGCACCCACCAACCATCTTGCTGTGTGGGGGTGAGCGTCCAGTAATAGACCTTATAGTTGTCCGGCCAGCTATCGTAATCTGTCTGCCGCTCGGCGGGCCAGCCATCGTAGGCCGCCTGCTGCGTGTCGGTCATAACAAAGACATCGCCGCTGGCGTCGGTGGCGACAACAGTTTCGTCCTGAGCAAAAGCTGCCGATGCGGGCATCGCCAGAGCAAGTGCTGCGGCGGTTGCAATCAATGTGCTCTTCATAGGTCAATTCTCCGCTTATTGCATTGCCCCCACTACGTTTTGCTGCATAAGCGGTTCCACAGCCCCCGGCTTGCGCCCGCCCGCGATGTTCCCTAGTTGTTCGCCGATTGATGACTGAGATAACCCCCCTCCCCAATGACGGCGAGATCACGCCGATTCCCTCCTATGCAGCGCGCCTGAACCCGCCCCAGAGGGAAGCCGTATTGACCACCGAAGGGCCGGTGCTGATGCTGGCCGGAGCGGGCACTGGCAAGACTGCGGCGCTCACCGCACGTCTTGCACACCTCGTCGCAACACGCCGGGCGTGGCCGAGCGAGATCCTGTGCGTCACCTTCACCAACAAGGCCGCGCGGGAGATGCGCGAACGTGTCGCAGGCCATATCGGCGAGGCGGTGGAGGGAATGCCCTGGCTCGGTACCTTCCATTCGATCGGCGCCAAGATGCTGCGCCGCCATGCCGAACTGGTCGGCCTGCAATCGAACTATACCATCATCGACACCGACGATCAGTTGCGCTTGCTGAAGGCGATGATCGTCGAACAGGGGCTGGATGAAAAGCGCTGGCCTGCCCGACAGTTCGCCGGGCTGCTCGACCGATGGAAGAATCGCGGGCTCAATCCAGACGATCTCGATGCGGTCGAAAACGAAGCCTATGCCAACGGACGTGGCCAGCATTTCTATCGTCTGTATCAGGATCGGCTGAAGGCTCTGAATGCGTGCGATTTTGGCGATCTGCTGCTGCACATGCTGAATATCCTGCGGCGGGAGCCGGAGGTGCTGGCCCATTATCAGCAGCGCTTCAAATATATCATGGTGGACGAATATCAGGACACCAATCAGGTTCAGTATCTGTGGCTGCGCCTGCTGGCCCAGCAGCGCAAGAATATCTGCGTGGTGGGGGATGACGATCAGTCGATCTATTCCTGGCGCGGTGCGGAAGTCGCCAATATCCTGCGATTTGAGAAGGATTTTCCGGGGGCGAAAGTCATCAAGCTGGAGCAGAACTATCGCTCCACCCCGCATATTCTCGCTGCGGCATCGGGGCTGATCCGTGAGAACAGCGAACGGCTCGGCAAAACATTGTGGACGGAAGTCGAGGCGGGAGAGAAAGTCCGTGTCGTCGGCGTCTGGGACGGCCCGGAAGAAGCCCGCCGCGTCGGTGAAGAGATCGAGCGTCTGGAGCGCGAAGGTCTGCCGCTGGATCGCGTGGCCATTCTGGTGCGCGCCCAGTACCAGACGCGCGAATTCGAAGACCGGTTCATACAAATCGGCCTTAACTATCGGATTGTCGGGGGTTTTCGTTTTTACGAACGCGCCGAAATTCGCGATGCGCTGGCCTATTTGCGCGTCATCGCTCAACCGCAGGACGATCTGGCATTCGAGCGAATCTATAACCAACCCAAGCGCGGGCTTGGTGCAAAGACGCTGGAACTGATGCATCGCCATGCGCGCAACACCGGCCTGCCGCTGGCCGCTGCGTCGCTGCAGTTGGCTGATAGCGACGAACTGCCCAAACGGGCCTCGGCCACCATTGCCGCGCTGATGGGGCAGTTCCTCCATTGGCGCGAATTGGCAGAGACTGTCACTCCATCCGAACTCCTACGCACCGTACTGGACGAAAGCGGGTACGACGCGATGCTGCAGGCAGACAAGACAGCAGAAAGCGCCGGAAGGGCAGAAAACCTCTCCGAACTGGCGCGCGCAATGGAAGAGTACGACACGCTGGGCGATTTTCTGGAACACGTCGCTCTGGTGATGGACAACGACCGCGCCGATGATGGCGAAAAGGTCACCATCATGACGATGCACGCTGCCAAAGGGCTGGAATTCGATCATGTATTCCTGCCCGGCTGGGAAGAAGGCGTTTTTCCCAGCCAGCGCTCGCTCGACGAAGGCGGTCTTGCCAGTCTGGAGGAAGAGCGCCGACTGGCATATGTCGCGATCACCCGCGCGCGGCGGCGCTGCACGATCTTTCACGCGGCCAACCGGCGCATTTATGGCCAGTGGACCAGCTCCATACCCAGCCGTTTCGTTGGGGAGCTGCCTGCCGACCATATAACCGAGGAATCGACGCTAACGGGCGGTGCCTCGCTGTGGCGCGCCGGGCTGAGCGAACATGACGATCCCTTTGCCCATGTTTCCAGCAACCGCCCGGATCGCTCGCACGCACGTGGCCCCGGCTGGCAACGGGCGCTGACCACCGGATACGATGCCGCGCCAAAGCGGGTGAAGGAAACCACCCGTTCGGTCGCCAGTTTCGCCGCCAAACCCCGCACCGATATCGCTGTCGGTCAGCGGGTGTTCCATGACAAGTTCGGATATGGGATTGTGACCGATCAGGATGGCAACAAGCTCGAAATCGAATTCGAGCAGGCCGGATCAAAGCGGGTGATCGACAGTTTTGTATCGCTTGCCTGAGGCACTTCTTCCTATGCCGACAGACACAACTGAGCCTACGTCAGATTAGCCCAGATCAGCACCGCCCCGCACCAGCCTCTGCGGGTTCGGAGTGCACAGACGGTTTCCTACATCGCACATATGCGCCATTGCAGGATGGAGTTCGGCTTTGTCACTGAATTCACAAGATTTTTTCACCGAATCCGCAAAGGGTTTTTCTGGTTCTGGGCAGTGTAACATGTGGTCCATGTCTCCGCCCAATGGACGGCAACATATGAGACGTGGCTATACGGGCGATTGCCGATTGGGAGTGCGGCCCTAGATAACGCGCAGGCGCTATCCCGACCTATGAGGTAAGGTCCACTCACCGCACCAACAGGGCATAGCCAACCCCCTCGACAGGGGCGCAACAGTGGTAACTCAGGTCGTTGCGCTCACGTCGAGAAAGCTTGGTCGCGGCCCATTCCATTCGCCAGCGGGGATCGGCGCATCGTCGTAATCGTCGCGCCCGCGCGAGCGACGTGGTTCGTTCCGCTCTCCGCGCGGTGAACGCTCCTGACGCGGCCGCTCCTGACGTTCATCCGCATCCTTTCGGCGGCTGCGCGTGCGGCGAGGCTGATCCTCAGCCGCATCATCGCTTTCAACCTCAGGCTCTTCCGTCTTCGCGGGTGCCGTCAGTTCGACGCGAACATCCTTCTTGCCGAAGATTGGAATCTTCGTGCCGGTCAGCTTCTCGACATTGTCGATCGCTTCACCGTCTTCTTCCGCCACGAAAGTGAATGCCCGCCCCTTCGCCCCGGCACGGCCAGTGCGACCGATACGGTGGACGTAATCGTCGGGGTGCCAGGGCGTGTCGTAATTGAACACATGGCTCACCCCTTTGATGTCGAGCCCGCGCGCCGCGACATCGCTGGCGACCAGAATATTGACCTCGCCCGCCTTAAACCGGGCGAGCTCTTTTTGGCGGCTGTTCTGATCGATATCGCCGTGGATTTCACCGCTGGCAAAACCTTCGCGCTGCAACGCCTTGTTCAGTTCGCGCACGGTCGTTTTGCGATTGGCGAAGATAATCGCGGTTTCCACCAGATCGTTACGCAGAAGCCAGGTCAGTGTTTCCCGCTTCTGCCGCGATTTCAGCGGGATCTTGAACGCGGTAATATCCTTGTTCGTCGTCGCCGCACGACTCACTTCGATCCGCTTGGGATTGTTGAGAAACGTCTTGGCCAGCTTCTCGATCGGCGGCGGCATCGTGGCGCTGAACAGCATCGTTTGCCGGGTTTCAGGCAACTTGGAGCAAATGAACTCGATATCGGGGATAAATCCCATATCGAGCATCCGGTCCGCTTCATCGATCACCAGAAGTTCGCAGCCGTTGAGCAAAATCTTGCCGCGCTCGAACAAGTCCATCAGGCGGCCCGGCGTGGCGATCAGCACATCGACACCTTCGTCAAGCGCCTTCAATTGATCGCCCATCTGAACCCCGCCAATCAGCAGGACCAGCTTGAGATCATGGTTCTTGCCATACTTCTCAAAATTTTCCGCAACCTGCGCGGCCAATTCTCGCGTTGGTGCCAGAATCAGCGAGCGCGGCATCAACGCGCGACGTCGCCCGTTTGCGAGGATGTCGATCATCGGCAGCACGAAACTGGCCGTTTTGCCGGTGCCGGTCTGCGCGATGCCGATGAGATCCTTCATCATCAGAACCGGCGGAATCGCTTGCGCCTGAATAGGGGTCGGCTCGGTATAACCGGCGTCTTCCACCGCTTTAAGCAATTCGGGCGAGAGGCCGAGGTCGGCAAACGTCATATGGTCAGTGTGTTTCCGGGTTGGCGGGCCTTGAGTGGCCCGGGGATGGAACTGCGACAGTCGCTATCCGTAAATCTCTGCGCCCTTGCGCATGCAAGGGCGGGAAAGTCAAGAAATTGTGGCGATGGTGTGGCGGATCAATTGCCCACTTCGACCAATCGACGCAGGCTGCTGATCGAACAATTGCTGCCTGCGCGGGAATGAATTTTGTCGCGGTTGACGCACATTTGCCCGTCCCGCGTCCGCTCCAGATAGAATCCGGCGTAGTAATCGCGCGCACTACAATTGCGTGCCAGTTGTGCGGTCACCAACGTCCGATCGCTCAGGAATAGTAACAGACGATCATCGCCACGCGGTTCGACTCCGACGATTCTGTTCACCGGAATGCAATTGCCCATCTTGCGTTCGACTAACCGCGGCGGCGGTGGCGGAATATCCATCCCATTAAAAGCGCTGGGCCGCACGGAATTTCCGCGCGGCGATATGCGGATGATAACCCGCTGTTCAATCCGCACCTGATCGAATGCAGGCGTTTGCGTGGGCGGCGCGAGCGGAAGCCATTCGCTCACTTCCGAACCGGCGGGCGGGCGATCTTCCGGCGGCGTCAGGTGCGAACGTTCCATCGATCCCTCAGGGAGAGTACTCGGGAATAGCAACGCAAGTGGCGCGACAAGGGCGAGCATGAGGTTCATGGCGAAGAGCGGGCAATGGCCCGAAAATGGACTCCCTGTGTCAATATGCCAACCGCTCTTACGGCCTTTGCTTGAATATCGGCTTAATTCCATTGTTGAAGAGCGCAAGTTCTGGCTCTTTACCGACCGCCTGTGCAATAGCACCAACAATGACTGAAACGACATTCTTCGAAGAAGCATCCGCCCTGCTCGGCCCGCGAGGCCTTACCCGCGACCCGGAACTGGTCGATGCTTGGCTGACCGATTGGCGTGGCCGCTTTAAAGGTAAGGCATGTGCTCTGGCCTCGCCAGCATCCGCCGAAGAAGTATCTGCATTGGTCAAATTATGTGCAAAGCACGATGTGCCAATTGTGCCACAAGGTGGAAACAGCGGGATGTGTGGCGGAGCTACGCCAGATGAAAGCGGCACTGCCGTGCTACTTTCGCTTCGGCGCATGGATGCCATTCGTGCAATCGATGCAGACGCCGGGCAAGCAGTATGTGAAGCCGGAGTTATCCTGCAAAAATTGCATGAGGCGGTGGAAGCCGGAGGGATGCGCTTTCCCCTCACCCTAGGAGGAAAAGGGTCGGCAACGATTGGCGGTCTAATTTCCACTAATGCCGGCGGTACTCAAGTTTTGCAGCACGGGTCGATGCGCGCGCAAGTCCTCGGTCTGGAAGCGGTTCTGGCCGATGGGCAGATATTCAATGCGATGACAGCATTGAAGAAAGACAACCGCGGGTTCGACCTGAAGCAGTTGCTCATCGGATCGGAGGGGACGCTTGGCATCGTTACCGCAGCAACTCTTCGCATCGTGCCTGCGATTGGCGAAAGACGTGTGATTTGGGCGGGGATGGATTCGCTGGAAACGGCAAGAGCGCTGCTATTGAAATGCCAGCATGGGGCAGGCCATGCACTCGAAGGATTCGAAGTGCTCGCTCAGTCGACCCTCGAAGATGTTCTCCGTCACCTCCCTGGATCGCGCGGACCGTTAGCTGGCAAACATGCATGGCATGCTCTCATCGAATTGGTGGCAGAACCTGGCGAAGCCGGGAAGATCGATCAACTGGCTGAAGGCATGATGGTCAGCTCATTCGAAAGCGGGCTGATAGAAGACGCGACCATCGCCGCCAACGAATCGCAGGCTGAAGCGTTCTGGTTGCTGCGCGATTCCATAGCGCCGGCGGAACGGGAAAAAGGCCCTGCCGTGCAACATGATATTTCCGTCCCGGTTGAGCGCATGCCAGCATTTGTAGCCGCGGCAGTGCCGCGAATTGAACAGGAATGGCCCGGCACAGAAGCGATTGCATTCGGGCATCTGGGCGACGGTAATGTTCATTTCCACGTTATCGCGCCTCACGGTATCGATCCGTCAGGATGGTACAAGACCGACGGCAAAGCGATCAGCGCGCAGGTCTATGAGATGGTCACCCAGTGGGATGGATCAATCAGTGCGGAGCATGGAATCGGGCAACTCAAGCGCGACGAACTTGGCCGCCTTGGCAACCCCGTTGCGCTGGATATCATGCGGAAGGTCAAGCAGGCGCTCGATCCCCAAGGGCTGCTCAACCCCGGCAAGCTCGTGCCGCTTGCACAGGGCGGTGCCACTCCCTAAAGCGACCGTCCACAGTGCCGCCTGGATGAATGGTCCGGCGCGGCCAACTTATTCCGATCCCCTTCTTTGGAGATGTCCGATGGCCACTGCGCCCGAAACCAACCTGCCTTTGTTTTACAATGACCTGATGCCGCTGAACAGCCGCGACCACGCCAAGTGGCGCGCCAAACAGATCGAATCGCTCAAGTGGCTTTCCGGTCAGCACGCCATCCCGCTGACGGTGGATGAGTTCGTGCAGACCCAGCGCGACTACCCCATCGTTTTCAGCTCGGGCGAAAACCCTGTTCCGCTTGCGCTGATGGGCCTCAACGAAGGTGTAAACGTATTTGTCGACGAAAACGGCAAAGTCACCGACCCCGTTTATATTCCGGCTTATGTCCGCCGTTACCCCTTTATGCTCGCCCGCCTTACCCCCGATGCAGAAGAACTCTCGCTTTGCTTCGATCCGACCGCAGGCGTCATCGGCGACTTCAAGGAAGGCGAAATTCTGTTCGACGATCAGGGTAAACCGGCCCCCACTGTGGAAGGTATCCTCAACTTCTGCGAACAGTTTGAACAGGCTGGCGCGCGCACTCAGGCTTTCATCGAAGAAATCAAGAAGCACGATCTGCTGATGGAAGGTGAAATTGCCATCACCGACAACTCCAAACCCGATCAGCCTTTTGTCTATCGCGGTTTCCAGATGATCAATGAGGAAAAGCTGCGCGAACTGAGTGGGGATGTTCTCAGCGAATGGACCAAGAACGGCCTCCTTCCGCTTCTGCATGCCCACCTGTTCTCGCTCGACCTTATGCGCGTGATCTTCGGCATGCAGATGGGCCAGGGCAAAGTGCCGCAGCCAACTGCGCTCAACCCGGCTGATACGCCAGCATCCTGATTTTCCTGTTTCCATTGCGCGGGCGCGGCCAAACGCCCTGCCCGCGCGATTGGATGAGGGTTGAACTGGCCCCGATCAGAGCCTATCTTCCCAATACCGGATCGCGCTTCCCTCATGGCCGGTCCGGCAGGTGCATCATGATGCACCTCCTCCCTGAACCTTGGCCACCTCGTGCATTAGCACGAGGTGGTTTTTTTATAAGCTGATGGCTTTATTCGGCGGCAAGCGGGATCGCAGAACCGCGCCCCACTTCGGCGATTTGCCCCGCCAGTTGACTCACCAGCCCCGCCACAAGTCGCGCGACCCCGTTCATACGAACGGACGGCTCGTTGAGATGCGAATCAAGGTAGCTGGAGCGGCAAATCTCGATCTGAATTGCGTGTATTCCCCGCGCTGGCAGAGCGTGACGATCAAGCACATAACCACCAGCATAGGGCCGGTTGTGTGCAACCAAACGGCCATGCTGGCCAAAATAGTCGAGCGCAGTCGCAACGATTTCAGGATCGCAACTTGCTCCAAACCTGTCGCCAACGACAAACTCGGCCGTCCGCTCACCGGGGTGGCGCGGTCGCAATGGCGGCATTGAATGGAGATCGATCAGCAGAGCCGCTCCCCAACGATCGCGAATCAAATCCAGCGAACGCCCGAGTGTCGCATGATAGGGTTGGTGGATATCAGCGATCCGCGAATCCAGTTCGGCGCGCTCAATCGGTCCGCTCCAGATTTCACCAATTCCGGCCAACCGACGTGGTACCAGCCCCAATCCGCTTCGCGAACGACGATTGGCAAGCGAATGCCGTGCCTCCTCTCTGGCTCCACCAGACACCATGCTCCAATCCATATCGTCTGTTGCCCGATTGAGATCGATCATCGCCCGTGGTGCGTGTGCCACTAGCAAAGCCGCTCCCGTCTGCTGCGCCACAGTCCGGCCAATGAGATCGACATAGCGATCTTCGAGACGCAGCGGCACCTGATCTCTGTGGCGCATTTTTGCCAGCAATTGCTCAGGATAATCGCGCCCGGCATGCGGCACCGCTATCAATACAGGCAAAGGGGTTTGCGCCATGTCCGTGAGCACGAATGCCGACTGTCCATCGCTTCCCGAAATATTACCCCCCGATTCGCCCGGGTGATCATGTTTGTCGCTCATTGACCACAGAATGCTCCGCGGCAGCGGGGATGTCAAAACTGGCCAGACCGCGACAAACGCATAAGATTTCTTAAGTGCTCTCCGCTATACGGACCGCATGACCGAACTGCGGAAAATCAAGATTCTCCTGGCTGAAGACGACGATGCGATGCGTACCTATCTGGTGCGCGCGCTGGAGAAAGCCGATTATGAAGTTCTCGCTGTGGACCGGGGAACGGCGGCGATACCCCACCTTCAAAATGGCGATTTCGACCTTCTTCTGTCTGACATTGTGATGCCGGAAATGGACGGGATCGAGCTTGCCCAGCGGTGCAATGAGATCGCCCCGCGGACAAAGGTGATGTTCATTACCGGATTTGCAGCAGTCACCTTGCGCGCGAGTCGCGAACAGCCGCAAGCAAAAGTGCTATCTAAACCGTTTCATCTCCGCGACCTTGTGATGGAAGTGGACCGCGTTTTCGCCGGGGAAGCGCAAGCGAGTCTTTGACCACTTGCACAGGCGCGCCGCACTCGCTACATGGCCGCCTCGCCGCGCAAGCGGTTGTCCGATAGTGCGGGCGTATAGCTCAGTGGTAGAGCACTATGTTGACATCGTAGGGGTCGCAAGTTCAATCCTTGCTACGCCCACCATCGGACCTTTCGCAAAAGGCGTCGCGCAAGCGGCGCCTTTCGTGTTTCCAGCCCCTGCCTTGCACCTGCGCGTCTAGCTGCTAAAGCGCGGCAAACTCTCATACGAACAGGATGAACATGGCCAAGATCAAGGTGAAGAACCCGGTCGTCGAAATCGACGGCGACGAGATGACCCGCATTATCTGGCAGTGGATTCGCGAACGGCTGATTCAGCCCTATCTCGATATCGACCTCCGGTATTACGATCTCTCGATCGAAAAGCGCGACGAAACCGACGATCAGATCACCGTCGACGCTGCCAATGCGATCAAGGAACATGGCGTCGGCGTGAAATGCGCCACCATCACCCCAGACGAAGCGCGCGTCGAAGAATTCAGCCTCAAGAAAATGTGGAAGAGCCCCAACGGCACGATCCGCAACATTCTGGGCGGCGTCGTCTTCCGCGAACCCATCGTGATCGACAATGTTCCGCGGCTGGTGCCGGGATGGACCGATCCGATCGTCGTGGGCCGCCACGCATTCGGCGATCAGTACAAGGCGACCGACACACTGATTCCCGGCAAGGGAAAGCTGCGCCTCGTTTTCGAAGGCGAAGATGGCAAGAACATCGATCTCGATGTGTTCGACTTCCCATCAAGCGGCGTCGCCATGGCGATGTACAACCTCGACGATTCGATCCGCGATTTCGCTCGCGCCAGCTTCAACTACGGCCTCGACCGTGGATGGCCTGTGTATCTTTCGACCAAGAACACGATCCTCAAGGCCTACGATGGCCGCTTCAAGGATCTGTTCCAGGATGTATTCGACACTGAATTTAAGCCTCAGTTCGAAAAGAAAGGCCTGACCTACGAGCACCGCCTGATCGACGACATGGTTGCGTCAGCACTGAAGTGGAACGGCAAGTTTATCTGGGCATGCAAGAACTACGATGGCGACGTGCAGTCGGACATCGTCGCTCAGGGCTTCGGCTCGCTCGGCCTGATGACTTCGGTTCTGATGGCACCCGACGGCAAAACCGTGGAAGCAGAAGCCGCCCACGGCACCGTCACCCGCCACTATCGCCAGCACCAGCAGGGCAAGGCGACCAGCACCAACCCGATCGCCAGCATTTTCGCCTGGACTCGCGGGTTGATGTATCGTGGCAAGTTCGACGACACCCCCGAAGTGGTGAAGTTCGCCGAAACGCTGGAGCAGGTCTGCATCAAGACAGTTGAGAGCGGTCAGATGACCAAAGACCTCGCGCTGCTGATCGGGCCGGGCCAGTCGTGGCTGACCACCGAACAATTCTTCGAAGCGATTGTGAATAACCTCGAAAAGGAAATGGCCAACTGGGCCTGATCTTTTTCTCCAATCGTCAACGCAATAGAAGGCCCCCGGATATCCGGGGGCCTTTTTCGTATCTGTGCAAGAAGAGTCTCACCGCGCTCCGGTCCGTGACAATCGATGCTTACGCCGATAGGTGAACCGAATGTCCGCCGAACTAAACACCCCCATGCTGTCCGACGCGCTGGTGATTCTCGGCGCGGCGGGAATCGTTATCCCCGTCTTCCATCGTTTTCGCATTACACCAGTGATCGGGTTCATTTTGATCGGCATTGCGGTCGGCCCGTTCGGGTTGGGCAAGCTGGTGTATGAATATTCCTGGCTGAACCATTTCACGATAACCGACCCCAAGGGCCTGGAGCCATTCGCAGAATTCGGCATCATCCTGCTACTGTTCACAATCGGGCTGGAACTGTCGTTCAAGCGGCTATGGACCATGCGGAAACTCGTTTTCGGTCTCGGTGCGCTGGAGCTGACGATAACGGGCAGCCTGCTGGCTATCTTCCTGATGATGCTCGGGCAATTTTGGACCGGCGCACTCGGCCTCGGGCTGGCTCTGGCGCTCAGTTCGACGGCAATCGTTCTCCCCATTTCCGGCACAACCAGCCCGGTGGGGCGCGCAGCGCTGTCGATGTTGCTGTTCGAAGATATTGCGATTGTGCCCATCATTTTCATGCTCGGCGCAATGGCACCCTATGCAGGGGAAGCGGGCTGGAGCGGCCTTCTGGGAACACTATGGAAAGGCGGCCTTGTCGTGGTGGCCCTCCTCGTCCTCGGCCGGATCGCCCTGCCCCGACTATTCGCTCAGGCGGCTCGCACCAAAAGCCCCGAACTGTTTCTGGCCGCCAGTTTGCTGGTGGTTATCGGCGCCAGCCTCGCCACCGCCGTTACCGGGCTTTCTCCGATCGTGGGGGCGCTAATCGCCGGCCTGCTCATCGCGGAAACTGAATACAGCAGCGAAGTCGAAGAAATAATGGAGCCGTTCAAAGGGCTCGCGCTCGGGATATTCCTCATCACCGTTGGGATGAGCATCGACCTGACCACCATCTGGAACAACTTGTGGACGTTGGCGCTGGCTGTCGTTGGCGTGCTCACGTTCAAGGCCTGCGTCACCGGAGTTCTGCTACGTGTGATGGGTGCCCGGCGCAGTACTGCTGCCGAAACCGGCGTTTTGATGGCGAGCCCCAGCGAAACCACGCTGATCGTGCTCAGCGCAGCCAGTGCCGCTCTGCTGATTCAGCCCGGAACTGCACAATTCTGGCAAATCGTCACTGCCATAGGCCTCACCATTACGCCCCTTTTGGCCCGTTTGGGTCGCATCATTGGGAGGCAAGTCGATCCTGTGCCGGAAATGGCGGTCAAGGATCGCGGCGTTCCGCGGGTGATTATTGTCGGCATCGGCCGTGTGGGACGCCTCGTCGCGGACATGCTCGACATGCACGGCAAACCCTATGTAGCGATCGATTCCGATGCCGATCTGATCGCACGGGCGAAACGGAAGGGTTACCACGCGACGTTCGGCGATGCATCGCATGGCCATGCTCTGGAACGGCTCGGCATCGATCACGCGCTGGCCATCATTCTGACAATGGATGAGCCTGTGCTGGCCCATCGCCTGACTGCGAAGCTGCGTAAATCGCACCCGGACTTGACCATTATATCGCGCGCACGCGATCTGACACACGCCACAGATCTTTATCGGGCAGGTGCGACCCATGCGGTGCCGGAAACACTGGAAAGTTCGCTTCAACTGTCGGAGGCTTTGCTAGTCGATCTGGGTGTTGCGATGGGGCCCGTGATTGCCTCGATTCACGAAAAGCGCGACGAATTCCGCAGCCAGATTCAGCGCGAGGCTCAGTTGGAGCACAAGCCTAAACTGCGAACTTCGGTAGCAGAATCGGGATAGATCGCGCCACTCGCTCGTTATTCCCTTGAACCGAAAGGAGATAACGATGAGCGACGCCAAGCAGAACCCAAAGGCAGCCCCCAACCAAAAGCCGCAAAATCAGGTTGACGAGAACCACGGCGCCATCAATGGCCCGCAACGCACAGGTCACAACACCCGTACTACCGACACGCCGCGAGGCAGCGAAGTGGAAACCCGCAATTCAAGCAATCGACGCGGCTGACTTCCGCTCATTGTCGAGAAGCGCTGGATTCATCAGTCCGCTCACGCCGGGGAGGTTTCCCCGGCCAATATGCGGCGCACGGCAGTCAGCGCTTCTTCTGCTTTGCTGGCATCCGGGCCGCCGCCCTGGGCCATATCAGGACGGCCTCCGCCACCTTTGCCGCCAAGCGCTTCCACACCGGCGCGCACCAGATCGACGGCACTGAAGCGATCGGTCAGGTCATCGGTAACGGCCACTGCAAAAGCAGCCTTTCCGTCGTTAATCGCGCAAATCGCTGCCACGCCTGAGCCCATGCGTTTCTTCGCTTCGTCGAGCAGGCCACGCAGCTCTTTGGCCTCCAGTCCATCGATCGCCTGACCGCTGAATTTCACCCCACCTACATCTTCGTCGATCGGGCCAGAACTGGTGCCCCCGCCGCCAAGGGCCAGCGCCTTTTTGGCATCGGCAAGTTCCCGTTCGAGCTGTTTCCGCTCAGAAACCAACGCAGCAACGCGATCAACCACTTCATCTACGGATGTTTTGAGCGCCCCGGCAACCGACTTCAAGGCATCCTCGCGCCCGACCAGCCATTGCCGCGCAGCTTCGCCTGTCAACGCTTCTATCCGGCGCACACCGGAACTGACCGCCGTTTCGGAAACAATGCGAAACAGACCGATATCGCCGGTGGCGCGAACATGTGTGCCACCGCAAAGCTCGACCGAGTAATTGCGCCCTTCGGAATCGTTGCGCCCCATCGAAAGCACGCGCACCTCGTCGCCGTACTTCTCTCCGAACAGAGCCATTGCCCCGGCGGCGATTGCGTCATCCGGCGTCATCAATCGGGTAACCACCGGATCGTTTGCCCGAATTTCAGCGTTCACCTCGGCCTCAATGGCGGCGATATCTTCATCGCTGAGCGCCTTGGGATGCGAAAAATCGAACCGCAGCCGGTCTTCTGCCACCAGCGATCCCTTCTGGGTCACATGATCGCCAAGCCGATTGCGGAGCGCCGCATGGACCAGATGGGTCGCTGAATGATTGGCACGGATGCGATCCCGCCGTTCGACATCGACCGACAATCGCACCGTATCACCGACCTTAATCGAACCGGCTTCCACCTTGCCTTCATGCGCATGAAGGCGGCCAAGCGGCTTGGCCGTATCGGTTACCGCAATCATCAGCCCTTCCGGCGTGGAAATCGACCCGGCATCGCCGGCCTGACCACCGCTCTCCCCGTAAAACGGCGTCTGATTGACCAGCACGATTACCGAATCGCCTGCGTCGGCACTTGGGACTTCCGCACCGTCTTTCACCAGCGCGACAACGCATCCTTCGCCTTCGGTAGAGGAATACCCGGTGAATTCCGTGCTGCCTTCACGATCGGCGATATCGAACCAGACCTCACTATCGGCAGCCTGCCCGCTACCCTTCCATGCCGCACGCGCGGCAGCCTTCTGCCGGGCCATCGCGGCATCGAACCCTTCGCGATCAACCGCAATCCCACGACTGCGGAGCGCATCTTCGGTCAGGTCGTAAGGGAAACCATAAGTATCGTAGAGCTTGAATGCGGTTTCACCGTCAAGGCTATCCCCTTCACCCATCGCACCGGTCGCTTCATCCAGCAGACCGAGTCCCTTTTCCAAAGTGCGGCGGAACTGGGCTTCTTCGCGCTCCAGCGTTTCTTCGATCAATGGCTGAGCACGTCCAAGTTCTGGATATGCCTGCCCCATCTCAGTGATCAGGGCGGGAACGAGGCGATGCATCAACGGCTCTTTCGCACCGAGCAGGTGGGCATGGCGCATCGCCCGGCGCATGATCCGCCGCAGCACATATCCGCGCCCTTCGTTCGATGGCAGAACCCCATCAGCCAATAGGAAACTGGTTGACCGCAAGTGATCGGCAATAACGCGGTGGCTAGCGGTGTGATCGCCTTCCGCTTTCACACCGGTCAGGCTCTCGCTCGCACCGATCAGTTCCTTGAACGTATCGGTATCGTAATTGTCGTGAACGCCCTGCAAAACCGCAGCGATCCGCTCCAGCCCCATACCGGTGTCGATGCTGGGCTTAGGCAGATCAGCGACGATTTCGCCTCCCGCCTGCTCATATTGCATGAACACCAAATTCCAGATTTCCACGAAGCGATCACCATCTTCATCGGGGCTGCCCGGAGGGCCACCGAAGATGTGATCGCCGTGATCGTAGAACACCTCGGAACAGGGGCCACATGGGCCATCGTCGCCCATTGCCCAGAAATTGTCTTTCGTGGGAATGCGGATAATCCGCTCTTCCGGAAGGCCGCTGATCTTCCGCCACAGGTCGAACGCCTCGTCATCGGTGTGATAGACCGTGGCGGTCAGCTTTTCGGCCGGAATACCCCATTCTTTGGTCAACAAAGTCCAGGCATGCGTAATCGCCTGTTCCTTGAAATAGTCGCCAAAACTGAAATTGCCGAGCATTTCAAAGAACGTGTGATGGCGGGCGGTATAGCCCACGTTATCCAGATCGTTGTGTTTCCCACCGGCGCGCACGCACTTCTGGCTGCTGGTCGCAGTCGGTTCAGGCGGCGTTTCCAGCCCGGTGAACACGTTTTTAAACGGTACCATCCCGGCGTTGACGAACATCAGCGTCGGATCGTTATAAGGCACCAGCGGTGCGCTCGGCACTTCGCGGTGCCCGGCACCGGTAAAATAATCGAGGAAGCTGCGGCGGATTTCGTTGGTCGACGTCATGACATGGGCAGTTAGTTGCTGCGCGCGCAAGCGACAAGCGTATTCGCGTGTCTTTTGTGAACGACAGCAGCGATCAGTGCATGGCCGAAACAATCCACGCGGCACCGGGGAATGCCACAACCTTGCCCGACCGATGGTCGTGCAGATAACCGCGGAGTCGATCGATGAATGCCGCCTTTTCTGTTTCGCCGAGTTCCGCCATGACCCGCGCCGCCGGGCCGATGGTTGACAGATACTCCAGTGCATCCTCCACCGGATCATCGCCGTACCCAGCGATATAGGCATAATCGAACGGTTCGAATTCGATTTCGCGCCACCCTGCCGCATTCAGGATCGCATGGACATGATCCTTATCGGCAAAAGCGAATGGACCCGGTCCGCCGGGCGGTGGCGGCTGCTTGCCACCCGGTTGCAACGAAGCAATTCCGTTCGCCCACGGATTTTCGGCGGGCGAACGGAAGCAGGAGAAAAACAGCCCGGCATTATCTGCCGATATCGCATGAAGATGAGTGAAAGCAGCCACCGGATCCGGGAAAAACATTACCCCGTGGCGGGATATGAGGCGATCGGGCCGGAAGCTGTCTTTGCACCACACCGCGGCATCGCCGTGCTCGAAGGTGACATTGCCCAGATGCGCGCCGCGTACGCGGGCAACCGACAGCAAATCTTCGCTGATATCGATCCCGATCACCTGCGACTGCGGATGCCCACGCGCAATGGCGAGGGAAAGTTCGCCCGCACCACATCCGATATCGAGCACATGGAACAATCCATTGCCGCTTGCCCGACCCAGAAGGCGTTCGGTCAAACCGGAAAAACTGCGATCAGTACGTCGCCATTCATTGGCCCATTTGCGACCAACTCCACCCTTCCATTCGGACGCATCTGTCATTGCCTGGCTCCAAATAACAGGTTCGGTTCCGCAGATGGTTCGGTAAACCAACACGGGCCTTTCTCCGTCATATAAAAACAATCTTCCTGTCGCACACCGAATCTGCCGGGATAATAAATGCCAGGCTCGTTCGAAAAGCACATACCGATGTCGAGCTTCGTAGCTTCACCGTGAACGAGATTGACCGGTTCGTGGCCATCCATCCCGATTCCGTGCCCCGTTCGATGCGACAGGCCCGGCAATCGATAGCGCGGCCCCAGCCCCTTGCTTTCATAGAGCGCCCGCACCGCATCATCGACCGATCCGGCTGACTGCCCGAGTTGGGCAGCAGCGAATGCTGTGTTTTGCCCTTCACGGACGAGATGCCAGGTTGCCATAGCGGCCGGGTCCGGTTCACCGGAAAAAACCGTGCGGGAAATATCCGACTGATAATCTTCGACCGAACAACCACAGTCGAAGAGCACTGTCGATCCGGGGCGAACGATTTGCGGCTTGCCGGTCCCGTGAGGATAGGCAGATGCCTCGTCGATCAAAACCATCGAAAATTCAGGCGTCCCGCCCAGCGCACGGGTAGCGGCATCCATCAGAGCGGAAATCTCCCGATTGGTCATGCCCTCCCGGATTTGCGGTACTGTCCACTCATAGGCCGCTTTGGTCACCTCGGACGCGACGTGCATCAACGCGATTTCGGGGGCTGTTTTCCGCATCCGGCATCCGCGAACCACGGCATCGGCTGACACGATCCGCGCATCCGGCATAGCATGGGCCAACCCGTCGCTGGCGAAGAAGCGGACAGTTTCCTCGATCCCGATCCGTGATTGGCGCAACCCTCTCGCCGCCAGCTCGCGGGCAAACAATGCGGTTGGACTCTCGTCTTCTTGCCAGACATGGATATCCGCATCGATTTCCAGCGATTCCGCAACCGAAGGTCGTTCGAAAAACGGGGTAATCATAAACGGCATACCAGTTGCCGGGATCACGGCGGCCGTCAGGCGTTCAGACCGCCCCCAGCGGACACCGGTGAAATAGACCATGCTCGATCCGGGTTCGAGAACGATTGCGGCGATATCATTTGCCGCCATTAACCCACGCGCCCGATCGAGCCTTGCGGCCCGCTCGTCACGCCCGATAGCTACGGCATTTCCGGTGATCGAAGTAAGCGCCGATGTATCGATTTGTGCTGCGCGAGCAATGGCGGGAAGCCTAAGGCCCGCTGCGCCAACGAGGAACGCGCTTGTCCCCAAGACTTTGCGCCGACTGATCTGCATATTTGCCCCTCGCTACCAAAGCTCACAATGCCTGCCACGACACATGCACATTTGCAGGCGCGGACGGAAGGGTTGCTGTCTGGCAGGAGCGAATTTTCAGCCAAGCCTCAACCAGGCCATTGCAGAATAGTATAACGAGTATTTCCAACGAAAAACCGGTGCAGGTTCCTCCGGCGAAGGAGGAAACGCTCGCACCGGTTTCCCGGGTATGTCGGGCGCGCGACGGGGGGATATGGCGCGCCCGATTGAGGATCAGTCTTCGTCGTCCGCGTCCGGACCCGTCATCATCTCCTCGGCGACAGCGTCGGTCCGGCCGCGGATCGCGGCTTCCAACTTGTCGCAAACTTCCGGATTCTCTTTCAGATACTTCTTTGCGTTTTCACGGCCTTGTCCAATGCGGATCGAGTCATAGCTGAACCAGGAGCCCGATTTTTCGACCAGACCGGCCTTCACGCCCAGATCGAGAATTTCACCGATTTTCGAAATACCTTCGCCATACATGATGTCGAATTCGACCTGTTTGAACGGCGGCGCCACCTTGTTCTTGACCACCTTCACGCGGGTCGCATTGCCGATGATATCGTCCCGATCCTTGATCTGGCCGGTACGGCGAATATCAAGGCGCACAGAGGCGTAGAACTTCAGCGCATTACCGCCCGTGGTTGTTTCCGGGTTACCGTACATCACACCGATCTTCATGCGGAGCTGGTTGATGAAGATCACCATGCATTTCGAACGGTTGATGGAACCGGTCAGTTTACGCAGGCTCTGGCTCATCAAGCGAGCCTGAAGGCCGACGTGGCTATCCCCCATCTCCCCTTCGATTTCAGCCCGCGGGACCAGCGCGGCGACCGAATCGACCACCAGCACATCGATCGCGTTGGAGCGTACCAGCGTATCGGTGATTTCGAGCGCCTGCTCCCCGGTATCGGGCTGCGAGACGATCAGTTCATCGATATCGACACCCAGTTTCCTGGCATATACGGGGTCGAGAGCATGTTCGGCATCGACGAACGCAGCCGTTCCACCCGCCTTCTGCGCTTCTGCAATCACGTGCAGCGCCAGCGTGGTCTTGCCCGAACTTTCAGGGCCATAGACTTCGATCACGCGGCCTTTCGGCAGGCCGCCGACGCCCAGTGCAATATCAAGTCCCAGCGAGCCGGTCGAAATCGTTTCGACCTGCATCGCTTCCTTCTGCCCGAGCTTCATCGCCGAGCCTTTACCGAACGCGCGATCAATCTGCGCGAGGGCGGCATCGAGTGCCTTTTGACGGTCCGTATCCACGCCTTTGCCTTCCACAAGTTTCAGGTTCGCTGCCGCCATGACACATGCCTCCGTCGTTTGCCTAGGGCCGTGGCCCGCTCATCAACTGTAGGATTATGTATCTGGTTTGTTCCATAAGAACAAGAGCGGAACAAATTTTTTGTTAGAAATAAATTATTCCATTATATTCATGTACTTGCACTCAATTTCGAGCGCGAACCGTCCACTTTCGTTCAACCTGCCCTCCGCCCGGAACAGCAAATTCGTAGATCTGCCGCCCGTCCTTCACCCGCACTTTCGCACCACGAACAACCGTCCACTCGCCCGCCCCGCCCAGGTCGAGCCGCACTTTCACAGCATCGCGATTGGCATTGGTGAACACGGCAAGCATCTGACTGGTCTCGCCTTTATTGTCGGCCTTCGATTTGCTGACTGCACATTGCATCCGAATCTGGCCGCTCTCTCCAAGAGAGAAAGCGACTTCCTCCCCCTTCGCATAGTCGCGCAAGCTGTCTTCCCCGAGAAGCAGAGTGCCCTCCCCCGTAGGTTCGAACACGGTAATCCCGCCCATCGGCATCGGCACGCCAAGTCCGTTCTTCTCTTCGTTGTCTGCTTCAACCCGCATTTCCAGCTGCACAGAATCGCCAGTGGTATCGTCGGGCGTGCAATCCCCGTGATAGATCACATCGGCTTTCACCGAATCCCGCTGCAGGAAAGCAATCTGTTTCATACCCTTGGCGGAAACAGTCACCGGTTCGGGCACACGATAAAGTTTTAGATCGCCCAGCTCTTCCTGTTGAGCGACCATCGCCGCACCGGAAGCCAGCTCGGCCTTGGCCCGGCGCATACCTGTCACCATGATCGTGTCCGCTGCCATTGCCATCGGCGCTGGCGGTGGTGGAGGGGGCGGCGGTGGAGCAAGGTAATCTACAGGCGTCCCTTCCGCGGTGCTGCCGAGTGGATAGCACATGAGCTGGAGAGGCTTACCCCGCGGCGGATCGGCTAGCCGGCGATAATCGCTCTTCACACTGAGCGTACCGGCTACCGCCATCAACTCGGCATCGGGGAAAGACTGGCCATTGTCATTGAGCAAAGTGAGCCAACTGGTCAGCGCCAGCGTGGCTTTCCCTCCCGCCGCATTGTCGCGCAACGTGGCAACATAGTGCGCCTGCCAGTCGAAACCCCAAGCAAGATAGGTCAGCGTAACGGTATATGTTCCACCCTGCGGCGAGTGCGTATCGATGCTGAACACCGGATTGGGCGAAAGACCCGTGGGCACTTTATCGAACGTCAGCTTCTCCGGCAGGCCGGAACAGCGCACCGCTTCGTATCCAGTGGCGGTTTGCAGCACCAGTCCGCCATCGGCACGGGTGCGGACCACCGCATCCTGCGATACTTCCTTGCCCGTGGCGGGATTGGTGCGGGTGATCGTCACCCGGTTGCCCAGCGAACCATCCACCAGCGCGGCGGGGCTAAGCAGGTCTGCGTTGCGGTTTTTCTCTATCGTCCCGCCGGGCAGGCCGGTGACGATGGCGCTGACAGCAACCATCCCTTCGGCCACGCCATCGAAGCGCACCGTCGATTCGCCCGCTGGAAGAGTAACGGTGCGCGTCTCGCTCACCATCGCAAAGCCCCGCGGCCAGTTGCGGTTCATCGCCTGATCCGCCCCGCGCTGCGGATCGCGATAGACAGTCACCGCCAGATGCTGCGGCGAAGAAGCTTCCACCGCCGGGCGCGCGGGTTGCGCCACGGCTGGCGATGCCGCCAACGCCAGCGCCAGTGCCGAAGGTATCAGGAAGCGCATAGCCGCCCGCCCGCTTAGTATCGCGCCTCATACGTCACGCGCACCACGCGTTTGCCATTGGCGGGCACCGTTACATGATATGTGCGGCGGTCGGCGTTGACCTGTTCGCCCGCGACATCTTCGCTCACCACGCGATAGTCGCGGCTCCACCACCCGCGATCCAGCCCCGCCTGCGTCAGATCGACATCGACCGGCACCGATTTGGCGTTGGTGAAGGTGTAGCGCATGGTCGTGCGCCAGTAATCGACTGCCCGTTGGCTTTCGACCTCCGTCACAATCTGCCCATCCTTGATCACGCGATAGCGGCTGGACTTTTCCCATTCGGCGGCGGGAATTTTCTCGCGCTTCTCCACTTCGGCCTGCACCAGCACGTCGAACGCATCGCCGGTCTTCAGCGTCAGGTCGCTGCCCATCGGCGTGTGGCCAATCGTGTTTTCACCGATGAATTGCGGCGTCCCCTGCCGGTCGCGCTGGTAAAACCGCACCGTCCCGGCGGGCAGAGCGTCGCCCAGCCCCTGATCGCGAGATGACGAGAACGCGATAGCGCTATCGACGTTTACTGCGGAATCCTCGTTACTCAGCCAACCGATTGTGCGGGCATATACCTTGCGCGCAGCAACACCCTGCACATCGAGGAAGCTGACCTGTTTGGTCTGGGCATTGGCAATCGTGGTGCGCGCCGGCAGCGGATAGAGATAGAAATCGCCAAGCTGTTCGCGGTCGGCGGTTTCGGTGCCGGGGCTCATGCGAGTGGTTGCGGTGCGCACGGGGCGCCGCTGATAGGATGGTTGTCCCGAACCCGGCGAACCGGCAACCAGCACGGTATCTGCATTGTGGAACGTGGTCCCGGTCTGGTTGGTCAGCGTGACCCAACCCTGCATATCGATAGTGCCTTTGCCTTCGTCATACAGCGCGACGTAGTCCGCCGACCAGCCAAGGCCGCCAGTGAGATAGCGGATCGATGCCGGACGACGTCCACTGCGATTGCTGTCCACTGTAACCGAGAGGGTCGGGCGTGCGCGCAAGTTTGGTGGCACCCGGTCGAACACGGCGCGTACAGGCAGGCCATCGTCACGCAGTACCTCGATCCGGTCCCCGATCTGCACCACCACGCCGCCCGCCGTGCTCAGCACTTTGGCCCGCTCGCGGGTTTCAGCGCCAGTCGCCGGATTGGTACGGATCAGGGTAATGGTCTGCCCGATAGCCTTTTCCATCATCTTGCCAGGGGTGAGCAGGTCGAAATCGAAGTTCTGTTCAATAATCCCCGCGCCGTCAGCTGCGAAGCTGAGCGTTTCCGGGCGAATACGGGCGGAAACGTCGGGAAATTCGATCCGGCTGCGCCCTCTGGCGATTTCGAGCTGGCGCACATCCTGCACCAGCGCCTGATCGTTGTTATAAATCGTCACCGCCAGATCGCCTTGCGCGCTGGGGGCATCGGGCGTGTCCTGCGCCAGCGCGGCCGTAGCCAGCGCGCCGAACGCTGGGGCCGCAAGAATAGTGGAATAGCGCATGAGTCTTCCCCCAAGACTGGTGAATGAGCGACATCGTTGCCGCAGCGACATTGCGGCACGGTGAATGTCGAGGTCAACCCGCTTCGGGAATGGCGGCCAGTTTGGAAAACGACCGCAAAGCGCGCCTCACTTCGCCGCGTATTTCGCCAGCAGGCCTGCCACAGTGTCCGAAATCTGCTGCACACTGAATGGTTTGGGCATGAAATGCATCGCTTCGATATCGATTTCGCTGCGAAGCTGCTCTTCGGCATAGCCTGACATGAACAGGATCGGCAGCCGGGGTTTCACCTTGCGGACCTGCCGTGCCATCGCCGGACCATCCATTCCCGGCATGACCACGTCGGACACGATCAGATCGAATTCGCCTCCGTTGGCGACAGCGGCCAGCCCTTCTTCGCCATCGGCGCAAGGGGTGACTGTGTAGCCCGCCCGCGACAACGCGCGTTCGGCCACGGCGCGGACCATGTCTTCATCCTCGACCAGCAGGATACGCCCCCCGCCCGACCAGTTCGCCGCCGGTTCGGCCGGTTTCGATTTCTCGGTCGCGGGTGCTTCGCCCCGGTGGACCGGGAAATAGATGCTGAACCGCGCGCCTTCGGGATGGCCGATCGCCGGAAAATTATCGGCAAAAATGAAACCACCCGATTGCTTCACAATGCCATAGACAGTGGACAGGCCCAGCCCGGTGCCCTTGCCCAGCTCCTTAGTCGTGAAGAACGGTTCGAATATCTTGGTGAGGTTTTCGGGCGGAATGCCGCCGCCGGTATCCTGCACCACCAGTACGGTATAGTCGGCCTCCGGCAATATCTCGCTGGCTACCTTGCGGACATCCTGCGCGGTGACACGGCGAGTGGAAATCGACACTTTGCCGCTGTCACCATGCGCCAGCATCGCATCGCGCGCATTGACCACGAGGTTGACGATCACCTGCTCCAGCTGCTGCGGGTCGGCGCGCACCGGGCCAAGATCGCGGTCGTGATGAACCGACAGCTCGATCTTTTCGCCCAGCAACCGCTTCAGCAACATGCCCACTTCGCTGATGACATCGGGCAGTTGCAGAACTTCGGGCCGCAAAGTCTGCTGGCGGCTGAATGCCAGCAATTGCCGGGTCAGCGCAGCCGCACGGTTGGAGTTGGCGCGGATCTGCTGGATATCGTCATAGTCGCTGTCACCGGGCGTATGGCGCAGCAGCATCAGGTCGCAAGTGCCGATAACAGCGGTCAGCACGTTGTTGAAATCGTGCGCGACCCCGCCCGCGAGCTGACCAACGGCCTGCATCTTGGTAGCCTGCGCCACTTGTCGTTTGAGCCGGTTTTCCTCCGTCGAATCGACCAGGCTGAGCAGAACCGCCACTTCGCCCAGCCCGCGTACACCGGCAATGCCGAGCGACACCGGATCGTCGGGCATATCGCGCAGGCGGATCGCCATATCGCCGCTGGTCGCAGGCCCTTTGCCAAAACGGCGGACGGCATCCGACAGCGCCGTCTTGTCTTCGCGCACGACAAGGTCGGAAGGGTATTGCGGCAAGCTGCCTTCCTCGATCCCACCTGCCCGGCGAAATGCGCGGTTGGCGAACAGAAAGCGTCCATCGCGGTCTGTCACCGCCAGCCCCAGCGGCAATGCGCCAAGCAGCGATTCGAGCTGCGGGGTCGCCTGCTGCGCGCTGGCATCGCCGCTTCCCATGCCCACTGTACTGTCGATCAGCAGCATCAGCGACGCGCACTCGTCCGGCCCCGGAGCGCGGGCCGATTGCGGATCACCCAGCGGCACATGGATCAGCGTCTGCGGATTACCCCGCCGCCCTTCGCGCGCGAAGAAAATGTGGTCCTGATCGTCGGTTCGCAGCAGACGCGCGAAATCCTGCCCGGCCAGCGTTGCGGTGGCATCGCCGGTCGCCCGCTCCGCAAAGCCGGGGGCACAGGCGCTGACCGTGCCATCGGTCGCGACCAGCGCGGCTTCGATTCCGGCGCGCGACAGCAAGCGGCCAAGTTGCCCGGTAATCCGCGCGGCCATCTCGCCGGTCGGATCTTCTTCGGTGATCGCCACAAAGCGCCAGACGAGGTAATCCTCCCCCCGCCCGGCCCGTTCGGCCCAAATATTCCACGCGTGGCTGCCGTCATCCGACACGATACCGCGCGCCGTGCTCTTCCCGTCGCGCCATGCCTCGCGCGCGGTACGGGTGAGCGCCTCCAGACCTTTGCGATCGAGCGGCAACCCCGGCGGTGCACTCTGATTGCCGAACCAGCTTTCATATGTCGCGTTGGCGCAGACCAATCGGTTGGCCCGGTCGGCAATCGCAACAGCCGCTCCGTCGCGCTCCAGCGCAGCCACTGTCACCGACCAGTCGGGCGGCTCCAACTCGCTTCTTTCCGCAGAGGGGCGCATCCGATCCAGCACGATCGCCACCCCAAGCAAAGCCGCAACTCCGCCAAAGAACGCGAGAGCAACAACGCCCTGCCCCGTTATCAGCCACAGCAATAGCGCGCTGAGCACCAGAGCACCTGCGATCCCGCCGAGCAGGACCGGCGGACGCATATCCGCGCTTGCGCCTCGCGGCAGAGTAAAGCGTGGCCCGCCGTTCATTTGCCCGCTTTCAGCCTTTCATCCAGCCGCGCTTCCATTTTCCGCAGCCGCGCCTTGCGGCGATTGGCGACGATGAAGCGCCAGACGAAGTTCGTCACGAAATAGCCGACCGATGAGAACACCACCGCCATCACGATAAAACCGACCGCCGCCGCCCCGGCCAGTTCGAAAAACCCGGTGAACCATGCCCACGGCCCACTGGCCATCGTCGATTGCGAAGCGTTAACCGTGACCGCATCGATTTTAAGCATGAAACGCCCGACCTTGGTGGCCAGCACGGCCCAGAACGGGAAAGTCAGCGGGTTGGTTATAAAAGTGACCAACGCCGCCAGCGGCACATTGGCCCGCGTCGGCAAAGCCAGAAACGCCGCCAGAAATATTTGCCCGACTGGCACAATAAAGCCGGCAAAAAGCCCCAGCGCCACCCCACGCGGCACCGATCGGCGGGTGAAGCGCCACAATTCGGGGCTCAGGAAACGATGCGCGATCGGGGCGAGATACTTGTTCTTCGCCATGCCTTCGCGTGTCGGCATGTTCCTGCTGGCCCAGCGGGAGAAGGGATTGGACATTGCTGGTGCAGATACACCTTTTGCAGGTCGGTTAAAGAGGTTGCCCGACGAACCTTTGCAATTGTCGGCTCAATCGCGGCTTCGGAGGAAGGTTCCAGCGGGGATAGGCCGCAATTCCATCTCCCCTTCGGTGTCAGCCACGATCGCGCAACAGACGGGCCTTGTCGCGTTTCCAGTCACGCTCCTTGATCGTCTGTCGTTTGTCCTGCGCCTGCTTGCCCTTGGCCAGCGCCAGTTCGACTTTCGCCCGGCCTTTACTGTTGAAATAGATGCTCAGCGGGACCAGCGTCATCCCCTTGCGCTCCACCGCGCCGGTCATCTTAGCGATTTCGCGTTCGTGCAGCAGCAGTTTACGCGGGCGCTTGGGCTCGTGGTTGAAGCGGTTGCCGTGGCTGAATTCGGGCACGTTGGCGTTAACCAGCCATACCTCGCCCCCACGAATTTCGGCATAGCTTTCGGCAATCGTCGCTTCGCCTGCGCGCAGGCTCTTCACTTCGGTGCCGGTCAGCATCAGCCCCGCTTCGAAAGTGTCTTCGATAAAGTAATCGAACCGCGCGCGCCGGTTTTCAGCGACGGTTTTGGTTTTATCGAACGGAGTAGGTTTAGGACGGGCCATGAGGGGAGCGCATCTAGGCGTTCCCCTGCATAATGCCAAGTCACCCCAGTCGCGATGCCGCCGATCAGGCCGCTTCGACCAGCCCCGCATGTACCAGTGCGGCATCGACCGCCGCCCTGGCCGCATCGTTGCATTCCACCATCGGCAGGCGAATATCGGGCAGCAGCCAGCTATGCACCCGGCTGAGGGCGTATTTCACCGGGCCGGGGCTGGCATCTTCGAACATGGCATAATGCAACGGATAGAGCCGGTCGTTCAGCTCGCGCGCCTTCACCAGATCGTTGTCCGCGCAGGCCTGCTGGAATTCGGCACACAGCGCGGGCGCGACATTGGCGGTGACAGAAATACAGCCAACCGAACCAGCGGCATTGGCGGGCAATGCCAGTTCGTCATCCCCCGATAACTGACAGAAATGCTTGCCAATTCCCATCCGATGATCGGTCACCCGCGACAGGTCGCCGCTGGCATCCTTGATACCGATGATTCGTTCGGGATAGCGCTTGGCCAGTTCGCACACCGTTTCCGGCATGATATCGGTCACCGTGCGCCCCGGAACATTGTAAAGAATGATCGGCAAATCGTTGTTTTCCGCCAGATAGCTGAAATGGGCGATAATTCCCTGCTGACTGGGGCGGTTGTAATATGGGGCCACACAAAGCGCTGCGGAAGCCCCCGCCTTCTTGGAAAAGCTCATATGCAGCAACGCGTTCTGCGTGTCGTTGCTGCCGCACCCGGCGATTACCGGCACCCGGCCCGCTGCCTGTTCGACGCAGACTTCGATCACGCGATGATGTTCGGCGTTCGACAGGGTCGATGCCTCGCCCGTGGTGCCGCACGGGACCAGCGCACTGCTGCCGGATTCGATTTGCCAGTCCACGAGTTTGCGAAAAGCCGCCTCGTCGAACGATCCGTCGCGAAAAGGAGTCACAAGGGCGGGTATCGATCCGGAAAACATTGCGGTTGAGCCTTTAGTCTGTTCATATCGGGCGCTGTGCAGGCCGGAAACGGCTGGCACATTCCCACGGGGGGAAATTCATTCAGCGCCTGATAAGGAGCCGTTGGCCATAATGTCCAGCATGGTCGCTATTCGAACGATTGTTTTAAGTTCCGTCGCCACTGTCGCGCTCACCGCGTCGGCACCGTTGGCGGCGCAGGTTACACCGGTGCAGGCCGGGCGTACGCAACTGGTTGCCATGCAACCCACGCAGGCCTCTGCTGCCGTCGCACGTTGGCAGCAGCTGATGAGCAACGACCGGCTCGCATTCGCCGACTATGCCGGGTTCCTGCTCGCCTACCCCGATTACCCGCGCAGTCATATTATCCGCGGGCAAGCTGAAGATGCGCTGGACCGCGATCCTTCCACTCCGGCACAGATCGTGGCGTTTTTCGACCGTTTCCCTCCGCTCAGCAATCCGGCCCGCGCGCGATATGCGCTGGCGCTGGCAGCGGTGAACCGACCCGAAGCGGCGGAGGCGGCACGGCTGGCATGGCGCGGCGGCACGATGAGTTCGCCATCTGAGGCATACCTTGTCGGCATGTTCGGCAGCCGCTTTACGCAGGACGATCAGGATGCGCGGATGGATGCTCTGCTGTGGCAGGGCGATACCACTGCCGCCGCGCGACAGATCGCGCTGGTCAGCCCGGCAAACCGAGCGTTGTTCATGGCGCGCCTATCGCTGGTGCAAGGTGTCGATCCATCAGCAAATGGCCTGCCCGTTCCTGCCGACGCGACGAGCGATGCAGGCTATGTGTATAACCTTGCACGCTTCTACCGAAAGACGAGCCAGGGATATGCCGAGCAACAGATGCTCGCCAACCGGCCCGCCTCCACGCGCCCGGCGTTCGACCCGGAAGATATGATCGGCGAAATGCTGATCTCTGCGCGGGGGGCGGATTCACGCACTGCCGCGCAGATCGCCAGCAAGACCGACGATCTGTTCGAACCCAACGCCGATATTTCGTCGATGAGCTATCGCCTGCGCGATGACTACACCTCGCTGATGTGGCTTGGCGGGACAAAAGCGCTGTGGTCGCTGGGCGACGGGCGCCTGGCCGCGCCGATGTTCTATCGCTATGGCAATTCGGCGCGCACCCCGCAGACCCGGTCCAAGGGGTTCTTCTGGGCGGGTAATGCGCTGGCCAAGGCAGGCGACAGGGCCGGGGCGGAACGTTATTTCGAAATGGCGGCCGAATATCCGGAATATTTCTATGGCCAGCTGGCTCTGGGCCATCTGAATCGCCCGCTGCCCGATTTTGCAGCGAACACTCCGCCACCGGTCACCCCCGCACAGCGCGCCGTTTTCGCGCAGGAACCGCTGGCGCAGGCGATCGCCCATACCGCCCGCAATGGCATCGACTGGCGCACCGAGCGCTATTTCTTCATCGCGATTGCAGAGAAAGCCGAGACGCCGGAGCAGATGGCGCTGGTGGCCGATTTCGCGCAGCAGATCCGCTTGCCCGAACTGTCGGTCGTGGTCGGTCGCGTCGCACCGGAAAAAGGGCTGACTCAGTTCACCGGCGCCGGGTTCCCCACCGTATCCAACCCGCCGGGCACCGACTTCACGATGGTGCACGCCATCGCCCGGCAGGAAAGCGAATTCGATGAAACCCGCACCAGCCACGCGGGCGCGCGTGGGCTGATGCAGTTGATGCCGGGCACCGCGCGCGAACAGGCGGGTAAGCTGGGCATGGCCTATATGAGCGCCAACCTCACCGGCGATCCGCAATACAACATCCAGCTGGGCGATGGCTATTTCGCCCGGATGATGGACTATTACGGCGGCAGCTATCCACTGGCAGTCGCTGCCTACAACGCCGGTCCGGGCAATGTGAACAAATGGCTGCGGGCCAATGGCGATCCGCGCAACGGCAATATCGACTGGCTGCAATGGATCGAAAGTATCCCGATTTTCGAAACCAAGAACTATGTCCAGCGCGTGCTGGAAAACGCCGTGGTGTACGAAGCGATGCATCCTGATCGGATCCGCTATGGCCAGCCCAAGTCGATCTATCGCTTCATCGGCGCCCGTCGTCCCTGATCGGGCACGAGGGGGCAACACGATATGGCGGGGCAGCAGCGACCAACCAATCCGATCAGTCCGGCGGGCTATGCCGCGATGAAGGCGCGGTACGACCACCTGCTGGGCACCGAACGTCCGCAGATCGTGGAGATCGTCAGCTGGGCGGCGGGCAACGGTGATCGTTCGGAAAACGGCGACTATATCTATGGCCGCAAGCGGATGCGCGAAATCGACCGCGAGCTGGCTCACCTCGCCCGGCGGATGAAATCGGCCCGCGTGATCGATCCCGCTCAGCAACCGGATCAGAGCCGGGTGTTCTTCGGTGCAACGGTCGAGATCGCTGACGAAGACGATGCGCGAATGGAACTGACGCTGGTCGGAGATGACGAGCAGGATGCCGGCGCGGGGCGGATCGGCTGGTCCAGCCCGCTGGCACGCGCTCTTCGGGGTGCGGCGATTGGCGATCTGCGGACCGTGCGCCTGCCCGGCGGGGTGAAGGAATGGGAAGTCGTGGCGATCCGCTATGCATAAGGTCGCCACCTCCATCCTCGCTATCGCAGCCACCGTTGCACTGGCCAGCCCGCTGGCGGCGCGCGACAGTCTGGGGATGTTCGGCGGCTGGGGCGCGTTCCGCGATCCCGCCGCTCCGCGTTGCTATGCCATTGCGAAGGCCCGCGACAGTACCAGCCAGCGCGATTACCAGCCTTATGCGACAGTCGCCACCTGGCCCAAACGCGGTATTCGCGGACAGGTCCACTTTCGCCTGTCGCGCAAGCTGGCCGCCGAACCGCAACTGGCGCTGCGCGTTGGCAGCAAACGCTTCGCCCTGACCGGCGGCGGCGCGGCGGCTTGGGCGACGGATAAAGCAGGCGATGCCGCTATCGTGGCTGCCATGCGATCCGCCACCACGATGACGATAGCCGCCCGCGATGCCCGCGGCCGCCGCTTCGCCAACACCTATGATCTCGATGGCGCGGCCACCGCGATGGATTCCGCCACAGTCGGTTGCGCCAAGCTCGGTCGATAGACCAGCTCGGCAGCCATCCTCATTATGCTCCGTTCACTAAAAAGGGCGGAGCCTTTCGGCCCCGCCCTGAGTTGTTTCGCTGTACTAAAGCTTAGAAGCGATAGCCCATCGTTGCCATGACCTGATGACGGTCGGTATCGATGTCGAAACGGCTGGAATCCGGCGTATCGCCATTGAAGTCCAGTTCGCCCTTGCTGTAGTTCGAGTAACGGTATTCCGCACCGATATAGGCGTTCGGGCTCAGCGCGTATTCAACACCCGCACCCAGACGATAGCCGTCGGTGTCGAGACGCTGGTTCAGGCTGGTCGTGCCATCAGTCCCTTCGATACCGAAGCGGGCGTTGGTGTAGCCACCCTTCACGTAGATCATAGTGTTGGGCGACGTGACGTAGCCGAGACGCGCACCGACGTAGATGTCGCGGTCCGCGCTCACACGGCCCAGATTGAAGGTGTTGGGAACGCCGTTGTTGTTGTCCCACTTGGCCGAGCTGTCACCGATCGATGCTTCGGCACCCAGACGCAGATCGCCGCCAACATCGGCATCGTAGCCGACAACAGCGCCATAGGCGACACCGTCGATCGACTGCTTGAGATCGCGGGTGTCGTCGACATCTTCGGTGCTGCCCGAGCGGACGTGGTCGTAACCCACCTCGCCACCGACCCGCAGGCCGGTGAACGGCGCGGCGTCCTGCGCCAAAGCCGGGGTGGCAACTGCCACCAGCGATCCGGTGGCGACGATAGCAAGAATCTTACGCATAAATACTCCATTCTCTTCATCCGGGCCGAGCGAGATGCCCTGCACCCTGGACCTGCCTAACGGAGCAGATTGCGGTCTGGTTTCATGAACCTAATACAACAAGATTTTTGTTGTTTTTCAGCAACATTGACCTCGACGAACCGACGAAATCGAACGACGAATGTCGGGAACCAAGCGCCCAAATCGGTGTTCGCGCGTTGCGCGTGCGTAACAGATAATGTCAAAATACCGATATATTCGTACCAGTTAGCGGGAAGCTTTGCGTTGCCGCTCACCCGGCCCTATATCCGCCACGCAATGTCCCACACTCCGCTCATGACCATTCCCGGGCAATCCGATCCGGTTCCCGTTGCCCGCGACATTACTCCGCGGGCCGATGGCCGTATCGACCTGATCGGTTTGCCCAAGAAACGCATCGCGGAACTGTTCGCAGATGCCGGACTGGATTCGAAGCAGGCGAAGCTGCGTGCCAAGCAGGTGTTCCACTGGCTCTACCACCGCGGTGTGACCGATTTTGCCGCGATGACCGATATCGCCAAAACGATGCGCCCCTGGCTGGCCGAACGGTTCGTGATCGGGCGGCCCGAAGTGGTGGAGGCGCAGCATTCGACCGATGGCACCCGCAAATGGTTGCTGCAAACCGCCGACGGGCACGAATTCGAAATGGTCTTCATCCCCGATGCGGATCGCGGCACGTTGTGCGTGTCGAGCCAGGTGGGCTGCACGCTCAACTGCCGGTTCTGCCACACCGGCACGATGAAACTGGTCCGCAACCTGACACCGGGCGAAATCGTGGGGCAAGTCATGCTCGCCCGCGATGCACTGGGTGAATGGCCCAAGGGGGCGATGGATTTCGCGGAGGAAGAGAGCGAGGCCGAATACCGCGCCGACGGTCGCCTGCTCACCAACATCGTGATGATGGGCATGGGCGAGCCGCTGTATAATTTCGACAATGTGCGCGACGCGCTGCGGCTGGTGATGGATGGCGAAGGGCTGGCGCTGTCGAAACGGCGCATCACGCTGTCGACCAGCGGGGTCGTGCCGATGATGGACCGGTGCGGCGAAGAAATCGGCGTCAATCTGGCGGTCAGCCTGCATGCGGTGACCAAGGACATCCGCGACGAAATCGTGCCGATCAACAAGAAATACGGGCTGGAGGAACTGCTTTCCGCCTGCGCCGCCTATCCCGGCGCCAGCAACGCCCGGCGGATCACGTTCGAATATGTCATGCTGAAGGACAAGAACGACAGCGACGACGACGCGCGCGAACTCGTCCGCCTGATCAAGCAGTACAATCTTCCGGCGAAGGTCAACCTGATCCCGTTCAACCCGTGGCCCGGTGCGCCGTATGAATGCTCCACCCCCGAACGGGTGCGGGCGTTTTCCAACATCGTGTTCGAAGCGGGCATCAGCGCCCCCGTCCGCACTCCGCGCGGCCGGGATATTGACGCCGCCTGCGGCCAGCTCAAAACCGCTGCCCAGAAAAAGAGCCGCGCCGAACGCGACCGCGAGGCGGCTGCGGCGGCTGCGGCAACAGCGGAAGAAACCGCCGGGTAATGATCGCCACCCGCGTTGACGCCCTCTGCATCGGGCAGCCGGTGCCGTTTCGCGGGGAAGAACGCAGCGCCATCGGTAAAGCGCCAGTGAGTGGGCCGGTCCATGTCGGGCGCGAAGGGCTGGCGGGTGATGCACAGGCTGATCGGCGCCATCATGGCGGACCGGACATGGCGCTGCACCATTTCCCGCTCGATCATCATGCCTTCTGGCGTGAGGAAATCGGGGATCACCCATTGCTCGATCTGCCCGGCGCTTTCGGCACCAATATCGCCACCCACGGCCTGACCGAAGAGGCGGTCAATCTGGGTGCGCGTTATCGACTGGGCAGCGCGCTGATCGAGGTGTCACGCCCGCGCCAGCCCTGTTGGAAGATCGAACACCGTTTCGGCCATAAGAAAATGCTCAGGCACATCCTCAATACACGGCGGTGTGGCTGGTATTACCGGGTAATCGAAGAAGGCACCGTCCAAGCGGGCGACATGCTGGAGCAGGTCACTCACGGGCGCGAGGAATGGCCGGTGGACCGCGTGTTCGAAGCGATCTGGGGCATCAGCGAGCCGATGGATCGGGCGCAGCTTCATACGCTGACACAGGTGCAGGAACTGGCACCGGCGCTGCGCGATTCCATTCGCCGCAAACTGGAAAACGCCCCTCCCCGTTAGCCGGCATTTTACCGCACGACAAACACAGCTCGTCGGCAAATCATCCAGAAAACAAAACGTTCATGTGACGTTGTGGACCCAATCGGCAGGTTGAGCGTCGATCCGATGAACACCATTCAGGGAAAGGAAGCATCCCATGAAAAAGACCCTTCTCGTTATCGCCGCTGCGGGCCTGACCATTCCTATGGCAACCCCGGCCGTCGCCGATCCGCCGTCGTGGGCCCCCGCGCATGGCTATCGCGAAAAGCAGCGTGACCGCTACGAACGCCGCGAAGCGCGCAAGTACTATCGCACCGACAACGGCATCCGTTACTGGCGCGGGGATGATGGCCGGTATTACTGCAAGAGGTCCAACGGCACGACCGGGCTGATCGTCGGCGCAGCGGTCGGCGCGCTGGCTGGCCGCGCGGTCGATACCCGTGGCGATCGCACCACCGGCACAGTCGTCGGCGCAGCGGTTGGTGCGCTCCTGGGCAAGGAAATCGATAGCGGGAAGGCTCGCTGCCGCTGATTGCAGCTGAGCCCTCTCCATCGGGGGCGCGTCGGGAGTAATCCCGGCGCGCCTTTTTTGTGAAACATTGAACGGCGCGACCCCAATGGCGGAGTGTCCATGATACAAGCTGGCCCGATACAGACCGGATTGGGATTTCCTAACGCACTCCGGTTGTGCTCTATACTGAGCCGCCATGAATAATCCGAACACCCTCCCGCTCACCGCTATCGCACACGGCGTTTTCAGGATGGTTGCGGGGGTGGGTTTTTCTTCTTCAGGACAGTGTAACATGCGGTCCATGTCTTCAGCTTCGGGGCGCGAAGTCTGAACATGCGGACGGTTGTCATCACCGGCGGGGCGAAGCGAATCGGGGCCGAACTGGCTCGGCGGTTCGGGGCCGATGGCTGGCATGTCGTGATTCATTATGGCCAGTCGCGCGATGCGGCGGAGGCATTGGCCGCCAGCCTGCCCTCGGCGGAAACCGTCTCATGCGACCTGCGCGATGGCGATGCCTCGGTGGCGATGGTGGAACAGCTCGCCGCGCGGCTCAACGACTGGCGGGTGCTGGTCAATTCTGCGGCGGTGTTCGATCCCGATGCCGTGCGGCAGCTCGACCCGCAGGTCGCTGAAGAAACGATGCACGTCAACGCGCTGACCCCAGCGCGGATGGCGCAGGCGTTCCTCAGCCATGCACGGGCCAGCGGCGGACGGCGGGTGATCCAGTTCACCGATCAGAAGCTGGCCAATATCAACCCCGACTTCTTCAGCTATACGATGAGCAAAGCCGCCGTTGCCGCCGCCGTCAGGATGCTGGCGATGGGTGCGGGCACTGCGGAAGATCGCATCTATGCCCTCGCCCCCGGCGCGATCCTCGCCAGTCACGACCAGACCGAGGAAGAGATCGAGGTATCGCACCGGCTCAATCTGCTGAAACGCAAGACCGGGGCGGACGAGATCGCTGACGCCTGCCTGTGGCTGGCCGAAGGCTGGCTGGCGAGCGGAGAGACGCTCTACGTCGACAGCGGGCAACACCTGCTGCGCCAGCAGCGCGACGTGATCTACCTCGCCCGCGAAGGGGTGCGGCCCTGATGCCCCCCACTGCCCGCCACACTCGGCGCCACGCAGTATCGACACGGCTGTGGCACTGGCTCAACGTGGTCTGCGTGGTGATCCTGTTTATGAGCGGGCTGAACATCTCCAATGCCCACCCCCGCCTCTATTGGGGGCAAGCCGGGTTCACCGCGCGCGAGGCGTGGCTGCACTTGCCGACATTCCCCGGCTGGGCGACGATCCCCGGCTACTACAGCTTGTCGGGCGCGCGGGACTGGCACCTGCTGATGGCATGGCCGTTCGCCTTCGGTCTGCTGGCGATGTGGGTCGCCATGCTGACCAACCGCCACTTCGTGCGCGATATCGCCACCCGGCTGAGCGACTGGCGCTGGAGCGCGATTCGCGCCGATATCGTCGCCCACCTGCGGTTCGACTTCGACCACGGCGAAGGCAAGTACAACTTCCTGCAAAAGCTGGCCTATGGCGTGGTGCTGGGCATCCTGCTGCCGGGCATGATCCTGACCGGGCTGGCTATCAGTCCGGGGATCGAACCGAGCTTCGGATGGTTCGCCCAGCTTGTCGGCGGGCGGCAGTCGGCGCGATCGGTCCACTTCCTGTTCGCGTGGGGCATCGTGCTGTTCGCGGTGGTCCACATCGCACTGGTGATCGCCTCCGGTCCGATCCGGCAATTGCGCGACATGGTAACCGGGGGGCGCGCATTGTGAAACGGCGCAGCGTCATCGCCGGACTGGGGGCATTGTTCGCCACCGGCTGTTCGAAAGTGGCCGATAGTTCAGCGGGGCAGGCGCTGTTCAAGGTGTCGAACGAGTGGCACCGCAAGGCGCAGCGCGCGCTGACGGGCCGCAAGGCAATGGCGCCGGAATTCAGCCGCGCACAGATTTCCCCCTATTTCCGGGGCAACGGCTCGCTCACAGTGGGTACGCCCGGCTATGCCGCCGCGCTGGAAAGCGGGTTTGCCGACTGGCGGCTGCTGGTCACCGGGCTGGTCGAACATCCGCTCAGCCTCAGCATGGACAACATCCGCCGCCTGCCGCAACGCACCCAGATCACCCGCCACGATTGCGTCGAAGGGTGGAGCGCGATTGGCGAATGGACAGGACCGCAGCTCTCGATGCTGCTGGAGGCAGCGAAACTGAAGCCGGAGGCGCGGTTCATCGTGTTCCATTGTGCCGACCGTTTGCGGGGGCAGCCTTACTACGAAAGCATCGATCTCGACGATGCGTTTCACCCACAAACGATCGTCGCCCACGCCCTGAACGGTGCGCCCCTGCCCGAACGCAACGGCGCCCCGCTGCGGATGCGAATCGAACGACAATTGGGATACAAGCACGCCAAATACCTGACCCTGATCGAAGCGGTCGCATCGCTTGAGCAAATCCGTGGTGGACAAGGCGGATACTGGGAAGATGTCGCGGGTTATCAGTGGTACGCCGGGGCATGATCCCCTACCCGGCCGCAAAGCACATAAACGGAAGACGGTGTTGCAATGAGTTTGAGTGAACGGATTTTCGACCGCGTGATCGGCAACGCGGTACGCCTCGGCGTGTTCGAGGTGGTCCATGCCGATGGCACAGTGGCGCGTTTCGGCACGCCAACGGCGGGCTTCCCCGACATCCGTGTGCGATTTGCCGATGACAAAGTCGCGCGTGACATCCTGCGCGATCCCGGCCTTGGTGCGGGCGAAACTTTCATGGATGGTCGCCTGATTATCGAACAGGGCGACATCATGGGCCTGATTACCCTGCTCAGCGCCAATTCCCCGTGGGATCATGGCCGCGCCATCGCCCCTCCCGGCGTGAAGCACCGCGTGGCCAATACGCTGGGCGCAGCTTACGAAGCGGTCAACCGGCAGGCCAGCGCGCGGCGCAACATCAGCCACCATTACGACATCGGCAACGATCTCTACCGCCTGATGCTGGATACCGAATACATGCAGTATTCGTGCGGCTACTGGCCCAGCACCGACATCACGCTGGAGCAGGCACAAGTGGCGAAGCTGGCGCATATCGCAGCCAAGCTGAAGCTGGAGCCAGGCAACCACGTGCTCGATATCGGATGTGGCTGGGGCGGAATGGCGATCTTCCTGGCGCAACATGCCGATGTGACAGTGACCGGCATCACGCTCAGCAAGGAACAGCTCGCCCTCGCCCGCGAAAATGCAGAGAAAGCGGGCGTGTCCGACCGGGTCAGTTTCGAACTGATCGATTATCGCGACATGGCAGCGCGCGGCGACCGGTTCGATCGGATCGTGTCCGTCGGCATGTTCGAACACGTCGGCGTGCCGCAGTTCGAAACCTTCTTCCGCGCCTGTGCCACGCTGCTCAAGGTAGAGGGCGTCATGCTGCTGCACACCATCGGGCGGCTCGGCGGGCCGGGCAAGACCGATGCGTTTACCCGCAAGTACATCTTCCCCGGCGGCTATATCCCCGCGCTGAGCGAAACGCTGGAGCGAAGCGAGAAAGTCCGCCTGATCGCCAGCGATATCGAAACCCTGCGCCTGCATTATGCGTGGACGCTGCGCGCATGGTACGATCGCTGCGTTGCCAATCGCGAGACGATAGAGGCCGCCTATGGCGCGCCCTTTTTCCGCATGTGGACATTCTATCTTGCCGGAGCGACGGCGGCGTTCGAAAGCGGCGGCATGTGCAATTACCAGATCCAGTACATCCGCGATCGCCACGCCCTGCCCGTCACCCGTGACTATCTCAGCGGCGAAGAGGCGCGGCTGCTAGCGAAGTGAGCGTCAGCACCGGTGGCCAGCCCGCCGCGCTGACCCGCCGGTCGATCTTCGCGCAGGCCTGGCCGATCATTCTGGGCCAGGCATCGATTCCGCTGGTCGGGATTGTCGATACGTTCGTGATCGGGCGTACCGGCGATGCCGTCGCGCTGGCCGGGGTGGCGCTCGGTTCGGTAATCGTCACGTTCGTGTTCTGGGCTTTCGGGTTCCTGCGCATGGGAATGACCGGCCTCACCGCGCAGGCACACGGCACCGGCGATACACAGGAAACCAACGCTCTGCTGGTGCGCGGGCTGGCGATGGGGGCGGCGATCGGGCTGGCTCTGTTCGCATTGCAATGGCCGCTCACCACCGGGGCATTTGCCCTGCTCGCTGGTGGGGAGGAACTGACCGGGGCGGCCCATGGCTATGTCTCGGTGCGGTTCTTCGGCGCCCCGGCGGCGCTGGGTTTCTACGCTTTGCTGGGCTGGCTGTTCGGTCTGGGCCGCACCCGTGCGGCGCTGGCGCTGCAACTGGTGATGAACGTCGCCAACGTCGCACTCGATATCGGGTTCGTGTGGGGTCTTGGCTGGGGCGCGCGCGGCGTCGCGGCGGGCACGGCGATGGCCGAATGGATCGCGCTGGTCAGCGGGATTGCCATCGCCGTGCGAGTGGGCGGCTGGCCTGCATTCCTCCGCCTGCGCCAGTATTCGCACCTGTTTGCCCGTGCAGAGTTGCGTCGCCTGATCAGCGTGAATCTGGATATCATGATCCGTACGCTGGCGCTGCTGTTCCTGTTTGCATGGTTTGCCAACGGCGGTGCGCGGCTGGGCACGGTGCAACTGGCCGCCAATGCCGTGCTCAACCAGTTTGTAGCGGTGAGCGCCTATGTGCTCGACGCATTTGCCTTCACGGCGGAGGCGCGGGTCGGGGCCGCCGTTGGCAAGGGCCGCCGCGACGAAGTGATGCGCGCTATCCGTCTGACAGGCGAATTCTCGCTTGGCGCAGGCGTGTTGCTGGCCGCCGCTATCCTGTTTGCGGGCGGCATGGTTATCGATGGCATGACCCCCAACGGCGCAGTGCGCGCCGCCGCCTACCCTTATCTGCCCTATGTCGCGTTGATCCCGTTGCTGGGGATGCCCGCATGGCTGCTGGATGGGGTCTATGTCGGGGCCACGTGGTCGCGCCCATTCCGCAATGCCGCCCTTGTGACGGTGGCAATGTACATCGCGACCGACCTCGCCCTGCGCCCATATGCAGCCCACGGGCTGTGGCTGGCGATGCTGCTCAGCTACTTATATCGTGCGGCAACATTGGGGGCATTGCTGCCTGCACGCCTGCGAACCATTGCGCCACGGGCGTCTGCCGCCTAGTGGCCCTCCGCGAGTCCCATTCCAACCTTCTCCAATCGGAGCCTTTACCCATGTCCGACATCAAGCGCGTCGTCCTTGCCTATTCCGGTGGTCTCGATACCAGCGTGATCGCCAAATGGCTGGAGACCGAGCGAGGATGCGAAGTGGTGACCTTCACCGCCGACCTTGGACAGGGCGAAGAACTCGAACCCGCCCGGCAGAAAGCCCGCGCGATGGGCATCCCCGATCAGCACATCTATATCGAAGATCTGCGCGAAGAATTCGTGCGCGATTTCGTGTTCCCGATGATGCGCGCCAATGCCCGTTACGAAGGGGACTATCTCCTTGGCACCAGCATCGCCCGCCCGCTGATTTCCAAGCGTCTGGTCGAAATCGCCCACGAAACCGGGGCCGATGCGATTGCCCACGGCGCGACCGGCAAGGGCAACGATCAGGTCCGTTTCGAATTGTCGGCCTATGCGCTCGACCCGGATATCAAGGTAATCGCCCCCTGGCGCGAATGGGATCTGACCAGCCGCACCGCGCTGATCGCATGGGCCGAAGCGCACCAGATTCAGGTGCCGAAGGACAAGCGCGGCGAAAGCCCGTTCAGCACCGATGCCAACCTGCTGCACACCTCCAGCGAAGGCAAAGTGTTGGAAGATCCGTGGGAAGAAACCCCGGATTATGTCTATTCGCGCACCGATCACCCGGAAAACGCGCCGGACACGCCTGAATACATCACTATCGATTTCGCGAAGGGTGACGGTGTCGCACTGAACGGCGAAGCGATGAGCCCGGCGACTTTGCTCACCGCGCTTAACGAACTGGGCCGCAAGCACGGCATCGGTCGGCTCGATCTGGTCGAAAACCGGTTCGTCGGGATGAAGAGCCGCGGCATGTACGAAACGCCGGGCGGCACGATTTACGCCGTGGCCCATCGCGGCATCGAACAGATCACGCTCGATCGCGGCGCAGCCCACCTGAAAGACGAACTGATGCCCAAATATGCCGAACTGGTTTATAACGGTTTCTGGTTCGCACCCGAACGTGAAATGCTGCAGGCTGCCATCGATCACAGTCAGGCACGCGTGAACGGAACTGTCCGCCTGAAACTGTACAAGGGCATGGCGCAGGTCGTCGGTCGCAAGAGTGCGGATTCTCTCTATTCCGAAGCGCACGTGACTTTTGAAGACGATGCCGGTGCATATGACCAGCACGATGCGGAAGGCTTCATCAAGCTGAACGCTCTGCGTCTGAAGCTGCTGGCCAAGCGGGACCATCGCTAAGCTGTTGCGACGAGGCGGGGATTCCCTCTCCGCCTCAGCGAAATTCCTGCGCGTTTGATGGTCACACCCATCGCGACCGCGCAAGATGCGATCAACGTTTGAGTTATCCACTCGCGTCCACAGCGAAATCTGTGGACGGTGGATAACTACGGCTTGCAAAGCTTGAAAAGCGGCGCGGTGCGGCGCAGTCTCAACCTTGTCGAAAGGGCAGAAACCTTCCGAGATTGATGGACTAACTGCCGGAAAATTCGAAAGAATTTCAGCTCAATCGATATGGCGGCATCTGTCCGCGCGGTCTGCGAGATCGGCCATGCAGCAGGCTTCGGCTCAATGCAAGGCAGGTTGCCTGAACGGATCGCGAAGCAACGTCGCCATGACCGCTACCAGAGCGGTCTGCCGAGGAAGCGCGAGGAGGCTTCGGCCCATCCGCGCAGCCGATTGAGGCAGATCGAACAACGGAAACGGTCTCGGAACCGATAGCTTTAACGGTGCAGACCTTCGGGCCTGCAATACGGGGAGCGGTCGGAACCGGATGCCGGTGCGAGCGCCGGTGACAGAGCCAACAAGGCTTCGGCCCGATGGCGAAAGCACTGGGTGCCAAGTGGTTCCTCGCGGACCCCACGCGCCGGTGAGAGTGGGGTCGACCTTCGGGTCGGCCCCATTTCTCTGTGGGCTTGAGAAGGGGCGAACCCACGTCCCCCCTTGCTTCAGTATCCGCGGGCAGGATCGAAAATTGGGGCCAATGGCTCCCCGGCGCGATACCGGTTGCAGTTGGCGAGGAAGCGTTCAGCAGAGCGCGCGAACATCTTGTCCTGAGCGCGCCCTGAAAGGTGCATCGTCACCTGTGCATTGGGCAGCGTCCACAGCGGACTTTCAGGCGGCAGCGGTTCGGGCGTTGTCACATCAAGCAAAGCCCCGCCAATCCGCCGCCCCTCCAGCGCCGCGATCAACGCAGGCTGATCGACGACCGTGCCGCGCGCGATATTCACCAGCACCGCGCTGTCCTTCATCGCCGCCAGTTCCGCTGCACCGATCATCCCATCGGTTTCCGGCGTTGCGGGGACCGCCAGGATAACCCAGTCGAATTCGCCCAGCTTGCCGCGCCATTCGTCCGGCCCCAGTGCGCCATCGGCGGCAGAGCGGCGCACTGGCACGACTTCGACATCGAACGCTTCCAGCCGGGTTCTGATGAGAGATCCGATTGCCCCCAGCCCCAGCAGCAAGGCGCGGCTACCAGCCAGCTCCATCTTGCCCGGCGAATCGAGCAGCCATTCGCGCCGATCCTGAGCGCGGACAACGTCACGATAGCCCTTGGCATGGGTCAACATCAGCATGACGACATATTCCGCGATGGTCAGCGCGCCGATTCCCGCCCCGTTGGTAATCGTCACCTTGCGTTCAGCCAGCAAATCAAGCGGAAGGAAATCCAGCCCGGCATAGACCGAGTTAAGCCATTTCAGACCGGTCGCCGCGCGTACCGTTTCCGCCATCGCCACGTGGTCGTACATATCGAACCATCCGATTTCGGCTTGCGGAGCGACCTCCAGCGCTTTCTCCTTACTGGCGAACCACCGCGGCTCGACCCAGTCGGGCAATTGCGGTTCGATCAGCGGGCGAATAATGGCAGGCAAGGCGGCAACGGTCATGCGGTTCTCTCCCTTGCGTCCTCTGGCCCCTTCTAACGGAGGGTATCAGTCGGACATCGCTTCGTGCAACGCGGCGCGCAAACCGGTGGGCATGCTCGGCGTCGTCATATCGTCGAGCAGCCAGCGACCATCTTCGCGCACCATAACAAGGTTCTGTTCGACCGAAGTGCCCCATCCGGCGCGCACGCGCATACGGATCGTGGCGTGATCGCCATTCTGCTTCACCGAAAGGGGTTTAACCTTAAAACCCTGCTGATCCCAGTCCTGACATTCGCAGAACCAGCCAAAATCGCTCAACTCGGTCACGTCTCCCGCTTCGTTCTTCGCCATCCACGCGGCGATAATCCGCGTCAGATCGGCGGAGAACACCGGCAGTTCCCAATCGGCGGCCGTGACATTCCCATTCCCGCGATACCCATCGTAGAGCGCGAGAGCAGCCTGCACCGCAGGGCGCTTGTCCGCTGTCATGGCCGCAGTCGGCAGAGCAGCCAGCGACAGCGACGCAGCGATTATCAGTGCGCGGATCATGCCAATTTCCACTCCCACCCTAACGGATCGCCATCCATCACCTCCACCCCCTTCCCGGCGAGCTCGTCGCGGATCGCATCGGAGGTGGCGAAATCCTTGTCTGCCCGTGCAGCCTTACGGCGAACGAGTTCGTCCTCGATCTCTGCCTCGGTGATGGTTGCATCTTTGGGACGGATGCGGAGGTCGGCACGCGTCAGGCCGAACAGGTTGAGGCCTAGCACTGCATCCATTTCAGCGATCACCGCCCGTTTGGCAGCCAGATCGACTTTCTTCACCGCCAGCGCATCTTCAAGCGCCGTCAGAGCCACGGCAGTGTTGAGATCGTCCGACATGGCAGCATCGAATTTTTCGAGCATCGGAACGAATTTGGGATGCAGGCGATCGCGCGAAAGCGGGGCCGTATCCGCACCTTCGGCACCTTGCTGCCTGAGGTCCCCGCCTTCGCGAGGACTCGCCACTTCGCTGAGCTTTTCAGCAGCCATCAGCATACGTTTCAGCCGGGTCAGAGCCGCGCCCAGCCCTTCCCACGAAAACTCCAGCTCGCTGCGATAATGCGCCTGCAGGCACATCAGGCGATAGGCGAGCGGATGATATCCTTTGTCGATCAGCAACTGGAGCCGCAGGAATTCCCCGCTCGACTTGCTCATCTTGCCGCTGCGTTCGACGAGGAAGTTGTTGTGCATCCAGATCTTGGCGCCCGAATTGGTCGCCGTGGAAAGGCTGCCACAACCGCAGAATGCCTGATTTTGGGCGATCTCGTTGGCATGGTGGATTTCGCGGTGATCGATCCCGCCAGTGTGAATATCGAACGGGAAGCCCAGCAACTTCCCACTCATCACAGAGCATTCGAGATGCCAGCCCGGCGCGCCACGACCCCACGGGCTATCCCATTCCATCTGCCGCTTTTCACCCGGCGGAGTCTTGCGCCAGATCGCGAAGTCGGCGGCGTTCCGCTTGCCATCGACCGCTTCGATGCGGCCTTCGCCTTCCTCGGTAACGGCACGCGCCAGCCGGCCATAGTCCGCCACTGTCGAGACATCGAAATAGAGCCCGCTGTCGAGTTCATAGCAGTGTTCTGCTGCAATGCTCTCGGCAAACTCGATCATCGCATCGATATAGTCGGTGGCGATCGACCAGTGCGCCGGCTGCCGGATGTTGAGCGCTTTGATATCCGCCCAATAGGCCTCTGTGTAGTGCTTCGCGATGTCCCAGATCGACTGAGCGCGCTGCGCGGCGGCCTTTTCCAGCTTATCCTCACCCGCATCGGCATCGTCGGTCAGATGGCCGACATCGGTGATGTTGATAACGTGGGTGAGCTTGTACCCCTTCCAGCTCAGTGTGCGACCGAGCACGTCGGCAAACACATAGGCGCGCATATTGCCGATATGAGGATAGTTATAGACCGTCGGACCGCAGGAATACACGCGCGCTTCGCCCGGATGCACGGGCACGAACGGTTCAAGGCTGCGGGTCAGGCTGTTGAAAAGCGTGAGTTCGGTCATACCGTCGGCTTTGACGATGCACACGAGCGCGGTCAATCGTTTCGCAGTCCCTAACGCGCGTGCAGATTGCGACCGGGCTGGCTCAATCCCATCCTTCCCAGCGGACAACTTCGTCAAGCGGTGCGCGCTTCACATCGAACCGATTGACTGGTGCATCGGGATCGCGATGGCCGATCGCCATGCCGCAGAAGAATGTGTGATCCGCCGGAATGTCGACACATTCGCGGACCTGCGGCGAATAAGCGGCCCACGCTTCCTGCGGGCATGAATCGAGCCCTTCTTCGCGCAGCAACAGCATTACGCTTTGCATCCACATGCCAATATCGGCCCACTGCGGCGACCCCATGTATTTGGGGGTGTGGATCAGCATGAGAACCGGCGCACCGAATGCACGGAAATTGCTGGCGAACCATGCCAGACGTTGCGCCTTGTCCTCCCGCGCAACGCCCAGCGCGCTATACATGTCCTCCCCCACGCCGAAGCGGCGCGCCTCGTATGCGCCCTCCAGTTCGGGCGGGTAGATATTGTATTCTGGCTGCAGTGCGGCGCGGCCCTTGGGAAATTCCAGTGCCACACGGTCGAACAGCCGCTGCATCGGTTCGCCGCTCAGTACGATGGCGTTCCACGGTTGCACATTCCCGCCGCTGGGCGCGCGCTGCGCCTTCTCCAGAATGCGAGCGAGTGTTTCGCGATCAACCGGCTGATCGGTGAAGGCGCGGATCGAACGGCGCGTGGCGATGGCTTGGGTGGGGGTCATTGGTAACTCTCCGACAAAGTCCCGCTATCGCTCACCGCATGAACCATACGAAGGAGATCGGGCAATCAATCGACTTCGAACAGATCCGCCAGTTGCTCGATAATCGTGCCGCCGAGTTGTTCGACATCCATAATCGTCACCGCGCGTTTGTAATACCGCGTAACATCGTGACCGATGCCGATCGCGACAAGCTGCACCGGAGACTGTTTCTCGATCCAGTCGATCACCTTACGCAAGTGCTGTTCGAGATAGCCCGCGCTGTTCACGCTCAGCGTGCTGTCATCCACCGGGGCGCCGTCGGAAATCACGATCAGGATGCGGCGATCTTCGGGGCGCGCCAGCAGGCGGTCGTGCGCCCATAACAGAGCTTCGCCGTCGATGTTTTCCTTCAACAGCCCTTCGCGCATCATCAGGCCAAGATTGCGCCGGGCGCGGCGCCAGGGTTCGTCGGCCTTCTTGTAAACGATATGGCGCAAGTCGTTGAGGCGGCCCGGTTGCGGCGGCTTGCCATCGGCCAGCCACGCTTCGCGCGATTGCCCGCCCTTCCACGCGCGGGTGGTGAAGCCAAGCACTTCCGTTTTAACCCCGCACCGCTCCAGAGTGCGGCCAAGGATATCGGCGCTGATCGCGGCGATGGAAATCGGCCGCCCGCGCATCGAGCCGGAATTGTCGATCAGCAGGGTGACCACCGTATCCTTGAATTCCTGTTCGCGCTCAATCTTGTAGCTGAGCGAATGTCCGGGGCTGATCACCACTCGGGACAGCCGCGCGGCATCGAGCATCCCCTCTTCCTGATCGAAGTCCCACGCGCGGTTCTGTTGCGCCATCAGGCGGCGCTGAAGCCGATTGGCCAGACGCGTGACCACGCCTTGCAGGCCGGTCAGCTGGCTATCGAGATAGGCGCGCAGACGATCCAGTTCATCGGCATCGCACAGCTCGATCGCTTCGACCACTTCGTCGAACTTCTCGGTATAAGCCTTGTAGTTGAAATCATCGGGCAGGTCGGTCCACGGGCGGTTCGGACGCACGGGCATCATGCCCTCCTCGCCCTCGTCGTCCGGGTCGCCTTCGGTCATTTCCTGATCGGAGGTGGTTTCGGTCTGATCTTCCCCGTCCGAATCGCCCTCGCTCGGCTCACCAGCGACTTCGGCGGTTTGCGGATCGCCCTCGCCTTCGTTCTGTTCGTCGCCGTCTTCTTCGGGAGTTTCCCCCTCTTCCTCGTCGCCACCATCGTCCGCGTCGGATGGTTCATCGAGGTCGTCGGGCACCACGAGATCGAGGTGGCGCAACATATCAAGCGCAAGCCCCTGAAATGCGGCCTGATCGTCAAGCGAAAGAGCCAGCGATTCAAAGTCTGTGCCCGCACGGCTCTCGATGAATTCGCGAACCATTTCCACCCCGGCACGGGCGCGGTCGGGCACGGGTTCGCCGGTCAGCTTTTCCCGCAACATTAGCCCAAGCGCCGATTGCACCGGCACGTCATCAGCCGACTGCGCGCGGGAAATAGGATCGGATGCGGTGCGTAGATCTGTCGCAGAGGCAAGATTGCCGCGCATCCCGGCAAAATTGTTCGCACCGAGAGCCTCGTAACGAACCTGCTCTATCGCGTCGTAACAGGCACGCGCGGTCGGCTCGCTCGGCGCGTTCTTCGCGTGGAGCGCTTCGTTATGATGGCGCAGCCTGAGCGCAAAGCTGTCGGCAAAGCCGCGCGCTTCCCGCGCCTGATCGGGCGGCAGTGTGCGGCCCGGCAAGGGAACGCGGAAATTCTTGCCACTGGCACTGGGCGAATCCGCGCTCCACGCAACCTCAACCTCCGGTTCGTGCGCGATGGCGCGCGCTGTGCCGGTCAGCGCCTGCTTGAAACGGTCGAGAGGAGTCTGGTCGGCCAACGCGCGTCTGAAACTTACAGAATGCTCTGCCCGGTCTTCGCCCAATCAGCAAGGAAACCTTCGATGCCCTTGTCGGTCAGGACATGGTTGGCCAGCGCTTTGATAACCTTGGGCGGCATCGTCGCAACATCGGCCCCGATCCGCGCGCTTTCCAGCACGTGGGTCGCATGGCGAACGCTGGCGACAAGAATTTCGGTGTCGAACAGATAGTTATCGTAAATCAGGCGGATATCGCGGATCAGATCCATCCCGTCGAACCCGTTATCGTCATGCCGCCCGACGAACGGAGACACGAACGTCGCCCCCGCCTTCGCCGCGAGCAGCGCCTGATTGGCGGAGAAGCACAGAGTGACGTTCACCATCGTGCCATCGCCCGTCAGCGCTTTGCAGGTTTTCAGCCCGTCAATCGTCAGCGGCACTTTGATGCAGACATTGTCAGCGATTTTGCGGAGGATTTCGGCCTCTTTCATCATCGTTTCGTGATCGAGCGCGACCACTTCCGCGCTGACCGGGCCATCGGTGATGCCGCAAATTTCCTTCGTCACTTCCATGAAATCGCGGCCCGATTTGGCGATCAGGCTGGGATTGGTGGTGACACCATCGAGCAGGCCGGTTTCGGCCAGTTCCCTGATATCGTCGATTTCGGCGGTGTCGGCGAAGAACTTCATGTGAAAGTGGCCCTTAAGCTGGATATGATTCTCACATCTGCCTTAGCGACCGCATCACAGCACGGCTAGGGTCAGCGCTATTGCCATTCATCGTTCTGGTCACAGAAAAAGTATGTTTCCTTGCCCCGGCGAACGACCCACGTTGCAAGGGTATCGACAACGGTTGCGACCCCTGATCCATCCGGTCCGCTATACCGTTCGCGGCGTGGCTTTTCGACAAGGTACAGACTGCCATCGGGCTTTACCGGGAAACCAAGGCTGGCGAGGCGGCGCACGACGACGGATACGGGATCGCTGAACCTTATTGCCGTACCGCTGTATTTGAAGGGGTAGCCTTGCATACTGCCTTGCCTCAATCCCACAACATTCAGGCCATTCCAGCGCCCTTCGAAGTCGTATTCGAATGGCTCGTTCTGCACCCGTTCATTCCGGATGATACGAATTCCGGCCGGTTTGCTGATGCCGGGTATGCGGGTGGGATATGCCCGCCAGGCACCGTTCTTGCCAGTGGCTCTGACGGAATTGACAAATGGCCTGAATGCCAAGGGGCCCCACTCGCAACGCTTTGGATTTTTGAAGTCCAGCCACGTCAATTTGGGTTTAGCCCCTGCTGCAACGACACTATCTGGCGCAGCGGATGAGCTTGAAGCATAGCGACGGTTCGAAACAAGGCTTGCCGCCAGAGCAGTCGCCTGCTGGTTTGCTTGTGCCGGGCTGCTGACCCCATCGCGAATTTCGGACAGGAATTCCAAGGCGTCGCTCCGTAATTCCGAATCATTGCCCGCAAGTTGGTAAGCGGCCTGACCATACATATAGGCCTTGTCGCCCGTACCGATGGCTTTGCCGGCAGCCAGAAAGCCTTCCGGGGTGCCATGCATCCCGGCCTGCACATAGTATTCAGCAATCTGATCGGTGCATTTCGACTGAGAGAGAAAGTTCATGATCTTCGAAGGGCCCTTCGGCTCCTCGTAACCGCATGAGAACGCCAGTGCATAATACTCGGCGCCCGTCAGCGATTGCCCCTTCTTCTCACGCCCGCGCAAAGTCTTACGCATCTTGGTTATGGAAGAATGCTGTTTCAGAACCGGGCCGACAATCTCCCCGGATGGTCGCGCCTGCGCCGTCGTTGGCCCGATCATGACCATCCCCGCTGCCACTGCCACTGGCAGGGCTTTCCAAATCCGCATAGTTCGGTCCCCCATTTAATCTCCTGTACGGGGACAGCATGCAAATTAATCGGCGGATGTCAAAGTCGTGCGCCGACCCCGAATACACCCATAATCAGCGGATCGTTGGTGCTGCGCGGGTTGGCGCGAATATCGGCCTCTTCGATTCCCATCTGCTGCCAGATCACATCGTTGACCTTTGTGGAAAACCTGTTGGCAACCTGGGGAATATCCACCCCGGTCAGAGCGGCGAGCGCCTGCCCGACGATTGGATCCTGCGCCACACGCAGGCCATCGCCCACTTCGGGCAGCATCGCATCGATCAGGCGGTTGCCCATTTCGGCTTGCAGGTAACTTGTCGCCGCGGTCGGTCCGCCACGCACCAGATCGACCGCGTTTTCGAACCCGATTACCCGGATCGTGTCGGCCACGACCGGTGCCGCCCGTTGCGCCCCGCGATAGGCAATCGGCGCCAGAGCATTGGCCAGCCTGTCCTTGAATAACCCGGAGGTGAGAATGCGGGCCAGCACCCCGCCGCGCGCACCGAGCATATCTTCGAACCCCACTTGCGCGATCTGCTGGTCCCAGAAACCGCCGGGGGCGGCCATGCGGTCGAACGCGCGTTCGCTGGAGAGGAACAGCAGCCGGGCAATCGCATCGGTGAAGCTGTATCCGCCATATGTCGCGCAGCCGGGCAGCGCCAGCAGGCCCGCCGCGCCAATTCCGGCCAGGAATGTACGCCGTCCAACCGGGGAAATCGGGCTGATGGCAATCGAACTGGTCATAGATGCTCTCCTGATCCTTGCCGCTCCACCCCGGCAACGCCCATATGTATGGGCAGATATGAACCGCGCCCGACTCCTGATGCTGAATGCCGCACTTGGCCCGCTCGACTATCGCGTGCCCGATGGCATGGTGGTCGTGCCGGGTTCGGTCGTGCTGGCTCCACTCGGCCCGCGTCAGGTCATCGGAGTCGTGTGGGAGGAAGAACGCCTGCCCTCACAACGGGTTCCGGACGCGCGCCTGCGCCCGCTGGTGGAGGTTTTGCCGGTCCCGCCGCTGCGCGCCGAACTGCGGCGGCTGATCGAATGGACGGCGGATTACTACTGCGCCTCTCTGGCGTCGGTCGCACGTATGGTGCTGTCGAGCGGCGGCGCGCTCAAAGGCCCGGCGACGATGACGGAATATCGCCTGTCGGGCGGCATGCCCGAACGGATGACGCCCCAGCGCGAAAGGGCAATGGCCGCGCTTGAGGGTGAGCAGGCGACTATCCGCGAGCTGGCGGGCCTGTCCGATGTCAGCGAAGGTGTGTTGCGCGGGCTGGTCAATCAAGGTGTGCTGGAGCCGGTAGCGGTCGATTGCGACCGCCCCTACCCTCCGGCAAGTGCCGACTTTGCCGAGCCAGTGCTGAACGATGCTCAGCAGGACGTGGCGGATCGCTTTGTCGCAGCGGTGGAGGAGCATCGCTTTGCCCCCTTCCTGCTCGATGGCGTGACCGGGTCGGGCAAGACCGAAACCTATTTCGAAGCGATTGCAGCCGCGATCCGTGCCGGGCGGCAAACGCTGGTGCTGCTGCCCGAAATCGCGCTGACCGAAGCATTCCTGCGCCGGTTCGAAGACCGTTTCGGCGCCGCGCCGGTGTTGTGGCACAGCTCACTCAAATCGACCGAGCGACGGCGCGGATGGCGGGCCATCGCCAGCGGAGAGGCGCAAGTGGTGGTCGGCGCGCGATCCGCATTGTTCCTGCCTTACGCACAACTGGGCCTGATCGTGGTGGACGAAGCGCACGAAACCAGTTTCAAACAGGATGAAGGAGTGCGTTACAACGCGCGCGACGTCGCGGTAATGCGCGCCCGGTTCGAACGGATTCCTGTCATCCTCGCCAGCGCCACCCCGGCGCTCGAAAGCCTGCAAATGGCGGCGGCGGGGACATATGAAAAACTCGATCTGGAAAGCCGTTATGGCGGGGCAACGCTGCCTGCGATCACGACGATCAACCTGACCGAAGAGCCGCCCGAACGCGGCCGCTGGCTCGCCCCTCCGCTGGTGGAGGCGATGCAGGCGCGAATGGCGCGGGGAGAACAGTCGCTGCTGTTCCTCAACCGCCGGGGCTTTGCCCCACTGACCCTGTGTCGCAATTGCGGCCATCGGTTTCAGTGTCCCAACTGCTCCGCCTGGCTGGTGGAACACCGGTTATCGCATCGGCTCGCCTGCCATCACTGCGGCCACGAAACGACACCGCCCGACGCCTGCCCTGAATGCGGTGAGAAAGATTGCCTCGTCGCATGTGGCCCCGGCGTGGAACGGATCGCAGACGAAGTCGCGGCAACCTTGCCTGAGGCACGGGTAGCGGTGGCGACCAGCGACACGCTCAATACTCCCGAAAAGGCCGCCGCCTTCGTCGCGGCGGCGGAAAGTGGCGCGATCGACGTGATCGTTGGCACGCAGCTGGTGACCAAAGGGTTCCACTTCCCCGAACTGACGCTGGTGGGCGTGGTCGATGCCGATCTGGGCCTTGAAGGCGGCGATTTGCGCGCGGCAGAGCGGACTTATCAGCAAGTCGCTCAGGTGGCAGGCCGTGCAGGGCGCGGGGCGAAACCGGGCGAAGTGCTGATTCAGACGCGCCATCCCGATGCCCCGGTGATCGCCGCACTTGCTGCCGGTGATCGCGATGCATTCTACGAAGCCGAGACCGAGGCCCGCCGCTATGCCGGTGCGCCGCCATTCGGCCGGTGGGCCGCGATCATCGTATCGAGTGAGGACGAGGCCGAAGCGCGCGAGGCCGCCAACCGCATCGGCGCCACTCGCCCCAACCTGCTCGATGTCGCGATCCTCGGTCCCGCGCCCGCGCCGCTATCGCTGCTGCGGGGGCGATACCGTTATCGCCTGCTCATCAACGCCCGCCGCACCGCTCAGGTGCAGGACGTGATCCGCGACTGGTTGGGTGCGCTGACCTTCCCCTCAGGCGTGCGGGTCGGCGTGGATATCGATCCCTACAGTTTCGTGTGAGGCAGGCGGAAGCGGGGGAAGCGCAAGTCCCCTCATCTCGTCACCTCATTCATCACACCCCGCATCGAACGTGGTGCGCGCATCTTCCACCGCAGCGCGATTGGCCATCGCCCAATCCCCCAGTGCCTGCACCGGTTCGCGCAGCGACTGGCCCAGCGCAGTCAGCGCATAATCGACACGCGGCGGAATGCTGGGCGTTACCGTTCGGTTGACCAGCCCGTCGCGCTCCAGCCCGCGCAGGGTGCGAGTCAGCATACGCTGCGAAATGCCGTCTATCGCCCGGCGCAATTCATTGAACCGCAGGGAACCACCATCGAGGTTCATCACCACCCGCATCGACCATTTGTCTCCCACCCGGCTGAGTACGTCGTTCACCGCCCGGCAGGCGGTATGATCGGCCTGCCGACCCGCAGGGGCGGTAACATCGGGGGAACTAGCGGACGAAAAGGTGCCTTCTTGCGCGAGGGCAGTCATGGTTTCCATATGGCCTCCTGGTAACCGACAGTAACTGGAAAGACCTCTCATGCAAATCCTCCGAATCGACAGCGCATCCACTGGCGCAAATTCGATCAGCCGCCAGGTGACCCAGGCGCTGACCGATCATTTCACCGCGAAATATCCCAACGCCACACTGGTTACGCGCGATCTGGTGGCCGATCCGCTGCCGCATATCGACGATGCGCGAACCGGCGCGATCCGCCAGCCGGAAGACACGCACACCCCGGCAATGAAAAGCGTGTTCGCGGAAGAACGCGCGGTGCTCGACGAATTTCTCGCGTCCGATATCGTGATCGTCGGCGCGCCGATGTACAATTTCACGATCCCCAGCCAGCTCAAATCATGGATCGACCGTCTTGGTGTGCCTCGCCTCACCTTCCGCTATGGCGAAAACGGTGTCGAAGGGCTGGCCGGTGGCCGCAAAGTCGTGATCGCGTCCAGCCGTGGCGGCTCCTACGAACTGGGCGGCACTGCCGAACATCAGGAAACCCTGCTGCGCGATTTCTTCGGCTTTATCGGCGTCACCGACCTCCATTTCGTGACAGTCAACAACGCCGGTTTCGGCCCGGAAGCGGTGGAACAAGGCCTCGCGTCCGCGAAAGAGCAGATTGCTGAGTTGTAAGCGTTTGCGCTGGACTTCTCCTCGATTGCCTCCAACTCTGCCTGGCAATCGAGGAGATTAAACCATGCTGACCGTCCACCACCTGCGGATATCGCAGTCAGAGCGTATCGTCTGGCTGTGCGAAGAGCTTGGGCTCGACTACAAGCTGAAGATCTATATCCGCAGGTCGGACAACAATTTTGCCCCGCCGGAATACAAGGCGCTGCACCCGATGGGCATTGCTCCGGTCATTACCGATGGCGATCTGGTTCTGGGTGAAAGCGGGGCGATCTGCGAATATATCGACCGCAAATATGGCGGGGCGAAGTTATCGCCGGGGCCGGACAGCGCCGATTTCGCCGGGCATCTGTTCTGGTTCCACTTCGCCAACGCCACTTTCATGACCAACGGCATGATGGCGCTGGTCGCGGCACAAATGGGCGGGCCAACGCCCGAATTCGTGAGCGATCGAGTGGCCAAGGCATGGGCGCTGGCGGAGGCACGGCTGGGCGAGGCGGAATTCTTTGGCGGGTCGCAGCTGACCACCGCTGACATTATGATGGGCTTCAACCTCACCACTTCGCGGATGTTCGGGGACACCTCTCTCGATGGGTATCCCAATATCAAGGCTTACCTTCAGCGCATCGCACAGCGTCCGGCATATCAACGGGCGATGGCCAGATGCGAACCGGGTATGACGCCCAAGATCGACTGAAAAAGCGCATCCGGCGGCCGGGCCGTGACAGCGCGCAACGCACCGCCGCCTGGCCGTTTATGGGTGCCTATGCCTGAGACGCCTGCGCTTCCTGCATCGCCATCCGCCGCCGGACCCACCACGGGCGCACGATATGGCCTGCGCGCACGGCCTTCGCCGCCAGCCATATTCCGACCGCGCTCGCCAGTATCAGCGCGATCACCGATGCCTCCGCTCCGAATGCGCCGCCGGAAATCAGGGCCGGGCCGGCCGGATGCGCTTCGACAATTCCATCGACGGCATGGCCGGATACTGGCACATCCCACACCAGCCCCTGCGTCACGTTCCAGCCGAAATGCAGCCCGATGGGCAGCCACAGCGAACGCGACAGCATGTAGGCCGCGCCCAGCATCACCCCTGCCTCCACCGCGATCGCCAGAGAGCTGAACCAGGTGGCATTGTCGTTTGCGATATGGGCAAACCCGAACAGGGCAGATGTGGCGGCCAGCGCGAACCAGCTTCCGCCCAGATCCTCCAGATAGCGGAACAGGATGCCGCGAAACGCGATCTCCTCGATAACCGCCGCCTGAATGCCCGCCACGAAAACAATCTCCAGCCACGATTGCGCGGTACCCAAGCCCGAAACCGTGTAGCCGCCCAGCAATGCGATCAGCCCGACAATCACGGTCATCAACACCGCCGCGCCACCGGTGCCGATGGAAAGCCAGCGCCAGGGTGTGAGGCCGGAAAAGCTGAGATAGTCGCGCCGCTCGGTCCCGATGCGCGGCACGACCAGCTTGTATATCGCAATGGCAATGGCGGACCCGAACAACGCATTAAACGCCATCATGCCGGATTCGGACAATGGCAGATCGATGATAGTGAAAAGATACGTCAGCCCGCCGAACACGATCGCGAACGCTACCATGCTGACCAGCAATGCGATAAGCGGGAAATCGATCACCTGCCGCCATAGTGGCGCGCGGCGGGGGAGGAAGTCGGGATCAAACGATGTTGTCATACTTCCGTATCGCCAGCGTTCCCCGACATGGCAAGTTAGGAAAGCAGACGGATACAAAGCCGATGGCTTCAGCCGGCTTTCCTACATCGTCCGTCACAGGCACAAAGCAGGCGCCTTTTCAGGCCCGCTCTTTCTGATTGTCGAACAATATCCCCGCCGGTGCCGCCCGCTCAAAAAACCGTTTCCGAACGGTGTGCAGAGCGGGCAGCTCCATCTTTACCGGAAGCCGACTTTTTTGCGCCAGGACAGTGTAACATGTGTAACACTTGTTCAGTCTCAATCTGCGATAGCTGAACGACGCGCCAATCAGTCGCCAGCCTCTTCGCGCCGGAGCAGTTCCCGCTTGATGTCGAGGCCATAAGCATAACCGCCCAGATCGCCCCCGGTGCGGATCACCCGGTGGCACGGAATCAGCACGGCCACGTTGTTACGGGCATTGGCACTGCCCGCTGCTCTCACGGCCTTGGGATTTCCCGCTGCCGCCGCGATCTGGGCATATGTCCGGGTTTCTCCGGCCGGTATCTCGCGCAGTGCCTTCCAGCAGGCCTCCTGAAAAGCGGTGCCCTTCACATCGAGCGGGATATGCGCGAAGCCGTTGGCAGGCGCTTCCACCGAAGCCACCACCTGCGCCAGCAGGGCCGCAAACGCCTCCCCACCCTCCACCAGATCGGCTTTGGGGAAGCGGGCGCGCAGTGCCTCCTCCCCTTCGTCGAACGACAGGCGGCACACGCCCTTGTCAGTGGCAGCGACCAGCATACTACCCAGCGTGGTATCGACCACCGCCCAGTGGATCGTCGCCCCCTTGCCTCCATTGGCCCATGCGCTCGCGGTCATGCCCAGCCTGCCTTTCGTCTCATCGTAGAACCGTGACGGAGCGGAATAGCCCGCCGCATAGATCGCATCGGTCACTGTGCCTTCATCGCTCAGCGCTGCCCGCGCCCGCTCTTCGCGCAAGGCACGGGCATAGGCGGCGGGGGACAGGCCGGTGTGACGGGTGAACACCCGTTGAAAATGGGTGGGGGAATAGCCCGCCGCCTCTGCCAGTTCAGCCAGCGCAGGTGGTTCCTCTGCCGCCTTGATCGCAGCAATGGCAGCCAGCACCGCGCGTTCGTCCCGCGCCACGTCTTTGGGACTGCACCGCTTGCAGGCACGCAGCCCTGCCGCCTCCGCTTCGGATGGCGTCGCGAAGAACTGCACGTTCTCTCGCCGGGGATGGCGCGCCGCGCACGAAGGGCGGCAGTAAATACCGGTGCTCAGCACGCCGGTCACGAACTGCCCGTCGAACGCCCGGTCGCGCCGCAGCACGGCGGCCCATGCCTCGTCGTCGGTCAGGGGGCGTTCGGTCATCGCCGGAGTGGTGGCATATCGCGTCATTGCTGGCCAGATAGCGCATCCCACAGCGGCGCACATCCCGGCGCTTGCGGTCAAAGCCCCGCCCGGCGTAGAGAACGCAGCCGAATGGGACGTTTACTAGCCTTGCTCGCCGCGCTGTGCGCCTTTGCCATCGTGCCCGCCCCAGCGCAGGCCGAACCGGCCGACATCGCCGCCGCTGCCCGCGGAGTGGTCCGGGTGGTCATCATGGCCACCGATGGGGATCAGGTCTATCCGATCAGCCACGGCACCGGCTTCGCAGTGACGCCGACGCGGATTGTCACCAACGCCCATGTCGTGCGGCAGGCGCAGATGGACGATACACTGCGTATCGCCGTGGTTCCGCCCGATGGAGACGGGGCCTCCTACGCCCGCATCGTGACCGTTGCCGCGGCCAAGGATCTGGCGCTGGTCGAAATCACCGATGGACTGCGCCTGCCCCCGCTGACCATCGCCGGCAACCCGGCAAGCGACGGAGACGAAGTAGCTGCCGTCGGCTTTCCGATGAATGTGGACCGGGCGCAAGGGCTCGACATCGGGGACATCTTCAAGCCGCAGCAACCGGTGAAAAGCCGGGGCTTCATCTCCGGCAGCCGCCCTACCCGCGATTTCGACACCGTGCTGCACACCGCACCGATCGCCCGCGGCAACTCCGGCGGGCCGCTGCTCGATTCGTGCGGACGTGTGCTGGGGGTCAACAGCTTCGGTGCCGAATCGGATGGCGCCGATGCGGAGTTCTACTTCGCTGTATCCGACCGCGAACTGCTGCCGTTCCTGCGTGATAACGGTATCTCGCCTGCGGTGAATGCCATGCCATGCCGCTCTATGGCACAGCTCGACGCGGCCGAGCGGGAGCGCATGGCGGCCGAACAGGCCACTGCCCGTGCACAACTGGCCGCCCGTGCAGAGGCCGACCGCACCGCCCGCGAACGCGCTCAACTGGAGGCGCAGCTTTCGGTGATGAGCGAGCGGGAGAACGCTATGGCGCTGGCGATGGTACTGCTGCTGATCGCATGCGGTGCCGGAATTGCCGCATATGCCGCACGCAATCGCGACGATGGTGGCAAGCGGATGCGAATCTATGGCGCAGTGGCAGCCGCTGCAACGGTAACCGCACTGGCCATCTGGTTCACCCGCCCCGGCCTTGACGCGATCGACCGCAAAGTGACCGAAGCGATGAATGCGCGTGGTGACGCCGACGATTCGGGTGGCGAGGCTGAAAACGCCGCTGCCGCGAAAAACGGCGGCGGTCAGGAACTTGTCTGCACGATAGAGCCGGGGCGCAGCCGCATCGTCAGCCAGCCACCGGAAGACATGGCCTTCGCGTGGAGCGAGAGCGGATGCGTCAACCATCGCACGCAGTATGGCTTCGCAGACGGGAAATGGAGCCGCCTGTTCGTGCCGAACGACGAAGATTCGGTCTCGGTCAATTCCTACGACCCGGATTCGCGCACTTTCCGTACCGACCGCTATCCCCTGTCTCAATCGGCAATGGCAGCGGCGCGGGCGGCGCGCGGCAAATATACCGCGCCTGCCTGTGGCGCGGCCAGCGCGGCCAGCAGACTGGGCGAAATGCAGTCGGGCGTAGTCTCTTTACTGACGAGTCAGCCAAACGAACGCCTTGTCTATTCGTGCAAACCGAAAGCAGGGGGATAGGCCTGGCCAATTCGTCTATCCGCCATTCCGAGTGCGTCATCGGATAGCGTGCAAAACTGCTTGCGCTATCCACACCCATAAAGATCAATGCGTCAGTCAGGTTGCATCCCGGCAAACCCGATGATAGGGGCGCGCCAGCTAAGCCGGGGCAGCATAACAGTCGCCCACCCAACGGCGCGGCTGTTAAACATTCCTTTCCGACCCTTAGAGGACGACGACGAGTGGAAACTTCCGCCGGTATTCAGGCTAGCCTGCCAGGGCGCTACGCTTCGGCTTTGTTCGACCTTGCGAGCGAGGCGGGCACGGTATCTGCCGTCGAATCGGATCTCGATACGCTCAGCGCCGCGCTGACCGAATCGGTCGAACTCCGCGCGCTGACGACCAATCCCGAACTCAGCCGCCGCCAGCAGGGTGCCGCTATCGAAGGCGTCGCCAAAGTGCTCGGCCTGTCCGATCTGACCGGGAAATTCCTCGGTGTGCTGGCGAACAACCGCCGCCTCGCTTCCCTGCCCGCGATGATCGGAGCGTTTCGCTCGATCGCCGCCGCGCAGCGTGGCGAAGTGAACGCGGAAGTGACCAGCGCTCACACTCTGACCGACGCACAGATCGATCAGCTCAAACAGAAGCTGACCGCGCGCGAAGGTCGTACCGTCAAGATTTCGACCAGTGTAGATCCCGACTTGCTCGGCGGCCTCGTGGTCACCATCGGTTCTCAGCGAATCGATGGCTCGCTTCGTACCCGTCTCAACTCACTTGCACAGGCCATGAAAGGCTAATCATGGAAATCCGCGCCGCAGAAATCTCCAAGGTCATTAAAGACCAGATCGCCAACTTCGGCACCGATGCAGAAGTCTCGGAAGTCGGCAGCGTGCTGTCCGTCGGTGACGGCATCGCCCGCATTCATGGTCTGGACAAGGTTCAGGCCGGTGAAATGGTCGAATTCGCCAACGGGGTGCAGGGCATGGCCCTCAACCTCGAAGCCGACAACGTCGGCGTCGTGATTTTCGGCTCCGACGCCGAAATCAAGGAAGGCGACAGCGTCAAGCGCACCGGCACCATCGTGGACGTGCCCGTGGGCAAGGGTCTGCTGGGCCGCGTGGTCGATGCTCTGGGCAACCCGATCGATGGCAAGGGCCCGATCGAAGCGACCGAACGTAGCCGCGTCGAAGTGAAGGCCCCGGGCATCATCCCGCGTCAGTCGGTGAACGAACCGGTTCAAACTGGCCTCAAGGCCATCGATGCCCTCGTTCCTGTCGGCCGTGGCCAGCGCGAACTGATCATCGGTGACCGTCAGACCGGCAAGACCGCTGTCGCCATCGACACCTTCATCAACCAGAAGGAAGTCAACGCGGGCGACGACGAAGGCAAGAAGCTGTACTGCATCTATGTCGCCGTCGGTCAGAAGCGTTCGACCGTGGCGCAGATCGTCCGCCAGCTCGAAGAAAACGGCGCGATGGAATATTCGATCGTGGTCGCCGCAACCGCTTCGGAGCCTGCCCCGCTGCAATATCTCGCACCCTACACCGGTTGTGCGATGGGCGAATTCTTCCGCGACAACGGTATGCACGCCGTGATCGTTTACGACGACCTTTCGAAGCAGGCCGTGGCTTACCGCCAGATGTCGCTTCTGCTCCGTCGCCCGCCGGGCCGCGAAGCCTATCCGGGTGACGTGTTCTACCTGCACAGCCGTCTGCTCGAACGCGCCGCGAAGATGAGTGATGCCAACGGCGGCGGTTCGCTGACCGCTCTGCCGATCATCGAAACGCAGGCAGGCGACGTGTCGGCCTACATTCCGACCAACGTGATTTCGATCACCGACGGCCAGATCTTCCTCGAAACCAACCTGTTCTTCCAGGGTATCCGCCCTGCGATTAACGTCGGCCTGTCGGTCAGCCGCGTTGGCGGTGCCGCACAGACCAAGGCGATGAAGACCGTATCCGGCTCGATCAAGCTGGAACTGGCGCAATACCGTGAAATGGCGGCGTTCGCTCAGTTCGGTTCGGACCTCGACCCGGCAACGCAGCGCCTGCTCAACCGCGGTGCCCGCCTGACCGAACTTCTCAAGCAGAAGCAGTTCAGCCCGATGCCGTTCGAAGAACAGACGGTTTCGATCTTCGCCGGCACCAACGGTTACCTCGACAGCGTCGAAACCAACCGCGTGACCGAATACGAAGGCGAAATGCTGGCATACATGCGCGCGCAGCACGCGGACGTTCTTGCCGAAATTCGTGAAAGCAAGAAGTTCGACGGCGGCACCAAGGACAAGACTGTCGCCGCGCTCGATGCTTTCGCCAAGCAATTCGCCTGAGCCTGAAGAGACTAGCTAGGGAGCCATCATGGCCTCGCTGAAGGAACTCAAAGGCCGGATCAACTCGGTCAAGTCGACCCAGAAGATCACCAAGGCCAAGCAGATGGTCGCGGCGGCGAAACTGCGTAAAGCGCAGTCCGCTGCCGAGGCCGCGCGCCCTTATGCCGAACGGCTGGGCAAGGTCATGGCTTCAATCGCTGGCAAGGTTTCGGGCGACGGTGCCCCCAAACTGCTCGCTGGGACCGGTTCGGATCAGCGGCACCTGCTGGTGCTCGTCAACACCGACAAGGGCCTGTGCGGCGGTCTCAACGCCAATCTGGTGAAAGCCGCCAAGCTAAAGGCGAAGGAACTGCTGGCAGAGGGCAAGCAGGTCCAATTCTACCTCGTCGGTCGGAAAGGGCGCGCGCCGATCAAGCGCGATTATGCCAATTCGATCGCCGAATGGTACGATACCAGCGAAGTGCGCACCCCCGGCTTCCCCGAAGCCGAAGCGATCGCAGCGCAATTGCTCGATATGTTCGAGAATGGCCAGTTCGATGTCGCGCACCTCGTGTTCCCGGTGTTCCAGTCCGCGCTCGCGCAGGAACCCACGATACATCAGTTGATCCCCGTCCCTGCACCCGAAACCACTTCGGAAAGCGGCGCGGTTGTCGAATATGAACCGGATGAGGAAGAAATCCTCAAGGAACTGCTGCCGCGCTATGTCCGCACGCAGTTGTTCGGCGCGCTGCTCGAACGCGAAGCCAGTGAGCAGGGTGCATCGATGACCGCGATGGACAATGCCACGCGCAACGCAGGCGACCTGATCAACAAACTGACGATCCAGTACAACCGCAGCCGTCAGGCCGCGATTACCACCGAACTGATTGAAATCATTGCTGGCGCGGAAGCGCTCTAAGACCATAGGCAAGGAAGCAACAATGGCCACCGCACCCGTGCTCAACCAGACCACCAAAGGCACCATCAGCCAGGTCATCGGCGCTGTCGTCGACGTCCAGTTCGATGGCGAACTGCCCGCAATTCTCACCGCGCTGGAAACCAAGAACGGCGAAAACACGCTCGTTCTCGAAGTTGCCCAGCATCTCGGTGAAAACACCGTCCGCACAATCGCGATGGATGCGACCGAAGGCCTCACCCGTGGGCAGGAAGTCATCAGCACCGGCGCGCAGATTTCGGTTCCGGTCGGCCCCAAGACTCTCGGCCGTATCATGAACGTCGTCGGCGAAGCGATCGACGAACGCGGTCCGATCGGCGCGGAACAGACCGCCCCGATCCACGCGGAAGCCCCGCTGTTCATCGACCAGTCGACCGAAGCCAGCATTCTCGTCACCGGCATCAAGGTGATCGACCTGCTCGCTCCTTATGCGAAGGGCGGCAAGATCGGCCTGTTCGGTGGCGCTGGCGTCGGCAAGACGGTGCTTATTCAGGAACTCATCAACAACATCGCGAAGGGTCACGGCGGCGTGTCGGTCTTCGCCGGTGTGGGTGAACGTACCCGAGAAGGTAACGACCTCTACCACGAATTCCTCGACGCAGGCGTTATCGCCAAGGATGCCGATGGCAACCCGACCAGCGATGGTTCGAAGGTGGCGCTCGTGTTCGGTCAGATGAACGAACCGCCGGGGGCACGCGCCCGCGTCGCTCTCTCAGGTCTGACCATGGCCGAGTACTTCCGCGATCAGGAAGGGCAAGACGTGCTGTTCTTCGTCGACAACATTTTCCGCTTCACGCAGGCGGGCTCGGAAGTGTCGGCGCTTCTTGGCCGTATTCCGTCGGCTGTGGGCTATCAGCCGACGCTGGCAACCGACATGGGCAACCTGCAGGAACGCATCACCTCCACTACCAAGGGATCGATCACCTCGGTGCAGGCGATTTACGTCCCGGCGGACGACCTTACCGACCCGGCTCCGGCAACCTCGTTCGCTCACCTTGATGCGACGACCACGCTCAGCCGTGCGATTTCGGAACTCGGCATCTATCCGGCGGTGGACCCGCTCGATTCGACCAGCCGCGTTCTCGAACCGCGCGTCGTGGGTACCGAACACTACGAAACGGCTCGCCGCGTTCAGGAAATTCTGCAGAAGTACAAGAGCTTGCAGGACATCATCGCCATTCTTGGGATGGACGAACTGAGCGAAGAAGATAAGCTGACTGTCGCCCGTGCGCGCAAGATTCAGCGCTTCCTGTCTCAGCCGTTCCACGTGGCCGAAGTGTTCACCAACATTCCGGGCAAGTTCGTCCAGCTCGAAGACACGGTGAAGTCGTTCAAGGCCGTGGTCGACGGTGAGTACGACCACCTGCCGGAAGCAGCTTTCTACATGGTCGGCGGCATCGACGAAGCCGTTGAAAAGGCCAAGAAGCTGGCTGAAGAAGCCTAATCCTCCCTGCCCCTTCCCGCATCGTGTGGGAGGGGGCGGCAGGAGAGGGTCTGTTGGGCCGCCCTCTTCCCGGTTTAAAACAGAGGCCCTCCCCCAAGCCCTCCTGCGCCACGCTGGAGGGAAGTTTAGAGGCCCTCCGACAAGTGGAGGGGAACATGCCGATGCTTCACTTCGAACTCGTCACACCGGCCAAGCTGGTCCGTTCGGAAGATGTCTATATGGTCGTCGTGCCCGGTGCGGAAGGCGATTTCGGTGTGCTCGAAGGCCATGCGCCGCTCATGTCGACCGTGCGCGACGGCGCAGTGAAGATCTATGCCACCGATGGCGCGACACCGGTGGAAATTCAGGTCCGCGGCGGATTCGCTGAAGTCGGTGAAAATGGTCTGACCGTGCTGGCAGAACACGTCGAAGACTGATTGCACTGATTGCATCGCCAGTAGATTGCGCTGGCTTCAGGATAGCGCGAGGGGCCACGTCCTCACACCTGCATACAGGTCTCGCCATTGGGCCGACCGTCCGGCCCGATCACCCGGCCGCAATATACGAGCGTACGGTTCCCACCCGATGGCCCTGAGTCCACACGGATGAGGCACGTGCTCTTCCCGACATGATCCGGGCTGCAATTGTCCCAGCCATGTCGGGTTGAGCCAATTGACGCGTAAATGCGCGTCCACCCTCCATAAGTATCGGGTTTCAGGGCATAGATCTTACCCCACCCGTACGGCGTCATTCTTACACAACCCATAATTGGACGTTGCCGGTCCTCAACCCGCCCGGCATAACTTCTGCCAATTCGGCGGGGGCGGCAATGGATATCAATCGATTGAGCGACAGCGACAGAGCACGCGGCGCGATTGCGTTTCGCCTCGTTGTCACCGCGCTCATCCTTTCGCCAAGTCTGTTCGCGCTGCTGACATTTCCGCCGCCCGATAAACCAAGCGTCATGTTCGGACTGGCGATACCGGTCACCGTAGCCGAACTGGCGATCGTATTTCTGGCGATGGCTGCTGGGTATTCAGCAACCGCAGCCTGGCCCCGTCTGGCCTTCACCACGCGACTGGGCGCCGCGGTCTGGCTGGTATCGGGACTGGTGGTTGCCACTGTCGTTGCAGAACAGCCCGTTCTGGCGCTCTGCCTGTTCCTCATATCGGTGCTTCACGCCATGCTTGCACTCGGCCTGTCGGATCGGCTGAACTCTATCTGGCAAGGCAGGGGCGATTGTCTGCTGATGGCCGCCGCTGTCGGGGCAGCTCTCTATTGCGTTACAGCTTACGGCCTCCTCCTGTCGGTTCGTCACGATCCGGATTATGACTGGATCACCATCGGCGCGGGGGTTTCCAATGTTCGGCAACTGGCATTCTACGGCCTCACCGCTGCCTGTGGAGGTCTGGCATTCGCGATCCACCTGCCAGACACGCGCGCACGCGCTACGACATCTGCAATCTTCGCGGCAGTCGCGATTATCGGGATAGCGATGGTGTTCTGGTGCGGTAGCCGTGCGGGCACAATCGGGCTGCTGCTGTCTATCGTACTGCTGGTGCTCGTAACATCCTCTGGCCGTCGTTTGCGATCCATGGCCATCGCATCGGGGGCGGTGGCCGGAGGAGCGCTGCTTTCCATGATCTGGGTTCCACCGCACCCACAGTGGGGCATCATGCGAATCTTCGGGCGCATGGCCGATATCGATCAGGGCCTAGAACACTATTCGTCCAGCAGGTGGACAATCTGGCAAGACACACTCAGCCATATTCTGGACAAGCCGCTGTTCGGTCATGGAATGGGAATGTTCAAAGCGGACATTGGCGATCTGGCTGGTGGCATTGCCCAACCGCATAATTTCGTACTGCAGTTTCTGTATCAATGGGGAATAGTTGGGACGGGTGCCGTACTCCTGATGATCTGGCCCGCGATACGGCGGATGGTCCCGTCAATCGCCAGTCGCCGCACTGAAGCCATCGCGGCTCTTTCCCTAATCGTCGGGCAGGTTGGCATGGCCATGATGGATGGTAACCTGTTTTACACCTACCCCACCAGCATAGTCGTGCTGGCGCTCGTGGTGCTTGCCGCCGATCGGGCGCCACAGCAGTCCGAAGCAAATTCCGCTGTCATTGCAAACCACACCCAATCAGCCTGACGCACAATCGGTTCGTTCCGTATGGTGAAAATAAGCTAAACCATTCTTCGCAGGTCACCATTAGCCTTCGGCGCCGAATATGTGCGCGACGCAAGGGGGCAGATGGAGATTGAAGTATGGCTTACCCCTATAACAGCACCGTGGCAGAGGCGATCAAGCGCGCCGGTTTACCCAAATCGCACCGCGTGCACTGGTCCGACAACCGCAAAGCCGATGTCGTGCGCGCCGTTCGCGAAGAGGTTATCAGCTTCGATGAAGCTAGCGAACGTTACTTGCTAAGCCGCACCGAATTTCGCGAATGGGAAGAACGGTTTGGCGAAGCAGCCAAAGCGACGGAAACCCGCGAAACGGCAGACGCCTGATCCGCGCGCGCTATCCGGCTTAGTATGTCGGGGCGTGAAAATCGGGTGGCTTATTCGCGACCCACTGTACGAATTTCATCAGCGCCGGGTTATCGAGCAGGCTTGCCCGATCATCCCCCATCCGGGCGAGCTGGGCGTTGGTGAAATTCGCATGGATGGCCTGATGGCAAATCGGGTGAAGGGGGAATGTCACCCGTCCTTTCTTCGCCTTGGGCACAGGATGATGCCATTCGATATGGGTGCCCAACGGTCTTTCACATAACCAGCACGCCGAGGGAGGCGGTGCGTCGGTCAACCGCCCTTCTCCCGCTGTGCCGCTTTCTTCTTCTTCATCGCATCATGGAACCGGTCGGCCCAACCGGGTTTGACGAGCTGTTCCGCACGGACGAGACGCAACTCACCATCGCCAACATCGCGGGTGACCGCACTGCCTGCCGCAACGATGGCATCGGCGCCGATCCGAACGGGTGCGACCAATGCTGAGTTGCTGCCGATGAATGCACGCGGACCGATCACAGTCTTGTGCTTGAAATACCCGTCATAGTTGCAGGTGATCGTGCCAGCACCGATATTGGCACCCGGCCCCACTTCGGCGTCACCCAGATATGTCAGGTGGTTGGCCTTCGCCCCTTCGCCCAGAACGGCCTTCTTCATTTCGACGAAGTTGCCAACCTTGGCGCCCTTCTCCATCACCGCACCGGGACGCAGACGCGCGTACGGGCCCACTTCGCACCCTTCGCCAACCGTCGCGCCTTCCAGATGGCTGAATGCCCGGATTCGAGCGCCATCTGCAACGGTAACCCCGGGCGCGAACACAACGTTTTGTTCCACCGTCACATCGCGGCCCAGTTCAGTATCCCAACTGAAAAACACGGTTTCCGGCGCGCGTAGCGATGCGCCGTTATCCATCGCTTCGGTTCGTTTGAAATCCTGCCATTGCGCCTCCGCAGCGGCGAGTTCGGCGCGGCTGTTGATGCCGCGCACTTCCGCTTCGTCGGTTTCGACATATGCGCTCTTGCGACCATCGGCAGCGGCGGTCATCACGACATCGGGCAGATAGTATTCACCTGCTGCGTTGTCGTTGCCGATACGGGACAGCAGCGACCAAAGGTCTTCGGCGCGGACTGCCATCATGCCGGAATTGCACAAGTCGCAGGCGCGCTCTTCCGCTGACGCATCTTTGAATTCCACCATTCTGGCTACAGTGCCGCCCTCGCCCGCAATGACCCGGCCATAGGCACCCGGATCGGTCGCACGGAACGCAAGCACGACGCTGGCAGGGGCATCCTCTGCGTGGAGCCGTTCAAGCATCGTACGCATCGTCGCAGGGCGAACGAACGGCACGTCGCCATACAGCATGATGACATCGCCAGAGAACCCTGACAACGCAGCCTGCGCCTGCTGCACCGCATGGCCCGTGCCAAGCTGAGGTTCCTGCAAGGCGGTAGTCGCACGGCCTGCAACGGCCGCTTCGATCTGTTCGCGACCGTGGCCGACAATCACCACTGTCTTGCTCGGCCCCAGTTCATCGACCGATGCCATCAGGTGATGCAGCATGGACCGCCCGGCAATGGGATGCAGCACTTTGTGCAGATCGCTTTTCATGCGGGTGCCCTTGCCGGCGGCGAGGATTACGGCAGCGAATTCGGTCATGATCTCTCCAGTTGCACCGGCGCTTTGCCACCAAATTCTTGCGGTTGAAAGAACACTCGCCTACCCGAACGGGCACATGGCCGATTTTCCGTTCGATATCGTCGCCTTCGACCTCGATGGCACCCTGCTGGAAACCCACCGCGATCTCGGTACTGCGGTCAACCATGCTTTGACGCTGGGCGGCTTTGTCACGGTGCCCATCGGCACCGCATCCGATCTCATCGGCGGTGGAGCAAAAATCATGCTTGCTCGCGCGATAGACGCGCAGGGCGGCATAGAAGAAGACCGGTTTCGCCAACTCTATAAGGCGATGCTTGCCTATTACGGCGAACACTACGCCGATCACACGCAGCCCTATCCCGGCGCAATCGAAGCGCTCGACGTGCTTGCCGCCAAAGGGGTGCGCCTTGCCGTGGTGACCAACAAGTTCGAAAGCTTCGCCAGGGGCATTCTCGGTGCGCTCGATCTGAGCGGCCGGTTCGATTGCGTGATCGGTGGCGATACGCTTGGCAAAGGTAAATCGAAGCCCGCCCCCGATCCGCTGTGGGCCGCACAGGAACAATGCGGCGGCGGGCGGATGGCATTTGTAGGCGACAGCTCCTACGACACCGGAGCGGCCCGCGCGGCAGATGTGCCGGTAATCGCGGCCGCCTATGGCTATTGCGACAAACCGGCGCACGAACTCGATGCGGACGCCGTGATCGATTCGTTCGCAGGCTTAATTCCCGCGCTTGAAACGCTCTGACGCTACGGCATGGCGAATGGCCGCCGCGCCGGTTGCAACCGCGCGCGGAAAGTGCCACTCCCGCGCCACGTTTCCCTTTACGTAAAGCAAATTGGAGAGCCGCATGAGCATTTCGTTCAAAGACAAAGTCGCAATCGTCACGGGTGCAGGCGGCGGTCTGGGCCGCGAATACGCCCTCGAACTCGCACGGCGCGGTGCCAGAGTTGTCGTCAATGATCTTGGCGGCTCACGCGATGGCACCGGCCATTCCGACATGGCGCTGCAAGTCGTCGAAGAAATCGAGAAGGCAGGCGGCGAAGCAGTCAGCAATGGCGCCAGCGTGACCGAATACGACCAGATGGAAAAGATGGTTGCCGACGCCAAGCAGAAGTGGGGCGGTGTTCACATCCTGATCAACAACGCGGGTGTTCTGCGCGACAAGACTTTCGCCAAGATGGAACCGGAAGATTTTGAATTCGTGGTCAAAGTTCACCTGCTCGGCTCGGCTTATGCCAGCAAGGCATGTTGGGAAACAATGCGCGAACAGTCCTACGGTCGTATCCTGATGACGGCATCGTCCACCGGTCTGTTCGGAAACTTCGGTCAGGCGAACTATGGCGCGGCCAAGCTTGGCCTTGTCGGTCTGGCCAAGACTCTTCAGCTTGAAGGTGCGAAGTACAACATCAAGGTCAATTCGCTGGCCCCGGTCGCCGGTACACGCATGACCGAAGACCTCTTCCCCGAAGAAGCATTCAAGCTGTTCGATCCGGTGAACGTGGTCCCTGCCGCGCTCTATCTCGTCAGTGAAGATGCACCCAGCAACGCTATCGTCGGTGCAGGTGCGGGTGGCTATCACTCAGCATGGGTGGAAATGAACGAAGCTGTCTGGCTGCCTGAAGGGGAGCGCACGGTGGAAGGTTTCGCCGCAAACTGGGCGAAGATCAGCGAAGAAAGCAACCTCCACGCGCCGCAATCGGGCGCGGAACAGTCAGGCGCGATCCTGCAGGCGATGCAGAAAGTCACCGGCACCGGTCCTTCCGGCACGCGCGGCTGATCCCTGAACAATCAGCCTTCAATCCCTGTCATGAATAGAGAGAGGGACACGTCGGTCTATACGACAGAGTGTCCCTCTCAATTCAATTCCAACCGCCAACCATGACTCACCGCGATGGAGCCGTCACCCCGTATCTGCGATCGGGAGACCAGCGCATGGGGTGACCAGCGTGCGATCAATCATCCACCGCCTTCACCAGTCGCCGCTCCATCGGGGCGAGTACGCCGCTGAGTTCGTGGCCACGCTTGAGCACTTGTCCGTGTTCTCCGAACAGGGTCCACATGCCTTGCCGATTACGCAACGCCGGGCGTTTTTCGATCCGGGCCTGCGGCCGTTCAGCGGTGCGCCGGAATGCTGCAAAGGTGGCGCAATCCTTCGTGAAATCCATCGCATAGTCGCGCCATTCGCCAGCGGCGACCATGCGGCCATACAGATCGAGGATCTTCTGTAGTTCCTCGCGCGCAAAACCGATCTGATCGGGTACACGACCCGGAAACCGAACGACTGTACCTGACTGTGCCCCGCCCGGTCCCGGGTTCATCAGTGACCGGTTCCGCTACGCTTGGGATGAACACCGTCGCTTTGCGCATCGCGTAGCGCGGCAACTTCGGCGCGCAAAGCGGCGAGTTCGGCTTCCAGCTTTTCAATACCGTCGCGATTGGGTTCGCATGGATCGTCGCACGGTGTCCCATAGGGAATAAATTCCCGCAGCCACTGATCTGCCGGCACGAGCGTGGAACGCGCCTTCAGCCCGATCATCGTTGCCCCTTCGGGTACATCGTCCGTCACGACAGCATTCGCACCCACACGAGCACGTTCGCCCACTGTGATAGGGCCGATGATCTGTGCGCCCGATCCGATTATGACATTGTCGCACAATGTCGGGTGGCGTTTGCCCTTCTTACCATTGGTCGGATTGGTTCCGCCAAGCGTGACACACTGGTAGATCGTGACATTATCCCCGATCCGAGCTGTTTCGCCGATGACGGTGAAGCCGTGATCGATAAAGAAATTCCGGCCGATGGTCGCGCCCGGATGAATATCGATCGCAGTCAGAAAGCGACTGAAATGGTTGACCATACGGGCCAGCAGAAACAGCTTCGCGTCATAAAGCCAATGCGCCACTCGATGCAGCCCCAGCGCCCAGACACCGGGATAGAGCAGAATTTCCCACCGCGAATGCGGCGCGGGATCACGCGCGTGGATCGAGTCCAGATAGCTGGTCAGCCTGTCGAACATCGGTGAATCCTCCCACCAAACCGCCGCAATGGCAAGTTGCAGCTATATCAGCCGCGGTTGATCCGCCCCTTGCACCGCCTCCAAAGCGTCGCGCCATACCGACAATGTGGCCGGTACTTTACGTTCGAGGCTCAGGCGGTCGATCGTCGCCACCAGAACCTCAATACCGGCGAAGCTGCGTTCAAGCCGGGGCACGAGATAAGTAGGAGCCCCTTCGCCCAGCGCAAGACCGCGCGCCTCGGCATGGGCCCACAACAGCTCCTCGACCATCATATCGTCCGGCACACCAATCTGCAGGTGGAGCGCGGCCCCCATCCGACTTCGTAAATCCGGCAGAGCGATCTCCCATGGATCGCTGTCGCTCACCAGCAGCAATGGTGTGCCGCTTTCCTGCGCACGGTTCCAGCGATGGAATACCTCGGTTTCATCGCACGTATCGACACCATCGATCACATCGCCGCCCTGTCCCGCGAACCAGCGCGCCAGCAAGCTCTTGCCCGAACGCGGCGGACCAACGAGCACGGCGGTGCGGAATGGCCAGTCTTGCGGGTGGGTCAGCGCATCGGCCACGGCGCGATTGGCATTGCCAATCACGATGCGGACCGGATCATCGGCCCGCCGCACCGACAGCGGCAGGGCGATCTGGCTCATCAGCGACTGATCGCGAGCGCATTGCCGCCCTGGCGGACAGTGAACCCGCGCGCCTTCAGCGCAGCAGCCAGTTCGGACAGGCTGCCACCATAACTGACGCTCATCACCGATGTCCCGCCGATTGCAAGGCTGGAGGTGGCCGCACCGCGCACACCCGGCGTTGCCCGAACGGCAGCGATGGTTGCATCGACAGCACCGGCATTGGGCGTAGCGAACTGGACCACGAAGCTGGACACGATCGCTGGCGTTTGCACCGGCAACGTTTCTCCTCCGGTCGGCTCGCCCGCCTGCGCTGCCTGAGCCGCAGCGGCCTCTGCCGCGGCGCGGGCACGCGCCTGTGCCTCCGCATTGCGCCCCAGATTGATGAGCTGCTGCACCGCCGGATCGAGCTGAGGCGTTCCGAGGTTCAGAGTCGGATCGGGTTTGATCTGCCCGTCAGCCAGCGCCTTCTCGTATATCGTGTTGAACCGTCGCACCGCCTTGTTGAGCATCGCCTGCAGTTCTGCCGGGTTCCTGGCCGACATCGTAAAGCTATCGAGATACGTATTGTCCGGGCCATAGCGCGCGGTGAAGGTGCCATCGACCGGCCCGCCCGGCCAGCGATAGCGTAAATCCGCGACCGCCATCAGCACGTCGCTCGCGCCGAACTGATCGAGGATATTGCGCCACCATGTCCGGCTGCGTCGTGTCGTCTGACCGAATGTGACCAGCAGCGAATCGCCATTGGCGCCCGATGGGCGCACATAATCCACCCGACTGCCACCCGGCTGATATTCGGCCCATGCTCGCTGCCACGGGTTACGCACCTCGTACACCGTTTCGGTGCCTGCACTGATAGTGACGGGAATCAACAGCATCGGCGCCGAACGCGCCGCCTGCCCGCCCCGGCCCAGAATCGCACCGGCGCGCGCGCGGTCGAAACTGACACCCAGCGTGGCGATATAGCGTTTCGGCCCCAGTTCTTCCCGCTCGATCACGACGGCAGAGACGAGCGATTCGAGCTGCCCTTGCGAAATCGCCGGGCCTTTCAGTTTCTTCCACGCATCCTGAATCGCCTGTTTCCAACCCTTTTCACGGGCGGCGTAGGCGTTGTCGGCCGTCACATCGACTTCGATGCCACCCACGTCGATGTCGGTGGAAGAGGCGATAGCGGCGATGCCCCGATCACCCGAAACCTGCGCGATCAGCGCCCGTCCGGCGAGAATCGCCAATGCCAGCGCGACAATCGCGAAAATGGCCGTCAGGGCCGTGTGGCGCGTCATGCGCGGAAGGGTCATTTGTATGGCCATGCGGAAAAGTTGGGGCCTTTTGCCTAAACGGGCATGGAAATCCAAGCGCGAATGCGTAAGGCGGTTGCTATGTCCACTGATGGTTCGCCCCCCAAGTCCTATACTTACGAATCCGCTGGCGTCTCGATTGACGCTGGTAACGCGCTGGTCAAGGCGATCGGTCCGCTGGTGAAAGCCACCGCGCGGCCTGGTGCCACCAGCGAACTGGGCGGATTCGGCGGTTTCTTCGATCCCAAGGCCGCCGGATACACCGATCCGCTGCTTGTCGCGGCGAATGACGGGGTCGGCACCAAGCTGAAACTAGCCATCGATTACGACCGGCATGATTCGGTTGGCATCGATCTGGTCGCGATGTGCGTGAACGATCTGATCGTGCAGGGCGCGGAACCGCTATTCTTCCTCGACTATTTCGCGACGGGTAAGCTGGAAACCGGCATTGCCGAACGCGTTGTGGCCGGGATTGCCGAAGGTTGCCGCATTGCCGGATGCGCGCTGATCGGTGGCGAAACAGCCGAAATGCCGGGTATGTACGCTGCGGGGGATTATGACCTTGCCGGTTTCTGCGTTGGTGCAGTGGAGCGTGGGGAACAATTGACCGGAGAGAAAGTGGCCCCCGGCCATATCCTGCTTGGTCTTGCGAGTTCGGGGGTTCACTCCAACGGATATTCACTCGTCCGGCGGTTGGCGGCGGACAAGGGCTGGCGTCTGGACCGGCCTGCCTTGTTCGATCCCGAACGTCTGCTGATCGATGCACTGATCGAACCCACGCGGATTTATGTGAAAAGCTTGCTGCCGACGATTCGCGCCGGAAGAATCGACGCACTGGCCCACATCACCGGTGGCGGTCTGCTGGAAAATATCCCGCGCGTACTGCCCGAAGGGGCGCACGGCGTGATCGATGCCGATGCATGGGAACAGCCTGCGCTGATGGCCTTCCTGCAGGCGCAGGGAAATATCGAACCGGGCGAAATGGCGCGCACGTTCAACTGCGGCATCGGTATGGTGCTTGCCGTGCAGCCTGACGAAGCGGGCAATGTCGCCGCCGCTCTGGAGTCGGAAGGCGAGCAGGTCGCACGAATTGGCGAAGTCGTGGAGGGGCAGCGCGGCTGCTCTGTGCGCGGTTCGGCAGGCACATGGGCTGGCCGGGAAGACTGGGACGCGCAGCATCTGGCATAAGCGGCATCAGGCAAAACGGCGGACGGGCGGGATATCTTCACGCCGGGGCTTGAGCGTTGATGGCATCTGCTGCCAAATGCACAGCGCGCCGACAGTCGCCCCACATCAAGCAGGAAGCTCCACGCGATGAAGAAAGCCCGTGTCGCGGTACTGATATCCGGCAGCGGGACCAATATGGCCGCCCTGCTCTATGCCAGTCGCCTTCCCGGCGCTGCTTACGAAATCATCGCGGTTGGCAGCAACGATCCCGCTGCCAAGGGGCTCGCGCTTGCGGCGGCCGAAGGAATCCCGACATTCGCCATTGCACACAAAGGCATGAAGCGCGCCGATCATGACATGGCGATGGATGCCAGACTACGCGAAAGCGGTGCTGAATATGTCGCGCTGGCCGGATACATGCGAATCCTGACGCCCGAATTCGTGAACCGCTGGGCAGGCCGGATGCTCAACATCCACCCCTCCCTGCTACCCAAATACACCGGTTTGGACACCCACGCCCGCGCCATCGCGGCCGGCGATGCCAAGGGCGGGGTTTCGGTTCATCTGGTGACGGAAGAACTCGATGCGGGCGAAATTCTCGGCCAGATCGAAGTCGCTATCATACCCGGCGATACCGCAGATAGACTGGCGGCGAGAGTGCTGATCGCGGAGCATCAGCTCTATTCTCGCGTGCTAAGCGACTATGTTTCGCGCCCGTTCGATCTGGAATGGCTGGTCGGGCAAGTCCGCGAACGGGCAATGATGATGCCGCAGGCGGAAGAAACGATCAGCCATGGAATGCCCTGTTTCGGCATCGTCAAAGGTAAGAAATTCGCGTGGGTCAGCATGGATCATCACGGTGATGGCAAGACCGCGCTCCTCACCAAGATCAGCGGTGTGGATGAGCAGGCTATGCTGATCGAACGCGATCCTGAACGGTTTTATCGCCCAGCCTATTTCGGAGATGGCTGGATCGGCATCCGGCTCGATCTGGGTGATACGGACTGGGACGATGTCGCTGAATGGATCGCCCGAAGCTGGCGCGCTGTCGCGCCGAAGAAACTGACCGCACTGATGGATGCTGCAGACCAGTTTTAACCACTGAGGGAAGGATACCCGATGGCTGACACAACTCACACACTCCGCGGTCAATGCCAGTGCGGCGGAGTGCAGGTTGAAGTGACATCGATCAAGCAAACCGTGGAGGCCTGCCATTGTTCGATGTGCCGTCGGCTCAATGGCGGCGGTCCGTTATTCTCGCTGGCCGGTGCCAAGCCGGACGATCTGAAGGTGACCGGCGCCGATCACGTATCGATCTATCATTCCTCCGAATGGGCGGAACGGGCATTTTGCGACACTTGCGGTGCAACGCTGTGGTATCACCTTCTGCCCGGCGAGGGGCATTTCAGCCTGTCCGCCGGTCTGTTCGATCTGCCCTCCGGCTATGCTCTGAACGAACAGATTTTCATCGATGAAAAACCCACGTGGTACGATCTGGCTCAGGATACCCCGAAGAAAACCGGCGCGGAGGTCTTTGCCGAAGCGAAAGAGGCCGGTTTCACCTTCGATTGAACCAGCGGTACGCGCTTACCGCCTGATCCAGCTTTTCGCCTCTTCCAGCTCGGCGACCGGGAACACAGCGACCTCTGCCCCCATCAGCGGAGCGAACAACTTGGTTGCGGACGTCATCCAGCCAATATCGGTGACCAGCGCAATACGGGAAAAATCGCCCCAGTGCGCGATGCCGAACCGCGTATCGTCCCACGCTGCATCGGCGGCATAAGTGGCATATTCTTCGCCCAGCACGATCAGGAACTTGAGCTTGTCGTGCTCTTTCAGTTTCGCTTCGACCAGCGGAACCAGAGTGTCGCGATAGTCCTGCGCGGTGATGATCCCGACCGCCTTCAGCGCAACAACATCGCGCGGCAAACCGTCGATCACATCGAATCGGCCAGGATCGTCGTCCACGGCGTTGGCCCATTCTTTGGCTTTCGCCATCTTGTCAGTCGGGAACCGCCGAACCTTGGCGCCCACGAAATGATCGACGAGTGCAGGCACAACACTCAGAATGGGCGAATCGCCAACGATGGCCACTTTTTTCACCACCCGATGATGATCGCGCACAAATTTCAGGTGTTTCTCCAGCGCGGCCAGACTGTCCCAGTGCGGCAGATGGCTGGCATCGATCACCAGATTGGGCACGATATCGGTACGATTGATATGACCGTCGATTGCAGCGCGCAAAGCGTCGAAGTCGGCTGCGCTGAGCGCACCTTCGGGTTTCAATACGGCAACCGCTGGCTGGGACAGGTCGATATCGATCATGATCGTACTCCTCCTACTATTACGCCCCCAAAACCCAGTTCAGCCTACCCCTTCCACTCGCGCCGCTCTTCCGCCTGGCGGAGCACTTCGTAGGCCACCTGAAACGCCTGAAACTGTTGCGCTGCGTCGGCATCGCCGGGCTTCACATCAGGGTGCACTTCCTTAGCCTTGGCACGCCACGCCCTTTTCACCGCATCAAAATCGGCGTCCGCTTCCAGCTCCAGCAATTCCAGCGCCCGCATTTCATCGGCAGTGCGCGATCCATCGCCACTTCCGGCCCAGCCATAGTGCGACGCTTCGGCATAGCCGGCGTTATCGCGTTCCTCATTCGCTGCCCGTTCGGCCGCCTCTTCCTTCGAAAGCCCTTCGAAGTAATCCCATTTCTGGTTGTATTCGGCGGCATGGCGCTGGCAAAAATACCAGCGATCCGGGCTGTTGGGCGATTTGGGCGCCGGGCAATTGCCCGGCTCTTCACATCCGTGCCGGTCGCACAGGCGCACGGTCGTAGCTTCACGCGAAGAGCCATAGCCGCGCCAGCGTGGGAAGCCCCAATCATTCGATCGGCGCGCCTTTACCATCGGAGATCGTTCACTTTCACTAGCCCCACCTAAGCCTTCACTCCCCCCAATGGAAGGTGGAATGGGCAATTTGCTCACGTCATGTTGCAATGCACAATACAGCGCATTACATTGCCAGCGCTATGTTCAGGATGAGCCCGCAAGTCAAAATAGCCGCAGTTGCATCGGCTCTCGCGCTTGCTGCGCTGGCGATTTCTGCGCCTGTGATCGAGCGCGGATCGCAAAACGGCGGGAATTCGCTGTACCCGGCGATGGCTGAATTGCCGACACCGAATCTGCCGACTTTCTCCATTCCGCCGTACTGAGAGCGGCTTGCGCCCCGCCCTTTCCGGGCGAGGCACAACCTTCATTTCATCTATTCGACCACCACCGTCACATCACGGCGGTTCTGTGCCCATGCGCTTTCGTTGGAGCCGAGCGCCACGGGGCGTTCCTTGCCATAGCTGATCGTCGTGATGCGGTTCGCCGCAACGCCCAGCGAAACGAGGTAGTTCTTGGCCGCATTCGCACGACGTTCGCCCAGCGCAAGGTTATATTCGCGCGTACCGCGTTCGTCGGTATTGCCTTCGACGCGAACGTTGATGTTAGGATAACGCATCAAATACTGCGCCTGCGTCTGCAGGGCTGCAGCCGAGGCGCTGTCGATGTTGTAGCGGTCAGTGTCGAAGTAGATCACGTTTTTGCCGTTCACCGCCTCTTCGAAGTGCGCCTGCGTGCCCAGCACCGGGCCAGTCGGCGCGGTCGGCGTTGGGGTAGCCGTCACGTTCGGTTCCGGTTCCGGCGGCAACGATGCCGGCGGCTCTTTCTTACAGGCAGCCAGCAACGCTGTACCCGCCATCAGAGTGGCGATGACAATACGACGATCCATCTTGCGTCTCCTTCTCTATGAAACCTCAGGCAGCGATCGCCGCCCCCTTATCATGGAACAATGCATTTAGGGCAGGATCGGTCCCCATGCCGGGTCCGAAGCGTCCACCGGGGTCGGCAAACGGCGTTCGTTGCGGCCTGTCAGGTCCACCTGCCACAGCGAGCTGCGGCCCGAATTGCGTTCGGTGCGGAAGAACTGAATCACGCGGCCATTGGGGGACCATGTCGGTGCTTCATCTTGCCATCCGCTGGTCAATGTTCGCACACCACCGCCTTGCGTGTTCATCACCGCGACGTTGAAATTACCGGCGATCCGCGTGAACGCGATCAGATCGCCGCGCGGGCTCCATTCCGGGGTGGCGCAGCGTCCGCCGGAAAAGCTGATGCGGCGCTGGTTCGAACCATCGGCATTCATCACATAGCATTGCTGATTGCCGGAACGGTCGCTTTCAAAAACGATCTTGGTTCCATCGGGCGAATAGGAGCCTCCGATATCGATGCCCGGTGCGTTGGTCAGGCGCACGCTCGGCCCGCCTTGCGCCGATACGCGATAGATATCGGTGTTTCCGCCAATCGCCATCGAATAGAGGATCCACTTGCCATCCGGGCTCCAGCGCGGGGCAAAAGTGGGGTTGCTGCTCTGCGTCACCAGATGCTGGCGCCCGGTGCCGATGTCGTAAACGTAAAGCCGCGGGTTGCCATCGACATAGCTGAGATAGAGCAACTGCCGGTAATCGGGCGAATACCGCGGGGTCAGCGCAGTGGCCCGACCGTTGGTAATGAAACGGTGATTGGCACCATCCGAATCCATGATCGCCAGACGTTTGACCCGGTGATCTTTCGGCCCGGTTTCCGCGATATAAGCTATGCGGCTGTCGAAGAACGGGCTTTCGCCAGACAGACGCGAATAGACAAGATCGGAACATTTGTGCGCCGCCCGGCGCCAGTCTGCCGGGGGCACGACCCAGCCACCGCGGGTCAGTTCCTTCTGCAACTGCACGTCGTAGAGGTAACAACCAACAATCAGCTTGCCGTCCCCACGCGCGCGGACATACCCTTCAACCAGCATTTCCGCGCTGCGGTTCGACCATGTCGGCCAGCTGGGCGCGGTGATTTCGGGATAGCTGGGTTGCGGCAAGGAATTCGGCCCAACCGGTTTGAACAGACCGTTGAATTTCAGATCGTTGTACACGACTTGCGCCAGGCTCTTGCCCAATGCCGCGGTGCCGCCACTGCTCGCCTGTGTCGGCACATCGCGATCGGTAGCGAAACCGGGGATCGCGATGCCCAGATCCTGCCACTCACTTTCGTCGGTAACAGTGAACGACAGCCCGCCATCGTCCCGCGCGGTTTCAACCGTCTCTACGGCGCCCCCTTCCGGCGCGGGCGAGGAAAGATCGCGGTCGGAAGGCTTTGGCGTTTCCTGTGCAGCCAGCGGCGCGGTCGCCAGCGCGAGAGTGGCGGTGAACAGCAATAAGATCGGTTTCATCGCGATAGGTTCCTGTCGAATTTGGCGCCGTTGATGGTCTTCCACGCGTTATAGTATTCAGGTGGAAGATCGAACGGCGCGGCCAGTTCCACGGCACGGATTGCCCGTTCCGCGTGAAGCTGGGATTGCGGCTTGTTGGAATCGGTGATGCCCGACTGGCTGACGACGCGCGGCTTGCTCGCCAAAGAGCCATCGGGGTTAAGGCGAAACGATAATACCGTTACCAGCAGATCGGCATCGGCCCCTTGCGGCGCGTTCCAGTGCGGTTTGATCTGGCGGATAATCGCCTGAACGATCGACGCCTTGGCACTGGCGCCGATCTTGCTGGCGGGAATGCGGGTTTCATTCGTGCTGGTGCTCGACCCTGCGCCGGACAGGAAATCCGAACCGATACGGCTGCCGCCCGACTTTTTGGGCGTCTCGGACGGCTTGGCCGGAGCGGGCTTGGCTGCCGGTTTCGCCGGAGCAGGTTTTGTCGCTGCCTTTGGTGTCGGTTTGGGCTTGACCGCGGGTTTGGGCACCGGTTTCGGCTTAGGTGCGCTGGTCGCCACCGGCTTGGGCGGTTGCGGTACGGGCTCGCTCACCGGTGCGGGGATCGGTTCCGGCGCGGGGGCTGGCTCCGGCGACAGCTCGGGAGCGATGGCAGCGCGGCTTTCCGGCACGGGATCGGGGGCAGTCGCTTCCAGCCCAACGTCCGTCGCGAGATTGACCGTCATCCGTTCCGGCTCGGGCGCGGCGGTCCGCTGATCCGGCTGCAACAGCAGCACAGCGGCAAGCACCACATGCAGCCCCAGCGCGATGCCGAGGCCGATGCGTTCCTCACGCCGAAGATGCGCGATTGCCATCATTCGCCCAAAGCTATGGAGCCGTGACTGAACTGTTGGTGACCAGCGAGATCGAATTGAAACCGGCCCGGTTCAATTCGCCCATCACCGCCATCACACGGCCATAGTCCAGGCTCTTGTCAGCGCGCAGCGTAATCAGCGGCGGTTTCCCGCCGTTCTGCGGCAAGGCGGCCAGCGCTTGCGGGAATCCACCCACCGGCACCGGTGAATCGTCGATAAAGATATACCCTTCCTGATCGACGGAGATCGTAATCTGGTCGGGTTCCTGATCGACAGCATTGGCTCGGCTGTCTGGCAGATCGACTGGCACGCCTGCAGTCATCAGCGGGGCCGTGACCATGAAAATGATCAGCAGCACCAGCATCACGTCTACCAGCGGGGTAACGTTGATTTCCGCCATCGGCGTGCGGGCGCGGTTGCCCCCGCGCGCACCGGCGCGATGCAGACCCATTGCCATCAGAGCGTTTCCAGCTGGCGGCTGAGCCCGGCGTGGAACTTGTCTGCGAAACGCTGAAGCTTCGCTTCGAACGCATTCACCGAATGGCTGAAACGGTTGTAGGCGATCACTGCCGGAATGGCGGCAAACAGGCCAATGGCAGTGGCGAACAACGCCTCCGAAATGCCCGGCGCGACCACCGCGAGCGAGGAATTGGCCTGACTGCCGATCTGGAAAAAGCTGTTCATGATCCCCCAGACAGTGCCGAAGAGACCCACGAACGGAGCGACCGAACCAACGGTTGCCAGGAAGTTCAGGCGGTTTGCCAGCTCGTCAGCCTCCGTGGCGACCTGCCCGCCCATTGCACCGGCCAGTCGCTGACGCAGCCCTTCGCGATCTTTCACCCCGCCCTTGGTCGAGCGCCGCCATTCGCCCATCGCCGCGCCCACGACGCGGGCAGCGGGATTATCGCGCGCGCCCTTTTGATTCATCATGTGGTCGAAATCATCGGCTTCCCACACTTCGCGTTCGAACTTCTCGCTTTTGCGGCGGGCGGCCGCGATGCGAAGCGAGAAGCTGACAATGATCGTCCAGGTCCAGATGCTCGCCAGAACCAGTCCGGCAATCACCGCCTTTACGATAATATCGGCGTCCATGAACAGTTGAACCGGGTCCAGCCGGGTGGGCGGTGTCACCGCGCCCAGTGCGAGGAATATGGTGTTGGTCATTGATGTCCTTCAGCAAAACGATCGAATGCCGCGCGCCATTCGGCAGGCTGGCGGCGCGGACGCCCCTCTGGGCTGATAAATCCCACACGCACGGTCTGTTCCGCGACAAGTTGTTCCCCGCGCATCGCGCGCTGCACGATCCGCACGCTGGCCGCCCCCATTTCGGTGCAGCGGCTCTCGATCACGATATCGTCGTCCAGCTTCGCCGGGGCGGCATAGCGGATATGCAGATCGGCCACGGCAAAGGCCCCCTCGCCCGCCTCCACCGCAGCGCGCTGATCGATGCCCAGCATCCGCACCAGATCGCTCCGCGCCCGCTCAAACCAGCGCAAGTAATTGGCATGATAGACAATTCCCGAAAGATCGGTGTCTTCGTAATAAGCGCGCACCGCGAACAGGTGCGTGTCGCCACGAAAAATGCCGCCAGGAGGGGTTGGTAAATCGCTCATCGCGACCAGCGTCTAGCGGAGGGGTGAGTCGCGGGGCAAGCGGCAATAACGACGAATGGAACAGTCCAGACGATGAACCGGGCAAATTGATTAATTCCGCCCGCGCCGCTTCTCACTCTTTCCGATCAGGCTCAGAACGATCAGGCGATCATCCGCCCCAGCGGCTGCCCGCCGAACAGGTGAACGTGCAGGTGCGGCACTTCCTGCCCGCCATGCGCGCCGACGTTGGCCAGCAGGCGATATCCCGGTTCGACCAGCCCGTGCTCGCGCGCGATGTGGCCCACCGCGCGGACGAACCCGGCAATTTCCTCCGCCGATGCGCGCGCAGAAAAATCGTCCCAGCTCACGTACTTGCCTTTGGGAATTACGAGAATGTGCAGCTTCGCCTGCGGATTGATATCGGGAAAGGCATAAGCCCATTCGTCTTCGTAAATTCGGGTGGAGGGGATTTCTCCGCGCAGGATTTTGGCGAAAATATTGTCGTCGTCATACGGCTGTGTCGGATCGATCGGCATCGGATTATCCCTCTTGCTGGGCGCGACTGGCCTTCTCGTCGAGGCCCGATGTTCCTTCGCGGCGGTCGAGTTCGGCCAGCACATCGGCCAGCGGCACCCCCTTTTCCGCGAGCAGGACGATAAGGTGGAACAGAATATCAGCCGCTTCGCCGGTCAGTTCCTCATCCGAACCCGACAGCGCGGCGATCACGGTTTCCACCGCCTCTTCCCCCAGCTTGCGCGCAATCACCGGCAAGCCACGCGCATGAAGCTGCGCGACATAGCTCTTACCTGAATCGGCAGAGGCGATCCGCTGGCGGATCGTGGTTTCGAGGCGGGTTAGCGTATCCATCGCCGCCGCTCATGGCGGGGCGTGGGGGGCGCGGTCAAGCGATCAGTCGCGGTCGCGGCGTTTCTTCGCAGCTTGCCGCCCGACGATCAGGCCGATCACGCCCATCGCGAACAACGTCATGCTGCCCGGCTCCGGCACGGCAGCACCAGCCGCGAATGCAGGCGTTGCGGTCGCAAGAAGAACGATGGCAGGAATGTAACGCATGGCAATGCTTAACGCGTTGGAAACCATGATTCGGCAAGCGGAAATTTGCTGCCGTCCCGCAGTGGGACTGGCGGCGGCGACGGGCGGTTATGCCCGCGCGGGCAATCCCGCCGCGCGCAAGGCGTCGTGCGCCTCTGCAATGGTGTGCGTGCCGAAGTGGAAAATGCTCGCCGCCAGCACCGCGCTGGCGTGGCCTTCGGTCACCCCTTGCACCAGATGATCGAGCGTGCCCACACCGCCACTGGCGACCACAGGCACTGACACCGCATCGGCAATCGTGCGGGTCAGCGCCAGATCGTATCCCGCCTGCGTCCCGTCGCCATCCATCGATGTGACCAGCAATTCGCCTGCGCCGAGTTCGGCCAGCCGCATGGCGTGTTCGACCGCGTCGATCCCGGTGGCCTTGCGACCGCCGTGAGTGAATATCTCCCAGCGACCATCGGCCACGCGCCGCGCATCGACGCTGGCGACCACGCATTGCGCGCCCATCCGGGCAGCGATTTCGCCCACCAGTTCAGGGCGAGCGACCGCGGCGGAGTTCACCGCCACTTTGTCCGCTCCTGCCAGCAACAGCGCACGAGCATCGTCCACGCTCCGCACCCCGCCACCGACCGTCAGCGGCATGAAACACACCTCCGCCGTGCGCCGCACGATATCGAGCAGCGTGCCGCGCCCTTCGTGACTGGCGGAAATGTCGAGGAAACACAGTTCGTCCGCCCCCGCCGCATCGTAAGCGCGCGCCTGTTCGACCGGATCGCCTGCATCTTTCAGATCGACGAAGTTGACGCCCTTCACCACACGGCCATTGGCCACGTCGAGACAGGGGATCACACGAACACGAACGGTCACCCCCGTGCCCCCATCGCAATCGCCGCCGCCAGATCGAGTATCCCCTCGTACAGCGCGCGGCCAGTGATGACGCCCTCAATCCCGTCCTTCGCATGGAGCGAGAGGATATGGATGTCGTCCAGCCCCTTGACCCCACCGCTGGCGATCACCGGGATATCGACGCTGCGCGCCAGCTCCACCGTCGCATCGATATTGCAGCCTTTCAGCAACCCGTCGCGCCCGATATCGGTGAACAGCAACGATGCGACCCCTGCATCTTCGAACCGCCGAGCCAGATCGACCACGGGAACGTCCGACACTTCGGCCCAGCCTTCGGTGGCGACCATCCCGTCACGCGCATCGACCGCCACGACGATGCCGCCGGGAAATTCGCGCGCCATGTCCTTCACGAACTGCGGATCTTTCAACGCGGCAGAGCCCATTACCAGCCGGGCAACACCAAGGCCGAACCAACCCTCCACCGCTTCGCGAGTGCGGATGCCGCCGCCCAGTTGCACGTGGCCGGGAAATTCTGCGAGGATCGCTTCCACCGCCGCGCGATTTTCCGTCCGCCCGGCGAACGAGCCATCCAGATCGACCACATGCAAATGCTGCGACCCGGCGGCAGCGAACAGCATCGCCTGCGACGCGGGGTTATCGCCATAGACAGTGGCGCGGGCCATATCGCCCTCTGCCAGCCGGACGACTTCGCCGTTCTTCAGGTCGATGGCGGGGAATACGATCATGGGGCGGTGCTCTTTCCACTAAAGGCAGACTGGTGACGCACGCCTGCGTCAGCATAGGGCACAGGCCGCCAGAGGGCGATCAGGGCTGCCATGCAAGAAACCTTTCCAGCAAGGCCAGCCCATAAGTCTGGCTCTTTTCCGGGTGAAACTGAACGCCCAGCACATTGTCGCGCGCAACCGCAGCCACCAGCCCGCCACCGTGGTCGGTCATCGCGGCGATATGGTGCCCGTCGTCGGGCTGGAAATGATACGAATGCAGGAAATACGCCTCCCCCGCTTCGATCAGTTCGGCCCCGTCGTGATGCGGCATCGGGCGCACATCGTTCCAGCCCATGTGTGGCACCTTGATCGCCGGATCGGTCCGCTCGATCGGGAGCACCTCGCCTGCGATCCAGCCGAGACCCGCCGTGGTGCCATGTTCGCGCCCCTGCGTGGCGAGCAATTGCATCCCCACGCAGATGCCCAGAAACGGCACACCGTCTTTCAGCACCCGCTGTTCGAGCGCATCGACGAGACCGGGGATCGCCTTCAACCCATCGGCACAAGCTTTGAAAGAGCCCACCCCCGGCAGGACAATCCGCCGCGCGCCCGCCACGATGTCCGGATCCGCCGTGACGTGCACATGCGCCGCGCCCGCCGCCAGCAGCGCGTTGTGCACTGAATGGAGGTTACCCGCGCCATAATCGATCAGAGCCAGTGCTTCAGACATATTGGCTTTCCGCAGCCCCATCCGGGGCCGCGATCCTCGCCAGACGGGCAGCAAAGCTGCCCCCGCTGCGGGCGGCCAGTCGGCCTTGCGGATGCGGTGCATCCGGTAAGCGCGCATTAGCCACCAAGCTGCCCCTTGGTGCTGGGGATCGCGCCATTTTTGCGCGGATCGAGTTCCACCGCCGCGCGCATTGCACGGGCGAAACCTTTATAGATCGCTTCGCAAATGTGATGGTTGTTGGTGCCGTAGATCAGTTCAACATGCAGCGTAATTCCACAGGCTTGCGACACTGAATGAAACCAGTGTTCGATCAGCTCGGTATCCCATTCGCCCAGCTTTTCCTGACTGAACCCAGCGCGCCACACCAGATAGGGGCGCCCGGAAATATCCAGCGCCACCCGCGCCAGCGTTTCGTCCATCGGGGAATAGACCTGCCCATAGCGCCCGATGCCGCCCATATCGCCCAGCGCCTGTGCCAGCGCCTGCCCAAGTGCAATCGCGCTGTCTTCGGTGGTGTGATGCTGATCGACATGCAGATCGCCATTTACATGCATCGTCACATCGATCAGCGAATGGCGGCTGAATTGTTCGACCATATGATCGAGAAAGCCGATTCCCGTGGCCACGTCATAGCGGCCGCTGCCATCGAGGTTAACCTCGACGCGGATCGCGGTTTCGCTGGTGTTTCGCTCAATCTTGCCGGTACGCATGGGCAGCCGCCTATACGCACGGTTGGGTATGGTGCAAGCATTCACGCTTGACCATGCGCTTCAGTGCAGCCACCTAAGCCGCAAGATGAGTGAAGAAACACCCGATAGCCTGATCCCCTACGACGAAATCGTGCAGGAGGCGCTGCGCGCCGTCGTCGGTCGCGTCCTTGGCGAAATTGAAAACACCGGCGGTACGCTGCCGGGCGAACATCATTTCTATATCACCTTCAAGACAGGTGCGCCGGGCGTCACCATTCCGCCGCATCTGCGCGAACGGTTCCCCGATGAGATGACAATCGTGCTCCAGAACAAGTTCTGGGATCTGAAAGTCGATGAGGATGGCTTCACCGTCGGCCTCAGCTTCAACCAGATCCCGGCCAAGCTGGATGTGCCGTTTTCCGCCATCACCGCCTTCGTCGATCCGGCGGTCGATTTCGGACTGCAGTTTCAGGCCAGCCCCGAGGAACTCGATAGCGAAAGCCACGACGACGCCGAAAACGATGTCGCGGAACGCAAGCCCCACCCCGCCGTTACCGAAAGCGACGGTGGTTCGAATGTCGTGACTGTCGATTTCGGCAAGAAGAAGTAGCGGACACCGCCACCCATCGTCCGCACAGCATAGGGGGATTGCGATGTTCGGCCGCAAAAAACGCAACAAGCGCAAGGCTGCGGGCAGTCACGTAACCGATCGCGGTGCCGTGGTGGTCGATAACACCGTAACTGCCGCCACCGGCAACGATAGCGATGTTGCCGGCCCGTCTCCTAATCCGGCGACCAATCTGCTGATCCACGATGTGCTGTTGCGGGCAGGAACGCGAATCATGCGTAACTCGCTGGAAAAGGGTCTCCTTTCCAACCGCTATGGCCGCGAAAGCGCGAAAGAGATGATCGACAACCGATCGGCCAAGGCAGCGATGACGACATTTCTTGTCTCGCGCCTTGCCACCCGATCACTCCCCGGTGCGGCAATTGTTGGCACCGGCTTGCTGGCCAAAACGCTGTTCGACCGCAGCCAGAGCCGCCGTAAGGCCAAACGCAAGGGCGACCGGCAACTCCGCAGGCAACAGCGCGACAAGACATCGGACTGACGCTGCAACTCGTTGGGCAAAGCGTAAAAGGTGGAGTAGCGCGAGGGTGAGGAGTTAGGGAAGCTCATCACACGCTGTGGCTGCACGGACGTATGCAGATACGAGCGAAGCGAGCGCAGAACAGTGCGGATACCCTCACTACCGATGCCCTCTCCCCCTCGTCATTGCGAGGAGCCGTCAGGCGACGCGGCAATCCATGTACCGCCCTTGCACCATGCACCAACCGTCCCTGCAGATGGTAACGTCGCGCCTTGGATTGCTTCGCTACGCTCGCACTGACGAGCAGGTGAGGAGTTAGGGAAGCTCATCACACGCTGTGGCTCCACGGACGTATGCAGATACGAGCGAAGCGAGCGCAGAACAGTGCGGATACCCTCACTACCGATGCCCTCTCCCCCTCGTCATTGCGAGGAGCCGTCAGGCGACGCGGCAATCCATGTACCGCCCTTGCACCATGCACCAACCGGCCCGACAGATGACAACGTCGCGCCATGGATTGCTTCGCTTCGCTCGCAATGACGGGATGGTGGGCGCGATCGTAGCATCAACCACCCACTCCGTCGCAATGGATGCAATCCACCGTCCAGATTCTATTTCCCCGGCACCGATCTCCCCATCTTCCACGCCAGCAACGCCAACAACCCGCACACGCACTCTTGATTTCCGCCCCCACGATGCGGCAACAGCGCGCATGCCCGATTCCGTCCATAGCTCCGCCACGCTCGCCCGACGCGGGCTGCTATTCATCCTCTCCTCCCCCAGCGGCGCGGGGAAGACGACGATTTCACGCATGTTGCTGGAAGCGGATGACGAGATCAGACTGTCGGTTTCCGCCACCACCCGCCCGCCGCGTCCGGGAGAGGTCGATGGGGTCCACTACCACTTCGTATCCGATGCCGATTTCGACCGGATGGTGGAGGAAGACGATTTCTACGAATGGGCGCCGGTATTCGGCCACCGATACGGCACCCCTAAAGGACATATTCGCAACGCGTTGAAAGAAGGGCAGGATTTCCTGTTCGATATCGACTGGCAAGGCACCCAGCAGCTTTACCAGAAGGATCAGCAGGACGTGGTCCGCGTGTTCATCCTGCCGCCCAGTATCGACGAATTGCGCCGCCGCCTCGAATCGCGCGCGACCGATGCGGCCGACGTAATCGACAGCCGCATGGAACGCGCCCGCGCCGAAATAAGCCACTGGGACGCCTACGATTACGTGGTTATCAACGACGACGTGCAGGCCTGCTTTGCCAAAGTCAGCCAGATCCTCGCCGCCGAACGCATGAAGCGCCAGCGCCAGACCGGCCTGATCCCCTTCGTGCGCGAATTGATGAGTTAGGGCTAGGTGGGAACGCAACAAAATACACTCTTTAGAAAAGAATGTATTTAAATATTAGTCATTAGCAAAATCAGGTTCAGATCTCACAATTCCGGCGCCTCAAGATGCCGAACTACAATTGTTCACACGTCAGATAAATATTTGCCTCCATCGATATCAAAAATCGATCGCAGGCGACTACTCTTAGACAAGTTCACGATTCCACCAGACCCTGATTTCCAATGACTTAACCGAATATTGGAAATGTCTGTTTGTTCAGCTTCTTTCCCAATTTCGATCCGTTCGCCAAAGCAGTTGCGAACCCGACATTGCTGTCCTGCGAAAATGGCTTTCCCGCTAAAATAGCATCCTTCAAAATTGGAAAGAACGCCCTTATCCACCAAATCAGCTTGTGAATTACTATTTTCAAAACCAACATTCTGAAAAGTGTTGAAACGACTAGGATTGTTAATTTTTATTCCATAACCGTTACAGTTCTGAGAGGCACCACCAATCATAATTGTCTGATCGGCCCTAACCAATTCTATCCCTGTATATACTCCATTGATCTCACAATTAATAAATGAGCAATTTGATGTGTGGCCAGTGGATATGCGATTGCGGCGACCTTCATCGGCATAAACTCCCCATTTGGGCACGTGGGTCATGGAATTGTAGTTATATGAAATGAAGCACTCCAGAAATACAGCTGTCACCACACAACGTAGGTGCAACGCTTTTGAGTCAGGCGCACCCGCCTCTCGAAGATTTATGCGAGTGAAGTGCGATCTGGCTATCCCCTGCATCTTCAGAATATCGGTCGTTCCGGCGTTACCCTCCAGAGTTAGATCTTCAAGGTTGAACTGATCCACAAAAGGTTGCTTCGAGACCGGAGCAGGGAAAGCGTCGGCAAGAAAAGCCACGCCCTCATGCCTGGCTCGCAGCACCGTTTCCCGCATTCCCGCTCCCCTTATCGTAAGGTTGGATTGGGCGAGGTTTCCGAGTGCGTCGGTCAGAATAATTCCCTTCGGCAAAGTCAACATGCCGCCGCCCGACTGCTTCAGGAAACTGAGTGCTTCCATAAGTGCGGCAGTATTGTTCGTCTGCCCATCCCCGACAACACCGAACCAACTCGCCTTCACGTCGCTCTCAATATAGCGAACCCAAGCTCCCTGATGTTCCTTAAGCGTGGACCGAACATAGATTGCCTGCACACGGTCCGACGACACAATCCGGTCAGCAATCTCCAGTGTCCACCGAAACAGGCCCTCTCTCCCAGGTTCTGCTAAATAAACCAGTTGATGCGTTTGCGGATCTATTGCTGATATTGCCTTCCTGCTTCCAACCATCGGAACCGCTGGAAGCGGTCGAACTTCTGTGGCCGCAGAGCGGGAAGAAGTCGCTGTCATCGCGGCGACTCCCGCGCCTGCGATACCTCGTGAGATAAATGTTCTGCGCGTATTCATCCGCGCTGCTCCTTTGTCGAATTCACCTTTGATCCCTCAACGCCGATTCGTACGGACCGTCCGAGTGTCAGAAAAAATGCGGTAATTCACTCCTTTGAACTTCGCGTGAAGCATCCGATCTGGACTGAAACAGGAAAGCTCACCCCTCCGGCGGTTGCCACAGTTCCAGCTTCACCCCCGCCGGGTCCATCAACCACGCGAAGCTGCCATATTCGCCATCCTGCCGGTCGAGGATCGACTCCCCTTCCCTTTCGATCCGCACCACCATGCCATCGAGATCGTCGACCATCAGGTTGATCATAAACAGATGATCGCTGGGGGCCATGTAGTCGCTGTCAGCGGGGAACAGGCTCCACTGCTGGAAACCGCCCGCTGTATCGGTGAACATCGCGCTGCCCCAGTCGGTCAGATCGAATCCGAGCACACGAGCATACCATGCGCGAACCGCGTCAGGGTCTGCCGTTTTGTAGAAAACACCGCCGATTCCAAAGACCTTGGCCATGCCAGCCTCCTGCGTGGTTGGGTCAGGCAGGATAGCATGGCGCGTGGAAAGTGCGATGTCTGGAATATGCCGCACCCCGGAGAGCGACATGGGTCGTTCGCAAGTGTTATCACGCCGGTTTTCCGTATCTGGGCCGTGTGGATTGTGGGCCAGATCAGGCCGCGGATTGCTTCGCTACGCTGGCAATGACGCGATATGGAGAACTCGGCCTGCCGCGGGATTCAACTCGAAACAAACCAGCCCTCTCCGCCCTTGTCATTGCGAAGGGCGCAGCGAGGCGACGATCCGGCGGCCAGTCTTTCCTACACCGGGCGCGCCTGACACACGGGCGGGATGACCCTGCTTGCCCCCCACCCCGGAAACGACCCGTTCGAAAGTCACAGAACAGCGCTAACCGGCAAAAAACAAAGTCCACACTCGCCATCGGAAAATGGCGCGCAACTATCCGTATCGACAGGCAAACCTGCCGAAAGTCACAGTTTTCAAAACTCTCAGGAGCGTCACGCGCCCGTGTGGCTTTCAGCGCCGGAAGCGCCGATCAGTGGCCCGACGGATCGACGAAGTTGCCGGCACCGACATTGGCGTTGACCACGCCGCCATCGATCGGGATCGTCGTGCCGATCACGTAATCGCCCGCCCGGCTGAGCAGGTAGATCGCACCGGCCGCCATGTCCTCGGCCACGCCCACCCGCTTGCACGGGATGCCTTTGGACACGGTATCCTCGTTGTCCCGCGCGGCGCGGTTCATCGCGCTGGGGAAGGCGCCCGGACCGATGCCGTTGACCACGATATTGTCGCGCACCAGCCGCGCCGCCATCCGCTTGGTCAGATGGATCAGCCCGGCTTTCGACGCCTGATAGGGGTAGGTTTCCCACGGGTTGAGCTTCATCCCGTCGATGCTGGCGATCATCAGCACTTTCGCGGGGCGTTCCGGCGTGGCTGCTGCCTTGAGCAGAGGGTAGAGCTTCTGCGTCAGGAAGAACGGCGTCTTGAGGTTGAGGTCGACCGTGCGGTGCCAGCCGGCTTCGCTGAAGCTCTCGAACTCTTCGCCCCAGGCAGCGCCCGCGTTGTTCACGAGGATGTCGAGCTTGTCTTCACGACTGGCCAGTTCGTCGGCCAGCGCCTTGATCCCGTCCATCCCGCTGAGATCGCCGACCAGACCGATGACCTTGTCACCCAGCTCGGCGCTGGTTTCGTCGACCTGCTCCTTCTTGCGGGCGACAATGTAAACCCGGTCGCACCCGGCCGCGAGCAGCCCTTCGACGATCATCTTGCCGATGCCGCGGCTGCCGCCAGTGACCAGCGCTACACGGCCATCGAGGCCGAACATCTCGTTGAGGTTCATCATTGTCTCTCTCCAAATCTCACTATCGCAGGCAGTGCTCTGGCCGCGCAGGGTCAACAGACGGGATCGCGGCGATCAGTATCCGCTCATCTCCGCCACGCGTCCCGCGTGGTAGTACAAATCGCCCATAAACTCAGCCAGCGCACGGTCGCGCTTCATGTAGAGGCCGATGTCGTATTCGTCGGTCATGCCGATACCGCCGTGCATCTGCACCCCTTCCTTCACGGCAAGACCGGCTGCCTTGCCCGCCTTCGCCTTGGCGACGGAGGCCATCAGGCTGGCATTCTCCGCCCCGGCATCGAGCAGTTGCTGCGCCTTGATAACCGCCGCGCGGGCAATCTCAACTTCGGAATAGAGGTGCGCGGCACGGTGCTGCAGCGCCTGAAACTCACCGATCAGTTTGCCGAACTGCTTGCGCTGTTTCAGGTAATCGACCGTCATATCCATCGATCCGCGAGCCACGCCGACGCCTTCGGCAGCGGCACCCACGCGGCCCGCATCGAGCACCCGGTTGAGCACTGCGCGCCCGCCATCGACTTCGCCTATCACAGCATCGCCATCCAGCTCCACGTTCTCGAACGTGATGTGGCTGGCCATCGAGCTATCCACCAGCCGCACCGAATTGTGCCCCACCCCGGCGGCATCCTTCGGCACAGCAAACAGCGTGACCCCTTCGGCATCGGTTTCTCCACCCGAAGTGCGCGCGGCGACCACGATCATGTCGGCACTGGCACCCTGAACGACAAAGTCCTTCCTGCCGTTGAGACGGAAGCCATTGCCCGACTTCTCTGCCTTGCATGCAATCCGATCGGGGTTGTGCTTTGCCCCTTCGTCGATCGCCACGGCGAACACGCTGTCGCCCGCCAGCAAGCCGGGGAGATAGCGCGCTCTGAGATCGTCACTCCCCTGCCCCAGCGCGGTCGCCGCCATCACAGAGCTGGTGAGGAACGGCGACGGAGTCAGATTGCGGCCAATCTCCTCCAGCACGATGCCCGCCTCGACATGGCCCATGCCCAGCCCGCCATCGGCCTCAGGCACCAGAATGCCGGTGAAGCCCATTTCGGCCATCTGTTTCCACAGCGCATGGCCGAAGCCATCCTTGCAGCCCTTGTCGCGCCAGTGGCGCAGTTGCTTGGCGATGGCGCCCTCTTCACCCATAAACTGGGCTGCGGTGTCGGCGAGCATCGCCTGATCGTCGTCATGATACAGCGGCATGTCTTACTCCCTCTCCCCCTTTGGGGAGGGAGCCGGGGACTGGTTCGATCCGTTCCCGGCCCGTGTTGTACTTCGCACAAGGGGCACAGCGGCCCCATCTCCAAACCTTGGCCCCGAAGGGAAAGGCGGCTGCTAGGCTCCCGGCAGTTCGAGAATTCGCTTGGCGATGACGTTGAGCATCACTTCGCTGGTGCCGCCTTCGATCGAATTGGCCTTGGTCCGCAACCACGCGCGGGGTTTGGCCCCTTCGCTCGATTCGGAGCTGTCCCATTCGAGTGCGGCGGAACCACCTGCCGCCATGATGAGTTCGTGCCGCCGCTTGTTCAGCTCGGTCCCGGCGTACTTCATCATGTTCGGCTGCGCGGGATGCGCTTTGCCAACCTTAATCTCGTCGAGGAACTTCTCGCCCATCGCGGCATAGGCCAGCGCATCGACATCGAACATCGCCAGTTCGGCGCGCAGCACCGGATCGAGCGGCGCGCCCGCCGCACGGGTCAGTGTGGCGCCGATTGCGGCGGTACGGTCGCCGCCATCGGCACCCGAGATCATCTCGCGTTCGTGGCCCAGCAGGTACTTCGCCACATCCCACCCGCGGTTCACTTCGCCCACCTGTGCGGGAATGCCATCGCCATATTGCTTGGGCACCTTCACATCGTCGAAGAACGTCTCGCAGAACGGGCTGTTACCGCTGATCAGCAGGATCGGCTTGGTCGAAACGCCGGGCGTTTCCATGTCGAACAGCATGAAGGTGATGCCGCGATACTTGTCGTTCTTGTCGGTGCGGACGAGGCAGAAAATCCAGTCCGCCTTGTCGGCATAACTGGTCCAGATCTTCTGGCCATTGACGATCCAGTGATCGCCCTTGTCTTCACCGAAAGTCTGCAGCGACACGAGGTCCGATCCGCTGCCCGGTTCGGAATAGCCCTGACACCAGCGGATTTCGCCACGAGCAATCTCGTTCAGATACTTGAGCTTCTGCTCTTCGGTTCCGAACTGAAGCAGTGCCGGGCCGAGCATCCAGATGCCGAAGCTGGAGAGCGGCGAACGGGCGTTGATGCGCGCCATCTCCTCGCGCAGCACCTTGGCCTCTGCCGGGGACAGGCCAGCCCCGCCATACTCCCTGGGCCAAGCAGGCACGGTATAGCCCTTGTCACGGCAGGCTTCGAACCACGCCTTCTGCGCGTCGTTCTTGAAAGTGGCCTTGCGCCCACCCCAATAGACATCGGCATCGTCACGCACGGGTTCGCGCATTTCCGGCGGGCAGTTTGCATCCAGCCAGACGCGGGTTTCCGACCGGAACTGGTCGAGATCAGACATCGCTCTCTCCTCGTCTTACCGGCAGACCGTAGGATCGAAACCGGGGCCATCGCAAGAACTGAATTTGCACCATACCGCATTTCCCGCCTTGCCGTAGCGTCAAGCGATCAGGCGTTGACGAAACGCGGCAGGTGTCTAACGTACCGGTTATACGAAAGACCCCCGCAGAGGGGTACAGGAGAGCGATGCCAACCCTCGATTCCATCCCGCAGCGAGTCGCGCTGTCGTGACACCGCAAGCCGAAAAGCTGTCCACCCGCCTCGTACTCGCCAACGGGTTCGGTTCGGTCGCCTATGGAGTGAAGGACAACGGGTTCTCCACCTTCCTGCTGATCTTCTACAGTCAGGTGGTCGGGCTCGATGCGAAGCTGGTCAGTCTGGCGCTGATGTTCGCGCTGATCGCAGATGCATTCGTCGATCCGCTGATCGGCCATCTGTCGGACCGCACCTACACCCGTTGGGGACGGCGCCACCCGTGGCTCTACATCGCACCTTGGCCCTTGGCCTTTGCGTGGATGCTGCTGTGGTCACCACCCGACGATCATACGCATATCTTCGCTTATCTGGTGGTCGTGGCCATTCTGGTCCGAACGCTGGTATCGGCCTGCGAAGTGCCCTCGCAATCACTGGTAGCCGAACTGACGAGCGATTACGACGAGCGCACGCGCATCACCCGCTATCGCTACCTCTTCGCGTGGGCTGGCGGATTGTTCGTGTTCTTCCTTGCCAACACGGTGTTCCTGCGGGCCGATGCCAACCACGAATTCGGTCAGCTCAATCCGCAAGGATACTGGATGTTCGGTCTGGCGGGCGCGGGGATCATGGTATTCTCGGTAATCCTGTCGGCGCTGGGTCAGCACAAGCGCGTAGCGCATTTGCCTGCTACCCGCCCGGCCCCAAGCTCGCCTCTGAATGCATTGAAGGAAATCGGCGAATCTTTGCGCCATCCGGCGGCACTGATCCTGCTGGCCGCCGCCATGATCGCGATTTCCAGTAGCCAGATGACTCTGGCGATTGCCAACTTCCTCTACCTCTATGTCTGGCAGCTCAACGAGACGTTCTTCGCGATTCTCCCGTTCGTGCTGCTGGTAACGGTGCTGACCGCATTCACCACGGTGCAACCGCTGCACACCCGCTTCGGAAAACGCGCCACCGCCGTGGGAGCGGGTATCGTTTCTACTGCGGTGTGGGTCACGCCCTATATCCTGCGCTTCACGGGCGTGTGGCCAACCGAAGGTACGCCATCTTCCAGCATCCTGTTGCTGGGTTTCACGCTTGTCGCGAACTCGGCTGCGGTGATCGTGATGGTATCGGCCCAGTCGATGCTGGCCGATGTCGTTGAAGCATCGCAGCAACAGACCGGGCGACGCACCGAAGGGGTGTTCGCATCGGGATGGATGTTCGTACAGAAATGCGGAACCGCGCTTGGGATCGGTGCGACGGGTCTCCTGCTCGATTTCGCCGGGCTGCAATCGCATGCCGTGCCCGGCCAGGTCGGAGAATCGGTGATCGACCGTCTGACCATCGCCTATGCCGTTCTGGTGGCGCTCGCGGCAGCGGCATCGTCGTTCATCTTCAGTCGCTTCCCGATTACCCGCGCCGATCACGAAGCCCGCCTCAGCGCGCTGAAAACAGCGTCCTCCATCGACCCTGACGCGGAGGCAGGCCACCCCTGATAATGACCGGAAAAACCCGAATTTGACGTAACGCCTTGGCGCGCCCTGCTGGCTCTGCCACGGTCCTGAATTGAAACCGACTCGCTAAGGGCGAGCACCGAGAAGAGGAATAGCGGATATGGATTTCGACCCTACCGAACGGCAGCAACACTGGCGCGATCGGGTACGCCACTTCATCGAAAACCATGTCCGCCCACGTATGGGTGATTACGACCAGCAGGACGCCGAAGGCGAACGCTGGAAAGTGATCGATGTCATCGAAGAGGAAAAGGCCCGCGCCAAGGCGCAGGGGATCTGGAACCTGTTCATGCCGCCGCAGTGCGGCCGCGCCCACGTCGACGACACCTTCGAATTCGAAGGGCCGGGCCTGACCAACCTTGAATACGCGCTGTGTGCCGAAGAGATGGGGCGCATCGGTTGGGCCAGCGAAGTGTTCAACTGTTCCGCCCCCGATACCGGGAACATGGAGGTGCTTCACCGCTATGGCACCCGCGAACAGAAGAACCAATGGCTCAAGCCATTGATGAACGGCGAAATCCGTTCCGCCTTCCTGATGACCGAACCGCAAGTGGCATCGTCCGACGCGACCAACATCGAATGTTCGATTAAGCGCGATGGCGACGAGTATGTCATCAACGGGCGCAAGTGGTGGTCTTCGGGCGCAGGCGATCCGCGGTGCAAGATCGCCATCGTCATGGGCAAGACCGATTTCGAAGCAAAGCGCCACCAGCAGCAATCGATGGTGCTGATGCCGATGGACGCCGAAGGGGTTGAGATCGTCCGCCACCTGCCGGTGTTCGGCTATGACGATGCGCCGCATGGCCACATGGAAATCAAGCTCACCAACGTCCGCATCCCGGTCAGCAATATGTTGCTGGGCGAAGGGCGCGGGTTCGAAATCGCTCAGGGTCGCCTTGGGCCGGGCCGCATCCACCACTGTATGCGGACAATCGGCGTTGCCGAGGAAGCGCTGGCCAAGATGGCGCGCCGCCTGCAAAGCCGCGAAACTTTTGGTAAGCCGATCTATCAGCATTCGGTGTGGGAAGAACGTGTTGCCCGCGCGCGGATCGATATCGAAATGACCCGCCTGCTGTGCCTGAAGGCAGCCGATATGATGGACAAAGTCGGCAACAAGGCCGCCGCGCAGGAAATCGCCATGATCAAGGTGCAGGCGCCGACAATGGCCCTCAAGATCATCGACGATGCGATTCAGGCACATGGCGGTGGCGGTGTGTCCGACGATTTCGGGCTGGCCAAAGCATACGCCCATCAGCGCACACTGCGACTTGCCGATGGCCCGGACGAAGTTCACGCCCGCGCTATCGCCCGGATGGAATTCGCCCGCCATGCACCCGGCATGGGTAAAGACGATTCGTTCAGCTCGGGCGATCTCGGAGTCACGCGATGAAAGCCGCCGTCCTCGTCCAGCCCGGACAGCCGCTGGCGATAGAAGAGCTTTCTATCGCCAAGCCTGGCCCCCACGAAGTGCTGATCCGCACATCGGCCTGCGGCCTGTGCCATTCGGACCTGCACTTTATCGAAGGCACCTACCCCCATCCCCTGCCCGCTGTGCCGGGGCACGAGGCGGCGGGCGTGGTCGAAGCGGTGGGCAGCGAAGTCCGCACACTGAAACCGGGCGATCATGTCGTGTCGTGTCTGTCGGCGTTTTGCGGGCATTGTGAGTTCTGCGTGACAGGCCGCATGGCGCTGTGTCTTGGCGGGGACACCCGGCGTGGACCGGGAGAGGCTCCGCGCCTCACCCGCACCGGATCGGGCGAAACAATCAATCAAATGCTCAACTTGTCTGCCTTTGCCGAACAAATGCTGATCCACGAACACGCCTGTGTGCGGATCGACCCGGAAATGCCGCTCGACCGCGCCGCAGTGATCGGATGCGCGGTGACTACGGGTGCCGGTGCGGTGTTCAACGCCTGCAAGCTGGTGCCGGGTGAAACGGTGGCGGTGATCGGCTGCGGCGGTGTTGGGCTTGCTGCCGTCAACGCTGCCAAGATCGCCGGTGCCGGCCGCGTGATTGCCTGCGATCCGATGCCTGAGAAGCGGAAGCTGGCCGAAGTGCTTGGCGCGACCGATACCATCGATGCACTTGCCGAAGATGCTGCCGCGCAAGTTGTGGAAATGACCGGGGGCGGTGTCGATCACGCAATCGAAGCTGTCGGGCGGCAAACCTCTGCCGATCTGGCGGTCAAAGTGCTCCGCCGCGGGGGCACGGCCACAATCCTCGGAATGATGCCGCTTGATTGCAAGGTCGGCCTTGGTGCGATGGATCTGCTCAGCGGGAAGAAACTGCAAGGCGCGATCATGGGTATGAACCGTTTTCCGGTGGACCTGCCGCGTCTGGTGGATTTCTACATGCGCGGCCTGCTCGATCTCGACACGATCATTGCCGAACGCATTCCGCTTAGCGCTGTGAACGACGGATTCGAAAAGATGAAAAAGGGCGACAGCGCACGCAGCGTGATCGTGTTCGATCAATGAGCCAACCACCTGCAATTGACGCAGAAACTGCCTTTACCGGCACGGTAGAGCCGGAAGCCGCCGACCGTCTGGACGAAGCGAAACTGACTGCCTGGATGGAAGCCAACGTTGCCGGGTTTTCAGGCCCGTTGACGCAGGCTAAGTTCAAGGGGGGCCAGTCGAACCCGACCTACAAGCTATCCAGCCCGAGCGGTAATTACGTCCTGCGGCGTAAGCCATTTGGGAAACTGCTGCCTAGCGCCCATGCAGTAGATCGCGAATTTCGCGTCCAGTCAGGGCTGCATAAGGTCGGCTTCCCGGTCGCGCGGCAATACGGTCTGTGTACCGATGACGATGTCGTGGGATCGTGGTTCTATGTCATGGACATGGTCGAGGGTCGCACGATCTGGGACGGCGCCATGCCCGGCGCGGCCCCCGAAGAGCGTCGTGCGACCTACTTCGCGATGATCGATACGCTGGCCGCCCTGCACAAGGTCGATCTGGCCGAAGCGGGCCTTGAAGATTACGGGAAGCCGGGCAACTATTTTGGGCGGCAAGTCGATCGCTGGACCAAGCAGTATCGCCTCTCCGAAACCGACGAGTTGCCCGAGATGGAGAAGCTCATCGCATACCTTCCCGCCACTCTGCCCCGGCAAACGCGAACCAGTGTGGTTCACGGCGATTACCGTATCGACAACATGATCTTCGCACCTGACCGCGCCGAGGTGCTCGCTGTGCTCGATTGGGAGCTATCGACGCTGGGCGATCCATTGGCCGATTTCACCTATGTTTGCATGGCGTGGGTCACCGAAAACGAAGGTCGCTCCGGCGTGATGGATCTGGATCGCGCCGCACTTGGCATCCCGGAGCTGGACGAAATAGTCGAACGGTATTGTGCGGCGACAGATCGCAACGATGTGCCCGACATGAATTGGTATTTTGCCTACAACTTCTTCCGGTTGGCGGGTATCCTGCAAGGTATCAAGAAGCGGGTGATCGACGGCACTGCCAGTTCCGCCCATGCCAAGGCCATGTCGGAACGGGTATTGCCACTCGCTCAGTCCGCGTGGGCTTTCGCGCAGAGAGCAGGTGCCAGCTAACCAGTCGGTGCAGGGGTTGGCCATAAGGCCACCCCTGCCTCCTGTCGCTCAGAAGATCGTGGACCAGCGCACCGCCATACCCGCGTCATCGGCTAAAGTGGCAACATGGCCAGGGTCTTTGCGGTAGAACAGGCTGGCGCTGGCACTGCCACCCCATAGTGGGCCGCTCCACGCGATCTCCCCATCGATCTCACGTCCATAGGGAGACAAAGCCAATGTGCGGTTGCCGTAGGACACACCCAAAGTATTGTAATCATACGCAACTGGCAGTCTGAGAGTGAGCCCGCCGCTCTCTACCCGCAAGGGTTGCGATAGACGCAGCCCCACGCGATCCTGCCGGGCAAACACCCCATCCCTTTGAAGATCGAGCGACCATGCGCGACTGACCATATGCGATCCCGCGACGACCAGCCCGCTCCGATCCGCCCGCGTCCAGCCCTGTCGCAACCCACCACCTAGCCGCCAGCCTTCAGCGAAGCGCCATCCGGCTTCGGCATCGATGAACAGAGTACGCGCACCGCCACCTCCAAACGCATCGGCCAGATATGCGCCGAGCACCGTGCGCTCCTCTCCTTGCCAGGTCAGTGCCAGCGTAGTGTCGATTGCGCCGAACCGACGATCGGCGCCAAACGACAGGCTCTGTGTGCGATAGCGTTCGCGCTGGCGGCTCAGGATATTCGCTGCGTAGCGGACATCTCCGAGCCACGCCTCCCCACTGTCACCGCTAGCGGTGAAGCCCCACTGGCCCAACTTATGGCGCACTGCAAACGACACCTCAGTCGAATGAGCGAACCCGCTGTCACCACGCGCATTTCCGGCGATCAGGAATGCCGGCTGTTCCTGCCCCTGCAACTGCGCCACCAGACCATCGGATGACTCCTGAAATGCAAAGCCGATCTGCGTATCCGGAGCGATCCGCATAGCAGCCCGCGCAGCCAATACGCGTGCCTGCTGCGCCTCCTCTCGCGTAAGCCGCAACGGTGCAACCCAACCCGCCGTAGCGCGGGCACCGCCTGCCACCGAAAAGGCCAGCGAGACCCCTTTGGCCTGCACACCATGGCGGCGGGAACCGCTTTCCAGGGCACCGGTCAATCGTGGGGCGATATGCGCCACCTGCATTCGAGCGCCAAGGTCAACGTTATACGCTCTGCTATATCCATCGAGCACAATGGCACGCAGCGAGGCACCTGCCAGTGCGTCGCCCATCGCGGCCGATGCAATCGCTGTATCATCGCCCAATGGCATCGCGGTCGCCTCACCCGCCATCGCCGTGCGCCCTTGCGGAGCGAACGCCGCCGCAATGTTGAGCGTACCGTTCCCATATGTCGCATCGACACCGGTCGCGCCGAGATCGGTCGCTGAATCGAGCAGGATACGTACCATCTCTGACCCTGTCAGGTTCGGAAATGCCTGCTTCAGCAGAGCCACTGCTCCCGCTATTTGCGGCGCTGAAAAGCTCGTTCCCGCCTCCAGCAAGACATATTGCCCACTGGCGTCAGTCTGGACGTGGATTTCGCCATCCTTGTATTCGCAACAGATGCCTTCGCCCAACGCAGTGAGATAATAGGCAGCATCGTTGCCGGCCCGGTTGCTGAAATCGGAAATCCGGCCCTGTTTATCGACCGACCCCGCGATAATGACATTTGCTCCGCCCGCAGCGCGCACTCCGCTGGCAAAACCGTTGGGATTATTGGGATCGATTGTCGGGTCGCTGCCATCGCCCTCGTTTCCGGCAGATACGATAATGACTACGCCTGCTGCACTGGCATTCCGGATTGCCTGCGTCAGCGTGGCGCTCGGCCCATCGCCGCTGCCAAGGCTAAGATTGATGACGGTGGCTCCGGCAGAAACAGCCCGATTGATACCGCTCGCAATCGAACGATCGTCGAACGTGCAGCCACTTGCCGGGTCGCTGGCATTGGCTGAGGCGCAACTGCCCGGATCGTCGGCCCGAAAAGTGAGGATTGTAGAATCGAACGCAATGCCCATTACACCGGAATTGTTGCGCGCCGCGGCGGCAACCAGCGTGACCTGCGTTCCATGGCCATCGACATCCTCTATCGTCCCATTGCCCGCTACGTCCGCGCTTGCTGGGTCGATGCGTCCTGCGAATTCCGGGCTGTCGGTATCGATGCCGCTATCGACTACGGCTAGCTTCACACCCTCTCCAGTCGCGCCCTGTTCCCATGCGGTGATCGCATTATGATAGTCAGGCCCATCCGACCGGCGATATTCGGCCGTATCGAAATTGGTCGGCGGGGGAGTGGGAGCAGGGGTTGGAGTGGGTGTCGGAGACGGCGTCGGGCTTGGTGGCGGCGCGGGAGCCGGGGTGGAAATAGGCTCACCGCCCGAACCGCCGCCACATGCGCTTAGGATCGCCAGAACTCCCAAAGCCACGCCCAATCGCAACCCGCTCACGATCTTGCGAGATATATCTCGCTGCGTCCGATTGCGACCCGGCATAGCAACTCCCCTTGTAATCAACTGAGTCGAAAGACTTTACTTGCTCATGCTAAAGAGATGATGAACGCTTGTCTGCGCCTGTTTGAGGTATCGGGCCGTCGTCAGTTAGCTTGCGACTGCGCGAACCCATCGCTAGCGCAGGCGATGCTACGTCCATTTGATCTCGAATATTCAGGAACCACCTCATGTCAGAAGAGCTTGCCGCCACCATCGATGCCGCCTGGGAAAACCGTGAAGAGGTAACCCCCGGCAGCCGAGAAGTTGGCGATGCTGTGGCCGAGGCTCTCAAATTGCTCGACAATGGTGAGGCACGTGTTGCTGAGCCGGATGGTAATGGTGGCTGGACAGTGAATCAGTGGCTTAAGAAAGCGGTTTTGCTCAGCTTCCGCCTGCACGATAACCGGGTGATGGAAGGCGGCAGCGCAGGCAATCCCGCATTCGACAAGGTGCCCAGCAAGTTTTCCGGTTGGGGTGACAACCGTTTCCGCGAAGCCGGCTTCCGCGTAGTGCCCGGTGCGGTAGTGCGCCGCGGCAGCTATATCGCACCGGGCGCAGTGCTGATGCCCAGCTTCGTCAACATCGGTGCCTATGTCGACGAAGGGGCGATGATCGACACCTGGGCTACCGTCGGATCGTGTGCACAAATCGGCAGAAACGTACACATTTCAGGCGGTGCCGGAATTGGTGGCGTTCTCGAACCATTGCAGGCCGACCCGGTGATTATCGGCGATGGCGCTTTTATCGGCGCCCGCAGCGAAGTTGCGGAAGGGGTGCGGGTTGGTGAAGGAGCCGTACTTTCGATGGGCGTCTATCTTGGCGCTTCGACCAAGATCGTCGATCGCGCAACTGGCGAAGTGCATCTCGGTCAGGTCCCGCCCTATGCGGTTGTCGTGCCGGGAACGATGCCCGGCAAACCACTCCCGGATGGCACGCCCGGCCCGAACCTTTATTGCGCGGTGATCGTAAAGACGGTGGATGCCCAAACCCGGTCCAAGACAGGGATTAACGAACTGCTGCGCGACTGACGCGCCTTGCCTCCACTGCTTCCGCCGGAACATTCGCCAATCCAAACCGTAAGTTGGCAGATGAATTTTCCGCAAGCGGAGCAGTGAGAGATGGAAAAACACAACGAGCAGGTCATCGAGACAGAAACTGAGGCAAGCGCCGGTTCGAAAGAAGGCGTTGTCCGCTGGATTCTGGGCATCAGCCTTGCCCTTGCCATTGGCCTCCTGACAATCATCTGGGTTTCAGGAGCACTTTCGCAACCAGAGGATTCCTCGTCAGCAGCGACTGGACCGAATACAAACGAACGTGCTCAACAAGGCCAATAGAAATGCGTTATAGTATCGCTTGAATGCGGCGATTTCTGACCAATTTATGTGCCCTGCAATCTACGCACTCTACCTTATCCCGCAGAGGCAAAATAACGATAGAGAGCCGCTACTATCCGAGGAGCATGCACAATGAAGGCGCAATCCAAAGCACAGCAGGAGGCCGCCGGAGCCGCCTTGTCTGCCAAAAAAGGCGACAGCAAGGTGTCCGATCTTAAGGGTGCGTCAAAACAGATGTATGAATCGATGACGGAAGCACAGCTGGAAGAACTCGCGGGAACGAGCCGCGAGGGCTTACCAGAAAAGAAAAGCTAGTTTTCTGCGCTGCGAAGGGGCGTAGTGCCCCCTACGCATCCTAGGCCGTAGACTCATTAGCTGCGATCCATAACCGTGCTGAGAAGAGCTTGATGGCGGCGAGGAAGTTATCGGCGCGTTTGTCGTAGCGTGTCGCCAATCCTCTGGCGTGTTTGAGTTTTCCGAAGAAGCGCTCGATCAGGTTGCGATAGCGGTAGAGGAAGGCGCTGAAGGCGAAGCCCTTTCGTCGATTACGCTTTGCCGGGATGTTGGCGAAGCCGCCGTTGCTTTCGATCCGTGCGCGGATAGCATCGCTGTCATAGGCCTTGTCAGCCAGGAAAGTGCTGCCGGGTGGTACGACATCAAGCAGCGCTACAGCCTCGCGGCAATCGCTGGCTTGTCCTTCCGACAGATGCAGGCCGACCGGTAAACCCCGGCCATCAACCAGCGCATGGATCTTGGTAGTCAGGCCGCCCCGGGAACGTCCCATGCAGCGATTGGGGTCCCCCTTTTTAGGGTCGCACCATGCTGGTGGACCCGGATCGAGGAACTGTCGATCATGACCAGTTCGCCATCGAAAGCGGCGCTGACGGAGGACAGAAGCCGGTCCCATACGCCAGCTTTGCGCCAACGCACGAAACGGTTGTAGCACGTCGTGTATGGCCCATAGCGCTCCGGGATATCCGCCCAGGGGCTGCCTGTGCGAAACCGCCACAATATCCCATTGATCACCCGACGATCATCAACACGCGGAACACCGCGCACCTTGTTCGGCAACAACGGCTCGATCACCGACCACTCGAAATCCGTAAGCTCAAATCTGCGACGGCTCATCCAAGGATCCTTCAAATGCCTTGAAT
>NZ_RAHJ01000018.1 GCF_003605755.1 Tsuneonella suprasediminis | reverse complement strand
TCGTAGACCCTTCCTCTCAGGAGTTAGGGCCTCCGACAATCCCGGGGCGGTTCATTTCTCCGGCCTCAACCAAAGCAACGTAACATGCTGTTTGCTGCCGATCAGAGACATTCCGCCTCACCAGGGCATCAATTGCCCAAGCGTGGCCCAAAGCGAGCACTCGGCCGAACAGCCCTCTGGATTTGCCTGCTGAAATAGGTGGTGCCGCTTACGTGACTCGAACACGTGACCCCATCATTACGAATGATGTGCTCTACCAACTGAGCTAAAGCGGCACAGGGTCCGCCCCATAGTGGGGAGGAATACGCGCTGCAACGGATTTTGCCGTTACAGGAAATGGAGGCCCGAGCCGGAATCGAACCGGCGTATACGGATTTGCAGTCCGCTGCGTCACCACTCCGCCATCGGGCCTCGCGCCCCTTGCTCTCGCAGGGGAAGCGGCCCCCTAGCGCCTCATGCGCGGCAAGGCAATCGCTTGTCTGCACTTCCTGCTCTTCGGACTGGCGCTTTATCGCAGATTCAGTATTGAATCGAAACTATGAACTTCAAGAATCTGATAGACGCCATCGCTGTCGATGGCTCCGTCGTTGCTCTGCCTGATGCCAATCAGTGGATGCAGGGCAGAACTCTGTTTGGCGGTGCGTCGGCTGCACTCGCGCTGGCTGCAGCGCAGAAAGCATTGCCGGATTTGCCGCCATTTCGCGCCGCGCAGGTCGGGTTTGTCGCGCCTGTCGGTGCTGAGGTGTCGTTTCAGGTGACTGTCGTGCGCGCAGGGAGGAATGTCACGCAGGTCCGCAGCGACATTTCCTGCGATGGCTCGCTGGCATTCACCTCACTGATGCTGTTCGGTGCGGAACGGGATGCCAACGCCCTGCATCCCGCGCGCAGGGCAGATCCCTGGCCCGGCCCCCCGGAAGAAGCAGAACCGCTCGTCAATTCCACAGGACCGGCGTTTTTTATCAACAATCTGGAGATTCGCCGCGCGCAGGATCAACGCGGACCGGGCGAACCAATCGTCCGGCGCTGGGTCCGGCTGAAGGATCGCGGCGGGCTTGACGCTGTGACGGAGGCAATCGTTCTTGGCGATGCACTCCCTCCGGGTTCGATGAGAGCGATGCAGCGTCAGGGCCCTCTCAGTTCGATCAACTGGAGCTTCAATCTGCTCGATCCGGCAGCAACAACCCGCGATGGCTGGTATCTTGCGGAAACAGCAAGCGATCATGCCGATCACGGTTATTCGAGTGAGCGGTTGCGCCTGTGGAATGCCGATGGCGAACAGATACTTGCAGGGATGCAGGCGGCAGCGATCTTCGGGTGAAGGCACGTCTGCCCCCTCAGATGAGAACTGGGCATGACGCTACCCGTCATACGTCTTCGTAGTTGGCGCGCCTCTTCTCCATTCCCGCCATAACTGCCTCGATCTGATTTTTCGAACGCATCAATGGGTGCTGTTCGAGGCTTTCATCCATCAGCAGGCTGTCTGTCGATTTGTCCGGCATGGCATTGGCAATCCGCTTCGCCGCACGGATCGCAGGGGGGCTGCGATCGGCAATTGTCCGCGCGATGGCGAATGCACGCGCCAGCGGGTCGGTGTCGATATGCGTCGCCAGCCCCAGATCCAGCGCCTCCGCACCCGTGAATTCGCGATTGGTATAGATCAGTTCGCGCAGCACATCGTCCCGTACCAGCCCGCGCCACAGGGCATATCCGGCCATATCGGGCACCAGACCCCATTTCATCTCCATAATCGCCATCCGGGTATCCGGCGCGACGATGCGGATGTCGGCTCCACTGGCAATCTGCAACCCGCCGCCGAAGCAAACGCCATGCACCGCCGCGACAACCGGTACGGCAAGTTTGCGCCACTGCATGGCAACCTGCTGAAACTTGTTGGCATTGCCGAACGTGCGTTCGGTCAGTGGCGGTTCACCCGTACGAGAGTGGGAAAAGCTTGTGAGATCGAGCCCCGCACAGAACGCGCGCCCTTCCCCGGATAAAACAACCGCGCGCAATCCCTTGGCATCGTGCAGCGCACTGCCGGCAGCAATGATCCGTTCGAACATATCGGGGTCGAGCGCATTCATCTTGTCCGCACGGATCAGCCGAACATGCGCCACCCCATCGGCATCCAGAGTAACCGCTACCCGGTCGTTTTCACGAAATTGCATGACGGTCATCCTCTGCTGCGCTGTGTCAGTTCGGGCGAACCTCGCGCATGGTGGCGGCCAAGTCCAGTGGCAAACTGCAATTGGTCAGATACAACCCGCCAACCGCATACTCAGAACGCGCGTTCTGGTGACAATCAGATGGTCGATCAGCGCTATTTCGAGGGGTTGGCACACAGCCTCCAGTCGTCGGGTTTCCACGATATCGACTTCGCTTGGATAGCATTCGCCCGACGGATGATTATGGGCCAGCAACAGGCCCGATGCTCCCAAAGCGAGTGCGCGGGTGATCAGCGGCCGTGTTCGGGCAACGATCTGTCCCCTGCTCCCCTCTGCAATCAGCGCATCTCCCAGATATCGCTGCTGATGATCGCAGAATACGACGAACAGCCGCTCGTCCGTCTGGCCGCCGATGCTTGCCCGCAAATGCCGGTGCAGCACAGGGTCGGCCGCGTCGATCCTGCTCGATATCAGGTGCTCTCGATATGCACTGTCAACCAGTTGGCGGGCGGCGGCAATCGCCCGACACGCCTCGTCGTAACCGCCTGCCACGTCACGTAGTTGAGACGAACTGGCTGACAGAATCCGCTCAAGCGAACCGAAGCCCGCAATCAGCCGTTCGGCCAGCTGGATGGCATCGTCGCCCGCGAACGGTTCGAAGAGTTCCGCCACGCGCGATATGTCCCGTACTTGCGAACGCGGCGGTGATGGTTCCAGATGCCGAGAGCCAGAATGACGATCTGACAATATGATGGCCCCACGTACAGCACTACATACGCCAGCGCTGCCGTCCCCTGCGCCAGATCTTTCGCCAGGTGGGCAGTTGCCGCCAGCACCTGAAACGCCGCGAACCATAGTGGATACACCCGATTGGCCGTCAGAGCGACCGCCACCGAAACGATCAGCGCGACCCCATCGAGTATCGCATTGGCCGTATCGAGTTGAGAAAGGTCGCTCCACTGGCCAAGAAACCAGTTCGCTATCGGGAATGCGATTGCAAACCAGAGCAAAACTCCGGCCAAAACGCGTTCAGGCCCGCCGCCATATCGCCATGCTGCAATCGCAAGCATGGCGAACAGGCCGCACTGGAACCAATATCTGAATTCACCCGAAGCAAACCACACGTCTCCTCACTAGAGCCAGTCAGGACGCAACGGAAGCGCGGATATCAGGCGCGATCGCATGCGCTTCGATCGGGGTATCGACGCCACCGTCTATACCCATCTTCTCCCGCGCGACTTTGCTCAGTTCATCGTGGACCCGCAGGAGATTGGTCGACAGCGACAGAGCCTGCTGTTCGGCATGGATCAAACGCATCAGGGCGCGCTGGCCGGTATCGACCTCGGTATCGGAACGAAGCCGTGCAAGAATCATGGCCTGCTTGAGGCGGGCACAGGCAACCATCGCTTCATCGCTGACGGCTTCCGCTTCGCGCATCAGTTTGCGGATATTGAGCGCCTCATCACGCGTTTTATCAGTCATTTACAAAACTCCAGCGGAAAGCATCCGCTGAAGCTCAGTCAGCCGATGCCGAAACTTTCGACGGAGTGACCACAATCCCCTTCAACGCCTCGCTCAAAGAGAGAGTTGCCGTCACCATCAAGACCACTGCGGCGACGATACCGAATGCGATTCCGATGATGACGGCGAGGCGTATCAAGACAGCATTGTCGCCATCCAGCACCCCGGGCACCACCTGTGGTTCTTCATGCTTCCTCCACGGCGCCTCGATCGCAATTGGCGCTGCATCGGAAAGGACAAATTCCCCAGGTGCGACCCGGCCCCCTTGGTCGATGCCATCGTCGCTTTTCGGAACCTGAGAATTTCTCCATGCAGAATTTCTGTAGGGTTCATCTGGCGGCAAATTCGTTTGTTCGCTGGCACTTACCTCTGGACGGAAACTCTCATGCCGCCATGCTTCCACCAGTTCGCCAAGACTGGCGACACCGTAGATTTCCTTCAATGCGCGGACGTGCTGGTTAACCCGCGATTCGGAAATGCCCAACTCAGCCGCCACCGCCTTGAGCGGCAGGCGCCGGTCAATTCCTTCCAGAACAGCGACCTGCCGTTCGGTCAGTTGGGGTTTATCCTCGTCAGCCATCATACTTCGCATCGTCACCGAGGCGCAGTATAGGTGACGAGTAAGGGCACGGCAAACGCCCCGTAAATCCCTTTACGGAACGTTGCCCTGCACATTACGCAGCCGAGCTGTTGATCCCAAGCGATTGAAAATACCGCTTCACATTGCGGGCCGCCTGACGGAGCCGTTGTTCGTTCTCGACCATCGCAATGCGAACATACCCTTCGCCATCTTCGCCGTACCCGACACCGGGGGCCACCGCGACTTCGGCATGGGTCAGCAATTGCTTCGAAAATTCGAGGCTTCCCATATCTTTAACGGCAGGCGGCAGAGGTGCCCAGGCGAACATGCTGGCGGGCGGCGGCGGGATGTCCCACCCTGCCCGGCCGAATGCCTCCACCATGACGTCGCGCCGTTTGTGATAGAGCTGGCGGTTCTTCTCCACGATGTCCTGCGGCCCGTTGAGAGCGGCACAGGCTGCTGCCTGAATCGGAGTGAAGGCCCCGTAATCCAAATACGATTTCACCCGCGTCATGGCCGCGATCAGCTTGCGGTTGCCGACGGCGAACCCCATGCGCCAGCCCGCCATCGAATAGGTTTTGGAGAGCGAGGTGAACTCCACCGCGACATCCTTCGCCCCGGCGACCTGCATGATCGAAGGGGTTGGATTCCCATCATAATATAGCTCTGAATAGGCAAGGTCCGACAGGATCCAGACCTTGTTTTCCTTCGCCCAGGCGACCAGCCGTTCGTAAAAAGCAAGGTCGACCACTTCGGCTGTCGGGTTGGAGGGGTAGTTCACCACCAGCACGCTGGGCCGCGGCACGGTGAAGTGCATCGCCTTGTCCAGACTGCGCCAATAGTGTTCATCGGGCGTCGTCGGGACCGAGCGGATCGTCGCGCCCGCGATAATAAACCCAAAGGTATGAATGGGATAGCTTGGGTTCGGTGCCAGCACCACATCGCCCGGCGCGGTGATCGCGGTGGCGAGGCTGGCCAGCCCTTCCTTCGATCCCATCGTCACCACGACTTCGGTTTCCGGGTCGAGTTCGACGCCGAAACGGTTGCCGTAATAATTGGCCTGAGCGCGGCGCAGACCGGGGATTCCCTTCGACTGGGAATAGCCGTGCGCGTCAGGCTTTTTCGCCACTTCGCACAGTTTATCAATCACATGCTGGGGCGGCGGCAAGTCGGGATTACCCATGCCGAGGTCGATGATATCCTTGCCCGCCGCTCGCGCGGCCGCTCGCATCCCGTTCACTTCGGCGATGACATAAGGCGGCAGTCGCTTGATGCGGTAGAATTCGTCGTCCATCTTTCCCTGGCTTGGTTCGAGGCCGTGGCACTGCGCCAGCGGCTGTTTAAGGCCTTAGGGGATATTTCGTTTCCGCGAAACAGCAGATCATGCCAAGATTGTTGCGCCCGATGCAGCCCAAAGTGCAGGAGCGAGAGAGACGATGCCGGAAGACACCCCCAGCCCCAGTGCCCAGTTCGCCACTCTGCTGAACGCGCAAGGCGAAGCGATGCGTGAATTCTGGAGCCAGTTTGACACCATCTTTGACACTAAAAGCGCGCCGCAACCCGTTCAAAACTGGAATGAAATGTCCGAATGGGCCGACAATGCCCGGCATATTCACGCCATGTGGCTGGAATTTATAGCGGAGAAGACGGACAACACCGGGATATTCACCTCTTCGCTCGATCCGGCGCAATTTATGCTGATTTCGCAAGGCTGGGCCAAGGCCGCGCCGTTCGATGCCGAAGCCACGCAAAGGTTCGCGGAAGACAGCCTGAAGCTGTGGCAAAGCGTGCTGGGCCTGAATGCCACCGATGATGCAGAAGACAGCGCGGCGGAGCTTCCGCGCAAGGACCGGCGGTTTAACGATCCGGCGTGGCATACCCATCCGGCCTACGCCCTGCTGCATCAGACCTATCTGATGCTGTCGGATTATTTCGTATCGACCGCCGAACATGTCGAAGGGGTCGATGCGGAAAAGAAAGAGCAGCTGGCTTTCGCGACCAAGGCGCTGGCCGATGCGATGAGCCCGGACAATTTCCTGCTGACCAATCCGGTGGTTCTGCAACGCACGATCGAATCGAAGGGGGAGAACCTCGTTCGCGGGATGCGCCACCTGATCGACGATCTGAAACGCGGCCAGCTGACCCATACCGATTCGAGCGCGTTCCGGCTGGGCGAGAATATCGCCGCTACCCCGGGCAAAGTGGTGTTCGAAACGGCGATGTATCAGTTGATCCAGTACACTCCCACGACGGACACCGTGCTCGACGTTCCGCTGGTGATTTTCCCGCCGTGGATCAACCGGTTCTATATCCTCGACCTGACTCCGAAGAAGAGCTTCATCAAATGGGCGCTGGATCAGGGGATCAGTGTTTTCGTGGTGAGCTGGAAATCGGCCGACGCATCGATGAAAGATGTTGTGTGGGACGATTACATCCGCAGCCAGATCGAAGCGATCGACCATGTGCGCCAACGGCTGGAAGTGCCCGCGGTTCACACCATCGGCTATTGCGTCGCAGGCACCACGCTGGCGGCGACGCTGGCGGTCCTCGCCCGGCGTGGCGAAGCCGATAAAGTGAAAAGCGCCACGTTCTTCACCGCGCAGGTCGATTTCGAAAAGGCGGGCGAACTGAAAAGCTTTATCGACGACAGCCAGCTTGAGATGATCGGCCAGCTATCGCCCGATGGCTATCTCGACGGGCGCTATCTGGCGGCGACGTTCAACCTGCTGCGCGGCCGCGATCTGATCTGGAACTATGTCGTCAACAATTACCTGCTGGGCGAAGGGTATCCGGCGTTCGACCTGCTCCACTGGAATGGTGACGTCACCAATCTGCCCGCGCGGTGGCACAACGAATATCTGCGCGACCTCTATCGCGATAACAAGATGGTAGTGCCCGATGCGCTGGAGGCGGACGGCACCCCGATCGACCTGACCCGGATCGAAACCCCGGTCTATATTCAGGCCGGGCGCGAAGATCATATCGCCCCGGCGGAAAGCGTGTGGCGCATGACCCGCCATGTGAAAGGCGATGCGGTGTTCCTGCTGGCCGGGTCGGGCCATATCGCCGGGGTGGTCAACCCGCCCGCCGCGAACAAGTATCAATACTGGACCGGCAACAGCGCGGCCCCGACGCTCGAAAAATTTATCGAAGGGGCGGAGGAACATCCGGGGAGCTGGTGGCCGCACTGGCTGGGCTGGTTGCAGGAACACGATGCCACGCAGGTGCCCGCCAAGGGGAAACGCATCCCCGGCAAAACAAAGAAAGACCCCGTGATCGAAGACGCGCCCGGACGTTACGTGAAGACGCGCTGATACCGGCATTCCCCGACTTGCGCGGCAGGCCGTGCTCCACTGATGTTGCACTGCACAAAAATTCCTTGACTTCGCGATTGCGAAGCCTATTTTGTGCAGTGCAACATAGGAGCGTGAACCAATGGCCGATGCCAGCGATCCGAAAACTGTAGAACTGAAGGCCGACGCATCTGCCGAGAAGGCATATGCCGATGCCGCCGGGAACACCGCGCCCCAAAAGGTTGCGGCCCCCAAGGCCGATGCCCCGAAGGCAGCGGCCCCAAAAACAGAGGCCAAGCCCGCACCGGCTAAAGCAACCGTTGCCAAGGCGCCAAGCAAGGCCCCGGCGAAAAAGCCGGTTGCCCGCAAGGCGGCCGCCAAACGCCCGGCAAAGGTTGCCGCGAAAAAGGCCGTACCTGCCAGGGCAGCCAAAGTCGCGCCCGCCAAGGCAGCTCCGGCTCCAAAGGTTGCAGCGCCGAAGAAGGCCGCAGCACCGAAAAATACCAAGCCTGCCACAGCACCCAAATCCAAGGATACCATCATGACCAAGACCGCAGATTTCACCAAGACCATCAAAGACGCCGCCAGCGACCTGCAGGAAAAGGCCAAGACCGCCTTTGAAAAGAGCAAGGCCTATGCCGGCGAAGTGACCGAATTCAGCAAGGGCAATGTCGAAGCTGTCGTCGAATCGGGCAAGATCCTGTCGAGCGGCATGCAGGACATCGCACGCGGCGAAATCGAAGCGGCCAAGGGCGCTTTCGAAATCGCCACTGCCGACATGAAGGAATTCGCCGCGGTGAAGAGCCCGACCGACCTGTTCAAGCTGCAAGGCGAACTGGCGCGCCGTAACTTCGACGCGATGGTTGCCCACATGTCGAAGAACGCTGAAACCTCGATGAAGCTGGCCAACGAAGCGTTCGCGCCGATTTCCAGCCGGATGAGCATTGCCGCCGAAAAATTCACCAAGGCAGCCTGACCCCGAATTATCCTGCCGCCGACTCTCTCTCCTCTCCTATAAAGCGGCAGGACCATTGCGGGCCGGACGGTACACACCGTCCGGCCCGTTTCGTTTTGTTCGCACTGTTTTTTGCTGGTGCGTGTTTGGACAGATTTAACCGTTTCACGGCATCTGGTGAGTCCCGCCTTGCCCAATGCCAATCGCATACGATATTGCAGCCATGATGACCGCTTCGCACTACCCTGCCCTGCCTCAAACCAACCTGCCCCGACCTGTTTGCGCGGCGGGCGATGACGACGCGCACGATGGCGAAGGCCAGCTCGGCGTCGCCACCAAGGCCAAGGCCAAACCGAAAAAGCCGAGCCAGTACAAAGTGCTGATGCTCAACGACGATTACACCCCGATGGAATTCGTGGTGATCGTGCTGAAACGGTTTTTCAAAATGGATCTGGAACAGGCGACGCGGGTGATGCTCCACGTTCACCAGCGCGGAGTGGGTGTGTGCGGAGTTTTCCCGTATGAAGTGGCGGAAACCAAGATCAATCAGGTGATGGATTTTGCGCGGGAAAATCAACACCCGCTGCAATGTACGCTGGAAAAGGCCTGATCGCCCTATCCCCGCTGGGAAGGGGGCTGCTGTTTTGGGGGCATGACCTGCCGCAAATTTCCCGCTAGGGCAGCTTGCATCTGACAACCGGACCCCTGATCGCTTGCTGAAGTTTCTTCCCGCTATCGACCGTTATATCCTGCGGCTCACGCTTGTGCCGATGCTGGGCGTGTTCGTGCTGGCGGCATCGCTGCTGACGCTGGATCAGATGCTGCGCCTGTTCGATTTCGTCGGCGCGCAAGGCGGGCCGGTGGGCATCGTGTTCAAAATGCTGGTCGCGCTGCTGCCCGAATATGCCAGTCTGGCGATTCCGCTGGGCCTGTTGCTGGGTGTGTTGCTGGCGTTCCGCAAACTGGCCACGACCAGCGAACTGGACGTGATGCGCGCGGTCGGCCTCAGCTATGGCCGGTTGCTGCGGGTGCCCTATGCCATTGCCGTATTGCTGGTGATGGCCAACACCGCGCTGGTGTTTTATATCCAGCCGATGAGCCAGTATTACTATGCCCGGCTCGATTACGAACTGCGTTCCGGCGCCCTGGGCGCGTCGATCAAGGTGGGTGAATTCACCACGCTGAAAGATCGCATGGCGCTCCGCATCGAAGAAAGCGAGGATGACGGGCGCCGCCTGCTGGGCATTTTCGCCCGCGTGGCCGATGGCAAGGGCGAAGTGCTGTCGATTTCGGCCCGCGAAGGGCGCTTTCTGGCGACGAGCGACAACCCCAACACGATTATCCTGCGGCTGACCGATGGCACCATCGTGCAGGACAGCCCCGGCAAACCGGGCCGCGTGCTCAGCTTCACCAAGCAGGATCTGCCCATCGATCTGCCCGCGGTGGAAGAATTCCGCAAACGCGGCGAAGGGGAAAGCGAATATATCCTGCCCGAACTGCTGCGTATCGGGTGGAGCGGGGCCACCCCCGAACCGGCGCGCGATGCCAGCCAGGCCAGTTTCAATTATCGCATGGTCGAAGTGGTCATGATGATGCTGATGCCCTTACTGGCGGTCGCGCTGGCAATTCCACCCAAGCGATCGAGCAGCGCGCTGGGCGTGTTCGTGTCCATCGTGATGGTCGTCGCCTATCACAAGATCAACCAGTACGGGCACGATTTCGCGACAATGGGGCGGGTCGATCCGATACTGGCGCTGTGGGGGCCGTTCGTGCTGTTCGGCGCGCTGATCGTGTGGATGTATTACCGCGTGGCCTATGTGCCCGGCGGGCAGGCCATCGGGGCGCTGGAAACTGCCTTCGCCAAATTGTCCAAACGGCTGGGCAAATTGTTCAGCAGGCGGCGCAAACTGACCCGCCCCGCGCAAGCGACCCCGGCGGAATAACCCGATGCAGCTCGATTTCTTCCCCAGCAAGACGCTGACCGGCTATCTCGCCAAGACATTCGTAGTGCGGATCGCCGCGGTGCTGGTGATGCTGGTGATGGTGCTGCTGATGCTCGACCTGCTGTCGAACAGCGGCAAGGTGCTGGCCGCGCCCGGCAACGGGCAGGCCGAAGTGCTGACCTATGTCAGCTTGCGCGCGCCGCAACTGATCGCGCGGTTCCTGCCCTACTCCGTCCTGCTGGCGTCGATTCTGACACTGGCGACGCTTAACCAGAACAGCGAAGTGATCGCGATGAAGGCCGCGGGCCTTTCCGCGCATCAGGTGCTGGCGCCGCTGTTGCTGACTGCGCTGGTGACATCGGGGCTCAGCTTCGCATTCAACGAACGGGTGCTGACCCGCGCCAACGCCACGCTGTCGGCCTGGCAAGCCAACGATTACGCCAAAATGCCCACTGCATCGGGGGCGAAGGCCAATGTTTACGTCACCGATGGCACCAATATCCTCTATGCCGCGAATGCCAGTGGCACCGGCGCGGCCATGCGGCTGGAAGGCGTGACCTATTACGACCGCGCCCCCAGCGGGGCGATTGCCACTGAAACAAAAGCCGCCAGCGCGACTTTCGCCAGCCCCGGCTGGAAACTGACCGACGCCACCCGTTTCGAAGTCTCCACCGCTGAAACCACCAGCTTGCCCTCTGTCGTTGTGGGACAGGATCTGACGCCCGAACAGATCGAGCTGGGCAGCGTGAACCCCGACGGGCAATCGCTGATGGAACTGTCGCGCTCGATCGCCGATTACCGCGAAGCCGGTCGCCGCACCGCGGAGCTGGAGGCGAAGTGGTGGCACAAGATTTCCGGCCCGCTTTCCGCTGCGCTGATGCCCTTGCTGGGCGCGGTCGCCGCATTCGGGCTGGCGCGTTCGGGCCAGCTGTTCCTGCGCGCGATCATCGGCATGGCGCTGGGCTTCGCCTATTTCGTGGTCGACAACGCCGCGCTGGCGATGGGCAATTTCGGCGGATACCCGCCCTTTCTCGCCGCATGGGCGCCGTTCATGCTGTTCCTGCTGATCGGTGAGACAGTGCTGATCCGCACAGAGGAGTAGCGGATTGGGGAAGAAGCTGGGCTGATGGCACTGCCGCCGCCCGCCCCGCTCCGGCCCTTCGGGTCCGCTACCGCTTGTTACGCCGCCTTATCGCTATTCCGTGCGCGCATGGTGCTGGCCGCGATCCGCCCGACCAGCGGGATCATCCCGGTATAGTTCGCCTGAAGATACGTCGAATCCGCGCCCAGATGCGCCGACAGCCGCCGATGCGCCTCGCCCAGCGAGTGATAGGGCATCGATGGAAGCAAGTGGTGCAGCGCGTGGAACCGCAGCCCCACCGGCGCCCACATCGCAGCCACGATGCCCGGCGGCGGTACGTTGACCGAATCGAGATACTGCGCGGTCACCGTCATCGGCTCGCCCTCGTTCTCCCACAAATGCGCCACCAGCGTGCGAAGCTGGTTGAGCACTGCGACCACCGAAAACACCGCCAGCGCCACCAGTAGCGGTCGCCAGCCCAGCAGCGGGATGCTGGCAAACAGCGCCAGCGCCCAGATCGACGCGCCGGTTTCCAGCAGGATATACCAGCGCCGCTTCGATTCCGCGGGCGGGCGGCGGCGATAATCGGGATTGATCGCCAGCGTCGAGAACCGTTCCCAGTTCATCTTGCGGATCGCCGGGAAAATCAGCCCCAGCGGCGCGAGGATGCCAAAACGGATCATCAGCGCGGGCGGTGCCAGCAAGGCGATCAGCAGGAACACCGGCAGGCTCCACGGTTTCATCAGCGCCAGCGGCAGATATTCCGGGTCTTCCGGGGTGCCATATTTGGTCCGCGAATGGTGGATGGTGTGCCCGTCTTCATACATGAACGAAGGGGTCAGCATCGGAATGCCGACCAGCAGGTTCCACACAGTGCGGAAACCGGGCAGCGCATCGCGGTGCATGTGCGAAATTTCGTGAATGAACAGCAGCGCGCGATACAATGCCTGCACCGCCACCAGCCCCAGCAGGATCGCCAGCCATGTCTTGTCGGTCAGGATTGCCCCGGCCAGCGCGGCATAACCGATGAATGCAGAGCCGAGCATATCGGGCCAGTAAATCCCCGGCTTGGCTGTATGCAGGTCGCGCGTCAGATCGACTGCGGCACGCAACAACACTTTGTCGTCCGGCAAGCGGGTGCGATCAATCGCCGCATTCGTGGCGGTTTGAGCTTCCTGCGCGGAATAGGCGGTGGAGTGACTGGCGGGTTGAGTGGCGTTCATTATCTGCTTTTCCGAAACGATGACACGCCTTACTGCGCCCCTTTCGGGGTGGCGCGCTATGGCATAGGTCAAATCGCAGCTACCCCACACCTATGGAACACACAATGAACGAGGCTGCTGCCGTGTCAGACCGACAGATAGAAGTGATCCCCGTCACGAACAAGCGCGAGCGCGCGGATTTTGTCGATCTCAGTTATCGGATTCATGCCGACGATCCGCATTGGGTGCCCCCGCTGCGGATGGAAGCGATGGAGCTGGTCACCCCCGGTAAGAACCCGTTTTTCGACCATGCCGAGGTGCAGCATTTTCTGGCGAAGGAAGGCGGCCGTACGGTCGGGCGCATTTCCGCGCATATCGATCATCTGGCGATTGCCCAGCCGCCCGAACAGGGCATGGGGCCGGGTGTCGGCAACTGGGGCCTGTTCGAAGCGGAAGACGCAACAATCGCCGCCCGCCTGATCGCCACGGCGGAAGAATGGTTGCGTGACAAGGGGATGCACCGCGTTCTTGCCCCGCTGTCGATGTCCGTATGGGAAGAACCGGGGCAACTGGTGGCGGGCCACGATCATTCGCCCACGGTGATGATGGGACACCAGCCCGCCCGCTATCGCGACTGGTTCGAAGCGCTCGGTTATACCAAGGCCAAATCGCTTTATACTTACGAGCTGGATATTACGCAGGAATTCCCCCCGCTGATCCAGCGCATCGTCGCCTCTGGCGAAAAGAACGCGAAAATCCGCATTCGCAATGTCGATAAATCGAAATTCGACGAAGAAGCGCGCCTGATCCTCGATATTCTCAACGATGCGTGGTCGGATAACTGGGGCTTCGTGCCGTTCACCGACGCCGAAATCGCCTATGCCGGCAAGAAGTTCAAACCCATCGTGCGCGAAGACCTCATCATGGTTGCCGAATACGAAGGGGAACCGGTGGCGTTCATGATGACGTTGCCCGATCTTAACGAAGTGCTGAAACCGATGAAGGGCAAACTGTTCCCGTTCAACTGGATCAAGCTGCTGACATGGCTACGCAATCCGCAGGTCCGCACGATGCGGGTGCCGCTGATGGGGGTCCGCAAACGCCTGCAGTCCTCGCGCCTTGCCAGCCAGCTGGCCTTTATGATGATCGAATATATCCGGCGCAATGCGATTGAAAAATACGGCTCGACGCGCGGGGAAATCGGCTGGATCCTCGACGATAATCAGGGAATGGTCGCCATCGCGGAGGCTATCGACAGCCGGATCAACCGCGAATACGTGGTCTATCAGAAGGAGCTATAAGCGCGATTGCGTCGGGGCGGTGACACCACGAAGGGCGCCCCACATTATCAGCCCCACCGTCACCCCGGCCCACCTCTCGTCATTGCGAGGAGCCGCAGGCGACGTGGCAATCCATCGACCATACCTCGCCCTCTCACAGCCGTTGCGATGGGCGGGACCGTCGGGTGGAAGCTGGTCACACGAAGGCGCGAAGGCACGAAGTGAGTTTGGTCCGGACGTAAGGTCGCACTGCCGATGGCTGCCCAATACCATCGCGCGCACCCTCCCCTCGTCATTGCGAGGAGCGTAAGCGACGCGGCAATCCATGAACCGAACCTCGCCTCTTCCACAACCGCTGCAATGGACACCACCGCCCCACGTTGGATTGCTTCACTGCGTTCGCAATGACGAAGAGCGCCCCATATTATCAGCCCCCACCGTCACCCCGGCCCTGAGCCGGGGGCCAGCTTCTGCTGGCTCCACGCCGGAAGAATAGTGGCCCCCGGATAAAGTCCGTCCGCTCCAATCGTCATTGCGAGGAGCCGCAGGCGACGTGGCAATCCATCGACCGCACCTCACCCTCTCACAGCCGTTGCGATGGGCGGGGACGTCGGGCGGAAGTTTGGCACACGAAGGCGCGAAGGCACGAAGTGGGTTTGGTTCAGGTGCAGCGTCGCACTGCCGATGGCTGGCCAATACCATCGCGCGCACCCTCCCCTCGTCATTGCGAGGAGCGTAAGCGACGTGGCAATCCATGGCCCTGCCTCACCATCACCACAGCCGCCGCGACGGGCGCATCGCAGCGAACCGGCAACCGTCTCTCACACAGCCCGCTAACCGCTTCTATTCGTGGTATTTGTGCCACGAGGCGGCGCAATTTGGCGGAACGTGGGAACGGTGTTCCGGCGCCTGTCGTTCGCGTTATATGATCGCCCCGGCTTTTCCGTCCGGCGGCGCGAGAGGAACACGCGCAGGTGGCAACCCAAGGGGTGAAATCAGACAAGCGGAGCAAAGCGACTGCCGCGCCGCCAATCGGCATCGTGCTGGTGGTGGAAGACGACGCTATTCTGGCGCTGAATATCGAAGAGACCCTGCTTGGCGCAGGCGCCACGCGGGTGATTCAGTGCAATTCGTCCGACGATGCGCTGGCAGCATTACGCACACACCAACCGGATGCGATGATACTGGACGTGCATCTGTCGGATCGCGACGACGGCTGGGCGCTGGCCGAGCTGGTCAGCTCAGTCGGGCCCAATCCGCCGCGCATCGTTTTTTCAACCGGTGCCCCGCAAGATATCCCGGCCAACATCGCTGAGCTGGGGCCGGTGCTGGAAAAACCCTACGCGCCCGAGGATTTGCTCGCTGCGATCCAAACGCGCCCAGGTGCGACCGGGCTGTTCTCCCGTTTGAAAAGCGTTCTGCGCTAAAACCCATTCGCGCCACAACTCTGTGTCGCAACAGTTCCGCCAAGCCCATCCGTTTCATCAGGCCATAAAAAAGGCCTCCGCTCGCATTCGAGCGGAGGCCCTTCGGGATCGTATCACCAGCCGCTTGGACGGGAGGGGGGTCTCGGCGGTGACATAAGGGAAATGCACCGACCGAAAACCGGTTCCCCGCAGAATCGCATTTTTCAAATTTTTTTGATTCACCGCAATTCGGCTGTGCGGTGGGAGATGTGCCGGGGCTTTCACCAGATGCCCTCTCAGCCCCTCAGATAAACGGCCGCATCTGCATGCGCCGCCCTTCGAACTGCGCGAATTCGCTGGTGCGTTCCATATCGGGCACGGCAATCCGGCCATTGCGCCAGTCAACCAGCTTTTCGCGGCGCAGCCATTGCAGTGTGCGGTTCACATGCACCAGCGACAGACCAAGCATTTCCGCCACTTGCGTCTGCGTGATCGGCAGTTCGAGGCTGTTGTCCCGCCGGGCGATGCCGGTTGCCTGTGCGCGGTCCACCATCCACACCGCCAGATTGGCGATCCGTTCGCGGGCGTTACGCTGGCCCAACGAGACGATATGTTCTTCCAGCTCGGTTTCTTCCTTCGCCGCCATCCACACGATGTCGTATCCCAGCCGGGGATGCGAACGGATCAGCGTGGGGAAATCGACGCGGTGGAATTCGCACAGCCGCGCTGGCAGGATCGCTTCCACCGAATGACTGCGCGGATCGTCGAACGCACCCTGCAATCCGACCAGATCGCCGGGGAACATCAGGTTGACGATTTGCCGCCGTCCATCGTCCAGCGTGCGGACCCGCATCAGCACCCCTTCGAGCACCGTGAACAGTTCGTGCCCGTCACTGCCCTGTTCGAAAACCGTGTCGCCACGGTCGACCACGCGTTCCCCGCGCTTGATCGATTGCATGGTTTCGACTTGTTCGACCGTGAGAGCGCGCAGACACTGTGCCAGTTGCAGCGGGCATTCGGCGCACCGCGTCTCATCAGACGAAACCATCCGTACCCCCCCATTGCAATAGAAGAAACTGTCACCAATTTCTGTGCGATGGCAGTGATTTGTCCCGTTGCCAACAGCTTGTCAATTCGCAGGCGGAACCTTCGCTGTTCTGCATCGTTTCCCCGCTATCTCAAACGGGAAGGGTTTACATGTCGCTTGGAGATCAAGTCGCTTCCAATCTGCCGTATTTGCGCCGCTATGCCCGCGCACTGACCGGCTCTCAATCGACCGGTGATACATTCGTGCGCGCTACGCTGGAGGCCGCACTGGCCGACGACGAGCTGAAAAAATCGCTCGAGGCCGGTCGTGTCCCGCTCTACCGCGCATTTAACAAAGTGTGGTCGAGCGCCTATCTCGAAGTGGCCGACGATGGCCGCCCGAACGATGGGACCGGCGAACACGAAAGTGCCGCCCGCGATCGGCTGAAAGTCATCACTCCGCTCAACCGTCAGGCTTTGCTGCTGACGACGCTGGAAGATTTCTCGATCCCGGAAACGGCCGAAATCATGGAGCTGGACGCCGCTCAGGTGGAGGCTCTGGTTCAGGAAGCCGTGGCGGAAATCGACCGCGAATCCGCCACCAGCGTCCTGATTATCGAAGATGAGCCGCTGATTTCGATGCAACTCGAAGATCTGGTCCGCTCTTTGGGTCACGACATTTGCGGCACCGCCGCCACCCGCACGCAAGCGCAGGAAGTCGTTGCCGAAAAGACCCCCGGTCTGGTGCTGGCCGATATTCAGCTGGCCGATGGCTCCTCCGGTCTGGATGCAGTGGACGATATTCTGGCGATCGGTTCGGTGCCGGTGATCTTCATCACCGCCTATCCCGAACGCCTGCTGACCGGCGACCGGCCCGAACCGACCTATCTGGTCACCAAGCCGTTTCAGGAATCGACCGTACGCACCGCGATCAGTCAGGCGCTGTTCTTCGGATCAAGCCGCCCGCTGGCCTGACACCGCGCACAGCAACACCGAAACCAACCCGGCGAGGACAGATGTCCCTCGCCGGGTTTTTCGTGTCTGACGTAACGGGCGAGAGGGGCGCGAACGCGCGAAAATCGTAGATGGCAGGCAACGCCGTGCCAGCGTTACGTGTCAGCGAGATGCCGGGCTTTTACGGCGCCGTCCGGTCTGCCGACGCTCCGCCCGTTTGCGCGCGCGGATTTCAAATTCGCTGGGGCGGCGCACCGGCACCAGCAAGCGGCACCGCACCCCTTCGCGGGCAAATTCCAGCCGCACCGGATGGCGCAGTTCGTGGGCCACGATCTTTTCGATCAGATCGGTGCCGAACCCGCGCGATCGCTGATCGGGGACCGGGGGACCGCCACTTTCCACCCATTCGATACTGGCCAGGTTTTCTTTTTCCAGCGCCCAGGTCAGGCGGACTTTGCCCTCCGGCGTGCTCAGAGCGCCGTATTTCGCGGCATTGGTCGCCAGTTCGTGCACCGCCAGCCCCAGCGACAGCGCATCGTTGGGCGCCAGTTCGACATGCGGCCCCTCCAGTTCTATCGACGCTTCGCTGCGGGCATAAGGCGCCAGTTCGGCCTGCATCACCGCGCCGAGCGGAGTCGTGCTCCAGTCCGACGATGTCAGCAAATCGTGCGTGGCCGACAGCGCACGGATGCGGCCGTCCAGCCCGTCGGCAAAATCGTCAATATCGGTTGCCCGTCGCCGGGTGAGATTGACGATCGACAGCACATTGGCCAGCGTGTTTTTGACACGGTGGTTCAGTTCGCGGGTCAGCGTGTCGCGGATCGAATTCTGTTCTTCCAGCCATTCGAGCGAGGCCTGATCTTCTGCTGCCTGTTGCGTCAGCAACCGCACCACCACCATCAGCAGGCTGGCCACCAGCAGCCCGAACAGCAAAGTCAGCATCGACAGCGTGGACAGCCCCGCCCCTCGCGCCGATTCCACTTCCAGCACCATCGGGTGATTGGCGATATTCACCTGATTACGCACAATGCGACCGGTGCGGTGCGCCGGGGCGAGTTCCGCCAGCAGATTCTCCTTGCCCGGCGCCCCGTCATACAGGCGCACACCCATGTCACCGGGCGTTTCCAGCTCCATTGCCGAAATCAGGAAATCCTGCGCGTTGAACGGGCTATAGACAAATCCGCGCAGTTTACGGCCACTGATCCCCCCTTCGAACACAGGCATGTAGATCAGAAAACCCGGCTCTGGCTTGTTGCCTTCCTGTGCCAGCACGACTTTGCCGCTGGCGGTGGGGCGCACCGAATGGATCGCTTCGTCCATCGCCTCACGCCGGACAGGCTCGGAATACATGTCGAACCCGATGGCGCGGCGATTGCGTTCGGTATCGGGCTGCAAAAACGTGACGGGCACCACCAGCTTTGCATTCGCGGCCGGCTTGGGATGCACCGCACGACGGCTGGCAGTTACTTCACTCAGCGCGGCTTCATACCGGGAGACATCGCGCGGCTTCAGCGCAATCGCCCAGCCGATACCTTCCGCTCCGCGATAATCGGAATCAAGCCGCAGTTCGCTTATAAAGCGCCGGAAAAGAGGCCCCGGCACGGCATCGACCGTGCCGAACAGAGCCGCGCCTGCACGCAGATAAGCCGAAGAGGTATTGCCGCGCCGTTCCAGCGCAGAGGCGACTGCTTGCGCTGTTTCACTCATCGCGGCCTGTTCGCGCTGCCACTCGCCCCGCTCTATCGCGAAGATAGAGAGGGCGGTAATCGCTGTAATCAAAAGAAAAATCGCCAGCGGCGCCGCGCGCGGATATTGGACCAGCAATTGCCGTGCCCGGCGATTCTGCAAGTCCGAATTACTCAACCGACTACCCCCAACCGACTTGCCGACAAAATTGGCCGCAAGCCATTGTCTGCCAATACATACCCGGCAGTATCAAGGGAACCATGCGCGCCCGGCTTCGTTCCCAACTTGACAGCACGGCCATTCCGGGGAGTAGCGCACTCAACGACAGGCCGTTTACTGCGGACGCATTTTGTATCGATACATTATTGTTTGGGACGTTCATGACATCGGACAAGGACGACACGAAAGATTCTGCATCACAGGGGGGCGAAAAGGATCGCAACACAGTGAACAGACAGAAAAAAGATGCACAACCGGGGTGGGCCAATGGCCTGCGCCAGTTGTACGATTCTGTTGTGGAAGAAGAATTGCCGGATAGTTTCAAGGATTTGCTTTCCAAACTGGATGGCAAGAACTGATGAGCGAGACCGAGCGAACGGCCAGCGAGAAGGCCGATTTCAAGCGAGAGCTGACCGAAGTGGTTCCGCATCTGCGCGCATTTGCGCGTGGCCTGTGCGGCCGCCCCGACATGGCAGACGATCTGGTGCAGGAAACCATGCTGAAGGCATGGGCCGCGCAGGATCGATTCCAGCCCGGCACATCGATGCGCGCATGGACTTTCGTGATCCTGCGTAACGCCTATCTCACCGATATGCGCCGCAATCGTTTCCGTGGCGATTTCGACGAGAACGTGGCCGAACGTATCCTGACCGCGCCTGCGGGACAGGAAGAACCGATCCACCTGTCCGACATGCGCCGCGCGCTGCTGACGCTGCCGCCCGAACGGCGCGAAGCTTTGCTGCTGGTGGGTGCGGGTGGCTTCTCTTACGAAGAAGCGGCCAATATCTGCGGCTGTGCCGTGGGCACGATCAAAAGCCGTGTGGGCCGCGCCCGCGCTGCTCTGACGGCAATGCTGGAAGATGGCACAATTCCCAAACGCACCGCCGAAGACGAAAGCGCACACCGCGCCTTGCTGGAAGAGCTGGACGAAGTGGCCGCGGGCAACGGTGTCAGCGAACCGACCCGCTGATTGCGAACCGCTTGAACAGACCCCACGCTTGCGGCAATATCGCAGGTTCCGATTGTCATAAGGCTCCACGGCGATGAGCGCCCACGAATCCCGCGATGCTGCTGTGTCTGCGCCAGATGGCGGCGAACCCGCGCGCGTATCGGACAGCTCCACGCAAATGACATTCGCCGCGCAGGAATTGCGGCTGATGTCGGCGCTGGTGGTCATTCTGGGTCTGGGACTGTTTCTGGCACTGCCGTTCGTGCTGTCGATCGGGTCGGTAGTATTCCTGCCGCTGGTCACCGCACTGATCCTGACGATAGTTCTGTCGCCACTGGCGGATAAACTCGCCAGTTGGGGGCTGCCCAATGTCCTGGCATCGTTCCTGTCACTGCTGCTGCTGTGTGCGATTATGATGCTGGCGCTAGGGCTGATCCTGCAACCGGCAGTCGCCCTGTTCGATCAATTGCCGCAAGTGGTCGATCAGGTCAGCAAGCGGTTCAGCGAACTGCGTGCGAACTTCCACTGGATTGCATCGGCCAACGAGCAGATCGCGCAGATTACCGGGCATACCGGGCGCGAAGTCGTGCTGGCCAGCCCGTCGGTGTTCGAACAGCTCGCCTTTGCGACGCCCAGCGTGGTGCTGGAAACCTTGCTGACGTTCCTGATGACGTTCTTCATGGTGGAGGCGCGCGTCAGGTTGCGCCGCCACCTGATGCTTGACCGCAGCGATTTCGGCAGCAGTATCAAGGCCGCCCGCGTCATCCGCGAAGTGCAGGACCGGGTCGCCGCCTATATCCTGACAGTCACTTTCATCAACGCAGGCGTCGGCGTGATCGTCGCGCTGGGCGCATGGGCGCTGGGGGTCGATGCCCCGGTGATGTGGGGCGGGCTGGCCGCGCTGCTCAATTTCCTGCCCTATATCGGCCCGCTGGCGATGACAGCGGTGCTGGCGCTCTATGGCGTGGGGACAGCGGAAACCGCCTTGCTCGGCATTATCCCCGCGGCGGCCTATCTGGGTCTGCACACAGTCGAATCGAACGTTGTCACGCCGTCGATTCTCGGTGCACGATTTACGATGAACCCGGTGGTGATCCTGATCGCGCTGAGTTACTTCAGCTGGATCTGGGGCGTGTTCGGCGCGTTGCTGTCGGTGCCCATTCTGCTAACCCTGACCGCGTTCTTCGACCATGTCGGGCGGCCCAACCTGATCGGCTTCATATTTGGGGAGCCATTGTTCATCGGCAATCCGCAAACCACCGAACCTGCCGAAGAAACCTGATACGAAAAACCCGCCCCGGACAGCCGGAGCGGGTTTTCTGCAATCGCTGACTCGCGAGGATCAGCCCGGATATTTCCAGGTGGTGCCACGTGCGAGGTTTTCCGAAGCGAAGCTCCAGTTCAGCTTTGTGTCGATCACTGCGTCCAGATAGGCCGGGCGGGCATTCTGGTGATCGAGGTAATAGGCGTGTTCCCACACGTCGACGGTCAGCAGCGGGTTGCCGTCCTGATCGGCCAGCGTATCGCCATCGTGCGTTTCCGCGATTTCCAGCTTGCCGCCCTTTTCGACCAGCCAGACCCAGCCACTGGCGAAGTGGCCTGCGCCGCGTGCCTTCAGCTCGTCCTTCAGCTTGTCGAGCGAGCCGAATGCGTCGTCGATCATCGAAGCGAGTTCATCCGACGGGTTGCCGGTGTCAGCCGCCAGCGAATGCCAGTAGAACCCGTGGTTCCAGCTCTGCGCGGCGTTGTTGAACAGACCCTGGTTCTTGCCACGAACGGCGGCAATCACTTCTTCCAGCGACTTGTCGGCCAGTTCGCCACCTTCGATGGCGGCATTGGTCTTGTCGATGTACGCCTTGTGATGCTTGCCATAGTGGTACGACAGCGTTTCAGCGGAAATGGCCGGTGCCAGTGCCGTGTCGGCATAAGGCAGCGGGATAAGATCGAAAGCCATTTGGTTTCTCCCGTATTCGGATTGGAGTGGTAGTGAGGGTTCACATAGGCAATGCGCGAGTGACGGCAAGGTTGCAACCGAGTCAATTTAATCCTTGCTTGTCCGGTCGACAGCAGTGGTAACGGCCACGTCCAGCGTCACATTGCCCACCGTCCGCATGATATCCGGCAGCATCTCGACCGCGACCAGCAGGGCCAGCGGCCCGACCGGCACCCCCATCGCCAGTGCGATCGGGCCGATGGATACGACAAAGCTGATCGAACCCGGCAAGCTGACCGACCCGACCGAAATCACCAGCGCCACCGCTATGCCCGCAGCCAGCGAGAGCGGAGTAAGGGTGACACCCGCCAGATGCGCGACATAGATCGCCACAGCCAGATTCATCGCCGGGCTGGTCGAACGGAAAATCGCCACCGCCAACGGCAGGACAAATTCCGCTGTGGTTTCGCGCACACCCAGTCGCTGCGCCGCGACCAGCATCGCGGGCAAGCTGGCTAGCGAACTTTGGGTGGATAGCGCGACAGCCTGTGCCGGGAACATCGCGCGGGTGAACCGCAGCGGATTGATCCCTCCAGCGACCCACGCCAGTACATATCCGCCCAGCATGACGATGAAGCCCATCGCTGCCACCACCAGAATATAGTGCGCCAGCGTCGCGAATGCCGCGCCCCCGCTTTGTGCGGCAACGCCCATTGCCAGCGCAAACACGCCCACCGGGGCCAGCCACAAGACCCATCCGATAATCAGCAGCATCGTGTTGGCCAGCGCGCGGAAGAACTGGATCATCGTGTCGCGCTGCCCCGCGGGCAGGCGCACCAGCGCCAGCGCGAATACGGCGAAGAACAGAGTCAGCGGCAACATTGAGGTGTTGGCCGCCGCCTCCACGATATTGGGAGCGACAAGCGATTCGACGAATGCACCAATCCCCGGCACTTCCTGAGCGGGGCCAGTGCTGGCCGAAAGGATGCCTGCGGCGGAAGCGGGCGGCGGAAATACAGATAGCAACATCGGCAGGACAAAGGCCGACACCAGTCCGCCGAAAATCAGAACTACAGCTATCCAGCTTAACATCCGCCGCGCCACCGCCCCGGCGCGCGCGGCTTGCGCCATTTGCGTGATACCCAGCACCAGCAGCGCCGCGACCAGCGGCACGATAGTGACCTGCAAGGCCCTGAGCCACAAAGAGCCAACCGGCTTGGTTATCGCCAGTATCGGATCGATCGTTGCACTGCCCGCCAATGCCCAGCCTAGTAGCAGGCCCGCGATCAGTCCCGTTAGTGTCCACCCCGCCGGCAGCCGCACGTTGACGAGCTGATGTTCCGCCGATTGCGCGCGTGCAGCGCGATCCCCTGTATCGTCCATTACCCCAGAATAACGCAATTCTCGTTTCGCGCTAGGTACTGACTAAAGGGTGACATTTTCGCCGGTTCACGGCATGGCGGCTGCTATTGACGAGACGAGAGATTGAGAGACAGATGGGACGCAGGTTCTTCGGCACCGACGGCATTCGCGGCCGCACCAATCAGGGGGTGATGACCGCCGCCACAGCGATGAAGGTTGGCCAGGCCGCCGGTCGGCACTTCCTGCGTGGCGACCACCGCCACCGGGTCGTGATCGGCAAGGACACCCGCCTTTCCGGCTATATGATGGAAAGCGCTCTGGTAGCGGGCTTCACCAGTGTGGGGATGGATGTGATCATGACCGGGCCGCTGCCGACCCCGGCGATTGCCCTGCTCACCCGCGAAATGCGCGCCGATCTCGGCGTGATGATTTCCGCCAGCCATAACCCGTTCGAAGACAACGGGATCAAGCTGTTCGGTCCCGATGGCTTCAAACTGTCCGATGCGGACGAACTGGCGATAGAGGCGATGCTCGATCAGGAACTGCCACTGGCAGACGCCCGCCAGATCGGCCGCGCCCGGCGGATCGACGATGCGCGTGGCCGCTATATCCACGCGGTCAAACAGACAGTGTCGAGCGAAATCCGCTTCGACGGCCTGAAGGTTGTGGTCGATTGCGCCAACGGCGCCGCCTATCAGGTGGCGCCGTCTGCGATCTGGGAACTGGGCGCGAAAGTAATCCCCATCGGGGTCGAACCCAACGGCACGAATATCAACGACAAAGTCGGATCGACCTCGCTCGATGCGATCAAGGCGAAAGTCATCGAAACCGGTGCCGATATCGGCATCGCGCTGGATGGCGATGCCGATCGCCTGATCGTAGTCGATGAAAAGGGCGAAACGGTCGATGGCGATCAGATCATGGCGCTCATCGCCCTGCGCCTGCATGGCAAGGGCGCGCTGAAGGGCGGCGGTATCGTGGCCACGGTGATGTCAAACCTCGGCCTCGAACGCTGCCTGCAAGGGCACGGGCTAACGCTAGAGCGCGCCAAAGTCGGTGACCGCTACGTGCTTGAAAAAATGCGCGCAGGCGGGTTCAATGTCGGCGGGGAGCAATCGGGGCACATGATCCTGCTCGATCATGCCACCACCGGCGATGGCACTATTGCGGCCATGCGCGTGCTGGCCAGCCTCGTGCGTTCGGGCAAGCGAGCGAGCGAGATGCTCCACCAGTTCGACCCTGTACCGCAATTGCTGAAAAACGTGCGCTACGATGGCGGCGCCCCGCTCGACGATGCACATGTCAAACAGGCGATTGCAGACGCGGAAAGCGAACTGGCCGGGCGCGGGCGGCTGGTTATCCGCCCGTCGGGCACCGAACCGGTCATCCGGGTGATGGCCGAAGGCGATGACGAAGGGCAAGTCGAACGCGTGGTCGATTCAATCTGCGACGCTGTGCGGGCGGCGGCCTGATGCTGGACATGCGGCCCGATTGCGAACGGTGCGGCACCGATCTGCCGGCAGAGGCACCCGGTGCCTTCATCTGTAGTCTGGAATGCACATTCTGCGCCGAATGCGCCGACGATCTGGATGATCGTTGCCCTAATTGCGGTGGCGAACTGATGGATCGGCCCACGCGGGCAAAATCGCTCCACGCCAAATTCCCGCCATCCACACAGCGGAAGCATTCGGCATGATCGACCGCCCCCCTCCCCGCATATTGTCGATCGCCGGTTCCGATTCGTCGGGCGGCGCGGGAATTCAGGCCGATATCAAGACGATCACGATGCTCGGCGGATATGCGATGACCGCCATCACGGCGATCACGGCGCAAAATACCACCGGGGTTCAGGCGATTGCCCCGCTTTCCGCAGACATGGTTTCAACTCAGATAGATTCGTGCATCAGCGATATCGGGGTGGATGCGATCAAGATCGGGATGCTGCACGATATCGCGATTGTCGATGCGCTCGACAGTGCGCTGGCGGGTCTGGACGCGGCAGTGCCGGTCATCCTCGACCCGGTGATGGTTTCCACCAGCGGCGCGACTTTGATCGCAGAGGATGCCGTCGCGGCGATCCGCGAAAAGCTGTTCGCCCGTTCGATGCTGGTCACGCCCAACTTGCCCGAACTGGCGCACCTTGCGGGGCGCACACTGGAAGATACCAATCAGGTGATCGACGCTGCGGCGGAACTGGCCGACCGCCACGGCTGCTGCGTTCTCGCCAAAGGCGGGCATACCGAAGACGCGCGAGTGATCGACACTCTGATCCAGCCGGGCGGTCGCTGGGTTCAATTCGATCACGCGCGGATCGACACCCGCCACACCCACGGCACCGGCTGCACACTGTCGTCCGCCATCGCCACGCTGATCGGTCACGGGCAGGCGTTGGACCACGCAGTGCGGCTGGGACGGCAATTCGTGCTGGCAGCAATCAATGCCGCACCGGGATTCGGCGCAGGCAACGGCCCGCTGGGGCAGCAGGCGGTGCGTAATCTCAACTAACGCGCACTGCTCCGTTCACTGGAGTAATGCCTAATAAAACGAAGGGGGCGCGGGCTGCCAAACAGCCGCGCCCCCACTCTTCGCGCCGACACGGGGCAATGTCCGACCCTGTCAGCAGGGCGCTTTGAGAGTCGGCTCGTTCAGCTTGTAAAATCCGCAGATGTGGCCCCACGCCTCGTCCGCGGTTTCACACCAGCGGAACAGGTTGAGATCGTCTTTGTTGATCGTTCCTTCTTCGGCCAGTGCCTCGAAATCGATCACGCGGTTCCAGAAATCCTTGCCGAACAGCAGGATCGGAATCGGCTTCATCTTGCCCGTCTGAATTAACGTGAGCAGCTCGAAGAATTCGTCGAACGTACCAAAACCGCCGGGGAACACCGCCACCGCCTTCGCCCGCAGCAGGAAGTGCATTTTGCGAAGCGCGAAGTAGTGGAACTGGAAGCTGAGATAGGGCGTCACATATTTGTTTGGCGCCTGTTCGTGCGGCAACACGATGTTGAGGCCGATCGATTCCGCCCCCGCATCGCTCGCGCCGCGATTGGCCGCTTCCATGATCGACGGGCCACCGCCCGAACAGATCACGAACTGGCGCTTGCCATCTTCCACGATGGATTTTTCGCTGACCATCTTCGCCAGCTTATGCGCTTCGGTGTAATACTTCGCCTTCTCCACCAATCGTTCGACCACCGTGCGATTGGCATCGGTGATGGAAGCGCGCATTTCATCGACCTTGTCAGGCGACGGAATGCGGGCCGAACCATACATCACCAGCGTGGAGCCCACGCCCGCTTCGTCCAACAGCATTTCCGGCTTGAGCAGCTCAAGCTGGAACCGAACCGGGCGCAATTCTTCGCGAACCAGGAAATCGGTGTCGCGAAATGCCAGACGATAGGCCGGATGCCGCGTTTGCGGGGTATCTGGCGTTCCCTTGTCGGTGAATTCGGCTTCCTGTTCGGCGCGGTAAAACTTGCGATCCTTCAGATCGCGTTCCTGTTTCTTATTCTCATCAGTCATCACCGCCCGATAGGCCGCGGCAGAGCGGCGGGCAAGATACAGAAGCACGCGAAGAAGCTGGATGCCCCGTGAGGATTCGAACCTCAATTGACGGAGTCAGAGTCCGTAGTCTTACCATTAGACGACGGGGCATCGGGTGCGCGGCGGTAAGCCCTGCCAACGCGAGAGAGGGCGCACTTAGTTTCCATGCCCCGCAAGGTCAAGGGGATGCGTGACCGATCTCTTGCCCCACGATCAAACCAGCGCTAGCATTGCAGACAGGTGCCCGTGCGCGGACGGTTTTATGCGGCGCGGGTGGATTATTGAGAAAGAGTACAATGGCGGACGTGTCTCCGCCGGACACGAACAGGAGAGCTGGCAGGAAAGGGGGCAAAAAGTCCGGCAAAGTAGCCGATTTTCGCTACAAGGGCCCCCCTCAGCTCAACGATCGTCGACCCGGCCAGTCGCCGGACAATCGCGGCGAACCCAAGGCTTCCGAGCCACAGCGCGGCGCGTCGAATCGGCGCAAAGAGCGGCGCAGGCGGCATGGCGGCAAACCTGCACAGTCTCAGTTGCCTCAGGCCCGGTCACCCCAGGTGCAGTCACCTCAGGTGCAGGCCCAGCCCGAAATCCGGCCCAATTCAGCCGCCGACAAACCACGCCACCCACGCGGCACCCCGCATCCGCGGCAGGCCTATGCCGCGCTCGACCTTGGCACTAACAACTGCCGCCTGCTGATCGCACGCCCTTCGGGAGAAAATTTCACAGTGATCGATGCATTCAGCCGGGTTGTCCGCCTGGGCGAAGGGCTGGCCGCCAGCGGACAATTGAGCGAAGCGGCTATGGATCGCGCCCTGGGCGCATTGCAGGTCTGCTCCGACAAATTGCGCCGCCGCAACGTGTTCCTCGCCCGCTCGGTAGCGACCGAAGCCTGCCGCCGCGCATCCAACGGGGAAGAGTTCATCGAGCGGGTTCGCCGCGAAACCGGCATCGTGCTCGATATCATTTCCGCTCAGGAAGAGGCGCGGCTGGCTGTGCTCGGCTGCCACGTATTGCTGGAACAGGGCACAGGACCGGCGGTGATTTTCGATATTGGCGGCGGTTCAACCGAACTCGTACTGATAGAGCCAACCGATACTGTTCCGCGCATACTCGACTGGGTCAGTGTACCGTGGGGTGTGGTGTCGCTGACCGACACGGTCGGCCGTTCAGAAGGGGATGCGGAAACCCGGCTGGCCCGTTACGCCGAAATGCGCCGCACGGTGTTCGACAGCTTCGCTGACTTCGCGAAGCGTATCGCACCTGCCGCCACGGCCGCGGAGGATGTCCGCCTGCTTGGCACCAGCGGGACAGTGACCACGCTGGCCAGCCTGCATCTCGAATTGCCGCAATACGACAGGCGCGCTGTCGATGGGCTGATCGTTCCATCGCAATCGATGCGTGGGATTGCCGATCGGCTGTCGGCAATGTCGCCCGATGAAAGGCGCACCCTGCCCTGCATCGGCAATGACAGGGCCGATCTGGTTGTCGCCGGTTGTGCAATCCTCGAATCGATTCTCGACATCTGGCCCGCCGACCGGCTGGGCGTGGCCGACCGGGGGATTCGCGAAGGCATCCTTCGCTCGCTGATGGCAGGTGCAGCATGAGCCGGTCGGGACGCAACCCGGACAAACGCGTGCGAACCGCGCGCGGGCGCACTGCATCGTCGAATCGCTGGCTCGAACGCCAGCTCAACGACCCTTACGTAAAACAAGCCAAGGCCGAGGGGTATCGCAGCCGCGCGGCCTATAAGCTGACGGAGCTGGACGATAAGTATCGCCTGTTGAAGGGGGCGCAGCGCGTGGTCGACCTCGGCATCGCTCCCGGCGGATGGAGTCAGGTGGTCCGCAAGCGTGCGCCTCATGCCGCCGTGGTCGGCATCGATCTGCTGGAAACCGAGCCAATCGAGGGCGTTACGATTCTTCAGATGGATTTCATGGCGGACGAAGCGCCGCCCGCGCTCGAATCGGCACTGGGCGGCCCGGCCGATCTGGTGCTGTCCGACATGGCGGCCAACACGGTGGGCCATAAGCAGACCGATCATTTACGAACGATGGGGCTGGTGGAAACAGCCGCGTGGTTCGCGATCGAGAATCTGTCGCCGGGTGGTGCATTCGTGGCAAAGGTGCTGGCAGGCGGGACCGATACCGATCTGCTCGCTCTGCTGAAGAAGCACTTCAAGACTGTCAAACATGCCAAACCACCCGCCAGCCGCAAGGGATCGAGCGAGTGGTACGTGATCGCACAAGGATTCAAGGGCGCCGAATAGCGGCGCCCTTGCAAATTCTTTCAACGATTTAAGCTGAAGGCAACTGCCCGCGCCAAAGCTCAGTTGGCGGGTGCGGCTTCCGCCGGTGCAGCCTCTGCAGGCTTGGCTTCTTCGGCTGCCGCTGCATCCGATGCCGCATCAGCCGGCGCGGCGGCATCGCCTTCAGCCGGTTTAGCTTCCGGGGTCGGCAGTTCGGGGCCGCCGCCCAGCGAGCGCAGATACAGGATGATGTTGGCGCGATCTTCACCCTTCGACAGACCGGCGAAGCTCATCTTGGTGCCCGGCGCAAACGCCTTCGGGCTGGCAAGCCAAGCATCGAGATTTTCGTATGTCCACTTGCCGCCATGTTCGGCCAGCGCAGCAGAGAATGCGAACCCGCGTTTGCCGTGGCCGATATCTTCCCCGACAGTGCCGAACAGATTCGGACCAGTCCCGTTCGCGCCGCCCTGATCGAAAGTGTGGCAAGTGCCGCAACGCGCCTTGGCGTCTTTTTCACCCTTGGCGACATCGGCGGTGGCCAGCAGTTCGGCCAGACTTGGCCCCTTATCGGCCCCGCCTTCGTCCGCCGCGCCTTCGACGGGATAACCCATCTCGTGCGGGGCGTGGTGTTTATCGGCCATGAAATACTTGGCGCTCAGGCTCGACAGGCCGAGTGCGACGATCCCTGAAAACAGGACCCATCCGGCAGCGGTGTTGAAACGGTCGTCCATGCGTGCAGCTATCCCGCGAATTCTCAAAAGTGGTAAAGGTAAAAGTCCCCTTGCGGGCCGCTCTAATTGCACGATTGCCTGCGCGCAAGAGCGGAAACCCTTGCCGCCCGATTGACGCACAGCTACGCGCGCTTCGCCAATGAACAGCTTTCCTGCCCCCGCCCGCGCCATGGTCGCCCAGATGGCCGAAGCCGCCGCCGCCGATCCGGCGCGCGCCATCGCCTATCAGGGCTCGCCCGGGGCCAATTCCCACCGTGCGGCGGTGGAAATGGTCCCCGGTTGCCTGCCACTGCCTTGTTTTTCTTTTGCCGACGCAATCGAAGCGGTGAAAGACGGGCGCGCCGGCGCAGCCGCGATTCCCATCGAAAACAGCCAGCACGGGCGCGTTGCCGATATTCACTTTCTGCTACCGGAAAGCGGGCTGTCGATCGTTGCCGAACATTTTCTGCGAATCAATCATGCGCTGATGGCCGCGCCCACTGCCGATGGAAAACATGGCCCGTTCGAATACGCGCTGAGTCATCCGCAGGCTCTGGGACAAAGCCGCCATTACCTGCAAAAACGCGGGATCAAGCCGCAGGCGCATTCGGATACCGCCGGTGCGGCCGCCTATGTCGCGGAAATGCGCGATCCCACGCTGGCAGCGATTGCCCCGCCGATGGCAGCAGACCTATATGGTCTCGATATCGTGGAAAACGATGTCGAAGATGCTGCGGACAATACCACGCGTTTTCTGCTGCTCGCCCGCGAACCGCTGCCCCCTGAAACGGTCGCAGGCCGACCTGCAATCACTACGTTCGTGTTCGAAGTGAAGAATATTCCCGCTGCACTGTACAAGGCGTTGGGCGGGTTCGCGACCAACGGCGTCAATATGACCAAGCTGGAAAGTTACCAGATCGGCGCGCGGTTTGCTGCTTCGATGTTCTATTCGGATATTCTCGGTGCACCGGGCGATCCGGCTGTCGACCGGGCGCTGGACGAGCTGGCGTACCACAGCAAGGAGCTCCGCATTCTAGGCACTTACCCCCAGGCACGCGAGCGCGGTTGATCTCTGCGCTTGCGGTGGCGCGCCGGGCGTGTCACCACCTTTTCCTGTGACGACAAGTACGGGGGAATTGCAGCCAGCAGGCGAAGCGTGGGATGCCGTCCGCGCGGATTCTTCCATTCAATATGCGCCGATTCCCCAACCCAAGACTGCTCAGCCGCCTGCGTGGCTGGAGACCGTGTTCAAATGGCTGACGGAAGTGCTGGGCCCGGTAGGGCGCTGGCTGGTTAATGCATGGCCAGTGCTGAAATGGGCTTTGCTGGCACTGGCCATCGCCGCCCTGCTGTATCTGTTATGGAAACTGATCGGCCCCACGCTTGGCTGGCGGCCGCAAAAGCACAGCGATTCCTATCGCGAAGACGAATGGCAACCTACCCATGCCGCTGCGCTAGCTTTGCTCGAAGATGCAGACCGGCTTGCCGCAGAGGGGTGCTTCGATGAAGCGACGCATTTGTTGCTCCAGCGAAGTGTAACCCAGATTGCCGATGCCCGCCCCGATCTGGTCGATCCATCCAGCACTGCGCGCGAGCTGGCGGCATTGCCTGCCCTGCCCGATGCCGCACGTGCGGCCTTCGGTACGATAGCGACCCGTGTGGAACGTAGCCTGTTCGCGCTCCGCACACTCGGTGCAGACGACTGGCAGATCGCCCGCGATGCATATGCTGCGTTCGCTCTGGAACGGATCGCCCGATGAGTGGTACGGGCGCCTCTGCCTTCAACCCGCGCGTGATTCTGGGGCTGGTGCTGTTCGGCGCAGTGGCGTTTCTTGCTACCCTGTATTTCATCGGCAGTGGACAAACCGGCAAGAGCGGTGTGGCCGAAGCCGACGTGACCAATCGCGGCCTTAATGGGTACGCCGCGCTGTATCGAATGCTGGAACGGCAGGGACACGATGTCTCCCAATCGCGCAGCCGCAAGCAATATCTGACCGATGGCCTGCTGATCCTGACGCCATCCGCCAATGCCGAAGCTGACGATATTCGCAAGGTTATCGAAGATCGCCGCTATATCGGCCCCACTGTGCTGATTATCCCCAAATGGGTCGCAATCGACGCGCCACGCACACTCCCCGGCCGCAAGCCCGATTGGGTCATGCTGGGCGGCAGCTTCACCCCCGAATGGGCGTCCGAACTGGGAGATGACTTGTCGCTGGAGACAAAGATCGAACCGGTCGAAAAAGGGACCGCACGGTGGAGTGGGTTGGGCAAGTCAGGCGCTTTGCCCAGCCCGGAATATGTGCAGGCCTTCACACAAGGGCGGATCGTCGGTCTGGCAGAAGATGCCCAAGGGCGGAATCTCGTCGGCTATATGGACGATGGCGGTTGCTATCCGGTGCTCGATCAGGCTGCCGGGCTGGCCGCCATCCCCCCCGACGACTGTACCGAAGATCGATGGAACGTCATGGTCGTGGCCGAACCTGACCTGATGAATAACTATGGGCTGGCGGATCGCAACCGTGCACTGTTCGCAGCGCAAGTGGTGAACCTTGCCCGCGAAGGGATGGACCTGCCGATCGTTTTCGACACGACATTGGCCGGTGCGGGTGGCACACAGAATCTGTTGACGCTGGCGTTCACCCCGCCGTTCCTTGCAGCGACGCTGTGCCTGCTGATCGCGATGCTGATCGTGGGATGGCGCGCGTTTCGCCGCTTTGGCCCGCCTATGGCGGAAGGGCGGGCGATTGCATTCGGCAAGCGACAACTGGTGGCCAATGCCGCCGGATTCACGATCCGCAGCCGGCGCCTGCATCTGCTGACTGCGCCCTATGCCGCACTGGTCGCCCGGCGGCTGGCGGCGGTGCTGGGGCTGCGTTCGGCAGACCCGGTCGCAATCGATGCGGCGGTTGCCCGGCGGGCACCGGACGCACCGGTTTACTCCCAACTCGCCGCTCGTCTGTCTCAGGCGCGTGGCCCATCCGAAATCCTGCGTGCCGCGCACGCGCTCAAGTCGCTGGAAAGGACTATCGCCCCATGACCATGACCCTCCCCGAGGTTCGCACCCTTGCCGGTGCGATCCGCGCCGAAGTGGCCAAGGCCGTTGTCGGGCAGGAGGAAACCGTCGAACACCTGCTGGTCGCGCTGCTGGCCGAAGGGCACGTGTTGCTGGAAGGGCCGCCGGGAACCGCGAAGACATTTCTGGCGCAATGTTTCGCCACTGCGCTGGGCCTCGATTTCGGGCGCATCCAGTTCACGCCTGACTTGCTGCCGGGCGATATTCTGGGTTCCAACCTGTTCAATTTCCAGACCAGCCAGTTCACTCTGACGCGCGGACCGATCTTCTGCGACCTGCTGCTAGCCGACGAAATCAACCGCACCCCGCCCAAAACCCAAGCCGCTTTGCTGGAAGCGATGCAGGAACGGCGCGTGACGCTGGACGGCGAAACCCATGCATTGCCCGAACATTTCATGGTCGTCGCCACGCAGAACCCAATTGAAAATCAGGGCGTCTATCCTTTGCCCGAGGCGCAGCTCGACCGGTTTCTGTTCAAGCTGCTGGTGCCCTATCCCTCGTCCGAGGAAGAGGCGGCGATTGTCACCCGTTTCGGGAAGCGCCAGGGTCCGCAGCGCCCGGCGGATTTCGGCATCGCAGCCGTTGCCAATGGCGAAACGATCGGACAAGCGACCGCAGCGCTCGATCAGGTGACAATGGCGGAAGAAATCGTCGACTATGTCGTGCGGCTGGTGCGCGCCACACGTGACAATGCCGATCTCAGTAGCGGGGCCTCGCCGCGCGCGGCTGTACAACTGGCGAACGCCGCCCGCGCCCGCGCCGCGCTGGAGGGGCGCGATTATGTCATCCCCGACGATGTGAAGGCGCTGGCCGTGGCTGTGCTGCGCCACCGCCTCGTGCTCAGCCCCGCAGCGGAGATCGAAGGGCGCGCAGTCGAAACGCTGGTCGCTGAGCTGGTCGAATCGACCGAGGCCCCGCGCTGAGGTGAAGCTGCCGCTTGTCCCCACTGCCCGCGCAGCATGGATCGCCGCGCTCGCCGCGCCGGTGGCCCTGCTGATCGCAGCCGCGGCACCCGCTGCATGGGTGGTCGCGCCCGCGGCGGGTGTGGCATTGCTGGTGGTGATCGTGCTCGATGCGCTGGTGGCCGGTCGGCTCGACGGCTGGCGCGTGATCGCGCCGCACGATTGCGAAGTGGGGGAGCCGCTGCACGTGCAGGTGTTGGCCGACCTGTCTGCCCGCGCTGGCGGTGGCGCTGTCGATGCCGCGCTGGAATTCGATTCCCGTCTGGAAGACGGTGGCCGGGCATTTGTGGCCCTGCACCCCGATCAAGGGAACGATACCTGGCAGGGGGATATCACGCTCACCCCCAACCGGCGCGGCACGGCCACGCTCGACCGGGTCTGGCTACGCTGGACTGGCCCGCTGGGTTTGGGGGCGCGGCAGATGCAGCACGATCTGGATCATGCTATCCGCATCTGGCCCGATCTGTCGCCCGTACGCAGTCCGGCACTGCAACACTTTCTGCGCGACGCTCAGTTCGGCCTGATCGCCCGTCGTATCCGCGGCGAAGGCACACAATTCGAAGCGCTGAGCGAATACGAACCCGGTATGGATCGCCGCCGGATCGACTGGAAGGCCAGCGCGCGCCACACCCGTCTCTATGCCCGCGAAAACGAAAGCGAGCGCAACAACCAGATCGTGTTTGCGTTCGATTGCGGTCAGGCAATGTGCGAACCCGTCGATGGTCTGCCGCGTATCGACCGCGCCGTTTCTGCCGCGCTGACCGCTGCCTATGTCGCGCTGAAAGGCGGTGACCGCGTGTCGCTGTTCGGATTTGCCGCCCGCCCGCAAATCGCCACTCCGTTTTACGGCGAAACCCGCCAGTTCCACCGCTTGCAGGCCGCCGCTGCCGCGCTGGATTATCACAGTGAAGAACCCAACTTCACGCTGGCGCTGGCGACACTGTCCAGCCGGTTGCAGCGGCGTAGCATGGTAGTGGTGTTTTCCGATTTCACTGACCCGACCGGGGCAGAAATCATGATCGAAAGCCTTGGGCGACTGGTCGAACACCATCTGGTGCTGTTCGTTACCATTGCCGACAGCGAGCTGTCCGATCTGGAAGATGCCGCCCCCGATACGCTCGATAATCTGGCAATGGCAGTCACTGCCGATACTCTGTCGCGCCAGCGCGCACTGGTGCTGCAGCGTCTGCGCCAGATGGGGATCGACGTGATCGAGGCACCGTGGGATCGGATCGGCTATCGCCTGATCGATGCCTATCTGGCCGTCAAACGCAGTGGAGCGATCGGATGAAGGCCCCTACCCTCAGCGGCCTGTTCGGCCGAAAACAGGACGCCAGCCCGCCACCCGATATCGAAGCGGCCGCTCTGCGTTCTGACAGGTTCCGGCTGGCCCGCGAAGGCGACTGGCAGCGGCTCGATACTATCGTCACCGCTATGGAAGAGAACCGCCTGCGCCGCCTGTCCGATGATGACGTACTGGCCTTGCCTGCGCTTTATCGCACCACTGCATCCAGCCTGGCGGTGGCGCGCGAAACTTCGCTCGATTCCGCGACAATCGCCTATCTCGAATCGCTGGTGCAACGGGCATGGTTTCAGGTCTATGGTCCACGACAGGGCTTTGTACGATGGCTCGGCGGATTTCTCGGCGGTGGGCTGAGCCGGGCGATACGTGAAATCTGGCCGGAAATTCTGGTCGCGCTGGCCGTGATGGTGGCCGGAGTGGCGACCGGGTGGCTGCTGGTCAGCGGCGATCAGGACTGGTATTTCTCCCTCGTCCCCAGCCAGTTCGCCGACACCCGCGTGCCGGGCGCATCGCGCGCAGTATTGATGGAATCGCTGTCCACCGCCGATAGCGCGGGCGGCTTGTCAGGCTTTGCCGCCTATCTGTTTCAGAACAATGCCAGCGTTTCGATCCTCGCATTCGCGCTGGGATTTGCATTTGGCATACCGACGTTGATGATCCTTCTGAAAGAAATGGCCACGCTCGGCGCGATGCTGTGGCTGTTTTCCACGCGAGGGCTGACACTGGATTTCGCCGCATGGCTTTCGGTTCACGGAACGACCGAACTGTTTGCCATCCTGCTGGCCGGAGCTGCTGGCCTGCACGTGGGGCGTTCAATGGCATTTCCTGGCGGGCGCTCGATCATGGCGGCTGCAGCGGAAAGCGGTCGGCGGGCGGCCATTGTGATGGCAGGGGTCGTGATGATGCTGATCGTCGCTGCTCTGCTGGAAGGGTTCGCCCGGCAACTGGTGGGCGATACGCTGGAACGGCTCGCAATCGGCGGCTCGATGCTGGTGATCTGGTGCGCTTATTTCTTCGCATTCCGCCGCGTTCCGCCGGGTGCAGAGCGATGAACATGCGCGACCGGCAGTCTGCGTTTATCGCCAGGCGGCAACGCACGGTTCTGACACCCGAAGGACTGGCGTTGCCCTTTATCGTCGGATCACGGTCGGCCCGGATCGGTGCGCTGATCCTAGACTATCTGATCCTTCTGGTTGGCACTGTCGCAGTAACAATAGCGATGGCTTACATCGGCCTGCCCTTGCGCGAGATGGAAGGTGGCGACGGTGCCGGCGAGTTTCTGGCGGTATTGTGGACCATATTCTGGTTCATCGCGTGGAACGGATATTTCATGGCGTTCGAACTGGGCCCGCGCGGGGCAACCCCCGGCAAACGGATCGTCGGTATCCGCGTTGCCGCTCGCCCCAACGCCGCAGGCAGCGCGGGTCGGTTGACGCCGGAAGCAGTGATCGCCCGCAATCTGCTGCGCGATATCGAACTGTTTATGCCGCTGATTCTCGTGCTGATGGCGCCTAGCGGTGCGGGCGGCCCTGCGGCGATGGCCGCAACGGCGTGGTTCCTTATTTTCGCGCTGTTCCCGTTCTTCAACCGGGATGCGTTGCGCGCTGGCGATCTGATTGCCGGAACATGGGTAGTTGAAGCGCCCCGCACAAAACTGGCCCGCGCGCTTTCGGTGGAAGGGGGCGCGCACGGCGCCAGCGAAGTGACCGGGGCAACATACCGCTTCGGAGATGAGGAATTGTCGATCTACGGCGAATACGAATTGCAGACGTTGGAACGGGTGCTGCGCGACAATCAGGCCGAAGCGATGGAGGCGGTGCACGCGGCGATCTGTCGCAAAATCGGCTGGACCCCCGGCGCAGGCGATGAACGCGCCTTTCTGGAGGCATTCTACGCCCAACTGCGCGCCCGGCTGGAAAATGACATGCGTTTCGGCAGGCGCAAGGCGGATAAATTCAGCTAGGGCCAGCCCCCTAAGGTAAACACACAATGCCCCACTATTCCATTCGCCCCGATCCCCTTTGCGATCAGGACGTGCTCGACCTGCTGCAACTGCATCTGAACGAGATGCACCAGTGGTCGCCAGCCTGCAAAGTGCATGCGATGCCTGCCGAACGTCTGCGGGCCAATGATGTGGCATTTTATTCGGCGTGGGATGGCGACAAGCTGGCCGCCGTTGGTGCACTGAAGGATCTCGGCGGCGGCAGGGGGGAACTGAAATCGATGCGCACCGCCCCCGCCTATCGCGGCAAAGGTGCGGGGCGCGCCATGCTCGACCACCTGATCGCGGAAGCGCGGCATCGCGGGATGGTGTGGCTGGGTCTGGAAACCGGAAATGCCACTCCCTTCGACGCTGCGCGGGCACTTTACGCCCGCAACGGGTTTGCCCAATGCTCCGCATTCGGCGACTACGTTTCCGACGATTTTAGTATCTGCATGGAACGCACCTTATGAAGTTCAATCGCCGCACCACTCTCGCCGGGACTGGCGCGCTCATCGCGGGCGCCTGCGTTCCGTTGCAACAGGACACATCCGGCAGGCTGACGGCAAAGCTGCGCCTGATCGAAGTGGGTAGCGGCGGCACACTGGGGGTGATGCTGCTGAATACAGCGGATGGCCAGACCATCGGCCACAATTCCGGCGAACGCTTCGCCATGTGCTCCACCTTCAAGGCAAGCCTTGCCGCGCTCGCGCTCGATCGCGCAGCAAAGGGTGCGCTCGATCTCGATAAAGTTTTGTATTGGCGGGAAAGCGATCTGCAATCCTACGCGCCGTTCGCAAAAGAACGGCTGGTCACCGGTGCGACGATCCGCGAACTTGCCCGCGCGGCGCAGGTTCTGTCGGACAACACAGCTGCCAATCTCGTGCTCGGCGCCGTCGGCGGCCCTTCGGCGCTAACGCAATTCTGGCGCAGTCTGGGGGACGATGTCTCGCGGCTGGATAACGTCGAGCCGCTGCTCAATGTTGTGCTGCCCGGCAGAGTGGAAAATACCACTACCCCCGTTGCAATGGCGCGCACTCTGGCCAAAATCCTTTTCCGTGGCGGCGTAGCTCCGCAAGCAGCGCAGACTTTGCAGCAATGGATGCGCGAAACGCAGACCGGTACAAAGAAAGTGCGAGCCGGGTTGCCAGCCGAATGGGTCGCAGGCGACAAGACCGGCTTTTCCGGCTCGCCACCCGGAATGCAGGGAGTCTCTGCCGATATTGGATTCGCGATACCGGTCGATGACGCGCCAATTGTGTTCGCCACATATCACCGCGCCACCACGGTCGGCCCGCCCAGCCCGATGGCCGACGCTGCGATGGCGCAGGTCGGCGGTATCATCAGGCAATTTACGGGGGTTTAAGTGTCAGAAATACGAGGCTACTTGGTGGTATAGCCGCCATTGACGAGGATTGTCTGTCCGGTCATCCACCAACCCTCTGTAATCAAAAAGCGAATCCACGGAACGATGTCTTCGATATCGGTCAGTCCCGTCTTTGAAAATCGTGAAAGCGCCGCCGCACTCTTGTGATAGGCCTGCGCCTCCGAGGATTCCTGCCCATAAAAGAACGGCGTATCCATCGGCCCTGGACCAATGGCTGTCACAGAAATTCCGCGTTCGCTAAACTCTTTCGATGCTGCACGGGTGAAGTGCTCGACCGGTGCCTTGCTACCTGCATATGTCGCGTAAAACGGCGTGTACGCGCCCAGCAGAGAGGTCACCAAAGTGCAGATCTTGCCGTTATCGCTGACATGCTTTCCGGCTTCTTTCAGGAAGAAAAACGCGGACTTGGCATTGACTGCGCTCATGCTGTCATAATCGTCTTCGGTCGTCTCAAGCATCGGCTTCTTCAGCACTTTGCCGACTGTGTTCACAGCGACATCGATGCGGCCCATTGCCGCAACGGCATCGGCAAACAATTGCTCCATCGCACCGACCGTCGTCAGATCAGCTTGAAAGGTATGTGCTTTTGCACCTGCATCTTCGATCACCGCGGCTGTTTCTTCGGCTGCCGCCTTTGCCGAATCGCTGTTGTAATGAATGGCAACAGAGCTCGCCCCCCGCTCCGCCAGATCTCGGGCGAGCAACCCGCCCAGATTTTTGGCGCCGCCTGCAATGAGCGCGGTCTTCCCGTTGATTGAATGATCGACCATTCTGAATGCCTCCTATTATGTGACTGACATCCGTTTGGCTGTTTATCATTGCTGGATAAATGAGCTTTCTTGACTTCATATGTTGTATATTTGAAACAATGAGCGATGGACCGGATCGAATTGCTCAATGTGTTCTGCCACGTCGTGGAATGTGGCAGCTTCACGCGTGCGGCAGATCGGCTGACTATGCCGCGATCGTCCGTTTCTCTGGCAATTCAAGAACTTGAACGGATCGTCGGAACGCGCCTGCTTCATCGCACGACACGCAAGGTTTCCCCAACGCAGGATGGGCTTGAATGCTACGAACGGTGTCAGCCGCTAATCGAAGAATTCGACGATCTCAGCAATATGTTCACTGCGGCGCAACGCGGCCTGAGCGGTCGCATCCGGGTCGATCTGCCCGGTCGGATCGGTCGACTGATCGTAGCCCCGGCCATTGGCGAATTTCTCGCCCAACATCCTGAAATCGATATAATAATGGGCGTCACTGATCGCTCTACCGATCTGATTGAGGAAGGTGTCGATTGCGTCTTGCGCGTAGGGACTCCTGAAAACAGCTTCCTCGTCGCGCGTCAAATCGGTGAGGTAAAGCTGACCAATGTTGCCAGCCCAGACTATCTGGCGCGTCACGGAACCCCATGCATCCCGGCTGATTTGTCGGATCACAGCATGGTGTTGTTTGCCTCGCCCAACACCGGGCGGGTCGAGCACTTTGAATGGGTTGCCAGCGGTCAGCTATATACACAGCCCGTTCGCGGGCGGCTGACGGTGAACAATGCCGAGGCTATGATCGCCGCCTGCCATGCCGGTTTAGGCATAATCCAAATCCCGGCATATGACATACAGGACTCGATCGCCCGAGGTGAACTAGTTGAAATCATGCCCGAATTTCGCGCAGATTCCATGCCGATGAACCTGCTTTTTCCCCGCCGCCGCGAAAGGACGAGGCGGGTGCTAATATTTGCCGATTGGCTGGAATCGCTCGTCCGTCGCGAAATTCTAAGGACACAATAAAGTAATAGACCACGTCGCAGAACATGCTCAGTCTCGGCATCAGGACACTGAAATATAGTATTTTCCCCAGCCCCGCCTTGGATCCAAATTTAGACCAACCCCCATACGGTCATCCACACGTCGCAAAAAACAGTGATCCGATGAGCAGAAATGCCAACAGAGCTCCACGAAAGGCCGCCTTCATCAAGGCGAAGATTCGTCGCAACAATGACTGGGCCGATGCATCGATCGCCAATGTATCGACATCGGGTTTGATGATCAAAACGCAGTCTCCACCCGAAGTCGGCTCAATCGTTGAACTTCGGCATCGAGGATGGAATATGCAAGGCGAAGTGGTCTGGAACAGCCGGTCGCGCGCTGGTATTCGCGCCTTCGAGCCAATCGATATAGCTGAACTAACTGGCAATTCCGGTCTTGGCCAAAGTGTGCGGAGTGACACATCACGGCCGACGCCCAAGGGCATATGGCATTGGGCCCGGGCGCGCTAAATCGCACGCGCCCGACACCCGTAATTTCAATCGCTTCCAGCCGACTTGCTTTGTAATTGCACGTAATTCAGCAAGCCCATCCGCTCGATCATGTCGAACTGAGTTTCGAGAAAGTCGACGTGATCTTCCTCGCTTTCCAGAATTCGTTCAAATATCTCACGACTGGTATAGTCGCGCACGGTTTCGCAATGGGCGATCGCCTCCTTGAGCAGAGGAATTGCTTCCATTTCCACGGCGAGATCGGCCCGCAGGATTTCCTCTACCGTTTCACCGACTTTCAGCCTGTGGATCGCCTGAAAATTCGGCAGGCCCTGCAGAAACAGGATACGCTCGGCCAGAACATCGGCGTGTTTCATTTCGTCGATGGATTCGTGGCGTTCGTATTCTGCAAGCTTCGTCACGCCCCAGTCGGCCAGCACACGATAGTGCAGCCAGTACTGATTGATTGCGGTCAGTTCGTTTGTCAGTGCCTTGTTGAGGAACTCGATGACCTTCTCGTCACCCTTCATCGCTGTCTCCTGTGCTGCGTTACCGACAGCTTAGACGTCAGGAGGCGGAGCGGGCAAGCTGCGACTGTCCTGTAGCAAATCCCGAAGACATAGCGCCCAGAGCCGGGGCACGCTCTTCGAACAGGATTTCCTCTGCCTCGTCCAGGCAATGGCCGCATTGGGGCCGCTTGCCCAGCTCGGCATAGACTTGTTCGGCATCGCCGCCGCACCGCCGCGCAGCGCGGCGCAGGTCGCATTCACGGATGGCATTGCAGATGCAGGTGTACACGAAGTTCTCCCATGTGACGATTCGTAAGCTAATGCGAGTAAATCGCAATAGCAAGCCCTAGTGGCGTTTCAGAGGAAATCGGCGGCCATAAGTCATGCATCGCCAGACCCATTCGAGAGGTCCGTAGTTAAAGCGAGCGAGCCACCATTTCGACCACGCGAGCATAGCCCCGCACCCAAACAGCACGACTACGTACAGTTCCACGCGGTTCAGCTGGCCAAACAATCGCAGGCCCGGCGGCTGAAACACGAACAGCATCGCTAGCGATGTGCCGATGTAGTTGGAAAACGCCATCCGCCCCGCCGCGATAGTCCGCCGCCCCAAGCGGCCATGCACGTGCTGCCCGGCCACCGCCAGCAGAGCGGCCAGCCCCACCACCACCGGCAGGCGGGTAAATGCCGAGGGGCCGAGGAACGCAAACAGCGATCCGCTGTAACTCAGCCCGTCGCGCACCACCCACAGGCCCAGCGCAGCGGTTGCCAGCGAGCCTGTCGCCACGCCGATCCATCCCCAGCGCAGCTGAGTGCGCCGCTCGACAGAGCCGTCGAACAGACCGAAACGGTAGAGCGCCATTCCAATCAGCATCAGCGGCAGTGTTTCCAGCCACACTTGCACGATTGCCAGCAACCATTCGCTGGCGTGGGCGTGCACGGCATGTTCGACATATTCGAAATAGCTGCCATTGCGCGCGATCAGCATTTCGGCGGCCCCGTCGGCACGCTCCTGCGCCAGCAATTCTTCCAGCTCGGCGCTGAGCGATATCCCACCCGGCGCCCAATCTGCCCACAACGCACCGAATTGCGCGCTATAGACCAGCGCACCGGCGGAATAGCCGATCAGCCCGACAGCCAGTAGCGCCTCTGCCCTTAAGCGGAGGAACAGCAGCGCAACAATCCCGCAAGCCGCATAGGCTGTGAGAATATCCCCGCGCCAGAGCAGGAAATAATGCGCCAGACCGAACAGCATCAGGCCCGCCAGACGGCGCACCTGCCGCCATCCGCTGTCGCCGCGCCGCTCGGCACGGTCCATGAACAGCACCAGCCCGGCCCCGAAAAGCAGCGTGAACAGCCCGCGCATTTTCCCGTCGATCAGCACGAACTGGACCAGCCACAGCCAGTTGTCATAGGCGTGGAGCGGTGTCGCAAACCCGCCAGGCCAAGTATAGGCCAGAAATGGCTGACCGAAGCCGACTATATTGGCCGCAAGGATACCCATCACCGCGACCCCACGGGTGAAGTCGAGGCTTTCCAGACGTGAATAGGCGCCGGGTTGTTGCGCGCCGGATGCCGTGTCCGATGCCGGAAGGGGAATATCCGCTGCGGAAATATCGTCTGCCATGCTCTCTCCGCGCCTCAGCGCTGCACGTATCAGGTTATCGCGCGGAGAGAATAGCTCTGATCGATATCAGCGGGTGACAATGCACCCCTGCCCTGCCGCCTTCAGCGCGTTACATGCGGATTGCGCGGCGGCGCTTGTCGGCCAGCCACCGGCCAATAACCGTGTCAAACGGCCAGCGGGCACAGCGAATTTGGCTTTGCCGGACAGCACACCGCGGCCACCGATGCGCGACCACAGCTTGTCCGCATTGGCGGCGACGGAGAACGCCCCCAGTTGTACTTTCCACGGGCCATTCTGCTGCACGCCCGGCTTGGGTGCGGGCGCAGATGGCGGTGCGGCTTCCTCTCGCCGGCGTATCGCGCGCGTCACCGGTTTCGGCGCAGCGGGCGGGCTGTGCATGGCAAAGTCCGCTCCGGCGCGCGCGGGGCTTTCCGTGCCGGTGGCGCGCATCGCTTCTGCAACCGCCGCCTGCGCTTCTGTCACAGCGGGCACCTCAGGCCGCGATGGCGGCACTGCCACACTCTCCACCGGTTCGGGCGGGCGTTGACGCGGCAGGACCGAAGGCGCTGCACTGGCGACCTGTGTTTCGGCAGGAACGTCGGCCGCCAGATCGGCGGCTGCCATCTGGCTGGCACGGGTGGCATCGGCATCCTGCCGCATCTGAATAACCAGCGATTGCGCCGCCTGACGCTGCGCCAGCGGGACATATTCGTCCATCTGCTGCAACGCCGGCCTGGCCTGCGGCAACCCCGCACCGTTAGCCAGCGTTAGCAAGGCATAGGCACGTTCCCAGTCCTTGGGGGCAAGATCGCCGTTGAAATGCGCGATGCCCAGCAGATACTGCGCCCGCGGATCGCCGCGACCGGCGGCCGCTTCGATATACGGCATGGCTTCCCGACGTTTGCCATCCTGAAACAGCAGCAAGCCATAGTTATCGGCAGCCTTGAGATGCCCTTTCGCGGCGGCTTCGGCATACAGCGCCTGCGCCTTTTTAAGATCGACCGCGACACCGCGCCCAAGGCGATAGGCCTGCGCCATGTTGAAGATCGCATCGGGATCGCCTTTCGCCGCAGGCCCGCGCCATTCAGCGACAGCCCGCGCATAATCGCCCGCAGACCACGCATCGACCCCGGCCTTTACATCGGCCCATGCCGGGCGGGCGGCCAAAAGCGACAGCCCGGCCATTGCGAAAAGTGTATAATGCCAGATCGGCTTCATTGCGGATGCGCCCCCTTTGATGCGCGTTGCCCGTCCGTTTGAGAGACTGGCATAGTGAACAGCGCGTTAGCAAAAGGTTTCTACCACCCGCGTTTTCACATCATAGGAGGGAATTACCCTAGTAACGCATGCCGTGTGCCGCCCCGGCGTTAACTCAATATTAGGGGTGAAGTGCGATCTCCCTGTGTGGAAGGCGTGCAGTGCGCCTTGGCAAATGGCAATTCAGGGGGAACAGCCTTGCGTGTTCTGGCATTGGCTTCGCAAAAGGGGGGATCGGGCAAGACCACCCTGTCGGGACACCTCGCGGTACAGGCGCAACGCGCCGGTGCAGGCCCGGTCGTGCTCATCGATATCGATCCGCAAGGCTCGCTGGCCGACTGGTGGAACGAACGGGAGGCGGAATATCCGGCCTTTGCCCAGACAACGGTCGCCCGCCTCGCATCCGATCTGCAAATTCTGCGTCAGCAGGGTTTCAAACTGGCGGTGATCGATACCCCGCCCGCGATCACGATGGCGATTCAATCGGTGATTTCGGTGGCTGAGCTGATCGTCGTCCCGACCCGCCCCAGCCCCCACGATTTGCGCGCTGTCGGTGCCACTGTCGATCTGTGCGAACGCGCTGGCAAGCCGCTGATTTTCGTGGTCAATGCCGCCACACCAAAGGCCCGGATCACATCCGAAGCCGCCGTCGCGCTCAGCCAGCACGGCACAGTCGCACCGGTCACATTGCATCATCGCACCGATTTCGCCGCATCGATGATCGATGGGCGCACTGTGATGGAAGTCGATCCCGAAGGGCGCTCCGCCGCGGAAGTCACCGCCTTGTGGAATTACGTCTCCGACCGGCTGGAAAAGAATTTTCGCCGTACAATCTTCGCCGCACCCAATTCGCTGTCGGCCATTCCGGGCATCAATCGTGTGCAAGGTGGCTTCGGCCGCCGCGTTGCCCAGTAACGCGCACGGAAGGGACCGCCACACATGGCCGACGCAAATTTCGCCTCGCTCAGCCCCTCGCTGCTCGCTCGCAAGGGCGGCGCGAAACCGGCTATGCGGCCACAGCACGCGATGATAGCGTCGATGCCGCACGTCGCACCGTCCACGTTCTCCGGTAACGACGAAACGCTGGAAGATCTTGGCTGGAACGACATGGGTGAGGAATTTGCGCCCGCGCCCGCCGAACCGATCTATCTCACCCCGGCCCCGCACAATCCAGATGCCGAGGCCGAAGCACAGGCCAACGATCGCGCCGCCGAACGCCAGCTCAACGATCCTGCCAGCGACGTGCGTCGTCCGTTTGTGGTGGAACAGCAGGCCGAACTGGCCCGCGCTGTTGCTGCCACCCGCCATACCGACACCAAGGGACACAAGCCGGGCAAACGCGTCGCCTTCACCTTGCGACTGGATGCCGAACGCCATCTGAAACTGAAGCTGGCGAGCACGATCAACAATTGCAGCGCGCAGCAACTCGTGACCGAAGCACTTGATACATTGATCGCGAAAATGCCCGAAATCGAAACACTTGCTGCTCAAGTCAAGCATCGCTGACAGGGTTACCCAAGGGGATAATACCATGATCCGCATCAACCGCACTTCTCGCACGATGGCTCTTGTCGCCGGAACCGCGCTCGCCTCGATGGCGCTCGCCGGCTGCACGACGAAAGCCGCGCCGCGCGCCGATCTTTCGGCCAGCCAGGCCGAACTCGCGCTGAAGAAAGGCAAGGCAGACAAGGCCATCGAACATGCCGAAGCGGCTGTTCTGGCCGATGGGCGTAATCCCGCATATCGCGCCACGCTCGGCTCTGCCTATCTCGAAGCGGGCCGCTTCGCTTCGGCTATGACCAGTTTCGATGACGCCATGAAGCTGGGCGATACCAGCCCGCGCACGGCGCTCAGCTATGCCCTCGCCGCATCTGCCGCCGGGCAACAGCAGAGCGCGCGCGCCGTGCTGATCGACTGGCGCGACAGTATTCCGGCCACCGATCTGGGTCTGGCAATGGCACTGGCAGGCGATCCGAATCAGGGGGTTCAGATCCTTGCCAATGCAATCCGTTCGGGCGACAACACGCCGAAAACCCGCCAGAACCTCGCCTATGCCTATGCTCTGGCCGGTAACTGGCAGGCCGCGCGCCTGATGGCGGGGCAGGATGTTCCCGGCGATCAGCTCAACGCCCGGATGACCAAATGGGCCCAGATGGCGCGCCCGGAAGATGCCAATACCCGGGTGGCCACGCTGCTCGGCACCAAAGCCGATGCGGCCGATCCGGGTCAGCCGATACAGCTGGCGCTGGGCAATCACCCGAACGCCGAACAGCTTGCCGCAGAAGCCACCGCCTATGCCGCGCCCGAACCGCAGATGGCGCCTGCTCCCGTGCTCGCACACAACGGCGGTGAACTGCCTGCACTGAACCGGACAGCGGCAACTCCGCGCGCTGCCCCGGCCGCTTCTGTTGCACAGGCATCGGCGCCGGCAGCTCCGGTTGCTCAGGCAAGCGCCGCTGCCGCGCAACCGGCCCCGGCGCTCGCCGTCGCGGAACCGCAGCCGACCCGGCCGCGCACGTTCGAAACGGCCTTTTCAACGCCAACCCCCACCGGGGCCAGCGCACCGCAGATGATGGAATCGGCCATCGCCTTCGCATCCAGGCCGGTGGTGCAGCGCGCCCCGGCGCGATACGGCGCGGTCGCACCCAAGTCGGAGGCGGAACGCATCGCCAGCCGCACCGCCAAACTGGGCAACGGCAATCACCTGATCCAGCTCGGCTCGTTCCTGAGCAAGCAAGGGGCGCGCCGCGCATGGGGTGTCTATGCCAAGCGCTATCCCGAACTGGCGAACTACGACATGGTCATCACCGAAGCGAAAATCCGGGGCAAGCACTACTACCGCGTATCGGCAGGCGGCTTTGCCAGCGCAGGCGCCAACAGCATGTGCTCCACCATGAAAGCGCGCGGACAGGGTTGCTTCAAATGGGCCCAGGGTAAACCGCTGCCCGGCGCAGTAAACAACGGCATTCGCATGGCCAGTCGCTAAACCCACCATTCAACAGACCACCGAAGATCGGCCTCTCCCGCTAATCGACCGGGAGGGGCCGGTTTCGTTTCAGCCGACTGCGACGCCGCCTTTGTAAAGCGCGGTGACCCGGCCTTGCGTCGGTTGCCCGTCGAACGGGGTGTTGCCAGCACTGGCGGCCATTTTGCGGCGGTCGATGATCCACGGGCGTTCGGGATCGACCAGCGCGATGTCAGCTTCGTATCCGGCGGCCAGTGCGCCCGCTTTCACGCCAAGGATGCGCGCCGGGTTGGTCGCCAGCAATTCGACCGCGCGCGGCAGATCGACGATCCCGTCGCGCACCAGCGTCAGCGCCATCGCCAGCAGCGTTTCAGCTCCGGCCATCCCCGGTTCGGCATCGGCAAACGGCAGGCGCTTGTCCTCCGGGCCACGCGGATCGTGGCCGCTGGAAATGACATCTATCGTACCATCGGCCAGCGCCTCCCGCACGGCATGGCGATCGTCCTCGCAGCGGAGCGGGGGCGACAGACGGGCAAAGGTGCGGAAATCCATCGTCGCGAGGTCAGACAGCATGAAATGCGCCGGAGTGACGCCCGCAGTTACCGCAACCCCGCGCGCCTTCGCAGCGCGCACCAGATCGAGGGCAGCACGTGTCGTCATCTGGCGGATATGCAGCCGCGCCCCGGCCAGTTCGGCCAGCGCAATATCGCGCGCCACCGCCAGCGCTTCTGCCTGAGACGGCGCAGCAGGCAGACCCAGCCGCGTGGCGATTTCGCCGGCAGTGGCCACTGCCTTGCCCGTCAGGCCGCCATCTTCGGCGTGGCTAACCACCACCATGTCGAGCATCGCGGCATATTGCAGCAGGCGCAGCATCACACCCGAATCCGCGATCCAACGCCGCCCCGTCGCCACGGCGACCGCGCCCGCTTCGCGCATCAAAGCAATTTCAGCCAGTTCCGCACCCGCCAGCCCTGCGGTCGCCGCTGCCAGTGGATGAACCCACATATCGGGCTTCCCGCTTTTGGCGATAAAGTTGACCCGCGCCGGATAATCGAGCGGCGGGTTCTGATCGGGCATCAGCGCGGCACGGGTAATCCCGCCGAAATGGAACGCCCCCTTGTCGATGGCGAACACCCCCAGATCGACCAGACCGGGGATAACCAGCGCCCCCTTGGCATCGACAATATCGTCGCCATCGTGCGGCCCTTCGAACCCGGCAATAATGCCATCGGCCAGCCGCAGCGCACCGTCACACACGCCATCGGGAGTGACCAGCCTGCCGCCGGTAATCGTGAGAGGTCGCGCCTGCTTCATGCCGCGTCTCCCCACCCGGCAACCCCGCGTCGGCGGCGCGTCAGCACGTCGAGGCAGGCCATGCGGATCGCCACACCCATTTCCACCTGCCGGGTGATGATCGAGCGGTCTGCCATATCGGCCACATCGCTATCGATTTCGATCCCGCGGTTCATCGGGCCGGGATGCATCACCAATGCATCGGGCGCGGCCAGCTCCAGCCGCGCTTTGCTCAACCCATAGAGGTGCCGGTATTCGCGTGGGCTGGGGATGAACTGGCCGCTCATCCGTTCGTTTTGCAGGCGGAGCATCATCACTACGTCCGCTCCGGCCAGTGCCGCGTCGAAATCGTGGAATATCTCCACCCCCATCGCATCGACATGGGCCGGCATCAGCGACGGCGGCGCGCAGACCCGCACACTGGCCCCCATCGCCTGCATCGACAGGATGTTCGACCGGGCGACCCGGCTGTGCAGCACATCGCCGCAGATCGTTACCGTCAGCCCGGTGAAATCGTCGGCCGCGTGCCCCCGGTCACGCAAAGCGTGGCGCAGCGCCAGTGCATCGAGCAGCGCCTGCGTCGGATGTTCATGCTGCCCGTCCCCGGCATTGAGAACGGGGCAATCAACCTGTTCGGCAATCAGCTCGACCGCGCCCGAACTGCCGTGGCGAATGACGATGGCATCGGCCCGCATCGCATTCAGCGTGATCGCGGTATCGATCAGCGTTTCGCCCTTCTTCACGCTCGACTGCGCGGCATGCATATTGACCACGTCCGCCCCAAGTCGCTTGCCAGCGATCTCGAAGCTCAGCAGCGTGCGGGTGGAGTTTTCGAAGAAGGCGTTGATAACCGTAAGCCCGGCCAGCAAGTCGGTGTGCTTGTCAGCACCACGGTTCATCGCCACCCACTGTTCCGCTTCGTCGAGCAGATAGAGGATTTCATGCCGTTCCAGCCGCCCGATCGCCACGAGGTCGCGATGCGGAAACGCCAGTGCGCCCGCCGGGTAACGGCCCGCTGGAACGCCAGCTACCGAAGATTTTTCCGCCGATGTCATTGAAGTCATGCCCTTGGTCGAGTGAGGTCAGCCGGTCAAGCGGTTTCACACTGGCGCCCACGCCATCGAACCGATAGGCTGGCCGCACGCAATACTGTATTCAGGGGAATAATCCGCATATGTCGTTTGCCCGCAAGGTCTGGCACCTGCTCGTCGCCATCAAAGACGGGCTTTCGCTGGTTTTCCTCCTGCTGTTTTTCACCGCTCTCTATATGGTCCTGACAGCGCGGCCCAACCCCGGCCATGTTCGCGAAGGGGCACTGATGCTCGATCTCGACGGTTCCATCGTCGAAGAAAAATCGGCCATCGATCCTTTTTCCGTCCTGCTTTCAGGCGAAGCGCCTGCGGGCGAATTCGACGTGCAGGATCTGGTCCACGCACTCGATACCGCGGCTGACGACGATCGGATCAAGGCAGTGGTGATCGATATGTCGCGCTTCATGGGCGGCGGTCAGGTCGCGATGGAAACCGTGGGTGCCGCACTCGACCGGGTGCGCGCCGCGAAGAAACCCGTGCTGACTTTCGCCACGGTCTATACCGACGATGGCGTGATGCTCGCTGCCCATGCCAGCGAGGTGTGGGCCGATCCGATGGGTGGCGCTGTCGCTGCCGGGCCGGGTGGCAAACATCTGTATTACGGCGACCTTCTGAAGCGCTTCAAAGTCGATCCGCATGTGTTCAAGGTCGGCACCTATAAAAGCGCGGTCGAACCTTATCTCCGGTCCGACATGTCGGAACCGGCGCGCGAGAATTACACCCAGCTCTACGGATCGCTGTGGAGCGAATGGAAGGCCGATGTCACCAAGGCACGGCCCAAGGCAAAGATCGACCAGATCACCAAAGACCCCACGGCATGGGTGCAGGCTGCCAACGGCGATTTTGCCAAGGCCGCACTCGATGCCGGGTTGGTCGACAAGCTGGGCGACCGGGTCGAATTCGGCCAACGCGTCGCCAAGATCGTGGGCGAAGATCCGTGGGACAAGGATCCGGGTGCATTTGCCAGTGTCGATCTCGATCCCTGGCTGGCGGATAATGCACCGGAAACGCCGGGCAAGCCGATTGGCGTGATTACCATCGCAGGCGAAATCGTCGATGGCGATGCCGGACCGGGCATTGCCGGGGGCGACCGTATTGCAGGCCTGCTGAACGATGCACTCGACGACGATCTGGCCGGGCTGGTGGTGCGGGTCGATTCACCCGGTGGCTCGGTTATGGCCAGCGAGGAAATTCGCCGCGCGATCCTTCGCCTGAAGGCGCAGGGTATCCCGGTGGCAGTGTCTATGGGCAACCTCGCCGCCAGTGGGGGATACTGGGTATCGACACCGGGCGACCGGATATTTGCCGAACCCACTACGATCACCGGATCGATCGGCATTTTCGCTGTCGTCCCGACATTCGAGAAAGCGCTGGCCGACCATGGCGTTCATTCAGATGGTGTGCAGACCACTCCGCTCAGCGGGCAACCCGATCTGATCGGCGGGTTCAATCCCGAAATCGAAGCGATCATGCAATCGGGCATCGAAAACGGATACCGTCAGTTCCTCACCCGCGTGGCACAATCGCGCAAGATGTCGACCGAGGCGGTCGACAAGATCGCGCAAGGGCGTGTGTGGGATGGCGGAACCGCGCGCCAGATCGGGCTGGTCGATCAGTTCGGCGGCCTGCCCGATGCACTCGAATGGGTCGCCAAACAGGCGAAGCTGAAGGATGGCGACTGGCACGCACAATATCTTGGCAAGGAACAGACCCGCTACGACACGATCATTAAGCGGATCGTTCAGGGCGGCGACTCCCACGGCCGCGCAGCCGTTGCGACCGGCCCGGACATGGTCGCCGTGATGGCAGGCCGCCAGCAAGCGCAACTGGCGCAAGTCAGCAGCGATCTGGAGCGGCTGATGCGCGCGCAGGGAATGCAGGCCTATTGCCTCGAATGCGCGCCAGCGGTGCAGCCGCGCGAATCGCGCCCTATGGCGCGCTGGCTGGCAACGCTGGCCGCATTGATAGATTGAGACAGACCGAACGCGGATCGCCTCTTGCCATCGCCGCAGGGTGATGGCAAAGGCGCCGCTTCGCGAACGAGATGGGCGCGTAGCTCAGCGGTAGAGCACACCCTTCACACGGGTGGGGTCGCAGGTTCAATCCCTGCCGCGCCCACCATCTTTTCAGGCACTTAGCTGGAAAGATGGTCCCACCATTCCACACCGGGGTATTCTCGGGGTAGCGTATCTCTCGCTACCCCTCGAGATTTCACGACACAGGAGCGGCCGTCGCAGCGGCCCCAGCCGAGGCATGCGAGCTCGAAGCGGGCCGCCGCGCGCCGATGAGCTCGAGTGCGTCGGTGGCGATCACCTTCACCTCGTCGGGGCCGAGCGTGCGGGCGCTTCCCGTGTTGGCATTCTCGCCGTGATGGTCGTCACACGTCGCATTGTTGCAGCGGTCGAGCTGAGTGAGGTCCCGATGGCAGGGGTGCGACGATCCCTCGCTCGCAATCGCCTTGACGATGGAGCCGAGGTTTTGATCGGGGGTGAAATAAGCCCGGTATCGCCTGTAGTGAGTCTCGAGGACCCGGCGCACCGTGAGGGCCACCTTGGCATGATCGCCCTCGTTCCGATCAACGTAGGCGGTCAGCTCGTCAATCATCTCGATGTGCCGAGCCCGACAAAGGAGGTCCAAGTCCACGACCGAGGCCTCCGACCATTGGCCCCCGGTGGCGAAGTCGATCTTGAAGGCCGTGCATGGGGTGCCCGCGCAACGGGCCTCGATGTCGAGGAGCAAGTGCTCGTCGTGGGACAGCACGATCATCTGGCGGCAGCGGCCGCACAGCTCCTTGATGACCTCGACCGTCATATACCGGCGATGGCTGTCGTGGCTGCTTAGCGGGTCATCGACCACCACTGTCTTCCCGGCGAGGCCTGTGTCGCTGTCGAGCATGGCGAGGAAGAAGGCGAAGGCGAGCGTGGTCTTGTCCCCGGCCGACAGCGTGTTGCGGAATGAGGGGATGGCGTCCGCCTGCCGCCCCCGTCCGCGCGCGACGGTCTCGCCCTTAATGAGCAACCCGTAGTCCACTTGGCCCGAGTTGCCCTGCATACTGTTGGTGATCTTCGAGATGGTGAAGCTGGCGCCGAAGCGGCCGAGGTAGTGATTCACGCGGCTGTGGTACTGCGCGGCCGAGGCCTCGTTCACGTCCTTGAGCTTCTTCTGGATGTAGGTCCGGGTCTTGCGCGTCCGCGCGTCCCGCTTCTTGGCTCGGAAGTAGGCATCGACCCGCTTCTGTACCCCCGCATCATGCCGGGCGATGCGCTTCTTCACGTTGTCGCGGGTCGCCTGTGCGACCGCCAAGTTGGTCGGCGTGGCGGTCGAGACCTTCGCAGTGGCGTCATTGATGGCGACAACGGCCTCGTTGTATGCATTGATGAGGTCATTTGCGGCCGTGATCTTGGCGGCGATCTCAGAGAGCTCCGCCTCGGCCTCGAGCTTGTCCAACGGGGACGCGCGCTTCTTATCGCACAGCGACTTGGCCGCTTTGTGGGCGTCCGCGATCACGGGACCGAGCTCGGCCATCTCCGGGAGTGGCTTATCCAGCCGGACGTATTCGCCCCATTTGCGGGCCGCCTCGGCATTCGTCTCGACCTTGGCAGTCAGGCCGGTGCGGGTGTCCTCGCCCAACGCACTATCGACCTCGACCCCGAGCTCCCGGACCGTCGCTAGATGGGCCTTGTAGGTGTCCCCGAAGATTTGCCCATACAGCGTGACCATGCCCGCCTGATCCACGTCCTCGCGCCCACAGAAGGGGCAGGAATCATCGTGGATGTGGTCCAAGCCGTAGCCGATCCACTCCTCGGCCTTCTTGTCGAGGTGGAAGCGGGTGAAGTGCTCGAGCAAGCGGTCCCGAGCCGAGGTATCAATGTCAGCGACGGTGCTAGCGAGGGCGGCGGCCATCCCGGCCGGGAGAGCGGGGACGGGCAGCTCCTCGAGCTGCTTTAGGGCAGCGATCTTGTCCGCCTGCTGGACCGCTTTCACAGCGCGCTCGGCATCCTCGAGGCGCTTGTCGTAATCGGGGTTGGGCGCCAGCGCGAAGAACTCGTCCAGCCCCATGTCGGCGGGCTTGTCCTCGGCAAGGGCCGTTTCGGCCGCCTTCAATTCCGCAGCCGTCTTGCGGTTGATCTCGTTGAAGTGCTCGAGGTGGGTTGCCAGCCGCACGCCGTCCTTGCCGATGATGACTGTGAAGAGACCGCGATCATGGGCCAGCTCGGTCAGCTCGCCCGCATAGATGTTGTCGGCAATGAAGGTGGTGTCGAACACCTCGATTGGCGCGCTCTTTGACTTCCACTTGCCATTCTCGAAGCGGATATTCCCGGCGTCAGCGATGAGGGTGACATCCGGCGCGGCGCCACCATTGCCCAAAGATTGGCGAGCGAGGACAGTGTTTGAGCAACCATCCCGGGCCGCCCGGAGGACTGAGGTCAGGGTCGATTTTCCCCTCCCGTTCCCTCCATAGAACAGCGTGAGCTGCGAGAGCTTTGGGGACCCCGGCGTGTCGAACGCACGCAATACCCCCACATTGCGAATGACGAACTTGCTGAACATGAACAAATAGCTGACTCGGAAACACCTGAGAGTCAAAGGTGTTCGCCAGTATTGTTCTCGATTGGTTCAACTATAGTGCAAAGGGGCTCGTCTCCCCCGCCCTGTTTGTGCACGGACGGCAGAGCCGATTATGCGCGCCCTCGCTCTCGAAGGGCTTGCGGCAACGCAGGCACGGCCGGGTCTGCATCGGCTCCGGCTCCCCGTGCACATCGCGGCGCCGGTTGGGCGACGGGAGATAGCTCGGCCACCCCATCGGTCAGCCAGCCACCATCGTCCGCATCATGCCCAAGGAGACGAGCTGCCGCCGGGACAGGGCCTCGACCGAGACCAGCTCGGCCGTGTCGGGCGAGCGGATCACGTCCACCCATACCCCGCCCCGGGCGCCCGGCTGGCACAACAGCCCAAAGAAGGCACCGAGCTCGGCCGCCGGGACCTCGAACAGCCGTGCGATCTTGCGGACGATTGCGACGGTGGGCCAGCGGCTCGGTTCGTTGATTCGGGCGTCGATCAGCGCGGCCAGGTGCGCCTCCCGGGTCCGGTCATCGAACAGGGCGAGATAGCCGTTGCGGGCCGCCTCCGGGGTCAGCTCCACTGTGGGCTCGAATCATAGACCGCATCGGTGCGGACCTTGCGGAAGGCGATCTCGGCCGAGCGCTCGGCACAGGCCAGCTCGATCAGCACGCTATCGGTGCCGGAGTGGTCGAGGAGCGCCTGTCCGGGCGTACAGCCCTTCTCCACGGCGATCTCCCCGGCGCGCGCCATCATCGCGTCCCCGTACTCGGCCGCCTTATACAGCGGCTCCGCCGTCCCGGCCGCCACTTCGGCAGCGTTCTTGCGGATGGGGGTGGCGCCGTTCTTGAGCAGGACGGCGGTGGCGCCCTTCTGTGCGGGCACGTCCACGGTCGAAATCTCGTCAACGGTCATCGACCGGATGATTTGCTTCTTGGGTACAGTCATTGTGATGGTTCCTTCGGCTGAGGTTGCGGCACGGAGGAGAGGTCATTCTCGACCTGCCGGGCTATCAACGATGCGACCGTCTCCGCCCGCGCCCGGGACTGGCGCGGCTGATTCAGGTGCGAGAGCAGGTCCGGGGCATTCAGCTCGAGCTCGCCCAACAGCGAGCCGCGAAATTGGTGCATCATGCGGGAGGGCGAATAGGCCTCCGAGCCGTGGCGGCGCCGGTACTCAGCGAGGAATGCCCGGTCGGCATCGAAGAGCGCGACCATCGCCTCCCCGGCGGCGGCGATAGCGGACGAGAAGCGGGCAGCGGCCTCGGCCTTGTCGGTGGCGATCTCGCTCAGGCGGTCCGGTTGGGCGATTGCCTCCGGCTCCGGGCCGTCAGGCCGCTTGCTGTTCCAAATTCCCATTGTCGTCTCCTTCGTCATTTTCGATGGCGGGCGCATGGCCCAAGGACAGGCGGATGGCGGCGATCACGTCGCGGGCCTCCTTGCGGTCGAAGCCCGCGCGAATGAGGTCAACACGGCGCATTCGCCAGAAGTGTTCATCGAAGATGGGTCGCTCGGCCGCGTCCCGGGCGCGCGCCAGCACCCAGCGGTCATAGACCGACACCGGCTCGCGTTCCCCGCGCATCAGGCGGTCCTCGTGCCACAGGACGGCGAGCTCAGGGGTGCCCGGGGCTTCCTCGCCCATCTCCATCAACAGCGACATGCGAAGCGCCCGGCGGCCGTCCGGCCCCATCATCTGGCAACCCACCATGAAGGCGAGGTCATCGAGGGCTCTATCGCGGTTCATTTTCGATCATCCGGGCCGGGGCGGGCAGCGACCGCAGGCCTTCGGCCATCTGCACAGCGACCTTCGCCACGGCATCGCCCAAGACACCGGCATCGAGATTGTGCGTCACGCGGCCATTGACGGACACCGACGAGATTTCACGGTACGCGGGCAGCAGGGCCTTGGCGCGCAGCTCGAGCAGGCGGTCGCTGTATTTGCGGACCGTGCCGACGATGCGCTCACGGTGACGCCCCCCATAGATTGGCTCGTCCCAGCCTTCCTGCGCGCGGCGGTAAATCTCGTGCTCGATGCTGGCCTCGGCCGACTGCATCGCTTCGTCCCATTGTCGGGCGAACTCGGGGTCACGCGCCCGCTCGTCCTTGAAGGTCTGGATTGCGCCGTACCGGCTGGACGCGCGGGGGCTGGCGGCGCGGGCGGCCCGGGTCGCAATGCCGTGCAGCTCCAATTCCTTGAGAAAGGCCCTCTTGCGGCGGTCGGTCAGCTTCATGGCCGAACGATAGCTGGCGGGGCCAACGGAACGAACGGCGGGGCGTTGATGAGAAACTCAGCAGGTTGAAAATCACGCGCCTGATCACACATTTAATGCTCGGGTCGACAATGTCGGCCTCAGGGAGAAGCAAGCAAAATGTCGGCAAGTGACGAAATTGACGAAATGCACCTCACGCCGAACGGCTGGGTCCGAGGTAGCAGCAAGATTGACTTTGCTGGATGGACCCACCGCGACCCCCCACCTGATCGTTTACTCACGGTGAGTTTCCGGGAGTATATGTCATCGGGCTTCTCTAAGATGGAGCTGACTGCGGACGAAGAGAAGCACGGCCCAGACGTGGACATACTTGCGGCGCTCGAAAAGCACGGCGTGGAGCCCCGACCGGGAGCCGATCGGTATTATGGCTGGCCTGAATTCCTCAAGAAGATCGGCTACAAGAAGGCTTCGGCTTAAGACAGCGCGCTACCCCGTGCCGCTACCCCCTTTCTCACCGCCATACGGCGGTCACGGAAAAGATGGAGCGGCGGCGGGCGGCCCGGCCCGTTGAGAGGGCAGGCTCCGGGGGGCATTGGGGGATCACGATGGTAGCTACCGCTCCACATCTGTTTGCGGCGTTCTTCGCGGCAGCGGGCAACTTCATTTACAACTACCAGACGCTTATTACTGGCGCAGCGGCAATCGGCGCGGCTTGGTACGCCGGAGCTCCCGTTTGGCGACAACTGAAAGACAGCAATCTCCAGACCCGGATAATGCATCGGGAAACGCTCGCCATTCGTCTGCGCGAGGCCGAGGAGCGCGCCGCGCGGGTCGCCAAGTCGATAGACGAACCACTGTGGACTGCGCAGCGGGTGACGAGCGACCCGGTAGGCGAGCCCATCGAGATAGGCGAGCATGACGCGCATGGCGTGGAGCAGATGATTCAGGGAGCCTTAGACTGGTATCTTGTCACCCTCGAAGGCACCGAGGACGCGCCCGTGGAGGCGGCAAAGACCGCGCTTAAGGCGGCACTCAAGGACCTCACCGATACGCTGAGCGATGTGCATTGGCCTGCGTGGAATGACCAGCATGGCGAAGATTACTCCATGACTGACGACCAGTGGGCCGAGGTCCTCCAAAGAGCCGACGAGGGCGCAAAGCAGGCAAGCGCCAAGGTCAGTGCCGCATGGAAAGCCAATCGGACGCTCAAGGATGCCCAACAGGGCACAATCGACGGACTGAGAAAACAGATTGCCGCGCTGGACCAGAGCATCGCCCGGAACGCCTGACCGCTACCCCTCGCCGCTACCCTCGGCCGGGGTGCAGGCACGGCGATGTGGAAACGATGGCGCGGCATCCGGCGGCCTTGCCCTCGGATAGGGCCAGCTCCGGCTCCGGCCGCGCCGATCTCGCGCCCGCGCGCGTTAGGCCAGACGGCCACAACGGCAGGCGGCAGGCCACATGGCCCAGGCATAAGCCCAACAAGACGGCTCGACCCGTCTGCGGAGCCTAAACCCGTCTGCCGGAGAGCCGCAGAAACCTTGGAGAAAGACTGGTTAGACGGGTTAGACGGGTTAGATAGGAGGTCAGGAATAATCGAAGCGCCCGCCTCCGACCCCCCTTTGGGTTCCCTATCGCGCTGAATTGCCGCGCGACCCGCCTACCCGTCTAACCCGTCTGCGACCCACAATTTGCGTGGTTTCGGGCGAGGTGAACCCGTCTGCGACCCGCCTGCGGACCCGTCTTGCCGGGGTCAGTATGGCGCGCCGTTCGCCCACTCGGCCGGGGAGCCGTCCTCCGGCTCATCGAACGCCCACGCGCCGAAGGCCTTGCGCCAGCGGTCCCGAAGGTCCGCCAGCGGCGGAAATATCCAGCCGCGCCAGCAATCGCCCTTCTGCTGGTGCTTGTAATTCTCGAACCCCCATTCCTTCAAGAATTTGCCTAGGCGCGGCTCCGATACATTGCGAAGCGCGGGGCTGGACTGCCGCATCAAGTCATAGAGTCCGGCGCACCCGTCGCGCCTGTCCCTCTCGCTTGTGTCCTGCGGCCCCGGCCGCCCGTCACGCCTGTCCCGCTCATTCGAGGAGCGGACGTTCAGCTCGGCCCCGTGCGGAGCTTGCCCGGGGATGATTCCGGCTTCGATCACGTCCAGCAGCCATTCCTGCATCGGCAGGAGGGTCTTGATCTTCTGTTCACGCAGGGCGGCCGTCTGCGGCACGTCCAGACGCGGGTGCCAGTTGCCGAGGTCCATCGCCAACAGATCATGCAGGAAGGCCTCGAGGCCGCCGTTGTCGATCTCGTTGTTCAACTTGATCCACCACTGGACCCGCTCGTCAGTCTCCGGGCTCCCCGGCGGGAAGGCCTTATCCGGCGACACGTCGAACACTGCGAAGCGCCGCTCGTCCGCACTGGCCGAGACAACCCACTCCTCGTTCGATGCGATGATGACCTTGAGCCGGTTGCGCGACGGGAAGGCGTCCACGCCCTTCGGCTCGATCATGATGTTCGGCTCGGTGATGAGGCTCTTGATAATCCCCTCCGCCTTCGCCTCCCCGCGCGCCAGCGCCTCGTCCGCGAACAAGAGGCAGCAATCGTGCAGCGGCTTGTTGAAGTTGGAGGTCATCGTGTGCGAGCTGGCGATGGTCGTGCCGTGCTGGCCGAATATTCGGCTCATAAGGCGGCCGAAGGTGCTCTTGCCGGTGCCCTTGCCGCCCCGGAGGACCAGTGCCACTTCCGCCCGCCGCTCGGGGCGTTGAACCGCATAGGCGGCCCAATTCAGGAGGTACTTGGCCCCGGCGCGATCTCCGGCAGCGAGCACGTCCTCGATCAACTCCCGCAACAGCGGCCATTCGCCCGCGCGCGGCTGGACAGCGAGGCCGCGCCAGATGTTGTACTCAAGCCGGTCGTCCACCTCCTCGTTCGGTCGGAACACCACGCTGCGATATTGGCGCCGGAGGGGATGCTCGAGCCACCACTTGCCGGCCGGGGCATAGACCGGGGCTTTCTCCTTCGTGACGCCCACCTGCACCCGCACATTCAGGTAGCGGTTCTTGAAGTCAGCGAAGGACTGGACGACCATCTCCTGCCGATTGGGGTCCACCTCGCTCGGTTGCCACGAGACCACGCGGCAGGCGTTGCCATAGGACAAGATCACGGCGTGGTCGGCATTCAGCCGGGCGAGCATCGGCTCCTCGGCCTCGGCCCGCGCCCGTTCGATCTGCCGGGCAGCATACTCGAGGGACCGCTTCTGTGCGCGGGTGTGGGCAGAGATGCCGAAGTCCGGGTCCAGCAACACAGCCGCGATGGTGTCATCATCGCACCCGGCCCGGACGAGCTCGCAGCAGACCGCGAAAGTCACCTCAGACCGGGAAGCGTACTTGAGCTGATCGTCCGGGTCATCGCCCTGCACGATCAACATTCGGGTGCGCGGCGTCACCCGCTCGGGAAGCTCGTCTAGGTCCTTCAGGCGCGGTGGCTCGCGCTCGAGCTGCACCTTCCCCTGTCCGGCGGCCGGAACGGCGCTCTCGGCTGGCGCGGGCGTGAAATCTGCTAGTCGGTACATCATGCGGTCGGCCACTTAACAACCAAGGAGGCGCGTTCCACGCGGCCTGCATCGCGCTTCTTCTTGTTTGGCAGGTTGCGGGTCCCGGGCAGGCGCATGAGGTGGTCGAGCGACTGGCAGTTATCGCCGCCCAGCTTGTCGCGAAGCGCGACGTTGTAGAGCTTGGCCTCCGCTATGGCGACCGGATGTCCGCCGATGAATTGCCGATCCTCCGGCACCAGCAGCCAGAAGGCCTGAAAGCCGTTGCCGCTGTCCACGATGGCGGACGGCGGCGGGTCGAAGCTCTCGAAGGCGCTGCGGATGCGCTGGCGCTCCTCGGTCCAATCGTGACGCTTGCCGGGGTCAGCATCGACAAAGAGCATGTCCAGCCACTCAATGTCCGCCTCGCTGGGCTTGCGGTTCGGGTCAGCGTCTGCCTTCACCGTGTTGGGCGTCCAGTAGAGGTTGCGCTTGCCGTTCCACCTGTACAGCCATGCGCGCATCGGCTCCGGCGCGTCGAGCTCGAAGGTGCGCGTCTCGATGCCACCACCATCCGGGCAAATGGCAGAGAGTACGCAGCGACCATCGTGACGCATCAAACGTAGGAAATTCAGCGTATCATCGAAGGGACCGGCTTCAACGCTCCGGCCTTCGTCCCCGGCATGGGATTCAGTATTATCGCCCACGGATGAGCTCTCCTCTCGTCCAACCGATGGAACCTCTGGCCGTCCGTCTCACTCCTTCGAGGCGGGCGGCCTTTCCATTCGGCGCGGGGATTTCGATCAGGCGGCGAGCTTCTGCTCGAGCCACGCGACCACCTCCGACCGCAGCCAGACGACGCGATTGCTGCCAATGCGCCTTTGCTTGGGAAACTCGCCCTTCTTGGCCATCGCATAGATGGTCGATTGCGAGAGGGTGGTCAGCTCGATTACACCCCGCAAGTCGAGGACGAGCTGATTGTCAGTACTCATGTTCCGATCTCCTCGCTTCGGTTACGAAAGGAAGCGAGGAGCTATTAATTACGCTATTTGATCGGGGTCGAGCGAATTGTAATGGTCTATCCCCGGTGTGGGGGAGAAATGATTCATTTATCCCCGCTACTAGCCGTGAGGCGCTGCGCTACTTTGCAACCCACAGCTTACCCCACGCCTCGAGCGCGGCGCGCTTCTCGTCCAGATAGCTGTAGCGGTTGTACGTCCCGGCGACACCGGCGACGACATGGCCGAGGACCCGCTCGATGTGTTCCTGGGCCACGCCGAGGCGGGCCATGTGCGTTGCGACCGAGCGGCGAATGTCGTGCAGCGTCCACGGCTCCATCGGCTCGATCTCGGCCTTCTTCGCATTCTTGGCAATCTTTGAATCCAAGGCCGCCTTGGCCTTCGAGAAACCGCTGAACGGCCGCTCCCCGCTGGTGGTGGTGAACAGGAAGTCCCCGCCGTTCCACTTGGGCAGGGCCTCGACCAATGCCCACGCCGGGGCGGACAGCGGGAACACGTGCGGGCGCTTGGTCTTGTAGCTGGCGGCCGGTATCTCGACCGCGCGCTGTTCGGTGTGGATCCAGCCGCGCTCGAGCCCAGCGATCTCGGAACGGCGCTGACCGGTCAGGATCAATAGGCGGACCATGTCACCGAAGGGGTAGGCGGCATCCTTCGCCGCATTCCATATCTGGCCGAGCTCCTCAACGGTCAGGACCCGCTCACGCGAGACGTAGCCGAGCTCCGGCCGCTGCATCCCGGCGAGCGGGTTGGCGGCGATCAGCCCCCGGTCCGCTGCCCAGTTGAACATCCGGGTCAGGTGCTTGCGGACCTCCCGCGCGATGGAGGCGCCGCTCTCCTCGATCACCTCGTCCAGCATCTCGTGCGCCTCGGCCCGGGTGATGGTCTCGATCAGGCGGCCTTGCCACTTCGGAGCGACGTGGTCAGCGAGCAAGCGCTCGGCTGGGCAACGGCCGATCTTGCGCGGTTTCGCTGCCGCCGCGGATGAGTCATCCGGTCCGGCTCCGGCCTCCGCCTGCTTCTTGGCGAGCTCCTCCTGCGCCTTCGCCCAGCGGCCGTCCTTGGTGTTGGGCTTCGCGTACAGCTCAACGAAGCGATCGAGCACGGCCTCGAAGGTGCGCGTCTGCCGCTGTTCGACCTCCTCCTCCTTCACGGCCGCCGGGTCGATGCCATCGTCCGCCTGTTCGAGTGCCGTCCGGGCCTTCGTCCGGGCCTCGGCCAGCGACACCTTCGGATAGGCCCCGAGGCTCAGCCGCTTCATCTCGCCGCGCTTCCCGTCCGGCTGGACGACGCGGTAAAGCATGGACCAGCTCTTCTTGCCGCTCTTGCCCACACGGATGCGAAGCTCGCGCACAATGTCGTCAGCGATCTCCGCCCGGGTGCCCGCCTTCACCGTCAGCGCCTCGAGCCGCTTCTCGGTCAGCCGTTCCCGGCCCCGCTTCTCCTTTACCTTGGGCGCCTCTGCCACCGTAGCCATTCCACCGATCTCCTTTCAGGGGTAGCACTAGGGTAGCGCGGGTCCCGGTTTGGGCAGGAACACATCGGAACCGCCCGGAGCCGATTTAGCTGTAAAGTCGCAGAAACTCTAGTGTTTCTAGGAATGCCTCGAAACCCACCGGAAGGGGTATCCGGTCCTTCACACGGGTGGGGTCACAGGTTCAATCCCTGTCGCGCCCACCATCTCTTTCAGATACTTCGCGCGATCAGTGGTTCTTACATCCCGCACTCGGGTATTTGTTGGGGGATGTAGCTCCGCTCGGCCTTCCGTCATGCGACGCACTTGAAAGATATTGAATTTGGCAGATTCACTTATCCGCCTCATTATCGGCGCCTTACGGCCCGGTAAAGACGTTTGAAGGACTGCGATCCACGGGTGCCATGGCTTGGTATCCGAATTGGCGCGCCCGGCAGGATTCGAACCTGCAACTCCAAGCTTAGAAGGCTCGTGCTCTATCCAGTTGAACTACGGGCGCGCGCTGTGGAGGCGCATAGCGTGCTTTTCGCGCAGCGCAAATCGGCATAGAGCGTGAGCATGGCAGAATATATCACCCGCGTCGAAGGAGATGCCGTCGCACCGCGGCATTTTCGCTATTACGATTTTATCATGGCGGCGTTCGTCGCGATCCTGCTCCTCTCCAACATCATCGGTGCGGCGAAACCCAGTTTCGTAACTCTGCCAGGTGGCACCGAGTGGTCGTTCGGTGCGGGGGTATTGTTCTTTCCGCTCAGTTATATAATCGGCGACGTGCTGACCGAAGTGTACGGCTTCGCCCGTGCACGCCGGGTCATCTGGACCGGCTTCGCGGCGCTGGCCTTCATGGCTTTCATGGCATGGGTCGTCGTCGCCCTGCCTCCGGCGAGGGGCTGGCCGGGGCAAGAGGCTTACGAATTCGTGTTCGGCAATTCGTGGCGCATCGTGCTGGCATCGATGGCAGCATTCTGGGCCGGCGAGTTCGCCAATTCGATCGTACTCGCCAAAATGAAGGTATGGACCGGTGGGAAAAAGCTGTGGAGCCGCACCATCGGTTCGACCGTCGTGGGTCAAGGGCTGGATAGCCTGATCTTCTATCCACTCGCGTTCTACGGGCTGGCCGGATGGCCGCCGGAACAGCTCATGCAGGTCGTTGTGTCGCAATGGTTTATCAAAACCATGTGGGAAGTCTTGTTAACCCCGGTTACTTATCTGGTGATCGGCACGCTGAAGCGGCGCGAAGGGGTGGATGTATATGACACTACCACTGATTTTTCTCCTTTCGGCAAATCCCAAGGTTGATCGCAGCTCACTGACACAAGTGGCAAACGGATAAAGAAAGGCCGGACCTTGCGGCCCGGCCTCTCCCCTCTCCAACTGAGAATTCCGTTTTAGAAGTTAAACCCGACCCCGATGCCATAACGGCGCGGATCAAGGGTGAAGATATTGGTGAAGTTACCCGAAGACGCATCGGTGACATACAGGCCAGTGACCGAGCTGTCGTCAAAGATGTTCTGGATGAACCCACGTACGTACCAGCGCTTGTCCGGCCCGTTGAGCTGGATCTGCGCGTTCGCCTGAACGAACGGTGCAATCCGGTTCACGTTGCCGTTGAACACGTTGCCGTACTGCGTACCCGTCATCGCGATGTCGAAGCGGGGAACCAGCGTGACACCGCCACCGAACTCGGCGGTGTACTGAACACCGGCCGAAGCCTTGAACTCAGGCGCCTGCGGCAGTGCATTGCCCTTCAGATTGACTTCGACGCCGGGGCTGAGCACCTGGATGCCACTACCCGTCGGGATATTCGCCTGGAGCGCCGAGCAGACGCTGAATGCCCCCAGCGAAGCGATGCCTGAATTCGGCCCGAACGATGTCGGCCCCTGCAGCCCGAGATTGGAGTTGAACCCGGTGACGTATGCCGCAGCCAGTCCGGCTGTAGGCGCTGTTACCGCGCACAGCGACGCGTTGGTGAGATCCTTGATAATCACAGCATTCGGATCGCCGCCGCCCGGATCACGCGGATTCGAGAAGTATTGATCGCCAGCCACTTCGGTATGCAGATAGCTGAAGCCGAGATTGATCATCCAGTTCCGATCGGGCCGGATGACCGATTCAAGCTCAAGCCCCCAGATATTGGCATCGATATTGTCGTTGACCGAAGTCCGTGCAACGATGCGGCTGAGCTGAAGGTTCTTGTACTTATAGTAGAACGCCGTCGCGTTGAGCTGCAACGCCCCGTTCGCGAAAGTGTTTTTGCTGCCGATTTCGAAAGCATCGATGCTTTCCGGAGAAAAACTCTCTGGCACAGCGAAGACCGGCGCAAGCGGTGGGTTGATCCCCCCTGATTTGTAGCCACGCGAATACGATGCATAGAGCAGGTTGTTCGGCGTGATCTGGAAATCGAGCACCGCACGTCCGGTAATCTTGTCGAACGACACGTTGCGCTGCTGTACAAGCTGCTGGCCCGGTGTACCCGCATCGGCATCATACAATCCGCTCGGCCCGGTCAGCGGCACGATCGGTGAATCGAACGGATCGCCATCGTTGGAAAACGGATTAAAGAAGTTGAGGTAAGTCGTGCGTGCAGTAACCGATTTCTTATCACTGTTATAACGCAGGCCGCCGGTCAGCTTCAGCCGATCGCTGATATCGTAATAGACTTCGCCAAAGATACCATAGCTATCCAGTTTGAAGTTCATCGTGTTGTTGCGATAATACGATGGACCAAAATACGAAGGCGGCAGGCCTGCGCCCAAAGCTGATACCGTACCAACGACACCCGAAGCCCAATCCAGCCCGAACGCATTCACGAAGTAGCTGTTTTCTTCCACTGTCGTGGTCGCATAGATACCGCCGAGCAGGAAGTTGAGCGGCCCGTCGAAGTCGCTCGACAGGATCGCTTCACCCGACCACGAGGTCTGCAGCTGGTTCGAACGGTCATACGCCAGCGGCACACTGCTGCAGTTGGCAAAACCTTCGTATGCACCGCGCCCATCGGTGCGCGGTTCAGACGTGCACAACTCGCCAGTCGGGCCGTTCGGAGTCAGCGCGTCATAAATTGGCTGAAAATACGCTCCTAACGTCGGTGACTGAGTAAGCGCCGCTAGTGTAGCAAGGCCGGTGGCGAAGCCAGTGCGGTCCTGAACGCCAAGATTGTAATCCTGCGAGGAATCGACGTTGGTATCCTGATAGATACCTGTTAGCGACAGGTTCATCGCGCCGAAGTTCTGCGACAGATGCGCCTGAATCTGCAGTTCATCCGCATAATACTTGGGCGTGTAGGCAGTATAGACCTGACGAACATCGGACGGTTCGACCGAATTGGCATACACGTCGTTGACGTCATATACGCTGCCAAGCGCGAGCCCCTGAAGCGCAGCGGGAATACCGGCAACGCGGAAAAATTCGGTGGACGTCAGGACCGATGCAAGGGTCGAATTACCGTTAGTTTTCTCGAACGCGCGCTTTGCGTTCAGACAGCCGAGCACCCCGGTGGGATCGCGCTGACACATCTGTTTCTGAATCCGCATACGATCATCGTCTTCGCGGAAGTAATATCCCATAAGATCGAATGTGGTGTCCGCACTGGGCTCCCAGCGGAACGATCCGCGCACCGCGAACATATCCCGCCCGTCAATCCGGGTATTGTCATACAGGTTGTCGGTATAGCCATCACGGTTGAGGTAGAAACCTGCTACGCGAACACCCATCGTATCGCCGATAGGCAGGTTGATCATGCCCTTGGCCTTGATCGAATCGTAATTCCCATATTCGGCATCGCCCGAAACATGGAAACCCGACAGGTCGGGCTTCGCCGTCACGACGTTGACCACGCCCGAAGTCGCATTGCGACCGAACAGCGTGCCCTGCGGCCCACGCAGAACTTCGACACGTTCAAGATCGAAATACTCGGTTTCGAAGATACGTGTGCCGAATAGCGGCGAGCCATTGGTATGGATTGCCGTTGCGCTGTCGCAGGTCACACCCACGCAAAGGTCGCCAATACCACGGATCGTGAAGCTGGCCGAAGTAAAGTTGCCCTTCGAAAACGAAACGTTCGGCAGGGTCAGCTGCAGATCGCTGGCGTTATCGATCTGCTGCGCTTCCAATGCTTCGCTGCTGAATGCGCTGACCGCGATCGGTACATTTTGCAGCGCTTCCGAGCGACGCTGCGCGGTCACCACGATAGTTTCGCCAAGCGACGCAGCAGACTGTTGCCTCGCTGTATCGCCAGACTGTTCAGTGGCTTGGTCGGAAGTGGTATCCTGAGCTGCGGCAGGAAATGCTGCGACAGACGCGCAGATTCCGGCAAGCAGGGCAAACTTTACCCGCATAGTTCCTCTCCATATTGGCGGGCCACTTTTGTATGGCCTCATTCCCGGAACGGAAGCTACGTCAATTTCACACGATAGTGCAAGCGAAGGTTTATTGTTTCGAACAAACGGTACGCAAGATTTCGGATATTTCGCGCTCCGTACCTGAAAGCATGATCGGGTTGACGTTACGGAAAGCCTGCATTCACCCGGACGTGGCCGGTTTACCACATTAACGAATCAAATTGTGGAATGCGGTTTTCGGCAGACCGGTCAGGCGATATCGGCGCTGTTCGCGATCTGCGTAATGCCGCGTTTGCCGCTGGAATCGCGGCCCAGTTGCACGATCACATCGATCACCGATGCGGCATAAGCGATTGTGTCGGATCGGGTCAGCCCGATTCCGGTTTGCATCACCATCAGCGAAAGCTGCTCCAACGCGCCAGCCAGACTGTTGGCGTGGATGGTGGAGAAACTGCCCGGATGCCCGGTATTGATTGCCCGCAGGAAGCTGACGCTTTCCGCTCCGCGCAATTCGCCCAATACGATGCGGTCGGGGCGCAGCCGCAACGCAGCCTGCAGCAATTCGTTGGCGGTTACCTTCGCTTCACCCAGTTCGCCCTTCACCGCGACCAGCCCGACACCGTTTTCGCCCGGCATCCTCAGTTCAGGGGTATCTTCCACCAGCACGACACGCTGATCGCGCGGGATTTCCCCCAGCATGGCGTTGAGGAAGGTGGTTTTGCCAGTGCTGGTGCCGCCCGAAATCAGGATCGTCTTGCGCTGGCGGATCGCCTCGCGAAGATAAGCGATGGGCTGCTGGCGCGGATCGGGCATCGCCGCCTGTTCGGCGGTCATCAGCGGGCCGGTATCATATGCGTCGAGAGGAAGATCGAGCCGCCGATGCCGCCGGATCGCCATGACCCAGTGTTTGCGCGCGGCCGGCGGTCCGCAGAACTGCACACGCGCACCATCGGGCAATGTGGCACCCAATAACGGGTGTTCGCGATTGATGCCCTGATGACTGACGCGGGCGACCTGCTCGGCCAACCGTTGCACCAGACGATCGTCGATCTCCGGCGCTTCAATCCGCTGCATTCCGGGATACGCGGCATCTTCCACCCACACTTCGCCCGGCCGGTTCACCATGATTTCCGTCACGGTATCCCGTTCGAGCCACTGGCGAAACGGCGCGAGATAGGCATCGAGATAAACGCTGCGCTCGCTCACGCTTCCCGCTGGCAAAGGATGAACGTCTGCCGCCACAGGGTTACCTGACCGCAGCGACCTGGCTGAAGTCGAGATCGCGGGCAGTGAAAACGCGGATCGGTTCACCCTGTCGCACGCGCACAGTCGGGCTGATCTGACCATCCTGCTGCAAGGCCGTGCTGGCTGCGCTGGCCCCGCCCCCCAGCACGACCGACGCACCGCCGGTCGCCAGTCCACCGATCACCGACAGCAGGATCGAAGATCCGAACCGCTTGAAGAAATGGCTGTTCACTTTGCCCGGCAGACCGGCCGTACCGTCAAACCCAACCGCAGGTGACGCCAGATTGACCGATGCGCCATCGGGACGGATCAAGCGCGTCCAGATTACATAGGCCCGGCGTTGCCCACCTTGCAGGCCCGACTGGTATTGCCCGATCAGGCGGCTTGAACGCGGCACCAGCACACGGGTGCCGTCGAAACTACGCACGTCCTGACTGACCACTGCGCGGACATAGCCGGGGACATCGGTATTGATGGCAGTTTCCAGCACCGCCGGGATTAGTGTGCCTTGCATCACTGTGGTTTGCGGATTGACCATAGCCTTGGCCTGAGCAGGGGCACCACCGACACCGCCGATCTTACTGGCAAAGTCGGAGGCATTGCCACTGCCGGTCGCACCGCCCGCCACCGGGCTTTCCGGCTTCGCGTCCAGCATGGGCGATGTCAGGTTGCTAGCGTCGAATACGAGTGTCGGGGATGAATAGGGGTTGGCCTGACTTTCCGGCATCGGCTGCGCTGCCAGCACCGGCTGCGGTGCGGGATCGTTGCGCGGCATGTTCATCGGCTGCGCCTCTGGCTGAGGCGTCGGCGTAATCGCTTGCGGCGGCACGACGGGCGCGGGCGCGGCTTGCTGCTGCACCGCCTGTGCCTGTTGTTCGGCGGACTCTTCCTTGCCGGTGCGCGCGGCATTCATGCCCCACAGCGTCACCGCACCGAGCAGGCCGACCAACGCAACTCCCGCTGCCAGACCCAGCCCGTCGGACCTCCCCTTGCGCTGCGTCACCGCGGGAAACGCATTGCGGCTGGCGAGATCGATAATCTCGGCCGATTCCCGTTCACGCGGGTCGGTATCCGGCGCATCGGCGGCAGAGTTTTTCGATGGCAAACGCATGGCAAGGCGCATCAGTTGTTCTCCCCGGCAGGAAGGTTCTCGCTACGGGCCAATGCGGCCTCGTTACGCAAAGGTTTGGGCGCGCGTACCGGCCCGCTGTTGACCAGAGTGGCGCTGTCTTCGCCCGAACGCAGGATGATTTCGCGCGGCACCCCTTCGACCACGATCACATCGCCGCGCACAGTGAAATTCACCGGGCCTTCAACGCCCTTGTAATCCTTCACCAGAATGGCTGGCACGGGTTCCCCGCTATGCCATTGCAGGAATGTCGCGTTGCCATCGTCATAGGTGCGCGCGGGCAGCAAGGCGCGGTCGCCCGCCCCCGCCCATGCGAAATTCAGCTCTGCCGGATCGACCACGGCATAAGGATCGCTGGCGGCGGCGGTTTCGACAGCATTCGGCGCTTGCGGAGTAACGGCTGCCTGACGTGCAGACTGTTCGCTCTCCGGTTCCTTGGGATAGGTAAACCGCAGGACATAGAGCGGATTGGCGCGCGGGCTGGCAACGAGATCGAACAGGTACGTGTGCCGGTCGGTTACGACAGTCATATTGGTGCGCGCGGTGGGACTGAGCGGTTTGACGAACAGCAGATTGGCGCGTTTGTTCGGTGTCACCTGCCATGCAGTCGAATCCCCGATGGCGACGTTTTCGATATGCTCGTCTTCGGCAAAGGCGATAGTCGCCTGCACTTTGGTGCGCCCTTCGATGCGGACGACTTTGGCCGGATCATAGAGCCGTTCGACCAGACGCGAATCGCTGGCCAGCGCAGGGGCAGATACAGCGGCAAGCACAATAGTCGAAGCAAGCGCGGAAATCAGCGCGCGGTTCATTTCACATTCTCCGTCTTACGCGGCGCAGGGGCACGGAAACGACTGCCAATACCCCTCGCGCGCGAAATGGATGAGGGTTCGCCCCGTTGTTGCCCGCTGGCCGAAGCCGGTGCCTGATTGATAACGACTGTGTCGCGTCGCACGACGCCACCTGCCGAGGGGCTGTCGTTCGCGGCCGGTGCCGTGGCGAACGCGGAAACCGGGATGCGCCGTTCCGCTGCCCCCGATGCCGACTGTGTTGCAGCGCTCTGTACCGGGGCTACAGCAGCGGACACGCGCGGCGCGGGAACGGTATATGCAGATCGGCCGTCGGCACCCTTTTCCGGCACCAGCCCGAACACCCGCCAGCCCGAAACCATCGTCCCGGCCACTTTCAGCACCATAATCATCAGCGCCACATGCACCGCCCCGATCAGGAAAAACGCCATCGCTGCCTGCGGATCGATCTGCCCCGGTGTCGCCACCAGTGCGGCCAGAACCGGCACTGCCAGTTCCAGCATCACACTGCCCGCCAGCACCGCGAACAGCGGCGTAATCGCCAGCATTACCACGCCTTTCAGCCACCCGGTGAACAGCCCGCGCGTGCCATCGAACAATGCCATCACCACGAAAATCGGGCCAAGTGCGACCAGTACTGCCAGTGCAATCCGTGCCGTTACCAGAACGCCCACTGTCCCCAACAGAAACAGCATCGCGCCCAGCCACATCATCCCTTCGGGCGAGAAGGCGGATACATCGGCCTTGCCCCCCTGCCCCGCTTGCTGGATCGCCGCGAACACCACATCGATTTTCTGCGCGAAGACTTGCGTGGCGGAACCCTGAGCACCGGTGATGATCGTGGCCAGTTCGTCCGGCCCGCCGATGGCAAGGTTCCACACCACCCGACTATAGGCGACCCAACTGGTCACGAATGTCAGCACCAGACCCAGCAGCATCATGCGCGGGGTCAGCGAACGCACACCCAGGCTTGTGCGCCCCAACAGCAGCGAAATCGCGAAGAACGCGACATACAGCGTCAACAGGATCGTCAGCACAGTCAGCAGCGCGCCGCCGGGCGCAAACATGCGCCCGAACGCCTGCGCGGTCGTTTCGCCCGCGATGCAATCGACTGCACGCAGAGCTGCCGCGACGCCACCTGCCGCATTACCCGCGGCCTGATCGCAGGCCACACTCATTCGGCAGCCTGACGGAACGGAACGTCGTCCACCCCGCTATCCCCATCGCTGACCGAACTGCCGCCGGGCCACGCATGGCCGGTCAGCGCAGGGAACCAGTCTGCCGGCGCATCGCCCACTGCATCGCGCAACAAGTCAAGCCGCCGCACAGTGCTTTCACGGCCCGACAGGATCGCCAGCACTTCGGGCGCACCCGACAAGTCGAGCCGCACGACCACGCTGGCATCGGGCTGGCGGATCAGGAAGCAGCGGCTGTGCGCGGGCAAGCTGCGGATCAGTGCCAGTTCGTGACTGGTCAGCCCGAACCCGTCGCAGTAATCTTCCGCCCGCGCGCGGCTGTTGGGCATGAACACCATCGTCGCGGTCTGTTCGACCAGCGCAGTCGAAATCCGGCTCTCCAGCGCGTCGCGCGCCGACTGTGTGGCAAACCCGACCAGCGCATTGCGCTTACGCAAAGTCTTCAGCCAGTCGCGAATGCGGGCAGCGAACACTTCATCGTCGAGCGCCTTCCACCCTTCGTCGATCAGAATCATCGTCGGCTTGCCATCCAGCCGTTCGTCGATCCGGTGGAACAGGTACATCATCGTCGGCGTCCGCAGGCGCGGATTTTCCAGTAGCGCGGTCATGTCGAAGCCGAGTGTGCGGACATCGAGATCGAGCTTGTCGTCAGCATTATCGAACAGCCAGCCATGTTCCCCGGTGCCGATCCATGCCCCCAGCCGGTCTGCCAGATCACCCGGTTCGGGGCGGCGTGTACCCGACAGCAATTCGCGGAAATGGCGCAGACGGCGCAGCGAGGGATCGTTGGCATAAGCCGCATCGACGGCAGCCGTGATAGTCGAAAATTCTTCCGGCCCGTCGGCCTTCAGCAAGACTGTCAGCCACTCGCGCAGGAAAGCGCGGTTGGTGGGCGTATCGGGCAAGGCCAGCGGGTTAAATCCGGTCGGTTCTCCACTGGCAATCCGATCGTACCGCCCGCCGATGCCGCGAATGAACAGTTCCGCTCCGCGATCCTTGTCGAACAGGATCGTGCGCGGATTGAATTTCTGCGCCTGCGCGGCGAGGAAATTCATCACCACGGTCTTGCCCGAACCGCTCGGCCCGATAACCGAGAAATTGCCCAGATCGCCGTTGTGAAAATTGAAGAAGAACGGGGTGCTGCTGGTAGTTTGCAGCAAAGTGACCGCTTCGCCCCAGTGGTTGCCCTCGGCCTGCCCCAGCGCCATCCCGTGCAGGGAACCGAAGCTGGCCATATTGGCGCTGGAGATCATCGCCCGACGCACCAGATAGCTTTCGTTACCGGGGAACTGACCCCAGAACGCCGGTTCCAGGTTGGTATCTTCGCGCACGACGATCGCACCGGTATCGGCCAGCGATGCGGCGCAGGCGGCAGTTGCTTCATCCAGTGCAGGCAAGCTCTTTTCGCGGACCAGCACTGTCAGGTGATGATCGCCGAAGCCGACTGCCCCATTGCCCAGTGCATCGCGCGCAGCCATCATGTCGGCCCGCTCCGCCATTGCTTCCTCGTCGGCGGATTTGAGACGACGGATCGCCAGATCCATCCGCTCGCGCGCAGTGGTCCGTTCCTGCGGGGCATAGCTTTCCGACACGATCATTTCGAACGGCTGGCGCAGCAGTGCATCAAGCAGGCCGGGACTGGTCGCGTCGGGATAGTCCTTCAAGCTGAGAATCGCTGCGAAGTCCGGCTCCCCCGACCCGCGCAGCTCCATCGCATCCAGCCCGAAGCTCGCCCGACGATAGGGCAGCATCTGGCCGATATCGGTTTCGTCGGACGGGCGGCGCACAGGGCGCATCTCGCCGTTGTACAGCGCGCTGAGCAATTCGAGCAATTCGTTGTTGGTTGCCCCGCTCGGCCCTTCGTAGTCGCCCAACACCGCGGCGCCATAGGCTTGCAGCGACGCAACCAGACCGGTCGCCGCCGCCTTCAGTGCGCGCACATCTTTGGGATCGGCCTCGACATCGTCCTGCCCGCGACGGTTCCACATCTTGGCCATACGTTCGGCCAGACCGGCCTTGCCCCGCGCAGGGCGGCGGATAATGGTGACGAACTGATCGTTGACGAACAGCGAACCACCCGCCAGCCGCTCCTTCCACCGCCGGTCGATATGGGCGGCCAGCGGGTCGGAAAATTCGCTCTCCAGTTCGATCTCCACCCGGCGGCGGATCACATGGTGATACATCACGAACCGCGCATCGAGCGTGGACCGTAGCATAACCTCGCGGGTAGTCGCGTGGGCGTTCAGCGCGTCGCTGTCTTCGGTTTCGAACAGCAGGCCGGGCACCTGCAGCGCAGTCATCACGCTGCCATCGCGCAGCAGCACGGTATTGCCATCGATCAGCCGCGCATAAGGCAGCCGGTCGCCGGCACGGGCTTCCTTCGCGCTCCAGGCGGCAGCTCCGATCCACTTGCTCATCGACCCACGATCCCTTCCGGCCCGGTCATGCCGCGTAGCTGTTACAGCCCCAGCGCTTCCAATTTCTGACGCGCGGGCATTTGCTGACTTTCGTCAGCCACAAATCGAAAAAGCGCGGTTCGCGCATACAGGCGAAATATCCGAACGTATGAAACACCAGCGCGGCGGGCAGCGCCCACCAGCTGCCGGTGATCAGGAACAGTTCGGTCGTCAGCGCGAAATTGATGATGAAGTAATTGTACGTCACGCCAGCGAACATCTGCGGCCGGGTCAGTGCGCGATGGACGGGGTGGCGGACGAGTTCCATCGGATCAGCCCCCGGCTGCGCCCTGAATGCCGGCAACGATCGTGCCTGCACCGAACAGGATGAACACACCGATGATCACCGTCGCGCCGAACCGCCAGTTGAGGCGGCCGGTCAGCATCATAAAGCCGACCGCGGCCACCGCCATCACGGCAACTGCCGTGGCGACATTGCCCAGCAATGTTCCCTGCAACCAGCCAAGCGCCGCGACGATCGGGCCGGAGCCTTGCGGATCGGCACCCTGCGCGAATGCAGCGGTGGGACTTGCCAGCAGAGCCAGCGGGAAAAGACGGGTAACGAGACGCTTCATATTCTATTGACCCTTTCGGGAATGGTTCGACAGTCGCCCCATGATTGCGGCAACATATTGTTGGGTTTCACGAATGCGCGGGATACCATTAGCGGCAGTCACTCGCCCCGGCCCCGCATTGTAAGCGGCCAGTGCCTTTTCCAGATCGCCGTCAAACCGGTCGAGCTGTTCACGCAGATATCGCGCGCCACCCTCCAGATTGGCAAACGGATCATGCGGGTTCACGCCCATCTGGCGCGCGGTGCCCGGCATCAGTTGCGCCAGACCGCGCGCGCCCACGGGCGACACGGCATCCGAACGCCAGCGGCTTTCCTGCCAGACCAGCGCTTCTATCAACGCGGGACTGAGATCGAAGCGGCGCGAAAGTTCCGCCACTTTCGCGGCATATGTTTGCGGCACGACCTGTGCCTGCCGCGCGGTGTCGGCCACGGCCAGATCGGGCACAGCGAAATCGGCGGAAAGTTCCACAATGTCAGATGCAGTCCCGGTTGCCACCTGCGCGATGGGCGCATTGGCGAGCGCGCCGGAAACCCAGCGTGCACCATCACCATCGATCTGCATGACGTCCGCTTTCGCCGGAATGGCGCCAAATGCCAGAACCATAGCGAAAGTGAGGCGTCCCGCATGTGCGAGAATCATCGTACCCTCCAGCCCGCTCATTGCGCACTGTAAATGACAATGCGGTGACAGCAAGCTGAACTCGCGGACAAAAATTGGTCATGAAGCAAGAAGGGCACCCCGAAAAGATCGGCGCGCCCTCTTCTAATTGTACTTATGCGCGCGCGTTCTATTCGCGAACGGGCTGCTACCCGCCAGTCATTGTCCGCACCGGCCCTGCGACGACTTTCATCCCGCCGCCATGCCGCGCTTCAGATCAGCGGCTGGCTGTGCGATGCACCGACCCGAATGTTCCGGCATCGAGCGCGACCAGCGCCTTGCGCGCCAGAACGCCCGCTTCGACCCATTGCCCGTTTGCGGTTTCCAGCATGTATGCACTGTCGCGCGACAGCACGCGTTGGAACATGCTGCGTGCCGTGGCCGTGTCCCCCTGCCGCGCATAGGCGATGCCAAGGTTGATCAGCCGCGCGGGATCGCTGGTATTAAGGGCGTCGTTGCTTTCAATTCTGGCGATGGCAGCCGCGCTGCGCCCTTGCGCCATTGCGTCGTAAGCCACATCGACCTGTTCCATCGTGGCGACTGCACCCTGCGCCATCATCGCCAGACCAATAATCGTTCCAGCAGCCATTTTCCTTCTCCCACTAATTCGCTTTGTGAGAGGAAGTTGCGCCTGCAAGCCCCGAACTGCAACATAAATGAAACAATGTCATTGAATTGCAATATTAGACGTTCGGCAGTGCTGAAAAAGGCCCGCTGGCCGCGCCATTCGCTCCATCGCGAGCATTCCGGAAAGAGCCGTCAACGCCCCCTGCTCAATTGTCATATTTGTCATTTATAGCGGTTTTTTACGCAATTATTTCAATCGGTCATAATTGCAAACAAACTGTCACCCAGCCCTCGTAGCTCGCGAGTCGCGACAATCGATCGCACCAATCGATTCTGTGATTTTCCGGTTTTTGAGGGGACCGTTTACCGTGACCAACTTCCAGCGCACACTTCTGCTCGGCTGTGGCCTTGCCGCTCTTTCCGGCTGCGGCCCCGATGGCGTCGCTTCGCCCGGCACATCGGGCGACGTTAACGTCGATATCACAAACCCGGCACCGACACCCGCTCCGTCGCCGACACCGACAGCCACCGTCAAACCGGCCGGTGCCTGCCCCACGCTGACTAACGACGGCAGCGTCGAACTGAAGGATCAGGGCACGATCACCGGCCCGACCGGTGAATACCGCATCTGCGAACTGCCCAGCCTGATCAAGAAGAGCGTCACGCTGCCGAAGGTGAACGGCCTGCTTTACGCGATGAACGGCCGTGTCGACGTGGGCTGCGACGGCGGCTTCAAAGCGCCGACTGCTGGCGCGCCTTACACCTCCACCACTGTCGGCTGTTCCACTCCGCTGGAAGCCGACACCAACGTGACACTGTCGATCGATCCGGGTGTGATCCTTTATGCCCGCACCGGCCAGTCGTGGATCGCCGTGAACCGCGGCAACAAGATCAACGCCGTCGGCACCGCCAGCGCGCCGATCATCTTCACCAGCCAGGATAACGTGGCCGGGATCAACACCGATTCTTCCATCGGCCAGTGGGGCGGCGTCGTGCTGCTCGGCCGTGGCCGGATCAGCGATTGCGATGTCGGCACGACCGCTGCCGGCACGTGTGAACGCGACACCGAAGGCGCGGTGAACCTCGCCCGGTTCGGCGGCAACGACGACAGTTACAACGCGGGTACGATGAAGTACTTCCAAATCCGCTATTCCGGCTTCGTCCTCAGCTCGAACAAGGAACTGCAGGCGCTGACGCCCGAAGGTATCGGCTCTGGCACAGTGATCGAACACTTCCAGTCGCACAACAGCTCGGACGATGGGATGGAGCTGTTCGGCGGCGTCGTGAACATCAAGGGCTACGTCGCCACCGGTGCGGATGACGACAGCCTCGATGTCGACACCGGCGCACGCGCCAATCTGCAGAACGTGCTGCTGATCCAGCGTCCGGGCCAGGGCGACGCGCTGATGGAAATCGATTCCAACGGCAAGGAAACCGAAACCCCGCGCACCAATCTGAAAGTGGTCAACTTCCTTGGCCTGCAGCTTTCGACCAGTGCCAGCAACGAAGGCGCCGACAAGGCGGCCACGCTGTTCCGCGGCAACGCCGATATCACGCTGTACAACGGCGCGATCATCACTCCGCAGAACGAATGCATCCGCATGACGTCGAACACCGACAGCGCCAACCGTGCGACGCTGACGGCGCGTTCGGTCGTGCTTCAGTGCAACAGCACCAAGTACATCGGCGATGGCAGCGGCTCTGCTCCGTTCACCGCCGATCAGGTGAAGACCGCATTCGGTGCCGGTTCGAACAACAACAGCGACACCTTCACTAACACCCTGACGATGACTTTCGTCAACGGGGCGAACGAAGATGCGATTGTCACCGCCGACCCCAGCACGCTGTCGAGCTTCTTCGCAGCGGCGCCTTCGCCGTATCACATCGGTGCCGCATGGTCGGGCAACACCGCTTGGTACAAGGGCTGGACCTGCGACAGCTCCTACGCCGATTTCGGCAGCGGTTCGGCCTGCACCTCGCTGCCGACCACCTGATCGGCTGCAACCCGAGCACAGGGGGGCGGCCGCCGCAACGGCTGCCCCCTTTTTCGATGATCGCGAATATTAGGGGGAACCAGATGTCCACCACCCTGCGGCTGGCCGGAGCGCTCCTGCTCACCAGCGCGCTGACTGCACCGGGCCTTGCCCACGCGCAGACCGCGCCCGAACAAACCGACCCCAGTGTATCTCAGCCGGGCGACACAACGGCAAGCGATACGCCTGCCGATCCCGGTGCGACCAGCGCCGACAGCGCCCCGCCGCAGGACGATCTGGAAGTTTCGATCCCCGGCGGCAGCGAAATCGTCGTCACCGGGCGACGATTCCAGAATATCGAACGCAGTTCGAATCAGGTCGTCTCCGTTCTGTCGAGCGCTGAAATCGCCCGCACAGGTGAAGGCAACATCGCTGGCGCGCTGGCACACGTCCCCGGCCTCAGTCTGGTGGGCAGCGGGTTCGTCTATGTCCGCGGGCTAGGCGATCGTTATTCGCTCGCTCTGCTCAACGGCCTGCCCTTGCCCAGCCCCGAACCGCTCAAGCGCGTGGTGCCGCTCGATCTGTTCCCGACCGGCGTGATCGCATCGTCGCTGGTGCAGAAAAGCTATTCGGTGAACTATCCGGGCGAATTCGGTGGCGGGGTCATCAATCTGACCACCAAAGCCACCCCGAACCAGCCGTTCCTGAAGATTTCCGCCGGGATTTCGGGCGATACCTTCACCACCGGCAATCTGGGCTACACCTATTACGGCAGCAAGTCCGACTGGCTGGGGTATGACGACGGTTCGCGCAATCCGCCCCCGGCGCTGCAGGACTATTTCGATAAAGGCCTGCTGATCGGCACGGACAACGTCAATTCGACCGCCATCGCCCGCGAACTGGTGGGCTGGCGCAACGCTGTGATCCAGCAGTATGATCACACGCCGGTTAACGTGTCGGCCAGCATTTCAGCGGGCAAGACATTCCCGCTGGGCGATCTCGATTTCGGGGTGATCGCAGCGGCGGGGTATTCGAACAAGTATCTCACCCGCGAAATCCGCCAGCAATTGTCGCAAAGCGCCGACCTCAGCTCGCTGGAAAAGGATTTCCGCCAGGTCAGCACCGATCAGCGCACCACTGTCAACGGCCTGCTCGGCTTCGGTCTGGAAGGCAACGGCAACAAATTGCGCTGGACCACGCTGTATATCCACGACACGCTGAAGAAAGCGTCGCTGGCATTCGGGCAGCGGCCAGCGCAAAACGGCGATACCGACTTCATCGATCAGCGCACTGCGTTTTACGAACGCCAGTTGTTCGACACGCAAGCGGTGGCGGAGCTGGAACTGACGCCCGCACTACACCTCGATGCACGCATGTCCTATGCCAACAGCAAGCGTAAAGCACCGGGCGAACTGACGTTCGAATATGTCCGCACCAATTCGGATGCGGACCCGTTCGGTCAGTATTTCGTGAACCGTCTGAACAACGGCAACGGCGGCGATGGCGGGATCACGTTCTCCGACCTGAACGAAGATCTCTATGCCGCCGGGATCGATCTCAGCTATCGTGCGACCCCGTCGCTCTCGCTGACCGGCGGTCTGGCCTATTCGGATACCAAACGCACCAGTTCGCGGCGCGATTTCCTGTTTCTGGCCCCGAACGAGTGGCTGGGCAGCCCGTACACCGTGACGGCTATCGGCATGTTGCGGCCCGATCTGCTGCTGGCGCCTGGCGTGGTCGATGCGCTGGGCATCACACTGATCGAAACCGATCCGGGTACGCCCAAGTTCGGCGCGGGCCTGACCACCAAGGCTGGGTATCTCAAGGGCAACTGGCAAGTGACCGACAACATCGCGATCGATGCCGGTGTACGCTACGAAGACGGTTCGCAGTTCACCAAACCGATCCCGGTGTTCGTGTCAGTGCCGCCCTCCGTCCCGGAAGCAACGCTGCAACGCAGTTACTGGCTGCCCGCCGCCACGTTGACGTTCGATCTGCAGAATTCGATGCAGATTCGCCTCAACGCGTCGAAAACGATTGCCCGCCCCCAGTTCCGCGAACTGATCGCGCAACCGTATTACGACCCGGAATCGAACCGCCCTTATCGCGGCAACCCGTTGCTGGTGGATAGCGAACTGTTCAACGCCGAAGCGCGTTTCGAATGGTACTTCGCGCCCGAACAGCGCGTGTCGCTGGCCGGATTCTACAAACACATCGACAAACCGATCGAAGCGTTCGTGACCGGTGTCGATCTGCTGACCAGCTATGCCAACGCGCCCAAAGCCGATCTCTATGGCGGTGAGCTGGAAGTGGCGAAATACTGGCCGTTGCAAAGCGTCGGCGGGGATTTCTTCGACGGTCGCCGGGTCGTGACAATCCTCAACTACACCTACACCAAGTCGAAACTGAAAGTCGGGGCTGATGATACCGTGGCCGTTTATGGCGCGGCATCGACTATCGCGAGCGACTATTTCCGCGATGGTGCGCCACTGACCGGCCAGTCGGATCATATCGTCAACCTGCAGCTTGGGCTGGAAGACACCGACCGGCTTTCGCAGCAGACCTTCCTGCTCTCCTATGCCAGCGACCGTGTGGTCAGCCGCGGGCTCAACGGCTCACCGCCGCAGCCCGACGTGATCGAACGGCCCGGCATCAACCTCGATTTCGTATGGCGTGAAGGGTTCACGTTGTTCGGTGCCGGGATGGAAGCCAAGTTCGAAGCCCGCAATATCTTCGGGCAAGGACATCAGGAATTTCAGGAGGCCGGTGACAACCGGATCGACATCAACACCTACGACGTGGGCACGACACTGGCCTTCACGCTGGGGATCGATCTGTAACACCGGCCATATTTCGGAACCTCCCAAACTTCGGGCCGCCTTTCGGGGCGGCCTGTTTTTTTGGATGGGCACCAGCGATGGCATGGGTAACTTCTGGAGAAGAGCCCGCTTCCGAAGGCTCCGATCCGCTAGAGAGCCAGACCCCGGATCAGGTTCGGGGCGACGACACAATGGAAGCGGCCGATTGGCGAGCTACCATGCCCCACCACTCCCCCCTCGTCATTGCGAGGAGCCGCAGGCGACGTGGCAATCCATGGACCTTACCTCGCCTCCATCACAACCGCCGCGATAGGCGGGAACGTCGGGTGGAAGTTTGTCACACGAAGGCGCGAAGGCACGAAGTGGGTTTGGTTCAGGGGTAAGGTAGCACTGTCGATGGTTGGCCAATACTATCGCGCACGCCCGCCCTTCGTCATTGCGAGGAGCGTAAGCGACGCGGCAATCCATGAACCGAACCTCGTCTCCTCCACAACCGCTGCAATGGGCACCGTCGCCCCACCTTGGACTGCTTCGCTGCGTCCACAATGACGAAAGAGTGGATGGCGCCCCGGGTCAGATCCGAGGCGCCGAATAATCAGGCGAACCTCACCCTCTATGGCGCGTCGAACACGTAACCTAGCGACCGCACGGTACGCAGCGGATTGCCCGCCCCGGCGGCCTTTAACGACCGGCGCAGGCGGCCGATCCATACATCCACCGTGCGTGCATCGATCGCCGGTTCCTGCTTGCCCAACCCTGCGATAATCTCTTCCCGCCCCATCACCCGGTTGGCATTTTCCGCGAAGAACCGCAGCAGGCGGAATTCGTTGGGCCGCAAAACGATCGGTTCGCCCAGCCAGCGGGCCTGCAGCGCGGTCATATCGATCGTGAGATCGCCGATTTCGAACCGCTGGGCCGCGTGGCGCATCTGCCGGTGGGTTTGCACCGCCAGCACCCGATCCAATATCGCGGTGCGGTCCACCGGGCCGACGATATAATCGTCTGCCCCGGCGCGCAGCGCACGGCGGCGATCCTCCGGATCGTCTTCTTCCAGCACCATCGTCACATGGGCTTCGGCCATGCGGGCATCGGCGCGCAGGCGGCGACACATTTCGAGACCCGCCAGATCGTCCATCACCCAATCGACGAAAGCCCGCACCGGCCCTTCGACCAGCCGTTTCGGCCCATCGGGTTCGAGCCGGTCGAACGTGTATCGCGTGCCGTCGTGGACGAAATCGTCCATGCTTTCGACAGCGCTTCCGGTCACGAAAATATTGACCACATCCATGTCGTGTGAGTCCCCTTGGTCCCACACCGATTGCCGCGCCGATGTGACGCATTCGTGACTATTGTTACGCGCGCTCGTCCGTCTGCCCGCTGCCCCGCAACTGGCGGGAATAGAACCAGCCAATGCCGATAAGGCTGAAGCCCAGCGCCATGAACGATGCGATGCGCGCCAGCCCGCCCAGCCCGGCGGTATCGACCAGGAATACTTTGGCCACAGCCAGCACCATCAGCACCAGCGAACCGATCCGCCAGCTACGCTGCTGCGAGCGGGAACCCCACCACAGGAACCCGACCGCAAGAACGATGCCGAGCAGCGAACGCAGCAGGTCTTCGCTCTGCCCCATCGTGCCCGCCACCGGCAGCGATCCTGCGAACAGGTGGCGCAGCTCGCTGAGGGCATAGAGCGCGATCACCGCCATTGCCGCGGCATCGGCGGCCCAGCGCAGAAATGCGGGGTACTGCGGCAAGTGGCGCTGCACGAACAGGATCGTCAGCAGGCCGATGGCATAGGCGGGCAGCAATGCATCGATCACCGGCCATGCGCCCACCGCCTGTTCCGCCCACAGCGGATTGTGCAGGATCAGCGTGAACCAGCCGAAATGTGCCAGCCCCGCCAGTGCCAGCGACAACGCGCTGCGCTGCCAGCTCTCCCGCGCGGCCAGCCATGCAGCGCCCAGCAGAACCGCTTCCCATACTGTGCGTTGCATCATCCCGGTAGCGACGAAATCGCCCCCGACGGCAGCGGCGAAGGCATGGCGATAGGCGGTGTGGAGCGCGACAGTGCCCGCCACGCCCAGCGCAATCATCGCGGCACGGCGCGGCGGCCCATCGCTTTGCAGCGCCGTGGCCATTGCCGCTGACAGCGCAGCGACCAGCGGCACGATATGCAGCGCCACGGCCTTCAACGCAGGCAGATCGCCCGATTGCAGCGGAATGCCGACCAGCGCCTCCACCCCGCCGTCCAGCCAGTGGATCAGCGCCGGTATCGCCCACAGCCCGGCAATGCCCAGCAAGGCCGCCAGTGCGCCCGGCCTCGGCAAGCGCCAAGCGAGGACAGCGGCAGCCACCGCAACGCTCCACGCCAGCGCATCGGCTGGCAGCACTTGCGCCAGCGCGACATAGCCCGCCAACGCCGCCAGCGCTTCACTTACCAGCCGCCAGCGACCGGGCATTTCGCGCCATGCCAACGCGGCAAACGCCGCAGACACCGCCAGCCAGCGAACCACGCCTGTCCAGCGCGCCTCTGCATTCATGCCGATGGCGCGCTCAGCCTCTTTAATCATTTCGGGGAAAGTCTGCGGCAGGAACAGAGCCAGCAACAGGCCGATAACCGCCGCGCCGCGCGCAATCGCCAGCCAGCCGTTTTCCGGCCGTCGCAAAGCAAGCACCCCGCCGACAAGCATGGGCGCGACCAGCGGGGCCGCCCATGCGGGCAGCACCATCAGTCCCGCCACCCCGGCCAGCGCCGTGGCCGATGCCCCCGCACCCACTATGCGGCGCGTATGCGGGGCCGGACTCCACCCCAGCCAGACCGCCATTGCCGGGATCAACGCCAGGGCAAAGCTGGCCAGCGCCAGCAGCGGCTCGCTCTCCCCGCGCAGAAAATGGCCGAACTGCCAATACGATGCAGCCGCCAGGCCCAGCGCCACACCGTTCGCCTGCGCGAAATCGATCGTGCGCCCATGCCCGCGCCAGATCTGCGCCAGCGGCACCGCAGCGAATATGATTGCCAGCACGACAGCGACCGCAGCAAAGCCGGTCACCGCCGGATCGGGCCACATGCTCAGCAGAGCAACGCCCACTGCCGCCGCCACGGCATTGCCTTCGCGCATCGCCGGGCTGCGCCAGCCGAACCATGCCAGCGCCGCGCCCAGCAACAGGTACAGCCCCCATTCCAACACGCCATAGCCACCCTGATGGACCAGCGCGGCCAGTTGCAGCGCGGCAATCGCCGCCGCGCCCACCCGCACCAGCCAGTGCAGCCGCCCGCCCCCGCCGGTCAGCGTCGGCAGAATTGCGCCCAGCAGCACGAGATAGGCCCCCAGCACTACCAGATCGCCACCCTGCGGAACCGCGCCCATCAGCAGCAAGGCGCCCCAGCCCAGCCCGCCCGCCAGCGATGCCATACCCAGCCACACGCGGTCCTGCCGCTTGCCGGTCAGCGTCAGCCCGGCGGTCACCAGTCCGAGGTACAGCGTCAGCAGCGGCAGGTTCGCCTCTTCCCCGCCGACCAGCGCAGGCGCGGCGAATCCGCCGACCAGCCCCAGCACCGCGCAAGGCAAGCCAAAGCGGTACGACAGCGCAATCGCCGCTGCCGTCACCAGCGCCAGCCCCACGAACGCCAGCGTCGATCCGATCAGCCCGTATTGCGATCCGGCGAGGTAAAACGCGGCATAAAGCGTCGCCAGACCGGCCCCGGCCAGCGCCTGCGCCACACGCGGATCGGCCACCCGTTCGCGCCAGCGATTGGCTACCTCCGCTCCGGCGATCAGCGCCAGACCGAACAGACCGGCCAGCACCACCCGCACCGGTGGTGTGAGCAACCCGGCATCGATCGACCAGCGCACAAGGAAGAACCCCGCCACCGCCAGCGTGACTCCGCCCGCCCAGATCGGCAGCAGACGCCCGAACAAATCCTCGAAATCGAACGAAGGCCGCCATCTGAGCGCCGTGCGGAGCGGGTTGTCCGCCACCTGATCGACTGGCGCGGTTGCATCATCCGTCTCCGTCTTCGCCAATGGAGACGCGGGCGCGGGCGCAGACATCGGATCACGGACGACGCGCGGTATGGCCGACCTGGCCGGTTGCGCGGGCTGAGCAGGCTCAGCCATATCCGGCCGATCTTCCGCCGCATCTGCCAGCGGAGCGGCCGCAGCCCCCCGCCCCCGTGCGTCACGCTCGGCCTGGAGGCGGGCAACCGTCAGCTCCAGCGTATCGACACGCCGCCACAGCCACGCAATCGCACCGGCCAGCAGGGCAAGCAGCAAAATATCCATAAACAGCAACAATCTCCGTTTGCGCTCATCATTAGCTACAAACGGCGGGTTGGAAAGCGTTGTGGTGCTGGCACCGCTGAAGAAAACTCTGTTTTATAAAAATCAGAGATATGATAATAATAAACTGCGTATAGAGGAAATTAATCAATTAATAATCGGTTTATTCACCCATGATAGAATTATTTATTGCAGCATCAGCCGCATCTGTATCAATGCCAACTAAAGCAGAACCAACGGTAGATCCGTCAAACTGGATTATGGCGAGCGATTTTCCACCCATAAATCAGGCGATATCGAACATTACTTATGAATTGACGCTAAACCGGCAGGGAAAACCGGATCGCTGCACGATTGTTTTCAGCAGTAGTTCGGCTGAACTCGATGCCGCAGTGTGTGGGGGTGCTATGAAACGGGCCCGTTTTCGCCCGGCAAAGGACCGCAACGGTGCCCCCGCGTTCTTCGTCCGGCGGGAACGGGTCGGTTTCGTTGCCGACGAATCCCAGACCGGTGACTACCGCAACGAAGATGCGGACATCGTCATATCGCTGCCCGAAGTCCCTCAAAACAACAGCTATCTGACCGAAATACTGTTGACGATGGCAGAGGATGGCACGTTAAGCGATTGCGCCATCCGGCAAAGCAACGCCGAACCCGCGCTCGACAAATTGGCATGCGAAGTGGCCAGCAGCCCGCAGATCGCCGCACCGATACGCGATGGAAATGGCAACACGGTTCCGGGTATCCGCAACTACTACGTCGGCTTCGGCAACGCACCGACATTGGGCGCAATCAGCCGGTAACGCTCAGACACGACCGGCGCGGCGCAGTTGCATCGGTGGAAAAACGGGGGAGGGATCGGCGCGCGCCTCCCTTCCAACCGGCACCGCCGACACCGGCCCAACAACCGGATCGGGGCGCAATAGCCCGTAGACTATATCGCCAAAAATCCGCGCCAGTTACCATCTGTCAACTCATCTCTACTAATTAAGCTGAATGCTTACGTGGATAATACTTGCGATTTTGGCAGTAAATGCCGCAACTTTCGTCAGTTTCTGGCGCGACAAAGTCTATGCCATCAACGGAACACGACGTATTCCAGAAGCCGACCTGCTGAAACTGGCCCTGATCGGCGGCACCCCCGGCGCATTCCTCGCCCGCCACATGTTCCGCCACAAGACCCGCAAGGAACCGTTTTCAACCTACCTGCAACTGATCGCGGTTATCCAGCTTGGCGGACTGATCGGTTTCTGGTTGATTTGATCTAAGGCCGACTAATCAGTCCCTGAGATGGGGGCATCGATGATTCGATCCATAATTGCAGCATTTCTATTGTGCTTACCTGCGCCGGTTCTTGGGCTGGATTTCTACGAAGAACGCGGTGGCTGGTCGATCGCACCCAGTGACGATGGCTGTGCGATGTCTATGGATTACGATGGCGACGGTCAAACGACGGTTTTGTTCGGTAAAGATATCGACGGTTCTCTATTCATCTCGGTTACCAATTATAATTGGTCGGCGAAACGAGGCACAACCTACGACATCACCTACTCCCTGAATGGCAAACTATATGGTGGCGGCAAGAATCCGGGAATCGAAAGTTCAGGGCAGAAAGGTTTCGTATCTCGTGTTGAAAACAGTTTTGAGCGCGATTTCGCAGCCGGGAGGAGCCTGCAAATCTATCTGGGGGAACAACTGATTGACCGGCTTTCCCTTTCAGGGACCGCCGTGGGCGTTGCCTCGCTCAATCGTTGCGTCACTCTATTGAAACAAGAGCATGCCGCAGAAGCGAAGGAAAAGGCAAAGTATGCCGATTTGCCAAACGATCCGTTTTCTAAAGCCACCACATCTTCTGGAACGGCTGGAGGCACCGACCCCACTCCAAAACAAAATATGGGCATCTGGGTGACATCCAATGATTATCCCGCAAAAGCCATCCGTGAAAAGCACGAAGGGACAACCCGCTTTCGACTGTTCATCGACACACATGGTGCCGTGCAGAAGTGCGAGACCATCGAGACAAGTGGCTTTCCCGAACTCGATGAACAAACGTGCGCTCTGGCGCTGCGCCGGGCACGTTTCGATCCAGCCAGAGATAGCAGCGGCAAAAACATCGAAGGCGTGTGGGAGAGCGCAGTCCGTTGGGAGCTTCCCACCTCACTGCCGCCCAGGCCAGCCCCGACCAATTGCGTAGTGGGCGAAGTCTGTATCCGATGACGACACCAAGCCGTTGAGGTAGAGGCAAAGTTCAGGGTTATCGAACTGCCTGGCCACCGTAATTACGAAGAACGGAGCGACGCGACAATCCTTGTCCTGCACATTGCTGCCACCATAATCGACGCAAGGGGCGATACCCACGCGAACGGATTGCTTCACTCCGTTCGACTCCGTTCACTCTGGTTAAGAGGCAATGGAGCAGCGGAAGCGGGGCCCCGGCTCGGTGGCCGGGGCGACGACAAACGGTGGCGGGCATAGTGCGGTTCAGGGGCACCGGAGCGCGCGCATAATGCCCCCCCTACCCATGCGCCCCGAACTGGTGCGCGATGGCGGCGCCTATGCGTAAATTCAGTGCGTGGGCGGTTTCTATCGGGTCGATATAGTCGCGGTGGATCGCGGCGTATCCTTCGTTGTCGCCATCGGGGTAATCGCCCGGTTCGGCCACGGCATAGTCGGCCAGCGTCGCCACTTGCGCGGGATAGGCGCGGCGCAGTTGTTGCAGCGCATCTTCGATCCGCAGGGTAAACACCATCTCCAGCACATCGTCGCGACTGATGTCGTTGGCGCGGGAGAAGGCGGGGATGCTGACCGCTTTCAGGAACATATGCTGCAACAGCGCCAGTCGCAGAGCCTGTAGCACGCCGATTTCGCGGCGGACGTGCTCGCGCCCCTCCATCGGTGCCTCGTCCGGCACATGCGACAGCAGGCGGTGCAGTTTCAGCGCATCGACCCGCAGGCGCGATGTCAGGCGGCGGAACACGCCCGCGCGATCGTCCTTGGTCAGATAACCGGCCAGTGCCTCGCACGCGGGGGCCAGCGCCTCTTCCGTGCCGCGATAGGTCCGGCTGGCCCAATAGGCCGAATTGAACAATTCGCCATATGCGGCCACGGTCTTGATACTGGCCAGCGCATTGGCCGCCCGCACCAGCCGCACCATTTGCCGCCCGCGCGCGCTGGACGCCAGCAATGCGCCCAGATCTTCGTAATTCCCTTCCGCCGCGCTGCCGAAACCGGCAATCACGTTCACGGGATAGCCGAGCTGTTGCAGAATGGCGTTGTGCGGGATTGCGCGGATCTGGCGCAGGCTCATATCGCGGTCGGCCGACAGGTCCGACTGGCGGCGGCTTTTCCGGCTGCCGGTTTCGTTGAGCATCCCCAGCCCGAACGCGGTGATCGCGCGACTGTATGTCTTGCTTTCCAGATGATCGCGCTGATCCTCTTTAATCGCGCGATAGAAATCGAGCGAAAGGTCGGTCCGGCGATAGAACGGATCGGTCGCGGCATCGACATCGGTCTGCGCCGGGCGCAGTTCCGCAATCCGGGTCAGCGTGGCCAGCGCCAGTTCGGGCGTGGCGAAGAACAGATATCCATCGCCCCCCTGAAAGCTGACTTCCGGTTCCAGCCGGATGCCCGCGCGCACGAACCGCCGCCGCGCCCACGGGCTCAGCGGCCATTCCAGCCGATCGGCCATGCTGGTAGGATGCGCGCCGCGCCCCATGCTCTCGCCGTGGGTATCGAAAATCAGCGCGGCGGTATCGGTCAGGCCATTCGCCTCCATCGCGTTGGCCAGCCGCCCTTGCAGCCGCTCGATCGCCAGACTGGCGGGGATTTGCCCGACGAACCGCCCGGCATCCGAAAACCCGGTCTGAATGCACACCCGCCCACGCTGACGGGCGTAATCGGTATAGGCTTCCTCCCGCAGCAGCGCGTCGAGGAAGCGGCCGCCATGTTCCAGCGCGCTTTCGGTTTCGAACAGCGGAGAGACATCGACCTTGTCCGCGATGCCGAACAGCCGCGCGAAATAGAGCGCGGCCAGCACAGTGGCAGGCTGTTCGCATTCGGCGATCAACATGCGGATCGGGGTATCGGCATCGATGTGATGCAGAATCTGCGCCATCGCCAGAAATTGCCGAATGGCGGACGAGCTTTCGATGGCCAGCGCGGCGAAGTTCGGCCGCAATGGGCGCACCTCCGCCAGCATTTGCCGCAAAGTCGCCAGCGCTCCGCGGCTCGCCACGTCGATCTGCTGCCCTTCCGGCAGACGGCTGCGGATTGCGTTATGGAGCTGGCTGGAATTCACGCGGAAGTGTATCCACCCCATGCCCAGCCCATCGGCCCGCATCGATGCTGCCAGCGTTCGCAGCGCAACCGCCCGTTCCCCGCCCGCATCGCGCGCTTCGCTTTCCAACGCTTCGATGATCGGGGTGAGCGAGAGCAGCTTGTTGGGATCGTCGGCCGTCAATCGGTCCGCCGCAGCGGAAAGATCGGCCGGATCGACCAGTTCCCGCGCGAAATCGTCGCAACGGGCCTGCGTGTAATCAATTGCCCCGTGTAATGTGGCAAGTAATGGATGCTGTTCGTCAATTTTTTTCAGATTTGCCGCAAAGCGTTCTAATCGCTTGGCTTTTTCTTGCAATCTGAAGGTGATGGAGGTGTGCCACTTGATGTCGGTGCGACCATCCATATCGTACCCGACCCAGGTCGCCAGGCGGAACGGCAGAGCATCGAATTCGTGCCACTTATCAGGCCATTGCTGCTGTGCATGGGTCAGCAAACGGTGCACGATCGTGTCCCGTGCATCCTGAGCATTGGCCATCGCGCGCAAGGCACGGTCGTGTTCGTAAGCGAGCGTAATCTCCGGCCTGTCGGTGCCGGGGACACATACGCTCGGCCCGATTTCCCCTTCCTGCCCAGCAGCTTGCGCGACAGCGTCGGACTGGGCCGGGGTCATCAGGAAGGTCGGATGGGCGGTAAAGACAGCGTGGAGCTGCGGATTCTGCCAGCGATCCGAAAACTCAGCGAAATCCGTATCTTGCGCCACCATACTGGCCAAGGCGAGCGGTGCCGAGGCCGGTTCCACCAGCCGCCGCAACCGCGACGCCCGGCTTTGCAAAGCATCGCACTCCAGCTCCGCCACCAGCCCGGCGACATCGGCCAGCGTCAGCTCGCCTGCCTCGATTTGTCGCGAAATATCAAGTGATAGCTGGAACACCGGATTGAACATCGGTGTCTGCGCGGTGCGCTGATGCGCCGTCTGTAGCCGCTCGACGAGATCGGCCACCCGGGTCATCGGCCAAGCCCCGCCGCCTCGTGCGCCAACGCCTGAATCATCGCCGGATCGGGGGCGCCCTTGGGAGAAACCCAGCTTCCCCCGACACATAGCACAGGATCGAACGCCAGCCATTGCGGTGCGGTGTCCAGCCCAATGCCCCCGGTGGGACAGAATTTGCACTGCCCGAACGGCGCGGCCAGCGCCTTCAGAGCGGGCAATCCGCCTGACGCCATCGCCGGGAAAAATTTGAAGTGATTCAAACCCATGTCCAGACCGCGCATGATATCACCCGCGTTGGCGATACCCGGCAGGAACGGCACACCCGATGCCACCGCGGCTTTGCCCAATGGCTCCGTCAAACCGGGGCTGACGATAAATTCACTTCCCGCATCAATGGCTTGCTGCAATTGTGTGGGGTTCGTAACGGTCCCGGCACCAACAATCGCACCATCGACCGATTTCATCGCCCTGATCGCATCGAGCGCAGCAGGTGTACGAAGCGTAACCTCCAGAACTTTGAGGCCACCAGCAACCAGCGCACGGGCCAGCGGCACCGCATGGTCGACATCGTCGACGACGATCACCGGGATCACCGGGGCGGTACGCATGATGGTTTCGATATCGCTCATAATTTGGGGCATCCATGCTGACGGACAAAGGCAGCAGCCGCACCGAAAAGACCGGGCTGCGGGTGAGTTATCAGCTTGACGGGGATCGTCCCCATCAGGCTGTCGAAGCGCCCCTTGGCGCGGAAGCGTTCGGCAAAGCCGGACTGCGGCAGCAGATCGCGCAGGCGATAACCAAGCCCGCCCGCAATTACCACGCCGCCAAAGCCGCCCTGCGCCAGCGCAATATCGCCTGCGACGCTGCCTAGCGACAGGCAGAAACGATCGACCGCCGCAGCGGCAAGGCTATCCTCGCCCTTCATCCCTGCGGTCCAGATCGCGACATCGTCGATATCGGCAACAGCGCGCTTCTCCAGCGCGGCAAGCGCCTGATAGATATCGACAATACCCGGCCCGGATACGACCCGCTCCACTGAGACACGCCGGTGCCGCTTTCGTAAGCGAGCGAGGATCGTGTCTTCGATATTATCAAGCGGAGCGAATTCGATATGGCCGCCTTCGGTCGCCTGTACGCGGTATTCGTCACCCGATCGCCAGAGATGTGCGACCCCCAGCCCGGTGCCGGGTCCAAGCACCGAAATCGTCCCATCGCTGGTCAGTGGTTCATCCGGCCCGGCAACGTACATGAACTGGTCTTCCGGCGCCCGTGCAACCGCGTGCGCCACAGCTTCGAAATCGTTGACGACGGTATAACGCGGGCAACCGAGTTTTTCCGGGATCAGTTTGGGACGGATCAACCACGGGTTGTTGGTGAACCGGATCACCTCGCCGCCGACCGGACCAGCAATGGCCATAGCCACTGCATCGGGCAACGTGCCTCCCATCCGCTGGCGAAAATCCTGCCACGCCGTCTGAAAGCTGGCGTGATCTTCAGTGTGGAGCGTTTCCGGCTCGCCCAGTGTGATCGTGCCGTCTTTGGCCACTTTGGCGATGGCAAAGCGGGCGTGGGTTCCACCGATATCGACTGTAACGATCTCGCTCATCGCGCTACTATCTCCTTACAGTCCAGCCAGAGCGAGCATCGAACTGGCACCCTTTTCCGCCGAATCCGCATTGGCGCGGAACATGGCAAACAATTCGCGGCCCATGCCATGCTCATCCTCGGTAACGACAACCGGTTCCCGAGCGTCGAGATCGGCGGTGGTCGACAACTCTCCCGTCTGGGCGCACAGCCGCACAATGTCGCCATCGCGCAAACGCGCCAGCGGGCCACCGCCCAACGCCTCCGGCGTGCAGTGGATCGCTGCGGGCACTTTCCCGCTGGCCCCGCTCATCCGCCCGTCGGTGACGAGCGCCACGCGATATCCGCGGTCCTGCAACACGCCCAGCGGCGGAGTCAGCTTGTGCAATTCGGGCATCCCGTTGGCACGGGGCCCCTGAAAGCGCACCACGACCACGACATCGCAATCCAGTTCGCCCTTGCTGAATGCATCGGCAACCGCCGCCTGCGTTTCGAACACGCGGCACGGCGCCTCCACCGTCCAGCGTTCGGGCTCGACCGCACTTGTCTTGAAACAGGCGCGACCCAGATTTCCTTCGACCAGTCGCATCCCGCCATCTGCCTGAAACGGATCACTGGCCGGGCGCAGCATTTCGGGATCGCCGCTTTTCCCGACATCGCGCCATTCCAGCGCGTCGCCATCCAGCCAGGGCTCCTGCGCGTAGATCGACAGATCGTCACCGCCGACAGTCACGATGTCGCGATGCGCCAGCCCTTCGCTCAGCAGAGTGCCGATGACGTAGCCCATGCCGCCTGCATCCTGAAAATGGTTCACATCACCCGAACCATTGGGATAGACGCGCGTGACCAGCGGAACCACGCCCGACAGTTCAGCCAGATCGTTCCAATCGAACGCAATTCCCGCTGCCCGTGCCATAGCAGGCAAGTGAATGGCATGATTGGTCGATCCGCCGGTTGCGAGCAGACCGACTGCTGCATTCACGATGGCCTTTTCATCGATGCACCGGGCAAAGCTGTGCGCCGGATCATCGGCAATCTGCGCCAGACGATGCACCGCGGCGCGGGAGAGCGCCTGCCGCAGAGGTGTGCCGGGCTGAACGAAGGCCGCGCCGGGAATGTGCAGCCCCATCATCTCCATCATCATCTGATTGGAGTTGGCCGTGCCATAGAACGTGCAAGTGCCGGGCGAATGGTAACTCGCGCTTTCGCTATCCAGCAGTTCCGCGCGGGTCGCCTTGCCTTCGGCGTAGAGCTGACGAACCTTCTGTTTTTGCTTGTTGGCGATCCCGGTTGGCATCGGCCCACTCGGAATGAAGATAGCGGGCAGGTGGCCGAACCGCGCGGCACCCATGAACAGGCCGGGCACGATCTTGTCGCAAATACCCAGCAGGAACATGCCATCGTACATCGCATGACTCATCGCCACGGTCGTGCTCAGCGCGATTACGTCGCGGCTGAACAGAGACAGCTCCATCCCATCCTGACCTTGCGTAACGCCATCGCACATCGCCGGCGTTCCGCCCGCCACTTGCGCCGTCGCGCCGACTTCCCGCGCCCAGACCTTCATCTGCGGCGGATAAGTACCATAGGGCTGGTGCGCCGAGAGCATGTCGTTGTAAGCAGTGACAATGGCGAGGTTCGGGCCGCGATTGGTCTTGATCGCCTGCTGATCTTCCAGCGCCGCGGCAAAGCCGTGCGCGAGGTTGGAACACGACAGCGAATTGCGGTCCGGCTGCCGTTCACGCTCGCGATCCATCAGATCGAGATAGCGACGGCGGCTGTCGCGGCTGTTGGCGACAATGCGCTGTGTCACGCGGTGAACGGTGTCGTTGAGATTGCTCATAATGGGTTACTCATCATGCCAGGTCACGCCGTCGCGCTCGGCCAGGGCGATGGCCGCGCTCGGCCCCCATGTTCCGGCGGCATAGGTTTTGGGTGTCTGCGCTTCCGCAGTCCATTCGGCGCGAATACCGTCGATCCATTCCCACTGCGCCTCCACCTCGTCACGTCGCACGAACAAAGTCTGATCGCCGACAATCAGATCGAGCAGGAGCCGTTCGTAAGCGATCCGTTTGACCGCACCGGCAAATGCATCGGGCATCGAAATGTCGAGCGGCACAGGGCGCAAGCGGATGCCTTCGCGATCCAGACCAGGCACTTTGGCCATCAGCGACAGGTGCACGTTTTCTTCGGGCTGAATGCCGATAACCAGCCTGTTGGGTTGGGTTTTGGCCCCCTTCCCTTCGAAGATCGAAAACGGGATCGGGCGGAACTGGATTACTACTTCGGTCACACGTTCGGGCAGACGTTTGCCGGTGCGCAGGTAAAACGGCACCCCGTTCCAGCGCCAGTTATCGACATGCGCCTTGATCGCGACGAACGTTTCGGTGTCGGAATCTTTACCCAGTTCCTCGTCATATCCGGGCACCGACTTTCCAGCGATGGCCCCGGCACGATACTGGCCAGTCACGGTTTCGCCGTCCTTCACCGGGCGCAGTGCGCGCAGCACCTTCACTTTTTCATCGCGCACGGCAGTGGAATCGAAGCTGGTCGGCGGTTCCATCGCGACCAGCGCAAGCAACTGGAGCATGTGGTTCTGCACCATATCGCGCAGCGCCCCGGAATCGTCGTAATAGGCGACGCGCGATTCCAGCCCGACCGTTTCTGCCACGGTGATCTGGACATGTTCGATATAGTTCGAATTCCAGATCGGTTCGAACATGATATTGGCAAACCGCAGAGCGAGCAGGTTTTGCACCGTCTCTTTACCGAGATAGTGATCGATCCGGAAAATCCGGTCTTCACTGAATGCGGATGCAACCGCGTCGTTTATTTCCTCGCTCGTCTCCAGCGACGTGCCGAGCGGCTTTTCCAGCCCGATCCGCACGTTGGCGCCAGCCAGCCCCGCCGATTGCAAACCGGCAATGGTCGGCTCAAACAGGCTGGGCGCGGTGGAAAGGAAAATGGCCAGCCCTTTCTGTGGCTTGCCAACCTTCTTTGCCAGCTCGTCAAAACCCTCAATCGTGGTCGCATCGAGCGGCTGATAGCTCAACCGATTGAGGAAATCGGCCATGCCGCCACGGCGGCCTGCGGGCAGATATTTCTCAAGCGCCGCACGCGCGAAGTTTCTGAACTCCGCATCGCTCATATCCGAACGCGCCGTCCCAACGATTTTCAGTTCAGGGTCGAGCAATCCATCGTGATCGAGCGCGCATAACGACGGCAGTAGCATACGCTGGGCAAGATCGCCGGTGGCGCCGAACAGCAGCAGACGGTCTGCGGTAAAGTTCATAATATCTGGCCTTGGGTCATGACACTCCGGCAGTAAGAGCAATCTTGTTGCGCTGCAGCATCATGGGTAGCAATCATTCGCCATGTGGCAAAGGGCAGCGGATATGTATTCATAACGCAGGAGCCGCCGACACGGTCCCTGCGCCCATGCTATTCCCCGATCGCCGTCAGCACCACTTCGCGCTGATGCGACCGTGCCCGATATTCTGCGAGATAGATTGCCTGCCATGTACCGAGCAGCAGGCGACCGGCGGCAAAGGGAACTGTCAGTACGCCTCCCGTCACCACCGATTTGATATGAGCGGGCATATCGTCGGGGCCCTCGCAATCGTGTTCGTAGCGATCACTTTGTGGCGCGCTCCGGTCCAGCCACCGCAGTAGGTCGCGCTGTACCGAAGGGTCGGCATTCTCGCTAATCAGCAGACCCGCGCTGGTATGGCGGCAAAACAGCGAGAGGGTGCCAGTGGCGATCCCGGTTTGATCCAGCCATCGCTGCACATCGCCCGAAACGTCCGTCAGGCATTCTCCCGACGTTCTGATATGCAATCGCCCCTGCGCGATACCCACACTCAATCCACCAGCCCCAATGTGCGGCGGGCCGCTTTCAGATGGGGAATATCGACCATTTTGCCATCGATCCCCACTGTTCCCACATCGGGGTTAGCGGCAAACGCATCGACAATCCGCTGAGCAAAGGCGACCTCTTCATCGCTGGGCGTAAAGCTTTCATTGATCGGCGCGACTTGCGCGGGATGGATAGCGAGCCGCCCGGAAAAACCCTCTGCCCGCGCCGCGCGGCTGCTGGCGCGCAAACCATCCTCATCGCGGAAATCGGCGTGGAGTGTCTCTATCGCCGGCACCCCGGCAGCATGGGCCGCCATCAGCGTCAATGAACGGACAAGCTTGTAGGTAAAGCCCCATTCGCCATTCACATCGCGGTTGCCAGTGGCGCCCAGCGCAGCGGCAAGGTCTTCCGCCCCCCAGGTCAGCCCGGCAAGGCGCGGCAGATCGGCAGTGGCATATTCGCTCAGGCGGAAGGGTGCGATGGCGGTTTCTGTCGCCACGGGAACGATGCGGATCGATCCCGGCGCAATACCGTGCGCCAGTTCCATATGATCGAGCAGGCCGGATAGCTTCGCGACACAGTCTGCCCCATTCGTTTTGGGCTGAACAATACCATGCGGTGCACCCGGCACCACCGCCGCCAGATCGCCTTCCGTCATTCCCGTGTCGAACGGGTTGACCCTGACCCAAAGCTGTGGAGCGCCCGGCGCATCGCGGTCAAAATCGCGGAGGAATGCCGCCACCAGTTCCCGTGCGGCATTCTTTGCCGAAGGCGCCACGGCATCTTCCAGATCGAGGATGACCGCATCGGCCCCACATCCAGCCACTTTGGCCAGCTTCTTTTCGCTATCGCCGGGAATGAACAGAAACGACCTCAGCGGCTTCATAAGGTATCCTCTCGATACATGTCAGGTCACGGCCGCACGGACACGGTATTCCGCGCGGTCCCACGCGCCGGTTTCCATCACCTCTGCCAGTATCGCGACAGCGCGCGCGATATCGGCGTGGCTGAGATACAGCGGTGTCAGGCCAAAGCGCATGACATCGGGATCGCGGAAATCCCCGATCACGCCACGCGCCTTTAACGCCTGCATGATCGCATACCCGTGTTCATGGCGATAGGAGATATGGCTGCCGCGCATCGCAGGGTCGCCCGGCCCGGCCGCAGTAAAGCCGAACCGCTGAACCAGCGGCTCCATCCCGTGTTCAAAGACTTCGGCCAGCGACAGCGACTTGGCGCGGATTTGCGACAGATCAGCCTGTTCCATCAGGTCCACTCCGACCTCCAGACCAGCCAGCCCGATAATCGGCGGCGTCCCGGTCAAGAAGCGTTCAATCCCCGGCGCCGCCTCGTATTCGTCGCGGAATGCAAATGGGGCGGAATGGCCGAACCATCCCGATAATGCGGGCAATGCATCCGCCTGATGCCGCCCGGCCACAAAGAGGAAAGCCGGCGCACCCGGTCCGCCATTCAGGAACTTATAACCGCAACCAACTGCGAAGTCGGCCTCCGCGTCGGTGAGGTGCAGTGGCATCGCGCCGACACTGTGACTCAAATCCCAGATAGCCAACGCACCTTTTGCATGGATCGCCGCAGTGGTCGCCGCCATGTCGCGCATCGCACCGGTTTTGTAATGGACGTGAGTCAGCAGAACGACCGCCGTATCCGCATCGATCGCATCGATCACTGCGTCCGGCTCAACCGCCTTCGCAACGATGCGTCCACCGCTCAACCGATCAAGGCCCTGCATCATATACAGATCGGTGGGGAAATTGCCTGTTTCGCTCAGGACCGTCTTCCGCCCGGAATTGAGCGAAACAGCCGCCGCCAATGCCTTGAAGATATTGACCGAAGTCGAATCGCAGGCAACCACTTCGGCAGACCGGGCACCGATCAGGCGCGCGATCTTGTCACCAATACGCCGCGGCGCAGTCACCCATTCAGCATCGTTCCACGACGCGATCAGCCCGTCGCCCCACTCGCGCTCCACCACTTCCGCGATCCGCGATGGAGCGGCCTTTGGTAAAGCGCCCAGCGAATTGCCGTCGAGGTAGATAACCCCGGCGGGCAGCGCAAACTGCTCGCGAAAATGGGCCAGAGGATCGGCGGCATCGCGGGCAGCCAGATCGATCACCGGCGTATGCTCCACTGCAAGGTTTCACCTGCATGAAACGGAACCAGTTGCGCTCCCCCAACGTCGATAGTGTCGGGCACCACCAGTTCGGCCCGTTCGAGGGTGATCGTACCTTCGTTCACAGGCAGTCCATAGAAGGCCGGACCGTGAAGCGAGGCGAAACCTTCGAACTGTTCGAAAGCCCCTTCATCCGCGAACACCTGAAGATAGCTTTCAAGCGCATACGGTGCGTTGAAAATGCCGGCACAGCCACAGGCGCTTTCCTTCGCTTCGCGGCTGTGCGGCGCGCTGTCCGTTCCCAGAAAGAACCGCGATGATCCCGAAGTGGCCGCTTTCCGCAAAGCCAGACGGTGCGTCTCCCGCTTGGCAACCGGCAGGCAATAGGCGTGGGGCCGGATACCGCCGACCAGCATCGCGTTGCGGTTGATATGCAGGTGCTGCGGCGTGATCGTTGCGGCCACGTTCGGCCCGGCACTCTCCACGAACTGCACCGCATCCTGCGTGGTGATATGTTCGAACACAACCTTGAGTTCGGGGAAATGGCGCAGGATCCGGCTCAGATGCCGTTCGATGAAAACGGCTTCCCGGTCGAACACATCGACATCGCTGTCGGTCACTTCGCCATGGATGCACAGCACCATGCCGATATCCTGCATCCGGCTGAGCACAGGGGCGAGCCGGGCAATATCGCTGACCCCATGGGCGGAATTGGTCGTGGCGTTGGCGGGATACAGCTTTGCCGCCGTCAGTATTCCACGCGCGAACCCGTCTGCCAGATCGTCGGGATCGGTCGCATCGGTAAGGTATGCCGTCATCAGCGGGGTGAAATGCGTGCCCGGCTCAATCGCGCACAGTATCCGTTCGCGATAGGCATCGGCCAATGCGGTCGTCGTCACCGGGGGCGACAGGTTGGGCATCACGATAGCGCGGGCGAACTGGCGAGCAGTATATTGGGCCACCCCTTCCAGCATAGCGCCGTCGCGCAAGTGAACGTGCCAATCGTCGGGGCGGCGGATCGTGATGGAATCGGGAACGATGCTCATAGGGGTTCCCTTAGTCCGGCCAACGCCTATCTGTCACCCATGCCCGCAACTCACCTCGCTCGCCGCGCCATAGTCCGTGTCTCCCCACAGATAGCGGGGGAAGACGCAACAGCCTTTCTACAGGGTCTGCTCACCAGCGATGTGACCGGCACCGGCCCCACATATGCCGCCTTGCTGAGCGCGCAGGGCAAGACGATGTTCGACCTGATCGTGTGGCACGATGGAGCCGACGTCCTGCTCGATTGCGAAGCCGATGTGGCCAGCGATCTGGCGAAACGCCTCTCGCTTTATCGCCTGCGCCGGAAGCTCGATATTGCGGTCGATCCCACCATCGCGGTCCATTGGCAATTGACGGGAGAAACAGGGCAGCCCGACCCCCGCCTGCCTGCGCTCGGCCATCGCTGGCTGGCCAGTGCGAACCCCGGCAGCCCACCAGAGCCACCGGCGGACGACAACTGGCTGGCGCATCGCCTGTCATGCGGAGTGCCCGAAGGGCGCGCAGAACTGGGCGATATCCTCTGGCTGGAAACAAATGCGGTCGAGCTCAACGGAGTGAGTTTCACGAAGGGTTGCTATATCGGACAAGAGAACACGGCCCGCATGAACTGGCGGCAGAAAGTCAACCGCCGCCTGATCGTAGTACCCATCGCCCAATCGGACGAGAAGCGGCAGGTTGTCGCCTACCCCGAACTGGGCAAAGCGGTAGATCATTTGCGGATCGAGGCGATTGCCCCAGAGTGGATTCCCGCATGGATGGACCTGACGCCGCCTGCGGGCTGAACGCTATCCGGCGGCGCGGGTCTGTTCCGGTACGCCTTCGGGATCGAGAAGCTCCAGCGCCTTTTCGATCACACGCGCCGACGATGCGGGTTTCGGGACGAGTTCGGCCTGTAACTGGCGAATGCGTTCGTCCTGCCTGTCCAAATCACCCGAATGCAACAAATATGGCACGCCAAGACGGCGCAACTCGGTTGCAACCGGGACACACGTACTTCCTGCCTGCAGAGTGACATCCAGCACAGCAACGTCAGGCAAGCCATCGCCGCCCAATGCCGCGAAAGCCTGCTCCACGCAGGTCGTGGCGAGGCAAGCACAACCTCTGTCCTCTGCCGCCATTTCCAGATCCATCAAGATCAGGGGTTCGTCTTCTAGCAGGAGGATCAACGGACGATGGCTCATACACCAGCCCCCGGTATCGTTGGCATATGCAGAGTGACATCAAGCCCGTCGGCACACCAATCGCGCGTGATCGAGCCACCTGCGGTACGCAACAGGCGATCCATTATGGCATAGCCGGTGCCTGAACTTGCTGCGGCCCCAGCAGCCACGGATCCGCCGCGTTCACGCCAGGTAATCTCCAACGCATCATCGCGCCAATACCAGTCGAGATCGACAAACCCATCGGGCGTGCTCCATGCACCGTGACGATTGGCATTGTCGGCCAGCTCGAACAGAACCAGCCCGACAGTAGAAACAGTCTGGAACGGCACCTGTAATCCGTTGCCTTTGAATCTGATCGTCCGCCCTTCGGCGACATATGGGTCCAGTATCGCACGGATCGCCTGCCCCAGTTCGATGCTGCCGCTTGACGCTTCGTCCAGAGTGGTTTCGTAAGCCCGACCCAGAGCCTGTATCCGCCCGTTGATTTCACCGGCAACACTCTCGGCACCGCGCGCGCGACCGGTAATATTGACTATGCCCGAAATCACGGAAAACATGTTCTTGGTACGATGGGACAGTTCGCGCGCCATTTCGCGCGCATGACGTTCCGCCGCCTGAGCGCCGGACAGCACATCGCCGTTGTTCATAATTCCGGAAGCAGTGCTGCCAGTTCCACCGGCATGGGCGACATCACGCTGTGTCACGAAACTCAAAACCTCGTCAGTTTTTCCCTTTAAGTGATTTGCGCTTAACGCCGAAACTTACGAATGGTTCCTATCATTTACAGAGCGGAGGAATGGCGGCGACTTACATTGCCAGACCGGACTGATGCCCTATATCCGTGCGATGGACCAGACCCGCTCGAAACTCGTCATCCGCAACGCTCAGCCGACAGACGCCCGCGCCGTCGCGGCTCTCTCCGCGAAGGTATACGGCAAACACGAAGCGTATAGCGCCGCGATGATCCGCGGGCAGATCAACAATTTCCCCGAGGGGCAGTTTATCGCGGAATACGAAGGCAAAGTCGTCGGCTATTGCGGGACGATGATAATCGCGCAGGAAGTCGCGTTTGCGCCGCATACCTGGAACGAAATTACCGGGCAGGGTTATGCCAGTCGCCATAATCCCGATGGCGACGTACTCTACGGCGTCGAAGTCTGTGTCGATCCCGAATATCGCCGCTTGCGGATAGGGCAACGGTTTTACCGGAAGCGGCAGGATCTGTGCCGCGACTGGGAACTGAAGGGAATCGCATTCGGCGGACGAATGCCGGGCTTCGCCCGCCGCCGGAAGACTTATCGCAAACCGGAAGAATACCTTGCCGCCGTGCTGGACAAGCAGGTGTCCGATACAGTCATCAATTTCCAGCTCAATCAGGGGTTCGAACCGAAGAAGGTCTTACGCGGCTATCACCCTGAAGACCGCGATAGCGGGGGTAACGCCGTGTTGATGTTCTGGCCCGATCCACTGGCACCGGAAGGCAATATCCACCGCACCCGCTCTCTCGCGGATCGATTGCCCGAAAGCGTCCGCGTAGCGACCGTGCAGTTTATGATGCGCCGGATCACCAGCATTGATGAGTTCGAACAGCAGGTGGAATACTGGGTCGATGTCGCCAGCGATTATGGCGCGGATTTCGTAATTTTCCCTGAGCTGTTCACTCTGGAATTGTTGTCGATCCCGGAAAAGCCATTACCCCCGGCGGAAGCGATTGAAGAGATCGCGAACTATACCGACCGTTTCAAGGAATTCATGGAACGGCTCGCAGTCAGTTATAACATCAACATCGTGGGCGGATCGCACCCAACCCGTGTCGCCAACGGTGAGATCCGCAACATCGCATATGTTTTCCTGCGCGACGGTGCAGTGTATGAACAGCAGAAGCTGCACCCCACACCCTCCGAACGCAAATGGTGGAATATCAAGGGCGGGTTCGGCGCCGAAGCCATCCCGACCGATTGCGGCCCTATCGGCGTGATGATCTGTTACGACAGCGAGTTCCCCGAACTCGCGCGTCATCTGGTGGATCAGGGTGCGCTGATGCTGTTCGTGCCGTTCTGTACTGACGAACGACGCGGGTTCCTGCGCGTGCGGTACTGTTGCCATGCGCGCGCGGTCGAGAACCAGTGCTATGTCATCACCAGCGGTGTAGTGGGCAATATTCCGAACGTCGAGAATATGGATATTCACTATGCGGAGAGCGGCGTTCTCACTCCATCCGACTTCCCGTTTTCCCGCGATGGCGTTGCCGCCGATACCGCGCCCAACACCGAAACGATCGCCATCGCAGACCTTTCGCTATCGGCGTTGCTCACCGCGCGACAATCAGGCGCGGTGCAAAACCTCAAGGATCGTCGCTTCGACCTGTATCGCACCCGCTGGATCGAACACGATGCCGATCACGAGCCAAGCCCGCCAGCTCATAATGCGCCGGTGACTTCGTCCACCGGCGGATAACGGCCGATATCAGGGGTGTTCAGGTCCGCTGAACGGCTTCTTATCGCTCCACGCGCAGCCATTGCGCTGTTCGCCGGCAACCTGCAGGGTTGCAACGAACGGATAGCTACGGTCGCTCATACCGTCGGAGCATTTACCGGGAGTTACCGCCAGCACCAACGGTGCCCCACCATACATTCCGCTCCATGAAATGCCGCCTCGCCCGGCAAAGCGTTCGACACCGATCGCTTTACCTTCGGTGCTTTCAGGCGTGGAATAGATCAGAGTCTGTCCCGCCACAGTTCCGCCCCAGAACGGCTCAGTACCGGTGAAGCGCACTGTCTCGTTCTCGCCAATTCCGGCGTAAGGGCTCCAATCTTCGGTATCGCCGGGCATATTGCCGTTGCCGCCTGAGGCCGAGCATCCCGCAAGCGCGAACAGAGAAAGCGAAAGGATCAGAGGAACGATGCGCTGCATAGTTGGTGTTCTTGCCTCAGGCGCAGCTTTTCGCAAGCCCACACCGCCCCAGGGGGAACACTTATGGCCAGCCGTGCATTATCTCCGGCATCCACAGGGTGCGGAACAGGAGCAGGAAAATGCGGCAATTGCCGTGGGTTATTGGCGCAATCGCAGCAACTGTCGCGGGTGTCGCGTGTGGCAGCACCGTCAATACCAATCCGCTTTCCCGATGGGACGGGCAGACGCTGGGGGAGTTCGCCAACCACCAGCCCCCGGCCATTTCGCCCGACCGATATCTTGAAATGCAGGGACCGCAAGAACGCTATGCGATGACGACGCCGGAAGGGGTGGTGCCGGTAGAACAGCTCTCTGACCGCGGCCTCTATGCCAATGATCGCTTCGCCCGAACCTGGTACGCCGATACGCCAGAGGATTACGACAACAGCACATCATGGCCGCAACAAGCGGCAGCCACGATGCCGGTCAGCGACAGCCCCGCCTCAACCGAACCGGCGAGCAAGGCGCAGATCGATGCGACCAATACCAGACCGCTGGAACTGACGCGCCCCGTTCAACTGGCCGATGCGCGCCCTGTTAAGAGTAATGCGGTTAAAAGCACAGGCGGCGCGAAAGTCGTGGACGTCGCGGCAAGCCTTGCTGCACAATCTGCATCACAGACCATACAATAACATAGCATAATCAAGCGATTATATCGCCCTTCAGCCTGTAGCGCGCTCGACCAATCGAGCTGCTGGCTTGCGAAGGACTACACCGCCCCCATCAGGTGCGGCAAGCAATTCGCCGGAGCCCGCCAAAGCAGGCCCCGGCGCATCGCATCAGTCAGCGGAGGAAAGGTTTACAGCACTTTCCTTGCCGTTACGCCCCTGCTCAACATCATAGTTGAGGCGCTGTTCTTTATCGAGCGTGGTCATGCCGGCTGCCTGAACAGCGGTGATGTGCACGAAGCTGTCGGCCGAACCATCGTCGGGCTGGATGAAGCCGTAACCCTTGTCGGCATTGAAGAATTTTACGGTGCCAGTCTTGGCCATTGGATGTTCCTTTCAATAGAACAGATAATCGCACGCAGAATTGCGTGCAGGTCGTGCGTCAAATCGTCCAAGGAAAGGAAGTCGTCGTCTGGTTTGCGCCGGGGCTGCGAGGCAGCAAGCGGCGGTCGGCAAATTCGAAGTCCATCGCAATATTCGATGTCAGCGTGAGCACGATAGCACAGATAGAGTGGTTCTCCTAATCTTACTCCCGTCAGGCGCATCCTTCGCTGTAAGTGAGCTGTGGCATCAGCCCGACATGGATTGCATCCACTTTGCGATCCGCCCCGATTTCGAACCGCATGCGTGGATCGTTACCCGGTTGAGTCAGGTACTTGGCAGGCGCTTCGACATATTCGTGGGCACTGGTCCTGAAGCTGGGAAAATCGCGCAACACGCGCGCCTCGCTGTCGCCCGGCCCGATCCCTTCAACCAGCTTGACTTTCGACCCGCGCGCTACGGTGATCCGGCGCACCTGCCCGTCCTCCACAATCGCATAGGCATCGGGATATTCGGGCGAGGTATAGATTAGGCAGGTATCGCTGGCCTGTGCGCCGCGCATCGCAAAATCGCTGCCTTTGGGCACAGGCTTGCCAATAGTAAGATCGCCCAACCCCTCCAGCCTTAGCGTGTTGGCTGGCAAAGGCGTTGCCGTGGCAGAAGGTGGCGGCGATGGAGACGCAGCCTCCGACGCCGTGGGCAATGCCTCCCTAGCCGCAGCATCAGGGGCAGAGCTGGCGGCAGCATCGCCCCCTTCCCCCGATGTGGCACTCTGGTCCGACTGAGAACATGCGGCCAGCAATGCCAGCGAAGCGAACGGGGCGATCAGGGCGATGGTTTTCATAGCGATCTCACAAATTGCAAACGGGGATCAACGCGTACGGTCGGCCTTGCCGAAATGACGCTCCAGCAAGGTAGTCAGCTTACTGGCGGCATCGCGGGCGGCATTGTCCACCGTGTCGGAATGAGCAGTTGCACTTACCGGATCGCCACCACGCGGACGCGCTTCGATCATGCACCGTTTGTCGTCTCCGCCGCCCTTGCGCGCGTTTTCATCTCCGACATGGACTTCCAACCGTGTCAGCCGGTCGGAGAAGCGGCCCAGCTTACTGCGAAGCTGCTCTTCGATCCGTTCGGCCACGTTTTCGGTGCCCATCACACTGCTGTCGGAGTTGAACTGAATTTCCATACTTCGATCCTCTTCAATCACGATTCTGCACCCCTGACATCAATGCCCCGGCATTGCCCCGGTTCCCCTTTTCCGCGCGTGGGCTGGCTATACCGCGCGCGCCCTGCCAAAGGGCGTTGTGAAAGGGGAACTGGCATATGGCCAATGATGACGAAGAGTACGTGTACGACGAGGAAAGCGGCGAATGGATGCCCGCATCCGAACTGGCGGCAAAACAGGCTGCGGCCAATACCGTTGAAGTCCGCGACGCGGTCGGCAACCTGCTGGCCGATGGCGATCAGGTCACTTTGATCAAGGATCTGGAAGTCAAAGGTGCCGGCCAGACACTGAAGCAAGGGACGCTGATCAAATCGATCCGCCTGACCGGCGATGCGCAGGAAATCGACTGCAAATATCCCGGCATCAAAGGGCTGGTTTTGCGCGCCGAATTCGTCAAAAAACGCTGATCCTACAGGTTCAGCGTTTTCAACGCGTTGGGTGAGACATGGACCACATGTTACACTGTCCTGAAGAAGAAAAATCCACCACCCGCAGGACAGCCGCGTAACACGGGTTTTCAGACCCGCCGGGATAGCAGAAACAGATATGGCCAGATGCCGGTGCATAGCCGGGATCTGGCCATATTTGTGCGGTGTAGGAAAGAGCCTATCGCGCGGTCAGGCGACTGATGTCTCGGTTCGAAACTACAGCTCGATACAGTCCGGGAGCGGAGAGAGCATTTCGATGGCAGAGGGGTCGGATGCCGGGCGACCATAGACCCCGCTGTAAATGCCCCCGATCCAATCGCCCAGTTGCGACTTAGCAATGGCATCGGGCGCGTAATTGGTGAGCATCAGGCGCATCGGCGGCGGCAATTCCGCCCCCAGTTGCGGCATTCTATAGCAAAGCTGCGGCACCATGCGGCAGCCCAGCCTGCGGTAGAATTCGACGCGACGCGCCTCGATCGAATCCACCCCTTCATCGGGCGCTTCCACTTCCAGCACCATCGGGACCGGACAATGTCGGGCTGTTTCGCGAAACAGCTTCCCACCCACGCCATGCCCGCGCAGGCGTTCGTTGACGGCCATGTATTCCAGCAGGCCAAAGCCCGCATTCGATACATAGAGCACGGAAAACCCGGCGATCTCCTCTGCGATTGTTGCGGCGAGAAGCACATAGTCAGACCGCACCACAACATCGTTGAGAAAAGCCGTGGGCTTGCGTTCCGACGGCGGAAAGGCCCGCTCGTACAACTCCGCTATCGGCGCAAAACGCCAGTCACCCCCATCGCTGATGGGGGTGACCTGTAAATCGGCGTCGGACATTGGAGAAACAGCCTTCCTATGCCGGGTCAGTCATCGGCGCTGACGTACAGATCGCCGCCGTCGCGATACTTGGCCGCCATTTCGCCCATCCCTTCTTCGGCATCTGCCACCGGCGCGGTTGCCGCCAGATAGCTGTCGCTGTTCTGCTTCGCCGCGAAGTCGCGCACTTCCTGCGTGATCTTCATGCTGCAGAACTTCGGGCCGCACATCGAACAGAAATGCGCGGTCTTGGCGCCTTCGGCGGGCAAAGTCTGGTCGTGGTATTGCTCTGCCGTGTCGGGATCGAGGCTGAGGTTGAACTGGTCGCGCCAACGGAATTCGAAGCGCGCCTTGCTCAGCGCATCATCGCGCACTTTCGCTGCCGGGTGCCCTTTCGCCAGATCGGCCGCGTGGGCAGCGAGTTTGTAAGTCACTACGCCCACTTTCACATCGTCGCGGTCGGGCAGGCCGAGGTGTTCCTTCGGCGTGACGTAACACAGCATCGCGGTGCCGTACCAACCGATCTGCGCCGCACCGATACCGCTGGTGATATGGTCGTACCCCGGTGCAATATCGGTGACGAGCGGCCCGAGGGTGTAAAACGGCGCTTCGCCGCATGCCTCAAGCTGTTTGTCCATGTTTTCCTTGATCTTGTGCATCGGGACGTGACCCGGCCCTTCGATCATCACCTGCACGTCCTGTTCCCAGGCGCGCTTGGTCAGTTCGCCCAGCGTGTACAGCTCGGCAAATTGCGCTTCGTCGTTGGCATCGGCGATGGATCCGGGGCGCAAGCCATCGCCCAGCGAATACGCGATGTCGTATGCCTTCATGATCTCGGTGATTTCATCGAACCGTTCATAGAGGAACGATTCCTTGTGATGCGCCAGACACCATTTGGCCATGATGCTGCCACCGCGGCTGACGATCCCGGTCACGCGCTTGGCGGTCATCGGGATATAAGGCAGCCGCACACCGGCGTGGATCGTGAAGTAATCGACCCCCTGTTCTGCCTGTTCGATCAGCGTGTCGCGGAAGATTTCCCACGTCAGATCTTCGGCAATGCCGCCCACCTTTTCCAGCGCCTGATAAATCGGCACGGTGCCGATTGGCACGGGGCTGTTGCGGATGATCCATTCGCGGGTGTCGTGGATATTGCGCCCGGTGGAAAGGTCCATCACGGTATCCGCGCCCCAGCGGATCGACCAGACCATCTTGTCCACTTCGCTGGCGACATCGCTGGCGACGGCGGAGTTGCCGATGTTGGCGTTGATCTTGACCAGGAAGTTGCGCCCGATGGCCATCGGTTCCGCTTCCGGGTGGTTCACATTGCTGGGGATGATCGCCCGCCCGCGCGCCAGTTCGTCGCGCACGAATTCGGGGGTGACATATTCGGGGATTTCCGCACCCCACGAATTGCCATCCAGTTCGCGCGCAATCCGTTCGCGGCCGAGGTTTTCGCGTTCCGCCACATATTCCATTTCAGGCGTGATGATGCCGCGCTTGGCATAATGCATCTGGCTGATATTGCCGCCCGGCTTCGCGCGCAGCACGGTCTTGCGGACATTGGGGAACGCGGGCACCCCGCCGCTGCGGTCGGGGCCGAGCTGGCCGTTGTCTTCCGGCTTCACTTCGCGGGCGGTGTATTCTTCCACATCGCCACGGGCGATCTGCCATTCGCGACGCAACTGCGGCAGGCCCTTGCGAATATCGATCTGCGCGTCGTTGTCGGTGTAAGGGCCGGAGGTGTCATATACCCGCACCGGCGCTTCGCCGACTTCCAGCGCGATTTCGCGCATGGCGACGCCCAGCGGACCGACATGGACCTTCTTCGATCCGCGGATCGGGCCGGTGGTGACCCCGATATCGAATTTGCTGTTGATGTCGGCCATGCGATTCACTCTCCTCACAGGCGAAGGGTGCATGTCGGGTGCCGCATGCCACTCCCTCCGCCGATGTTAATCGGTTCAGGTTCAACGGGTCGGGCAGCGTGACCTGCCCCTCTCAGCCATCACTGGCTCCCCGGGGGTCCGACGGTTGTAGGCGTTAATTCGGCTGAGCGAAAGGGGCGATCAGTAATCGCCTTTATCGAACGGGCCTTCGCGGCATTCATACGCGGTGCGACCGCCGCGCTTCTCGATAATGCTCACCAGTCCGAAATAATCGCCGGGTCCGAAACCGGCGTTCTTATGGACCACTTTGGCCCCGCCACCCTCGGCCACCGGAAAACCCAGACCGCCGAGAACCGAGGCGACCTTTGCCGGATCGTCTTGCAGATAGAGCGTCGTGCTTTCGGGCAGATCCGACCCCGGATTGAAGTCGTACCCCATGCCAACGACCTGCAAGCCATTCCATTTTCCATCGAATTCGTAGCGCACGCCATAGCGCCCATCGTTCTGCGCGGGTTGCAGGACCGTTGGCGCGATCTTGCGACCGAGACCGGGAATATCCCGTGGGCCGGATGCGCGATAGCCGCCCTTGCCATCCGAAATCGCGGAGGCGCTATAGAGCAACTCCCGCCCAGCCATCGTGAACGGGCGGCAGATTTCCTTGTCCTTCGTTCCCAGCAAAGCGCTGAGTTCCGGGCCGCGCAACGGGGCCGGTGTCGCCTTGGCAGGTGCAGCCACGACCTTGGCTCCATCCGCACTGGCCGCATCGCTGGCTGAGGGCACAGCGGCCTTGGCAGTATTGTCCGTGGTGTCCGAATTGCCGCAGCCGGTGACCATGCCAATGGCGGCAATCGCCAATATATATCGATATTTCAAAGCAACCCCCTCGGTGATCGGTTCCGGCCAGAACATCATTCTGTCCGGGTGGAGTCAACCGTCGGGCTGCAAACGACACAGGTGGCGGGCAGGACGGCGAACGCCCCACCCGCCGCTGGCGATCATGCGGATTGGGTCGCAGCGATCCAGTCGTCGATCTTCTTTTCCAGCACCGGCAACGGCAACGCCCCGGTGTCGAGCACCTGTTCGTGGAAGGCGCGAATGTCGAACTTGTCGCCCAGCACTTTCTCCGCCTTCTTACGCAGGCCCTGAATCGTCAGAGCGCCAACCTTGTACGCCAGCGCCTGACTGGGAATGGCAATATAGCGTTCCACTTCTGCCGTGGCATCGGTGCGGCCCATGCCAGAATTCGCCAGCATGTATTCAATCGCCTGATCGCGGGTCCATCCCTTGGAATGAAGGCCGGTATCGACCACCAGCCGCATCGCGCGCAGCATCTCGTCATCCAGTGTACCGAACCGCTGGTAGGGGTCTTTGTAGAACCCCATCGGATAGCCGAGCGTTTCGGCATAAAGCGCCCAGCCTTCGACATAGGCGGTATTGCCACCGAACCGCATGAAGGCCGGCAGCGCATCGTTTTCCTGCGCCAGACTGATCTGGAAATGATGCCCCGGCGCACCTTCGTGCAGGTACAGCGTGGTTTCGCCCGGCGTGGTGCGGCTCGGCAGATCGTAGGCGTTAAAATAGAATACGCCCGGACGCGAGCCATCCGGCGTGCCCGATTCATACGAACCGCCTGCTTCGAACTTTTCGCGGAATTCCTCGTACGGCCGGATTTCCAATGCGGTCTTGGGCACCTTGGAAAAGAACTTCGGCACTTGCTGATCGACTTCCTTGCCGATGGCGTAATACCGTTGCGTCAGGTCTTCGCGGCTCTTGGGCTTGAACTGCGGATCGGTACGGATGAATTCGAAGAATTCGCCCAGCGTTCCCTTGAAGCCGACTTCGCTTTTGATCTCCTCCATCCCATGCTTGATCCGGGCCACTTCGCTCAGGCCCAGATTGTGCAGGTAATCGGCGGTCAGCGGCAGCGTAGTGGTCTGCTCGATCATCGATTGATAGAGTGCCGCCCCACCCTTCATCTGGCTGAGGCCGACGCTGTCGCGCGCGACCGGCAGATATTCGTCTTTCAGGAATGCGTGCAGGCGGGCATTGGCGGCGTACACATCACCGATGGACGCGTGATAGGCATCGGTCAGTCGCGCCTTCTCAGCATCGCTGAAATCGGCAGGCATATTGTCGACCGGTCCCCAATAAGGGGATTCCTCGATCGGCATTTTCGCTTGCGTTTCGAGCTGCTGGATCACGTTGTTGATCGTCAGTTTGGTTTCGACAACGCCTGACTTCATCCCTTCGCGGAATTTGCCAATCGACCTGTCGATCAGCCGAACATAATCGGCATTGCGCGAAAGCCCGTTCTCATAATCCTTCACAGTCTTGTACGGTGCGGCACCTTTCCCGCTGGAGAACGTGGGATAATACGTGTGGAAGCCGAAGAAGTGATTGATCGGGCGCACTTCGGTCAGCGCCAGATATTCGGGCGTCAGCGTCTTCAGCGCTTCACCCTGTGAATAGGCGAACACGTCATAGGCGATCTTGTCGGTCGGGTTCAGCTTGTCCCGGTCGATAGTCTTGAGCGCAGCGAGGCTGCTTTCAGCCTGCGCTTTCACCGCGGCGTTGTATTCCGGCGTCAGGAAATCGCCGATCTTGTCGGCATAGCGCAGATCACCGCGAAAAATCGCCATGATCGGGCTAAGCTTGAGGCTCGCTTCATCGTCTGCCTTGAAAATGGCAAACAGCTTGTCATGCTCAACCTGTTCGACGGATAACCCAACGGGCTTTACCGCCTCGGCAGGGTCGGCCGCATTGGCGGCAGTCGAAACCGCCAACGGCAAAGCGGCGGCGATCAGCAGGATAGAACGCAGTTTCATGGATAGTCCCCCGTAAACAATTACAGAGGAATAGGACTATCATCCGATATGTGTCGAGCGCCCGCCACTCGACCAGCGACATATCGTTGTCGACGGGCGCTGCGATACTGCCCGCCGTTATGCGGTTTCGATGACCCTTGCAGATCGCGCACTGGTTTGTTCACCGTCATATACGAATTCAGTCCCAGCGCAGTCGATCACAGGTATCTCTTCCCGCTCTGCCCAATAGTTCTGATTGTGTCGCCATTCGGGCTTGTCACCGCGGCGCGGTAACTGATCCAGACCACGCATCAGATATCCGGGATTGAAGTTATCGGCTTCGATCCAGGGGTGCAGCTCCATTCCCTCGTCTTCCGGACGGAGCGCCACCTCCACCCGCTTCGCACCAATTTGCGCCATGTAGTTGAGTAGGCTGCAGATGAAATCGCCCATCATGTCCACGCGCAGCGTCCAGCTTGCGCGGAAATACCCCATGACCCACGCCATATTGGGCACGCCGGTAAACATCATCCCGCGATAGGTGACGGTATCATGCCAGTTCACTGGCTCTCCATCGACTTCGAACGGGATGTCGCCCATCACCGACAGGCGAAAACCCGTGGCAGCCACGATCAGGTCCGCTTCGATTTCCTCACCCGATGCCGTGCGAACGCCCTTTTCAGTGAAACGGTCGATGGTGTCGGTCACAACAGTCAGCTTGCCTGCCTTGGCAGCACGGAAAATGTCGCCCTCCGGGCAGAACGCCAGCCTTTGCTGCCACACGCGATATTTGGGTGTGAAGTGCGGTTCGAAGGGAAAATCGGGATCGCCGGTGAATGCTCTCACCAGTTCCTTCAGATCTTCAAACACCGCCTCAGGCTCTGTCTGGCAGCGTTTGGTCAGTTGATCCTGATCATACATGATCTGCTGGCGTACAACACGGTGCACGGTCGGTTCGTCCACCCCCACTTCGCGCAGGCGATCCGCCAGTTCATTCCTGTTTTCCGAACAATAGAAATAGGTGGGCGACCGCTGCAGCATCGTCACGTGCGCGGCCTTCACAGCAAATTGGGGAATAACCGTCGCCGCCGTGGCTCCCGATCCGATCACCAGAATGCGCTTGCCGCTGTAATCGTATTCCGGATCCCACAATTGGGCGTGGACGAAGTCGCCCCTGTAATCGTTCAAACCCGGCCAGTTGGGGATATATGGCTTTTCGTGGTCGTAATACCCCTGACACATCCACAGGAAGTTGCAGGTGAAAATCACCGTTTCATCGCTGGCGGTCTTGCGCGCTTCGACCGTCCATAAATCGGTATCGCGCGAATAGCTGCACTTCTCGATCCGGTGGCCATAGCGGATATGATCGTCGATGCCGTTCTCCGCGATCACCTCTCCCATGTAATCGAGGATCGCCTGCCCGCTGGCGATCGGCGCACCGATCCACGGTTTGAAGCGATAGCCGAAAGTATAAAGGTCGGAATCCGACCGGACACCGGGGTATTTGTGCGTTTCCCACGTGCCACCGAACGTGTCCTTCATCTCAAGGATCGCATATGTCCGCTCGGGACATTGCTGCTGCAGGTGATAAGCCGAACCGATGCCGGAAATCCCCGCTCCGGCTATCAACACATCGAAATGACTGGCGCTGTTTTCGTGAACCATAGTTGCAATTCCTCTCCATTATAGGTTCGGTTTTGCCACTTATGTTGAACGTAATCCTTGATCCGGATCAAACGCTATTCGATCGGTTTGTCGAGCGCCTGCCCAACACCCCACTGGCCCAACCCCGATGGCGACCACTTCGCAGAGGCAGCAGTCAAGGCGGGGATCCGGGGTATGGGAACGCTTAGAAAGTGTAGCCGATTCCCAAGCCACCAAACCATTGGTCGGCGCTACCACGAATAGAGGTGTATGGCGTGTCTTTCGCATCGCCCAGCATGTGCGAATATCCGCCGATGAACACCAGACCGAGGCCACCGTTCGTCAGGTCGCCATCGAGATCCACACCAACAATCAGATTGGCCCCGGCTTTGGTCCAGCCCGATCCGGCCGTATAAGTCGGCAAACCGCTGGCGGCGCTCTGCGTCGGGCTGACAGAATAATAGTAATCCATGAATTTGCGGTCGCCGTGCTCGGCAGATACCGAGAGCATAGCGATCATCCCGCGACTGAGCGGAGTGAAATAGCTGATACCGGGGGAGATGGCAGTGCCGCGGTGAGCACCGTTAATATCGTGGGTGACATCTACGCTGAAGCTCAGCCGGTCGTATGGGTTGAGAACAGCAGGCATCGACACGCCTGCATTGCCGCCGATTTCTATCGCCGTTTTCAGCTTTCCCGCACTGGCGACCACCGGGTCTTCGATCTGGCGGGCCCGGTCGGACCGGATACGCAGCACCGGGCCAAGCGCGAAACCGGCGCCTTTGTCAGGATCGGGAATGAAATCGAGCGCCACACCGCCAGCGCGTGGCCGGATCGCCACGCCGCCCAGACTTCCCTGAATCAACGGGACGGGAAACGCGACATAATCGTCCGAACCGGAATAGCTGGGACCATAGCCGACCCCGGCACCGATCGACACCCAATCCCCATCGTAAACAGTACCGCCCTGCCTGTCGGCGGGGCCTTGCACTGCCTGCTCGGATGATGCGTCTTGCCCCAATGCAGGCCCGGCAGACAAAAGTGCGCCGACAGCCAGTACCGCCGGAAATACTGAGAATTTCATTGTGTAGCGTTCCCCTGTTGTTGGTTTTGAAAACGAGCAAATCGCGCCGCCGTTCCTGCCTTGCGCCACCAAGGTCGGTTTCCCCACGCAACCAGTTGCGAATACTCGATTTAATTCGAAAGCGCAGCGAAGGTCGTTGCCCGCCGCGGAAATGCCGCCTAGGTCGGAGCGAATGACAGCGCGCAGGATCGATATGGCAATTGCCGGGGGTGGCCTGGCCGGTGGCCTGATCGCGCTCGCCTTGCACAGAGCCCGCCCGGAATTCACCATTGCCCTGGTCGAACAGGGGCCGATGATCGGCGGCAATCATCGCTGGTCTTGGTTCGCCAGCGATCTCGATGCCGATGGCGCCGCACTCCTCAGCGGATTTCGCACCGCTTCGTGGGGCGGATATGATGTGCGCTTTCCGGGCTATCGGCGCGATCTGGGCACCGCCTATCACTCGCTGGCCTCAGTCGATTTCGATGCGGCGCTGCGCCGCGAACTGGCCGAAGGGGCGCTGATCGTCGGCCGTTCGATCCACTCGCTCGATGCACGCGGGATCGATCTGGATAACGGCGAACGGATCGAAGCACGGACCGTCATCGATTGCCGGGGAATCGACAGCGCGGCGCAACTCACCGGCGGGTGGCAGGTGTTCATCGGCCGTCACTTGCGAACCCCTCGACCCCACGGCATCGCGCGGCCCACGATCATGGATGCCGATGTGGAACAGTACGGGGCCTATCGCTTCGTCTATACCCTCCCCCTTGGCGCGCAGGATTTGTTTGTCGAAGACACGTATTATGCCGACACTCCGCAACTCGACCGCAATGCCCTGTCAGGCAGAATCGACCGCTATTGCCAGCGTGCAGGCTGGCAGGGAAATCCCGTGGGCTTCGAAACCGGGGTGCTGCCCGTGATAACCGGTGGCAACTTCGCAGCATTTCAGGCGGCCCACCGGATCGACGGAGTCGCCGTGGCGGGGACGCGCGGCGGGTTCATGCACCCGCTTACCAGTTATTCACTGCCCTTCGCAGTCGAAACCGCACTCGCCATTGCCCGCGATGCCGATTTACCCGGCGTCCAGCTTGCCGCGATGCTGGAGGGGCGCGCACGGCAACATTGGTCGCGCACCCGATTCTATCGCCAGTTGGGTCGGATGTTATTCAGGGCCGGTTCGGCAGAAGAGCGATGGCGGATATTCGCGCGCTTCTATCGCCTGCCCCGCCCGCTGATCGAGCGATTTTATGCGGCACAGACTACGCGCCTCGATAGGGCACGGGTTCTGTGTGGGAAGCCTCCTGTGCCGGTAATGGGTGCACTCGCTGCATTGGTCGGGCAAGGGCGCGCGTTGGAAAGGGATGCGGCATGAGTGCGGAAGGAAAAACCGCTTGCGTGATCGGTGCCGGGTTCGGCGGGCTGGCACTGGCCATCCGCTTGCAGGCCGCAGGTATTCGGACCACTGTCGTGGAAGCGCGCGACAAGCCCGGCGGGCGGGCCTATGTCTGGGAACGCGATGGCTTCACCTTCGACGCTGGCCCAACAGTCGTTACCGACCCCGCGTGCCTGCAAGAGCTGTGGGAACTGACCGGGCACGAGATGGCAGCAGACATCGAACTGATGCCGGTCATGCCGTTCTATCGTCTGAACTGGCCCGATGGCACGACTTTCGATTATTCGAACGACGACGCGCAACTGCGCGAGGCGATCCTGCGTATCGCCCCGGCAGACCTTGCCGGATACGACGCATTCGCGCGCTATTCCGCCGGCGTATTCGAAGAGGGGTATCGCAAGCTCGGCTCTGTCCCGTTCCTCGATTTCGCCAGCATGGCCAAGGCCGCACCAGCACTGGCCAAACATCAGGCGTGGCGCTCCGTATTCTCGATCGTCAGCAAATACGTGAAGAGCGAACATCTGCGGCAGGCGTTGAGCTTTCACACGCTGTTGGTGGGCGGCAATCCGTTCACCACCAGTTCGATCTATGCCCTGATCCACAAGCTGGAAAAGGATGGCGGCGTGTGGTGGGCGCGTGGCGGTACAAATCGCCTGATCGCCGCGATGGTGCGCCATTTCGAACGGCTGGGCGGCACACTACGGCTGAGCGATCCGGTGGTGCAAATTCACACAGTCGGCACCCGCGCGACCGAGGTCGAATGCACATCCGGCTGGCAACAACGCTTCGATGCAGTGGCCAGCAATGGCGACGTGGTGCACACCTATCGCGACCTCTTAAAAGGCACCAAGCGCGGGGACAAGGAAACCAAACGTCTGACGGGCAAGCGTTTCAGCCCCAGCCTGTTTGTGGTGCATTTCGGGCTGGAAGGGAGCTGGCCCGGCATCCCGCACCATACGATCCTGTTCGGCCCACGCTACCGCGGATTGCTGGAAGATATCTACGACACCGGAGTGCTGCCGCAGGATTTTTCGATCTATCTGCACCACCCGACAGTGACCGATCCGAGCATGGCCCCGCCCGGCAAAAGCACGTTTTACGCACTGGTGCCTGTGGCGCATATGGGCAAGCTGACGGTGGACTGGGAACAAGTCGGCCCCATTCTGGAACAACGCGTTCTGGCAGAAATCGGTCGCCGCCTGATCCCCGATATCGACGATCGTATCGTGACCAAATTCCATTATACGCCGCGCGATTTTTCCAGCGATCTGAACGCGCATCTGGGAAGTGCGTTCAGCCTCGAACCGATCCTGACGCAAAGCGCATATTTCCGCGCGCACAATCGCGACGATGAAATATCCAACGTCTATCTCGTCGGCGCCGGAACCCACCCCGGCGCCGGTATTCCCGGTGTTGTCGGCAGCGCGAAGGCGACTGCCGGATTGATGATAAAGGACCTGACTGAATGAACCGTCTCGCCATTTACTGTGGCTCTGCCACGCCTGCCGATCCGCGCTACATGGAACTGGCGCGCGAAGTGGGGCGGACATTGGCCGAACGCGGGATCGGCGTGGTCTATGGCGGCGGGCGGCTCGGGCTGATGGGTGCTGTAGCCAGCAGTGCATTGGCAGCAGGTGGAGAAGTGATCGGAGTGATCCCCGATGCGCTGGCCGGATCCGAAGTCGCCAATACCGACTGCACCGAACTCTATACCGTTTCGGGAATGCACGAACGCAAACAACGCTTCACCGATTTGAGCGACGGTTTCATCACGATCCCCGGCGGGGTCGGCACGATGGACGAATTGTGGGAAGCGATGAGCTGGGCCCAATTGGGATATCACAGCAAGCCGGTCGGCCTGCTCAACGCGTTTGGCTTCTATGACGATCTGATCGCATTCAACCGCCGGATGGCCGAGGTCGGCTTTGTCCGCCCCGCGCACCAGACCATCCTGATCGCAGACGAAGCCCTGCCATCTCTGCTGACAAAGATGGAAAGCTATCAGCCACATACACCTATCTTTTCGATGAAGGCAGACGACCTGTGAGCCCGCCGCGGCGCATATCGCCGCGGATGCTGGCGCCGTCGCGGATCATCCGCAGCACTCCGGCGCAGGCTGGTGGCGGGAGAGACCGAGATGCACTGATACAAAAAGCCCACGATGCCATCGAACAGGGATCGCGCAGCTTTGCCGCCGCCAGTCGCCTGTTCGACCGGCACACGCGCGAACGTGTGTGGCTGCTCTATGCGTGGTGTCGGCGGTGCGACGACATCGCCGATGGGCAGGACATGGGTGGCGAGTTGTCGACCGATGGCGATCCGGCCAAACGTATCCGGGCGATCCGCTTGCTGACGCAGCGCGCGTTCGAAGGTCTGCCCACTGCCGATCCGGCATTCGATGCTTTCGGGCTGGTCGCGCGCGAATGCGGCCTCACCCGCGAAATGGCCGAAGATGTCATCGAAGGTTTCGCGCTCGATGCCGCCGGGTGGCGGCCGCGCACGGAAATGGATCTGGCGCGCTATTGTTATCACGTTGCGGGTGCTGTCGGCGTGATGATGGCCGTGGTGATGGGGGTGCAGAAAGCGGACAGCGAATTGCTGGACCGTGCATGCGATCTGGGCATTGCCTTCCAGCTCGCCAATATCGCCCGCGATATCAACGAAGATGACAAAGCCGATCGCTGTTACATCCCGGTGGAATGGCTGGTTCAGGAAGATATCGAGCCGGGCCAGCATATGAAGCCGCACCATCGGCAGGAACTGGCCGACATCACCGCCCGCCTGATCCGGCGGATGGAGCGGCACGAGGCGATGGCCCGCGTCGGTGCCGCACACCTGCCTTTCCGCAGCCGCTGGGCGGTGCTTTCCGCGGCCCGTATCTATGGCGCTATCGGGCGCGAAGTCGTCGCGCGCGGTAAGGCGGCGTGGGACCATCGGGTGGTGATCGGCTCTGCAGCCAAGGCGCGCCATGTGGCCGCTGCATTCTGGGAAGCTGCTCGCAATCGCCCCAAAGTTCCCGCGGAACCGCCCGAATGGACGCGCGGCGATATCCTGATCGAAGTGCGTATGGCCGGCCCCGTCGCGCCACCCTCGTTTGAGCCTTTGCCCGACGAATTTGACGGTCAGGCGCGCCAAACCGAGAAATAACAGGCCAGAACTCATCGGGTTAGGGGCACTCGCAATCGGCGGAAACTTTGGCTAACCCGTGATCATGATTGCTAAGCTCCTGATCGCCAATCGCGGCGAAATCGCCTGCCGCATTATCCGCACCGCCCGCGCCATGGGCATTGCTACCGTGGCAGTCTATTCCGATGCCGACGCCAAGGCGCTGCATGTCCGTCAGGCAGACGAAGCAGTGCACATCGGCCCTTCCCCGGCCGCCGAATCCTATCTGATCGGAGAACGGATCATCGCAGCAGCGAAGGAAACCGGGGCGGAGGCGATCCATCCCGGTTATGGCTTCCTGTCGGAAAACGCCGATTTCGCGCAAGCGGTGATCGATGCCGGTCTGATATGGGTCGGTCCGAAGCCGGACAGCATCCGCGCGATGGGCCTGAAAGACGCCGCCAAAGAACGGATGATCGCCGCCGGGGTGCCGGTGACGCCAGGCTATCTCGGGGCGGACCAGTCTGTCGAACGGTTGACTGCGGAAGCGGACAAGATCGGTTACCCCGTTCTTATCAAGGCGGTTGCTGGCGGCGGGGGCAAGGGAATGCGGAAAGTGGACGCCGCCGCCGATTTCCCCGCTGCGCTCGAATCCTGCCAGCGCGAAGCCCGCGCCAGTTTCGGCAACGACGAAGTTCTGCTGGAAAAATGGATCACGTCCCCCCGCCACATCGAAGTGCAGGTGTTTGGCGATAGCCACGGCAACGTCGTCCACCTGTTCGAACGCGATTGCTCGCTCCAGCGCCGCCATCAGAAAGTGATCGAGGAAGCCCCCGCCCCCGGCATGGACGAAAGCACCCGTGCCGAAATCTGCGCCGCAGCCGTGCGCGCCGCCAAGGCTGTTGATTATGAAGGCGCAGGCACCATCGAATTCATCGCTGACGCTAGCGAAGGCCTGCGCGCCGACCGCATTTTCTTCATGGAAATGAACACCCGTTTGCAGGTCGAACATCCGGTGACAGAGGAAATCACCGGGGTCGATCTGGTCGAATGGCAGTTGCGCGTGGCCAGCGGGGAAGCGATCCCGCTGAAACAGGAAGACCTCGGCATCAATGGCCACGCTATCGAAGCGCGGCTCTATGCCGAAGATCCGGCGAAAGGTTTTCTGCCCAGCACCGGGCGGCTCGATCACCTGATTTTCGGCAATGCCAACCGGATTGAAACCGGGGTGGAAGAAGGCGGCACCGTCTCTCCATTCTACGATCCGATGATTGCCAAGGTCATCTGCCACGCGCCGACCCGCGCCGCTGCCATCGACGATCTCGCACTGGCGTTGGCGGAAACCGAGGTCTGGCCGGTGCGGACCAATGCCGGATTTCTTGTTCGCGCGCTGGAATCCGACCGTTTTCGCGCCGCCGATCTCGATACCGGGTTTATCGGCGATGCAGGCGATGCTCTGATCCCGATGGGCGAACCAAACGACGACGAATGGCATGTCGCGGCGCAGATTGCAGCCGCCGAATTCGCCGGGATGCCAATGTCCGGTTTCCGCCTCAACGCCGCACCACGCCGCACGGTCGCACTTGCCAATGGCGAGAGCAGGCGCACTATCGATCTGCCCACAGCGGAAGGCGCCATTGTATCATTCGGCACCGACGAACCTGCATTCCACGCAGCGGACAGTGCGACGATTTCCGGCTATCGTGCGAACGATCAGGTCATCGTGTTCGCGAACGGTGTCGGCCACGCATTCGACAGCGCGATGCGCGGCACCGGCCACGCCTCCGCTGCCGATGGAGCGATTCTGGCGCCGATGCCGGGCAAAGTGATCGCCGTCGATATAACCGAAGGCGACACCGTCACTGCCGGGCAGCGCCTGATAGTGCTCGAAGCGATGAAAATGGAACACGCGCTTACCGCCCCGTTCGACGGGACCGTTACCGAACTGAACGCCAGCGAAGGTGGTCAGGTTCAGGTGGAGGCAGTGCTGGCCGTGGTGGAACCAACGCAAGAGTAGGTTCAGAGCCCATTGCAGGCAGCGCGATGCCGCCGCCCTGATCAATGCACCTCGTGCATCGCCAGATATTTGCGCGCATCATGCGGGCGGCGGAACAGGCGCCAGCGTTCGCTGAACAGTACCAGCCCCAATGACAGCAAGCTGCAAATCAGCAGAGCATGGGCCATCGGCCGCGCGCTATCGTCGTAAGCCTGCCCGATAAGAATGCCCAGCCCGGCACCGATCAGCATACGCACGAACGATTGCACCGAACTGGCCGCACCGGCGGTATGTTCGAACGGTTGCATTGCTATCGAACCGAAATTCGCACCCATAAATCCCAGCAAACATAAGTTGGCCGACATCAGCGGCACGAACAACATCAGCGAATGCGGCTGATAATGCGCCGCCCACACCTGCACCGCCGAAATCACGATGAAAGCGCAAAGCGCGCTGTGCGACACACGCCGTGCGCCGAACCGTTCCACAATCCGTGAGTTGGTGAAACTCGACACCGCCAGCGTCGATGCAGTGGCCCCGAAGATGACCGGGAAGGCTTCGTTGGCGTTGAAGTGTTCGCCAATCAACTGCTGAGCACTGTTGATATAACCGAACAGCGCGCCAAAGGTCAGCCCGCTGCCGACAACATAGCCGACCGCCGTTCGCGTGCGGAATGTAAGCGGCAGGTTATGCAATACGGTCTTGAACTCCATCGGCTGCACATCTTCGGGGTGGAGCGTTTCGGGCAATCGCAGCGCAGTCCACAACGCCACCAGCGCAGCCAGAACCGCCATTGCCACGAACACCCAGTGCCAGCTCCCAACTTTCAGCACCGCATCGCCCATGCTGGGCGCGAGGACAGGCACCACCATGAATACGATGAAGATCGTGGACAGCAATTTCGCCATCTGATCGCCTTCGTAGCGGTCCCGAATAATGGCAGCGGGCAGCACGCTCAGCCCGGCGGTTCCAAAGCCCTGCAGACACCGCAATGCCAACAGCGCCCCAAACGAAGGGGCCACCGCGCATAACAAGGCAGTTGTCACATATATGCCCAGAGTGACAAGCAATACCGGACGGCGGCCAAACCGATCCGCGAAAGAGCCGGGCACCAGGCATCCGGCGCCACTGGCCAGCAGATAAAGGCCGACGATCAATTGCCGCTGGTTCGGATCGCTCACCCCCAACGACCGGGCGATTTCGTCCAGTGCCGGAAGCATTCCGTCAATCGCCAGAGCGCCAAGGCTCATCAACGCAGCCATCATCGCTACGAATTCCCATTGGGGAATAGTGCGCCCGCTGCCGTCGCTGGCTGATATTGCTTCCTTCATCACCGTCCATTGCCCAAGCCAGCCGCGGAAAGGAAGAGGGCAAGCGCGGCAATCTTCCTTAGCGCCCCATAAAGGCTTAGATTACCGGCATGAGCACCGCCGACGAAGATGATGATGACGGGGACGACCGCGAAGGCAGCGGCGGGCTACGCAAGATCATTCATGTCGATATGGATGCGTTCTTCGCGAGCGTCGAACAGCGCGACGACCCATCGCTGCGGGGCAAGCCTGTGGCAGTGGGCGGTTCATCCGGGCGCGGAGTGGTCGCAGCGGCCAGTTACGAAGCACGCAAGTTCGGGGTTCGCAGCGCAATGCCATCGGTTACTGCCAAGCGGCTGTGCCCCGATCTGATTTTCTGCAAGCACCGGTTCGATGTATATCGCGCGGTGTCCCAGCAAATCCGGGCTATTTTCCGCGATTATACCCCGCATGTCGAACCACTCAGTCTGGACGAGGCCTATCTCGATGTAACCGCCGACCTGAAGGGGATTGGCAGCGGCACTCTGATCGCGGAGGATGTCCGACGCCGTATCCGCGCCGACACCGGACTGACCGCCAGCGCCGGGGTCAGTTACAACAAATTCCTCGCCAAGATCGCCAGCGATCAGAACAAGCCCAACGGTATCTGTGTGATCCGCCCCGGCGAAGGCGCGGCATTCGTCGCCGGTTTACCGGTACGCCGGTTTCACGGCGTCGGACCCAAGAGCGCCGAAAAGATGGCAAAGCTGGGCATTGCCACCGGCGCAGACCTTGCGGGCAAGGATATCGCTTTCCTGCGCCAGCATTTCGGCAGTTTTGCCGAATATCTGTTTCGCGCCGCCCGCGGGATCGACTTACGCCCGGTCCGCGCCAACCGGGTCCGCAAATCGGTGGGCGGGGAACGGACCTTTGCCGACGATATCTCCAGCGGGGCGGCGCTCCGCAACACTTTGGAAGATATTATCGATATCGTATGGGACAGCATCGAACGGGCAGAGGCGCGTGGGCGTACTGTCACGCTGAAAATGAAGTACACCGACTTCCAGAACGTCACCCGCTCGCGCTCTGTCACACAGCCAGTGAGTGACAAGGGCACCTTTACCGCAATCGCGCGTGGCTTGCTGGACGATGCCCTGCCCCTACCCCTGCCGATCCGTCTGATGGGCCTGACACTCAGCAATCTGGAGCGAGAGGGAGACGAACAGCCGCCACCGGATGAAGCGCAATTGTCTCTGCTATAGCCGATAGGTGTGCCCTTTAGGCTCAGCGCACATCCCGTTGCCACACGGCGATCCGCTTGCGCGCCAGTGGTGAGAGCGGTTCGGGCCATTCACCGCTCCCAAAAAACCGCGCTGCGATCACTTCACGCCCGTCGGGACGAAGCTTTCCCGCTGCCTGTGCGGCCACGAGATAGGCGGTATGCGGCGCGCCGGATACCGTCTCCTCCAGCTTTTCGGTCAGTCGCACGTTCACCAGATCAATGCCCAGCTCTTCCGCCATTTCCCGCCGTGCGGCATCGAGCGGGTCTTCGTCATGCGACATGCCACCGCCGGGCAGAGACCATGCTCCCGAACCGTAGCTATGCCGCACCAACAGCAGGCGCCCTGCCCGATCCCCGACGAACACGCTCACCCCGGCAATCGCGGGACGAAACAGCAGGCGATAGCGATGGCGCACCCGGTGCGCGATCCGCAAGGCGAGCCGGTGCAGGGCGCGCGGCAGCAATCGTTCGATCAGGTGAAGCACGTAATCGGCTGTGTCGCCGCGCCAAGCAGGCGTGCAACCGGCAAATCGCACTCTCCGGCAACCGCCGCATCGAATACCGCGCGCTTATCGTCGCCACGGATCACGAACATCATCGCATCGCTATTCAGTAGCGACGGAATGGTAAGCGTGATCCGGTCGAAGGGGGCTTCTGGTGGCAAAGGGTCGGGTGTCAGCCGGCGTATCGGCTGGCCATCGTTCACTTGAGGATCGGTATTGGGAAACAGCGAGGCAATATGGCCGTCCGCCCCCATGCCGAGCCAGACCAGCGCGAAACGCGACACCTGTTCCATCGTCGTCAGCGTCACCACTTCCGCCCCTACCGGTTCGAGCAGGGCGCGGATGCGGCCGGTATTCGACGCCGCATGATCTTCCGGCACGATCCGGTCATCCCCGGGCCAGACCACTATCCGGCCCCAGTCAAGCGGGGCAGTCACCAGTTTTTTCAAAATAGGGAACGGGGTCGAACCGCCCGGCACAGTGATTTCGACTGGCCCGGGCCCTTCGGCCAGGGCAGCGCTCAGGCGCGCTTCGATCCATTCGGCAATTTCGCCATCTGCGGCGTGTTCGATAATGTGCAGGTTATCCATACCGCTCATATATCACAAAGCCCGCCGCGGCACAGGCCGGGCGGGCAGTGTGGATACGTTTTCGCGATGCGACTATTGCAGCGTTTCGGTCAGGAACCAGACCCGCTGTTCAGCCTGATCGATCCAGTCATCGACCATGCCATTGGTGGCATAATCGTCCGCCTGCTCGCTCGTTTCCTTCACTTCTTTCAGGCGTTCGAGAAGTTTGACGTTATCGTCGCGCAGTTCCTTGACCATTTCATCTGCCGACAGGCCAGTGTTGTCCTGATCGGCAATGTGGGTCGCCTGTCCGACCGATCCGACTGAAGTCAGGGTCTTGCCGCCCTGCTTCCGCACGCGCTCTGCGATCAGATCGACATTGCCGAACAATTCGGCCGCCTGCTCATCGAACAGCAAGTGCAGATTGCGGAAACGCGGCCCGGACACATGCCAGTGGAAATTCTTGGTTTTGAGATAAAGCGCAAGATGATCGGCCAGCGCGCCATTCAGCGCTTCGATCAAAGCTTTATGCGAATTGTCGCCTGTTTTGGGCATTGAATGGTCTCCTTCGTCCAGTTGGATTACACATCATATACGCACGAAGTGATGATCGGTTCATTGAATTCAATCGATGCCAATTATCGGATTAATCGATTATTCCGCGCACTCGCAGTCCGATCACGATGGCACCGATCAGCAAGATTACAGCAATAACAATGCGTACCGAGCGTAATGGTAAGCGTGCCTGAATATCGGCACCTGCCAATATTGCCATAGCGACCGCGGCCATCCCGCCCAGCGCACCGCCCACCCCTGCCACTACGACCGATCCACTGGCGGCCAATGCAAAAACCAGAAATCGCGCCGCATCGCCAACTTGCCGTGCAATCAGCACGATCAGAATCGGAAGGAAAGAACGCGTCGGTTCCTGCGGCAAACGTTCTTTGCGTGGCCACGCCAGCTCCGCAGCCGCAACCAGCAGCGCAATAGCAACCAGCATCGCCTGTGCCGGTCCGGGCGTCAGGTTGGCGATCAACGAGCCGGAAAAAGCCATTGCCGCCGCCGACACGACAGACGCGATAATACCGGCCACCATCAACGCGGTCGTATTGCCGAGCCGCTGCGAAAGCCGCGCCGCCAGTTGCCAGTCACGTCCACCGGTCGAGACGACCAGCACGGCAACGAAAGCGAACAGCAAAGTGGACAAATTCGCGCTCTCAGGTCCGCCAGGGACCGGTTATCGCGATTGTCTTTGCCGGGCTGTAAGCGTTCACAAACAAAGTCTTGCCATCTGGCGAGAAGCACGCCCCCGCCCATTCGGTCTGCTCGCGCAGCAATGCCAGAGGATAAGCGACACCTTGCGGCGTGATCCCACGCAAATGGTTTTCGACTGTATCTGTGTACTGGTCCTCGCACACCACCAGATCGCCAAATGGGGCAACCGTCAGATTATCCCCGTAATTGAATTCATCCTTGCTGCGGGACTCGAAGAACAGTTGCAATCGGTCGGGCGCGCCTGCCTTGCCAGGTACGAGGCGAAACACCTGCCCCAAATTTGCCGCCCCGCCGCTGGTACAGGCAAAATAAAGCTCGCCATCGCCCATATGGATGCCTTCGCCTCGGGCGAACAACGCAGCCCCGGCCGCAGCGCCGCGCTGACGCAAATCATCGTTCGGCGCTTCGACATCTTCGAGATCGACCCAGTCCACCGGGTTCCAGCTGCCCGGCTCCACCGTCATGCCATCCCAGTTGCGGGTATCGGCAATGCCTTCGCGCAGGACCAGCGCCTGCAACTTGCCCCCTTTGACCAGTTGTCCGGGCACATTGGGAATGAAGCGATACAGCAGCCCATCCTTGCGATCTTCGGTCTGGTACACGATGCCGGTTGCCGGATCGACGCAGGCCGCTTCGTGATTGAAGCGACCCATTGCCTTCAACGGAACGGGATCGACCAGCCCGCTGCCATTGGCAGGCACTTCGAAAACATATCCGTGATCGCGGTTGATCTTGCCATTGGCCCGGTCGACATTTTCTTCGCAGCTCAGCCATGTGCCCCACGGGGTGACGCCACCGGCGCAATTACGGATGGTGCCCGCCAGCGAGCGATATTGTTTCTCCACCGTCAGCGTCGCGGCATCCAGCACGAGAGTGGTCGTCCCACCCGGCAGCGGGACAAGGCTGCGCGCCACGGTATCGTAAGCCGGACCAGCAACACCGCCACCATCCTGACGCGGTTTCAGTTCGTGATTGCGAACCAGTGCAATCTTGCCACCGCCCAGATCGAAGCATCCCATACCGTCCGCTGCATCGGGGACAGTGAAGCCATCGCTCATCTTGTCGCCAAGTTGAGAAATCACGCGATAGGAAAACCCGCGCGGCAAATCGATAAAGCCCGCCGGATCGGCCACCAACGGGCCATACCCGGCCGCCGCGCCGAGAGGCGTGCTAGCAAGGCGAGTCGAGCATCCACTGGCGGCAAGCGCAGCAAATGCGCTGCCCGTGGCAGCAAGAAAGTGTCGGCGGTTGATCGGCATGTGAGTCATACAATTCCATTTCTGGCAGGTTCGATGCCCGCCTGCGATAGCGGAATGACGGTGCGATGACAGCCGAATTGAAAAGTAACCGGGAATATCCGGTGCACCACATTCGGCAACGCCGATACAATAAATCGCATAACCTCCAATCGTCCCGTTCGAAGCGACCAATGAGAGCAGCCCAAAGCGTTGAATCCGCGTTGGGCGGCACTACCTGTTCCCTGCCGCCTGCTTAATCGGAGATTTTCATGCTCAACTGGGAAGATGTCGTTGCCCGCGCCGCCGGTGGCAATCCAACTCCGCCACGACGGGTAAGCAAAACCGAAGACGAATGGCGCGACCAGTTGAGCGAAGCGCAGTTCTACGTCACACGGCAGAAAGGCACAGAGCGTCCGTTCAGCAGCGATATGTGCAGCCTGTTTCAACCTGGCCGCTACGCCTGCGCCTGTTGCGGCACAGAGTTGTTCGATTCCGCCACCAAGTTCGAAAGCGGAACCGGTTGGCCCAGCTTTACCGAACCGCTCGACGAAACCGCCGTCGCCTATCATGGCGACAACAGCCACGGGATGATCCGCATAGAGGCGCTGTGCAATGTGTGCGACGCACATCTGGGCCATGTCTTTCCCGATGGCCCGCCGCCCAGCGGGCTGCGATTCTGCATCAATGCTCTGTCGCTTGAAAAGGTCAGCACGTAATCGTGTCATCCGAGAGCGGCCTGCAAACCGGTTGGCATTTCGACAACAGCTATGTCCGTGATCTGGAAGGGTTCTACGCCCCCTGGCAGGTGGAGCCGACAGCTGCGCCCGAATTGTTACAGTTCAATTCCGCGCTGGCCGATCGCCTCGGCCTGTCGCACGAAAACATCAGCGATAGCGCGCTGGCGCAAATACTCGGCGGCAGTGTTCTCCCCAAGGGGGCCGAGCCGATTGCGCTAGCCTATGCCGGGCATCAGTTCGGCCATTACAATCCACAACTGGGCGATGGGCGTGCGCTGTTGCTGGGCGAACTGATCGCCCCCGATGGCGCGCGCTTCGATCTGCAGTTGAAGGGATCGGGGCGTACCCCGTTCTCCCGCAATGGAGATGGTCGCAGCGCTATCGGCCCGGCACTGCGCGAATATCTCGTATCCGAAGCGATGGCCGCACTCGGAGTGCCTACCACACGCGCTTTATCCGTTGTGGCAACAGGCGAGAGAGTGCAGCGCGAACGGGCCCATCCCGGCGCCGTGCTGGCCAGAGTGGCGGCGAGCCATATCCGCATCGGCACCTTTCAGTTTTTTGCCACGCATTTCGGCCCCGACCACGTTCGGCAACTTGCCGATTACACCATCGAACGGCACTATCCCGCAGCGGCAAATGCAGATCATCGGTATTTCGCGTTGTTCGAAGCCGCTTTGAACGCGCAGGTCGCATTGGTCGCAAAATGGACCAATCTGGGCTTCGTCCATGGCGTGATGAACACCGATAACGTCGCCATCAGTGGCGAAACCATCGATTATGGCCCTTGCGCTTTCATCGATAGCTATGCCCCCGATGCGGTATTCAGTTCGATAGACCGACAGGGTCGCTATGCATTCGGAAACCAACCCTTCATCGCACGCTGGAACATGGCGCAACTGGCACGTGCAATGCTGCCTGTTCTGGTGGACGAAGACCCGGATGCTGTCGACAAGGTCAACGCTCTGATCGGCACTTTCCCCGAACGATATATCGCCGCCTGGCTGGACGGCATGCGCGCCAAGCTGGGGCTAGCCAGCGTGGAAGAGGGCGATGCCGATCTCGCCAGCCGTCTGTTCAAAACGATGGAAGGGCAAAACGTCGATTTTACGCTGTTCTTCCATCAACTCGCGCGCGTCCCCGATGAAGGAGCGGCGGTTGTCAGCCGCCTGTTTTCCGATCCTCAGGCTGCCGATCCCTGGCTGGACGAATGGTTGGCCCGAATCGATCGCGATCCGCTCTCCGCAGCGGATCGGCGGGCTGCGATGAATGCAGTGAACCCGCTATATATTCCCCGCAATCACATGGTGGAACACGCGCTCGACGCAGCGGAAGAGGATAGCGACCTTGCGCCTTTCGAACGGCTGTTGGATGCGGTCCGCAATCCATACGCAGAACGCCCGGACCTGAGCGACTACGCACAGCCCGCACCACCCGAATTCGGCAAATATGTAACGTTCTGCGGCACCTGAAGCCGCAATTCCTGAAATCACCCTATCCCACCTGATTCGCTTAGCGAGGCTGAGCGAGGTTCCCGGCGCTGGCTGAGCGCCCCTGCGCCCGAAGAATGCCGCACTGTTCCGAACGCGAAACGCATTTCGCGAGCAACCGTGCCCCCCCTCACATCGGCTTTCACCGCGGCGAAGGTAAAGCCTTCAGTTCCCCATCCTCCGCGCCTCCCCCATCGATATTCCCCAGCCATCGTAGCCTGCGGGTTGACGGACAGCGATACCGATGCGAATAGATAGCTATTGCGAATCAATCTCATTATCAAAAAGGGGTGGGAATGAAGTTCCCTGCATCAAATAAAAGTGTCCGGCCAAGCCGCTGTTCTTTCCTGACGAAGCCGACAGAGGGGGCAGTTCGCCATTATGCCCGGCCCGCATGCGCCTCGCTGGCCATCGCCTTTGCCATGCTCACCACACCGGCACAGGCACAGGATAATGACGGCTATTTCTGGCTCAGCCGCATGAACCAGATTGTCGTCACAGCGACACGCACACCGGTCGAGATCGAAAATCTTCCGCTTACGGTATCGGTCACCACCGACGAGCAGATGGCGGACGAAATGGTGACAGACATCAAAGACCTTATCCGTTTCGAACCCGGCGTCAGCGTCCAACGCCAACCGGCACGATTTGGCGCTGCATTCGGCTCCACCGGTCGGGCTGGTAACGACGGCTTCAACATACGCGGCATCGGCGGAAATCGTGTATTGATTCAAGTCGATGGGGTGCGGGTGCCCGATGGTTTCTCCTTTGGCGCACAAAGCGTCGGGCGCGGCGACTATGTCGATCTGGGCCTGATCAAATCGGTTGAGATCCTGCGCGGTCCATCGTCAGCGCTTTACGGCAGCGACGGACTGGCCGGTGCCGTCAGCTTTATCACAGCCGACCCCACCGATTATATCAAAAACGGCAACTCTGTCGGTGGATTGGTTCGCGGCGCATATTCCAGTGCAGACAACGAATTCAGCGAAACCGCTATTCTCGCAGCGCGCAGCGGCGACTGGTCGGGCATGGTCGCCTATACCCGGCGCGATTACAACGAACTGGATAACAAGGGCACCGTCGGCGGTACTGGCAGCAGCCGTACCGAACCGAACCCGCAAGACGGGCGCTCCAATGCTGTGCTCGGCCGGATCGTCTTTGATCCCGCCAACGGCCACAAGCTGCGCCTGACCGCCGAATCCCTCGACACGCACTTGTTCACCGATGGTCTGGTCGGCCTCAGTTCCACAGTCGATCTGCTGCAGGCAGTCGATACCGGCAAGCGGCGCCGGGTCGGCCTCGACTGGAGCTGGGAAGGCGAAGGCGCGATCAACTTTGCACGGACAGCGGTATATTGGCAGGATGCCGAAGATCGCCAGTTTACCGACGAAGACCGAACACCAGCGGCCGATCGTGAACGACTCAACACATTCGAAAACCGGGTCTATGGATTCGCCGCCGATGCACGCTCCGACTTCGTCACCGGTCCGGCAAGTCATCGGCTCGTCTTCGGAGGCGATATCAGCAAGACCCGGCAGCGCGGAGTGCGCGACGGGGTAGAGCCTCCCTATGGCGAAGTATTTCCGACGCGCGCCTTCCCGACCACCGACTTCACCCGCGCCGGGCTGTTCGCAGGCGACGAGATCGCTGTCGGTCCACTGACGCTGTATCCGGCCATTCGTTTCGACTGGTATGACCTGTCACCGCGTGACGACGCATTGCTCCCAGGTTTTGTCGGGAAAGGGCAGGATGGTTCGCGCCTGTCGCCCAAATTGGGTGCTGTGCTGAAAATCGACGATGGCGTTCGGCTGTTCGCCAACTACGCCACCGGGTTCAAGGCCCCAGAACCGACACAGGTCAACCAGTTCTTCGAAAATCTGGCCTATGGCTACACATCGCAGCCAAACCCCGACCTTGGCCCTGAACGCAGCGAAAGCTTCGAAGGCGGTGTGCGCTTAAGCAGCAGCCATGTCAGCCTGGATATCACGGGCTTTACGTCACGCTATCGTGATTTCATCAGTCAGGAAGTTGTCAGCGGCAGCTTCACCCCCAGCGATCCCGCCGTGTACCAGTTCATCAATCTGGATCACGTGCAGGTGAAAGGGGCCGAAGCCCGCTTTGAAGCGCGTGCGGACAATGGCCTTAACGGGCGGCTGTCCCTGTCTTATGCGACGGGCGACGTGACAAGCCCCGATGGCGCAAGTACGCCGCTGTCATCGATCGATCCGCTCAAGCTGGTCGTCGGGCTTGGCTACCGCGATCCGCAGGGACGCTTTGGCGGACAGCTCATTGCAACGCACAGCACGCGTAAGGAACTGGATCGCACCACCGGTCTCTGCACGCCCGAATGCTATCGCCCCGGCGCTTTCACCATACTCGATGCCACGGCGAACGCCCGACTGTGGGAAGGGCTGACCCTGCGCGTGGGTGTCTTCAATATCTTCGACGAAAAATATGCCTGGTGGAGCGATGTGCGCGGCCTCGCGTCCACTTCAACTGTGACCGATGCCTACACCCAGCCGGGCCGCAACGCGAGCGCATCGCTTACGTATCGCTTCTGAAGCACAACAGGGGAACGATTATGATTAACCTCAAGACAATTCTGGGCGCCAGCTTGCTGGCACTGGCCTGCACATCGTGTCCGGCTCTCGCTCACCCGCCAATCGATGCGAAGCAGGCAGCCGCCCATTTCGATCAGGATCGCGCCGATATTCTGGCGATGGCGGGCAATTACAAGGTTCGGTTCGATATGCAGGAATCGACCCGCTGGGATCCCGCTTACACCCCCATCGACAAGAAGACTTCGGGTGGGCACGAAGTCGTTCGTGTTATCGAAGACACCGGTCGCAAAATCGTGCTCCAGCACATCCTCGTCGTGAAGCACGATGGTCAGGATATGGTCATCAAACACTGGCGGCAGGATTGGGAATACGAACCGGAGCGCGTGCTCGTTTATGCCGATACCGACACCTGGAAATGGGAAGACGTACCGGAAAAGATGCGGAGCGGTCGCTGGTCGCAAACCGTCTGGCAAGTCGACGATAGCCCGCGATACGGCGGATGGGGCCAGTTCGAAACACAGGGCGGTATCCGTCGCTGGCGATCGAACTGGACCTGGCGCCCGCTCGCTCGCCGCGACGCTGTACGCAACCCCGTCTATGACCGGTATCTGGCGATCAACCGTCACCAGAACACGCCTGACGGGTGGATCCACTGGCAGGACAACACCAAGATGGGTTCCAAAGACGGCAAGCTGGTGCCGATCGTGCAGGAATATGTCCTCAATACCTACACGAAATTCGACGGCTACAACGTCCAGGCAGCCGACGATTACTGGGCAGCAACCCGTGATTACTGGGCCGCTGTCCGTGCTGAATGGGACGATGTCGCCCAAAAGAAAGGTGGCATTGGCATCAAGGAACAGGCCGACACCGGCACTGTCATCAGTGCAGAACTGATGCAGCTGGCAAACGACATTCAAAACAAGACGACCACCACCGCGAAAGCAATCACCAAAGCCCGCAAGCTGATCGCCGACAATACCCGCCAGCTCTGATCTGCAAACCAAGGAAGCGCCCGCTATGTATGATTTCATCGACCGTCCCGTCACCGATCTCGATAATGGCGGACGCTTCATTGTCTGGGCTGCACGAAGCTGGGTAAAGGCCGTGGGCGAACGGCGCTGCCCCGCGCACGGCATCGCCCCTGCCTTTGCCAAGTGGAACTTGCTGAGTGGGCTGCAGCCGTTCCTGGCGATGATGGCTCTATTCAATCGCCACGGCTTGCAGAACTTCGAATTCTGCGGACTGCAATGCAACCACGTGTCCGAACACGAAGCGATCATTGTCAGTCTGGTGTGCGGATTGCAGGATGGCGATCCGGTAAGCGTACGCCACACACTCGACCTGTTGGTGGCGGAAGAGGCGATCGGGGATTTGATCGCAGCACTCGATATGCTGGACAAGGCGATGTACGCAGCAGGTATCCGCCCCGGCAGGGGCACTGCGGATGTAGCTACGATCGATACTGAGGCAAAGAAATCACGTCGCTGACAGAACCGTGCAGCGATGGGGATGGCACCGAGCTATCGCGCCGAAGCGCGGCGAATGCCCAACGCCGACATGATTATTCCGCCCAGGATCAGTATCATGCCGCTGACATGATAACCGTGCAGCGCCTCGTCCAACAATGCTGCGGCCAGTAAAGCACCGAATAGCGGCATCAGAGTAATCATCTGCCCTGCCGGGGCTGCACCCAGCCTGGCGACTGCGGCGTTGTAAAGCACATACGCGACCAGCGAAGGGAATATCGCCACATAGACAAATGCTCCGATGACATCGGCACGCAGCGGAATTGCCGCACCGGCCCGCATCTCCAATGCAGCAAACGGGAACATGGCAATTGCCCCGATAACGAACGTCGCAACAAGAAAGCTGAGCGGGTGGCAAGCGGGTCGCAGACGCAGAAATGCAGTGTAGAGCGCCCAGCACACCACTCCGCACAAGATCAGGAAATCTCCGAAATTAAGGTGTATTCCAAAAATTGCCGCCAGATGTCCGCGCAGCACGATCACCACGACACCCACCATCGACAGCATGACACCGATGATTTGCAGCACCGACGCCCGGTCTCGAAAAAACAGGCGGTTGAACACCAGCACCAGTGCCGGGATCGCGGCCTGAAGCAACAAGCCATTACTGGCGGTCGTAAAATGAAGCCCCGAATAGACAAAGGCGTTGAACGCGGCCACGCCGGTTAGTCCCAGCGCAACAACCGTTTTCCAACGGTCGATCAATATACTTTTGTCAGCGACAACATGCCGCCAGGCGAATGGCAGCACCGCCAGCAGCGCCCCCGTCCAGCGCACAAACGCCAGCGTGAACGGCGGGATCACACCATTCACCGCCCGCCCAACAATAAAGTTGCCGGACCAGAACAGGATCACGATGCACAATGTGGCGTAAGGCCACAACACCGCCCTCTGCTCATCGCCTGATACCGAACCGCCCGCTGCCACCAACCCTGTTCCTTCCAAACCACCCTTGCGTAAAAAATTGCGAGTCTTTCTGAAAGGCACCGCAGAAAACCAATTCGCGCATATCGCCGCTAGCAGCAACCAGTTTACCCACGGCATGAAGGAAGAGCACGCGCATATCGGTTAACAGACGCAAGATATATTGGTTATGATGGGTGCCATGTCAGGATATCTCTCTCTGCTTGCAGGCGCTGCGCTGAGCGTAACCGTGCCGGACCACGGACAGCCAGCGTTGTTCACCAATCCCGAAAGCACCACGCGCACGGCGGCAGAACGATTGGAGGGAGACGCCAGGCAGGATGCGCTGACGCTAAGCCGCTTTCCTTCAGCCACCTGGTTCGCAGGCGGAACACCCGATGAGATCGAAAAAGGGGTCGACAGACTGGTGGGTCTTGCGGCAGCTGAAAACAGCATCCCGGTACTGGTCGCTTACAATATCCCCGAACGTGATTGTGCCCTGTATTCTTCCGGTGGCGCAGATGAAACCGAAAGTTACCTCGCGTGGATCAAGGCCTTCTCAGCGGGTATTGCTAATCGGCCGGCAATTGTCGTTCTGGAACCAGACAGTTTGGGCATAATCCCGTGGTACTCTTCTCTCGACGGCAGCTTGGGGCAATGTCAGCCGCAAGGCGGTGATAAAAACAAGGCAGCCAGCAACCGCTTCATTCAGTTGACCACTGCAGTTGATATCCTTTCGTCCCTGCCCAATGTGCAGGTCTATTTGGATGGAACGGGCAGTAGCTGGCTTGCGCCGGGCGAAGCAGCACATCGGCTCATTCAGGCGAATGTTCTGAAGGCAGACGGGTACTTTCTCAATGTTTCCAACTTCGAAAGCGATGCCCGGGTAACAGCATACGCACGCTGGATCAGCGATTGCATCGCGCTTGTCACCGGTCGCAATGTCGATCCTCGAGAATGCCCAAGCCAGTATAGTCCTGCAACGTTTGACGATGTCGAAACCTGGCGCGCAACAGATGTTGCCTACGACGCTTTGTTTGCACGATTTAATCTTACGCGCGATCCTGCTTCACAGAAGCGGGCAATAATTGATACCAGTCGCAATGGCAGAGGATCGTGGGCCCCGAAAGTCGGTCTGCATTCCGACCCGGAAGTCTGGTGCAATCCCCCAGCACGCGGGCTAGGTCGCAGGCCAACGATGGAAACGCGCCATCCCTACATCGACGCATTTTTATGGATCAAGATTCCCGGAGAATCCGATGGCGAATGTTTTCGGGGCACGTCCGGCCCGAACGATCCTGAACGTGGTATCAATGCACCGCCAGCCGGTAGCTGGTTCCCCGAGCAGGCTCGCGAATTAATCCGGTATGCAGTACCGCCACTAACCGACAGCCAACGTCCGAAATCTAAAGAGGGGGAGCGGTAGAAGCCCGCACAATCAATTCATACGGATGATCACCGCGCAACGGAGGCGCCTCGCGCTGGCTATCGTTGGCATCGAGTGTTGCGATCAACCGATCGACCGCGTCCCATGCCATCTCATTCACCGGTTGGCGCACTGTGGTGAGCTGCGGCCAGGTTGTTCGGGACACTTCCGAATTGTCGAATCCTGCAACTGAGACATCACCGGGGACCGAAAGACCGGCGTCGCGGACAGCGGCCATCGCCGCCACCGCCATATCGTCGTTCTGAGCCAAAATGGCTGTCGGACGAGGCGAATTACTCAGCAATTCCGCGGCCGCGGAATAGCCAACGTCGTAAGTGAAATCGCCAGAAACAACTAAATCATCTATCGGCTCGGCATCGAAATCGGCAAAGGCCAATCGATACCCTTCCATCCGCGCAGCGCTCGCAGCATGGGACGGGTCGCCCATCACGATGCCGATACGTCTATGGCCAAGCTCCAGCAGATGCGTAGCGATTGCTCGCCCGGCCTCAACTTCGTCCATCGCCGTTACAATACCGCGATCCATTTCGTGATGAGGCGTAATGCGCGCATAGGGAAGCTTCTGTCTGTCGAGCATCGATAACAGTTCGTGCTGATCGCAGGCAGGCGGGGCGAGAATGACTCCATCCAAGCCTGCACGTAACAGTAAACTTCCCAGTTCTTCCGGACGATTTGCAACATCACGGAATGGCAGCACTACCAGCCGGTAACGTGAATTTTCCAGCCGGGCGAGCGCGCCGTTCTGCAGTTCCACGACATAGCTCGGACTTGGCCGCTCATAGGTCAAACCTAACAGATAGCTACGTCGGGCGATCAGGCTCTGCGCGGCGATATTCGGGTGGTAATCGAGCGCCGCAGCAGCTTCCTTAACCCGCCTGCGGGTATCCGCGTTGACGTGCGGCGCATCGTTCAACGCCCGTGAGACAGTCTTGATCGATACACCGGCAAGGCCCGCAACATCGATTATCGTTGATCGCTTCGAAATTGCAGCCCCCGCAAGATGCGTTGTTGCCCCAGTGCCGACCTTGTCGGTGCACGTGAATAGCGCCTCTCTTGACTTATGTCGATGGCTGACAGTAAACGTTGTCATAACAGCGGTAAACGTTGTCATATATGGAGAGGAGATTCTGGTGCGGCATTGCCGAGCTCAATTCGTGTTCAAGGCTTTTGCGGTAACGCTGTGCTCAGGCGTGGCGACTGCACCGGTTGTCGCACAGCCCGATCATCGGTCGATCGCAGATCCAAGCAAATGGCCTGAACAGGCGGCCCCCATCAAATCCGATCCTACGCTGGAAAGCCGAATCAATTCTCTGATCGCAAGAATGTCTCTGGAACAGAAAGTCGGTCAGGTTATTCAAGCCGATATCGGCAGCGTGACGCCGGAGGATGTTCGTCAATACCATCTCGGCTCCATCCTCAACGGAGGCAATTCGACACCTACAGGGAAATATAATGCTCCGGCCAAAGAGTGGCTGAAAGCGGCCGATGCGTTCTATGCCGCCTCAATGGCGCCTGATGGCAAATTGCCTCGTATCCCGATTATCTGGGGTAGCGACGCAGTGCATGGGCACAATAATATTGTCGGCGCGACACTATTTCCCCACAATATTGGTTTGGGCGCCGCACGCGATCCAGAATTGCTGCGTCGCATAGGCGAAGTAACGGCAATCGAGATGCGAACGACCGGCCTCGACTGGACGTTCGCTCCGACACTGGCGGTCGTGAGAGATGACCGGTGGGGCCGGACTTACGAAGGCTTCGGCGAAACCCCGGAAATCGCCACATCGTATGCAGCTCCGCTGATTGAAGGCCTGCAAGGCAAGATTGGTGACAAAGACTGGCTGCGCGGGCCGCATATCATCGCAACAGCCAAGCATTTCCTTGGCGACGGCGGGACCACCGGCGGCAAGGATCAGGGGGATACACGCATCGCGGAAAGTGGCCTGCGCGATCTGTTCAGCCCCCCTTACCTCCCCGCTATCAAGGCTGGGGTGCAGTCGATCATGGTCAGCTTTTCCGGCTGGAATGGCGCAAAAATGCACGGCAACAAATCCCTGTTGAATGGCGTTGTGAAACAGCGATGGAATTTCGACGGATTTCTGGTTGGGGACTGGAACGGCCACGGGCAAGTCGCTGGATGCACCGTCACTAGTTGCACTCAGTCTCTGGTTGCCGGACTCGATATGTATATGGCGCCCGACAGCTGGAAGGGTCTGTATAATTCGACACTCACCGCTGCCCGCGACGGATCACTGCCGATAGACCGGCTGGACGATGCAGTTCGCCGCATTCTTCGGGTAAAACTCAGGGCGGGACTGTTCGAAGCGGGAAAACCGTCTTCACGCCCTTACGCGGGCGAATTCGAAAGGCTGGGAAGCCCGGAACACCGGGCTGTCGCGCGTGAGGCGGTGCAGAAGTCGCTGGTCCTGCTTAAGAACGCAGGTCGTATTCTGCCTCTGAACGCCAGCGCCAATATCCTGATTGCGGGCGATGGCGCCGATAACATGGCGAAGCAGACAGGGGGCTGGACGCTCAGCTGGCAAGGCACCGGCACTGTACGCCCGGACTTCCCCAACGCGCAAACGATCTGGGAAGGAATTGCCGAAGCTGTCGATGCAACTGGCGGTCGCGCCACGCTGTCCCCCAACGGGAGCTACACCACCAGACCGGATGTGGCGATCGTAGTATTCGGCGAGGATCCTTACGCTGAATTCCAGGGCGACCGGGCCGACGTCGGCTATGACGATGCGCGATCCCTGAAACTGCTGCACTCGCTGCAAGCAGATGGAATCCCCACCGTTACGGTTTTCCTGTCAGGCCGCCCAATGTGGGTGAACCCGTTCCTTAACGCCTCTGATGCATTTGTTGCCGCCTGGCTGCCCGGCTCCGAGGGCGGTGGCGTTGCCGATCTTCTGTTCGGGAAAGCGCAATTCACAGGCAAGCTGCCGTATAGCTGGCCAAAAACCAGCGACCAGACCGCAGTGAACATCGGCGACAAGGGCTACGATCCCCTGTTTGCCTACGGCTTCGGACTATCAACGGACGAACCCGGTGACCTCACCACTTTGCCCGAAGATCGGGCAGCTCCGGCACAGACAGATGACAACATTCTTTTCGCCAGCGGCCGCTTCGGAAACGGGCGACACCTGCTCATCGGCGCGCCCGGCGCGTTGGCCACCAATCCCGGCCCGGATCTGATCACGGCCGAAAGAACCGATCGCAACGCGCAGGAAGACTCACTTCGGCTGCGTTGGAAGGGGGGCGGGCGTGCTGCAGCAGCCATCGCTCAGGATCGATCACGCGATCTAACACGACAGGCAAATGGCGACCTTGCGCTGGAGCTGGATGTAAAAGTGAACGTCGCGCCGACGGCCGACGTCAGCTTAATGATGAGCTGCGGAGAGAAATGTACAGGCGGAATTCCACTACGACTCACACTCGCAGAGGCAAAAAAGACCGACAAATGGACCCGCATCGCGATCCCACTGTCCTGTTTCGCCCAGGCCGGTGTTGATCTTAGCCGTGTCGAAGAACCGTTGATACTGGTCACTGAGGGACAGCTCGACCTTTCGATCTCCTCAGTACGTATTGCATCGCCGTCGGACAAACAACTTTCATGTCAATGAATAACATCCGCAAGCGAGCGGATGCAGGGGAGGATAGTATGATCAAGATGAAGTTCACCAAGGCGTTCAGCACAGCATTGCTTTGCTCCATCGCCAGCGTTCCGGCTTACGCTCAAACGGAGCCAGACAATGATCCGGCAACCGCAGACAACCAGTCTGCAGGAGACGACGACACCATTATCGTCACCGCCAACCGCCGCGCAGAGAATTTGCAGGACGTCTCAAGCGTTGTTCAGGCTTTGGACTCTGAGCAACTCAGGCGAGACGGTATTTCGGAACTGCGCCAGCTGCAGGTCGCCGTACCGGGTTTAAGCATTGCAAATCAGGAAGGTAACGTCGAAATCTTCATTCGCGGTGTGGGTTCGGCGAACAATACCGAACTGGGCGATCCCGGCGCTGCGCCTCACCTCAACGGAACCTACATCCCCCGCCCGCGCGGGTTAGGCGTCATGTTCTATGATCTGGAACGGGTCGAAGTGAACAAAGGTCCACAGGGAACTCTCTATGGCCGCAATGCACTAGCCGGGACGCTGAATATCATTACTGCAAAGCCACGGCTGGGCGAATTCGGCGGATATGTTCAGGCTGAAATTGGCAATCGTTCGTCCTATGGGGCGGAAGGAGCGCTCAATATCCCGCTGGGCGACACCATGGCCGTACGTGCAGCGGGCTATTACATCAATCGCGATGCAGGCTTTCACAATGCGTCGACAGGTGCGCAGGCGCGAAATCTAAAGCCAGCCGGACTCGAAGAAAACTATGCCGGGCGGCTGTCCTTATTGTGGGAGCCGAACGATCGGCTGACAATCTCCCTTGTCGGAGACTATGGCAAGGAAACCGGCACTGGCTATCCCGGCGCGAATATTTTTGGCGCCGTTACTGCCACTGGCCTCAGACCGGAAGATCTCGACTTACGAGAAGTCGTTTATCGCGGAATGCAGGGCGACATGGAAAACGAGCTCTGGGGTATTCAGGGCAAAATCAGCTACGATTTTGGCAAGTTCGGCGCGGAGCTCACTGGCAGCTACCGCTCGGTCGATTTTTATCAGGCGAACGCCAGCAGCGATGGAATCGATTATCCTGGCCGCGACCTTGATGCCATCCAGTATGACAACTTCTCGAACAACTTCTGGCAAACAGAATCGCAAAGCCAGGTCTATGAATTCCGCCTGTTCGCGAATGAAAGCGAACGGTTCCGCTGGAACGTAGGCAGCTTCTACTTCAATGAAGATCAGGCCGTCGGTTATCTGGCTCTCGCAGATCGGGGATACTGCTGTTATTCCGCAACCGAATTCACCATGCCCGACGTCAATGGTGAAAGCTATGCGTTCTACGCTGATGGCACCTATGATGTGACCGATCGACTGCGCTTGCTGGGCGGCATTCGCTATACCGAAGAGAAAAAGTATCGTTACGGTATCGGAGGCAACTGGGCACTAACTCTGGGAGGAGAAGACTACTCGTGCTGTTTCGCCACGCGCGTTGGCACCGAGGGCTTCAGACCTAACCTGCTGGATCGTCCCAACTTCGATGTAACGGGAATCGATACCCTGCAAGGGCGCGCCCAATTCCTGATCGAAGGAATTAAGACTGCAGGTCTGCGCGATACACTGATCGATCAGATTGGCGCCATCGCCAATGGCACAAATCCGAATGGCACCTGCACCAGCCGACCGGATATCGACAACGGATTCATGCAATGTCCGACGGGTTTTGACGGTGGATTCAGCTTTGTAAATCTCACCATCCCCGACCAGCAGGTCGGCCAGTCGAAATTCGATTTCGTAGATTGGCGTGTGGGCATGGAATATGATCTAAGCCCGGACAATATGCTGTACGCCAAGATTTCCACTGGTCACAAATCGGGTGGATTCAACGACAGCTTCAATGGATCGACAATCCCTGAAGCGTATAGCCCGGAAAAGCTGGTAGTGTATGAAATCGGCAGCAGGAACGCGTTCGACGCATTCGGTCGACGGGCAATTTTCAACCTGACAGGCTTCTACTACGAATATTCAAATCAGGTTTTTCAGGATCTTACCTGCATCAATCTGGATGAGACACAGACGCCACCGGTCTGCAATGGCTATTCGCTGGTAAACCGCAATATCGGTGCGTCACGCATTTATGGCGCCGAAGCAGAGTTAAAGCTCAAGTTACCTGCACACTTCGCATTGGACATCAATGCGGCCTACCTCGATACCAAGATAACCGAGGGGGTCGTGGCCGATGCAAGAGCGCAGGATTTCGACGCCGGGGGTGAATCACCACTGGTCAGCTTGGTGGGCAATCGCCTCCCGCTTGCCTCCAAGGTGAATTTGAGCGCACGGCTGTCGCAATCTTTCGATATCGGGTCGGGACGGTTCGACTGGCAGGCGCTACTTAACTACCGCTCGTCGTTCTTCCTCAGCCAATTCAATGAAAGCGATATCGTCTTTTTGGACGGCACACGACAGACCGCATTGGAAGCAGGTTTTCCGGATCTTCAGAAAGGGTTCGTCACGCTCAATCTCGGCGTCGGTTACTCGATCGAAAACCTGCGCCTGGAAGCCTGGGCAAGCAATGTCCTGAACCAAGAAGCCTCCCAGAAGGCTCTGGTCGGGTCTTCGCTCAACATCCGGTTCCTGAACGACGCCCGCAGCTATGGGCTGCGCGCACGCATCAGCTTCTGAATGTAACACCAACAAGACATTATTGTTCGATGGCGGGCCTGCTACTCAACTGTGCTAAGCGGTTTAGCAGGCCCGTAAATACGGGTAACGCCTTGTCATCCAGACCTGCACGCTGCGCGATCAAGCCCGGTTCACGTTACCGGCATGGCCTGCACATGCGAAAAACACAGACTCTCATCGATGTTTTGTAATTATCTGGGCAGCTTGAAAAGCTGGAGCGGGTGAAGGGAATCGAACCCTCGTCGTCAGCTTGGGAAGCTGCTGCTCTACCATTGAGCTACACCCGCTTAGTTTGCGAAAACCGTGGTGGTTGTCACACCGCCGTTGCAACGCGGGCGCCGCTTTCCACGATATGTGATCATTGGTCAATATGGGTTCGAAATTCATTGCCAACGCCACGCGGCCCATGAATGGCATCACCGCCCGATCAGCACGTCGCAAGCATCGGGGAAAGACTTGCCTCCTAAAACATTAGAGTCATAATCGATCACGCCACAGGGAGACTCCATGCGCCGTTTTCCGATTATCGCAGCCACGTTGCTCACTCTCACCGCTTGCAACCGAAGCGCACCGGACGAAGAAAGCGGCCAAGCGAACCCGGCAGAAAGCCTTCCGAGCTCATCTGCCGCGCCCGCGCCATCGGCAGACCTCTCTCGCCCCCAACACGGTATTCCCGAGCAAGGAATACCTGTTTCGATGCGTGGTCGTTGGGGGCTGGTGAGCGCAGATTGCGAAAAGGGAAAAAGCGATGCCAAAGGACTGATGATCGTTTCCCCGACAACGATTACATTTTATGAATCCGTTGGGCAGCTTTCGTCGATCAGTTCTTCATCGGACAGCAAATTCGATGCCCGGTTCTCATTCATGGGCGAGGGTATGAATTGGGAGCGGCAGGTTTCGTTCCAACTCAGCAAGAACGGGGACACTCTGTTCCGCACCGACGCCAACGGCCCTGATACCACCAACGGTCAATTCACATACAAACGCTGTTCAAATTGAGGAGTGAGATCATGCAGAAGTTAGCTGGGATCTGTGGTGGCGCTGTCGCTGCGATATTGCTGAGTGGGTGCGCCACAACTTATGCTGCGGACGATACCGCGCCTGCTGGCATCGCTCACAAGTGCGATGCCAGCAGCGTACAATCGAACCTGGGGGCAAAGGCAACCGCTGCGCTCGCCGCGGACCTGTTGAAACAATCCGGTTCGCGCACGCTACGATGGCTTCCCCCGCGGACAGCCATGACAATGGATTACCGCCAGGATCGACTGAACATCGGTTACGACGATAACTATGTTATCGAACGCATTATGTGCGGCTGACCCTTATTCGGATGCGGTCGACCCGGTGCCGTCCGCTTCTGCCTGGGTTGACTCAGCCGCCTGCCGTGCCTGTTCTTTCGCCGCTTTCTTTTCGCCGCGCCACATCAGCAGTAAGGAAATTTCAAACAGGCCAAGCAAAGGAATGCCAAGCATCAATTGGCTGATGATATCTGGCGGAGTAATGACCGCAGCCACAATCGCGATGCCAACGATTACATAACGCCGCGCTTTCGACAGTTGCTGGCGCGTGACAATACCTGCCCGATTGAGCAACATAAGCAAGACCGGCAACAGAAAACTCGCCCCGAAGGCAAAGATGAATTGCATCACCAGGCTGAGGTAATCACCCATCGCGGGAAGGGCTTCCTGCTTCAGCCCGCCACTCATCCCCTGAAAGCCGAGAAACCAGCGGAACGCCATCGGCATGACCACGAAATAGGCGAGGCTTGCCCCCATCGTGAACAGGATCGGAGTCGCAATCAGAAACGGCAGAAATGCCTTCTTTTCTTTCGCATACAAACCCGGCGCGACGAAAGCCCACATCTGGTTGGCGATAATCGGGAAGGCGAGGAAGAACGCCGCGAACAGCGCTACTTTGATTTCAGTGAAAAACGCTTCGTAAAGCTTGGTATAGACGAGCCTGCCTTGTCCTGCCGGGAACGCCTCCGTCAGCGGTCGAACGAGGAAGCCAAAGATATCGTCGGCAAAGTAAAAACAGATAGCAAAAGCCACCACCAGCGCTGCGATCGACCGCAAAAGCCGTGTACGTAATTCGACAAGGTGATCGAGCAGCGGGCTCTGTGTTTCATCGATATCGCTGATTTTGAAGGCCATCGTGCAATCAGCCCAGCGGCAATTCGGGCTCGTTGCCCGATTTCTTTTCCGGCAACAGATTTTCCGGTTTTTCAGATGCTGTCGGTTTGGGTTTGCCTTCTGCGGCGCTGGCCAGATCTTCCGGCCCGAGCTCTTCCACCTTCTGGTCGGGCAGCGATGTCATCTCATGCTCACTAAGATCGGCATTGGGGTGTTCGGCCATGATGCGGGCATTCTGTTCAGCCCATTTCTTTTCCATTTCTTCCATCTCCGCTTCGCGGATCATCGCATCCACTCCAGCGCGGAAATGGTTGGAAACACGGCGCATCTGCCCGATCCACCGCCCAGCAGTACGCAGAGCTGCTGGCAGTTCCTTGGGACCGATGACGACCACCGCCACGATCACAATCAACAAAATCTCGGACCAGCCGATATCGAACATAATGGGCGACCTGCCCTTTTATCGCATTGTCAGGAGTCGGACTTCTCTGCAGGCTTGGGGTCGGCGGCAGCTTGCGATGCGGGCTTTGCTTCGTGCTGCGGCCCTTCCAGCTTGTGCGTTTCGCCCTTGCCGCCTTTTTCGCCCTCACTCATACCCTTCTTGAAGCTATTGATGCCTTTACCGAAATCCCCCATCATTTCGGAAATGCGCCCGCGCCCGAACAGCACGAGGATAACGAGAGCGATAATAACGAGTTGCCAGACACCGACTTGCATGGGTCAATTCTTCCGTTTGAGGATTTGTAAGGGCGATATAGGCGGTTTCGAGGGTCAGTGCCAGTCAGGCTTTGTTATCATCGGTTTCTGGCGAATTGCCCCCGCCTTCATCCTCTTCGACACGGTCTTCACCATCCCCCATCAGCGCATCGAAAACGTCGTCCACCGGGTCCAGCAATCCCGCCGCTTTCAATTCATCGATGCCCGGCAGATCACGCCGCGAACTCAAGCCGAAGTGCGCGAGAAACTCGGCTGTCGTGGCATAGATTACCGGGCGGCCCGGCACTTCGCGCCTGCCCGCCACCCGGACCCAGCCCACCTCCATCAACACATCGAGCGTACCGGAAGAAGTCTGCACCCCGCGAATCGATTCGATTTCCGCACGGCTCACCGGCTCATGATAAGCGACGATGGCGAGCACCTCGGTCGCAGCGCGTGACAAGCGGCGAACCTGTTCCCGTTCGCGGCGCAGAAGATGGGCGAGATCAGGCGCAGTCTGGAAATGCCAGCGCCTGTCGCGTTCCACCAGATGTATGCCCCGCCCTTGATAGTGTACGGACAGAGCCTTTAGCGCCTGCCGCACATCGGGCACCGCCAGATCGCCCAGATGCCCGGCCAGCGATTCGGGGGTCATCGGTTCTTCCGCAGCAAACAGCGTGGCTTCGATAGCGCGCTCAAGATCGTCAGGCCGCTCGCTCATGCCGCTGCGGGCCTCCGAAGGCGCAGAGGACCGAAGGTTTCATCCTGCGCCAGTTCGGCCCGCCCCAGTCGCGCCAGTTCCAGCGCGGCGACAAAGCTGCTGGCAAGCGCCGATTTGCGTAGTCGCGGTTCGGCATGAGGCGGAAGAAACTGGCGCAATTCGACCCATTCCAGCGTCACACCAAGCATGGCCGAAACCCGTTCGAGCGCCGAATCGAGCGTCATGACCGGGCGTTCGCGCACCATATGCACGACCGGCGCAGTGCGGGCGTTGACCACACCATAGGCCCGAACCAGCGCGAACCAGTCGCACTGCCACGTCGTTTTGCGATCGGTCCGCAAACCTTCGGGCGCGCCGCGCAGGAACACATCGCGCCCAAGCCGGTCGCGGGCCATCAGCCGCGCCGCCGCTTCACGCATAGCGCCCAGCCGCTGAAGCCGTAATTGCAAGCGAAGCGCGAGTTCTTCCGGGCTGGGATCTTCCTGCTCTTCCTTGGGCAACAGCAGAGCCGATTTCAGATAAGCGAGCCAGGCCGCCATCACCAGATAATCAGCCGCTAGTTCCAGCCGCAATGCCTCCGCCCGGTCGATATAACCAAGATACTGATCGACCAGCGCAAGAATTGAAATTTGGCGCAGATCGACTTTCTGACGCCGGGCAAGATCGAGTAACAGATCGAGCGGCCCTTCCCACCCGTCGAGTTCGAGATAGAGCGCCGCGTCTTCGCCTTGCGTCGCCGCGGGACCACCCCATTCGGCCGCATCACCTTCAACCGGATCGAGAGGAAGGCGCGCTTCGTTCACACAGAGACCTCGGCCAGAGCCAGCAGTTCATCCCGCGTGGCGAGCAACGCGCTCCTATCCGCCGCCTGCGCCTGCCCCACCCCTGCCAGCGCACGATCGAGTCGCTCTGCCGCACGAGGGGTTATTTCCGGCAGGCACTCCGCAATCCCGACCATCTCATCCATCCTGGCCCAACAATTGAGCACCAGATCGCAACCGGCAGCAATCGCGCGAGCGGACCGATCGGGGATCGATCCATCGAGCGCTTCCATATCGATATCATCGGTGAGCAACAGACCATCGAAGCCGATCCTGTTGCGGATAATCCGCTCAATCACAGTGGACGAAAGCGTTGCCGGATTTTCCGTGTCCCATGCGGTGAACAGCAGATGCCCGGTCATCCCCATCGGCGCCCAGTTGAGCGCACGGAACGGGGCGATGTCGGTTTCCAACTCTGCCTCACTCGCCGTAATCGTGGGCATTTCCTTGTGCGTATCGCACTGGCTACGGCCGTGCCCGGGCATATGTTTGATACAACCGGCGACTCCGGCGTCGGCCAGCCCTTCCAGAATGGCGCGACCCAATGCGGCAACGCGCATCGGCTCGCTGCCTAGCGCACGATCACCGATCACGTCATGCGCTCCGGGTTGCCGCACATCGAGCGGCGGGTGAAAATCCACCGTTATCCCCGCATCGGCCAGTTCCATCCCCAACGCCTGCGCGTTAGCGCGCGCTGCGACGATAGCCGACGATGGCGCGACATCGTACAGCGCATCGAAAGCCGCGCCAGCAGGAAAGGGCGACCATTCCGGCGGACGCATTCGGGCCACCCGTCCCCCTTCCTGATCGATCCCGATGAACAGCTTCTCCCGCCCGTGGATAGCACGCAATTCGTTTGTCAGCGCGCGAAGCTGGGATGGGTTTTGGACGTTGCGCCCGAACAGGACATATCCCGCCGGATCAGCCTGCGTGAAAAAGGCACGCTCGTCAGCAGTCAGGGTGAAGCCGGATATCCCGAAAATCGCGGGTGTCATAAGGGCAAGCGTTGCAGGAAGAGACGATTAAGGCAAGCGTCCGACTCACTGCAATGTGGGAAACCCCCTGCTGCACAGGCGGGAGGGAGTCATTACTGTTTCAGCGCTTCACCTGGCAAGCCACACCATCGGCCTTCAACGCAGCGCACAACGCATTTGCTGCGGCAAGATCGCCCGGCACCGCCTGCAGGCGATAGATAGTGCCGATGTCGACTTTTCCTTCGATCACGCGGTGACGCACGCCATTCAGTTTATCTGTCTGGCGCATCAGGCTTGCCCATCCCGCCTCTGCCAAGGCCTTGCTGGAATAGGCCCCCACCTGGACGCCGGGTCCGCTGACAGGCGCCGCTGTCGCTTCATCGCCAGCCTTGCCGTCTTCCTTCGCGCCAACGGTCGATTCCACGGAATCATCGGTAGCGATGCGGCCTTCGGTTTTCTTCCCTTCGCCCACCGCCGGAGCGATGTCGCCAGTCCCTTCAAAAGTCTGCCCGCCGGGGTTCGCAGGCTTGACTTTGTAGTCACCTTCAGGTGCCTCAATAGTGGAACCATCGGGGACCAATTCGGGATCGGGGCCGCGTTTGCCGAGCCACCAGATCAGACCGACCAGTACGGCCAACGCCAACAGAGCCAGCAGGGCAAAGCCGACGATACGACCGGTATCGACCCCACCTTCCTGCTCGTAATCCTCATCCGATTCGAGCCAGGGCAACCGTTCATTGTCGTCTGCGAAGGCCAGCTCTTCAGGTTCCCCGAGCGGATTGCCTTCGTCGGGATCGATCGGTCGATCTTCGTTATCGCCCCCCGCCATCATCACATCTCCTCAACCGCCTGCACGCCAAGCAGTGCCAAGCCATTGTGCACTACTTGCCCGATCTGGCGCGCAAGGAAAAGCCTCGCGCCAGTGAGAGCCGAATCGTGTGCCACGATGAAGCGCTTTTCCGGCTCGTCGTTGCCGAGGTTCCAGAAGGCGTGAAGCGCAGCCGCCAGATCGTAAAGATAGAACGCAATCCGGTGTGGCTCACGCGCGCTGGCCGCCGCCTCCACGATCCGCGGGAATTGCGCCGCGAGACGGACGAGAGCGATTTCCTCGTCCCCCAAACGATTAAGCGCCGCAGGATCGGGTTTCAGCCCTTCGCCCGCGGCTTTGCGTAGCGTGGAGCTGATGCGGGCGTGGGCATACTGGACATAGAAAACAGGGTTGTCCTTGCTCGCTTCCACCACCTTGGCGAAGTCGAATTCCATCTGGGCCTCAGGCTTGCGGGTCAGCATCGTGAAGCGAACCACATCCTTGCCAACCTCTCGCACAACGTCGGCCAGGGTGACAAACGTGCCGGAGCGTTTGCTCATTTTCACCGGCTCGCCGCCACGCATGAGCTGGACCATCTGTACAAGCTTGACATCAAAGGGAATTTCTTTCCCTTCGCCCTGCGCCAGAGCGGCGACGGCAGCCTTGATCCGCTTGACTGTGCCGGCATGATCGGCACCCCAGATGTCGATCAGGGCATCGGCGGTTTCCGCTTTCTGCATGTGGTACGCGAGATCGGCCCCGAAATAGGTCCATTTGCCGTCGGATTTCTTGATCGGCCGGTCCTGATCGTCGCCAAACCGGGTTGCGCGGAACAGCGGCAGTTCGACCGGTTCCCAATCGTCGATCGTCTTGCCCTTTGGCGCTTCCAGTTGGCCATCATAGACCAGATCGTGCGCGCGCAGCCATTTTTCCGCTTCTTCCGGCTTGCCCGCTGCCTGCAGTTCCGCTTCGGACGAGAACACATCGTGTTCGATGCCGAGCAGCGCGAGGTCGGCGCGGATCATGTCCATCATCGCGTGGACCGCGCGCTTGCGGAACAGTTCCAGCCAGTCGCTTTCCGGCGCGGCAGCAAACCGATCGCCATATTCGGCCGCCAGCACTTTGCCGATCTGGACCAAATAGTCGCCGGGATAGAGCCCTTCGGGGATCGCACCGATATCTTCGCCCAGCGCTTCCCGGTAACGCAGATGGACCGACCGCGCGAGCACATCGACCTGCCCGCCCGCGTCGTTGACGTAGTACTCGCGGATCACATCGTGCCCGGCGTATTCCAGCAAAGTCGCCAGCGCATCGCCCACCACCGCGCCGCGGCAATGGCCCATATGCATCGGGCCTGTGGGGTTGGCCGAAACGTATTCGACGTTGACCCGCGTTCCCCGCCCCATTTTCGAGCGACCGTAATCAGGGCCAAGCGCGGCAATCGCCGCCAGTTCTTCACGCCAGACCGAATCGGCCAGCCGCAGGTTGATGAAACCCGGTCCGGCAATCTCCGCACTTTCCACCGAAGGTTCGCGATTGAGATGTTCGACGATCTTTTCCGCCAGCGCGCGCGGATTGGTCGCAGCCTGCTTCGCCAGAACCATCGCGGCGTTGGTCGCCAGATCGCCATGCGATGGATCGCGCGGCGGTTCGACGGTGACGTTCGCGGTGGAAACACCCGCTGGCAGCGCGCCCTCCATTTCGAGAGCGGACAGGACAGCGGCGATACGCGCGGCGAATGCGGCGTGGAGAGTGTGGACTTCGGACATGGTCGCGCGACTAGCCGAAATGACCAAAAGAGCAAGGTTCGCCTTGCCCGACCCAGCAAAACCGCCGCCGCCCTATCCCCTTGTCCTTACGCAAAAGGGATAGTCGCAGACCTGAATTTTCAGTCGATCAGCGGCGCACGTTGTATGCGAGCTGTTCCGGCGTGAGCTGGAAACCGACCAGCAATTCGAACGTCGCCCGTTCGACTGCCGCCTTCACCGAAGGGGTCGACAGCGGATCGACGGCGGCATCGGGATCGCCCGCCTTACGCGGCTTGACGATTTCCTTGCGAATTTCATCAGGCAACGTTGCGGCTGCACGATCGACAAAGGCCCCGGCCTGCGCTGTCGCCTGCGTGCGCGCCTGTCCATCGGCAAAATTGAGCGTCACTTCCCCGACTCGCTTGCTGACGACCGAATTGCCGCCGCGAGTCACGACAGAGAAGAACGGCAAAGTCACTTGCCGCGCGCCACGCGTATCGGTGCGGCTGGCGACTACCTGAAACGTGGCATTGGAATAAATCTTCTCGCCCGCGGTCGCTTCGTCGCAGGTGGACCGGACATCGGTGATCGCAGCGCTGACATCGATATTGTTCGCGGTTTGCGCGCCTGCGCTACGGAAAGTCGTGATATCGCCTGTGTAATCAGGCACGCCCACTGCCGGGCATGGGGTGCGGATGGCCGTGATCCCGACACCGTCGGACAACACGAGGTCCCCTCCGCGCTTGCAGCCGGCGAGCGCGGCCCCCATCATGAGAATGGTCAGGAGGCGATAGCGAGCGATCATGTCTGTTACGTTCCCAATTCAATCTGTCGTAACACGCCCTAGCGGCGCATACGCCGAAGCGCTAGGGGCCAGAGGATGAACGCGCCATTGCAAAATCCGCCCGCCGATCAAATGCGCCAGCCGCTGACCGTGCTGATTGCCGCGCCGCGCGGCTTCTGCGCCGGGGTGGATCGGGCGATTGAGATCGTCGAGCGGACGATCGATCGTTATGGCGCACCGGTCTATGTCCGCCACGAAATCGTCCACAACAGATTTGTTGTCGATGCCCTGAAAGCGAAAGGGGCGATCTTCGTCGAAGAACTGGACGAAGTGCCGGACGACGCGCCAGTAGTGTTCAGTGCCCACGGCGTGCCCAAGGCCGTCCCCTTGGAAGCAACCCGGCGGGGGCTCGAATGGCTCGACGCGACTTGCCCTCTGGTCAGCAAAGTGCACCGCCAGGCCGAACGCCAGATCGAATCCGGCCGCCATATCGTGTTTATCGGCCATGAGGGTCACCCGGAAGTAATCGGCACGATGGGTCAGGTTCCCGATGGTTCGATCACGCTGGTCGAAACGGTAGAAGACGTGGCAGACCTGCCGTTCCCGCAGGATATGGCGCTTGCGTTTCTGACGCAGACCACGCTGTCGGTCGACGATACGGCGAAAGTGGTGGCGGCGCTGAAGGAACGCTATCCGCATATCGTTGGGCCGAAGGCGGAAGATATCTGCTACGCCACATCCAATCGGCAGGCCGCGGTCAAACAGATCGCACCGGGCAGCGATCTGGTTCTGGTGATCGGTGCACCCAATTCATCCAATTCGCTGCGGCTGGTCGAAGTGGCGAAGCGATGCGGAACCGATGCCCACCTGATCCAGCGAGCGAGCGAGATCCGGCCCGAATGGCTCGATGGAGTGGGCACAGTTGGCCTGACAGCGGGCGCATCGGCACCTGAAACGCTGGTACGCGAAGTGGTCGACCGGCTGGCCGAATGGCGCGAAGTGGAAGAACACACCCTCGTTTCCGCCGAAGAAAAGATGGTTTTCAAGCTGCCCCGCCAGCTCGTCGACTGACCGGGCAAGACTGTTATGGCTGTTTACACCCATCTGGGCGCGGAAGATCTCGCCTCTCTGATCGCTACTTACAATGTGGGCGAACTCGTGTCCGCGAAAGGTATCGCGGAAGGTGTCTCGAACTCCAACTGGCTGATCGAAACGACCGGAGCCGACGGTACGGGCGCACGCTTCATTCTGACGATGTACGAACGGCGGATCGAACTGGACGATCTGCCTTTCTTCCTCGGCCTGCTCGATCATCTGTCAGCCCACGGCGCGCCTGTGCCGCGCACAATTCACTGTCGCGACGGCGATGCCTATCAGCTGATCGATGGCAAGGCGGTGGCGCTGATCGAATTCCTGCCGGGCGTATCGGTGGATCGGCCCACACCCGCACAGGCACGGGCCGTGGGGGCCGCGCTGGCTGAAATGCACCGTGCCGCGCACGATTTTCCAATGGAACGCCCCAACACACTCGACATCGGGGAAAGCCTGCGTGTGCTGCAACATTGCGGCGGCAATGCGCTGGCGACAGTCGATCCTGCATTGCCCGAGATGATCGACCATGCCGCGCGACTTTGCGCTGCCTGGCCGCAGGGCTTGCCACAGGCGGTGTGCCATACCGATCTGTTCCCGGATAACGTGCTGATGCGTGGCAACAACGTAACCGGGATGATCGATTTCTATTTCGCCTGCACCGATGCGATGGCTTACGACGTTGCAGTCACGCACGCGGCGTGGAGCTTCGATAAAAGTGGTGGCCGGTTCGATCCGGCCATCGGGCACGCCTTGCTTGCCGGATATGAGTCGGTTCGCCCTCTCGACCCGGTGGAGCGGCGGAGCTTGCCGGTACTGGCGCAAGGGGCGTGTCTGCGCTTCGTCGCCAGTCGGGCGGAAGACTGGCTGGAAACGCCGGATGATGCGCTGGTGACGCGCAAAGACCCGATGGATTACGTTCGTCGGCTCCACTTCTACGCCGAAGCGGGCGATAGCCCCTTCCATCCGGCCGTAGATTGAGCCACGCCGAACCGACTATGAAACACGTTGAAATATTCACCGATGGCGCGTGCAAAGGCAATCCCGGCCCCGGCGGCTGGGGCGCTTTGCTGCGAATGGGGCGTCATGAGAAGGAACTGTCGGGCGGAGAGGCCGATACGACCAACAACCGCATGGAAATGACCGCCGTGATCCGCGCGCTGGAAGCGTTGATCGAACCGTGCGAGATTTCACTTTATTCCGACAGCAAATATGTGATCGACGGGATCACCAAATGGGTCGACGGCTGGCAGAAACGCGGCTGGATCAATGCCAGCAAACAACCCGTCCGTAACAAGGATTTGTGGCACGAACTGATTGCCGCGACCAAACCCCACCAGATCGAATGGAACTGGATCCGCGGGCATTCGGGCCACCCCGAAAACGAACGCGTGGATCAACTGGCTGTTATCGCGGCGGAACAGGTCGCGGCAGGCGAATAAAAAACCCTCTCCCACAAACGGGGGAGAGGGTTGAAAAAGCGAGAGCTTGCGGCAGCGAGGCAATACACGCCGCTCAACTCGCAATGGTGGCGAGGCAGCTAGCTGCCCGACCACCTCTCTCCCTCTTCAGTGGGAGAGAGCGCTAGTCAGCTTTCATCTACAGTTTCTGCATCCGGGCCGTTTTTCTTGATCGATTCGATGGCGTTCTTGGCATTCGCCTTGGAACTGTAGCCCTCGGTCCAGAAAATCGGCTCGGCATTGTACATGAAGTAAGCTACGAATTCGCCAGCCTTATTCTTCTTGATCTTAAAATGATGCGCCATCTGGCCACCTCCTTTACAGGTTAAGTTCAATCGGCAGCCTAGCCTCTGGTTAACGAGAGTCCAGTACGAACCGCGCCGGATCGTATAACGCCGCATCGATCGCGTGAGTCAGCTCATCGCGCTCAGCGCCCAGCAACAGTTGCGCGCCCAACCGGGCCGCTGCCGGTGCCGTCTGGATGCCAAATCCCCCCTGCCCCGCGAACCAGAAAAAGCCCGGCGTTTCGGGATCGAAGCCATAGACCGGGGCGCGATCGGGGGCAAAACTGCGTAAGCCCGCCCATTTGCGATCCACCCCCAGCACACGCCAGTCGACCACGTGTTCGAACCGGTCAATTGCCTGCGCCACCGCCAGCTCTTCCGGGGCGGCATCGCACGGCGGCGACGGTTCTTCGTCATGCGGGCTCAGCCACAAGCGCCCGCTTTCGGGCTTGAAATAGAACTGGCCGGAAATGTCGAGCACCAGCGGCAGATCGACCGACGGAAGCGGCTCTGTGCGAAGCTGTACCACAGTGCGCCGCAATGGCTGGATACCCAATGCGGAGGCACCGGCCATCCGGGCCACATTATCCGCCCACGCCCCGGCAGCGTTCACCAGAATGCGCGCGCGCAATGTATCGCCATGTTCGGTGGTAATGTTCCACAGGCCGCTGATCCGCTCTGCTTGCGATACGCGGGCACGGTTGCGCTGCTCCACTCCGCCTTGTCGGGCTGCGGCGAGGTAATGCTGATGCACCCCCGCCACGTCGATATCGGCGCATGCTTCTTCCCACAAAGCCATGCACCATTCGGGGCGCAAACCGGGCAGGCGCCGCTCGATGCCCACACGGTCGAGCCGCTCGATAGAAACGCCGCTGTCGGCAAAGCGCGCCACGAATGCATCCATCGCCCCGCTGTCTTCCGCTCTGCCAATATAGAGCGCACCGCGCGGCGTCAGAAACCCGTGTTCACGTAGCCATGTGCCCGATGGCAGAGTGAGTGGCACGATTTCGGGCCCGCCATAGCATTCTTCCCAGAATGCCGCCGAACGGCCCGTGGTGTGATAGCCGGGGCGATCCTCCGCCTCCAGCATCACAATCGACCCGCCGCCGAGTTGCGCCAGCTCCGCCGCGATGCTGGCCCCGGCCATCCCTGCCCCGACCACTGCGATATGGTAGATGTCTTCGTTCACTGCTCTGCTGCGATTCCGTCGAGAAATGAGTCGATTGCGTCGAGCGCCCTGTCGCGCACGGGGTCTGCTTCGCGCAAGAGTTCATGGCTCGCTTCGTCCCCGAACACGACCAGGCGACAATGCGGCATGCGTGTCGCGGCATCTTCGATGGCAGTGAAGTCAACCAGCTTGTCCGCAGTCGTCGCGACGACGATGGTCGGGGTGGTCACGCTTTCGAGCACACCCGGCGCATAAAGCCGCCGCATCGACGCATAGCCCCGCTCGACCCAGCCCCAGCTGCCCGGCCCCATCACCAGTTCGGGCCGCTGTTCGCGCCACCATATCTCATCGGCATAGCGTTCGTGGTCGTGAGTCAGCAGCAGTTCGCGCCCTTGCGGAACTTCGCCGGGTTTCTCGCTCCATTTCCAGGCAGGCCGCCGCGCATCGCCCAGCGATTTCATCAGGCGGGCCGCGACATGCATCACAGCCACTGGCAACGGCCCGATGAAACCCAGCATCGGTGCCGACAACACCAGCCCATCGGGCGATACACGCTTGTCCGCCACCGCGCGCAGTACCAGATGCCCGCCCATCGAATGCCCGGCCAGCACATGCGGCCCCGGCGTTTCCGCACACCAGCGATCCCACAGCACCCCAAGATCAGCAATCCATGTGCCGAAATCATCGATATGGCCAGTGACCGGATCTTTGCCTAACCGACCGGAACCCGCCTGCCCGCGCCAGTCCGAAGCAGTGACGTGCCAGCCCATGTCATGCCAGTGAGCCAGCGTTTCGAGGTACTTTTCGTAAAAGTCGCCCCGCCCCGGCATGAACAGGATGGAACCGCGCGGAGGGGCATCGCCTGTGCCGGGTTGCGCCCAGTCGATCCGCCGAACCGCGTGGCCATCGGCAGTATGCCACACGCTTTCCTTCGCGTCCGCCGGGATCGCGCGGCGATCGAACGCTTTACCGGCACCGGAGTGGCCCGATCGTGCTTTATCGAACTGGCTAATCGCATCCCTCCGATCTTGGTTACTATTTGGTAAGCACTCGCCTGTAGCAACGACCCTCGACGGGGAACCTTGGGGGCTTCGATGCTTACGGAATACATTCACTACGGACTGCTGGCAGCATTGGCAATCGCGCTGCTGATTGCTGCGTTCACCGATTGGCGCAGCCGCAAAATCGGCAACTGGCTGAACGCCACGATCGCGCTGGGCGCGCCACTATTCTGGTGGGCCAGCGGTCTGACATTATGGCCCGAAGTCGCCACGCAGATTGGCATCGCCATTGCCACATTTGCCGTTCTTTCAGTGCTGTTTGCACTGAAATGGATGGGGGGCGGCGATGTCAAACTGCTGACCGCGCTGGCATTGTGGATCGAACCGACGTGGTTCCTCAACCTGCTTATCATGATGGCACTGCTCGGCGGAGTGCTCACGCTGGTCATGGGTGCCTGGCATATCGCTCGTCGTCAGCGGGAACGGCTGGCCATTCCATATGGTGTCGCGATTTCCGCAGCGGGCCTGTGGGTATTGAGCGCTCACTATCTGCCAGTCGCTCAATCTGCCCTGGCAAGCTGAACCTGATTTTAACCATTCGAGTCTTAATGATCGAAAATATACCCGCCCACTTTTCAGGGCGTTGGTCATGAGGGGGCTATAATAGCCATGGACAGTAAGAAGCTGGTTTTGCTCGTTGGCGCTCTGGTGATCGCGATTGCGACCGCTTTGATGGCGCGCAGCATGCTCGCGGGGGCACCTGCACCCAAGGCAGAAGCCGCCGCCCAGACACCCACCGGGCCGAAGGTTCTCGTCGCGCAGCGCGTGCTGCCCACGGGCACGATCATCACTGCTGACGCCATCGGTTTCCAGCAATGGCCGAAGGAACTCGTCAAAGATGCCTATTTCATCGATGGCGAATCCGACGTTTCCAAACTGCTCGGCACTGTCGTGCGCTTCCCGATCACCGCTGGTGAACCGGTAACGCAAGGCTCGCTGGTAAAACCCGGCGACCGTGGCTTCCTGGCTGCGGCACTTGGTCCGGGCATGCGCGCTGTGACCGTGCCGGTTTCCGACAACACGGGTGTGGCAGGTTTTGTCTTCCCCGGCGACCGGGTCGATCTGGTTCTGACACAGACCGTCAAGGGGGACGGTGAAGGCAGCAGTCTGAAAGCATCGGAAACCATTTTGCGTAACCTGCGCGTGCTGGCCACCGACCAGTCGACCACGCAAGACACTGTCGATGGGAAAACACAGGTCAAAGGGTTTCGCACCGTCACGCTGGAGGTAACGCCCAAGATCGCGGAAAAAGTCGCCGTCGCGCAGACCATCGGCACGATCAGCCTGTCTCTGCGCTCGATCGCGGACAATCAGTCTGAACTCGACTCGGCAATCGCGTCGGGCAAAGTCAAAATTCCGGACAACGCCACGCCGCAGGAAGAAGAACGTCTGCTGGCGAAAGCAGCCAGCTCGCCCAGCGATGGCCCGTCGACTTATCAGACCGGCGGTGACGTGTCGCGCTTCCAGCGCCGCACGATGCCCGCCGCAAAGCCCGATCCGAGCCAGATGATGGTGCAGAACGGGAACGGTACAACAACTACCGTGGTGCAACGCCCGTCGGGACCGTCAGTCCGGGTTACTCGCGGCAAGAACACTTCGAGCGTGACGATCTCGCGCAGCACCGGTCAGGTAATCGATACTCAGGCCGAAGCCATGGGCAACGGCGGGCAGGCAGTCGCCGGCACGCTGGGCGCCTATCCATAAGGACTGCACGATGAACGCCACGCATTCCATTCCGGGTTTCGGATTTCACACGAGGGGCAAAGCTATGAAACGCCGCCTTATTTCTTCTCTGCTGATTGCCGGTGCGGCCGCGCTCCCGCTGGTGGGCCTGCCCGCCGCACCTGCCGAGGCACAGAGCACTGTATCGCCCAGCCGCAGCATCAACCTGTCGATCGGACGGGGGGAACTGATCAATATTCCGGGCACTATGTCCGATGTATTTGTCGCGAACGACAGCATTGCGGACGTGCAGATAAAGTCGGCCCGTCAGCTTTACCTGTTCGGCAAATCCGGCGGTGTCACAACCGTATATGCCAGCAACAAGGCGGGCGATGTGATCTGGTCTGCCGATGTGCGGGTCGGATCGAACATCGACAGCGTCGATCAGATGCTGGCGCTGGCCATGCCAGAGGCCAAGATTTCGGTTGCCACGATGGGGACGGAAACATTTCTGCTGACCGGTACGGTCGCTGCACCCGAAGATGCAGCGGAGGCCGAACGACTGGTGCAGGCATTCGTCGGCGATAAAGCCAATGTCATCAGCCGTCTGAAAACCGCCACGCCGCTGCAGGTCAACCTGCAGGTCAAATTCGCGGAAGTCAGCCGCTCGCTGGTGCGTGAACTGGGGGTAAACCTGAAGACCATCGACAGCACCGACGGTTTCCAGTTCGGTATCGGTCGCGGACGTGAAGGCTTCTCCCCCAATCAGTATGTCGGCCCCGGTCAGACACTGGGAATGGGGCAATCGGTCAAAACGATCATTCCCGATCCGCTGGATCCGACCAAGACGATTACTGTCGAAGGATCATCGATTAAGCCGATCAGCGGCGGATCGACGCTGGGGGCCGCAGGGCGCCTGTTCGGTCTCGACATCATCGGCGCGCTCGATCTGGCAGAGCGTGTCGGTCTGGTCACCACGCTGTCGCAGCCAAACCTGACGGCACTGTCAGGTGAGACGGCGGACTTCCTCGCCGGCGGCGAATTCCCCATCCCGATCAGTCAGGGACTGGGTTCGACCTCGGTTGAATACCGCAAATACGGCGTCAGCCTTGCTTATACACCGACGGTTCTGGCCAACGGCCGCATATCCTTGCGGGTCCGGCCGGAAGTGTCGGAACTGTCGAGCCAGGGCGCAGTGTCGCTCGGTGGTTTCCAGATCCCTGCGCTGACTGTGCGCCGCGCTGAAACCACTATCGAACTGGGTTCGGGCCAAAGCTTCATGATCGCTGGTCTGATGAGCACCAACGCGCAGAATTCTATCGAAAAGGCGCCGGGTCTGGGCGATGTGCCGATCCTCGGCAATCTGTTCCGTTCGACCTCGTTCCGTAACGGCGAGACAGAGCTGGTGATTATCGTCACCCCCTATCTCGTCAATCCGGTGAACGGCAACGAAATCAAGCTGCCGACCGATGGATATCAATCCGCCAACGAACTGCAACGCTACTTCGGAATGCAGGACAACGCAGGCAAATCCGGCGCCGCCGGTCAGCGGCCGGGCCCCACGCTCGGCAACGGCGGCGGGCAGACACCTGACGCGGAAATCTCGCAACTGGAAGCGATGCTGCCATCGTTGCGTGCCGCCGAACAGGATCAGGCACGCGGCAAGCAAGCGAAGAACAACCGCAAGAAGAGCAAGCGCGACAAGCAGCGCACCGCCAATGCCGGCGATGTGAAGCCTGGCTTCAGCTTCTAAGGAAAAGGTGAGACCGATGACCAACACCCTAAACCGCAAACTTGCCGGTGCTGTCGCCCTCACTCTGGGCCTTTCGCTCGCTGCCTGCGGTGGCATGCCGCAGAATCGCTCGCTCTATTCAACGAAACAGCCGGTGGTTGAGCGGACGAATTTCACATTCGATGTCGCGACAGGATACGATGGCCTCTCGATCCCCGAACAGCAGCGTCTTGCCGGTTGGTTCGATGCGATGGACCTGCGCTATGGCGATCGCGTGTCGATCGACGATCCCCAGACCAACGGGGCCACGCGCGATGCCATCGGGCAGCTTGCCGCACGCCACGGCATCCTGCTGAGCAATGGTGCACCGGTCACGACCGGCGCTGTGCCGATGGGCACCGCACGGGTGGTGATCACCCGTTCCACCGCACACGTTCCCGGCTGCCCGGACTGGTCTGCCAAGAGCGACGCGAACTACAATAACGCCACGTCACCCAATTATGGCTGTGCGACCAACAGCAATCTCGCCGCGATGGTCGCCAACCCGGAAGACCTGATCAGCGGTCAGGCCGGCACGGGCGACACGACCATTATGAGCTCGAATAAGGCAATCGACACCTATCGCAAGAAGGCGCCGACCGGCGCAGGCGACCTCAAATCGAGTGGCACAGGCGGTAGCGGCGGAGGGAGCAACTGACATGAACGCACCTTGGAAACCCAACGCAGGCGGGCGCGATCCTTTTGCCGCTTTCCTCTGCGACGATACCGCGCTCGATTCATTGCGCCCGGTCGTGATCGAAATGGGCTGGCAGCCGGAAAAGTGCGCCAAAGGTGGCTTGCGCAACGCCGTCCAGTCGCTCTCGGTTTCGGCCAGCCCCAACATTCTGATGGTCGATCTGTCCGAAAGCGGCGATCCGCTGAACGATATCAACGCCCTTGCCGAAGTGTGCGAGCCGGGGACGGTGGTGATCGCGGTCGGTCAGGTCAACGATGTCCGCCTCTACCGCGATCTGCTGTCCAGCGGGATCCACGATTACCTGCTCAAACCGCTTTCCGCCGGGCAGCTTCGGGATTCGCTGACACAGGCACAGGCCGTCTTCTCGGCACCGAAGACAACTGACGGGGATGCGGCCAAGCGGCATATTTCCACCGCAGTCGTCGGGACGCGTGGCGGGGTCGGATCATCGACGCTGGCAACATCGCTGGCATGGCTGTTTTCGACGGATCACAAACTGCCAACCGCACTGCTCGATCTCGACGTGCACTTCGGGACCGGCGCACTGGCACTCGATCTCGAACCGGGTCGCGGACTGACCGATGCGATCGACAACCCCAGCCGGATCGACGGGCTGTTCATCGAACGCGCAATGATCCGTGCAAACGACAATCTCGCGATTCTTTCGGCGGAAGCACCGATCAACGCCCCGCTGATGACCGATGGCAGTGCATTTCTTCAGCTGGAGGAGGAATTCCGCCAGGCATTCGAAATGACAGTCATCGATCTGCCGCGGAACATGCTGATCAACTTCCCGCACTTGCTGGCAGACGTAAATGTCGTGGTTCTGGCGACCGAGCTGACGCTGGCAAGCGCGCGCGATGCGATCCGCATTCTGAGCTGGCTGAAGACCAACGCCGCCCACGCGCAGCCACTGATCGTGACCAACAAAGTGCAGCCGGGCATGGCCGAAATCAGCAAGGCCGATTTCGAAGCCTCTATCGAATGCCCGATCGACTTTATGATCCCTTTCGACAGCAAGGCCGCCGCGAACGCCGCGAAACTGGGACAGACTTTTGTCGAAGCCAATCGTGGCAGCAAGGCCACAGCAGCAATCCGGCAGTTGGCGGAACGCGTGATCGGCAGCGGCGATACAGAGGCCGCAGAGGGAACTGGCGCCTCCAAAAAGTCGCTGCTCGGCAGCCTCGATCTCAAAGGGTTGCTGGCGAAGAAAGCGAAACCGGCAAAGGTCGACGCATGAGGCATTGCGGCGCACCGGCCCTGTCCGTTGCGCCGCGGGCCCGGCGAACACAATCGGGCGGCAATAAGCGAGAATACCGATGAATGTAGTGCAGCTTCTGATGTTGGCAGTCGGCCTGATGGCAACCCTTGGGCTTGCCTATGCCGCGTTCTCCGGGCCCTCCCCGGCGAAAGAAGGTACGCGCCGTTTGGAAGCCGTCCGCTACCGTCATTCGGAAAGTACGGACGCAAAGGTCGAATCGCAGCTTAAGAAGGCCATCGCTGCGCGTAAGCCCAAGATGCACAAGGTCGCCGGATCCGGATCGAAGATCGAAGCACTTGCAGTAAGGCTCGACCGGACCGGCAAGAAATGGACCATTTCGCAGTATCTCTATGCATCGCTGGGCATCGCCCTTGCATTTGCCGTTATCATGTATCTGCGAACCGGTGCGCTGATGTTGTCGCTGGCTATCGGTATGTGCATCGGTGCCGGTATCCCGCATCTGGTGGTGAACTTCCTCATCAAACGACGGACCAATGCGTTTAACTCCAAGTTTCCCGATGCGATCGAACTGTTGGTTCGCGGCTTGCGATCCGGCCTGCCGGTCACCGAAACGCTGACAGTCGTCGCGCAGGAAGTGCCCGGCCCTGTCGGCATCGAATTCAAGGGCATCGTGGAACGTATTCGCATCGGCCGCACGATGGAGGAATCGCTTCAGGAAACAGCCGACAGGCTGGGCATCCCTGAATTCAATTTCTTCTGCATCACTCTAGCGATTCAACGCGAGACCGGGGGCAATCTGGCGGAAACGCTGTCGAACCTTGCCGACGTGTTGCGGAAACGGGCGCAGATGAAGCTGAAGATCCGGGCGATGAGCTCTGAATCGAAGGCCTCGGCTTATATCGTGGGTGCTCTGCCGTTCCTGGTTTTCGTTATGATCTGGTGGATCAACCCGGAATATGTCGGCGGCTTTTTCACCGAAGATCGCCTGATCGTGGCTGGCCTTGGCGGGCTGGTCTGGATGTCGATCGGGGTGTTCATCATGGCCAAGATGGTCAGCTTCGAGATCTGAGGACGCGGTAATGATCAACAACGCACCCGGTCCGACCCTTCTCGGCATCGATGTCATGTTCGTTGGCACAATCCTTGCGGGGGTTGCCGCCATGATGGTGATGCTCGCGATTTATGCTGCAGTCACAGTCAAAGACCCGATGGCGAAGCGCGTGAAGGCTCTCAACGAGCGGCGCGACGAGCTGAAATCGGGCATAGTTACCGCGAACGCCCGCAAACGGCAGAGCCTCGTCCGCAAGACCAACCAGACCGAGAAGGTCAAGGAAACGCTGTCGAGCATGAAAGTGCTCCAGCAAAGCCAGATCGAAGTGATCCAGCAGAAGCTGGCATGGGCCGGATACCGCAACAAGGAACTGGCTGTGTTCGTGATTTTCGCGCGCATGGTCATTCCCATCACGCTGGGCGTGCTTGCATTTCTGGTGTTCTACGTTTCCAGCATGTTCCCCGAATGGGGCAGCATGAAACGTCTGCTGGCGCTGACCGCTGCAGTGGGCCTGGGATACAAGCTGCCCGAACTGTTCCTGCAGAACAAGGCGACCAAGCGCACCGACGCGATCCGCAAGGGGTTGCCCGATGCGCTCGACCTGCTGGTGATCTGCGCAGAGGCCGGTCTGACGGTCGATGCGGCGTTCAACCGTGTCGCCAAGGAACTGGGCCGCGCTTATCCCGAACTGGGTGACGAATTTGCCCTGACCGCCATCGAACTGTCATTCCTCAACGAACGCAAGCAGGCGTTCAACAACCTTGCCTATCGCGTGAACCTCGAAGCGGTCAAAGGCGTGGTGACGACAATGGTGCAGACCGAACGATACGGCACGCCGCTGGCGTCGGCTCTGCGTGTTCTGTCGGCGGAATTCCGCAACGAACGGATGATGCGCGCCGAGGAGAAAGCAGCGCGTCTGCCTGCGATCATGACTGTGCCGCTGATTTTGTTCATCCTGCCGGTGCTGTTCATCGTCATTCTTGGCCCGGCGGCCTGTTCGATCGGTGATGCCTTCGCCGCGAACAACGCCCAGTAATCACCCAATTGTCGGGGCTGGCCTCGCGTCGGCCCCGACTGGGGGATCAGCAGTGCGGACGCGGACCAGTCAGGTGGGATCTTCCATCGTGTCAGGCATCGTATCGGGATCGAGTTCGCCCGCCGCTTCGCGCACGCGGGCAAGCAGATGGCGGAAGCTTTCCTGTTCCGCATCGGTGAAGCTGGCGAACAGCTTCGCTTCCATCTCCAGCGCCAGCGGCATGATCCGCCCGTGCATTTCGCGCCCGGCATCGGTCAGCGCCAGATGGTGCGATCTGCCATCGGCGGCGTTGGCACGACGCGCGACAAGATCGCGATCTTCCAGTTCGCGGCATGCGCGGTTGACGGCGACCTTGTCCATCAAAGTGGCCGAAGTCAGTTCGCGCTGAGTCATGTCGCCTGCATCGCCCAGCACGGCCATCACCCGCCATTCAGCGATACGCAGACCGAAACGCGCGCGATACACTTCCGCCACACGCGTGCTGACCGCGTTGGATGACACCGACAGAAGGTACGGCAGAAAATCCGTCAGGCGGGTATTGGTTGCTTCAGATTCTCCCATGATTTTCGTTACTAGGGAAACCAACGCGCTTGGCAAGTGGGCGTTCAGCGCAATACACGTTTAGCTATTGCGTCGAGCTGCGTAATAATCTTCCATTCGCGGGCATCCGGGGCTGTCGCCAGCGCTCCGTTCAATGCCGTATCGGCAGGCACCGGCGCGCGGTCTTCCGGCAGCAGGCCTGCAAGCGCCACCATCGTCGCGCGCGCAGTGGCTGCATTGGCTTTCATCGTGGCGAACACATCGGCCGCTTCGACTCCAGCCGCTTCGTCCCGCCAGGCATCGTAATCGGTCACCATGCCCAGCACGGCGTATGGCAGTTCCGCTTCGCGTGCCAGCCGCGCTTCGGGCATGGCAGTCATGCCGATCACATCGGCGCCCCACTAGCGGTAAAGGCGGCTTTCGGCGCGAGTGGAGAACTGCGGCCCTTCAATCGCGATATAGCACCCGCCACGATGGACCTCTGCCCCCGCCGCCTGCGCCGCATCGCCTGCCAGTGCGGACAGCCGGGCGCACACCGGGTCGGCCAGCGAGACATGCGCCACCATGCCGGCCCCGAAGAAGCTGCGATCACGCCCCTCGGTGCGATCGATAAACTGGTCGACTGCCACGAAATGCCCCGGCGCCAGCTCTTCGCGCAACGAACCGATGGCCGATAGCGAGACGACATCGGTAACCCCGCATCGTTTCAACACATCGATATTGGCCCGGTAATTCACAGAGGAGGGGGAGAGGCGGTGCCCTGCGCCATGCCGGGCAAGGAACGTGAAGCGCACCCCGCCCAGCTTGCCAGTGGTAACCGGGCCGGACGGTTCACCGAACGAAGAAGAGACAGTAATCTCTTGCGCGTCCTCCAGATCGAGCCCGTCGTGCAGGCCCGATCCGCCGATCACTCCGATATGCCAGGCGTCCATTCGCGATGTGTCCTATTCGAAATCCGGTTCTTCCCACCACGGGTAGAAGTCCGGCATCTGACCGCTGACGGTGTCGGGATAGACCGGACTGCGCTTTGCGAGGAAACTGGCCACACCTTCCTTCGCATCGTCGCTGCGGCTGAGGCGATAGATTGCGCGGCTGTCGATCCGGTGCGCCATCATCGGATGGTCCAGAGCGGAAAGCCGCCACAGCATCGCCCGCGTCATCGCCACCGATACGGCAGAGGTATTGTCGGCAATCTCGCGCGCCAGTGCCCGCGCCGCGCCAATCAGCTCGCCCTGCGGGTGAACCGATCGCACCAGCCCTGCGGCCAGCGCTTCCTTCGCGCCGAAGATGCGCCCGGTCATGCACCATTCCAGCGCGGTCTGCATCCCGACCAGCCGGGGGAGGAACCAGCTCGAACAGGCTTCCGGCGTGATGCCGCGCCGGGCAAACACGAACCCGAACCGGGCATTGTCGCTCGCCAGCCGGATATCGAACGGCAACTGCATCGTCGCACCGACACCCACCGCGACACCGTTACATGCGCCGATCAGCGGTTTCTGCGAATTGAACAGGCGCAGAGTCAGCCGCCCGCCACCATCGCGCACCCGTTCATCCGACAAGTCTTCAACCGGATTGGGATCGGAGAACACGTGGCCGCCCCCTTCCGGCGTCAGGTCGGCCCCGGCGCAAAACGCCTTCTCCCCGCTGCCGGTCACGATCACTGCCCGCACGCTGTCGTCGGCGTCGGTTATGTCGAGCGCATCGATCATCTCCGCCATCATCGTGCGGGTAAACGCATTCATCTTTTCCGGGCGATGAAGCGTGATCGTGGCGATGCCGTCCGCGATGTCGAGCTTGATCTGGGTGTAGTCTTTCATGGCCCTCTCTTTTCAATATCTTGGCTGAGACATGGACCACATGGGCCACTGTCCTGGCGCAAAAAAGAAAGCGCCCCGTTCCGTGCCGGAAATGGCAGGCGGAACGGGGCGCTCTGAATGGTCATGGCGGGCAGGTTATCCCCTGCCTCGCCAGTAGGAAACCTGCATCAACGCGGAGCCATGCGGATCGCGCCGTCGAGGCGCACGTCTTCGCCGTTGAAGTATCCGTTTTCGATCATGCACAGCGCCAGCTTGGCATATTCTTCGGGGTTGCCGAGCCGCTTGGGGAACGGAACGCTGGCGGCCAGCGCTTCCTTCACCTGCGGCGGTGCGGCATTCATCAGCGGGGTGTTGAAAATGCCCGGCAGGATCGTGTTCACGCGAATGCCTTCGTTCATCAGGTCGCGCGCGATCGGCAGGGTCATGCCGATTACCCCGCCCTTCGACGCCGAGTACGCTGCCTGACCGATCTGGCCGTCTTCACCAGCGACCGAGGCGGTGTTGACGATGGCCCCGCGCGAACCGTCTTCGTCCAGCGGATCGACCGACATCATCCCGGCCGCCGACTTGGCAATGCAACGGAAAGTGCCGACCAGATTGATCTGAATGATGAAGTTGAACGCATCGAGCGGAAATTGCTTGATTTCGCCCGTGTTGCGGTCGCGGCTCGCGGTCTTGATCGCGTTGCCGGTGCCCGCGCAGTTGACCAGAATACGTTCCTGCCCATGCGCTTCACGCGCTTTGGCAAAGCCTGCGTCAACGCTGGCATCGTCGGTCACGTTCACTTCGCAGAATACGCCGCCGATTTCCTCAGCGACTTTCTTGCCCTTGTCTTCCTGCAAGTCGAAGATCGCGACTTTCACACCTTTGGCGGCAAGCGCGCGGGCAGTGGCTTCGCCCAGACCCGATGCGCCGCCAGTGACGACTGCGGGAGTATTGGCACCAATTTCCATAGTTCTCTCCTAAGACTGAAATTCACACATTGGTCCGATGTCTTCGGTGCGCGCACCTTCGAACCGCATTCGCCCGGCTCGAAAACCGACGCGCGCGGTCGCGGGGCGAGCGCCGATTACACCGCTTCGATAATGGTTACGTTCGCAACACCGCCACCTTCGCACATGGTCTGCAAGCCATATTTCTTGCCCCGTGCGTGAAGCGCGTTGAGCAGCGTGCTCATCAGCTTGGTCCCGCTGGCGCCCAGCGGATGCCCCAATGCAATCGCGCCGCCGTTGACGTTGAGCTTCTCCGGGTCGGCGCCGGTGTGCTTAAGCCATGCCAGCGGCACGGTCGCGAACGCCTCGTTGACTTCGTACAGATCGATATCGTCGATCTTCAGCCCGGCGCGGGCCAGCGCCTTGTCGGTGGCGAACAACGGTTCTTCCAGCATGATCACCGGATCGCCTGCTGTCACCGTCAGCGTGTGGATGCGCGCTCGCGGTGTGAGACCATAATCCTTCAGTGCCTGTTCGGATACGATCAGCGCCGCACTCGAACCATCGCAAATCTGGCTGGCGCTGGCGGCGGTCAGAACGCCGCCTTCCTGCAACAGCTTGACCCCGGCGATGCTCTCCAGCGTGGCATCGAAACGGATGCCTTCATCGACGGTATGCAGCGCTTCGCCCTCGGGCGTTTCGATGCGGATCGGCACGATCTCACGCTCGAACGCGCCTGCTTCGGTGGCGGCGACAGCTTTCTTGTGGCTGGCCAGCGCGAACCGGTCGCAATCGTCTTTCGACAGGCCGTGTTTCTGCGCGATCATTTCCGCGCCCATGAACTGCGACCACATGATACCGGGATACTTTTCTTCCAGACCCGGCGATTTGTAGTGGCCCATGCCCTCTTTCATATGGAAGCTGGCGCTGGAGCCCATCGGCACCCGGCTCATGCTTTCGATCCCGGCGGCGATCACCGCATCCTGCGTACCGCTCATCACTGCCTGCGCCGCGAACTGGATCGCCTGCTGGCTCGATCCGCACTGGCGGTCGATGGTTACCGCCGGGGTCGCTTCGGGCAACAGCTTGCTGGCCAGCACGGCGTTGCGCCCCACCTGCATCGCCTGCTCGCCCGCCTGCGTGACGCAACCCATGATGACATCGTCGACTTTGGCCGGGTCCATCCCGGTCCGCTCAACCACCGCATCGAGCGAGGCCGCCGCCAGATCGACCGGGTGAACCCCCGCCAGCCGCCCACCCCGGCGCCCCCCGGCCGTGCGAACGGCATCGACGATATAGGCAGTGGCCATAATGACTGGTCCTCTCTTGAAACTGTTTGGTGTTGGGTAAGTGGGGTTTACGTTAAGGTCAAGCACCAACGCCCGCACCCTGCCGACCTGCCCATTCAAGAGGACTCATCGCACTGGTACAACAGCGTTACATCCATGTTGCAACGAAGACACATGAGTCACTAGAAACCTGAAAACAGCGCGTTTCGTGTTGCGAGGCGGACGCAGCTGACGCAATCTTTAGTCAGTGGAAAGTGTGCAATTGCGCTCACTTCCCGAATACGACTTGTAAACGGCCGACTATAACGGCCTTACCAAGGGGACTAAATTTCATGAGGGATTCTACCATCCTTAAAGCTGGCGTTGCACCGCTGGCTGTCAGCCTCGCCATGCTGGCGACGCCGGCGATGGCTCAGGATGCGACCGACGATCAATCCGTCGGCGTTTCGCCTGCTGCCGGTGCAGACGCAACCGAAACCGCCGGGGCGATCATCGTCACCGGTACCCGCATCAAGCAGCCTAACCTCGAATCGGCCAGCCCGGTTACCGTGATCGGCGCCGCGGAAGTTACCCAGACGGGTACGACGCGCGTGGAAGATCTCGTCAACGCGCTGCCGCAGGTTTTCGCATCGCAGGGCTCCAACATTTCGAACGGTGCCTCGGGTACGGCGACGCTCGACCTTCGCGGCCTTGGCGATGAACGTACGCTGGTTCTGCTGAACGGCCGCCGCCTCGTTCCCGGCGATCCGACCACGTCGGCTGCCGACATCAACGTGATCCCCGCCGCCATGCTGAAGCGGGTCGACGTTCTGACCGGCGGCGCTTCGTCGGTTTACGGTGCGGACGCGGTTGCAGGCGTTGTGAACTTCATCATCGACACCGATTTCGAAGGCTTCAAGCTCGACGTTCAGTCGTCGATCTACAACCACAAGAGCCGCAACGATCCGTCGATCACCAACGCTCTGGACGCTCGCGGCTTCGGTTATCCGACCGGGATGAACACCGACGGTGCATCGTTCGATGCCACGGCGGCATTCGGCACCAGCTTCGACGATGGTCGTGGCCACATCATGGGCTACTTCGGTTATCGCAAGATCAACCCTGTGCTTCAGGCCAACCGCGATTATTCGGCCTGCGCCCTGTCAGCGAGCACAGCAGCAGCTGTGGAAGGCGGCGCGAACAAGTACACCTGCGGTGGCTCAGGCACTTCGCCAACTGGCACGCTTTACGCTTACAGCAGCACCGATCCGCGGACCAGCGACTTCACCTCACTGACCTATCAGTTCGGTGCCAATCGCACGATCCTTCCCGGTGCGACGCCGTACAACTACGCACCGCTGAACTACTTCCAGCGTCCTGACGAACGCTACACCGCCGGTGTGTTCGCGGACTACGAAATTTCGGAAGCGCTGCACCCCTACATGGAGTTCATGTTCATGGACGACCGCACGGTCGCCCAGATCGCTCCGTCGGGTAACTTCGGAAACACCCTGTCGCTTAACTGCGACAACCCGCTCCTCAGCCCGGCGCAGAAATCGGTTGTTTGCGCCAACGAAAACCTGCTGGTCAGCCCATATCCGGGCGATGCGTTCTTCGTGGTCGGCAACGCCGCAGTGGAAAATCAGGCTCGCATCGATCGCGATATCGGCGAACCGCCGCTGGGCACCACCCCGTTCAACTTTATCGATCAGGCAACTGGCGCCACGTACCAACGTGGTTTCGCACAGATTCTGCGTCGTAACGTTGAAGGCGGCGCGCGTCGTGACGATCTCCAGCACACCAGCTACCGCGCTGTGCTGGGTACACGTGGCGATCTGGGTTCGGCATGGTCTTACGACATTTACTACCAGTACGGCCGCACCAACTTCGCTGAAACCTACACCAACGACTTCTCGGTCACGCGCCTCAACCGTGCACTCGACGTTGTGCTTGGTCCCGATGGCGTCACTCCGGTCTGTCGCTCGACGCTCGACGGCACCGATCCGAACTGCGTTCCCTGGGATATTTTCAACCCGGGCGTAACCGCCCCGTCCGCCGCATCGATTGCTTATCTGTCGACGCCCGGATTCCAGCGCGGCATCAACACCGAACAGGTGGCTTCGGGTTACTTCAGCGGCGCACTCGGCGAATACGGCATCAAATCGCCGTGGGCGAACGAAGGCATCGGCCTCGTAATCGGTGCCGAATACCGCAAGGAAAAGCTGGAGTTCTATTCGGACACGGCATTCCAGACCGGCGATCTCTCTGGTCAGGGTGCAGCAACTCTGCCGGTCGAAGGTTCGTTCGATGTGAAGGAAGTCTTCACCGAAGTCCGCATTCCGCTGGTTCAGGATAGCTGGATTTATGACCTGCAGATCACTGCCGGTTACCGTTATTCGGACTATAACACCGGCAATCAGACCGATACTTACAAGATCGAAGGTGAGTTCGCACCGATCCGTGACATCCGCTTCCGCGGTGGTTACAACCGGGCCGTTCGCGCACCGACAATTCAGGATCTGTTCGCACCGCAACGCGTCGTTCTCGACGGCACGACCGATCCGTGCGCGGGCTTCGCGATCACGGCGGCCGACACCGGCTGTCTGGCACAGGGTTTGACCGTTGGTCAGGTCGTGGCCGCGAACCCGGCAGGTCAGTACAACGGCCTGATCGGCGGTAACACGTCGCTGGAACCTGAAAAGGCCGATACCTACACCGTTGGTGTTGTGCTTCAGCCGAGCTTCCTGCCCGGCTTCAGCGCTAGCATTGATTACTTCGACATCAGTGTGAAGGAAGCGATCAGTGGCATCGGCGCTGATACGATCGTCAACGTTTGTACTGAGACAGCCGATCCGTTCTTCTGCGGGCTGATTAACCGCGACCCGTCAGGTTCGCTGTGGCGTACCTCGCAAGGATACGTAAGTAACCTGTCGCAGAACATCGGAGGAATTTCGACCTCGGGCATCGACGTCGCGGCGAACTACACTGCTGATGTTCTCGGCGGCCGGTTCAGTGCTTCGTTCGTTGGTACGTACCTCAACGGCAGCAAGGGTTATGTGGTTGACACCGGAGTTGATATCCCGAACGCGGACCAGACCTACAGCTGCGTCGGTCTGTACGGTAACGTCTGCGGCACACCGACGCCGAAATGGCGTCACCAGGCTCGCTTCGGCTTCGACCTCCCGTCGGGCGTGGGCATGTCGGTTCGCTGGCGCCACTTCGACGGCGTGACTCTGGATGCGCTGTCGTCGAACACCAACCTGAGCAACACCAGCAGCAACGGCCCGGCTCCGGGTGGTGTTGCGCGTCCGGGTGTGGCCGCGTTCCCGTCGGTCGATTACTTCGATCTGGCGCTGACCTGGGATGTGGGCGATCACTACAAGTTCCGCTTCGGCGCGAACAACGTGTTCGACAAGGCACCGCCGGTCACCGGCAGCCAGGCTTGCCCGGCTGGTACCTGTAACGGCAACGTCTATGCACAGACCTACGACGCAATCGGTCGTTACCTCTACGCAGGTGTGACGCTGGACTTCTAAGTCGTTCACACACAACGAAACAGAAGATGGCGGGCCTTCGGGTCCGCCATTTTCATTTGCGGCACTTGTTTGTATTGATTCCAGATGGACCGCACCGCAGCCACCCGGATCGTTTCCGCGTTTCCCATCGACGATGCGGCGAACGCGTTCTCCGCCGGGCTCGACCTCATCCGAAACGATTATCCCGAACTGTTGCTGCCCTGCGCGCGTGAGGCTGCGCGCCGCCATTCGCGCGATGCGCGGATGCATCAGTTGGTGGGGATCGCGGCGCGTAATGCAGGCGAAAGCCGGCTGGCGTACAAGGCATTCCAAAAAGCGGCCAAATATGCCTCCGCCGACCCGCTTATCGCACACTCGCTCGCCCGCACCGCGATGGAAGCGGGCAAACCGGCAGTGGCCTTGTTCGAAACCGCCATCCGCCTTGCCCCGCAAAACGGCGAAGTCTTGCAAGGCCATGCTGCCGCGCTGATCGCTGAAGGCCGCGCTCAGGATGCGATGGAGGGGCTTTCTGCTATTCTTGGCAACAATCCCGGGTGGCTGGAGGGTCATCGCGCCCTCGCCCACCTTCGCGGCCAGCTCGGCTTACCGGCTACGGAGGCGCTCGACCGATCCTTGATCTCGCATCCCGGCGCTGAGCCTCTTCACCATCTGCGGGTTTCGCTCTTACTCGAAACGCCGGACCCGATTGGCGCGCTCGACGCGCTTAAACAGGCACGGCAAACAATCGGAGAGCGGGGGTGGATATCCCTGCTCGAAGCGCACGCGACATCCGAGGCCGGGCAGAAAAGCGCGGCCGAAACACTATTCGCGCGCCTGCCTTCCCCTACTACGCCAAACGATGCCAGTCTGCACGCACGCTGGATGCTACGCAACGAGCGCGGCGACGACGTTCGCGCGCTTGCAGAGCCACTGCTGCATCTGGACACAGACCGAATTCTGCTGCCGTACCTCGCCTTGGCATGGCGACTGACCGACGATCCGAAAGCAAAGTGGCTGGAAGGAGATCCGGCACTGGTCAAAGTGATCGAGCTGGCGGACAAGCTGCCCAACCTGCCAAAGCTGGCCGAACACTTGCGCTCTTTGCATTTCGCCAGCGCGGCCCCGTTGGATCAATCGGTGCATGGCGGAACGCAAACCGACGGCAATCTGTTGCTTCGCGATGAGGAGCCGATCAACGAACTCCGCAAGGTTTTGCGCGCAGCGGTCGCAGAATATGTGGACGGTTTGCCCCCCGCCACGGACAATCACCCGACCGCCATCGCAGTGCGTGAGCCGCAGCGCATTGCCGGATCGTGGTCCGTGCGATTATCCGGCAGCGGTTTTCATCGCGATCACGTCCACAGTCAGGGCTGGATAAGCTCTGCATTGTACGTCGCGCTGCCCGATCTGGCAGATCAGGGCCATAAGGCAGGGTGGCTGACGCTGGGCACGGAACATGATCTGTTGCCATCGCTGCCCCCGCGCCAGGTTGTGGAGCCGAAGGTCGGCAGACTGGTCCTGTTCCCATCAACGATGTGGCATGGTACGCGACCATTTACCGAAGGCGAACGGTTAACCGTCGCGTTTGACATTGCCCGCCCGAAACAGACCTGAGGCTATGAACAAAGCAACGATCACCGCCCCTCCGCAAGAAATCCTCGCCGCGATGCAGGCTCTGCGGTCCGACGATCCACGGACCGCCCTGTCGCTGGCAGAAGCCGGCATATCGGGCGCGGCCGATCGCGCGCCGTTTCTGGCCATCGCCAGCCTTGCCGCGCTCCGGTTGCAAGAACCGGATCGTGCCGTCCCTTTCCTGCAGGAACTGATCGAGCGCAACCCCGCCGATCATGCCAGCAGAGCAAACCTCGCCAATGCACTGATCAGCGTGGGCAGAGAGCGAGAGGCGCTGGCGCTCGTCAGCGGGCGTCAGGAACCCGGCATGGCCCGCATTGAGGGTTATCTCAAACAGAACGCGGGAGCGACAGACGAAGCCATCGCCTGTTATCGCCGTGCGGTGGCCAGCAACCCTAACGATCTGTCGAGTTGGAACAACCTTGGCAACACCCTGTCGGAAACCGGGGATTACGACGGTGCCATCGAGGCCTTCGAACAGGCTATCACACTCGCGCCCGCCGATCTGGCGATCTATACCAATCTGGCCGAAGCCTTACGAAAGGCAGACCGGACAGAGGCGCATTGCAAAGTCCTGACCGATGCCCTGAAAGTGGCACCCGACGATATCGGCATTCTCGTCGATCTGGGGGTCGCACAGGCGAAGCTCGACGATATGCCCGCTGCGATTGCCACCTTGCGGCGGGCCATCGAATTGCATCCCGAATTCAGTGACGCTCACATCGAACTCGGGATGATCTACGAAAACCTCAACCGCGTGGACGATCTCGACGCGCTGGCCGCATCGGTCGATCAGGACAAGGCGCCCCCCGAGGCAGCATTCCTGTTCGCATGGCAAGCCCGACGCGCAAGTGATTTTGACAAAGCGGCTGAGTTTGCCGCAAAAATCCCTGAGAGCATTCACCCAATGCGCCGCGATCACCTTGTCGGCGGGATTGCGGACAGGCGGGGAGACATCGACACTGCCTTTGCGGCATTCGAGGCAATGAATCGGGCGGCAGTCGAAAACAGCCCTCCCCTCACGGAAGAGAGTTTCCGCTCTCAGGTCGAAAGCGAACTGGCGGAATGGACAGCCGACTGGGCCGCAGGATGGGCAGCCTATCGGCCGGGCGATGGAATGCGCGACCCGGTTTTTCTGGTCGGATTTCCCCGTTCCGGCACAACGCTGCTCGATACTATGCTGATGGGCCAGCCCGAACTTTCCGTCTTGGAAGAACGGCCAATGGTCGCCCATACGATCAAGCAGATGGAAGGCGCCGATCTTGCCACTCTGCCTGCGGACCGGCTCGACGAACTGCGCGCAATCTACTTCAATTCCGCCCGCCATTACGGGTGGGACGACACACGATGGCTGGTGGACAAGCACCCACTCAACATGCAGCGTGTGCCGACAATTCACCGCCTGTTTCCAGACGCCCGCTTTATCCTTGCGGAACGGCATCCTTACGACGTGGTGCTAAGCTGCTTCATGGCGAACTTCACGATGAATCTCGCGATGCGAAGCTTCACTTCGCTTGAAGAATCCGCGCTTACGTATGATGCGGTATTCCGCGCATGGGAACGCAGCATCGAACTCTTCCCCGTCAACCACATGGCGATCCGATACGAACGTCTGGTCGATGACACCGGCGGAGAATTGCGCCCGCTGGTCGACTGGCTGGGCATCGAGTGGAATGACCGGATGCTCGCCCACACGGAAACCGCGAAACAACGCGGCCGGGTGCGAACGGCAAGCTATTCACAAATCGGCGAAGAACTATACACCCGCGCTAAGGGGCGTTGGGTACGATATGCCGCTCATCTGGAGCCGGTTATGCCCATCCTTCGCCCCTGGGCAGAAAAAATGGGGTATCCAACCAGTTAGCCGATACCCCGAATACTGGGTTAGCCTCAGTTGCTTTTCCAGCGTGCTGCCTGCGCCTTGTCGACCGCCTGACGCTGTTCCCGCTTTTGTGCATCCCATTCTGCGCGCGTTTTACAGACCTTCTGAGCCTTGAGGCGCGATCCGACTTCCTGCTGACGCACGCAAACAACCTCGCTGGCCGCCCGTTTAGCGCCCGCCTCAGGCGTGACGGTCGTAACTTCCTGCCCTTCGGGGACAGTATTCTGCGCCTTGTCAGCATTGGCGGGCGTCGCTGCCGCAGCGGCCATGACTAAGAATACCTGAAGCATAGTATTTTCCTCGTTTCGAACTTCCGTCTGACGCAGTGTGCCAAATAAACCGGCCCACAGTCAAATATGCAGATCGCTTCACCATCGATTGATTGCGTTTACACAGCGGAACATTAATGTACCCTGCGATGAGTTGAGGCGCCCAAATTATTGAAAAGGAACACTGATGGCCTGTAGGCATCTATCTATCGTCGCTACCGGTGTAATTCTCGGCATGACAGGTGGACAAGCTGCAGCCAAAGACAGTTCAAGTAAAGACGACAGCCCGCATCTGGAAGCATTGCGCGCCTGCCAGAATGAATCCGTTGCCGAAGCGCGCCTCGCCTGCTTCGACAAAGCTGTAAGCACTCTTCTTTCCGCCGACGAAGAAGGTGAGTTGAGAATCGTAGACCGTGAAGACGTGCGCAAAACACGCCGGTCGTTATTTGGATTTGGCCTCCCTGATTTTGGCATTTTCAAAAGTCGGGGCGATAAAGAAGATGAGCAAGATTTTGAACAGCTCGAAACCACGATCGCAGCGGTCGGCGGATCACGGTCTACTGGCTACCTGATCACCACCGAGGAAGGGGCCGTCTGGTCGTTGAGTCAGGTTCCTAATCGACTGATGACTCCGAAAACTGGCCAGAAGATCGAAATCAAGAAAGGGGCGCTTTCGAGCTATTTTCTCCGCATCAACGGCCAGCCCGGAGTGAAAGGTAAGCGGGTACAATGATTTCTCACGAATCCCGCCAACTCCTCCGGCCTTAAGCGAATCGCCAAGATTCAGAACCTTACCGAAATTCCGCGCCCGCCGGTGTTGCAGAAGGGTTACACAGGTTGCAGTTCACCAAATGGTGAGCCGATTACAATTGCGGTACTCGGGTCAATCTCCCATTAATGTGGCAGTAGTCCGACCGTTAGGGATAATGGTCGACAACACCGAACTCTGGCTTTGAGAATCGGCTCCGTGCCGACATGACTTGGGGACAATTTTACATGAACAACTCGCGTATTTCTGCCTGGAGCAGAAAGGGCCACCTGTTTGCAGGTGCCGGAATCGCTGCTCTGATGCTGGTTTCCAGCCCGGCAGTCGCACAGGACGCCAGTGACGACACCACCGTTGAAGCGGATTCTACAGATCAAGCATCAGAGGCAATTATTGTCACTGGCTCACGTATCCGCTCCCCACAGATCACCTCCACCGTTCCGGTAACCACCTTCGGCGGCGACACCATTTACAAACAAGGTGAGCACAATCTTGGTGAAGCGTTGAACGAATTGCCTGCGCTGCGCAGTACCTATGCTCAGTCGAATCCAGGCTTGGGGATCGGCGTTGCCGGCCTCAACTTGCTCGATCTTCGCGGCCTCGGAATTCAGCGCACACTCGTATTGGTCGACGGTCGACGCCATGTTCCGAGCGACCTTCAGGTGACTGCGTCGGCAGTTGATATCAACACGATCCCAACCGATCTGGTAGAACGCGTTGACATAGTAACTGGCGGCAACTCAGCCGTATATGGTTCTGACGCGATAGCTGGCGTCGTGAACTTTATCATGAAGAAAGATTTCGACGGCCTCATCGTTCGTGGCGGTGCTGGCACTCCGGAATACGGCGCGGGCGCGAACTACTTTGCTTCCGCTACCGGCGGGAAGAACTTCGGCGACGGGCGCGGCAACATCTCCGCTTCAATCGAGTATACCCGTCAGAAGCGGCTTTTCGCGTCTCAGGTTCCTTGGCGCCGCAATCAAGTGGGATTTGTGACGACCCAAGTCGATCCAACCGGCGAAAGGTTTGACGGCACTCCTGATCGGACATTCTTCGACGACATTCGTTCTGCAACTATTTCGCGGACTGGCCTCGTTTCGTTCCCTCAGAATGTCGGCAATGCGGCTTGTGGTGGACTTACCCTAGGCGGCACGCCTTTCAATTGTGACTACATCTTCACCCCAAGCGGCGAACTTGTTCCTGTTACGTTTGATGAACGTATCGGGACGTCTCCTTACAGTTCATATATCGGCGGAAATGCCGAAACGGGCAACGAAGGTGAACAGACTTCAGTCTACCCTTCGAGCGAGCGGTATGTTGGCTCAATTATGGGTCATTATACGTTCAGCGATGCATTTGAGCTGTTTGCTTCGGCAAAATGGGCACATATCCGGTCGACCGGCTCCAATTCCGGCCCTGCTTTCAACCAAGGCCAATACATTACTTTTAACGATGAACGCGCACAGTATCGGCTCGACAATCCGTTCCTGAGCCAGCAAGCACGTACAACGATTACTAATGCTCTGCTTGCATCAGGGAACAACAACGGTATCGTAAATGTCTTCGGCCCGCTGTCTGCTGCAGACCGTACAGCAATTGCAAACGGGACATATCGCTTTGAATCTGCCCGTGCTTTTACTGATTTGGGTATCCGTGATGAAGATGCGACTCGCGACACTTATCGTATTGTCGTCGGCGCTCGCGGCCAGATTAGCAAGAACTGGTCCTACGAAGTTTCTGCTAACTACGGCGAGACTAAAGAAGACATCAAAGTCCTGGGCAATGTTAACGTTCAACGTCTGATGCTTGCGATGGATGCAGGTATTAATCCTGCTACCGGGAAGATCGAGTGTCGTTCTCAGTTCGACCCCAATGCTGCATATGCTTCCCCGGACGTGAGTGCAGAAGGCGGAGCCGCAACACTCGCCAACGATATTGCACAGTGTGTAGCTTATAATCCCTTCGGATTGGGCGACAACAGCCGTGCCAAGGATTACATTGTATCGAATGCTGGTTCCCAAGGGCACTTGCGCCAGTTCGATGCGATGGCCTTCGTTTCCGGCGACACGAGCGGTTTCTTCGAACTGCCCGGCGGCCCAGTCTCGCTGGTTGTCGGCGGCGAATATCGCCGTGAAAATGCTTATTTCAAAGCAGACGACGTAATTAATCAGGGCCTGACCTTCCTCAACTCGCTGGCCACATTCGATCCAAACCCTGTCGAAGTGAAAGAAGCGTTCGGGGAAATCGAAATTCCCGTCTTTGCCAACCAGCCATTCTTTGAGGAATTGTCGTTCAGCGGTGCTGCACGCGTTTCTGATTACAACAACTCTGCTGGAACGGTTTGGGCATATAATTTCGGTGGCCGTTGGTCCCCGGTGCGGGATATCACGTTCCGCGCCAATTTCGGTCACGCCATCCGTGCACCTAACTACACTGAAACCGATAGCCCTCTCAGCCAAAACTTTGCCTCATTCCAAGATCCCTGCGCGACAGTTCGACTGACTCAGGGTACTGACAACCGTCAGGCGGCATGTCAGGCGGCGTTGGGAGCAAATCTGACAAACACGTCGTTCCAGACGAAAGTTTCAGGTACTTACTCGCTCGAGATTATGTCGGGTGGTAATCCCAACCTTACAGCTGAGACATCCGACTCGCTGACCATCGGTGCGGTTTTTCAGCCACGGTGGGTTCCTGGTCTCGCGATCACCGTCGATTATTACGATATCAAGGTGAATAACGTGATTTCGTCGGTGGGTGCTCAGGCGATCGTCAACAATTGCTACGATCTTCCAGCAGGCAATCCGTTTTGCGATCAGTTTCAGCGTTATACCGGTACTGGCACTGGTCCGAACGGTGAAGTTCCAGGAGAGATTCTGGTTGGCTCGCTCATTGAGGGGCCGGTCAACTTCGCAAAGCGCGTTCGTCGAGGCATTGATGTGGACGTAAACTACCGGACGGAACTCGCACCGAGTACCTTCTTGGCTGCGCGGGCATATTACACGCACGGGCTGAAATCGAGCAATTACGAAGACTCAACCAACCCAGATTTCGAAAACCGGGTACTTTCCGAGTTGGGTAATCCTAAAGACGAATTCGTTCTGTATGCGGACTTGACTGTGGATGACTTCACGTTTGGTTATAAAGCTCACTTCATCGGCCCGATGTATATCGGTTCTTATGAAGATTACTTCCCGATGAACGGCGATCCAGCCCTCAATCCCGATGGCTATCCAGTCAGCAAGTTCCCCAGCGTTCTTTACCACGGCATCCGTGCAGCGTGGCAGGTTGGTGGTTCCGAAGGTGACCGTCCGTTTGAATTCTACGTAGGCGTCGACAATCTGTTCGATAAGCACCCGCCGCTTAGCGCTTCGGGTCTGACTTCGGGCAGTGCGATTTACGATGTGTTTGGTCGCCGGTTCTACACTGGTTTCCGTGCAAAATTCTAAGTCTTGACTTAGAAATTAATAATAGGGGGCGGAAGGTAACTTCCGCCCCCTTTATTGTCAGATAGCAACAAAACCCTTCGGTGTTGCTAACCTTCGTAATCAACTAAATGTAGGTAGGAACCTCACATCTGCTCGTGCACAGAGGTATCTCTCTTTCTATAAAGGTAAATTTGGCCACTAGCTATAAAATCACGAACCCCACTCGCACCCATTGGCAACATGCCGCCTACTGAATCCAAAGAGCGACATGACACCATGCTGGGTGGCACCGAATGGCGCCAATTTAAACCGAATGGCCTCCGGCATTCCCGGGGCGGCCAATCCCCCCTCACTCCACAACCATCTTCAGCTCCCCATCGCCTTCATCGATCCGTACGGTGCTGCCATCGGGCACTTCGCCGCTGAGGATCTTTTCGGCCAGCGGGTCCTGGACGTAGCGTTGTACGGCGCGTTTTAGCGGGCGTGCGCCATAGACGGGATCGTAGCCGACACGGCCCAGCCATTTGCGGGCTGCTTCGGTCAGGTCGAGAGTGATCTTGCGATCTTTCAGCAGCTTCTGCACCCGCGCGATCTGGATTTCGACGATCGGCGCCATATGCTCCGCGCCCAGCCGGTGGAACAGGATGATTTCATCCAGCCGGTTGAGGAATTCGGGGCGGAAATGCCCGCGCACCACATCCATCACCTGCGGCTCGACATCCTCGACTTTCTGATCGTCGGTCATGTTCGACAGGTACTGGCTGCCGAGGTTACTGGTCAGGATGATCAGAGTGTTGGAGAAGTCCACCACCCGGCCCTGCCCATCGGTCAGCCGCCCGTCATCGAGCACTTGCAGCAGCACGTTGAACACATCGGTGTGCGCCTTCTCGACTTCGTCGAACAGCACCACCTGATAGGGGCGACGGCGTACGGCTTCGGTCAGTACCCCGCCCTCTTCATAACCGACATAGCCCGGAGGGGCACCGATCAGGCGGGCGACGGCGTGCTTCTCCATAAACTCGCTCATATCGATCCGCACCATCGCGCTGTCGTCGTCGAACAGGAAGCCAGCCAATGCCTTGGTCAACTCGGTCTTGCCGACCCCGGTCGGGCCGAGGAACAGGAAGCTGCCCAGCGGTCGGTTTGGATCCTGCAACCCCGCTCGCGCCCGGCGAACGGCCTTGGACACAGCAGCAACCGCCTGTTCCTGACCGATCACGCGCGTACCGATCATCTCCTCCATTTTGAGGAGCTTGTCGCGTTCGCCTTCCATCATCTTGTCCACCGGCACACCGGTCCAGCGGCTGACGACAGAGGCGATATCGTCTTCGGTCACCTCTTCGCGCAGCAGCGCATTCTGCGCCTGACCTTGCGCGGCGGCGAGCGCCTTTTCCAGTTCAGGGATGCGGCCATAGGAAAGCTGCCCCGCCTTGGCGAGATCGCCTTCGCGCTGCGCCTGCTCCAGTTCGATGCGGGCCTGATCCAGTTCTTCCTTGATCTTGCTTTCCGCGGCGATCTTGTCGCGTTCGTTCTGCCAGCGGGTCGTCAATTCGCTCGACTGCTGTTCCAGATTGGCCAGTTCCTCGCGCAGATGGGCGAGGCGGTCCTTTGACGCCTGATCGCTTTCCTTGCCGAGCGCCTGTTCCTCGATCTTGAGCTGGATGATCCGCCGGTCGAGATTTTCGATTTCTTCCGGCTTGCTCTCCACTTCCATGCGGATGCGGCTGGCCGCTTCGTCCATCAGGTCGATCGCCTTGTCGGGCAGGAAACGGTCGGTGATGTACCGGTTGGAAAGCGTTGCGGCGGCGACAATCGCGCCGTCAGTGATTCGCACACCGTGGTGCAGTTCGTAACGATCTTTCAGCCCGCGCAGGATGCTGATGGTGTCTTCCACCGTCGGTTCGCCCACAAACACCGGCTGGAACCGGCGCTGCAGAGCGGCGTCCTTCTCGACGTATTTCTGATATTCGTCGAGCGTGGTCGCACCGATGCAGTGCAGTTCACCCCGCGCGAGAGCAGGCTTGAGCAGGTTCCCCGCATCCATGCTGCCTTCGCTGGCACCTGCTCCGATCAGGGTGTGCATCTCGTCGATGAACAGGATGATTTCGCCGTTCGCGCCTTTGACTTCGTCGAGCACGGCCTTGAGCCGCTCTTCGAATTCGCCGCGATATTTTGCCCCCGCAATCAGTGCGCCCATGTCGAGCGCCATCAGCTTGCGGTCTTTCAGGCTGTCAGGCACGTCGCCATTGGCGATACGTAGCGCAAGCCCTTCGGCAATCGCCGTCTTACCCACGCCGGGTTCACCGATCAGCACCGGATTGTTTTTCGTCCGCCGAGCGAGAATCTGCACCGTACGGCGAATTTCCTCGTCGCGGCCGATCACCGGGTCAAGCTTGCCCGAACGCGCCGCTTCGGTCAGGTCGCGCGCATATTTGCTCATCGCATCGTAGGCATCTTCCGCCCCGGCTGAATGCGCCTGACGGCCGCCGCGCAGTTCGGTAATCGCTGCCTCCAGAGCCTGCGGGGTCACATTGGCCGCTTTCAAGGCTTGTCCGGCATTGCTGGTCGTCGCCAGCGTCAGCGCCAGCAGCAGGCGTTCGACAGTCACATAGCTGTCGCCGCTCTTGGTCGCAGCCTGTTCGGCCTGATCGAGCACACGCACGCTGTCGTTATCGAGGCCGGGAGTCGATTGCGCGCCGGAACCGGACACCGCAGCGATCTTGCCCAGCGCCTTGTCCACTTCCTGCACGGCAATCGCCGGATTGCCCCCGGCGCGGGTGATGAGGCCCGCTGCCATGCCTTCGCTATCTTCCAGCAACGCTTTCAGCAGGTGATCGGGGGTAATCCGCTGATGGTTCATGCGGATAGCTACGGTCTGCGCGCTCTGGATAAAGCCCTTGGCGCGGTCGGTGAATTTTTCGAGGTTCATTGTCTGTCCCTGTTCCTTTCAGACCACAGATAGTGTTGCTCAATAGCAACACAAGGCCACCGCCACGGTATTTTTCGATAGCGGTGTGTTGGTTGACTAGGTGGGTGATTTCGTATGAGCGCGCAAGGCCCGCCCACTTCAAACCGACAACGCCCCGATTGAAGCCAGCGACAGTAAAAAAGATTCTGGCCTGCCTGCATAGCGTTACCCCACAACGCCCGTACTTCACCATATGCCGTTCGTCGAAAAGGGATGACGGGCCGCCTATGGCGGGATAGTTTCACTCGCAGCTATATTCACAAGCTAAGAGGACTATTCATGAAGCTCCGCACCGCCCGCAAATGGGCTGCGACCAGTATGGTCGCGCTATCGCTCGCAACTCTTTCGGCAACTGCGGCGCAGGCTGCGACCGATACCCAACAGTCTGCGATGGCCAGCGCGCCCGCCCCGGCCCCGGTGTCGGAACTGATCGATGCGGTGTCGATCCCCTATGAACAATTCAAGCTCGATAACGGGCTGACTGTACTGGTTCACACCGACCGCTCTGCCCCGGTGGTCGCGGTGTCGGTGTGGTACGGCGTCGGTTCGAAGCACGAGCCCAAGGGCAAGACCGGCTTCGCGCACCTGTTCGAACACCTGATGTTCAACGGCAGCGAGCATTCGCCAGGCGATTTCTTCGAACCGCTGCAACAAGTCGGCGCGACCGATTTCAACGGCACGACCTGGTTCGACCGCACCAACTATTTCGAAACCGTGCCGTCCGCTGCGCTCGACACCGCGCTGTTTCTGGAAAGCGACCGCATGGGCTATCTGCTCGGTGCGGTGACGCAGGAAAAGCTCGATAACCAGATCGGCGTGGTTCAGAACGAGAAGCGGCAGGGCGATAACCAGCCATACGGACTGGTCGAATACGAACAGCTCGAAAACCTCTATCCGGTCGGCCACCCCTATCACCATTCGACCATTGGTTCGATGAAGGACCTGTCGGGCGCGACGCTTGACGATGTGAAGAACTGGTTCACCGATCACTATGGCCCGAACAACGCCATCCTCGTGCTGGCGGGCGATATCGATCTCGCCACCGCGAAGCAGAAAGTGACCAAATGGTTCGGCGCGATCCCTGCCGGGCCGAAAGTCGCCGCGGTCAGCGCGCCGGTGCCCACCCTGCCCGCACCGCTGACCAAGACGATTTACGACAAGGTCGCTACGCCGCGCGTCTATCGCATGTGGGCGGTGCCGGGGCTTGATAACCCGGACTACATCCCGCTGGCGATGGGCGCGACCGTGCTGGGCGGCCTCGCCAGTTCGCGGCTGGATAATGCGCTGGTCCGTCAGCAGAAAATCGCGGTCAGCGTTTCGGCCAGCGCCGATATCTTCGCGCAGGCCGGTCAATTCGTGATCTTTGCCGATGCCAAGCCGGGCGTAAGCGAAGAAGAACTGGGCAAGGCGCTCGACGCGGAAATCGCCAAATTCGTTGCCGAAGGGCCGACTGCGGACGAACTGCAGCGCGCCAGCACTGTCTATGCCGCGGGCCAGATCCGCGGGCTGGATTCGCTGGGTGGCTTCAACGGGAAAGCGCCGACGCTCGCTCAGGGCCTGCTCTACAACGGCGATCCCAAACACTACAAAGCGGAACTGGAAACCGCCGCTGCGACTACTCCGGCGAAGGTCAAGGCGGTGACCGCCAAGTATCTCTCGCGCCCGGCGTTCCAGCTCACCGTCACACCGGGTGAGCGCAAGGAAGGCGGCGAAGATCGCGGCGGCTGGGGTGCTGCAACGCTTGCTGCGATGACCGGCGCCGTTGCTGGCGAAAAGGGCGCACCGGCCCGCCATCCGGCATACTACATGGCCCCCGGCAGCGAAGCGGGTGTCACTTTCGCCACTGCCGCCGACCGTGCGAAAGTGCCCGAAATCGGCACGATCAAGCCGCTCAAGTTCCCGAAGATCGAACGGGCAAAGCTGGCCAACGGGATGGAAGTCTATTTCGCGCGCCGTGATTCCGTGCCCACTGTCAGCGTGAAGATCGATTTCGATGCAGGCTATGCCGCCGATCCACGCGACAAGCTGGGCCTGCAATCACTGATGCTGCGGACCATGAACGAAGGCACCACCGACCTCGATTCGCAGGAACTGGCCATCGCCAAGGAACGGCTGGGCGCATCGCTGAGCGGCTATGCCAGTCTGGATGAAACCAGCTTCGGGCTGGACGCACTGGTGCCTAATTTCGCTGCGTCGCTCGACCTGATGTCGGATTATATCCGCCACCCGGCGTTCGATAACGATGCGCTGGAACGGGCACGCACACAGCAGCTTACCCGCATCAAGAACGAGATGAACAACCCCGGCGCCATTGCACAGCGCGCATTGTTCCCCACGCTGTTCGGCAGCCACCCTTATGGCATCGCGCCCAGTGGGACCGGTGATGCAGACGTCGTCGCCAAGCTGACTAAGGCCGATCTGGAGCAGTTCCACAATACCTGGCTGCGCCCCGATCGCGCCAAAGTGTTCGTCGTGGGCGATACGACACTGGCCGAAGTGACCAAGCTGCTCGAAGCGAGCTTCGGTGACTGGAAAAACCCGACCGGCCCCGCGCCGAAGAAGGATTTTTCAGCTACCATCCCCGCGCAGCAGAGCCGTGTGATCCTGATCGATCGGCCGTCTTCGCCGCAATCGGTGATCTATGCCGGTCGGGTTCTGCCGCATAAGGGCAGTGACGATCTGATCGTGCTCGAATCCGCCAACGAAGTATTCGGTGGCAGCTTCCTCAGCCGGATCAACATGAACCTGCGCGAGACGAAGGGCTGGTCTTATGGTGTCCGCAGCTCGATCGTGGAGCCGGATGATCGCACCACGTTCACTATTTATGCTCCGGTTCAGGCCGACAAAACCGGCGAATCGATCGTAGAACTGCGTAAAGACCTCGATGCCTACACCACTGGCGGCAAAGGCGTGACGCAGGAAGAGCTCGTCCGACTGGTGAACGGCAATGTTCGCGAACTGCCGGGCCGCTTTGCCACAGCGGGCGGCGTGTTGAACGGGATGGTCAACATCATCGAAAACAAGCGCCCCGATAATTACTACGAAACACTCGGCGCGAAATACACCGCACTCACCGCAGACCAGCTCGACAAGGCCGCTCTGGCAGACCTCAAGGGCAATGATCTGGTATTCGTTGTCGTCGGCGATGCCAAAGTCGTCGAACCGCAGCTCAAGCAGGTTGGCCTGCCGGTTGAGGTCCGAAAGGCAGATAGCGAGTAAGCTAGTGTTGACAGCAGTGTCAGTAACAGCGATTGATTGCCATACTGACACTGCTGCACAAAAGAGGAGAAGACATATGTCCGTAGGCGGAGCTTACGATTGCGTGACCAAAACCCCGATGGGCGATCAGAAGAGCGTGTTCACCGTCGTTCCCAGTGACGATGGCACCACGTTCACCGGCCAGAACGCCGGCGCGATGGGCACGATGGATGTTCAGGACGGCAAGATCGACGGCAACACGCTGACCTGGACCATGAACATGACCGTACCGATGCCGATGAAGCTCGAAGCGACGGCGACTGTCGATGGCGACGCGCTGACCGGCGAAGTGAAGGCCGGGGCGTTCGGTTCGATGGCTATGACTGGCCAGCGTCAGGGCTGATCGCAGACGCGAAATCACCGAAGGGGGCGTCGGGAGCGATCCCGGCGCCCTTTTTTCATGTCAGACGGCAGTGGAGTGGCTGGCCTGCATCCGCCGCGCCAGAGCAGTGCCCCAGTCGCGTGCCGGCTGTTCGATCCATCGATATGTCGCCAGCGCAATCAGATAGGTTCCGCCCAGCGTCGCCAGCGTGATCGCCGCAGCTTTGCCCCACCCGTCGATGCCGAGTGCCGCACAGACCGCCGCCGTGCCATACAGCGGGATCATGTGGACCAGGTACGTCGAATAGGAAATCTCGCCCTGATGCACCAGCGCGCGCGATCCCAGCAGTTGCGCCAGCGGTCGCAGCGGCCCACGGTCAGACAGCGCAGCGATCAACACGATTGCGATCATCGCCAGCGGGAGGATTGTCCACACGCCATCCTGCCAGACAGCACAGCCCGCGGCGAGCACCGTCGCTGCGACCCATCGAAGATCGCCACTCTGTGCCGACGCCTTTGCCGCAAAAATACCCGCTGCGAACAGGAACAGCTTGTTACCGATAAAGGCGCTGCCAAACTGCGGCCCAAGCGCCAGCAGCACAACGCATATCGTCAGCAACAATGCCAGCCTGTCCCACCGCCGCAGCGCCCACATCGCCAGCGGCGCGATCAGGTAGAATTGCATCTCCAGTGAAATGCTCCACGCTTGCCCCAGAATGGTGAACGCCGCCTGCGGCAACACGTGATTGGGCACCACCCCTTGTGCCAATGGCAGATGCACCGCCAGATGCGCGGGGAGATCATCGAGCGCCAGCCGCACCAGTTCCACCCGGCCCGCATTGCGCGCGGTGTCGGGCAGCGTTTCCCACGCGAACAGTTGCACCGGCAGCAAAGCGGCAGAAACCAGCAAGACAACCAGATAGAGCGGCGCCAGCCGGAAAATCCTTCGCGTGATGTATGGTGCAAATGGTTCGTTGCGCCGGTCGATCAGCCCCGCGATCACAAAGCCCGACAGCACAATAAATACATCGACCGCCAGCCCGTTGCGGTCGATCACCGGCAGGTTCCACCCCATCGCCAGCGACAAGTGCCCCAGCACCACCCACCACGCCATCACCCCCCGCAACCCTTCGAGCGGGAGGATTTTGCTGTGGGGGGCGCGGGCAACGCTCACGGGCGATCCGTCAGACGTTGCCAGTGCCCATATCAGCCCAGCTTGTCCTTCAAAATCTGATTGACCACTGCCGGATTGCCTTTGCCCTGCAGGGCCTTCATTGTCTGACCGACGAAAAAGCCGAACAGCTTGTCTTTCCCGCCGCGGTATTCCTCAACCTTGTCGGCATTGTTGGCCAGCACTTCGTCGATCACGCTTTCGATCGCGCCGGTATCGCTGAGCTGTTTCAGCCCTTCGGTTTCAGCGATCTCCGCCGGTTCGCGACCGGTTTTGAGAACGATTTCGTAGATTTCCTTGGCCTGCCCGCCGCTGATTTCGCCTGCATCCTGCATCTTCAGGATCGCGGCGCTGGCGGCGGCGGTGTTGTTCTCCACCTTCGCTTCGTCACCCAAGGCATTGAGCACACCGGGGGCGACCGACAGGGTCCAGTTGGCGACCTGCGTCGCGACGTCCTTCTCGCCTTTCCCCAGCGCGCTGGCGGTGGCGGAGAGCACGTCTTCGAACCGGCGGAACCCTTCCACTTCAGCGGTGAGCTGGGTGGCGTTGTATTCGCTCAGCCCCAGCTCTTCGACATAGCGGCGCTTCTTCGCGTCGGGCAATTCGGGCAGGCTTTCGCGGCACTGGACCAGAAAATCGTCATCCAGTTCCAGCGGCAGCAGATCGGGATCGGGGAAGTAGCGATAATCGTGCGCGTCTTCCTTGCTCCGCATCGAACGGGTTTCGTTGCGGTCGGGATCGTAGAGGCGTGTTTCCTGCACCACCTTGCCGCCATCTTCGATCAGATCGACCTGACGACGGGCCTCCTGCTCGATCACTGCCATCACGAAGCGGACCGAGTTGACGTTCTTGGTTTCGGTGCGGGTGCCGAATTCTTCGCCCGGTTTGCGAACCGACACGTTGACGTCGGCGCGCATCGAACCCTGTTCCATGTTGCCATCGCACGAACCGACATAACGCAGGATCGAACGCAACTTGCGAACATAAGCGCCCGCCTCCGCCGGGGAGCGCATGTCGGGCTTGGAAACGATTTCCATCAGCGCCACACCGCTGCGGTTGAGATCGACGTAAGACATCGTCGGGTGCTGATCGTGCATCAGCTTGCCCGCATCCTGTTCGACATGGATGCGTTCGATCCCGATGCGCTTGTCCTCTGGAATCCCCGCCTTCTCATCCGCTTCGATCAGCAGCGATCCTTCACCCACCAGCGGATGATAAAGCTGGCTGATCTGATAACCCTGCGGCAAATCGGCATAGAAGTAGTTCTTGCGGTCGAACCGGCTCCACTTGTTGATCTGCGCTTCGATGGCCATGCCGGTACGCACCGCCTGCCGGATGCATTCGCGGTTGGGCACCGGCAGCATTCCCGGCATGGCCGCATCGACAAGGCTGACCTGTGCATTCGGTTCTGCCCCGAATTCGGTGCTGGCGCCGGAAAACAGCTTGGCGTTGGAGGTAACCTGCGCGTGGACTTCCAGGCCGATCACGACCTCCCATTCGCCGGTTACACCCTGAATGCGGTAGCTACTCATCGTCGATCAACTTTCCATTCTTGTCGAAGCGCGCTTCGCCGTGCGCCACCCGGCGGGCCAGAACGGCCGGCACCAGATAGAGCGTAACCAGTACCGCAACACATGCGATTACCTCGATCGGACCGATGTTCACCACCACTTCTCCGGCCGAGCGGTGAACCCGGCGCGCTGTTCGATCGCCAGCCCTGCGTTGAGCACGCCCTGTTCGTCAAACGCCTTGCCGATCAGTTGCAGGCCGAGCGGCAGACCATCCTTGTTCAGCCCGGCCGGAACGCTCATCGCGGGCAGTCCCGCGAGCGAGGCGGGCACCGCGAACACATCGTTCAGATACATCGCCAGCGGATCGTCGGAGTTTTCGCCCAGCGGGAAGCTGGCGGTGGGCGTGGTTGGCGCCAGGATCACGTCGCAGTGTTCGAACGCCGCCTTGAAATCCTGCGATATCAGCGTGCGAACGCGCTGCGCCTGATTGTAATAGGCATCGTAGAACCCGGCGCTGAGCACATATGTGCCGATCATGATCCGCCGTTTGACTTCGTCGCCAAATCCGGCCGCGCGGGTGGCGGCGTACATTTCCTGAAGATTGGCCCCATCGGGCAAATCGCGCAGGCCGTAACGCACCCCGTCATACCGCGCGAGATTGCTCGACGCTTCCGCCGGGGCGACGATATAATAAGCGGGCAGCGCGTATTTGGTGTGCGGAAGGCTCACCTCGACGATTTCGGCCCCGGCGTCGCGCAGCCAGGCAATGCCGTTGTCCCACGATTCCAGAATGTCCGAGTCAGTCCCTTCCATCCGGTATTCCTTGGGGATACCCACCCGGCGCCCGCTCATATCCGGGTCCAGCCCATCGGTCCATTCGGGCACTGTCAGATCGAGCGAAGTCGAATCCTTCGGATCGAACCCGGCCATCGATTCCAGCATGATCGCGCAATCGGTGACATCGCGCGCCATCGGCCCCGCCTGATCCAGACTGCTGGCGAAGGCAACGATGCCCCAGCGGCTGCACCGGCCATAGGTCGGCTTGATCCCGGTGATCCCGGTGAAGGCAGCAGGCTGGCGGATCGAGCCACCGGTATCGGTGCCGGTCGCCGCCGGGCACAGCCGCGCGGCCACCGCCGCCGAGCTGCCGCCCGACGATCCGCCCGGCGCCAGCGCGGCATTGCTGCCCTGTTTGCGCCAGGGCGAGATCACATTGCCGAAATAGCTGGTTTCATTGCTCGACCCCATTGCGAACTGATCGAGGTTGAGTTTGCCCAGCATCCCCGCCCCGGCCTTCCACAGGTTGGCCGAAACAGTGCTTTCATATTCGGGGGTAAACCCTTCGAGGATATGGCTGGCAGCCGTTGTCTGCACACCTTGCGTGGCGAACAGATCCTTCATCCCGATCGGCACGCCGGCCATTTTACCCAGCGTTTCGCCCTTGGCGCGCGCGGCATCCACTGCATCCGCTGCCTCCAGCGCCTTTTCCGGGGTGGCGACGATGAATGCGTTCAGCGCATCCTGCGCGGCGGCAACATTGGCGTTGAACGCCTCTGCCACTTCGCGGGCGGAAAACGTACCGGCGGCAACCCCATCGCGGATTGCCTTTACGCCAAGATCAGTCAGGTCGGTCATACTGTAATAGTCCCTGCGAAGGTGAGCGCTGAAAGCCGCGCGTGCTTCGCCAGATTGAGTGCGATCCCCGCCGGTGCGGAGAAAAGCGAACGGTTACCCCTACGGTTCATTCGATGACCTTGGGCACCCCGAAGAACCCGTGTTCGGCAGCGGGCGCATTGGCCAGCACTTTATCCCGAATGCCCCCGCCAGTCAGCGGATCGGCATCGACGACATCGTCACGCAACCGTTGATGATTGGGGATGACCGCGGTCATCGGTTCGACACCGCTGGTATCGACTTCCCCCAATTGCTCCACCCAGGCAAGAATGCCGTTGAATTCGGGGACCATACGGTCAAGCGCGGCGTCATCCATCTGGATGCGCGCGAGGCTGGCGATCTTCGCCACGGTTTCTCTGTCGACGGACATACTCTGCCGTTAGCGTCGAGCGCGCGGCGCTTCAAGCGGGTCAGTCATCATCAAGCGGGCGATCGAGCGGTTTTCCGTCGACGAAAATGTAACGCTTTTCGATCATGCGGATTTCAACCTTGCTGTCCGGTCCGCTGACCGATGGGTATTCCTTCGCCAATACGTCGCCCGACGTGTCGGCTTCGGGCAAGGTGACCTCTGCAAATGACCTGCCCTGCACGATGGCGACATGGCGTTTCCCGTCGCGTGGTGCGCGGGTTTCAATCGCCACGCAGGCTTCGTTACACGCCCACCTGTTATCTCTGATATAGTCGCGGACCAGCTTTTCCAGTTTTGGATCAGATGGTTGCACACGAATAAGAAAGTCGGTCACTTCCGCCGGAGTCATCGTGCGATAGGGGCGGTTCTTCTGCGCCTGCGCCTCTTTGGCGAATTTGGCGGTATCACCCTTACCACTCGCCAGCCCGGCCAGAGCGCGGCGCCCGGCATCGCCAAAATCCCACCGCAGCGCGGCATAGTCGAACCTGTCAGGGCTGACTTTGCCGCTTTCCAGCCGGGCGATCTGGCTGCGCGCGGAAATCGCCCCGAAATCGAGAATCGGCAAAGCAAGAAACAGCGCAACCACGCAGATCGCCGCCGCCAGATGAATGTTCGATTCGCGGATGCGCGCCATCCAGCCGCCTGACTGCGCTTTGCCGCGCCACCCGCGCAGCACCGCGACCAGCCATGCAAGGCCATAGGCGCAGGCCACGCCAATCGCCACCAGCCCCCACAGCCGCTCTGGACTGAGGCCATATTGCGCCACCCGCGTGCCGAGCGATATCGCCGCGAACACCGTCAGCGGCAGGATACTGAGCGCCAACACCAGCCCGGCAATCCGCAGCACGCGGTTGTGGCTGGCGTCATCATCCGAATCGCGCACGATGGCGTTGGCCAACACCCATGCCCCAGCGGCGCAAGTCAGCAGGATCGGCGTAGCGCTACGTGTCGCCTCCCACAGCACATCCGGCCCTGAAACGATCATCGCCAGCAGGAACAGCGCCAGCCCCAGCGCCATTGGCACCGCGAGGATCGACAGCACCACCATTACCAGCCGCTGCAACGTACCGATGATTTTCAGCTCGTTCCACAGTACGCCCAGCGCCGCGCCGAATGCCGCGCCGCTCCATATCCAGCCGAACCAGTCCTTGTTCATCAGATCGCGCAGAAAATCGATCTTCAGCAGATGAAACAGCTCAGCCATCAGCGCCAGCATCAGCCATGCGGCACCCATGAACGCCAGCGCGCCCGCACCGCTGATCGCATCGCTCCATGCCGATTCGTGCAGTGTGCGATAGGGCGTGGCAAAGCGGGTGCGGTGGAAACCCGCCTGATACATCGGCAGAGCCAGCCCGGTGGCGATCACCCCGGCGAAGAAGCCATATTCGGGATCGGCAATGCTATCGCCGCCGCCGACCGCCCGCCATGCGAGCCCGGCCATCACTACGCCAGTGCCCAGCGCGAACACCAGTGCGCCTTTCCACCGCTCACGCTCCACCAGAAAGGCGAACGAGAGCGATCCGAAGAACAGGAACGCCGCCAGCGCCGCGCGCCAGCCCACTTTCACATACGGTCCGGCCCCACCGCCGGAGAAGTGAATCGCCAGCCCGGCAGCGGCGAGCACAGCGCCGAGCAGCCACGGGCGCAAGGCCCATTCGCTATGCGATTCGCCAGCGATGGTGCCCGGTTGCTGTGCCGTCTGTTGATCGCTCATGCGCCTATCCCCCCCTTCGATGCCTTCGCTCTGGTGTATGGGCGATAGCATGATCCGATGCACCGCACCTGAAGAAAAGCGGGACGCCGGATCAAGTCCGGCGCGACGGTTTGGGAAAGCGGAGGTGAAGTAGGCATCTGCCTCACTCTCCCCGTCACCCCGACCCCTGAACTGGGGTCCAGCTACCCCCGGTGCAATCGCCCCTGCAACCTCGCCAGACACACGAAAGGGCAACGTTCGCAATCGCCGTTCGCGACCCAAACGCTACCCTTACGGCAATCTCAAAATGGCTGGATTATTGCGGGCCGCCAGCACCCGGTGCAGCGCCGCCCTGACCCTGCATCTGCATTTGCATCATCTGCTGGATCGCCTGAATGCGGCGTTCGAAATCGGCGCGAGCCATGATTTCGCTGACTTTGATATCGAATGTCAGATCGGCGTTGGGCGGGATCGGCGCGCCGGGAGGCGGCGTGGCGCCATAGGCCTTGTCGGCGGGGATATGCAGCACGTAATGCCCGCCCTTCTGCATTTTCATCAGCCCTTCGCGGAAACCGGGGATCGTTTCCCCTTCAGCCAGAGTCATCGGGGTGCCTTCGGGGAAAATGCTTTTGGCGACTGGGGGCAACGGCTGTGAGCGGTCGAATTCCTTACCATCGGCCAGCTTGCCGATATATTCAACGAACACGACATCTTCCGCAGTGGGGGTCGGCCCGCTGCCGGCGGTCAGCGTATCGATCGAAACACCCTTGGGCGTGGCGGCCCAGGCGACACCTGCCGCGATCAGGACGGCAACGATCACACCCAGCCAGAGCTTGGTGAGCGAACCCTTGGCAATGGGTTGCAGCGGAACGCGGGTGATTTCAGTCATGGCAGACGTATTCCTGATACTGTGTGCCGGGAATCCGGCCTGATGCGAAACCCCACGCGGCGATACCGAACGGATAAAACCGAGCGAATACGACAAGGGGCGCAGATTGCTCCGCGCCCCGATGCCTTATCGTTGCCGTGGGTTCAAGACAATTGGGCCGCTGGCCCGCGTTGTCTTACTTGATCCCGTCGCGTTCCATCCGCTTGCGCTCCATCTTGCGGGCGCGGCGGACAGCGGCAGCCTTTTCACGGGCGCGCTTTTCGCTGGGCTTTTCGTAGTGGCGACGCAGCTTCATTTCGCGATACACACCTTCCCGCTGCAGCTTCTTCTTGAGCGCGCGGAGAGCCTGGTCGACATTGTTATCGCGAACGATGATCTGCATAAATCGAATACACCTCACAGCAAATGACGTGGAACCCGCGAACGGCGCGGGCAAACGCCTTTGAATTTCAACGAAAAAAGCCCCGCATCCGTTCCCGGAGCGGTTCGAACAGGGGCGCCTGTAGCGGTAGATTCGCCAATTTGCAAGCTGCGAGGGGAGTTTGCACGCGCGCGCCGGGGCGCTAAGGGCGCGGTACATGGCTATTCCATCTCCCCTTACCGCCACGGCGTTCGTCTTTGCAGGCGGCGGCATCGGCGCTGTGCTGCGTTACCAGCTCGGCCGATTCATGACCCACGTGCTCGGCCCCAATGTCGTGACCGCGTTCCCGTGGGCGACGCTGGCGGCCAACGTGATCGGCGGCCTGTCGATGGGGCTGCTCGCCGGATGGCTGGCCCGCCACGGCAGCCACGGCGAAACATGGCGGCTGTTCATCGGCGTGGGGCTGCTGGGCGGCTTCACGACATTTTCCAGCTTCAGCCTTGAAACGATGCTGCTGATCGAACGCGGTCAGGCCTCGACAGCGGCGATCTACGCCATCGTTTCAGTGCTGGCAGCACTCACCGGCCTGTATATCGGCCTGATTACGATGCGAGTCGCCGGATGAACCAGCCACAAAACCCAACTGACACCGGCCCAACCGACACCAGCGAAGTGCGCCAGTTCACTGTCGCGCCGGACGATGACGGTGTCCGGCTCGATCGCTGGTTCAAACGCCATTTGCCGCAAATCGGCTTCGGCACGGTCAGCCGCTGGGCGCGGACCGGGCAGGTGCGGGTCGATGGCAAACGCGCCAAACCGGAAGATCGCCTGAGCGCGGGGCAGGTGCTGCGCGTTCCGCCGGGTGGCGATGCCCCGCACCGCACCGCCAAACCGCGCAAGGAACTGACACCCGATCAGGTGGCAGAGGCCGAAGCGATGGCCATCAAGCAGACCCGCGCGGCCATCGTGCTCAACAAACCGCCAGGCCTTGCCACGCAGGGCGGCACCAAAACGCATAACCATGTCGATGGGCTGCTCGATGCCTTTGCGGGCGATGGGGAGCCGCGCCCGCGACTGGTTCACCGGCTGGACAAGGATACCAGCGGTGTATTGCTGGTCGCCCGCACACCGGGCAGCGCGGCGTTCTTTTCCAAGCGGTTTTCCGGGCGCAGCGCCAAGAAAGTCTATTGGGCTCTGGTCGTCGGTCGGCCAGAGCTGAGCGAAGGCATGATCGACGCGCCGCTCGCCAAACAGCCGGGCACCGGCGGCGAGAAAATGCATGTCGACGAAGAAAACGGGCAACCGGCCAAAACCCGATATCGCGTGGTAGAACGCGCAGGCAACACAGCCGCATGGGTCGAGCTGGAGCCACTGACCGGGCGCACCCACCAGTTACGCGCGCATATGGCGGCCATCGGCCACCCCATTGTCGGTGACGGTAAATATGGCGGGCAAAACGCTTTCCTGACCGGCAGTGTCAGCCGCAAGATGCACCTTCACGCGCGCCGCCTGATTATCGACCACCCCGATGGCGGCAAGCTGGACGTGACCGCCGACTTGCCCGAACATTTCGCGGCGACAATGGAACAGATGGGTTTCGACCTGTCGCTGTCCGACGCGGCACCGACACAAGGACCGCCCCCGCCGGGCAAGACAGAGAAGAAGCAGGCCGCGCGCCAACATGCCAAGCAGGTTCGCAAATCGCGCCCGTCCCGCCGTGGCCGTGGCGCTGCGAACAAAGTGACCAAGGGCGGTCCGGGCAAAGGGGCTGGCCGGGGCAAACGCCCGTGATCGCGCTTTCCGCTACCATCGCCAGCCATCGCGCCGGAACTAACCGATAGATGCACCCCAACGCTCTGTTCCGCAGCGAAGATCGCGCTCTGTTCGAAACGCTGATCGATGAAATCGGCTTCGGCATGGTATTCATGACCACGCCCGATGGCCCGCGCGTGGCGCATACCCCGTTGCTTTCGACTGGGGATGGCGCGGTGCAATTCCACATCGCGCGCGGGAACGCACTGACCCGATATCTCGATGGCGGCACCGCGCTGGTGACGATCAACGGACCGGATGCCTATGTTTCCCCCCGCTGGTATGCCGCCCGGGGCACGGTGCCGACATGGGATTACGTTTCGCTCGAACTCGAAGGGCGTGTGCGGCGGATGGCGTCCGAAGGGCTGGAGGGATTGCTCCACGCGCTGATCCTGCGTCACGAAGGGCGCATGGGTGGCGAACAGTGGAGCGTCGAGGAAACCCCGCCCGACATGTGGCGTAAACTGCTGGGCGCCATCGTCGGCTTCGAACTGGAAGTGCTGGCGTGGCGACCCACGTTCAAGCTATCGCAGAACAAATCCGCTGCCGAGCGCGCCGCGATTGCCGACGGGCTGGAACAACACGGCAGCCCCGCGCTGGCACAACTGATACGGACCCTTGGCGAATGACCCGGCTGGCGGTGTTCGATTGCGATGGCACGCTGGTCGATGGGCAGGCGGCGGTGTGCGATGCGATGGATGCGGCCTTTGCCGCTGCGGGTCTGACACTGCCCGATCGCAACCGGGTGCGCCGCATCGTCGGGCTGAGCCTGCCGCAAGCGGTGCGCGTGCTCGCCCCGGATGCGGAGGCAGGCCGACAGGCAGCGGCGGTCGACGCATACAAGGCATCGTTCCGCGCCACCCGCGAACAGGGTCGTCTGGAAGAACCTCTGTTCGAAGGGATCGCCGCGCTGCTTCACGCGCTGCGCGACAATGGCTGGCAACTGGCAGTGGCCACGGGCAAATCCGACCGCGGGCTGGCGGCGTGTCTTGCCGCACACGGGATTGGCGACATGTTCGTGTCGCTGCAAACAGCGGATCGGCACCCCTCGAAACCGCACCCCGCGATGCTGGAGGCGGCACTGTTCGAAGCGGCGGCACAGCCGGGCGATGCGGTGATGATTGGCGACACCACCTTCGATATCGAAATGGCTCGCGCCGCCGGGGTCCGCCCCATCGGGGTGGCGTGGGGATACCATGCCCCTGCCGAACTGATCGCCGCCGGGGCCGAAGCGGTCGCCGCGACCTGCGCCGAACTGGAAGGATTGCTGCAATGATCGGCGGAAACGACGGTGGCAACGAAGACAAGGCGCGCAATCGCTACTTCATCATCAATGCCATGCGCCTGTCGGGCGTGGTGATCGTCATTCTGGGCCTGTTGATTCACGAGGGGTTGATCGACCTGCCGCAATGGATCAGCTGGCCCCTGCTGGCGATCGGGCTGATCGAAGTGTTCGTGACGCCGCAAATCCTTGCTCGCATGTGGAGGACACCGCCCGAATGAAGCGGTTCTGGAAAGACGTGTCGGTGATCGCTGCGGAGGGTGGCTGGCAAATCGCTCTCGACGGGCGCGCGATCAAAACGCAGGGCGGCAAGGCACAGATCCTGCCGACCCGCGCGCTGGCTGAGATGCTGGCCGGGGAATGGCGCGCGCAGGGCGATGAGGTCGATCCCGCAACCTTCCCACTGCGCGATATGGCGGACTATGCCATCGATCAGGTTGCCGCCGATCCGGCGGGCGCTGCTGCCAAGCTGCTGGCCTATGCCGAAACCGATACGCTGTGCTATCGCGCCGATCCCGACGAACCGCTCCATGCGCGGCAGCAGGACGTGTGGGAGCCGATTGTCACTGCATTCGAGGCCCGCGAAGGGGTGCGGCTGGCGCGGGTGAGCGGCATCGTCCACCATCTGCAACCCGATGCGACAATGAACGCCTTGCGCGCGCGACTAGCCCGGTTCGATCCGTTTATTCTCGCTCCGCTGGAAGTGATGACCGCGCTGTCCGCATCGCTATGCGTCGGATTGTCCGCTCTGGAGCGGGACGCAGATCATGCCGCGCTGTGGACCGCCTCCGAACTGGAAGAGCATTGGCAGGCCGAGCTATGGGGCCGCGACGAAGAGGCCAAGGCCCGCCACGATACCCGCACCAAAGCATTTATGCTGGCCGCCGATTTCGCGCGGGCGGCAACGGCAACGGACAACAACGGCGAGGCGTGAAGGCGAAGAGATGGTCGCGGTTCACCCAGCCGCCCATTCCCCACGCCACGCCACGCCGCGTCACGCCGTGCCGCACTGTCCCATGTCGCGCCGCCCCTCCGTTCGTCATTGCGAGGAGCCGTAGGCGACGTGGCAATCCATGGACCGAACTCCACCCCCACCGCGACCGATGCGATTGGCGGAACCGTCAGGCCATGGATTGCTTCACTACGCTCGCAATGACGAGTGGAGAGGGAGTGGCACCCTGAGCGGGCGGAATCCTGAGGGGACTGCACCCCGAAGCACAAAACGCAACCCACCAGCCCGTCGCCCCAGCCCCAGCCCCCGAGCCGAAGCCCCGCCTTCCCTCAAACGCACCGCTGCAAGGGGGAAGCTGGACCGCGGATCAAGTCCGGGGCGACGTGGCGGCGGCAGATGGTTCTCCCCTCCTCCCCACTCGTCATTGCGAGGAGCCGAAGGCGACGTGGCAATCCATGGACCGAACTTCACCACCGCCCACGACCGCCGCGATTGGCGGAACCCTTAGGCCATGGATTGCCGCGCTACGCTCGCAACGACGAATGGCAGGGATAGGCGTCCCAAGGGCGCTGCATCGCGAGAGCGATACGTAGTAACCCGAGCCGAGGCCCCGCCTTCCCTCAAACGCACCGCTGCAAGGGGGAAGCTGGACCCCGGATCATGTCCGGGGTGACGTGGCGGCAGATGGTTCTCCACTCCCTACCCTCCTCCACACTCGTCATTGCGAGGAGCCGCAGGCGACGTGGCAATCCATGGACCGCCCTCGCCCCGCCCACGACCGCCGCGATTGGCGGAACCCTCAGGCCATGGATTGCCGCGCTACGCTCGCAACGACGAATGGGGAGGCAGGCGTGAAGGCGGTCGCCCTACTCGGGAAAAAGGTGACCGAACAGCGTTACATAAACTGCGGTTCGCCGCTTACCCCACCCACTCCGCGACATCGCCGGCCACTTTGTTGGCCGCTTCGTTCAGCGCGGCGCTTACCGGGCCTGCTTCGGGCGTCGCTACCGGAACTTGCGCTGAAAAGCGCCGTGTCTTCACTTTCTGGCCATTGACGTCGAGCACCGCATCATACGTGACCACCGCCTGCATCGAACGGGCGTCGTACCCGAATTCGGTCAGGGTGCCGCGTAACTGGCGCTTGGGCGTCAGTGCGGGATCATCGTTGTCGATCACCAGCTTGCCGGTCTTGGCGCGGATCGTTTCGCCCAGCAGATTGCGGAACAATTTGGCCGGGGCATCGACCCATTGGGCATCCTTGAGATAGGCGACACTGGTCGCATCGACCTGCACCGGCACCCGCGTGTTCGACAGTTTGGCCGCCGCCTCCGGCTCGGCCACAGCCAGCGCACCGGCGGCATCGCCGGAGATTGTCGTGCCAGCGGACACCGCCGCATCCGGGGTCAGGGTCAACAAGCTGTCGGGCACTTTGCCGCCGAGGCTGACGCAACCGGACAGCAAAACAGCGGGAACCAGCAGAGCGGCGGTGCGGATAGGACGGATCATCACGAATAGGTTCCTCGTCACGGGCTTATTTCGGATCGTAATCGGGCAGCTTCTTGCCCCCGATCAGACTTCCGGCACCCTGGTTCTTGAGCTGGTCTGTCATTTCGCGCAGCGCCTTGCTGGTACGCCGCAAGTCCTGCATCGTCGCATCGACCGCAGGCAGCGTGCTTTCGCTCAGTTCGCGCGCAGCAGGGCGGGCATCATTGAGCGTGGCGGTCAGCGCCTTGCCCGCCTGATCGGCGGATTTCAGCGTCTGGCGCATCTGTTCGGCCAGATTCTGGCCATCCTTGTTCACCAGATCGTTGGTCGAATTCATCACCTTCTCGAACGAATCGAGCGCTTCGCTGCCCTGCCGCAGAGTGACCTGCAATTCAGCCAGCGTCCGCTTCACTTCGGGGGTCGCGCTCGAAAGGTCGGCCGTCATCTTGTTGGTATTGGCCAGAATTCCCGCAATCGAATCCTGATTGCGGTCCGACAGCAGTTGCGTCAGCCGTTCGGTCAATGTGGCCAGTCGTTCCAGCAACAGTGGCGCATTGGCCAGCAGTTCGCTGAAACCGCCTGCCTTCGGCGGGATCACCGGCACGTCTTCCGGGCAAGCCGTGGTTTCGCAGGTGATCGGCGGCGCACCGTTGCGCGCACCGTCGAGCATGATCGTCGAAACGCCGGTGAAAGACCCCTGAATCGTCGCGGTCGTGCCAACCAGAATCGGCACATTTTCATCGATTTTGACCCGCACGCGGACGAATTGCGGATCTTTCTCCCACAACTGGATTTCGCTGACCTGCCCCGACGGGACACCGGCGAAGCTGACTTCCGACCCTTTTGCCAGACCGGAAACCGACTGGTTGAAAAATATGTCGTAATCTCGCTGGCTGCCTTTGTTCAGCCCGGCCAGCCAGACGAAAAACACCGCCAGCGCAGCGAGCAGCAGGAGCGTGACCGCCCCGACCCAGATGTGATTGGCCCGTGTTTCCATTGCGTTCTTCCTATGCCCCCTTGTCCGGGGCGCTGTCTATCGCTTTGCTATCGGCCTTTGCGCGATCATGGCTGTCTTTCGCCGCCCGGCCGCGCGGGCCGTTGAAGTATTCGTCGATCCACGGGTGATCGCTTTCCAGCAATTCGGGAATCGTGCCGATGGCGATCACTTTCTTATCCGCCAGCACCGCCACCCGGTCGCAGATTTCGTACAGTGTATCGAGATCGTGGGTAATCAGAAACACCGTCAGCCCCAGCGTATCGGCCAGTTCGCGTGTCAGCCGGTCGAACGCCGCCGCGCCGATCGGATCGAGCCCTGCCGTCGGTTCATCCAGAAAGAGCAGTTCCGGGTCGAGCGCCAGCGCACGGGCGAGCCCGGCGCGCTTCTTCATACCGCCCGACAGTTCGGATGGATACTTCGCCGCCGCTTCCGCGGACAGCCCCGTCAGCACGACCTTGAACCGGGCGATTTCGTCGAGCAGCTCGGACCCTATCTCTGGGTAGAACTGCTTAAGCGGCACCTGCACGTTCTCGCCCACTGTCAAAGTGGAAAACAGTGCCCCGCCCTGAAACAACACGCCCCACCGGTTACGCACGCCCAGCGTCTCGTCCGGATCGGCATCGGTGATCGAGCGTCCGAAGACCTCTATATGCCCTTCCTGCGGCACTTGCAGGCCGATAATCGAGCGCATCAGCACCGATTTGCCGGTGCCTGAACCGCCGACCACACCGAGAATTTCGCCGCGCCGCACCTTGAGCGACAAATCTTCGTGGACCACCTGATCGCCAAACCGGTTGGTCAGGCCTTCCACCACGATAGGGTATTCGCCGGTATAGCGCTGCTCGCGGCCCGCCTGCTGGCTATTGTCCGGCTGTTCATCCTGAGTGTCGATGGCGTCGGCCTCAGTCATCAGTCCCACCCTATCGAAGTGAAGAACACCGCGAAAAACGCATCGAGCACGATGACAGAGAAGATACCGAGCACCACCGCCTTCGTCGTCCGCAGGCCGACATCTTCGGAATTACCCTGCACCTGCATCCCCTGGTAACAGCCGGTCAGGCCGACGATCAGGCCGAATACCGGTGCCTTTATCAAGCCGACATAGAAATCGGTCAGCGGCACCACTTCTTTGATTCGCAAAAGAAATGTTCCAAACGGGATGCCCAGCGAAAAACCCGACACCGTGGCCCCGCCAATGATCGCCATGACCGAGGAATAGAAACCGAGCAGCACCATCATGAATGTCACCGCCAGCACGCGTGGCACGACCAGCGCCTCCATCGGGGAAATCCCGATTGTCCGCATCGCATCGATTTCTTCGGTCAGTTTCATCGTACCGAGTTGTGCAGCGAAGGCAGAGCCGGAGCGACCCGCAACCATAATCGCGGTCATCAACACACCCAGTTCGCGCATAGTGATCCGGCCCACCAGATTCACAGTCAGCATCTCCGCGCCAAACTGAGCGAGCTGAACGGCGCCCTGTTGCGCGATGACGATTCCGATCAGAAAACTCATCAGCCCGATGATGCCCAGCGCGGCCACGCCCACCAGCTCGAACTGGCGGACAAGCGCCGTCATGCGGAAGCGGCGCGGATGGCGTATCAGACTGAAAATGGAAGCGATGAACGCACCGAAGAAGCCCAGCGCATAGAGCACACCGCGACCCATCGCGAAAACCTGATCGCCCACACTGCCGAACACGCGCTGTGCGAATGGCAGACGTTGGGGCGACACATCGATATCGTCGTCGATATCCTCGACAGCGCCCAGCAACCGCTTGGCCCGATCGCTTGCCCCGGTAACCTCTGCCCCGGTCTCACGCGCCAGAGTGCACGCGATCCACGCCCCCACAGTATCGATTTCCGTAACTTCGGAAATATCGATTTCGGAAAACGGCCCGGTCAGTGCGCGCAGATCGCTATCGACCGCGCCGACAGTGGATACGAGGTAGGGCCCGCGCAGCACCAGCCGCTGCCCCCCGTCGGTATCCTCGATGGAAAATTCTGCCCCTTCGGTCATGCCCTGTTGCCTATGCGGGTAAATCGTCTCGACGACAAGCGCGGGATTTCGCTTGCACATGGGCGTTGCGCCTCGCGCGCTGCGCTGGCAAAGCGCCCGTCATCATGACCAGCGAGCTCGCCAAGACATTCGACCCGGCCCCGATTGAGGCACGGTGGTATCAGCACTGGGAAAGCACGGGCGCCTTCCGGCCCGAGCGGCCCGACGCGCAACCCTTCACAATCGTCAACCCACCGCCGAACGTCACGGGCTCGCTTCACATTGGCCATGCCCTCGACAACACTTTGCAGGACATTGTGATCCGGTACGAACGTCTGCGCGGCAAAGATGCACTGTGGGTGGTCGGCGTCGATCACGCGGGAATCGCCACGCAAATGGTCGTCGAACGCCAGCTGGAGGCGCGGCAGGACAAGCGCACCAATTACACCCGCGAACAGTTCGTGGAAAAAGTGTGGGAATGGAAAGAGGAAAGCGGCGGCCAGATCACCGGCCAGCTCCGCCGCCTCGGCTGTTCGATGGACTGGAGCCGCGAACAGTTCACGATGGACCCGCATTTCACCAAAGCGGTGATCAAGGTGTTCGTCGATCTCCATGCCAAGGGGCTGATTTACCGCGATAAGCGGCTGGTGAACTGGGATCCGAAGCTGAAGACCGCGATTTCCGACCTCGAAGTCGAAACGCGCGAAGTCAAAGGCAGCTTCTGGCATTTCCGATATCCGCTGGCCGATGGCGTCACCACTGCCGATGGCAAGGATTATCTCGAAGTCGCCACCACGCGCCCGGAAACCATGCTGGCCGATATGGCGGTGGCGGTGAACCCGGCGGATGAACGCTATGCCAGTGTCGTGGGCAAGGACATCGTCCTGCCGATCACCGGCCGCCGCATCCCGGTGGTGGCCGATGAACACGCCGATCCTGAACTGGGATCGGGCTGCGTCAAGATCACGCCGGGCCACGATTTCAACGATTTCGAAGTGGGTCGCCGCGCCGGGTTCGCTGCGGCGGACATGCTCAACATGCTCGATGCCGAAGCCAACGTGTGCCAGACGGCCGACGGGCTGGTGCCGCCTGAATTCATCGGCCTCCACCGTTTCCGCCGCGATGGCGAGGATGGCGCGCGCGAACTGGTGGTCGCGCGGATGAAGGAACTGGGCTGCCTGATCCCGCATGTCACCACCGACAAGGAAGGCAACGCGGTCGAACACGATGCCGAACCGCGCACGATCCAGACCCCGTTCGGGGATCGCGGTGGCGTGGTGATCGAACCCTGGCTGACCGATCAGTGGTATGTCGATGCCGAGAAACTGGCCGGTCCGCCGATGCAGGCGGTGCGCGACGGCAAGATCGAAATCGTCCCCAAGAGCTGGGAGAAGACGTTCTTCAACTGGATGGAAAACATCCAGCCTTGGTGTGTCAGCCGCCAGTTGTGGTGGGGACACCGGATTCCGGCCTGGTACGCTGAAGATGGCAGCATCTACGTTGCCGAGAGCGAGGAAGCCGCGCAGGCGCAGGCGGGCGCAGACGTCACGCTCAAGCGGGACGAAGACGTCCTCGACACATGGTTCTCCTCCGCGCTGTGGCCCTTCGCTACGTTAGGCTGGCCCGACCAGACAGAGCTGCTCAAGAAGCACTACCCCAATGATCTGCTGATTTCCGGGTTCGACATCCTGTTTTTCTGGGATGCGCGCATGGCGATGCAGGGCATTGAATTTATGGGAGAAGTTCCGTGGAAGCGGCTGTACCTCCACGGCCTTGTCCGCGCGGACGACGGCAGCAAGATGTCGAAATCGAAAGGCAACGTGGTCGATCCGCTGGGCCTGATCGACGAATACGGCGCCGATGCGTTGCGCTTCTTCATGGCGGCAATGGAAAGCCAGGGCCGCGACATCAAGATGGATAAGAGCCGGGTCGAAGGATACCGCAACTTCGCGACCAAGCTTTGGAACGCGACCCGTTATTGCCAGTCCAACGGCATCGGCGCGAGCGATACGCTGGCCGCGCCCGAAAGCCGTCTTGCCGTCAACACATGGATCATCGGTGAAGTCACCGAATGCCTTGAGAAGCTGGATGCGGCGATGGCCGATCTGCGGTTCGATGCCGCGGCAAACACCGTCTATCACTTCGTGTGGGACCGGTTCTGCGACTGGTATCTGGAACTGATCAAGCCCGTGCTGGGTGCGGAGGAGGATTCCCCCGCCGCCACCGAAACCCGCGCCGTGGCCGGGTGGGTGCTCGATCAGATTCTGGTGATGCTGCACCCGTTCATGCCCTTCATCACCGAAGAACTGTGGCACGCGCAGGGCGAGCGTCAGTACGATCTGATCGTCGCCAAATGGCCCGATCCGCGCGCCAGCGTCGATCCGGCGGCGAAGGCGGCAATCGACTGGGTGATCGACCTGACCACCGCCACCCGCGCGGCGAAGAACGAACTCGGCATCGCGCCGGGGGCCAAACTGGAAGCATGGGTCGCCAACCCGTCCGACGTTGCGACGCGCACGATCGAACGCAGCGCGGCAGCGATCGAACGCCTCGCCCGCCTGACCCCGCTGCACGTGGGCGAAGCGCCCGCCGGGGCGGCGATGCAAGTCACCGCGGGTGACGACGTGTTCGTGATCCCGCTGGAAGGCGTGGTCGATATCGCCGCGGAAAAGGCCCGGCTGGAAAAGGCGCTGGCGGCTTCGGAGAAAGAGGCCAAGTCGCTCGAAGGGCGGCTGTCCAACCCCAACTTCGTCGAACGCGCCAAACCCGAAGCGGTCGAGAAAGCCCGCGCCGATCACGCCGCTCATTCGGCAGAGGCGGAACGGCTGAAAGCGGCGCTGGCAAGGCTGGGGTAAGCGCCCGTCATACGCACCGCCGCAAGGGGGGAAGCTGGGCCCCGGATCAAGTCCGGGGTGACGTTGTGGCGGACGTTCCCTCCCCCTCGTCCTCCCTCACCCCCCCTCTCCTCGTCATTGCGAGGAGCCGAAGGCGACGTGGCAATCCATGGACCGCCCTTGCCCCGGCCACGACTGATATGACGGGCGGGAGCGTCGGGCGATAGTGTGTCACACGAAGGCACGAAGGCACAGAGTGGGTTTGGTTCGGGGATAGGGGGCCGCACTGCCGATGCTCCGCTAATACTATCGCGCCCTTCCCCTCGTCATTGCGAGGAGCCGAAGGCGACGTGGCAATCCATCGACCGCCCTCGCCCCCACCGCGACCGTTGTGATAGGTGCAACCGTCAGCCCATGGATTGCTTCGCTCCGCTCGCAATGACGAATGGCGGTGGAGTGGTGTGCTGAGCGGGTCACTCACTGAGCGGGTGTCGTCCTCAGGGCCTGCCCCCTCGAAGCACTACACAAAACCCACCGACCCGTCGCCCCGGCCCCCGAGCCGGGGCCCAGCTTTTCTTCAGACACAACGCCGCAAGGGGGAGCTGGACCCCGGATCAAGTCCGGGGTGACGTTGTGGCGGATGTTCCCTCCCCCTCGTCCTCCCTCACCCCCCTCTCCTCGTCATTGCGAGGAGCCGAAGGCGACGTGGCAATCCATGGACCGCCCTTGCCCCGGCCACGACTGATATGACGGGCGGGAGCGTCGGGCGATAGTGTGTCACACGAAGGCACGAAGGCACGGAGTGGGTTTGGTTCAGAGGTGAGGGCGAACTGCCGATGATTGGCCAATACTCTCGCCGCCCTCCCCTCGTCATTGCGAGGAGCCGCAGGCGACGTGGCAATCCACGGCCCACCCTCGCCCCGCCACGACTGATGTGACGAGCGCAACCGCCAACCCCCACCCCCACCCCCTCCCGCAAACCATTTTCCTAATCCGCCGCCATGTGCGATGGCGCGGCGATGACTGCTTCCGCCCGCCTCTGTCGCCACGATGGCACACACCTGTTTGCACCATACGGCCCGGGGCAGGTTTTTCTTCTTCAGGACAGTGTAACATGTGTAACACTTGTTCAGCCTCACCCTGCAAAGGCTGAACGATGAAGCTGGTGCTGGCGACCCAGGCACCGGGCGAAGCGGAGATCTTCGCTTCGCTGCAGGGCGAAGGGCAAAGCATGGGGCAGCCGAGCACTTTCGTGCGGCTGAGCCGGTGCAACCTCGCCTGCCAGTGGTGCGACACCGCCTATACCTGGCGGTTCGCAGGCGACAATCGCCCGCACCGCGATACTGTCGATTTCGACCGCAAAGCCAACCAGTTAACGCTGGAGGTGGCGGATGTGGCCGAGCGGATCGCCGCACTCGCCCCGCGCCGCCTCGTCATCACCGGAGGAGAACCGCTGTTGCAGGCAAGCGCGCTGGCCGAACTGGTCGGTCTGCTGCCCGATCACCGGGTCGAGATCGAAACCAACGGCACAGTCGCCCCGACCGCGCGGCTCGATATCCATGTCGATCAGTACAACGTCAGCCCCAAGCTGGCGCACAGCGGCAATCCCGCCGATCTGGCGCTGGTGCCCGAACGGCTGCACCACTGGGCAGGCGAACCGCGCGCGTTCTTCAAGTTCGTGATCGCCACGCCCCACGATGTCGATGAAGCGGTGGCGCTGGTCCGCACATACCATATCCCGCCCGCGCGCGTGTTCCTGATGCCCGAGGGGATCGACAGCGCCACTTTGCGGGAACGCGAACGCTGGCTCGCGGCTTTGTGTCTGCAGCACGGCTTCCGCATCAGCGACCGGCTACACATCCATCTGTACGGGGACACACGCGGAACATGAGCGACACCGCCCCCTGCCCCGGTAGGAAGCGGTAAGGCTCAGCCGCCCTGCGAACGCCAGCGCTGGACGATGCGGTGGACGCGGTCTTCCTCGCCGCCCGACTGGCGCCACAGATCGACGAAACTGGGGTCTTCCGACGCGGGGCGCTTGGCCTCTTCCAGATTGTCGAACGATACTCGCACCGGGATCGCCACACCTTCGCCGCACACAATGCATTCGCGGTTCCGCAGCGCCGGTATCGAATCGAGAAAACCGCGCGCCCCTTCGGGCATCGCCGCCTTCACGAACGACTGGTCGCGCTCGTTGTTCAAACGCATCGCGATGATCGTGCCGCATTGCGACAGCACCCCTTCGGCAAGGTCGCTCGGCCGCTGTGTGATAAGGCCCAGGCTGATGCCGTATTTGCGTCCTTCCTTGGCGATACGGCTGAGAATGCGGCCAACGCTGGAATCGTCGGCATGCTTCTCGCTCGGCACGTATCGGTGGGCCTCTTCGCAAACCAGCAGGATCGGGCGGGTCTTCTCGTCCCGGCCCCAGATGGCAAAATCGAACACCAGACGGCTCAATACCGCAACCACTGTGCTGGTGATGTCGGACGGAACGCCCGATACGTCGATGATCGAAATCGGCCTGCCGTCGCCCGGCATACGGAAGATGCGGCACAGAAAGTCGGCCATCGTATCGCCCACCAGCATGCCGGAAAACATGAACTGGTAACGCGGATCGGCCTTCAGTTCGTCGAGCTTGGTCTTCAGCCGCATATAGGGCGCTGTGTTGGTCGATTTGTCGAGCTTGCCCATCTCGTTCTGGATCTCGTTCGAGAGGTCCGAGAGGAGATAGGGGATCGGGCTGTCGACGGTGATCTTGCCCATGCTTTCCGCCAGCCGGTTCTTCGACCGGGCGCGGAGCAGGCATTTGGCGAGAATGTCGGCATCCATCTGCCGGTCGTTGCCCGTACGGGTCAGCAGAACTTCGCAGTGCTCTTCAAAATTCATCAGCCAGTACGGCATCTGCAGGTTGCTGACGTCGAGCACCATGCCGTTGTTCTTGAAAGCGGCGGCATATTCGCCGTGCGGGTCCACCATCACGATATGCCCTTCCGGCGCCGCTTCGCAAATGCGGTGCAGGATCAGCGCGGCGCTGGTCGATTTGCCGGTGCCGGTCGAACCGAGCAGTGCGAAATGCTTACCCAGCATCGCATCGACATACAGCCCTGCGCGGATATCGCGGGTGGGATAGACAGTGCCGATCGGGATCGAAGTGCGACCGTCCGACGCGTAAATCTGGCGCAGGTCGGCAGTCGTCGCCGGATAGACGTAGGCACCTGGTATAGGATAGCGAGTTACACCACGGCGGAATGCATTAATCCGCCCGGTCAACTTCTCTTCCAGCCCTTCGCCCAGAAAATCGACATCGGCTATGATCCCGCCGTTCTGCCGCCTGTCCTGCCTCTGATTGCGGACGCTGGCGAGCAGCCATGCGTTGCCCACGCGGATCTTGACCTGATTGCCGACTTGCCCGGCCAGCGCCACCGAAGGATCTTCATCCTTCATGCATTCGTTCAAACGCTGGAGGTCGAGCGCGATCTGCGACCCCGCCCCCGCAACGTCCAGCAAAACGCCGATCGGCTGCGAGGCATTGTTTTCGCCATCGCCCAGAAGATGATCGGTAGAGGCCGCCTGTTCGCGAAGCCCCGGTGCACTCATGTCGGTCATTCTCGAACCTGTCCCCAATTGGTTCCCCCGACGCGTATCTAGAGGAGACAGGGTTAAGATGCGGTCAACGGCAGCCAGCCCGCCGCTGAGGCGGCATCAGCCCATCGCGAACAACCGGCCCGCGATCCAGCCCATCGCGGTGGAAAGCGCCACAGCCAGCAGCCCGTACCAGAACGACCATATCTGGGCGAACACCTCGATAAACCGTTCGAAGCCCACTTTCCGTACATCGACCTTGGCAATAGCGGACGAGACGACACGACCATCGGAAATGGCAAAGGTTTCCGCGGTATATGTCCCGGTCTGCACGCTGGAAGGCAGCGCGATACGCGCCTGATACAGCACCCCCCCGCTCAGCTTCACACCGTGCATGTCTTCCTTGTACAACCCCTTGCGACGTTTCAGATCGACCAGACCGCTGGTGAAGCGGACCTGTTCTTCCGGGTTGATCGTGCCCGATGGGGATAACTGGATGTAATCGTTGCCGAGTTCGTAAATCGCCGCAGTGCGATCATCGACGATGTCCTTCACCGGACGCGAAGCAGCAACCGCAAAGAACGACGGGGCGGAGCGGAAATCGGTGCTGTCGGCGTTGACCCAGATGCCGCCGATCCGGCTCTTCTCGCGGATACGCACCGCTTCGGTCGGCCCCTTAAGCACGACGACGATATCGTATCCGCGTGCGGCGCGTGTTCCCGCCGGGTCGAGCACAGCGCCAAACAGCAGCAGGTTGGTGCCGGTGAACCCTTGCTGCACCTGAATTTCGTGCTGGCTCACTTCGGGCACAAGTATCGGTTCGCGCGCAGCGGTCAGCATCAGCAATGCCGCGAACAGGAAACCGATACGGATCACAGCGGGATCACCGTGAAAATCTCGTCTGGCCGCACGCTCAGGCCATAGAGCATCCGCAAGGCAATGAGCAGCACGATGGCGGCGAGGATGAAACGTAGCGATTCAGGCTTGGCCTTCTGCGCCAGCATCGAACCGAGCTGCGCGCCCGACACCGAACCGAGCAACAGCAGCGCCGCCAGCACGATATCGACCGCCTTCGTCGTCAACGCGTGCATCATGGTCGATACCATCGTCACGAACATGACGTTGAACAGGCTGGTGCCGACAACCACACCCGCGCTCATCCCCAGAATGTAGAGCATCGCCGGCACGAGGATGAAGCCGCCGCCCACCCCCATCAGCATCGTCAGAATGCCGACGAACATGCCGAGCAGCAGCGGCGCCAGCGGCGAGATATACAGGCCCGAGCGATAGAACCGCCAGCGCAGCGGCAGGCTGGCGACCAGCGGGTGGTGCCGCCGCTTGGCCGCACGTGGACGCCCTTCGCCAGAACGGCTGGCCTTGATCGCGCCCCACGATTCCTTGGCCATCAGCGTGCCGATCGTGCCCAGCAGAACGACATAGAGAATATTGATCGCGGTATCGATCTGGCCGACGGATTCGAGGAAGTTGAACAACAAGGCCCCAAGCCCTGTGCCGAGGATACCGCCGACCACGGTCACCCCACCCATCTGGTAATCGACACCGCCCCGGCGGCTGTGCGCGATAACCCCCGACACGCTGGCCCCGGTCACCTGCGTCGTAGCAGAAGCGGCCGCGACTGTCGGCGGAATACCGTAGAAGATCATCAGCGGCGTCGTCAGGAAGCCACCGCCCACCCCGAACAGGCCCGACAGGACACCCGTAAGCGCACCGAGCAGGACGATAACCAGCCCGTTGACCGACAGGTTCGCGATCGGGAGGTATACGTCCATAGCGAATCCCTAGTCGCATGGTGCGACGGTTGGAAGTGCCGTGTGATCAGAAACCCGCAGAAAGCGTTACGGCAACGCCATCTGGCGGGTCTGCGTCACCTGCCAGTTTAAGACGGTAGTCCAATGCCAGACGCAAGGGAACCGGCCCGGTATCCCAGTTCACGGCCACCGATGGCCCGATATCGAGCCTCCCCGCACCGCGCTGCACCCCGCCCCATACACCGCCACCAACGAACAGGCGCGCAGTGGATGTAGTGGCCACTTCGCGTTCGACCCGCAAATGGCCATCGATAAACGCCGTGGCGTACCCTCCCCCTACGTAACCCGACTGGAGATAGCCCGTTGCCGTTCCGCCGAGCGGGAGTTGTGTCGCGGGCAATTCCGCCACAGCAGCGAGAGCGGGGCGTGCCTCGGTTTGGCCGCCCTGATCGAATACGCGCATTTCGGCCTGCATCTGCAAGGGCACATCGGGCAGCGGCTTCCCCCCGATACCGATCGCCAGCTCGCTCTGGCGCGGCTGAGCGGGGGTGGCGGTCAGCCGGGTATAGAGAAATGCCCGATGGTCGTCGCGCGATAGCGCACGACGCAGCACGATCCCGGCCTGACTGCCTCCATACGTCGACGGACGGTTGCCGCTGGACGCGAACCGTCGCAACGACGCGGTCGGGCGATAGAAAACCCAGCTATCGATTCGCCAGAGCGGCACTTGCGCCGCCCGGTGCGCGGGCTGCGTGGCAGGAGAGGTCGGGGCAGCTGGTGAAACACGCTGCTGGCGATGTGGAGAACAGGCCGGACATGAAGCCGCTGCGGTGCCGACAGCGACGGGGGGCGTATCGGGCGCCATGCGCCCCCGCACCGCCACCGACCTTGCGGTTGCCCTCCATTTAGATCCGATGGCCACGCGCCTGTTCGGTGTCGCCATTCTCTCAGGGCTGCCTACAGGACTGCCAATCGGGGATACCATCATGAAGGGGGTGTCATCTGGCGCGCGCGGGATTGGCAGAGAGACAGATGGCGCCGATCCGACGGGCCGATGTGCCTCATCGGTCGGCCAGTTCCACACGGCAAGACGAATGGCGATCCACACCGCCAGCAACCCTGCGAAAGCGACGATCGGCCTGCCACGTCGCTGCGACGCGCACCGCAATCCCGTCATGCCGTGGCCCCGGCATCGGGCATATCCGGGTGAACCTGGTGGCTGGTCTTGTCCCAGCGCGGCGTATGTCCGCGTAACGTCCGCAGATAGTTCCACAGCGCGCGTCGCCCAGCCATAATGGCGATAATGTTCGCTACCGGGATACGCATCAATGCGCGCGCCCCTTCTGCCAGACCATATTCATGTGCAGTGAAGCCGAAGCGGAAAATGGCCCGCCAGATCACCCCGAACAGCATCAGCCAGAGAAACGCACGCATCGCTGGAGAAAGCAATGTGGCCTCCGGCGGCCAGTTCACACCTGCCAGCCCAAGAGTCAGAACCACTCCGTTCCATACAATTGTCAGATAGGCCAGTACCAGTGCCAGCGCCGCCAGCGGCCCGCGCCGGTCGCGCATCCGCATCCATGTGTCCAGCATGGTCCGGCCCCAGCCAAGCCGATCCCACGACTGGAAGGATATCCCCTCAATCCAGCGGGCCTTCTGGCGCACCGCCATGTCCAGCCGGCTGGGAAAGGCAGCGCGCGTCGCCACCAGTCGGCCATCCGGCGCGCGGCAACGGATAAACCGGCTGCGCCCGCCCATCGCGGCAATTTCGAGGCCAAGTGCGTAGTCTTCGGTAAGGCTGTCATCATCGAACGGACCATCCATTCCGCGCCGGGCGGAAAGCCTGCCGAGCATTGGCCGGGCTATGGCACAGCCGACCCCCGCCGTTGGAATGCCTGCGCCGATCGCATCGCGCACCAGCATTGTCTTGGTATGCGCTTCGGCAAATTCCTCGCAGTAATGCGAACCGATCCAGCGGGAATCGGGCAGCGCAGCGGGGATCACCGGTAATTGCACAAGAGCACAGGTATCGATCGCCCGGTCGAACACATCCATCGCCGCCCGATCCACCATGTCTTCGGCATCATGGATCACGACCATGCGAAATGGTACGCCCGATCGCTTCTCGTCATCGCACAGCGCACGATAGAGGCGGTTGAGACAATCGGCCTTTGTCGTAGGCCCGGCATGATCGGTTATCACCAGTCGGATACGCGGATCACATGCCGCAATCTGCATGACTGCATCGATGGTGGCCGGATCGTTCGGGTAGCATCCGACATAGATAGTCAGTGCACCATCGCCCCATTGTCGCGTCATATGGCGCAAGGTTGGCCCGATTACACGGCTTTCGCGCCAGGCAGCCACGAATACTGCGGCGTTGCCCGACACACTCTCACCCAACCGATCGGTTATCCTTATTGTGCGGGATTGCCAGCGCATCTTCACCGCAAGGCGAATCCAAATTAAATCTATTATAAGTTCATCAATAAAACCTATAATAAATATTATAATTGATAATGTGGATAATTCATTTATAAAAACGCATGTCGTCAAAATTAATGAATTTAACATTTCTTATTTATCATTTTGGCGAATCATTACTTACCCACCTAAAGGAGCAAGCTTCCGCTTGCAACGAATGATCCAGTTGTTCAAAGACAGCATTCATGTCCAAACATCGCAGCCCGCTCGCCGCCGTTGTCGCCCCGGTAAAGGCCGTCACCATTGCCCCGGTGAAGGCGTTATTCGTTTCCGATGCTCGCGAAGGGATCTTGCTGATTTTGGTGGCAATTGCCGCGATGATCATCGCCAATTCGCCGCTGTCCGATGCCTATCACTCGCTGTTCCATGCAACGCTGCCATTCACACCGGTGCCCAAGCTGGATAATTTGCACCTGTGGATCAACGATGGTCTGATGGCAGTGTTTTTCTTCGTGGTCGGGCTGGAGGTGAAGCGCGAACTGGTCGAAGGCGATTTGTCGAATCCGATGGCCCGCCGCCTGCCCGTGCTGGCTGCTGCGGCCGGCATGGCGATCCCCGCCGTGATTTTCATACTCGTTGCCGGTGACGATCCCGTTCTCTCGCGGGGCTGGGCAATCCCGGCGGCGACGGATATCGCCTTCGCGATGGGCATCGTCGGCCTGCTGGGCAACAGAGTGCCGCAATCGCTGCGCCTGTTCCTGCTCACTGTCGCGATTGTCGACGATATCGGCGCAGTGGCGATCATCGCGTTGTTCTATACCGCTCAGGTCAAGGCGATGTGGCTGATCGCCTCGGTCGCTGTCGTCGCGATTCTGGCAGTGATGAACATGCGCCGGGTCGATAACCTGATGGTATATGCGCTGGCAGCGATCGTGCTGTGGGTCTGTGTGCTCAATTCCGGCGTCCACGCCACCATCGCCGGGGTTGTTGCTGCGCTGATGATTCCGATGCGTAACCGCAAGGGCAACCCCCTGTTGGTCAAGGCCGAACATGGGCTGGCCCCCTGGAACGCCTATCTCGTGGTTCCCCTGTTCGGTTTCGCAAACGCCGGGGTCGATCTGCGCGGAATTGGGCTGGACGGCTTCTTCGCGCCGCTGCCGCTGGCCATTGCCGGCGGGCTGGTTCTGGGCAAGCAGGCCGGTATCCTTAGCGCGATACTCGGCGCCAAGTGGCTCGGCATTGCCAAGCCACCGGCCGGCGGAACATGGATGCACATCTGGGGTGTGGCCGCATTATGCGGGATCGGGTTCACGATGAGCCTGTTTATCGGCACGATGGCATTCGCCAACAACAACGAATTGTTCGAGCAGGCGAAACTGGGCGTGCTGACGGGCACACTGATATCGGTCGCAATTGGCTACACCCTCCTGCGTCTGGCGCCGCAGGCCGATGCCAGTGAGGGCGCGAGCAAAGACTGACCGCCGCTTCAACGGGTTCTCCCTCCGCCCTGAGGCTCGCCACTGACTGCCCCTTAACGCCTTGCTGTCCTACACGGCGGGCAACTGGCATGACGGGGCATGGTCAGCGCGCATGGTATCAGGGCAATTGCCGCCAACTCCGGTCGGCTTACGCCCTCATGCAAAGGCCTGACTTTTTCGGCTCAGGACAGTGTAACATGTGGTCCATGTCTCACTCCGCAGCGAGTGGCGACAGGCTATGTAGCCACCCGCTATTCAGCCAGAAACGGCACCGGCGATGCCATCGCCGGTTCAGCCTCCGGCCACTCTCACCAGCGCCTCGGTTTCCAGCAGATAGATACTCGCTCCGGCAAGATAGCCAAGAATTGCCAGGGGGCTGAACTTGCGGAGATACCACAGGAAATCGATCTTCTCGATGCCCATCGCTGCTACGCCCGCAGCAGAACCGATAATCAGGATCGATCCGCCCGTTCCCGCGCAATAGGCCATGAATTCCCACAGGAAGCTGTCCTGCGGGTAAAGGTCCATCGGGTACATACCCATCGCTGCAGCCACCATCGGCACGTTATCGACGATGGCACTGACTGCGCCGAACACCATCACGATCACATCCAGCCTGCCGATTTCGGTATCGAGCCATTGCGCCACACTGGCCAGCACCCCGGCATGTTCCAGTGTCGCCACCGCCAGCAGGATACCGACGAAGAAGGTAATGGCACTCATATCGATCCGCGCCAGCGCGTTGACGATTGTCACCTGCTGCCGTTCTTCCCACGGCTTGTCGCGGTGCATCAGATCGCCCACCGCCCACACCAGCCCCAATCCGAACAGGATGCCGAGGAACGGCGGCAGATGGGTAATCCCCTTGAACACCGGCACCGCCAGCAATGTGCCCAGCCCCAGCGCGAACATCACATTGCGTTCGAGAGCAGGGGTTTCGTAAATCGGTTCATCACCGGCACCCACTGTCACTGGATCGGGCGCGACGACCTTGCGTCCGCGCAGCCAGTAACTGACGATCATCAGCGGGACGAGCATGTTGACAAGGCTCGGCAGGATCAGCTTGCTGGTGATCGCAGCCGTGGTCACTTCGCCGTTGATCCACAGCATCGTGGTGGTCACGTCGCCAATGGGGGACCACGCACCGCCTGCATTGGCGGCGATCACCACCATGCCGGTCACCAACAGGCGATCCTCCCGCTCTTTCAGCAACTTGCGAACCAGCGAGACGATCACGATCGTCGTCGTAAGGTTATCGAGCGCGGCCGAAAGGAAGAACGTGACGAACGAGATGAACCACACCAATGTGGCCATTGTCTGCGCTCGCATACGGGATGTGATGACAGCAAAGCCATCATGGGCATCGACCACCTCGACCACCGTCATCGCACCCAGCAGAAAGAACGCGATTTGCGCGGTGTTGACCAGCGATTCGGACAGGTTCTCGTCAACGATATCCGGGCTTGCCGAAGCAAGGGCGTACACGGTCCACAACAGACCTGCCCCGATCAGAGCGGCAGCGGATTTGTTGACGCCGGTGGGTTCTTCCAGCGCGATGAATATGTAAGCGACGATGAAGATGAGAACGAGCGTGGTTACCATACCCGCGCCCTTCGCAAATTCATCGCGCTAAAGCCAGCGCAAGCGGCCCGTTTGCGACCAAAGTCGCCCGCGAGCCGCCTCACCCGGATTACCAGGTACCGGTGTTTTCCATGCTTGCCCAAGGCTCTTGCGGCGGGAGATGGCCATCCTGCAGCAGTTCGACCGAAATTCCGTCGGGCGATTTCACGAATGCCATATGCCCGTCGCGCGGCGGACGGTGAACCGTATGCCCGGCATCCATGATCCGTTGGCACGTCGCATAGATATCATCGACGCGGTAAGCGAGATGGCCGAAATTGCGACCGTTATCATACGTTTCAGGGGCGGAACCGTCTTCGGGTGGCCAGTTGTAGGTCAGCTCAACCTCGGCAACGCCCTCCTCCCCCGGCGCGGCAAGGAAGATCAGCGTAAAGCGCCCTGCTTCGACGTCGAAGCGGCGGACTTCTTCCAGGCCGATCAGGTTAAAAAACGCAATCGTCGCGTCGGGGTCGGTTACGCGAATCATGGCATGCAGGAACTTGGTCGTCATCGGGGAATCTCCAATTCAGTGCCCCCATCGCAGCCCATCCACCCTCTGCACAAGTCCCATACGGAAGATGGACAAAAAACGGGGGACGCAATGGCCCCCCGTTCCCCCCTTAAACGCTGTCGGTCGGGATCAGAAGCTGACGCCCAGCGTGCCGACAATTGTGCCATCGGTGGAACCATCGTCCACACCCAGCGCCTTGGCCTGCGGCGCTTCGACGCCGATGTACGACACACCGATTTCCAGCTTGTCGAGCACAGTCATGCTCGCCCCGATGGACCAGTCCCACGCCGTTTTGTCGGTGCTGAGCCCGGCGGTGTAATCCGGTGCGAGCGCCCCGCTGGTGTATCCGAGGTGAGCCGAAAGCGAGACAGGCGTATTGGGAATGCCGACGCCCAGTTCGCCATGCAGATAGAGGTTGTCGTTTCCGCCCAGCGAGTCCTGCTTCCAGGCATAGTTGATGCCCAGACTTGCCTCGACCGGCCCCAGAGTGGTGCTGACGGTGGCATAGGGCTCCCAGTAATCGACCGGGTCGAAGGCACCGTCGTTGGTCGGATAGACGAAATAGACCATGCCGATGTCGAACGTGACGCCATCGGATACATCGCCGCTCCACCCGGCGATCAGATCGAGCTCCATATCGCCATATGACGAACCACCCGCAATCGAAGATGCCCAGGTGCCGACATACACGCCGCTGTCGTGGGTGACTGTGATGCCGCCCTGAATCGCCGGATCGCCCGCCGAAAGCGACACGCCGCGGAAGCGGTAATCGGTCACCAGCGTTACGCTGCCCGATACAGTGAGGCCGGTTTCGCCTGCCTTGTTGCTGTCTTCGACCGGCTGGCTGGTGCGGATAACCGCACCCGATGTTTCGAGAGATGTCGCGGCATCGGCAGAAGACAGCGCATCGCTGTCGAGAGAAATGGCGCCGATAGCGCCGGTCGCAGCCGGAGTGGCGTTCAGCGACACGGTATCGAGCGACGACACATCGACCGATGTATCGACAATCGCTCCACCGTTGTCGGACGCCAAAGCAGGCGCTGCGAGGAGGGCGGACGAACTGAGAATCGTTGCAGCGGCAAGGCTGCGAATGGACGTGAGCATGGCAAACTCCTTTAAGTTTGTGCCTTCGTCCCTACCTGCGTATCCACCCGTTCCCATCTTTGATTGCGGAAATCTGCGGTAAATGCACAATAAATGTGCATGGACATGCTGCAGCGCACAAGAAAAATGTCGCCAACTATCGTAAATCACCTGCATAGTGTTGATTTTAGGCATCAGAGGGTGGTTCATTCCAGCGTCAGCCATTGCCCGCCATAGGGCTCTCGCCTATGTGGCGCCTGCGTGCCGCGCGCGCAAAGCACTTCCGGCCCAATCGTTATGCTATCATCTCTCCGTCGCCTCTTTCGTTCCAATACACCCGCCCCGGTAATCGCTGCCGTGCCGGCAGGCACACGTTATTACGCGGTAGGCGATATCCACGGGCAACGGGCGCTGTTCGATGCGTTGCTGGACGCGATCGCTCAGGACGATACCGCCCGCACCCCTGCCGATACACGCATTGTGCTGCTGGGCGATCTGGTGGACCGTGGGCCGGATAGCGCCGGTGTCATCGCTCGCGCCCGCCAGCTACAGGCCGAACGCCCCACCACTCTGCTGGCCGGCAATCACGAGGAAATGTTCCTCTCCGCATTCGAGGATACTGGAATGCTACGCCATTTCCTGCGCCACGGCGGCCGGGAAACGGTGATGAGCTATGGTGTGAAGCGCAAGGAATACGACAACGCCACGCTCGATGAATTGCAGGACATCATGCACAAGGTCATCCCGGAGGAAGATCGCGCCTTTGTTGCCGCATTCGACACGCACCATCTGGCTGGCGATTATCTGTTCGTCCATGCCGGGATCGCGCCCGGCGTTCCTCTGGAACAGCAGAAGCGCCATCACCTGATGTGGATCCGCGAAGAATTCATCACATATGATGCGCCGCACGAACACATGATCGTGCATGGCCATACGATCAGTGCCGAGGTCGATGCGCGCGCCAACCGGATCGGCATCGATACCGGTGCCTATAACACCGGACGCCTGACAGCTCTGGCGCTGGAGGGGACATCGCGCCGCACGATTCAGGCAGTCAGAGGCGAAGACGGCACGATCACGATCGAAACGGAAACACTCTGCCCGTAATATTCTCCGGCACAGCCGGATAAAGTGCAGGTGTCAGGGGGCCTGTAAGCCGGGTTCTGTACCGCCGACGGTATCCGAACATGCCGGACCGTATCGGCAGTGGCAGCCATTCATCTGGGCGACGGATTGCTCCGTACGCTCAAGCAGCCAACCCGGGCGGTCGGGTCCGAAACAGACCTGCCCCGCTTTCGCGAAGGCGCGCCGCCCCTATTCGGCCTTGCTCCGGGTGGGGTTTGCCATGCGGGCCCTGTCACCAGCGCCCCGGTGCGCCTTTACCGCACCCTTTCACCCTTGCCTGTGAGGTTTCCCTCCATCGGCGGTATACTCTCTGTGGCACTTTCCCTCGGCTTGCGCCGGGCGGGCGTTACCCGCCACCCTTGCTTCGTGGAGCCCGGACTTTCCTCGACACGGGTTGCCCCGCACGCGGCTGCCCGGCCCCCTGACGGAGCGGCATATAGAGGCACGTATCCCCGGTGGGAAGAGCGCGCAGCGTTACTCAGCCGCCTTGTCGACATACTGATCGTATGCCTCAAGTGCCTGCGCCGCGTACATCGCGCTCGGCCCGGCCCCCATATACACCGCCAGCCCCATTGTTTCTGCGATCTCTTCACGTGACGCGCCGTGCTTGCGCGCGCCTTCGACATGGAACGTGATGCAGGGATCGCACCGCGTCGCCACTGCGATAGCCACCGCCAGCAATTCCTTGGTCTTGGCATCCAGAGCCCCGCCTTCGTGCGCCGCAGCGCCCATGTCGCGAAAGGCCTTCATCACGCCCGGCGCGCCTTTGTGCAGTTCGCGGATCGCGGGAACGAGATTGGCGGCCATCGCGGGCCAGTCCTTGAATTCGGTATGCGCCATCTGTCACTCCTTCATAGCGTTTCCTGCGTCCTGTCTCATCAGGCGAATGCAGCGACATTGATCTGAATCAAAAACACCTAGCGCGAAAGGCCGCGATCGCGGTCGAGCAGCAACTGGAACAGGATCGCCCGCACCTGACCATCGATCTGGCTGTCAATCCGCTCTGGCCGCCAGCGGCGCTGGAACGCCTCCACCACTTTATGACCGTCTGTAATGTCATAACCGAACCGTTCGAGCGCGAGGTAGAATGCCGCATCGTTATCGAACGGATCGCCACGCTCCAGCTTTTCCGGCTTGGGCAGGCAGAGGCCATATTCCGCCAGCCGGTCCCACGGAAACAGCTCGCCCGGATCGACCTTGCGTGCAGGCGCCACATCGGAATGGGCCACTACGTTGGCGCGCGGAATATCGTATTGCTTCACGATCCGCGCCAGCAACGGGACGAGCGCATCGATCTGGGCATCGCTGAACGGACGATAGCCGAGCGCGTGGCCCGGATGGTCCAGCTCGATCCCTATACTGGCCGAATTCACATCGCGATGCCCGCGCCAGTACGATTGCCCCGCATGCCATGCGCGCTGCTCTTCCGGCACCAGACGGACGACTTCGCCCGCTTCGCTGATCAGGTAGTGCGCGCTGACTTCGGCCTGCGGATCGCATAGCCGGTCGAGCGCAACCTCCGCATTTTCCATTTCGGTATAATGCAGCACGACCATCGAGATCGGCAGCTTACGCTCGTTGCAATTGGGCGACAGCCGTTCGCGATGGACAAGCTCGTCGGCCATCAGTCCTCCGGTAGTACCGCGCCGAGCACCAGCGCATCGTCATGCAAGGCATATTGCAGCCCGCCGCCCGCGCGTTCCGCCAGCAGGGCCAGCATATGGGCGGCAGCGGTGCGGCTGGTAATCTCACTGCCATCCAGGCCGCCCTCCAGCGCCTTGCCGATAGTTTCGTCGAAGGCGATTTTCGGCCCCGCAGCGCGTACGACGATTTCGCTGGTGCCGTCGCGCAGTTCCGCGCCGATATCCAGTGTCCCGCCCCGCACCAGCGCATCCAGCCCGATTTGTGCCAGATTGAGCAGCACTTTGACCGCCGGTTTAGGCAAGCGATCGGCGGAAAGCGCCCAGTGCACTTCAACGCGTTTGGCCGACGCGACCAGCGATTCGATCACCGATTTCGCTTCGTCCACCGGCACGGCTTCCCCGAAACCTCCAGCGGCCCCGAATGCGAGACGAAAGAACTTGAGTTTATCGGCAGTCGTCCTCGCGCTTTGTTCGAGCAGTTCCATACACCGCTGGCGCATTTCCGGATCGCGCTCGTCAGCCAGCAATTCCAGCCCGTTGTTAAGCGCGCCCACAGGCGACAGCATATCGTGGCACAGGCGAGAGCACAGCAAGCTGGCGAGATCGAGAGCGTCGGTATCGTTCATTTGAAGTCGTCGTCTCCTGACGATTGGAGCATTTGGTGAACAATCCTTAAACGAACTTTCGCGCCGTTCCACCCGCAGTTTCTGTTCGATGCGACATCGCGCCCCGCTTGCATGTAGAAATTCTTGGTTGCGGGCCGCTCGTCTCCCGGCAACTACTCCTCCTCATGGACAATTCGTGCGAAGACAAATCATATATTCTGGCCCTCTCGTGCAAGGACCAGGTCGGCATTGTTGCTGCGGTCAGCGCGCACCTGGCAGCCCACGATGGATTTATCCTCGATAGCCAGCAATATGCCGACCTTGCTCTCGGCAGCTTTTTCATGCGGGTCGAATTTGCCGGAGCGGGACCGGCCTTTCCCGACAGGATAGAACAATTGCGCGACGGGTTCGCCCCGATTGCCGCGCAGTATGGGATGCGTTGGGAACTCGTCGCCGCGGCAGAGCGTCCGCGGGTGCTGGTTGCCGTGTCGAAGGGCAGCCATTGCCTCAATGATCTGCTGCACCGTTGGCGCACGGGCAACCTGCCGGTGGACATCGTCGGGGTCGTATCCAACCACCCGGACCTGCGCGATCTGACCGAATGGCATGGAATCGCGTTTCATCATCTGCCCATCGGCGCTGAGGGTAAAGATGCCCAAGAGGCGAGAATCCTCGCCCTGCATGAAGAACTGCGGGCCGATTATCTGGTGCTTGCGCGCTATATGCAGGTGTTGTCATCAACCACCGTCGACAGGCTGGCGGGCAAATGCATCAACATTCACCACAGCTTCCTGCCCAGTTTCAAAGGCGCGCGGCCCTATCATCAGGCGCATAGCCAAGGCGTGAAGCTCATCGGCGCGACCGCGCACTTCGTGACCAGCGATCTGGATGAAGGACCGATCATCGAACAGGATGTCGAACGGGTGGACCACCGCGCCACGCAAGACGATCTGGTGCGGATCGGTCGCGATATCGAAGCGCGGGTGCTGGCCCGCGCTGTTCGCTGGGTGGCGGAACGGCGGGTGTTCCTCAACGGAGTGCGAACTGTCGTCTTCCGGTAGGCGTCGGCTCTACCCGATACGGCAATCGACGGCAGCGAATCCATCTGGCAGATCGCGCCACCAGCGCACTTGCCCCTGCCCGAAAATCGCCCACACCCTCCCGTCGCCCGATGCCATCGCTGCATCGGTGGCGGACGGTGCAGGTGGCCCATGCGGGTGGGAATGGAAGTATCCCACCACGTCCGGCCCGCCCGCCCGCGCGGCACGGTGCACGTCGATCAGCGCCTGCGGATCGATCTCGAAATGCGTCGCGGGCGAAGGGTGGACATTGGCGGTAGCGACTATGGTGTGAACATGCGCGCCTTTGCCTAGCAGCAGGCCGCAGGCTTCGTTCGGATGCGCTTCGGCTGCCAGACGGATCATCCGGTCGTACAGGTCGCCACTCGTAGTTATACCCATCGCCGCTTGTCGCTCAGCTCTCTGCACGTATCCGGCGACGGGCCCGCGTGGCCATCGCGCTGCGAACGAATACCGCCAGCACACTCAACACTGCCATACTTTCCAGCGCAGCAGGCATCAGCGCGCCTGCAATCAGCACCAGCACAGCGAATACGGGAAGAACCGCGCGGGCACCGCCATCGAGCACGAACCGATCGCGCACGAACCACAGCCCGGCCATGTAAAGCGCCAGTGGCACAGCCACTGCGATATCGCCCGCCCGCAACGGGATGTGAGCATGGCCGGTGACGATATCGACCAGCACCCCGAAGCCTGCACCGACAGCAGCGGTCGCCGCGAAAGGGATCAGGTGGCCATAACCCCACTGGAAATGCAGACCTTCATGCTCGGTATGAACGCGCAAGTGATCGTCGCGGGAAAAATAGAGCCACCACATCGCAAACGCGATCACCAGCGATGCCAGCGCCACATGCAACAATGGCGATGCCAGCCCAATCTCCTCGCCCCCTTTGGCCAGCGATGCCGAGCCTGCCAGCAGGATTTCCCCCAACAGGATAATCATCAGCAGGCCATACCGTTCAACAATATGATCGTCATGCCAGGGGGTCATGCCGGCCCTCTCAGCATAAACCGGAACCATCAGTTCGGTGACAGCGGCAAGTGCCAGTACCGCGAAAAACACCGCCGTCCCAGGCACCATCAACCAGGCAAGCGCCACCCACAGCACCTGCGCGACAGCGATCCCAGCGGCATAGCGCCGAGCGGTGGTCGCATGCGATGGATCGTTGCGCGCCGCGATCAGCCACAGAGCGATCATTCCGATCCGCATCACGACATAGGCCATAACCGGCAAAGTAATATCCAGCCCATCGAAGAAACGCGGAACCGACGCGGCCAGCCACAGAAACCCGAACATGATCCAGAACGTCAGCAGTCGATAGATCGGGCCATCGTTGTCATAGGCCGAGGCAAACCAGGTGTAGTTCATCCAGGCCCACCAGATCCCGAAAAACGCCACCATGAAAACGGGCAACGCCTGCATGGCGTGCCCTTCCGCGATGCCGTGGTGCAGGCCCACAGCGGCGGACGCTATCGCGATCACAGTCACCAGATCGAAAAACAGCTCCAGCGGCGTTGCTGCGCGATGCGTTTCATGCGGATCGCGCGGACCGAAAGGTCTGTAATCGAACAGTCGCCCCTTCACTTCACTCATGCCATTCCTTCCTGCGGCATCAATGATCCCACTGAATGGCGTAGCGCAGGGAAGAGCGCACGCAAACCCACAAAGCCGCCCTCCGGCGCTTGTCGAAGGGTGCCGCTTCACCTAGGCCATTGCGCGTGACCCAGCCCGAAACCCTGACCGGCATTCTCACCAGCGATGGCAGGATCGACAAGGTATTGGCGGAGGAAACCGGCCTCTCTCGCGAGCGGGTTAAGGCGTTGATCGGTGACGGAGCAGTTACTGTCGGCAGCGCAGTGGCCAAAAGCGCTTCTGCAAAAGTGTCCTCCGGCACCGCGTACAGCATTGCCCTGCCCCCACCTGCCCCATTGGCGGCGCAGCCACAGGATATCCCGCTGTCGGTGGTGTTCGAAGATGAACATCTGATCGTCGTGGACAAGCCCGCCGGGCTGGTCGTCCACCCCGCAGCGGGCAATCCCGACGGCACACTGGTCAACGCTCTGCTACACCACTGTACCGGGCAGCTTTCGGGCATCGGCGGTGTGGCCCGCCCCGGAATCGTCCATAGGATCGACAAGGATACATCGGGCCTGCTGGTCGTCGCCAAAAGCGATGCCGCGCATGAAGGGCTGACGAAACAGTTTGTCGATCATTCGATCCACCGCCGATATCTGTCCGTCGCCGGCGGGCAGCCCAATCCGGCGGAAGGGACGATAACGGGCCGCCTTGGTCGTTCGGATAGCAACCGCAAGAAAATGGCGGTGCTGCCTGACGAATCATCGCGCGGGAAGCACGCGGTCACGCATTATCGCACTATCCGCCGCCTGAACCATGCCGCGCTGGTGGAATGCAGGTTGGAAACCGGGCGAACTCACCAGGTGCGGGTTCACCTTGCGTCAATCGGTCATGCCCTATTGGGCGACCCTGTATATGGCCGCACGCCTGCCCCTCTACGCCCTGTTCTCAAGGAACTGGGGTTCGCCCGACAGGCGCTTCATGCCGCGACTCTCGGCTTCGTTCATCCTGTCACTGGCGAAGATTGCTGGTTCGAAAGCGAATTGCCCCGCGATATGGCGGAACTTATCGACGAACTCGCTCGTTAAAATCGACGAAATGCGCTGCAAAATTGCGCGCAAATCCCTATATACGGTAGTGTGTGCCCCATCCGGAGGATGCCCAGAAGGGGTCCGCCAAGCGAGGGCGACGCTAGAAAGGTAAGGGTAATAGTGAGCAATTCCAAGCCAATGTCGGTCCCCGCACTGGGCGGCGAGCAAAGCCTCAACCGCTACCTGTCGGAGATCAAGAAATATCCGATTCTCACCGCCGAGCAGGAATATATGCTCGCCAAGCGGTACGAGGAGCACGAAGATCCCGAAGCTGCCGCGCAGCTCGTCACCAGCCATCTGCGGCTCGTGGCGAAAATCGCGATGGGCTATCGCGGATATGGCCTGCCCGTCAGCGACCTGATTTCCGAAGGGAATGTCGGGCTGATGCAAGGCGTCAAAAAATTCGAGCCCGATCGCGGGTTCCGTCTCGCCACCTATGCCATGTGGTGGATCAAGGCGAGCATTCAGGAATACATCCTGCGGAGCTGGTCGCTGGTTAAAATGGGCACCACCGCCGCGCAGAAAAAGCTGTTCTTCAACCTTCGCCGGATGAAGAAAAACCTCGACGCTTACGAGGACAGCGATCTGCACCCGGACGACGTGCGTAAGATCGCCACCGACCTCGGCGTGCCCGAACAGGAAGTGGTGAACATGAACCGCCGCATGATGATGGGGGGCGACGGTTCGCTCAACGTCTCCATGCGAAACGGCGAAGAAGGATCGGGCGAATGGCTCGACTGGCTGCAGGACGAACGCCCGCTGCAGGACGAAACCACTGCAGAAGCAGAAGAAGCCCACGTGCGCCACGAAATGCTGGTGGAAGCGATGGATAGCCTCAACGACCGGGAAAAGCATATCCTGGCCGAGCGGCGCCTGACCGATAATCCGCAAACGCTGGAAGAACTGTCGCAGGTTTACGACGTCAGCCGCGAACGTATCCGCCAGATCGAAGTGCGCGCGTTCGAAAAACTGCAGAAGGCGATGCAGCGGATCGCGAGCGAGCGGCTGCTGCCTGCACCAGAGGCCGCATAAGCCAACGGCACAGCGAATAGCCTGGAACGGGCCGCGATCCCCACGGGTCGCGGCCCGTTTTGCGTCCGGTCAATGTCAGCAAGTGTCGAACCTGCGACTACCGCCACAAGAAGGGGACAACAGGAGACTGACCGATGAACCGGTTTATGTCGGTGCTTGTTCGCCAGACCTTCGCCCCGCTCACTATTGTAATTTTCGGCAGCGCTGTCGCCTGGGCCGCGCCCCCTCCCCCGCCCGCTGCCCAGTCCACCGGCGACCGCGCCGCACTGCAAACCGCGCTGGACGATGAATACAGGGCAGAAGCGACCTATCGTGCCGTGCTCGATCAATTTGGCGACGTGCGTCCGTTTTCGAATATCATTCGGGCAGAGCAGCGCCATGCCGAGATGGTAATTGCACAGATGGTCCGTCTGGGCATGACGGTTCCGCCCAATCGTTATATCGGCACGATTGCGGCCCCGAAGACCCGCCTCGACGCCTGTCAGACAGGGGTCGAGGCGGAGAAAACCAATATTGCGCTATACGACCGGTTATTGCCGCAAGTGCGCGATCCGCAAGTGAAGGCAACACTGCAACTGTTGCAATCGGCCTCGCGCGAGAACCATCTGCCAGCATTCGAACGCTGTGTCGCGCGCGGCGGAATGATGGGTCGCAGCTGGTAACGGCATCCTGAGCGAAATCGGCCCGGCGCAGTTCTGTCAATCGCCGCAGGAGCCGGGCCGATAAGCGCTTTGTGCGAAACTCAGCAGTGAAGACAAAAGCGCCATTTTCTTTTGCCTCTGCGACCGTTACCCCTTCGGCATGACCCGTGTCGCGATGTTTCTTGCCAAAATAGTTGTTGGCTTCATCCTGTTCAGCCTGCTGTGGGTGGTGCTGTACCGGTTCGTGCCAGTCCCTGTCACAGCCACGATGCTGATGGACCCCAATGGCATAACCAAAGATTGGGAATCGCTATCCAACATCGATCGCAACATGGTCGATGCAGCAATCGCCGGTGAAGACGGCAAATTCTGTTCGCACAACGGATTCGATCAGGAAGCGATTGAGAAAGCAATTGAGCACAATGCCCGTGGCGGGCGTATCCGCGGCGGCTCCACGATCAGCCAGCAGACCGCCAAGAACGTGTTCCTGTGGCAAGGCGGCGGCTATTTCCGCAAAGGGCTGGAGGCGTGGTTCACTTTCCTGATCGAGAACCTGTGGGGCAAGCGGCGGATCATGGAAGTCTATCTCAACGTCGCGGAAACCGGGATCGGTACGTATGGCGTGGAAGCGGGCGCTCAGCGCTATTTCAAACGTTCCGCTGCCCGGCTCACTCCGCTGGAGGCGGCCCGGATCGCGGCGGTCCTGCCACTGCCCAAGGAACGCGCAGCGATCAGCCCCAGTGGCTTTACCCGCCGCCACGGTAACACCATAGCCCGCCGCATCGGCATTGTCCGCCGCGACGGGCTCGATTCCTGCATTTACGAGTGAGCGATATGGGCGCGACACATTCACATAGCGGCGGACACGATCACGCCGGGCAAGACCACCACCATGCACACGGTCATGGAGGCCATTCGCACGCCCCGGCCAGTTTCGGACGCGCCTTCGCCATCGGGATCGTGCTCAACACCGTATTTGTCGGAATTGAGGCCGCATACGGTTTTATGGCCGGATCGATGGCACTGGTTGCCGACGCCGGGCACAACCTGTCGGATGTGCTCGCGCTGGCGCTGGCATGGATTGCCAGCGTTCTGGCTCAGCGCTCCCCCGGCGGACGATTCACCTATGGCTACAAAAGCTCAACTATTCTGGCGGCGCTGGCCAATGCGGCGCTGCTGCTGATCGCCATTGGCGGTATCGCCTATGAAACCGTGCATCGCATGTCCTCCCCACCGAAAGTGGAAGGGTGGACGATGATCGTGGTCGCTGGCATCGTGATCGTCATCAACACTTTCACTGCCCTGCTGTTCATGCGCGGCAGCAAGCACGATCTGAATGTGCGTGGCGCGTTCCTTCACATGGCGGCCGATGCATTGGTCAGTCTGGGCGTGGTGATCGCAGGGGTCGTAATCCTGTTAACGGGCGCGAACTGGGTCGATCCGGTGACCAGCCTGCTGATCGTTATCGTGATCGCATGGGGCACCTGGGGTCTGTTGAAAGACAGCGTCAAACTGGGCCTCAACGCGGTGCCCGAAGGGATTTCGGTGGTCGCGGTGCGCGAATACCTCGTCACTCTACCCGGAGTGGCTGCCGTGCACGATCTGCATATCTGGCCGATGAGCACCACCGAGACCGCGATGACCGCGCATCTCATGATGCCCGGCGGCCACCCCGGCGACATATTCCTGCGCGAAGTGGCGGAAGAACTGGCCCACCATCACGGCATCGGCCACACTACGCTTCAGGTGGAAATCACGCGAGGATGCGATACCGGGTGCTGACCGGCAGATAGCAGCCCTCGCACCCCAAAAACCGCCTTCCCAAAAACGAAACCCCGGTCTGCTGGCCGGGGTTTCGCAATTTCCAGGTCGATAGTATCGGCCCGCCTGCGGCACATGCGTGTCCGAGACAGCAAGAAGCCCCTAAAGCTTAAGCTGCCTCTTCCTTATCCGTCTTGCCACCAACTACGCGGATCGGTTCCTTGCGCCCTTCGACAACGTCCTTGTCGATAACGATTTCGGTCACGTCTTCCATGTCGGGCAGGTCGAACATCGTGTCGAGCAGGATGCCTTCCACGATCGAGCGCAGACCGCGCGCACCAGTCTTACGGGCGATAGCCTTCTCAGCGATGGCGCGGAGAGCGTCATCGTTGAAAGTCAGTTCGACATCTTCCAGTTCGAACAGCTTGCAATACTGCTTCACCAGCGCATTCTTCGGCTCGGTAAGGATTTGCACCAGCGCTTCGACATCGAGATCGTTGAGCGTCGCGATCACCGGCAGACGGCCGACGAATTCAGGGATCAGACCGAATTTCAGCAGATCTTCCGGCTCGCACTTCTGGAGCAGTTCGCCCACGCGGCGCTTGTCCGGGTCGGCCACATGTGCGCCGAAACCGATGCTGCGCTTCTGCAGGCGGTCCGCGATAATCTTGTCCAGCCCCGCAAACGCACCGCCACAGATGAACAGGATATTGGTGGTGTCGACCTGCAGGAATTCCTGCTGCGGATGCTTGCGCCCACCCTGCGGCGGGACAGAAGCCGTGGTGCCTTCCATCAGCTTGAGCAAAGCCTGCTGCACCCCTTCGCCCGAAACGTCGCGGGTGATGCTGGGATTTTCGGCCTTACGGGTAATCTTGTCGATTTCATCGATATAGACGATGCCGTGCTGCGCCTTGTCGACGTTGTAATCGCTGGCCTGCAACAGCTTGAGGATGATGTTCTCGACATCTTCACCGACATAGCCAGCCTCTGTCAGAGTAGTGGCATCGGCCATCGTGAACGGCACATCGAACGTGCGCGCCAGCGTCTGCGCCAACAGGGTTTTGCCCGAACCGGTGGGGCCGACGAGCAGGATATTCGACTTGGCCAGTTCGACCTCGCCCGCTTTGCCCGAATGCTTGAGCCGCTTGTAATGGTTGTGCACCGCGACCGAGAGCACCCGCTTGGCGCGATCCTGCCCGATCACGTAATCGTTCAGCGTGCTGAAGATTTCGTGCGGGGTCGGCACGTCGCCTTCCTTGCGCCCGGCAAGGCCTGCCTTCGCTTCTTCGCGGATAATATCGTTACACAGTTCGACGCATTCGTCGCAGATGAACACCGTCGGGCCGGCGATCAGCTTGCGCACTTCGTGCTGCGATTTGCCGCAGAAGCTGCAGTAAAGGGTGCTTTTCGAATCCGTTCCGGTCAATTTGGTCATTTCCTGCTCATCCCGAATCCCTGCCTACAACGCAGGGATTCGCTGACCTTACGGCCAGTGATACGATAATCCAACAGCTTGTACCTATCATAGCTGCCTTGCGACAAGCTGAAGGCACAAGGTTGCCGGTTTCCTACTCCCTGTGCCCTCGAATGGCACAGGACGCAGCCGAATGGTTACGGACGCGGCCTTATTCGGGCGCGCCGCCCGATCCTTCGGCCTCTGGTGTTGCGTCGCTTTCAGGGCGGGTTTCGAAGACTTTGTCGACCAGCCCGAACTTCATCGCCTCGTCCGCTTCGAGGAAGGTATCGCGGTCCATCGCCTTCTCGATTTCGTCCAGCGTGCGGCCAGTGTACTTGACATACAGGTCGTTCATCCGCGCCTTGATGCGCAGAATTTCCTTGGCCTGAATTTCGATATCGCTGGCCATGCCGCGCGCACCACCGCTGGGCTGGTGGATCATGATTCGCGCGTTGGGCAGTGCTATCCGCATACCCGGTTCCCCCGCGGCCAGCAGGAAGCTGCCCATCGATGCCGCCTGTCCCATGCACACCGTCGACACGCGCGGTTTGATGTATTGCATGGTGTCGTGGATCGCCATCCCGGCTGTCACCACACCGCCGGGCGAATTGATGTACATGCTGATCGGCTTGCTCGGGTTCTCGCTTTCGAGGAACAGGAGCTGCGCGGTGATCAGCGAGGCCATCCCGTCTTCCACCTGCCCGGTCACGAACACGATACGTTCGCGCAACAGGCGGCTGAAAATGTCGAAGCTGCGTTCACCCCGGCTCGTCTGTTCGACCACCACCGGCACCAGCGCCCCGGTGAGGGGATCGCGTGTGAACTGGCCCTGTGTGCCGTAGGTTTCGCCGGAGTTGCCGAGCAGGTCGATCATTGTGGATGTGCCTTCATATTGGGTCGATTGCGACCGCCTATGTCGCGAGTACCGGAGCGATGTTCAAGGGGCTTAACCGCAATCCCCACTGCCGCAACAGGAAGTGGAACGATTACAAATGTCATTGAACGGCACGTAAGCGCCGTTGATCGAGTGCGCTCTGTTCCCTTTTCCCCAACACCAATAGCACCATTCCCAAGACTATCCGGAGAGGGGCTTCATGCGTTATTTCAATGGGATGCTGATGGCCTCCGCCGCTATCGCTGCACTTGGCACTACGCCTGCGCGCGCTGGCGAGAAGCCTGCGACTGTTGCCGCCGACTCCGCCGCAGCCGACCCTGACACCTCACATGTACAGGGCGCCTACCCGGCAGACTTCTTCACTGCATTCTCCCCGAAAAGCGCGCTCGACATGCTGCGAAATGTGCCGGGTTTCCAGATCCGCGAAGGGGATTCCAGCACGCGCGGGTTAGGTAAGGCGACCGAAAACGTGCTGGTGAACGGGCAGCGATTGTCCGGCAAATCCGATGGTCTTTACGATCAGCTTGGCCGCATTCCCGCCAGCAACGTTGTCCGCATCGAAATCGTGGACGGAGCGCGCCTTTCGATACCCGGCCTTTCAGGGCAGGTCGCCAATATCGTCACCGGTGGCAACAGCTTCTCCGGCCAGTTCGGATGGAACGGAGAGGTCCGGCCGCACTTTTCCCACCCCGGATATCTGGGGGGCGAGATTTCAGTGACTGGCAAACGGGGCCGCGTGGAATATACGCTGGGCCTGTCAAACGACGAAGGACGCGGCGCATATGGTGGCCCCTACTCCATTCGCGATGCCAACGGCTCCGTGATCGAGGCCCGCGATGGTCGGCTATGGTCCGACAGCGACGAACCAAAGGTCAGCGCGGGTTTGAAATACAATGGGCCCGGATCGACGATGGGCAACCTCAACCTGTCATATCAACGGGAGTATTCGACTTTTGCGGAAGACGAAGTCCGCCTGCCAGTGGACGATATCGCTCGCGACTGGTTACTAACCGGACGCTACCGCGCGTATAACTATGAAATCAGCGGCGATTATGAATTCCCGCTGGCAAGCGGGCGGCTCAAGCTGATCGGGCTGGAGCGGTATAAGCGCGCCCATCGGGATGAAAACGCGGTCATCAGCTTTGCCGATACCAGCGATCCGGTCGGCGGTCGCTTCCGGCAGGATCTGTCCAGCGGCGAACGCATCGCGCGGGCGGAATATGGCTGGAAATGGGGGCAGGCCGACTGGCAGATCGCGCTGGAAGGGGCATTCAACCGACTGGATGAGCAGGGCGCGCTGTTCGACCTGTCGCCCGCAGGTGAGTTCGTGGAAGTGCCATTTCCGGGCGGCACCGGCGGCGTGCGGGAAAGCCGGTATGAGGGATCGCTCAGCTACGGTCGCCCGCTGAGCAGCAAAGTCACTCTGCAACTGCTTGCAGCGGCGGAATCTTCGACCATTTCGCAGACCGGCGCCAATTCACTATCGCGCACATTCTTCCGCCCGAAAGGCACCGCCAGTCTGGCGTGGGCACCGGAAAAAGGGCTGGATATCTCGCTCAAAGTAGAGCGCGCGGTCGGCCAGCTCGATTTTGACGACTTTCTTGCCCGTGTATTTCTCGATCTGGGCAATCAGAACGGTAACAACGCCGATCTCGTCCCGTCCCAGCAATGGAACTTCGATCTGGAAGGAAAGAAGGAACTGGGCCGCTGGGGATCGACCAACCTGCTGCTTTTTGCCCGACTGTACGACGATTATATTGATGTGATCCCGCTGCCCGGCGGCGGCGAAGGGCGTGGCAATATTCCCAGCGCGCACCGCTATGGCCTCCAATGGACCAGCACATTCAACCTTGACCCGATCGGGTTCCACGGTGTCAAAATCGATTCCGATGTTGTCTTGCAGACATCGTCGCTGGTCGATCCGGTGACGAACGAGAAGCGGCAGATCAGCTATCTGGCAACGCGGGTGGTGAACGTATCGCTGCGCCACGATATTCCGCAGAGCGACTGGGCGTGGGGCGCGGCCATCGAATCACAGGAAGTGACCGATTACTACCGTGTGGGCGAGTTCGGGTATGACAACGAAGGCCCGGTATTCGACATCTGGTTTCTGGAAAACAAAGATGTGCTGGGAATGACCGTGAAATTTCAGGTCATCAACCTCTTCAATGCGCGCCACCGGCTGTACCGCACTGTGTATGACGGCCCGCGCGATGTTGCCCCGATATTGCTGAAGGAAGATCGCGCGCAGTTGATCGGACCGATGTTCCGATTGAGTGTGAAGGGAACGTTCTAGCCCGCCCTGGAGTGCCTTCGCTGGACCGGACTGACTTGCTGTGCTCCAGTACCGCAATCGAGGGGAGCGGTTCGACGCTCCTCAGGATTTTCAACTGACTACTTCGCAGCCAGTTGGATGGAAGCGCCTTCACCAGCACCGTTGCCTTTGGCAATATGGATTGGGCCGGTGTCGAGATCCTCGCTCCCGGGCGCTTCGGCGTAAATGAAGCCGAAGGTTGGATTCACCCGGGTACCGAGCCCGCCGATCGGCGCATACCATACGCGCACCGCGCTCCAGTCACCGGCATCGGACACATCGACTGCCATCGCCGCGCGTTCGATCCGGCCCGGCCCCGACCAGTTCGCATGATTGAGCAGGATGTGCCGTTCATCGACGATTTTCGCGACTGTCGCGACATGGCCATAGGGCATCGCGCCAGTGCTCTTGAAGGCCAGCACAGCGCCGATTTTCGGCTGCTTACCACGAGCATAAGTGCCTTCGGCCTGCCCCCACCATGTGCGGGCGTTGCCGTGGATCGAGATACCCGAAACCTGCCGCGCATAGGGCACGCATTGCAGTGCCTTGGCCTGAACCACCGCTGGCGTCGCGACAGCGGCCATTGCGGCCAGCAGCGAAGCGATCATCGGCGACTTGCGGAAAAACGTGCGGAACATGCCGCGCGCGAATTGCGATCCCATTGTATTCGTGACCCCGCACGTATTCTTTAACCCGTCGCAGAGGGTAGTAGCCGGGCATAAATCCATCGAACACCCCGCCACAAAGGCGCTGTCCTGTCTGTCGCACAACTCGTCGCAAGACATGGAACGCCTGTACATCGGCCCGGAAAACACCCGACCCATCAGGGCGCTCTGCCGCATCCATCGCTGCCGACCACCGGCAAAACGAAACGGGCGCACCTGTCGCCAGGTACGCCCGTTTCGTCACCACGCCTGCAAAGGCGCGGCTGCGTATCGAATACGCTTATTTCTTGGCCGGAGCTTTCTTGGCCGCAGGCTTTTTAGCCGGCGCTTTCTTTGCTGCAGGCTTGGCCTCTGCCTTGTCGTCCGCCTTGGCAGCAGCTTTCTTAGCGGGTGCCTTCTTGGCCGGAGCCTTCTTCGCAGCAGGCTTTGCTTCGGCGGCATCGTCCGCTTTGGCATCGTCCGCCTTGGTGGCGGCTTTTTTGGCCGGAGCCTTTTTCGCCGGAGCTTTCTTCTTCGCGGCCGGCTTGGCCGCTTCGTCTTCGTCCGCTTCGATGGCGGCCTGCAATTCCTCGCGCGTTACTTCGCGATCGGTGATTTCAGCCTTCTCGAACAGGAAGTCGACGACCTTGTCTTCGTACAGCGGGGCACGAAGCTGAGCGGCTGCCATGTCGTTGGTGCGGATCAGTTCCATGAACCGGTCGCGGTCTTCGGGGCGATACTGCTGCGCCGCCTGCTGGATCAGCATCGACATTTCCTGCTGGGTAATCTGCACGCCGTTGGCCTGCCCGATTTCCGACAGCAGCAAGCCCAGACGCACACGGCGTTCTGCGATCTTGCGGTAATCGTCCTTCTCGGCTTCGATTTCTTCCATCGCGGCCTTCGGGTCTTCTTCCCGCGCCGCTTCCTGCATCAGCTGCTGCCAGATCTGTTCGAATTCGGCATCGACCATCGACGGCGGGACGGGGAAATCGTGGCCCGCGGCCAGCTGATCGAGCAACTGACGCTTCATCGCGGTGCGGGTCAGGCCGTTCAGTTCCTGCTCCACCTGCCCCTTGAGCAGACCGCGCAGCTGTTCGAGGCTTTCGAGGCCAAGCGACTTGGCAAAATCTTCGTCGATCTTGGTTTCGTCTTCGACCTGAACCTTGTGCACCTTCACATCGAAGGTGGTTTCCTTGCCCGCGAGGTGTTCCGCCGGATAATCTTCGGGGAACGTCACGGTGATGGTCTTCTCGTCACCCGCTTTCGCGCCGGTGAGCTGTTCTTCGAAGCCGGGAATGAACTGGCCCGAACCGATCACCAGCGGCGCTTCTTCAGCCTTGCCACCTTCGAATTCGACTCCGTCGAGCTTGCCGACGAAATCGATGATAAGCTGATCGCCATCACCCGCCTTTTTGGTCTTGGCGGCATCTTTCCAGCTCTTCTGCTGGCTGGCGATCTTTTCGAGCGATTCGTCCACTTCCGAATCGGCCACCGGAACAGTCAGACGTTCGAGCTTGATGCCATCGGTGGCGGGCGCTTCGAGATCGGGCAGCACTTCGAGACTGACCGACAGTTCGGCATCCTTGCCCTGATCGTAGCCTTCGCCCAGTTCGATCTGCGGCTGCATCGCGGGGCGCAGTTTCTTGTCACGCATCAGCGAATCGACTGCATCCTTGATCGTGTCGTTCACCACCTGCGCGTGAATCGCATCGCCGTGCATCTTGCGCACAAGGTTGGCGGGCACTTTGCCGGGGCGGAAGCCGGGCATCCGCACCTGCGGCGCGATCTTCTTGATTTCGGCAGCGATCGCAGCTTCGATCTCCGATGCCGGAATGGTGACGGAATAGGCGCGCTTGAGCCCGTCGTTGGTGGTTTCGTTGATCTGCATCTGAGCGAAAAGCCTTCTTGAGAAATCCGGTGTGTCTGTCCGGGCGCCCGTGCGCGGCGGTATGGTGCGGGCGAAGGGACTCGAACCCCCACATCTTTCGATACTGGTACCTAAAACCAGCGCGTCTACCAATTCCGCCACGCCCGCAAACCCGAACGAAGCCGCGCGAATAGCCGGGGCCATCCACGAACAAGGGAGCGCCGTTAGCCCGCCCGGCGCGAAAGGGCAAGCCACGAGACCACCGGAACAGACATGCTTTTCCATTCGTTGTGATTTTGCGACTTCAGGAGAGCCCAAAAATGACCCATCCGACCGCAGGCGAACCGGCCCCTGCACCCGACAAAATCGAACCGGCCGCCCCGCCCGAGACACCGCCCGCGCCCGCGCCCGATGAGCAACCGGTGCGCCAGCCCGACGAAATCGCTCCTCCGCAGCCCGATACAGTGCAGCCGGGCGAACATCCGGGCGAAATCCCTGCCACCTGATATGCGCGATATCTTGCGGCCCGCCCCTCCTCGCACTAGGGGGCGCGCATGAGCGACAATAAAGCCCAGACCCCGCCCGATCGCCTCGCGGTCAATCCGCGCAGCGAATTCTTCGATGCCGACGCGCTGCAACGCGGCGTGGGCATCCGGTTCAAAGACCGGGTGCGGACCGATATCGAGGAATATTGCATCTCAGAAGGCTGGGTGCGGGTTCAGGCCGGCAAATCGATGGACCGCAAGGGGCAGCCGCTGACCATCAAGCTGACCGGCCCGGTCGAAGCATGGTTCGAAGATCTGGGCGAAGACGCACCCATCGCCAAGGCGTGATTTGGGAGGCACCTGTCGTGCTGACGGTGCCTGCCACCCCGTTCCTCATTGTGTACGCAGTGAAGTGTTTGATCCGGTCGACGGTCCTGCCCATCGCATCGTAAAAGACAGAGGTAACGCGCGCGCCATGGATTGCCACGTCGCCTCCGGCTCCTCGCAATGACGAGTGGGTGGGATTTGCGCAATAGTATGGACTGGCCATCGACAGTGCGGTCCCCTACCCCCAAACCACGCCCTCTCCGTGCCTTCGCGCCTTCGTGTGACAAGCTTCCACCCCACCCTCCTTTCGTCATTGCGAACGTAGTGAAGCAATCCAGGGTCTGAGGTTCCCATCCATTGCGGCAGTCGTAAGGGTGGCGAGGGATGGTCTATGGATTGCCACGTCGCCTCCGGCTCCTCGCAGTGACGAGTGGATGGGATACACGTAATAGTATGGAACGGCCATCGACAGTGCGGCCGCTACCCCCGAACCAAACCCTCTCCGTGCCTTCGCGTCTTCGTGTGAATTACTTTCCCTACCGGTCGTATCGCGCCAGTGCAGCGGAAATCGGATCGTTGGATGCCGCCTGAGTGCGCGTTTCGCGGCGCGGCGTCGGTGCCGCCATCGCCACCCGCGCAGGGGCCGATGCAACGGTGCGGCGCGTAAGGGACTGGCGTGGCACGGATGAGGCTTTCGGCGCGCCGATATCGGCAAAAGCGGACAAGAACTCCCGCGAAGGCGCGCGCGCCGGGCGCGGCGTGCTGGCAACCGGAACGACAGCGGGCGCAGGTGTCGCCGCGGCGATAGTCGTGCGGGGTGCGAAATCGGCATTCCCGCTGGTGTCGCGGTCAGGATAAATAAACCCGGCCACCGGCCACTCAGTGCGGCCAAGACCCTGAATCGGATCGTACCACACACGCACTTCGCTCCAGTCGTTGGCGGGCGACACATCCACTGCCTTTACCCCGCGTTCGATCTGCCCGCGCCGCCCGTTGATGGGCGACCAGTTGGCATGGTCGAGGAGAACAGTGCGGCTGTCGATCACTTTGGCCACCGCTGCGACATGGCCCAGTTGCATGTTGCGATAGGGGGTGAACGCCATCACCGCCCCTTTTTTGGGCCGGTTTCCCCGTTTGTAACGGCCCGCCGCCTTGTCCCACCAGGTCAGCGCGTCGCCATAAATCTTCACCCCGGTGCGTTCGCGCGCATAGGGCACGCATTGCAAATAGGGCGGCAGTTCCACCCCGGAACCCACAGAGCCACCAGCAGGAACATCGAAATCCGCCGAATCGGCCAACACGGGCGACGTAGCGACACAGGCGATGGCGAGCGCGAAGATGCTTGTGGTTACCTTCATATTCATCACGTTGCCGCAAGGTGGTTAGAGGGAACCTTCGCATTTTGGTTAATTGCCCTTTAACCACATGTCCGATAACGGTGCTTGCCATTCGCGCGCCAACAGGCCACCTGCGCGATGAAGTCATGAAACCGCAGGTCATCATTATCGGGCGCCCCAATGTGGGCAAGTCCACGCTGTTCAACCGGCTGGTCGGCAAAAAGCTGGCGCTGGTGGACGATCAGCCCGGCGTCACGCGCGACCGGCGCATGGGCGACGCGACGATTGCCGGGATGGAATTCACTATCGTCGACACCGCCGGGTGGGAAGACGATGACGCGGAAACTCTGCCGGGCCGGATGCGCAAACAGACCGAAGTCAGTCTGGAAGGGGCCGATGCGGCATTGTTCGTGGTCGATGCCCGTGCGGGCCTGACTCCGCTCGACAACGAAATCGCCCGCTGGCTCCACAGTCAGAAAGTGCCGGTGGTGGCAGTCGCCAACAAGGCGGAAGGGAGCACCGGCCAGTCGGGTGTGCTGGAGGCATATTCGCTCGGCTTTGGCGATCCCGTCGCGCTCAGCGCCGAACACGGTGAAGGGGTGGCCGACCTGTTCGATGCCCTGTGGCCGATCATCGGAGAGAAGGCCGAAGGCGAAGAAAGCGCGGACGAACCGAGCGAGGAAGAGCTGCTCTCCGGGCCGCTGAAGCTGGCTATCGTCGGGCGGCCCAATGCGGGCAAGTCCACGCTGATCAATCGCCTGCTGGGTGAAGACCGGCTGCTGACCGGGCCGGAAGCGGGCATTACCCGCGATTCGATTGCCATCGACTGGCAATGGACCGACCCGCAAACCGGCGATACCCGCGATATCCGCCTGATCGACACCGCCGGAATGCGCAAACGCGCGCAAGTGGTAGAAAAGCTGGAAAAGCTTTCCGTTGCCGATGCGCGCCGCGCGATCGATTTCGCGGAAGTCGTGGTGCTGCTGCTCGATGCGACACGCGGGCTGGAACATCAGGATCTGAAGATCGCCAGCCACGTGCTCGAAGAAGGGCGCGCGCTGATGATCGCGATCAACAAGTGGGACATCGCTGAAGACGCGAGCAAGTTGTTCAACGGCATTCGCGGTGCGCTGGACGAAGGGCTGGCGCAGGTTCGCGGCCTGCCGTTGTTCGCTGTCTCCGCCCGCACCGGCAAAGGGCTCGACACGATGCTCCACGCCGCGTTCGAAATCCGCGAGGCATGGTCGAAACGCGTGCCGACATCGGCGCTCAACCGCTGGTTCGACGACGCACTGGAAGCGAACCCGCCACCCGCGCCCAAGGGCAAGCGGATCAAGCTGCGCTATATCACGCAGGCCGGCACCCGCCCGCCCCGCTTCGTGGTGTTCGGCACCCGGCTGGACATGCTGCCCAAAAGCTATGAACGCTATCTGGTGAACGGCATCCGCAAGGAACTGGGTTTCGATGCCGTGCCGGTGCGGGTCGTGCTGAAAACGCCGAAGAACCCATTCTCGAAATAAGCGGCGGCGCTGGTTTAGCTGCGCTCCGGGGCGTGTCGGCTGGCGTATGAAAACAGCCGCTCACCCACCCTCGCCCCATCGTCATGCCGGACCCGATCCGGCATCCCGCTGTTCTTTCCGCGACCGGTCAGCAGTCAGCTTCCACACCTTCGCCATACCGTCCCTCGTCATTGCGAGCGTGGCGAAGCAATCCATGCCGGGAGGGTTACAGCAAACACTACCCTCACACGGCGCGGCAAGGGCAGTCCGTGGATTGCCGCGTCGCTTGCGCTCCTCGCAATGACGAGGGGGCTGGAGTGGCGCTGGTTTAGCTGCGCTCCGATGATGTGTGCCGACCAGAAGATGGAGAGACGACGGCACCGTTGCTCAGCCCGGCAAAGGAATTTCCTACATCGCTTGCGCCGGGCATGATCGCATGATGTTCCAGCTATCGTCACCGCAGCGGATCGGCAGCACGAATGGTGTGCAGTGTTCGGTTTTATGCAAGTCCACACCGCACCATGCCAGAAGGGCGCTTAACAGCCTGTCCTCTCACAACAATTCGCAGAAAGTCACAGATTTCAAAACTTCAGGGAGCGGTCCATGTCTCGTGCCCGCAGCCCCGAAAAAGGGCCGCCCCGCGTCAGGATCGGCCCCGTGTCGCCAATTGCGCCGCCAAGGCGGGGATCACTCGTCTTCGTCTGCGAAGATGGCGACTTCATTGGTGCCGCTGCTGGTCGCCCGGCCGCGATACATGCCGGGGGTATTCATGCTGAACACTGCGTCGCCATCTTTCGACACCACGATCACTCCGCCATCGCCGCCCATCGTGGCGACGTCGCCGATCACCGCGTCGGCGGCAGTCTGCGCGTCTTCCCCGGCGAGCAGCATCCGGTCGCAGATCGCATGCGCCACGCCCACGCGGATGAAGTATTCACCCCAGCCAGTGCCCGACACGGCGCAGGCGCGATCGTCGGCCCATGTTCCCGCGCCGATCACCGGGGAATCGCCGATCCGGCTCCACCGCTTGCCCGTCATCCCGCCGGTCGAGGTGCCCGCGGCCAGATGGCCGTGTTGATCCAGCGCCACCGCACCAACAGTGCCGAACTTGAATTCGACATCGAGGGCGGAGAGGTTCTTCGCCTTCATCTGTTCCAGTTGCCGTTTGCGTTCTTCGGTCGCGAACCATTCGGGACCGACGATTTCCAGCCCCTGTTCCGCGGCGAACTGTTCGGCGCCTTTGCCCGAAAGGAACACGTGCGGGCTGTGTTCCATTACTGCCCGCGCCAGCAGGATCGGATGTCGCACCGTGCCGACCCCGGCGACCGCCCCCGCCGCGCGTGTTTCGCCCAGCATGATCGAGGCGTCCATCTCGTTAGTCCCGTCCCAGGTGAACACCGCACCGCGCCCGGCGTTGAACTTCGGATCGTCTTCCAGCTGGGTAATCACGGCGGTAACCGCATCCGCCGAAGAGCCGCCGCGCTTCAGCACAGCCGATCCGGCATCGAGCGCGGCCTGCAATGCAGCGCGATAGGCGGCCTCTTTCTCCGGCGTCATCCGCTCGCGAGTCAGGGTGCCCGCGCCGCCGTGGATGGCAATCGACCATTTTGCAGTGGGCACAGGCTCCTCCGCATGAAGAGTGCTGCTGGCGGCAAGCGCCGCGAAACAGGCAATGGCTTTCCAGACAAACGACATTTCGGTCCCTCCAATGTCCGGGCAATGCGCGCCCGCACCGCGATAGGCAAGCCTGCCATAGCGATGCTTCCCAGCCGTGCTGCCGGTGTTTAGGATAAGAGCCATGCTGTTACGCCCCGCCTCCACCACCGACATCCCCGCCCTCGTGGAACTGAGCCGGGAGTGCTTTGTCGCAGCATTCGGCCACCTGTACGCGCCGGAGGATTTGCAGAGCTTCCTCGACAACGAAAGATCGCCCGAAAAGCTGGGCGCTGCAGTGGCGGATGCCGATACCGGGGTGATGCTGGCAGAAGATAGCGCGGGACTGATCGGGTATTGCACGATGTACTTCGACGCGAGTTTCCCCGAACGCCCCGCTCCGCCACCCACGCGGGCCGCTATCCTCAGCCAGCTATATTGCGCCCCGCAGGCCACCGGGCGCGGCGTGGGCGCGGCGCTGATCGAATGGGCGATTGGCGAAGCACGGATGCGAGAGAGAGAGGCGATCCAACTGTCGGTCTATAGCGAGAACTTCGGTGCTCAGCGGTTTTACCAGCGATACGGATTCGCCAAAGTGGCCGATATCGCGTTCTGGGTGGGCAGCCATCGCGACGATGAGTTCCTCTACGAACTCACGCTGTAGGCAGTCATCAGAATGCTGCCGCCCCAGCCCGGTTTCCTAATCGCATACAGCTTGGTATCAGGGCCGCGATGAACCACCGCCATCAATTCGGTCGCAATCGTGCAGCACTGCCCCCATATGGCCCCCTATATGGCGATGCGTCCGGTGCCCGCGCGGCAGTGGACTTTTTTGGTTCAGGACAGTGTAACATGCGGTCCACGCATTCAGGGTACAGGCAAACAGTATGAACGCGATACGTCCGTGGCGCACAATCGAACGGCGCAAATGTCGCCAGATCATGGTCGGTTCGGTGCCGGTAGGCGGCGATGCGCCGATTACCGTGCAGACGATGACCAACACGCCAACTTCCGACGCAAAGGCGACCATCGACCAGATTCGTCGATGCGAAGATGCCGGGGTCGATATCATCCGTGTATCCTGCCCCGATGAAGCGAGCACCGCCGCGCTGCCGGAAATCGTCCGCGCGGCGCAGGTGCCGATCGTGGCCGACATCCATTTCCACTACAAACGCGCATTGGAAGCCGCCGATGCGGGGGCCGCCTGTCTGCGGATCAACCCCGGCAATATCGGATCGAGCGACCGCGTGGCCGAAGTCGTCCGCGCGGCCAAAGCCAACGGCTGCGCGATCCGCATCGGCGTGAACGCGGGTAGTCTTGAGAAAGACCTGCTGGAAAAATACGGCGAACCCTGCCCCGAAGCGCTGGTCGAAAGCGCGCTCGACCATATCAAGCTGCTGCAGGATCACGATTTCCACGAATACAAGGTGGCCGTGAAGGCGAGCGACGTGTTCCTCGCCGTGGCCGCCTATCAGGGGCTGGCCGACGCGGTCGATTGCCCGCTGCATCTGGGCATTACCGAAGCGGGCGGGCTGATCGGCGGTACGGTCAAATCGAGCATTGGCATCGGCAATCTGCTGTGGGCGGGGATTGGCGACACGATCCGCGTCTCGCTGTCGGCAGAGCCGGAACAGGAAGTGCGCGTCGGCTTCGAAATCCTCAAAAGCCTCGGCCTGCGCACACGCGGCGTGCGCGTTGTATCGTGCCCCAGTTGCGCACGGCAGGGTTTCGACGTGATCCGCACAGTTCAGGCACTGGAAGACCGGTTGCAGCATATCAAGGTGCCGCTGTCGCTCTCCGTCCTCGGCTGCGTGGTCAACGGACCGGGCGAAGCGCGCGAAACCGATATCGGCATCACCGGCGGCGGTGCGGGCAAGCACATGGTCTATCTGTCGGGCGTGACCGATCATCACGTGCAAAGCGCCGACATGCTCGATCACATCGTCAGTCTGGTAGAAAAGAAAGCTGCCGAAATCGAAGATGAAATGAGCGACGCAGGCGAAGCCGATACCGTGGTGGAAGCCGCCGAATGATCGGCGCATTCTTCCAGCGGTTTTGGGAGACGGTACGCGATGGTGTGCGCCTGTGGTGGCTGGCCCCGATCATCCCGCTGATCGCTGCGCTGCCCGAAATGGTGCAGCATGTGGCGGAAGTGAAGCTGGGCATGTTCGCCAGCAAAGAGGCCTTCCAGACACTGGCGATGGACCCCACCCGCTGGGCATTCGGATATGGCAAGATCGCGGGCCTGTTCATCGCGATCATGGCCGCATTGTCGTTCTGGGCCAACCGCGAGCGCGGGGCGCGCTGGTGGAACTTGCGCGGGATTCTGTGGGGCGCGGTGCTTGGCAGTGTTGCGCTTCAGGTTGCAATCAGCCTGCTCGGAGTGGGCATAACCCGGTTGCTACCCGGCATGGAGGGACAAGCGATCAATATCGCTATTTCGCTCGCGACCCTCCCTTTGCTGATATGGATGATTGGCGGCCTGCTGGGCGACCGCGCCATGACACTGGCCGCGTCGTTTCATTCAGGCTGGTTCGCCGTGCTTCGGATCATCGTCTTCGTCGGCCTGCCCTACTTTCTGCTCATGGGAGTTCACATGGGCAATCATTACCTCGCATTCAGCCAATCCCCGGCTGTGGTCTGGACACTGTTGATCTGGGATTCGCTGGTGGTAGGCACTATGGCAGCCCTGATGGGTACGGCGCTGCATCACGCATACCGTCCGCTTGGCGGAAAGGGGCATTCAGGCCCGGTTAGCCAGCGCGACTCTATAGGTGCAGCATGAAACGTCGCGATCTCCTGAGAGGGTCATTGGCTGTGGGGGCCGTCGGTCTGGCCCTGCCATCCGCGCTGCGTGCTGCGCCGATCCCGGCGCAACCGATGTCGCTCAACCCGCGCGATCGCAAGCTGTTCGCTATCGCGCACGAACAATTGCAAAAGCATGGCCATCGTATGTGGCTGACCGACATCGTCGGGATTGCCGATTATGGCGTGCGGTCCAGCGAACCGCGCTTCCATTTCTGCAATTTCGAAACGGGGACTGTCCAATCGTTCCATGTCTCGCACGGTTCGGGATCGGACCCCGAACACGACGGGTGGCTCGATTGGTTCTCCGACGTTCCCGAATCGAATTGTTCAAGCAAGGGCGCGTTCATGACCTTCGGCTGGTACACCGGCCGTTATGGCACCTCGATCCGGCTTGAAGGATTGGATTCGACCAACACCAATGCCCTCAGCCGCGCCATCGTGATGCACCGTGCATCTTATGCCGAACCGGGGTTCCTCGCCCGGTGGGGCCGCCTTGGGCGCTCCAACGGGTGCTTTGCTATGGGTGAGGCTGATTTCAAGCTGGCGCTGTTGCATCTGGCAGGCGGACGGCTGCTTTATTCGGACAGACTGGGTATTGGCCCCGACGGGCAGCATGTGGAAAAACCTGTCGCGCCGCCGCCCGAACCGGTCACACCGCAGACTCCGCAGCAGGTGCCACAGCAAGTACCCCAATCACAAATGGATCTGCGCCCCCTGATGCGCGAAGGCGACCCGAAGGCGCAGCTCAATCCGGGGGTTTACTGATCCCGATCAGGTTTGCAGATCGTCAATGATCTCAACCACCTTCTCATCTGTCTTGCGAGCACGATTGGCCACGCGCGGCTTGTCGAAACTGGCCAGAACCGGGGCATCGCGGCCATAGATGTCACTGAACGCCCGCAGCTTGCCGTTGATGTCCACACCCATCGTAAAATAGGTAATGTAAACAGGCATTTGCTTCTCAATCGGCACACGCGTGTACTTGCCCGAGGTGCTGATCGCGACCGCCTCGTCCGCCGCAGCCTTGCGGGTTTCCGGGGTATTGGCGAGGTTGCCGAGGATCGCCAGCGTAATGGCCAGTTCCTGCGCCCGTTCGGTGCGGATGCAACCATGGCTCAGCGCGCGCTGATCGCGATTGAACAGGTTGCGCGACGGCGTGTCGTGCAGGAAGATCGCGTGCGGGTTCGGCATATCCAGCTTCATCAAGCCAAGCGAGTTGTTCGCCCCCGGCTGCTGAACCACGGTGACGAACCCGGTCTTGGGGTCTTTCCACCCCTTGTAGCCGGCGGCCTTGGCCCAGCCCGGATTGTTCAGCACTTTGGCGCCCAGCCCTTCGCCCTTCACGATCGATTGCGGCACTGTCCAGGTCGGGTTGAAGATCACCCCTTCGACCGTTTCCGCCAGTTGCGGAGTCGCTGTGCGCCCCGGCTTGCCGACAATGGTTTTGTAGGTCGAGATGATCTTGTTGTTGACCGTCAGACGCAGTTGATATTCCGGCACGTTGGTCAGCAAGTATTGCTGACCCAGATCGCGCGGCAACCAGCGCCAGCGATCCATATTGGCCTTGATCAACTTGCGCCGTGCCGGGTCGGTCGTTTCCGCCAACGCATCGCGCAGCCGGGCATAATCGGGCTTTGTCGGATTGAGCGCCTTGAGCGCACCGGCGATGTTGTGGCTCGCCAATGCATCGGCCATAATCTCGCCGGTGGGGTAAAGATCGGGGTCCGGGTCGACGACGAACCACTGCTTGCGGTCGTCCATCGGTGTGCGCCCGTCGCGCAGATCTTCCACCAGCCATTGAAATGCCTGACTGGCTGTCTGATTAAGCGTGTCGCCCGGCCCGGCTGCAATCGCCGCACTCAGGGCATCGGGGTTGTAATCCTTGGGGTTCAGCCCTTCGCTGCCGATGCTGGCGATCACGCCGAGAAGCGCCTTCGCATCGCCAACCGACCACACCTGCACCAGCGGCGCGACCTGTTGCACCACAGGCGTTGCTTCCATAACCGGGGGAGGCGTAGTGGCTTGCTTCGGCGCAGTAACGTCATCGGCACCGCCACGAACCGGTTGAGACGCCACAACGGGCGCTTCGGGCGGCAACAGATTTTCGGGCGCCTTGTCCTGCGCGAACGCGAACACCGGATAAGTCAGGGCAGTCACCCCTGCCAGCAATGTACGCGTGTAACCCTTGATCACGGTCGTTCTTCCTCAAATGATGCGGTTGCCCCGAAACGGCGCAACCCGCCCTTCCGGGCCGGTTATATGCCGATGCACCCCCGCCAATCAATGAGCGCGCCTGACTGTGGCCTGAATCCCTGCTTCGCGAGTTGCCTTCGCGCACCACACGGTTATGCCGCATCATATGGGAAAGACAGAACACCCGTTGCTGCCGGTTCTTATCGCAGCATTGGCCATCGGGCTGCTGTCACTGATGGACGCATATATGAAAAGCGCGGCGCTGGCCGTGGGCGCCTACAGCGCACTGTTGCTGCGCGCACCGATTGGAATAGCGATCGCCGCACCGCTTTGGAAAGCCAGAGGCGGCAAATGGCCCGCCCCGCATGTGCTGCGGCTGCACGTGATTCGGGGCGTCGTCATCACCGGAATGGGCTTCACGTTCTTCTTCTCGCTCACACGTCTTCCCCTGGCGCAGGCGATCGCCATCAGCTTCATCGCGCCACTGATCGCGATGTTCCTGGCGGGGATCGTACTGAAGGAAAAGGTAGAGCGACGGGCGTTTATTGGGGCTGCGCTCGGACTTACTGGGGTACTGGCAATCCTCGCCAGCAAGATCGTGCACGAAACGATGGACGGTGGTGCGCCATTGGGCATCGCCGCAGTGCTGCTGTCCGCGGTGCTCTATGCATGGAATCTGGTGCTTCAACGGCAGCAGGCTCTGGTGGCTGGCCCATTGGAGATCGCCACATTCCAAAATGGCATCGTGCTCCTGAGTCTGCTCGGATTCGCCCCGTTCTTTATCCAGTGGCCCGAAATTCCTGCATGGGGCGATATCGCGGTCAGCGCCGTTTTATCGACCATTGGCGCGATGCTGTTCGCATGGGCATATGCCCGCGCCGAAACCCAGCGACTGGCCCCCATAGAGTACACCGGGTTCCTGTGGGCTTCGCTATTCGGGTGGTTGTTTTTCGCTGAACCCGTAACGTCAGGGACACTCGTCGGAACCGTTCTGATTGTTGCCGGATGCTGGATCGCAACCCGCCGTCGGCCCGATATTCAGGTGCCCGAACAAGTCGTCGCCTGACAGGTCTTATCATGGAACGAACAAAGTAATCCTTCGCATCTGCACCATCGTCTTACTTGACGTTGCGCCGGGATACGCGCAGGTGCCCGGGCACATATCCCATACCCGCCGCAGGGGCCATCCAAGGCTGCCCGCGGCCTCACGTTTGAAGCCACAGGCGAAAGGATTGACGCGCGCATGACCCAGGTCGGTAAGGACACGCTCGGAACCCGCAGCACACTCAAGGTAGGCGATAAGGAATATGCCTACTACTCGCTGAACAAGGCGGCCGAAAAGATCGGTGATGTATCGAAACTGCCGTTCAGCATGAAAGTCCTGCTGGAAAACATGCTGCGCTTCGAAGATGACGGTTTCACCGTCGGACGCGAACATGTGCAGGCCATCGCGGACTGGCAGAAGAACCCGGTCACAGGCGAAGAAATCCAGTATCGCCCGGCGCGCGTACTATTGCAGGATTTCACCGGCGTTCCCTGCGTGGTCGATCTGGCCGCCATGCGCGATGCCATTGCCAAGCTCGGCGGCGATACCGCCAAGATCAATCCGCAGGTTCCGGTGAATCTCGTGATCGATCACTCGGTAATGGTCGATGAATTCGGCACCCCCAAGGCGTTCGCTCAGAACGTCGAGCTGGAATATCAGCGTAACGCTGAGCGGTACGACTTCCTGAAATGGGGCTCCAAGAGCTTCCAGAATTTCTCCGCCGTGCCTCCTGGCACCGGCATCTGCCATCAGGTGAACCTCGAATATATCGGTCAGGGCGTATGGTCGACCGAAGATGCCGATGGCAAACTGGTCGCCTACCCCGATACCTGCGTCGGTACTGACAGCCACACCACGATGATCAACGGCCTCGGCGTGCTGGGCTGGGGCGTCGGCGGAATCGAAGCCGAGGCCGCAATGCTCGGTCAGCCGGTTTCGATGCTGATCCCCGAAGTCGTCGGCTTCAAGCTGACCGGCGAACTGGCCGAAGGTGTCACCGCCACCGATCTGGTGCTGACCTGCGTGCAGATGCTGCGCGAAGTTGGCGTTGTGGGCCGCTTCGTCGAATTTTACGGTCCGGGCGTGTCGAATCTCAGCTTGGCCGACCGTGCGACCATCGCCAACATGGCCCCTGAATACGGCGCAACTTGCGGATTCTTCGGCATCGACCAGAAGACGCTGGATTACATGCACCTCACCGGCCGCAGCGAAGAAACCATCGCGCTGGTCGAAGCATATGCCAAGGAACAGGGCCTGTGGTTCACGCCGGAAAACGAGCCGGTGTTCACCAACACGCTTTCGCTCGACATCGGCAGCGTTGTCCCCTCGCTCGCCGGGCCGAAGCGCCCGCAAGACAAAGTTATCCTCCCCGAAGTGGACGAATTGTTCAACTCGGACCTCAAAAAGCTGTACGGTAAGGATGCCCCCGCGCGCGTCGATGTCGATGGCAGGGATCACGATATCGGAGACGGCGACGTTGTGATCGCCGCAATCACCAGCTGTACGAATACGTCCAACCCCGATGTTCTGGTTGCTGCCGGTCTTGTGGCCAAGAAAGCCAACGAACTGGGCATGCAGCCCAAACCGTGGGTCAAGACCAGCCTCGCACCCGGATCGCAGGTCGTTACCGATTATCTGGTGAAAGCCGGCTTGCAGGAACACCTCGACGCAATCGGTTTCGATCTTGTCGGCTACGGCTGCACCACCTGCATCGGCAACTCCGGCCCGCTTGCCGAACCGATCAGCAAAGCAATCAACGGCAACGATATTGTTGCCGCCAGTGTGCTGTCGGGCAATCGCAACTTCGAAGGGCGCGTATCGCCCGATGTGCGCGCCAACTTCCTCGCCAGCCCGCCGCTGGTTGTGGCCTATGCGCTGAAAGGCACCGTCACCACCGATATGGTCGACACGCCGATCGGGCAGGATAAGAACGGCAATGATGTGTTCCTGAAGGACATCTGGCCGACTAACGCCGAAGTCGCGGAAATCCGCGCCGGTGCAATCGACCGTCAGATGTTCGAAAGCCGCTATGCCGATGTCTACAAGGGTGACGAACACTGGCAGGCAATCGAAGTCGTTGGGTCGGACACCTATCAGTGGCGCGCCGGTTCGACCTATGTCGCCAACCCGCCTTATTTCGACGGGATGGAAATGACCCCGGCGCCGATCACCGACATCGTCGACGCCAAGCCGCTGGCCGTTCTGGGCGACTCGGTGACCACCGATCACATCAGCCCCGCCGGCTCAATCAAGGCCGACAGCCCCGCAGGCGAATACCTGCTGGGTCACCAGGTCGCCAAGCAGGACTTCAACTCTTACGGTAGCCGTCGCGGCAACCATGAAGTGATGATGCGCGGCACTTTCGCCAATATCCGCATTCGCAACGAAATGGTTCCCGGCATCGAAGGCGGAATGACGCGCTATAACGGCGAAGTCATGCCGATCTACGACGCCGCGATGAAGCATAAGGCCGACGGCACCCCGCTGGTTGTGGTCGCCGGCAAGGAATACGGCACCGGTTCCAGCCGCGACTGGGCAGCCAAAGGCACTCTGTTGCTGGGCGTACGCGCGGTCATCGTCGAAAGCTTCGAGCGTATCCACCGTTCGAACCTTGTCGGGATGGGCGTGCTGCCGCTGCAGTTCACTGGCGGCGACACACGCGAATCGCTGGGTCTCACCGGTGATGACAGCTTCACCATTCATGGTCTGGCCGATCTGACGCCGGGGCAGGATGTCGAAGTATCGGTCACCCGTGCAGACGGCAGCAGCTTCACCTTCACTGCGAAGTGCCGCATCGATACCGCGAACGAGATGGAATATTACCGCCACGGCGGCATCCTTCAGTACGTTCTGCGGAAACTCGCAGCCTGAGATCGGTAAGACGGCGATGTTATCCATTCAGCGGATCCGGACAGCCGACCGCTGAATGGCCGACCGCCAGAGCGGTATTCGTCTAAGAGCACATAATGAAAGGGGCGGCCTCCTCTCGGAAGCCGCCCCTTTCGCATACAGCCGACCGGGGGGTCAGGCTGCTTGCTTGGTCTTGAACTTGCGCCGCGCCAGAACTGCCGCTGCGGCCGCGCCGAACAGAATGGTCATCGGCGGTGCCGGAACAGGTGTGCCGCTGCTGCCGCTCGATGAAGAGCCGGAAGAGCTGCTGCTCGACGAAGAAGACGACGACGACGAAGACGAACTGCTGCTCGACGAAGAGCTGGAACTGGTCGAGCTCGTCATATTGCCTGTGCTCGAACCGATCCCACTGCTGCTGCTTGAGGAGGAGGAGGAGGAGGAGGAGGATGACGACGAAGACGACGAGCTGCCAGAGCTCGACGAGCTGCTGCCTCCGGAGCTGGTCCAGCCCGACGAAGAACCGTGATGGCCGCTTGAACCACCGTGGTGACCACTCGATCCGTGGTGTCCGCTGGAGCCGTTGCCACCCGACGAGCTGCTGCTCGACGAGCTGCTGCTGGACGATGAGCTCGAAGAACTACTTGAGGAGCTGCTGGATGACGAGCTGGACACGTCACCGGACGAGCTCGAAACATTACCAGACGAGCTGGAGACGTTGCCTGAGGAGCTGGAGACGTCGCCTGAGGAGCTCGATACATTACCCGAAGAACTGGAAACGTTACCCGATGAGGACGAAACAGCACCAGACGAGGAGGAGACGTCACCAGAGGAACTCGACACGTTACCAGAGGACGAGCTGATGGTCCCCGAACTCGACGAAGTCGAACTGGTCACTCCACCAGTCGTAGTCGAGCTGACCACCACGTTGCCCCCGCCGCTGGAGCCGCCACCGAAAAAGCCGCCAAAGAAGCCGCCTCCAAATCCGCCGCCAAATCCGCCGCTGCCGCCAATCACGGTTACTCCGCTGCTGCCACCGCCCGACATCGGGGGGGCTGCGGGCAGCGGCATCGGCGCAGGGACCATCGCCATACGATAGACTGGCGGGCATTCTTCTGTGCCTGCGCCAATCTGACGCGACGTACCGCCTGTGAACATGCCTCCCGCGTAACCGGATGCAGCACCGTCGATCGGCTCACAGCTCACTTCACGACGCACAATACGGCGCTTGCGCTGCACGGTTTCAGGCACTTTGCGTTTTGCGACGTGACGCACTTTCTTGACGTACTGCTTGGGCGCGGTCTTGACCGATTTGATATTGGCCTGGTTCGCGATCGGTTTTTCGGCAACGTGCACTGCACCGCCTGCCAGCAGAGCGGTTCCTGCTGCAGTGGCTGACAGTTTCGCCAGGGCCATTTTTACCGACATGGGCACGTACTCTCATTTCCAAACGGGGAATCCGACCGGCGATTCCGGCCCGGTTACTCCCCTGTGCTGGCAGGAGAGGGCAGTGAGTCATCACCGGCAATTAAATTAACCACGAAAAGTTGCGCCCAATGCGAATTTTCTGGGTCAAATGTGGCTTCAGCAACAGTCTGTCCCAAAGTGATACCACTTAGCTAATCGCGATTAACGATATTTAACTCCAGACTACCAATCCGCACGATCGCCCGCGAATCATTTGTCGCTATCGAACAGGCCGCCCGTGGCTGGGCGGGGCGGTTTCATATCGACATGCGCCCACCCCGCATCGTTAAGGCAGCGCCCCCGTGCGGTGCGGGCAACCAGCCCCAATTGTATCAAATAGGGTTCGATCACTTCTTCGATCGTATCGCGCGGTTCGGACAGGCCCGCGGCGAGCGTTTCCACACCGACCGGCCCGCCTTTATATGTCCCGGCGATCATCATCAAATACCGCCGGTCCATCGCATCCAGACCAAGACGGTCGACTTCCAGCCGGGTAAGTGCGGCATCGGCCATCGCAGCGGTGACAATGCCGTTGCCTGCCACATGGGCAAAATCGCGCACCCGCCGCATCAGCCGGCCAGCCACCCGCGGCGTACCTCGGCTGCGCCGCGCAATTTCACGCGCACCGCCGGCATCGATTGGCAGATCGAGCAGTCGCGCGCCACGCGTGACGACGTGTTCCAGTTCTTCAACGGTATAGAAATTGAGCCGCACAGGAATACCGAACCGATCGCGCAGCGGAGTAGTCAGCAATCCCTGTCGCGTGGTTGCCCCAACTAGCGTGAACGGCGGCAGATCGATACGGACGGAGCGCGCCGATGGCCCTTCCCCGATAATGATATCGAGCGCCCGATCTTCCATCGCGGGATAGAGCACTTCCTCCACAACGGGATTAAGTCGATGTATCTCATCGATAAACAAAACATCATTCGGTTCGAGATTAGTCAACAGCGCGGCAAGGTCGCCTGCCTTGGCAATCACCGGCCCGCTCGTAGCGCGAAAGCCTACGCCCAGTTCTCTGGCGATGATCTGCGCCAGTGTCGTCTTGCCCAGACCGGGCGGGCCAAAGAACAGAACGTGGTCCATCGCCTCCCCTCGTCCGCGCGCAGCTTCGATGAATACCCGGAGGTTATCCCGCGCAGCTTCCTGTCCCACAAATTCAGTGAGCGATTTGGGGCGCAGTGCCGCATCGGGATCGTCCGGTTGGCGACTGGCCGTAAGGTTGGGGTTATCGGTCATCAGAACGGATTTTCGCTGTAGCCTTCGTTTGCCAGCAGCGCATGTGCGGTCATCGCGGAAAGAGCCAGTTCCACTCCCGGTTCTAGATCGCCCTTCTCCATTCCCATCCGCGCCGCACTCTGCCCGCAGAGAATGATCCGCACACCATGGTCGAGCAGTGCGCGGGTGAGGGGCTGGTTGGGGTTTGCCGCTCCGCCATGTGTCTTGCTCCATGCGGAGTTGGACAGAAGATCGGGCCCGGCCGTGCCGTGCACCACCACAGCCGCGTGAATAGCATCCCGAGGCATTCCGGCAGCAACGTTCATATTGATAAATCGCGCTACGCTCTCGAACGTTTTGTTCAGCGCACCGTCTTTCGCGCCGACCGAACTGTCGAACGCAACCTTGAATTCCGTGCCAGGCGGTATTGGCATGTCGGACTCTACCGGAGCGTGCGAGCCGAATTCCGCAAAAACCGGTCCTTTGACAAACCCACCAGTATCCGCCGCCTGTGCCGAAACAGCAAAGGAAAGTGCCGCGAGTGCAATGACTATTCGCATCATCCCGCCGCTCTCTTCAATGCGACACGGATCAGGTCGCTTTCGCCCGCTCCTTCGCCCAGTTCACTAAGTGCGGTGGCCACGGCACGGGCCGCAACCGCTGGTTTAAATCCCAGGTTTTCCAACGCACTGACTGCATCGGCGCTAGCCCCGCCACCTGGTGCCAGCGTTTGCGCCGCCACACCGCCGGATATTAGGGGAAGAGCGCCTGCCTTATCCTTCAATTCGTTCACGATGCGCCCGGCCAGCTTCGGGCCGACGCCTTGCGCGCGCGCGACCATCGCTGCGTCGCCACCGGCACAGGCCGCCTGCACTTCTTCGGGTGACAGCGCAGACAAAATTGCCAGAGCGACCTTGCTGCCCACCCCCTGAACCTGAGTCAGCAACCGAAACCAGTCCCGCTCCGCCGCTGAGGCGAAGCCAAGCAGGCGCATGTCGTTTTCGCTCACCTGCAGATCGGTGAATACCGTGCACCCCTCCCCCACTTCGCCAAGGGCGGCGAGCGTTTTGGTGGAACAGTGAACCAGATAGCCGACGCCGGAAACATCGATCACCGCCCAGTCGGTGCCGGTTTCGTCGAGCAGGCCCTTAAGCTTTGCAATCATGGTTTGTTCTTGCCTTCTTCAGCCGCGGATTGGAAGAGAGGAACACAAACCTTTTCCCGACAAGCCTGCCGCACCCGACAGACATGCCGATTGCAATCGGCACCCCACAGACCTAAAATTCAATCGTGACTGGCTCCTTCCCTCGCATGACCCAATGGTTCGCAGCATTGCTGCTGGCGATCATCGGCCTTCAGGCGATGCCGCCCAGTCCGGTGCCGGTGCGCGTCGAACATGGCTCTGCCTTCAGTGCCAGCACAGTCGAAGTGGCGTTGCCGATCCGGCGCGAGGCGACAAGCGAGATCAGGGAAATTGCCAAGGCACCCGCTTTGGTTTCCCAAACGCCCGGCCCGCGCTTCGTCTGGAGCGTTCCGGTTATTCAGCCACATTGGCCTGCAAACCGGCAGACTGCGCCTCCGCCGTCGTTGCGCCCGCTTAAATCGCCACCAGCGCCCAGAGCACCGCCCATCGCGACTTGATCGTTCATCCGCGCATCGCGCGGGCAAGCTTACGATTTAAGGACGCACAATTATGCATAATGCCGATTCCGGCATCGCCACCGGCGATGTCGATCGTTTCGATCAGGTTGAAGCTTTGCTGGGACGTTATCCGGCAATCTCACAGGACGAATTAAACGATCTCAAACATTGGTTTCGCAAGGAAGCCAGCGCGTTCGAGGTGGCCAGTCTGGCCAGCAAGGAAGCGATTCACTATGGCTATGCCCAGTTCCGACGGGAACATATCGATGTTTTCTCTTTCCGCGACGTCGGAAAAGGGCTCATCGCTGTAGCGGTACTGATCGCCATTGTGGGAGGCCTTTGGTTACTTGGAGTGTAGCGCCGATTCCGTGGGGAAGCGGGGCAATCTCCGCTCCCCATTTACACCCGAAGCAGCTTCGAAAGACCCGCTTGCCGGTGAACAAGCATCGGGCACGTGGACTTGTCGGGCGCTTTCGGCAAAAAGCAACGCCATGAGCTGGAACACATTCGGTCGCGTTTTGCGCTTTACTACCTGGGGCGAAAGCCATGGCCCTGCCCTTGGTGCAGTAGTGGACGGCTGCCCGCCCGGCTTGATGCTGAGCGAAAGCGACATCCAGCCTTACCTCGATGCCCGCAGACCGGGGCAGAGCAAGTTCACCACGCAGCGTCAGGAGCCTGACGCCGTGCGTATTCTGTCAGGCATATTCGAAGGGCGGACAACCGGCACCCCAATCAGCCTGATGATCGAAAATGTCGATCAGCGGAGCAAGGATTACTCCGAAGTCGCCAAGGCATATCGCCCCGGACACGCCGATTATGCGTACGACGCCAAATACGGATTTCGTGACTATCGTGGCGGTGGGCGTTCTTCGGCGCGGGAGACTGCGGCGCGTGTGGCGGCGGGCGGCGTCGCCCGCAAGGCCATTCCCGAAGTGTCGATCGTAGCCTATGTCAGCGAAATCGGCGGCGATGCCATCGACCGTAGCAATATCGACCTGAGCGAAATCGACCGTAACCCGTTCTTCTGCCCCGATCCCGCCGCCGCCACCCGTTGGGAAAGTTTGGTGGATGATGCCCGCAAGGCTGGTTCATCACTCGGCGCAGTCGTCGAATGTATCGCCACTGGTGTGCCTGCCGGTTGGGGGGCACCGATCTATGCCAAGCTCGATGCCGATCTTGCCGCTGCGATGATGGGCATCAATGCCGTAAAAGGGGTCGAAATCGGCGATGGCTTCGAAGCGGCAAAACTGACCGGTGAAACCAACGCCGATCCGATGCGACCGGGTGAAGACGGCCCGCAATTCACCGCCAATCACGCTGGCGGCATAGCTGGCGGAATCTCAACCGGGCAGCCAGTGGTCGTGCGGGTCGCATTCAAGCCGACCAGTTCGATTCTCACACCGGTCGAAACGATCGACCGCGATGGCAACGCCGCCGAGATTCGCACCAAAGGCAGGCACGATCCATGTGTCGGCATCCGCGGAGTTCCTGTCGTTGAAGCTATGATGGCGCTTGTGCTGGCCGATCATAAGCTGCTTCACCGGGCACAGTGCGGTTAAATTCAGCCACTTGCTTGATTAAGGAGCCAGTCGTTCAACCCTGATCGATAAAATCGATTGTTGCAATCGCACAAATCTACTTTTCCGCAGCGCAGCAATGACTAACTGATGGAGCGAGTTTCCAACCCTCCAGAGGAGATAAGATCATGGGTATCATCGGCAGCACCATCAAACCTTTCAAAGCAACCGCTTTCCAGTCCGGCAAGGACTTCTTCGACGTGACCGAAGAAGACGTGAAGGGCAAATGGGCAGTGTTCTTCTTCTATCCGGCTGACTTCACCTTCGTCTGCCCCACCGAGCTGGAAGACCTTGGCAAGCAGTACGACGCCCTGCAGGGCATGGGTGTCGAAGTGTACGCCGTGTCGACCGACACGCAGTTCAGCCACAAGGCATGGCACGACACCAGCGAGAAGATCGGCAAGCTCAAGTATCCGTTCCTTGGCGACCAGCTCCACACGCTGAGCAACAACTTCGGTGTGCTGCGCGAAGAAATGGGTCTGGCTGACCGCGCAACTTTCGTCGTCGATCCCGATGGCGTGATTCAGGTCATGGAAATCACCTGCGAAGGCGTTGGCCGCAACGCGGAAGAACTGGTTCGCAAGATCAAGGCTGCACAGTACGTCCGCAACAACCCCGGCCAGGTTTGCCCCGCCGCGTGGGAAGAAGGCGGCGAAACGCTCTCGCCTTCGCTCGACCTCGTCGGCAAGCTCTGATCGCGTAACGCGACACAGGCTGAGCCTATTCACGGGGAGGCGGGCGGACACGTCTGCCTCCCCGTTTTCATAAAATTTGCACTTACAGACATTGCATAACCGGAAAGGGGCCCGCCGTGCTCGACGCCAACCTGACACAGCAGCTCAAAAGCTATCTTGAAAACCTGCGCGAACCGATCGAACTGATTGCCTCCCTCGACGATGGCGAAAAGTCGGCGCAGACCCGTGAACTGCTTACCGAGATCGCTGCTTTGCATCCCAAAGTGACTGCCAGCTTCGATGGCAGTAACGAACGCAAACCCAGTTTTGAAATTCGCAGCGCAAACAATCAGCAGCGTTCGGTGCGGTTTGCCGGGCTGCCAATGGGGCACGAGTTTACCTCGCTGGTTCTTGCCTTGTTGTGGGCTGGAGGACACCCGCCAAAGGTCGATGCCGATCTGCTGGAGCAGGTACGCGGCCTGACCGGGCCACTCGATTTCGAGATGTATTTCTCGCTCTCTTGCCACAACTGCCCCGACGTAGTGCAGGCACTGACCCTGATGGCGCTGGAAAACCCCAACGTGACGGCGACCCTTATCGAAGGCGGGGCCTATCAGAATGAAATCGATGCGCGTCAGGTAATGGGCGTGCCCGCGACCTTCCTCAACGGCGAACCGTTTTACAACGGCAAGATGGAACTGGCCGAAATCGTCGCCCGCCTCGACAGCAGTGCGAGTGAGAAGGCCGCTGCCAAACTGACCGCGCAGGAACCGTTCGAAGTGCTGATCATCGGTGGTGGCCCCGCCGGGGTGGCCAGCGCAATCTATACCGCGCGCAAGGGGTTCCGCACCGGAATCGCCGCCGAACGGTTTGGCGGGCAACTGAACGACACGCTGGGCATCGAAAACCTGCCCGGCACCGAATACACCGAAGGCCCGCGCCTCGTCACCGATCTTAAAACTCAGGTCGATGCCAATGCGATCGAAGTGATGAATCTCGCCCTTGCCGAACGTCTCGAACCCGCAACACAGAAAGGGGCGCTGCACACCGTTCATTTCGCCGGTGGCGGCACCTTGAAAGCGCGCGCGTTAATTCTGGCCACAGGTGCCCGCTGGCGCAATCTCGGCGTGCCGGGCGAAGCCGAATACCGTAACAAAGGCGTCGCCTATTGCCCGCACTGCGACGGGCCGCTGTTTAAGGGCAAACGCATTGCCGTGATCGGCGGCGGCAACTCAGGCGTCGAGGCAGCAATCGATCTGGCTCAGGTTGTTGGCCATGTCACGCTGATCGAATTCGATCACCAGTTGCGAGCAGACAAGGTCTTGCAGGACAAACTGCGTTCGATGGACAACGTGGACATCATTGTGTCCGCTCAGACGACGGAAATTACCGGCGCCGATGGCAAGGTGAATGCGTTGAAACGGAAGGACCGCAATTCAGGCGAAGAGCATACACTCGCGCTCGAAGGCGTATTCGTCCAGATCGGCCTCGTGCCCAACAGCGAATGGCTGAAGGACAGCGGCATCGAACTGTCTCAGCATGGCGAAATCGTCACCGATGCGCGCGGGGCGACCAACCTGCCCGGCGTGTTCGGAGCGGGCGACACGACCACCGTGCCTTACAAGCAGATCGTGATCGCCATGGGACAGGGTTCGACAGCGGCGCTTTCCGCGTTCGATTACCTGATCCGCAACGTCGCAATCGATGAAGACACGCAAACGGCCGAGGCAGTCGCCTGATCGCTTGAATCGATCATAATTACACATCTAATCTGTTAGACCGATAATATGGAAACTCCCATACTGTGTGGCATTGGTCGAATGACCACCCACTTATTGCCGCACGAGGAGAGTTTCCGATGAACGCAGAAGCAGGTTCGATGTCAGGGGGCGGTTGCCCGTTCCACGGTGGAGGCGATGGCGGTGTGCGAAGCCTGCTGGGCCGGACCAATCGCGATTGGTGGCCCGATGCACTCCAGCTCGACATCCTCCATCAGGGGACGAGCAACCCCGATCCGATGGGAGACGATTTCGACTATACCGAGGCATTCAACGCTCTCGACTATAATGCGCTGAAAGCCGACCTGAAAGCACTGATGATCGATAGTCAGCCGTGGTGGCCGGCTGACTATGGTCACTACGGTCCGTTCTTCATCCGCATGGCCTGGCATGCCGCGGGCACCTACCGCACCGCCGATGGTCGCGGCGGGGCCAACAGCGGGCAGCAACGCTTCGCCCCGCTCAACTCCTGGCCAGACAACGCCAACCTCGACAAGGCACGCCGCCTCCTTTGGCCGATCAAACAGAAATACGGCAAGCATATCAGTTGGGCCGATCTGCTGGTGCTAACCGGGAATGTCGCCATCGAAAGCATGGGCGGCCCGGTCTTCGGGTTTGGCGGTGGACGGAAGGATGTGTTCGAGCCTGAAACCGATGTCTATTGGGGCACGGAAGAACAGTGGGTCGGTGAAGGTGCGGAAACGCGCATTCAGCCCGACAAAGATCTGGATATCGAAAACCCGCTGGCCGCGATCCAGATGGGCCTGATCTACGTCAATCCGGAAGGGCCCGGCGGCAACCCCGATCCTTTGGCCTCCGCCCGCGACATCCGCGAAACATTCGATCGTATGGCAATGAACGACGAAGAAACCGTGGCGCTTACCGCGGGCGGTCACACGTTCGGCAAATGCCATGGCGCAGGCGATGCCTCGTTGGTCGGCGCAAGCCCGGAAGGGGCGGACATCGCATTTCAGGGCCTGGGTTGGACCAGCGGCTATAACACCGGAATGGGCGGTGACACCATTACCTCTGGCCTCGAAGGGTCATGGACTAACACGCCCATCGAATGGACGCAGAACTACTTCCGCCTTCTGCTGGATTACGAATACGAAATCGTTGAAAGCCCGGCAGGTGCAAAACAGTGGCAACCCATCGATCAGCGGGAAGAGGATATGGCCCCGGCGGCACACGATCCCTCCAAACGCGCGCCGACAATGATGACCACTGCCGATATAGCGCTGAAGGCTGACCCGGAATACCGCAAGATATCCGAAAAATTCCGGGCTGACCCGAAGGCATTCGAAGATGCATTCGCCAGGGCATGGTTCAAGCTGACCCATCGCGACATGGGGCCCAAGTCACGCTATCTCGGGCCGGAGGTTCCTGCAGAAGACCTGATCTGGCAAGATCCGGTGCCTGCCGGCACAACCCCTGCCGACGCCGATGTGGCCGCTTTTAAACAGGCCATCCTCAACAGTGGTCTTACAATTGGCCAGTTAGTCAAAACCGCATGGGCATCGGCTGCGACCTATCGCAAATCGGACCATCGCGGTGGTGCCAACGGAGCGCGCATTCGTCTCGCTCCGCAAAAAGACTGGGCTGTGAACGAACCGGCAGAACTTCAGGCTGTTCTCGGCAAAATCGACGAACTGCGTGACGCACTCTCGATGGCCGATGCCATCGTGCTGGCGGGGTCGGCAGCGGTCGAAAAGGCGGCCAGCGACGCTGGCTATGCAGTGTCTGTTCCGTTCACTGGCGGACGGGGCGATGCAAGTCAGGAACAAACCGATGCATATAGCTTCGAACCGCTCGAACCGCAGGCCGATGGTTTCCGCAATTATCTGAAGACGAAGCTGAGCGTGAAGACCGAGGACATGCTGGTCGACCGCGCTCAATTGCTCGGGCTTTCCGCGCCGGAAATGACTGTGCTGATCGGCGGGCTACGCGTACTCGGTGCCAATCAGGGCGATCGTCCGCACGGGGTTTTCACCGAGCGCAAAGGGCAACTGACCACCGACTTTTTCACCAACCTGCTCGACATGAACACCGCGTGGAAAGCGGCGGACGACAGTGGGGACGAGGAGTTCGTCGGCTCCGACCGGGCGACTGGCAAGGAGAAATGGCGCGCCACGCGCACCGATCTGATCTTTGGATCGAACAGCCAGTTGCGCGCCATTGCGGAAGTCTACGCCGAAAACGGCAACGAAGAGAAATTCGTCAAAGACTTCGTAAATGCCTGGACCAAAGTGATGAACGCCGGTCGCTTCGATCTGACTTAGGTTCCCGCAGGAGAGCACCCGCGGCAGCAATGCCGGGGTGCTCTTTCTTTTCGGGCAACGCGGTTCACGCTATGGAGCCGCCATGCCTGATACCGAGTCATCTGCCGCCCCCTCTGTTCGCGTCGCAGCACTTTATCGTTTTACCCGATTTGCCAATCATACGGCTCTGCGTGAGCCGCTGCTCGCTATATGCAAAGCAAATGATATTCGCGGCACGCTGTTGCTCGCGTCCGAGGGTATAAACGGCACAATTGCCGGTTCACCGGAGGGAATCGACGCAGTATTGGCGCATATCCGCGCGCTGCCGGATTGCGCCGACGTCGACGTGAAGTTTTCCGCTGCATCGTCGATGCCGTTTCATCGCATGAAAGTGCGGCTGAAGCGCGAAATCGTAACGATGGGGCAGCCCGGCATCGATCCACGCTACACCGTAGGCACTTATGTCGATCCAGCGGAGTGGAATGACCTGATCGCCGATCCCGAAACAATCGTGATCGACACCCGCAATGATTATGAAGTGGCGGTTGGCACCTTCGAACGGGCAATCGACCCCAAAACCGCGACCTTCCGCGATTTCCCGGACTGGTTCCGGGCGCAGCGTGTTCGCCTGTTGGGCGAAGGCAAAGCACCCAAAGTGGCCATGTTCTGCACCGGTGGCATTCGCTGTGAAAAGTCGACAGCTTTCCTCAAGCAGGAGGGGGTCGAGGAGGTGTTTCACCTTAAAGGCGGCATTCTCAAATACCTCGAAACGGTGCCGGAAGAAGAGAGCCTGTGGCGCGGCGAATGCTTCGTCTTCGATCAGCGCGTCACGGTTGGACATGGACTGGCGGAAGGTAGTTACGGCCTATGCCATGCATGCCGCCGCCCGGTGAGCGATGCCGACCGAGCCTCTCCCCTGTTCGAAGAAGGCGTCAGTTGCCCCGCCTGCCATGCGGAGCGAACCGACGCTCAGCGCGAGTCCTATCGTGAACGCCAGCGGCAGGAATTGCGCGCCGCTCGGCAGGGACTCACTCATGTCGGCGCTGTGTTTGCCGACGGACATGATGACAAATAGCGCCGCGCCGGTTCTCTACAGCTTCCGTCGCTGCCCCTATGCGATGCGGGCGCGCCTTGCGCTGATGGTAAGTGAAACGCGCTGCCAGTTACGTGAAGTGAAGCTGTCGGAAAAACCGGCCGCCTTGATCGCCGCTTCGGCCAAGGCCACGGTGCCTGTCCTGGTTCTGCCCGATGGGACAGTGATCGACGAGAGCATCGATGTGATGCGCTGGGCACTTGCCCGCAACGATCCCGAAAACTGGCTGAATCGCGACGATCCCGCGCTGATTGCTGCAAACGACCGGAGCTTCAAACACGCCCTCGACCGATACAAGTATCCAGATCGCCATCGATCAAAACCGTTGGAGCATCGCGAAAGCGGGCTGGAGTTCTTGCGTGAACTCGACGCACGTCTGGCCACTGCCAGTCAGTTATGCGGCGCTGACAGAGGGCTGGCGGATATGGCTGTCTTTCCCTTTGTCCGTCAGTTCGCCGCAGTCGACCGGGAATGGTTTAATACCCTGCCGCTGCCGCATTTGCAGCGATGGCTGGCAGGCCACCTCACGTCCGACCTGTTTGCAGCAATTATGATGCGGCCCAAACCGTGGGCAGAGGGCGATGCTCCGATCTGGTTTGCCGATTAAGCGATGGCTGCAAGATATGCTCAGCCGCGTGGACGTCTGAGAACGAGATAGAGCGCGCCCTCGCCCCCATGGCGGCGATGCGCTTTGCGGATGGCTGCGATGGCACTGCCATGTGGCCCGGCTGCCAGCCAGTCGAGTAATTTGGAGCGAATGGCTCCGCGACTGTCCCCCCGGTCTGCCGCCGGTGCGCCCCTATCCTTCCCTGCGATCAACAGCACCACCCGCGCGCCCATTGCTCGCGCCTGCGCCAGTCCTGCATCGAGACGCGCGTGGGCGGCCTCCAGTGTATGCCCATGCAGGTCGAGCGTGAAATCAGGCTCTATCGCGCCTCGCCCGAAGCGCCGGTCCCAGTGCGAATCCAGCCCTCGTCCGGTTGGAGCGGCAGGGGGTGGTAGCGCAGCGCGAGGGGGACTGACCGTAGAGAGCTTCGACTTGACGGGCCGGATAAATACGGGGGGCGCCTTGCCCGCGGGCGGTATGGTCGCACCCTGTTCCGCGACCGGCATGGTGCGCCCCGCGATCGGCGTCACGGTGGCGGCGACTTTCGCCCAGATCGCCGCTTCCTCCGCAGTCAGTCCGCGTGGAGGCTTCACTGGCTCCGCAGGCGCGCGAGCGTCCCCTTGGGCACGAATATCAGGGCATTGCCCCGCGTACTCATCCCGCCTGCAATGCGGCGCGCGTCTTCGCCGGCACCCCAGAAGGTATCGAACCGGTTGGCCCCCTTGATGGCCCCGCCGGTATCCTGCGCGACCCACAACCCATTCGCTTCCGGACGGTCCATCGCCAGCCACACCGGCGCTCCCAGCGGGGTGAACGCGGGATCGGCTGCTACAGAGCTTTCCCGGCGAACCGGCACACCCATCGCTCCCAATGGTCCATCGCCGGTCAGTTCGCGAAAGAATATCCAGCTCTTGTTGAGGTTCATCAACGCTCTGCCATCTTCCGGGTTTTCACGCATATAGGCCATCAGGCCCTGCATAGAACCGGGGTATTGGCCGGGCCCGTCTCCCAGCAATCCACGTTGGCGCAACACGGAACCGATGCCGACATATTCGCGGCCATTCTGACCGACATAGCCGATCCGCATTACCGTGCCATCGGGGGCGACCAAACGGCCAGACCCCTGTATTTGCAGGAAAAAGAACTCTACCGGGTCAGCCACCCAAGCAATTTCGAGGCCCCGCCCGGCGAGAGCACCGGCTTCGATTTCGGCGCGCTCATAATAAGGAACGAAAGCACCGGTTTCATCGTATCGCCCCAGCGGAGCGCGCCCTGTCCGTTCGCTTTCCGGTGTAGAAGCGGGCCAGGCGCGCACAAGATCGTCTGGCAGCGCATAGACCGGCACATCGTATCCAGGAATGTGGGTGCGACTGCCGTGGATCTCCGGCTCGTAGTAGCCGGTCGCGAACGCGGTGCCGTTTCCGACCCGGACAGTTTCGAAATAGCGCGCGAAAAACGCCTGTGCGTCGTTAGGCTTCCAGGCAGATGCCGCCGCGCACGCAGGTTGCCAGTCGGCACTGATTGTCAACCCCGAAGCATCGTTGCGGGCCAGCAATTTGGGGCAACTTTCACGGAAAGACGACAGCGCATCGAGCGCATCGCGCGCACCGATACCCAGCGATTCAATCGCCGGTCCCGCCGTGACTCCTGCCTCTACAGCATTGGTTGCGGTGGGCGGCTTAACCGCTTCGGTTCGGGGCGCAGGTACGCACGATGCCAGCAACAGGGCACCGGCCAGCGCCCCGGCAAGTCTGAAACGACCGGTCATTACCCCCCACATGGCCGATGTCAGGCTTCGTCGGTTTCGTCGAGCACCCACTGCGGGCTGCTGTCGCGAACGTCCCGGCGGAATGTCCACAGGTCGCGCGCTTCGATCGCATCGTCGAGCGATCCGGCTACGACATTGCCATCCTTGTCACGCGTTACCGCTGCGATATCCGCACGGAACGACACCCGGATACGGGCAGTCTGGCCGACGAGTTCTGCCATGTCGATTTTCGCATCTTCGATCCGAACCAGGCGATTTTCCAGTGTTTCGCCCGCCTGCTCACGCGCGGTGATGGCCGCATCGAAACCGGCATAGACATCTTGATCCGTCAGCTCTTTCAGGGTTTCCCGATCACCCTGCCAGAACGCTTCCAATACCATGACATAGGCACCCTTGGCCCCTTCGAGGAACCCGGTGATGTCGAAATTGCGATCGGCACTGGCAATTGCCTGAACGCCGCGCTCAACCGCCATTGGCGCCCCTTCCAGCGCTGCCGGACGGAACTGCTGCTCCGGACGCTGTGCAGGGGCAAGCGCCGCCGGGTGAGCCGAGTCACCTGCGTCAAAGCGATTGGGAATCGATTCTTCCTCGTGTTCCGCACGTCGCCCCAGAACCGAGTAGAGACGGAGTCCGAGAAACGCCGCGATCATGGCGAGGATGACGATCTGGAGTATCACTTGATTACCTGTCTTTCCCTGCGGGTGCTGTCGGAACGGCTGAAAACCGCCCCATATCCGCAAAATGTCACTACATAACTTGCCCGACATAAGAGCAAATTACAAATGAACAACGCATGAGGGGCATAAACGGGTCTGCCGTTGCGGTGGCGTTCCCACAATGCTAACCGGCGGCCCTATTTCGGCACCGAACCGTGTCGTACCAGCAAGATACAGGATAAATAGCAAGATGGCCGACGAAGGCGACGTTCTCACCGATCTCAACATGGACCCGGCCGCAGGCGCGAACGGTGCCGATAATCAGCCAGTTGCCGGAATTATCCAGCAATATGTCAAAGATCTCTCGGTCGAAAACCCCAACGCGCCCGCTTGTTTCCAGTGGCAGTCGCAGCCCGAAGTGGACATTCAGTTCAATATCGCGGCGCAGCAAATCGATGGCGAAGTCCACGAAGTGGAACTGAAGATCAACGTCACTTCCAAAACGAAGGAAGGCACGATTTATCTCGTCGAGCTGTCCTATGCCGCTCTGGTCGGGATGCGGAACCTGCCTGACGAACAGGCGCACCACTTCCTGTATGCAGAGGCACCGCGCCTGCTGTTCCCGTTCGCCCGCCGTGTCATTGCCGACGCGACCCGCGACACCGGGTTCCAGCCGATGCAGATCGAACCGATCGATTTCAACGGCCTGTATATGCAGCAGCTTCAGCGCCGTGCCGAAGAACAGGCCGCTGCCGGTGGCGACATGCCGCCCGCTGGCGAAGCCTGATTTTCGCAATCGCGTGAAAGCGTCGGGGGCGTGAGTTCGCTCGTCCGCAGTGTCGGCACCATCGGGAGCCTGACTGCACTTAGCCGCGTTTTCGGTTTCGTACGCGATATGCTGCTTGCCCGAGTGCTCGGCGCCGGGCTGGCGGCAGACGCGTGGCAACTGGCGTTCACGCTGCCCAACACGTTCCGCCGCCTGTTCGCGGAAGGGGCGTTCAGCGTCGCGTTCGTGCCGATGTACACCCGGCGGCTGGCGGGCGACGGCGGGGAACAGGCGGCCGACGAATTCGCGGGCGATGTCCTGTCGATTTTCGTGTGGGTTCTGCTGGGCTTTTCCGCCCTGTGCATGATCGCGATGCCCGGCATCGTGTGGCTGCTGGCCCGCGATTATCAGAGCGTTGCGGGCAAGTTCGACTTGTCCGTGATGCTCAGCCGCGTGACATTCCCCTATCTGGCGCTGGTCAGTCTGGTCGCCATGTTATCGGGTGTGCTGAATGCGCGTTCGCGATTTGGGCCGGGCGCATTTGTGCCGGTACTGCTCAATATCGTGATGATCGCAGGGATCATCGCCGGGTATTACCTGCGCGGCGACAGCGGGGACGACACCATCGTTGCCACTGCACTGGCGATATCGCTGTCGCTGGCCGGTGTGGCCCAGCTGGCGTATATGTGGCGCGTCACCCGCAAGGCCGGTGTGAAACTGAAAGTCACCGCGCCGAAGATAACGCCCGATGTCAAACGGCTGGGGATGCTGATCCTGCCTGCCACATTCGGGGCGGGGATTTATCAGATCAGCCAGCTGGTCGATACGTTCTTCGCCACCAGCCTGCCGCAAGGTTCGCTTTCGCTGCTCAAATTCGCGGACCGGCTGAACCAGATGCCGCTGGGAATATTCGGCATCGCACTGGGCACGGCCATCCTGCCGATGCTGGCGCGACACATCCAGTCGGGCGACAAGCGCGAAGCGCAGCGGTTGCAAACCAATGCAGTCGAAATCGCGATGCTGCTGTGCCTGCCGTGCGCCGTGGCGCTGTCGATCTGCGCCGAAGCATTTACCGCGGGGATTTTTCAGGGCGGCAAGATGACTGCCAACGATACCGCGATCATGGGCAATATCGTCATGGCGCTGGTCGCCGGTCTGCCTGCTTATGTTCTGGTGAAGGTGTTTCAGCCTGCCTTTTTCAGCCGGGAAGACACCCGCACCCCGGTATTCGTTGCCGCCGGTGCGCTGATCGTGAACATCGGGCTGAATTTCTGGGTCGTGCCGCGTTACGGCATTGTCGGCCTTGCCGCGGCAACGGCCACCACGGCGACACTGAACGTGCTGACGCTTTACACCATTCTGCAAATTCGCGGCTGGTTTTCGATGAGCTGGAAACTGGCGGGGCGGATTGGCCGCCAGATCGTGGCGACAGCGGCAATGGGCGCGGTCCTCTGGTGGCTGACGCCTGCGCTGCAACCGTATTGGAGCGGGCACGCCTTCGCGCGAATATGGTCGCTTTCCGCGCTGGTTGCGGTGGGTGCGATCGTGTTCTTCGTCACCGCCTACTTCGTTGGTGCGCTGGACAAGGATCTGATCGCACAGCTTCGCCGTCGCCGCCCGGCAGCCAGTGGCAAATCCCCCGGCAGCTCCTCCGAATAGCTGGCGCAGCATCGTAAGGGCTTTCGCCCGACGTCCGGCGGCGCTATGGGCATGGCCATGCACCCTATGCCTTCCTTCGCAAATGCTGCGCCGCGCCGGTTTTCCGTGCGCGGCCGGGCGGCCTGGCGATGGCTTTGATCGCCTGATCCAGACTATCCTGCCGCGCCTCAGCGGCAGCCAGCTACATTTGCGATTTACCCATTTTTCAAAGGCATAATTTCATGCGTATTGTTTCGGGCATTCAGCCCACCGGCAACCTGCACCTCGGCAACTACCTCGGCGCGATCCGCAACTGGGTCCGTATGCAGGACGATCTCGAACCGGGCAGCGAATGCCTGTTCTTCCTGGCCGATCTTCACGCCATCTCGATGCCGCACAGCCCGGCGGAGCTGCGCCGTGCAACCTTGGAAATGGTCGCTGCACTGGTCGCTTGCGGGATCGATCCGAATCGTTCGGTGCTGTTCAATCAGGCACAGGTGCCCGCCCACGCCGAACTGCAATGGTTGCTCAACGGCACCGCGCGCATGGGCTGGTTGAACCGCATGACGCAGTTCAAGGACAAGTCCGGCAAGAACCGCGAAGGGGCCAGCGTCGCGTTGTTCACTTACCCCGTGCTGCAGGCGGCGGACGTGCTGCTGTATCAGGCGACCCACGTTCCTGTTGGCGAAGATCAGAAACAGCATCTGGAACTGGCGCGCGACATCGCACAGAAATTCAACAACGATTTCTGTTCGGAAGATGCGCCGGTGTTCACCCTGCCCGAAGCGTTCATCCCCCCTGCCGCCGCCCGGATCATGAGCTTGCGCGACGGCACCAAGAAGATGAGCAAGTCGGACCCCAGCGAAATGAGCCGGATCGAACTGGCCGACGATGCCGATACGATCATGAAAAAGATCAAGAAAGCCAAGACCGATCCCGAACCGCTGCCCAGCGAGATGGCCGGTCTGGAAGGTCGGCCCGAAGCATTGAATCTGGTTTCGATCTACGCCGTTCTGACCGACGAGAAGCCAGAGGCGGTGCTGGCGCGCTTTGCCGGTCAGGGTTTCGGAGTGTTCAAACCAGCGCTGGGCGAAGTGCTGGTGGAAACGCTCAGCCCGATTTCGCTGCGGTTCCGCGAACTGGTGGAAGACCGGGAAGCTCTGGACGCGATTCTCGCCAAGGGTGCGCTGCGCGCGCGCGAGATCGGTATTCCGACTCTCGACGCGACTTACAGCGCGCTAGGTCTGGTAAGGGCACGCGAACGCGGCTGAATACATGCGTGGCGGGGCTTGTACCTCTTGCAAGCCTCGCCATATTTTTCTGTGAACCGGCTTGATGTTCAAACTCGGTTCACCGCGCGTAGTTTACAACTCGCCGTACCAGTGACAGCATGTGCGCTCATCGAAGGGGTAGGCCGCATCACGCGCAGGTCAGAACACAAGAGGACCGCTTTCTATGAATATGCCCACAAAATGGGGTCGCCGTATCAAGCTTCTCGCCGCGCCTTTGGCGCTTGGTGTGCTGGGCGCTTGTGCCACCCCCTTCAACGCAGATGTTTCGCGTTTCCAAACCCAGTTGCCTGCGCCGGAAGGGCAGACATTCGCTGTCGTGACATCGGACGCCGACCTTAAGGGTGGGCTGGAATTTTCGATGTATGCCAATCAGGTAGCGGCTCAGATGGAGAAGCTGGGCTATGCGCGCGCTTCCTCTGCCGAAGCGGCCACATTGCTGGTCGATTTCGATTACGGGGTCGACGATGGCCGCCAGCGGGTGCGCCGCACCGCGCTTGCCGATCCGTTTTACGATCCGTGGTACGGTTATGGCCGGTTCGGCTACAGCCGGTTCTACCGCCCTTACCCCAGCCGTTACTGGGGTGGCCCGTGGAGCTATGGCTTCTACGATCCCTTCTTTGACAATGGGTTGGACGTGTACACCGTGTACAAGAGCGGGATCGAACTGAAGATCAGCCGTGCATCCGACGGGGAACGCCTGTTCGAAGGTCGGGCAGAAGCGCTGTCGACTTCCAACCGGCTGCAATATCTGGTTCCCAACCTGATCGAAGCGATGTTCACCGATTTCCCCGGTGACAGCGGCAAGACCGTCCGCATCTCGGTCGCACCGGAAAATATGCCGGCGAAGCGTCGCTGACATCTATATCATTGACTTAACTGAAGGGCGGGTCCGATTTTTCGGCTCCGCCCTTTCTCTTTCCGGCCACTTCATAAGCGGGCACCTACGCGCTGATCGGTATTCAGCTGCTCAGTTTCAGCCTGATGTGATCGAATGTCGGGCCATACAGTTCATCACTAAATTGCACGCCGACATACCCGGCATCGACCCAGCGCACCGTCGCATCGAACGGGCCAAGGTTTTCAATTCGCAGCGTAATTTTATCGCCCGGCACAAGCCCTGTGAACCGATCGTAGAACTGGCATCCCGTTTCGGAGAGGTTTTTCAGCTGAATATCGCGACGAACACCGTTTTTTGACCGATAACGACCCCAAACCGACACATTGTGCCGCATTTTCGCTCGCTGGTCGTCGTTCATCGCGATCCCCTACCCAAATGGGTCAGATGGAGCACCGACGGGCCGCCGGACTTTTCGATACCGGCCCCCCTTACCCCATCTATGTCAGCGCCGCGTGCCCACCGGTCGAACCGAAACCGCCAGCGCCGCGCTCAGTTTCGTCCAGTTCATCCACTTCGCACCACCCGGCCTGTGTGACCGGCGCGAGGACGAGTTGCGCCACCCGATCCCCACGCGCAATCGCGAACGGTTCGGAGCCATGATTGATAAGGATAACCTTCAGTTCGCCGCGATAATCGGAATCGATCGTCCCCGGCGTATTCGGCACGGTAATCCCATGTTTCAACGCCAGCCCGGATCGCGGGCGCACCTGAATTTCGTAACCCGCAGGGATCGCCACCGCCAGCCCGGTGGCGACCGCGTGGCGCGCACCCGGTTCGATTGTCACGTCTTCCGCCGCCAGAACATCCATCCCTGCCGCGCCCTGAGTGGCATAGGCAGGCAGGGGCAACCCTTCGCTGTGCGGCAGGCGCTTGAGCTTCACGGACACCATATCAGTCATCGCGCGGGTCGATCCGGTTGAGCGTTTCGGCAATGCGTTCGGCCAATGCCATCGCAACTTTCTCCTTCGGCATTTCGGGCAGGTTTTCGACACCGTCGGCGGAAACGATGTGCACGGTGTTGCTATCGCCGCCCATGACTCCGCCCGATACATCGTTGGCCACGATCCAGTCGGCGGTTTTGCGTTTCCGTTTGGCGGTCGCGTTTTCGACCACGTCCTGCGTTTCGGCTGCGAAGCCGATCAGCAACCTGGGGCGCAGCTTACCGGCGGCGACCGAGGCAAGAATATCGGGATTTTCCGCCAGCAACAGCGCCGGCGGGGCAGAGCCGCGCTTCTTCATCTTTTCCTGCGCGTAATCCCGGCTGCGCCAGTCAGCGACAGCGGCGACCATCACCGCGACATCTGCGGGCAGAGCGTGTTTCACCGCATCGGCCATCTCACGCGCGGACTCGACATCGATCCGGTCCACACCGGTCGGTGTTTTCAGATGAACCGGCCCCGCCACCAGCGTGACACGCGCCCCCAGCGCCGCCGCCGCAGCCGCAATTGCGAAACCCTGTTTCCCGCTGGAGCGGTTGGCGATGTAGCGGACCGGGTCGATCGGTTCATGCGTCGGCCCGGCAGTGACCAGCACATGCCTGCCATACAAAGGGCGATGTGCCGGATCGCTGTCGAAATCGGGCTGCCCGTCCAGTGGGTCTTCTTCGACCAGCACTTCATCGGTGGTGGTTCTGGCAATTGTGCGGCCAATCGCATCGGGATCGGTCGGCGGAGCTGAGCGCGCCTGCCCCTTCTGTGCCATTAGCGGGCCGCTGAGGTCGGGTTCGGGCAGAGGCGCATCCCCTGCCTCGACCTCCGCTTCATGCTCAGACAGTTCTTCGATCTCACGCTCTTCGACCGACTCTGCGCGGCGCGCGTGCGAACGCGGGATCAGCGCGGCAAGCAGACTGCCAAATCCGCCCCGGCCCTGCGGTTCGGGCGCGTCTTCCGCTTCCGCCTCTTCCTCCACCGGCGGCGATGCCACCGGGGGGGCAGACGGCAAAGGCAGATCGTTGCCGGGATCGATTGCCAGACGTTCGGCAATCGCCACCCAGATCACAGGCGGTTCGGGCAAGCGCCCCGGCCCGAATTCGCCGCAGGCCATCGGCCCTTCGTCCGGGTCGATCACTGTCACACCGGCATCGCGCAGCCACGCGACATTGCGCTGCGTCGCCGCGTGGCCCCACATGCGGACATTCATCGCCGGAACCGCCATTACCGGCTTGTCGGTCGCCAGGATCAGCGTCGTCGCCAGATCATCGGCAATGCCCGCGGCCATCTTGGCCATCAGATCGGCTGTGGCGGGACATACGACCACCAGATCGGCCTGCCGCGACAACTGGATGTGGCCCATCTCGACCTCGTCCTTCAGGTCGAACAGGCTGGTATAGACTTTGTTTTCGCTCAGCGCAGCGAGAGCCAGCGGGGTGACGAACTGGCTGCCGCCGTCGGTCAGCACGCACGTCACCTCGCCCCCGTGCTTGCGGATCAGGCGCACCAGCTCGCACGACTTGTATGCCGCGATACCGCCGCCAACGACGAGCAGGATTTTCGGCCCGCTCATGTCAGCAACCCCACGCGCGGCACGGGATCGCTCGGTATCCGGCGCGTGCATGACAAATTCCGTCGTTTCATGAATTCAGCCTAGCGCTCCGCTATGGCGATTGCCAATCCTCAACCCGCATTGCAGTCTGCTTTGCCCGCTGGTTTTTATCCTGAAATGCACGGGCAACGGGCACAGGCTGGTACTGTCCCCGGTTCGAAACGAGATTTCGCCATCGCAGATCGTGCAATTTGCAGGAGATCGCCCTAAGCACAGGGTCGAAATCAGGAGAGATCACTCTATGCGCTTTATCGTCACGGCCCTGTTGTTCGCCATCGGCCTGCTGTTTCTGGTTCTGGGCGCGAACTTTCTGGTGTTCCCCGCCGATGCGGGACTCGGTTTCGGATTGACCGCCAAGGGGGCACAGGGTCTGGCTGTGCTGCGCGCCGATTTCCCCGCGCTGTTCTTCGTTGGCGGTGCCACGATGCTGTGGGGCGCGTGGAAGCGGAACGGGGAACTGTTGCTGGTGCCGGTGGCAATCTTCGGCATTGCCTTTGTCGGGCGTGTCGTATCGCTGGCCATCGATGGCCCGTATGAAGCGTTTGCCTTCCCGATGATGGTGGAAGCGCTGGCCGTGGCTTTGTCGCTGATCGGCAGCCGGGTGTTGCCGCACAAGGTCGTCTGATCGGGCCGAGCGTTCAGGCGAAGATGTCGGTATCGATCCCGCGAGTGAGTTGCGCGATGGCCGATTTGAGCATCGCGCGATTGGCCCACGCCGCGCAACCACCGGCAAAGGCACCGAACGCCGCAACCGCAACAAACGATCCCACAGTGGAATCGCTGCCTTCCGCAGACAGCGCCCAGAATATCGAAACCACCACTATGCCAACCGGCGCACCCACCGCGATCCAATAGCGCCTCCGCGCCCAACGTGGGTTTCGGGCGATCTGGCGCAGCATCGTCGCTGAACAAAGCAGCGAAAGCGGTGTCCCTATTATCAGGCCCAGAAGCGCGGCAAAAACAGCGCCGATCGCCATGAAAATGATCATCTCTGCCCCGCTATCGCCGAACAGCGTCACGACCAGCATAATCGCAAGGAACGTTGCCACCCCACTCACCGGCCCGGCGATAAGAGCCGGTCCCAGGCTGCGTCGCAAGGCCTGCCCGAACGTCACGCCCGGCTAAAGATGGAGAAACCCGGTGGCCAATGCACCGACCACTGCCACGGCGCCAACTCCGAACCCGGCCAGCACCTGCAACCAGCGCACACCGCCCGACACGCGCCGTTCCCACATCAGCGGGACATCGGGCAACGGCGGCTGTTCGGGCGCGCCACCCTTGGCCGGGAAGCGCTCCTCCACCCGGCGCACAAGATCGGGCAGGCGCAGCAGCGTTTCCAAATCGCTCTTGATCCGGCCCGCCAGCGCGGCTTCCGGCCCCAGCTCGTCGCGGATCCAGTTGCGGACGAAGGGGGCGGAAACGTCCCACATGTTGATCTGCGGGTTCAGGCTGGTGGCGATCCCTTCGACCATCACCATCGTTTTTTGCAACAGCAGCAGGTGCGGTTGCGTTTCCATGTCGAAATCGCGGGTGATCGCGAACAGCCCGTCAAGCATTTGCCCGACCGACAGTTCGCTCACTGGCTTGCCGCGCATCGGTTCGCCCACCGCGCGCAAGGCCGTCGCAAATTCATCGACCGAGTGATAGCTGGGCACATATTGCGCCTCGAAATGGATTTCCGCCACACGGCGGTAATTGCCCGTGGTCAGGCCATAGAGAATTTCCGCCAGCCATTGGCGCGCGCGCCGGTCGATCCGGCCCATAATGCCGAAATCGATGGCGGTAATCGTGCCGTCCGCCCGCACGAACAGATTGCCCTGATGCATGTCGGCGTGAAAGAATCCGCCGCTGATCGCCTGCCGCAGGAACGCCAGCACCAGCCGTTCGGCCAGTTCGGGCAAATCGTGCCCGGCGGCGATCAGCGCTTCGCGGTCGGATATCTTGATGCCGTCGATCCAGTCGACAGTCATCACCCGGCCATTGGTCCGGTCCCAGTCGATGGCGGGGATGCTGTATCCTTCCACCCCCTTCATCGATTCCGCCAGTTCGCTGGCTGATGCCGCTTCGCGCCGCAAATCCAGCTCGCGATTGGTCCAGCGTTTGAAGTTGGCGATAGTCAGCCGGGGGCGCAGCCGGCGCGCTTCTCCACCCAAAGCCTCCAGGTGGGCGGCGGCCCATTCGTATGTCGCGATATCGCGTTCGAGCCGCTTACGGACACCGGGGCGGAGCACTTTGACCGCCACTTGCCGCCCGTCGGTGGTCACCGCCTTGTGAACCTGTGCAATCGATGCCGCGCCCACCGGAACAGGGTCGATTTCCACGAACAGATCGCTCACCGGTCTGCCGAAACTGGCGGCGATCGCCTGCTCGATCTCGCTGTACGGGACCGGCGGCAGATCGTCTTGCAAAGTCAGCAGGTTGGCCACTGCCGTTTCGCCCACCAAATCGGGCCGGGTGGCCAGCGATTGCCCCAGCTTGATCGCTGCCGGGCCGATATCCTGAAACGCCCCGGCATAATCGGGTTCGCGCGGCTGAATCGTGCCGAACCGGGCGACGCGCGCCAGCCGCTTGACCTGCGGCGGGGTGTTCGGATCGCGCTCTATCCCGCGCAAGGCCCCGTGCCGCGCCAATGTGCGGCCCCACTTCAGCAACCGGAAGATATGCGTGATCGGGCGGGTCATAAGTCAGCGTGGCGCACAGCAGCGGCGGCACTCTCCCCTTGTCGGCAGAGGGAACAGGCGATGCGCGGCACCGTCAGACCTTCCATCCCGAATGGATCGCCACCAGCCCGCCCATGATCGGCTCCACCCGTGTGCGGGTAAATCCGGCATCGCGGATCATCGCTTCGAATTCGGGCATCGGCGGGAACCGACGGATCGATTCAATCAGATAGCGATAGGATTCGGAATCGCCCGCGATCAGCTTGCCCAGTTGCGGCACCAGCTTGTGCGAATAGGCATCGTACACTTCCCTGAACCCCGGCCATTCAGTGGTCGAGAATTCGAGGCAGAAGAAACGCCCGCCATGTTTCAGCACCCGGTATGCCTCGGCCAGCGCCTTGTCGATATGGGTCACGTTGCGGATGCCGAACGCGATGGTGTACGCATCGAACAGGCGGCTGGGATACGTCAGTTCTTCCGCATTCTGGCGCGACCAGCTCAGGCCATCGATCCCGCGCTCCATCGCCCGCTCGATCCCGACATCCAGCATTTCCTGATTGATGTCGGCCACTGTCACTTCCGCACCGCGCGCCGCCATGCGAAACGCGATATCGCCGGTGCCGCCCGCCATATCGAGAATCGCCTCGCCCGGCTGCGGTTTCACCCGGCGGACGAAGCGATCTTTCCATAACCGGTGCATCCCGCCCGACATGGCATCGTTCATCACATCGTATTTCGCCGCGACATTGGAAAATACCGCGCCGACACGGCGGGTCTTTTCCTCTGGGGCCACGTCTTCGTATCCGAAGGAAACCTGCTCGTCTGCGTGTTGGGTCATGCAACGCGCCTTAGGGGAGTTTCAGGCAGGCGCAAACACTGTTAGCAGCCAATGCGATGCCAGAACTCCCCGAAGTCGAAACCACTGTGCGCGGGCTCGCGACATTCCTCGAAGGGGAAACGATCGCGCGCGTCATCCTCAACCGGCCCGATCTGCGGCGCCCCTTCCCCGCCGATCTGGTGCAGGCGATGACCGGGGCAACGGTCAGCACACTGGAGCGGCGGGCGAAATATGGCCTGATCCACACCGACCGCGATCGCACTCTGGTGTTCCATCTGGGGATGAGCGGGCGCTGGCGGATCGATCCCAATTCGCCCGACAAGCACGATCATCTGGTGATCGAAACGGCCAGCCACCGTTTCGCGCTTAACGATGCGCGGCGGTTCGGCTCGGTCGATCTGGTGGACACCCCGCTGCTGAACGACTGGCCCGCATTCGCTGCGATGGGGCCGGAACCGCTCGGCCCCGGCCTGACCGCCGCGCATCTCAAGGCTGCATTTGCCGGACGCAAGCAAGCGATCAAGCTGCTGCTGCTCGATCAGCGGATCGTGGCCGGTCTTGGCAATATCTATGTGTGCGAGGCGCTGTTCCGCGCCGGGATCGATCCGCGCAAACCCGCCGGGCGCGTCGGCATGGGTAAGCTGGAATTGCTGGTGCCCGCGATCCGCGCGGTGCTGGAGCAATCGATTCTCGACGGGGGATCGACATTGCGCGATTACGCCCGCCCCGATGGCCAGCTTGGCTATTTCGCCACCCGCTTTGCGGTTTACGGCCGCGAAGGCGAAGCTTGCGTTCATGATGACGGCGGCACTATTCGCCGTATCGCGCAAGGCGGACGCAGTACGTGGTTCTGCCCTGTATGTCAGCGTTGAGCGGATTTGCCGCGCTTTCCCTTGACGATTCGCCCCTCTCCCGCTAGGGGCGCCGCTTTCCGGCGGATACTCCGCCACTTATGACATTTGACGCACAGGATTCCGGTCGCCCCGAGCGGGCGGCCCGCAGTAAGGACAGACATGGCCAACACGCCGCAAGCCAAGAAGCGTATCCGCCGCAACGATCGCCGGGCGGAAATCAACACCTCGCGCATGAGCCGCATCCGCAGCTACCTGAAGAAGGTTGAAACCGCGATTGCCGGTGGCGACAAGAAGGCCGCTGCCGAAGCGCTGAAGGAAGCACAGCCCGAACTGATGCGCGGCGTTGCCCGCGGCGTGCTGCACAAGAACACCGCCAGCCGCAAGATGAGCCGGCTGAGCAAGCGAGTCGGCGCTCTCTGAGTCGCGACTCGCGGGGGTCATAATCCCCCGCCAACCTGTCACATCAGGACCAACGCCGGTGCGATTGCGCCGGCGTTTTCGTGTGCGCTGTAATCGAATCGTCAAAAAGCTAGGAAATCCGCCGATTCGCGAGGCTGTAATATTTAAATTACTTCTTTTCAGTGACTTATATGCAAAGCTTAGGTTTTTGACGAGTCAACCGGGTTTATTTCAAAAATTTTGCGCCCCTGCCCTTGCCAGCAGGCCCGCGCTGTTGAATTGAAGATTGCATCAGCGGTTGGACAGCGCTGATTCACATCACTGGATCAGGCTTCCTAGCCCGGCGTCGGGGGATTCCGGGCAACGGCGAAGCTGTGTCCAAATTGAAGCTGGTATGCGGGCCCGATATTCAGTCGGGCGCCGATTTCGTGGGGGCTGGAACCAATGGCCGAATTGAATGGCGTTGCAGGCACGCCGCGACGCAAAAAGGGTGAAGACGGGATGGAAGATCTGGAGGCAGTAAACCTTGCGGCTGATTGGGCAGACATCAGCCTGGGACTGCGGAAAGATCTTGGTCACCAGCTTCACAGCCAGTGGATCAAACCGATTCAGGTCGGTGGTTTCGAAGAAGACACCGGCACCCTCAACCTGTACCTGCCCACCGAATTCTCGGCCAACTGGGTCAACGACCGATTCCATGATCGGCTCTCGCTCGCGTGGAAAATCGCCCGCAGCGAAGTGCGCCATGTAAAGATCGCGGTCCATCCGGGCCGCCGCAAACTGCCTGAGCTGAGCTTCGGGGAAGGCCACCGCGCGGCCAACGATGGCGGCGATCCCAACATGATTGCTGTTGCCGCCGGTACGATTGGCGATCGCGGCTTCACATCGTCTGTCGGGCTGGACCCGTCGCTGACTTTCGCGGCCTTCGTCACTGGCGAAGCGAATGTGCTGGCCTGCAATGCCGCTCAGCGGATGGCAGCCATCGAACAGCCGCAGTTCAGCCCGCTTTACCTCAAGGCAGCGACAGGACAGGGCAAGACCCACCTGCTTCACGCCATTGGCCACGCCTATCTCGCGGCCCATCCGCGGGCGCGGATCTTCTACTGCAGCGCCGAACGGTTTATGGTCGAATTCGTGCAGGCGCTGAAATCGAACCAGACAATCGAATTCAAGGCACGCCTGCGTAGCTTCGATCTGCTGCTGGTGGACGATATCCAGTTCATCATCGGCAAGGCCAGCGCACAGGAAGAACTGCTCTATACCATCGACGCGCTGCTGGCCGAAGGCAAGCGGCTGGTCTTCGCCGCCGACCGTGCGCCACAGGCACTCGACGGGGTCGAACCGCGCCTGCTCAGCCGCCTGTCGATGGGGCTGGTAGCGGATATCCAGCCCGCCGATATGGAATTGCGGCGCAAGATTCTCGAATCCAAGCTGACCAAGTTCGCGCCGCTGGATGTGCCGGCGGACGTGATCGATTTTCTCGCTCGCACCGTCACGCGCAACGTGCGCGAACTGGTCGGTGGCCTTAACAAGCTGATCGCCTATGCTCAGCTAACCGGGCAGGAAGTGTCTCTCCAGCTTGCCGAGGAACAGCTCACCGATATCCTGTCGGCCAATCGCCGCCGGATCACGATCGATGAAATCCAGCGCACGGTTTGCCAGTTCTATCGCATCGACCGCGCGGAAATGGCCAGCAAACGGCGCGCCCGCGCTGTGGTTCGCCCGCGACAGGTGGCGATGTACCTTTCCAAGGTACTGACTCCCCGCTCTTATCCCGAAATCGGCCGCAAGTTCGGCGGGCGTGACCATTCGACAGTCATTCACGCGGTTCGCCTGATCGAAGACCTGCGGCAGCGCGATGCCGATATGGATGGCGACGTCCGCAGCTTGCTGAGACAACTGGAAAGCTGAGCGTATTGCGCTATGGGGGCTGAATGACCCCCACAGACTCCACGGCCATCGACCACGCCCATCCCGCTGAATTACCGGCAACTTACTGGCAGGCTGCGCGGCGCGGGGCGAGCGGGCATTGTCCGCGCTGCGGCGGTGGGGAGCTGTTTCGCAAATGGTTGAAGCCGGTGGATCGCTGCCGCGCTTGCGGGCAGGACTGGACCCTTGCGCGGGCGGACGACATTCCCGCCTACATCGCGATCTTCGCCACCGGGCATTTGCTGGCCCCGCTGATGATTATGCTGATCCTCGATTTCGACATGTCGTCGTGGGCGGCGTCGGCCATCATCATCCCGCTGGCAACGGCAATGGTTCTGCTGGGTTTGCAGCCGACCAAAGGTGCTGTGATCGCTCTGCAATGGTGGCTGGGAATGCTCGGATTCAAGCGCGAACGTCCTGACACCAGCCCGATTTCCGACCGGAAATGACCCTTACTCCGGAACGTCTGAGTCGCTTCGCGCGGCATATCGTCCTGCCGGAAATCGGCGGTGTGGGGCAGGTCGCGCTCGCAGACGCGCATGTAGTGATCGTCGGTCTCGGCGGCATCGGCAGCCCGGCGCTGCAATATCTGGCCGGTGCAGGCATCGGCAAGCTGACACTGGTGGATGACGATACCGTCGATGCCAGCAATCTGCAGCGCCAGACGATCTATGCCGAACGCGATGTCGGCCACGGCAAGGCCGTATCGGCGCGCCGCTGGCTGGCCAATTTCGACCCGAAGATCGCGGTGGAGCTGGATGACCGGCGGATCGACGGCAGCCGCGCACCGCAGATCGTGACCGGGGCCAGCATCGTGCTGGACGGCACCGATAACTTCGCCACCCGCCTGGCAGTGTCCGATGCCTGTGTCGCAATGGGCGTTCCGTTGCTGAGCGCGGCAGTCGGGCGGTTTCAGGGGCAAGTGGCTGCTTTCGCCGGGCACCTTGCCGACTCCCCTTGTTATCGGTGTTTCGTGGGCGATGCGTTCGATGCGGACGATTGCGATACGTGCGCGGACGACGGGATGCTGGGCGCGATGGCGGGCTGGGTCGGGACATTCGCGGCGATGCAAACCGTCCGCGCCCTGCTGGCCCCTGTCGGCGCGATGGGGCCTGCACAGTGGGGCATCGTCCACCTGCTTGACGGTCTGCAACCGGGAATGCGGTCGATGACCATCCCCAAAGACCCGCAGTGCAAGACATGCGGCGCAACTGCATAAGCCAGCCCACCTGCAAGCCTCATCGCAGTGCGCGATGACGATAGAGGGCTTCATCGCGCAATACGGGCTGCTGGCTGTTGGTCTGGGCGCAGCTTTCGAAGGGGAAGCTGTCGTCGCCACCGGCGGATTGCTGGCCCATCGCGGGCTGATGCCGCTCGATCAGGTGATGCTGGCCGCAGCGGTCGGTTCGTGCATGCTCGATCAGTTCTACTTCTTCCTTGGCCGCTATCTACGCGATTCATGGCTCGTCCGTCGCGTTACCTCGCGCGCAACCTATGGCCGGGTGCTGGCCATGATCGAGCGTAACCCGACGCCCTTCATACTGGCGTTCCGCTTCATGTGGGGCTTGCGAACCGTCAGCCCGATAACGCTCGGCACCTCTCAGGTCGCGTGGCCACGTTTCGCCATCCTCAACGTGATCGCCGCCGCGCTCTGGGCGGTCATTGTCAGCTCAGCCGGATATTTGTTCGCAACCGGCCTGACTGCGGCGGGGGCGGAACTCCACCGGATAGAGCACCTCGCACTAGCAGTCGTGGCGATTACGGTGATCGGCGCGATTGTCGGCCTGGCGATGCGCCGCATATTCATGCCAATGCCGTGATATACAGGCAGGCCAGCACTCAGTTCTGCTGGCTCAGCACTTCATCCACCCACGAAGGCACGAGCTCGCTCGCCGGGCCAAGCCGCGTTTCGTCGAACCAGCCACTGCCCTGACTGCGTTCGAGGTTCAGTTCGAGCGTCTTCGCGCCCAGACTACGCGCGTCGCGCACGAAACCTGCCGCCGGATAGACGGCCCCGCTGGTGCCGATAGACACAAACAGATGCGCCCCTCGCATCGCCGCGTAAATATCCTCCATGCGATAGGGCATTTCGCCAAACCACACGATGTCGGGGCGCAGGCGCGGCTCGCCACAAGCGGGACAGTCAGGTCGGTCGATCAACGGACCGGTCCAGCGGCTGCGCGTATCGCACGCGGTGCACCATGCGTTGAGGTGTTCGCCGTGCATATGAAGAACGCGCTCGGCACCGGCGCGTTCATGCAGATCGTCGACATTCTGAGTCACGATCAACAGCCCCCCTTCCCATTCGCGATCAAGCCGCGCCAGCGCCCGATGCGCGGGATTGGGCGTTTTGGTCTGGATGGCATCGCGCCGCATGTCGTAAAACCGCAGAACGAGGTCGGGATCCCGTGCGAACGCCTCTGGCGTGGCGACGTCTTCCACCCGGTGCTGCTCCCACAGGCCACCGGCGTCGCGGAAGGTATCGATGCCACTTTCGGCGCTTATCCCCGCACCGGTAAGGATGACGATGTTGCGGATGTCTGCCATGCCCGGCAATGAAGCACGAGCAATCGGGGACTGGCAATGGCACGAATTGGAATTATCGGCAGTGACGGCCGCATGGGCCACGCATTGGTGAATGCAGTGGAGGCCGCCGGGCACACAATGGCAGGCGGCGTGGATCGCGGCGGCGATACGGCAGAACTGGCGGATGAGTGCGACGTGCTGGTCGATTTCTCCTCTCCCGCTGCGCTGGAAGGGAATTTACATGCCGCTATCGGGGCGGGCGTGCCGATCCTGATCGGAACGACCGGTCTGGAGGAACGGCACCATGCCGCGATCGATGCAGCGGCGCAGGCGATTGCCGTGCTGCAGACAGGCAACACCTCGCTTGGTGTAACCCTGCTCGCCCATCTGGTGCGCGACGCGACCGCGCGTCTGGGGCCAGACTGGGATATCGAAGTGCTGGAAATGCACCACCGGATGAAGGTGGATGCCCCGTCGGGCACTGCCTTGCTGCTGGGCGAAGCGGCGGCCGAAGGGCGCGGGATCGATCTGGCGGCCCATTCCGAACGCGGTCGCGACGGACAGACCGGTGCCCGTGCCGAGGGGGCAATCGGCTTTGCATCGTTGCGTGGCGGCACTGTGGCCGGGGAACACAGTGTTATTCTGGCAGGGGAGGATGAGCGTATCACTCTGTCGCACAGCGCAGAAAGCCGGATGATTTTCGCACGCGGCGCGGTGAAGGGGGCCGTGTGGCTCGTGGATCGGGATGCCGGGCGCTATACGATGCCGCAGGTTCTGGGGCTGTGATCCGCGTGCGATGACCAAAGACCAGATTTTCGAATTTTTCCGCCGCCTGGCGGAGGATAACCCCGAACCGGAAACCGAGCTGGAATATGGCAACGCCTACCAGCTTGTCGTCGCCGTGGCATTATCGGCACAGGCGACCGACGTGGGGGTAAACAAGGCCACGCGGGCGCTGTTCGCCAAAGTGAAAACTCCCCAACAAATGCTGGAGTTGGGCGAGGATGGCTTGAAAGAGCATATCAAGACCATCGGCCTGTTCAATTCGAAGGCCAAAAACGTCATCGCGCTCAGCCGGTTACTGGTGGACGAGTATGGCGGCGAGGTTCCCGGTACGCGCGAAGAACTGGTCAGGCTGCCCGGTGTCGGGCGCAAGACAGCGAACGTCGTGCTCAACTGCTGGTTTGGGCAAGAAACTTTCGCCGTCGATACGCATATCTTCCGTGTCGGTAACCGCACCGGGCTGGCCAAGGGCAAAACCCCCGAAGCGGTCGAGGCGAAGCTGGAAAAGCGGGTGCCCGGCCCCTTCCGACTGGGCGCTCATCACTGGCTGATCCTGCATGGCCGCTATGTATGCAAGGCGCGCACCCCGGAATGCTGGCGCTGCACAGTGGCCGATCTGTGCAGCTATCGCAGCAAGGTGATGGAAAAACCCAAGGGACGCTAGGCTTCTGGCGACCTGCAAATGGCGGCTTCCCGCATTACTCCGCTATCCACCCACTCCTTCGTCATTGCGAACGCAGTGAAGCAATCCATGGATCGACGATGCCGCCCATAGCGGCGGTTGCGATGGAGGGGATGTTCGGACCATGGATTGCCGCGTCGCTCCGCTCCTCGCAATGACGAGCAGGACAGGGGCATTGGGGGGGCCTTAGTCTTGCCCGCATTACTCCGCTACCCGCCCACCCCTTCGTCATTGCGAACGCAGTGAAGCAATCCATGGATCGACGATGCCGCCCATCGCACCGGTTGCGATGGAGATGACGTGCACTCTTTGGATTGCCGTCTCCCCACCCTTCGTAATGACGGGAAGGACACACCAGCGCTCTGTAACGGTCCACAAAGGCCAGCTTTGCGTCCGCCACACCATCACCCGAAGGCGAATTGGCCCTAAGCCCTATTCGTTCGCCTGCGGGTCGAGGTTCAGCCCCTTGCGCCCATCTTCGGACGTATGGTGCGGTGCCACCGGATCGTCGAGATCGGGATCGCGCATCGGCTGCAGCATCCCTTCCCACTTGGTGATCACGCTCGTCGCGACAGCGTTACCCAGCACATTGGTTGCCGTGCGGCCCATGTCGAGGAAGTGATCGATCGCCAGAACCAGCGCGATGCCTTCGATCGGCAGATCGAACATCGCCAGCGTGGCCGCGATCACCACCAGACTGGCGCGCGGAACGGCGGCAATCCCCTTGGAACTGATCATCAATGTCAGCATGATAATGATCTGCGTGCCAATCGACAGATCGACCCCATATGCCTGCGCGATGAAGATCGTCGCAAAGCTGGCGTACATCATCGAACCATCGAGGTTGAAGCTGTAGCCGAGCGGCACCATCAGGCCGGAAATACGGCGCGGGACACCGAACCGGTCAAGCTGTTCGAACAGCTTGGGCATCGCCGCTTCGCTGGATGCGGTCGAGAATGCAATCAGCACCGGTTGCCGCACATATCGCACCAGCGACAGCGCCCGCCCGCGCAAGAACACCCATCCTGCCAATATGAGCAGCGTCCACAGGATAGCGAGCGCGAAGTAGAATTCGCCAACCAGCCGCGCATAGACAACAAGGATGCCCAGCCCGTTGGCAGCCACTACATTGGCCAGCGCACCAAACACTGCGAAAGGCGCGAACCGCATCACATAGCCGGTGATTTCCAGCATTAGATCAGACAGTGCCTCTGCCCCGCGAACCAGCGGCGCACCGCGTTCGCGCAAGGCAGTCAGCCCGATCCCGGCGAACAGCGCGAAAACGAGGATTTGCAGAACGTTGTTATCGGCCATCGCGCCGATCACGTTCTTCGGGAAGACATGCTCGATGAATTCGTAGAAATCGAGTTTCTTCACTTCGCCCACGGCCTGTGTCGGCGCAGTAATATCCACCCCTACACCCGGCTGGAACAGGTTGACCATCACCAGACCAAGGCTGATCGAAATCAGGCTGGCGATGATGAACCATGCAATCGCGCGAAAACCGATACGCCCCACCGCTGTGCTGTCACCCATATGGGCAAGGCCCGAAACGATCGTGGCGAGCACCAGCGGCGCGACCAGCATTTTGATAAGGTTGAGGAAAATATTGGAAAGCATCTGGAAGCCACGCTCCCAATGCTCGTTCGAGAGGATTCCGGCGAGGTACCCCTCGTGCACCAGCCAGCCCGCGAACACGCCCAGGACAAGCCCGACCATGATGCACGCCGTCAGATGTTTGGTCAGCGCATGAAAGAACCAGCCAAATAGCGATTTCGGTTTATCCGGCACAGGCGTGCTGGCTGGAGCGGCAGTGACCATGGTATTCCCCCGTTGCGATCCCGGCGCTTCGCGTAACAGCGGTTTTGCCGCTACACAATCAGCTTCGCAGAGCCGCCTGTGCAACCCGCGCATAAATCCGCGCCAGTGCCTCCAGATCGGCCATCGCCACCGCTTCGTCCCGCTTGTGCATCGTCGCGTTGCACAGACCGAATTCGATCACCGGGCATACGTCTTTCAGGAACCGCGCATCCGATGTGCCGCCGCTGGTGGACAGTTCGGGTTCGATGCCGGTTTCGGCGCGGATCGCCTCTGTAATCATGGCGGAAAATGCGCCCGGCGGGGTCAGGAAGCTTTCGCCCGAAATCACGGGAATGGCTCTGCCGCCATAACGTGCCGCGATCTCGCTCACTTTCGCACCCAGTTCCGTGCCTGTGTGCAGGTCGTTGAAACGGATAGAGATGCGGGCCTTCGCCAGCGCGGGGATCACGTTGTGCGCCGGATTGCCGACTTCCAGATCGGTGATTTCCAGATTGGAAGCCTGAAACCAGTCGGTTCCTTCATCCAGCACCAGCGCATCCAGTTCGGCCAGCATCGCCACCAGCCGGGGAATCGGATTGTCGGCATTGTGGGGATAGGCGACATGGCCCTGCACACCCTCCACCTCCAGCCAGATATTGACCGACCCGCGCCGCCCGATTTTCACCATATCGCCCAGACGATTGACCGAAGTCGGCTCGCCCACAAGGCATAAGTCTGGCGCAAGGCCGCGTTCGCGCATCCGGTCGATCAGCGCGCGGGTGCCATAAACCGCCGGACCTTCCTCGTCCCCGGTGATGATGAAACTGATCGTCCCTGCATCGGCGGGAATCTGCCCCAGCGCGGCGACCATCGACGCGATCGAGCCTTTCATGTCGACCGCCCCGCGACCGTAGAGCAGATCGCCCCGCCGCTCTGGCGCGAACGGGGCGCTGGTCCACCCTTCCCCCGGCGGCACGACATCGAGATGCCCCGCGAAGGCGAAGTGGCGGCTGCCCGCCGGGCCAGCACGCACGGCCAGCATGTTTTCCACCGGGCCATCGGGCGCCTCGCCCCGCACAAACCGGTCTATCTCAAACCCCAGCGGCACCAGCATCGCTTCCAGTGCATCGAACACCAGCCCCTGAGCAGGTGTTACGCTGGGGCAGGCAATCAGCCGTTCGGCAAGGTCGGTTGCATTTCCGCAAGTGCTGGCATCGGTCATCGGCAAGGCGCTATACCAACCGCAGCAGGCAATCCAGCAAGGTGAACTGTACCATGCCCAAGCTCGATCTCGACGCGATCCCGCAAACCAACCGCACCGGCTATCCCGCTCCGTATGATGGGCCGGTGGAGGGGCGCTGGTATCGCCGCCTCGCCCCTGCTTCTGGTCTGACCCGGATGGGGGCAAGCCATGTCGTGCTCAGACCCGGCGCATGGTCCTCTCAGCGGCATTGGCACCGGGAGGAGGACGAACTGCTCGTCATGCTGGCCGGAGAAGCCGTGCTGATCGAAGACGATGGCGAAACCATGCTGCACCCCGGCGATGTAGTCGCATGGGTCGCCGGGGTTGAGAACGGGCATCACCTGCAAAACCGCAGCGATGCCGATTGCGTATTCGTGGCGATCAGCGCGGGCGACAAGTCGCGCGACAGCGGATCGTATCCCGACATCGATATGCAGTTCGATCCCGATGGATATGCGCGCAAGGATGGCACCCGATACCCGGCCAGACGCACGCCTTAGCCGCGCGGCGTTTCAGGCAACGGCCCCGGTGCGAACGCCTTGTCCAGCGATTGCGCCATGCGGATTCCGGCCTGTTCGATCCGCTTCTGGATCACCGGCACCGATTCCGCGATAACCTCCTGAGTTAACGCCGCATCCTTTGGCAGTGGAGCGGCCCCCGCCGCACAGGCATCGCGCCCGAACGCGGTGCGATAGGCAAAGTCGCGCGCCACCTGCCAGCTTTCGCGGCCCCAGTCGGCGGGCGTACCGCCGCCCAGTGCCGCTTTCTCCGCCGCGGAGTAGTGTCGCACCAGCGACGGCTGCGCGCTGCTGATCGCGCGTTCGGCCATCGGCCCGTCCCAGATCCAGTGCAGGTTCAGCCCTGGCACGATGCCATATTCGGCCTGCACATCGTTGCCGCCGCGATCCTCGTGATCGCCCGAATGCAGCGGCTGGTGGATGTCCCCTACGAAGTGGACGAGGAAGATCAGCGCCTGCAGCCGCACCGCATCGGGCAGGCTTTCATCGGCCAGTATCCGTTCGTTACGGGTGATCTGTGCCGATACGCAGTTGCCCCCGCTGCAGTTCTTGCGCGCCGAATACTCCTCGCAAATAGGTTCGGTCTGGTAATGCCACGCGAAGGTGTAGCCATAGCGCCAGCTGTACTTACGCACGCAGTCGGGCCATACGGCGGCATCTTCCAGACTATGCACCGGGCAGTCGGGCGTGCCGAGTTCGGCGCTTTTCGCGAGTAACCGTGCGATCGCCTTGCGCGTGGCGGGGGAGACGTTGTCCATCGCGATCGCGGCGGTTGTACGGTGGCCATAGCTGCCCCACGCCAGCGCGCTTTGCGGCAACCAGCTGAGCGCCACCGCCGCGAGTGCCGCGATCAGACGGCGGGAACGGTATCCCATTGTTCGATTACCCATTGTTCGTCTTCCGCACCCTTGATCCATGCCTGCATCCAGTCATGTTCCCAGACCGCCTGCATATACGCCTGCGCGAATCCGGGAACGGCAATGCCATAGCTGACGAAGCGGCTGACAACAGGGGCATAAAACACATCGGCCGCCCCGAATGTGCCGAACAGGAACGGTCCTCCATGGCCGAACCGGGCACGCGCCTCTGCCCACAGTTGCAGGATGCGGACCACGTCGGCTTTCACCGGATCGGGCAGTTCCACCCCTTCATGCCGGGCGCGCACGTTCATCGGCAGCGCGCGGCGCAACGGCAGATAGCCGGAGTGCATTTCGGCCACCATCGAACGCGCCATCCCGCGCGCAACATCGTCTTTCGGCCAGAACCGGTCGCGACCGACCTTGTCCCCCAGGTATTCGAGAATCGCCAGGCTGTCCCACACCACCGTTTCGCCATCCCACAGGATCGGCACTTTGCCGCGACTGGGCTGCACTTCGCCCATTGCGCGCTTCGCCTCTTCCCAGTCCTCGCCGCTGATGTTGACGGTCAGCTCTTCGAACGCGAGGCCTGATTGCTTGCAGGCGAGCCACCCCCGCAGCGACCAGCTTGAGTAATTGCGGTTCCCGATGATGAGCTTCACGCGACTTCCTTTTCCATCTGGATCGGGCGGTAGTCGTTCATCCCTGCGCTGTCGAGCCTGAACGGTGGACCGCTTGTTACACTGTCCTGATCCAAAATTGTCGGCTTCCAAGAAACGGGCGAGTGCCTCTTCAAACAGAGCACGGGCTTCGGCAGGAGTGATGCGTGTCATGGCGTGAATATGACGGATCGCCATTATGTAGGAAAATGCGCCCGCGCCGCGTATGGATGCGCGATGACCTTGCGCCCGTTCCACCTCGCCTTCCCCGTTCGCGACCTTGCCGAAGCCCGTGCATTCTACGGCGGTCTGCTGGGATGCGCCGAGGGGCGCAGCGCCGACAGCTGGATCGATTTCGACTTCTACGGCCACCAGATCGTCGCTCACCTCGCGCCGGATATGGGGGGCGACGCAGCAGCCAACCCGGTCGATGGCCACGACGTGCCCGTGCCGCATTTCGGCATCGTACTGACTATGCCCGACTGGCAGACGCTGGCCAACCGGCTGACCGCGGCGGGCATACAGTTCGGCATCGAACCGCATATCCGCTTCAAAGGGCAACCGGGAGAACAAGCTACGATGTTCTTCCGCGACCCAAGCGGCAACGCACTGGAGATGAAAGCATTTGCCAACGACGCGATGTTGTTCGCGACTTAGTGGAGTTGGTGATTGAGGTGTGGGTCTGGGCTGCAGGAGCTGTTGGCCCCCACTTGGGCCTTTCTCCGTTTGATCCGCTGCAAATGATCTCATGCCTCGATGCGGACGTTTGTTGCGCTGGCATTATCTGGCGATGGAAATGCACTTCGATCGCGGAAACGCTCGAATATGCAGGACGCGAAGAGGTCTGCCCCCAGCGATGTCTTCGCTTCCCTGTGCCCGTCACCCCGGACTTGATCCGGGGTCCCGCTTCTGCTGGCATCGCGCTGGAAGATGAGCTGGGCCCCTCTGATCAAGTCCGGGGCGACGAATTAGGAACTGATCTTCACATACATGCGGCGAGCACGTGGCGGGGCCGCCAACTGTTTAAGCCGTATCCATCCATCGATCCACTCACAGCCCGCGAAAGAGCCAATCCGGATCAGCTCTCGGCATCTTCCAGCACGGCCGCTCTAAGTTCCGCGATACCCATGCCCTTCTCGCTGGAGGTGACGTGGATCAGTGGGAATGCCGCGGGGTGCTTGCGCGCTTCCACCTCGACTGCGGCGCGCACTTTCTCCAGTTCGCTGGCTTTCACTTTATCCGCTTTGGTCAGGACGAGGCGATAGCCGACGGCGCTTTCGTCGAGCATCTTCATCATCTCGCGGTCGACATCCTTCAGCCCGTGGCGGCAATCGACCAGCACCAGTGTGCGTTTCAATACCTGACGCCCGCGCAGGAAATCGCGCACCAGATGCTTCCACTTCTCGACGACTTTCACCGGCGCCTTGGCAAAGCCATAGCCCGGCATATCGACCAGCCGCATTTGCAGCGGATCGCCCACGTCGAAGAAGTTCAGTTCCTGCGTGCGGCCCGGGGTCACCGATGTACGCGCGATCGACTTGCGCCCGGTCAGCGCGTTGAGCAACGAGCTTTTGCCGACGTTGGACCGTCCGGCGAATGCCACCTCCGGCACCACCGGATCGGGCAGGAAATGAAGCTGCGGGGCCGAAAGCAGGAAATCGACCGGCCCGGCGAACAGCTTGCGCGCGCGTTCGACCAGTTCGGCCTGCCTGCTTTCTTCCTCGGAGCTCACCCCTTGGCCTTGGCCGACCGTTCCTGGTCAACCTTGTCCTTATCCGCCTGCGCCTTGAGCTGCGGGTGCTTCGAATAGAGGTAGCTCTGCTGGGCCACGGTCAGCAGGTTGCTGGTGATCCAGTAGAGCAACAAACCTGCCGCAAACGGCGCCATCACAAACATCATGATCCACGGCATCAGGCTGAACATCTGGCGCTGGATCGGGTCCATCGCTGTGGGATTGAGCCGGAACGTCGCCCACATCGTAATGCCCAGCAGCACCGCCAGCACACCGATCCCCAAGAAGCTGGGTGGCGTGAACGGCAGCAGACCGAACAGGTTGAGGATGTGCAGCGGATCGGGCGCGGACAAGTCCTTGATCCACAGAATGAACGGCTTGTGCCGCATGTCGATCGACAGCATCAGCACCTTGTACAGCCCGAAGAAGATCGGGATCTGCAACAGCATCGGCAGACACCCGGCCAGCGGGTTTACGCCTTCCGCCTTGTACAAAGCCATGATTTCCTGCTGCTGCTTCTGCTTGTCGTCTTTATAGCGATCCTGCAGCGCCTTCATCTTCGGCTGGATCGCCTTCATCGCGGCCATGCTGGCAAACTGTTTCTGGGCAATCGGGAACATCAGCCCGCGCACGATCAGCGTCAGCAGAATAATCGCCACGCCAAAGTTGCCCGCAAAATCATACAGATGTTTGAGCAGCCACAGGATCGGCTTCTCAACGATGCCGAACCAGCCCCAATCGATTGCGTTGCTGAACTGCGGAATACCGGCCTTCTGATACGCGTTCAGCACGTCGCTTTCCTTGGCCCCGGCGAACATCCGCGTGGTGCGCGAAATCTGGCGGCCGGAGGGCACGGTCAGCGAATCATAGATCACATCGGCGCGGAAGATATCGTTGCCCAACGCGCGGAAATCGGCATCGACCGAAGCGTTCGACTGCGGCACGAGAGCCGACAGCCAATAGATATCGGTGAACCCGATCCACCCCGTCTTGCCATCGGGGGTGGTGGTGCCGGATTCGGCCACGTCCTTGTAATTCGTGCCGAAGTTCACCCCGTCACCGAATTCACCGATTGGCCCGGAATGGATCGTCCACTGATCGACACTGGCCGTCTTGCTGGTGCGATTGATCAGCGCGAACGGGCGCACCATCACACTTTGCCCGCCGGTGTTGGCGACAGTCTGGCGTGCGGTGATCAGGTATTTGTCATCGACCGACAGCTCAATCTTGAATTGCTGACCGACGCCATTGTTCCACGTCAGCGTAACCGGGTTATCGGGGGTGAGCGGACCTTCGCTCGCCTGCCACACCGTCTTGGGATCGGGCACTTTCACGCCCTGACCGATCCACCCGAGCTGCGCGAAGTACTGCGCCGGGGTGCCATCGGGCGAGAACAGGCGGACCGGGCCGCTATCTTTCTCCACGCTCTGGCTATGGCTGGTCAGCGTCAGATCGTCGATCTTCGCACCGACGAGGTTGATCGAACCGGAAACTTCCGGTGCGGCAATCTTCACGCGGTTGGGATCGGCCAGCACGGTTTTCAGATCGCGCGCCTCCAGCGCCTGCTGCGCGGGATCGGTCAGCCCCCCTTCGCGGGTGTGCTTGATGCTCCCGTCATCGGCCGGTGTTGCGGACGAAGCAGTCTTGCCATCCCCCGGAATGGCCGGTGCCGCAGCGGTGGTCTTCGCCGGTTGGTCCGGTTGCGGATACAATCGCTGAACGATGGCCTCCCATCCGAACAGCAACAGGCCGCACAGCACCACGGCAAAAATGAGATTACGCTGATTGTCCAAGAGATCCGATCCCGTTTATGTTCATATCATCAGGGCCAAAAGGTTCAGGGTACTGGGTCATACCCGTGTCCGCCCCAGGGATGACAGCGCAATATACGCTTCAACGCCATCCATCCACCCCTGATTGCACCGTATTTTTCCAGCGCCTCTATCGCATACTGCGAACACGACGGCGCATAGCGGCAACTGGGCGGCAAAATACGGCTCGGCCCCCACTGCCACAAGCGGGCGATCAGAATCAGAGGATATTTCATCGGTTGCGCGCCCGCCGCCGGGGCGGATCGCCCTGCCCCTTCGCCGCGCGCGCCAGAGCCACGCCAAGCTCTTCCCGCAAAGCGGAGAAATCGCGCTCTATCCCGCCGTCGCGGCCAATCAGCACGTGATCGTGGTCCGCCAGCCCTTCGCTGGGCAGCGCGTCGCGCAGCAGTTCGCGAAACCGGCGCTTCATACGGTTGCGAACCACGGCATTGCCGACTCGCTTGGTCACAGTGATCCCAAACCGCTTGCCCCGCCCGCCGTTGGGATGCGCCAGCAGGATGAAACCCGGCCGGGCCACCCGCACCCCGCGATTTGCCGCGAGGAAATCGGCGCGTTTACGTATCGTCTGAACCGTCATGTCGGAAAAACAGATAGGCGCAGCTGCTTGTTGGTGCGAGTCGTTTTGTCGAATCGACGAACGACAGGGCATGGAGGCTGAACCCGGCAGCGAAGGCATAAGCACCGAAGAGTAGGCCTCCCGAGGAGCCGGGGCCGCACGTACGACAACGGGCCCCCGAATCGGGAGCCCGTCAGGTCCGGAGACCATTCGCCGCCAGCCGCAAAGCGGAATGGAGACGAAAACACACGCCCCGCGGGGCGCAGGCCATCAGATCAGGCGGAAAGCTTCTTGCGGCCACGCGCACGACGGGCACGGAGAACATTGCGGCCGCCGGGGGTCGCCTTGCGGGCAAAGAAACCGTGGCGACGGGCACGCACGAGATTGCTGGGCTGGAAAGTCCGCTTCATCGTATCCTCGAAATCAAAAACTGGCACCAATTGCAGCGCCAACAAAAAGGGCCGCCCGCAAAGGCGACCGCCTACAGGTGGGCGCGGTTAGGGTATGCTGCGGCCCAAGTCAAGATATGCGATTTTCGGAGCGGTGACTTGCGTCGTCACATCGGCATAGCGCACAGCGCGCTGCCGCTCGCTCCCCTGACCGATCCAGCCGCGCATGTCCTGCGCGGTCAGCCAGCGGGCATCGGCATTGGGCGTCGAATTGGTCATATCGTAAAACGCACGGGCCTGAGGCGCGCTCATCCCCATCGACTGATAATAATCGACGTATGCCCGATTGACCGGCGAATCGGCAGCAAAGTCCCGCGCTTCGCGTCCGTAGTTATCCTGCCAGGAATGGACGGCGAATTCCGCGCCATCGTCGATCCAGCGTTCCTTCCCCGCCAGAAACAGTTCGACCGCGCCCGAACGCACCGATCCATGAGCGGGAACATGCGTTATCAATCCGGCGGCGCGGATCATCCGGCCAACCATCAGATTCGCAGTGTCGTCATCCGTACCCGGACACTCCACCATTTCGAGCGTAGTGATTTGCGGGTAAGCCCGCATCATCGCCGCGAATGCCCGTGGTGAGCGAGCATCGGTTGCATCGACCAGCGCAGCCCGCCGTGGATCGATCACCCGGAAAGGGCCAAAACGGGCGATTCCCTGTGGGATCGGCGCCGGATCGACAGCCGTGAAACGGCCACCTGCATCGTCCACCCATTCTTCCACGATCGTGACACTGATGACCGTGCGCGCGTAGGCAGGCAGCGCGAAAAGGCTGATAATACAGACAATCAGGGAAATTACGCCACGCATGACCATCATTTCACCCCCTACACCTTGCTAGACACCCAATTAAAATGGTTTCAATATTATTAATTAATAAATATTAACCATATCGAATCGCTTTCGACTTCGCTATTTATTACATCCATTACGTAACAATACGCAAGTAGAGGGTATTCGTGGTCGCACTGGTTCGTACCGTTGCTTATCTTGGTCTGGAGGCGCGGGCGGTGGAGGTGCAGTGTCAGATCGCGCCGGGGCTACCGCGCTTCGCGATAGTTGGCCTGCCCGACAAAGCCGTGGGCGAGAGCCGCGAACGGGTGCAGTCCGCGCTCGCCGCGATGGGGCTGGCGCTGCCGCCCAAGCGGATCACTATCAACCTGTCCCCCGCCGATCTGCCGAAGGAAGGCAGCCATTACGATCTGCCCATCGCGCTCGCTCTGCTGGCCGCGATGGGCGTGACCGACGCCGAGCAGTTGGGCGACTGGATCGCCGTGGGCGAACTGGCGCTCGACGGGCGGATCGCGCCGTCACCGGGGGTCCTGCTGGCCGCGCTCCACGCCAGCGAACATGACGCAGGTCTGATCTGCCCGGCTGTGCAAGGGCCGGAAGCGCGCTGGGCCAGTGGCATTCCGGTGATCGCCGCGCCCGATCTGATCAGCTTGCTCAACCACCTCAAGGGCACCCAGCAACTGCCCACACCGCAGCCGGGCGAAATCGAAGAAGCCGCGCACCTGCCCGATATCCGACAGGTGAAAGGGCAGGAAACCGCCAAGCGCGCACTCGAAATTGCGGCGGCAGGTGGGCACAATCTGCTGATGATCGGCCCACCCGGCGCGGGGAAGAGCCTGCTGGCAAGCTGTCTGCCAGGCATTCTTCCGCCCCTCACCGCATCGGAGGCATTAGAAGTCAGCATGGTGGCATCGGTGGCCGGTACGCTGGAAGGCGGGCGGATCAGTAGGGCGCGCCCGTTCCGCGCGCCTCATCACTCCGCCAGCATTGCCGCATTGACCGGCGGCGGCCTGAAGGTGCGCCCCGGCGAAATCAGCCTCTCCCATCTAGGTGTGCTGTTTCTTGATGAATTGCCGGAATTTCAACGTGCAGTGCTCGATTCACTACGCCAGCCCCTGGAAACCGGCAAAATCGATATCGCGCGCGCCAATGCCCACGTCGCATTCCCCGCGCGTGTGCAACTGGTGGCGGCGATGAACCCCTGCCGCTGCGGCCATCTGGGCGATCCTGCGCTCGCCTGCAGCCGCGCGCCCAGATGCGCGGCCGATTATCAGTCGCGGGTGTCTGGCCCGATGCTCGACCGGATCGATCTCCATGTCGAAGTACAGCCGGTCAGCGCCACCGATCTCTCTCTGCCGCCACCGGAGGAAGGTAGCGCGGAGTTCGCCGCGCGCGTGGCGCGGGCACGGGCACGGCAAACCGATCGCTTCGCCCAAACCGGTGCGCGCACCAATGCCGAACTGACCGGTGAAGCGCTGGACGAATTCGCGACACCGGAAGAGGCAGGGCGAACCTTGCTGTTGCAGGCGGCGGAGCGGATGCGCCTGTCTGCCAGAGGCTACACCCGGATGCTCCGCGTGGCCCGATCAATCGCCGATCTCGCCGGTGCGGAGCGCGTGGGGCGGATTCATGTGGCGGAGGCGCTGTCGTACCGCCGACAACCGCCGCGGGCATAATGATGGGCACGTTGCCCTCTTTCGTCAGCCGGGCCTCCGAAACAGCGTCATTCGGTTACCCACCCACCCCTTCGTCATTGCGAACGCAGTGAAGCAATCCATGGCCTGACGGTTCGGCCCATTGCACCGCTTGTGATCAGCGGCAGCCCTAGGATTGCCGCATCGCTCCGCTGCTCATAATGACGCGACGCGGGGAGCGGTTAGAGATGGTCGTGCCAACAAACGTCGGGGCGAAGGCCGTGAGCGACGAACTATGCGGCCAACTTCAGTTTCAGACCTTTTAGCGCACAGCCTTCAATGCCGGAGCATTTGGCGCACCCCTCACCCGGTCAAAACCGTCAGCAGCGGTCGCCTGTGTACCATCCGCCCGTTTTCCGAGGTCTTCGGGGGCGACAAAGCGCAAATCCTTGCCCGTCAGCCGCCGCCCATCATGCGACACGATCGCGATGGGGCCAATGGGCAACCGGTCCTGTTCATCCACCAGAACCGGGTTTTCGATCACATCGGTGCCGTATTTCTGCCCCCACTGACGCAGAGCGATCATCGCGGGCAGCAGATCGACACCCTTGGCAGTAAGGCGGTATTCGATTCGCCGACGGTCATCGGCGCACGGTTGCCGGTCGAGAATCCCGTGGCTGACCAGCCGGGCAAGCCGGTTGGACAGGATATTGCGCGCGATACCCAGCTCGCTGAGGAATTCTTCGAAATGGTGCAAACCGTTGAAGCTGGCGCGCAAGATCATAAATGACCAGCGCTCCCCCATCACTTCCAGCGCTTCGGGTAAGCCGCAGGCAGTCAGTTCGTGGAGTGGTTCGCGGATATCGCCCATAATCTTCTCGCTTTCACAGCTTCCCTAGCGTCTTTCGCGAATGTCACAAAAGCGAAAGTAAGTTTTCTATTGCAACTTACTTTCGAATTGCATAGGTATCTATTCGCAACTGATATCGATTCGATGTCGGGTTTGACAAGTTGAAAAGGATGCTTCGGATGAACCTCTCCCTCTCCCAATCCGCTCGCCCCATTGCGATTGTCGCCGCGCTTGGCTGGACCGCGCTGACATTTGGCACCGCTCTGGCACCCTCCCCTGCACAGGCGGCGCAAGGTCCGTTCTATCAGGCTGAGCTGGCCTCCGCCGCGGGTAATAACGTTGTCGTCGCGGGCGGAGTGGCATGGCATTGCGCCGAAACCGCCTGCACCGCCGATCGCGCAACCAGTCGACCGGAAATCGTGTGCGCGCGTCTGGCGAAGAAGGCAGGCGATGTCACGTCATTCTCTGCCGATGGCAAAGCGCTGGACGAAGCGAAACTGGCGCGTTGCAACGGCAACTAATTCCCGACCGTCCCCTCCTCTCCATAAAGCGGGACGGACATTACGCCCCCGGTCAGCCAATGGCCGGGGGCTTTTTTGTGAAATCGCGGATCAGATCAACCCACGTGCGACAAGATCGGCCTCCAGCACATCTGCCGCGCCAAAATGGTGAACCTGCCAGCCCAGCGAGCGGGCACTTGCGATGTTGGCGGCATTGTCGTCGATAAACAGCATCGTTTGCGGATCGCGACCGAACCGCTGCGCCGCCAGTTGAAAGATGGCCGGGTCAGGCTTGGCCAGTTTCTCTTGCCCGGACACGACGATATCGCGCATCCGATCGAGCGGCGGGCAAGTCGGCCGGAACATCTGCCAGAATTCCGCGCCGAAGTTGGTGATCGCGTAGAGCGGCACACCGCGCATGTGCAGGCGTTCGACGAGGGCGGCACTACCGGGCACCGGGCCTGGCACGGTTTCGAGAAAGCGCGTGGCATATGCCGCGATCAGATCGGCATATTGCGGAAATTCCGCCTGCCGCGCGGGCACCATTTCCGCCAGCGGCACCCCGGCATCGTGCTGAAAGTGCCATTGTTCGGTAACGACATTGGCCAGAAACCAGTCGAGTTCGTCCGGGTCGGCAATCAGCTTGGCGAACAGCGCCCTCAGATCCCATTGCACCAGCACACGGCCAACGTCGAAAACGACGGCCTCGACCGATGGGGCAGGGAGATTTTCGTTCGTATCGGTCACGCAAAAAGCCCCCGCTTTCGCAGGGGCCCTCTGTCTTTTTTGGCGCCGCGAGCGAATCGCGGCGGCACTGCCATCAGCCCTGACGCGCCTTGAAGCGACGGTTGGTCTTGTTGATGACATAAGTGCGCCCACGGCGACGGATCACGCGGCAATCGCGGTGACGGCCCTTGAGCGACTTGAGGCTGTTGCGGATCTTCATGGGTTGCGCTTTCCAAAAATTTCGGCACCGGAGATGCGCTCCGATGCCGCAAAATCAAGCCGCGCCCCTAAGGGTACGGCGGGGCAAAGTCAACCGCCACCACGGATTTCGCCAAGCTTTCGCTCCCACGCCAGTGCATGGCCGACAATCGTGTCGAGATCGGCATATTGCGGCTGCCACGGCAAAGTCTGGCGGATCAGCCCCGGATCACTGACCAGCTTGCCCGGATCGCCTGCCCGGCGCGGTTCCATCCGGCGCACGATCGTGCGGTTGGTCACCCGATCGACTGCGTCGAGCACTTCGAGCACGGAAAAGCCCCGGCCATATCCGCAATTCATCGTCAGCGACCGGTCGGGCTGCGCCACCAGCGCTTCGAGCGCCAGCACATGTGCCGCTGCCAGATCGGACACGTGAATGTAATCGCGTACTCCGGTCCCATCGAGCGTATCGTAATCGGTACCAAACACCGCAACGTGATCGCGCTTCCCCAATGCCGCTTCGACCGCGACCTTGATCAGATGAGTCGCCCCGGCGGTCGATTGCCCGGTGCGGGCGCGGGGATCGGCACCGGCCACATTGAAATAACGCAGCGCGCAATAGTTCAGCGGGTGTGCAAAGGCGGTATCGGCCAGCATCCGCTCCGTCATTAGTTTCGACCAGCCATAGGGGTTGATCGGAACCGTGGGGGTCTGCTCGGTCACTGTATCGGTGCCCGGCATACCATATGTCGCCGCCGTGGAACTGAAGATCATATGCGGCACACCGGCATCGACCAGAGCAGCGATCAGCGCCCGACTGCGGACAGTGTTGTTGTCGTAATACTTGAGCGGATTCGCTACCGATTCGGGCACCACCACCGAACCGGCGAAATGCATCACGGCACCGATACCCTGCTCGGCAACGATGCGAGCGATCAGCCCGGCATCGGCGATGTCGCCTTCATAAAAGGCCACGTCATCAGGCACCGCAAACCGAAACCCGGTGACAAGATTATCAATCACCGCAACACGATAACCGGCATCGCGCAAAGCGAGAACGGCATGGCTGCCGATATAGCCGGCGCCGCCGGTAACGAGCACGTTTGGATTGATCATGACGGGCGTGCTACCACAACTGCACAAAGATAGAGTTAAGCGAGCTCCATTCACCGCCGGGACAGGGCATTTGGTCCAAGCTTGTGCGTGAACCATTCGGGATTTTATCTGCCATGCGCATCAAACCTGCTCTCTTCGCCATTCCGGCCCTGATGCTTTCACCGGCTCTGGCAGAGCCTGTGGCAGCGGCAGAAGTGGAAGTCACGCGCTTCCACACCCCCGAATCCCTCGCCGGGGCGCAACCGGGACCGATCGCGCTGGTCGTCGGCAATGGTTTCGAAGGCAGCGATCTGGAAGCGCGCGCCTGGCTCGATGCAGTGGGCGCTGCTCTGACCGAACAAGGGTTTACTATCGATCCCGAAGCCACGCGGATGGCGCGCATCTCTCTCACCCAGAAGGTATTCAAAGACGATTCCTCGCGTCGCAACAGCGGGGTCAGCGTGGGCGTGGGTGTCGGGGGAGGCAATTATGGTCGCAGCAGTGGGGTAAATCTCGGCGTTGGCCTCGGCTTCCTGCTTGGCGGCAAGAAATCGCGCGAACAACTGGCGACCACTCTGGAGGTTGTATTCGAAGATGCAGCGGGCACTCACCTGTGGGAAGGCCGCGCGCAAACGAATCTGAAAGCCAGCGCAAAAGACGCGCAACCAGCAAAACTTGCGCCTGAAATGGCGGAAGCGCTGTTCTCCGGGTTCCCAGGAGAATCGGGAGCGACTATCGAGGTCAAATGACCTCATCGCAAAACACCCCGCCCGCCATCCGCATCGATTCTCAATTCGATAGCGGCAATATCGAAGTTCTCAGCGTGGACGGCGCAACTGCCCGCCTCGCGATCCCGCACGACCATATGAGCGAATTTCGCCAGTGGTTCCATTTCCGCGTTTCGGGCGCGGCGGGGCGCGAACTGGTGCTCAAGATCGTCGATCTTGAAACATCGGCTTACCCGGCAGGCTGGCCCGGCTATCGCGCCTGCGTGAGCGAAGACCGCGATTTCTGGGGCCGCGCCGACAGCGAATACGACGCGAAGGCTGATGGCGGCACGCTGACCATACGTTACACCCCGGCCAGCGATCTGGCATGGTTCGCGTATTTTGCGCCCTATTCGATGGAGCGGCATCACGATCTGGTATCGGAAGCCGCCGCCAGCGAAGGCGTTTCCTATCGCGCGCTCGGCACCACGCTCGATGGGCAGACCATCGATTGCCTCGAACTGGGCGAAGGTGACAAGCAGGTGTGGCTCTATGCCCGCCAGCATCCGGGCGAATCGATGGCCGAATGGTGGATGGAAGGCGCGCTCGAATGCCTGACCGATCCCGCCGATCCCATCGGCCGCGCGCTACGCCAGCGGTGCCGGTTCCATATCGTGCCCAACTGCAACCCCGACGGCAGCCGTCGGGGCCATCTGCGGACCAATGCCGTGGGCACCAACCTCAACCGCGAATGGGAAACCCCCAGCGCCGATAAGTCGCCCGAAGTGCTGGCGATCCGCAATGCGATGGACGCCACCGGCGTCGATTTCGCAATGGACGTGCATGGGGACGAAGCGATCCCCGCTGTGTTTCTGGCCGGATTCGAAGGTATCCCCAGCTGGACCGATGATCTGGGCGATAAATACTATCGCTATCGCGCGATCCTCGAACGGCGCACACCCGATTTCCAGACCGCGAAAGGCTATGCCGTGTCGAAGCCCGGCACTGCAAACCTTTCCATGAGCACCAACCAGCTGGCCGAACGTTTCGGTGCCTGCTCGATGACATTGGAAATGCCATTCAAGGATAACGACGACCTGCCCGATGCCGAACAGGGGTGGAGCCCGGAACGCTGCCAGATTCTGGGCCGCGATTGTCTGGCCAGCTTGCTGGAATGGCTCGACGAAGGGAACTGAGATTTACGGCCTGCGGCGGGAACGTCGCAGGCCTCATTCACCATTCGAAAACAAGGCTTGCCGCCTTGCGAGCTAGACGACAATCGGCTCCAGCAGCCGGATGGTCCGCGCATCGGCATCCAGTTCGACTTGCCCGCCCGATGGCACGCATAGCTGGTTGCGGACATGGCCGATATTGGCCCCTGTAAACGCCGGTATTCCCAACGGGCCAAGATACTGATCGATCACCTGATCGAGTGTGAAGCCATCGTAATCGGCGTCGGTCGTGCGGCAATCGGTGCATTGGCCGAAGACGATTCCGTTGATCCGCTCCAGCACACCTGCCAGTCGCAATTGCTGGAACATCCGGTCGATCCGGTATTCGGATTCCCCGATATCTTCCAGAAACAGGATTGCACCTGTGAAATCGGGCATCCACGGTGTGCCCATCAAAGTCGACACGATCGTGAGATTTCCGCCCAGTAGCTTGCCCCGTGCCTGGCCACCACGGATCGTCCGTCCCGGTCGCCCCACGGCCTGTTCTTCCGCAATGCCGCCCAGTGTCGGGGTACCGGCTGCGAAGGCGAGACGCCAGAAGCTCTCCCACTGTTCCTTCGGCCAGCTACTGGTCGCGTTGCCGCCGTGGATCGTCGGATATCCCGCCTTCGCCGCGAACGACAGGTGCAGCGCGGTAATATCGCTGAACCCCATAAACAGCTTGGGATTGGCGCGAATCGTGTTCCAATCCAGCAACGGCAACAGGCGGGCACCGCCCCAGCCGCCGCGGGCACCGAACACCGCCCGCACTTCGGGGTCGGCATACATCGCATTGATGTCGGCAGCGCGATGGGCATCGGTGCCCGCCAGATAGCCATCGCGATCGCCCGCATGCGGGCCAACTTTCGGCACCAGCCCCATGCCGCGCAGCCAGTGCTCGGCATTTTCGAGCTTGTCTTCCGAACTCAGCGCGCTCGACGGGGCAACAATGCCGACGACATCGCCCGCTTTCAGGCGCGGCGGCAGATTGCGGGTTTTCGCCGTCGCCCGCAGCGGCATTCCCGCCATCGCAGCGAGAACGCCTGCCCCCGCAAGTGCACCGCGCCGGTCGATCACGACAGGCTCGCCGGACCGAATGCGTCGGGCAACAGCGCGCTCAACGTCACGCGCCGCACCTCACTTGCGCCCACGCACAATATCTGCGGGTCGGTGCTGCCCAGTTGCGCCAGTTCGTTGAGCACCTGACGGCAGCGTCCACAGGGCGTAATCGGTTCATCGGTCGGCCCTGTCACTGCCACTTTGACCAGACCGCCACGTACTCCGTCGGCCATCGCTTTCGATACCGCCACTGTCTCCGCACACAGCGCGAGGCCGTAGCTGGCGTTTTCGATATTGGTGCCCGTCACCACGCTGCCGTCGGCAAACAACAGCGCCGCGCCGACCGCAAATTGCGAATAAGGGGAGTATGAATGCGCGGCAGCGCCACGGGCGGCATCGATCAGATCGGCATCGGTCATCCCACCTGCTTACTATGCGTCTGCCTAGCTGGCGAGTGTCGAGAATATCACGGGGCTTAACCTGCGGTTATTGGCTGATGCCATTGGGGGTGTCTGTTAAACTCTCAAGCGCCTCAAACCGTGCTGGGTTGCTATGGCTGTACCACCACCCAGCGCAATGGCTGATCCGCCGCCGGGCTATCGAGCCTGCGATTGGCAGTCCACAGCAACCACGGACGCTTGGCATATGTCGGGCGGAAACGGGTGCCTTCCACCCACAGGTTACGCTCGAACCGTTCCGCCAAACCATAGCGCGCCTCGAATCCCCGCGAAATCTTAAGGATCGCATGTTTGCCCGCATGGGCTTCGATCTGATTGATCAGCGTCATCAGCTCGCTTTCCACGGCTGCCTCGCTTACCCGTTGCGGGCAATCATCCGCTGTCCGGTCGAGCGCGATGGCAGGTGGCAGGAGATTGCCACCGCGCGGGACGATAGTGACGAAATTGGCCGACTGACCATCGGCCAATACGCACGGATCGAAGCGATGCACCGCACCGACTTTCAGGCCCGCTGCGCTGGCCGCCGCGAGATCGGTGGCAAAGCGCCTGTTCGCACCCTTCTCCCCATCGCTGGCGTCGATATAGGCGAACTTCGCACCCAGCGCGCGCAGAGTGCGGAAATTGACCGCGCCATCAGCGGCACCGACTTCGACCCCCTGATCGGGATATTCTGCCACTGGCGGCATCCAGTTTTGCAAGTGCCACCAAAACCAGCCCGCGCCGATCAGCACGATCAGCGCCAACGCGCCAATTGCCCGCAACCGCCAGCCGGTTGCCGCCTTCCTTTTGCGCGCCATGCCCGCCTCAGCCCTTGATGTGGAGAACGCAGATCAGCGTGAACAGTCGCCGCGCCGTCGCGTGATCGGTTTCCACTTTTCCTTCCAGCCGTTCCATCAACAACGCAGCGGCATCGTTGTGAATCGCCCGGCGCGCCATATCGATGGTCTCGATTTCCTGTGCAGTGGCCTTGCGGATCGCCTGATAGTAGCTGTCGCAGATCGCAAAGTATTCGCGGATGGGGCGCCGAAAACGCGCAAGCCCCAGCAACAGGGTTTCCAGCGGCTGCCCATCTTCGGTGGAGATCGCCAGCGCAAGCCGCCCTTCCGGCACCGACAGCGCGAGATTGTATGGCCCGTTATGCCCAGCCTCCACCGCACGGATCGGTTTGAAGGCGTTTTCTTCGATCAGGTCGTAAATCGCCACGCGCCGTTCCTGTTCGACATCGGCATTGCGCCAGAGGATCGTATCCTCGTCTAACGTGATATGGGCGATGCGCCAGGTGGGCTTGAAATCGGACATGATCGAAAGCTGCCTTTCGCAGACCAGCCGGGTATCCCGCAAGGCCAAACCTGCGCCATCCCCGCTATCCACAACCCGGTGTGGTATCGCAGCCCTTGCCAACGACGGGGCCGGAAGCGCAAGACGCGCGAATGCCCGAACAAGACCTCATGTTGCGCCAGCCCGAAACCACCGCCACCGGGGCCACTGCGCCCGTCATCCGTGCGCTACCCGCAAATATCGAAGCAGAGGCGGCGTTCCTAGGCGCGATCCTGATCGACAATCGCGTGCTGGAAGAACTGGGCACCCCGATTCGCGCGCAGCATTTCTTCGAACCGGTCCACCAGCGGGTGTTCGAACGGATCGTCAGCCTGCTCGATCGCAATGCCGTGGTCACGCCGGTCACCCTCAAACCCTATTTCGAAGCGGACGAAGCGCTGAAGGAACTGGGTGGAATCACTTATCTCGCCCAACTGACCGCCGATGGGCAGGGCCTGCTCGCCCCGCGTGAACTGGCCGAACAGATTTACGATCTGGCTCTGCTGCGCGAGCTGGTGTCGGTCGGACGCAATCTGGTGGAAGGCGCGCTGGACACCAGCGAATCGGTCGCTCCGCTCGAACAGATCGAACACGCCGAAGCGGCGCTGTTTCAGGTGGCCGAAGGGGCATCGAGCCAGAACGAAGCATCCAGCTTCGGGCAGGCAACGAACAAGGCGCTCGGCCAGATCGAGAAAGCGATCAATTCAGGCGGCCATATCGCAGGCAAGACCACCGGCTTCACATCGGTGAACGACAAGATCGGTGGTCTGCACGATTCCGACCTCGTGATCCTGGCCGGGCGTCCCGGCATGGGCAAGACCTCGCTGGCGACCAATATCGCCTTCAATTGCGCCAACCGCCTGTTGCGCGACCGAGTGGACGGGATCGACGACAAGGCATCGGTGGGCGCAGGCGTCGCCTTCTTCAGTCTGGAAATGAGCGCCGACCAGCTTGCCACGCGTATTCTGGCCGAAGTCGCGGAAATTTCCAGCGAAGCGCTGCGTATGGGGCGGCTGAGCCGGGACGAGTTCCAGCAATTGTCGTTCGCCAGCCAGAAACTGTCCGAACTGCCGCTCTATATCGACGACACGCCTGCGCTCAGCATTGCCGCGCTGCGCGCGCGTGCGCGCCGGTTGAAGCGGCGGCACAATATCGGGCTGATCGTGGTCGACTATCTGCAACTGTTGCAGGGATCGGGCCGCGCCAACGACAACCGCGTAAACGAAATTTCCGAGATCAGCCGCGGCCTGAAAACGCTGGCGAAAGAACTGGAACTGCCGGTGATCGCGCTGTCCCAGCTCAGCCGCGCAGTCGAACAGCGCGACGACAAGCGCCCGATGCTGTCCGACTTGCGCGAATCCGGCTCGATCGAGCAGGACGCGGATATGGTCTGGTTCGTCTATCGCGAAGACTATTACATCGCCGCCAAGGAACCCAAAGTGCCGCAGGCGGACGACGATGCGAACGTACACGATGCCCACAGCGCATGGGCAGCGGAAATGGAACGGGTGCACGGCATCGCCGAACTGATCGTGGCCAAGCAACGCCACGGTGCCACCGGCAAAGTCCGCCTCAAATTCGAAGCGAAATACACCAAGTTCTCCGACCTGGCGCAGGACGACCGCGGTTACGGATACGACTGAGGTATCAGCCACGCGCCCACCGGGGCTGCACGGTGGCGCGGGCGCCTAGAGTTTAGGCAACGTTACCCCGCGCTGCCCCATGTATTTGCCGGCCCGGTCCTTATAGCTCGTCTCGCAGCGCTCGTTGCCTTGCAGGAACAGGAACTGACACGCGCCTTCGTTGGCATAAATCTTCGCGGGGAGCGGGGTGGTGTTGGAAAATTCCAGTGTTACATGCCCTTCCCAGCCCGGTTCGAGCGGAGTGACATTCACGATAATGCCGCAACGGGCATAAGTGCTCTTGCCCAGACAGATCACCAGCACGTCTTCCGGTACGCGGAAATATTCCACCGTGCGGGCCAGCGCAAAACTGTTGGGCGGGATCACGCAGACATCGGTTTTGCGATCGACGAAGCTGTTGGACGCGAAATCTTTGGGATCGACAACTGCCGAATCGACATTGGTGAAGATCTTGAATTCGTCCGCCACGCGCGCGTCGTAGCCATAGGATGACAGGCCATACGATATACACCCATCGCGCCGCTGCGCCTCGACGAAAGGTTCGATCATGCCGCGGGTGGTGGCCGCGTCGCGGATCCATTTATCGGAGAGAATCGCCATGTTGTGGTGATTGACCAGCTCTGCATCAGGGGCAAGCGGGCGGGCGCGCTTTTCCCCCCTTAGTCATAGCAGGAGCGAGGGAGCCGAACAGGCGACTCCCTCAAATCCCCGATCAGAAATGCACCGTCCCGGTAACAAAGACCTGCCGCGGGCTACCGTAGAACGCAGTCAGCGTTCCTTCGGTGCCGAGCGTGGGGGTTGGATATCCATTAATACCCAGCGGGATCGCGCCAGTCACAGGATCCGCTGCCACGAAAGTATAGCCGGAACTCTTGTATCGCTTGTCGGTCAGATTGCGTCCATGCAGCCCGATACTCCACCGTTTGTCCGGCGCTGTGTAAACCAAATTGGCATCGAGCAAGGCATAACCGTCTTGATCGATATACGGATTCGGGATTTCGAACTGGTAGGTCTTCGAACGATACGAAAGCGAAGTTGTGAAGGCGATGTCGCCATCCCCAACCGGCGTGGTGTAACCCAGCGTACCACTGGCGGTGAACTCAGGTGTGTTCTGCACCTTGCGATACGCTGCCACATCGGTCGGCACGCCGCCAATATTGGTAATATACTGTTTGTACTTGGCATCGATATACCCGAACGCCCCCGACAACGTCAGCTTGTCGCCGCCTGCCATAAGATCGCGACCCAGTCGCGCCGTAGTTTCGAATTCGATACCCTTCATCTCCGCCTTGCCCGCATTCGAAACAATGCCGCAGAAGGTTGCGATACCGCCTACATTGCAGGCCACCGATCCAGGTATCTGAACGTCGGAATAATCGGCATAGAAACCAGCCAACGCGACATAGAGGGCACCGTTCAGCAATTCGCCCTTATATCCGACTTCATAGCTATCGACCTTTTCCGGGGCAAAGCTCAGATAATCGGCCACTTCGGCGTCAGTGGGGCTGCCGGGTATCGCTGCGGGAGCATTCACCCCTACGCCACGCGGGTCGAACCCGCCGCCTTTGAACCCCTGAGAGAAGCTGGCATAGAGATTATGGTTGGATGTCGGCTGGAAGCTTAGCGAAACGCGCGGCGTGAACTTCTTGTATTCACGACTTCCATTGAAATCGGTGCTCGGCGTGCCGAACGGGATACCCGCACCACCAAATACCGGCGACCCACCGCCAAGATAATTTTGCCGCAAAATGCTGGCCGAACGCTTGTCCCAGGTATAGCGTCCGCCAAGCGAAAGGCTCAGCTGATCGGTAAAATCGACAGTGACATCGCCAAATACCGCATACGTCTGCGTATCGACGTCGGCCTGCGTGAATGCGGTGAATCCGTTGAAAGTCGTGAACAGTCGCACATCGAACTGCGTGTCGGCCTCCGCCGTCAGATAGTAGAAACCAACCAGCGCTGAAATCGGCCCGTTATCGTAGAGTGCCTGAAATTCCTGGCTCAACTGTTCATTGAAGTAATAGGCCGGCACATCGACATCGACCGCAGGCAACGCATCGAAATCGATCGGACTGGCAGAGCTATCCTTGCGCCACGAGCTGATTGAGCGAAACTTCAGTGAATCCGACGCTTCGATTTCGACATGCATGGCCACGCCATAGGCTTCAACATACTGCTTCGGATCGACCAGACCGCCCCGCGTGTCATAAACATCGCCCAGAACGGGTGCGCCGGATTGTTGCCCCGGAATCAGGCGGTGACCACCACGGGCGCTGCTGTTGTCCTTGGTATAATCACCCGAGATACGGATCGATACTGGCTCTCCATACCCACCCAGTTCGATGGTGCCGCGCGCGGCCCATACATCTTTGTCGTAATTTCCTTCACCGGTAGTCAGGTTGGTGCCAAACCCATCACGCGTCAGGCGGGCAGCCGCCGCACCGACCCGGATCATGTCACTGAGCGGAGCTGAGCCGGAAATGACCCCATCGATCTGATTATAGCTACCGTAAGTCGCGCGGATATTCAGCTCGGGTTCCTGCGACAGCGGACGGGTGACGTATTTAACCGCGCCACCAACTGTATTTCGGCCATACAGAGTACCTTGAGGCCCGCGCAAAACTTCGATCCGTTCGACATCATAAACATCGAGCACCGCCGCTTGCGGGCGATTGAGATAGACGTCGTCAAGATAGATGCCGACACCCTGCTCGAACCCGGAAACCGGGTCTTGCTGACCAATCCCGCGAATAAAGGCAGTGAGCGTGGAATTGGTGCCCCTGCTGGCCTCCAACGTGGTGTTGGGCGTGGATTGCGCGATATCTGTGACATCGATCGCACCAGCTTGCTGCAAGGCAGCACCACTATATGCGGTCACCGCAATCGGCACATCGACCAGCGTTTCTTCACGGCGCCGGGCTGTCACTACAATCGCGCCCTCGTTGATATCTCCGACATCGGCAGCAGGCGCGGCATCGGTCGCATCCTGAGCAAAGGCGGGCGCAGCGAACGCCCCGAGCGTGAGCGATGCGGCGAGCGCCAGACGGCTGGCATGAATAATCGGACGGGTCATGAGTTTGTCTCTCCTCCAGGGCGCGCGGTTCGGGTGCCGCATCTGCCGTTCCCCGCTTCAATATTGAAACATGAACCACCTTTCAACTTTTTTCGTTGCGCGATCGATTTGATGGCCTTACGTCGTTGCCCGATGGCCACAGCCGATCGCATTGAAGAGACGGAAAAGAGCGTCGCCAGCCCCGGCAAACAGCCGCGCACTGCGCGTGGGCGCGAAACCATGCGCCGCCTGCTCGATGCGGCGGCCAAGGAATTCGGTGAACGCGGTTTTCATGAAGCGTCGATCAGCGGGATTACCCGCCGAGCTGGCACCGCTCTGGGCAGCTTCTACACTTATTTCGACAGTAAGGAGGCGATCTTCTCCGCGCTGGTCAAAGATATGAGCGAAGGCGTGGCCAAGGCCGCTGCTGCCGGGATGGCGGCCGATGCCAGCGGGGTGGAGCGCGAGCGCGAGGCGCTGGCTGCGTTTCTGGGCTTTGCGCGCCAGAACAAGGAAATCTACCGCATTATCGACGAGGCTGAATTTGCCGATCCGGCCAGCTATCGCGACCATTATGAAGGCGCAGCAAACCGCATCGCCGCCCGGCTGGACGCCGCCGTTGAGAATGGCGATATCGCACCGGGCGACAACGAAGTGCGCGCATGGGCGATCATGGGAATGAACGTGTTCCTAGGCCTCCGCTTCGGTGTGTGGGACGATACCCGACCGGTCGACGATATCACCGGCGCCGTGGCGGCGCTGCTGGGTGACGGGCTGGGCTGTTAAGCCAGCCCGCCCCGCCAACACCAGCTATCATGGCGCGCCCATCGCGCTCAGCTGCTAAAACCCGGCTATAGCCCGGCCAGCAAGCTGGCATTGCCCCCCGCAGCCGTCGTGTCGATGCAGACCACCCGCTCGGTTGCGAAGCGCGCGACGTAGTGCGGGCCGCCAGCCTTGGGCCCGGTGCCGCTCATTCCTTCGCCGCCGAAGGGCTGGCTCTCGACCACTGCGCCGATCTGGTTTCGATTGACGTAGAAATTGCCGACAGTCGCCAGCCGTTCGACCGTCCGCCGGGTGGATTCAATGCGACTATGCAGCCCTAACGTCAGCCCATAACCGGTCGCGTTGATATCGGCCACGACCTGCTCCAGATCGCTGGCCTTGAACCGCACGACATGCAGCACCGGGCCGAAGTTTTCCCGCCGCAGATCGAGGATCGAAGGGATTTCGATAATCGTCGGCGCGACGAAACAGCCTGCTGCCGTGCTACGGGGCATTTTCTGCCGCCACACGGTCTGCCCGCCTTTCTTGCGGCGCGCCACGTGGCGTTCCAACGCGGCCTTGGCATCGGGATCGATCACTGGCCCGACATCTGTTGCAAGGCTTTCGGGGTTACCGACAACCAGCGCCTCGAATGCACCGCGGATCATCGCCAGCATTTCGTCCGCCACATCTTCCTGGATGTATAGCGTGCGGAGCGCACTGCATCGCTGGCCCGCGCTCTGGAATGCACTGGCGACTACGTCGCGGGTCACCTGTTCAGGCAAAGCCGAACTATCGACGATCATCGCATTCTGCCCGCCGGTTTCCGCGATAAAGGTCGCGATCGGACCTTCGCGCGAGGCAAGGCTGCGATTGATCGCCTGCGCCGTGTCGGTCGACCCGGTAAAGGCCACCCCGGCCAGCCGGGGATCGGACGTAATGAACTGTCCAACGTCGCCTGCACCGGGCAGCAACTGAAACACCTGCTCGGGAATGCCCGCTTCATGGCACAGACGGATCGCAAGCGCCGCGATCAATGGGGTCTGTTCGGCAGGCTTGGCCACAACCGTGTTCCCCGCCGCAAGCGCGGCTGCCGCCGGGCCGATGAAGATCGCCAGAGGGAAATTCCACGGACTGATCGTTGCGAACACGCCGCGCCCGTTCAGAGTGAGGCGGTTTTCCTCCCCCGTCGGCCCCGGCAGCCTGATCGGCGCGGAAAACTGGCGGCGGGCTTCACATGCATAATACCGCAGGAAATCGACCGCTTCGCGCAGTTCGAGCACCGAATCGACCAGCGTCTTGCCCGCTTCGCGCTGGCACAGGCTGATGAATTCATCGGTATGCGCTTCAAACGCATCTGCGGCCGCTTCCAACAGAACCGCCCGCTTCTCCCCACCCAGCGCATTCCAGCCGTGCTGCACTTCGGCCGCCAGACCGATGGCGACCCGCACCTCGGCCTCGGTCGCATCGCGTCGTGTACCGACTTCATGCACCAGATCGTGCGGCGACGTGATAGGCGCGACTTCACCCGATTCCTGCGCCGGAAAAGTCGGACCCGCATCCCAATGGCGCGAATCAAGAGCAGCCAGCCGTTTCAGCAATGGTTCGCGGACGAGGGGATCGGCCAGATCGATACCAGCGCTGTTGCGGCGACCGGGGAAAATATCGGCAGGCAGCGCAATCGATGGATCGCGCTTCGGCTCCAGCTCAGCCAGTTCGGCCACGGGATCGGTTGCCAGTTCAATCGCGGGCACTTCGGCATCGGCCATCCGGTTCACGAAGCTGGAATTGGCCCCGTTTTCCAATAGGCGCCGCACCAGATAAGCCAGCAGATCCTTGTGCACCCCAACCGGCGCGTAGACCCGCACCGGGGTCCGCGCGTTGCCTTCCAATTTGCCCAGTTCGGCATAGACTTCCTCGCCCATGCCATGCAGCCGCTGAAATTCGAACTCGCGCCCTTTCGACAGCGCTTTAATCGCGCCAATCGTATAGGCATTATGAGTCGCGAACGCGGGGTAGATCGCGTCGCTCGCTTCGAACAGCTTGGCCGCGCAGGCGAGATAGGACACGTCGGTGGCGACTTTCCGCGTGAATACCGGAAAATCGCTGTACCCACCAACCTGGCTCAGCTTGATTTCAGTGTCCCAGTATGCCCCCTTCACCAGTCGCACGAACAGCCGCCGACCATAGCGGCGCGCCAGCCGCGCCGCCCAGTCGCAGACATGCACCCCGCGCTTCTGATAGGCCTGAACCGCCAGCCCGAAACCGGTCCATTCGCTGCCATCGGGGCGACGGAACAGATCGTCGTCCGCGACCAGCTCTTCGATAATGTCGAGCGACAGTTCGAGCCGCTCGGCCTCCTCCGCATCGATCGTGAAATGGATATCGGCGTCGCGCGCTTTGCCCGCCAGTTCGCGCAACATCGGCACAAGTGTCTTCGTCGCTGCTGCCGCATGGAGGAAATCATATCGCGGATAGAGCGCCGACAGCTTGACCGAAATGCCGGGCGAACGCGTCACCCCACCCTGCGCCTCTTTCGCGAGGCGTTCGATAGCGCGTTCGTATGCGTCGCGATACCGGGCGGCATCTTCGAACGTCATCGCCGCTTCACCCAACATGTCGAATGAATGGGTTTCGCCTTTCGCACGCGCAGGTGCTGCGCGCTTGAGAGCTTCGTCGATAGTCCGGCCAAACACGAATTGCCCGCCGAGGATTTTCATCGCCTGCAATGTCGCCTTGCGGATCACAGGTTCGCCCAGTCGGCCAATTGTCCGCTTGAGTGTGGCGCCCATGCCTTTCTGGTGGAGTTCCGGCTTCTCCAGCACTTCGCCGGTCAGCATCAGCGAGAATGTCGCGGCGTTGACGAATGTCGAACTCGATTCGCCCAGATGCTCGCTCCAGTCGATATCCCCGATCTTGTCCCTGATCAGGGCATCGGCGGTGGCGCTGTCCGGCACGCGCAGCAACGCTTCGGCCAGACACATCAGCGCCACACCTTCTTCGGTGGCCAGCCCATAAGTATGGAGAAATGCGTCTATCCCGCTGGCGTTATGTTCGCGCGCGCCTTCAACCAGCTTCACGGCAAGCGCCGCAGCCTCCCCATGAACAGCCTGAGCAGGCGCCGCCTGCCTCAGGCGCTCGGCAACACAAGCCTCCTCTGTCTGGCGATATGCGTGGCGAATCTGGCTACGGTCGATTGGTTGTTTCATGGGGCCCCTGTAGGAAAATCGGCGCGCCCATGCACTCGGTTTCGTATGAAATCAAACCATGTGATCGAGCGCCACAGCTACAGCGGCCTTTTGCGACTTGGACATATGCAACCCTAACTTACTGCGTCGCATCAGAACATCTTCTGCAGTCCGTGCCCATTCGTGTATCGCGAGATAGCGCAATTCAGCTTCGGTAAGTCCCGCACCGAATTCACGGCCTAGCGCTTCGAGGCTGTCGCACCCTTGCAGCAACACTGAAATGCGGTCGCCGTATGCCCGCGCCATCCGTTCCGATCGCATATCGCCCAGCCACGGCCAACGAGCGCGCACCTGAGCGAGAAAGGCCGGGAAATCAACGGCGGCAATATCTCCGCCAGGCAGCGGCGCGCTGGCGGTCCATTCGCCAGCGGGCACATCGATATGCCGGGAAATACGCGCCAGAGCATGCTCGGCCAGCTTGCGATACGTTGTTATTTTGCCGCCGAACACGCTGAGCAACGGCGCCGCACCATCCGGCGCATCGATCACAAACTTGTAATCACGCGTGACGGTTGCGTTCTTTTCCGCGTGATCTTCGTACAGCGGGCGAATTCCGGCATATGTGAAGGCGACCTGCTCCGACGTGACCGGCTGGCGAAAATACTCGCTGGCCGCAGCACAGAGGTATTGAGTTTCCTCCTGCGAAATCGCCACACTATCCCGGTCACCGGTGAACAGCTTGTCAGTCGTGCCAATCAGAGTGAATTCGCGTTCGTAGGGGATCGCGAACACGATCCGACCATCGCGATTCTGGAAAATATAAGCATGCTCGCCATCATAAATGCGCGGGACGGCTATGTGGCTGCCCTTCACCAGTCGCAAGTGATCGGCAGCGCGGCCTTTGGTGGCGATATCGGCGATATCGTCCACCCACGGACCAGCCGCATTGGCGACTGCCCTTGTTTCGATCACTTCTGTACCGGATTCGCTTTCCAGTGTGGCGCGCCAGCAATTTCCCACTCGCTCCAACCCGGCGCACCGGGTGCGTGTGCGAATATCCGCCCCCCGTTCGTGCGCGTCCATCGCCGTCAGCACCACCAGCCGGGCATCGTCCACCCAGCAATCCGAATATTCGAACCCGTGGGTGAACTGCGAGCGGAGAATACCGCCTAGCGGTGCAGCGGACAGATCCACTGCCTTGCTACCCGGCAGACTGCGATTGCCACCGATATGATCGTACAGGAACAAGCCCAGCCGCAGCATCCATTTGGGCCGTAATCCCGGTTCATGCGGGAGAACGAAACGCAGGGGTTTGACCAGATGCGGCGCGATCCGCAGCATGACCTCGCGTTCCCGCAAAGCTTCCCGAACCAGACGGAATTCGTAGTTTTCGAGATAGCGCAGGCCGCCGTGGATCAGCTTGGTACTGGCAGACGACGTATGAGAGGCCAGATCGTCCTTTTCCACCAGCGTCACCGACATGCCGCGCCCGGCGGCATCGCGGGCAATCCCCGCGCCGTTGATTCCACCGCCGATGACAAGCAGATCGCGCATTTGCACCGCGCTAACCGGGGGAGCCGCGCTTGGGAAGGGGTTGCATACAAGCACCCACCACGCGAATGTTGCAAACATGGATGAGAGGACACCCGTTATCGTTGGCGTGGGTCAGGTCGAAGACCGACCCGATGATCCCCTTACCGGGCTCGACTCGGCCGGACTGATGATCGCCGCGCTGAACGCCGCGGAGCGCGATGCAGGCGGCGGCGACTGGCTGGCATCGGCGGATTCTCTGGCTATCGTCAGCCAGATATCGTTCCCCGATCTCAACCCCGTGGCCCAGCACGTCGCCGCAGGGATTGGCGCCGCCCCGGCTCATTTGTACGAAACAGCAACCCCCAGTGGGGACAGCCCCATGTTGTGGCTGAACGAAGCGGCCAATCGCATCGCCCGCGGCGAAGCGCTGATCTGCGCGATCACGGGCGGCGAAGCGCTCCGCACCGCTGCAAAGCGCGCTGCGCTGCAAGAGAAACGTCACGACGCCTTGCGTAATGCGGCACACCGGCAACGACTGGGGTACGCGCAAAGTCATGGGCTTATCGTTCCGACCGACGTTTATCCGCTCTACGAAAATGCTCTGCGCGCTCATCTCGGCCAGACTCTTGCGGAAGGGCAGACGGAAAGCGGCGCGCTGTGGGCGGGCATGTCGCAAGTGGCGGCGCAAGCACCATCGGCATGGCTGCACGATGCGAAAACCAGCGCGGAGATCATCACCCCCGGCCCCGCCAATCGCCCGATTGCCTTTCCCTACACCAAGCTGCAGGTCGCCAACGCCAGCGTGAATCAGGGGGCTGGGTTTATCGTCACCAGCCTGGCAGAGGCACGGCGGCGCGGCGTGCCCGAAAGCCACCTCATCTATGTCGGGATGGGGGCCGCCGCGCACGAACCGGGCGATATATTGGCCAGAGCGGACTACTATTCATCGCCCGGAATGGCAGCGGCGATTTCCCATGCACTGGCGTTCAACCGGCTGACCGCAGACATGCTCGATCATGTGGAGTTGTATTCGTGCTTCCCGTGCGTGCCCAAAATGGCGCGCCGCGTGCTCGGCTGGCCGGATGATCGCGATATCACTGTGTTTGGCGGCCTGACCTTCGGCGGTGGCCCGATCGGCAATTATATGAGCCACCCGCTCGCCTGTATGGTGGAGCGCTTACGCAGCGGGGGCGGTACTGGATTGTTGTTCGCCAACGGGGGATATGCCACGCATAACCACGCCATCGCTGTGTCCTCCGCCCCTCTGCCATCGGCCCGGTTCCCGCAGGAATTTTCGGTGCAGGAACAGGCGGATGCCCGGCGCGGACCAGTTCCGCCGGTAAATACCGATCATCGCGGCGCAGCGACCATCGAAACATATACCGTGTTCTACGGCCGCGATGGCCAGCCGGAACGCGGAACCATCGTCGCCCGCACTGACGACGGCGCACGGACACTGGCGACTGTGCCGGGGAGCGATACTGAAACCATCGCATTTCTGACGGACGGCTCACACGAACCCGTCGGCAGTGCCGGAACCATCATAGACGGTCCCGCTGAACTAGCGCGCTGGCGGTGTGATTAGGCCCCGCGCCGCCTTGGTGCCCCAACGGTAGAACCCAATCAAATCGCCGTGCTGAACTTACGCGTCGAAGCGATCCTGTAAGGGTCAAACACTGCGGCGATACTGCGCGCATAAGGCACTGCGTGGTCAGCGATGGTCAGCAACCGTCCATCGATCCGGGCCAGATCACGCGCCAGAAACGGTTCAAGTCGTTCGCGGGTATCGGGATCAAGCAGACCACCGACATTCGCCCTGCCGTGGCAAAGCAATGCGACAATCGCATCGCCGCGCCGCATATCAGCAGTCGCACGATGCACACCCAACGTGGCCGGGTGCCGCCCCTGCGACAGCATCATGCGATAGCGGCCAGTGTTCTTTTCATTCTGCGCCAACAGACCGGGGAAACTGCTGATCGCAGATGCTCCGATGCCCAGAAGCACTTCGGATGCATCGTCGGTGAAGCCCTGAAAGTTGCGGTGCAACCGCCCTTCCTCAGCCGCCCGCGCCAGCGGGTCGCCCGGTAAGGCAAAGTGATCGAAACCCACCGCGCGATAACCTGCGCCCGTTAGAAAGGCATAGCCACGTTCCGCCATATGGAACCGCGGTTCCTGACCCGGCAACTGGCTGTCATCGATGCGCCGCTGCCGCGGCAACATATGCGGGACGTGAGCATATCCGAACAGCGCGATCCGGTCGGCATGATGCTGAACCGTCAGAGCGAGGCTTTCAGCCAGATCGTCCCATGTTTGCCCCGGCAGGCCATACATCAGATCGAAGTTGAGCGAAGTAATCCCTGCATCTCGCAGCAGTTCCACACTGCGGGAGATGGTTTCCTGCGGCTGCACCCGGCCAATCGCTTCCTGCAAATGCGGGGCGAAAGTCTGCACACCCAAGCTGGCGTGAGTGGCACCGATATGGCGTAGCGTATCGCCCCAATCGTCTGTCAGCGACCGGGGGTCGAGCTCGATGGAAACCACCGGATCGGCCACCAGCGGCAGATGGTCGCGAAGCTGGGCGAACAGGTGTTCGAACTGAGCCGGGGCCAGCGCATTCGGACTGCCACCGCCGAATGCGATCCGCGCGATCCGCACATCTGCGGGCAGCATCGTACCAACGAGCGCGATTTCCGCGTACAGTGCATCCATATAGCTGGCGAGCCGTTGCGCCCGGTTGGCAGCGGCCGTGTTGCAACCGCAATACCAGCAGATCTTCTCGCAAAACGGAATGTGGACGTAGAGCGAGATGTCGCCACGCGCGTTGCCGATCGCTTCCGCCATATCTGCCGGACCGATGCCGGGGCGAAACTCCGCCGCAGTGGGGAAACTGGTGTAGCGCGGGACCGGAGTCGCCAACAATTCAGGATAATGGGGCCAATACATGCTGCCCCGTTATGCGATTCGATCAGTCGTTACTTTGCGCTGGATCAAATTGCTTGCGCTTGCGCTCGCTCGAATGGCACCCCTTGGCGCAACACGGCTGGCTGGCGGGTGGCAGTGGCTGGCCGTTCACCGGGATCGAAATCGTGCCGCCATTGCACAATTGCGCGATCAGCCCGCCGCTGGCCGCTTCCCCATCCGCCGGAGCGGGGCCGACGATGGCCGGAATCAACGCGACGATAGCAGTAATGGCAAGCTGACCGCTCATTTGATCTCGTCCCCATCGTCATCGAACAGAATGCGGGCTGCGGAACCATCCGGGTCTTCAAACTGGCCATTCCGCAGTGCCCAGAAAAAGGCCCCCAGTCCGATCAGGCCAAGAAACAGCGCAATCGGGATCAGGATCAGCAGCCCGTTCATCGCGCCGCCCTTGCCAGCCGCAGCGAATTGCCGATCACCAGCAACGAACTGCCCGACATCGCAACCGCAGCGATCAATGGTGTGACCATCCCCGCCATCGCCAGCGGAACGGCGAAGATATTGTACGTAATGGCCAGCGCGAAGTTCTGTTTGACCACCCGCATCGTTGCCCGTGCTGTCTTCACCGCGCGCGGCACAGCCAGCAGCGAATCCTGCACGAACACGAAATCGGCGGCTTGCAGCCCGACTTCGCTGGCCCCGCCCGGCGCCATAGAGACATCGGCCGCGGCCAGTGCAGGCCCGTCGTTCAACCCGTCGCCCACCATCAGCACCGTATGGCCCGATGCCCGCTGGCGACCGATCGCCTCCTGCTTGTCCTGCGGCGAAGCCTTCGCCTGTGCTGTCAGCCTCAATTCGCGGGCCACCTCTGCGACAGCGGCGGCGTTGTCGCCCGACAGGATCGAACTGACTACGCCATCTTGCGACAGGCGGTCGAGCGCGGCGCGTGCATCGGGACGCAACCGGTCGGCGAACGGAATCAACACCGCTGGCCGCGATCCGATCTGCAATTCGACCGCACTACCCCCCGCATTTTGAGGACGACGCAGCGCCACCGGCATACCTTCGAACGTACCGAACACACCTTCGCCCGGGCGTTCGGCAACCTGTTCAATCGTAACGGCGGATGCGCGCGATGCCAGTGCCCGCACGATGCCGCGCGACAACGGATGGCGGCTGTGGCTTGCAAGGGCATAGGCGATGTTTGCGGCATCGTCAGGCAGGCTGGCCATTACCGCCGGATCGGGCAGAGCCTGCCCGCACGTAAGCGTACCCGTCTTATCGAACAACGCACGATCGATCTTGGCCAGACGTTCGAATGCCGAACCGTCCTTCACCATCACACCCGCGCGCAGCAGCGATCCGCTGGCAACGACTTGCGCCACCGGCACCGCCAGCCCCAGCGCGCAGGGGCACGTGATAATCAGCACGGCAACGCCATAGACCAGCGCGTGATAAATCCCCGCACCGGCAATCAGCCAGCCGATCACCGTCAACGCGGCCAGCGAGTGTACCGCCGGGGCATAAAGACGCGCGGCCCGATCTGCGAGGCGGACATATTTGCTACGGTCCTGCGCGCTGGCTTCCATCAGGCGGGCGATTTCCGCCAGTGTCGTATCCTGCCCCGTCCCTGTCACCGTGACATCGACCGGGCTGTCGAGATTAAGCGTACCGGCAAAAACTCCGTCGCCGCTGGCCGCCGCGACAGGCGCGCTTTCCCCAGTAAGGAGCGACTGGTCGAACCGACTACCCCCGGCGATAATATCGCCATCGGCCGCCAGCCGCTCCCCTGCTGCGACACGGATCGTCATCCCCACTTCGATCGCGTCAGCAGCCATCCATTGAGGCGTTCCATCCGCCCCGATTACCATTGCTCCCTGAGGTGCCTGCGCCAGCAGGGCATCGACCCCGCGCCGCGCCCGATCGCGCATCATCGCGTCGAGCACCCGGCCCGCCAGCAGAAAAGTGAGCAACATCAAAGCGCCATCGAACCACGCATCAGCGCCGCCAACGACGGTTTCGTAAACGCTCAACCCGGTGGCGATCACCACGCCGATAGAGATCGGCACGTCCATATTGGTGCGCCGTTTGCGCAGCGCGCTCCATGCGGACGAGAAGAACGGACGCCCGGCGAAGGCAACCGCAGGCACGGCAATCGCTGCGCTGATCCAGTGAAACAGTTCGCGTGTACTGCCTTCCGCGCCAGACCATACGCTGACCGACAGCAGCATCACGTTCATCGCCGCAAATGCCGCCACCGCCAGCGGCGCCAGCAGCGGCTTCACCGCCGATGGGTTGCGTTCGAATTCGTTATGGCGCGGCTGCGCTTCGAAGCCGATATTCTCCAGCGCGCCGACAAGGTCGCGGTCGCTCATCTTGCGATCGTGATCGACCGTGACCATCCGCGCCGACAGGTTGACCCGTGCCGAAGCGATCCCCGGAACATCGGCCAGCCCGCGCTCGATCTTGCTCATGCATCCAGCGCAGTGCATTCCGGGCACAGCGAGCACGGTGCGTTCGCATGTCTGCGGATCGAGCGGGCGATGCACGTTCATTGCAGCGCGACTTCCTCACGCCACATATCGCCGCCCTGTTCAACCTTGAGACGTAGCGTCCAACGGCCCGCAGGGAGAGCTTCGCGTGACACGAAATGCCCTGCGCTGGCGAGATCGAATGCCACCATCCGGTCTGCTTCGCGGCCCAGGGGGTGCCATGCTTCAGCGGTGACCACCACCCCATCCCCCGGCCCGGACAGCGTGATTTCCAGCCGCCCGTCTTCCCGACGCACGACATCGGCAGACCATCCCAGTGCCTTCTCCTTCGCCGCTTCGTCCAGCCAGCGATTGAAATGCTGGCTGGCAACATAGGAGTTTTCGACCGTGACCCCGCCGAACGTCGACAGGGCGAAACGGGCCATCAACACGTTCACGCCAACCACGACCCCGAAAAACACCACCAGGATCGCGAAGATGTGCCAGCCAGTGAACTGACCGCGCACACGTTCCTGTTTCTGCTGTGTCATTCGGAGTCTCCCGGCGCGGTAAAGCGTGCCTCTGCCTGATCGGTTTCCTTTTGCGGATCGAGCGATGTGACGCCGAAGTGGAAATCCTGCGCCTTCGTATCGGGCGGAGAGATCACGTACACGCGCAGCGCCTTCGTCTCATCCGGCGGTACGTCGATGACGAGTTTCCGTTTGGCATCGGCATAATCCATTGTGCCGGTCCACATTTTCGCGCCCGGCAGCCCGTCGATCACGACTTCCATCTTGCGCGGGCGGCTTTCCATATTCCGTAGCTTCACTGTGTACGAGTTGCGAAGCGCCCCGTCACTCATCAGCATATATGGAGGGTTCCGGTCGGGCGCAGCGGAAATAGAGGTATGGCTGCGCGTGCCGAGCAGGAACAACATGCCCAGCCCGATTGCCGCCCAGATGCCGAAGTAGATCACCGTGCGCGGATGCAGCAGCGTTTTCCAGGCAGGGCGCGGCGTCTCGCCGGCAGCTTCGCGCTTGCAGTCTTCCAGCGTTGCATAATCGATCAGACCGCGCGGACGGCCGATATCCTTCATCACTTTGTCGCAGGCGTCGATACAGAGCGCACACGTGATACAGCCAATCTGCGGTCCTTCGCGAATGTCGATTCCGGTCGGGCATACCTGCACACATTGCGTACAATCGATGCAGTCCCCGAATTCGCCGGGGTTCTTGGCGGCCTTCTTCACACTGCCACGCGGTTCGCCGCGCCAGTCCTTGTACGTGACGATCAGCGATTTTTCGTCGAGCATCGCCGTCTGGATACGCGGCCAGGGGCACATATAAATGCACACCTGTTCGCGCATGAAACCACCAAGAACGAATGTGGTCGCTGTAAGGATGGCGACAGTGGCATAGGCGACCGGAGCAGCCTGCCCCGTCCAGAAATCATGTGTCAGCGTCGGTGCATCGGCAAAATACATGATCCATGCACCGCCGGTCCAGAATGCAATGGCGAGATAGATCGTCCATTTGAATCCACGGCGCAAAACCTTGCCCCACGTCCACGGTGCGGCATCGAGCCGCATCCGGGCATTGCGATCGCCATCGACGAACCTGTCGATATGCTGAAACAGATCGGTCCACACGGTTTGCGGACAGGCATAGCCGCACCACGCGCGGCCCACGGCACTGGTGACCAGGAACAGCCCGATCCCCGCCATAATCAGCAAGCCTGCGACGAAATAGAATTCCTGCGGCCAGATTTCGATGCCGAACATGTAGAAACGGCGATTGGCCAGATCGACCAGCACTGCCTGATCCGGCGCATAAGGCCCACGATCCCACCGGATCCACGGTGTGATGTAATAGATGCCCAGCGTGACGAGCATCACGAACCATTTGAAACGACGGAAAGGCCCATCGATCCGCTTGTTATGAACCGCCCGGCGTTTCTCGTAGAGCTTTACCGGCGCAGGTTCGCGCGGCGGGTCGTGCCGCTTCGTGAAGTCCGAAGGCTTCGCCGAAGCGGCGCTTACCGGTTGTTCGACCGTGTCGGTGCTATTGTTGGGGCTGTCCATCGTCCTGCTTCACTGGTTCAGGGGTTGTGGTCTGTGCGATTTTCTCCCCGCCCCCCAGCGAGTACACATATGCGGCCAGCATCTTGATAGTCACCGGATCGAGGCGACCACCCCAATGCGGCATCTGGCCCATACGCGGATTCAGGATCTGCTTTTCAATGTCGGCTTTAGTGCCACCATAGAGCCAGATTGCATCCGCAAGGCGCGGCGCGCCCACAGTGCGGTCGCCCTGCCCCTTGTCGCCGTGACAGACGACGCAGTTATCGGCGTATATCTGTGCACCTTGCGCGTTGGGTTTGGCCTTGCCGCTCAGCGACAGGACATGGGTGGCCAGCGCATCGAGCTGTTGCGGGTCGAACACCCCGGCAAATGGCGGCATCGCGCTCTGACGCAGATCGTCGTCATTTGCCTGACGGATACCGTGGGTGATCGTATATTCGATCGTCTTGATATCCCCACCCCACAGCCAGTCGTCGTCGTTCAGATTGGGATATCCAAGAGTCTGGCTGCCCGCTGCGCCCGAACCGTGACACTGTACGCAATTGACCTTGAAAGCCGCCGCACCGCCCGCGACGGCCTGCGCCATCAGGTCGGGCTGCTCAGGCAGCTTGACGATATCGACCGCAGCGATTTTGGCCCGCACTTCGCTACGCTCAGCATCCGCCGCTTTCATCTCTTCCGCCAGTTGCCCCCGGCTCGACCAGCCCAAAGTGCCCTCGGTCGCTTTGTGAACCATCGGGATCGCCGGATAGACGATCATATAACCGATCGCGAAAGCGATACAGCCATAGAAGGACCACAACCACCAGCGCGGCAGCGGCGTGTTAAGTTCTTCGATCCCGTCCCATTCGTGGCCAACGGTTTCGGTCTGTGTGGCTTCGTCGATACGCTTATTCGCCATCGGTCTCGTCCTTGAAGATGAGGTTGGCCGCTTCGTCGTTGCTATGCTTGGCACCGGGCCGGAACGGCCAGGCACAAAGGAAAGCAAACACGAAGAACATCGCTATCAGGCCCCAGCTATCCGCCAGATGCCGCAGCGCTTCGTAGGTGGAGTGCGGGTTCATCGGCCCTTTTCCTTCGCCAGCTCTTCCTGCGCGGCCGGTGCGTTGACATCGACCAGCGTGCCCAGCACCTGAAGATATGCGATCAGCGCATCCATTTCGGTCACCCGGTCAGGATTGCCGTCGAAATCGCGGATCTGCGCCTTGGGATACCGCTTCTCCAGATCGCCGGCATCGGCATTCGGATCGGCCTGTGCCATCAGATCGGTATCGGCCTTTTCAATATCTGCCTTGGTATAGGGAACACCGACGCGGTTGAGAGCCGTCAGGTTGGCTTTCATATCCGCAACGTGGAGGTCCGTATCCGCAAGGAAGCCATACTTCGGCATAACCGAGTCCGGCACCACTGCTTCCGGGTTGGTCAGGTGCTGTACGTGCCACGCATCCGAATAACGCCCACCGACACGCGCCAGATCCGGCCCGGTACGCTTGGAACCCCACTGGAACGGGTGATCGTACATCGATTCCGCTGCCAGAGAATAATGGCCATAGCGTTCCTGCTCGTCGCGGAACGGGCGGATCATCTGGCTGTGGCAGACATAGCAGCCTTCGCGCACATAGATGTCCCGACCGGCCTGCTCCAGCGGAGTATAGGGCCGCATACCGTCCACTTTCTCGATCGTATTGTCGATCCAGAACAGAGGCGCGATTTCCACGATGCCGCCGATGGTTACCGTAATGAAGGCCAACCCGGCCAGAACCGTGACGTTACGTTCAATCTTCTTGTGAGTACTAATCATGCTCATGGCTCAGGCCTCCTGCGCCGCAAGTGCGGGTGCGGAAACGATCGGGCGGTCGAGTTCGGCGTCGTAAGGCGCGCTCGTCATCGGAGCTTCCTCACGCTGCCTGCCTTTGATCGTCATCCAGACGTTCACGACCATCAGCGTTGCGCCGGAGAGGTAGAGCACGCCACCGATTGCACGCAGGGCATACATCGGGTGCAGCGCAGCCACCGTTTCCACGAAGGAGTTCACGAGATAGCCGTCCGGCCCGTATTCGCGCCACATCAGGCCCTGAGTGATACCAGCCACCCACATCGAACCGGCGTAGAACACGATACCGGCAGTCGCGAGCCAGAAGTGCCAGTTGACCATCCGCAGGCTGAAGAGGCGTTCCCGCTTCCACAGGCGCGGCGTCAGGAAGTAAACCGCTGCGAAGCTGATCATCCCGTTCCAGCCCAGCGCACCGGAGTGCACGTGGCCAATGGTCCAGTCGGTATAGTGGCTCAGGCTGTTGACGCTCTTGATGCTCATCATCGGGCCTTCGAACGTGCTCATGCCGTAGAATGCCACGCTCATCACCAGCATACGGATGATCGGATCGGTGCGGACTTTGTCCCATGCGCCGTTCAGCGTCATCAGGCCGTTGATCATCCCGCCCCAGCTTGGCATCCACAGCATCACGGAGAACACCATGCCCAGCGTCTGCGCCCAGTCGGGCAGCGCGGTATAGTGAAGGTGGTGAGGACCGGCCCAGATGTAGAGGAAGATCAGCGCCCAGAAGTGAATGATCGACAGGCGATAGCTGTAGATCGGACGACCGGCCTGCTTCGGCACGAAGTAATACATCATCGCCAGGAAGCCAGCGGTGAGGAAGAAGCCTACAGCGTTGTGGCCATACCACCACTGCACCAGCGCGCCCTGCACACCGGCGAACAGCGGATAGCTCTTGGAGCCGAGAACGCTGACAGGAAGGTCGATATTGTTGACCACGTGGAGCATCGCCACGGTCAGGATGAAGGCGAGGTAGAACCAGTTGGCCACATAGATATGCGGCTCTTTACGCTTCACGATCGTGCCGACGAACACCACCAGATAAGCAACCCAGACAGCCGTCAGCCACCAGTCGACATACCATTCAGGTTCGGCATATTCCTTGCTCTGCGTAATACCCAGCAGATAGCCCGTCGCAGCCAGCACGATGAAGAGTTGGTAGCCCCAGAAAACGAACCGCGCGAGCTTGGGAAATGCAAGTTGTGCGCGGCAGGTGCGCTGAACGACGTAAAAACTCGTCGCGATCAGGATATTGCCGCCAAACGCAAAAATCACCGCACTGGTGTGCAGCGGACGGAGGCGCCCGAAATTGAGATATGGTTCGAGATTAAGCTGCGGGAAGGTCAGCTGCAGCGCAATCACCACCCCCACGAGGAACCCGGCCATGCCCCAGAAGACGGTGGCGATAACGCCCCACCGAACTGGCGCATCGTCGTACACCTCCGGCCCATCCGGCAATTTGAACATGCCGGTTTTGGTCGCCAGCGGATCGTGCGCGCGCGCGGTCGCAACCATCGCGATGAACGCCGCGATCCCCACGATCGTCATCTGGATGGCGAATCCACTGTCTTGCGCCCCGGCGATCGCCATGATCGCCAACAATAGGATCGCGAACCAAAGTCCGATCCTTCCGAGTGTAGCTTGCATCGTTCGGGTTCCTCCTGCGCTCGCGCCCTAATCGCCCTCGCGCACCGATTGATTGATTTGGGTCAATTAGACTGAAAAAGTCATACACGCGGGCAAGTGGGGCCCGCACGTTGCAACAGTGCCTCGGGGTCCAGCACACGCACACCTGATCGCCCCCCGGTCTCGATCAGGCCTGCATCACGAAGTTCGCCAAACTGGCGGCTAACCGTTTCAATGGTCAACCCCAGACTATCGGCAATATCGCCGCGCGACATAGGTAGCTCTATCAGCACCTCATTATCGCTGGCAACGCCAATTCGCCCAGCCATCTGCATTAACAGCCTGGCAACCCGTTCCTGAGCCGTTTTGCGGCCCAGCCCTACCGAATCGTCGCGACATTCAGCCAATGCGGCATCGGTCCGGCGGTGCAGTTCGACCAACAACTTCGATTCTTCGTTCACCGCCTGCAGAAACCGGCGGGTAGGAAACGATAATATCTGCGAGGGCGTGAGCGCGATGAGACCATATTCATGCTCTGCCCGTGCAGGCACCGAAACCAGATCGCCTGCAAAGTGAAACGACAAAACCTGCGCCCGATCAAGCGCAGCCCATGCGACCAGTTTGCAGGCCCCTTCGGCAAGGAACACAAGCGAGTCCTCGTCGGAAAAAATAGCCGCGCTTTTGCCTTTGCCGATTTCGATCGCTTTTCCCAGCGACATGATCTGAGCCTGCACATCCCATGCGAATCCACGCGTGCCGAACGCTTCTTCGAATCGCACGAAGCATTGCGCGGTAACCGCGTCGATTTCCGGCTCGCCCGGAGACAGGATGTCAGGTCGATTCATGCTGTGAAATGCAGATATGACTGTTGTCGATAGATCAGCGAACTGATCGAAACTTCCGCGACGTTCATTGACATAGGTCAACTACAACTCTGCCGGATGGGGCCATTGGGCCTCCAACGCAGCAACAATCCTTGGCCGCACGGGGTGGCCACTGCTGTGTAGGACAGTGAATATGAAAGCCTATTTTGCAGCCGCCGGTTTCGCCGTGGCGGCACTCGCCAGCCAGCCGGCCGCCGCCGCAGACGGCGGCAAGATTCAGGTCAAGGTAATGGCCACTGCCGTCCTCCCCGACGGCAAGATCGACAAGGTTGAAAGCATGGATCCGGCCATTGCTACTGCGCTGACCGGTGTGACATTCGACACGACTGCCAACGACAATGTCGTTCCCACAATTGCCGCGGAATACTTCGTCAACGATGCCATCTCGGTCGAAACGATCTGCTGCCTTACCAGCCACCATGTGAACGGCACGGGTGACCTCGACGGTGCGCGTCTGGTCGATCACGTGATGATCCTGCCCGCCACGATCACGCTCAAGTATCACCTCGATGCCGGCCCGGTTAAGCCTTATGTCGGCGTTGGCCCGACGGTGTTCTTCGTGATCGATGAACGGCCCGGCCCCGATGCAACGACCGCCCTCGGAGCCACGCGGGTGAAGATGTCGAATTCGTTCGGTGTCGCGCTTCAGGGTGGCTTCGATATCCCGGTCAACGACAAGGGAATGATCGTCAGCCTGGATGCGAAAAAGTACTTCGTGAAACCGACTGCCAGCTTCTACGACGCGAACGACACGCTGCTGCTGAAAACCAAGCACCAGCTCGATCCGTGGGTGCTGAGCGCAGGCGTCGGCTTCCGCTTCTGACCTGACCGGATCGTTTTCGATCCAGACTTATTCGCTCGCCGTCATCCGGTTCTCAATCCACTATGGGGTGTAAGAGAGCCGGAGGGCGGCGACGAATTTTATCCGCCGTCCGCCGTCCGCTCCCGCATGATCGAGTGGCGCACTTCTTATTCGAAGGCGTCGCTGCCAAGCACCTGATACAGCGTGACGCGATTGAGGATGGATGCCAGTTCCATCGACACCTCCGCCCGTTGCGCGGTGTAGAGGCTGCGCTGCGCCACCAGACTATCCAGAAAACTGGCAACTCCGTTGGTATAACGCGCTTCTGCCAGGGTCGCCGTTGTCGCGGCAGCGGTCGCGTTGGCGCGATTGGCGCGGAGCCGTTCGGCCAGAGTACCCTGTACCGCCAACGCATCAGCCACTTCGCGGAAGGCGGTTTGGATGGCCCTCTCGTACGAAGCCAGTGCGGCATCGCGTTGCGCTTCGCTGACAGCGACATCGGCACGGCGGCCACCCGCATCGAAGATCGAAAGACCGGCATCTGCCCCCGCTGTGGCGCGAAACGCACCGCCGGTGAACAGATCGGCCAGCGCCGTGCTCGCCAGCCCGACAAGGCCGGTCAGCGAAATCGACGGGAACAGCTTTGCCCGTGCGACGCCGATATCGGCATTGGCCGCGCGCAGATCGTATTCCGCGGCGATCACATCGGGGCGGCGCAGCAGCGCCTGCGAACTCAGCCCTGCGGGGAGAGTGGCGAAACTGCCGTCGATCTCGCTCAGCCCGCCGGGTAACAGAGCCGGATCGACATCCGCACCCACCAGCAAACGCAGCAGATTTTCGTCCTGCGCCAACGCGGTCTTCTGGGCCGCGATGTTATCCTGCGCGGTGGCAAGTATCTGTTCGGCCTGCGACAGATCGCTACGCGGCGCGACACCGCCTTCGAACCGCGCACGGGTCAGCCTTACGCTATCCGAGGCGTTTTTTGCTGTCGCCTCTGCCAGCGCGAGCAGGTCACGGTCGGCGGCATAAGTCGCCCATGCCGCGGCGACATTCGCGGCAATGCCCAGCCGCACCGTTCGTACGGCGGCCTCTGTCGCCAGAGCGCGATCGCGCTGCGCCGCTGTAGCGTTCGATAGTTTGCCGAACAGATCGACTTCGTAACTGGCGACACCGCCTTGCAGCGAATAGAGTTCCGACCAGTCGCCATCGGTCCCTTGCGCGGTGCCGGTGGCCGCAGCGGTCGCGCCAATGGCCGGGAACTGCGCCGAACGCACCGCCCGCACTTGCGCCCGCGCCGCTGCCAGATTGGCGGCGGCGATGCGGATATCGCGGTTATTATCCAGCGCCAGGGCAACAACCTGCTGCAACCGCTGATCGCGGAATACCTGAGTATAGGGCACTTGCGGCAAATCCGCTTCGCTCTGCGCCAGATAGGCATCGCCCACTGGCCACGATTGCGGCACCGGCGGCGGCGGCAAAGCGGTTTGCGGCGCGAGCGAACAAGCCGCGAGCGATACAGCGAGAGGCACGGCCAGCCCGCCTGCAATAATACGCCGCGCGATCATGACGAGGCTCCCGTGTTATCCTGCGGCCCGTTCGCTGGCCTTTCAGCGAGCGGTTCGTCATCTTCGCGCCAGTGGCGGACTTTCTCGTTCAATGCATTCAGCGAATCCCGCGTGCCGCGACGCACCAGTACGAAGAACAGCGGGATGTAGAAAATCGCCAGCAATGTCGCCGCCAGCATCCCGCCGATCACCGATGTGCCGATGGCGATCTGGCTGTTGGCGCCCGGCCCGCTTGCCATTGCCAGCGGCAGGACGCCGAAAACGAACGCAAAACTGGTCATCAGGATCGGGCGCAGGCGGATACGTGCCGCTTCCAGCGCGGCATCGATGACGCGTGCACCCTTTTTCTCCTCCTGCTCGGCAAATTCGATCATCAGAATGGCGTTCTTGGCAGTCAGGCCCATCGTGGTCAGCAATCCGATCTGAAGATAGACATCGTTTTCCAGCCCGCGCATCGTTGTCGCAAGGATTGCCCCCAGCAAGCCAACCGGGATCACCAGCAGCACCGCCACCGGGATCGACCAGCTTTCATAGAGGGCAGCAAGGCACAGAAACACCACCAGCAACGACAGGGCATAGAGCAACGGCGCCTGACTGGAGGCATTGCGCTCTTCGTAAGACGACCCCGACCATGCCACACTGGTGCCCGGATACTTCGCTGCCAGCGCGGCCATCGTATCCATCGCTTCGCCCGAACTAACGCCCGTTGCCGCCTGCCCGGAAAATTCCGCTGTCGGCACACCATTGAACCGCGAGGAACTGGATGGCGTGGTCGCCCAGCCGATGTCGGCAAATGCGGTGAACGGCACCATATGGCCCGATTTGCCGCGCACATACCATTGCGACAAGTCGCTTGGATCGGATCGGAACGGCGCATCGCCCTGAACATAAACGCGCTTCACGCGTCCTTTGTCGAGGAAGTCGTTCACATACCGCCCGCCCCATGCCGCTGCCAGCGTGGCATTCACATCCGATTGCGTCAGGCCGTAAGCCGCCAGCCGCGTGGGATCGATATCGACTTTCAGAGTGGCAACATCCGACAGGTCGCTCAACCGCACCGACTCCAGCCTGGGATCGGCGTTGGCATCGGCCAGCAAGCGGTCGCGCACATCGGCAAATTGCGCGGCGGACAGATTGCCGCTGTTGAGCAATTGCATCGAGAACCCGGAAGACGAGCCAAGCCCGCGGATCGCGCCCGGCACCAGCGTGAATACCCGCGCGTCGCGGAAATCGCGCAGCGCGGCATTGGTCCGGTCGGCGATCGCCTGCGCGCTGCCTTCCGCACCGGGCCGGTCGTCCCAGTTCACCAGCTTGGCAAAGCCCATGCCGGTGTTCTGGCCACCGCCTCCACGCGGCGATCCGGCCAGCACAAACAGCACCTTGATCCGTTCGCCTTCGTTTTCCAGCAGATACTTCTGGATTTCCTGCGCCACCTCTTCGGTGCGAGCCATCGTGGTGCCCGAAGGGAGCTGGTATTGCAGGAAAACGTCGCCCTGGTCTTCGTTCGGCAGAAACCCGGTGGGCAAGCGGAAGAACAGCACCGCCAGCGCGGCGACCAGCGCGGCATAGATACCCAGAAACAGCCACTTGCGTTCAACCACAGTGCCGATCGCATCGCGATAGCGGGTGGACATGCGATGGAAGCCCGAATTGAAATCGTCCTTCGCTCGCTCCATCGTATGGACCACGCGCGGATAATGGCGTTCCAGCCAGCTATCCCCCTCGCCCGCCGCGCGCTTTCGCTTCAGCAAAGTGGAGGTAAGCGCGGGGCTGAGCACCAGCGCAACCAGTACGGAGAGGACCATTGCCGCAATAATGGTCAGTGCGAACTGACGATAGATCACCCCGGTCGATCCACCGAAGAAGGCCATCGGCAGGAACACAGCGGACAGCACCAGTGCAATCGCCACCAGTGCGACCTGAATTTCCTTCATCGATTCAATGGTCGCTTCACGCGGAGTCATCTCCGGGTTTTCTTCCAGCAGACGCTCGACGTTTTCGACCACGACAATCGCATCGTCCACCAGCAAACCGATAGCGAGCACCAGCCCGAACAGAGTCATCGTGTTCACGGAAAAACCGATCAACGCGAACACCCCGAAAGTGCCCAGCAAGACCACCGGCACCGCAATGGCCGGGATCAGCGTGGCCCGCCAGCTTTGCAGGAACACGAACATCACGATCACGACCAGCACGATCGCTTCGATCAGGGTTTTCTGCACTTCGCTGACCGACAACTTGATGAAATCGGTCGAATCGTTGGCGTATCCGATCACCAGCCCTTCGGGCAGGCCTTTCTCCATATCGGCAATCAGCGCTTTTACCCGTTCGGCGGTCTGCAATGCGTCAGCACCGGGAGACAGCGATATCGCGATGCCGGCGCCGGGATGCCCGTTGATCCGGCGGATCGTGGTGTAGTTTTCCGAACCGACTTCCACCCGCGCGACATCGCCCAGCCGGACGGTCGATCCGTCGGTCTGCGTTTTGAGAGTGATCGCGCGGAATTCTTCAGGAGTCTGGAATTTGGACAGCGCGGTAACAGTCGCATCCAGCATCTGCCCTTCCAACGTGGGCAAACCGCCGATCTCGCCTGCGGCAACTTCGGTGTTCTGCGCCTGAATGGCGGAAATGACATCGCCGGGCATCAGGCCCACTGCCGCCAGTTTGCGCGGATCGAGCCAGATCCGCATCGCGTGCGGTGCACCGAAAACATTGACATCGCCCACCCCGGAGACACGCGAAATCGGGTCCTGAAGGTTAGAGCTGAGGTAATCGGCCACCGCATTGCCGGATCGGGTATCCGTCTCGTCATAAACGGCGATGGTCAGCAGCCGGTCGGGGTTCGACTTGGTGACGCGCAACCCCTGCGCCTGCACCTGTTGGGGCAGTCGGGCCAGCGCCGACTGCACTTTGTTCTGGACCTGCACCTGCGCGATATCGGGATCGACATCCTTGGAAAACGTCGCGCTGATCGACGCATTGCCCTGCGACGTCGATTGCGAACTGAAATAGAGCAAACCGTCCAGCCCGGTCAGTTGCTGTTCGATCACCTGCGTAACGCTGTTTTCGACCGTTTCCGCCGATGCACCGGGATAACTGGCGCGGATATTCACATTCGTAGGCGCGATATCGGGATATTGCTCTGTCGGCAGAGTCAGCAATGCCGCCAACCCGCCCAGCATCACGATAATCGCCAATACCCATGCGAAAATCGGGCGTTCGATGAATATGCGTGACATGGGTCGGTCAGCCGCCCTGCCCGGCAGAACCGGCCTTGCCAGTGGCAGGTTGCTTGCCCGCCCGGTCGGGAGTCGTGGCTGGAACCGGTTTGATCGCCGCACCGGCCTTCAGTGTATCCTGCGCCTGCGTGATGACTTTCTCGCCCGCCTTCAGGCCGGACGTCACCACCCAGTCGGCCCCTGCCGTCCTTTCCGTTTTCACAGAGCGGCGTTCGGCCTTGCCGTCCTTGCCCACCACATAAAGGTAGGCGGACCCGTCGAAGTCGCGCTTCACCGCCTGTTGCGGGATACGGAACGCGCCCGTCTCTGTGGCCTGATCGAAGCTGGCGTTAACGAACATACCGGGCAGCAACAGCCCGGCGGGATTGGGGAAGCGCGCCCGCAGCGTGACCGTGCCGGTATCTTCGCTGACCGAGATTTCCGAAAACTGCACTGTGCCGGGCAACGCATATTTGCTGCCGTTGTCGAGCGTGAGATGAACTGTCGTGCTGCCCGCTGTCGCGCCACCTTCGGCCAGACTTTGTCGCAAACGGGTCAGCTCGGCCGCCGACTGCTGCATATCGACATAGACCGGGTCGGTCTGCTGAATCACAGCCAGCGGATCGGTCTGATTGTTGCTGACCAGCGCGCCGACGGTGAACAGCGAACGACCGATACGCCCGCCAATCGGCGCAGGCACTGTGGTGAAACGCAAGTTGATCTGCGCGGTGTCGAGTGCAGCGCGGCTTTGCGCGATGGCAGCGCGCGCCTGATTGGCGGCAGCAAGCGCATCGGTATAATCCTGCTGCGATACTGCGCCCATTTCGACCAGCGGTTTGTAACGATCGGCTTTCGCACTCGCGGCAGCGGCGCTGGCCTGTGCACTGGCCAGATTAGCGCGTGCCTGTTCGACTGCGGCCCGATACAGGCTCGGGTCGATCTGAAACAGTGGCTGCCCCGCCTTTACATAGCCACCCTCTGAAAAATAAACTCTCTTTATCAATCCATTAACTTGCGGGCGCACTTCGCTGGTCTGGAATGCCACCACGCGCCCGCCCAGTGTAACCGGCACCGGAACAGTGGACGGCTGCGCCACGATATAGCCAACGGTCGCCGCCCGGTCGCCTTTCGCGCCATCACCGCCATCGCTGCCACAGGCGGCAAGACCGGAGATAAGCGATACGGCCAGACAGGAGGCGAACAGTCGACGAGCGGGGGAGCTATCAGTCACAGGAATCCGGCAAATCAGGGGAGAGAGGCGGGCTGAATGACGTTTGTTGCCGATAATCCGCAGCGGTGCAATGCGATTGATTATCCATATGTCTGTCGGCACCATCTGACGGACATAACCGGATATGGTGCACCGCCTGAAACCCCGCTCGCCCCGGCATTCAGCTTGCGATCACAGACGTTTGGATAGAGCGACAGTATGAAACGTCCTGCCCTCACTTTTGCCATACCGGCGCTGTGCCTTGCCACCGCATCGGTCGCTGTCGCAGAAATGCCTGCCGCCGCGCAGTGGGATATCGGCCCGTGGGTACGCGGCCGGAATTACTCGGTCGGAATGCCCGCCCATCCCACTCCCGGTGCCAATGGTTCGGTATCGTTCGCTTTCCCGAGAACCGGGTCGGGCGAAATCGACGCGATGACAACCGCAGTATATCCGCTGGACGGGGCGCAACAGCTCACGATGCGCTATCGCATCGACGCACCAGCAGGCACACGCTTCGTGCCATCTGAAAACCCTGAGCAGACGGCCACTGTCTCGCTCTATTTCCAGCGCGCCCGCGACACATGGACTGCCAAGGGCAAATACGCATCGTATCGCTGGTATGTCCCTGCCCGTGCTGTCATCCCGCTGGCGCCCGGTGAACACACCGTGACTGTGCGGTTCGACGAACGCTGGACCAATGTGAATGGCCAGCCCAACAGCAGCGACCCGGCCGGCTTTCGCGCTTCGCTGCGCGATACATCGCAAATCGGCATCGCCTTCGGTTGGATGGGACGCCGCAGCCACGGAGTCCATGCCACTGGCCCGGCGCGGTTTACCTTGCTCGATCTCGACATTCGCTAGTGAGGCGGTGCCCATCCCCAACCGCCGCCCATCCCTTGTCATTATGAGGAGCCGCAGCGACCTGACCAATTAAGGGCCACCGCTGCCCCACCCACAACCAACGCGACAGGCGGAGCCCTCTCACCATGGATTGCTTCACTCCGTTCGCAATGACGAAGGTAGAGGTGAGCGCGGACATGGCACGGGCAGGGCACAGACTCTGCCCGACCGCGCCGTCCCCGCCACCCTCCCTCGTCATTGCGAGGAGCCGCAGGCGACGTGGCAATCCAAGGACCACACTCCGCCTCCATCACAACCGATGCTACAGGCCGGAACCCTCTCACCATGGATTGCTTCACTCCCCCTCACTAACGAAGGGAAAGGTGAGCGCGGAAAGATGGACCCGGCTCAAGACCGAGGTAGCGGCAGGAGAAAACGGCTTCCCATCGTCTGTACGCCGACCCTTTCCTACATCGCCCCGGCATCGCATAAAGTCGCCGCTCCCCGGACTTTTCCGGGGCGTGTTCACATTTGCGGGCGGAGTGGATTTTTCTTGCTCTGGACAGTGTAACATGCGGTCCACGGCTTCAGATAACTGCAATGAAGTCTGAACAGGCAACACAGACTTGACCGAATGGCCCTCCGTCCGCTTGATGCGAAAAACGGCAACAGGACATGGCATGACGATCCCAGACGATATCTACACCGAACCCGAAGACATCGATCCCGATACACTCGCCAATCTCGGGCCGTTGTTGCGCCTGGCGGGGGTATGGGAAGGCAAATCGGGGGTCGATATCAACCCCAAGGCCGATGGTCCGCAGCAACGCAGCTATATCGAACGGATCGAGCTGCAACCGGTCGATCCGCAGCCCAACGGGCCGCAACTGCTCTATGGCCTGCGCTATCACGCGCATATCAACGACCCGGAAGAAGAGATCACGTTTCACGACCAGATCGGTTACTGGCTGTGGGAACCGGCCACCGGCCTTATCCAGCAAACGCTGGCTATCCCCCGTGGGCAAGTCGCACTGGCGTCAGGCTTCGCCAAGGCGGATGCGGATAGCTTCACTGTCGCGGCGAAACGCGGATCGACCAGTTACGGCATCTGTTCGACAGAGTTTCTCGAAGGGGCATTTCGCACCGATTCCTACAAGCTGGACGTGACTTTCCACCCTGACGGCACGTGGAGCTATGTCTCGGAAACGATGCTGGCGATCCGCTGCGAAGGGGAACCGTTCCTCCATCGCGACACCAACCGGCTGACCAAAGTGGCCGAACCCAACCTCAACCCCTGGGCAGAGATCGTTCGCAACGCGAAGGGTCAGTGAAACCGCACGGCGATGGTGAAATCGAGGCTGTCCGCATCTTTGGGAGGCGCGGCGAATGGCGCGGCCTGACGGACCATTCGCAAGGCCATCCGGTCGAGCTGCACATCGCCGCTCGATTGTGCGAGTCGGGTGGCGTTTAGCTGCCCGGTGGGAGTCAGGGTGAAGGCGACGGTCACCTCCCCCTCCTTCCGCAGACCGCGCGGTTTCCAGCGCATGATCGCCGCCCGCAATTGCGCGGCATAGGCAGCAAGCGGATCTGCCTTGGCCGTGACGGGTTGCGGTGGCGGTGGTGGCGCGGAATGGGGCGCTTCGGGCTGAATGGCCCGCGCGGCCGGAGCGGCGGGAAGTAGCGGCAAGGGAGTGCTCGCTGCGCGACCCGGCGACAGATCACTGACGACAACTGGCGGTTGCGCGTCAGAGCTGCGCGGCACAGGCCGGACCGGCGGCACAACCCGGCCAGCCTTGCGCCCTTCCGGCGGGGGCGGGGGCGGCACGGGTCTTTCCGCTGCTTCGAATATCGCGACCACTTCACGGGAGCGATGGTGCCGTTCGCCCTGTCCGGCCACGGCGAAGGCCGTCACCGCCGCGACCAGCAGTGCGCCATGCACTGCAATCGCGGCGGCAAGGCCGGGCAGGCTCCAGCCGGTGCGGGTGTCGGCAAAAGCCATTGCCCGCGTCCGGTCAGAACTTCGTCGACAAGCCGACGTTGAACGAACGGCCACGACCCGGCACAGTCTGTAATACGCCGGTCGCTTTGTAATCGCCGAGCGACATCCCGCCGAGCGGCAGGGCATATCCCTTGTCGAACAGGTTGGTCACGTCGAAGCTCACCCGCACGCCCGACAGAGTGTAAGCCACACCGATGTTCGCCAGAGCATAGGCATCGGTAACAGGCTCGCCCCGCGTCGCATCGACCCGGCCCTTCTCCGCCACCCATTCGACATCGGCACTCAGTTCCAGCGCACCCGAACGATGGGCGACGCCTGCCTTCACATCGAGCGGCATCTGGCGATAGACCGCCCCCCCATCGCTGAGGTTGTTCGCTTCGATCCACGAGAGCGAGGCAGTTAACTGCGTACCATCGTTCCCGCTACCCTTGGCGATCTGGACCGCGCCCGACAGGTCCACACCATAGAATTCGGCGTCCTGATTGGCGAATTGCAACTGCACGAACCCGCTCGGCTGCCCCATCATATCGGTGAAGGCCACCCCGGTGGGCACAGCGTCGATATAGTCGTCCACGCGGGTATAATAGGGCGCAATCCGCAGGTTCCAGCCCTGCGCCTCTCCCCCCAGTGCAAGCGCCACGCTGAACGTATCGGCCCGCTCCGGCTTCAGATCGAGATTGCCGACATAGCCGTTGCCATCGCCGTACCAGCCGATCATCCGGCTCGCCATCGATCCACGGCCCCAGCTATAGCGTTCGTAAATGTTGGGCGAGCGGACCTTGTGGGCATAGCCCAGCTCCAGCGCCGCATCGCGCGACAGGTCGTAAACCAGCAGTGCAGACCCGCTCCAGTTGCCATCGCTGCGGTGGCGGTCGGCGGCGTTGAACGCTGCGGCGGCCTGCACATCGGCCATCTGCATCATTCCGGTGCCGTACGGCTGCACATCGCCGGTATCCATCGTCACACTATCGAACCGCACACCGACGATGGAGGACAGCCGGTCGCTCCAGTGACGTTCCCACTCGCCATAGCCGGCGATCCGGTCGCGGGTGGCGCCATTGACGTTCACAAACGTGTTCGGCCCCATCATCAAATTGCCTGCAACCGGAGGCCAGTAATCGTCCAGCCACTGATGGTGGTATTCCGCGCCCAGCCGCACTGTGTCGTGCGGCGATGCCGGGATGGTCACTTTGGCCGACGCGTCGAAGCTATGCACTTCGGTGTTCATCGGCATCGAACCGGGCAGTTTGTCTTCGAGGAAGTTCATCTCGTGATCGGTGTCGCGATAGGCCGCCTTCAGATCGATATCGCCCCAGTCGTAGTATCCCTTGTAGCTGGCGTTAAGGAACCAGCTCTTGTTATCGACCATGTCCATGTACTGGTTCGGGAACCCTTCGTAGGGGGCGTACTGGATTCCGCCTTTGACCTGCAACAGCCCGGTGGCGTGTTGCCATGCCAGCGCCAGCGCATGATCGGTCTTGGCATATTCGGTCGAACGCACCATGCCATCATCACCGCCGCCATCGTATTGATCGGACTGGCTGTACGATCCGGTATATGTCGCGCTCAGATTGCTGCCCGCGACTGTCAGCTTCACCGCACCGCCGAACCCGTCGCCGTTGGAGCGGTAGTAGGCGGAGGCATTGCCGGTGATCAGCGTTTCACCGCTGCTGGCGAACTGCGGTGGCGTGCTCTCGACAGCGATGACCCCACCGATATAGTCACCTCCACTGCTGACCGGCGCGACACCCGTCAGCACGGCAATCGATGCAATCGACTGCGGGTCGGTATAGGACAGCGGCGGGTTCATATCGTTGGGACACGCGGCATCGATAGCGAACCCATCGACCAGCACTGTCAGGCGCTGCTCCGACAAGCCGCGAACAGACGGCATAGAGGAGAACCCGCCACCGGTTGCGGCGCTGACGCCCGGCAGAGACGACAGAATGGCTCCGGTGTCGCTTGTCGTCGCCTGCTTCCGATCGAGTATCTTGCGATCGACACGAATGCCGGTGATCGGGGTATTGGCGATCTGCGCGCTGGCCTGTTCGGACTCGACGTCGATGGGATCGATCCGGGTCGCATCCTGTGCATGGGCAGCCAGCGGCGCAAGCGCGCACCCGGCAACCAGCGTGGCACGAAGGGCGATGGAATTTCTGGACTTCATTTCATAGCTTCCTGCGATTGCCCGCAGCGCGGCGCGAACGCTATCGTACGGGCAGATGTGTCTGGATAGGTGGCGACTGCGGCAGAGCGCGCCTCCGCAGCATGGCGAGGCGAGCGGTCTGGCAGTCAGTTCAGAATATCAGACAGTCGCAGGGGGCCCGCGCAGTGGGGGCCGCAGGTATAGCGCGGGCGTGAAGGGCAAAACCCGCGCAGGTGCAAAGCCGAGCACAAGGATGAACGCAAACGCCAGAGCCAGCAGCACGCCATCCGCCCCGCCCAATGCGGCATGGGACAGGCTGGTAAACCCGCAGTGCCCATCCTTCTTGGCGTGATCGGCGGAACTGCCCCGCTCCCCTTGCGTGGTCGGGATAACCAGCTTCATCTGGCGGAGCGCACCGGTGCCATCGGTACAGATTGTAACCGTCAGCACCGTGTTGTTCGCCGGTGAAAGCATGAAGCCTGCGGGAATGGCGGCCTTGATGCAAAACGCCAGCATCACCAGCGCAAGCGCGAGGTGGCGATGCTGCCGAATCAAGACACGCAGTGCGTTCATGGCAGCCCCGCTAAACTCAAAACGATGATATGTCAGCCACTACCACACTGCCACATGGCGATTGAGACACCCGGAAGGCCCGTCAGTCGAGCGGAACGCCGGGCTCGTGCTTGGAAGTGCGAATGGTCAGCGAGGTCTTCACGCTGGCGACATTGGGTGCCGGAGTCAGCTTGCTGGTCAGGAATTCCTGAAAACTCTGCAGATCACGGCTGACGATCTTCAGAATGAAGTCGATTTCACCGTTCAGCATATGCACTTCGCGCACTTCGGGCAGGCTATGCATATGCGCCTCGAATTCGCGCAAGGCGCTTTCGGCCTGGCTCTTAAGGCTGACCATCGCAAATACCGTGATGGCGAAACCCAGTTTCGACGGATCGAGTTCGGCGTGATAGCCGCGGATGACCCCGTCTTCTTCCAGAGTGCGGACCCGGCGCAGACATGGCGGAGCGGTCAGCCCGACGCGCGTAGCGAGTTCGACATTCGTGACACGTCCTTCGCTTTGCAATTCGGCAAGCAATTTCCGGTCGATATCATCAAGGTTGGCCATTGCCGCGCCCCTGCCTGAGCCCCTACTCTCCCCTTGCCCACGGTCATGCACGAGCAATGAAACCACAGACAAAGCAACGAAAGCCGCGAAGAATCGCCTCTACGGCTAATATTATTGTTTCTGGCAGCAATTGTCCCACTTTGCAACGTGACCTGCATGATGAATTCCGAACGGAATGCAGCGCGTTAGGAATTAATAGTGCGGCAGTGTGTAAGCGCAGCCGAATCGAACTTTCAGAACTGGCCCGCAGCGGAGAGTAACGTACAGCAATGCAGATCGACGACCGCCTCGCAACAGTGCTGCGCCACCGCGCCGCCAGCGAACGCGCGGCGCGTACGCAGTATCGGCAATTACTCGACTTGCTTGGAGCGCGCCGCACGACAGGCGATGAATCGATGCTGGCCGCGGCATGGCTGCGGCTTGCTGCCTTGGGTGAAACCATCCCCGTGCCCGATCGCGCTGCGATGATCCGCGAACCGGGACTGCGCTTTCGCAACCCCGAACTGGCGCTGCATCTGGCGGATGACGAACCCGAAGTCGCCGCCTCCGCTCTGGCGGTAGCACAACTTTCGGTGGATGACTGGGAAGCGACCATTCCCCGTTTGCCGGTTCGTGCCCGTGGGTTTCTCCGCCTGCGCCGCGATCTGCCGCCGGGAACGCAGGAACTGCTTGAGCGGCTGGGTATTCGCGACCGCGGCTTACCCAGCCCCGACATTGCCGAAGAACTGGCGGAAACCGAAGCCTCCACCCCAGAAGCCGATATCGCGGAACAACCGGGCGCGAAGTCCGCAATCGTCACGCCGATCCGCCCGATCCCCGCCAATGATCTGGCACACGGTCGTGCCGCGACAGCATTCGCGCGGAACACGCGCGACGATGGTGACGATGGCGACGATGGTGAAATCGGCGCACTTGTCCGTCGGATCGAGAGTTTCCGTAAGGCGCGGAGCAATCGCCCCCAACCGGATAACGCACCGCGTCTGCCGTTGGGCGAAAAGGCAGACAACGGCCGGGTGCCACTGATCGGCTTTGCCTTCACGACCGACAGCGAAGGGCGTATCGATTGGGCGGAACGCAATGTAGCACCGATGGTAGTCGGTGCCATACTGCCCCCTGCGAGAGAGGCCGCGAAGCGCCACCGCCAGCCTTTGCGGCATGTCGAGTTGGATTGGGAAGGCGCCCCGATGATAACCGGTAACTGGATCGTGGATGCGGCACCGCGCTTCACCGATGCGGGCGGACGCTTCTATGGCTATGCCGGTCGATTCCGCCGCCCGCCCCCTGCGGACACCGTGGTGGATCAGCCACAAACCGATCGCAGCGCCGATCTGATGCGCCAGTTGCTGCACGAACTCAAAACACCGGTGAACGCCATTCAGGGTTTTGCCGAAGTGATCCAGCAGCAGTTGTTCGGCCCGACACCCCACGAATATCGGGCGCTGGCAGCAACGATCGCAGGCGATGCAGCGCGTATGCTGGCAGGGTTCGATGAACTGGACCGGCTTGCCAGGCTCGAAAGTGGAGCGTTGGAGCTTCAACTTGGGCATTGCGATTTCGCCGAAGTCCTCGGTCGCACCGTCGATCAGCTTCAGGACGTGCTGAAATCCCGTGGCTCTGCGTTCGAGCTGGACCAGCACGGAACCTGCGATGCCTCGGTCCCGCTTGCCTGCGAAGATGCAGAGGCGCTGGCATGGCGGCTGCTGGCAACCCTTGCCGGATCGGTCGGCACCAACGAGCGGCTCAGGCTGGAAGTCGCCGATACCGATGGTGTCATCATGCTATCGTGTGACCTGCCCGCTGCATTCGCTGCGCGAGACGATATCTTCGCCGATAGTTCCCGTGCAACGGGATCGGTCAGCGCCGGCATGTTCGGGACAGGCTTTGCCTTGCGGCTGGCCCGTGCAGAGACCCGCGCCATTCATGGAGATTTGCACCGTGAAGGATCGCGACTGATCCTCCTTTTGCCGCATCTGGCTGCGAGCCAACCGGCGATGAGTGCAACCGAAGCTTAACCGGTGCGCGTGTAGAGCGCTGAATGTATTACCGAACGACAGGGGTTCCGTTTGGACCGATCGATTATCGCTATTCCGCCCAATGGGCGGCAAGCCGATTTTGGCTCTGGCTTCGGCCAGCGATCGCTGCTGACAGTCGACACCGAAGAGGAATTCGACTGGGGCGCTCCGTTCACACGCGACCAGTATGGGTTGAGCCACGTTCCCGATATTGCTCGATTTCAGCAGTTTTGCGAAAAACGCGGGGTCGTTCCGGTGTATCTGGTCGACTGGCCAATCGTTCAGTCCCCTGCTGTTGTGGAGATTATCGGCGGCTCTGTGAAAAACGGACAAGCGGAAGTTGGTGTCCATTTGCATCCGTGGGTCAATCCTTCTTTCGAAGAAGAGGTCAATTCGCACAACTCCTACGCCGGAAATTTGCCCCCGCGACTGGAACGGGAGAAATTCCTGCTGTTGCGCGATGCAATCGCGGAAAAGTTTGGCAGCGAACCGTTGATCTATCGCGCGGGTCGCTATGGAGCGGGAGCGGCGACCGCCAATCTTTTACGTGAAGCTGGCATCCTTATCGACAGCTCGGTCCGGACCAATTTCGATCATCGCGCAGACGGTGGGCCGAACTACACCAAGCATCCCCTCTCTCCCTATTGGATAGGTGGCGACCGGCGATTACTGGAACTGCCGCTTACCAGCGTTTATTGGGGCATATTGCGAAAGCAAGGTCGCGCGCTTGCCCCGATGCTTGCCCGCCTGCCTCATGCGCGCGGACTCTTCTCCCGCCTCAACCTGCTGGAAAAAATCGCCCTGACCCCTGAAGGTGTCAGTGTGGAAGAAGCGATGCGCGGGATCGATATTGCCATCGACGATGGCCTGCCGCTGCTGGTGATGAGCTTTCATTCCCCTTCGCTGGCAATCGGACATACGCCATATGTTCGCAACGAAGCGGACCGGGAAAAATTTTACGAATGGTTCGGCCATATCTATGCCTATCTGGCGCATCGAGGCATACGACCGACCACTGTCAGGCAAATTGCACAAGCCGCAGGGCTTCGATAAGCTTGCCAGCCGGCTCAGGGAACGCTACCGGGCGCGCTCCGGCAACCGGAACGGGCCTGTAGCTCAGCGGTTAGAGCTGGCCGCTCATAACGGCTAGGTCGCGGGTTCGAATCCTGCCGGGCCCACCACCGGGGCCGGAAGGTAACGTCGGGGAGTAGCGCAGTCTGGTAGCGCGCCTGCTTTGGGAGCAGGATGTCGCAGGTTCGAATCCTGTCTCCCCGACCAACCTTCCGGTATTAGGTAGCAAACGCACAAAGCGAAAACCGCAGAAATCCTTATATCTGCGGCATGGGCCTCAGTAACTTCCTCGGCAGCAACGAAGACAAGATTTCCAAGCTCAAGGGCGAGCTAAAGCGGAAGCGTGAGGAGTTGAAGCTGATCATCGACGGGGTCAGTCGGATTACTGAGTTGCAAGATGAGATCAGGGCGCTTGAGAGCCGGATTGAGGCTGGCATTGCATTTATACAGCCCGACTATCCTGATTGGGACCCTAACCACATCAAGCCGTACGAGGCCCGTTCTTGGAAAAGCCCGTTCGAGGTTGGCGAGGTCGGGCGTCTCGCCCTGAGCGTCCTACGAGAACAGGGCACTTGGATGACGGTCCGTGAGATTGCACGGACTATGTTGGACACAGAGCTCACCAGCAATGCCGTCCTGGCGTGGTGTGGCGAGATCGGCGTCGAGTGGCATTATATCGCTCCGGGCAAGCCGATGCAGAATGGCTATGTCGAGAGCTTCAACGGCCGCATGCGCGACGAGCTGCTTAACGAGACGCTGTTCATGAGCATGGCCCATGCACGTGTCGAGATCGCGGCCTGGGTGGAAGACTACAACCGGGAGAGACCGCACTCATCCCTCGGCTACGAAACCCCGGCGGCGTTCGCCGCCAAACTGGATAAGCAATGGCCTGCTTCGCTACGCCCTGCGGGCTCCGCTACGCAGCCCATTGCTTCAACCGCGCTCATGCGCAACAACGCGGTCCGGCTCTAACTCCCGCTGGAGGAAAGCTGGGGGTCACGTCACAAGGTCGGAACATAGATGTCCAGGCCGGCCATCAGTTCGTGCTTTACCGCACCTGTTTGCAAGTCGATCTTCAAGCGGGTGTCGGTTGAAAGGCTGGTGGTTTCTTCGCGGCGCGAGCTGATCGTACGGCTCAGCCAGCCATCGGCGGTAACAGCGCCGACCTGCAAATAATCCCAGTCCAGCTCGCCTTCATAGTAACGCAGCGCGTGTTCAAACGAAACCGCATCGGAGAAACGGTGAGAGAACCGGTATCCTGCATTCCATTGATTGGCGTCGTAATCATCAAAGTCTGGTTCACCAACAAACCGGTCACGGGGGATCCGTCCATTGGACAGGCCCTCGCCCGTTACCAGTTGTATACTAAGCGGGGCGGCGAAATTCATCCGGATTTGCTGGTAACTACCCAGTACAGTCAATTGAGTGTCGCCTGAGATATTCCATGTCAGAGCATGCGCGATGAAGCGCTTGTCATCTTTTATGTACTCAACATCGGTGTTGGAATCTCTGACCAGACCAGTCAGGCGAAACGCAATCTCGCCGGAAATCGGCCCGGTGTAATCGGCAGCAAGTTCGAACCGGTCGAAGCCGCCATATTGTGCTCTGATCTCGCCCGATGGCGTGAAGGAGGGGCGCTTACTAACCGCGTTGATGACCCCACCCGGACCAAGCTGGCCGTACAGCACCGATGTCGCGCCGCGCAGCACCTCAAGTCGTTCAAGCGAGTAAGGTTCGATACCGCCGCCATAAGTCGAAGATTGTGGCTTCAACCCGTCGAGCAGAATGCTGCCGTCCGCTGTGTTCACCGGGAAGCCGCGCAAATACACGTTGTCGGCTGCGCGCGCGAAACTGGCGGACTGGGTGATCAGGCCAGGGGTATAGCCAAGGCTTTCGCTGATCGTCTTGGTGTTGATCGCTTCGATAAAGGTCGAATCAACCACCGATACGGATTGCGGCGTCTCGATGAGAAGAGCGTCCGATTTGCCGACGCTCACGCGGTTGTTCACGCGTGCGGTCACAACAATCGATTCATCGGTGGAGGCAGCACCGGCGCCCTTTTCCTGAGCAGCAGCTTGCGCGGGTGCCAGCGAACAGAGAGCTACGATTGAACCACTCAGCATCAACATCTTACGCCTGACGGAGACCTGACCGACAGTTGCAGCCACGCCGCGATTCGATTTGCGAAATGATCCAATCATTTTTAACCCCCCTTGCTCGTCTGATTGCTGCAGCGCCGGCAGTCCCCCGTGCTCAGCATTTCGATTGAGCCTATTGTACAAGAGAGTGAGGCGTGATGTATCCGGCATATCCCTGAAGAAACAGACAATTCTTCTTTCTCTTCAGGTTCAATCCGAAGAAACCGAACGCCATCACACATGCGTTCAGTCCGCCCTCGGACGGAAGGATCATAATAGGAAGTTGCCCGATACGAGCGCAGTTTGCACGCAGGGGAGGATACAATTATATGCGGGTTTTCGTTCAAAACTGAACGTATAAATTTTATGTCCCTAACTTAACGAGGTCGCGCCGTTATCGCCCCCGATGGCTGCGCATGGCGAAGCTCGATGTGATACGAGATACTCCCGGCAGCCGCGACAATACATCGCGGTGGAAGTTGCCATAATCATCGATACCGGCAATCTGTACGCGCAGCAGATAATCGCCATCGCCTGTCATCAGATACCATTCCTGAATCTCGGGATGCATTCGCAGTGCATTCTCGAACCGGGCGAGATATTCTTCTGTCTGACGCTCCAGTTCGATCTGGACAATCGCGCTCATTCCTTCCCCCGGCCCCAGACCGGAGATAATTGCGGTATAACCCTGTATAACGCCGGATCGTTCGAGAATTCTGATACGGCGCAGGCAGGCGGATGGGGACAGGCCGACCGCTTCGGCGAGAGCATTGTTGGTGATCCGCGCATCGAGCCGGAGACACTTTACTATCCGGCGATCGATCTCATCCAGCATGGCCATGCAAAATAATCCATTTGTTCGCAGCTCGTGCATATTACGAGCGAAGATCAGAATAAACCGCGCCACATCGGCAGATATTTCGAATCTTTGTCCCCTATCCCTGCGGCAGGGAGGTGGCCATGGCCGAACGATATCACCAATATGCCGCGTCCAGTATCATGGAAATCGATCTGGATGCCTTGCGCGCCAATTATCGCGCAATCTCCTGTCAGGTTAAGCCCGCTCAATGCGGTGCTGTTGTAAAAGCCGATGCGTATGGACTTGGCGCCTGCCGGGTGGTTCCTGCATTGCAGCGCGAGGGATGCCGTCTGTTCTTCGTCGCCCAGCTTTGCGAAGCTATTTCGATAGAGCCTGTTCTTGGTCCTGACTGCACCGTTTACATTCTGAATGGAATCGATCCTGGTAACGAAGCAGTATGTGCGGATCGAGGTTTCATTCCGGTCATCAATTCCGCACTTCAACTCCGGAACTGGCGCACCCTGGCTCGCGAACGGGGGCAGGCGCTGCCCGCCGCGCTGCAAGTGGATAGCGGAATGTCACGGCTCGGCCTGCCCGCGGCACTGGCTGCAGATTTCGCCAGAGATGCTTCGTTGCGAAGGGAAATCGATTTCAGGCTGCTGATGACCCATCTGGCCTGTGCCGACGATCCGGCCCACTCAGCCAATCGCGATCAGCTTGCGACCTTTTCCAGCCTGTCTGCTTTGTTCCCCGATGTTCCCCGCTCGATCGCCAACAGCGCAGGCAGCATGTTGGCAAAACCATTCCACTGCGATGCTGTCCGCCCCGGCATTGCACTCTACGGTGTCGATCCCGGTCCCGGCACGGCAAGCCTGCGCCCGGTCGTAAGACTAAGTGCGCGTGTTCTGCAAATTCGCGAGATCGTTGCCGGAACCGGGGTGGGTTATGGACTGACGCATATCGCACCGACAGCGCAGCGTCTGGCGACAATTGCAATCGGCTATGCCGACGGCTGGCCTCGCAGCCTGAGCGGAATCGGCGCGGCCTATTTCGAAGGCACCCGACTTCCCATCGCTGGCCGCATATCGATGGATAGCATGACCGTCTGCATCGACGCGCTCACCAGCCAGACTCTGCGCGAAGGCAACTTCGTCGAACTGATCGGACCATCGCAGACGCTGGCCGACGTGGCCCGCGATGCAGACACGATCGCTTATGAAATCCTAACCCGGACCGGGAGCCGCCATCAGCGGATCTACTCCGAGCAAGGCGATATCGAATTTATCAATCCGGGAGACCTGATGTGAGAGTCGTTGTTTTGGGCGCTGGGGTGATCGGCGTCACATCGGCGTGGTATCTGGCCGAAGCTGGGCACGAAGTGGTCCTGCTGGACCGGCAACCCGGCCCGGCAATGGAAACCAGCTTCGCCAACGCCGGTGAAATTTCGCCAGGCTATGCCTCCCCGTGGGCCGCGCCCGGCATTCCCGTGAAAGCAATGCGCTGGCTGTTCATGGAACATGCTCCGCTGATCCTGCGCCCTCGTTTCGATCCGGCAATGATGCGCTGGATCGCCGCCATGCTTCGAAATTGCACCGCGTCACGGTACGCCTTGAACAAGAGCCGGATGGTCAGTCTGGCAGAGTATAGCCGGGATGAACTCGTCGCATTGCGAAACAGGCTCGACCTCCACTACGACCATGGTTCACGCGGAACCTTGCAACTGTTCCGGACGCACAAACAGGTCGACGCGAGCGCAGGCGACATTGCCGTTCTGCAAAGCTACGGCGTGCCTTACGAAGTGCTCGACCCGGATGGCTGCATCAGTGCCGAACCGGGCCTTGCTGCATCGCGCGACCGGTTTGTGGGTGGCTTGCGCCTTCCCGGCGATGAAACCGGCGACTGCCACCTGTTTACCAGTCAGCTCGCCCGCCGTCTGGTCACGGAGAATGTCGAAGTACGATACGATACCCGTATCGAGGCAATCGATCGGGTGGGCGACATCATCGCAGGGGTACGCACCGATAAAGGGATTGTCCAAGGCGATGCCTATCTGGTCGCCACTGGCAGCTACACGCCCGCATTGCTTGCCCCTGCCGGTATCCGCGTTCCGGTTTATCCAGTGAAAGGATATTCGATTACCTTGCCGATTGCGAACCCGGAAGTGGCCCCCACATCGACCCTGCTGGACGAAAGCTATAAAATCGCGATCACGCGCCTTGGCGATCGCATTCGCGTAGGCGGTATGGCGGAACTGTCCGGCTTCAACGCGGTGTTACCGCCAGCGCGCGAAATCAGCTTGCGCCATTCTTTGAACGATCTGTTCCCGGGCGCAGCGACAAACGAAGCTCCGTCAAATTTCTGGTCCGGGCTGCGTCCGATGACGCCCGACAGCACTCCGATTGTCGGCTCTACCCCGGTACGAAACCTGTTCCTCAACACAGGCCATGGCACACTGGGCTGGACCCTGGCCTGCGGTTCGGCAAGCCTCATCACGCACCTGATTTCGGGTCAGAAGCCGCCCGTCGAACCCGACGGCTTCAACATCAAGCGCTATTCATAATGAAACAACCAGAAGGATAAACATCATGACAATCGAACGCCTCCATTCCGGTGTCCGCATGAGCCAGGCCGTGATCCATAACGGCATTGTCCATCTCGCAGGCCAGGTCGGGGCGCCAGGTGAGGATGCCGCGGCCCAGACCCGCGCTGTACTCGAAAATGTCGACCAGCTTCTTGCCGAAGCGGGAACCGACAAGTCGCGCCTGCTCACGGCCACGATCTGGCTTGCCGATATGGCCGATTTTGGCGCGATGAACGGGGTGTGGGAAGAATGGATCGGCGGCGCCAACGCCCCCACCCGCGCGACCGGCGAAGTAAAACTGGCAACGCCCGACTACAAAGTCGAAGTGATCGTTACGGCCGCGCTGCCCTGATGGATGGCGCCATTCGGGTGTCCGGTGCCATGCCGGACACCCGTGGCCTTATTGTCCGGACGGTGCCGTTGGCATCAAATCCACTGGCGGCTCGACCCCGTCGAGATGCTCAAGCAGATAAGCCAGCGTCTTGCGCCGTACATATTCGCGGTCCACTCCACGAAAGCCGTGTCGTTGCGACGGCAGGATCAGCAGGTCGAAATTCTTGCCCGCTTTGATCAAAGCATCTGACAATCGCATCGTATTACCTAGCGGCACGTCGTTATCCAAAGCGCCATGGATCAACAGCAACTTGCCCTGTAAACGCGGTGCGAGGGCCTGATTGGTTGCATATCCATCGGGCGAACCGGCCGGCCCTGTCAGGGGGTCCCCGAAATTGAATTCGCCCGACCCCATCTCGTAGAGGTGGTTATCGTGGTTGCCCGCCGATGCCACGCCGACCTTGTAGAAATCGGGCGCCAGCATCATCGCGGTTGCCGCCATCAGGCCCCCGCCTGAATGACCAATGATGCTCACCCGGTCGATATCGATCACGGGGAACTGGCTCGCCACCCCACGGATCGCGGCCTTGTTATCCGCAATCGGATAATCGCGCACACTACCGACTTCAAACGGGTAATGCTGATATCGCTTGCCCCTGATGAACGTGCCGCCGCGCTGGCCAATATTCAACACTGCAAACCCCGCCGCTGCCAGACGACCGTTGGGATTGTCGGGATCGAAGCGGATCGGCCCCATCTCGGTGGATGGGCCGGGATAGACGTCGGCCACAATCGGCAAACTACCCTCGTCGCTGTTTTGTCCGGGCAGCCATAGCCATCCATAAAGCGGCGTCGCTTTATCGGCTGCCAACGTGCGAATGCGCGCCGGTGAGCGCCAGCCCGAACGCTCCAGCGCGCTGGTATCGGAGCTTTCCACGGTCATGACGATCACACCGGCCCGGTCGCGCACCACCATCGTGGGTGCAAGATCCGGGCGGGAAAACGCATCGACATAATGCCGCCCATCCGGCGCGAGTGTCACTTCGTGATGGGCGTCTTCACGGTCGAGCGGTCGCGATTTGCCGGTCCCGATTTTGGCGATATGTATGCGAAACTGCGCCGGATTGCGGTACCTCGCATCGTCGAACGCGGTGTAGATCATCTCGCGCCCGTCCGGGCTGAGATCGAGGATCGACCACGCCGAAGTGTTTCCCGGCGTCACATCGCGAACAAACCGTCCCGACCAGTCGTAAAGGCCGTAATGCTGGAAACCACTTCGGTCGCTTCGCCACAGGAAGCCTTTCTCCAGCTCTCGAAAATCAGCGAAGCGCACCGACCATCCATCGCTCGGCGCTTCCCGCAAGATCACCCGCACTTTGCCCGTCGCGACATCTGCCGCACACAGCTCTACCGCTGAGTAGCCACGCGTCATTCGCGCGAAATAGAGCGTTCTGCCATCGCGCGATGGCCATATGCCGCCCTGCCCCGGATCGAGGTTGCCGACATGAACCCAATCGCCTGTGTCCACACGTACAGCCGGGCCACCCTTTGCATCGAAAATCCATAGCTCGGAAACCGGCAGGTTCGTTTCGCCGGGCAGAGGCATTTTCTGCGTAATCATGCGAGGACGCGGTTGAGCCAGTGAATCGATTTGCCACAGGTCGCCTGTGGTTCGCAGGTCTTGTCGCTGGATGTAGAATTTGGTCCCGGAACCGATCCAGCCGATGCGCGGCGCGCGAGCATCGGCTCTGCCGGTAATCGCAGCGATATCGGTAGGCTGTGTGTCTGCCATGCCGGAAGAGAAGCTGCGCCACAGTTCTCCATCGTTGCTTAACTGCACTGCGTCGCCATCTGCGGTCGAACTGTACAGGTTATGGTCTTTCGTCCAAACTTTGTACTGCCCATCCGGTGACGTCGCTGCATGGCGATCGGGTCGCGAACGCGACACGGTATTATCCGCTAGAGTATAGGTCAGTCGTTCTTCGCCGATGTTGAGCCTCACGCGCTGCCCGCCGCCATCGACAGATAACGCCGCGGCAGGCAGTGAGCCTGCCGGCACCCCCTTCACGCCGGCGCGGGCGAGGATTGTCGACGCGCGAATAACCTCTTGCCGGGTCTGCGCTATGGGATCGACTTTGTACAACGCGACATCGCTTGCCAACGTGCGCGCATAGTAGAACGCCTTGCTGTCACTCTGCCACACAACTGCCGGGGCAGCCGGTGCAATCGCATCGGACAGCTGGCGAACCGCATCGGGAGAAAACACATCTCCACGGCTTTCGCGACAGGCGAAATCGCACTGCCCGTTCGTGCTCGCCTGAACAGGCGTGACTACAGCAACGGTGGCGAACAGCGCGATCGCGCGAAATGTGCTCAGCGCCTTCACAGTTCGGCCTCCCCGTTATCGTCGGCTCCGCGGATGAAATTCGGGCGGTGCTTTACTGTCTTCATTACAACGTTGGAGAAAAACTGGCCGATCCGATCATGTCGCTCGGACAGATCGTCCATCAGACGCATGTAGTCGTCCATGTCCACGGCCACGACTTTCAATCGGTAATCGAACTGGCCGGACGTGGCCGTGCATTCGACGATTTCCGGAATTTCCATAACGATGCGCTCAAACCGCGAATGCTCATGATGTTTATGCGATTCCAGCGTCACATCGGCCAAGACAGTAATGAAAGAGCCAAGCGCCCGTTGCGAAATGACCGCACGATACCCCTCGATCACTTTCGCCTGTTCGAGCCGACGCACCCGGTTGAAGCAAGCACTTTCGGACAGATCGACATCGAGCGCGAGACGCGAATTGGTGATCCGGCCATTGTCCTGCAAAATGCTGAGAATTGCCATGTCAGTGGCATCCAACTGGACCGTCCCCACACTAGACCGGAAACTTCTTATCGGTGTGACTTTCATCGCCTCTCACTTTCCAAAAACTATCTGGGCCGCGCTATCGCCCCGCCTGCTCAGTCGTTCACCACCAGCCGTTGTGGGAAACTGCAGAAGCGTTCGGCGCCGTTTTCGGTCACGTGGAATGCCTCGGTGATCACAATCGATGCACCATCCTGCCAGACACCTGGCATCAGGTGGAATGTCATGCCAGGCTGCAAAACAGTCTCGTCGCCAGGCCGGATGCTGGCGGTCAGCTCGCCCAGTGTTGGTGGATATGCGATGCCGATGGGGTACCCGCAGCGCGATGTCTTGCTGACACCGCGCGGCCGGGCAACCGATTGCCAGGCTGCCTCGACCTCATACAAGCGCGCGCCGGGTTTCACAGCATCCAGCGCAGCGTTCAATGCTTCCACCGCGATGCTTTCGAGATCGCGTACGGCAGGGGGTGGAGTCCCGATCCACACGGTTCGCGACATCGGGACGTGGTAGCGATGGTGGCATGCCATCAGCTCGAAATTCACCTGAACATCATTTCCATACGGCTGATTGCGCCAGCTGAGATGTGGCGTATCAACCCAGTCACCCGACGGCATGAACGGCGGGGAACTGGTATATGTCCCCCCTGCCCCGTCTGTCCCTGCAATCAGCGCGCGATAGATATCGCCAGCCAGCTCGTTTTCCTGAACGCCGGGGCGTGCACCTTGCGTCGCAACCGTCATGGCTCCCTGCACGATTTGCGCCGCTTTACGCATATATTCGACTTCGGCAGGCGATTTGATCAATCGCACCCAGTTCACCAGCAAGCTGGCATCGACCACTTGTGCATTAGGTGTTTCCGCCCGGATAATATCGCTGGCCAGCGCAGTCAGGTAATAATTGCTCGCTTCCAGTCCCAACACGCCTTTATCCCAGCCCCTTTCCGCCAACAGAGCGCAAAGCGGCTGGGCGGGATGCTTATCGGCCGCCTGCACATAGTCGTCTGGATAAGCGATGATATCGTCATCAGCGAGCCAGCTGGTAATCCGCGCGCTCTTCCGGTCGATACCCCGCCCCACCCAGACCGGAGCATCCGCTTGCCGAACCACGAGGTACTGCGGCGTGTAAAACGACCAAGCATCGTATCCACTGAGGTAGTAGAGGTTGCATGGGTCGGTCAGGACAAGCGTGTCGATCCCGCGTTGAGCCATCGCCGACCGGACATTTTTTAGACGGGTGTCGTATTCCGAACGTTCGAAACGCAGATATGCTGCGGGGCGATCTTCAGACATATTAATTCCTCTTTGGGCTACTCTGCGTCCGGATCCGCAGCACGGCGCAACGCCGGTACTGTCCAGCGCAAGACAAGCAGGATTACGATTGAGACGCCAAGCAGCGCCTGTATGCTAATGAAATAAGAGACTTGGCCGATTTCGGATGCGAGCGGCCCAAGCCACCCGGCCATGTAGTTACCTACACCAACTGTGACATACCAAACGCCAATCAGCAGCCCGACCCGATGTGCGGGGGCAATCCGGCTGATGGTCGAAATCTGCGGTGGCCAGATCAGGACGTCACCCACTGAAAAGAACAAATAACCTGCTACGATCCACAGAGGCGAATGAAGCCCGCCACCCGCGCTTTCATTCGCCGCACCGATAAAGAAGAAATAACCAATCAGTAGTGCAGCAAGACCGGCTGCCTGTTTCATGAATATGTCAGGCTGCCGCCCCTGTGCAGCCAGCTTGTCGTCAATCATCTGCGCCACTGGTGCCAGCAGAACGAAGCCGACCGTGCTCACGGTAAGGAACAGCGCTGCGGGGATTGTCGCACCGAAGGCGAACCGTTCGGTGCTGTCACGCACCATCAGAGTGAGAACGCCTGCTTTCTGGTAGAAGGCGATGGCATAAATAGCGGTGAAGAAGGTCATGCAGGCAATCGCCAAACACGCGCCAGGCACACTACCCTTCTGACGGTTTGCAGCGATTTCAGCCTGCGGCTGGCGCTGCATCGTCCCGATCAACCGGTCCGACTGCGCGAGATAGAGGCACAGTCCCAATGCCATTCCGACAGCAGAGGCGAGAAACCCCCATCGCCAGCCCAGTGCCTCCCCGAAAGCCCCGGAGAAAATCGTTCCTCCAATCGACCCCAGCCAGATCCCCATCATGAACAAGGTATATCCGGCCTGTCGCGCGTCACCGTCTTCGCTATCGTAAAGGCCGCCGATCAGAGCGGATACGGCAGGCTTGAGCAAGCCGGTGCCGAAAACAACCAGCGCCAGCCCTGCCATTGCAAGGATGGTCCGCATTTCGCCCAGCACATATCCCGCCGCGAACAGGGCGGCATTTCCGGCCAGAATGCCTAACCCGCCACCCACTACGCCGCGGTGATGCCCCAGCCAGCGATCGCAAATCCATCCACCCAATGCAGGTAGTGCAAACGCAGCCCCGCCGAAGATTCCGTAAGCATGAAGCGCTTCGTCGCGGCTCCATCCCAAACCACCGTCCGGGATCGCTGACGAAAGAAACAACACCAGCATCGCGGTCATGCCGTAATAGCTGAATCGCTCCCAGAATTCGGTAGCCGACACCAGATACACACCGGCAGGCTGGCGCCATAAACTGCGTTTTTTAGGCGGCTCGACAGACGCATTCGATTGATTTTGGTTCATAATGCCAATTTTCCTTGCCGAAGCCTGTTGTATCGCAGGGCCCTGCCCGATCCTTCGGCACAATCCGCAATCAGCCGAAATTTCTTCGGAATGTCCCGCGAAGTCCCCGCACCGCAGACCGCGACGCAACATTCTTCTGTGAAGCCCAGAAATAGAGGGAGGAAATTCGCAAAAGGATCGCGAGAGCCGGAACCTTCGCGCTGCAACGAAGCCAAAATAGCACTTCGTTCACGCAGGAGAATCGCGCTTGGCCAGCCTCAATCAACGCCCGTCGACCGATGAGTTCGCGGTCTATGACCCCGCCGATGGTTCGGTTGTGGGTATGGCGCAGGAAATGGACGCGAACACACTCGATCTGATGGTTGGCAATGCCCGGCGTGCGTTCTCTGGGTGGCGCGAACAACTGCCTGTATCCCGTCGCGACGCTTTGCGACGCTGGGCTGAGATCATGCGGGGCCGAAAGGAAGAGTTCGCCCAGCTGATGACGCGCGAACAGGGCAAGCCTATCGCTGAATCGCGGGGCGAAATCGACTACGGACTGGGCTTTATCGAATGGTTCGCAGAGGAGGGAGTGCGTCCCACAGGCGAAATTCTGGCCCCGCATCTGTCGGGCAGTCAGGGGATCGTGCAGCAGATCCCCATCGGTGTCGCTGCCCTCATAACTCCGTGGAACTTTCCGTTCGCGATGATCGCCCGCAAGGCCAGTGCCGCCCTTGCCGCTGGCTGCACTGCGATCGTCAAACCATCTCCCGAAACACCGCTCACGGCGCTGGCGATGGAAGACGCCGCCCACGCCGCCGGGTTGCCTGAAGGTGTTTTCTCGGTCGCAACAAGTGAGACAGCGGCGCTAAGCGAGCAACTGGTTGCTCACCGCGATATAGGTGTGATCAGCTTCACCGGCTCCACCGCAGTTGGTCAGAAGATTCTTTCGTCAGCCGCCGCAGGCGTCAAACGCGTCCTGCTCGAACTGGGTGGACATGCGCCCTTCATCGTACTCGATGATGCAGACATCGATCGCGCAGTTCAGGATGCGGTGGGCGCGAAGTTCACCACCGGCGGTCAGGATTGCCTAGCGGTCAACCGCTTCTTCGTCCCCGAGACGCTCCGCGACACCTTCGTCGAAAGGTTTGTCGCCGCCACGCGAAAACTACAGGTGGGACGCGGTATCGATCCGCAAACCGCGATCGGGCCGATGACGACAGCCGCGCAAGCCGAATCTTGCCGGGAACAGATTCGGGACGCAGTCGATCAAGGGGCGCAGCTGGCCTTCACAGGCACCGCCCCATCGGGCAACTGCTGGCTCGCGCCGACAATATTGACCGGTGTAACCGACGAGATGCGGATCGCGCGCGAGGAAACCTTCGGGCCGGTGGCCGCCATCAGCACCTATAGCGAAATAGGCGATGTGATCGGGCATGTGAACCGGTCGCGCTATGGACTGGCCGCATACGTTCACGGCGGCGATCTGGACCGCGCGACACGGGTCGCGCAGCAGCTGGATTACGGCATGATCGCTATCAACACCGCCCGTATGACCGGCCCCCCCGTCCCCTTTGGTGGGATGCGCCAATCTGGCCTCGGACGCGAAGGCGCCCGTCACGGCCTCATCGCCTTCACTGAAACCCGTTACCTCTGCATTTGCAGCAATTAGGAGACAACCAATGGCCTCAACACTCCAGGAAACGACGGAGCGCGCTGGCAGCAATCGCGACCTCGGGCTGATCGATCGCAAGAGCATGATCCACCCCTTCACCCCACTGCGTACATTTTCCGACGGCGAAACCGGCGGGCCGGTCGTGGTGGACCGTGGCAGCGGCGCATGGATCGAAACCGCCGATGGGCGTAGGCTGCTCGACGGCTTCGCCGGGTTGTACTGCGTCAACATCGGATATGGCCGCCCTGAAATGGCAGAGGCGATCGCCGCGCAGGCCGGAAAGCTGGCTTATTACCACGCCTACGCCGGTCACACGAGCGAGCCAGCGGCACTTCTGGCCGAACGCATCCTCGAAATGGCACCCGCCAATATGCGCCGGGTTTTCTTCGGTCTGTCAGGTTCGGACGCCAACGATACGCAAGTCAAACTCGTCTGGTTCTATAACAATATCCTCGGCCGTCCGACCAAGAAGAAGATCATTGCCCGCGAACGCGGTTATCATGGTGCCACAGTGATGGCATCGTCGCTGACCGGTATGCGTTTCTATCACGAAGGGTTCGATGCGCCTTCCGGCCCCGTACTCCACACTACAGTACCACATCACTATTGGGGTGCGGAACCGGGCATGGATGAAGCTGGCTTCGTCGCGAAATGTGTGGCCGATCTCGAAGCGCTGATCGCGCGCGAAGGTGCCGATACGATCGCCGCATTCATCGGCGAACCCGTTCTGGGCACCGGTGGACTGATCCCCCCGCCAGCAGGATACTGGCCCGCGATTCAGGCCGTCTTGCGTCGCCACGATATCCTGTTGATCGCCGACGAAGTCGTCTGCGGTTTTGGACGCGTCGGCCACAATTTCGGTTGTGACGCCTATGGCATCGAGCCCGATCTCATCACGGTCGCCAAAGGTTTGACGAGCGCATATCTGCCGCTGTCCGCCGCCATCGTTGGCGAACGGGTATGGTCCGTGCTGGAACAGAGTTCCGACGCACGCGGCCCGTTTGCACACGGCTACACCTATTCGGCACACCCGACATGCGCCGCAGCCGGGCTTGCCAATCTCGACGTGATCGCACGCGAAAATCTGATCGAGCGGGTCGCAGAATTTGCTCCGCAGTTCCAGGCAGCTTTCCAAGATGCATTTGCCGGTCATCCGCATGTTGGCGAAGTGCGTGGAACCGGTATGTTGGCGGCGATCGAATTCGTTGCCGACCGCGACAGCAAGCGGCGCTTCGATCTGTCGGAGAAGATCGGCGCGCGCCTCTCTGCCGCCGCATTGGAGGGGGGCCTGATTACCCGCTCAATGCCGCATGGCGATATTCTTGGCTTTGCTCCGCCGCTGGTAATCGATACCAATGATCTCGATTTCATGATCGAGAAAACCAAATCCGCAATCGCATCGGTCTTCCCCGGAGTATGACCTTTTCAAGCGTGTTCGAACCCGTCACTCAGGCCGCGCGTCGGCATTTCGCCGCTAGCTTTGCCGAAGCACGTGACGGGTTCGTGCAGGCGGCAGGTGGGGCTGTGCGCAGTTATGCCACAGTCAGCACCGGCCCGGACGGCAGCGAATTGTTCACAGACTGTGCGTGGATCGGCGATCCCGAAGCGCGCACAGTGCTGGTGCTGATATCCGGCACACATGGTATCGAGGGATATTCCGGTTCAGCGGTCCAACGTGACTGGATTGCGGAACATGCCGCCCAATGGCCCCATCACGCACCGGCAGTCCTGCTCGTGCATGCACTCAACCCCTATGGGTTCGCGTGGGATCGGCGGGTTACAGCGGAAGGCTGCGATCTCAACCGCAATTTCATCGATTTCGCGAACCCGCCCGCCAACCCTGATTACTCCGAGATTGCCGAACTGCTGGTTCCGTCGAGCCTCGATCAGAGCCAGATTGAGCGGTCTGAGGCAGAACTCGCGCGCTGGCGCGCCGACAAAGGTGAACTGGCGTTCCAGATTGCACGAAAGAGCGGCCAGTGTTCCGATCCGAAGGGCATGTTCTATTGCGGGACTTCCCCAGCAGAAGCGCATCGCACTCTCGACCGCATCTTCACAGATTATCGGTTGATGGAACGGGACTTTGTGACTGTGCTCGATATTCACACAGGGCTCGGTCCTTATGGATACGGGGAACCGCAAAGCGAGCATGATCCTGCTTCGCGCTCACACGCGATTGCTCAGGATGTCATCGGGCCATCGCTGACTTCGCCTGAATTGGGGACATCTTTCTCAGTGCCGCTCCACGGCACCATGCAACAGTTCTGGGACCAGCGAATTGCCGATGGCCGGCATTTGTATCTCTGTCTGGAGTTCGGCACATTCGATCAGGAATCGAGCCGCAAACTCTATCGTGAAGACCACTGGTATCATGGGCACGGGACCGGCGATCCGCTCAGCGATTACGGCCTCGACTTGCGGCGACGCATGCGGGCGCATTTCGATCCGGCGGAAGAGAGCTGGAGGGAAATGGTGCTGGTTCGTACCAGGCAAGTGATCGCGCAGACACTGCGTCACCTCGATCAGGTTCGCTAGCGGCGCTTTGAAGGGCTAGTCTCTCACAAGCTTCACAGCAGCTCGTGTAATATGGGGAGCGGTCATAACGACCGCTCCCCATATTCGTCAGAAGTTGCTGGTCACTGTGATGCCCGCAGTCCGCGGCCGTACAGTCGAACCATAAAACAGATCCGAGCTGCGGAACTGCCGTGAAAGGTAGTTAGGCAATTCGTTGAACACGTTGTCGACGAAAACCGAAAGGTTCACCGTAGAGGTTCGGACACCCGCACGGATGCCCACGAAATGCGTGGCCGGATCACCGGGGATCGCCCCGTCATACCCGATCACGATCGACGGCGTCTGCGACCCCGCAGACCGGAATTGGTAATTAACACGAGCATAACCATCGACGTTGCCAATCGGGAAATCGTATTGCCCCGAAGCACTGACCGACCACGGTGAACGCGCGATGCGCTGCCCTTCGGTGACGATAGTGCTGGTGCCGACGACGAGTGTGTCATCGTATGTCGCATCGACATAACCCACACCACCGTTGAGCGAGAGCCCGCCAAGCTTCAGCGAAGCCGCGAAATCCACACCCCGGCTGGTTGCGGAACCGACATTGGTAATAAAGCCGAGCCCACAGGATGGCAGCGTGACACGTGCCTGAATGCGCGACCAGTCGATCCAGAATACGCTGGTATCGAGCGAGAGCTTCCCGCCCAGCAGACTGTTCTTGGCACCGACTTCGTAGCTCCACACTTCATCGGATCCATAGCTGGTAGGCGCTCGGTCGAGACCGAGATCGGCGAGATCGGTTCCGCAGCTCGCTGTGCCGACAGCCCCCTGTGCGCCGCCGGGGCGGAAACCCTTGGATGCGCTGGCATAGAACAAATGATCGTCATTCGGTTCCCACGACAGGCCGATTTTCGGGGTAACCGGCGTTTCCGACTGTTCGCCAGTCGTCGTCACCGTTGCACCGTTCTGCGGCCCGGCGACAAGGCTGTCGAATGAGAAACGTACGTGAGAGACACGCATCCCCGCCGTCAGTTTGAGCGTGTCCATCAGGCGATAATCGATCTGCGCGAAAGCGGCGATCTGCTCGTCGACGCTCTTCTGGTTATCGTAGAAGGCATAGCCCTGATAAAGCGGCACACCGAAAACGTCTTCGATGGTCAGCCCACCGGTCAGCATGGGTATCATGGTGACCAGACTGGAGCCGTTGATCCCTTCGAAATCGTTTTGCGTCGCATGCGAATAATATGCGCCGACAGTCCAGTTGAGCCGCGCCTGTGCATCGGTCGACTGCAAGCGAACTTCCTGCGTGTAGACGTCCTGTCCGCTGAGATAGTCGGCGTCGAACGTCATACTTGGATCGAGCGGAATCGACTGCCCTGACAGCAGGTGCCAGACATACTCGGTGTAGTTCGGATATGACGCCATGTTCCGCGTGAAGTACGAACTGTTCGAAACCAGCGCGACGTTGCCCAGATCGGCATCGATCTTGACAGCGGCCAGCGTGAACCGGTCATCGAACGGGGATGCAAGGGCGTTGCCCGCGCGGAAGTCCCCTTCATCGATGTCGGACAGGCTCTGCCAGAAAATGCCCGAATCGTCTGCCGACACCCGCTGATGGAAAACCGACGGGGTAATGGTGACATCTTCGCCCGCGCGAATCTTGAACGCGAGCCTGCCCGCGTAACTCTCTTGCCGGTTAGCATTTTCCTGAATCATCGCGCCGGTCGAGGGATTCACCCGGTCGACATACCCGCCGTCGCGGCGATACCAGCCACTGGCGCGGAGAGCGAAATTATCCTCAGCAATAGGCACCGACAGCGCCAGACCGGCTTCGTAGCTCATCTCACCGCCTTCGGTGTGAGACACTTCTGCGCGGCCGTATCCATGCGTTTCGGTCAGGCTCGGTTCGGGCGTGATGAAGCGGACAGTGCCGCCTTCCGACCCGGCACCGAACAGAGTCCCTTGCGGACCTTTGAGCACCTCGATCCGTTCCAGATCGAACACTTGCGGATACGCATTGGTATTCGTCGCTGAACGAACTGTACGGATCTGAATCGGTGTGTCGTCGATATAAATGCCCGTCGTCGCTGTGCCGACGGTCGAACGGATGCCGCGAATCGAGATAAACGACCGGTTGCCGGATCCGAACTGCTGACGCGAAAACTGGAGGTTGGGCGTAATGCGGGCCAGATCGTCGACTGACTTCGTTCCCAATGCATCGAGTGTGTCGCGGGAAAATGCGGCGATGTTGATCGGAACATCGCTCAACTTTTCATCGCGCCGGGTTGCGGTAACGACAATCGCCCCGGCGAACTCGTCAGCTTTCTGGTCAGTTGACTGTTCCGGTGCCTCTTGTGCCAGTGCCGGGCTGGTGGTGCCCAGCGCCAGAAGCGAGACGGCTCCAAGAACTTTATGCCTCATGATCGATGATACCATACGCAAGTTGAATTCCCTTTTCGATCGCGGCTCTTCGGCCCGTTTCGATATCAATGAGCGACCCAGCCGCCTGTGTGCGGCCCGGCGGCGGCGGTATGAGCCCTTTCGGGCAACTGCATCATAGACTGGCCCCGCCACACAAAGCCGCGCCTTGGCGGGCAGGTAACATAATAATCTTCCGGCAATATGCGATTCGGCGCCAGAATCTTCGAATTACGATACCCCGAACATTACGGAATGGAGACCGACGTTGCAGCAGAAAGAAGATTCCTCGGCCCATCGATCCGGCAAAAACGGACTCTTCGCGGCCTAGCATTTAGACTGCCCTTATCAACAGGAGAGCTTGCCCATGCATCGCCGTCACTTCACAGCCGCAGTCGCTCTGGCAACACTGGCCGCGTGTTCAACACCTTTGCAATCGACCACCGCAACGCCCGCGTCCGCGACAGAAATCCTGTGGGACAATTATGGTGTTCCCCACATTTACGCCGATGATGCTCAAGCGGCTTACTACGCCTTCGGCCGCGCTCAGATGGAAAATCACGCCGAGCTTCTGCTGCTCAACGTTGCCAGCGCCCGGGGTCGCTATGCAGAGTACTTTGGAGCGGGCAAAAATGACGAGAACGTCCGCAGCGATATGGACGTGCTCACCAACAGCATTCCCGAACGCGCTGAACAATGGCTGGCCAGCGGTGGCGAAGAACAGCGCGCTTTGCTTTCAGCGTTTGCAGATGGCGTCAACGACTGGGCGGAAAGCAATCGCGATACGATTGATCCGGCGATTGCCCGTGTCCTGCCGATAAAACCGTCAGACAGTCTCGCCCTTTATCAACTGAGCGTACACTACAGTTTCATGGGCGCGCGCGCCTATACCAATGCCAAGGCGTGGCAAGCGGGGCAGAAGCGCGCCGAAATCTCCAATTCCGCATTCGGGTCGAACGCCTACGCGATCACGCCCAAGAAGTCCGCAACGGGCAACGCGATGCTGATCGGCAACCCACATATCGATCTGGGTGCCGTCGGGCCGCAACGTGACAACGGCTTCCCCGCAGCGCGTAAGGGTCTGTTCCATTGGATGGAGGCGCACCTTGTCATCCCCGGAAAAACCAATTTTACTGGCGTTGCTTTCGTCGGCTCCTCCCTTCAGGCTATTGGATTTAACGACAATCTGGGCTGGAGCCATACAGTCAACGCTATCCAGAATGCCGACGTGTACGATCTCAAGCTGGAAGATGGCGACAAATATCGCTTCGGCAATCAGACACTTGCGCTCACCAAGCGTCCGGCAAGTCTGAAAGTTTGCGATTTCGGAACCGACCAGTGCGAAGCGCGGTCGTTCACAATTGCCTCCAGCGTTCACGGCCCCGTGATCGCGCGGCGCGGCGATAGCCACGCGCTGGCGCTGAAGATTGCCGGACTCGATACCGACCGGCCCGCGCTGCAATATTGGCGGATGATGACCGCGTCCAACATCACGCAGTTCGAAAGCGCGTTTTCGATGCTGCAGATGCCGTATTTCAATGTGATCTACGCTGATCGGGACGGGCATATTATGCACGTCGATGCCGGTCAGCGACCAGTGCGACCATGGGGCGATTACGACACCTATCGCGGGATACTTGACGGATCGGATCCGCGCCTGCTCTGGAAAGAGACAGTTGCATGGAACAAGCTGCCGCAAGTCCGTGATCCCGTCGGCGGCTTTGTCCAGAATTCGAACGATTCCCCGTGGACATCGACGTTCCCCGCAGCGATCAAACCGAGCCAGTTCCCGGCATGGATGTCGTTCAATCTGATGGACCTGCGCCCTCAGCAATCTGCATTGGCATTGCTCACCAAGCCGCGTTTGACAATGGACGATCTGGTGACAGCAAAACAATCGACCCGGATGATACTTGCCGACCGGTGGCTCCCTGATCTCATTCCTCTGGCCCGCAAGAGCGGGGATGCCGATCTGCTTGCAGCCGCCAAAGTTCTGGAAAGCTGGGACAGGCGCGCCGACACAGATAGCAAAGGGGCTGTCCTGTTCGACCGTTTCAGAGTGGCATACGTTGCCACCGATGCGCCGCCACCGCCAAACGGGAATCCGACGACACCGCCAGAAATGTTCCGCACGGCATTCGATCCGGCCCGGCCACTGGAAACACCCGTCGGGATCGGTCAGCCGGAACGCGCCGTTCTCGCGCTGCGCGAGGCAGTTCAATCGATGCAGAAGGACAAGCTTCCGCTCGATATCGAATGGGGCGCAATCCATCGCATTGCATTGACAGGGCGCGACAAATCATGGCGCAACCCACGCGAACTGGCGAATTATCCATCGGCAGGCAGCATGGATGCCTATGGCGGATTGCGGCTGGTTAAATATGTCCCCTCGCCCGCCGATGGCAAAATGCGCGCCGCTGCGGGGGAAGGATGGATTCAGGCAATCGAATTCCAGCCTGACGGTGCCAAGGCACAGGTATTGCTCGTTTACGGTAACGCCAGCCGTCCCGGATCGCCGCACATCGTCGATCAACTGCCTTTGTTTGCAGAAAAGGCTCTCCGCCCTGCATGGCGCGATCGCCGTTCGATCGAAGCCAACCTCAGCCGTCGGGAAACAGTGGATTACAGCGGTAAGTAAGGGGCAATTTGCCGGTCGCCCGTGAGCGACCGGCAGGCACACCGGCGGTCTCTTCAATCGTTGTTATCGTCGGCGTTCTCGCGCGCTTCATCCAGAAGACCGTCGAGAGCGGTACGGTTGAGATAACGCCCTGCCCGGAAAACAGCATCGATATGCGATGCATTGCCAATATCGGTCAAGGGGTTGGCGCTCAGCATCACGATATCGGCCACTTTGCCGGGCGCAATCGTGCCATAATCGCCCTCTCGCTTCATAAAGCGCGCCGCTTCGATCGTTGCCGCCTTCAAGATCGCAAGTGGCGGCAACCCTGCCTCCTGCAACTGGTTCATTTCCAGCTGATAGGAAAAGCCCGGAATAATGTAGGAATCGGGTGTGTCGGTGCCGACCAGAATATTTACCCCGGCGCGATACGCATCTCCGGTCAGGCGCAAACCGTGAAAGTAGAAACGCACCAGATCCGATCGCACCGACCAAGGCAGTATGCCATAACGTTCGGCTTCCTCACGCCACTCCGCGCGGCCCTCCGTCGGAATGTATGCCAGCTTCGGATCGTCGCGAAATTCGGGCACCCACGCCAATGCATCGAACCTGCGAGTGCCATGCGTGGGGACGTAATAAGTGCCTGCCGCCACCATCTCTTTGAACAGGAGTGCACAGGCAGCCGGATCATACTCGTCTACAGTCCGACCGACCAATTTAGCGAATGCCGGGTTCTTCCACCGCCCGACAAAGCGAGCCTCTGGCTGATCGAGATAGTAGGTTTGCAGTTCCTCAGCTACCCCCGGCGCGCAGGCAATGGGCAATTCCCGCGCATGATCCACGGTGCGCTGTCCGGCCGCCACAGCCTCACGAACAGAAATCTGCATCGGAACATGGCCACCCGTTTCGACCCCCAGACGCGCGGCTCGCCGCATCAATCCGAAGTACGCATCGCGCGGGACGGAATCGTATATTTTGATAAAGTCGATATGACGATTGCGAACGAAGTCGACCAGATTTTCGGCTTCCCGCGCGGTCTCGACTTCGAAGTGTGCATCATCGGTTGCGACAGCGGACTGCCGACCCTCGCGTCCGCTGACCACCAACAGCGGCGATGCCAGCAGCTGTGGGGCATCGAGTTTACCCCCCGCCAATTCGGCTTTCATATGTTTCAGTTCGGGCAGTGACAGATCAGTGCCCATATCACGAAAAGCTGTCACACCGTTCGCGAGCATCAGATTAAGCACGGTAGTCTGATAGGCACGCTCTGCCGGCAGGTGGGCATGCATATCCCAAAAGCCGGGAACGAGGTATTTCCCGGTCCCGTCGATCGTTACCGCCCCTTCCGGGATCGGAAGTGTAAGATCCCCAACCGTTGCGATCCTGCCCGCGCGGATCAGGACGCGGCGGTCCGAATTGATCGCGGCATTCTGGCCCGCAGCGGTGACATCGATGACCGAGACGCGGTCTATCACATAAGTCGGCTCACGATCATCCGCAGCATAGGCAACCGGCATTGCCAATGATGCCCCACCGGCAATGCACATCGCAAGAGTTCTTCGAACCGACCGGATCGACAACCCAACACACGCTTTCATCATTGTAAAATCCCCTTGCCGCGATTGATCGAGGGCGATGGGGCAGGTGCATCCAGCGGCTTCATGCGCTGAAACAGATGCAGTAATATGTCATCGCCGAGCTCGTTCATCGCGTCTTTCCCATTGGTCGATAGAACAACAAGCCCGACCCGCCTCTCCGGTGAAAACGCCAGAAATGCGTGGTGCGAATCCGCGTCCCCGGTGTGACTGTAGACGTTCCCGTATTGTCCAAAGTGGCTCATCCGCCAGCCCAACGCCTGCGCGAACAGAGCATGCGGCCCGTCGAAATACTCCAGCCGGGGGCGCAACAGGGTGTCCACGGCTTCCGTGCCGCCCAACACCGCACTCAACCGGGTCTGATCGATCAACAGAGCAAGATACCGCGCCAGATCGGGGGCAGTCGAACTGACACCCGCAGCGCCCTTCAGCTCGCCGGACCGCCAGTTCGGCGTACGGAATAGCTGCCGGACTGTCGGATCAAAAGAGTACCCTGCCGGCACTCGCGCTTCCATCGTCTGCAAACGATCGACCACCGTATCGGTCATCCCAAGCGGGCCGGTGAGTTCGTCAGACAATAGCCGCGCGTAAGACTTGCCCGATGCCCGTTCGAGCACATGGCCCGCAACATCATAGCCCATATTCGAATACCGCCGGACACCGGGCGGCCCCGCTGCCCGATCCGTGGCCAGAGCGGTATAGAGGCGGTCCACCGTCGCGCTGTCGGGATCGAGAATGGTCGGATCGAACCCATGCGGAGATTCCACCAGCAGGTTCCTGCGCGTCGAAGGGTCGCGTGGCCATCCGGCAGTATGCAGCAGCAGCGTCTCCAACGTGACGGGCCGCGCAACAAGCGATGGCGAGAGCCGCGCTGTGGATGGCAGATACCGCTCAATCGGCGCATCGAGCGAAACGACGCCGCGCGCCGCCAGTTTAACGGCCAGAAACGCCGTCATCGTCTTGGTCAAAGATGCGACGGGGAACACCGCATCGGCAGGCATGCGGATGGTATGGGCTTCGTCCGCGAACCCATACCCCGACATTTTCACTATCTTTCCATCGCAGACCAGCGCGATGGTGAACCCACCGGGAAGCTGTTCCGACCGGATTTTACCTTCCGCCAGACGATCGATTTCCGCAATCGCCGCGTCATCCAGCTTAGCTGTACAGGAAAGCGCATTGGGCCTGTCACCACCCGGCGTGTGTGCGCGTGCGTGCGCTGGCCCACTGAAAACAGTTGCCGCCAGCGCGATGCATGCGCCCAGTCGAATTGCTTCCCGGCATAGATCGGAAACAATCATACCTTTATCCCGGCAGCTGTCGGCCAAATAAGGGTATTGGCACCAATGCGTGAAATCTCTCCCGTCTTCAGCCAATCGATTCCCATCCGTTGGTTCTGGTCCATACGTCCTCCGCGTCCGCACCACCGATCATGTGATAGGTATCATATGCAGCGGCAGTCATATCTGCATGATTGGGAAGAATACGCACGCGCTTTCCAATCGGAAAATCGGTGAGATCGATAACCGCGCCCGACGGGGAAGTGACAAGGCCCAGTTCCTGGCTCACCGTTCCGACCTGCAAATCACCGATAGGTTTGCCGGTATCGGCATCGCACACCAGCCCGAAGCCGGCGTCGAAACTGCGCCCCTGCGTGCTGCGATCTTTCGACAGCGCGAGCGCACCGGCATCGACAGTGAAGCGGTTGAGCGATTTGCCGTGGCTGATCACCGTAGCCAGGACTGTCACGGCGATATCGTCAATCGTGCAGGCACCGATGCCCGCCTGAAACAGATCTTGAAAGGTGTAGATGCCGCACCGTACTTCATCGATCCCGTCCAACGTATCGGCGTGCAAAACGGCCGGGGACGAGCCAAAGCTCAATCGGGGCTTTGCCAGTCCTGCAGCCTGCACTTTGTCCGATGCAGCCAGAAGCGCGCGACGATGGCGTTCGGTCAATGCCGCTGCTTCCGCCGGGGTGGCGCAGCCATACGATGCCCCGCCATAAGACATGATCCCCGCCAGATTCAGATGCGATGCCTTGCCGCACAGGGCCAGAATCGCATCGAAATCGGGGTCTTTCGGATCGATACCGGTGCGATAATGATCGACGTCGATCTCCACCCAGATCGCGATAGTCACCTGTTCGGATTCCGCGACGACAGCGATCTGTTCAGCCGATTGCAGCGTATCGACCAGCAGGGTGACGTTTTTCCCGGCGCGCAACAGGGGCGCAATTCGCTGCGCCTTTCGTCCATCGGACGGCACAGCATAAAACAAGTCGTCGAAGCCCGCTTGCGCGAGATATTCCGTCTCGCGGATCGTCGAAGTCGTGAAACCGGCCGCACCGGCGTCACGCAGGAGCTGAGCCACCGAAATCGATTTGGGCGTCTTGATATGCGGGCGCAGAGCCACCCCCAGTTCACTCGCGCGTGAAGCCATGCGTGCGATATTGTTCTTGATGATGTCCCTGTCGAGCAAGAGGCAGGGCGTGTTCAGATCATCGAAATCGTGCGACATGGAATATCCTGTTTGAAACGGTTCAGAGTTGGAAGCGGATGCGCTGCCCGCCTGCGATGGGGCGGCACATCTGTTGCGAATTGCGAAGTGGGTCTGGCGGCATCATCGCGATTGCCACGGCAGGTGATCGAGATCGACGTTCCCGCCCGTCAGGATGATCCCCGTACGCGCGTTCGCGAGATCGACCCGCTTTTCGAGAATTGCCGCAACAGGCACTGCGCTGCTCGGCTCGATCACGATTTTGAGGACTTCCCAAACCAGCCGCATCGCATCGACAATCGCGCTTTCGCTCACAGTCACGAAACGATCGAGGTGCGCGCGCAATATGGGCAGGTTCTTATCGCCCAGAGTCGTCCGCAATCCGTCGGCAATCGTGTTGGGCGGATCGGCATCGACCAGTGCCCCAGCGGCCCATGACAGATACGCATCGTTCGCCTGTTCCGGCTCTGTCGCGATGATCTGAATGTCTGGCATCAGGTACCGGGCAATCGTTGCCGTACCCGCCATCAGACCGCCGCCGCCAACCGGAGCGAGTATCGCGTCGATTCCGGGGATTTCCTCCAGCAGTTCCATCGCTGCCGTTCCTTGGCCCGCCATAACCATCGGGTCGTTGTAGGGGGGGACCAGAGTTGCGCCCCGCTCTTCCATCAGCGCCGCGGCTGTGGCTTCCCGCGCATCGATAGTCGGTTCACAAAAATGGATTTCTCCGCCGAGCCGACGGACCGATGCGACCTTCGCCGCCGGGGCGTTCTCCGGCATGACGATTATCGCGTCGATCGATCTGCTACGCGCGGCCAGTGCCAGCGCCGCGGCGTGATTGCCCGATGAATGCGTGAGTACGCCTCGTGCAGCTTTCTCAGGCGAGAGAGCGAGCACGGCATTGTGTGCGCCACGCGCTTTGAACGCGCCGATACGCTGCATGTTTTCGCATTTGAAAAACAGCTCTGTACCAAGAAGTTCGTTCAGCCGACGCGAAGTGAGAACCGGGGTACGATTTACAAACTCCGAAATGCGCGCCGCCGCGCGGATGACATCGCCGGGGGCAATTGCAAGATCGGTCAAAATTCGACCTCCTGTGCAATACCTGCCGCGCGCGCCTGCGACAAAGCGAAGGACGCAATCACCAGATCCTGCAGGCCGATCCCCGAACTGTCGTAGATCGTCGTGCTATCCGGCGATGCGCGACCTTCGGCTGCCCCTCGCAGAACCGCACCGATAGCGGTGATCCGCTCCGCATCCGGCGTACCGGCCAGATACTGAAATTCGCCAATGACAAGCGATTGTCCCGGCTCGTCCGCAAACAATTGCGCGCGGGCAGCAAGTTCGACTGGCAGTTCCTGCTTTCCCGGCCCATCGGCGCCCATTGCCGATATATGTGTGCCGGGCCGAATATCGGCAGCGTCGAATAACTTCGCACGCGAAGGGGTCGTTGTCGCAACAATATCCGCTTGCGCCAGCGCGTCCGCAATATCAGTCGGCTCGGCAGCGATACCATCCGCCTGAAGTTTTTCGGCAAGCTCTTTCGCGGCCTCCCGATTGCGTCCTGCGATCAGGATCTGCTCGATCGGTCGAACCAGCGAAATTGCCTTGGCGTCGTGCCACGCCTGATTGCCCGTGCCGATGATCGCCAACACCCGTGAATCCGGTCGCGACAGAGCTTCGACACCTACGGCATCGGAGGCCGCAGTTCGCAGGCCGTTCAGCCAGGATGCTTCGACAATAGCTGTCGGGAAACCAGTGGCATCGTCCAGCAGGACAGTGGTCGATCCATGGTTGAGCAAACCGTGTGCCATGTTGCCCGGCCAGTAACTCCCGATCTTCAATCCCGGCACACGGTTGATTGCATCGTATCCCGGTTTCGCCCCGAAACGCGTTGCAGGATCGGAACCATGACCGCGCGCGCCAGCGAAGTTGAGCGACTGACCGGCATCAAGACTGATGAAAGCTTCCCGCATCAAACCGATGGCATCGGCATGACTCACCACTTTCTGAGCTGCCGATCCGCTGACGATCGTTATCGAATGTCCTGACATGAAAGTAAGTGTCCGTTGAGTATAAGCGGTGACGATAACTGGAATATCGCGCACGAAGCTGCCCCAAAGCTGCGCGCAATAATCGACAGCAGGGCCAACGGTTGAGCGAAGACCTTGCTACCGCCAGCACCGTAAGGACATTCGAACATCGAACTTTTGGTAATTGCCCCCGCTGGCCGAACTAAATTCGGCAGACCAATCGAGCGGCTCGCCAAAACATCATGAGCCGACAGTAAGATGGTCGAAAGAATCTCCTTCGCCCTCGGTCAGGTACGCCTGCGGCGGCCGTCACGGACGTTCGCGGCAGCCGAAATTTTGACATTACCGGATAGCTAAATCATTGATTTAGTATTGCTTAATTTGCCCGGAAAAATTGCAAAACCTATTGTATAATAACGTTTTTTATCAGTTTTGTGAAATTTGTGTTTCACAAACCCCATGATAGTCTCCGCCCTATGAACTGTCTCTCTGTCGCGCCGATCCAGTCCTCCCATCCTCCGGCGAGCCGGACCCGGTCTTCTGCGCCGCGGATAGCTCTCGATTCAATCGATCTCGAAATTCTGAAGAATCTTCAGCAAGACGGACGCATCAGCAAAAGTCAGCTGGCCGAACGGGTCAATCTTTCAGCCAGCGCCTGCTTCGAACGTATGCGTCGGCTGGAACAACAGAAGCTTATTCTGTCCTATCACGCGAACATCAACGTCCGCGTTCTGGCGCAATATGAAGTGTTTTTCGCAGAGCTGACTCTGAAGAGCCACCGGATATACGATTTCGACCGTTTCGAACGACACGTCGCCAAACTCGGCCCAGTCGCGGAATGCTATGCGCTGGGCGGTGGAATTGACTACCTTCTCAAGGTGATAACGACCGACATCGAAAGCTATCAGGAAATCATCGAGGACCTGCTCGTGGCCGACATCGGGATCGAGCGCTATTGCACCTACATCTGCACCAAGATGGTCAAAACCACCGGTGGCATCCCGCTTCAGGCCGTACTCTGATCAGCTGTAACGCAGTTAACTATTTAACCCACGCCACGGCGGCGGCGACATGGCCTGTGCGAGATAATCGAGAAAAGCCTGTGTCCTGCCAGCCCGCGACGCCGCTGGCCCGACAAGCACGACCACATCGGCATTCGCAATGGCATAGTCCTCCAGCAACGGGACCAGTCGGCCCGAAACGATATCGTCTGCCACATCCCACTCCGAACGGACAATGATCCCCCTACCGTCCAGCGCCCATCTTCGCACGATCTCGCCGTCGTTCGTTGCAAGGAACGGGGTAACCCGAACCGATATCGCGCCTGCGGAGGATGAGAAGCGCCACAAAGTGGCATCCTCTTCGTTCTCGCGTAGAGCCAGGCAGCGGTGACCGGCAAGGTCGCCCGGTGTTTCTGGCGCACCATGCTCCGCAAGGTAGGATGGGGCAGCGCATAATATACGTCTGTTCGGCGCCAGCTTCCGCATTGTCAGCCCGATATCGGTGAGATGCCCGATATGGATCGCGATATCCCAGCGCCGGTCGAGATGTCGCCCCAGCTTGTCGCTCAATTCGAGATCGACCCGGATACCGGGATTCCCCTCCCCGAAACTGGCGACCAGCGGTGCGACGTAGCGTCGCCCGAAACCTGGCGGGGCGAGCACGCGCAGATGGCCTGTGATATTTGAACGTCGCGCCTGCATGTCGCTGACCAGTTCATCGATATCGTCGACGATTGGTGGGCCACGCTCCGCCAGCAGTTTGCCTTCATCGGTCAATACGAGCGAACGCCCGGAACGTGTCACCAACCGCAAACCAAGCCTCTGTTCAATGAGGCGAAGGCGCTGAGTGACTGCCGAGGGAGAGATATCAAGACGCCGCGCACCGGCGGCCAGCGTCGGCTCGGATGCAAGGATCAGAAAGAACCGGATATCGTCGGAATTCACCACTGGTTATTTCTGCACCAGGACGCTCACCTTGGCAAACAGACTTCCTTACCGCCGCGCAACTCGCTGACGTCAGTTCTGATCAGCAGGTTTGATCATACCACTTTCGTTGGCCAGAATGCCCGTCACCTGAGTCCATACAGCAACATTTTGCCGCAAGGCTGCGGGATCGATCTTGTCGAGTGTGTCGTCAGGTGTGTGGTGCAGATCGAAGTAATGCGTGCCATCCTGGTTAAGATCGATGATTGCCGCCCATGATTCCCGCGCCAGGTTCAGGTCAGCACCACCATTGGCTTCGTCCTTGCCTGCCGTGACTCCGAACCGTGCGACTGCGTCCGCCAGTCGCTTATAAAGCGCAGGGTTGCTTTCCGTGAAATTGGTATCGATCCGCCAGATGCGGTCGGCACCGAAATCGCTCTCGATCCCGACAGCGATCTTCTCACCCTTATGAGCAGTGGCATAGGCTTTCGATCCCCATAGCCCGGTTTCTTCCGAACCGGCGAATAACACGCGAATCGTCCGCAGGGGCTGTCCTGCCGCGGCAACGCCTTTCGCAGCGGCGGCCGCAATCCCGCATCCGGCTCCATCGTCTATCGCACCTGTACCCAGATCCCAGCTATCGAGATGGCAAGCGAGCAAAACCGGAGGCAGCGAGGGATCGCGCCCGATGATTTCCCCGGTCACATTGCCGCTTTCGACAACACCCAAATCCTTTGGCGTCAACACCAGCCGGAGCGTGAGCGGCTTACCCCGCTTGATCATCCGCACGAGATTGTCGGCATCGGGATTGGACAATGCCCCTGCCGGTGTAGCGGCAACCCCATCGGGAAAGCTCGTTCCGCCCGCATGGGGAGTCCGGTGATTTTCCGTACCGATGGAACGGATAACCGTTGCGAGTGCCCCTTTGCTCGCCGCCAGCCCCGGACCGGTCCACCGCGCGGGGCCGGCAAAGCCATAACCCGACCCGTCTTGCGTGCGCTTCATATGATGATCGATGAAAGCGATCTTTCCCTTAAGGCTACCCTCAGGTGCTGCCTCCAGCGCAGCATAGCTCGGGAAATAGGCCACTTCGCCCGTTACTCCGTCAGGCGGAGTGGCGACACTACGCCCCAGTGCAGTAATCGTCAGCGGTTGCGCGAAGGGGGAAACAACCCATGCCTTCTCTTCCCCGCGCACCCAGCCCTGAATGGGAAAGGTTTCGACCTTCACATTGGCAAAACCGTTGGCGTTCAGCCATGCCTGTGCCCAATCGCGGGCACGCGCTTCTGCCTCCGTCCCCGCCATTCGCGGCCCGATTTCGGTCGTGACCCCTTCGACGAAATTCCATGCCACCGTATCGCTTTCAAGCATCTTATCAGCGACAGCCTCCACCGTTGGCTGCTTGGGCGAAGTGGCCTGAAGCGGGGATGCAAGCGACAGTGCGACAAGCGCGAAAATGGTTTTCTGCATGAAGGCTTAGCTATCGGCATCAGTTGATAGTGCCAAGCCCTTTAACCGCGCTTGCCCTTCTGCCTGACTCCTCCTATCTGCCGCCACACGTTTTCTCACATCCCAGCGACATCCGAAGGACGACTGATGGCCGCCCAATATGCATTCGTCATGAAGAACATGACCAAGACTTTCCCCGGCGCACAGAAGCCGGTTCTGTCGGACATCAATCTGCAATTCTATCAGGGTGCTAAAATCGGCATCGTCGGCCCCAACGGGGTGGGTAAGTCGACCCTGATGAAAATCATGGCCGGGATCGACACCGATTTCACGGGCGAAGCATGGCCGGGTGAGAACATCACCGTCGGCTATCTGCCGCAGGAACCGCATCTCGACGAGAGCAAGACCGTCCTCGAAAATGTCAAAGACGGCGCGCGCGAAGTGGCGGACAAGGTTGATCGTTTCAACGAAATCACCGGCCTGATGGGTGACCCGGATCGCGAAGATTTCGACGATCTGATGATGGAAATGGGCACTCTTCAGGAAGAAATAGACGCAGTTGACGGGTGGACTCTCGACAACCAGCTCGAAATCGCGATGGAGGCACTGCGCTGCCCACCGGGCGACTGGGAAGTCAGCAACCTGTCGGGTGGTGAAAAGCGCCGCGTCGCATTGACCCGGCTACTGATTCAGAAGCCGTCGATCCTGCTGCTTGACGAACCGACCAACCACCTTGATGCTGAATCGGTCGAATGGCTGGAAAACCATCTGAAGGAATATGCGGGGGCGGTTCTGATGATCACCCACGATCGCTACTTCCTCGATAACGTAGTCGGCTGGATTCTCGAACTCGATCGCGGGAAGTACTTCCCATACGAAGGCAACTATTCGACCTATCTCGAAAAGAAGGCCAAGCGTCTGGAGCAGGAAGATCGAGAGGAATCGGGTCGCCAGAAGCAGCTCAGCCGCGAACTGGAATGGATTCGCCAGACGCCAAGCGCACGGCAGACCAAGTCCAAGGCTCGTATCCGCAAGTTCGAGCAATTGCAGGACGCGCAGAACGATCGCAAGCCGGGGAAGGCGCAGATCGTCATTCAGGTGCCCGAACGGCTCGGCGGCAAAGTCATCGAAGCGAAAGGCATCACCAAGGCATATGGCGACAAGCTTCTGTTCGAAGACTTGTCATTCATGCTGCCCCCCGGCGGGATTGTCGGTGTGATCGGACCCAACGGCGCAGGTAAATCGACCCTGTTCCGCATTATCACCGGCCAGGAGCAGCCCGACAGCGGGACGCTGGAAATCGGCGACACCGTGCGGCTCGGCTATGTCGACCAAAGCCGCGACGATCTGACTGCATCGAACAACGTGTGGCAGGAAATTTCCGACGGACTCGATTACATGAAGGTCAATGGCCACGACATGAGCACACGTGCCTATGTCGGGGCGTTCAACTTCAAGGGTCAGGACCAGCAGAAAAACGTCGGCAAGCTATCCGGCGGTGAACGCAATCGTGTGCACATGGCCAAGATGCTGAAGCAGGGCGGCAACGTTCTGCTGCTCGACGAACCGACCAACGATCTCGATGTGGAAACACTGGGCGCACTGGAAGAGGCGATTGAAAACTTCGCCGGTTGTGCTGTGGTCATCAGCCACGATCGCTTCTTCCTCGATCGTTTGGCAACACATATCCTCGCCTTCGAAGGTAACAGCCATGTCGAATGGTTCGAAGGCAACTTCGAAGCTTATGAAGAAGACAAGCGCCGCCGCCTTGGCGATGCGGCAGATCGGCCTACGCGCCTTGCGTACAAGAAACTGACGCGCTGATAGGGAGTTCGGTGGGCCTGGATTGGGTTCACACGAAGGCACTAAGGCACGAAGATGAGCGTGCGGCAGTAATAAAGCCGTTCATGCATATAGTGTGAGAATGATGGCTGCCGCACGCGGGCGGCCACCATTGCTACCTTTCTTCGCGCCTTAGTGTCTTCGTGTGAACAAAACGACAAACTACAAAGCTTCCTGCTTCAAGGCTTCTCGATTTCCACACCCTCACTCGCCTTGGCAGATTCATCGGGTGAGGAGGGAATAAACCCTTCCGCCAACGCATGATACAATCGCTGGCGACACACCATCGCCCCGGCCCAGTCCCCAATCAGCGCAGTCGCAAACAAGGGCAGAATGGCAGTCGAATTACCAGTCGCCTCCGACAGGATGATTACCGCCGTCAGCGGCGCGCGGACAACGCCGGTGAAATAACCCGCCATACCCAGCAGTACGATCATCCCGGCATTTTCCGGTGCGAACAGCGGTGTGAACAGATGGCCGATCCCCGCACCCACCGACAATGATGGTGCGAATATTCCACCGGGAATTCCACTCACACTCGTCGCCAGAGCAGTTATGAATTTGGCAGGCCCAAACCACAAATCGCCGTGCGAACCGGTTTCCAGCATCAGTTTGGTCGGCGCATAGCCGGTGCCCGATGTTGCCCCTGATGTAACGAAGCCAAGCGCCCCCACTACGACCCCGCAGGCCAGAGCAGCTTTGACCGGATGCGCCTTGAATGGCCCGGCCCATTTTCCCGCCGGGCCGCGCGCCGCCAGCATCAGTCGCGCAAACAAGCCGCCCAGTGCCCCGCCGACAATACCCGCCAGCGGCGCAGCGATCAGCACGGTCGTGACCGGCAAGCTGCCATCGATCACTCCGAAATAGGTGTAGTTACCGGCCAGCCCCTGTGCCGTAAGGCCGGAAATCATCACAGCACCCATGACCAGCACCGCCACACGCTGTTCATATGCGACAGCCAGTTCCTCGATCGCAAAGGCGATCCCTGCCAGTGGTGTATTGAACGCCGCCGCGACCCCGGCCGCACCACCGGCGATCACGACACCCGATGTAACCCGCACGTGGAGGATCTGGTGCACTTTCACCATCAGCGCAGCGGCCAGTTGTACTGTCGGCCCTTCACGCCCGACCGACGCTCCACCAAACATTCCCGCAACTGTCGCCACCACTTTGAACAAGGCCACGCGCACAGACACCAGTGCTTGCGCCGCCTTTCCGTTGGGCTGATGGCTGGCGGCAATCGCCTGTGGGATGCCCGAGCCACGGGATTCGGGCGCAATTCGCATCGTGACCCATATGATCCCGGCGAACAACGCAGGCGTAACCACAAGGTGAATCCAGGGATAGCTGCGCTGCAGATGTTCGAACGTATCCTGCGCGCGGTCGCCTGCCCATGCGAACGTCAACGCACCCAGACCAACCAATACCGCCGCGACAAGCGTTGCAATGCGCCGTCCCCAATCCTCTGGATTGACGAACTCGTCTGGCATGGACTGGCGCAGACGTCGGCTTGAGGGGAAGCGCAGCCTCATAACACGACGCCTATTCCTCCGTCTGCCACATGTCGAGCATGGTTGCCACAAAATCGCCTTTTTCTTTTTCGTTCAGATAAAGGACAGCCTAGCTTAACTAAATAGCGGCTCATCGCATATTGGCCGCAGGTGGTGGAGCGGCTTCATGATGGAGAGCCGCCATGACTTTAAAAGCCTTACTACATACCGGGGCCGCCGCAGCCATTGCTGCTGCGATGGCATTCGCTGCACTCCCCACCGCCGCCAACGCCGCAGAAAGAGGGCCGCGCTGGGGCCGCGAAGATGCCCCGCGCATGGAACGCCAGTCGCGGCAGGAACGGCCGCAGCGCACCGTGCGAGCCCCTGTCCAAACTCAAACTGCCCCACCGCAACGCCGTGCCGAACAGCGTGCCCCCGTCGTTCAACAACGCAGCGGCGGCAACTGGAACGGTAATGACCGTGGCACCCGGACGTGGAACCGCAGCGATTCGCGACCGGCCAACACACGCACCGATGCACAACGGGCCGGAGTTCCCGCGTGGGATCGCAGCGGTCGCAATCGCAGCTATACCGACAACGATCGCAACCGCGCTTATTCCGGTCGCGATAGTGACCGCCGCAATAACTGGCGCGACAACCGGCGAACCGACAGCCGTTCCCAAGGCACTTACAACCGTGACAGTCGCCACTGGAATGGCAATCGTCAGACCTGGAATCGCGACCCGAACCGCTGGGATCACCGTCGTGACAACCGGCGGTGGAGCCGCGACTGGCGGAGCAATACGCATTACGACTGGCACCGCTATCGCAGCCATAATCGCAATGTCTTCCGCATCGGACGGTATTACGCGCCGTACAATGGTTATCGATATAGCCGGGTCGGAATCGGGTTCTATCTGAACAACCTGTTTTTCGGCGGCCGTTACTGGATCAACGATCCCAGCTTTTATCGCCTGCCGCCGGCATACGGCCCTTATCGCTGGGTCCGTTATTATGACGATGTGCTGCTGGTGGACACCTACAGCGGCGAAGTGGTCGACGTAATCTACAACTTCTTTTGGTGAAACAGACACTTATCCGTTGACGACGGTTTCGAGTGGTTCGTCGTCGAACGGAGCCCCCGCCAGCGACACGCTGGCGGGGGATTTCTTGTAACCGCTCAGTCGCGCGCGGTGCCGAACGGCAGCATACGGAACAGATTTCCGTCTTTGTCGACGAAAGTGTGCTTGAGCGCGCCGAGCACGTGAAGCCCGGCCAGATAGATCAGCACAGTTCCGGCAGTGGCATGAAGCTCGAAAATTTCATGCCCGGTCCCCTCGTCCAGCCCCAGCGGGAGTGCCGGGAATTCGAACAGGCCCCAGAAAGGAACGCCGGAACCATAGCCCGACATGGCGATCCATCCACCCAGCGGCAATCCAATCAGCAGAATGTAGAACAGCGTATGTGTTGTCTTCGCCAGAATGCGTTCCCATGGCTGAAGACTGGCCGACAGGGCCGGAGGACGGTGCAGCAGCCGCCAGATCACCCGCAGCAGCGTGAGCAGCAGGATCGTCATCCCAAGCGAGAAGTGATAGGACATTACTTCGCCCCGTTCTGCCTGTGGCAGATCGTGTGCACGTTCGGCGATCTGCCAGTTGGCGATCACGGCAATCGCGATCAGCCAGTGCAGCAGCATTGCTACTTTCGAGTATTTGGCACCCTGTGTCATGCTCATCGTAGAATTCCCCAAGTATGGTCCCCCGACTCCTGCAGTGTTGTAGCGATGGTGCGAATCACCGCAAGCGGCAGACTTGAAACCATGCACCAGCTTGCTAGGAAACCGGCATGGCAAAGACCAAGACGATCCCCGATCAGGACGCATTGCGCCGCATTGGCGAAACAGTTCGCGCGCGGCTCGATGCCGATCCCAAGGCTTACAAAGTCCCGACAGATAAAGCGGAAATCTGGGCGGTCGGTGAATTTCTCACTCCGGTCGAATGCGACCGGATGATGCGAATGATCGACGCGGTCGCCCGACCCAGTTCGCTGTACGATCAGGATTACGATTCCGGTTTCCGCACCTCCTATTCCGGCGATCTGGAGCCATTCGATCCGCTGGTGATGGCCGTCAGTCGCCGAATCGACGATCTGATGGGCATCAACGGTATCTGCGGCGAGACCCTGCAAGGGCAGCGCTATGCCCCCGGACAGGAATTCAAAGCCCACAACGACTGGTTCTATACCGATCAGGATTACTGGAAGTCAGAACGCAAACGCGGTGGCCAACGCAGCTGGACCGCAATGGCATTCCTCAATGAAGTAGGAAAGGGCGGCGAAACCCAGTTCGTGGAAGCGGAGATCAAGATCGCGCCCAAACCTGGCGTATTGCTGGTGTGGAACAACGCCCTGCCCGATGGCACGCCCAACGAAGGCACGCTGCACGCGGGCACCCCGGTGATCGAAGGCGTCAAATACGTGCTCACCCGCTGGTATCGCACCCGCAAGTGGGGGTGAGCGACGGGCTGCGCCAGGGCGTGGCGGAAGCAAAGCCGCCATTTGCAGGCTGTCGGGATAGACTGAAGCCTCACATCTCCCCCCTCGTCATTACGAGGAGCCGTAGGCGACGTGGCAACCATGGACCGCACCGCGCCTCCGCCACGACCGATGCGACGGGCGGAACCGTCAGGCCATGGATTGCTTCACTCCGTTCGCAATGACGAGCACGTGAGTTAGTACTTGAGTGAAGCGAGTAGGAAGCCAACTCCCCCTCCCCTCGTCATTGCGAGGAGCGTAGCGACGTGGCAACCCATGGACCGCACCTCGCCGCCATCGCAACCGATGCGATAAGCACCGCCCTCATGTCACGAATTGCTTCACTGCATTCGCAATGACGAGCCGGTAAGTGGGTGGAGCAGAAAGCCCGCTTGCCCCACCTCCCCCTAATCCTCGTCGGGATCGCGCCGCTTCACTGTTTTGGCATCGTCGCGTTCCAGCACCATCGTGGCGAACCGGTCTATCTTACGCGACAGGCGCAGGATTTCGAGCTGGGTCCGCAGGTTGACTTCGTAATCGTGCTGCGCGGTGATCCGGTCTTTCGCCGCCTGCCGGTTCTGGCTCATCATGATGACCGGCGCCTGTATCGCCGCCAGCATAGAGAGCATCAGGTTGAGGAAGATGTAGGGGTATTTGTCAAACGGGCGCACCCCCAGATCGGTCAGCACTTCGCTGTTCACCAGCATCCACGCCAGCAATACCACACCAAATGCGACGATGAAGCCCCAGCTGCCGCCCACGGCCGCCACCCGGTCAGCCAGACGATCGCCTAAGCTGGAATGCAGTTGCGCCGCTTCGTCTGCATCGATGCCGAGGTAGCTGCCGCTAGCCACGCGCTTGATAACGCGCTGTTCTTCCGCGTCGAGCTCTTCCAGCACCCGCCCCAGCAAGTCACGCGCGAGCTTGTCTGGATCGGTTGCCGGACCTGTCATCGCGCCAGCGCCTCTGCGATCAGCGCGCGGGTTTCGGGAATGCCGTAGAGCGCGATGAAGCTGCCCATGCGCGGCCCCTGCGCCGAACCGAGCAGTGTTTCGTACTGCGCCCTGAACCAGTCGCGCAACGATTCGAAGCCGAATTCCTCGCGCTTGCCGATCTCGTACACTTCAGTCTGGATATCTTCCGCCGAGGTATCGGCGGCCATCCCGGCCAGCGCACTGTCGAGCGCCCGCAGCGCCGCCGCTTCGTTCGCGGTCGGTGCGCGCTTGCTGAGGGTCGGCGCCACGAAGTCGCGGTTATAGGCCAGCGCGGTATCGACCAGTTGCGCCAGCGCAGGATGCGCTTCGGGCGTAGCATTCTCGACATAGTTGCCCAGGTAGGACCACACCTGCTCCGCATTCGCTTCCGCCCCCAACACTCCGACGAGGTTGAGCAGCAGGCCATATGTCACTGGCAGGTTGTCGCCCGCACCCGGCGTTTCACTCGACACACCGCGGTCGGATGAGAGGTTGGCGCGCAACAGATGCCACACCGGGTTGCCCAGTTGCTTGTCCAGTTCCTGTTCGGCCAGCCGTTCGCGGAACTGCCAGTAATCGTCCACCGCGCGCGGGATCACCCCGGCGTGCAGGCTCTTGGCGCTTTTGGGATTGGGGAAGATGTAGAAGCCCAGCGAATCGTCGCTGCCGTAAGTCAGCCATTCTTCGATCGTCAGACCGTTGCCCTTCGACTTGGAGATCTTCTCTCCCTTCTCGTCGAGGAACAGTTCGTAGATCAGCCCTTCGGGCTTGCGGCCACCCAGTACCTTGGCGATACGCCCCGATTGCACCCCGCTGTCGGTCAGATCCTTGCCATACATCTCGTAATCGACGCCGAGCGCGACCCAGCGCATCGCCCAGTCGACTTTCCATTGCAGCTTGGCCTGACCTGACAGAGCCGACTGTTCGATCACAGTCCCGTCTTCATCGGTGAAGCGTATCATGCCCGCATCGGCATCGATCACTTCCACCGGCACTTGCAGTACAGCGCCGGTCGTCGGGCTGATCGGCATGACCGGGGAGTATGTCTTGCGCCGTTCTTCGCGCAAGGTCGGCAGCATGATGTCCATGATCGCCCCGAAATTACGCAGCACCCCGCGCAAGGCATCGTCGAACGCGCCCGAATTGTAACGTTCGGAAGAGGACACGAACTCGTATTCGAAACCGAACCGGTCGAGGAAGTCGCGCAGCATGGCATTGTTGTGTGCGGCGAAGCTGTCGAACTTGCCGAACGGATCGGGAATGCGGCTGAGCGGCTTGTTCAGATTATCGTGCAGCAACTGCGCGTTCGGCACGTTGTCGGGCACTTTACGCAGCCCGTCCATATCGTCGCTGAATGCCACCAGCCGGGTAGGCGCACCACCGGTCAACGCCTCGTATGCGCGGCGCACCAGCGTCGTGCGGAGCACTTCCTGAAATGTGCCGATATGCGGCAGGCCGCTGGGACCATACCCCGTTTCGAACAGCACCGGTTCGCCGCCCGGTTTGCCATCGGGATAGCGTTTGAGCAGCTTGCGCGCTTCCTCAAACGGCCATGCCTTGGACACGCGAGCGGCTTCTGTCAGTGCATTATCGGTCATATCAGCGCGCCTATGCCCATGCCCGCCCCGGTTGCAAGTGCGAACAACGCTGTGCGGCACAGACATGGAACGCTCCTTCGAGTTTTGAAAAGTGTGACTTTTGCCCGTTTTATATTATCTTTCAATATATTACGTGTGACTTTCCAAAGCACACTGTGGACTTCGCCAAATCGACAGTTGGAACGGCAAATCGATAGTGTGCAACCGGTGGTCATAACCCGACAATAAACGATCCGCCCGTCTGTAGGACAGACGGGCGGATTGCCAATAAAGTGCGCTCCTTCCATCCGACAGGGAGAGTCATTGAAGGAAGGGACGCCGGGGCTTGGCCCCAAGTTATGCAGATGCCGGTTTCCAGCCGCGCAGCGCAGGCCAGTGATAGGCGTACTGCCGCAAATCGATCCGTGGCTTCACCTTTTCAAAGCGACGGCCAAGCGACTGGAGGATCAGCCGGGCGCGGCGGGCACGCGCACGGGGCGAACGGAACGGGTTCGCGCGATCCGGCGCTGCGGCAATCATGCGGTGCAGCAGCGCATCGCGCTCCTCGAATGTCTGCGGCAATTCGTCAGGCAGCGGCACTCCACTGCGGTCGCTAGCTGGTTCAGGCCGATACGGCGCATAGTTTCCGGCAAACGCATCAGCTTGCGGCGCAGTCCTTGCAGCGGGAATGGCCAGCGCCGGGGCAGCATCCAGCGCGGTGACCTGGGGCTCGCGCTCGAACACCGGCTCAGCGGCGGACGGGGCAGGCTGGCGCGGCCTGACCGGCGCAATCTGCGCTGTGGTGGAGGCACGGCGACGGCTCCGCGAACGCAGCATAAGATAGGTGCCCGCACTAATGCCACCGGCGGCCAGCAAAGCGATCAGGACTTCGAGCGGAATGCCTTCTCCCCGATCGGGTTGCTGGGCGGGATTGGCGGCAACGTTGGCTGCCAGCGGAGCAGCAACCGGCGCGTCTTCTGCCAGCGGTTCGCCATCCACGGTCATTTCCGACACCGCATTGGGGGCGGCGTTGCCGGCGGCTATCGCATCGCGCCCGTCGGTCACCGCCGATGCATTCCGCGCGGAATCGGCACGTGCACCGGTTGTTGCCGTGGAGCGATTCTGCTGAGCCGGGGCAACGCTTCGCTCGATGGGCGCCTCATTAGCGGCCTCAGACAGGGAAGCAGGCGCGGTGCGGGTGGTCGCGACCGGCGGTGGCACTGCCGTGGCATCGACCGGCGCAGCCATCGGCATATCCAGCGGCACGCTGGCTGCGGGCGGCTGCGGTGCAGGTGTAGTGACGGGCAGCGTTACCGTGTCGGGCCGACTTTGCGATCCGGCGGAGGCACTGTCGAGCACGATTACAGGCTGCGACGTGCTCGTGGCATCCTGAGCCATCGCGGCAGCGGGGAGGAGCGCGGCCATCGCAATCGCGACGGGGGCGCAAGCGAGCGGATTGGGGGTCTTCGTCATGCCATTAAAAACGGTCACTGTTTCGCCACAGTTCCAGACAGCCCAATTGGCCAAAATTCATATTGCATTGTTTTCAAATGAATTTTCATTTGAAATTCGCGGCAAGCTGCCGATCGGGCGCGGTGAATGGATAGGCCATGCCACACGCAATCCGCTGATCTGTTTACTTTTCGTTCCGGCGACTTCATGGTCCCGGCGATGGCCGAACCGCTGCCCCTCCCCGCCCTTCATGCCAGCCACGCGGGCACATGGTTGCGCGATGGCATTGGCGGCACACGCGGTGTGAGCAAGGGCGAGGCGGTGATGGCCGTGGCCGATACGCCGCTGCTGATCCTCAATGCCCCGCTGGTCGCCAACCGGCTGGGCTATCCCGATCTGTCGGGGCTCGATCTGCTGGAACTGTTCGCTTTCGTCCATCCGGCACGGTTCGCGGTGCCGACCCCGCGCGGACTGGCCCATGCTCTGGGCATAGACGAACCGGCCAGCGACGATGGCGTGCCGGCATTCCTGCAGCGCGCTGCCGGTCATCTGCTGGCCACGTGCGAGAGCGAGGAGTGGGCCGAACGCGACGGCGCATGGTCCAGCCTGCAATCGCTGGTCCGTCTGCGCTGGCCATGGGCGAACATCCTCGCCCCGCATGTCCGCAAGCCAGAACGGGCAGAAAAATGGCTGTTCGCCCGATTGTCCGAGTGGGAAGAAAGCCCCGAACGCGGCCAACCCGCCAATGTCCTGATCGAAGAGGCGGAAGTGGAAGCGCGGCTCGAACGGCTCACCGGTGACGGCGCCGAACAGCGCGAGGGACAGCGCCGTTATTCGCGCGATGCCAGCAAAGTGTTCGCCCCGCGCCCCCGCCGTGAAGTGCCGCATTTGTTGCTGGCGCAGGCAGGCACCGGGATCGGCAAGACGCTGGGCTATCTCGCTCCGGCATCGCTGTGGGCCGAACGGTCGGGCGGAACCGTGTGGGTTTCGACTTATACCAAGAACCTGCAACGCCAGTTGCGGCAGGAAAGCGGGCGCGCGTGGCCGCCGGTGCGCCGCGATGGCAGCCGCCCCGTGGTCGTGCGGAAAGGGCGCGAAAACTATCTCTGCCTGCTCAATCTGGAAGACGCGCTGCAAGGCGGCTTTTCCGGGCGCCCCGCTGTGCTGGCGCATCTGGTGGCGCGATGGGCGGCATTTTCGCAGGATGGCGATATGATCGGTGGCGATCTGCCCGGTTGGCTCGGCTCGCTGTTCCGCAAGCGCGGCATTGCCGCACTCACCGATCAGCGCGGCGAATGCGTCTATGCCGGGTGCCCGCATTACCGCAAATGCTTCATCGAACATGCCGCGCGGGCCAGCGCGCAGGCCGATCTGGTGATCGCCAATCATGCGCTGGTGATGGTCAACGCAGCGCGGGGCCGCGACCATGCCCAGCGCCCGACCCGCGTGGTGTTCGACGAAGGGCACCACGTATTCGAAGCTGCCGACAGCACGTTCGCCGCTGCGCTGACCGGGGCGGAGGCGATCGAATTGCGCCGCTGGATCATCGGCCCGGAAAAATCGCACAAGGGCCGCCGACGGGGCCTCTCCGCACGCCTTGCCGATATCGCCAGTTACGACGACGCAGGCGGCGACGCGATAGAGGCCGCGGTGGAAGCGGCGCAGGCCTTGCCCGCCGATGGCTGGCTGCAACGGCTGAACGAAAGCGTACCTGCCGGCCCGGTGGAGGCATTGCTGGGTGCAGTGCGCGCGGTGACATATGCCCGCGATGAAAGCGGCGGGCAGGAAGCAGGCTATGGCATCGAAACAGAAGCGGCCGGGCTGGATGGCCCGGTGGTGGAACTGGCCGGGCAAGCAGCAGAGGCGCTGGCCGCGATCCGTTCGCCATTGTTGCGACTGGGCGGGCGGCTGGAGGCGATACTGGCTGACCCTCCCGACTGGCTCGACGCGCAGGGCCGGGCGCGGATCGAAGGCGCGCGACATTCGCTGACCTGGCGGTGCGACTTGCTGTCCGCGTGGGAGGCTTTGCTCGACCGGCTGGGCGGGCCGGGCGATCCCGAATTCGTGGACTGGCTGGCGGTCGACCGCAACGAAGCGCGCGAATTCGATATCGGGCTGCACCGCCACTGGCTCGATCCGATGAAGCCGTTTGCCCGTGTCGTGCTCGAACCCGCCCATGGCGTGATGCTGACCAGCGCGACATTGAAAGACGGGGCCGAATGGGATGCCGCCATCGCCCGCAGCGGCGCGGCGCATATCGACAGCGCACCGATGCTGGGCGAATTCGAAAGCCCGTTCGATTACGCCAACCGCGCCGAAGTGCTGATCGTAACCGATATCCGCAAGGGCGACATTCCCGCGCTGGCAGGGGCCTATGGGCGGATTATCGAGGCGTGCGGTGGCGGCGTGCTGGGCCTGTTCACTGCGATCCGCCGGATGCGCGCGGTGCATGGCCGCATTGCCGACCGGCTCGCGCGCAGCGGATTGCCGCTGTACGCGCAGCACGTCGATCCGATCGACACCGGCACATTGGTGGACATTTTCCGAGACGATCCGGCGGCCAGTCTGCTGGGCACCGATGCCCTGCGCGACGGGGTCGATGTGCCGGGCCGCAGCTTGCGCTGCGTCGTGATGGAACAAGTCCCTTGGCCGCGCCCGACGATCCTGCACCGCGCCCGCCGCGCGGCGGGCGGCGGCAGCGCGTATGACGACCGCCTGATCCGCGCCCGGCTAGCGCAGGCATTCGGGCGGCTGATTCGCAGCCGAAACGATGCCGGGCACTTCGTTGTCCTGTCGCCTGCATTCCCCAGCCGCTTGCTCTCTGCCTTCCCTGAAGGGACGCCTGTTTTGCGTCTGACGCTGGAGGAGGCTTTACAACGGCTCGCCAACAGTGTTTTCGAAACGGCGAGCCATGCCGATGCCTCGGCCCCACCGTTCGAAGGATGATCTGACCGTGCCCAAGTTGCTCGGCCTCCTGCGCCACGCCAAGTCCGACTGGGACGATATGGGCACCCGCGATTTCGACCGGGGCCTGAACGATCGCGGGCGACGCGGAGCGAAGGTGATCGGGGATCATATCCGCGATCACGGTGTAAAGTGGGACCGCGTGATCGCCAGCCCGGCCGAACGTGTCCGGCAAACACTGGCTGCTGCCCTTCCCGAACTGACACCCGAATTCGACAAGCGCGTCTATCTGGCCGATGCCGACACTCTGATCGATGCGATCCGCGATCATGCGGGCGATGCATCCTGCGTACTGCTGGCGGGGCACAACCCCGGTTTGCAGGATCTGCTGTTCACGCTGGTATCCCCCGCCAACGAAAACGCGCTGTTCGATGAAGCGGCGGTGAAATTCCCCACGGCAACATTCGCAGTGCTGGAACTGGCAATCGACGACTGGGCCGATCTGGGCAAGGATTGCGGCAAGCTGGTCCATTTTGCCCGCCCGCGCGATCTCGACCCGGAACTGGGGCCGGAATCGTAATCAACGCAGCACGCGCGGCCCTGCCCCCTCCGCCGCCCATTTATCCTGCGGGTTATAGAGCTTGCACCGCGCCAGGCTGAGGCATCCGCAACCGATACACCCGTCGAGATCCTCGCGAGTCTTTTTCAGAATGGCGATTTTCGCGTCGATGGCTTCGCGTACCCGCCCGCTGATCCGCTGCCAGTCGCGCGCGTCGGGTGTGCGGCCATGCGGCAGACGGCGCAGCTCCTCCTCTATATCGCCCAGCGACAGGCCAAGCTGCTGCGCGATCAGCACGAAGCTGAGCCGCCGGATATCGCTACGCGGGAAGCGCCGCTGATTGCCGCCGGTGCGGATCGGTTCGACCAGCCCGCGTTCCTCGTAATAACGGATCGCTGACACAGACAACCCGGTGCGCCGAGCCAGTTCACCGATGGTCAGCAGATCGCTGGCGCGCAAATGACGGGGCATTACACAAACTCCTTGACCTCAAGTTAGCTTGAGGTTGCATCAACGACAAGCGGGCGATTCGCCGCCCCGCCCGGCACTGACCGGACACCGATTGATACGAAGGATTGAGGCAATGCCCACCGGAACACTCGAACACGTGAATATCTCCGTCACCGACCCCCGCCGCAGCGCGGACTTCCTCAGCAAGCTGGCCGGATGGCGGGTGCGCTGGGAAGGCCCCGCTATCGGCGGTGGCCATTCGATTCATTGCGGTAACGACGATACGTATGTCGCGCTCTACACGCACCCCAGCACCAAAGGCAGCTTCCAGAAGGGTGTGCCGCTCAACCACATCGGGGTAGTGGTCGACGATCTCGACGCAGCGGAGACAGTTGTGAGCGACGCCGGGCTGGAGCCATTCAACCACGCCGATTACGAACCGGGACGGCGGTTCTATTTCTACGACTGGGACGGGATCGAATGGGAAATCGTCAGCTATTCGTGAGATTCGCTGGCAGGGTTTGCGATGGCGGCGCTGTTTTTGAAGCGTCACGCCGGAAGATAGGCTGGACCCCGGCTCGGAGGCCGGGGTGACGGGACAGGGAAGATACGACCCACCCCTGCATCATTGCAATTCCCCTCCCCCCTCTCGTCATTGCGAGCGCCGCGAAGCAATCCGCGGACTGCCACGTCGCCTGACGGCTCCTCGCAACGACAAGTGGAGCGACACGGACCAAATCATGCCCCCCACACGCATAGAGGTTACGAACTGCCGACCACGAAACAGGCCGCTGCCATCAGCGCCCCGGCGAAGCGGTTGGCGCGGAAGCGGGTCAGGGGATTGGTCGGGTCGCGCTCGTCAAGAGTGGCGACCTGCCAGCTCAGATGCGCCGCCGCCGGGATCAGCGCAAGCAGCGCGATCCAGTCGTGCCGCAGCAGCCAGAACGCCAGCGCCCACAGCGCCACTGCACCGCCGTAAAACAATGCCACGCCCGCTTTGACATGGCCGCCCAGCCGGAGCGCGCTGGAGCGGATACCGACCAGCGCGTCATCCTCCCGATCCTGCAAGGCGTAGATCGTATCGTATGCGATGCACCACAGGATTGCCCCGCCATAAAGCGCAGCGAGCACGTCGAGCCGGTCGCTCCGCATCGCGACCCATCCGGTCGGCGCGCCCCATGTGAACACCAGCCCCAGCCAGGCCTGCGGCCACCATGTAATCCGCTTCATGAAAGGATAGGCGATGACCAGCGCGATACTGCCTAGCGCCACAACCTGCGCCTGCCAGCGCAATTGCAACAGCACGACAAGCCCCACCGCACACAGCGCCAGCAACCAGATCCACGCCAGCTTCGCGGAAATACGACCGCTGGCAACCGGGCGGCTGGCAGTGCGCGCCACCTGCCGGTCCAGATCGGCATCGACGATATCGTTGTAAACGCACCCGGCCCCGCGCATCGCGATCGAGCCGAGCAACATCCATGCCACCAGCGCGATCTGCAATCCGCCGCCGGCCAGCCACACACCCCATGTGCACGGCCAGAACAGCAGCCACCAGCCAATCGGTCGATCGAACCGGGCAAGCATGGCCAGATCGCGCGGCACTTGCGGCAGGCGCGCGATCAGTCCGCGATGTTCGCTGTCTGGGACGATGGGTTCGGGCGTTGCCTGTTCGGTCACGGCTTGTCCCCTAACGCCGCGCGTGCCAACTGCATAGTCATGGCTGTAACACACGATCCGAAGGTTCCCGCCTGGCCGCCCCGCAGCGCGCCGCGCCTGTTCGTTCCCGCTCCGCTGGCGGCAGGAATGCCGGTGACAGTTTCAGGCAACCCTGCGCACTATCTCTGCCGCGTGATGCGGGTGAGCGAAGGCGACGCCGTGATCCTGTGCGACGACGCGACCGGCGAATGGGCCGCACGCATGGTATCGGCTGGCAAGCGCGATGTCGTGCTGGAACCGGTGGAACGGCTGCGCTTGCGCGAGGCTGTGCCCGATCTGTGGTTGTGCCCGGCTTTGCTGAAGAAAGACCGGTTCGACACCGTGCTGGAAAAGGCAACCGAACTGGGCGTGGCCGCGATCCGTGCGGTGGTGACGCGCCGCTGCGTGGCGGACAAGCTCAACCTCGACCGGGCACGGACCGTTACGACAGAGGCCGCCGAACAATGCGCCCGCACCGCGCTCCCCGAACTGGCCGCGCCGGTTACGCTCGACGCGTTGCTGCGCGACTGGCCCGCTGAACGCGCGCTGTTCTTTGCCGATGAACTGGGCGGCGAACCTGCCGCCGCCGCCTTCACCGCCGCCGGGGCGCCTGCCGCGATCCTGATCGGGCCGGAAGGCGGGTTCGACGATGCCGAACGCACCGCTATCCGCGCCCACCCGGCCGCCTGTGCGATCACTCTCGGCCCGCGAATCCTCCGCGGCGAAACCGCAGCGATTGCGGCAATGGCGCTATGGATGGGTGCTGCTGGCGACTGGTAAGAGGCTCCGCCCTCGCTACTCCCTCGTCATTGCTAGCGTAGCGAAGCAATCCATGGACCGCCCTCTCCGCCCTAACACAACAGTCGCCAACCGCAGCCACCCTCGCCTCATGGATTGCCACATCGCCTGCAGCCCCTAGCAATGACGGGTGAGGGTTTCCTGCGTCACAGGCCATACGAACGTGCTGAAAGAAGAATTCTCTGGCGCGTGAAGATTGGGTTGCTTACGGCCAACGACCATGAGCACGCGGACCACATCCGAGCAGGCCGATCCGGTTATCGAGAGCCGCGACCAGCTAATTGCCCCCCTTGCCTCCGGTGCGAAACCGGCGGACAAATGGCGCATCGGCACCGAGCATGAAAAGCTGGTGTTCCGGCGCAAGGATTTTGCCGCGCCGAGTTATGACGAGCCCGGCGGCATCCGCGATATCCTGCTGGCATTGCAGGAATTCGGCTGGAGCCCGGTGGAAGAAGGCGGCAAAGTCATCGCGATGAGCGGAGACGACGGAACTGTCAGCCTCGAACCCGCCGGACAGCTGGAACTGTCGGGCGCGCCGCTGGAAAACCTCCACCAGACATGCGCTGAAACCGGCCGCCATCTGGAACAGGTGAAGGCAATCGGCGAACGCTTCGGCGTCGGCTTTCTCGGTCTGGGCATGTGGCCCGACAAGACGCGCGCGGAACTGCCGGTCATGCCCAAGGGGCGGTACGAGATTATGATGCGGCACATGCCGCGCGTCGGCTCGCTCGGCCTCGATATGATGCTGCGGACCTGCACTATTCAGGTCAATCTCGATTATAGCAGCGAAGCCGACATGGCGCAGAAGTTCCGCACCAGTCTGGCGCTGCAACCGCTGGCCACGGCATTGTTCGCCAATTCGCCCTTTACCGAAGGCAAGCCCAACGGCTTCCTTTCTTACCGCAGCCACATCTGGTCGGACACCGATCCGGCGCGCACCGGCATGCTGCCGTTCGTGTTCGAAGACGGTTTCGGATACGAAGCCTATGTCGATTACATGCTCGACGTGCCGATGTATTTCGTGTTCCGCGACGGCAAATACATCGACGCCGCCGGGCAGAGCTTCCGCGATTTTCTGGAAGGCAAACTACCTGCCCTGCCGGGCGAGAAACCGACCGAAGGCGACTGGTGGGATCACTTGTCCACCGCATTCCCCGAAGTGCGGCTCAAGTCGTTCCTCGAAATGCGCGGTGCCGATGGCGGGCCGTGGAGCCGGATCTGTGCGCTGCCCGCACTGTGGGTCGGGCTGCTGTACGATCAAGGCTCGCTCGATGCCGCATGGGATCTGGTGAAAGACTGGTCGATGGAAGAGCGTGAAACGCTGCGAACATCGGTGCCCCGTCTGGCGCTCGACGCGCCGATCCCCGGCGGCAAGACTTTGCGCGATATCGGCCCCGAAGTGCTCGCCATCGCGCGCAACGGGCTGAAATCGCGGGCGCGGCTCAATTCGGGCGGCGACAACGAAACCGGCTTCCTCGAAACGCTCGATGAAATCGTCGCCAGCGGCAAAGTGCCCGCACAGCGCCTGCTCGACATGTACAATGGCGAATGGGGCGGCGATATCAGCCGGGTGTACAAATACAGTTTCTGAGCCGCGTATGATCCTGGTCGTCGGCACAGTTCGCATCCGGGCAGACGGGCTGCAAGCGGCGCTCCCCGCCATGGCCGCAATGGTTGCTGCCAGTCGGGCAGAAGACGGCTGCATCCGCTATTCCTATGCTCAGGATGTTTTGGACCCGACAGTGATCCACGTATCGGAAGCATGGCGCGACCGTGCTGTGCTGGCCGCGCACTTCGCCACACCGCACCTCGCTTCATGGCGCGCACAGTTCGCTCAGCTGCGCATTACCGACCGCGATCTGAAGCTATACGAAACCGACGAAGGTGAACCGGTCTGACGGATTACCCGGAACTGCGATGCGAAATTGAGCAGGCCTGCCGATCAGGTCGGCACGACGCAGTGGAGCGGTAGCAACCACCTCCTTAACTTGTCACTGCGAAGAGCCGCAGGCGACGTGGCGATCCAGGGACCACACGTCTCCCCGCTTCACGAACCGCAATCCCGGTTTTCTTCTGGCGCAACGCCATCCACAGCCCAGCACTACTTCGCCGGGGCGGGTGCCCGACGCATCACCGGGCCACGCGGGCGCAGAAGCCGCAGCAATTTGCGGAGGCGCGCCGTGACAAGGCCGTGTTCGGCCATCCACGCGTGGTATTCCCGATACTTCGCATCTTCGGACAGCAGGTGCATCTCTTCCGTCCGGGCGCGCCAGTAGTAAATTCCGCTAACACAGGCGAGGAAGAAGACATTGCGAATCGGGTCGGTCCACGATCCCGAGGTCACCAGAAACGGCAGAGTGGACAGCCACCAGAACGTGTTTTTCGCCAGATAAGCCGGATGGCGGGTAAACGCATAAGGGCCGTTGGTGATGACACCGCGATAGGTAAGGTTGGAAAAACGCAGACCAAACGCCACCGTCGCCCAGGCATAGATCGCGGTCAGCACCATCAGCAGTGCCGCCCATATCCACATCAGATAGGTGTGCCCGGCGAACCAGAACGCCCAGTTATTCTCCGCCCAGCCCGGTGTGCCAACATTGTAATCGAGCAGGCCCACGCCGTTCAGCGGGGGGTAGCACAGCAGCGCCGCGACCCATCCGGCCACGAATGGATTGCCGCTGCGGATATGTGCGTCGAGCGGGCGGAACGTGACGAGATAGCCGACTGTGCCCAGTTGCACGTCCACCAGAAACAGCAAGCTGACCAGCGCCATGCCCAGTTTCACCGGATCGGCGGCGATGGCGCTTAAATCGACGTTGACCGCTTCCTGAAACCCCGGCGGCAGGATCGAGATCATGAACGCGCCGAAGAACCCCTTGATAACCCATGCACGCCAGTGCTTCTTCACTTCCGCCGGATCGTATGCCTCCCGCCCCAGCAGCAACGCACCGAAATGCCACGCATGATCGCGCGGTTCGATCATAAACCTGTCGAGCCACAGGACATAAGGGATCGACAGCGCGAACATCGGTAGCGCGGCATATTTCAGCACTTCCATCGCAAACAGATACTGCCCGTCCCAATACCACCGCGCGAGGCAATAGATCGCAGCGATCGCCGCCCATGTCGCCCACAGACCGACCAGCTTGGTACAGGAAATCTCCTGCGTTTCCGACAGTTTGCGGCGCAGACCCCAGGATATCCCGGTGGACGGGCGACGGTGAACCTTGTCTTTCAACAACGACACCGCCGCCATTGGCAGCGAGGTAAACACCAGCCCGGCCAGCGCGGCGTTCGGACCGTCGAGCCGGGCATCGGGCCCCGGCAAGCCGAACATATCGATCAGCCACGGCCAATGGCGGCAGATCATCACCCATACGAACAGACCAGCGAGACCGGCCATGCCGACTGCGGCAGATACATCGCTCGCCGGGCGGCGAGCGGAGGTGTCGGGGCGGTGAGCGCTCATATGCGCGTCCGCCTTAGGGCAAAAGGGTTAAGAGGCTGGAAACCTGGCCCCATCCCGCCCTCGCCATTACAGCAGCAGCAACGGTCGCTTTAACGGAAAGCGGTGATCCGGCCGCTGTCGTCCAGTACATACAGCGTCTGGTTGGCGACGATCGGCGGCAGGCTGATCGCGCTCTTGAACTTGGTCCACGACGTAGCCGAGCCTTCCCCGCTGCTGACTCGCCAGATTTCGCCTTGCGTATTGGCGATCCACAGCTGGTTTCCAGCCAGCACCGGCCCGGTCCAGAAGATCGGGTCGGTTTTCTTCTTCTCGTTGCGATACTGCGGCAGATCGGTCAGCCAGCGGACTTTGCCGGTATTGCGGGCAATCGCCAGCAGCTTGGCGCTGTCGGTCAGAGTGAAGATCCATTCACCCGCCACTGCCGGGGTCGAGATGCCCGCCAGATTGAGTTCCCAGATACGCTGCCCGGTGGCCAGTTCGTAAGCGGCCATGCGGCCACCCTGCCCCAGAGCATAGACCCGGCCGCTGTCGATGATCGGATCGGCATCGATATCGGTCAGCGATCCCACTTCGGTGGAAATCGACGTGCGCGCCAGTGCATCCGACCACAAAGTGCGCCCGTTTTCATAACGATATGCCGCCAGCTCGCCAGTCGAATAACCGGCGATCACAGTGCCTTGCCCCGCAGCGGGGGCGGCCACGCCGAACACACCGGTCTGCGCACTCGATCCCGATTCCTGCCATTGCAACGAGCCATCGGTTTCGGACAACGCGAAAATCTGGTTGTCCTGTGTCATGACATAGACCGAACCGAACGCCACCGTCGGTGAACCGCGCAGCGGGCCCGAGGGATGCGCGCGCCACAGTTCGTTGCCGGTTTCCGCATCGAGCGCCACCACCTCACCCACACCGTTGGTGGCATAAACATGGCCGTTGGCGAAACTGGCCCCGCCGCCAAAATTGGCCGCCGCCGGGGCACCTTCGGTTTCGGTGCTGCGCGACCACAGCTTTGCGCCGGTATTGGCATCGAACGCGTTCACCGTGCCGTTGGTATCGGACACGAACAGCTTGCCTGCGCCGACCACCGGGGCCGCAGCCAGTCGGCGGCGATCGCTCGAACCGGCGATCTGCGCGGTCCATATCCGTTGCGGGCTATCGGACAATGCCAGATTGCCGGGTGTCTTGCCTGCAGTGCCTCCTGGCTGTGCCCATTCGGTGTTGGCTTGCGGCGTCGGCAACACCACGGAGACCCCGGCCAACGCCGGATCGACTTTCGCGCCGCTTTCGATGCGCGACAGGATCGGCATACGATTACCGACCGTAGGGGTCACTTTGGCGTCTTTACCGCCAAATACCTTGCAGCCAGTCAGACCGACCGACAATGCTGCGATCAGCAGCACGCGCCCGGTGATGGAAATTGCCTTGCCAGTCATGCGGTATCCATTTCCTGTGATTGCGTCGCGGCCTGCATTCATTATTGGGGCGCCCCCGCGCCGCCTTGCGATGCAGGGCCAACTTCTTGCTCTTTCAGCACTTTGTCCACATCGTCGATCGCATCGACACCCAGCAACCCGGCCATCTGCCGCGCCCGCGATTTCAATGTTTCCGATGTATTCTTGTCCCGCACGATCTGTGCGAACAGCTTGCCCGCTTCGGCATTCTTGCCCTGATCGAGATAGGCCATTGCCAGCATTTCCCCGGCCACGGGGAACCACGGCTTGTCCGGCGCGACCAGCGGTTGCAGGCGGGAAACGACATCGGCGGGCTTCATCGTGTCGTAGTTGGCAGCGACTGCACGCACCGTCGCCAGATCGCGCAATGTTTGCGGCGCCTTGGCATCGGCGGCGACCGCTTCAAACAGTTTGCCTGCCTCGGCCGCCTTGCCCTGTTCCATCGCGATGCCGGCTTTCAGCAGTTGTGCCGATGCTGCGGCGCCCGGTTCGCCATTTTCGATAACAGGGGCCAGCCCCTTGTCACCGCTGGCCAGATCGCCTGCCTGCACTTTGTCGAGGGCGGATACGAACGTTTCCGAATCCGCTTCGTATTGACCCTCACGGTGTTCGTGCCACCAGAGGTATCCGCCGAACGCCAGCAGCCCCACAACCACGATCGCCAGCAGAGGCCTGCCATATTTACGGCTGAAGTCCGCATATTGATCCTGCCGCACGGCATCGTCGACTTCGCGCAACAGGACATCGTCCTGCGCGGCCTGTTGCTGGGCGCGTTTCTCTTCGCGGGAGAGGGAATTGCCGGGTTTCAGGGCCACGTGGCGGCTCACCTTATTCAATACAAAGTTTCGGGTAACGCGCGTCTTTAAACGATGGGGCAGTCAATTCAATCGTCAAACCCGCCTGTCCCCGCCCGCGTGAACCGCGGCTTAAGCATAGGCACGGCGTATCAGGCAGGGATTTCGCGCCCCATGATGCCCGAATAGAGGCGGCGATAGGCGCCAATCATCCGGTCTTCCCCGAATTGGGCCACTGCCTTCGCCCGGTTGGCTTCACCAACCGATTCGCGCAATGCTGCATCGCTCGCCAATGTGGCCAGCGCATTGGACAGCCCGCCGATATCGCCCGGCCCAACGATAAAGGGCAGGTTTTCATCCGCCACCATCGCACCGATGTCGCCCACTGCCGGAGCCGCAGCAGGAAGCCCCGCCGCCATCGCTTCCACCAGCGAGATCGGAAACTGCTCGCTTTGTGAAGACAACGCAAAGATATCGAACAGGCCGACGAACTTCGCAGGATCGCTGGCGAAACCGGGCAAATGCACACGATGTTCGATGCCATGAGCCTGTGCCTCCGCCCGGATAGTCGACACTTCCGGCCCTTCGCCCACGATCACCAGTTGCCACGGCTCTGGCAGCGAGGCGAAGGCGCGGACCAGCAGGTGCAATGCCTTGATCGGGCGCAAGCCGGCGACCGTGCCGACCCACAGCTCGCCGGGATGCTTGATGATCCCGCGCAAGGCATCGGCCTTCGGCGTCTTCGCGAAAGAGGCGACGTCGATCCCGTTGGGAATTCGCCGCACCCGCCCGAACGGCTGCGCCCATTCGGTGAGCGCAATACCCTCCAGCTTTTCCGACGGAACCACCAGCGCACTCGCCCGGCCCAGCGCAATGCGGCGATACCAGTTGCGGCTCGGCTTCAGCTTCTGTTGTTCATCGGCATTAAAGCCGTCTTCGTGATGGATCAGCGGGGGCAGCGCAATGGCCTTGCCGAACAGGGTATGCGCCATCACCGCATCTATCGCACCCCAGTTGTATGTCAGCACTAGATCATATTCAGCCATCGCTTGCGCCATCGCCTGCAACCGCCACGGTGTCGGCTTGCCCACCAGCGGAGGAAATTCATCGGGATAATCGACATCGATTCCGTGGGCGATCTCGTTTGCGGCGGACAGTTCGCCCGGCTCCCCCGAAACCACTGCATGGGCCACGTTCTTGCCAAAGGCGTTCATCAGCCGCACCGCGCGGCGCTCCTTTCCGCCGGCGGAAAAGGTCGAGTGGAGGTGAAGGATACGCGGGATCGCGTTCTGCGCGCCACCCGTCATACGATTTGCGCGAGCAGGCGGTCGAGCGCGGCAACCGCTTCGGGTTCGGTCAACAGCGGAGTATGCCCGACGTTGGGCACGGTCACATAATCCAGCGCAGGAATGCGCCGCTGCATTTCCTGCGCGGTTGCAGCCGACAGCACATTCGAGCGTTCCCCCCGCACCAGCACCAGCGGACGGCCTGCCAGCGCTTCGAACATCGGCCACATATCAGGGGCGGCGGATGGATCGGCATCTTCGAAAGGATCGGCAATCGCCATGTCGTAATCGAACGCGATGCGCCCGCCGGAGCCCAGCACCATTACCCGCTTCGCCATTGCCAGCCAGTCGTCGATAGTGAAGCCGGGATGCGATTCCTTATGCTGCGCCTCCAGCGCGCGGGCGGCGTGCATCCATGTCGGGAAACTGCGCCCTTGCCCGACATAGTCGACGATCCGTTCCAGCCCCGCCGCCTCCAGCTGAGGGCCTACATCGTTGAGCAGCGCCGCGGCAATGCGATCGGGCGTAGTGGCTGCGATCAGCATTGTCATCAGCCCGCCCAGCGACGTACCGACCGATACGAAGCGCTCGATCCCCTGATCGGCCAGCAACGCCATCACATCCGCCACATAATGCATCGGCGTGTAAGTGGCCGAATCCTTCGCATAATCGGATTCGCCGCGTCCGCGCATTTCAGGCACGATCACACGCCATTCGCCCGCGATCATTTCGGCCAGTTCTGCAAAGTCGCGCGCATTGCGCGTCAGGCCGTGCAGACAGATTACCGGCGGTCGATCGTCGCGCCCCGGATAATCGCGATAATGCAGTTCCAGCCCGTCTGCGGTTTGCCAGGTGCGATCTGCCCATGCCCGTTCGGCAGACTTGCCGCCCGCATCGGGAGCACCGGTAAAACTGGCAGTATTGTGCATAAAGTGCGAAACGGTCCCGTATCTGTGCGCGGATTGGCAGCGGCGTGGTTATCGCCCGATGCGCGCCGTTCCGCAAGCGCGCAGGTGGGCGGCAGATAGCCGGTGCCCCGTGTGGGGACGAGTTTGCTTGAACCTGCTGTACGGTATCTCTAAGTCAGGCGCGTGGCTGCGTCCTCCTGTTCAAGGCCCGTTTCGGCGGCAGTGACGCACCACCCACGTCGCACTCAAAAGGCCTGCATGGGATCGCAGGCGTGGGGGAAATACCGCTTGTCTAACACCGAACCTGTAACCGAAATCGTCTCCTTCGAACCAGCCACCGGCGCCGAACTGTGGCGTGGTGCCGTGGGCGACGTCGATGCCATCGTGGCGCGCGCCCGCAACGCCTGGCCCGACTGGGCCTCCCGCCCGCTGGCCAACCGGATCGAACTGTGCCGCCGCTTCGCCAACGAAGTGCTGAAGGCACAGGATCAGTTCGCGGAACTGATCGCCCGCGAAAACGGCAAGCCTCTGTGGGAAGCCCGCACCGAAGTCGAAACGGTGATGGGCAAAGTAGATATTTCGGTCACCGCCTATGCCGAACGGACCGGTCAGAAAAAATTCGACAGCGCGCTGCAGGGCACGGCAGCGGTTCGGCACAAACCGCACGGTGTGATGGCAGTGCTGGGTCCGTATAACTTCCCCGCGCATCTGCCCAACGGGCATATCATCCCGGCGCTGATTGCGGGCAATACCGTGGTCTTTAAGCCAAGCGAAAAAACCCCCGCCGTGGGCGAATTCCTGATCGGTTGTTTCCACCGCGCAGGTGTTCCGTCAGATGTGATCCAGTTGCTGATCGGCGGCCCGGAAGAGGGCAAGGCGCTTGTCGCGCACCACGATATCAACGGGGTGCTGTTCACCGGCAGCGCACAGGCAGGGATTGCGATTAACAAGCGGCTGGCGGGCAATCCGGGCAAGATTCTGGCGCTAGAGATGGGCGGCAACAACCCCATCGTGGTGCTCGACACTCCCAAAATAAACGATGCCGCCGCGCTGATCGTGCAAAGCGCATTCACCAGCGCGGGCCAGCGGTGCACCGCTGCACGGCGTCTGGTCGTGGTCGACAGTATGTATGATGCGATCATCGACGAAGTGAAGAACCTGGCCGACCGGATCGTGTTCGACGAACCGTTTGCCAATCCAGCCCCCTTTATGGGCTGCGTGATCGACAACAATGCCGCCGATCAGTTGATGGAAAGCTTCCTCTACCTACTCTCTCACGGGGGCAAGGCGATCAAGCACATGCAGCGGCCTGATAACGACAAGCCGTTCCTCAGCCCCGGCCTGATCGATGTCACCGCGATGAAGGAACGGCCCGATGTCGAGCTGTTCGGCCCGCTGCTGCAAGTGATCCGGGTGCCCGATTTCGCGGCCGCGATTGCAGAGGCGAATTATACCCGGTTTGGCCTGTCGGCATCGCTGATCGGTGGCTCGCCTCAGGATTACAACAAGTTCTGGGCCAATGTCCGTGCCGGAATCGTCAACTGGAACCGCCCGACCAATGGCGCCAGTTCCAAGGCGCCGTTCGGCGGGCTGGGCCTGTCGGGTAACCATCGCCCGGCGGCCTATTACGCTGCCGATTACTGCGCCTACCCTGTCGCCAGCACCGAAATGGACCAGCCGCGCGCCAGCATCGGTGTGGGCCTGCGCGAAGAGCGCCGCCGCAAGCGCCGCGATGTGCAGGACGATGAAGCAACACAACACGGCAGCGCGAGCTAGGCTCTGACCCTTGCAGGACAGTGTGCGGACAATCGTGCTTTTCCACCACCCACTGGTCGCAGGCCGCTTGCCGTATCCGAACGCACCCCTAGACTGCCGAATCGCAAACCCGAAAGGAGCGCATGGCCCGTAAACCCGCCCGCGCCGGGCAACCGGCGATTTCACCTCCCCCCGCACCTTTGCGCGAATCGCGTCGCGCCCGTGCGGAGCTGTCATTCGAAGACCAGTCATTGCTGGGCCCGCTGTTCGGGCAATTCGATGCCAATCTGGTGCAGGTGGAAAACCGGCTGGGCGTGTTCATATCCGCCCGCGGGGATCGCATCCTGATCGAAGGGAGCACGGATTCGGTGGCCCGCGCGCGCGACACGCTCAATGCGATGTACGATCGGCTGGCGCGGGGCGAAGATCTCGATACCGGCGCGATCGAATCGCTGATCGCGATGTCCAACGAACCGACGCTGGACGGGATCGTGCGCGGTGGGGACGACGCACCCAAAGTGATGATCCGCACCCGCCGCAAGACCATCGTTCCGCGCAGCGCGGGGCAGATCCCCTATATGCAGCAACTGGCGAGCAAGGATATCGTCTTCGCGCTCGGCCCCGCGGGCACTGGCAAGACATACCTCGCCGTGGCGCAGGCGGTCAGCCAGCTGATCAGCGGCAGCGTACAACGCATGATCCTGTCGCGCCCGGCGGTGGAAGCGGGGGAGAAGCTGGGCTTCCTGCCCGGCGACATGAAGGAAAAGGTCGATCCGTACCTGCGCCCGCTTTACGACGCGCTGTACGATTGCATGCCGCCCGAACAGGTCGAGCGCCACATCGAAAGCGGCGTGATCGAAGTGGCCCCCATCGCCTTCATGCGCGGACGGACGCTGGCCGATGCATTCGTAATTCTCGACGAAGCGCAAAACACCACGCGCGAACAAATGAAGATGTTCCTAACCCGGTTTGGCCAGAACAGCCGGATGGTCGTCTGCGGAGACCCGAAACAGGTCGACATTCCCGGCGGCGATTCGATGAGCGGACTGGCGGATGCCGTAACCAAACTGGAAGGGATCGAAGGCATCGCTGTGTCGCGCTTCACCGCCAGCGACGTGGTGCGCCATCCCATCGTGGGTCGTATCGTCGAAGCGTATGAGGGGCCGGGGGCGTAATTCAACGACACGGAAAGCGCGCGCGGTATCTGGGGAGAAGAGTACCTCTTTCCCACACCACACCTGTAACCATAGCGCGCCTGTGCGCGAGGCACGCTTTCAATAAGCATCAAAGGCGGGGAGGGAAAACTGCTGGCTGGGGCGGCAGGATTCGAACCTGCGCATGCCGGTACCAAAAACCGGTGCCTTACCGCTTGGCTACGCCCCAGCAGGCGGCCCCCTATAGCGCCTATTGCAGCGATGTGAAGTGGTCAGACAGGATTACCCAATACTATCGCAAAATACGGATCGTTGCACCAAGCGAAACCTGTGTTGAAGACAAGGCATCATCCGTTTGACGCGCGACAAATCCGACGGTGCACCTCACGCGTATTTCGATATTCGAGCGATAACGTAGTCGTTGTAGCTCTCCCGAATCCTCCTTTCAGGGCGGCAAGTGACGAACTTGCCGCCCCTTTTTCGCTTTAGTCGGCGTGATGCGAGTTGCGGGTGGACTGTTGCAGCACCGGCATTCTACAATGCGGGATGCGCTGGGATCGCGCGATCAAGCCTTTGTGATGAAAGGGATTGGCGCTGACCCACCGAACGACAATAGTCCGCAAAACTGCTAACGAGCCGAAATCAGGACTGGTGATTTTCAGTTCCGTGCCTGGGTCAGTGCGGATGCCCAATCAGATCATTTCGCCAGAACAAGCGGACGTGGCGCGACCCGATGGCAGGCCATCACGGTTAAAAATATGGCTAATATCAGTTAACCCTATCGGGAAAGCCAGCCTTGACTCAATATTGGCAAACCCCGGACCATGTTCGCACATGGCTCCATCATGGCCCGCAAGGTCCGCTATTCCCTCGGGATCGCTGCAATGGCGGCGGGCGCGGGCATTTCGGGGAGTGCCATGGCCACTCCACTGCCCTTATCGGCGGCGCTGATGTTTCCCGAAATCACCAACTGCTCGCTTTCACCGCTGGCGGTGACACAGGTTGCGATCATTACACCGCAAAGCAAGGCGCAGGCTGTATTGGGCGGACAGGTCAGTGCGCTGGAACGCATTCGTGCAGCGCAAATCAGCGGGGATGCCACAACACAATCGCTGGTCGATGGACTGAAGCTGGCCGTAATCGAACCACTGACGCCAGCATCGGCCGGCTTCAACAGCACTGTATCGCAGGCCTGTATCAATCCGGCATTCGCACGCAGCGCTGCACCGATTGCCACCCCTGACGCCGGGCGGATGACCCCTCCAATCATAACATTGTCATTCCCCACCGCGTCAATCTTGACCCCCCCGGTTCTGGCGTTGAAACCACTGCAATTCGCCCAGAATGTGCCCCCTGCTTTATCTGTCCCGTTCGCCGTGCCGCCTGCAAGCGCACGTGATAGCGACCTGATTCTGGGGTCAAAGCGGGTGGCAATCGGCAAAACACAGTTCGACCGCAACTGGGCCCGCGTAAAATCGGAAAGTCTGGGCAATGTCCGCCGTCTGGGGCTGCCCACGTTCAAGGCGGGGCAAAGCACGGCAGACAAGCTGGCGACGGTCCGCGCGATCAATGCCTGGGTCAATCGGCGCATCAGTTATGTCGAAGATGCCGACCCGTTCGGTCGCTCCGATTATTGGGCCGGTGCGCGTGAGACGCTGCGGATCGGCAAGGGCGACTGCGAAGATTTCGCGATTACCAAGATGCAATTGCTGGCCCGCGCAGGTATCCCGCGCGACGACATGATCCTGACGATAGCACGCGACAATGTACGCCGGGCGGACCACGCTGTACTGATGGTGAAAATCGGGGATGAGCGCGTGATGCTCGACAATGCAACCGACGCTTTGCTCGATGGTAGCACGGCGCAGGATTACCGTCCGATCCTCAGCTTCGGATCGCGGCAGGCGTGGCTCCACGGATACTGATCACACTCACCACCTGCTGATCGCCGCGTCGCTTACCGTTCGGTAAGCGCTGTGCCGAATGCCTTTTCAACCGGCTTGAGCAGGTATCCCAAGATCGAACGACTTCCAGTCACGATCTCCACATCGCAGATCATACCGGGCACAATCGGCAAGCGTTTGCCATCTTTCATCAGGTAGGAACGATCGGTTTCGACCACCACCGAATAATAGGCTTTGCGTTCGACATCGTCGAAGATGCTGTCCGCGCAGATCGCCTCTGCCATCAATGTAGTCATTCAGATCGGTCGCCAGGCCGATGGTCGCCGTCGCCTGTTGAGCCTGTCCGAAGTGGTCGGGATGGAAGGGCCGACGATCACGATGCAGGAAATATTCCGCTTCAAAATGGCCGGACGCGGCGAAGACGGATCGGTGCTCGGCCATTTTGAGGCGACCGGCATCCGCCCCAAGTTCCTGCAAGACGCCGCCGATTATGGCATCGATCTGTCCGCAGAGCTGTTCCGCCCATCCCTCCGGCTTGGCGGGATCTGAGCGATGACATCCGAATTCGTCCGGTTCTTCATCTTGCTGGCAGTATTCGCTTCAATTTTCCTGATTGGCCAGGCGATCCTGCGTGTCACTGTCGACAAGACTGCCCGCAGCCGGGCGGTGAACAAGCGGCTCGAACTGATCGCCAAGGGTGTGGAGCGTGAGGATGTCGTCTCCTATCTCCGCAAGAACCACCCGGCGAGCGGCGGCTATGGCGATGGCATGATCGGCAGAGCCACCGGTTCTTTCCGTCGTAACCTGATGATGGCCGGTGTCCCGCTCGATGTGAATCGGTCGCTGATGCTGATGGGATTGCTGTTCGCGATCATCGTCCTGCTGCTGTTCTTGCTTGCATGGTCGTGGAACATCCCCATCGGTTTCGGGTCGGTTCAGATCGTGCTGGCCTTCGCCGGCGCGGCGGCGGTGGGGCTGCCGGTGTTCGTGATGTCGTTTCTGGCGCAGCGGCGGCGCAAGAAGATGCAGGCGCAATTTCCGGTCGCGCTCGACATTTTCGTCCGCGCACTGCGCTCGGGCCATCCGGTCGCCTCAGCTATCCGTCTGCTGACCGAAGAGATGGACGATCCCATCGGCTCCGAATTCGGGCTGATTTCCGACGAAGTTTCTTACGGTGCCGATCTGACAGCGGCACTGTCCGCGATGGCTGAACGGTGGGATCTCGACGATATCCGTATGTTCGTCGTCTCTCTGGCCGTACAAAGCGAAACAGGTGGCAACCTCGCGGAAATCCTCAACAACCTGTCATCGGTCATTCGCGAACGCGCCAGTCTGTACCTGAAAGTCAGAGCGCTTAGTTCCGAAGGGCGGATGACAGGCTGGTTGCTATCGGTTCTGCCAGTGATCGCATTCGTCATGCTGTTTTCGATGAACCCGGCGTTCTACCTCGATGTCGCGACCGATCCGGTGTTCTATATCGGGTTCCCTCTGCTGGTGGGATGGTATTTCGTCGGCGTGTTTGCCATCCGTCGCATGATCGATCTGAAAGTCTGACATGGTAGAGCTGCTCGCCAACAACCTTGTCGCCCGGATCGCCTTTCTGGTCGCACTGTTCGCCATCGTAATGGTGCTGGTCCAGACTGTGATCCGACAGTTGAGCCGGCGCAGCACAGTACGAAAATCGCTCAGGGAGATCGACTCTATCGGCGGCACTTCACTCAACCGCGCTTCGTTGCAGGAAAGAACCGATACCGCGTGGAGCAAGCTGGCTGACAGGATCGAGAAATCGGGCCTCAATCTCAACGACAGCAGCGGAGATGCCTTACGGCAGAAACTGATCGCGGCGGGGTACACCTCTCCGGCCGCTCCGCGTCTGTTCACGCTGATACGGCTGTTTCTCGTCCTTGCACTGCCAACAATCTATGTGCTGGTCGTGGCAGGAAGTGCCGAGCCGGTTTCGCTGTTCAAGCTCTATGTTATCGGTTTCGTGCTCGCGTTGGCGGGCCTTTATCTGCCCAACCTGTTCATCACGGCCAAGGCAGACCGGCGCAAGGAAGCGATCACCAACGGCTTCCCCGATTGTCTCGATCTGATGCTGGTATGCGTAGAGGCCGGTCTGGGGCTGGAATCGGCAATGGACCGGGTGGGACGCGAAATGACCACATCGCACCCCCTGGTTGCTGAGCTGCTGTCAGGCGCAACGCTGCAACTGCGTGCAGGTGCACAGCGCGACGACGCCTTGCGGCGGATGGGCCAATCGAGCGGGGTCGACGAGATCCGCAGTTTCGTGACTCTGCTGATTCAGTCGGACAAGCTCGGCACCAGCCTGTCCGATACCTTGCGCGTCTATTCCGATGAAATGCGCGAAAAGCGTCGGATGCGGGCCGAGGAGAAGGCGCACCGCTTGCCTGTGCTGATCTCGATCCCTCTGGTGGTCTGCATGCTGCCGGTGATGGTCGGCGTGCTGATGCTACCGGGGGTCGTCCGTACAATGAGAGTTCTGTTGCCTGCTTTGGGGAGTGGATAATGAAGATACTTCGACATGGATCGGCAGCAATCGCGCTGATTGCTTTGAGCGGATGCCAGGCGCTGGGCTTGCCGTCGTTCGGGCTCCATTCGCGCGCGCCTGCCGATCGCTGGGCACCATCCAGCGACTATCGCGCGGCACTGGACGACGGACGCGCACAACTGCGCGATGGCAATCTCTCCGCAGCGGCAGCTCTGTTGCGTGTGGCTCAACAAGATCCCTCCTTGCGCGCTGAAGCATCGAATGCGCTGGGCGTGACATATGCCAGACTTGGCCGTGACGATCTGGCTGAACGGTATTTCCGGGTAGCCGTCGATATCGCGCCCGGCGATCAGCGGTTTGCGGCCAATCTCCTGCGATTGCAGGCACAGGGCCTGTCGAGCCCGCTTGGAAGTCGGGATGTCCAACTGGCCAGCACCGCTGAGCGGGCAATCCCAGGCAATGCGACCCAACCCGTCCTCAGGGAAGTGAACATCGCCGCCGCCGATCCTGTCGAAACGACCCGCGGCTTCACATTTATTCGCACCAGCACGGATACCGGGAGCAAACCGCCAATCCTTGTGGCCTTGAATACCGCCAACAAAGCAGCAGAGAGCAAAGACCAGCCAGGAAAGGCCTCCGTGGAAAGCATCGCTGACGAAGCATCCGCGAAACCTGCCGGCAAATCGGTATATCCCGTGCGGATCGATCTGGCGCAAACGCAGAGTAAATCGGTGTATCCGTTGAGAATTCATCTCGACCGATGAACGATATCGTTTTGTATTACCTCCCCGCCCTCGCACTGGCGGCGGCGGGGGCGATCACCGATATCCGTTCGCGCCGGATACCGAACCTGCTGTGTATCGCACTGGCATTGGTGGGCATCGCCACACTGGCCCTGTCAGCAGGCGTCGGCGCATTGCCGTGGAGCCTGCTGATTGCACTGGTTGCCGTGCTGATCGGCATGGCATTGTTTGCAGCCGGGATGATCGGCGGGGGAGACGCCAAATTCTACGCCGCCGCCGCATGCGGCCTGCCATCACAGGAATGGTATCATTTTCTGGGCTGGGTATCGCTGTCTGGCCTGCTGCTATTGTTCGTTATGGCGATTAGTCGCAGGATAGCGGGCAGAAAGGTATTCAAACACGGCGAATGGTCGGTGCCCTATGGCGTAGCGATATTCGCAGGATTCGTGCTCACCGTTCTCCAGCTCTGATCGGATTGTGCACACGCGGCTTTAAGGGGATTTCAAGACTATCGGTTCATACCGCACGGTATGACTGGACTACTCTCTACCCTGTTGAGTTCGATGCTGAAATTTGGCGTGGTTGCACTCGTGCTCAACGAAGTGCGCGGTGTGGTTCTGGCTGTGCCGGTGATCTACGCAATCTATCAGTCTGGCGGTACGCTGATGGCAATCTGGATCGGATTCTGCTCACTCGCCGGGATCGCGCTGTCGGTCATCGTACCGATGATCGCGATGAAGCAAGTGCAGAAACGGTTGGACCGCGCAAATGCGTCGCGACAACCCGCCCTTACTCCCCGATAAACACAGCGGCCGCTTCCTTGTGGTCGTGGGCCTTCATGGTCAGCAGCTACATCGCACTCCAGCTCCTCCACAGCATATAAATCGCGACAACGAAGATCAGTACCGCGAAGACAGTCTTGAGCTGCCCACCGCCCGAAAGCCGCTTCGCCAGCCGGGTTCCGAAGAAGCCGCCGATAACGCCCCCGACGATGAACGTACCGGCAAGCACCCAGTCGACCAGCCCGGAGAAAGCGTAATTCGCAGCCGTCGTCAGGCCGAATGCCGTCACCGCCACAAGACTGGTGCCGACAGCATTGATCATTGCCATGTCGGTCGCCGCCATCAACCCCGGCACTATCAGGAAGCCACCGCCAATGCCGAAAAAGCCGCTGAAAGCCCCTGTGCCGAACCCGTAGCCCAGCACCTTGGGCGCATTGGTCCGGGTGCACTGGACCCCCGGCGTGCCCTGATTGCGCCGTCCACGCAGCATTAGCGCGCCCACCACCAGCATCAGAAGCGCGAACAGAAACAGCAACTTGTGGCCATCCACGCTCTTGCCAAGCGTCGATCCCCCGAACGCCCCCACGATCCCGGCGGCGGCATAGACCAGTCCGCAGCGCCAGCGCACAGTTCTCTCACGCGCATGTTGCAACAGGCCGCTGGCGGCGTTGGCAGCGACAGCCAATGCACTGGTGCCGATGGCCACGTGCGGACTGGACACCCCGACGAGATAAACCATCAGCGGCACGGCAAGTATCGACCCGCCGCCTCCGACGAGACCCAGCGAAAAGCCGACCACCCCGCCCGACAACGCGCCGAGCGCCATATGCAACGGATCGAGCACTGCAAGCTCCTGAAATTACCCTGCTGACGAGCGAGCGGCGGTCAGCCTTTCTTACGGGTATCGAGGCCGATCAGTTTGTATGCCGGGCAGAAGCCGATCAGGCTCGTCAGCAGCAACACAGCCGCTACGATCCATGCGACAGTCGCCACAGTGCCCGTCAAAACCCCGGTGGCCGCGAGCACCGCCAGAATAATCGCACCGATCACGCGCATTGTCCGGTCAGATTTTCCCATGTTCAACATTGCCTTGGCTCCTTCATCGCATGGCAAGACCCGCCATTGGGCTGCCGGTTCATACCCCTTGCACGGGTATCTTGAGATAGCGCGTTCCGTTGTCTTCCGGCGGAGGGAAATGGCCTGCGCGCATGTTGACCTGAATTGAAGGCAGGATCAGTCGCGGCATTCCCAGCGTGGCATCGCGGGCCTCGCGCATAGTGACGAAATCGTCCTCGTTCACACCGGAGGCAGCATGAATATTGCCGTCACGCTCTTCCGCGATCGTCGTCTCCCACACGAATTCGTCGCGCCCCGGTGCCTTGTAATCGTGGCACAGGAACAGCCGCGCCTTGCCCGGCAGCTCCAGCAATCGACGGATCGATCGGTAAAGTGTACGGGCATCGCCGCCGGGAAAATCGGCCCGCGCGGTTCCAAAATCGGGCATGAAAATCGTGTCTCCGGGAAACACTGCATCGCCCACGACATAGGCAAGATCCGCTGGCGTATGACCGGGAACGTGCAACACCACCGCATCGATTTCACCAATTGTGAAGGTATCCCCGTCAGCGAACAGGTGATCGAACTGCGTTCCATCGCGCTGAAATTCATCCCCTGCGTTGAACATAGCGCCGAACGTATCCTGCACCTCCACTATGTGGGCGCCAATCGCAATCCGGCCACCCAGCGCCCCTTTCAGATAGGGGGCGGCAGACAAGTGATCGGCATGAGCATGGGTTTCCAGAAGCCAGGCGATCTGCAACCCCTGCTCTTTGACGTAAGCGATTACCTTATCAGCGGATTCGTACGATATGCGGCCCGATGCCGGATCATAATCCAACACCGGATCGATAATCGCAGCAGCCCGGTTTTCAGGGTCATGCACGACATGGGTGGCAGTGAACGTCGCTTCATCGAAAAACGTGTGAACGACCGGTGCCCGCGTTTTGCCCAACAGAGCATTTTCGACGATTCCGGTCGCTTTCGCCAAGGCCCGATCCTGTTCGCGATCAACCATCGATAACTCCATATTCATTTTCAGATAGTAAGTAATCATGTATATGTCTTGCGTCAAGGCGAGAGGGAAACTAAAGACAAGGCTGATGGCGCCATTTTCAGACAACACTCAGGACACCCCACCGCTTCGCATTGGGGATATCGTGCCACGTTTTGCAGCGCGCAGCACGCAAGGGGCGATCGACCTCGCCGATTATGACGATCGGTGGTTCATCCTGTTTGCCCACCCCGCTGATTTCACACCTGTTTGCACCAGTGAGCTGATCGAACTGGCGAAGGCTGAGGCAGATTTTGCCGCGCTCGATTGCGCGCTGATTGGCCATTCCGTCGATAGTCTTTACTCTCACCTCGCGTGGCTGCGTGCGATCCACGAACTGTCTGGGGTGAAGGTCGGCTTTCCACTGGTGGAAGATCCATCGATGGAGATCGCCCGCGCTTACGGAATGATGAGCTGCGATGCCGCCGATGCGACCACTGTTCGCACCACGTATTTCATCGGGCCGGGCGGCATTTTGCATGCCTCGATCTGCTACCCGCTCAATGTCGGGCGATCGATCCCCGAAATGCTGCGTCTGGTGAAGGCTTTGCAGGAGGCGGAACGCAACGACGCACTGGCTCCGGCAAACTGGCAACCGGGCGACGCATTGTTGCGCGATCCTGAAGAGACTATTGGGAAGGTCCTCTCCGACAGCAAAGCAAACGACTGGTTCTATTCCCCGTTCAGGGCCGGAGGGCGCGATGGCCAGTAATCCAGAACGCGATTTCGAAGGCAGCGCCGAATTGCTGCGCGCCATTGCCCATCCGGTACGCCTGCAGATCCTCTGTGCGATCAAGGATACAGATCACGCGGTGAGCGAGATCGAGGATCTCACCGGCATTTCGCAGCCGGGCCTGTCGCAGCAACTGGCCATTTTGCGTAAAGCGGACCTGGTCACTACCCGGCGCGACGGGAAGAAGATCTACTACCGCGTCGATCGCGAGCAAATGCTGGGCGCGAGCGACCTGCTCGATGCGCTCGCCGGCACCAATCTGGGCGCACAGCGCGACCGGCGGGCAGCGCAACTCCACAGTGGCGGCGGGGCGGCGACTTTCGCCCGTATCGTCAGCCGCTCAAACGACTAAGCGGGCCGGGCGGCAGGCTGGGCAACCCGGCAGACCTGGCCGGAATGCCCAGCCTGCGATTGCCCGATAGCAAAAGGGCCAGCGCGCCGGATACCGGTTTGCTCGCGCCCAACCGCAAGACTGCTTTCCGCACCGGACGGGCAAAGGGCGTATCGTCGGTATAGAGCCCCACGAGATGGCGCGTCGCTTCGTACAGCGGCAAAGTCGCCATCTGCTGCTCGATCGCATATCGCACCAGACGGGCATAGCGTGGCATTCCGCCACGCAGAACGCGCCCCAGCTCCCATGCACCCGCGAGACCGAAGTTGAATCCGTGCGCCGTCACCGGGTGCATACCTACCGCCGCATCACCCACTAACGCCGCACGTGGGCGCACGAAGCGTTCGGAGAAGGTCATCGTCAGTGGATAGGCGAACGGTTGCTCCACCGCTTCGATATCGCCCAGTTCCCCGACGAGGATCGCCTTGGCATAGGATTCGCGACATGCCTCGGGCCAGGCGAGGAAATCCGCCGCTTTCGCGTCAGGCAAAGTAAGCACAAACGAAGTCAGTCCGAGGCCGAGCGGGAGCAGCGCAACCGTGCGCCCGTGGTCGAACCATTCCAGTGCCTTACCACCCAGCGGGTCGTCCGAATGACGCACCCGCATACAGATCATCGTCCGTTCCGTTTTATGGATTCGTGCCCCTATGCCCAACATCCCACGCACTGCGGAAAAGCGCGAGTCCGCTGCCACCACCATTGCGCCGCGCAGTGTCTCGCCAGACGCCAGACGAACCTCTGCACCGCCTTCGGTGACGGCTGCACCGATCACGCGCTGTTCAGTGCGCAGATCCAGCCGCGCCTGCCCCGTAACCGATTGATAGAGCGCGCGTCGGATCGCGTGATTGGGAACCAGATTGCCGAGGTTATCGCTATCTCGCCCAACAGGATCGATGGCCATCGCGAACGAAGATCTGCCGTCGCGCACGCGCGCGCCCCGCAGCGGGTGAATTTCTTCCTTTGGAATCAAAGGCCAGACGCCCAGATCATTCAGGATGCGTTGGGACCGGAGCGTCAGTGCGATCTCTCTGCCATCGGGTGCGGGATCGACAATGCTCTCTTCGGATTGATATTCCAGCAGGGTGATGCGCACCGGCGCATCGGCCAGACTCCGCGCCAGTGCCAAACCTGCCGGACCAGCGCCGACGATGATGATATTATCGAGCGTTTCGTGTGACATGCGGCAAGTGATCGCGCCGCTTCGCTATCCGGTCATTGCGTTCGGTCAAGCGGCGTCGGGTTCTTCATCCTGCGGCTTATCGAACAAGGTGAGCGGACGGCCATCATCGCGCAGCACGACGTAGATCGCCGGGATAACCAACACCGTCAGCAGAGTCGAACTGGCCAGACCGAACAGGAGAGAGATCGCAAGCCCTTGAAAAATAGGGTCCGTCAGGATCACCGCCGCCCCGATCATCGCAGCCGCTGCAGTCAGCACAATCGGTTTGAAGCGGATCATGCCCGCTTCCAGCAGCGTGTCGCGCAGCGACCTGTCCGGGCTGCGGGCGTGGCGGATAAAGTCGACCAGCAGGATCGAATTGCGAACGATAATCCCCGCCAGCGCGATGAAACCGATCATGCTGGTGGCCGTGAATGGCGCGGAAAAAAGCATATGACCCAATACGATACCAATCAGCGTCAGCGGGATGGGAGTGAGGATCACCAGCGGAATCTTGAAGTTGCGGAATTGCCCGACAACCAGCACATAGATGCCCAGCAAAGCGACCATAAAGGCGCCGCCCATATCGCGGAAGGTGACCCAGGTAATTTCCCATTCGCCATCCCACAGCAATGTGGTCTGCTGTTCGTTCGCTGGCTGGCCGTTCAGACTTATCTCTGGTTTTTCAAGACCATGCGCTGCCCAATCGAATTCATCGATGGCCTTGTCCACCGCCAGCATCCCGTAAATCGGCGCTTCGTAGCGGCCAGCAAGTTCGGCGGTGACCATCGCCACGCCGCGTCCGTCGCGGCGGAACAGCGCTTCGCTGCCCTTGCTCTCGCGCGCGTCAACTACTTGATCCAGACGGATTAATTGCGGTCCCATCGGGCCTTGCGCGGCGGCAACCGGGGTGGCGCCGAGCGACTGGCTCCAGCTGCGTTGCGACTGGTCGAGGCCGATGCGGATCGGCAGGGGAGTACGGCCCAGCCCTTGCGGGGCGTAACCCACTGTTTGATCAGCCATAAGTGCACCGATACTGTCGTACACCTGCCGTTCGGAGAGGCCGTAATGGTCGAGCCGGTCGCGGTCCGCCACCAGCCGCAATTGCGGGGTCTGCTGGCCAAAGCTGTTGTCGACATCGACGATGAAAGGCACTGATTTAAATATCTTTTCTACCTGCAAAGCGGTCGCGCGGCGGCTCGCTTCGTCGGGGCCGTAGATTTCGGCCAGCAGCGTGGCGAGAACCGGCGGGCCGGGTGGCGTTTCGACAACCTTGATCGATCCACCGGGCGGTAAAGCGATTGTTTCCAAACGCTTACGCATATCGACAGCGATTTCGTGGCTGGAGCGGGAGCGATCCCCCTTGGGCAGCAGAGTGACCATCACGTCACCCATCCACGGGCGGTCGCGCAGGAAGTAATGCCGCACCAACCCGTTGAAATTAAACGGTGCGCTTGCCCCGGCATAGGCCTGCATACTGACCACTTCGGGCATTTGCCGGGCGACGGTGGCCGCCTGTTCCAGCACGCGCCCGGTCTGTTCCAGACTGGTGCCTTCGGGAAGGTCCACAACCAGTTGAACTTCCGACTTATTATCGAATGGCAGCAGCTTCACCGTGACCAGTTCAAGATAGAACATTGAACACGATATGAGAGTCGCAATCCCCACAAATATAAGGAAATTTCGTGCCGACTTGCGGTCTTTCACCACACGGGCGGCGAATCTGCCATAAAGCGCCCCCAATTTATCGGGATGACCCGCGTCATGCCCGTGATTGGCCAATGTCGCGCGAGCAAACCGGATCATCAGCCACGGCGCGATGATCACAGCCACGAAAAAGCTGAACACCATTGCCGCGCTGGCGTTGATCGGGATCGGCGCCATGTACGGCCCCATCAGGCCCGACACGAACAGCATCGGCAGCAGCGCCGCGACCACAGTCAGCGTTGCGACGATAGTGGGGTTGCCCACTTCGGCCACGGCTTCGATCGCGGCTTGCTGGCGGGTGCGGCCGCCATCGGTGCCGACATCGGGCATGGCCCAGTGGCGGGCGATGTTTTCGATCATCACGATCGCATCGTCGACCAGAATGCCGATGGAGAAGATCAACGCGAACAGGCTGACCCGGTTAATGGTAAATCCCATCACATTGCTGGCGAACATCGTCAGCAGGATCGTGGTGGGGATCACGATGGCTGTCACCCCCGCTTCGCGCCAGCCGATGGCGAAACCGATCAGCAGCACGATCGACACTGTTGCCAGCGCGAGATGGAACAGCAGCTCGTTCGCTTTCTCGTTCGCGGTTTCGCCGTAATTGCGGGTGACCTGCACGTTCACGCTTTCGGGTATCAGCGACCCTTCGAGTTCGTGCACCCGCTCGACGACATTTTCGGACACCGTCACGGCATTGGCCCCGGCCCGCTTGGCCACCGCCAGACTCACCGCCGGTGCCGTGTTCCACGCGCCATCCTTGCCATCGCCCGACCAGTCCCACACGCGGGCCTGATCCTGTGTCGCCCCTTCGGTAACGGTCGCGACATCGCGCAGATATACCGGCGCGCCGGTGACAGAGCGGACTTGCAGATTGCCCACTTCCTGCGCGCCCGACACCGTCTGGCCCACCACCACCGTGGCCGCCCGCCCGTTTTCGCGCACAGTGCCAGTGGGGAACGAACGGTTGGCCTGACTGGCGGCATCGATCACGGCATTGAGCGGCACCTGATGCGCGGCCAGCTTCGCCGGATCGGGGACGATACGGATCGCCTGCTGTTGCCCGCCGACGACGAAGGTGAGGCCGACATCGCCCACTTTGGCGATTTCGGTCTTGAGCCGGTCGGCCAGTTCATAGAGCGACTGATCGCTCCAGTTACCGGGCGCACCGGGTTTGGGCGTCAGCGTCAGCACGACAATCGGCACATCGTTGATCCCGCGCACAGTGATCTGCGGCGGCGGGATGCCCACGGGGATGCGGTCGATATTGGCCTGTATCTTCTCGTTGACCCGCACCGCGGCGTCTTCCGGGTCCGACCCGACGAGGAAGCGGGCAGTGACCATCACCCCGTTATCTTCCGCCTGAGTATAGACGTGTTCCACCCCGTCGATCGATTTGACGATGGTTTCCAGCGGCTTTCCCACCAGTTCCACCGCATCGCTGGCCGACAGGCCGGGCGCGGCGACACGGATATCGACCATCGGCACTTTGATCTGCGGCTCTTCCTCGCGCGGGATCGTCATCGTCGCGATCAGGCCGACGAGGATCGCAGCCAGCAGCAGCAGCGGCGTGAGCGGAGACTGGATCGTCGCCCGCGTCAGCCGCCCGGAAATGCCCAGGTTCACCGCTTCACCGCTCATTTCTGCGCCGCCCCGCCTTTCGTTGGGGCACCGCTTTTGGCAGCGGGCTTCACCAGCATATCGCCCGCCGACACGCCGGAGAGGATTTCGACTTTGCCCGCTTCGCCCGCCGGTGCGGTCTGCACCGGTACAGCGGCGGCTTCACCCTGTTTCGGCTTAACCGTCACGTAATCGACGCCAAAGCGGGTGACGACATAATCGGCGGGCACGATCAGCCCCTTGCGCGATCCGCCATCGACCTGCGCGGCCACCCGCCGCCCGATCAGCGCGGCATCCAGCCCCGGCACATCGGCATCGGCGCGCACCTGCCCCGCCGCGACCGAGGGATAGACCCGCGCAATCGTGCCGGTCCGCTCGGTCCCGTCATCGGTAGTGACCCGCACGGCAGAGCCGGGATGAACCTTCGCCGCCAGCGATTCAGGCAGATCGAGCCGCAGGACCACCGGGCCGGAGGTGATCGTGGCGATCACCATTCCAGGGGCGACCGCCGATCCGGCGGGCACGTCTGCCGCCAGCACACGGCCACTGGCAGGGGCGATCAATGCGCCCTGCCCGGCCACCGCGCCCACCGCTTTCTGCTGTTCACGCGCAGCGCGGACCTGCGCCTGCGCGGCAGCGGCGGCCGCCTGCGCCTGTTCCAGTCGCGCCTTGGCATAGACGCCGTTTTCATAAAGGTATCGGGTGCGCGACAGCTCCGCCTGCGCCTGTGCCGCCTGCGCCTGCGCCGCGGCGGCCTGCGCACCATAGGCCCCCGACTGATAGCCAAGCTGGCTATCGACCACACGGCCAATCGCCTGCCCGCGCTTCACATAATCGCCTTCCTTCACGGAAAGTGCGGTGAGGATGCCGGGGATGCGGGCCATGACTTGCGCCTGATCGACAGTGGCGACTTCCGCGCTCACTGCTGTCCAGTTGGGCACTTCGGCCTGACGCACCACCAGCACGGGGCCGCTGGCCGCCGTTTTCGCCGGTGCCTGCGCCACTTCGCTGTCGCCACATGCCGCCAGCGCCAGACTGCCGCCCAGTGCAAGGATCAGTGCCGTTGCCCGCATCGTTGCCCTCATTTCGTTTTTGGCCTTATTTCTCGACCGGTAGGCCTGCACTGTTCCATGCGCCCATGCCACCGGCAAGGTGGGTGTCGACCGGCACATCCGAACATTTCGCCAGCGCTTTGGCCGAACGAACCCCGCCCGCGCAGTTGAGCACCACGGTCTTGCCTTCCGCAGCGGGCAGTTGCGCGGGATCGAATTGCGACAGCGGCAGATTGATCGCGCCGGGAATGTGCCCGCCCGCGAATTCGCCGGGTTCGCGCACATCGACCACCACCGCCTGACCATTGGAGACCATCGTGTGCAGTTCGCCCGCAGACACTTCGCGGACGGGAGATTTTTTGCCGAAACCGAACATTTTCGATCCTTTCGATTATTGATTTGCATATATCGTGTATATGTTTTATCCGTCAACCCGTAATCGCAAGAGAGGATTCGATGATGTCCCAACCCCATATCGTTGTCCTGGGCGCCGGTCTGGGCGGCACGATCGCCGCTTACGAGATCGCCAGCGCCACGCGGGGCAAGGCGCGCGTATCGGTCGTCAACAAAGGCGACGATTACTGGTTCGTACCGTCGAATCCGTGGGTCGCCGTGGGCTGGCGGGAGCCGGAGGCGCTGCAGGTGCATTTGCCGCCGGTGATGGAAAAACACGGTATCGCCTTCACCGGCACGGGCGCGCGCAAGGTGGACCCGGTGAATAACCGGATCGAGCTGAACGATGACTCATATATCGATTATGATTATCTGGTGATTGCCACCGGCCCCGATCTGGCGTGGGATGAAATCGACGGCTTCGGCCCGGATCGCAACACTGTGTCGATCTGCGAAACCGCCAGTGCACAGCAGGCGCGTGCACGGTTCGAAGAGCTTTGCGCCAACCCGCGCCCGGTTGTGGTCGGCGCGGCGCAGGGGGCCAGTTGCTATGGCCCGGCCTACGAAATGGCGATGATCCTCGATACCGAGCTGAAGAAGCGCGGCATTCGCCACAAAGTGCCAATGACGTTCGTCACCCCCGAACCCTATATCGGGCACCTCGGGCTGGACGGCGTGGGCGATACCAAGGGCTTGCTGGAAAGCGAAATGCGCGACCGGCACATCAAATGGGTCACCAATGCGAAAGTGGACAGTGTCGAACCCGGCACGATCCACATCACCGAAGTGAACGAAGACGGCAGCGAGAAGAAGCGCCACGATCTCGATTTCGGGTGGTGCATGCTGATGCCGCCGTTCCGCGGCATCCCCGCGCTGATGGGGCTGGACGGGCTGGTCAACCCGCGCGGTTTCGTGCTGGTGGACGAACATCAGCGCAATCCGAAATACAGCAATGTCTTCGGGCTGGGCGTGTGCATCGCGATCCCGCCGACCGGGCCGACCCCGGTGCCGGTGGGCGTGCCCAAGACCGGCTTTATGATCGAAAGCATGGTCACCGCCATCGCGCAGAACCTGAAGGAAATTCTCGACGGGCAGGAACCGACGCACGAGGCGAGCTGGAACGCGATCTGTCTGGCCGATTTCGGGGATGGCGGGGTGGCCTTCGTCGCCAAGCCGCAGATCCCGCCGCGCAACACCAACTGGGCATCCGAAGGGAAATGGGTCCATCTGGCGAAGATCGGCTTCGAAAAATATTTCCTCCGCAAGATCCGCAAGGGTGAGAGCGAGCCGTTCTATGAAAAGCTCGCGCTGCATGTGCTGGGGATCAAGAAACTGACGATGGACTGACCTCGTGTTGAAGGAGATGTTGCGATGAACCTCGACCGTGCCGTGCTGGCCTTTGCCGCGATTGTCGTGCTGGCGGGATCGATCCTGTCGGTCACTGTCCACCCATACTGGATCGCGCTGACGATCTTTGCCGGGCTGAACATGTTGCAGGCGAGCGTGACCGGATTCTGCCCCGCGGCGATGATTTTCCGCCGTCTGGGTGTGGCACCGGGCTGCGCCTTTCGCTGATCGCCTGGCCGCTGATCGCCCTTAGCTGAGAGAACCGATGCGTATCGTTTTCCCCCGCTCCCCTTCTGCCGCACTGCCTTCGGTCGCGCTGGCCGTCGCGCTGGCATCCGCTGCGCTCGCGACCCCCGTCGCTGCTGAAACGCTGGATGAAACGCTGGCTGCCGCGCTGGCGCATTCGCCTGCGATAGAGGCGGCGCAGGCCCGCGCCGATGCCGCCGATGCCGCTGTGGCGCAGGCGCGGGCAGAGCGGAATCCCAGCGCCAGTGTGCAGGGGCAGATCGGCTATGGCCGGATCGATCCGCGCGGGTTCTTCGGCTTGCAGGCGGAAAACGTCACCCCCCGCGTGGCGCAAGTGGGGGCGGAAATGCCACTGTTCACTGGCGGGCGGATCGGGGCTGCGGTGGCACAGGCGCAGGCCGGGCGCGAAATGGCCGCGATCGGTGCCGATGCCGCTGCGCTCAACCTGCGGTTGCAGGTAATCGCCGCCTACACGCAGGCGCTCGCGGCGCAGCAGCAGGTCGCCAGCTATGGCGCGATGATCGATACTTTGCAGGAAGCGGTGCGGCATTCGCAGCTGATGTTCAAAGTCGGCTCCGCCACCTCGACCGATGTCGCACAGGCAGAGGCGCGTCTGGCAGAGGCGGAGGCAGGCCGCGCCGGGGCAAAAGGCGCGCTGAACGAAGCGCAGGCCCGGCTGAGCGCGCTGGCCGGGCGCCCGATCGCGCCCGACACCGCGCTGCCCCCGCCGCCGGTGGTGCCCGCCAGTGCCGAACAGGCCGCCACGCTCGCCGCAGCGGACAACCCGCAAGTGGCGCAGGCACGCAAGGCCGCCGACATGGCCGGTGCCGGAGTCCGCGCCGCCAAAGCAGAGCGAATGCCGACAGTCGGCGCCTATGCCGAAGCGTCCAGCGTGCGCGACCAGTTCTTCCCCGGATACGCCGCCGACAGCGCCAGCGTGGGCCTGCGCGGGGAGTGGAAATTCTTCACCGGCGGCAGAGTCGGGGCCAAAGTCGACAAGGCAGAGGCCGAAGCCCGCGCCGCCGCCGCCGATGCGCGGCTGGCCGAGCAAGGGGTGCGGATACAGGCCGTGCAGGGCTTCGAGGCCGTGCAATCGGCCCGCGCGATGCTCGCCGCCGCGGAAAAGCGCGCCACCGCCACGCAAGAGGCGCTGCGCGGCACCCGTCTGGAAGTGAAAGCTGGGGCCAAGCCGCAACTCGCCCTGCTCGACGCCACGCGCGAGGCGCTGTCTGCCGAATCCGCCCGGATCGCGGCGCAAGGCCAGTTGCTGACCGCCGCCTATACCCTTCGCAGCGTCACCGGGATGGAGCAGCAGTAACCCCCGCCACCGCATTGGTGCGATAAATCAGGCTTTTGATTAATTGGCCGCCCGCTCTTTTCACGGATTAACAATTACATTAATCGGTTAGCGGGAGGACAATTTCGCATGACCGGTCAATGCTAGAGCCACATCTGGAAATAGCGCGCCTGACGCGCGAGCTGGCGTCTCAACTGCTTGAAAAGGCGGTGATGGTTGCGCGCCACTTCGACCTGGGAACGACCGAAGTGCGCGCCATCGAACAGCTTTACCTGTCCGGCCCGATGACAGCAGGCGACCTGGGCCGCGCCCTCGCGCTGACCAGCGGATCGGTGACTGCGCTGGTCAAGCGCCTGCAAGCCAACGATCTGGTCGAACGCACAGTCGACCGGCAGGATCGCCGCAAAGTATGGATTTCGCTGAGGGACGACAAAATCGAAGAGTTCCTCCGCCCCTACCTTTCGACCATCGCGCAGGGGCAAAGCGTGATCGATCGCTTTTCGGATGACGATCTGGCAACGGTCACCCGCTTTCTAAAGGAATACTGCACCGCATCGAGCGCCGAGAATATGGCGACCGAACGCGAGACGCGAGCCGACAGCGCGAAGCCCGGAGGCAGGCGGGACGCGTCAGGCACGATCACCGGGGTCGGCGCAGGACTCAGCTAACGCAGGCCCGAACACCGCGTCACCCGACCGTCCCGCCTTCGTCATTGCGAGGAGCCGAAGGCGACGTGGCAATCCAGGGACCGCCCTTGCCCCGGCCACAACCGCCGCGATGGAGGGGAGGCGGGCGGAGGCTTGTCACACGAAGGCACGAAGGCACGGAGTGGATTTGGGCCCGCACTGCCGATGCTTGGCCAATACTATCACGCGTATCCCCTCCCCTCGTCATTGCGAGGAGCCGAAGGCGACGTGGCAATCCCTGACCCGCACTTCTCCCCGGCCACAACACACGCGATGGGCTGCGCCCTCGGTCCATGGATTGCGTCACTCCGTTCGCAATGACGAGTGGCAAGGCGGGGGTGCGGGTAGTCCGGCCTCTGGCTCAAGGGCCACGGTGACACGGCAGGCACGGAGGTGAGGCAAAGCGGAACGGACCCACTCCCCACCCACGTCGCCCCGGACCTGATCCGGGGCCCCGCTTTTTTCCAACGCGGCGCCAGTGAAAGCTGGACCCCGGCTCGGAGGCCGGGGTGACGATGTTAGTGGAGCATGCCGATTGGCTGGCAGCCACGCCCACCCCCTCCCCTCGCCATTGCGAGGAGCCGCAGGCGACGTGGCAATCCAAGGGCCGCCCTTCCCCGGCCACAACCGCCGCGATGGAGGGGAGGCGGGCGGAGGCTTGTCACACGAAGGCACGAAGGCACGGAGTGGATTTGGGCCCGCACTTCCGATGCTTGGGTCAATACTATCACGCCCACCCCCTCCCCTCGTCATTGCGAGGAGCCGCAGGCGACGTGGCAATCCATGACCCGCACTTCGCCCCCGGCCACAACACACGCGATGGGCTGCGCCCTCGGTCCATGGATTACGTCACTCCGTTCGCAATGACGAGCGTTGCGGGCGGGTGCCGGGACAGGCACGGAGGCGAGACGGAGCAGAACGCCCCCGCCCCCGGCCTCACCCCTGCGCGGCGAATTCGCGCAGCATGTGTTTGGCGATCTGGAGCTGGAGGATCTGCGTGGTGCCTTCGTAGATGCGATAGATGCGGGCATCGCGGAAAAACCGCTCTGCATCGTACTCCGCCAGATAGCCCGCGCCGCCGTATATCTGCACCACGCGGTCTACCACCCGGCCGCACATTTCGCTGGCGAACACTTTGAATGCCGCGGCTTTTCGCAGGATATTCTCCCCCCGGTCGGCGCGCGCGGTTACGTCGGCCATCATGCATTCGGCGGCGTAGATCTCCGTCTCGCTTTCAGCCAGCATCTGCTGGATCAGCTGAAAGTTGGCAATCGGTTCGCCAAACGCCTTGCGCTCCGTCGCATAGCGCAAGGCACTGTCGAGCGCGCGGCGGGCATAGCCGGTGCTGGCCGCGCCCACCGAAATACGCCCGTTGTCGAGGCTCTTCATCGCGAACACGAAACCTTTGCCGGTTTCCCCACCCAGCAGCGCGTCGCCCGGCACGTGCACATCGTCGAGCATGATATCTGCGATATGGCTGCCTGCCTGCCCCATTTTCTTGTCCGGGCTGCCGACCGACACGCCCGGCGCATCCATCGACACGATGAATGCGGAAACATGCGCGTTCTTGGGCAGATTCTCTTTCTCCGTGCGCGCCATGATCAGGCCGACCTGCGCGTGCGGGGCATTGGTGATGTAGCGTTTGGTGCCGTTCAATATCCAGCCGTTGCCATCTGGATCGGGGCGCGCAGTTGTCGCCATCGCCGCGCTGTCGCTGCCCGATCCCGGCTCTGTCAGGCCGAAACAGGCGATTTCGCCCCCGGCGATGCGGGGCCACCATTCGGCCTTCTGCGCGTCTGTCCCGCCGTTTTTGATCGCGGAATTGAACATCCCGATATTGATCGAGAAGATCGAACGATAGGCTGGCGCGGCATAGGCGATGGTTTTCACTGTGCGGGCATATTGCGTGGTGTTCAGCCCAGCACCGCCGAACTCTTCGGGAATAGAAAGCCCGAACAGCCCCATATCCTTCATTTCCTGAACGATATCGTCGGGGATGCGATCGTTTTCGATCACTTCGCGTTCCGCCGGGATCAGGCGTTCGCGAACATAGCGGTCGAGCTGGTCGATGAACTGTTCGAACAGTTCCGGGTCCATGCCGGGATTGACGGTCGCTTCGCTCATAATAATCCTCTCGTCCCCGCTGCGCGGCATACGCAGCCCCCGATATCGAGCCGGGTTGCGAAAGAATACCTAGTCCAACCGCAGACCGCTGGCCATACCCATATTTCGAAACCGGTGCCGCGCCATGATCGCCAGCGCGCCGCGATCAATCCCTGCTCATCAGGCCGGCGAGGAAGAAATCGATGATCGCCGCGGCATTGCGCTTGCTGGATTCGGCGTCGATTTCCTGCCCCAACGCCCCACCGAGGATAAAGCGCGCCGCATTCAGCCCGTCTGCCGCGCCCACTGTTGCGAAATAGAACAGCTTCTTATCGACCGGACGAAACACCCCTTGCGCCACCCCGGCGTCGATGATCGCTGCCTGTGCATCCATCATCGGCTGGATCAGCCGCTGCGTCAGCCGGGCGGCATATTCGGGGGAACCATCGCGGACCATCGCCTGCAACAGTCGGTTGAAAAACGGGAAGCGGTAATATGCCTCGGCAATACCGTTCAGATGCATCCGCATCTTTTCGACCGGATCGTAATCGGCAGCGAGCAGGCTTTCCAGTTGGGCCAGCGCGCGGGCGATGCTGCGTTCGAGCGCGGCGACCAGCAGCCCCTGTTTGTTGCCGAAATAATATCCGATCAGGCCCTGCGGGTGCCCTGCCCGCTCGGCAATATCGACGAACGACACATCCAGTGTGTCGCGTTCGCGCATCAGATCGATTGCGGCCTGCACCAGTTGCTGCGCGGATTCCGAATTCGCCGGATCGCCCCGCGCGCGGCCTGTTGCCACGCTACGTGATGCCATATTCTCCCCCATGCATGGCCGCTTGCGTTGAATAACCAGCCTTATGGGGCTTCTTTCATACAAATTTGCACAATTTGGCAAGCGATTAGCATCGCTGGCGACAGTGGGACGAAAGGGGAAAGTGCTGCCGCCTCCCGCTATTTCTCGCCCTGGCGTATCTTCAGCGCCGAACAGGCGATCTCATGACCAAGGCTGCATCCCTTTTCCAGCGCGTGGTTCGATGCCGCACGGTCACGTGGGCCGCCTTCGCCCAATTCGGCCAGCACGTTGAAGGTCATGCAAGAACGGGCATCGCCGCCGCTGCACAGGTCGGCATACATCTGCCGCGCGGCGGGGCGATCCTGCGGGCCGCCCTGACCATCGAACTTCATCTGCGCCAGTTTGCTGCACGCGCTGACGATGCCGCCATCGCAGGCTGTGCTGTAAGCGGCGCGGGCGGCGGGCAGATCTTTCGCCCCGGCCAGATCGTCTATCAGCACTTCACCCAGATTGTAGCAGGCGTTGGTTTCACCGCTCTTGCAGGCAGCGGCAAACAGCGATTTCGCACGCGACGGATCGCGATCCCCGGCAAGACCGTTGACGAGAATCAGCCCGTAATTGTCGCAGGCGAAAGTGGAGCCTTGTTCGCACGCACCGCTCAGCAGCTTTGCCGCGCGGGCCGGGTCTTTCGCGATGCCTTCGCCCATTATCAGCATGTAACCCTGATTGGCGCAGGCATCGACGTTCTTGCCTTCTTCGCACACCGCCTCGAACATCGACACCGCGCCGACCAGATCCTGTGGCCCGCCTTCCCCGAATTTCATCATCACGGCATAATTGTTGCACGAATCCGGGATGCTGGCCTCGCACCCTTTGACAAAGGCGGCACGGGCATCTGCCAGTTCGGGGGAGCCTTTCACTGCGTTTTCATACAGCGTCTGCCCCAGATTGTGACACGCCCCGCTATAGCCGCCATCACACGCGCGGCGGTAATTCCGCACCGCGCCGGGCACATCGACCGGGCCACCCAGCCCATCTTCCAGCAGTGCGCCGAGGTAGTTGCAGCCCAGCATTTCCTCCAGCGCGCAAGCCCTGGCCGCGAACCGGCGGGAAGCGGTGTAATCCTGCGCGATATCCTTGCCATGATAGAGCCGGATCGCCTGATCGAGACAGGCCCGCCCGTTGCGATCGGCCTCGCACCCGGTGGCCGGATCGGCAGCCGGGGCAGGATCGGCGGCAGGCTCCGTCGCCTGTACAGGGAGAGGAGCAAGGCCGAGCGTGATCAGCACAACCGGCGCGAGGAAACGAAGGATCAGCGCGCTCACAGCCGGCCCTCCTTCGCAGGCATCGGCGCATTCGCCCAGATCAGCGCCTTGCGGATATTGCCCATTTTCTGGCTCTGCACCGGTGGGTCGCGCCCGATTTCGAGGAATGGCGTCCATTCCTTGCCATTCATGCGATAGGATACCGTGACCGCCGCATCGTCGCTCAGCCGCGCCAGCTTCGCTTTGCCATCGGGCGGCAGGACGAATTCCGATGAGCCGATTACGTTGGTGCCGCTGCCCGATTGCTTGGTCAGCGCAATGCGCGATCCATCGGGCAGGTTCAGCGCGACTTCGTCCACATTGCTCCGTAATCTGGCGATCCAGCCGCCCTGCCGGGCAACCAGTATCTTGCCGTGCGGATCGAATGTGCCGGGGCGGGAGAGGTGGAAGAACACCACCGGCTTATCCCCCCGGTCGAGCACGCGATAGACGTTCAGGCCCCGCGATGGGCGGGTGCCAAGAAAGCTACCAAGCCGCGAGCGCCACGCTCCCATGTCCGCCGAAATCGGGGTGGCGGAGATGTAGGTGCCGACCGATGTGAACACCTGAACCGGCTTTTTGCCTTTCTGGAGATACAGATTGTTTTCTTCTGTCAGCAGGATCGAATCGTATCCCGGCTGCATCATCTGCGACACGCCTTTCTGGCACTGCCGGTCGATGATCGCAGCGAACTCCTTCGTCAACGCATCGTAATCCGTCCGTCGCTTGGCGATAACGGCTGCGCTTTCCGAGGCCGTGCGCGCGAACCTCCATTCGGTCGGATTGAGCGCCTGGTACACCCCGTCCACTTTGCAGGTTTTGGAATCGCTGGCGATATTCGAAGGGGCCGCAATCATCGCCAGCGCCATCACATGCGCGTCCTCAATCGTCTTCCACTGCTTGGGATGGCTCGCGCGGGCGAGGCACCCTTTCCATTCGGCCTTTGCTTTGTCGTACAGGCTCAGTTGATCGACCTGCTCCTTCTTCAGCACTTTGCCGAGATCGGATCGCAGCAGATCGCGAAACACCCGCAAGCCGCGATATTCGCCAAGCGTGAACAGGTCGCAATTTTCGTTGGCGCCGAGGGCATAGTCCGTCACCATGTACATGTTGGCAAACTGGCGGATCTGCTGCTGCATCTGTTGCTGCTGCGCCGTGGTTTGCGCCTGAGCATTCGCGCCAGCAGGCAACGCCATCGCCAGCGCCGCTGCCAGAGCTACCCGTATCGCTGTCTTGAATGGCTTATTCATGTGTATTCGCCTCGCTGCCGGGTGCCTGTATCCGGTGGGTTTCGACCGGCTTTGTTTCGTTGAATGTGATGGAAGCCACGTTCATCAGATTGCCCGCAGGCATTGCCAGGTCGATGAAGGCCGTGCCGCCGGTGGCGCAGCAACCGCCGTCGCTCTCGCGCTTCACCGGCACGGCCACGAACATCTCGCGGAAATCGAAGTTCACTCCGCTCGCCAGCGAAAACCCGGCCGGCAGCATCTGCTCCGCTTCGAAAAGCAGTTCGTTGACATCGAACGTGGTCCATCCCTGTTCGTGGCGGGAGAGGACGATATCGGCATTGCCCATGCCGGTGCCGCCGGTGCGGCCCGGTCCGTGAAGCAGCATCAGTTCGTTGGTGTTTTCCACCAGTTGCGGCGGCGCGAACCACCCCTCTGTCTGCCGCGCGACCAGCACATACAAATCGTTGGCAGTCACCCCTTCGAGGATCGCCATCATTTCGACCCGTGGCCCGTCTTCGGGATAGAGCACCATATGCTGCCAGGTCAGCGGGCGCCCTTGTTCGACAGTGATGATGCGCCCGAACGCCACCGGGTAACACCGCGCCTTCGTTTCATAGAGGCAGCGGGTTTCGATATCGGTCGGCAGGTCTTCGATCCGCTCCACCGCGCGGATCAGATCGGATTCGTCGCACCCGCTCTGATATTTGCCGTCGGGGCAGACGAGCACGGTTTCGACCTGATCGACGTAAGCAATCTCGCCATCGCCGGTCACTTCCTGCGCCAGCGCCGGTTGCGCCAGACCGACCGGGGCCAGCAGCGCGGCGAGCAAGCAGGGCCTATGCCACCCGGTCACTGGCATATCCCCAGATATTCCATCATCACCTTCAACCCGCGCTCTTCACCGTTGGCATAGCGGGTGTATCGCCGGTCGGCCTCGCTTTCGGCATCGGCCTTGTTTTCTGCCAGATAGTCTTCGTCATGGTCTGCATCGACGAACCGGCGGGCCTCGCGCGTCCATTTGATACGCCGCGCTTTGGCATTGCCGACCGAGAGTTCGGGATGCAGCGCCTGTACGAAATCGGCATCTGCCGCGCTTTCGACGATATAGATCCAGCGGTCCCACATCGCCGCGCATTCGTACATTTCCGAAACCGACTGAGGCGACAGGCCGAGTTTCTTTGCGTCTTCGTACAAGGCGTTGTGGGTGGCGGCATCGCGTGCGCCCTGTTCGCTGGCGCTACCCGGCTGAGCGGCACCCAATGCCGCCACCGCTGCCAGCGCGAATGTTGCTGCGCGGATCATGCGCCCACCTGCCCGGCCAGCTTGCAGCCTTCCTGAATGCCCAGTTTGCAACCGAGGTTGAAATACCGCTTCGCTGCCGCCGGATCGCGCGCACCGCCCTGCCCTTCGCGCGACATGATCGCTGCGTTCATGCAGGCCCCGGCATTGCCGGTATTGCACGCCTTGCCGAAACTGCTGCGGGCACCGGCCATATCGATCCTGATCCCCGCGCCGCCATATTGCGCCACGCCATATTCGAGGCAGCCGTCGGATTTGCCCGCTTCGCACGACAGGGCAAATGCCTTGGCCGCACCGGCCAGATCGACCGCGCCGCCCTTGCCATCGCGTTGCAGGATCGCCAGCGCATAGCAGCCATCGGCGGCATAGCCGGGGCACGCCTTGGCCAGATATTGCCGCGCCCTGGCATAATCCGGCCCGTTGCCCACCCGGCCATAGAAATAGCTGGTGCCCAGATCATAGCACGACGTAGCCATTTTGGCGTTGCAGGCAGTGGTCAGCGGAGCGATTGCTCCGGCAAAATCCTTCGGCCCGCCGACACCGTTCTTCAGCATGGAGCCATAGTTTTCGCACGCTTCGGCCATGCCCTTGGCGCAGCCGCGCTGATATGCGCTGCGGGCCAGCGGCAGGTCTTTCGCCCCGCCTTTGCCAGTGCGCGCCATCGCGCCCAGATTGGTGCAGGCGGCGGCGTTGCCATCGGTCATGCACCCGGCGCGATATTTCGTGCGGGCCGTAGCGAAATCGCCGGAGTTGTAGGCTTTCTGCCCTTCCATCGCATTGCCGGTGCCGCCCGCTTCGACCATTCGCACTGCCTGCGCTTCCGGCTTGGCCGATGCCGTGGCCTGCTGCGGCGATTGATCGGCTTCGGAACATGGCTTGCCTGCCTTGTTCACCTGTTCATACCGCAAGGCCCAGCCGATTTCTTCGTCGCTGACCCGGCGTTTATCGGGGCGGGTGGAATTGAGATTGCGGGAAATATCGTCGTACCGCGCCTTGCACGCCCGCTCTGCCGGTGAATTGGGATTGGCCTGTGCACTGGCCGGCCCGGCGATCAGCGCCGCCATCAATAATGCCAGTGCCGCGATCGGCATGTTCTTCTTCATCGTCTCACCCCATTTTCGGTTTATTGGCAGGTCGGGTGGCTGCTGGAGAGCCGCCTGCTGCCAGTGCAATTGTACGATCGGTATCGGTCGCGGGTCTGCTTCGCGATCTGCGCGCTGCTCGGTACGCGGACCGGTGTGAACGAACTGCCGCCCGACGATGAGCGATACCCCGACCCGCGCGATCCGCCCGCCGCCTGCCACCGGCGCGTGCTGGCGCCGGGCATATTGGTGCAGTTCCAGATGCCGCAGTCGTTGCCACGACCGCGCTTGCGCTTCGCCATTTCCGACGCGACGATTCCGGCGATGGCGCCGCTGGGGAACCAGTATTCCAGCACGTAGAGATGGTCTTCGAAAATGCGCGACATCGCCCCCGCGCGCGCTGCCGCCATCACAGCGGTCTCCGCCTGCGATTTCGAACGCGTGCGATAGAGTGCGTAATACAGCGCCCCGTCATAATCGCGCCGCTGCATGAAGGCATCGAACACCGCATTCCGTTGCGCCTGTGCATCCAGCGCGGCCTGCTTCTTTGCTTGCTGCTCCGCCTCGATCTTGTGCCGGCGGGCCTGCAACTGATTGCCGAACCGGCAGATGTCCGCACTTGCCGGATCGGCAGGGCGGCAGGCGTTGAGTGCGATCTGTTCCGCGGGCAGATAATCGTCGAACGTGTAATAAATATGCGCCAGATCGATGCACGACTGCCGGTTGCCGCTGTCGCAGTTCACCCGGCGACAGTGCAGCGCCTGTTCCGCATCGAACAGCGGCGATGCACTGTCGGCAAACACCGCTTCGGCCACTTCGCAGCCGTCGCGATCCTGTTCTGCACAGGCGCGTTGGGCGAAATTGGCGGCGCTGGGCAGATCGCGCTCGACATCCCCTTCCCCCGCGAAGAAGATCAGCGCCAGCCGCCCGCAGGCCGGGGCCTGACTGGCCGCGCACGCCTGTTGCAGGAACCGCAGGCTCAGAAACGCATCGTATGCCGGGCTGGCTGTGTCGGACAGCGCCATGCCCGCTTCGCCGCAAGCCGCTCTGTCACCCGCTTCGCAGCGCGCAATCGCGGCACTCACCGCGCCCCCCGGTTGCGCGTACGCGGGCGACAGAGCGGACAGCCACGCTGCCGCCGCAATCGCCATGGTGGCAATGGCGGGGATAGCGGCGCGCGCGGCCGACGAAAGGCGGATCACCAGCATTTGGTGACCCATGCACCGGGGCTGCCGGGTTCGGCCGGGCGATAGTTCTTCTCGCAGTGCCGCCCGATGGAGCCGACGGGGCGCGCATTCGCCTGACGCGCTTTCTGCGCGCGGTCGGCAGCGGCGCGTTCGGCCCAGCGGCGCCCTTCATCCACCGATTGCCGCTTCGCCCGCAAGCGGCGGGTATATTCCGCCTCTATGATGCGCGAGGCTGGCGGGTTGTATTGCCAGTAATGCTTGTAGGCGATGGCATAGATCGCTTCGTCGCTGAAACTACGCACCCCTTTGGCGCCGATCTGCGCGATAATTTCGCCCAGATAATCGCCATCCTCGTTCGGTTTGAACAGGTCTTTGCCATAGGGATAGTGATAGACGAGATAGTCCGCGACCGCTGCATAGTCCCCGGTTTTGGCGACATGCGCGCGGAGCGATGCGGCGGACAATGTGCCCAGCGAATTCAACTGCATCGGCGCGCTGGCTTGTTTTGGGGCTTGTTTTGGGGCTTGCTGCGGAGCCTGTGCGCTGGCCTGCCGGGTGGCCGCGTTCCGGGCACCCGGCTTGTATGTACCGGCCTTGCGCGCGGCGAGTTCCTGATAGAGATCGGAACAATCGCGTGCAGTGCCCAGCACATATGCTTCCAGTCCCGCCTGCCCTTTCTCCTTGCGGATCCGGGTCCATGTCCGCCGCACTTCGGCGTCGGCGCGTTCCTGCACCTCTTCGCTGCCGCCGGTTTCCTTCACGAAGTGATCGGTGGCGAACTTGCTGGAAATCGGCAGCTTGATGCCTTTCGATTCCGATACGTTCAGCGCCGCGCCGCATTCGAACAGGTATTCCGCCCCGTCGCTTTCCTGCGCCACCGGCACAGCGGGCACGGCACAGATGATCAGCGCAAGCGCCGCAGCGGCCATCGTTGCCCGTCGCGGCGGGTTGGCGGGGCGGATCATCACAGCCCCTCCAGTTCCTTGTCGCAGGCTTTCGCGCGCTGCATCATGTGCGACAGCGCTTCGTCAGCGCCCATCACCTTGGAACGCTTGCGGTATTTCGCCTTGGCTTTGTCGACATAGGATTTCGCGTCGAGTTTATACCGCTCCGCGAACATATGGATCACTTGCGCCCACTGCTCGCTGGAGTGGTTGAGCCGCGCACCGTTCGATTCCGCAACATGCACGACATAGACGCATTCGCCGGTCGCCTTCATCACCGCTTCGTTGCTGGCCTTGGCCTGTGCCTGCCCTGCAACCAGTACCGCAACGGCAACCATCGCCGCCCCGCAAATCGTTTTCCGTATTGTCATGAACCCATCCCTTCCGTGATGGCTCACTCTTACTCAGCGCGGTGTACAGGGCGCAGACACGATTGCCGTTAGAATCATGACATTTGCTGTTAAGTGTCTGTTTCTGCGCCCGGCAAAGGGCCGCAATCGAATTCCTAACGAGATTTGTCACGGGTCGCTGCCAGCGATCGTTGCTACACAGGCATTGCGACCCGAGGGGCATTTGCCCTGACACCTAGCGGGCCCTGCTCCTGTTGCGGGGCCCGCCTTTTCGGCATTCCCTTTCCGTCGCAATCGTCCGCGCGCGCTTGCGAGGGGATCGATCCATCGGCACAGTGCGCGCAGGATATGTCACGCGGTTTGGGGGCTACGGTACTGGCATGAAAGTCCTTTACATCGAAGACGATGCCCGCGCAGCAACCGAGGTGCGCGAACTCGCCTGGCAACAGGGCGACACCATCGTAGTCGAAAACAACGGCACCGACGGGCTGAAGCGTGCCGGGCTGGAACCGTTCGACGTGATTATCATGGACCGGATGCTGGGCGATGCCGACGGGCTGGAACTGGTCCAGCGGCTGCGCGGCAGCGGAGTCAGCACGCCGATCCTGATGCTCAGCGCGCTGGGCCGCACCGGCGACCGGGCCGAAGGACTGGAGGCCGGGGCCGACGATTACCTCGCCAAACCATTCGAAGCCCTGGAACTGCTCGCCCGCATCCGCGCGCTCCACCGCCGGGCATCGGGGCGTGAACACAGCGCCGTGATCCTGTTCGGTGCGTTCGAATGTCATGTGAAGGCGCGCACCGCGTTCCGCGACAACCGGCACTTGCCGCTCAGCCCGCGCGAGTTCGAACTGTTCCGCTATTTCATGGAAAACGCCGGCGAAGTCGTAACCCGCGAAATGCTGCTGCGCGATGTGTGGAACATGTCGTTCGACCCACAGACCAACGTAGTGGACGTGAATATCGGCCGCCTGCGCCGTAAACTGGAAGAAGGCTTCGACAGCCCCGCGCTGGAAACGGTGTGGGGCGCGGGATATCGGTTGTTGCAGGGGCGCACATCATAATCGCTCGCCGCTCCATCTTCACGCATATCGTTTTTCTGTCGGCCATCCTGTCGGCGGTGCTCCTGCTCGGGCTGTGGTGGGTGACAGACCAGACGATCCGCGAAACGCTGGCCACCTCCACCCGCAACAATGTGGACGTGGACCTTGCGGGTCTGATCGATATTCACGCCAGCGGTGGCCGGTCGGAACTGGAGCGGCGGATTGCCGATCGTCTGGCCGTGGTGCCGGTGGATGGCAGCCGCCCGCACTATCTGCTGGCCGATGCAAAGGGCGGCGCGATAGCAGGCGACATCCAGTCGTGGCCAGCGCTCGATCCCGCGATATCCGAAAGCGGAACCATCCCTATCGGAGACCGCACGCAGGCCTATGCCCGCGCCACGCTGATCGCGCCGGGCCTACGCCTGCTGGTCGCGCACGAACCGCTGGACGAAGGGCCATTGCTGGCACGGGTAGCGACAGTGTTCCTGCTGGGCGGGGCGATTTTCGTCGCCTGTATCGCGCTGTTCGCGCAAGCGGCGAGCGGACGCATTCGCCAGCGCGTATCGCAAGTCAGCAGCGCATTCAGAGCGAGCGACGACGACGCGCTAAAGCGGCTGACAATGCCGGACCGCCCCGACGAAATCGACCGCATCGCCAGTCAGGCCGCCGACGCGATCAAGCGGGCGCGCCAGCTATCCGAAGCGAACCGCGAAACATCCGAACAGATCGCGCACGAAATCCGTACCCCGCTGATGCATCTCGACACGCGATTGGTGAAGGCGCTCAAACAGCAGGGCAGCGACCCGACAACGGCAGCGCATCTGGCCGAAGCGCGGGGCGAAATCCGCCGTCTGGTCGGCACGCTGGAGGCGCTGCTCGACATCGCATCCAGCAAGGCGCGCACCGGTGATAGTCAGGGGATGAAGCCGGTCGATCTCAGCACGATGGTCAGCGGTATCTGCGAACTCTATGCCGACAGCGCGGAAGAGGCCGGGTATGATTTCCAGTGGCAAATCGCCCCCGATGTGACCATGATCGGGGATGCAGCGCAACTGGGCCGGATCGTGACCAACCTTCTCGACAATGCCTTCAAATATAACCGCGATAACGGCGCCATCCGGGTGGAGCTGGCGCCCGGACCGGTCCTGACAGTCAGCGACGATGGCCCCGGTATCCCCGATGCCGACCGCGAGCGGGTGTTCGACCGGTTCTATCGCGGCAAAGCGGCCAGCGGGGGTCAATCGGGCAGCGGGCTGGGCCTTGCACTGGCCCGCGCCATCGCGGCGCGCCACGGGCTGCAAATCCACCTCGTACCCGGCACCATTGGCGCGCGCTTCGTGGTCGAACCCGAAAGCGAGGACGCCGTATGACGATCCCGGCCCGCTTGCTGACGTTCATCGCCATTGCGCTGCCATTTGCGCTGGCCGGATGTGCCACTGCGCCTGCCGAGGGGACTATACGCGCCGCCCTGCCTGCCGATGCAGGCTCTGCCGTATTCGCCGCGACCGATCTGGCGGCGGCGCAGGATGCCTATGACGCGGGCGACCGCACGGCGCTGGCCACCCTGCTCGACCGGTTGCGTAACCGCGGCGTCAAGCCACTCGATGCCGACGGGGAACAGACAGTCGATCGCTGGTCACAGGCCGCCACCGAAAGCGGGCCGCCGCTGCGGGGCCGCGCGCTGGGGCCGGGGTTCCTGCGCGGGCGACTGAAACCTGAAGAGCTGCGCGCGACCAGCCAGATTTTCCTCGCCGGGAAGCCGACCGAGATTTCCGTGGCCGGGGGCAAAGGCCATCCGCTGCGTCTGCGCCTGCTGGACGCCAAAGCGAAAGTCGTGTGCGAACACGAACCTGCCTATGGCCGGTCGTGCCGCTTTACACCCATCTTCACACAACGTTATTCGATAGAGATCGCCAATCGGGGGGCAGATGAGGCATCGTATTACCTGGTGTTCGACTAGAGCGGTTATCGCTGCCGCTCTGATGGCTGTCGCAGTTCCGGCATACAGCGCACCGCCGGTGGGGGACGATCCGTTTATCGGCACCGTCGCCCGCTACGAAGCTGCCGCTGCCACGCTGCAATCCGGCGACGGCGATCTCGACCCGCAGCAAATCGCCGCGCTCGCTTCGCAAGCGATCACCGCCGCATACTTTTCCGAGCGATATCAGGCCGCCGCCGATCTGTTTGCGCGCTATCAGGGGTCTGCCCTCGATCCGCTGGCCACCGTGACCGGGCTAGGCGCGATCCTGCAAACCAGCGACGATGCTGCGGCAAAGGACAAGGCGCGCAACCGGCTGGCCGCGTTCGTCACTCGACCGGCGGGAGACGCCCTGCTTGCCCCCGCGGTATCGCAGGCGACGCTGGGCGCCGATGCGATGCTGCGAGACGATCTTCCCGGTGCGGTCGCGTTTTTCCGCAAGGCGATGGAACTGGCGCAGCGCGATCTGCCTGCGGACGATCCGGCACAAGTCATGTTCGCCAACGTATATGGCCGCCACCTGCAATATGCCGACCGCACAGCGGGGCGCGCTGCTGTCGAACGGACCGAACGGCTCGCGCTCGATATCCTGCCCGAAGGCCACCCGCTGTGGATCGACGTATGGTACGATATGGCGGCCCGCGCGCAATCGGCGGGGCGGTTTGGCGAAGCGGCAGCGATCTATGCCCGGATCACCGATCTGGCGGCCCGCGAATGGGGGCGGGATGATCGGCGGCTCTACCCCATCCTGCAATACCGCGCGATCGCGCTATCCGGGCTGGGCGAACGGCAGGCCGCGCTCGACATTGCCCGGCTTGCGATCACTGTCGAAGGCGGTCGTCCGGCGGGGGACCGCGCGATGCACCGCGAGCTGATTGGCGGCCTGTTGCTGGGCGAAGGGCAAGTGGCAGAAGCCGCCGCGTCTTACCGCGAGGGACTGGCTCTGCTCGACGGGACCGACCCCGGCGATCTGCGCTGGGCCTTCATCCAGTCCCGCCTCGCCCGCGCGCTCAGCTTTCTGGGGCAGAATGCCGATGCGCGCGCGATGGCCGAACTGGCTGAAACCGGCTTTGCCGCCAAGCTGCCTGCTACGCACCCGGCGCGGATCACGGCAGAGGTGATGATCGCCAAGACATTCGCCCGCACCGGCGATCCGGACCGCGCCTTCGCGATGTTGCAGGCCAGCGTGGCGACTAACGAGAGCAAGATGCTCGACGCATATGCCCGGTCGCAGGATGTGCGAAGCGTAGCGGCATCGAACAACACGCTGTTCCGCGATTTCGCATGGGTCGCGCTGAAGACCGGCCGGATGGAACAGGCATGGCGCGCCGCGCAGCTCGCCACGCTGGGCGAACTGGCGATATCGTCCGCCAAACTCAGCTATCCCGGGGATCCCGAGGGATTCCGCACTGCGCTGGAAGGGGTGCAGGCCGCCCGCGCGGCAGAGGCGGACACGCGCCAGCAACTGGCCGATGGGAAGGCCGGTGCCGCTGCACTGTCCACCGCCATCGCGCAGCGCGAAGCAGTCGAGCGCCAGCTCGACAGCGATTATCCGCGCCACGCCGAAATCCTGCGCCCCACGCCGCTGACGCTGGCGGAAACGCAGGCAGGGCTGAGCGATGCAGAGGCGGTTGTGATCCCGCTGATAGTGGAAGATCGCAATGTCACGATCGCTGTCACCCGCGATGCGGTGATCTGGCATGAAACGACTTCGCCGTATAATTCCACCACTGCGCTGATCGACCGGCTGCGCGCTTCGCTGGAAGAATCCAGCATGGCGAATGGCGCGGCCACCCCGTTCGACAGCGCCACCGCGCACGAAGTCTATCGCCGTTTCTTCGGCCCCGCGCTTGCGCCCGCGCTGACAGGGAAAAGCAAGCTGATCTTCCCCGCAGGCGGGCCACTGGCGCAGATTCCACCCTCGGTTCTGGTGAGCAAGGCCCCGGTCGCCGGGAAAACACCCCGCTTCCTGATCCGCGATTTTGCCATTGCCGTGCGCCCGTCGCTACGCCCGCTGGCCCCATCGGACAAAGCGCCGTCGCATGCCTTTGCCGGGATCGGCGCGCCTGCTTTGTCCGCCGTAAATGGCGACGCGCGTTCGTTGAGGGGGATGGATATCGACCTCAAGACATTGCGCGCATTGCCGTCCTTGCCGGGATCGCTGGCCGAACTGACGGCGATGGGCAACGCCTTCGCACACGACGATGCCCTGCTGCTGACTGGCGCTGATGCGACCGAAGCCAGCGTCCGCGCCGCGCCACTGGGCGATTACCGGGTGCTGGCGTTTTCCACCCACGGACTGGTCGGTGGGCAAATTCGCGATCTGGCTGAACCGGCGCTGGTGCTGACGCCACCCGACGCGCCGACTTCTGCCGAAGATGGCTTGCTGACTGCATCGGAAATCGCCGCGATGGACCTTGCCGCCGACTGGGTGATCCTGTCTGCCTGCAACACCGCCGCTGGAAATGGGCGCGGCGGCGCGACTTATGGCGGACTGGCACGCGCGTTTCAGGTGGCGGGTGCGCGCTCGTTGTTGCTGTCACACTGGCCGGTGCGCGACGATGCAGCAGCCTTCCTGTCGGTCGAAACCCTGCGCCGCGCTGAAACCGGGGCAGACCGGGCGCAGGCCTTGCGAGAGGCGCAATTGCAGATGATCGCTGATAGGGCCGGAATGCCGGGGGAAGCCAACCCCGGCGTGTGGGGGCCGTTCGTACTGATCGAGGGGTAAGGAGATAACGCAGCGGTGAATTATCGCTGGCCGCCTGCGCCCCTTCGCCCGATGGCGGCCAGCCACCATGCCACCGCCAGCAACGGCAGAATGCCGCCGGAAAGCAGCGCCGTGCTGAATTCGCGGCTGCAGAAGAAATACATGTTCATCGATAGCGCGATAGTCAGCACCAGCCGCAGATCGGCCCAAGCGATGCGCGATGTCGCTACGGTCGCAAACGACGCGATGCCACCCGCCATCAGAGCAAACACTGCAATCCCCGTCCACCCGAACCCGGCATAACCCGATCCGATAAAACCCACCTGATACGTCGTATCGGCGCCGAAATAAGTGCGCGGAATGAAGCTGGTTACGTTAAAGTACTTCTGCCCCAGCAATTCGGCCAGCAGGCCATAGTTGCGAATGCCCAGAAACGGGGTGCGGGCCGGAAATTCGCTGAACCACAGCCGCAATGCATCGGCCTGAGCGAAGGCCGCTCGATAAAACACCAGCTTCACCAGATCGCCGCGCGCCAGCAATCCATCGGCCAGGGCTGCACGGTATTGCACCAGATAGAGCACGAATATCAGCCCCATCGCAGCCACCACCACCAGGGCGGCGGCGGCCCTCTCTTTCGATGTCAGTGACAGTCTGCCGCGAGAGTATGCGAACAGCACCATCCCCACAGCGAACAACGTGTAGATCAGCGGGAACTTGTTCAACTGGACCATCGTGAAAACGAAAACCGCCACGGCCATGATCGTCGCCGCAATCCGCAGCGAGCGATAGCGTGTCGCGACCACCACATTGAGCAGCAACAGCACGATCGACACCGTTTGCCGGGTATAGTTCATCAGCAGCTCTATCGGTGCGTCACTGAAAAGCTGGCGTCGCAACGCGGTGTAGCTGTGGGGCGAAGTTCCGCGCAGATAATCGACAATGCCTTTCAGTCGAGGCGGACCGGCCAGCTCGACGGCAAGGAACGCCATGCAGAACATCGCGCTGATCGCGATCAGCCAGATCGCCGCCTGCCGGTTGCGGAACAACAACGGCGCGCTTGCACCCCTGATGGCAATCTCCGGCGCAATCGCACTTGGATAAGCGGCGCGCACGGCCAGCATGGCCAGCGCGATACAGTAACTGGCGAGCGTGACAGCGAGCACGTATCGCATCTCCACTGCATCGCTCACACCCGCGCTCAGATCGCGCAAGCTGCGGATCAGCGTGTGCGGACCATATTGCAGCAGGTACACCGCCACCAGAAACGTCGCCGGAGAGATCGTGGGAAATCGCGCGTATCTCAGTGCCAGTATCAGCACCGTATAGCTAAGCAGAGCGGCTGCATATCCCACGATATCGATCATGCGCGCCACCCGGCGACGAGCGAGCAGTACAGCCGCCAATAACCGATCCCCATAGCGGCCAGCGCCAGCGCAGTGCCCACCGCCGCGCCCATCGCGCCGTGGGCAGGGATCAAAACAAAGCCAGCCACCAGATTGATCGCCGCCCCTACCCCAACAATCCGGGCGATCCGGCCATTTTGGCCCAGCGTTACGAACATCGGCATCAGGGCATTGAACGGGGCAGTAATCAGCTTGCCCGCAGCCAGCACCGCCAGAACACCGCCCGCCTGTCGATATTCCGGGCCAAACACGCCCGCCAGCAACGGGCCGGGAAACAGGATCAATGGCAGTGCGATCGCCAGCGAGAGCCCGGCGGCGGCCAGCAATGTCGTCTGCACGAAACGATGCTGCGCGTCAGTATTGCCCAGCCCCAGCAGCAACAGGCGCGGCCCGGCGATCAGGCCCACGAGTTCGGGCACGATCTGAAGAAAGAAAGTGATGCGGATGGCGACACTGAAATCCGCCACCTGATCGATAGTCGATAGCGGCGCGAGCAGCAGGACATCGATCCGGTTGAGCGCCTGCGCCAGCCCCTGCGATACCAGAGAGGGCAACGCCATCGGCATGATTACCCGCCTCACCCGCCAGTGCGGTAGCGCGGGGCGGCCATCGGGCACGGGCGCAACGATCCGCCCTAAATCGCGGTGCGCCCATACCGCTGCCAGCAGGTTGGCCCCCAGCAACACCACGCCAAATGCAAATGCCGTCGATATCGGTGCGATCAGCAATATCGCGATAGTCAGCCCGTTCACGGTGGCGGTATCATGCATCACCGCCCGCAATCGCTGCGCCCCGCTCAAAAACGTCGTTCGCGCGATCCGGCGATAGATCATGCTGGCCGAACATACCGCTACGATGCACAGCAGCGCGATACTCTGGCCCCACGTGCGCTCTGCCCGTTCGAACACCAGCCCGGCCGCGATCAGCGCCGCGACCGGCAGCGACACCAAGACCGCCAGCGCGGCATACTGCCGCATCTTCCACAGTGCGCCCGAACGGCGGAAACGGGGCAGGACATAGGCGGAAAAGCTATCCAGCCCCAACGGGCCAATCGCTTGTGCGAACGCGATTAACCCTACCAGATAGAACGCCGATCCTGCCTCCTCCTTGCTCAACAAACGCGCCAGCAGCACAGTTATGGCAAGTTGCATCGCCTTCGATGCAGCATATGCAGCCAGCAGCGGAACGCCACCGGCGAGGCGCGCCTTCATCGCCCCACAGCTTCGTCGAAAAAATCGGCCAGCAAGCGGGCGTTGCGTTCGAATGCGGGGGCCACACTGTCACGATGCAAGGCCGCGCGATGCGCCAGACGTGCGCCCGCCCGCGCGGCTTCGTCCAGCCGAATGATCTGCCCGTTCAGGCCCGCCTGATCGAACACCGCAGTTATCTTGCGCTCTGCAGGGCCGACGAAAGCATATGGGGTGGCGCCCGCCGTTGCCGCCAGCAACAGCGAATGGAGCCGATTGGACACGATCGCTCCGGCATTGGCATAAACCGCCATCCCATCGTCAAATCCGGGCCGCCCCCCAACCAAGTTGATCATTCGCAGATCGAGTTCGGCGGCCAGCCTGCGATGCAGATTGGCATCGTGCGCGACCTGGCAATACAGCTTCGGCTCCAGCCCGGCTTCGCGCATCTGCGACGCCAGCGCGCGAACCGCGATCCGCAAACTGTCGAACGGGATGGAGTTCACTTTCCGCAAAGCGATCAAGCCGTCCCGCCCCCCGTTGGCAGACGCACAGGGAAGCGCGAACGCAAGATCGGGCACGACTGGCACCTCGACCCCCATCCGCGCAAATGTGGCCTGAGAAACCGGATCGCGCACCGTGATCGGCTGGCTTCGCTCCAGCAAGAGCGCGAACAAGCGCGCATCGCCCGCTGCGGGATCGGCCATCGAAGCCCCGACCTGCAACGTAGCGCTCCTCTGCGGCGCGATACGCGACAGTGCCGCCAAGGTTCCGCGTCGCATCCATCCACGCCCGGTGCCGACATCACCGGGCGACAAGGTCAGCGCTATACCATTGCGGCACAGCGCACCCACGGCGGCGTAAAGGCCTGCCAGTGTGGAGGCATAACGAATGTCAGACGCCCCCAGACGCGATGCGAGCGCATCGAATTCAGCGAGATATCCCTGTGGTACACCATCGGTCAGGCACACCAGAGGCGCGCGGGCAGAAATACATGCCGCGAGAACGGCGTTGATCGTCAGATCGCCGAGGTTGTCGAACTGCGTCCGCAGCGACATCATATACAGAGGGCGTGTCACCGTGCGCTCAATCAACCCGCCCGATATCGGCAAACCGCCTGCGGACCGGTCGCGCCGGATTGCCGACGCAAATCGTATATGGCGGCAGATCCCTGACCACCACTGCCCCGGCCCCGACAATGCAGCCATCCCCGATAGCGACCGGGCCGACAATGATCGTACCGAAACCGATCAGCACATCGCTGCCGACACGGACCGCGCTGTCATCGCGACGTGGCTGAGTGTACACTGTGCGGCCTGGATCATCGAACGGATGGTCGTTGCCAACAATCGCCACGTTGCTCGAAACCAGAACGTGATCGCCGATTTCGAGATCGGTTTCGCAGGTGAAGTTCTTGCCAAACGATACATAGCTGCCGATGCGGCAGTGATGCGGGGCGCGTATGTCGGCATTGCGTGCGATGGCCACATGTTCGCCGCAGACCAGGTCGCCCGCCATCGTGCACCGGACCCACGCCAGTCGCAGACGATGCAGCCCGATCCGCAAACTGCTGAGCGGCCACGGTCGGGGCCTAAACGGAGCGCCCCTGTTCACTGGCGCCTGAAAGGGCGGCGATGTCATCGATGGCGCTTTCATGCGCTGCCTCCGCACGTTTCGATCACGCAGCGTTCGATTGCGGCGGCCTGCGTTTCGGGGTTCCATCTGTCATGAACTGCCTGCCGCGCAGCCACACGCACCGCCGCTCGCGCAGGGGCGTTATCGAGCCAGTCGGCAATCGCCCGCGCCAGATCGTGCGCCGCGCCATAATGGAAGAATGCACCGGTACGGCCCGGTTCAATTGCCTCCACCTCCGGCATCTGGCGGTCGAAATCATCGTGAGTGATCGCCGGAGTGCCATACATCAGAGCGTGGATGGCAGAGAGGCCGATCTTGCCCGGCGCCACGACGATATCGGCGTGATAGATCGCCGGACCGATTATTTTTTCATCGTAGCAGGCGCCGTAGAACCGAACCGCCAGATTGCGCCGCGTCGCGTCGGCTTCCAGCACGGCGCGTTCCGGCCCGTCGCCCAGCAACGCAATATTGACCGGTCGCCTCTGCCGCCCCAACCGATCCGCTGCATCGAGTAACAGATCCAGCCGCACCTTCCGCGTCAGCCGCCCAGTATAGACCAGTAGCGGCCGTTGCGGATCGTCGAACAAAACCCGCGGGTTGGCGGATGCCAGCGTGCCAGCTTCGATCCGCGACACCACACGGTCGGCCGCATCCAGATCGAGGCTGTTGTAGATCACGCGAATGCGCGACGGGTCGAACCCGCCCATGATCCCCAAACTGCGGGACCGCTGCGAATAGACCATCACGCAATGGGCCAACGCATGGAAGGCATTGCGAACGCGGTGCCGGTTCGCCGATTCACGACGCAACCAGCCATGCGACCAGAACAGCACCCGCTTGCCCGTCAGCCGCGCCAGCACCGCGCCCAGCCACGTCGCAATAAAGTGCTGATCAGCAAGGAATATTATCGCCTCATACCGACGCGAAAGCGCAGCGCGAACGGCGGCAGGTTGCCACATAAACGGGCCAAACGTCCGAAACGGCGCATCGACAAAACGGCGCACGGAGGCCGGATCGACCGGCTCAATCCCCTGATAGGGCGCATTCCAGCCATAGAAAGCGTATTCGATACCCGCACATCGATCCATCGCCTGCATCACGGCACGCCGATAATGGGGCCACACGTGATAAACCACAGCCACGCGCAAGCGGCGGGAACCGGTCATTTCCCGATCAAATTCGACGGTGCGCTATGCCTTCCGTGATCCGATGCCCAGGCAAGACATCGGATCACAGGCACGCCAATGGCGCATGTCACCGCATGATATGCATGACCTGCCTGCGCTCCCGGTAAACGTGCATAGCGCGCAGTAGCGGCATGCTTTCGTCTGCCGCCCCATGCGCCGAACCCCGAATAAAAGCTGGCAGGGCGAAGCAAAGCGTTGACACACTGCGACAATCGCGCACCCCTAAAGGAACGCAAGAAGTCGTAAATCAGCAAAATACAGCAATGTTTTCTGGTAAATTTTTTACCATTCATAAATAATACCTGCAATATATAAATGCTATATTGCAGAACATGCCCACATCTCGCAAGATTTACTGCGATTTATCCATGCCGTATAGGAACAGTAGCACTACCCCGCCAATCCGCGCGGCAGATATCCGGGCACCAGCGAAGCCGACTGAAACAGCGCGGGCTGCGGTGCGGGATTGCCCGCGCTGTCGTGAAACAGAGTGACTCTTATCGCAGTCGCATCGGCAGGCACTATCACGCCGCTGATACACCAGGGCACCCAGCTATCCGCCTGATTGAGCGCATAGCTGCGGGTGGTCGCGATAATCGTGCCATCTTGCGGTGCAGCGGCTCGTATCTGAATACGCCCCACCGATCCGGGCGCCCCTGCCGGTCGGTAAACCCACACCAGCAGGCTGACCGGTCGGCCCCGCATCTGAGCAAAATCGTTCACATCCTGATAGATCGCACAGCCGCCTTCGGTCCCCAGAACCGAGGCCGCGTATCCATTGCGCGGCGAACGCCGAATGGCCTCCTCCCGCTTCACGGACACGGGCCCCTGAGGCAACCACCCATCGGGCAGGCCGAGTGGATCGTCCCAACTGGCGAAGTCCCCATTGGACAACAGGTTCAGCGCCGGGTCCAAATTGGGGGACAATAATGAAACCGGGCCCGCACATGGCCGCGGGGATGCATCGCCCCATGCCGCGCGCAACGCAGGGACAAATCCATGCTCAATGCCGGTATCGCTCGGATGGACTGAATCGTAGAGTTTCAGCCGCATATCGGGCCGATCTTGCGACAGATTGAGGGTATAGGTTCCAACGCCACCTCTTCCGCTGCCCAGAGCGGTCACGCATGTATCGGGTTCGGCACCGCCAATACGGTCCCCCACCGCAATGCTCTGTCCCGGCTGCGCCATCCATTCGGACACAGTCAGCGTTTTGCCGGCGATAACGCCACGCGCCACCCCTTTCTCTGAATACCAGTCGAGCGGCTTGCCCGCCGCGATCCACGGTGAATAGCCATCGATCACAGTAACATCACGCAGCTGCTCAAGACGCTTCCACGCGCCGAAAGCAGTCGCCATCGCATCGTTCGAACTTTGCGGATTCTGGATCAGAGCGGCAATCGGCACGCCGGGATGGGCAAGCCGGAAATACTCGATCGCCGCCAGCAACTCGCCAGCCACCATTTCGGTGGTCGTGCCGGTGACATGGTTATGCCCATGACATAGCATCAGGACATCGGGCGTATCCCAAGCCAGTCCGCTGCTGCCTGCCCACAATCGGCCCATCGCGTAATGCAACGGCGCACCCGGCACGGAAAAATTGCGGATCTTCACGGTCGGCCCGGTGCCGCGCGCTTCGGTAGCCGAAGGGGCGAACGCACCCTCCCCATCCCATGTGGCAATCTCTACATTCGGGTTCGAATGGTGGGTTGCGATCAGATCGGCGACCCGGAATATCCATTCGCGCGGGTTCTGCCCGCTGTTGGAAAGGCTGTCCGCCCAGTTATAAATCGACACGTCGCGACCTTCGTCGAGCAGCCATTTGATATGGCCGAACGCATTCGCCTGGCCAACGTTCGCAGCGCTGGCGGTGGGAAAAGCGGAATAAAGCAATGATGTTCCCCCTCAGTCGAGCAATGTGAAAACAGCGCGTTCCGCGCCATCGAGGGCAGTGATTGCCGCGACGGCGAACGGCAAAAGCGTCACCCCGGCCGTTACCGGCAAGGCCACGGTGCCCCCATTGGCGAGTTCGATCAGCACTTGTCCGGAACCAGTGGCAACGATCATCAGCGCACGTCCGGGATCGAGCGCAGTGTCCGGGATCGCGGCGCGCGCATGGGAATAGCTCACTTCCCCGATCGGCAGAGGATTTTCATCGTCAACAGGCCTTGCGGAGCCCGCTTTTGCGAATGCAATTGCTGTTTGAGTGACATAGCGTGCGGGGCTGGCGATGGAGGGGATCATAGTTCATTCTCCTGCAGACGGGTTCGCGGCGGCGCGAATCGGCAGGCAGCGACCTAGGTCGGACCAGTGATTGTAGGAAAGAACAAAACAGGAACTATTTGAAAACCAACTGCCTCATTTCATGATCGCAGCGTTGCAAGATGGCGGTTCGCGCCCAATTGCGCTCTGCCTTGATCCGCGCAGCCTGCCCCAGACGCGCGCGGCGTTGCGGATCGCGCAACAAGCTGGCGATGGCATCGGCAAAGGCCACAGCATCGCCGGGCGGAACGGCCACGCCTGCCCCGCTCACCTCGTCGGCAATTCCGGTGCCGGGATCGGCGGTGGCCACCACCGGTCGCCCCGAAGCGAACATGTTGGCCAGCTTCGACGGCAGAACCAGATCCGCCACTCCGGCGATTTGCGGCAACAGATGGACGCTGGCCAGCCCCAACAGGTCTGCCAGTCGTTCGCGCGGTTGCAGATCGCGGAAGCAGACATTCGGCAAATCGGCAGCGCTCGCTTCCAGCCGCGCGCGATCGGGACCGTTGCCGCAAATCACGAACTGGATATCACCCCGCCCACGCAATATCCGGGCGGCGTCGAGCACGAGATCGATCCCCTGTTTATTGGCGATATTGCCCGAATAGAGCGCAACATGCGACGCGGAAATCTGCCACTCATCACGCAATGGTGACGGCTGATCGAGCGGCCTTATCGCATCGATATCCGCCCAGTTTCGCAATTCGCGAATCTGCCCCTCTGGCACACCCTTCGCCACCAGCTTGCGGCACATTTGCGGGGAAATTGTGCTGGTAATATCGAAGCTTGCCAGCATCGTCCGTTCCAACCGGCTGGCGACATTGAGCAGGCCCCCCTCAGCCAGCAACCCGGTGGAGAGCGCCACCTCCAGCTCGAAATCCTGAACGTGGAGCCACGATTTCGCCCCAGCCAATACCGCTGCAAACCGCGCGACGGGAGCAGCGATGAGCGATGGCGCGACCGCGACAACCAGATCGGGCCGCCGAACGATTGCGCGCGCCAGCATGGGCCACATTGCCGCAAGCGCAAAGCTGACTTGATGCAACACGCGCCTCATCCCGGTCGGTTGCCGCGGGACATAGTGCGGGCATCGCACGACTTTCACGCCATTTTCCACTGTGCGCCGCCACCGGTTGCGATGGCCTGCCGCGATGCGCCAATCGGGATAGTAAGGTTGCGCTGTTACCACCGTCACCCGATGGCCTGCGTGCGCCAGATGCTCCGCCCAACCGGTTGAACAGGGGCCGATGCCGATCTGCTCGGGCGCATAATTCATACTTAATATCAGCACCTTCACTACCTTCTCGCCGCATTCGCGAGAAACCATTGGTATGTCGCGGCGATCCCGGCGCGCAGGGGCATCTGCGGGCGCCAGCCCATCTGCACCAAGTTGCTGCTGTCCAACAGTTTTTGCAGTGTTCCATCGGGCTTGCCCCGATCGGTTTCGATCGCGCCGTCAAACCCGATCTCGGCACAGACAAGCCTTGCGACTTCGGCAATCGACACGTCCGCACCCGCTCCCACGTTGACGGGCCGTTCGCCGGTGTAGTTCCGCAACAGGCACACACAGGCATCCGCCAGATCGTCGACGTAGAGAAATTCGCGACGCGGAGTGCCGGTGCCCCAGATCGTGACCGCCTGTGCGCCGGCCACTTTCGCGTCATGCGCCTTGCGGATCAGAGCGGGCATTACATGGCTGTTATTAAGGTCGAAATTGTCGCCCGGACCATAGAGGTTGGTTGGCATGGCAGCGATGAAATCGCACCCGTATTGCTGACGGTAAGCCTGGCACAATTTCACCCCGGCGATCTTGGCGATGGCGTACCACTGGTTGGTCGGCTCAAGCGCGCCGGTCAGCAACGCATCCTCGTTAATCGGCTGAGGCGAAAATTTCGGATAAATACAAGATGATCCGAGCAAGAGCAGCTTGCCCACCCCATGCTGTCGAGCGGCCTCCACCACATTCGCTTCGATCATCAGGTTGTCATATAGAAACGATGCGGGGAAACGCTGGTTGGCGAGGATACCGCCGACTTTTGCCGCCGCCAAAACCACGACATGCGGCCGATTTTCAGCAAACCAATCAAGCACTAGCGCCTGTTCGCGCAAGTCGCATTCGCGCGGTGCCGTAAGAATCGCGCACCTCTCGCGCTGCAGGCGACGGACCAGAGCCGCACCGACCATCCCGGCATGTCCGGCAACATAGACCCGCTTGCCTGAAAGGTCGAAAAGCGGCCGCGTCATACCGCCGCTTTCAGAGCGGGATTACGCTGCAAGGCACTGATATCCGCAGCAACCATTTCGCGCACAAGATCCCGCACCGATGTTTCAGGCTCCCAGCCGAGCTGGCGGCGCGCCTTGGTCGCATCGCCAATCAGAATGTCGACTTCAGTCGGGCGGAAATATCGCGGGTCCACTTCCACTCTGCATTGTCCGCTCGCAACGCAGAAGCCCTTTTCATCAATACCTTGCCCTTCCCAGCGCAACGCGATCCCGGCATCGGCGAAGGCCCATTCCACAAATTGCCGCACCGAAGTCGTTTCCCCCGTTGCCAGTACATAATCGTCGGGCTCTTCCTGCTGAAGAATAGCCCACATTCCCTGGACATAGTCGCGTGCATGGCCCCAATCGCGACGCGCATCGAGGTTGCCGAGATAGAGCTTGTCCTGTTCGCCCAGCTTGATCGCGGCGGCGGCGCGGGTAATCTTGCGGGTGACGAAGGTTTCGCCGCGCATCGGGCTTTCATGGTTGAATAGGATGCCGTTCGACGCATGAATTCCGTAAGCTTCCCGATAGTTTACGGTGATCCAATAGGCATAGAGCTTGGCCACGGCATATGGGCTGCGCGGGTAGAAAGGGGTGGTTTCCCGCTGCGGAATTTCCTGCACCTTTCCATAGAGTTCGGATGTCGATGCCTGATAGAACCGGGTTTTCCGCTCCAACCCCAGAATGCGGATCGCCTCCAACAGCCTCAGCACTCCAGTCGCGTCGGAATTGGCCGTATATTCAGGTGCTTCGAAGCTGACGGCAACATGGCTTTGCGCGGCGAGATTGTAGATCTCGTCGGGTTGCACCTTCTGGATTGTACTCACCAGATTGGCGCTGTCGGTAAGATCCCCATAATGAAGGATTAATTGCGGATTACCTTCGTGAGGATCCTGATAAAGTTCCTCGATCCGGCCAGTGTTAAACGACGAGGATCTGCGTTTTAAACCATGGACCTGGTATCCCTTACCCAACAGATATTTCGCGAGATAGGCACCATCTTGACCGGTAACACCCGTTATTAGCGCCGTTTTACCCACATAACCCCTTACACTTCGCGGTGATCGATGAATCACGAACACATAAGGGTGCCATATAAATCATATTGCACAAGAGTTGGATTGCAATTGGGCATAACATTTAAATATTTAATAGCTCGGATCGCATTCACACACCTGTATTTAGACATTCATTTTTATATGACGGAGCGATATTAAATAATCGATTTACCCAACCCGCCAGCTACGCCTGTTCAAAGCGATTTCGGAGATGTCTGGCGGAAGAAAATCAGCCCAACCCGCAACTGAACCGCTCCGGCAAAACCCGGCAGAGCGTGTGGGGGCTCTATGGTAACAGTTCAGCCAGCAATTCAGCCAGTCGCGCGATACCTGTCCGATCCACATTGCGCGTGATCGAGATACGCAGACGCCCGGTGCCGGGGGGCACGGTCGGCGGCCTGATGCCGCGCACATCCAGCCCAGCATCCTGCAGCGCGCCCGCGATGGCCATCGTCTGCCGGTCTTCGCCCACGATCAGCGGCACGATATGCCCCCCACCCAATGCGCCCAGCGGTTCGAGCAGTTGCGCGGCCAGCCGGACATTCGCCGCCAGTTCGGCACGCAGATAGTCCGACCGCCCGACAAACAGCAGCGTTTCATGCACCAGCTGCGCGATGAAGGGCGATGGCGCGGTCGAGAAGATAAAGCCCCGCGCGCGATTGACGAGGAATTCTGTCACCACCGCCGGGGCGCAAACCAGCGCCCCTTCACAGCCCAACGCCTTGCCACAGGTATGCACACTGATCACGTTGTCGCGCCGCGCCAGATCGGCCGACAGGCCCCGCCCCATCGGGCCAAGCACACCGGTCGCGTGGGCTTCGTCGATCACCAGAATGGCATCGTATCGGTCCGCGATCGCAGCCAGATCGGCCAGCGGCGCGCTATCGCCATCCATGCTGTACACCGATTCCACCCCGATCCAGATGCGCCCATCGGGGTGATCGCGCCGCCATGCACGCGCGACATCCTCGAACGCGTCGGCATCGTTGTGCGCCACAACGCAATGTTCGGCGCGCGTGACGCGCAGGCCATCGTGGATGCTGGCATGGATCAGTTCGTCGCACACGATCATATCGCCGGTCTGCGGCAAAGTGGCAAACAGCGCGGAATTGGCGGCAAACCCGCTCGACAGGAACAGCGCGGATTCGCTGGCGAAGAATTCCGCAGCGAACCGTTCCAGCGCAATATGTTCGGGGCAATTACCGCGCAGCAACCGCGACCCGCCCGATCCCACCGGCACCCCGCTGGCGACAATGCCGCTGGCGATCCGGTTCAGTTCATCGGATGCCGCGAGGCCAAGGTAATCGTTGGAGGAAAAGTCCGCCCCGCTTTTGGGGGACAGCGTACGATATCGCCCGATCCCCCTCAGATGAGCCAGATCGGCCCGCTGCCGCGCGAACAGATCGGGCCGCTGCGCCGGTTGGGCACCATTTGCGCCATCGGGAGCCGTTGAAATCCGCTCTTCATCCGCCATGCGATCAGGCCCCCTTCCGCGATTCCGTCATCGTTCCGAGGGGCCCATGGCAGAGCGGCCCGGCAAAAGCCACGGCCCCCGAAACTACCCACTCCGCGATCTCGCCCGGCGCGCAGGGCAAGCGCCTCTTCCCCGGTGCGGATCAGAACCAGAAACGGAGGCCGACGACATAGTTCGTCACGCTCGGATCTTCACCCGCGGCACGGGCATAGTCGGCACTCCTGCCTGCTTTCCATTCCTGCTCAATGCCGACGTAAGGGGCGAATTCGCGCGTGAATTCATAGCGCAGGCGCAGCCCGGCTTCTGCCGAATCCAACCCCGCACCAACCCCGAGTTCCGGAATGTCCTGCGCCGCGAAGTTCAGTTCCGCGCGGGGCTGTAAAATCAGGCGCTGCGTGATCCGCTGGTCCAGCTCGGCTTCGAGGCGCGCGGTCAGATCGCCCTTTGTCGAAAGAAACGCGGCGGCATCCACTTCGAACAGATAAGGTGCCAGCCCCTGCACACCGATAACCGCATGGGTGCGCTCTGCGCCGGTGAGGTCTTGCCGGACGCCTGCCTGCAAATCCCACCACGGGCCGATGGCGTGGCTCCACAAGCCCTGCACTTCGGCTGACTCCACCGGTTCTCCGAAGCTGCCTTCGCCTTCGCTTTTGAGCCAGAGCTTGTCGATGTCTCCGCCATAATAGGCCTGAACATCCCATAGATAGCCATCCCTGCCTTCACGCGCGCGATATTCGGCGCGGTCGGCCTGAAACCAGAACACCGGCATTCCGCTTACCGCTCGAACCACCGATGCGCGCGAGGCAGCCATTTTTTCCGGGCCGACGAAAGCGTCGGCAGCGAAGGTCGGGCCGGAAAAGGCTTCAGGCGGAGGGGGGCCTTGGGGGATCGGCGCATCATTCGCCATCGCGGCGTGATCCATGCCCGCATGGTTCATCGCGCCATGATCCATAGCATCGTGATCGATTGCTCCACCATCAGCGGTGGTCGTCTCCGCGTGGCTTTGAGATGGGGCTGACGTTGCCATATCTCCGGCAGAATGCGCTTCGTGCCGATGATCCTGCGCGATTGCCGTGCACGGCATCGACGCCAGCGCCAACAGCAGAAAAGGTGCAGCGCGCATCACCCTTCTCCTCCCTGCAACGGGCGGACCGTCACGACCTGAAACATCCCGCTATGCATGTGGTACATAAGGTGGCAGTGAAACGCCCAGTCGCCGGGTTCGTTCGCTGTCAGATCGAACTGCGCGCTGCCGCCGGGCTGCACGATCACAGTATGCTTCAACGGCTGGTGCCCGTGCGGCGCGTCGTTCACCAGTTCGAAGAAATGACCGTGCAGATGAATCGGGTGCGCCATCATCGTGTCGTTGACCAGCTTGACCCGGACCCGTTCGTTGAAGGCAAAGCGGATCGGATCGTCGGTGACGGCAGAGAATTTCTTCCCGTCAAACGACCACATGTACCGCTCCATATTCCCGGTCAGGTGAATCTCTTTCAATCGCGTCGGGCGACGCATATCGGAATGCATCTTCGCGGACACGAGCTGCCGGTAATTGAGCACGCGATGGCCCACATCATTCAGGCCGATACCGGGGTCGCCCATGCGATCGACCGGGTTCATCGACACCATGTCGATGCCCGGCCCCACCTTGACGCTTTGCGGCAAGAGTGCGGTGTCGCGCATCGACATCGATCCCATGTTCATCGGCGCCGGTCCGGCAGCGGACGGGGTATGCTGCGTCCCGCCATGATCCATCGCACTGTGGTCCATCGCACTATGGTCCATCGTTCCGCCCGATGAACCGTGATCCATCTGGCCGTGGTTCATGCCCATGTCCGCCATCGTCAGCAGCGGTGGATCGCGCAGCGGCGGCACCGTGGCCCGCGCCCCTGCATGACGGGTCAGCATGGCCAGCCCCATCCCCGACCGGTCCATCGCCTCGGCAACGATGGCAAATGCATCCGCGCCGCCCGGTTCGATAATGACATCGTATGTTTCGGCGTTACCGATCTGGAATTCGTCGACCTCCACCGGGCGAACATTCTGCCCGTCGGCGGCAATCACTGTCATCGGCAGGCCCGGAATACGCACGTTGAAGAACGTCATCGCAGAACCGTTGATGAAACGCAGGCGAACCCGCTCGCCTGGATTGAAGGCAAATTCCAGCCCGTCTTCTGGCCCATGTCCGTTAAGCAGATAGCTGTAGAGCGGCGCGGACACGTCTGCGATATCGGTCGGCATCATCCGCATCCGCGCCCACATCCGGCGATCCGCGCCCGACAACGGATAATCATCGGTCGCCGTCGTCTTCTGATAGTTGAACGGGGCCTCCCCCACTTTCAGCTTCTTCATCAGCGTATGCGGGTCCATCGGCGACCAGTCGGACAGCATCACGACATAATCCCGGTCGACCGGGTGCGGATCGCCATCGGCCGGGTCGATGATGATCGGTCCATAGTGGCCCATCGGTTCCTGCAAGGTATGGGCATGCCACCAATATGTCCCGGCCTGGCGGATCGGAAAAGTATAGCGGAACCGGTCGCCCGGCTCGACCGCCGCCATCGTCACCCCCGGCACCCCGTCCATCAGGAACGGAACGAGCAGGCCATGCCAGTGGATCGACGTGCCCATCGAACTGTTGTTTTCGAGATCGACCACCAGATTCTGCCCTTCGCGCAGCCGCAGGAGCGGGCCGGGCAGCGTGCCGTTGACAGTCACCGCGGGTCCGTGGCGACTTCCGGTGGCGAAACTGGCGTCGGCAACTGTCATTGTCAGATGCTCTCCCGACAGAACATCACTGCCCTTGCGCGCGAGTGCCCCGCTGTGACTGCCGCGCGCCCAGCCGGGAACACTGTGGCCCAGCCCGATCAGGCTTGCCACGCCTGCACTGCGGGTCAGGAATTTTCGGCGGTCGATCGCGAGCCTGTCGCTGTGGGATGAGAAGGTCATACCGCGCTTACGCCCGGCCAGCGATCACCCCTCAAACAAATCGTACTTTTCGCGCAGACGCTGACGCGCGCGATAGACGCGTGTCTCAATTGCCTTTTCCGTCGTGCCCAGCAGCCCGGCGACTTCGCCTTGGCTGCGCCCTTCGATGGCGACCAGCACCAGCGCCTCTCGCAATCGCACCGGCAGCCCGTCGATTGCCCGCGATACTGTGTCCAGCGCCTGCCGGTCGGCAACCGCAGACTCCGTATCGGGCTGGTCTGCCGCCACCGGAATCTGCGGATCGAGCGCACCAAACCCCAGCAACCGGGCCACTTTCCGCCGTCTCAGGCGGTCGCGGCATTTGTTAAGGGTGACGGCGGTCAGATAAGCCGCGACCGGCTTCCCCGGATCGAGCCTTGCGCGCGCAACCCATGTCGATGCCAGTGCATTTTGCAGCGCGTCCTCCGCGTCCTCGCCTGTACCGAGCATACGGCGCGCCAGGCCGAGCAGGCGCGGCAGATGCGGTTCGACCAGCTTGCCGAATGCCGCTCTGTTGCCCCGCCTGACCTGTTCTATCAGGTCGGCATCAAGCGTGTTGTCGCGCCCCTGCACTTTTCGTCATTCGCCGGGTTCGCCAGTGAGCGACAAAGCCACATGCCGGTCAAAACGGGCCTGCTGCTGCGGATTAAGCAATGCGCGCATAGCGAACACATGCTGGACAGTCGCTTTTTGCAGATCGCCCATCCGCGCGTGGACATCGTCGATCGCGGCAGCGACTTTGGGGCCATATTCGTGCTCTTCCTCCATCGCCGCGGCCAGTCGCGCATTGGCGGCACCGAGCGACAGGTCGAGTTCCTTGCGCTCTACCGCAAAGCGCGTTTCAAGCCGGTTGAGCCGGGCGCTTTGCGAAGCGGTAAGGTCGAGCTGTTCGTGAACGAAATCGTGCAATGTCTGCGGCTGGTTGGTGTCGCGCCATTCGTTCGCCGCGAACGCGCCGATGCACCCCGCCGCCACGGCCAACAGGATTGCCAGAACGATCTGAAACGCGCCGATCTTCATGGTTCGACGTGCAACAATGACGCTGGCGAGAGGTCGGCCCCTTCGACCAGTCGATAATTAGCGGTTTCAGCTCTCGCCGGAGTTTGCGTCGCGCCGACCCCGGCCCCCAGCCCAACGAAAGCCATCGCGGCAAACAGCGCCAGACGGGTCCGACGGCTCGCCTTTTCTTCAAGCTGCCCGGCCTGCATCCAGACACCGTCCATGAACCCGTCAGGCGTTGCCGGATCGGGCATGGCGGCCCATGTCGCTAACGCGCGTTCTACAGGGTTGTCGTCTTGGTTTCGCATCCGGCCTCTGTCCTGTCCTTTCAGCGCTTATACGCCAAAGCGGCACCTTCCCCTCAAATATTTTCCGAGGGGAAGGTGCCGCTGCTGCGTAGAGTGGGCATTGTGGTTTCTCTCGCCACCCGTGCGATGGCAAGGGAGGTGTTCAATCGGCGATCTGCCGGGAAAGTATAACCGATGACAACCTTTGTCTGCCCGATGCACCCGGAAGTCCGCCAGGATACGCCGGGCGATTGCCCGCAATGCGGAATGCATCTGGTGCCGGAAGGTGAGGCGAAGGCCAGCACTGGCCACGACCATCCATCGTGTTGCAGCCACACCCCCGCCGGATCATCGGGCGATGGCGAATATGACCATGTTCCTGCCGGGTATGCCGGGCCGGTTTACACCTGCCCGATGCATCCCGAGGTGCGGCAGACCCATGCGGGCGCCTGCCCCATCTGCGGAATGGGGCTGGAACTGGAATCCGCCCATATGGCAGACGATGCTCCGAACCCCGAACTGGTCGATTTCACCAGGCGTTTCTGGATTGGCGCGGTTTTGACAGTGCCTCTGCTGGTGCTGGCAATGGGTCCGATGATCGGACTGGGCGTGATGCGCGAAAGTCTGGGCGAACGGGCGGCGGTGTGGCTCGAATTCATTCTGGGTACGCCGGTCGTGCTGTGGTGCGGGTGGCCCTTTCTGGTTCGGGGGTGGAATTCGTTTCGCACCCGCAACCTCAACATGTTTTCGCTTATCGCGATGGGCGTGGCCGCCGCATACCTGTTCAGCGTGGTCGCGGTCCTCGCGCCGGGTATATTCCCGACGGGATTTCGCAATGCCGATGGGCATGTGGCCGTCTATTTCGAAGCCAGTGCGGTCATCGTCGTGCTGGTGTTACTGGGCCAGTTGATGGAACTGCGCGCGCGTGAAGGCACCGGCAAAGCTATTCGCGCTTTGCTGGATCTGGCTGCGAAATCGGCCACCCGGATCGGCAAGGACGGGCACGAGGAAGACGTGCCATTGGAAGATATCGCGGCTGGAGACCGCCTGCGCGTTCGCCCCGGCGAGAAAATCCCCGTCGATGGGGTAGTGATCGATGGCCGCTCTTCGGTCGATGAAAGCATGATCACAGGCGAGCCGGTGCCGATCGAGAAAACTGCCGGCGACAATCTGACCGGCGCAACGATCAATGGAACCGGCAGTCTGGTGATGGAAGCCAGACGCGTGGGCGGCGATACGATGCTGGCGCAAATTGTCGATATGGTCGCCGCCGCACAGCGATCCCGCGCGCCTATTCAGCGGTATGCCGACAAAGTTGCGGGCTGGTTCGTTCCGGCGGTTATCGCGGTGGCGATTGTGGCCTTTGTCTGCTGGGCCATTTGGGGGCCGTCACCTTCGCTCGCCTACGCATTGATTGCCGCGGTGTCAGTGCTGATCATCGCATGCCCCTGCGCGCTGGGCCTCGCAACGCCGATGTCGATCATGACTGCAACCGGTCGGGGGGCGCAGGCTGGCGTACTCATCAAAAACGCCGAAGCGCTGGAACGATTTGAAAAGATCGACACGCTGATAGTCGATAAGACCGGTACTCTTACCGAAGGCAAGCCGCGTCTGGTTGCCGTGATAGCCACCGGATCGCATAGCGAAAACGACGTTCTCCAACTGGCCGCCGCGCTCGAACGTGGCTCGGAACACCCTCTGGCAGAAGCTATTGTGAACGGCGCTGCGGATCGCGGCCTTCCCGTTGGCGACGCCAGCGATTTCGAAGCGATCACCGGCAAAGGTGTCCGAGGGATAGTGGTGGGCCGCGCTGTCGCGCTGGGCAACAAGGCTTTGCTGGCGGATATGGGGATCGCCATCGGCGATCTGGCGGACACCGCCAATGCGCGGCGCGATGCGGGCGAAACCGCAATGTTCGTGGCTCTGGATGGAGCGTTAGCGGGGATCGTCTGTGTGGCCGATCCGGTAAAGGAGACTACGCCCGATGCGCTCAAGGAACTCCACAACCTCGGCCTCCATATTATCATGGCGACCGGCGACAACGAACGGACAGCTCGTGCCATCGCCGCCCGCCTTGGCATCGACGATATTCGCGCCGACGTCCTGCCCGAAGGCAAAGCCCGCATCATTCGCGAGTTGCAGGAACGGGGCGCCAAAGTGGCCATGGCAGGCGACGGCGTGAACGACGCACCGGCGCTGGCTCAGGCCGATGTCGGTATCGCCATGGGCACCGGTGCCGATGTGGCGATTGAAAGCGCGGCGATCACTCTCGTCAAAGGCAATCTCGATGGAATCGTCCGCGCGCGCCGTCTGGCGCAGGCGACGATGAGCAATATCCGCCAAAACCTGTTTTTCGCACTGGTCTATAATTCAGCCGGTGTGCCGATCGCGGCAGGCGCGCTCTACCCGTTATTGGGGTTACTCATCAGCCCGATGTTTGCCGCTTTTGCAATGAGCGCGTCTTCGATTTCCGTTGTGCTCAATTCCCTGCGCCTGCGGACGGCGCGGCTATAGAGGGTTGCATGGGCGCCGGGGCACGGTATTCGCCGTCAGAACAGTTGGTATTTAGACCCGCGCTGAAACAAACCCGCTGCGGTCGGCATCAACGCGATCGAAATTAGGCGACACTTCATCCCTCAGATGATTGATCGCCATCGAGAATTGCTGTGATTTTCTGTGCCAATTTTCATCCTACTGTGCCAAAACAGTGCCAAATCCAAAAACAAAGGCCCTAGGTCGGATCGACATTCAACGTAGCCCGAGCATAGCGGCAGCAAGGAATACGAAGCCGCTGAAGTGGACTGTTCGGCGTTCGTAGTGTGTGGCGACTCGGCGGAAGTGTTTGAGGCGGTTGAAGCGTTGCTCGATGCGATTGCGCTGTTTGTAGGCGATGGCATCGGGTGGGATGATGATTTTGCGGGTGCGATTTGAAGGGATCACGGCTTCGGCACCGATCTGGGCAATAATGGCGTGCAAAGCATTGCTGTCATAGGCTATATCGGCCAGCACGGCATGTCCTTCCTGCCCTTTGAGCAGAGCGGGAGCTTGGGTGACATCACCTATCTGGCGTGCGGTAACGATGAAGCGCAGCAGCCGGCCCAACGTGTCGGCGAGCATGTGGATCTTGGTTGTCAGTCCTCCTCGGGAACGCCCCAGCGCCTGATCCTTTGCCTCCCCTTTTCCGCTTGCCGCCTGCTGGTGCGCGCGAACGATGGTGCTGTCGAGCATCAGATATTTGTTGTCCCGGTCTGCGGTCAGCGCCTCGAATACCTGCTTCCATACCCCGGCATGGCACCAGCGGCTGAAGCGGCGATGGACCGTTTTCCATTTGCCATAGCGATCGGGAAGGTCGCGCCAATGTGCCCCGAGCGCAGAACCCGCAAACATCCGTTCACAAACAACCGGTTATCCGATCCGGTCCGCCCCGGATCGCTCGCCTTACCGGGCAGCAAGGACGCAACACTTGCCCACTGTGCCTCGCTCAACTCGTATCGCTTCACGCCCATTCATAGCCTTCGCTCAATCGCGAAACCCTATGAATCAACACTTACGCCGTTTGGGAATCCTGAATGTCGATTGGCCTTAGCCTTTCGGCCAAACCCTGACTATTTGGTTGCGGGGGTTGGATTTGAACCAACGACCTTCAGGTTATGAGCCTGACGAGCTACCGGACTGCTCCACCCCGCGGCACCACTCGTCTCGCGCGGAGACGAAAAGAGGGCCTCAAGGGCCCTCCGAGAAGGGCCTTAAGCCCCGACAAGTGAATGGGTTTACCGCGCACCCGCCGGCTACAATGCCTGGCGACGACCTACTCTTCCAATGCTTAAGCATTAGTACCATCGGCGCAGTCTGGTTTCACGGCCGAGTTCGAGATGGGATCGGGTGGGTCACAGACGCTATGGCCACCAAGCAATGAAGCAGGCGGATGCGGGTTTAAATCGATGCACCATACTCTCGATAGAGAGCAATTGGGCGTTATCCGACTGGAGAACTCCTCCATTATCGCGGACAGCGCAGGGCTGTCGTTGATGGTGGGATTCAACAAGCGCGAAAAGAACTATTAGGACCGGTTAGCTACACGCATTACTGCGCTTCCACACCCGGCCTATCAACGTCATGGTCTATGACGGTTCGAAGATACCTTATCTTAAGGGAGGCTTCCCGCTTAGATGCTTTCAGCGGTTATCCCGTCCGTACATAGCTACCCTGCGGCACCCTTGGCAGGATGACAGGTACACCAGAGGTACGTTCACCCCGGTCCTCTCGTACTAGGGGCAACTCCTTTCAAGTATCGACGCCCACGGCAGATAGGGACCAAACTGTCTCGCGACGTTCTGAACCCAGCTCACGTACCACTTTAATTGGCGAACAGCCAAACCCTTGGGACCTGCTCCAGCCCCAGGATGTGATGAGCCGACATCGAGGTGCCAAACGATTCCGTCGATATGAGCTCTTGGGAATCATCAGCCTGTTATCCCCGGCGTACCTTTTATCCGTTGAGCGATGGCCCTTCCACGAGGGACCACCGGATCACTATGACCGACTTTCGTCTCTGCTCGACTCGTCAGTCTCGCAGTCAGGCAGGCTTATGCCATTGCACTCTTGCAGACGGTTTCCAACCGTCCTGAGCCTACCATCGCGCGCCTCCGTTACTCTTTAGGAGGCGACCGCCCCAGTCAAACTACCCGCCACAGAGGGTCCCTACACCGGATAACGGTGCGAGGTTAGACATCAGAAAACAGCAGGGTGGTATTTCACCTATGGCTCCACTCGGACTGGCGCCCAAGTTTCAAAGCCTCCCACCTATGCTACACAACTCTTTCCTAATGCCACTCTGAAGCTGCAGTAAAGGTGCACGGGGTCTTTCCGTCTAACCGCGGGTACTCCGCATCTTCACGGAGAATTCAATTTCGCTGAGCATATCCTGGAGACAGTGGGGAAGTCGTTACGCCATTCGTGCAGGTCGGAACTTACCCGACAAGGAATTTCGCTACCTTAGGACCGTTATAGTTACGGCCGCCGTTTACTCGGGCTTCAATTCGGAGCTTGCACTCCTCCTCTTAACCTTCGAGCACCGGGCAGGCGTCAGACCCTATACGTCGTCTTGAAGCCGACTTAGCAGAGTCCTGTGTTTTTGCTAAACAGTCGCTACCCCCTGGCCTGTGCCCCCCACCAAAAGTTGCCTTAAGATGGGGCCTCCTTCTTCCGAAGGTACGGAGGCAATTTGCCGAGTTCCTTCAGGATACTTCTCTCAAGCGCCTTGGTATACTCTACCTGACCACCTGTGTCGGTTTCGGGTACGGTCTATATGGAGAGGCTATTTCCTGGAACCGCTTGGCTGCCCGTTCAATCCAATAAGAACGAACAACTTCCACGATCCGTCACACATCTCCAGGCCCACGAATATTAACGTGGTTCCCATCGACTACCCCCTTCGGGCTCGTCTTAGGGGCCGGCTCACCCTGCGCCGATTAGCGTTGCGCAGGAACCCTTGGTCTTTCGGCGACAGGGCATCTCACCCTGTTTGTCGCTACTCATGTCAGCATTCTCACTTCCGATACGTCCACCGTCGGTTACCCTTCGGCTTCGCTCGCTTACGGAACGCTCCGCTACCGCTGCAGTAAACTGCAACCCTAAGCTTCGGTGCATCACTTTAGCCCCGATACATCTTCGCCGCAGGAACCCTTATTTAGACCAGTGAGCTGTTACGCTTTCTTTAAAGGATGGCTGCTTCTAAGCCAACCTCCTGGTTGTTTTGGGATTCCCACATGCTTTCCCACTTAGTGATGACTTGGGGACCTTAGCTGTAGGTTAGGGCTGTTTCCCTTTTGACGACGGACCTTAGCACCCGCCGTCTGTCTGCCGGATAAGACTCGATGGTATTCGGAGTTTGGTTAGGTTTGGTACCGCTCGCGCAGCCCTAGCCCATCCAGTGCTCTACCCCCATCGGCATACGTCCGACGCTCTACCTCAATAGATTTCGCGGAGAACCAGCTATTTCCCGGCTTGATTGGCCTTTCACCCCTAAACACAACTCATCCGAGCATTTTTCAACATGCAACGGTTCGGCCCTCCAGTGCGTGTTACCGCACCTTCAGCCTGGTCATGCCTAGATCGCCGGGGTTCGGGTCTAATGCATCATACTCTGTCGCCCTATTCAGACTCGCTTTCGCTGCGCCTACACCTAACGGCTTAAGCTTGCATGATACACTAAGTCACTGACCCATTATGCAAGAGGTACGCTGTCACCCCCTATGGGGCTCCAACTGCTTGTAAGCATCCGGTTTCAGGTACTGTTTCACTCCCCTAATCGGGGTGCTTTTCACCTTTCCCTCACGGTACTGTGTTCGCTATCGGTCATGTACGAGTATTTAGGCTTGGAGGGTGGTCCCCCCATGTTCAGACAGGATTTCACGTGTCCCGCCCTACTCGAGTCTTCACTCATCACTTTCGCATACGGGGCTATCACCCGCTGTGGCCACTCTTTCCAAAGTGTTCTGCTAGTTGAAAATGAAGCACTGGCCTGGTCCCGGTTCGCTCGCCACTACTACGGGAATCTCTGTTGATGTCTTTTCCTCCGGGTACTGAGATGTTTCAGTTCCCCGGGTTCGCTTCACCAAAGCTATATATTCACTTCGGTGATACCCTATCCACCTCTTCCCGATCTCCCGAAAGAGACCGAAAGGAAATGGTGAGGGTGGGTTTCCCCATTCGGAAATCGCCGGATCAAAGTTTGCTCACAACTCCCCGACGCTTATCGCAGCGTGCCACGTCCTTCATCGCCTGTACATGCCAAGGCATCCACCAAATGCTCTTACCTCACGCTTGAGAATCCACACCATCAACGACAGGCCTGCATAAAGCACAGTCGCCTCACGATGATGCGGAGGAATTATCTCAGCCAGATAATCAATTTGATTGATTTGTGATGATATCAGTCACCCTGATCGTAATCAGTATGACGATACCGCCACGGCATCGATTTAAAAACCCATTCACAATGTCAAAGATCGCAGGCAGCAAATCCGCCCACTACCGACCGAAGCCGGATAGCTTTTCGTTTCATCCTGGAGATTTCGCATACACCCAAAAGTGTACCGCGCGGCTGGTGGAGCCTATCGGGATCGAACCGATGACCCCCTGCTTGCAAAGCAGGTGCTCTCCCAGCTGAGCTAAGGCCCCTAATGCCAGCGCGGTGCGGAATGGTGGGCCTGAGAAGATTTGAACTTCTGACCTCACCCTTATCAGGGGTGCGCTCTAACCAACTGAGCTACAGGCCCAACCCGCTGCCCAGCTGGCCGTAAGGCCGCGGGCGGCGTGAGCCAGCTCAGGCGTCATGCCACAGGCCAGGCCTGAGGCAATCTCCAGTGATGAAAGGACATGAGGACGACGGCAATGTTCTTTGGAAAGGACGAAGCACTTTCCGACGCGAGGTCGGACGCTTTCGGCCGTATCCTTAGAAAGGAGGTGATCCAGCCGCAGGTTCCCCTACGGCTACCTTGTTACGACTTCACCCCAGTCGCTGATCCCACCGTGGCTCGCTGCCTCCTAAAAGGTTAGCGCACGATCTTCGGGTGAAACCAACTCCCATGGTGTGACGGGCGGTGTGTACAAGGCCTGGGAACGTATTCACCGCGGCATGCTGATCCGCGATTACTAGCGATTCCGCCTTCATGCCCTCGAGTTGCAGAGGACAATCCGAACTGAGACGACTTTTGGAGATTAGCTCACCCTTGCGGGATAGCTGCCCACTGTCATCGCCATTGTAGCACGTGTGTAGCCCAGCCTGTAAGGGCCATGAGGACTTGACGTCATCCCCACCTTCCTCCGGCTTATCACCGGCAGTTTCCTTAAAGTGCCCAACTAAATGATGGCAACTAAGGATGAGGGTTGCGCTCGTTGCGGGACTTAACCCAACATCTCACGACACGAGCTGACGACAGCCATGCAGCACCTGTCACTGGTCCAGCCGAACTGAAGGAAAAGATCTCTCTAATCCGCGACCAGGATGTCAAAGGCTGGTAAGGTTCTGCGCGTTGCTTCGAATTAAACCACATGCTCCACCGCTTGTGCAGGCCCCCGTCAATTCCTTTGAGTTTTAATCTTGCGACCGTACTCCCCAGGCGGATAACTTAATGCGTTAGCTGCGCCACCCAAGTTCCATGAACCCGGACAGCTAGTTATCATCGTTTACGGCGTGGACTACCAGGGTATCTAATCCTGTTTGCTCCCCACGCTTTCGCACCTCAGCGTCAATACCTGTCCAGCGAGTCGCCTTCGCCACTGGTGTTCTTCCGAATATCTACGAATTTCACCTCTACACTCGGAATTCCACTCGCCTCTCCAGGATTCTAGCCATCCAGTTTCAAGGGCAGTTCCGGGGTTGAGCCCCGGGATTTCACCCCTGACTTGAAAAGCCGCCTACGTGCGCTTTACGCCCAGTAATTCCGAACAACGCTAGCTCCCTCCGTATTACCGCGGCTGCTGGCACGGAGTTAGCCGGAGCTTATTCTCCAGGTACTGTCATTATCATCCCTGGTAAAAGAGCTTTACAACCCTAAGGCCTTCATCACTCACGCGGCATTGCTGGATCAGGCTTTCGCCCATTGTCCAATATTCCCCACTGCTGCCTCCCGTAGGAGTCTGGGCCGTGTCTCAGTCCCAGTGTGGCTGATCATCCTCTCAGACCAGCTATGGATCGTCGCCTTGGTAGGCCTTTACCCCACCAACTAGCTAATCCAACGCGGGCCCATCCAAAGGCGATAAATCTTTGGTCCGAAGACATTATCCGGTATTAGCTCAAATTTCTCTGAGTTATTCCGAACCTAAGGGCAGGTTCCCACGCGTTACGCACCCGTGCGCCACTATCACCGAAGTGATCGTTCGACTTGCATGTGTTAGGCATGCCGCCAGCGTTCGTTCTGAGCCAGGATCAAACTCTCAAGTTTGTGTCACTCACTTATTCGGCACGATCCGAAGATCGCTATCCAAACAAGCAAGAGCATCAAGGAGCCGATACCTGCACTGTCAAACGTAATGGATACGAATGGACATGTATCATCACATGGAAAACGTGGAGTTTCCCAAGGATGTGGCATCGACTTGGTTACCGGTTACCGGAGCCTTGAGGTCCCCGGACCGGGCGCCGTCGCCCACATGTCCCTTCATCAAAAATCAACAATGTCAAAGAGCCACTCAACAAAAGAGGCGGACAACTGATCGATCCCCGATTTACACCGGGGGACCGGTTGTCCACATTTGTTGGCGACCGAAGCGGTGGGAGCCAGTTAGAAACCGTCAGCACCGCGTCGGTGAGAGGCCATATATGTGGGGTGTTGATTCGGGTCAACGGCTTTTTGCAATTTTATTTCACGGAGTTCCTAAATACATGAAAATAAACGAATAAATCTTCCGTTTTTGGCCATTGGGGCTGTTTGGGTGGCGAATCGCGGAAGGTGTCGCTGAGGCATTCCCGAGGGCATTTCCCAGCATCCCGTTGGAAGATTGGCAAATCTTCACTTTTGGCGGCTATTCGGGCCCGCAGAGGTCCAATGCAGAGCAACCAGACACCATCCATGGAATCACCCGAAATACCCACAGGCACCGATCTGGCCGGGCGCGTGCGTAGTGCGCTCGCATGGCGTTGGGGGTCGCAAGTGGCGGCGCAGTTCATCACCTGGGCATCCACTATTGCCGTTGTGCGGCTACTCTCGCCGTCCGATTACGGGCTGTTCGCGATGAGCCAGGTTGTGGTGACCGCGCTTGCCTTCCTGAACGGATACAGCTTCGCGACTTCGCTGATTCAGGCGCGCGAAGTGGATGCGCGTCGTATCGGGCAGGTATTCGGACTGCTGTTGCTGTTCGCGGGCGGGCTGGCGCTGGTGCAGGTGCTGATCGCGCCATTGGCGGCAGACTATTACAACCAGCCGATGGTGGCGCATATATTACGAGTGCAGGCGCTGCTGTTCCTGACCACCCCTTTTATCGCCCTGCCCACCGCCTTGCTTCAACGGCGGCTTGAGTTCCGCAGTCAGGCCTATGTCAGCACAGCCAGCGCCATCATCTCCGCAGTCACTGCATTCGTTCTGGCGTGGTTCGGGTTCGGCATCTGGGCGCTCGTGTGGGCACCTCTCGCCGGATTCGTGAGTCGCGCCATCGGGCTGACGATTGCCGCGCGCCTGCTGGTAAAGCCGATCTTCAACTTCCGTGGCGCGCGCGAGATCATCTCTTTCGGTGGGGCGCTGACGTTGTGCCAGATGTTCTGGATCATCCAGAGCCAGAGCGACATCTTCATCGCGGGCCGCAGCTTCGGCGCACACGAACTGGGCCTTTATTCAGAGGCGCTGTTCCTTACCCTGATCATCACCGGGCGATTTCTGCCCCCAATCAACGAAGTTGCGTTCCCGGCTTATGCCGAGTTGCATCAGCAAGGGCAGAGCCTCGCGCCCAGCTTCCTGCGGACGATGCGGACCGTCGCACTGGTCACTGCCCCCTTATATATAGGGCTGGCGCTGACGGCGGAGCCAGCAGTGGTGACACTGTTCGGCCCCAAATGGGCAGACATGGCGCCAATCGCGGCGGGACTTTCGCTGGCAATGCCGGCAATGGCTTTGCAGATCGTGTGCAGTCCGGCGACCAACGCGATGGGCGATGCGCGTATATATGTCATCACCAGCGCTGCCGGGGCGATTATTATGCCAGCGACGTTCCTGATAGGGATCGCTTACGGGCCGATCGGACTGGTCCATGCATGGTGGGTGGCCGCGCCATTACTGCTGGCGGTAACGCTGGCCGTGACATTGCCGGCCGTAAGAGTTTCGCTGGGCAAATTACTCGCCGAGTTGCTGCCGATCGCCATCGCCTGCGGGGTGATGGCGCTGGCCGTGATAGCAGTGGAGCGCATAGCGCCGCCTATGCCGTCGATTCTCCTGCTGGCCTTGCTCGTTCCGGTTGGCGGGCTGGCCTACTGCGGAACCTTGTGGTTCGGATGGCGCTCTGTCGTGCGCGAAACGTGGGCCATGCTCAGGCAGCGCACGCCTCAGCCATCCGTTTCAGCGCCAGCCGATCGAACCACCACCATGCAGGATGCGCCCGCGGAGTAAATTGCGGGAGATATTGCGGATAAAGCGACGACAGCTGCCGCGGCAGGCCGACGGGGCCCTCGCCCCGCATAATGTCGCTGACGATACGGTTCTGAAAATGCCGCACGGCATAGTTGATCATCCGGCGATACTGGATCGACAGGCTGGCCGGGTTCAGCCGCGTGGGTTCGCACAGGAAGCCTGCATCGGGGCACGGCGCCACCCCGGCATCGTTCCAATGGCTCTCATTCTTCAGATCGGTCTTGGCGAACGCCGCCAGCAGGCCATCGTCCCCCACCAGATCGTTAGGCAAGCGGATGCCGCGTGCCCGCATCCGCGCGACGAAATCGCCCCGCAATGCATAGAGATCGCCGAACATATTATGATCGCGCATAATCACCTCGCGATAATAGGAAGCCCGACGGCCATTGCAGGGCAGGCCAGCGGCGGCATTGGCCGTGGGGTTATCGGCAAGAGTGCGCGCAAGTGCAGCGAGCGATCCGGGCTTAACCTCCGCATCGCCATCGACGAAGACATATGTCTCCGCCTCCAGTCCGGCGCTGTCGAGCACGAATCGGTTCCAGCTGCGCGACTTCCCGCCTTCGGCATATTCATGGACGGTCACACCGGCAAACTCGCGCGCAATCCGCGCGGTGCGGTCGGTGCTGCCATTGACCACCACATGCACCGCCACATCGGCTGCATCGAGCGGCAGGCTGGCAAGGCACGTAGCGAGACGCCGTTCTTCGTTATGGGCCAGGATTGTCACCACGATCGGGGGCATTCGCAAGGCTCCTTATGCTCGCTCTGGTTCTGTTCGCTTTGCGCTTGTTCTGGTCGTTGTAGAGCGAACCGGCATTATCTGCTATGTCATTCGGGCAGAGCCTTTGGGAGAGGGCCATGATTGCGACTCTATTGCTAACCGTTGCTGCTTCCGGACTGGGACTGGGAACGACACTGCCGCCTGCCCCGCCACCTGCGGCAGTGTCGGATGCTGCGCTGCCCGGTGCATCTGCGCCAACCACCGACATCCCTATTTCGCCCACTGCCGACAGCGTGGTGCTGGATAGCGAGCAGGACCGTTACCTGCGGATGACAGTGCCGGTCACGATAGAGGGGTTCGGCCCATTCCGTTTCATGGTCGATACCGGCGCGCAGGCGACAGTCGTGACGCCCGAACTGCGCGACCGGCTCCAGCTCCGCTCGCTCGGCGTCGCGACAGTGATCGGCATGGCCAGTATCCGGCAGGTCGAACTGGTTCAGCTCGACGGGCTGGAATTCGCGGAACGGGTATTCGATGCTTTGCGAACCCCGTTGCTGGAAAACCGGCATATCGGCGCAGACGGAATCATCGGACTGGACAGCTTGCAGGATCTGCGCGTGCTGCTCGATTTCCGCGACGATACCATTGCGGTGGACGATGCCAATGCGCTGGGCGGCAACTCAGGCTACGAAATCGTCGTGCGGGCGCGCAACAAATTGGGGCGGATGATCATCACCAATGCAGTGGTCGATGGGGTTCGTACCGCACTGATCGTCGATACCGGGGCGCAGTGGTCAATTGGCAATGCCGCGTTGCAAAGCCGCCTGCGTACTCGCGGGCAGACCGATGTCACCGCGAACGATGTGAACGGTGCGTCGATTGCCGGGAAGCTGTCTTTGGCTCACAACGTCGTGATCGATCGGATGCAGTTGCATTCGATGCCGATCGCATTTGCCGATGCCCCTGCGTTCGCCGCGCTGGGATATGGCGACAAACCCGCGTTAATTCTGGGCATGGAAAGCCTGCGCCTGTTCGACCGTGTGGCCATCGATTTCGCACAGCGAAAGGTGCTGTTCGACATGCCCACCGGTTCAATGCGTGACAACCGGATGCGGCCGGGCTGATTCGCGCCTGCCTTGTCCGGCACACAGGTTGTCTAACCGGCCATGCGCCTCCACATGAAGGCGATGCCACCCGATCAGCCCGCCCCGACACCCGCCGATCACGATGGCTGGGCCACGTTGCGTCGCTTCCTGCCATATCTGTGGCCGAAGGACCGGCCCGACCTGAAGCGGCGGATTATCGGCGCGATGGTGCTGGTGCTGCTGGCCAAAGCGGTGACGTTGGCGACACCGCTGGCAATGAAGAATGCGGTCGATACGATGGCCGCGCAAGGCGACCCGATGGTGTGGGCCGCGCTCAGCTTCGTCATCGCATTTGTCGCCGGGCGTTTCCTCAGCAGCGCATTCGACCAGTGCCGCAATATCGTGTTCGAACGTGTCGGGCAGGATGCGACGCGCAAACTGGCGGAAGATACTTTCGACCGGCTCCACCGCCTTAGTTTGCGATTCCATCTGTCGCGCCGCACCGGCGAAATCACCAAGACCATCGAGCGCGGGACCAAGAGCATCGATACGATGCTCTATTTCATGCTGTTCAATATCGTGCCGACAGCGATCGAGCTGATCGCCGTAGCAGCGATTTTCTACACGCTGTTCGGTGCGGGGCTGGTGCTGGCGACCGCGATTACCGTGGTCGTCTATATTGCCCTCACCCGCTGGATCACCGAATGGCGCACCGAACTGCGCCGCCGGATGAACGAACTGGACGGCACCGCGCTGGCCCGCGCAGTCGATTCGCTACTGAATTACGAGACAGTGAAGTTCTTCGGCGCCGAAGCGCGGGAGAAAGAGCGCTATGGCCGTGCCGCCCGCGAATATGCCGAAGCGGCGATCAAGTCCGAAAATTCGCTCGGCCTGCTCAATATGGCGCAATCGCTGGTGATGAACACGCTGATGCTGTTCGCGCTGGCTTATACAGTGTGGCGCTGGAGCAAAGGCGGCCTGACCGTAGGCGATCTGGTCGCGGTGCAGACATATCTGACGCAGCTGTTCCGCCCGCTCGATATGCTGGGCATGGTCTATCGCACGATCCGCCAGGGGCTGATCGATATGGCGGCGATGTTCCGCCTGATCGATATGCCGGTGGAAGTGGCCGATGCACCCGGCGCGCCCGCGCTGATAATCCGCGAACCGCGCGTGATATTCGACAACGTGGTGTTCGGATACGATCCCGACCGCACGATCCTCCACGGCCTCAGCTTCGAAGTGCCTGCCGGGGGGCATGTCGCGATTGTCGGGCCTTCGGGCGCGGGCAAATCGACTATCGCGCGGCTATTGTTCCGCTTTTACGATCCGTGGCAGGGCCGTGTGCTGATCGATGGGCAGGACATCCGCGAAGTGTCGCAGGAATCGGTGCGCGCCGCCATCGGCATCGTTCCGCAGGATAGCGTGCTGTTCAACGATACCATCGGCTATAACATTGCCTACGGACACGATGGCGCCACGCATGAACAGGTGGTGGCCGCCGCGCGCGGGGCCGCGATCCTGCCGTTTATCGAACGATTGCCACAGGGCTTCGGTACCGAAGTGGGCGAACGCGGGCTGAAGCTGTCGGGTGGAGAGAAACAGCGCGTCGCCATTGCCCGCACTCTGGTGAAAGATCCGCCGATTCTGCTGCTCGACGAGGCAACCAGCGCGCTCGATTCGCGTACCGAGCGCGATATCCTCGCCACCCTGCACCGGGTCAGCGCACACCGCACATCGATTTCCATCGCTCACCGGCTGTCGACGATTGCCGATGCCGACACGATTCTGGTGATGGAGGCAGGGCAACTGGCCGAACAGGGCAGCCATGCCGATCTGTTGCGCCGCGACGGGCTCTATGCCGAAATGTGGGCGCGGCAGCAGGCGGAAAGCACCGCGCAAGCGGAAGCCGCAGAATAATGCGCGGGGTTGTGCTGCACTGCACAATAATGCACTAGCGCCGATGTAACAGTGCCGTGGCATTGCGCGGCGGGCCGTCTCAGGCAGCTGATAACACAACAGAACAACAGGTATTCGGATATGTTTTCACCTGCCACGCTGAAACGCGACTGGCTCGCTCAGCCACGCGCCGATATTCTCGCCGGGGTGGTCGTGGCGCTCGCGCTGATCCCCGAAGCAATCGGTTTTTCGATCATCGCCGGGGTCGATCCGCGGGTCGGCCTCTATGCCTCGGTGGCGATTGCGCTGGTCATTTCGTTCACTGGCGGGCGGCCGGGCATGATCTCTGCCGCCACCGCCGCCGTGGCGGTGCTGGTGGGGCCGCTGGTGCGCGATCACGGGGTCGAATACCTTTTCGCCGCGACGATCCTGATGGGTGTGTTTCAGGCGCTGGCGGGCCTGATGCGGCTCGACCTGCTGATGCAGTTCGTCAGCCGCTCGGTCATCACCGGGTTCGTCAATGCACTGGCGATCCTGATTTTCATGGCTCAGTTGCCGCAACTGATCAACGTGGGGTGGGAAACCTATGCGATGGTCGCGGTCGGCCTCGCGATTATCTACACCTTACCGCGACTGACCACCGCCGTCCCTTCTCCGTTGGTGGCTATCGCGGTGCTGACAGCATTTGCCATCGCCACCGGCGCACCGGTGAATACAGTGGGCGATATGGGCACATTGCCCGATGGCCTGCCCAGCTTTGCACTGCCCAATATTCCGCTGACATGGGAAACGCTGGCGATCATCGCGCCTTATTCCGCGGCAATGGCAGCGGTCGGCCTGCTCGAATCGCTGCTCACCGCCCAGATCGTCGACGACATGACGCACACCGATTCGGACAAGCGCCGCGAATGCGCCGGGCAAGGCATCGCCAATATCGCGGCGGCCTGCGTCGGCGGCATGGGTGGCTGTGCGATGATCGGGCAATCGGTTATCAACGTCACGTCGGGCGGACGCGGGCGGCTTTCGACCTTCACCGCAGGCGCAACGCTGCTGGCCGGGCTGGCGCTGGTCGGCCCCTGGCTGGCACAGATTCCGATGCCCGCACTGGTCGCGGTGATGATTATGGTCAGCATCGGTACGTTTAGCTGGAACTCGATCCCTAACCTGCGCCACCATCCGTGGCCGTCCTCGGTGGTGATGCTGGTGACTGTCGTGACTGTGGTAACCACGCACGATCTGTCGATCGGGGTGCTGGCGGGCGTGGTGCTGTCGGGCATCTTCTTCGCCGGGAAGGTCCGCCGGATGTTCGCGGTGGAGCGTGTGCGCGAAGCGGATCGTGCGGTCTATATCGTGACCGGGCAGATATTCTTCGCGTCGGTCGATCGCTTTATCCGCTCACTCGGCCCGGAGAGCACGCAGCCCGACCCGTCGGATCACGTGGTGATCGACGTGAGCGGAGCGCATTTCTGGGATATCTCAGCGGTCGGGGCGCTCGATAAGGTGGTCGAACGGATGCGCCGCAACGGGCGCAGTGTGCAAGTGCTGGGTCTCAACACCGCCAGCGCCGATCTGGTGGACAAGTTCGCGCTTACCGACAAGACCGGCGTGGAAATCGGCCTCGCACCACATCCATGAGGGTGGAGGCGGTCCGCGTCAGCAGCGGGCCGCCCCACCATCACCCGACGAAACGCATCGCGACATCGCATCGCGCATAGCGAGAGCCATATTGCACCATGATTTCGGCATCGTGGGCAAAGCCAAGCTTCTCAAACAAATGAATCGCTGGGGCGCACTGGCTGTTGGTCAGCAGATAGAGCGGATCGGCCCCCATCGCCCGCGCCCGTGCAATCACGGCGTCGAGCAGGAATTCACCGGCCTTCATCCCACGCACCGATTCGCGCACACCCATCTTGGTCAATTCCACACCTGAAGTGCCGGACCGTTGCAGCGCGCAAGTGCCCACAATGCCCAGACCGGGCGCCTCGACGAACAGCACCGCCCCGCCGGGATCGACGATTTTCGTGCGGGGGTTTTCCAGCACTTCGATATCGACCGGTTCCAGCGTGAACATCTGTTCGATCCATACCGCATTGATGTCGTAAAAATGGTGCGCCAGCGAATCGTCGAATTCGCGAATACGCAGTCCGCCCGGCTGTGCCCGACTCGCCCGTTCGGCAATCGATCCTTCATCCAGCGCTGCCTCTATCGCGGCGATCTGATCGAGGAACGAACCTGAGGCACCAGCCATCAGTTCTTCTGCTGCCATGCCAATGCGCGACCACATATCATGCGTCGCCCGGTGGGCTGCATAGCGCCCTGCTTGCGTCAGTTCGACCAGTCGGGTGCGCTGGTCTGCGGCGGGCGCATCGGTCAGAATATCCAGTTTGGCCAGTTGATTGACGCTACGCGTCACGCCGGGCTGGCTGACTCCGATTTCCTCCGCCAGTTGCCCGATAGTGCGCGGCCCCGCCCGCAAGGCGGCCAGCACGGCCATATGCCCCGGCTGCAACGGCAGCCCGGCATCGGCAATCACACTGGTGGCGCCCGCCTGCATTCGTTCGGCCAGCCGCTTTAACCTGCTGCCCAGAAATGACGGCCCCATCTCGGCAATAACATCACGCATCGCATACTCCATATCATGTTATATAACGTGATATGGGTATCGTGGTTGCTGTCAAGCTCCCTTTCGTATTGCCACCTGCCGGGCAATATCGATCAGAGGATATACTTCGACAGATCGCTGTCCCCGGCCAGCCCGGCCAGCCGTTCGCGCACGTAATCGGCGTCGATCGTCACGGTTTCGCCCTTGTGATCTTCCGCTTCGAAGCTGAGTTCTTCGAGCAGCTTCTCCATCACGGTCTGCAAACGGCGGGCGCCGATATTCTCGACGCTTTCGTTCACTTGCGCGGCGATGCGGGCGATTTCGGCAATCGCATCGTCGCCCAGTTCGAGGGTGACGTCTTCCGTGCCCAGCAGCGCCTTGTACTGCGCCACCAGATTGGCACGGGTTTCGCTGAGGATGCGGACGAAATCTTCCTCCGTCAGTGCGCGCAGTTCGACGCGAATCGGCAGGCGGCCCTGCAATTCGGGCAGCATGTCGCTCGGCTTGGCGACGTGGAACGCGCCGCTGGCGATGAACAGCACATGGTCGGTCTTCATCGGCCCGTATTTGGTCGAAACCGTGGTCCCTTCGATCAGTGGCAGCAAATCGCGCTGCACCCCTTCGCGACTGACCGATCCGCCGCGCACGTCGCTGACCGCGATCTTGTCCACTTCGTCGAGGAAGACGATCCCGTTGTGCTCCGCATTTTCCAGCGCGACACGGGCCACGTCATCCTGATCCATCCGCTTTTCGGCTTCTTCGTCGACCAGCTTGTCCCACGCATCGGGGACTTTCAGCTTGCGCCGCCTGGTCGGGGTCTTGCCCATCGCCTTGCCGAACATGTCACTCAGGTTGATCATGCCGACATTGCCGCCCATCCCGCCGATATCGAATGGCATCTGCGGCGCTTCTTCGACTTCGATTTCGACCTCGACTTCGTTCATCGCATTATCGACGATGCGCTGGCGGAAACTTTCGCGGGTCGCTTCGCTGGCGCTGTCGCCTACCAGCGCATTGAGCAGCCGTTCCATCGCCGCCTTGCTGGCCGCTTCGCGCACGGCTTCGCGGCGACGGTCCTTTTCCAGCCGGATCGCCTCTTCCACCAGATCGCGGGCAATCTGTTCGACATCGCGCCCGACATAGCCGACTTCGGTGAACTTGGTCGCTTCCACTTTCACGAACGGCGCTTCGGCCAGTTTCGCCAGACGGCGGCTGATCTCTGTCTTGCCGCAGCCGGTGGGGCCGATCATCAGGATGTTCTTGGGCGTCACTTCATCGCGCAGATCGGGCGACAGGCGCTGGCGGCGCCAGCGATTCCGCAGCGCCACGGCAACCGCGCGCTTGGCATCTTTCTGCCCGATAATATGTGCGTCGAGCGCTTCGACGATGGCTTTGGGGGTGAGATTGTCGGTCAAGATAATCGCCTTGGTTTCTTATGGGGTATCGCGCCGGATGGCATCCGGGGCGCAGCCTTTGGCCACACTGGAAAGAATTCAGACCGTTTCCAGCGTAACCTGATCGTTGGTGAACACGCACACCTCTGCCGCAACCGCCATCGCGCGGCGGGCGATCTTTTCAGCATCGTCTTCGTAATCGGATAGCGCGCGTGCGGCGGACAGCGCGAAATTGCCGCCCGATCCGATGGCCGCAATGCCGCCTTCGGGTTCCAGCACATCGCCGTTGCCAGTCAGCACCAGCAGCGTATCCGCATCCGCGACGATCATCAGCGCTTCGAGATTGCGGAGGTATTTGTCCGTCCGCCAGTCTTTCGCCAGTTCCACCGCGGCGCGCATCAGTTGCCCGGAATACTGCTCCAGCTTTTTCTCAAGCCGTTCGAACAAAGTGAAGGCATCGGCGGTGGCCCCGGCAAATCCGGCGACAACTGCGCCGCCCTTGCCGATGCGCCGCACCTTGCGGGCATTGGGCTTCATCACGGTGTTGCCCATGGAAACCTGACCATCGCCCGCAACCACGGTTTTGCCGTTGCGTTTCACACCGATGATGGTGGTGCCGTGCCACGGGGTCAGCCCGTGCGAATCGTTTCTGTCGCTCATGCCGCCGGATATGGGCCTGCGCGGCGCGGCTTCAAGTCAGGTACCGTTCGGGCCGCCGCCTGTACGCTGGCCCGGACCCGCACCGGCGCCGACCTGCCCGATATTGCCGAACAGGTCCTGGAAGAAACCGCGGTGGCGGCCCAGCGTGGGTGTTTCTGCCCCATCGGGGCGCAGATAGACCACTTTGTCCATGCCCGTGCGATCGACCGCGACGACATTGCCCGCCGCATCGAACTTCACCGCCAGAACCGATTGATTGACGATGCGCGGCCGCACGAACGGCTTACGCCCCGTCACGCTCGACACGTAATACCATGTCGGCTGGCCATATTCGCTTTTAAAGCTGGGATCGCCCAGCGTACCTGCGACCGATGCCTGATTATCGATCCCCGGCTGCACGGACGAGGTCAGCGTTTCATCGACGATATAACCACGATGTTCCTTGATCGAGGCGCAACCCGAAACCGCCAGCGCCGCCGCCAACGCTACGCCTGCCAGGATGGTCCGTTGTACGCTCATCGAAAATCCTCTTGTATTTCCGCCGATAAAGGCGCGGGCGCGGGGCACCCGAAACATTCGTCCACCCCGCCTTAGGGCCGCCTGCGCGCGCTGGCAATCGCCGGTTGGCGGATGGATGCGACCAGCGCGATGCAGATGCGTGGTTGAATTGCGGCTGAATGTCGCCGAAATGGCCCCAGACATGAGTATCTTTACCCGCCTGTTCGCCCCCAAGCCCGACCCGCGCGAAGCATTGCGCCCGCTGTGGAATGCCGTCGTCGCGGAAGCGCGCCGCCCATTGTGGTATGCCGACGGCGGGGTGGCCGATACGGTATCGGGACGCTTCGATATGGTCTGCGCGGCGCTGGCGACAGTATTGCTGCGGATGGAGCGCGATGCCGGACTGGAACGCGAATCGGTGATGCTCACCGAACTGTTCGTGCGCGATATGGACGGGCAATTGCGCGAATTCGGCGTGGGCGACGTGATCGTGGGCAAACGCGTGGGCAAGCTGGTGGGCGCGATGGGCGGCAGGCTGGGCGCCTATCGCGAAGGGCTGGCTGGCGACGATGCGGAACTGGCGGAAACGGTGCGGCGCAACATCACGCTGCTCGACAATGCGGACCCGGCGCTGATCGCCAACGGCCTGCGCGCGCTGGCCACGCGGCTGGACATGACCGCCGATCCGGCATTGCTGGCTGGCGAGATCGCCGCATGAGCGAATCCCCGCCTCCGCCGCCCGAATTCAGCCGTCTGGTGAAGGTTCGCCCGCACCCGCCCGAAACGCTCACCATCGAAGCGAGCGATAGGGAGCGCGTCGCACTGGCGCAGCGATTCGGCATTGCCGCCATCGATTCGCTGGTGGCCGTGGCCCACTTTGCCGAAGATGGGGCGGCCATCGCTGTCGATGGGGAAATCGATGCGGCACTGGTGCAGGAATGCGCGGTCGCAGGCGATCGCTTCCCGGTGAAAGTGGCGGAGAGTTTCTCTGTCCGCATGATCCCGCCGGTACGCCATCCGACAACGCCCGATGAAGAGATCGAGCTGGACGAAGGCGATCTGGACGAGATCGAATTCGATGGCGAAATGTTCGATCTGGGCGAAATCGTCGCGCAAAGCCTCGCACTCGCTATCGATCCCTATGCCGAAGGCCCCAATGCAGAGGCTGCGCGCAAGGAAGCCGGTATCGTCAGCGACGATGCACCGCAGGACGGCCCGCTGGCCGACCTGCTACGCGGATTGAAGAAAGACTGAATTCGAGAGACAGGCTGACGCCCCCGTTCCGATCAGAACGGGATATCGTCTTCCAGATCGTCGTAGTTCGAGCCGCCACCGGAACCACCGCCCGACGAACCGCCGCCGCTCTGGCCCCAGTTGCCGCCACCGCCGCCCGAGCCACCGCCCGAACCGCCACGGTTCCAGTCACCGCCGCCGCCATTGCCGCCACCGCGCTGGCCACCGCCACCGGGCGCCCCGTCGAGCATCGTCAGCGTGCCGTTGAAGCCACGCAGGACGATTTCGGTCGAATAGCGATCATTGCCCGACTGATCCTGCCACTTGCGGGTCTGCAACTGGCCTTCGATATAGACCTTGCTCCCCTTACGCAGATAGTTTTCGGCCACGTTGACCAGACCTTCGGAGAAGATCGCCACGGTATGCCATTCGGTACGTTCCTGCCGCTGACCGTCGCGATCCTTCCACGTTTCGCTGGTCGCGATCCGCAGGTTGCAGACCTTCCCGCCGTTCTGGAAACTCCGCACTTCTGGGTCAGCGCCGAGGTTCCCGATCAGCATTACCTTGTTGAGTGACCCGGCCATGTTCGATTCCTTTAAGCAAATTCGACCGGCGGCTTAACCGATGGCGCCAGCGCTGGCCACCCGTGGTGGCGGCGATTCCCACATCGGGTTGCGACGTGCGCCGGAAAGCGGGCCGGTTGCCCGGCTATAACCCCAGCGCCACCGCGGTCCAATACGTCAGCCCGGCGAATATATAGGCGAGCGCAAACAGGTAGCCGAGCATGAACACCGGCCATTTCCACCCGTTGGTTTCGCGTCGCACCACGGCGATGGTCGAAAGGCACTGCGGCGCGAACACGAACCATGCGAGGAAGGCGAGCGCGGTCGGCAGGCTCCAGCGAGCCGAGAGCTGCGATGCCAGCCCCGCTTCGGTGGCGGCCTCGTCGTCTTCCGGCGCATCGACTGCATAGGTCGTCGCCAGCGAACTGACCGCCACTTCGCGCGCGGCCATCGCCGGGATCAGCGCCAGCGCGATATCGCGGTTGAAGCCGATCGGTTCGACCACCACGGCCAGCCCTTTGGACAACTGCCCCGCGATCGATGCATCGACCTGGCTCTGCCCCGGTTCGGCACGCGGGAAGCTGAGCAGAATCCACAGCACCACAGTGACAGTGAAGATGATCGTCCCCGCGCGGCGCAGGAACACCCATGCGCGTTGCCACAGGCCGATCAGCAGATCGCCCAGATGCGGCAATTGATAGCGCGGCAATTCCATGATGAAGCCGCTTTCCTGCCCCTTGGTCACCGAACGGCGCAGCACCAGCGCTACCGCCATCGCCCCGACAATGCCCGCGACATAGAGTGCGAACAGCACCAGCCCCTGCAATCCGATAAAGGCGAACCCGCTGGGCCCCACTTTCGTTTGCGGGATAAAGGCGGCGATAATCACGGCATAGACCGGCAAGCGGGCCGAACAGGTCATCAGCGGCGCGATCAGGATTGTCGTCAGCCGGTCTTTCGGATCGGCAATCGAACGGGTCGCCATGATGCCCGGAATGGCGCAGGCGAAACTGGACAGCAACGGAATGAAACTGCGGCCCGACAGCCCCACGCTCTGCATCATACGGTCCATCAGGAACGCGGCGCGGGCCATATATCCGCTGGCTTCCATCGCCAGAATGAAGGCGAACAGGATCACGATCTGCGGCAGGAACACCACCACCGATCCGACACCCGCCAAAATGCCCTGCGTCACGAAATCGCGCGGAATCCCGGCGGGGAAAGTCGCCACGACCCAATCGGATACCGCCCCGATCAGGCTTTCCAGTCCATCGGCAAACGGCGTGGCCCAGGCGAACACCGCCTGAAATACCACGAACAGAAATCCGAACAGGATCACCGGACCGATCCACGGATGCAGCAGGACTTTATCCAGCCCGGCGTGGAGCCGATGCTCCGTGCTTTCCGACAGAATCGCCGCCTTGGCAATATTGGTCGCGGCCAGTCGCCGTTCGGGCAGAGTCAGATGCGGGCGTTCGTGCGGTTCGCCCGGCTCCACCTTTGTTTCCGCCTTGGCGATGGCATCGATCAGTTCCGCGATCCCGCGCCGCCGCACCGCCACTGTCGGCACCACCGGCACACCCAGCGAGGACGCCAGCGCCGCCGGATCGAGCACCAGCCCGTCCCGTTCCGCCAGATCGACCATATTGAGCGCGACCACCGTTGGCCGCCCCAGCGCGATCACTTCCTGCGCGAACACCAGATGCTGTTCGAGATTGGCCGCATCGAGCACCACGATAAGCACTTCGGGTGTGGCTTCACCCTCAAACTGACCGTGAACGACCTTGCGCGTTACCTCTTCATCGGGGCTGGTCGGATCGAACGAATAAGCACCGGGCAGGTCGATCAGTTCGACCGACTCGCCGCTCGGCAGGACAACCCGGCCCGCTTTGCGCTCCACCGTCACGCCCGGATAGTTGGCGATTTTCTGGCGCGCGCCGGTCAGCGCGTTGAACAGCGCGCTTTTCCCGGCATTGGGATTGCCGACCAGCGCAGCAGTGCGAGAGGCGTTCATAATGGCTCCACCTCCATCGCGGCGGCATGGATGCGGCGTATCGCCACGGTCATCCGGCCGACCGTGATCGCCAGCGGATCGCGTCCGCCGAACACGCCGCGGTGCGCCATGCCTATACAGGCCCCTTCATCGATACCAAGCGCGCGCAAACGCGCACCTTCTTCGGGGGCGAGACGGTCCCAGTCGACCGATACGATGCGCGCCGATGCGCCGCGTTCGAGAGCTTCCAGTGTCACGAGGCGGCTGGTGCCAGATGTGCGCGCTAATTGCAATTCATTATCAATAAACTGATCGCGCAATCTTGCCTGCCTTGCCTGCCACCCATCGCGCCGATGCCATCAAGGCATTGACGCAGCACGATTAGCATCAGGAAACGGCGCTGCGATTTGCGCTATCGCAAATGGTGCGATCAGCGCGCCGGGTAACGCAAACGGCCCAGAAAGCGGGATATGCTGAAGTGTTGATCGTTACCCTTCAGCAATTGCGCCTTGGCCTTTTCGAACCGCATCACGCCATCGATTCGCCGGTCGAGGAAAGCGCGGGTTTCCGCCTTTCCTTCGGTTTCGTCATTAGCGAACACTGCCAGCGTGGCGGCATAGATCGAAGAGAGGATCGCGCGCTTGGTATAATGATTGTAATCGGTGGCGGTATCGCCCGCCATGCGCCACATCTTGTCGGCACTGGCCCAGCCCAGCTTGCCCGCGCGGACCACGTTTTGCGGCATCGCCATGATCGCGGTGGCCCGGCGCAACGCTTCTTCCCGCCCGGCAATCGCATCGAGCCGGGCGAGTACGAGTGCGGCGATCTTCTCGCGGATCTTCATCGTCGCCAGTTTTTCCGGCGGCAGCGCCTCTGCCATCGCCAGATCGACCGTGCCAATCCACGCGGCGATCATATCCATCGCCCCGCCGGGATAGGCGAGTCGGGCGACATCGACATCGGCCCCCGCCATTTCCGCCGCCGCAACCAGCGCCGCATCGCTCCACCCGTCGAACGCTGCCGAATCGGCAATCGCCGGGGCCAGCGCCAGCGCCAGTTCGTCCAGCGTCATATCAGCGACGGGGACAGGGGCGGCGGCCGCGCTCACAGGCCGGGACCGTAGGATTTCGGTGTCGATTCACCGCGCTCGGATTCGGCCTGATCGATCGCCTCGATCACGCCCGACGATTTGCTGAGCAATTGCGCGTAATCGCGCGCCGAGCGGCCCGAATTGTCTGTCCGGTCGGCATCCGCGCCGTGTTTCAGCAGCAGGCGGATCAGCGGGATATTGCGCTGATGCACGGCATTGATCAGCGGAGTTTCGCCGGTATCGGTCTTGTCATTGATATTCGCGCCTTTGTTCAGCAGACGCTCCGCCCCTTCGACCCAGCCCAGATTGACCGCCAGCCCCAACGCGGTCGCCCCGTTATAGGCCGGAATATTGGGATTGGCCCCCTGATCGAGCAGGAAGCGCAACCACACTTCGTCGCGCCGCTGCACAACCGCGAACAGCGCGGTCTGCCCGGTCGACTGGTCGCGCGCATTGATGACTGTGCTGCCCGGCGCCTTCAGAAACTTGGTCGCGCTGTCGCCATCGCGATCCTTCACCGCTTTCAGAAACTGGTATCCATCCGAAAACTGCTGCGCCATCGCAGGCGGCGCGCCGAACATCAACGCAGCCGCCAGTATCAGGCCGGACTTGCGAAGGACGGTACGGGGCATTTGCTCGATCTCCATAAAACGAACCAGCGGTCGAAATTCGCACGATCGCACTTGTCGTGCGCGGGTTAGCAGACCATGAACCGATGCGCCATGCTGCGTAAGATCAAAACTCCTCTCGCCCTGTCCGCCACTCTCGCGCTGTCGCTCGCTGTTGCAGGCTGCGACGGGCCGCCGAAAACTCCGCTCGATCAGGCTCCGCTGGCGGGCGCGGCCATCGGCGGGCCGTTCACGCTGACCGATCAGAACGGCAAGCAACGCCAGTGGAGCGATTTTCGCGGCAAGTTCACCACCGTCTATTTCGGATACACGTTCTGCCCCGATGTGTGCCCGATCGACACGCAACGCACCGCGCAAGGGATCGCACTGTTCCGCAAGAACCATCCCGATCTGGCGGACCGGGTGCAACAGGTGTTCATCACTGTCGATCCCACCCGCGATACGCCGGAAAAGGTTGGCCAGTTCGCCTCCGCATTCGGCAAAGACATCATCGGCCTGACCGGGTCGCCCGCCGAAATCGAGAAAGCGGCCAAGGAATTCAAGGTCTTCTACGAAAAGGGTAAGGACGAGGGCGACGGCGCCTATCTCGTCAACCATTCCAACGTCACGTATCTGTTCGGGCCGGAAGGGCAGCCGGTCGCCACGCTGCCGACCGATCTCGGCGCAGAAGACATCGCCAAAGAGCTTGCCAGGTGGGTGCGTTGAGAGAGCGCTTCTGGGAACTGCCGCTGGCCGATCTGACCCGCGCGGAGTGGGAGGCATTGTGCGACGGATGCGGCCGCTGCTGCCTGCACAAGCTGGAAGATGAAGAAAGCGGCGCGATCGAATACACCAACGTCGCCTGCAAGCTGCTCGACACCAAAACCGCGCAGTGCAGCGATTATCGCAACCGCAAGGCATTCGTGCCCGATTGCATGCGGCTGACGCCCAAGCTGGTCCGCGCGGTTGGCTGGTTGCCGCATTCGTGCGCCTATCGCCGCCGCGAGGAAGGGCGCCCGCTGGCCGACTGGCACTATCTGATCTGTGGCGACCGCGAAGCGGTGCACCGGCGCGGCCCCGGTGTGGCAGGGCGGGTGGTCAGCGAAACCGAGGCCGGGCCGCTGGAACATCACATCGTGGAATTCGACGACCTGTCGGGCGGACGGGCCCCGTGATCGACTGGCTGCGCCGCTCGCCTGGCGACCCGACGGTCGACATCGCGGGGCGCACACTGCCGGTCGAAATCAACCGCAACCGCCGCGCCCGCCGTCTGACCATGCGGCTGGCACCCGATGGCAGCGCGGTTCGGGTTACGCTGCCCAACTGGTTCCGCACGGCAGAGGCGCTGGCTTTCGTCCACGCGCGCACCGCATGGCTGGCCGAGCAGATCGCCAAAGTGCCTGAACGTCGCCCGCCAGCACCCGGCGGCATGCTGCGCTATCGCGGAGCGGAACTGGCGATAGACTGGCGCGCCGATGCACCCCGCACCCCTGCGCTGGCCGATGATCGGGTGACGATCGGCGGCCCGCACGACAACCTGCCCGCGCGCCTGCAACGCTGGCTGGAGCGCGAGGCGATGCGCCTGATGGCGAGCGATCTGGCGTTCTATGCCGAGCGCGCCGGGATCGAGACGCCCAAACTCGCGCTCAGCCGCGCGCAGCGGCGCTGGGGCAGTTGCTCCACCGCGGGGATAGTGCGAATCAACTGGCGGCTGGTACAGGCCCCTGATGCAGTGCGACGCTCGGTCGTGGCGCACGAAGTGACCCACTGCCTCCATTTCGACCACAGCCCCGCCTTTCACGCCGCGCTGGCTACGATCTTTGAAGGCGACATTTCCGCCGCCGATACATGGATCAAGGCGCATGGCCGCACACTCTACGCCAGCTTCGGCTAGCAAGCGGGAAGCACCGCCCGCCGTAACCCGACCACTCCCTCGCCATTGCGAGGAGCGGCAGGCGACGTGGCAATCCGTCGACCGCGCCTCGCCTCCGTCGCAACTGTTGCACGAGAAGGGGACGTCGGGCGGAAACCTGTCACACGAAGGCGCGAAGGCACGGAGAGGGTTTGGTTCAGGGGTAGGACGCACTGACGATGGCTGGCCAATGCTATCGCGCCTCACCCACCCCTCCTCAATGCGACGAGCCATAGGAGACGTGGCAATCCAAGGCCAGCCCTCGCCTCCGCCACAGCCAATGCATTGGGTGCAACCGTTGCGTCATGGATTGCTTCACTGCGTTCGCAATGACGAAAGGAGGGATGAGTACAGCGTTGAGCGGCGCGTTGTCCGACCAGACACTCCCTCCTCTCGTCATTGCGAGGAGCCGCAGGCGACGTGGCAATCTATGGCCAGCCCTCGCCTCCGCCACAGCCAATGCATTGGGTGCAACCGTTGCGTCATGGATTGCTTCACTGCGTTCGCAATGACGAAAGGAGGGATGAGTACAGCGTTGAGCGGCGCGTTGTCCGACCAGACACTCCCTCCTCTCGTCATTGCGAGGAGCCGCAGGCGACGTGGCAATCTATGGCCCGCCCTCGCTTTGCCACAACCGCCGCGATGGGCGGAACTGCCGCACCATGGATTGCTTCACTGCGTGCGCAATGACGAAGGGGCAGGAGGCCAGAAATACCGCCTCGCTTCCCGGTCACTAGCCGAACCGGCGCTTTGCCCCTATCTTACCGGTCATGCGTGTATTGCATCGCCTTAACCCCGGCCCCGGATTCGCGGATTTCTGGTCTGAATTCAGACGGCCCAACCCCTATCGCTGGCCGATCCTCGCGGTGTCGGTGCTGGCGACATCGTCGCTGCTCTATCTGCTGAGCAGCGACGCGCAGCGGCCCAATCTGCTGGTGGCGATCATCCTGCTGGCATTCGGCGCGGTGGCGGTGACAATGTTCGTGATCGCCCGCATCCGGCTGCGCTGGGGCATTCTGGCGATTGCCGCGCTGATTGCCGCGATCCCGATGTACCAGTTCGCCAAGTTCCGCGTGATCGGCCCCGGCCCCAAGGCGCAGGTGACATGGATCACCACTTTCGCGCCCGATCGCACCGACGAAGAAATCATGCAGTCCAACATCGCCGCGCAAAAACGCGCCGACGAACGCGCCGCGCTGGAAAAACAGAGCGAGGAACGCAAGAAAGACCTCTACCGCGCGCTGGGCCGCGCCACCGGGGTCGATGTCGATGCGATCCAGAAACAGATCGACGCGGAAGAGGCCCAGGAAAAGGCCGCCGCCGAAGCGGAGCGCAAGCAATTGCGGGAAGAAATGGGCAAAAGCGCCCAGCCCGGCCAGTGAAGCGGCCCATTGCGTGGCCGATAGTCTGACCCCTTCACCCACCACCGATCACGCCAGCGACCGCCGCTGGCTGGCCACCGCCGCCCGGCTGGCGGGGCGCGGCAGACCGCTCAGCCGCCCCAACCCCGCTGTCGGCTGCGTGATCGTGCGCGATGGCGTCGTGGTCGCCCGTGGCTGGACCCAGCCCGGTGGCCGCCCCCATGCCGAAGCGATGGCGCTGGCCGCCGCGGGGGATGCGGCAAGGGGCAGCACGATCTACGTCACATTGGAACCATGCGCCCATGTCAGCGCACGCGGCCCCGCCTGTGCCGATCTGCTGGTCGCCGCACGTCCGGCGCGGGTCGTGGTCGGCACACTCGATCCCGATCCACGCACATCGGGCAAGGGCATGGCCCGCCTGCGCGCCGCCGGAATTGCAGCAGACCATGTGCCCTCTGGCGAAGCGGAAGACAGCCTGACCGGATACCTGATGCGCCAGCGCGCCGGGCGGCCGCACGTCACGCTGAAGCTGGCGATGTCGCTCGATGGCTGCATCGCGCTGGCCGATGGCACATCGCAATGGATCACCGGCCCGGCGGCGCGCGCGCATGTCCATGCTCACCGGGCGCAGGCCGATGCCATTCTCGTGGGCGGCGGCACATGGCGCAACGATCGCCCCCGGCTGGACGTGCGCCTGCCGGGGATCGAACAGCGCAGCCCGCAACGCTGGATACTGACCCGTGGCCCCGCGCCAGAGGGTGCGCTGGCACTGCCTTCCCCGCAAGATATCGCAGCGATGGCAGGTGTGCAGTATCTCTATGTCGAAGGCGGCGCGCAGACCGCCGCTGCCTTCCTCGCCGCCGATCTGGTCGACCGGATTGAGCTGTACCGCGCGCCAATCGTCGTGGGCGATGGTTTGCGGGCGGTCGGCGCGCTCGGCCTCACCGATCTGGCCGCTGCCCACGAGCGCTGGCAATTCGCAGAAAGCTGCCAGCTTGGCAGCGACAATTACACCGCCTATCGCCGCACACGCAGCAGTTGAGGAAGTTACCATGTTCACCGGGATCGTCACCGCCATCGGCACAGTGGAAAGCGTGGAACAGCGCGGCGATCTGCGCCTGCGTATCGCGTGCCCGTGGGATCCGGCAAAGATCGCCATCGGCGCATCGATTGCCTGTTCGGGCGTGTGCCTGACAGTGATCGAACGCGGTGGCGAGGCGGGCGCGGCATGGTTCGCGGTCGATGTATCGGGCGAAACCGTCGCCTGCACCGCCGCGCACAAATGGAAACAGGGTGCCAAACTCAACCTCGAACCCGCGCTGAAAGTGGGCGACGAACTGGGCGGCCATATCGTGACTGGCCATGTCGATGCCGTGGGCCGGGTGGCGCATTGGGAACCCGAAGGCGATTCGATGCGCGTCACTATCGATGCGCCCCCCGCACTCGCTCCGTTCATCGCCGCCAAGGGATCGATCACGGTCGATGGCGTCTCGCTGACCGTGAATTCAGTGGAGGACCGCCCCGATGGCGCGGTCCACTTCGGCCTCAACATCATCCCCCACACCGCCGAAGTGACCACGCTGGGCGAACTGAGCCAGGGCGCGGAAGTGAACCTGGAAATCGATACCGTGGCGCGATACCTGCAAAGGCTGGAAAGCCTGCGGGGGTAAGGCGTCAGACGACAATCCGGCATTAAAGCCCCTCGTCATTGCGAGGAGCCGACAGGCGCCGTGGCAATCCATGGCCGGACGTCCACGCCCATCACAACCATCGTGGCAAGGGCAGGCCTCAGTCCATGGATTGCTTCACCTGCGGTTCGCAATGACGACAGGAGGCGGGGCGTCAAAGGGAAGGGCAGAGCGTCCCGGCACCAACCCCACCACCTCGTCATTGCGAGGAGCCGTAAGGCGACGTGGCAATCCACGGTCATACGCCCCTGCCCTTCACAACCGCCGTGGCAATGGCAGGCCGCCGTCCATGGATTGCTTCACCTGCGGTTCGCAATGACGAAAGGAGGGAGCAACAATCACTTACGGATTCGTCGTTGCACCTGTCATAACACCGTCGCAATTCGCGCGCATGAAACACCCGATTGCACCCGCCGTCTATATCATCGCCAGCCACCGCAACGGCACGCTTTACACCGGCGTCACCTCCGATCTGGTGAAACGTATCTGGCAGCATCGCGAAGGTACTATCGAGGGGTTCACCCAATGTTACGGGTGCAAGCGGCTTGTCTGGTTTGAACACCATGCGACGATGGAACACGCGATCGCACGGGAGAAGCGGATCAAGGCAGGCTCGCGTAAGCGCAAGATCGCTCTGATTGAAACGCTCAACCGCAACTGGCGCGACCTGTGGTTCGACATCTGCCGGTGACCATGGTGCACAGGTGACGCCATTGGGTGCTCGCCATGGAGGAGGGGGAACAGGATGCCTCCACCACCTCGTCATTGCGAGGAGCCGGAAGGCGACGTGGCAATCCATGGCCGGACGCCCGCACCCTTCACAACCGCTGTGGCAATGGCGGGCCGCCGTCCATGGATTGCTTCACCTGCGGTTCGCAATGACGAAGGGAGGCAGGGCGACAAAAGGACAGGCAGCATCCCGGCACCACTCCACCACCTCGTCATTGCGAGGAGCCACAGGCGACGTGGCAATCCAAGGCCAGACGCCCGCACCCCTCACAACCGCCGTAGTAATGACGGGCTTCAGTCCATGGATTGCTTCACCTGCGGCTCGCAATGACGACAGAGGGCATGGCCCCCATGCACACCACCGCACACTTTCCTACACGCGCGGGTGGTGCGACAATCGCCGCCTGCTCTTTCTCAATGTACAAGCTCTCACGGTTTACCACGCGCTGTTCTTACTGCGGGAATCGAAAGTCACACACGCTTGCGATTCCGCTGCGAGCAAAGTCCACACGCGACACGCGCGAAAACGCCCGCTCACCCTCGGGGCTGGCAGCGAAAGTCACAGCTTTCAAAACTGCAAGGAGCGGTCCACCGATATGTGGACTTCGCCCCCCGCATTCAGGCCACGGCGATCAGGCGGAAACGGCGGCCACCGCGTCGATGAACTTGTCGATGTTGCCGCTGGTCAGGCCTGCCACATTGATGCGGCCCGATCCGGCCATGTAAATGGCATGCTCGCTACGCAGGGTGGCGATCTGCTCCTTGCTCAGCGGGAGCATGGAGAACAGGCCGTTCTGAATGCCGAGCGGGGTCATGTCGACCGCACCCGCCGTTCCCGCCGCCGCCAGCCGGTCGCGCACCTGACGCATCCGGGCGCGCATGGTGTCGAGTTCGTCCAGCCACATCGTAGTGAGCGCGGGATCGGTCAGGATCAGGCGCACCGCCGCACCGCCGTGATCGGGCGGCATCGACCAGTTGGCGCGCGCCAGCGAAGCGGCGTTCGACATGATCGCATCGAGTTGGCCCGGCTCCTTCGCCATGACGTAGAACGCGCCCACGCGATCGCGATAGAGGCCGAAGTTCTTGTCGCAGCTATAGGCGATCAGCGCTTCGGGCACCGATGCCAGCACCTTACGCAGGCCATAGGCATCCTCTTCCATCCCGTGGCCGAGACCCTGATACGCGACATCGATGATCGGCAAGGCCTTGCTGGTGGCCAGCGCGGCGGCAATCGCATCCCACTGTTCGGGGGTGTAATCGATCCCGGTGGGGTTGTGGCAACACCCGTGCAGCAGGATGGCGTCGCCTTCCTGCGCATTGGCGATTGCCGCCAGCACGGCATCGACATTGGCGGTGCCGTCGTCGTTGTCATGATCGAAAGCGACCATGTCGAGCGGCAGGTCAGCCAGAATCTGTGCGTGGTTGGGCCAGCTTGGCGTGCCCATGAATACCCGGCGAATGCCCGCGGCCCTGGCCAGCGCCACGGCAAGGCGCACCGCGCCGGTGCCGCCGGGGGTCTGCATCCCCTGAACGCGACCGCCCATCGACGGGTCTTCCGCGCCGAAGATGTAAGGCATCAGCGCCTCGACAAAACCCATGTCGCCTTCGGGGCCGAGGTAGGCCTTCGAATCCTGCTCATCCACCAGCTTGCGTTCGGCGGCCTTGATCGCAGCGAACACAGGGGTATCCCCCTGCCCCGTGCGATAGACACCGACACCCAGATCGACCTTGTCGGGCCGCGGATCGGCAGCATAAAGCTTGATAAGCGCGAGCAGCGCATCGGGCGATTGAGCTTGGAGACGGTCTAGCATGACGTTCGTCCCCATACTCCATGCAGATGGGGCCGCAACAGCAAACCCGTCGCGGCCCCATACTGACGATGCAGATTTTCTTGAGGTGTGCCTAGAACGGCAACCAGCGCTGCTTGTGAGAGAACTTCATATACCCGGCGTTGACCCCCAGCCGCAGCCCGGCGCCCACCCGAATCGGGATGATGACCACGTCGCCCCACCGCATGTACGAAGCCGTCAGCCCGCCGACGACATAGGCCTGCCCTTCCGCAGCGGGGAAGCGTTTGAACAGGTCTTCGGTGTCGTAGAGGTTATAGACCAGAATGAAGGTGTTGCCCGCATTGGCCCCGGCATCGAACCCGATCGAAGGGCCGGTCCAGTACACCGGTTGCTTGCCTTCCACCTTGTGAAACAGCGTTCCCGAACCATAGCGCGCGCCGATCACGAACGCCCCGCTCGCTTCGCGCCCAACGATATAGGCATTGGGCTCACCCTGCTTGGCGAGGATGTTCTGGATCATCCGCGCCAGCCCTTCGGCCCCTTTACCGAACACGCCTTCTGCCGCGCCGATCAGGTCGTCCTGCTTGTAAGTCGTGCCTTGCGCGGATGCGGTGCCGGGTTCGGCGGTCGCCTGTCCGGCAGCGGTCGATGGATCGGGCGATGTGACCACCGGATCGGCCCAGCTCGGCGCGACTTCGGCATTGGTGCCGGTCGCAATGTCGCTGTCCACCGGGGCCGGCGCGGTCGGCGGGGTCTGGGCGTTATACGGTGCCGGTTCGCCGGGCTGTTCGAGATCGGCATCGACCGCATTGTTCGGGTCAATGGTTTCAATCGATTGCGCCATCACCGGCGTTGCCGCGATCGCGGCACCCGCCGCCACGGCGATCCATGCGCGGCGCAGCGCGTCGAAAGTGCGGCTCATGCTGTCCCTCCGTCCGGCCCGGCCCCTGTGGCCGGTGCAGCAAATATCCAGTTCGCAACAGAGTCCTTCGCGGCTGAAGCGACAATGAACCGGCGACGAATCGAATCGCTTTTGCGGCGAACCGAGTCCTGCCTGCCCCGCCCCTGCCTGCTTCCGCGGCCAGGCAGAAAGGCATTGCGATGCGCCCGATAAGCCACTGACGCGGAAGCCATGCAAAAACGATGCAACGTGCCCCTTGCCGCCCCCCGCCCCCCTCGCTATAGGCCGCCGCTCGCTAGCTGCGATCCGGAGACGTGGGTGAGTGGCTGAAACCAGCTCCCTGCTAAGGAGCCATACCTCTATCGGGGTATCGAGGGTTCGAATCCCTCCGTCTCCGCCACCTTTATCACAGGCCGATCTTTACCCCCGCCCAAATGGTGCGCGGAGTGCCGATGTCGATTGATCCGGCCTGATTGCGGGTAACGATCGCTTCATTGCTCAGGTTCTCTCCCCGGATCACCAGTGCCAGACGTGCGATCAGGGGTACTTGCAGGTAAGCATCGATGGTCGTCGCGGCGGGCAGCAGATCGGTCTGCAGATCGTCTTCGTATTGTGCGCCGACATGGCGCAGCGTCGTGGAGAGTATCCAGCCAGTAGCAGGGCGGTATGTCGCTGTGGCGCTGCCCGCCCATTGCGGCACCTGTTGCGGACGATTGCCGTCAAATGCAGCACCCGCCTGCTCCATCCGCGCATCGGTATAGGCCAGCGATCCGCGCAAACTGAACCGGCCCAGTGACAGCCCGGCCCCGGCCTCCAGCCCGCGTGCATGGATCGCATCGATATTGCGGCGCTGGCGGGTCACGACGTCGAGCGTGACATTGGCGATGGCGTGTTTCACCCGGTTGTTGAAGGCAGTCAGCGACAAGTCCACCGCACCGCCCGGCGCGAAATCGATCCCCGCTTCGTATCCGACGAGCCGTTCGTTATCGAGCGCGGCATTGGCCTGCGTGGTCACGGGGAAGACCACGAACGGGCGGTACAGTTCGTTCAGCGTCGGCAGGCGCAGCCCGGTATAGGCCGCAGCGCGCAACCGCACGCCATTGCCCAGCCGGTAGAGCGCTCCGCCGCGCACCGATGTGTCCCAACCCGAACGGTTGGCGAAGCGATCGCTGACCGTTAGCGCGCCGCCCCCGTCACGTTCCACATAGAACCCGTCGCGTATGGTGAACCGGTCGGCCCGGACGCCTGCGGTCAGCGTCAGATCGCCCAGCGTCAGATCGTTTTCCAGATAGAGGCCGAGGTCGGTATTGTTGCCCCCGGCATGACGGCGGGCGGTAATCTGGCCGGTGAAAGCGCTGAGCGCGGTTTCGGAGAGTTCGCCCGATGCCTTTCGGTAATCCAGCCCGATCCGCAGCACATTGGCCGGGCCAAGCGGAGGGCGCAGCTCGATCTTGCCGCCCAGCCCGGTGGCCGGAGTATTGCGTTGATCGAGCACCGGCACGAACCGGGTCGAGCTGATGACGACATTCGTAAAATTGCGCGCCTGCACATATCCCAGAATATCGAACTGCCAGTCCCCGCGCCCGACCAGGCGCAAGCTGGCATCCTGCCCTTCCATACTGCTGTCCGCCCCGGCGAAGCGCAGCGTTCTGTCGTCGCGATAGGCCAGCGCATGGGCCTGCAACTCGATATTGTCGCTCAGCGGCGCGACGGCGCGCATCTGCACTGAATAGCTATCGTAAGCCGCACGCGCGCTGGCAGGCACCCGCTGTCGTTCGGGCGTCGTCCAGAAACCCTGTCCGCGATCCCATCGTCCCGACACCGTGGCAAAACCCGCACCGAGCGGCGCGGCCAGCGTAACACCTACCTCTGTCTCGCCCCGATCATTCACCAGCACCTGCCCGCTGACAGGGCCAAGTGAGGCCGCATCGGCGCTGACCATATCGATAGTCCCGGCCAGCGCACCTGCACCGAACGGCCCCGATCCACCCCCGCGCGTCACCTGCACATAAGCCAGCCGTTCCGGCACGATCGCGCTGAACGGGATATAGCCGAAGAACGGATCGCCCATCGGCACACCGTCCAGCAACACCAGCGCCCGGCTGGAAGCATTGCCGCCCAGCGCCCGCAATGTGGCCCCCTGCGCCGATGGATTGGCGGAGCGGCTATCCGACCGGCGGAACTGCTGAAATCCGGCCAGCGATGCCAGTGCATCCTCTATCCGCCCCGATGCCGTGGTCGCCAGCACCTCCCGCTCGATACGCCGGGTATCATAAGCCGGTGTTGCTGGTGTATCGCTCAGCCCCTTTCCCGTGACGATAATCGGCGGGCTGCTGTCGCCGGAGGCCTCTTCCGCCAATACAGGAGCGGGCACCGCGATCCAGACGGACAGCGCAGCGACCAGCCCCGGAATGACGCGCACCGATCCTGCATCGTTCTGCACACCCATGTTCCACTAACCCGCGGTTATTGCTCTGGAACACACGCGTTGCCCCGGCCGACTGCCCGACACAAGCCGTTCTCCGCACTTTCGCAGCTTGCCAAAGCGCGCAGGGCAATGCCATTGAGTTCGCGATTGGAACTGAATGCGGGCAACGTCCCGAACGGGAGAATACAATGGCATATGAAACCATCACGGCCGAAAGAGACGGCGATGTCCTCACGATAACGCTCAATCGGCCCGAACGGCTCAATGCCTGCCCCCCGGAAATGGCCGGGGAACTGTTCGATGCCTTGCGCGAAATTGGCGATGCCCGCGCGGTGTTGCTAAGCGGTGCTGGCCGTGCGTTCTGTTCCGGCGCCGATCTGGCTACCAATGCCAGTTCTTCGATCAGCGGCGGCGACCGTGCATACGCTTCGTTGCAACAGCACTATAATCCAATGATCCAGCTGCTCGCTTCGGTTCCCGTGCCGGTGGTGGCCGCAGTGAATGGCCCGGCGGCAGGTGTCGGCTGCTCCATCGCACTGGCGGCGGATTTCGTGATTTCAGGCAGGAGCGGATATTTCCTGCAGGCGTTCGTCAACATCGGTCTGGTGCCTGATGGCGGGTCCAGCTGGATGCTGCCTCGTCTGATCGGGACCGCGCAGGCGACGCGAATGATGATGCTGGGCGAAAAGATTTCTGGCGAAGAGGCGGAGCGGATCGGCCTGATCTACAAATGCGTGGAAGACGATGCGCTGATGGGCGAAGCATCTGCCCTCGCAAATCGTCTCGCTGGCGGACCGACAGTGGCGCTCGGCCTGATGAAGCGCACCTTACGGGCCGGCTTGTCCGGCGATCTGAACACCACGCTGCAGGCAGAGGCTGATACTCAGCGGATCGCAGGAAACACTGCCGACGCAGCCGAAGGGGCGATGGCATTCCTTCAGAAGCGCAAGGCCGCTTTCAAAGGGGCGTGAGCTCCGCTTCGCGAGCATGTCGCTCGGCAATTGCCGTGGCATAACTGGCGAACAGATCCGCGAAGTGTTCTTCCATCGTGCGGCTTTTCCAGGTGAACGGCGGGAACGGTTTGCTGAACATTTCCACGATGGCCTGCGCGGCACTGGTCGCGCTGCGCGCGCGATAGCGGATACCTGCCCCGTTGCGGGCATGATCCGCCGCACCGCCAAGATCAGGCACGATGCTTGGCGTACCCGAAGCGCGGGCCTCTGCCGCCGCCATGCAGAATGTTTCCGCTTCGCAGCCGTGAATCAGTGCATCGGCGCTGGCCACGATTCGGGGGAACTTGGCCCGGTCGGTTTCAGGGCCGAACACCCGGATATGCGGGCTGCCCGCGATGCGGCGCTTGATATTGTCCTTTTCCTTGCCCTGCCCGAACAGGACCAGTCCGATCTGCAATTGCTGCCCGGCCAGATGAACGGCATCGACCACCATCGGCCAGCGCTTTTCGGGAGATAGCCGCCCCACACCCAGCAACAGATGCGCGCTGGGTGGCAGTTTGCATTCGCGCAGCAATTCAGCCCGCAGTTCGGGATCGCGCTTTTCCGGGGAGAAGCGATGCGCTTCGATGCCCATCGGATTGATCTCGATATGATCGACCCCGCCCCGCCGCAGCCGCTCGCCCAGTTCGTGACTGGCGCAGACGATGCGGTCGAACCGGTGGCCCATTTCGCGCATATGATCCCAGAATTGGTAGAAATGCCGGTCGATCATCGCGCGGCTGAACGGCGGATTGAGCCAGCGGTAGGCATAGGCCGACAGCGGATCGGCATGCATCACCATCGAACGGGCGACCGGCGCATCCCATTCGGCGACCATCTTCGAACTATGCCAGGGGGTCGACACTTCGACGAAATCGGGCGACAGCGCATCGAGCGTATCGTGCACCTGATCGGTATCGTCGAAATAGTGATATTTGCTGTCGAGAGGGAAGCGCGGGCACGGCACGAACATGATTCGTGCATTCGGCCCGCGCTCCGATATCTCGGCCCTGGGGCCGGGAGCAACGATAGTGATTTCATGCCCCAGCGCCGGCCCTATGGCGAGTTTCTGTTCGACATAGGTCCGCACACCACCGCCATGCGGGGAATAGAATCCGCAAACGTCGACGATGTGCATGGGCCAAAGCCCTTAACGCTTGAGCGGGGCAACTCCAAGTCCGCTGCGATAATTCATCACGACATCAATCGAAGTCGGGCTCGATCCGGCGCGTGTGGCAACGTGCTTCACGTTCGGCTTGCCCCACCCCAGCTTGGGGTTGGAGGAGAAGCCGATACCATCAACTTTCCAGCCAAATTTCCGGTTCTTGTCCCGGTCGTGCAGCACGCTGACGGCATATGTGCCCGCGCGCGGCACGCGGATGCAGATCGGGGTGGAAGACGACGCGGGCACTTCCACCCGGCTGAAGGTCTTGCCCTCCATAACGAGGATGTTGTCGTCCTGAAGGAAGTCTTTCTTCGTTGCAGGGTAAACTTCGATTTTCAGGTTGCCGGTGCGGTCTTTCATGCCGACCGGATTGACCAGGAAGGCGGGCCCGCTTTCATTCGCGCGGCACTGACCTTCGGCCTTGCCGAGATCGGGTGTCGAGGGGATCGGGGCCGCGGCGACGAGCAGCAGCCCGGCGGGGAGCAATAGAGCTCTCATTCGGTTACCTCCGGTTTTACGAGATCGGCCACGCCGAGCACCGCTGCGACACACATATGCGTGATCAGCAGCAGGCCGGCCATCATCGCCATCAGCGTGCCGATCGCAATGTCCTGGCCGAATAGGAACACTGCGAGCCCGGCGAACACGACATCCTTGTTCGGGATGAAGGGCAGGCGAGAAATAAGCATGCGGACAGTCGCGAGGAACATCCACCACGCAATCGCGACGCTGGGCAACGTCAGGTGCCACAACAGCGCCGACAGCGCGATCGACGCGACGATACGCGCGACATGCATCGCGAAAATAAACAGTAGTTCGTTGCGCGGCAGCGAGAAGATCGACTTGCGGAACACCATCGCCGCAAACGAAATCAGCAGGACCACCGCCAGCGACCACAGCAACGGACGACTGCCTTCCTGCAGGATCGTGCTGCCGATCATCGGCCACACGCCGACCAGCAACAGCAAAGTCATCACGTTACCCGCCACGGCGGACAGGATCGTCACGTCCTTCACCGCGCCAAACGGGGCAGCGACCATCGCCGTGCGTTTGCGCGCCCACGAATAGAAATAGGCCTCGCCCAGATATCCGAGCAGCAGTTCGTTAGCGACCTGCTTACGGAGCAGGGCACCGAAGCCAGACAACGGAATCTGCCACAGGCGGCGGAAGATGACCCATTCGCTGATCGGCCCGATCAGGTAGAAGAACGGGAACACCAGCCAGAACAGCGGCGAACGCGGGACCATCGCCCACAATTCGGCAAAGTTCAGCGAACGCAACTGCCATGCCACCGCCGCCAGCAAGGCGAGCGAGATGGCCATCGGCACCAGGTTCCATAACCGGTTGCGCGTCGGGCGGTCGAGCGGAGCCAGCTCGATACGGTCGCTGTCAGGCGTCAAGGCAAGCGTATCCTGCGTCATATTGCGACGTTTTTTCGAGCCTATCCTGTTCGAAACGAAGGCCGGACAGAGCATCGCCCGCCAGCATGCGGCACCGTGCCGCCATGCCCGCGATATGGCGCACAGCAGATTTATCCATTGTGAACTCCATCGGCAGGTTCCTGTCAGGCAGCATATGCGGCCCGACTATGCGGGCGGATACCGGTCGCGCAGCGGCGATCGATGGGGAAATCAGGTCAATTGGCAGCATTGGCATCCAGATCGGCATAGCGCCCGACAGGGCGGCGACGCGCGAAGGCGCCAACGGTGCGATCGATATCGCGGAGGATCGATTGTTTGGTGGTATCGCCGGGGTGCACCGCGATCCGCACGGTGTTCAGCGGTTGCAAGCCGGTGCGCGCCAGCCCGGCAAAGAACAGCGACGATGCCGTCCGCATGCTGGACCGGCTGGCCCAGGTAATTACCGGGCCTTTCGCCAGCACCGCATCATCCGCCGGGCGCCAGACGCGAAAGTGATCTTCCGCCAGACGGAAGCCGACTTCGGATAAAGCCGCCCGCGCGCCATCGCCATATAGCCACGCGGGGGCGATGAATCCGGCAGCCTCCCGCCCGATGGTGTCTTCCACCAAAGCCTTGCCATCGCGCATCCGCCGTAAAGCTTCGTCGTGCGACAGGCCGAGGAACTCTCCTTCCCCTGCAGTCATATGCTTCGCCTTGAAGTTCGCCAGCCCTTCGTGCTGCGACAGATCCTTGTGAAACCAGCCGTGGACGAACATTTCCACCCCGCGATCGGCCCATTCGCGCAGCTTCGCGCGATAGGCTGCGTTGGGTTCCAGCGGGTTCACGCCCCAGTGATCGGGCACCACCAGCATGGCAAAGCGCGGCCCGCCCAGCAGCCCTTCCAGACGATCGGCAAGGCGATCCACCTGATCGGAAAAACCGGGGCCGACATCGTGTATCGACACAAGCAGACGGCGCGCGCTCATCCCCGCAGCATCGCACGGAAATGGGCGGCCCCGCAAAGGGCAGCCGGAAAGGCCCGGTTGGACAACATAACAATCTTGTCCGCACGGGTAATGACGATTCCGGGGAATTCAAGCTTGCACGGCATTAATGAATTGATGAAACCTGCGGCGGAACCGGGCATTATCAGCCGTATCATGATCATCTCCATCAACGCCCATTTCGACTTCACGCTGCCGCAGCTCACTGATGTCGCACTGCAATTCGAAGCTGCGGCGCTGCCCGAACAGCAAGTGATCCGCTGCGACACCCGCCTTTCGCCCAGCGATTATTTCGCGCGCATCCCGGCGGAAGATAACATCGGTGAACGGATCATGTTGAGCGCCGATGGCTTTTTCAGCGTGGATTATTCGGCGGAAGTGGAAATCGACCGCATCACCGCTCCGCTCGATTCACTGGAAGCGCTTCAGCCACACGAATTGCCGGGCGAAGTGTTCAGTTACCTGATGGATTCGCGGTATTGTCAGGCAGACCGGTTCCATTCTTTCGTCGACGACGAATTCGGCGCGACCACCGGCGGCGCGCGAGTGCTGGCGATCCGCGACTGGATTGCAGAGCACTTCGCATACGAGCCGGGTTCGAGTACGCCCGAAACCACCGCGATGGACAGTTTTATCGAACGGCGGGGCATCTGCCGCGATTATGCCCATGTGCTGGTGACACTGGCGCGAGCCTCCACCATCCCGGCGCGCTTCGTCTCGTGCTTTTCCCCCGGTGTCGAGCCGCCCGATTTTCATGCCGTGGCTGAAGTCTTCCTGGCCGATCCCACGATCGATGGCGGCGGCGCGTGGCATCTGGTCGATGCCACCGGGATGGCCACGCCAGACGATATCGTGAAGATCGGTGTAGGGCGCGATGCCGCCGATGTCAGCTTCCTGACAACGTTTGGCGATTCTCGGTTTGGCGACAAAACAGTGGGCGTCAGCCGCGCATAATTGTCTGGCTGCGCAGCGGCGGCGGAGAATCAATCGGTCTGTGGATTGCCGCGTCGCGCCGCTCCTCTCAACGGCATCGCCGTTCCTCCAGCCCCGGCACGCCCGTCCCCGTTAACATTTACGCGAGCGGCGTCCCACAGGGAGACGCGCCCGCCTTCGCCACTGGTCGCCACGCCCGGTTCGCGCCATAATGCGCGCATGAATACGATGGTAAAATGGATTGGCGGTGCGACAGCGGCAGTCGTTCTCGCTGCCGGTGGGGCCGTGCTGATCAGCGACCGGATGGCCGATGACCAAACCGAAGCGAGCCCCGCTATCGAAGATGCGATTCCGGTCGATCCGGCAGCCCTGACTGACGAGAAAGTCGCCGGTGACGATGCCAAGCCAGCCGCATCTGCCACCCCCGATGCGGATGAGCGTTTCGTCGTGAAGCGCATCCTCGATATTCCCGGCCCCATCAAATACGGCCAATATTTCTGGGACGACAAAGACGTGCCCGATGGTCCGCTGGTGATGACGGTGGACCTCGATGCGCGGGTGCTGTCGGTGTTCAAGGGCGGGTATGAAATCGGCGCGGCTGCCGTTCTGCTCGGCACAGACGATTATCCCACGCCGCTGGGCACGTTCCCGATCATGTCGAAGGAACGTCACAACGTTTCGGAAAAATACGGCAACGCCCCGATGCCGTGGACCATGCGCCTCACCAACGACGGGGTCGCTATTCACGGCGGGTCGAACGTCGAAAACGGATATGCCAGCCACGGCTGCATCGCCGGACCGGACGAATTCGTGTCGAAGATTTTCGCTATCGCCAAGCCGGGCGACAAAGTCATCATCACCCGTGGTGAAACGATGACGAAGGGCGATTCGATTATTTAAGATCGTGTCCCGGCGTTCTGCGCGCTGGCTCCGGTCGCAATACCCATGCCGCTCCACGGGGTTGCGCCAGCACGCCGCCCAGATTGGCGGCTTGCCCAGCCAGTAAAGCCTGATCGAGCCGGGCGATGGCCGAACCGCGCGCATCGCCGCCGAGCAAGCCGATGGCCCGCGCCAGCACCCGCAAACGCACCGCGCGCGGCGCCTGTGGGCGATATGTGATTTCGGCACCGTTCACGGCAACCTGCCGGTCCCACTCGCCCTGCGCGGCCCATTCGATCGCTTCGTCCGCATCGGCCAGATGGGCCGCGCTGGTCGCCAGCGCCAGCGGATCGATCCAGTCGGTTGCGGAAAGCTGTGCGCGCACGCGCGCCCGGTCATACCGCGGATCGGCATTTGATGGGTCAACGGCAGCAATCAGCCCCACGCCATCGACAATGCCCTGCAATTCCGCCTTGCGCCAGCCAAGCAGCGGGCGGATCAGCGGCGCGCCGCCCGGAGAGACTCCCACCGCGCGCACCCCGGCAAGGCCCGCGACACCGCTGCCCCGGTTGAGTCGCATCAGCAGGGTTTCGGCCTGATCGTCAGCGTGGTGTGCGGTCGCCAGCGCCGCCAGCCCGCGCGCCGCGAGCCAGCCTTCCAATGCGTCATATCGGGCGACACGCGCTTCTGCCGAGACATTGCCCGGCTCCACCGAAACCGGCAATATCGCATGCGGCACGGCCAGATCGGCACAAATACGCGCAACCATCGTCGCTTCGTCCACGCTTTCAGGGCGCAGACGGTGATCGACGGTGGCCGCCTCTATCCGCCCCGGCAATGCAGCATGGGCGAGCAGCAGGAGTGCAAGACTATCCGGCCCACCCGACACAGCCAGTCCCAGTCGTGGGGCATCCGGCGCGGGCGATGCAACAGCGGCATCGGGCCAGACCCGTTCGAGGTCTGCCCGAAACCGCGCGATCAGATGCGGATGCAGCCCGCTATCAATTGCATTTCACTTTCTTGAGATTAGCCTGATACTGGCCGCTCAGCCGCCCGGTGGCGACCGCCGGATAGGTATCGCTGAATTCGGCCAGCGCGATGCAGGCGCGCTTGGTATCTTTCATAGCGATCATCGCTTCTGCCAGATAGAGCAGGCTGTCTGGCGCACGCGCGCCCTGCTTGTCGGACTGATAGTTCTTGAGGAACCATGCCGCCGCTTCCTTGGGCTTGCCATCGTCGAGATAGGCGCGGCCCAGCAGGTTGCGGCCATAACTGATCCGCGAATGCTTCGGATATTTTTCGACGAACAGCGAAAGCTGCTGTTCCGCTTCGGGATAGAATTTCGCATCCCACAGGCGGAAGCCGTAGCTGTATTCGTCATCGCCTGCATCGCCGGTCTGCGGTTTGGCAATCGCCTGCACCGCCGCCAGCCGTTCCGCTGTCGGGCCGCTGGGCTTCGCAGCGGGCTGTGCCGGTTGCGCGGCCGGTTTCGGGGCCGAAGCGCCACCGGTCATCGCCGAAAGGTTCGAGCCCACCGCTTCGCTCGATGTCGTAGTGGTCGCGGCAGGCGCCACCCCGCTCAACGTATCGAGCCGCTGGTTGATGACATTGATCGCGTTGGTGTTCACCTCGGTCTGTGCCGTCAGCCCGGCAATCTGCGATTCCAGCGCATCGAGCCGGGCGAGAATATCGGTCACCGCCGTTGTCGTGGGGGCGGCGGTGTTGGTGGTCGTCGGCTGTGCCTGCGTGATCTGCGGTTCGAAGAACTTGCCGTCCGCACCGGGGAAGACCTTGCGCTGCAACGCGCGAATTTCCGCCTCGACCTTCTTCAGGCGCGCTTCGGAATTGGCATCCTGTGCTGCGACCGGGGTCGCGGTGGCGGCGATGGCAGCCAGCGCCAGCGGCGCGGCGATCGCCCGAATGGTGAAATTGCCCATGTGGTCCCTTCCGTCAGATGCCTTCAGACATATTCGACACTCCCCTTGAACGGGTCAGTCGAACGACGCCTGAACAGCAGCGGCGGCAATCTGCCGCCGCGTGGCGTGCTTGTCGAGCCGCCGGTTAACCTTATTCGGGGAAACTGCGCGAGATCAATTTCCCGTTGCCGTCGGTTGTGCCGCTGGTTGCGCGGCCCTGCCAAGCAAGGCCGCAGCGGTAACCGGCACATCTTTCATCACTTTGTCTTCGTCAGACAGTTTGGGAACAGCGCGCCCGCCAACAGTGATGGAAAACGCATCGGGCCGCCCGGTCCATGCCATCGGCCCCTTTGCATCGGCGGGAACGGTATAGCTTTCGCCTTTGGCCATCTGTTTCTGCATCAACTGTTTGCCATCGGCGTCGTAGAACTTGATCCACATTCCGTCCTGATCCGACGTGAATACCACCGGGCCGTTGGCAGGGACCGCCGCCGGTTTCGCGGCAGGGCGCGGCGCCGCGGTCGCGCTGGCCGACGCAGCAGGCGCATCGTCAGGGCCAAGCAGCGATGCAGGGCCCGCCCCCGGTGCGACCACGCGGGTGTAGAACATGAATCCGCCGACCAGCAGCAGCAGGACCGCCAGCACACTCAGCGCAGTAAGCCCGCGCGAGGGCACCCGCGTCGGATCGCCCGGCTCAAACGTCGCGACCCGTTGCCGTTCCGAATAATCGGTCGCGCCCAGTTGCGCGCGCACATCATCCAGAATTTCCTTCTCGTCGAGGCCCAGCATCCGCGCATATGTGCGCGAAAAGCCGATCGCATATGTCCGCGCGGGCAGCGCGCCGAAATCGCCCGCCTCGATCACTTCGAGATGGCGCAACGGAATGCGGGTTTCGGCGGCGACCTGTTCGATCGTCATCCCGGCAGCTTCGCGTGCCAGACGCAAGCGATCACCCGCACCATGCAGCGGGAGTTCTTCGTTCGGCGTAGCCGTATCCTGATCCATTACCTGTCCAAATGATTGTGCGACCCGTCCCCCGGGCGTGTTATCAGAAAAGAACCGCGTGTTACCTGTCAAGAATTCGATGTTATACGTGGCATTGTTGTCGATGAAGTGGCCGAAGTGCACGGCGAACCCCGCAAAACCCCGCCAAATCAGTCAGTTTCGATACCTCTTTCGTCTGCCCATTGCTGTAACGCGGCGCGCATGTCCGGCGGCGGCGAATGCAGCCACCCGGTCATCGCAGTGCCGATTTCCGCCAATTCCACCTTGCGAACCAGTTCCTTGATCGGGCCAATGGCAGCAGGTGTGATCGACAGCTTGCGAAAACCCAGCCCAAGCAGAGCCAACGCCTCCAGCCGCCGACCGCCCATTTCACCACATACCCGCAAGTCCACCCCACTGCCTTCCACCGCCAGCACGACACGGCGCAGGAACCGCAGAATAGCGGGGCTGACCCAGTCGTATCGTTCAGCCAGCTTGGGGTTGGCGCGGTCCGCGGCAAACAGGAACTGCGTCAGATCGTTGGTCCCGATCGAGAGAAACGAAATCCGGGGCAGCAGCGCATCCAGCACTTCGGCCAGAGCGGGCACTTCCAGCATGGCCCCATAATGGATCGCTTCGGGCAGGATTTTCTTGCGCTTTTTCAGGAAGGCAAGCTGGCCATCGAACACCGCCTTCGCAGCGTCGAATTCCCACGGTTCGGATACCATCGGGAACATCACGTAAAGCGTCCGCCCGCTTGCCGCCTCCAGCAAAGCGCGGGCCTGCGCCTTGAGCAACCCCTCACGCTCAAGCGCCAGACGCAGCGCGCGCCAGCCCATCGCGGGATTCTCTTCGTTTTCCGCCTCTTCCGAATGGATATACGAAACCGCCTTGTCGCCGCCGATATCAACTGTGCGGAACACCACCGGCTTATCGCCCGCAGCTTCCAGAACATCGCGATAGAGCCGAGTCTGCCGTTCGCGTTGCGGCATCGTGGCGGATACAAGAAACTGGAATTCCGTGCGAAACAGACCGACCCCGTCTGCCCCGACCAGCGGCAGCGACGCAATATCGTCGCGCAGACCGGCATTCATCATCACCTGGATTCGCGTACCGTCGCGGGTGAAAGGTTCGACATCGCGCAATTCGGCATAGGCTGCCTGCCGTTCACGGGTGCGGGCGAAACGATCGACAAACAGATCGAGTGTTTGCTGCGCCGGGCGGACATGGACAATCGACTTGTCGGCGTCGAGCAGCACCTCGTCGCCATCGCGCACGATACCGCGAATTCCGCGCGCCCGACCCAGCACCGGAATGCCCATCGCCCGCGCCACGATGACCACATGCGCAGTCAGCGAACCTTCTTCCAGAATAACGCCCTTGAGACGCCGCCGGTCGTATTCAAGCAGTTCCGCCGGGCCAAGATTACGGGCGATCAGGATCGTATCGCGCCGCAGACCTTGTGTGGCAGCGGTGCCGAGCTGGCCCGAAACGATCCGCAACAGGCGGTTCGACAGATCTTCCAGATCGTGCATCCGATCGGCCAGCAACGGATCGTCAATTTCGCGCATCCGCATCCGGGTGCGTTGCTGCACCCGTTCGATAGCGGCCTCTGCCGTCAGCCCGGAATCGATCGCTTCGTTGATCCGGCGGCTCCACCCTTCATCGTAAGCGAACATCTTGTAAGTCTGGAGGACTTCGTCATGTTCGCCGCCGGTTCCGAATTCGGCCTGACTGGCCATCGCTTCGATCTGATCGCGCATCTTGTCGAACGCGAGATAAACCCGCTGGCGTTCGACCTCGATATCGTCGGCTACGACCTGATCGATCTGGATGCGCGGCTGGTGGAAGACAGCTACGCCCGAGGCGATGCCTTTTACCAGACTGAGGCCAGTGACCATCTGCGGGCCGGACAGCGCCTCCCCCAGCGCGCCGGTTTCTTCATCGACCAGACCGTTGTGCGCGATCAGTTCGCTCAGCACCATCGCCACGGTCTGCAACGCTTCGATCTCGACATCTTCGTAGCGGCGGGGGTCGGAATGCTGGACGCACAACGTACCAACCGCCCTTTCGCGATAGACGATCGGCACCCCGGCGAACGAATGGAACCGCTCTTCCCCCGTCTCCGGGCGATAGGCAAAGTCGGGATGGGCCGCTGCTTCCGCGAGGTTGAGCGTTTCGATCCGGTCGGCGATCACGCCATTGAGACCTTCGCCCACCGCCAGTCGGGTGACGTGGACCGCGCTCTGTTCCAGCCCGCGGGTGGCGAACAGTTCGAGCATTCCTTCGCGCAGAAGGTAGATCGAACAGACTTCGCTATGCAGGTTTTCACCGATGATTTCGACCACGCGATCGAGCTTGCCCTGCGGGTGCAGGCGCGAAGCCATGACTTCGTGTAACTGTGTGAGTATCGAACGGGCGGCAGCTGCAGCGGACATCGGATGCCATGTCTAACCGATTGTGCCCGCATTGGGAAACGCCCATTCGCGGCAGTTGCGTATTATCATGAGAAATGGCGCGTGCAGCAGGCCATCCGGCCTCTGCGACGCGCCATCCTCCCGCCGGTCAAGCGGCGATCGTGCCTGCCGAAAGGGGTTGGCAGGCGCGCAAAACCCTCATGCGGTACTAGATCTGGTTCAGCTCTTCTTTAATGCGGAGCTTTTGTACCTTGATGCGCTTGATCGCCTCCACATTGGGTGCCGGTCGATTCATCTCCTCGCGCAGGCGGGCTTCGAGACCAGCATGTTTGGAGTGGAGGGCATCGGCGTGGGACGATGAAAGCATATCGTTCTCCTAAACGAAGGGGCCCCTTCTCGCGGGGGACACCCGGTGAAGCGACTCGCACCTTCGCGGAACGAGCCGCGTCTCATTATTGAAACATAACATTGATGACTTGCGAAGCCCCCACGAATCCCTAATCGACGGACCGCGCGCGAATCTGCGACGAGGCGTTCGCGCCTGAGCGCGAGCATAGGGAGTAGGGCGGGGATGACGGAAGAAGAGCTTCGCAAGCGCCTCGCGATGCTGCGAACCGAGCATCGCGATCTGGACGCAGCGATCGATGCCCTGACCGCCGCCGGATCGACCGATCAGTTGCAGATTGCCCGGCTTAAAAAGCGCAAACTGCGCTTGAAAGACCAGATCTCGATGGTCGAAGACGAATTGTTGCCCGACATCATCGCCTGACCACCCCCGCTGTCCCGTTGCGGGACAGCGAACAAACCGATGCGGGAAAACTCGGTTACCAAGCTGGAATCGGCGATTCGCCCGATCTAGCTGGTTTGACATGGGGAAACCGCGCAGCATCAGCCAGCCGATTATCGAAGCGCTTTATTGCGAAGCGCTGATCCTTGCCGACGAGGTGAGGTCCGCGTTCGATCTGGTGCCTTCGGCCAACGAAACCAATGATCTGGCGCGGATCGCATTGTCTGCCGAAGGGCTGCGAACCACCACACGCATGATGCACCTGCTGGCATGGTTGCTGAACCAGCGCGCCTATCATGCCGGCGAGCTCAGCGAATTTCAGTTGCGCCGTAACGGTTTTCTGCCGCCCGACCGCCCATCGGACCCTGCCAATCTGGCCTATCTGGAGCCGGAAACCTGCTCGCTGATCCGGGACACCGAAGCGATGCATTTGCGCGTTTCAAGGCTCGATAACGCGTGGCGCGACCGGTTCGCGATGCGCGATTCCGCTGTCCGTGGATTTTACGAAAAGCTGGGCCGGGAAATGGGCGCCTGATCGGGTTTTGTCTGATCAGACAAGCCGAAACCAACGCGGCCTAAACCGCCGCCAGCGCCTTTTCCCAGCGTTGCAGCCGCTCCACCCGCACCTGTTCCGACATACGCGGCTCGAACGTCCGCACTGTGCCCCGCATCGCGCGGACCGCATCTTCCAGCGATCCGAATAAACCGGCCCCTACCGCCGCCAGTATCGCCGCGCCCAGCGCCGTGGTTTCCACCATATCGGGCCGTTCGACGGGTATATCCAGCATGTCGGCCAGATCCTGTGCCATCCAGTCGTTCGCGCTCATCCCGCCATCGATCCGCAAGCCGGTCCACCCCGCACCGTCTGCTGCGAAAGCATCGGCCAGATCGTGGGTCTGATGGGCCATCGCCTCCAGCGCGGCGCGGGCGATCTGGGCACGCCCGCTGGCGAAGCTCAGCCCCGCGATGACTCCGCGCGCCTGCGCCAGCCAATGCGGCGCACCCAGCCCCGATAGCGCGGGTACGATCGTCACGCCGCCGCTGTCGGCCACGGATCGGGCCAGCGCCTCGGTTTCGCTGGCGCTGGAGATAATGCCCAGCGAATCGCGCAGCCATTGAATCAGGCTGCCTGCCACGAACACCGATCCTTCCAGCGCATATGTCCGTTTGCCGCCGCGTTGCATCAGCACCGTGCCGAGCAGGCGATGATCCGAATGCGGCACTTCGCCACCTTTGTTCGTCAGCACGAATGCGCCGGTGCCATATGTCGCCTTGGTTTCCCCGAACGCGAAGCAGGCTTGCCCGATAGTGGCGGCCTGCTGATCGCCCGCCAGTCCGGCAATCGGCGTTCGGGTACCGAGCAGAATGGTATCCGCCAGCTCTCCATACGTATCGATCACTTCGGGCAGGGCATCGTGTGGCACCCCGAACAGACCGCACAGTCCGCTGTCGAACAGCGGCGCGTCCAGCGGCAACAGCAGTGTGCGACTGGCGTTGCTGGCGTCGGTCATGTGCGCCCCGCCGGTCAGATGATAGAGCAACCACGATTCCACTGTCCCGAACGCCAGCCGCCCGGCCCGCGCCGCCGCGCGCACCTGGCCATCGTTATCGAGCAGCCAACGCATCTTGGTGGCGGAGAAATAGGGGTCGAGCAGCAATCCGGTTGCTTTCTGCACCGCCGGTTCGTGCCCCGCCTCTTTCAGCCCGGTGCAGAAATCGGCTGTGCGGCGATCCTGCCACACGATGGCGCGGGCCAGTGGTTCACCGCTCTGGCGATCCCATGCCACCACTGTCTCTCGCTGATTGGTGATGCCAATCGCAGCAATATTGGCGGCGCCGACCTTTCGCGCGACTTCGTGCATGCAGGACAGCGTCCGGTCGCGGATTTCGCTCGCATCGTGTTCGACCCAGCCCGGCCTTGGATAGTGCTGCGTCAGCGGCCGCTGCGCCACCGCGGCGACCGCGCCGTGCAGGTCGAACGCAATCGCGCGGGTCGATGTCGTCCCCGAATCGAGCACCAGAACATAGTCGGTCATAAACGGCATCTCTCCTCGCCCTTGCAAACGGGTCGGGGTGACATGGCGCAGGCCTGCCCCCATATGCAAGCGATGGCTGGACCTCCTCCCAAACCGTGGCCCACCGGGCTGGTCGAACATCCCGAACCGCTGGTGCGGCGCGTACTCGCACCCAATCCGTCGCCATATACTTATACCGGAACGCAGACCTATCTGGTGGGCGACGACGACCGGATCGCGGTGATCGATCCCGGCCCGGACGAGCCGGATCATATCGCGGCGCTGCTGTCCGCAATCGGCGATGCCGAAGTCGCCGCGATCATGTGCACTCACACCCACCGCGACCATTCGCCCGCCGCCCGCTCGCTGGCGGAAAAGACCGGTGCGCCGATTGTCGGGTGCGCGCCTCTGGTGCTCGACGACAGCGGACCGCGGGCCGACGCGTCATTCGACAAATTGTACGAACCCGACCGCGTACTGGCCGATGGCGAAGCGATGACCGGCCCCGGCTGGACACTTACCGCCGTTGCGACGCCGGGGCATACATCGAACCATCTTTGCTTTGCGCTCGAACAATCGGGCGCGCTGTTCACCGGGGATCACGTCATGGCATGGTCCACCAGCGTGGTGGTGCCGCCCGATGGCGACATGTCGGCCTATATGGCCAGCCTCGAAAAACTCTATGCCCGCGAAGATCGCGTCTATTACCCGGCGCACGGTCCCGCAGTGGAGCGGCCACGGCAACTGGTGCGCGGAATGATCGGACACCGCCGTCAGCGCGAAAACCAGATCGTGCGCCTGCTGAGCGAAAACGCGCAAAGCCCGCGTGAACTGGTGGCCGTTATGTACAAGGGACTCGATCCTAAACTGGAAGGCGCCGCGCGAATGAGTGTGACCGCGCACCTGATCGATCTGGAACGGCGCGGCATGGTCAGCCGTTCGGAGGATATATGGCAGACAAACTAACCAGCGAAGAGATCCGCCCCGACACCCCCGTACAGCGCCAGCAATCGCTGGCCCGAGTGCAGGCTATGCCCTGGCTGATCGTCATCGTGTTGCTGGCTGCGGTCGCATTCCTCACCTGGCGGGCCTATTTCTACAGCGAAGAAGGCGACCCCGTCGGCAGCGCGATGCTCGCCTTCGAAAAGCAGAATTCGCTCAATGTCTTCTCCAGCCGTTTCGAAGTGGTCGCGGAAAGCGAAGATGCGCGCGGCGTGCTGGGGATCGACCTGCTGAAAAGCAGGCAAGCGACTATCCTGCCTGCCACCGTCACCTACACGCTCGACCTGTCGCACGTCGGGCGCGACAGCTTTGCATGGGATGCTGCGAATGAAACGCTCGACGTCGTATTGCCCGCGCTGAAGATTTCGCGACCCAATCTCGATGAAGCAGCAGCGCGGGAGTTCACCGATGGCAACTGGGTAACCGCCGGGGCACAGCGGGCACTATCGAAGAACAATTCGTTGCAAGCCGAACGCAAGGCTGCTGCATTTGCCAAGAACCCGCAGGTTCTGGCTCTCGCCCGGCAAGCAGCGAAGGAAGCCGTGAGCCAGAATCTCGCCATTCCGATGCAAGTCGCCGGATATGGCGATGTGAAGGTGCGGGTTCGTTTCGAGGGCGAAAAACAATCCTGAGGCCATAAGCCACACAGAACGCCCGCGCGGAAGCCCCTCGCCTCTGCGCCCATTCGAGCTATAAGCGCCGCAAACGCATCGCAACGGGACACGATATGACTGCCGAAACCAAGCTGCCCACGGGCGAAGATCTGATCGCCGAAATCGATCGTCTGCGTAAAGAGCGCAATGCAGTGATCCTTGCCCACTACTACCAGTCGCCACAGATTCAGGATCTGGCCGATTTCGTTGGCGACAGTCTGGAACTGAGCAAGAAGGCGGCGGAAACCGATGCCGACGTCATCGCGTTCTGCGGGGTCAAATTCATGGCCGATACGGCCAAGATCCTCAGCCCGGAAAAGATTGTTGTCCTGCCCGATATGGACGCTGGCTGTTCGCTGGAAGACAGTTGCCCGCCGGAAAAGTTCAAGGCTTTCCGCGAAGCGCACCCCGACCATATCGCGCTGACATACATCAACTGTTCGACCGAAGTGAAAGCGCTGAGCGATGTGATCGTCACCAGTTCCAGCGCAGAAACGATCATCAGCCAGATCCCTGAAGACCAGAAGATCATCTTCGGCCCGGATCGCCATCTGGGCGGGTATATGAGCCGCAAGTTCAACCGTGAAATGCTGTTGTGGCCGGGCGTATGCATCGTCCACGAAGCATTCAGCGAAACCGAACTGCTCAAGCTGAAGGCGCAGCATCCCGGTGCACCGGTCGCTGCACACCCCGAATGCCCGCCAACCATCGTCGATCATGCCGACTATGTCGGGTCAACCAGCGGCATTCTGCAATTTGCCCAGACCTTCGAAGGCGACACGCTGATCGTGGCGACCGAACCGCATATCATTCACCAGATGGAAAAGGCGCTGCCCGAAAAGACCTTCATCGGTGCGCCGGGTGCGGACGGCAACTGCAGTTGCAATATCTGCCCCTACATGGCGTTGAATACGCTGGAAAAGCTCTACACCGCGCTGCGCGATCTCGAACCGCGGATCGAAATCGAGGAAGGGCTTCGTCTGGCGGCCAAGCGCAGCCTCGACCGGATGCTGGAAATGGCCAGCGGCACCATTGGCAAAGGCGACCTCGGCAAAGTGTAGGCGACGGACAGGCTGCGGGGGCTGGCCAATGCCGCCCCTACGCCTTAGGAAGTTTCGCCTGATACCAATGCATTGACGAAGGGCCGCATTCATGAAGCCGACTTCCCGCCGTATCCTTGCCCTTGCCGGAGTGGCCGCCGTTGCGCCGCTGCTGATCGCGGCCACTGCCCAGAGCGGCGATCCCTTTGTCTGGCTGGAGGATATTCACGGCGAGAAGGCACTGGCTGCGGTCGATAAGTGGAACGCGGAAACGATGGCCGCGCTCACCGCTGCGCCGACTTATGAAAAGGACCGCGTCGAAGCCAAGGCGATCATGGACGACGATGCCCAGATCGCCGAGCCGGGCCAGGTGATGGGCGATGTCGTCACTAACCTGTGGCAGGATGCCAAACATACCCACGGCCTGTGGCGCGAAGCCAGCCTGTCGTCGTTCAAGGCGGGCAAGCCCGAATGGAAAACGCTGATCGATCTCGACGCGCTGTCGAAAGCGGAAAACCAGAAATGGGTGTGGCACGGGGCCGATTGTCTTGCGCCGGATTACAAACGCTGCCTGATCTCGCTCAGCCCCGGTGGTTCGGATGCCGATGTCGTGCGCGAATGGGATCGCACCAAGGGCAAGTTCGTCGACGGCGGATTCGAATTGCCGCAAGCCAAGAGCGGCGTGACCTGGCAGGATAGCGACACCCTGCTGGTCGGCACAGACTGGGGCGCGGGGTCGATGACCGATTCCGGCTATCCCCGTGTGCTCAAGCGGTGGAAGCGCGGCACTCCGCTGTCCAGCGCCACCACGGTGATGGAAGGCGCGCCGTCGGATATCTCGGTCGGCAGCTTTGCGATCATGGATGGCGACAAACGCTATGTCTTCGTCACCCGCGCGACCAGTTTTTACACCAGCCGTGCGTGGGTGGAGGGGGCAGGCGGTGCGCTGATGCCGGTGCCGATGCCCGACACCGCCGATCTGCACGGCATTATCGATGGCAAGCTGCTGGCTTATCTCAATAAACCGATGGGCGAGTTCAAGGCCGGGTCGGTCGTTTCATGGCCCATCGCCCCAATCGCGGAGGGCAAGGCCCCGGCCCCTTCGCTGGTGTTCGCACCGACCGACAAACAAGCGGTGCAGTCGGTTGCGACCACCGATCACGCGGTATGGATCAACCTGCTCGACAATGTGTCGGGCAAATTGCTGGCGCTCAAACCCGATGTCAATGGCGGCTGGGCACAGGCCGTTGCCAGCCTGCCGGACAAAGCGACGATCGCGCTGGATGCAGGTGACGACAAGAACGACACAGTGTTCGCTACAGTGCAAAGCTTTACAGTGCCGCCGACGCTCTATGCTGTTGGCGCCGATGGCAAGGCCGACGCCGTGCAATCGCTGCCCGCCAAGTTCGACGCCAGCCAGATCGATGTCGAACAGTATTTCGCGACATCGAAAGACGGCACCAAAGTCCCCTATTTCCTCGCCCGCAAGAAAGGCGTGAGCAAGCCTGCGGCGGCGTTCATTCATGCCTATGGCGGTTTCCGCGCGGCGCAGTTGCCGACGTATCTGACCACGCAACCCTATCGCGCCGGGCCGGTGGCGATGTGGTGGGTGGACGAAGGGCAGGTCTATGTCCTCGCCAATATTCGTGGCGGCGGCGAATATGGGCCGGGCTGGCACGATTCCGCGCTGCGTCAGAACCGCCAGCGCGCTTACGACGATCTGTATGCCGTGGCCGAAGATCTGGTCGCACGCGGGCTGACGACCAAAGGCAAGATCGCTGTGTCGGGCCGTTCGAATGGCGGGCTGATGGCGGGGGTCGCCGTGACGCAGCGGCCCGATCTGTTCGGCGCGGCGATCATTGGTTCGCCGCTGCTCGATATGAAGCGGTATTCGCACCTGCTCGCGGGTGCATCGTGGATGGCCGAATACGGCAACCCCGATGTACCGGGCGACTGGGCCTTTATCCGCAAATATTCGCCATATCAGGCCGTGAAGAAAGGCACCAAATATCCGCCGGTGTTCTTCTATTCCTCGACCGAGGATGACCGGGTTCATCCCGGCCATGCGCGCAAGATGGCGGCTAAGCTGATCGATTACGGCAATCCGGTCTATTTCCACGAATACCGCCTCGGCGGCCATTCAGTGGGCGGGGATCACGGGGAAGACGCGGTACGCGCCGCGCTGATCCGTGCTTATCTCGACCGGGTATTGATAAAGGGCGACAAGTCGGCACCGTAACCGGTCCCGTGCGTTGAACACGCAATGACAGCACAAATCCGCTGGCTATGGAGTCGGCTCAACGCGAATTACTGGTTTTACCCGGCACTGTTTTCGGTGTTTTCCGCGGTGCTGGCGTTCACGCTGATCTGGCTGGATCGGAACGGTTTCGCGGATTGGCTCAATACCATGTCGATCATTGTCCCGGCGCGGCCCGACGGGGCGACCAACATGCTCAGCGTCATCGCCGGATCGATGATCGGCACGGCCGCGACGGTGTTTTCGATCACAATCGCTGCAGTTGCTTACGCCAGCGGCAATTACGGTCCGCGCCTGTTGACCAATTTCATGGAAGACAAGGGCAATCAGCTTTCGCTGGCGACCTTTATTTCCACCTTCGTCTATTCGATCATCGTGTTGCGATCGGTCCGCGCGGAAGACGAAGTGGCGGCCAATGCCACCGACGCGGCATCGACAGCACTGCCGGGCTTCGTGCCGCAGCTATCGCTGCTGGTGGCATTCGCGCTGATGGCGATTTCGGTGGCGGTGCTGGTGTTCTTCCTCAACCACATTCCCAGTTCGATCCGCATCAACACCGTGCTCGAAGGGATCGGTCAACGCCTGCTCGAACAGGTGCGTGACGAATTTCCCGAACGAAGCTGCGAAGCCGAGCCCGATGATCAGCCCGGCGGCCAGCCGCTGCGAGCCGAAGGCACCGGCTATGTCCAGATGATCGATTTCGATGAACTGAGCGAAATCGCGGAGGAATACGGGTGCGCGATCTCGCTCAAGGTCCGCACGGGGGATTTCGTGCATCCCGGTGTCGCGCTGGCGGAGCTGGATGGCGACGAGCCGGACGAAGAACTGACTGAGAAGCTGCACTCAGCGCTGATTCTGGGTGCCACCCGGACGCCCAAGCAAGACCCCGACTTCCTGATCGACGAACTGGTCGAAATCGCCCTGCGCGCGCTCAGCCCCGGCATCAACGATCCCTTCACTGCCATCACAGCTCTGCACTGGCTGGGCGCCGCCACCGCTGAGCTGGGGAATCGCGATTTGCGTAAGAACGCGCGGCAGGAAGCGAACGAAAAGTGGGTCTATCCCTTGCCCGATGGCTTCGCCCATTTCGTGCGGCGCGGGTTCGGTGCGGTGCGCAGCGCGGTTGCCACCAGCCCGCGTGCATCGCTGGTCATGTTCGACGTGCTGGCCAATGCCGCCAGCACTATCGACGAAGAATACCGCGTGGACCTGTTACGCGGGGAAGCGGCGCTGCTGCTGGAACAGGCACGCACCGCCTTACAAGGCCCCGATTTACAGGACGTGGAAGATCGCCACGCGGACTTCCGGGCGCGGTTCGGATAATCCCCCTCCCGCTATACCCGCACACGCGGCGCGGCAGGGGCCTGTGTGCGAGCCAGCACCAGCGCGGCGGCCACCAGCACCATCCCGGCGATATCGGGCGCGCCCAGCGTTTCGCCAAATGCAAGCCAGCCTACTGCCGCAGCAATCGCGGGCTGTGTCAGCAAAGCCATACCGATAATCAGCGGTGAAAAATTTCTGAGCGAATAGACCAGAAGCCCCTGCCCCACGATCTGGCTGGATATGGCCAGCGTCACCACCGGGGTCCACCCTGCGGGACCGGGCAAGACCGGTTCGCCCAACGCCAGCGCCACGATCAGCAACAGCGGCGTGGCGGCAAGGCTGACCAGCAGGAGCACGCTCCACTGCCCCATCGTCGCCCGCGCGCGCTGCGCCGGGATCAGGTAGAAGGCATAACACAGCCCGGCGAACAGACAGAACAGATCGCCGGTCAGCGTCTTGGCCGAAATTTCCAGACTGCGCCCCATCAGGATCGCAGCCCCGCCGATGGCCGCCGCCAGCGCCAGCCCTTCGCGGGTGTTGGGCAAGCGGCGCAAGGCGACAATGCCCCACACCATCAGGATGATGCTGCCCGCATTGCCGAACAGCGTGGCATTGCCCAGCCGGGTGCGCTCGATCCCGGTGTGCCAGCTCGCCAGATCGAGCGCGAAGAACGTGCCCGCAGCCAGCACGAGAGCCACCATCCGGCCATTCACTTTGCCCGGCAGGCGGGTGCGCCACGCCAGCACGGCCAGCACCGGCAAGGGCAGCAGCATACGCCAGAACCCGGCGGCAACCGGGCCGGTATCGCTCAGCCGCACCAGCCAGGGGCCAAGCGCCAGCACGATATTACCACCGATCAGCGCCACGAAGTGTCGCACGTCGGGGTGAAAGGCATTCTTGTCTGCGCTGCTGCTTGTCGAGTTCATGAGTCGCCCCTAGCTCCGTTGCAGAACGAAACCAGCAAAAAGGATGGCCATCGATGCACGATGCCCTGTTTACGCCGATCAAGGTAGGCGCAATCGAAGCGAAGAACCGCATTTTCATGGCCCCGCTCACCCGCGGGCGGGCGACAGTTCCGGGCTTTGTGCCGAACGAAATGATGGTGGAATATTACCGCCAGCGCGCCGGTGCAGGGCTGATTATCAGCGAAGCCACCGGCATCAGCCGCGAAGGTCTGGGCTGGCCCTCTGCCCCCGGTATCTGGAGCGCGGAACAGGTCGAAGGGTGGAAACCCGTGACTCAGGCGGTGCACGATGCAGGTGGCAAAATCATTTTGCAGATGTGGCACATGGGGCGTCTGGTTCACCCCGATTTCCTCGACGGCAATCCGCCGGTCAGCGCCAGCGCGACCACCGGGCCCGATCATGCCCACACCCCCACGGGGCGCAAACCATACGAACAGGCCCGCGAACTGAGCGTGGCCGACATTGCCCGCGTGGTGGAAGATTACCGCAAGGCTGCCGCCAATGCGAAGGAAGCCGGGTTCGATGGCGTGCAGCTGCACGGCGCAAATGGCTATCTGGTCGATCAGTTCCTGCGCGATTCATCGAATTTGCGGACCGATGAATATGGTGGCCCGGCGGAAAACCGTGTGCGGTTCCTGCGCGAAGTGCTCGAAGCGCTGATCGATGTGTGGGGCGCGGATCGGGTCAGCGTACGGCTGTCGCCCAATGGCGAAACGCAGGGGGTCGACGATAGCCATCCCGCTACCACTTTCGCTGCTGCTGCACAGGTTTGTCAGGATCTGAACCTGTCGTTCGTCGAACTGCGCCAGCCGGGGCCGGATGGCACCTTCGGCCGGACCGACGTGCCCAAACAGGATGGCATGATTCGCAAGATCTACACCGGCCCACTGGTGCTCAACAGCGATTACACCGCGGCAGAGGCTGAGGCGGATGTGGTCAGTGGCCGTTGCGAAGCGATCAGCTTTGGCCGCCCGTTCATCTCCAATCCCGATCTCCCGGCGCGCATCGCTGCCGGTGCGGAATGGGCACCGAACAAAGGTGTTCCGCAAACCTGGTATATGCCGGGTGCGGAAGGTTACATCGACTATCCGACGATGGAAGAAGAAGCCGCTACTTCCTGAAGGGAACGGTGCAAGCGGGCGATCAGTCTTCTCTGGTCGCCCGATCGCCCAGCGAAATGCCCGGCTCCGGCGCGGCAGCGGCAGCGGCAGCGGCAGCGGCAGAAGGACTGGCCGATGGAGCGGCGGCGGGCGCATCAGCCGCATCGCCGTCTGCCTCTGCCGTTGCGGCGCTATCCCCGTCTGGCTTGGTGCCGCCCTTGTCAGACGGACTGTCTTTCATCGGCGGCGATTGCGATTTCACCGAATCGAGCGGCAGCATTTCATCGCTGATCGTGCCGGGCAGAACTTCGCCCGCCGCCGTCTGACGTTCCGCCGATGCACCCGCGCTGTCTTTATCGCCGCAAGCGGCGAGGAGCGCGAGGAATGGCAGAGCAAGAAGTGCAGGCTTGAACGTCATCGTGTTTCCGTATCGCAAGTGCCGAGCCGGGCGAGAAAACCATCGGCTTCGGCCAGCAATGCCTCATCGAAGGCACCTGGCGCAAGCACGATGCCCAGTCGTTCCATACTGGTCACCCCGAATTCGTCGATCCCGCACGGTACGATCCCGGTGAAATGGGTGAGATCGGGCGACAGGTTGACTGAGAACCCATGCATCGTGACCCAGCGCCGCACCCGCACCCCGATCGCGCCGATCTTCGCTTCGCGCCCGTCGATATCGCGGGTCCAGATCCCCACCCGGCCATCGGCAGGCCACGCCTCCACCCCCAATCGGGCGAGCGCGGCGATAACCCATTGTTCCAGCCCGTGGACGAAACAGCGCACGTCTTTCCCGCGCCGATTGAGATCGAGCAGCACATAGCCGATCCGCTGACCCGGCCCGTGATAGGTATAGCGCCCGCCCCGCCCGGCCTCGACCACATCGAATCGCGGATCGAGCAGTTCGTCGCGCGTGGCGCTGGTTCCGGCGGTGTAAACCGGGGGATGTTCCAGCAACCAGATCAGTTCACGCGCCTGCCCGGCCGCAATCGCCCGGTTGCGCGCTTCCATCTCCTCCAGCGCTTCGCGATAGGGGACCGGCGCGCCGGATACGCGCAATTCGATCTCTGGCGGAAGATAATCCATCATCGGTGATTGCGTGGCGATGCCCGCAGCGGTTATCAAGAGGCAAGACGCGAAACAGGGGAATACCGCAAATGAAATTCGACATGAGCAAAGCATGGGAAGACGCGACCCGGCTGATTTCGGCCAATCGCGATGTCATGCTGGTGGTCGCGGGCGTGTTTTTCTTCCTGCCATATTTCGCATTTGCCCTGCTGATGGGCAATCGCATGGTCGAAGTGGAAGCGAGCATGGCCAGCAATGCCGACCCCGAAGCGGCGATGCAGGCGATGACTGCGTTGTATGGTTCGATCTGGTGGGTGATGGTGCTGGTCACCATCGTTCAGGGAATCGGCATGCTGGGCCTGCTGGCTCTGCTGACCGACCGCCGCCGCCCCACTGTGGGTGAAGCGCTGGCCATCGGGGCGAAGCTGTTCGTGCCCTATCTGATCGCGCAACTGCTGGTCGGGTTCGCGATGGGCCTGCTGATGATCGTGCCGATTGCCATCGGGGCCGCCGGTTCGGTTGCCGCTGCTGTCATTGTCGGGCTCGCGCTGGTGGTGCTGGCGGTTTACGTATTCGTGAAATTCGTGATGGTCGCCCCGGTGATCGCCATCGAACGGGTATCCAACCCGATTGCCGCGCTGCGCCGTTCGTGGCGCCTGACCAAGGGCAACAGCCTGCGTATCTTCCTGTTCCTGATGCTGCTGGTGCTGGCCATCGCAGTGGTCGGTTCGGTGATCGGGCTGGTCGTGGGCCTGATCCTCGCGATTGGCGGCCCCGAAGTCGCGACCATCGGGCAGGCGATCGTTTCCGGCCTGATGAACAGCGTGTGGGTCACTCTGCTGCTGGCCGTGCTGGCCGCGATCCATCGCCAGCTGACCGGCGGATCGCCCGAAGCGGTCAGCGAAACCTTCGACTGATCGGCAACCACGCATAACACGCCTTTTGTGATTGAGGGGCGGGCTGAGTGACGATGTGGGCGGAGGAAGTCGATTAGCCCCCGCGCGCCTTCGTCATTGCGAGGAGCCGCAGGCGACGTGGCAATCCATTGACCACACCTCTCCCCCGCCACAACCGACGTGGCGGGCCGCACCCTCAGTTCATGGATTGCTTCACTGCATTCGCAATGACGAGTGGTGCCGGTGAATGCCGGGACAGGCGCGGAGGCGAGGCAAAGCGGAACGGCCCCACCCCCCACCAACGTCGCCCCGGACTTGATCCGGGGCCCTGCTATTCTTCCAGCGCGGCACCAGTGGAAGCTGGACTCCGGATCAAGTCCGGGGTGACGATGTAATGGCGGAAACCGATTGGCCGGCGGCCATGCCCCACCCTCGCCTTTATCGCAACCGCTGCGATGGACGGAAACGTTGGGTGGAAGCTTGTCACACGAAGGCGCGAAGGCACGGAGTGGGTTTGGTTTAGGAGCAGGGGCCGTACTGCCGATGGCTGATCGATACTGTCGCGCGTCCCCCCCTCGTCATTGCGAGGAGCCGCAGGCGACGTGGCAATCCATTGACCGCACCCCCACCGCGCCACAACCGACGTGGCGGGCCGCACCCTCGGTCCATGGATTGCTTCACTGCGTTCGCAATGACGAGTGGCAGTGCGGGTGCGGGGTAGTCTGGCCCCTCGCTCAAAGGGCCACGGTGACGCGGCAGGCACGAAGGCGATATAAAGCGGAACGGCCCCACTCCCCACCAACGTCGCCCCGGACTTGATCCGGGGCCCCGCTATTCTTCCAGCGCGGCACCAGTGGAAGCTGGACCCCGGATCAAGTCCGGGGTGACGATGTAATGGCGGAAACCGATTGGCCGGCGGCCATGCCCCACCCTCGCCTTTATCGCAACCGCTGCGATGGACGGAAACGTTGGGTGGAAGCTTGTCACACGAAGGCGCGAAGGCACGGAGTGGGTTTGGTTCGGGAGCAGGGGCCGCGTACTGCCGATGGCTGATCGAGACTGTCACGCGCCCCACCCCCACGCCATTGCGGGGAACCTTCAGGCGACGTGGCAATCCATTGACCGCACTGCGCCGCAATCGCGACTGGCGTTAGTCTTTCCAGCCCCAGAACAACTGGCACGGCAGCACGTTGAGCGGTTCGAACCCGCTGTCGATGTGTTTGAAGTGTTTGGCCATAAAATCACGCGCCGCCGCGGAAAACTGATAGACCAGGAACGCGCCGCCGGGGCGGATCACGCGATAAGTGGCGGCGGCAATCGCCGGACCGACGCCATCGGGCAGAGTCGAGAACGGCAGGCCCGACAGGACATAATCCGCCTGATCGAACCCGTGCGCCTTCACGATATCTTCGACATCTTCGGCAGAGCCGAGCACAGCGCGAAACCGGCTGTCCGAAATCGTGCGGTTGAGATAATCGATGTACAGCGGGTTGGTATCGATTACGATCAGCGTGCCGTCGCGCCGCAGGCGTTCCAGCACAGGCAGGCAGAACGTGCCCACACCCGGCCCATATTCGACGAACAGCTTGCATTCGTCCCATTTCACCGGGGCCAGCATCTTGGCGATCGTGAACCGCGAAGACGGGATGATCGAACCAACCATACGCGGATGTTCGACGAAGCCGCGAAAGAATACCCCCCACTGGCCAAGATAGCGACTCAGCTTGCGGCCGAGGCCTTCTTCACGGCGCAGCGCCAACTCGTTCACTTCGTTCAAGGTTTATTGTGTCCCGTATCTGCGACCCTGCAAACGACGGGCCGATCGGATAGGTTCGCACTTGCAAATTCGCGCGCGCATTGCAAGCGCTGCCAACCACGGGTAGCCGGGTGATATGCGCGAAGACGCCCCATTACCCCCACCTGCGCCCGCGCCTGCGCCCCCACCTGCGCCCTCGCCGCCGCCGCCCCCGATAGCCCGGCACATTCCGCCTGCGCGGATGGCATTGCTGTTCATGGTGATGCTGGTGACGGCAGCGGGCAACACCGCGATGCAATCGGTGATGCCATCGATCGGCACCGAACTGGGCGTGGCCGATGTGTGGATCAGCCTGGCCTATACCTGGTCGGCATTGCTGTGGGTGATCTGCGCCCCGATGTGGGCCCGCCGGTCGGACCATCGCGGGCGCAAGGCGATGATGGCCATCGGCCTGATCGGCTTTATCGCCAGCTTTGCCCTGTGCGGCATAGTCCTGTGGTTCGGGCTGGCCGGCGCTTTGCCTGCATTGTGGACTCTGCTGCTGTTTGCGGCGGCGCGCAGCCTTTATGGCGGGTTCGGCTCTGCCGCGCCGCCGGCGGTGCAGGCCTATGTCGCCAGCCGCACACCGCGCGCCGAACGGACACAGGCGATGGCGGTGATCGCTTCCAGTTTCGGACTGGGCACAGTGATCGGGCCTGCACTGGCGCCGTTGCTGGTGTTCCCGATGACAGGGCTGGTCGGCCCGTTTCTGGTATTCGCCATCATCGGCATCGTCGTGCTGATCGCCTTGCGCCTGCGCCTGCCCGACGACGCGCCGAGTTATGCCGCGCGCGGATCGATCACCGCCGCGCCGTTCAGCGCCAGTGCCAATCCCGGCCTCGGCAAAGACACGTCGGATGACGAAGACAGCAACGATACCACCCCGATCCCGCATCTGCGGTGGGGCGATGTGCGCCTGCGCCCCTGGCTGGTGTCGGGCCTGCTGGGCGGGCACGCGCAGGCGATGACGCTGGGGATCATCGGCTTTTTCATTCTCGACCGGCTGCATCTGCGGGCCGATCCCGATGCAGGCGCCAGTTCGATCGGCATCGTGCTGATGTGCGGCGCAGGGGCGACTTTGCTGGCCCAATGGGGGCTGATCCCGATGCTGCGGCTCGGCCCGCGCGCATCGACGATGTGGGGCATGGCACTGGCGACGGTGGGGGTGATCATCTTCGCCGCGGCGGACACTTTGCAGCCGATCACGCTGGGCTTCTCCATCGCCTCGCTCGGGTATGGGCTTTACCGGCCCGGCTTCACGGCCGGGGCATCGCTGGCGGTCACCCGGCGCGAACAGGGGCAGATTGGCGGCGTGGTCGCGTCGGTCAACGGCGCGGCCTATGTCATTGCCCCGGCCATCGGCGTGTGGCTGTACGGCCATCACCAATGGCTGGGCTTCGCATCCATCTGCGCGCTGTGCCTGAGCGTGTTCGTGGTCGGCTGGCGCTGGCTGGAGCCGGACGCGATTCTGGAAGCCCGCCACGAAGAGGCGGACTGACGCGCCACTCTCTCCCCCGGCCTGCCCCCCCACTCTGCATCACGGCGACAGAGCGAGGGAGGCCGCCAGGCGCGGTTACAAAATCTCTTCGATCTTTTCAGGCGGGCGGCACAGGCGCACGCCCTTGTCCGTTTCCACCAGCGGGCGTTCGATCAGCCTGGGATCGGCCACCATCGCATCGAGCACGGTATCGTCATCCCTTTCTGTCAGGCCGCGCTCTTTCGCGTCGGTGCCCGTGGTCCGCAGGCCGTCGCGCGCGGCCATCCCGGCATCGCGATAGAGCTGCGCCAGCTTTTCCCGCGTGGGCGGATTTTTGAGGTACTGGATAACCTCCACCTCCACCCCGTCACGCGCCTGCAGGGTTTCCAGCGCGAGGCGCGACTTGCTGCAATTGGGATTGTGCCAGATCGTGGCTTTCATGCGCAGTTCTCCTTCTCCGCCGCCCTAGCGAAGCGCCATTTTTACGCAAAGGCGATAATGAGTATTGCTATTGCGATTTAATCGCAATAATAAGGGCCACACTACCTGCTTGCCTGTATTCGGGTGCGTGTGGAAATTTGACGCTGCCACGCGATACTCCGTCCCGCAGGCACCCCGCGATGGTGCCGTTCCTCGTCCCGGTGCGGTATCATCGCGGGTATTGCCGCCATAGCGCACAAGGGTGCCTGTCGGCCCGCCGCGTGCGAAACAGATGAAACGGCAAACGAACGATGGCAGGCACGGCATCCATAAATGTCCCCTATCCCGGCAAGGCCGCTGTAGGAAAGCGTTCATTTCGCGTCCACCGCAGCCCCAGATCCGCGACCGGCGGCCCGCAACCGGCGATCCGCCCTGCCCGGCCCGGCGCTATCGGCAGATCAGTCTTTCGGCGCAGCCATCGCGGGCACCGCCTTGCCCGCATCCTGCGCGCTGATGCCCGGTGCCGGGGCCGCGCTGATGGTTTCTTCACGGCGGGCGACGCGCCCTGCCCGCTGGATCGCCCGCACCAGCCGGGGATAGACCCCGCAGCGGCACAAGTTGGGCAATGCCGCGCGAATATCCTCTTCGGTCGGGTTGGCGTTCGCTTTCAATAGGGCCGCCGCCGCCATCACAATGCCGGGGGTGCAAAACCCGCACTGAATCGCCTGTTCGGCCACCAGCGCTTGCTGCACCGGATGCGACCGGTCGCGCGCCAGCCCCTCTATCGTGGTGATATAGCGGCCTTCCGCCTCGGCAATGGTGATCAGGCAGCTTCGCAGCGCCTCCCCGTCGACGATCACGGTGCAGGCATGGCAATCGCCCACCCCGCACCCGTATTTGGTGCCGGTGAGGTTGGCCGCTTCGCGCAGGGCGTGGAGCAGCGGGGTCTTGGGATCGAGATCGAAGCGCACCGGGCGCCCGTTGACAGTCATGCCAGGCATGGCGCCCCCTCTATCCGTTCAGAACCCCGCGATGCCAGCCTTATTCGCGCCAGCTCGGGTCGATCCGGTCGATCTTGCGCTTCCACGCGGCGAAATCGGCCGCGCCCGGCCCGCCGGGCAAACTGACCTGCCCCAGATCGCGCTGGTGCACATCGATCACATCCTGCGGTACAGTGACCGGTTCGCCCTGCGCCAGTGTCGCCACCTGAATTTCGCAAGCCCGCTGCAATGCCCATGCCTGCACGAACATCTCGGGCAATGTCCGCCCCAGCACCACCGGCCCGTGATTGCGCAGCATCAGCACACGTTTCTGGCCAAGGTTGGCCAGCAGCCGCTCTCCTTCCTCCTCGCGCACGGTGACGCCTTCGAAATCGTGATAGCCGATCTGGCCCTGAAAATTGCAGGCATAGAAACTGATCGGCAGCAGGCCGCCCTTGTGGCTCGATACCGCCATCGCCTCGGTCGTGTGGGTGTGGCAGATCGCGTGCGCCCAATCGAGATGGCGGTGGAAATAGGCGTGCTGGGTGAAACCCGCCTTGTTGACCGGGTAATTGCCCGACAGCACGTTGCCGTCGATATCGATCTTCACCAGATTGCTGGCGGTCACTTCATCGTAAAGCAGCCCGAACGGGTTGATAAGAAACGCGTTGTCTTCCCCCGGCACTTTCACGCTGATGTGGTTGTAAATCGATTCCGACCAGCCGAGCAGATCGAAAATGCGATAACATGCGGCCAGATCCTGCCGCGCTTCCCATTCGGCGTCGCTGCATTCCATGCGGGGTTTCAACTGAGTGGCCACGGCGTTTCTCTCCTCGTGCGTGCATTGTGCATTCGTTCTGCATTCGTTGTGCAGGTATTCGGTTTTCGCTCGATACTTATCCTACCACAGGTAACAGACACAAGCGGCTTGGCCCGGCGGCGGCCACACGCTATCGCGCCTGACAATGAGCAAGGCGGCCAGACTGACACGTGGGAGCATTCGGGGCCACCTGGTAACACAGACCGTACCGATGATTATCGGATCGGCGGCGATGATGTCGGTCGGCCTGATCGATGCCTATTTCATCGGCCATCTCGGCAGCGCCGAACTGGCGGCGGTATCGTTTATCTTCCCGATCACGATCGCGCTCGCCAGCCTGGGCGTCGGGGTGATGGTGGGGATCAATTCGGTCGTCTCGCGCGCCATCGGCGCAGGCGACATGATTCTGGCCGCCGAACGCGCCCATGCCGGGGCCGCCTTCGCACTGGTACTGGGCGCGGCGATGGGGCTGGCGCTCTATTTCCTGCTCGATCCGCTGTTTTCGCTGATGCAGGCATCCGATGCACTGATGCCGCTGATCCGCCAGTACATGGTGCCCTATGCGATGGGGGTGCCGCTGCTGTTGTTCCAGATGGGCCTCAACGGCGTGTTGCGGGCACAGGGCGAAGCGAACAGAGCATCGATTATCGCCATCGGTTATTCGGTCGCCAACTGGGCGCTCGACCCGCTGCTCATCAATGGCGGGTTCGGCATACCTGCGATGGGGGTCGCCGGGGCAGCATGGGCGACTGTGCTGGGCTGGGTGATCGGCATCGTGCTGGCGCTGTGGCTGATCCGCAGCACGGCACTGCCCATCGGGTTCAGGCTGCTGCGCGATGCCCCGCTGGGCGCCTCGATCCGCGAAATCATGAAAGTGGCTGCGCCTGCTTCGTTTTCGAATGCGATCAATCCTATCGGCCTTTCTATCCTGACTGCGCTGCTCGCTACTCAGGGCGATGCCGCGGTCGCCGGGTATGGTGCGGCGGGCAGGTTGCAGAGCTTCGCCACGGTGCCGCTGCTGGCGCTGTCCGCCTCCATCGGCGCTATCGTCGGCCAGAACTGGGGTGCCAACCGGCCCGACCGCGCGCGGCTGGCGATGCTGGAAGCGGGGGTGTTCTGCATCGGTTATGGCCTGTTGCTCGCCGTGGTATTGTTCGCGGCGGGCCAGTGGTTCGCGCAGATATTCACCAGCGATCCGGCGGTGATCCACGAATTCGACAGCTATCTGCGGATCGCGGCATGGGGCTACGCCGGGTTCGGATTGCTGATCGTCGCCAATGGCGCGCTCAATGCCGTGGGCAAGGCGACTTATTCATTGGCGCAGAGCGCGGCGCGGGTGTTCCTCGTCATGCTGCCGGTGGCCTGGGTCTTGCGGCCGGCATGGGGCCCGGCAGCGATCTACACCGCCGAACTCGCCGCCAACATACTGGGCGGCGCGCTGGCGGCGGTGGTGGTGTGGCGCATGTTGCGCCAGCGGGGATAGCTGCGCTTCGCCGCGGTCAGCTTTCCAGCGCCAGCAGGGCAAAGCTGGCGAGCCAGTGGCTGCCCATGTAATCTTCCCCGATATGCGGCAGGCTGGCGGCGATATGCGCCGCCGCCACCGGCTCGAACCGCTCTGCCTCTCCCAACGCGAAGCCGATCTGTCGCCAGCACCACGCCCGGCTGAGGTTCAGCCCGTCGAGATGCGCGATCTTGCCATCGGTCCGGTCAGAGACATGCACCGGCTCGAACAGCATCGCCGGTTCGCCCCGCTGGGCATCGGGCAGAAACGCCGCGAACCATTGCGCGAACTCCGCCCGCTCCATCACCCGGCTCATCAGCAACGCCGCGGTCAGCGCGGGCGACAGGAATTCGTCGCCCCCCGGTTCCCAACCGCGATAATCTTGCCGGTCGGCAAACCAGTCTCGTGCCCGCTGCCGGATCAGTGCCGCCAGATCAGGATCGCGGGTCTCTGCCCACTCCAATGCCAGCACCAAAGCGAAGGCAGTGTTGAAATGGGTGCCGACAGTGATCGAATACGTCAGTTTGGGCAGGTAATCAGTGAGATTGGAGGCAAATCGACGTGAAAGCGGCGATAGCGCATCGCCCCAACCCGCCGAATGGCGGTCCGCCTCGGCCTGCAGCGCGAGCATCCAGCCCCAGCCATAGGGCCGCTCGAACCCGCTGGCATAGGGGCGGTCGAGCCGGGCAATCTCGCCAGCTACCTTGCCGGGCACGAACATCGCATCGGCCAGCACACGGATATCGGCCACCTCTGGAATGTCGGGATAAAGACGCGCAATTCTAAGCACTTGCCAATATCCGTGGACGCAGGAATGCCAATCGAAACTGCCGTGAAAGATCGGATGGATCTCCGCCGGGGGCAGGACATCTTCTGGCCCCGACATCACCAGATCGAGCTTGTACGGCCACCGCTGCGTGAGATGGCTCAGCGTCATCCGGGCGAATTCGCGGGCCTGCGATTGATCGATTTTCATCCGCACTTTAGGAGGTGAAGGGGGTGGTGAAGTCATCACAAAAACGAGACCAGATAGAGCAGGACGATATTCGCCAGCAGCAAGGGGACCGCGGTGGGAATCTGCGCTTTTATCACGGCATTCTGGTCCTTTAGCTCCAGCAAAGCGGCGGGCACGAGATTGAAATTGGCCGCCATCGGCGTCATCAGCGTTCCGCAGAACCCCGCCAGCATGCCAATCGCCGCCACTTTGATCGGATCGCCCGACCAGATTCCCACCAGCACCGGCATCCCGACCCCGGCGAACATCACCGGGAATGCAGCGAAGGCATTGCCCATCACCATCGTAAAGCCCGCCATTCCAAGGGCATAGACCGCCACCGCGCCCAGCCTGCTGCCATCGGGAATGATCCCTTGCGCGATCCCGCCAACGACTTCACCTACTCCGGCCAGCGCGAAAACCGCCCCCAGACTCGCGAGCATTTGCGGCAGCACCGCAGCCCAGCCGACCGAATCCATCAACCGGACTCCTTCCGCCAGCGGAGTCAGCGGTCGCGGCCTGAACCACGCGTAACATGCTGCCAACGCAAGCAAAACGCCCAGTGTCAGACCGACGAGCGTGACCTGTTTGCTATCGAAAACAGCTGGAAAATATTTGAACGCCAAAGTGCCCGCCAGCGCCACCGCCGGGATAATCAGCGCGGGCAAAAACACCCGATTACCCCGCGCCTTAGCTTCCGCCTCACGCTCGGTATCGGTGGTGGTTGCCTGCGTACCGCGCCCCATCAGCTTGAATCCGGCGACTGCCACCAGTCCCAGAACCAGCACGCCATTGCCGATATCGCCCAGCAGATCGCCTGCCCAGAAGCTGGTCGCCAGCAAGCCATAAAACGCGGCGTTGCCCCACCGTTTGGAATTGCCCCGGTCGCTCGCGCTCAGCAATGCGAAGGCAAGAAATGCAGCGCCGCCAACGGTATAGACGAAGTTGAGCCCAATCATGCCCGCACCTCGGCAACGGCGGCGCTTTCGCGTTTCAGCTTGCGGTCGAACCGCCACAGGCGCGATCCGTGGATCAGAGTGGCACAAATCGCAGTGGGAATAGCCCATATCGCCAGATGCAGCGGCTCAACCTCTATCCCGAACCCTTCCAGTACCCCTTTCATTAGCAGGATCGAACCGATGGCGATGAAGATATCTTCCCCGAAAAACAGACCGACATTGTCGGTCGCAGCGGCCAGTGCAGGCACCCGGTCACTATCCGGGTCCGCACCCTGCCGCTCGGCAGCGGCCTGCGCCATTGGAGCGACCAGCGGGCGGACAGTCTGTGCCGGCCCGGCAATCGACGTCAGGCCCAGCGCAGCGGTGGCCTGCCGAAACAGCATGTATCCGATCAGCAATCGCCCGACTGTCGCGCCTTTCAAGGCGGAAACCGCCGTGCGGGCCCGTTGCTGCAATCCGTGGCGTTCGAGTATGCCAATCACCGGCAACACGAGATAGACCACGCTGACATAGCGCGCATCGTTGAACGCCTTGCCGAATGCAGCCAGCACATCGACCGGATTGAGCCCTGCGGCCAGACCAGTGACCAGCGCTGACAGCGCCACCACCAGCAAAGTGTTCAGCCGCAAGGCAAACCCGGCGACGATCACAGCAATACCCAGCAAAACCCACATCAGCGCGCACTCCCCCAACCGCCGCCACCGGGCGTTTCAATTACAAACACGTCCCCCGCCGCCATCTCTGCCGACGCGGTGGAGGAGAGTGTTTCGACTGCCCCATCGGCCCGCTCGATGCGATTTGCCCCCAGCGCACCATCATCGCCGCCTTCCAGCCCGGCAGGCGCCACTATACGGCGATTGGCGAGGATATTGACATGCATCGGTTCGCGGAATGCAATCCGCCGCACCGCGCCATTCCCACCGCGCCATTCACCCGCACCGCCCGACCCTGAGCGAACGGCGAACTGTTCCACCAGAACAGGAAGGCGCGCTTCCAGCACTTCGGGGTCGGTCAGGCGCGAATTCGTCATATGCGTTTGCACCACATCGGCCCCGGCAAAGCCCGGTCCGGCACCCGATCCCCCGGCAATCGTTTCATAATACTGGCGACGGTCATCGCCGAACGTGAAGTTGTTCATTGTCCCCTGACTGCCCGCCTGCGCACGCAATGCGCCCAGCAGGGCATCGGTAATCACCTGACTGGTTTCGACATTCCCGGCAACCACGGCCGCCGGATATTCCGGGCTGAGCATCGAGCCATCGGGGATGGCAATCGTGATCGGGCGCAGGAACCCGTCGTTCAGCGGGATCGCACTGTCGAACAAGGTACGGATGGCATAGAGGCATGCGGCGCGCACGACAGGGCGCGGCGCGTTGAAGTTATCCGTCAACTGATCGCTGGTGCCGGAAAAATCGATTGTGGCCGTGCGCGCCTGCCGGTCCACCGAGACGGCAACTTCCACCACCGCACCGTTGTCCATCGCCACCCGGTGATGCCCGTCGGCCAGATCGCCTAGCAGATCGCGCACTGCATTTTCGGCAAAGGCGAGCAGATGTTCCATATAGGCGCTGACGATATCCGCCCCATAGTCCGCCACAAGCCCCAGCAGCCCTGCGGCACCGCGACGGCAAGCAGCCACTTGCGCGGACAGGTCGGCGATATTCTGATCGATATTGCGCGCCGGATGATCGCCTGCCGCCAGCAAGGCGCGCATCTCGCTCTCGCATAGCTGTCCTTCGCCCACCAGCAGAACATCGTCGAGCACGATTCCTTCCTGTTCGATCGAGGTGCTGCCCGAAGGCATCGAACCTGGCGCGATACCGCCAATATCGGAATGATGCCCGCGCGCCGCGACGAAGAAGCGCGGCACGCGTTCGCCTGCGACGAAGACCGGTGCGATCACAGTGATATCGGGCAAGTGGGTGCCGCCGGCATAGGGCGCGTTGAGCGCATAGGCATCGCCCGGCTGCATCGAACCACCGCGATTGGCGATCACTGTCCGCACGCTGTCCCCCATCGATCCGAGGTGGACCGGGATATGCGGCGCATTGGCGATCAGGTTGCCCGACGCGTCGAACACCGCGCAACTGAAGTCGAGCCGCTCGCGAATATTGACCGAGCTGGCCGAATGCTGCAGCGCCGCGCCCATTTCCTCGGCCAGCCCCATGAACAGGCCGCCGAAGATTTCGAGCCGCACCGGGTCTGCTTCTGTGCCCACCGCCTCGGTGTGTGCAGCAGCATCGCGGGTCAACACCAGCGATCCGCAGTCCGCCAGTCGCGCAGACCAGCCCGGTTCCACCGACAGCGTAGCCACCGGATCGATCACCAGCGCAGGGCCGGTCACCTGCTGACCGGGCGCCAGGTCTTCGCGGCGATACACCGGTGCAGAATGCAATGCGCCAGCCATATAGCAATCCGTCATGGCGGCAGGTTCGGCATCTGCCGTTCCGTGCGCGAATTGCAGCGGATCGCCGTGTTCGGTCGGCGCAACCGCTTCGATCCGCAGGGTTTCGAGCACAAGCGGCGCGCTCGTATCGTATCCAAACCGCGCCCGATGGGCCGCCCCGAAGGCATCGCGCATAGCCGCCATATCGCCCAGCGGAACGGCAATAGCGCTATCGCCCGCGGCGAGCCGGATATGCGCTTCGCCCCGAATTTCGATCCGGCGGGCGACGATGCCCTGCCGCTCCAGTTCGACACGCGCTTCGGCTGACAAACGGGCGGTGGCTTCCTCCAGCGCATCGCTACAGTCGTCCAGCGGCACCGCCAATGTCGCTTCGCGCACAGCGCGCCGGTCTGCCAGACCCATGCCATAGGCAGACAATACGCCCGACAGCGGATGCATCAGCACGGTACCGATCCCCAGCGCATCGGCCACCAGGCAAGCATGTTGCCCACCCGCGCCGCCAAAACAGTTCAGCGCGAACCGTGCGACATCGTGCCCGCGCGCTACAGAGATCGAACGAATTGCCCCGGCCATGCTGGCAACTGCGACAGCGATGAAGCCTGCGGCGGCCTCTTCCCTGCTCATCCGTCGACCGGTGGCGGCCTCCACCTGATCGAGCACCGCGTCCATCCGCGCTTCGGCGGCGGCATGGTCGAGCGGCTCGTCGGCCTTGTCCCCGAACACCGCCGGGAAGAATGCAGGCTGCAACTTGCCCAGCAGAAGGTTGCAGTCGGTCACGGTCAGTTGTCCGCCTTGCCGATAACAGGCCGGCCCCGGCTGCGCACCGGCGCTTTCCGGGCCGGCAAGGAAACGTGCCCCATCGAACCGGCACACCGATCCGCCGCCAGCGGCAACAGTATGAATCCGCAGCATCGGCGCACGCACCCGCACCCCGGCCACGCGATTTTCATTGTCGCGCTCATACTCCCCGGCGAACAGCGAGACATCGGTCGAAGTGCCCCCCATGTCGAACCCGATAACACGGTCGAACCCGGCGGCTTTGGCGGTCTGCGCCATACCGACAATCCCGCCCGCCGGGCCGGAAAGGATAGCATCCTTGCCGCGCAACGCACTGGCCGCTGTCAGCCCGCCATTCGATTGCATGAACAAGGGATCATGACCTGCCCCCAGCGCGGTGGTCAACCGATCAACATAGGCGCGCAGAACCGGGGAGAGATAGGCATCGACCGCAGTCGTGTCGGCGCGCCCGATCAGCTTGGCCAGCGCAGATACCCGGTGGCTGACCGCGATTTCAGTGAAGCCCGCCTCGGCCGCCAGTTCAGCCAGCGCCTGCTCGTGCGCGGTGTAACGATACCCGTGCATCAGCGCGATCGCCACGGCCCGGAGGCCCCGTGCACGCGCTGCTTTCAGCCCGGCAAGTGCAGCCGCCCGGTCAAGCGGCTGCAGCACTTTCCCATCGGCGGTGACGCGCTCGTCGATCTCCAGCACTTCGGCGGGCAATGGTTCGGGCTTGTCGATCCGGCGCGCGAAGATGTCGGGCCGCTCCTGCGTCCCTATTGCCAACGCATCCCCGAACCCCTGGGTAATCGCCAGCAATACCGGCTCACCCTTGCGTTCGAGCAAGGCGTTGGTCGCAATTGTCGTACCGATGCGGATATCGGCAGGCGGCAGCGGCCCTTCGCGTACCCCGGTCAGCCGCCGCATCGCCTCGATAGCGGCATCGGTATAATGTGCAGGGTCTTCGGACAGCAGCTTGGCAGTGTGAACCGCGCCATCGACATCGCGCGCGACGACATCGGTGAATGTCCCCCCGCGATCGATCCAGAACTGCCAGCGAGCGGAGGAATCGGTCATTCCCCACGCTATGGAGCAATACGCCGTGCAGATTCAATTGCACGATGCAACCAATCGAGTTACCTTCCCCGTGATAGGGAGAGATACAATGGCCAAAACGGCTTGCGACCACGATGTATTGATCGTCGGCGCCGGGATTTCCGGCATCGGCATGGCGGCTCATCTGGAAATGATGTGCCCGGGGCGGGACTACGCCATTCTGGAGGCGCGCGAGAACCTTGGCGGGACATGGGATCTGTTCCGCTATCCCGGCATCCGCTCTGACAGCGACATGCACACCCTCGGCTTCGTGTTCGAACCGTGGAGGCATGAGAAGTCGATTGCCGATGGCCCGTCGATCCTCGAATACCTGAACCGCATCGTGGACGAACGCGGCATCCGGCAGAAGATATCGCTGGGCACCAAGGTCGTTTCCGCCAACTGGCATTCGGATCGGGCCTGCTGGGAACTGGTCGTCGACAAAGGCGGATCGCGCCAGACAATCACCGCCAACTGGCTCTATCTCGGCACGGGATACTACGATTACGACGACCCCTATGATGCGGGCTTCGATTTCTCCGCATTTCAGGGACAGGTGGTCCACCCGCAGTTCTGGCCGGACGATCTCGATTACACCGGCAAGAACGTGGTCGTGGTCGGCTCGGGTGCGACAGCGGTTACTCTCGTTCCCTCGATGGCGGACAAGGCAGCCAGCGTGACGATGCTGCAGCGGACGCCGACGTGGATGTTCTCCCGCCCGGCGAAGGATGCGCTGGCCAATTTCCTCCGCAGGATTCTGCCAGAGGAAACCGCCTACAAGATCACCCGCTGGAAGAACGTGTTCATGCAGGACAAGAGCTTCAAGACGGCGCGCAACAAGCCGGAGAAGGTCAAACAGTTCCTGCATAAGAAGATTCAGAAGGCGCTGGGCGATCACTACGATCCCGCGTCGTTCACCCCGCCCTACGACCCGTGGGATCAGCGACTCTGTCTGGTGCCCGACAACGATCTGTTCGAAGCGATGAAGCGCGGCAAGGCGCAAGTCGTCACTGCCCATATCGACAGCTTCGATGCCACCGGTGTGAAGCTGAAAGACGGACGGCATCTGCCCGCCGATATCATCGTGACGGCGACCGGCTTGCGACTGGCGGTTGCTGGCAAAATCACCGTCAGTCAGGATGGTACGCCGGTCGATTTCGCGCAGCGGTTCTATTACAAGGGATGCATGTTCTCCAACCTGCCGAATCTGGCGGTTGTGTTCGGGTATCTCAACGCAAGCTGGACTCTGCGGGCCGATATCAACTCCGAATATGTCTGCAAGGTACTCAATCACATGGACGCCGTCGGCGCCAATGTCGCGATGCCTTATCTGGCAGACGATCACGGGCTGGAGGAAGAAGATCTGTTCGATTTTTCCAGCGGCTATATCCAGCGCGGCAAACACCTGATGCCCAAAAGTGCAACCACTTTGCCCTGGCGGCTTAATCAGGATTACCGCGTCGACAAGAAGGCACTGGCCGAAGCGCCCATCGACGACGGCATCATGCGCTTCGATCATGTCGATCAACGCACGCAACAGCAGCTGGAGGCAGCAGAGTAGGCAAGCGGGAGAATTTGGGTTAGCGCATCGGGCATGACCGCAGCCGAACGCATCTGGACCGCCGGACTTGTTATCATCGGGGATGAAATCCTGTCGGGCCGCACGCACGACAAGAACATCGCCCAGGTCGCCACCTGGCTGCAGGTGCAAGGCATCCGCCTGTCGGAAGTGCGCGTGGTACCCGATATCGAAGAACGGATCGTGGAAGCGGTCAACGCCTTGCGCGCTGCCAACGACTACCTGTTCACCACCGGCGGCATCGGCCCCACGCACGACGACATCACCGTCGATGCCATTGCCCGTGCGCTGGGTGTGCCGGTGGTCATCCACCCGGAAGCGCGGGCCATGCTCGAACGGTATTATGCCAGCAAGGGCACCGAACTGACCGATGCGCGCCTGCGTATGGCGCGTGTGCCGCAAGGGGCGGAACTGATTCCCAACCGCATGTCGGGTGCGCCGGGTATTCGCATCGGCAATCTGTTCATGATGGCCGGTGTGCCGCACATTACCGCCGGAATGCTCGATGCGTTGACCGGTACACTGGAAGGCGGCGCGCCATTGCTGACCGAAACGGTCGGCTGCTGGGTCGCGGAAAGCGAAGTGGCCGACCTGCTTCGCGAGGTGGAGAAGGCGCACGATAACGCGCAGATCGGCAGTTACCCGTTCTTCCGCGAAGGGCGCACCGGCGCCAATTTCGTGATCCGTTCGACCGACGCGGACACCCTCAGAAGCTGTATCGACAGCCTGTGCGACGGGCTGGCCACCGCAGGGCACGATTTCACCCCTGGCGGCATCTGAAGGTGTTGCAAACCCTCGGTTAACCACTGTACGCTACCCTCTGGCACCAGAGCTCTTGGGGGGAACAAACGGGGCGGCACGCCTTCTTGCGTTATGACTGTGGTCTATCTCACTATCGATACCGAGTATTCCTCGGCACTGGCAGCAGAACCTGACGCTGTATCGCGAGAGGAGAACTTCCGCCGCATGATCGCAGGCGACGTTGCCGGGGGCGAAGCGGGCATTGCCTATCAGATGGATGTGCTCGAACGGCATGGCCACCGGGGCGCGTTCTTCGTCGACCCGATGCCCGCGCTGATATGGGGCGTGCAGGCGATTGCCGATGTGGTTGGCCCGATCGTCGATCGCGGGCACGATGTTCAGCTCCACTGCCACCCCGAATGGCTGGATATCGCCGGTGATGCCAACCCACTGGGCAATCGCACGGGCCGCAATATGCGCGATTTCACGCTTGCGGATCAGGTGGAAATCCTGACCTATGCCCGCGATACGCTGATCGCCGCCGGGGCGCCTGCGCCAGTCGCTTTTCGTGCAGGCAACTATGGTGCCAACGACGATACGTTGCGGGCGCTGGCCCGGATCGGCATCGCTTACGATACCAGCCATTGTCCCGGCATCGCTGTCTCCGATTGCCGCATTGCTCTGGGGCCGGAACATCGGCGCCCTCTCCGCCATTGCGGCGTGATCGAGGTTCCCATCGGTTGCATCGAAGCGGTCAACGGCGATTTGCGCCATGGCCAGCTGACCGCGCTTTCCCTGCGCGAGATGACTGCCGCGATCCGCCACGCGCGCGACCATGATATAGCCAGCCTCACCCTGGTGTCGCACAGCTTCGAACTGCTTTGCCGCGACCGTTTGCGGGTCAACCGCATCCTCTGCCGCCGGTTCGACCGGTTGTGTCAGGCCATCGAAACCATGCGCGGCGTATCTGTGGCCACTTACACTTCGCACCCTCCGCAGATCAGCAAGCGGACAGCGCCAGCCCCGGTCTTGCCGCACGACAGCGTTCGCACGACATTGCGGATTGCCGAACAGGCGCTGTCGAACGCGCTTTACAGCTAGGCAACATCGCGGCGCTTTCCTCCCATTTCGGGGAAATAGCCGCCACCAGCATAGCCCCGACAAAGCGAAGGGCCGACAGGTTTGCACCCATCGGCCCCTTGCATGTTCGTTGCGTGTAGGAAACCCACCACCCACTCTCGAAGAGCGGGTGGCGGCGCCAGTCTTACGCGCCTTCGACTTCCGACAGGTCGACCTTCAGGCCCGGCCCCATTGTCGAGGTCAGCGAGATCTTCTTGACGTACTTGCCCTTGGCGCCCGACGGCTTCGCCTTGACGATCGCATCGGTCAGCGCCTTGAAGTTCGCCTTGATGTCTTCGTCCTTGAACGACAGCTTGCCGATACCCGAGTGGATGATGCCCATCTTTTCCACGCGGAATTCGACCTGGCCGCCCTTGGCGTCCTTAACGGCCTGTTCGACGTTGGGGGTGACGGTGCCGAGCTTCGGGTTCGGCATCAGGCCCTTGGGGCCGAGCACCTTACCAAGACGGCCGACAACGCCCATCATGTCGGGCGTGGCGATCACGCGGTCGTAGTCGAGGTTGCCGGCCTGCATGTCTTCCATCAGGTCTTCGGCACCGACCTTGTCGGCCCCGGCAGCGAGCGCCTTTTCAGCGTTGTCGCCCTTGGCGAACACAGCGACGCGCACGTCCTTGCCGGTGCCCGAAGGCAGCGAAACCATGCCGCGAACCATCTGGTCGGCGTGGCGCGGATCGACGCCAAGGTTCATCGCAACTTCGACGGTTTCGTCGAACTTGCTCTTGTGGGTACGCAGAGTCGCGATTGCTTCGTCGACGGTGTACAGCTTTTCGCTGTCGAGTTCCGCCAGCGTCTTCTGCTTCTTGGTCAGCTTGGCCATGTGATCAGCCCTCCACCACGTCGAGGCCCATCGAACGCGCGGAGCCTTCGATGATGCGGGTTGCCATTTCGATGTCGTTCGCGTTCAGGTCCTTCATCTTCTGCTCGGCGATTTCAGCCAGAGCGGAACGCTTGATGGTCCCGGCAGACACCTTGCCCGGTTCTTTCGAACCCGACTTGAGCTTGGCCGCTTTCTTGATGAGGAAGCTGGCCGGCGGGCTCTTGGTGGTGAACGTGAAGCTGCGGTCGGCATAGACGGTGATCGTCGTCGGGATCGGCATGCCTTTTTCGAGGCTGTCGGTCGCGGCGTTGAACGCCTTGCAGAATTCCATGATGTTGACGCCGCGCTGACCCAGCGCAGGGCCGATCGGGGGCGACGGGTTGGCGGTGCCGGCAGGCACCTGCAGCTTGATATAGCCGTCGATCTTCTTGGCCACGGATGGCCTCCTTTCTCACTGTTGCCGCCTGCCGCAGCAGGTGGCGCATGGTTAGCGGTCAAGCGGAGCGCCGCGGCGATCCTCCCGCATGGATTTCCCGATGCTGAAAGCTGGGAAGGCGCGCACATAGCGTGGGGGCCGTGAAATGCAAGTGATTCGCCATCTGCACACTCGCGCACCTTCAGCTTTCAGCCCGCGAAGCTGAACGAGTGTTACACATGTTACACTGTCCTGAAGAAGAAAAACCGCACCTTACGCGCGGCGGCACGGGCCACCCGCACGAACCGCAGCAGGCAGCGTAAAGGCGACAGGCGAAGCGAAAGGAACGGGGCCGGGTCATGCCGGTCACGGTGGCGCAATTGGTGCGTGTAGGAAAGCGGCGGGGGCAATCCATCGTACAACGCTCGCCTCCATTGCAACCGTTGTAATGGGAGGGGGCGTCGGGCGGAAGCTTGTCACACGAAGACACGGAGCGGGTTTGGTTCGGAGGGAAGGAGTCACACTGCCGATGGCTGGCCAATATATTGTGCGCTCCCCCTCGTCATTGCGAGGAGCCGCAGGCGACGTGGCAATCCATTGCCCACCCTGCCCCAGCCACAACCGCCGCGATGGGCGGAACCGTCAGCCCATGGATTGCTTCACTGCGTTCGCAATGACGAAATAGAAAGGTGGGCGCTGGAGCACACTTCATGAACGCGCTTACACCCCCCTCGTCATTGCGAGGAGCCGTAGGCGACGTGGCAATCCACGGGTCACGCCTCGCCCTGACCACAACCGTTACGATGGCCGGAACCGTCGCACCATGGATTGCGTCACTGCGTTCGCAATGACGAACCGAGAGGTTGGCACCGGACGCTGGGCCCCGGCTCAAGGCCGGAGTGACGACAGCGAGAGAATGCGCCTGTGCGATCCCAACAAAGCCCCCTCGTCATTGCGAGGAGCCGTAGGCGACGCGGCAATCCAGGGACCGCACTTCGCCTCTATCGCAACCGTTGCGATAGGAGGGGGCGTCGGGCGGAAGCTTGTCACACGAAGACGCGCAGACACGGAGTGGGTTTGGCTCGCGGGTAGGGCCACATGACCAATGCTATCATGTGTCCCCCTCTCGTCATTGCGAGGAGCGAAGCGACGTGGCAATCCAGGGACAGCCCTTTGCCCCCGCCACAACCGCCGTGATGGGCAGAACCGTCAGGCTGCGGATTGCTTCACTCCGTTCGCAATGACGAAATAAAGAGGTAAGCGCGGGAAGCTGAGCCCCCCGCTCAAGGCCGGGGTGACGACCGCGAGAGGGTACGTCTGTATGATCCCGAAAAGGAGATATCCGCACACCGGGCTCGCCCGGAGACGCCAGTTACAAGAAAACCACGCCCGGCAAGGCGCGTCGATCGCGCCCGCCGGACAACCGGAGTTACTTGACCAGCTCGACCTGTTCGAATTCCAGCTCGACCGGAGTCGCGCGGCCGAAGATCGAGACCGAAACCTTGACCTTCTGTTTGTCGAAATCGAGTTCTTCCACCACGCCGTTGAAGCTGGCGAACGGACCGTCGAGCACTTTGACCTGATCGCCGATTTCGTAATCGACGCTGACGTGCTGCTTCGGCGCGGCCTTGGCTTCTTCCATGCCACCGAAATAGCGGGCCGCTTCGCGTTCCGAAATCGGCTGCGGCTTGTTGCCCGAACCGAGGAAGCCCGTGACCTTGGGCGTGTTCTTCACAAGGTGATAAACGTCGTCGGTCATCGTCAGCTTGGCAAGGACGTAGCCGGGCATGAACTTGCGTTCGACCTGCACCTTCTTGCCGCGCTTGACCTCGGTCACGGTTTCGGTCGGCACTTCAACCGCTTCCACCGCTTCGGCCAGTCCCAGCCGTTCGGCTTCCGCGATGATCGCGTCGCGCACCTTGTTTTCGAAACCCGAATAAGCGTGGATGATGTACCAGCGAGCCATTGTCGTCCTGCTTGTAAGTGAACTCAGGCGAGCGTCAGCAGCCAGCGCATGATTGCGCCGAACACCGTGTCGATGCCGAGAAAGAACAGCGAAAGCACGACCATCAGAATCGCCACGAAGATCGCAGTCCGCACCGTTTCTTCACGGGTGGGCCATACGACCTTGCGCATTTCGGCCTGCACTTGCCGCATGAATTCACCGGGGCTGGTTTTGGCCATGATCGTCAGCTCTCGCCTTCGTAATTGATACGTCGCTTTCCCCAATGGGGCCGTAGCCGCCCCGGTTCAAGTGCCGGGAGGGCTTATATTGCTCCAGATGTCGGAAAGCGAAGTGGCGTGTAGGCGGCGCTGGCGACAAAAGCAAGCGGGTGGCGAGACGCGCAGTCATGCGCCGATTATGCTCGCCCTCCCGCTTTGTACCGACGGGCATTATACTGGCGGGACTGTCAGGGGCGCCCCTGCCTCACGGCAGCGGAGCGCCTCTGTGCGTCAGCGCAGTCCGAACAGGCGCGCCAGCAGCCCTGGCTCTTCCATCGGGCGGATCGGCCCATGTTTGCGAAGACGCAGCGACGCATCGCTATACGGTCGCGGGGAGACCCAGCTATCGGGTCGGCTCGAACGGAATGACAAACTCGACATCGAATCCTCCTTTCGCCTCAGTTCAACGCTGTAAACGAACGGTTCGACGCAGTAGTTCCCGAAAAGGGGCGATTCGATGGGAATTTGGGAGAGGAAACAACGCGCGCAATCGCGCCATCGTGCCGCCATTGAGCGAAGCGATATGTACGGATTGTCGGGATACGCTGGCAGGGGTGACAGGATTCGAACCCGTGGCCCTCGGTTTTGGAGACCGATGCTCTACCAGCTGAGCTACACCCCTGCAGCGGATGGGCGCTTTAGGTGCAAATGCGCGGCATCGCAAGCGGGGAAACCAATGCTATAGGGTGAAGCGACCATGCACGCCCCCGTCCCACCCCCGATTCCCACCGACATGCTGTTGCTGGCATACCGCAACGGCATCTTCCCCATGTCCGATTCGCGCGACGATCCGGAGGTGTTCTGGGTCGAACCCAAAGTGCGGGCGGTGATCCCGCTCGATGGATTCGCGATGTCGCGTTCGTTGCGGAAAGTTGTGCGGCAGGGCCGGTTCACCGTCACCTGCAACACCGCGTTCGCTCAGGTGATCGATGAATGCGCCGCACCGCGCGCCGATCACCCGGAAAGCTGGATCAGCGCGCGAATCGCCGCCAGTTACCGCGCACTCCACACAGAGGGACACGCGCATTCGATCGAATGCTGGCGCGATGGGGCGCTGGTTGGCGGATTATACGGCGTGGGATTCAACGGCGTGTTCTGTGGGGAGAGCATGTTCAGCCGCGCCGACAACGCATCGAAAGTGGCGCTGGCCTGGCTGGTCGCGCTGTTGCGGCGCGGCGGGGCGGCACTGCTCGATTGCCAGTTCATGACCGATCACCTCGCCTCGCTCGGCGCGGTTGAGATCACACAGGCGCGTTATTGCGAATTGCTGGCCGTGGCCGGGGCGCTCGATGCGGCATCGTTACCCGAATCGTTTGCCGTGCTGGTGGCAGAGGCCGAGGGTTTGGGCGTTTCGCCCGACCAGCTCATCGCGCAATCTTCCACCCAGACATCGTAAACCGGATCCTGCACGACGTTCAGGCTGGGCGATTCCTTGAACAGCCAGCCGGAAAACACCTTGTTCCATTTGGGCGTCTGACCGGCGGAGGCCGCGCGGCGGACGAACACTTGCGTGAACGCGCCGGTCTGACGCGGCCATTCCCACGGCGCGGTCCGCTCGCAAGCGGCCAGCCGCACGACCACATCGCCAAACCGCTTCGCTTCGCCCGGCTTCATTTCGAAAGTCTGCTGCATGTAATTGCGCTTGTTCAACACACCGATTTTGGCGATGCGCTCTTTCATCGGTGTCGCTGCACCCGGATCGGCCGGTTGCGGCAACTTGGGCGCGGCCATATCCGGCAGATCGTCGGGGATGCCGGTATCCTGCGGCTCGGGCGGAGGCGCGGCCTTGGTGCACGCCACCAGCGCGAGCGGCAGGAGGACAGCAACCGCGCGCATTGTCAGGCGTCCGGGCTCCACGCCTCGTAATCGCCGGTGGCGCTGGCCCGCTTGCCGCCACGCTGCAGCGCACCTTGCGGCAGGTATGCTCCGGCAGTGCCGGTGGCATTGGGCGTGTAATCCACTTCCCAGATTTTCGGCGGGGGCAGGCGGCTTTCAGGCACATCGTCGAACGCGCCGTGCAACCAGCCATGCCATTCGGCCGGAACCCGGCTGGCATCATTGGCGCCGTTGTAGATCACCCAGCGGCGTTCGCGCCCGTCGGGCAAAGGCTTGCGCCCCCTGAAATAACGGTTGCCCTGCGCGTCGGTGCCGACTTCGATCCCATTGCGCCAGCTGAAGAGCGCGGTGCCGATGGTGGCGCCGTTCCACCAGGTGAAAATTTTCGCAAGAAAGTTCATGGTCCGCCGGTTAGCCGATTCGCGCGCGAGCGCCAAGCACCAAGGCGATCACCATTTCACCTCTGTCCCCGGCCCGATGCCCAGTTGCGCCGCGCGCCCGCCCGGCAGCTCCAGCACGGCGCTGGTCATCCCGTTGGCTGTGACCGGCGTCAAGGAATAGGGTTCGGTATTGGCCGATATATTCATCACCCGGTGATCGACGCCAATAAACACGATATCGAGGGGAAGCGGCGTGTTCTTCATCCAGAAACTGGCCACATCGGGCGGATTGCGGGGAAAGATCATTCCTTCGTCCGGCCCCAGATGTTTGCGGAACATCAGCCCTTTGGCCTGCTCCGCATTGCTACTGGCCACTTCGGCATGAATCACATGCGGCCCGCTGGCGGTTTGCAGAGTGACGGGGATGACCGACAGGCCCGATTCGGGATGAACTGCATGCGTCGGCGCGGCGGGCTTCGCCTCGGTCGCCCCTTGCGGCGAACAGGCCGCCAGCAGCGCCACCGCCGCGGCCAATGCAATGCAAGGCCGGAAACAGGAGGGGCGGGATGAACGGATCGCATGGTGGATCACAGGAAATCGTCCTCTTCGGATTCGTCGGCTTCGGCAGCCCATTGTTCGACCGCTGCCACCGAATGCGCCTCTACGACCGTGCGCGCAATATCGAATCGATGCCCTGCCCGCACGATTGCGGCGATCTGTTTCTCACGAATTGCCGGATCGGGCGCAGCGCGGCTCCACGGACCGAACCGCCTGCGCGTCGCCAGCTTGATCGCCGCCCGCCTTATTCCTGCCTCGTCCGGGCTCAAACCCGCGTGAAGTTCGGCCGAAATCCCAGCCGCATCGAGGTCTTGCGCGACCCGGCGCGGGCCGTACCCGCGTTGCAGCAGACCGTCGCGCCGCGACTGCGCCCAGGCGGCATCGTCGACATATCCCCTGTCTGCAAATCGCTCTACAATTGCATTCAGGTTCGGCTCACCGGCACCGTCCCAACCCCGTTCGCGCACTTTGCGGGCAAGATAGTCGCGCAGTTTGCCGGTGCTGGTGGAAAACCGGGCCACGTAAGAGAGCGCAATTTCTTCAAGACGTTGCGCGTCAAGCGGGGCCGGTTTGCGGCGGGATCGGGGACTATTGCTGACCATTCTTGCCATAATGGTGCCACACTGTGTAACGAATGGGAAACTTTGAAACACCTGTGCATCGGGGCAATCGTGCTCCGAAGGAACAATAACCATCAACGGATGCGCCGGAACGGGCGCGCTGCAAGCGGGTTTCGCCTCCACACATGACCGACACCACTCTTACCCCTACTCCGAACGATTGCGCTCTTCCGCGCCGCCGGTCGGATTTCGCCACTTTTGCCGAAGCGATCGATTACGCTGCGCGAAGCGAGAAGGGTCTCAATTTCCACGATATGCGCGGCGATCTCGTGCGCCCCTATCCCTATCGCGAATTGCGCGACGACGCGCTGGCGGCGGCCCGCCGTCTGATCGCGTCGGGTATCGGCAAGGGCGATCGCGTCGCGCTGATCGCGGAAACCGGCCCTGAATTCGCTGCGCTGTTCTGCGGCTGCGTCTATGCCGGGGCATGGCCAGTGCCGCTACCTCTGCCGACGACGTTCGGCGGGAAAGAAAGCTATATCGATCAACTCGCGGTCCAGCTGGAAAGCAGCGATCCGACGATCCTGATCTATCCCGGCGAAATCGCCGAGATGGCGCAGGCCGCTGCCGAACGGCAAGGTTGCGAAGGATCGAGCTGGCAGGACTATGCCCTGCGCGATGCGCCCGATGTCGATCTGCCTACGCCCGACCCGGACGATATCTGCTATTTGCAATATTCCAGCGGCTCGACCCGTTTCCCCACCGGGGTTGCGGTGACGCACCGCGCGCTGCTGCATAACCTGTATGGCCACGCGACCGGCGTGAATCTGGGCGAAAACGACCGGGTGGTGAGCTGGCTGCCATGGTATCACGATATGGGGCTGGTCGGCTGTTTCCTGTCGCCCATCGCCAATCAGGTAAGCTGCGATTACTTGCGGACCGAACATTTCGCGCGGCGGCCGCTGGCATGGCTCGATCTCATCAGCCGCAACGCAGGCAATACCCTGTCGTATTCGCCCACCTTCGGCTACGACATCTGCGCCCGGCGTATTTCCAGCCAGAGCAATGTGGGCGAACGGTTCGACCTGTCCCGCTGGCGCACTGCGGGCAACGGGGCGGATATGATCCGGCCCGACGTGATGCAGAATTTCGTCAACGCCTTCGCCGGTGCCGGGTTCAGGGCCAGTGCCTTCACCCCCAGCTATGGTCTGGCGGAAGCGACGCTGGCGGTCACCGTGATGCCTCCGGGCGAAGGCATCCGCGTCGAGCTGGTCGAGGAAGAGCGCCTGTCGGGTGCCGACCGCGATCTCAGCCGCCCGGCCCGCTATCGCGCGATCGTCAACTGCGGCAAGGCCTTGCCCGACATGGATATCGAAATCCGTGGCGAAGGCGACACGATCAGGGGCGATCACCAGATCGGCAAAGTATGGTGCCGTGGCCCCAGCGTAATGCATTCGTACTTCCGCAATCAGGAAGCGACCGACGAATGCCTCGTCGATGGCTGGCTCGATACCGGCGACATGGGCTATATGGCCGATGGTTATCTGTTCATCGTCGGCCGTGCGAAAGACATGATTATCATCAACGGCAAAAACCACTGGCCGCAGGATATCGAATGGGCGGTGGAACAACTGCCCGGCTTCAACCACGGCGACATCGCGGCATTCGCAGTCGAAACCGAAAATGGGGAAGAAGCGCCTGCGGTGCTGGTCCATTGCCGCGTGTCCGACCCGGAAGAACGGATCAAGCTGCACGAACAGATCCGCGACAAAGTGCGTGCGATCACGGGCATGAACTGTGTGGTCGAACTCGTACCGCCGCGCACTCTGCCGCGTACCAGCAGCGGCAAGCTGAGCCGGGCCAAGGCCAAGCGGCTGTATCTGTCGGGCGAAATCGAACCGATCAAACTGCTCGAAGCAGCCTGAGAACCATCGCAGCGGATTGAGCGCGGGAGGGGCGGCAGCGTTTGCGCGCCTGCCCTTCACGGCGCATCCGCACCGGTGAAGCGCTTATTCCTTCGGCGGGGCCAGCAGTTTCTGGCCACCCTTTTCCACCGCGCCCCGGATCATCGGCTCCAGAAACGACAGCATCATCGGCAATTGCACTTCGAACACCAGCTGACCGGGTTCGAGATCGACATTGCCCGACACCTCCTGCCCCATCGCGCCGATCGTCATGCTCATCCGATCGTCGCTGGGCCAGGCGGTTTCCACTGTCGCGCCGCCGGGAACATAGTCCGCGATTTCATGGCTTTTCGCCTTCATCCGCTGGCGGACGGTATCGTTATCGAGATTATGCGGAATGGCCACACGCATCAGGTTCGCTCGCTTTCCGGGCTGTCGGGATCGCCGTATTTGTAATCGAGATAGCGGGTCCGCACCGCCAGATCGTCCAGCGCGCCATCGGCCAGCTGGCGGGTAACGTGATCGATTTCTTCGCTGATCTTGCCAAGACTGCGGGTAATCTGTTCGTCGGGCGTCGCGCCGGCGCGCTTCTCGGTGCGGAGATGGGCGGGAATCTTGCGATAGCTGTCGACCATTTGGGGCAGCGTTTCCCCCACCAGAGTGCGGACTTCGCGCGCCGCCGGGTGGTTCTGATCCACGCCGTCAAGCTGCAGGCCCAGCGCATCGAGCTGGACCCCGATCTTGCCGACCATATCGGCGGCGGGGGCAGGCAGCGCGGGGCGTTGCGCCTCCAGCCACAATTCGGTGCGCCCGACCAGTTGTTTCGCATCGCCGCGATTGAGTTCGGCGCGCTGAGGCACTTTCACTTTCGGGAAATTGCCAAACACCCATGCCGCCACCACGACCGCCAGTGCGATTGCCATAACCCCGGTAAAGCCGATCCCGTTGAGGATAATTCCGGCAACAGAGGCCGTGACCATGATCGCAAACACCGCACCCACGAAATAAGTGATGCGTTTCACGATGTTGTCGCGCTTCAACTTGGCCGATCCGCGCCCGATAGAGCGCGCCGGGCGGTGAGTGCCGCCATCGCGCTGCACCGTCAGCGAACGGCGCGCATCGCCCAGAATACGGTCACTTTCGCGGGTGCTGTCGCCTGCCATCAGCTCTCCACCGACAGCAGTTTCGATTCACCGACCTGCGCCTGCGCCTTGGCCTGCCCTTCGGCACGGGCGATATAGCCTTTCGACCTTTCGACTTCGCTGGAGAGCGTTTCGACCGTCTGCTTCATGCTGTCGAGCGCGCGCAGCTTGAAGGTATCGACTTCGTCCATCGTATCGTAAATGTTCTGGAACGCGCGTTGCAGCGTTTCCAGCGGGATCGTGCTCGATGCCGCCTGTTCGTGGATCTTGCCGGTCTGTTCGCGCAGCATCGTGCTGGTCGAATCGATAATCCCGGCGGTGGTCTGGTTGAGCGCGGTGATCTGCCCCAGCACGAGCCGCTGATTGGTCATCGCTTCGGCCACGGTGACCGCCGTGCGGAGCGCGCCAACTGTCGTGGTGCTGGCGCGATCCACGCCCTTCACCAGTTCGACGTTGTTTTTCTTCACCAGATCGAGCGCGAGATAGCCCTGTACCGACACCGCCATCTGCGTCAGCAGATCCTGCGTCCGCTGGCGGACATAGAACAGCGCGGTTTCGCGGATCGCCTTGGCCTTCGCCGGATCGGTCGCGTCGAGTTCGGCGGCCTTGTCTTCCAGCTTTTCGTCCAGCGTTTTCGAAATGTGGACCATCTGTTCCAGATTGCCCATCGCTTCCCACAGCTTGGTCCGTTCCACGTCGATAGCGGCGTTGTCCATCAGCAGCTCGTCCTTGCCGCTGGCCAGATTGGTCAGGATCGACTGGATATGGGTCTGCGCGCTCTGATAGCTGCGGAAGTAATTGTTGAGCTTGTTGCCGAACGGGATGATGCCGAGGATCTTGCGCCCTTTCGACAGCTTTCCCTTGCGGCCCGGATCGAGGTCTTCGACCACCCGGCGCAATTCGGCCAGATTGGCGCCAACGCCTTCGTCCTTGTCCATCGCGCGCACGGGGCGGTCGAGGAACCGGTTGGACTGCTGCGCCGCCGCCATGATTTCCTTGCGGCCCATATTGGTGATCTGGTCGACCTTCTGCCCGAATTCGGGCGAATTGGCATCCTGCGAGACCAGATCGGCCACGAACGAATCGACTTTCTCTTCCAGCTTCGATTTCTTCTCGTCGCTGACAGGAACGAGGCCTGCGGCGCGTTCGGCGCTTACCTGCGGCACCGGATCGGGCGGCGTCAGTTCCAGATCGTTCGCAGTGGCGGTCTTGGTTTCAGTCGCGGTCATCTGTCGTGCTGGCTCCATTGGCGGAATGGGTACAATACCTTAGACTGTATTAGTGCGATAAGACACAGGTTTCAAGCAAATCCCGCCCTGTGGCATCGCCCCGCCCATGTCGCACAGCGAGGCTTCCCAAGCCCCAGCCTTGCGGATAAGCCCTGCCTGATGAGCGAGACAAACGCCCCCCCGCCCCCATCTGCGGGCACGACTGCCGCCTCCATCCCGCACGAAGGTCACTTCGCCGCTGTCGTCCATAGCTGGCAGCAGTGGTGGCGCACTTCTGTTACCTCCACCGTCGATCAGGCGGCGGTGATCGAAAAGCGGCGCGAAGATTGCGATACTTCCGCCCGCTATCTGTTTCTGACTGCGATGAGCGGGGGGATCGCAATCCTCGGCCTGCTGCTGTCCAGCCCGGCAGTGGTGATCGGGGCGATGTTGCTGTCGCCATTGATGGGGCCGATTATCGGCCTCGGTTTCGCGCTGGCAATCGGCGATTACCAGTGGCTGCGCCAATCGGCCAAATCGCTGCTTTACGGCAGTGCGATGGCGGTGTTTCTCTGCGCGCTGATCGTGTTCTTCTCTCCGATCCAGACAGTGACGAGCGAAATCGCCAGCCGTACACAACCCAACCTGTTCGACCTGCTGGTCGCGCTGTTTTCCGCGATGGCGGGCGGATATGCGATGATTCGCGGGCGCGAAGGCACTATCGTCGGTGTGGCCATCGCCACGGCTTTGATGCCGCCGCTGGCCGTGGTCGGTTTCGGGCTGGCGACCCTTAACTGGACGGTGTTTCAGGGCGCGCTGCTGCTGTTCATTACCAACCTGATCACGATCGCGCTCACCGCGATGGTGATGGCGCGCATCTATGGCTTCCGCACCGAGTTGAGCCAGCGGCAAACCCATTTGCAGAACCTGATCGTGGTGCTGGTGTTTATCGCACTCGCCGTCCCGCTCGGATACTCGCTGATTCAGATTGGCAAGCAAGCCAATGGCGAACGACTGGTGCGTGGCGAATTACAGGATCTGTTCGACACCAATTCGCGCCTCAGCCAGATCGATATCGACTGGCGGACCGATCCGGTAACCATCGACGCCACAGTCCTGACGCCGAAGCTGGAGCCGGATGCCGAAAGCAAGGGCAAACGTGCGCTGGCACGAATTCTGGGGCAGGACGTCGATCTCAAACTGACGCAGTACAAAGTCGGCACGGGTGCCCAGGCGGCGGAAGCCGCTCAGCTCGCTGCCGCCGAAGCGAAAAAGCGCGAGGCGGAACTGGTCAAAGTCGATGAACTGACGCGCGAACTGGCGCTGGTGGCCGGTGTTTCCTCGAAAGACGTGATCGTCGACCGGGAAAACAACCGTGCGCTGGTGCGGGCGAAAGCACTCCCCGGCGCGACTCTGGCGACATATCAGGCGCTTGAATCCCGCATCGCGGCCGGTGTACCCACCTGGCAGGTGCAGATCCTGCCGCCACCCGGCGGTGCATTGCCCACAATCGCATTCGTGGCCGATGGCGATAACAAAGGCCAGCCGACCGAGGCGGGGCGCCGCGCGCTCGCGTTGGTGGGATGGGCTGCACAGCGCAGCGGTATGGCCGTGGCCCTGCGCGGCGGGACTGCGGCCGAACGCGAAACCGCCGCTGCGATTCTGGCCGATTCCAACGTCACCCCTAAGCTCGAACCCGGCGGCCCGCAGATGACCGCGCACTGGGTAACGAACGTTAGCGCGTCGTAAGACCGAGGCCGTAACTGGTCATCGACAAGCCGCCATATTCGTAACCGCGCAGCAGAGTCGCGGGCGTTTCGCCCGCTGACTGCGCCAAGCCTGCAAGATACAGCAGCGGCAGGTAATGATCGGGCGTGGGCACCGCCAACGCATAGTCGGGATGCCGCGCCAGCGACAGGATATCGCCTGCCGGATCGCCCAGTTCGGCAACGACGGCATCGTCGAATCGCTCGGCCCAGTCGTATCCCTGCCCCGCCATCTTCCAGTCGACCTGCCGCAAATTGTGCACCACGTTGCCGCTGCCCAAAATCAGGACGCCGCGCTCTCGCAATGGAGCCAGTGCCGCGCCAAGCGCAAGGTGATATTCCTGCGGACGGTCGGCATTGAGCGATAGCTGGACGACCGGCACATCCGCATCGGGGAACATATGCGCCAATACGCTCCACGTGCCGTGGTCCAGCCCCCACTGATCGCTGTCGGCCATCACTTGTTCGGGCCTGATCGCTTCGACAATTTCATCGAACAGATCGGGCAAGCCGGGTGCCGGGTACTGATAATCGAACAGTGCCTGCGGAAACCCGTAAAAATCATGAATGGTGCGCGGATGCGCCATCGTCGTCACCGCAGTGGCACCGATATACCAGTGCGCCGAAATCGACAGAATCGCCCGCGGGCGCGGCAGACTCTCACCGAGCGACCGCCACCCCTGAGTATAGCGGTTGGCTTCGAGAGTGTTCATCGGGCTGCCGTGGCCGATGAACAATGCGGGCATCGTCTGATCTGTCATGACAGTCAGATAAGCGCCCCGCGCCCGATGTCATCCGGCGGCGCGGAACCGGGCAATGAAAAATCCATCCAGCCCACCGGCATCGGGCAACATAGCAGGATCGGTTCGCACCCAGCCTTCCGCCGTGGGCTGCAACCCGGCGGGCAGTTCCGCTGCAGTGACCGGTGCGGGCGGCAGTGGACATTGCACGGCCTGCGCCTCCCCCTCTTCCGGTTCGAGCGAGCAGGTCGCGTAAACCAGCATTCCACCCGGTGCCAGCCACTGCGCCGCCCGCACGAGAATTGCCGCCTGTAATTCGGCCATCTCTGCGATCTGCGCCGCGTGGATACGGTGCAGCACATCGGGGTGGCGGCGGGCGGTGCCGGTGGCGGTACACGGCGCGTCGAGCAGGATCGCATCGTATGTGCAGCCCGGTTCCCACGTCAGCGCATCGGCGGCGACGACTTCGGCGCTCAGCCCGGTGCGGTCGAGATTGTCGACCAGTCGGTCGAGCCGCTTGGCGCTCTTGTCCACGGCAGTCACCTGCCAGCCGGCCGCCGCCAGTTGCAATGTCTTGCCACCCGGCGCCGCACACAAGTCCAGTACGCGCCGTCCTTCGCCAGTGCCCAGCAAGCGAGCGGGGAGCGAAGCAGCGATATCCTGCACCCACCATGCGCCCGCTTCGAACCCTGCCAGCCGTTCTACAGCGCTGCCCCGCGCCAGCCGGACATGGCCGGGGGCAAGGCTGGTGCCGCCCAGTTCCGCAACCCAATGTTCAGTCTGGCTCCAGTCCTTGATCGCCAGATCGAGCGGGGGCAGTGCCGCCAGTGCAGTGGCGATTGCTCCAGCCCGCTCCCCCCACCGCGCGACTACCTCCGGCGGCAATGTGGGTGCGACGGGCAATGCCACGCCCTGTTTCACCAATGCAGAGAAAACCCCGTGGGCCAGACGGCGCGGCCCGCCGGTGAGCAGTTCCAGCCCGGTGGCGATCACCGCATGCGGCGGGGTATCCAGCCGCAGCCATTGCGCCAGCATCATCCGCAGCACCATACGCGGCTTGGCATCGTCGGGCAGAATCTGCTGTGTCGCACCGTCGATCATGGCATCGAGATCGCGCAGCCAGCGCAGACTTTCCCCGGCGATCGCGCGGGCCAGCGCCCGGTCGCTCGGCGTCAGCCCCTTGGCAGCAGACCGCTCCGCCAGATCGAGCGTCTCGCCCCGGCGCAACACTGCATCGAGCATACGGAGCGCGGCGGTGCGCGCGGGTAATCCCTGAACTTTGGCCATAGCGCGCCCCTATCCGCGATTGCATCGGCTGGCCAGCGGGTCCATTCTATGGACATGACTGAAAAGACCACGCCCCCTCGCAAGAAATTCGAGAAACCCGCCCACTGGACCAACGAACCCCTGCCCAGGCCGCAAGAGGGCAAAGTGGACGAGGAACTCAGCCCCACCCGTTATGGCGACTGGGTGAAAGACGGAATCGCCGTCGATTTCTGATGGTGCGCCAGTTCTCTGCCGATGAACGCGCTGCCCTGCTGGCGATCAGGGGCGTGGGGCCGACCGTGATCCAGCGGCTGGAGGAAATCGACGTCGCCAGCTTCGATGATCTGGCCAATACATCGGTTGAAACGGTGTGCAATCGTGTGGCCGCTGCGCTGGGTACATCGTGCTGGAAAAACAGCCCGCAGGCAAAAGGGGCGATTGCCGCTGCGATCGATTATGCGCGAACTCAAACGGGCGCGATGAGCCAATAACCGGTATCCCGCTTATGGTGCCCCACTGCGTTCACAATGACGAGGGCAGAAGGAAGGCGGTGGCGGAGGAGCCAGATCGGTCACTCCCCCCACCCCCCGTCACCCCGGCCTCCAAGCCGGGGTCCAGCTCCCCTAGCGCAGCGCGGAAGAACAGCGGGGCCCCGGATCAAGTCCGGGGCGACGGTGTGCTGGGGGCTGAGGAATGGCGCGGGTTGCTGGTCGTGGCTGCCGTGCCGCCGGGCGACTCTTCTGCCGCCACCCGTTACACCCACGAGTCTCCGCATCCCCTCGTCATTGCGAACGAAGTGAAGCAATCCATGGCCAGAGGTTTCCGCCCACTACTCCGGCTGTGGCGGGGCGAGGCGCGCCCCATGGATTGCCACGTCGCCTGACGGCTCCCCGCAATGACGAGGGGAAGGGAGGTAGTAGCCGGGTCGCTCCACCCACCCCCCCGTCACCCCGGCCCTGAACCAAAGTCCAGCTCCCCTAAGCGCAGCGCGGAAGAACAGCGGAGCCCCGGATCAAGTCCGGGGCGACGGTGTGCTGGGGGTGCGGGCTTGCACGGGAGTGACGGGCTTGCGTGTTACGCCGACTGCGGCGCCCGGATCACAACGGCTTGAATTCCACCTTCAGCCCATCTCTCGGTTTCGGAATCGGCCAGGCCTGCCAGTCGGGCGTATAACCCGGTTCGATCTCGATCCTGTATTGCTGCAGCAACTGCGCCATCAGAATCTTCACCTGCATATAGGCGAAGTGCAGGCCCAGGCACATATGCGCCCCGCCGCCAAACGGCACCCAGGCATATTTATGGCGCGCCTTCTCTGCCTCGCGCGTGAAGCGCATCGGATCGAACCGCTCGGGATTATCCCAGTGTTCTTCCGAATGGTGCACCAGATGGGTGTTGATCCCGATCCCCGCCCCGGCAGGAATGGTATATCCGCCGAATTCGAACGAACGCAGCGCCCGGCGCGGCGTGCTGGGCACCGGGGGCACGATCCGCAGCGCTTCCTTGAACGCCATTTCGGTCAGTTCCATCTTGCCCAGATCGCTATATTCCAACGGGCGCGGCTTGCCCTGCGCGTCCGGCCCACCAGTCACGGCGATCGCTTCCTGACGCAGTTTTTCCTGCCATTCGGGATGCATGGCCAACTGCCACACCAGCGTCGTCGCGCTGGAGGTGATGGTGTCGTGCGCGGCCATCATCAGGAAGTTCATGTGATCGACCACTTCGTCCACCGGCAGCAGGCTGCCGTCTTCGCGCGTGGCAGTGGCGAACTGGCTGAACATATCCTGCCCCCCGCCCTCGGCACGGCGGCGGTGGGTTTCGGCGGTGAAGTATTCCACCAGATATTTGCGACCATCGACCCCGCGCTTCATCATGGTGAACGGCAACGGAGTGCGGATCGGCGCGACCGACGCCTGCACCATATCGACGAACGCGGCATTGATCTTGTCGGCTTCTGGCCCCCACGGGATGCCGATGAAGCTGTCCGCCGCAAGGTCGAGCGTCAGCGACTTGATCGCTGGATAGAATTCGCGCCGCCCTGCCCAGTTCTTCGTTTCCTGCGCGATCCCACGGTTGAGCGCCCCGGCATAGTGGCGCATCGGTTCGGGCTTGAACGCAATCGACAGCGCCCGCCGGTCCGCCCGGTGATGGTCGAAATCCATCAGCATCAGCCCACGCGGAAACAACTGATCGAGCAACGGGCCCCAGCCCTGTTCGGAAGAAAACAGCTTGTCCCGGTCGAACAGTACCAGTTCGTTGGCATCGGCACCGACCAGCATCACGCCCCAGCCACCGAAAGCGCGATTTTTATAAACCGGGCCATATTTGGCGACCATATCCCGCGCAAAGCCGTGCGGATCGGCCAGCATACGGAATGTGTTGCCGACTACGGGCCAGCCGGATTCGCCGGGGATATGCGCGACATCGGCTTCGCTCAGCCGCCCTTGGGTCCAATGTTTGGGCGGGGCGCTATGGGGCGTTTCCGCCGGTACAGCAGGGGCGAGCGTTGCCATCGAATCCTCCGTAGTTATTTACCCCAATGTAAATAACTACGGGCAGTTAATCCAGCCCGACAATTCGCGCCGCACCAGCGCATCGAGCATCGCCATCCCCGCATCGCCCGCGTTGAGGCAGGCAAGCGCGGCGAACCGTTCACCCCCTGCGGCCAGAAACTGTTCCCGCCCGCGGATCGCCAGCTCTTCCAGCGTTTCGAGGCAGTCCGCGGAAAAGCCCGGCGCGGCAATGGCGATTCGTTTGGCACCGGACCGCGCCTCTTCCTCCAGCACGGCGTCAGTCGCCGGTTCAAGCCACTTGGCCTTGCCAAAGCGGCTTTGAAACGTAGTCGCGAAACGCATGTTCGGGCGGTTCATCGCCGCTTCCAGCAGACGGGCGGTCTTCTGACACTGGCAGTGGTATGGATCGCCCAGTTCCAAGGTCCGCGCAGGCATCCCGTGGAAACTGAGCAGCAGGAGATCGGGGGCAAAGTCCAGCGCATCGAGCTGCGCGCCCAGATCGGCTGCCAGCGCATCGATATACAGCGGATCGTCGTGGTACGCGGGCAGAGTCCGCATCGCCGGTTGCCAACGCATTGTCCGCAGGCTGTCCGCAGCTTTGTCCACAACCGTCGCGGTCGTCGCGGCACAGTATTGTGGGTAGAGTGGAGCCAGCAGGATACGGTCGCACCCGACCTGTTTCAGCCTCGCGAGTTCATCCGCGATAGCGGGCTGGCCATATCGCATCGCCCAGCCGACCTGCACCCCGTCCCCCAGCCGCGCCTGCAGCCGTTCTGCCTGCTCAGCGGTGATGGCGGCGAGAGGCGAACCTTTCTCGGTCCAGACCTGCCGGTAAGCATGGGCGCTTTTCTTCGGGCGGGTCGTCAACACGATCCCGCGCAGGATCGGCTGCCACACCAGCGCGGGGATTTCGACCACGCGCGGATCGGAGAGGAATTCGGCCAGATAGCGCTTCACCGACCGCGCATCGGGCGCATCTGGCGTGCCGAGATTGACCAGCAGGACGCCAACCCCACCCGTCTTAACCGGCGGATGATCGGGCGGAAGAGACTGAAATTGTTCGCTCATATACCCTCGGAAATGAGCGGCAATCGCCGCATACGCAAGCCCGTTGCCGATTGCAGAGCGTTGGCAATCGCCGGCGCAGCAACCGCCACGCCGATTTCACCGGGATCGGCCGGCAGCCCGTTGCCTGCGATAAATTCCACAGTCACTTCGGGGGCATCGCCCAGTCTCGGCAAAGCCAGCCCCGCCAGACGCCCGCTGGCGGGAGCCCCTTTGCTGTACGAAAACGCCGATCCGGTCGCCAGCCCCATCCCGAACAACAGTCCGCCTTCGATCTGCTGGCGCGCGATATCGAGATTGACGATCCGCCCCAGATCGACCGCAGCGGCCAGTTTGCTGACTTTCACCCCGCCATCGCCCGCGTGAGCAGTGGCGATGCAGGCGATCCGGGCTACAGCCTCTTCCGGTGCATCGGGCTCAGCGCTGTTGCCCGTGCCCCTGTCCCCACCGATACGCCAGCAGGCGATGCCTTGCCCGCTCTTGTCCGCGCCGCCATCCCATTGGGCCATCCGCGCGGCGCGTTGCAGGCATTCGGCTAGCCGCGGATCTTCGCCCAGCAATTCCATACGATACGACAGTGGCTCGCGCCCCACGCGCTTCGCCAGCTCGTCGATAAAGCATTCGACCGTGAACGCGAGATAGGCATGGGCATTGCCGCGCATCCGCCCACTGGGCAGGCCGACGTTCACCGGCACATGATCGATCGCGATATCGGGAATGGCATAAGGCACCAGCGCCCCTTCGAACGCCAGCGGATCGGCGGTACTATCGGTCACCCGCAAGGCCGCTTCCGCTGTTTTGTTGTCGAACAGCCGCTTGCCAAATTCGCGCACAGTGGCAGGCATCGCCACGCGCAGGCGCAAGCCGGTGGGCGAGCCGTTTTCCTGCGCGGTCCACCCGCTGGCGAGGCACGCCAGTGGTGCGCGCGGGCGACCGGCAACCGCCTCCTGCGCGCGCGACCAGATCAGTTGCACCGGGCGGCCCGCTGCCTGCGCCAGCACGGCGGCTTCTATCGAGTGGTCGTGTTCCAGCCGCCGGTCGAAACTACCGCCTGCCCCAACCGGGTAAAGCACCACATCACGGTCCGAAAGGCCCACTGCACGGCCCGCCGCCCGCCGCGCATGTTCGGGCGCCTGACTGGCGACCCACAGTTCCAGCCGCCCATCGGCCAGCCGCGCGGTGGCACTGGCAGTCTCCAGAGTCGCATGAGTCGCCGGAGCAATGTCGTAGCGATAGGTGACCGACGGTTCACCCAGCGCCGCATCGCCGCCACCGCGTGTGGCGATACGCACCGCATCGCCTTTCAGCAGAGCATTATCCAGCTTCTGTTCGATAGTGTCGCTATCGGGCGCGGCGGACAGTTTGAAGCGTGGCTTGAGCGCTTTCAGCGCCTGCTCCGCCGCCCACCATGTCTCACCCAGCGCAGCGATCCAGCGTGGGTTCTTCACCACCTGCACCAGCCCGCGCACTTTGCGCGCAGCGGCCAGATCGAAGCCGGACAGCTCCTCTGTTCCTACCGGCCCGTGATGGATCGCGGCATAGATCATATTGGGCAAGCGCACATCGCCTGCGAACAGGAAGCTGCCATCGACCTTCGCCGGCAGATCGAGCCGCGGGTACGGCACCGTCTCATCTTCGGCCAGCAGCCCCGGCCCTTCGCCATATGGCTGCGGATTTATCGGTGGCGGATCGGGCGGCGAGAAGCGTGACGCGTCCCCTGCCAGTGCCGCGAACGATAGCTGTTTGCCATTGTGGAACACGAACCCGCTGTGCGCGTCGCATTCTTCCCATGCCACACCCCAACGTTCGGCGGCGGCCATTACCAGCATCGCCCGCGCTGCGGCGGCCGCTTCGCGGGCAGGCCCTTCGAATGCCGCCAGCGACAGCCCCTCGGCCGTAGCGTTGAAAGGTTCCTCCTGCGCGTAACGCAAAGCCAGCAGCGCGTCAGGTTGTTCGGCAAGGCCCGGCATCATCGGCATCCATAGCGGCGCCCATTTGGCCGCCAGCGGAACATTGGCATATGCGCCCGACACCGGCGCAGGCTCCACCGCAATCTGTCGCCAGTCGGCACCCAGCTCAGCCGCGACCAGTTGCGGCAACAGAGTCGTGATCCCCTGCCCCATTTCCAACTGCGGCACAGCTACGGTCACGACTCCATCGTGGGCGATTTTCAGCCAGGCGCCGAACGCCCATTCCCCGCGGCCGGGGCTGAGCGGCGTCTCGAATTCGCGCGGCCACAGGCTCCACGCGACAACCAGCCCGCCGCCGACCGCCGCGCCTGCCAGCAATCCGCGCCGCGACAGCTGCACCGGTCAGCCGCCCCTGCTGTCCAGCCACGCACCCAGACGGGTGGCGATCGCCGCGAACGCTTCCGCCTGTGGCCCGTCACCCGCAGCGGGCGGTTCCCCCGCGTCGCTCGCTTGCCGGATCGCGAGATCGAGCGGGATACGGCCCAGGAACGGCAGACCTTCCGCCTCCGCTTCGCTTTCCACTGCACCGCGCCCGAACGGATCGCTGATTTCGCCGCAATGGGGGCAGGCATAACCAGCCATGTTCTCGACCATGCCGATCACCGGCACCTGCGCCTGCGCGAACAGTTCGGCGGCACGGCGCGCATCGATCAGCGCCAGATCCTGCGGAGTGGATACGATCACCGCCCCGGCTGGCTTGTGTTTCTGAATCATCGTGATCTGCACATCGCCCGTGCCCGGCGGCAGATCGAGCAGCAGGACATCGACGCCCGACCAGTCGGCTTCCATCATCTGCACCAGTGCACCGCCCGCCATCGGGCCGCGCCATGCCACGGCCTTGCCCGGATCGACCAGATGGCCGACCGACAGAACCTTCACACCATAAGGACTGTCGAGCGGGATCAGTTGCTTGTCCCGCGCCTTGGGACGCTGCCCCTGTGTATGAAGCAAAGTCGGCTGGCTGGGGCCATAGATATCTGCGTCCACAACACCCACCCGGCGTCCGGCCCGTGCCAGCGCGACCGCCAGATTGGTGGTCAGCGTCGATTTACCGACCCCGCCCTTGCCCGATCCCACGGCCACGATCACCGGGCCACTTGGTTCGGCTGCAGGCGCCCGATCCGCCATCAGCGCAACGCGCACATCGGCCACCCCTTCGACAGCCGAAAGCGCCGATTTCGCCTCGCTTTCCAACGCGGAGCGTTCGCGCGGATCCATCCCAGCTGCGTCGAGAACGACTGTAACGGTGCCGTCGCGGGATTTCAGCGAACGCACACGGGCAGCGATTGAGGCCGGTAAGCTGGCTCTGAGCAGGTTTTCATCCATGGTGCGGCCCGCACTAGCAGCAAAATCGCTGCCGCAACCCCTGTTTTTCCTGCGATCCCCACCTATAAGGGGTTCCATGAAGATCACTGATGGGTTGGGACGCATGTTTGGCCGGGGTCCCGGCGGCATGGCAATGGCTGGAAAAAATCCCTGGGGCGGCTCCGGTAACGGTGGCGGCACTAATGGGGATGGCGATGGTTCGGGCGGTGGCACGGATGGCGGCGATGGTTCTGGCCCCGATGGCGACAAACCGCGCGGGCCACGCAATCCGTGGCTGCCCGGCGGCGGCGAACCGCGCCGGTCGGCGTCAATCGAAGATATCTTTCGCCAGCGTGGCCCCGAAGGCCCCCGGCGCGGTGGGCCTGGTGGCCCCGGTTTCCGTATGCCTGGTGCAGGTGGCGGGCGTAACTGGTTCCCTGTCGCAGTACTGGGCATCGCGGCGGTCTGGCTGGGCTTTTCGATGTTCCATCAGGTCGGCCCGAAGGAACAGGGCATTGTTACCACTTTCGGCAAATACAGCCGCACTTTGCAGCCGGGCCTCAATATCACTGCCCCCTGGCCGATTCAGGAAGTCGATGTCGAAGAAGTCAGCGAATTCCGCATCGATCAAATCCCAGAGGGGACCGGGCAGAAACTGATGCTGACCGGGGATCAGAACCTCGTCGACCTCAGCTATATCGTCCGCTGGAATATCAAGGATCTGAAGCAGTTCCGTTTCCAGCTCGACGACCCCTCGCAAACCGTGCGTGAAACGGCAGAGGCCGCGATGCGCGCCTCGGTGGCGGAACGCAGGCTCAACTCGGTGCTGTCCGGCGCGGGCCGTGCCGATATCGAACTGGCGGTGAAAAACCGGATGCAGGCGATCCTCGATGCCTATAATTCCGGCGTTTCGATCCAGGGTGTCGAAATCCGCAAGACCGACCCGCCCAAGGAAGTGGAAGATGCGTTCAAGAACGTGTCCGCCGCGCAGCAGGAAGCGGAAAGCTATATCAATCAGGCGGAGGCTGCCGCGCAGCAGGTGCTGGCCCGCGCACAGGGCGATGCTGTGGCATTCGACAAAGTCTATGCCGAATACAAACTCGCCCCCGAAGTGACCCGGCGGCGGATGTATTATGAAACAATGGAGCGTGTCCTGCGCGATACCGACAAGACCGTGGTCGAAGCCCCCGGCGTGACCACATATCTGCCGCTACCTGAAATGCGCCGCGGTGCGAAACAGTCCGCCAACAACAGCACTACGCCAAGTGCCAAGCCGGCGGAGGGCCAGTGATGGACAAGCTCTTCGAAAATTATAAATCGCTGCTGATCGCAGTGGCTGTGGGCGCGGTGGTGATCCTGTCGTGCTTCACCATTGTACCTGAAAACGAACAGGCGGTGGTGGTCCGCGCGGGTCGCCCCGATCGGATTATCAACCGCTTCGCCCCCAATGAACCATATGGCAGCACCGGCGCGGGCGTTGTCGCGCGTATTCCGTTTTATGAGCGGCTGGTGCGGATCGATCGCCGCATCCTGAATGTGAACATGGAACCGCAAACCGTGCTCTCCACCGACCAGTTGCGGCTCAATGTCGATGCCTATGCCCGCTATCGGATCATCGATCCGGTCAAGATGGTACAATCGGCAGGTACTCTGGACACGGTCGACACGCAACTTTCAGCCATCCTCAGCTCTGTCGTGCGGCAGGAACTGGGGCGGCGCAGCTTCGCTTCGCTGCTGACCGCTGAACGTGGCACCACGATGGCGAACATTCGCAAGAAGCTCGACACGCAGGCGCGCAAATATGGCGCTCAAGTGCTCGACGTGCGGATCAAGCGGGCCGACCTGCCCGAGGGCACCCCTCTGCAATCGGCATTCAACCGGATGCGAACCGCGCGCGATCAGGAAGCGAAAACGATCCTGGCGCAAGGGCAGAAGAACGCTCAGATCATCCGCGCGGAGGCCGATGCACAGGCTGCGAAAATCTATGCCGATGCATTCGGCAAGGATCCGGGGTTCTACGATTTCTATCGCGCCATGCAGAGTTATGACACGACATTCTCCGACGGGTCGAAGGGATCGAGCTCGATTATCCTTTCGCCGGATAACGAATATCTCAAACAATTCCGTGGGAAACAGTGACGATTACAGGTGTGTTCAAACGCCGTTAAGCCCAGCGGGCGTGTGTAGCCGCGCGGGGACGAACCGGGACCTTGCACCATTCAGGCGCCAAGGCCCGCGACAGATGAAGAAGAGGAAGCAAAGGACGTGAAGCGCGTGCGATACTCTTATGGAATTACTTCCGCGCTGCTGGTGGGCGGCGCAGCCATTTCGCTGATTACCGGGCACCCCGCCGGCGCGCAGGTGGCGCAGAACGACGACAGCCAGATTGCCAAAGTCGTGCCCCGTGCCGGTGCCCCCGAAGGGTTTGCCGATCTGACGGCGCAACTGCAGCCGGCAGTCGTCAACATATCGACCCGGCAACGGATCAAGGTGCAGAGCCAGAACCCGTTCGCAGGCACCCCGTTCGAAGGGATGTTCGGCAATCGCGGCGGGCAGACGCAAACCCGCGAGGCGCAGTCGCTCGGTTCGGGCTTCATCATTTCCGCCGATGGCTATGTGGTGACGAACAATCACGTCATCAGCCCGGAAGGGAATGGCGAGATCGAAGAGATTACCGTCACTACCCCCGACGGCACCGATTACCCGGCCAAGATCGTGGGCAAGGATGACGCATCCGACCTCGCCGTGCTCAAGATCAGCCGGACGAAGCCGTTTCCGTTCGTGAAATTCGGGGATTCGGCCAAGGCACGCCCCGGCGACTGGGTGATCGCGATCGGCAATCCGTTCGGGCTCGGCGGCACGGTCACATCCGGCATCGTATCGGCGGTCTATCGCGCGACCGGTTCGGGTTCGCCCTACGACCGCTATATCCAGACCGATGCCAGCATCAACCGCGGCAATTCGGGCGGCCCGCTGTTCGACATGCAGGGCAATGTCATCGGCATCAATAATGCGATCCTCTCGCCATCGGGTGGCAGCGTCGGCATCGGCCTGGCGATCCCGGCGGAAACCGCCGCCCCGATCGTGAAGAAGCTGATGGACGGCCAGGAAATCGAACGCGGCTATCTCGGCGTGCAGATTCAGCCGGTCGCCGGCGATCTGGCGGATTCGCTGGGCCTGCCGCAGAACCGGGGCGAATTCGTGCAGGCAGTCGAGCCGGGCCAGCCCGCCGCCAAGGCCGGTATCGAGCCGGGCGACGTCGTGACCAAGGTCGATGGCAAGGATGTGACCAACGATCAGACGCTGTCGTTCCTCGTCGCCAATGTGAAGCCGGGCACAACGATTCCGGTCGAACTGTACCGTCAGGGCAAACGCCGCACCGTCAACGTGACCGTGGGCAAACGCCCGAGCAATGCCGAACTGGCACAGTCACAGATGTTCAACGGCAACGATGGCGACGACGATTCGCAATCGGGTTCCGACAGCAGCAGCACCAGCGAGGCGATTGCCGACAACCTCGGCCTGCAAGTCACTCCGATGACCGCGCGGATCGCCGCCCAGCTGGGCGTGTCCCCCGATACCAAGGGCGTTGTCGTGCTGGGCATCAACCCCAGTTCGGACGCGGCCCAGAAGGGGATGAGTCGCGGCGACATCATTATGTCGGCCAACTATCGCGCTATCGAATCGGTCAGCGATCTGGAAGCGGTGGTGAAGAAGGCGCGCAGCGACAACCGCGATTCGGTGCTGCTGCAGGTGAAGAAGCGTGGTCGCTCTCCGCAATACGCCGCGATCCGCCTGCTTCGCAAAGACTGAACCTGTCCGGCCCAACGCCGGATAGCGCGACACAACAAAAGCCCCGCCGCGATCAGTTCGCGGCGGGGCTTTTTACTGGCAACACGGTTCAGTGGAGGCACTCAGCGAAGGCATTCAGTTGTGACGGCGGCCAATCACAGTGATGGGCGCTGCGCGTGCCATCCGCGAATCGCGAACGCGTGAAAGAACGGCACCGGGTCCGCAAACCCGGCATCCCGCCACAATGCTTCGGTGGTGTCGGGCGATACCACGCCCAACGGATCGCGGAACATCGCGATCAATGCCTCCACAGGCTTCTCATCCTGCCCCATCAGCGATTGGATCCGCGCCCAATCTTCCACAGTCGCAGCTAGCAAGGGATCTTCCAGATCGACACTGATTTCAGCGCTGACAAACAGGCCGCGCGGCTTCAACCGTTGATGGATCGCGCGGTAGAACGCAGCGCGCTGATCCAGCTTGATGAAGTGGGCCACGAACAGGCTGACCGCCGCGTCGAAATGTGTGTCGACAATATCTTCGACTGTGCCGTGAACAAGCTGGCAGCGCCCCAGCAGACCTGCCTCGCCCAGCCGATGGCGGCATACCTCCAGCATTTCGGCTGCAGGATCGACGCCCACAAACCGCCAATCCGGGTTATTGGAAGCAAGCGCGAATATCTCCGCCCCTGTCCCCACACCCACGCACAGGACAGACGCATTGCCAGGCACAGGAGCCAGTACGAGATTGGTCAGAAAATGCAGGCAGCCGCTGATCGGTTGCAGCGCGCTGTTACGCCGATCATAGGCATCCGCCATTTCCTGATTGAAGAAATTTGGCGTCGCGGGTGTGTTGGGCTGATTCATTGATACAATGTATCATGAGTCGATGGCATGTCATCCGATTTCGAACAGACTACGCGCCTGAACGCATCAGTTACCCCTGCACCTCACTGCGCAGCGATCACGTGCGTCGCCCTCCGGCCTGTAATATCGCCGTCAGTTCTGGGGCGTGGGCTGAATCGTTACCGAACGCGGGCCGGTCTGGCGGGGTTCAGCGCGCGGTGCAGCCGCCCCGCTGCGACCGGTCGCGCGATTGAGGAAATCGTCGCTCGCCGCTTGCGGGTTATCGCCCGACCGGCCGTTCGCTGGCGGCGCAGGGGTGGGCTGCTGTTGCGGTTGCTGGCCATTGCCGGGGGCAATGCCCTGTTCGCCATCGGGCGGGAACGGCATCTGGCCCGGTTGATCGGGCTTGTTCGGTTCGACCAGATTGCCCTGATCGTCGATATAGTAATAATCGCCCGGATCGCCGTACATATGCTCTTCATCCGGCTCCATCTGCCATTCGGGCAGCTTGAGATCGGTCTGGAACTGTTCGACCGGGCGATCCTTCACCGCCACTTTCATATAAGCGGAAAACGCCCGCGCCGGGGCTGACCCGCCGTGCAGCCCCGACACCGCCTTGGCATCGTCCCGTCCCATCCACACACCTGTGGTAATGCCGCTGGAGAAGCCGAGGAACCAGCCGTCCTTGTTGGAACTGGTCGTGCCGGTCTTGCCCGCCACCGGGCGCCCGATCTGCGCCGCGCGCCCGGTGCCGGTGGCAACGGTGGTCTGCAAAAGATCGGTCATTCCGGCGGCGACATAGTCGGGCACCAGTTGCGCCTTGCGGGTGTCTTCGTGCTGATAGAGCACCTGCCCGCCGGTCGTCGTCACTTTCACGATACCATATGGTTCAACGCTGAACCCACCCGCCGAAATCTCTGCAAAGGCGCGGGTCATTTCGATCACACGCACTTCGGAACTGCCCAGTACCATCGATGGGTACGTCGAAATCGGGGTCGTGATGCCAAACCGCTTGGCCATCGACGCGACTGTGCCGAACCCGACTTCGTTGCCGAGCTGCGCCGCGACGGTGTTCTTCGAGTAAGCGAACGCGCTACGTACATCCATTTCACCGGCGAAACTGCCGCCCGAATTGCGCGGCGACCAGCCATCGATCGTGACCGGCACATCCTTCACCCGATCATCGGGCGTATATCCTGCCTCCAGCGCAGCGAGATAGACGAACAGCTTCCACGCAGAGCCCGGTTGCCGCATCGCCTCGGTCGCGCGGTTATAATTGCTGGTGACGTAATCGGTGCCGCCCACCATCGCCAGAATCGCGCCATCGCGATCGAGCGACACCAGCGCGCCTTGCGCGCCCTTGGGCACATTGGCCTTGATCGCATTCGACGCGGCGTTTTGCATACCGGGATCGAGCGTCGTCCACACTTCGATTGGCTCTGTCGTATCGGGCAGCAGCACTTCCAGCTGCGGCAGCGCCCAGTCGGTGAAATAGCGCACCGAATTCTGGTTGGTATCTTTCTTCAGCTTGACCGCGCTGGGATCGACCGCCGCTTCGCTGGCGCTGATCCGGCCCTGCTCGCGCATCAGCGACAGCACGACATTGGCCCGGCGCACCGCCGCATCGACATCGGCCGTGGGTGAATAGCGGCTGGGCGCCTTCACCAGACCGGCGATAATCGCGGATTCGCTCACCGAAAGATGGGTCGCCGGGTGGCTGAAGAACTTACGACTGGCGGAATCGATGCCATAGGCACCGCCGCCAAAGTAAACCTTGTTGAGATAAAGCGCGAGGATTTCCTGTTTGGAAAACTTCAGTTCCAGCGCCATCGCCAGCACGCCTTCGCGCAATTTACGATCGAGCGAGCGGTTGGAATTAAGGAACAGATTACGGGCAAGCTGCTGCGTAATAGTGGAGGTCGCCCCCAACCGCCGGTCACCCGTCATCCAGACATAGACCGCACGCGCCAGCCCGATGGGATCGACCCCGAAATGCGAATAGAACCGGCGGTCTTCCACCGACACCATCGCATCTTTCATCGGCTGCGGGATCTGATCGGGATCGAGCCACTGGCCATAACTGGGGCCGAGTTCGATCAGTTCCGACCCGTCGCGCGCGCGCACTACGATAGTCTGGCCCGGCTGGGTCGCCTGCAAAGTGGCATAACTGGGCAACGACCGTTCAGCGAACACCACCGCCACGCCCAGAAACAGCAGCGCCAGCACCGCCAGCCCGGTGCCCCAGACAAACGCGCGTTTCAGCCACAAACGCCAACCGGTCAGCGGTGGTTTCTGTTTGCCATTGCGTTGCTGTCTGGTTGCCGCCGCCCGCCGACTGCCCCGTTTCGCCATTTGGTTACTCACGATCCATGTTCAGGAACCCGCTGCATAGGGGACTTATAACCCGGCGTGAACGGACAAGTTCTGCCAACTCTGCCAACAGCGTTCAGGCGTCGACCTTGGCATAATGCGATGGCGGCTGGATTACTTCCATCCGTTCGCTCAGCAAAGGGCGGAAGCTGGGCCGGCTTTTGAACACGGCATACCAGCCGCGCGCCGAATCGTGCCCGCTCCAGTCGATCCCGCCCAGATAATCGATCACCGAAATCTGTGCCGCCGCGGCCAGATCGGCCAGGCTCATCGTCGCCCCTGCCAGCCAGGGCCGGGTATCGACCAGCCAGTCGATATAATCGAGGTGGCCATGCGCCGCCTTCATCGCTTCGCGCAGAATGCGTGAGTCCGGCGACTGGCGGTGCACGATCCGCTTGAGCATCCGTTCGTAGAGCAGCGGGCCGGTAACTTCCGCGAACAGGTTTTCATCGAACAGCGCCACCAGACGGCGAATTTCCGCGCGACCGATGGCCGTGCCGTTGATCATCGGCGCGCGATCGACCGTTTCTTCGAAATATTCGCAGATCGCCCGGCTATCGGCGATAACGATGTTCTTTTCGGGATGTTCGATCACCGGGGTGCGCCCGGCGGCGTTGAGTTTCCAGAACTCGTCACTCGCATCCCACGGATTTTCGCGCCACAATTCGTAGCCCACGCCTTTCTCGCTCAGCAGCAGGCGCACCTTGCGGCTGAACGGGCAGAGCGGGAACTGATAGAGACGCCACATATGCATCTGCTCATGCACCAGCCGCGCGCCAGCGTCCACCGGGCGCACGTGGGTTGGCGCGGAATTTTGTGGGTGAACTCAATGGGTCGTGCGGTTCTGCGGTTGGTGGGTCGCTGTCGCAAGCGCGCCCCGCATCCGCTCCGCCATACCGCGCAGAGCGGGCATCATCGCTTCCAGCCCGCCAGCCATCCCTGCCATCGTATCCATCATGCGCGGCAGGTTTTTCGCCGCCGCGCCGGGCACCGCGGAGGCGCCGGGGGCATATTTCCGCAAAGTCATATCGGGATCGACCGCAGCCGGATCGCCGCCACCTGCCTCCGCCACCGATCGGGCCAGCGGGGCAATCGGCATGTCGAGCAGCATTTCGCCCAGTACTGCCACCGTTCCGGCGATCTGTTGCTGCATCTGCGGATCGGACAGCTTGCTCTGCAATTGCGATGCCGCCGCGCCGTCGTTCGCCTCAGAGCCATCGGATGCATTCTGCGCCATCGCAGAGGCGGGGGCGAGAGCCACAGTCGCGGCGATCACAACAGGCAGAAACGGGCGCACAGGCAGCTTCCTCAACATCGGACGATTCGTCACGGGGCTATAGCGCGGACCCGATGATCGAAACCTGAATATACCGCGCGCCTCTCGCCCGCACGGATCGCCCACAAAAATTACAGGCCAGAACTGTCGAGCATCGACAGGCAGGCGGGCATGGTCTTGCTCAGCGTGTCGCCTTCGGCCAGTTCGCTGGCTGTGCGCTGCACCAGATCGCCCACCGCGTCGCGGGTCATTCCGGTTTCGTCCATCAATTGCGCCGATGTCCGAACGAAAAATTCGCGCCCGCGCTCGGCCAGCGGGGGCCAGTCCTTGCCTTTGCCCGCCTTCTGCAGCCCGGCACCAAGCGCGAACGCCGCCGAACAACGCACCGCGGCGCTCTGCTGCAACGACAGTTTTGCCTGTGGCGCGGTGTCCGATGCCGGGGGTGTCGTTTGCGCCGCGAGCGGTGCGGCAAGGAACGATAGAGCGGCGGCAACGATTGTCGGGATACGGATCATGAAGATGGCTCCTATTCGCCCGCGGATGAACCTCATCCGACCGACATGCAATCATTGCATTGTGCAACCATTGCCAATCGTGCCGCGAAAGCGCATCGGCATGGTCCGGCAACGCTGACCCCAACGTTATACGAGAAAGTGATTACTATGACCGATTATCCCACCCTTTACCTGTCAATTGGCGGCACCAATCTGTCAAAAGAAGGGCGTGATGCCGTCAATGTGATCAACCCGGCCACCGGGGAAACCATCGGCAGCGTGCCACATGCCACCGCCGCCGATCTGGATGCCGCGCTCGATAATGCGGCCAAAGGTTTCAAAACATGGCGTAATACTGCGGCAGACAAGCGCGCTGCGATCCTCACCAAAGCGGCAGCGCTGCTTAAAGAACGCGCTGGCGATATTGCGGTGTCGCTCACTCTCGAACAAGGTAAACCGCTGGCCGAAGCGAAGGGAGAAATCATCTATTCCGCTATGCTGCTCGAATTTTATGCGGGCGAAATCAAGCGGATATACGGTCGCACGCTAGTCCGCCCCGAAGGACAGCGGGTGGAAGTGCAATATCACCCGGTCGGCCCGGTCGCCGGGTTCGCGGCGTGGAACTTCCCCGCGCTCAACGTGATGCGAAAAATCGGCGGCGCGCTTGCGGCGGGCTGCTCCACGATTGTGAAGCCTTCGGAAGAAACCCCCGCCACCGGCCTCGCGCTGGTGCAGGCGCTGATCGACGCAGGGGTGCCGGGCGATACAGTGCAGTGCGTGTTCGGGGTGCCGGACGATGTCAGCCGTCACCTTCTCGCCTCCCCCATTATCCGCAAGATCACTTTCACCGGCTCCACCGCGGTTGGCAAGCATCTGGCGAAGCTGGCGGCAGACGATCTCAAAATCGCCACGATGGAGCTGGGTGGCCACGGGCCGGTGCTGGTGTTCGACGATGTCGATATCGACAAGACGCTCGATACGATGGTCGCCGCGAAATACCGCAACGCCGGGCAGGTCTGCGTCAGCCCGACACGCTTTCTGGTACACGAAAGCAAGTTCGAACAGTTCCGCGATGGATTCATCGCGCGCGCAGAAAAGATCAAAGTCGGCAACGGGATGGACGACGGCACTCAGATGGGGCCGATGGCCAGCGAGCGCGGCCCTGATGGCATTGCCAAGAAGATCGCCGATGCAGTCAAGAAGGGCGCGAAGCTGGGCACTGGCGGCGAACGGATTGGCAACCAGGGATATTTCTTCCAGCCTTCGGTCCTGTCGGAAGTGCCGACCGATGCCATCATCATGAACGAAGAACCGTTCGGCCCGATCGCTCTCATCAATCCGATGGCCGGTGAAGAGGCGATGATCGAAGAAGCGAACCGCCTGCCCTATGGCCTTGCCGCATACGCGTGGACCAACGATCCGGCCCGCCGCCGCCGCCTCGCCGCCGAAGTCGAAACGGGTATGCTGGCGATCAATTCCGCCAGCATGAGCGCGGTCGACGCCCCGTTCGGCGGGGTCAAATGGTCGGGCTATGGCAGCGAAGACGGGCGCGAAGGCGTAATGGCCTGCATGGTGCCCAAGACAGTCCACGAATCCTGATGGTAAGGACGTAAAACTGCCCTTGAACCACGCTTCGCGGCCAGCCATGCTTGGCGCGAACCGACAGGAGATCCCACTACGATGAAAACCCGTGCCGCCGTCGCCTTCGAAGCGAAAAAGCCGCTCGAAATCGTCGAACTCGACCTTGAAGGGCCCAGGGCGGGTGAAGTACTGGTCGAAATCATGGCGACCGGTATCTGTCATACCGATGCCTACACCCTCGACGGGCTCGACAGCGAAGGGCTGTTCCCTTCGGTGCTCGGCCACGAAGGGGCGGGAATCGTGCGCGAAGTGGGCGCAGGCGTCACCAGCGTGAAGCCGGGCGACCATGTCATCCCGCTTTACACTCCCGAATGCCGCCAGTGTAAATCGTGCCTTTCGGGAAAGACCAACCTGTGCACCGCGATCCGCGCGACGCAGGGCAAAGGGCTGATGCCTGACGGCACTTCGCGCTTCAGCTACAAAGGACAGAGGATCTATCACTACATGGGATGTTCGACATTCTCGAACTTCACTGTGCTGCCCGAAATCGCCGTCGCCAAAATCCGTGAAGACGCTCCCTTCCAGACGAGCTGCTACATCGGTTGCGGCGTCACCACCGGCGTGGGCGCGGTGGTCAATACCGCGAAGGTGCAGGTGGGCGACAATGTCGTGGTGTTCGGTCTCGGCGGGATCGGCCTGAACGTAATTCAGGGCGCGAAGCTGGCCGGTGCAAACATGATTATCGGGGTCGATATCAACCCCGATCGCGAAGAATGGGGCCGCAAATTCGGCATGACCCACTTCCTCAACACCAAGGGGATGAACCGCGACGAAGTCGTCGCCAAAGTGGTCGAAATGACCGATGGCGGCGCGGATTATACCTTCGACTGCACCGGCAATACCGAAGTCATGCGCACCGCACTGGAGGCATGCCATCGCGGTTGGGGCACCAGCGTGGTGATTGGCGTGGCCGAAGCGGGCAAGGAAATCGCCACCCGGCCGTTCCAACTGGTGACCGGGCGCAACTGGCGCGGCACGGCATTCGGCGGGGCCAAGGGGCGCACCGATGTGCCCAAGATCGTCGACTGGTACATGAACGGGAAGATTCAGATCGACCCGATGATTACCCACGTTCTGACACTGGAAGAAATCAACAAGGGCTTCGACCTGATGCATTCAGGCGAATCCATTCGCAGCGTTGTGGTTTACTGAGGAGAGAGAAGACTATGTTCAGCCATGTCATGCTGGGTGCCGACGATATCGACACAGCAAAGAAATTCTACGACGCAACGCTGGGCGTGCTCGGCGCGCGTGAAGGCAGCATCGATCCCAAGGGACGACTGATCTACATCCACAACGGCGGTGCTTTCCTCGTCACCAAGCCAATCGATGGCCAGCCCGCCAGTTGTGGCAACGGTTCGACCATCGGTTTCGTGATGGAAAGCCCCGAACAGGCCAAGGCCTGGCACGATGCAGGTGTTGCCGCGGGCGGCACCTCGATCGAAGATGAACCCGGCGAGCGCCCCGGTTCGGGCATGTACCTTGCGTACTTGCGCGATCCGTCGGGCAACAAGCTCTGCGCTCTCCACCGTCTGGGGTGAGCGACGGCGCAGGCATCTCCCCCTTCGTGCGCGAAGGGGCAGGGACAGGGGGTTTTCGCACAACATATGCCGGAACCCCCTCCCCAACCCCTCCTGTCATCGGGAGGGGTTTTTAACATGCGCGGGGAAGCAGGCTTGCGCGCGGATCTGTCCGCATTGGCGATCCCTTTCACCGCGCATGAACATGCGGCGGTGTTCACTGTCGCGGAAAGCCGCCGGATCGATGCCGACTTACCCGGCAGGCATACCAAGAACCTGTTTCTGAAAGACACCGCCGGTGATTTCTGGCTGGTGACCGTACCTGCCGAAGCCCGCGTAAAACTGAAGGCCCTGCCCGATGCCATCGGCTGCAAACGGGTCAGCTTCGCGAAGCCGGAGGATATGGAACGCCTGATCGGCATCACACCGGGCAGCGTCACTCCGCTGGCGATGATCAATGCTGCGCCGGGCAGCGTGAGGCTGGTGCTCGATGCCGGGCTGGCGGCGGCAGAGCGGATCAACGTCCACCCCTTGCGCAATACCGGCACGCTCGGCCTTGCGGGGCGCGACGTGCTGGCGCTGGCTCGCCACTGGGGCCATGAACCGCGCATAGCCGCTATACCGATTGAGGAACCGCAATGACGTTTGAAACCCAGTCCACCAACCGTGCCTTTGGCGGAACGCAGGGGGTCTATACCCACCAATCGGAAGCGACCGGCACCCCGATGACGTTCTCGGTATTCGTCCCCGACCATGCACCGGACGCGAAGCTGCCCGTGCTGTGGTATCTTTCCGGACTCACCTGCACCCATGCCAATGTGACCGAGAAGGGCGAATTTCGCGCCGCTTGCGCCGAACACGGCATCATCTTCATTGCGCCGGATACCTCGCCACGCGGCGATGATGTGCCCGATGACGAGGGTTACGATTTCGGCAAGGGCGCCGGGTTCTATGTCGATGCCACACAGGAACCGTGGGCGCAGCATTTCCAGATGCGCCGCTATATCGAGGATGAAACGCCCGCGCTGATCGCCGCGCATTTCCCCGTCGATATGGCGCGACAGGGAATCACCGGGCATTCGATGGGCGGGCACGGCGCGCTGACCATCGCACTGCGCAATCCGGGGCGATTCCGCTCGACCAGCGCCTTTGCCCCGATTGTCAGCCCGCTGGAATGCCCGTGGGGAGAGAAGGCGCTCGGCGGCTATCTCGGCCCCGACCGCGCGGCATGGCGTGCATACGACGCCTGCGCCCTGATCGCAGACGGCGCGCGCCTGCCCGATCTGCTGGTCGATCAGGGCACCGCCGACGGATTTCTGGACGAACAGCTCAAAACCCACCTGCTGACCGAAGCCTGCGCCAGGGCAAGCATCCCGGCCACGATCCGAATGCAGGAAGGGTACGATCACTCGTACTATTTCATCTCGACATTCATGGCCGAGCACATTGCGTGGCATGGGGAGCGGCTGAGGGGATAATTGTGGCGCATCGCCCAACGATATGTTGCGGCAGCTTGCGATCCGATTGCTGACGCTGCGCGCCGATCTTGTCACTCATCCAAGCAGACATTCGGCGTAAATCTGGCCAGCAAAGCAACTCGTTTAGGCTTACTACGTTGTCGGCCCTATACCATTATGTCGAAGTCATTTTTCCCGAATACTTTCGCGGCCGTGATTGACTTGGAGCCGTGCAAGTTGAAAAAGCAATAGCAATTAACGGGGGTTACATGACTAAGCACATCTTCTGCGCCGCAATTTCCTCCTCAATCCTTTGCATGTCTACTGCGGCAATAGCCGGCCCCGACGAAGATATGCGCGATGCCGCGCGGGCAGAGGCTTCGAAACTACGCGCAGAGGGGTGGCCGAAGGAGCGATGCTACGCAGGGGTGAGCTTATTTAACAACGTTGTTACAGAAGGAAATGGGACAATACTTGCTGGTGACGAGCTTCTCTACATCGGCGACACGAGTGTTGAGAAAGCTACCACCGACGAGATTGCGAAAACTCTTAGCTCGACCCCGCCAAATGGCACGATAACCGTTCAGGTGCGTCGTAATGGTCAGGTGCAGAACGCCACCCAGAAGTGCGGGAACTTGGCCGATTACCAGCGCCCATACCTCGAAGCCTTAGATTTCGCGGCCAACAAGAAGTGGTACGAATGCATCGATGCACTGGCCAGTCGGCCTGACGACCCTTTCTATCTTAACCTTCGAGTACGTTGTGCACGCGTCTCACGTAAAGCTGCCGAATACCCCATTCAGCAATGGATGGATAAGGGCTACCGCCGCTCTATCGCCATGGGCGTTTATATGCCTGACAGTTGGTTTGGGATTGCCACGTCACTGCTCAAGGGCAGATACGATGTTAGTCCGAGTGTCTACGACAGCCTCGTCGATCAGGTGAAGGGCTGGGATGATGGCAAGACTTGGGCATCAGTCCAGCCCGACTATACCGCCATGCGGCGAGCCGCCGAAAAGGGCGTCAAGTTGCGGCTCATTGACCCGCAGAGCGCCATCATCGATATGCCATATGACTTTATCTATGGTTCTTGGTCGCCTGCGTTCACGGGAACGCGGTTCGAAGGCTTCATGACCTGTGGAACCGTCAACGCCAAGAACCGCATGGGTGGCTATACTGGTTCGACTTTCTTTATCTCAGTCATCGATGAGGCGGGATTCGAAAAATACACTGACATGGACAGTTCGGCCTCCAAGTATATTCGGCCTGTAGACAATGCGTGTTCCCAACTGGTCAAGAAGCTCAAATACTTTGACGAGCAGTCTGAGGCGACCGTGGATGCACCAAGTAGCAACGCGGGCAAGCCATCGATGGCACAGGAACTGGAAAAGTTGGCCGCGCTTCGTGCCAGTGGAGCGCTGAGCGACGAAGAATATGCAGCGGCAAAGGCACGTGTCCTTTCTGGCTCATAGAACTGCGATATGCATCGCAACCCTCTGAAACACAAAGAGTTCGAGCGGTCGAGCGGTGCTTCTCAATACGGAAAATCACCCCAGCTATTCGGCTCCGTGCTTACCGTCCAGCTATCGCCGTCGCTGCAACATCCGCTTTCTCAACACACATACCGAAAGCCGACAGGCAGCTTTCCCCCCCAAATTTAGGATATAGCCACAGCCTATTCCGCTGGTCTGTCTTGCAGCATTATGCCCACACCGCTGCCGGTCTTCTGCCAGCACAAACGAAAAACCCCGCCGGAAGCACATCGCTTCCGGCGGGGTAATTCTATGTCAGTCCGGTCAGACCGGTGAGGGGATCAATCCTCTGCCTTGTCTTCGCTCGCCGTGTCCTCGGCGGCAGTGTCTTCGGCGGTCTGCAGGTATTCGCCCGCATCGGCATCGGTGCCGTGGGTTTCGCCTTCGACCGCGGCCAGCGGATCGTTGCCTGTGTCGTCGAGCGGATCGCGCAGCGCTTCGGCGGCGCGTTCTTCTGCGGCGGAGTTGGCAGCGATGATCGCTTCCTGCGCCTTCTTCCACTGCGCGCGCAGAGCGGCGTCGCGACTGGATGCGGTCACGCGCATGCGGTTCATGCCCGCGCCTGTGCCCGCCGGGATCAGGCGGCCAACAATCACGTTTTCCTTCAGACCGATCAGCGAGTCCCGCTTCCCTTCGACCGCCGCCTGCGTCAGCACGCGGGTGGTTTCCTGGAACGAAGCGGCGGAGATGAACGAGCGGGTCTGCAGGCTCGCCTTGGTGATCCCCAGCAGGATCGGCGTGCCCGTGGCAGGCTGCTTGCCCTTGCCAAGCTTGGCATTGGCTTCGTTCATTTCTTCCAGATCGACCTGTTCGCCCGGCAGCAGCACGGTGTCGCCACCGTCGGTGATTTCAACCTTCTGCAGCATCTGGCGAACGATCACCTCGATGTGCTTGTCGTTGATCTTCACGCCCTGCAAACGATAGACTTCCTGGATTTCGTTCACGAGGTATTCGGCCAGTGCCTCAACACCCATGACTTCCAGAATGTCGTGCGGGTTGGGCGAACCGGAGATGAGCGTATCGCCCTTCTTCACGAAGTCGCCTTCCTGCACGTCGATCACTTTGGTCTTGGGGATCAGGTACTCGACTGCTTCCCCTTCCTCCGGCACGATCGCGATCTTGCGCTTGGCCTTGTATTCACGAACGAATTCGATCTTGCCGCTGATCTTGGCGATAACCGCATTGTCCTTCGGTATACGCGCTTCGAACAATTCGGCGACACGCGGCAGACCGCCGGTGATGTCGCGGGTCTTGGCGGCTTCACGCGATGCACGGGCGAGAATGTCACCCGCTTCGACCTGCTGCCCATCTTCGACCGACAGCGTGGTGCCAGGTGCGAGCATGTAGCGTTGCGCTTCGGTTTCGCCGTCGTCGGTCTGGCCTTCGCCCAGCAGCGTAAGCCGCGGACGCAGATCTTCCTTCTTCTTGCGACCCGATGCGCGCAGTTCGGTGACCACACGCTGGGCGATGCCCGTGGTTTCGTCGACGCGTTCTTCCATCGTCGTACCGTCGATCAGGTCCTGATAACGGACCGTACCCGACTGTTCGGTGATGATCGGCAGGGTAAACGGATCCCATTCGGCCAGGCGATCGCCTTCCTTCACCGCATCGCCATCCTTGAACATCAGGACAGTACCATACGGCACCTTGTGGATTTCGCGTTCACGCCCTTCGGCGTCGACCACCGCCAGTTCACCGTTACGCGCCATCGACAGGATCTTGCCACGCTTGTCGATGATGGTCGGCATGTCGCGGTATTCGATCTTACCGTCTGAAATCGATTCCAGGTGGCTGGTTTCGTTCAGCTGCGCCGCACCGCCGATGTGGAAGGTACGCATCGTCAGCTGCGTGCCCGGTTCACCGATCGACTGCGCCGCGATCACGCCAACCGCTTCACCGATGTTCACCGGCGTACCGCGAGCAAGGTCACGACCGTAGCAAGTCGCGCAAACGCCCTGTTCGGCTTCGCAGATCAGCGGCGAACGGATCTTCGCCACCTGCACTTCGGCCTCTTCGATAGCCTTGACCATCGGTTCGTCGAGCAGAGTGCCGGCCTTGGCGATCACTTCGCCGGTCGCGGCGTTGACGATATCTTCCGCCACGGTGCGGCCAAGGATACGTTCGCCCAGCGATGCGATCACCGAACCACCCTGAACGATGGCCCGCATTTCCAGCGCGTTCTGGGTCTTACAATCGGTTTCGACGATCACGCAGTCCTGCGACACGTCGACCAGACGGCGGGTCAGGTAGCCTGAGTTCGCCGTCTTCAGCGCGGTATCGGCCAAGCCTTTACGCGCACCGTGGGTCGAGTTGAAGTATTCAAGAACGGTCAGACCTTCCTTGAAGTTCGAGATGATTGGCTGTTCGATGATTTCGCCCGAAGGCTTGGCCATCAGGCCGCGCATACCCGCGAGCTGCTTCATCTGCGCTGGCGAACCACGCGCACCGGAGTGGCTCATCATGTAGATCGAGTTGATCTGCGCTTCACGACCGTCGGCATCCCTGGGCCGCGCACGAATTTCGTCCATCATGGCGTCGGCCACCTGGTCGCCGCAACGGCTCCACGCGTCGATTACCTTGTTGTACTTTTCCTGCTGCGTGATCAGGCCGTCCTGATACTGCTGTTCGTAATCGGCAACGAGGGCCTTGGTCTGATCGACCAGTTCGACCTTCGAATCCGGGATAATCATATCGTCCTTGCCGAACGAAATGCCCGCACGGAACGCGTGGCGGAAACCGAGCGACATGATCGCGTCGGCAAACAGCACGGTGTCCTTCTGGCCGGTGTGGCGATAGACTTCGTCGATCACGTCGCCGATGTCTTTCTTGGTCAGCAGGCGGTTGATGACTTCGTAAGGAACCTTGTGGTTCTTCGGCAGACATTCACCGATCAGCATACGGCCCGGAGTGGTATCCACCCGCTTCATATACTGCTTGCCCGCTTCGTCGGTCTGCGGAACGCGGCTGGTGATCTTGGAGTGGAGCGTCACCGCGCCCACTTCCAGTGCCTGATGCACTTCGGCCATATCGGCCAGCAGCATGCCTTCGCCCGGTTCGCCTTCGCGGTCCATCGACAGGTAATACAGACCCAGCACCATATCCTGCGACGGAACGATGATCGGCTTGCCGTTCGCGGGGCTGAGGATGTTGTTGGTGGACATCATCAACACACGCGCTTCGAGTTGCGCTTCCAGTGAAAGCGGTACGTGAACCGCCATCTGGTCACCATCGAAGTCGGCATTGAAGGCCGAGCAGACCAGCGGGTGAAGCTGGATCGCCTTACCTTCGATCAGCACGGGTTCGAACGCCTGAATGCCAAGACGGTGAAGCGTGGGTGCGCGGTTCAGCATAACCGGGTGTTCACGGATCACTTCGTCGAGGATGTCCCAGACTTCCTTGCGTTCCTTCTCGACCCATTTCTTTGCCTGTTTCAGAGTCATCGACAGACCCTTGGCATCGAGGCGGGCGTAGATGAACGGCTTGAACAGTTCGAGCGCCATCTTCTTGGGCAGGCCGCACTGGTGCAGCTTGAGTTCCGGCCCGGTCACGATAACCGAACGGCCCGAATAGTCGACGCGCTTACCCAGCAGGTTCTGACGGAAGCGGCCCTGTTTGCCCTTGAGCATGTCGGACAGCGATTTCAGCGGACGCTTGTTCGCCCCGGTGATCACGCGGCCACGGCGGCCGTTGTCGAACAGTGCGTCAACGGCTTCCTGCAACATGCGTTTTTCGTTGCGGACAATAATGTCCGGCGCGCGCAGTTCGATCAGGCGCTTGAGGCGGTTGTTACGGTTGATGACGCGGCGATAGAGATCGTTGAGGTCCGACGTCGCGAACCGCCCCCCATCCAGCGGCACCAGCGGGCGCAGTTCGGGCGGGATGACCGGGATCACTTCAAGGATCATCCATTCGGGGCGGTTGCCCGAATCGATAAAGCTTTCCACGACCTTCAGACGCTTGATGATCTTGGCAGGCTTGAGCTTGGACTTGGTGGTCGCCAGCTCTTCCAGCAGATCGTCACGCTCACGCTCAAGATCGAGGTCCATCAGCATGAACTTGACCGCTTCGGCCCCGATCCCGGCGCTAAAGCTGTCTTCGCCGTATTCGTCCTGCGCTTCGAGCAGTTCGTCTTCGGTCAGGAGCTGGAATTTTTCCAGCGGGGTCAGGCCCGGTTCGGTGACGATGTAGCTTTCGAAATACAGCACCCGCTCAAGCTGCTTGAGCTGCATGTCGAGCAGCAGGCCGATGCGCGAAGGCAGCGACTTGAGGAACCAGATGTGCGCGACCGGCGCGGCCAGTTCGATGTGGCCCATGCGTTCGCGGCGGACCTTGGTCACGGTCACTTCAACGCCGCACTTTTCGCAGACGACGCCCTTGTACTTCATGCGCTTGTACTTGCCGCACAGGCATTCGTAGTCCTTCACCGGGCCGAAGATGCGCGCGCAGAACAGGCCGTCACGCTCAGGCTTGAACGTGCGGTAGTTGATCGTTTCGGGCTTCTTGATTTCACCGAACGACCACGAACGGATGCGTTCGGGCGATGCGATGCCGATCTGGATCTGGTCGAAGGTTTCCGGCTTGGCCAGCTGGTTGGTGAATTTGGTCAGTTCGTTCATTTTGCAAATTCCCTTGGGGGGATCAACAGGGGGTGGCGGGGAGGCGGCCCTTCGCGAGCCGCCGGCCCCTGTTATTCAGCGGCAATCTGGCCAAGGCCGTCGTCATCTTCGTCGCCATCGTTAAGCGACGAGAGTTCGACGTTGAGGCCGAGGCTGCGCATTTCCTTCACGAGCACGTTGAAGCTTTCCGGGATACCGGCTTCGAAGGTGTCGTCGCCCTTGACGATCGCTTCGTAAACCTTCTGGCGGCCGACCACGTCGTCCGACTTCACCGTCAGCATTTCCTGCAGCGTGTATGCCGCGCCGTATGCCTGCAGCGCCCAGACTTCCATTTCCCCGAAGCGCTGACCACCGAACTGCGCCTTACCACCCAGCGGCTGCTGCGTGACGAGCGAGTACGGGCCGATCGAACGGGCGTGGATCTTGTCGTCGACCAGGTGGTGCAGTTTGAGCATGTAGATATAGCCCACTGTCACCTTACGGTCGAACGCCTCACCCGTGCGCCCGTCGAACAGCGTGACCTGACCCGAAGTGGGCAGGTTCGCCTTTTCAAGCATGATCGACACGTCGCCTTCGCGGGCGCCGTCGAACACCGGCGTACCGAACGGCACACCGTTCTTGAGGTAGCCCGCCATTTCGACGATTTCGGCGGTCGAGCGGCTGTCGATGTCGGCGTGGTACTGTTCGCCGTACACATCCTTCAGCTTTTCAATCACCGCTTCCGGCGGCTTGGCTGCGGCCGGATCGGGATTGGCCTCGCGCCATTCTTCCAGCGCAGCAGTAATCTGCTGACCAAGGCCACGCGCCGCCATGCCGAGGTGGGTTTCGAAGATCTGTCCGACGTTCATACGCGACGGCACACCCAGCGGGTTGAGCACCAGATCGACCGGCGTTCCATCTTCCAGGAACGGCATGTCTTCCTGCGGCAGAATGCGCGAGATAACACCCTTGTTACCGTGGCGGCCGGCCATCTTGTCGCCCGGCTGCAGCTTGCGCTTCACCGCGACGAAAACCTTGACCATCTTGAGCACGCCCGGTGCCAGTTCGTCACCACGTTCCAGCTTTTCGCGACGGTCTTCGAACTTGTCTTCGATGCCCTTCACGGCTTCGTCGTACTGCGCCTTGATCGCTTCGAGCTGGCTCTGGCGATTGTCGTCGGCAACGGCGAACTTGAACCATTCGAACTTTTCGATTTCGTCGAGCAGTTCTTCGGTGATTTCGACGCCCTTCTTCGCGCCTTTCGGTACAGCCGCAGCGGTCTGGCCGATCAGCATGTCTTTCAGGCGGTTGTAGGTCGCGCGGTTAAGAATGGCGCGTTCGTCCTGGCTATCCTTGCGGAGGCGTTCGATTTCCTCGTTCTGGATTGCGCGGGTACGGTCGTCCACTTCGATACCGTGGCGGTTGAACACGCGCACATCGACCACCGTGCCCGAAACGCCCGGCGGCAGACGGAGCGAGGTGTCGCGCACATCGCTGGCCTTTTCACCGAAGATAGCGCGCAGCAGCTTTTCTTCCGGGGTCATCGGACTTTCGCCCTTCGGCGTGATCTTGCCGACCAGAATGTCGCCCGGATGCACTTCCGCACCGATATAGACGATGCCCGCTTCGTCGAGGTTGCGGAGCGCTTCCTCGCCAACGTTGGGAATGTCGCGCGTGATGTCTTCCGGGCCCAGCTTGGTGTCGCGGGCCATCACTTCGAAATCGTCGATATGGATCGAAGTGAACACGTCGTCTTTCACGATGCGTTCGGAGATCAGGATCGAGTCTTCGTAGTTATAGCCGTTCCAGGGCATGAACGCGACGAGGCTATTCTTGCCCAGCGCCAGTTCGCCCAGCTCGGTCGAAGGACCATCGGCGATGATATCGCCCGCCTCCACCGATTCGCCCACTTTCACGAGCGGACGCTGGTTGATGCAGGTCGACTGGTTTGAACGTTCGAACTTCTGCAGGCGATAGATGTCCACGCCCGACTGGCCGGGTTCGACATCGCCCACAGCGCGGATCACGATGCGGGTCGCGTCGACCTGGTCGACCACGCCGCCGCGGGTCGCGGTGATCGCAGCACCCGAATCGCGGGCCACGGTTTCTTCCATGCCGGTGCCGACGAACGGCGCCTCGGCCCGTACCAGCGGCACGGCCTGACGTTGCATGTTCGAGCCCATCAGCGCGCGGTTTGCGTCATCGTTTTCCAGGAACGGGATCAGCGATGCCGCAACCGAAACGAGCTGTTTCGGGCTGACGTCCATCAGCGTGATCTGTTCACGCGGCAACATCACGAACTCGCCGTTTTCGCGGGCGGAGATCAGTTCTTCGGTAAAGCTGCCATCTTCGTTGGTTTCTGCCGAAGCCTGCGCCACGGCGTGCTTCTGCTCTTCCATCGCGGACAGATAGACCACTTCGCTGGTCACCTTGCCGTCGATCACCTTGCGGTACGGGGTTTCGATGAAGCCGTACTTGTTGACGCGGGCGAAAGTCGACAGCGAGTTGATCAGGCCGATGTTCGGGCCTTCGGGCGTCTCAATCGGACAGATACGGCCATAGTGCGTCGGGTGAACGTCACGCACTTCGAACCCGGCACGTTCGCGGGTCAGACCGCCCGGCCCAAGCGCCGAAACGCGGCGCTTGTGCGTGACTTCCGACAGCGGGTTGGTCTGGTCCATGAACTGCGAGAGCTGGCTCGACCCGAAGAATTCGCGCACCGCGGCCACCGCAGGCTTCGCATTGATCAGATCGTTGGGCATCACCGTCGATACATCGACGCTGCTCATACGTTCTTTCACTGCGCGTTCCATACGCAGCAGGCCGACGCGATACTGGTTTTCCAGCAGTTCGCCCACCGAACGGACGCGGCGGTTGCCGAGGTTATCGATGTCGTCGACTTCGCCCTTGCCGTCCTTCAGATCGACCAGTTCCTTGACCACGGCGAGGATGTCTTCCTTACGCAGCGTAGTCACGGTGTCTTCGGCATCGAGGCCGAGGCGCATGTTCAGCTTCACGCGGCCCACGGCGGACAGGTCATAGCGTTCGGGATCGAAGAACAGGCCTTCGAACAGCGCCTCTGCGGTTTCCTTGGTCGGCGGTTCGCCGGGACGCATGACCTTGTAGATCGCTTCCAGACCTTCGTCGCGGTTTTCGGCCTTGTCGACCTTCAGCGTGTTGCGGATCCACGGGCCGGTGTTGATGTGGTCGATGTCGAGCAGGACAAGACGATCGACCCCGGCAGCGTCCAGCTTTTCCAGATTGTCGGTATCGACTTCGTCGCCCGCTTCGATCCAGATGCGACCGGTCGATTCGTCGATCATGTCAGCCGATGCATAACGGCCGAAGATTTCTTCGGTCGGGATCAGCAGGGTTTCGAGACCGTCCTTGGCCGCCTTGTTCGCAGCGCGCGGGCTGATCTTCTGATTGGCGGGGAATACTTCTTCGCCCGTTTTGGCATCGACCAGCGCGAAAGCCGGCTTCTGACCGCGCCAAGCATCGGCGACGAATGGGATCTTCCAGCCATCCTTGGCGCGTTCCCACACTACGGTGTTGTAGAAGACCGAGAGAATTTCTTCGCTGTCGAGACCCAGCGCATAAAGCAGCGCGGTCACCGGCAGCTTGCGCTTGCGGTCGATACGGACGTTGACGATGTCCTTGGCGTCGAATTCGAAATCGAGCCACGAACCGCGATAGGGAATCACGCGGGCAGCGAACAGCAGCTTGCCCGAACTGTGGGTCTTGCCGCGATCGTGGTCGAACAGCACACCCGGCGAACGGTGCATCTGGCTGACGATCACGCGTTCGGTGCCGTTGATGAAGAACGTGCCGTTCTCCGTCATCAGCGGCATGTCGCCCATGTACACGTCCTGCTCTTTAATATCGAGCACCGAACGGGTTTCGGTTTCCTGATCGACTTCGAACACGATCAGGCGCAGCGTCACCTTCATCGGGGCCGCATAAGTAATGCCGCGCTGACGGCATTCGGTCACGTCGTACTTGGGATCTTCGAGTTCGTAGTGAACGAAATCGAGCTCCGCCGTGCCCGCGAAATCGCGGATCGGGAAAACCGAACGCAGCGTCTTTTCAAGGCCGGAGACATAGCCGGTCGAAGGGTCGGAACGCAGGAACTGCTCGTAGCTTTCGCGCTGAACCTCGATCAGGTTCGGCATTTTCACGACTTCGTGAATATCGCCGAAGATTTTACGGATGCGCTTCTTGCCGGTGCCGGTCTGCTTGGCCGGAGCCTTCGCCTTGGTCGCCATAGGGAAAATATCGCCTTTGCCTTGATGCTGACCCTGTGGCGGGCCAGCGGATTATCGCCGTTCACGCGCGGGAAGTCAGCCGGGACGCACGAAACCCGCAGCATATCATGCACCCCGTTTGCGAGTGCTGCTGCAGGCAAATATTGCGTCGCGATTATGGCTGTCGCCGCCTCCATCCCGGCAGGGCCTTCGCGCCAAGGCCCCGCTTGCTCGAAGCGGTCGATGTGAGCGCCATGTAGGAAACAGGGGGGCGAGAGTCAATGTTCGTGTTGCGCCCGCCCAGCCGGGCGGGCGTCCTCGGCGCTGGAGTGGTGCAAAAAGCAGCAATATATCGTTTTTCGATATTATCGATTGACAATAAACCGACTCGGTCTTATTGATTATCGATATTGACCTTATCGGAGAACGAAAAATGAATAAGCCCAACCTTCTCGCCGCCGCTCTCGCCCTCGTGCTGACGGTCGTCACCTTCCATCAGGCTATCGCCATCCCCGCCCCGGCCACAGCGCCAATCATGTCGCAGCAATTGCTTGCCTGAACTCAGCACGACGCAAAGGACATCGCCATGAACAACCGCCCTAACGACATTCTCCTCCTCATCGGCAAAATTATCTGCATTTTCATGCAAGCAGCCCTTGTGATCGGCGCGATCGCACTGACTATTGCTATCCCTGTCGTGCTGATTTTCGGATCGAGCGCGACCGGAGCGGGCGGGCTTCCCGCCGACTTCCCGCTTTGGGCGCTTGCTGCTGTGATGGCGGTCGGCCTCATCATAGTGGCGCTGATGTTCGGTTTCTTCGATCGCCTGCGCCGCATCATCGGCACCGTTGGACAAGGAGACCCGTTCCAGCCCGAAAACGCCACCCGCCTTTCGCAGATGGGCTGGCTGATTGTCGGGGCGCAGCTCATGGTCATCCCCGCAGGAATACTCGCAGCGGTGATAGCCCCGTTTGCCGACAAGATGGACAACGTGCACTTCACCATCGATGGCGGCTTCGACGCCGAAGGTATCCTTCTGGCTATCGTCCTGTTCATCCTCGCCCGCGTGTTCCGCCACGGCGCCGCGATGCGCGACGATCTGGAAGGAACAGTGTAATGGGCGGCGAAACCGAAGGCAGCGCCATCGTGGTCCGGCTCGACGATCTGCTTTACGAACGGCGCATGACCCTGACCGAACTGGCCGAACGGGTTGGCCTGACTCTGGCCAATCTCTCGATCCTCAAGACGGGCAAGGCCAAGGCGATGCGGTTCAGCACGCTGGAGGCGATCTGCCGCGAACTGGACTGCCAGCCGGGCGATTTGCTGGAATATCGACCGGATAGCATCTGACTGGCCAATACTGCGGCCCGGATCGCGGCGGCATGCCTTTAAGGCGCGCCGCCGCGACTGTTTCGGTAAACGGATCATCGCACGCAAAGCCCGCGTTGCCCCCGTTCACAAAGGGATAGCCACCTGCGTTCATCTGCCAGACAGGTCAATCTGAACACCCGGCACCCCTCTGGCATTGTCCCCGGCGTCCCTGCCGGGTTCCCCCGGTGCCAATCGCCACGCCTCCGCCGCCACTCCGGCTATCAGGCGCGAGGCGACTGAAAACAGCAGTCCGGCGCGATCCTGTGCCGGACAACCAGTTTTAAGGAGCGGAAATATGAACGTCATTTCCCGAACGTCCGGTGCTCTTCCCCTGATCGCCCTTGTTGCCATGGCCGCATCGGCCCCTCTCGCAGCGCAGCCTGTTTCTTATGATGAGGGGGGCGAACCCGCCGCCACTGTCATCGGCACGCCCCCCGCCGATCTGAGCGAGCTGGAAGCCGGCCCGGAAATCAACGGTATCATTTCCGCCCGCGACGACACCCGGTTTAAGGTTACCGCAGACGACGGCACCGACACGGTCCTTTATATCAGCGACGCCAGCGAAATCCGGTCGAGCGGCGGCTTTCTCGGTCTGGCGCGTGACAAGCTGGGCGCCGAAGCTCTGCTGAACGGTCTGCCGGTGTCGGTCGAAACCAAGCAATGGGCCAATGGTCTGGTCGCCAGTAAGATCGCACTGAAAAGCAAGGATCTCAAAACCGCGCAGATGATCCGCAGCGGCACCGCGCAGGGCTTTGCCGAACAGACCGCCGCGACCGAAGCGCTACGTGGCCGGATGGGCGACATCGACAAGTACAACGTCAAAGGCACCACCAACGTCTATTTCGACACCGGCAAGTGGAAGCTGACGCCCGAAGCGGAACGCGATCTGTGCGCCGCCGCCTCTCAGGCAGAGGGGATGGACAATGCCCTGCTGCTGGTTGTTGGCTACACCGATTCCGACGGCAGCCAGGAATTCAACCAGACGCTGAGCGAGAAGCGCGCAGGGCGCGTGGTCAACTATCTGCAGCAGAACTGCGGATGGAAGCCATACCGCATGCTGACCCCGACAGGCATGGCCGAGGCCGACCCGGCAGCGGATAACACCACCGCATATGGCAAGGCTCAGAACCGCCGCGTGTCGGTCAATATCCTCGTCAGCAAAGGACTCGACGGGATCTGATAGAAGACAGGCGTCGGCCCCTCGCCAGCACGTGAGGGGCCGATTGCTTCATTACAGGGAAAGCCCCGCCCCACCCTCGTCATTGCGAGGAGCCGTAAGGCGACGTGGCAATCCATCGGGCAACGCTCGCCCCCCTCACAGCCGCCGCGATGGGAGGAGGCGTCGAGTGAGGGTGTCACACGAAGGCGCGAAGGCACGGAGTGGGTTTGGTGCGGGAGTAGGGACCGCACTTCCGATGGCTGGCCCATACTATCGCGCATAGCCCCACCCTCGTCATTGCGAGGAGCCGCAGGCGACGCGGCAATCCATGACCCGCTCTCTCCTCCGACACAACCGCAGTGACAAACCGCAGCGCCACATCACGGATTGAGTCATTTCGTTCGCAACGTCGAACGACAAGCGACCACGAAAGGCGCGAAACCCGCCATTTGCCACCCCGAAGGCGAAAGCACAGTCCGCACCCACAGGGGTTTCGCTTGACTCGCGGCCCCAAATCCCTATTGGCCCGCGCTGACCGTTACGGCGGTCGTCCGTCCGAGACAGTTGGTGGGGGTATATGGCCCCCTTAATTTCCAGCCTAGGCGGGGAACAGAGTTTCCGGGCAACCCCGTCAGGGTGTTTGCCCATCGCGCTATCGGCGCACCTCCTTCCCTTGTCGATGGACTCGCCTGCGTTGCAGCTTCGGCTGCCACGCGGACAAGCATGAGCCGGTCCTGTCGGAGCCATCCGGCGGGATCATAGTGAAGGAGTAAGGCATGGATCGTTCGCAGAAATCCGAAGCGGTCGCATCGCTGAACGCAGTCTTCCAGGAAGTTGGCGTGGTGGTTGTCACCCGCAACCTCGGCATGACGGTGGACCAGTCCACCGAACTGCGCGGCAAGATTCGTGAAGTTGGTGCAACCTACAAGGTTGCGAAGAACCGTCTCGCCAAGCTCGCCCTCAAGGACACTCCCTACGAAGGGCTGGAAGAATATCTTTCCGGCCCGACGGCGCTCGCCTGGTCGGAAGACCCGGTGGCGGCGGCCAAGGCCGCAGTGGAATATGCCAAGACCAACGACAAACTCGAAATCGTCGGTGGTTCTATGGGCGGGCAGTTGCTCGACGAAGCCGGGGTCCGGGCGCTTGCCTCGATGCCCTCGCTCGACGAGCTGCGCGGCAAGCTGGTCGGTCTCATCAACGCCCCGGCGACGAAAATCGCCCAGGTCGTCAATGCACCGGCTGCCAAGCTCGCTCGTGTCTTCGGTGCCTATGGCGCCAAGGATGCGGCGTAAGCGGTTTTTCGAATTCGATACGAAACATCTGGGGCCATTCGCCCCGCCAATATTTGGAGTAACCAATCATGGCCGATATCGCCAAGCTTGTTGAAGAACTGTCGAAGCTGACTGTCCTGGAAGCCGCTGAGCTTGCCAAGGCACTGGAAGAAGAGTGGGGCGTGAGCGCCGCTGCTGCTGTTGCTGTTGCCGCCCCCGGTGGTGCCGGTGACGCCGCTGCCGCTGCTGAAGAAAAGGATGAATTCGATGTCATCCTGACCGGCGACGGTGGCAAGAAGATCCAGGTCATCAAGGAAGTCCGCGCCATCACCGGCCTGGGCCTGACCGAAGCCAAGGCTCTCGTCGAAGGCGCCCCGAAGGCGCTGAAGGAAGGCGTGAACAAGGCAGAAGCCGAAGACATCAAGGGCAAGATCGAAGCAGCCGGCGGCACCGTCGAACTGAAGTAAGCCTTACGCGCTTACATTCGATCTCGCTTGCGAGACACGCGAAGGGCGGTCCCGATGGGGCCGCCCTTTTTGCGTGGTGCCGCGGCTCAACAGGTGCGATCCTGAACGAAGCGGCAGCGTCCGCTACCGCTGCTGCTGGCGGATCACCATATCGCGGGCGGCGCGGTAATCGCCCGCTTCACGCTGGGCCTCCAGCCGTTCCCGATCGTTATCGCGATAGGTGTGTTCGGCGCTGTCGATATCCTGCAGACTGTCGCCCAGCGCCTCCAGCGCGGCGCGCGCCATCGCCACCGCCGATTCCATCACTTCGCGCACGGCATATTCGTGCGGCGCATCGCGCAGGTCGATCAGCGTGCGGCGGTCGTATGCCCGCAGGAACACGCGCGCCTGCGGGAATGCTTCGCGCACGGCCTCCAGCACGCCTGCGTCGATCTGTTGGCCGTCGATACAGAAACAGATGATCGTCGCTTCGCCCGCGCCCGCCTGTCGCAGCAGATCGATACGGGTGCCATCCCCGAAATAGACCTTGGCCCCGAACTCGCCCGCTGTATCGATCATCTCGGTATCGCGGTCGATCAGGGTGACGGGGATATCGCTGGCGATCAGCATTTGCGCCACTGTCTGCCCGAACCTGCCATAGCCGATCACCAGCGCGCTGGCGCCATCGGCCCGTGGCCCTTCGCGTTCTTCGGAAGAGGCCGGATCGCGGCGCAAGGGGGCGGTGAGCATCATCAGGAACGGCGTCGTCGCCATCGACAGAGTGACGACCGCGCCGAACAGGCTGGCCGCTTCGGGGCTGATCAGCAAGCCGTTTTGCGCCTGCGCGAACAGCACGAAGCCGAATTCGCCCCCCTGACTGAGCAGCAGACCGAGCGCGAGCGCGCTCCGCCAGTTCATGCCCGCAACCATGCCCAGCCCGCCGATCACCAGCGCCTTGGTCGCGATCAGCGCCAGCGCCATGCCCGCCACGAACAGCGGCCGTTCAGCGATGGCGTGCAGGTCGAGCATCATCCCGACCGAGAGGAAGAACAGCCCCAGCAGGATCGAACGGAACGGTTCGATATCGGTTTCCAGCTCGTGCCGGTAAGGGCTGTCGGCCAGCATCACCCCGGCGATAAACGCACCCAGCGCAGTCGACAGGCCCAGCGCCTGCATCAGCGCCGCCGATGCGACCACTGTAAACAGCGCGGCGACCACGAACATCTCGCGCTCGCCAATATTGCCGATCAGGCGGAACATCGGACGGATCACGAACCGGCCTGCCAGAACAAGCCCGACGATGGCGGCAACAGTCATCAGCGCCAGTTGCCACCCCGGCGGCCCTTCCTGCGCCTCAGGACTACGGCTGATCGCGGCGATCACGGTAATCAGCGGGATCAGCGACAAGTCCTGAAACAGCAGGATCGAAAACGCCCGCTCGCCAAACGGGCTACGCAGACGCCCCGCCGATTGCAGCATCGGCAGGACCTGCGCGGTCGAACTCAGCGCCAGCGGCAGGCCCAGCGCCAACGCAGCCGCCCATGTGAAGGTCGTGGCCACCCCGATCACCACCGTCAGCGCCAGACCGCACAGTACCACCTGCGCCAGACCCAGCCCGAAAATATCGCGCCGCAATCGCAGCAGTCGCGCAGGCGCAAGCTCCAGCCCGACGACGAACAGCAGCAGGGTAATCCCCAGTTCGGCAAATTGAATCTTGGTTTCCGCCCCGCCGGTCAGGCCCAGAACCTGCGGCCCGACAACCGCGCCGGCCACCAGGTATCCCAGCGTGGCCCCAAGGCGGAGCTGGCGGAACAGCAGCACGAAACCGAGCGCGAAGCCCAGCAGGATCAACCCTTCGTACAGGTAACCTGTTCCGCCGCTTTCGTGCATTCGGTCAGGTCAACGATTTGAGGTAAGCGATGACTTCCTTGCGCTTCGCTTCGTCTTTCAGACCGAAGAAAGCCATCTTGGTGCCGGGCACGACCGCTTTCGGGTCAGTGAGATATTTGTCCAGCGTGGCATCGTCCCACGTCAGCCCCGATTCCTTCATCGCTGTGCTGAACTGATAGCCGGGAATCTCACCCGCTTTGGTGCCATATACACCTGCCAGCGACGGGCCGATCTTCATCTCGCCCGGCTTGGTGCTGTGGCACGCCTTGCATTGGATGAAAGCGACCGGTTCCTTGCCAGCGGCCGCAGCATCGACTGCCGCCGCGGTATCCTGTGCCGCATCGGCGGCCGCGTCAGTCGCAGGCGCGGCTGTTTCAGCGGGCGTCGCTTCAGGTGCCGCGGTCGCTGCCGGAGCGGTATCGCTATCGTCCGCAGGCTGGCCACAAGCAGCCAGCGCCAATGACAAAGTCAACGCACAAGCGATGGAAAACGTATGTTTCATGACGGTTCTTCCCCTTGGTATCGTGGTACGATGCCCGACACCTAGGCCACCCCCATACGCGCCCAATGATCTCGGTCAAAGATGCAAGTTGGCCCGCACCCCTATCATATCGATTCCGGGGTTCTGCTGGCTGTCGAACAGGCGGGCGTTGGAGATATGCACCCAGCTCGCCTCCACCGTCAGGCGCGGGGCGATTTGGGTGCCGACCGCAATTTCCGGTTCGAACAGCACCCGGCTGCCCAGATCGGTGCGATAGCCGGTATCGGGGTTCACCCGCGTCGACGGCGCGTTGTGAACCACCAGCCCGACACCGGGGCGCACATAAACCGGGCCGAGTGAGAACTTGCGGCTGATTCCGGCCCCGATGAAATCGGTTCCACCGTCCGAATTGACCGACCCAAAAACATAGGGCTGCAACCGCAGCGGCCCGCCCACGGGATCGAGGCGATAGCCCGCCTGAATGTCGGTGCCCGATTCCTGCGTATCCAATGTGAACGGGGTATCGACGGCATGGGCATATATCCCGCCATAGATTTCCCCGGCCATCGCCGGGGTGGCGACAAGTGAAACGCCCGCAAACATGCAGGCAAGAATGGCTTTTCTGGTCATGCCTGCCCCATGGCTGTGGCAAGCTTGCCGCAAGCTGAAGTGATCTTCGCTCAAACCGGTTTCGCAGCTTCCCCCGGCAGATGGCCCCGCCTATTCGGGACGGCTTTATGTCTGACGCAAATACTCTTGAGCGCAACAGCGCATGGCGCGGCGAAATTCGCGAAACCTTCAAGCTGGGGTGGCCGCTGGCGGCGGCGAACCTGCTGCAAATGCTGGTGCACGCCGTCGATGTCATCTTCGTCGCGCGGCTGGGAGAGCTGGAGCTGGCCGCTGCCGCGCTGGCGATTGCGCTGTTCGGGCTGATCATGTGGGCGTTTTCCGGGCTGACCGGGATGGTCGCCGCTCTGGTCGCAGAGGAACTGGGGCAGCGGCGCCATTCGGTGCGCGAAGTTCGCCGCAGCGTGCGGATGGGCCTGTGGCTGGCAGTGGCCTGCGGGATCGCGGGTATGCTGGTCTGCCTTTCCGGGGAAAGCCTGATGCGGGCGACAGGGCAGGATCCGGCTATCTCCACTATGGCAGGCCGGTTTCTGACGATCATCATGTGGGCAATGGTGCCGATGATTATCGCCAACGTGCTGCGTAGTTTCGTGTCCGCGCTGGGCCGCCCGGTCTTCGCCACGATGATTACCGCCTCGGCCATCGGGGTCAGCGCACTGGCGAATTACATGCTGGTGTTCGGCCATTTCGGCGCGCCCGCGCTGGGGCTGGACGGGTCGGCGCTGGCCAGCGTTGTTACTGCGAGCTTCATCGTGCTGGCCTATGTCATTGCGATCGGCACCGACCGCCGCCTGCGCCGCTATCGCATTTTCGGCAACTGGTGGCGCCCGGAATGGAGCCGTTTGCGTGAACTGGTCCGCCTTGGCACTCCGGTTGCGCTGACGATTCTGGCCGAAGCCGGTCTCTTCAGCGCCGCTGCGTTTCTGATGGGGCGGATCGGGCCGGTGGAACTGGCCGGACACACCATTGCGCTGCAAATCGCAGCGCTGGCGTTCCAGATTCCATTCGGCATCGGACAGGCGGCAACCATTCGCGTGGGATACCATTATGGCGCGGGCGACCGCGATGCAGTGGGCCGCGCAGGTTGGGTCGCCATCGGCATGGCAATGGTCTTTGCCGCGGTCAGCGCCAGCGCGATGGTGCTGTGGCCAATGGCCATGCTGGGCATCTATATCGATCCCTATGCCCCCGCCAACGCGGCGCTGGTCGGCTTTGCCCTGCAGTTCCTGATCGTCGCCGCCGCGTTTCAGTTCGTCGACGGGTTGCAAGCGGTCGCCGCCGGGGCCTTGCGCGGGGTGCAGGATACCCGCATTCCGATGCTGTTCGCGGTGTTCAGTTACTGGGTGCCGGGCATGGGCGTGTCGGTTCTGCTCGGCTTCTATACCCCGCTGGCGGGGGTGGGTGTTTGGTTCGGACTGGCCGCCGGACTGATCGTCGCATCGATCCTGCTGCTGGGCCGGTGGATGCGGCGCGACCGGCTGAACCTCGACCGGCACCGCTGAGGCGTCGCGGGCGCGGTTGGTCCGGGTTGCGGCACAGGCTGCAATTTTTTTGCACGCGCGCCTGTTGACTCACCGCAAGGCCCTTCTCATATCGCCGCCGCTGGCACTCTCCATGCGGGAGTGCCAGAGTTACAGTTTCATCCACTCACGAGAGAGGTCAGACACATGGCATTCCGTCCGTTGCACGACCGCGTTCTGGTTCGTCGTATCGAAGCCGACACCAAGACCGCCGGCGGCATCATCATCCCCGACAGCGCACAGGAAAAGCCCAGCGAAGGCGAAATCGTTGCTGTTGGCACCGGTGCGAAGGCCGAAGACGGCACCGTCACTCCGCTCGACGTCAAGGCGGGCGACCGCGTCCTGTTCGGCAAGTGGTCGGGCACCGAAGTCAAGATCGACGGTGAAGACCTGCTGATCATGAAGGAAAGCGACATCATGGGCGTGATCGGCTGAGCCGACCCGCACTGACGCTTCCCATACAAGACACGAATTTTCAGGAGAAACATCAATGTCTGCCAAGGACGTAAAATTCGGCCGCGATGCGCGTGAACGCATTCTGCGCGGCGTCGACATCCTCGCCGATGCCGTGAAGGTCACGCTCGGCCCCAAGGGTCGCAACGTCGTGCTCGACAAGAGCTTCGGCGCACCGCGCATCACCAAGGACGGCGTTTCGGTCGCCAAGGAAATCGAACTGAAGGACAAGTTCGAAAACATGGGCGCGCAGATGCTGCGCGAAGTGGCCAGCAAGACCAACGACCTCGCCGGTGACGGCACCACCACCGCCACGGTGCTGGGCCAGTCGATCGTGCGCGAAGGCATGAAGTCGGTTGCCGCGGGCATGAACCCGATGGATCTGAAGCGCGGTATCGACCTCGCCGTTGGCAAAGTGGTCGAAAACCTCAAGGCCCGCAGCAAGGACGTGTCGGGCTCCAACGAAATCGCCCAGGTCGGCGTGATTTCCGCGAACGGCGACAAGGAAGTCGGCGAAAAGATCGCGGAAGCGATGGAAAAGGTCGGCAAGGAAGGCGTCATCACCGTCGAAGAAGCGAAGGGCCTCGAATTCGAGCTCGACGTTGTCGAAGGGATGCAGTTCGACCGTGGCTACCTCAGCCCGTACTTCATCACCAACCCCGACAAGATGACCGTGGAACTGGATAACCCCTATATCCTGATCCACGAGAAGAAGCTGTCGAACCTGCAGTCGATGCTGCCGATCCTCGAAGCTGTGGTGCAGAGCGGGCGTCCGCTGCTGATCATCGCGGAAGACATCGAAGGCGAAGCGCTGGCCACGCTGGTGGTCAACAAGCTGCGCGGCGGCCTGAAGGTCGCAGCGGTAAAGGCACCGGGCTTCGGCGATCGCCGCAAGGCCATGCTGCAGGACATCGCGATCCTGACGCAGGGCGAAATGGTTTCGGAAGATCTCGGCATCAAGCTGGAAAACGTCACTGTCGGCATGCTCGGTGAAGCCAAGCGCGTCACCATCGACAAGGACAACACCACCATCGTCGATGGCGCCGGTTCGGCGGACGACATCAAGGCCCGCGTCGGCGAGATCAAGGCCCAGATGGAAGCCACGACCAGCGATTACGACCGTGAAAAGCTGCAGGAACGCCTTGCCAAGCTGGCAGGCGGCGTTGCGGTCATCAAGGTCGGCGGCGCTTCGGAAGTCGAAGTGAAAGAACGCAAGGATCGTGTCGACGACGCACTGCACGCAACCCGCGCTGCGGTCGAAGAAGGCATCGTTCCGGGCGGCGGCACGGCTCTGCTCTATGCGACCAAGGCGCTGGACGGCGTTCACGGTGAAAACGACGATCAGACCCGCGGGATCGACATCGTTCGTCGCGCGCTGCAGGCTCCGCTGCGTCAGATCGCTGAAAACGCAGGCCACGACGGCGCAGTTGTCGCTGGCAAGCTGATCGACGGCAACGACGAAAGCACCGGCTTTAACGCAGCGACCGACACTTACGAAAACCTCGTGGCTGCCGGCGTGATCGACCCGACCAAGGTCGTGCGTACCGCGCTGCAGGATGCGGCATCGGTGGCCGGTCTGCTGATCACCACCGAAGCGGCGATCGCTGAAAAGCCGGAAGACAAGGCCGCTGCCCCGGCAATGCCCGACATGGGTGGCATGGGCGGAATGGGTGGCATGGGCTTCTAAGCCCCGCCGACTCATCATCGTTTACCGAATCGGCCCGGCAGGATCGCTCCTGCCGGGCCTTTTCTTGCGCCATATCAATCTCTCAGCGGGCGAGTTCGCGGCGCGCCTACCCCGCGATACGTGATTACCGCAGCTTATGGTTAAGTTATTTTTGACTTAGATTTGTGACGATTCATGCCTAACGCGGGCAACTAGATGTCGCGAAAGCGCCACTTTTCGTCGCCGCTGCGTTGCGAGGCAGGGTCGGGCCGTTAAGTCTGTGACAACCATGAGGGATTATAACGGGGTTATGGGACGCAAGAACAATCTCGGCCGGTGGACTACCGGCCTCGCACTGGCTCTCGGCCTCGCCGCTGGCTCTGTCACACCGGCACAGGCGGCCGATGCCGTCGATGTCTCCGCCGCATTCGATCAGGTGCTGGGCACCGATCAGCGCGCGCCGCGCGCGTTCGACCTGCAATACGATTCGGCGCTTGAACGTCTGGTCGGGCGGATCGCCGATGGCTCGCAAGGGCGGATCGGCGTGGCCGCGGTCGATCTGGTCACCGGTCAGCAGGTCTCGATCCTCGGGGATCAGCGTTTCCCGATGGCCAGCACCAGCAAGATCGCCATCGCCGCCACTTTCATGGAAGGCGTGGAACAGGGCCGCTGGTCGCTCTCCAGCGAATTCCCGCTGATGGTCCCGGTGCGTTCGGCCCCGCATTCCAGCGCGGTCGCTCCGGTGCGTCCGGGCCAGTATTTCAAGGCGATCGACCTGATCGAAATGATGATCACCCGGTCCAACAATCAGGCGACCGATGCCTTGCTGAAAGTCGTCGGCGGTCCGCGCGCGGTCAACAAATGGGTCCGGGCGCAGGGGATCGAGGAATTCCAGATCGACCGCGACATCGCCACACTGGTGCGCGACGATGGGGCAATCGATCCGGCCAAGCAGATCGACACCCGCGATTCCGCCACGCCCAAGGCGATGGTGAAACTGCTGACCGGGCTGTATCAGGGCAAATACCTCAACGAAGCGAGCCGCCGGGTCATTCTGGGCGCGATGGAACGTTGCCGCACCGGTTCGCGCCGGATCAAGGCTTTGCTGCCCGACAGCGCGATCGTGGCGCACAAGACCGGTTCGCTGAACAACACCTCCAGCGATATCGGCGTGATCAAGGCGCCCAACGGGCATGCGATTGCGCTGGCCGTCTATGTCACCGGGCAAGGTTCGCGACCGGCTCGCGAAGCGAAAATCGCCAGCATCGCCCGCACTCTCTATGATGGATATACCGCCCGTGGCGACAGCGGCCGGCAGTACGCCTCCGCCGATTACTGACAGCTCATTACCGACACACCCCCTGTCGGTAGCGCCCTGCCCACCGCACACTGGTGGCGGGGCGCAGTTGGTTGCGCGCCAGACGCCTGTTGGGCGGGTCGCGATGGACGAGGGATCGCGCACGCCATCGCGCACGCCGATAGATCGCACACATAGAAAAAGGGCGGCACCTCGCGGCACCGCCCCAATTCTATCGCTTTCGCGCCAGAGGCGCGCGCGGCCAACTCTTAGTTAGCGGCGTCCGAAGCGGCGTCAGCAGCGTCCGAAGCGGTGTCCGAAGCAACGTCAGCAACGGCATCAGCATTGGCCATCGTGTCGGCAGCAGCCGAGTCAGCGGTGGTTGCAGCAGCGTCCTGGGTCTTTTCCGAGCAAGCGGCGACCGAAAGAGCGGCACCAGCGACAGCAGCGGCGAGAATGATCTTACGCATAATTCGTTGTTCCTTTGAACAGCGGTTACAAAATGCCCCGGCGTGCTGCCGTGCATGACCGGTCAAATAATGGCAACTTTGTGGCAAAGCAAGCCATTTCCGCCCTATTTGCCCAAATCCCGCCGCATTCTCAACGGGAAATCAGGCGCAAACGGCGCAAATCCGCCATTTTGCCGGTTGCAGTAATTGCGGCTGACCCGGCGCGCGCGGACTGCTAGCACCGCGTATATGGCAGACAAGCAGCATCTCTATCTCGTCGACGGTTCGGCCTATATTTTCAGGGCTTATCATCGGCTGCCCCCGCTGACCAATCCCGAAGGGACGCCGGTGGGCGCGGCCTATGGTTACACCACGATGCTGTGGAAACTGGCGGAAGATCTGCACACCGCCGATGGCCCCACCCATCTGGCGGTCGTGCTCGATAAATCGAGCAAGTCGTTCCGCAACGATATTTACGATCAGTACAAGGCCAATCGCCCCGAACCGCCAGAGGATTTGCGCCCGCAATTCCCGCTGATCCGCGATGCCACCCGCGCATTCAGCCTGCCGCTGGTGGAAGAACCCGATGTCGAGGCGGACGATATGATCGCCAGCTATGCCCGCGCCGCTGCGGCGCAGGGGTGGGATGTCACTATCGTCAGTTCGGACAAGGATCTGATGCAGCTCGTCGGGCCGGGCAAGGATGGGGCCGGCACCATCGACATGCTCGACACGATGAAGAACGCCCGTATCGGCGTGCCCGAGGTGGAGGAAAAATTCGGTGTCGCGCCCGAACTGGTGGGCGATGTCCTCGCGCTGATGGGGGATTCGGTCGATAACATTCCCGGCATTTTCGGGGTCGGGCCGAAAACCGCCTCGAAACTGATCGCCGAACACGGATCGCTGACCGCCGCGCTCGATTCCGCAGCGGAGATGAAGAAATCCAAGCTGAAAGAACGGCTGATCGAACATCGTGCCGATGCCGAACTGAGCCGGGTACTGGTGACGCTGAAAGAAGACTGCCCGCTGCCAATCCCGCTGGAGGATATGAAGCTGGAGGGCGTGCCCCCCGGCCCGCTGGCCGACTTCCTCACGACGCACGGGTTCACCAGCCTGCTGCGGCGGCTCGACACCGGTGCGGGCAGCCCGTCGCGCAAGACCGATCTGAACCCGGCGAAACAGGAAAATGCCGGTACGCAGCCCGCCGCAGCGGGGGCTGGCAATCGCCAGCCATTGCCCGAAATGCCCGCAGTGGACCGCACCGCCTATACCTGTGTGCAAACCGAAGACGCGTTGCAGCAGTGGATCGATCGCGCATTCGCCGCCCGTCTGGTGGCGGTCGATACCGAAACCAGCGCGCTCGATGCGATTGCCGCCGATCTGGTCGGTATCAGTCTGGCGCTGGGGCCGAACGACGCCTGCTATATCCCGCTCGCGCATGGCGGCAGCGATATGTTTGCCGAGCGGCCCGAACAGATCCCGCTCGACCGCGCAATCGCCATGCTCAAACCGCTGCTGGAAAGCGACGCGGTGGTGAAAGTGGGCCAGAACATCAAATACGATCTCAACGTGCTGGCTCGCCACGGCATCGCCGTCAGCCCGATAGAGGACACGATGATCGTCAGCTTCGCATTGGATGCCGGGCGCGGCACCGATGGGATCGGCGGCGGGCATGGGATGGATGAACTGTCGGTCCGCCATCTCGGCCATGCCCCGCTGGCGTTCAAGGACGTGTGCGGCACCGGCAAGAAAGCGATCCCGTTCGGTGAAGTCCAGCTCGACCGGGCAACCGAATATGCCGCCGAAGATGCCGACGTGACATGGCGGCTGTACAAACATCTCAAGCCGCGCCTTGCCGTCGAAGGCGGCACCCGCGTCTATGAACGGGTGGATCGCCCGCTGATCCCCGTCGTCGCCCGGATGGAACGCGAAGGGATCAAGGTCGACCGCGCCGCGCTGTCACGACTGAGCGAAGAATTCGCCGCGCAGATCGGTACGCTGGAAAAGCAGATCCACGAACTGGCGGGGGAGGAATTCACTGTCGGCAGCCCCAAGCAACTGGGCGATATCCTGTTCGACAAGCTGGGCCACAAAGGGGGCAAGAAAGGCAAGAGCGGGCAATATTCGACCGATCAGTCGGTGCTCGAACGGCTTGCCGGGGATGGTGCGGAAATCGCCACCAAAGTCCTCGAATGGCGCCAGCTTTCCAAGCTGAAGAGCACCTATACCGATGCCTTGCAGGCGGCGATCAATCCGGCGACCGGGCGGGTGCATACCAGCTATAGCCTGGTCGGCGCGCAGACCGGGCGGCTCAGCTCGACCGATCCCAACTTGCAGAATATCCCGATCCGCACCGCCATCGGCCGCCAGATACGCGAAGCGTTCGTCGCGGACGAGGGCAACGTCCTGCTCGCCGCCGACTATTCGCAGATCGAACTGCGGCTTGCCGCGCATATGGCCGATGTGCCTGAACTGAAACAGGCCTTCGAAGCGGGCGAAGACATCCACGCCCGCACGGCGAAGGAAATGTACGGCGAAGTCACCCGCGACACCCGCGCCGCCGCCAAAACGATCAACTTCGCCATCCTGTACGGCATCAGCCGCTGGGGTCTGGCGGGCCGGTTGGGAATCGAACCGGACGAAGCGCAGGCGATGATCAACCGGTATTTCGAACGCTTCCCCGGCATTCAGAAATATATCGCGCACACGCTCGAAAGCGTGCGCGAACGGGGCTATTCCGAAACGCTGTTCGGTCGCAAGACATGGTTCCCGCGCATCGAATCGAAAAATCAGGCCGAACGGCAGGGCAGCGAACGCGCCGCGATCAACGCCCCGATTCAGGGCACCAGCGCCGATATCATCAAACGCGCGATGGCCCGCATGATGCCCGCTCTGGCCGATGCCGGATTGCAGAACGTGCGTATGCTGCTGCAAGTGCACGACGAACTGGTGTTCGAACTGCCCGAAGGCGATGTCGATGCGGCCAGGCCGGTGATCGAACGCGTGATGGCCGAAGCGGCCCTGCCCTCCGTCAAACTCTCCGTCCCGCTCGGTATCGAGATCGGCACCGGCAAGAGCTGGGACGCGGCGCACTAACCGATGGCCATGCCCCCCTCTCTTCCATCCGCAACCGAAGATCAGGATGCCGAATCGGTCGCCCGTTTGCGCGCGCGCCATACCAAACGGCGCCGGATGATGCGGCGGTGGGGCAATATGGCGGTGTTCCTCACTGTCGCAGCAGCGCTGATCGGCGCGGTCCTGCTCATCGCGCAAACTGTCGAGGCGGAACGCCATGAACGCGAGCAGGTTCAGAAGACCAATCGCATCCTGCTTCAGCTGCGTAACATCAGTCGGGCCGCTTTGAACGCGGAAACAGGTCAACGCGGGTATGTTATCACGCTAGATCGGCGCTATCTGGGTGCATATACTCTATCTCGCGACACATATCGATCTGAAATCAATAAGTTGCGCGATCTGATTGGAGACAACATCACTGTCAAACAGGCCGAACTGGTCGACCGGATCGAAACCCTCTCCGATGCCAAATTCGCGGAGATGGACGAGACGGTGAAGTTGATGGATCACCGCGATATCTTCAGCGCGCAGAAGCTGATCCTCAGCGACGAAGGCCTTGAAACAATGGGCCTTCTCAGCCAGTCGATCCGCGATCTGGAGGCGATAGAGCAGCAAATTCTCGCGCAGGCCACCGCGCAGAGCACCCGCGCCGAACAGCGGGTGATGCCGTTGCTGGCCGGGTTGCTGGTGTTGCTCACCGTCGCGCTCGTGCTCGGCTACCTGCTGGTCGGCCGCGCAGCACGGGCAGAGGCGGAGGCCGCCCAAGCCGCCCGTCTGGCCGAAGCGCGCGACCGCGCCGACTTGCTGGCGCGAGAGCTTAACCATCGGGTAAAAAACCTTTTTGCCGTGATCCTCGCGATCGTGCGGATGAGTGCGAAAGACGCGCCAGAGGCCAAGCCGGTGGTTGATCGCATCGCCGAACGCATCCATGCGCTGCTCAGCGCACACGAAGTGACGCAAGGCAAAGCGCAAGGCGCGACGAGCGACCTCGGAAATCTGGTCCAAACGGCTGTAAAACCATATCTTTCCAGCGACCGGGTGGTGAACCTGGATGGCAGCCCGGTGGCGCTCACCGCGCGGCAAGTCACACCGCTGGGGCTGGTGCTGCACGAATTGACGACGAATGCCGTCAAATACGGCTGCTGGGCAATCGGCGGCGAACTGACCGTGCGGTGGGAGATCGATTCCGACCGGATTACAATCGTTTGGTCCGAAGATGGTGCCCGCGAGGTAACACCAGACACCCCCGTCGAACGCACGCCCGATGCCGCGCCTGCCCGCGAAGGGTTCGGCACTCTGCTGATGACCAGCGCCGCCCGCCAGTTGCGGGGATCGATCAATCGCGACCTTTCGCCGGAAGGGTTGCGGGTAACGATTGAATTCCCGCACGAAGGCGCACCGAGCGAGGGTTGAGACGGTTGCCCCCGCCCGCCCTTGCCAGCGCATGGGTGCTTCCATAAGTCTCCGGCTATGTTCAGCGAATTCGATCTGTCCCGCTATACCATCGAATGGCCAGAGATGATCCACGCCGTGGTTTATCTCTGCGCGACCATATTCATCGCATTGCTGTTCCATACGCTCGTGTTTTCAATCCTGCGTCGCGTCGTGCGCCAGACCGAAACCGGGGCCGACGATCTGGTCATCGATCGCCTTTTTCAGCCGAGCCGCTGGGCGATTATGGCAATCGGGATTTCGCTTGCCGCACAGGCAGATGGCTGGATTGGCGCGGTGTGGGATATCGCGGGCAGATTCGTCATGCCCGCTTTGCTGGGATGGATGGCATTCGCCATTGTCCGCGCGTTCGCACTGGCGCTGGATCATCGTGCCGAAGCTTCGGAAGACCCGGTCTCCGCACGCAGCCACCGCACGCGGATCGCGATCCTTTCGCGGACGGTCACTTTCATCATCGTGTTCATCACTATCGGCCTGATGATGCTGGGAATTCCTGGTGTCCGCCAGGTCGGCGTCACCGTGATGGCCTCTGCCGGTCTTGCCGCTCTGGCGGTGGGCGCAGCGGCGCAACCCGCTCTCAAGTCATTGATTGCCGGTCTGCAAATGGCAATCACCGAACCGCTGCGTATCGGCGATCTGGTGGTGGTCGATGGCTTCACCGGGCGTGTGGAAGAGATCCGCATGAGCTTTGTCGTCGTGCGGATGTGGGACGAACGTGCGGCGATGGTGCCCACCAGCCGCTTCCTCGACAACAGCTTCGAAAATTGGTCGCGGGTGAGCGAGAAACTGTCCGGTCCGGTCTATCTCCACCTTGACCCGGCAACCGAAATAGCGCCCGTCCGCACCGAGTTCGAACAATTCCTCGCGGCACAGCCCGAATGGGATCGGCGCATGGGCAATTTGCTGGTCACAGAAGCACGACCGGAAAGCATCGAGCTGCGTATGGGGATGAGCGCAGCAACGATTGGCGAGTTGTGGGAACTGCGCTGCCGGGTGCGCGAACATATGCTCGACTGGCTACGGCGCGAAATGCCCGACGCGCTGCTGCGCCACAGGCTGGAAGTCGAAGCGGCCAATGCACGGGTGGAACAGTGACGGGCCCCGCCGAGGCTCAGGACCCGTTACTGGCAGCATAGCGAGCACCTCCCCGCGCACCTGCGCGAGCGGGGAGGTGGCACTCTCTGGCAGATTAGCTGCCCTTCGGATCGCCTTCGTCGGGCCCGTGTTTGAATTCACGGGTCGGCTCCAGCATCCCGTCGGTGATAAAGCCGATTGTCGGGCGAACAGCAGCAGCCCGCTTTTTCAGTTCGCCGCGCATCTTGAGATATTCGTTCTCCATCTCCTCCGTCACCGTGGCGCGCGATTCCGCCAGAGCTTCGGTAAAGTCGGCCGCCGTGACGCTGTCCGCCTCACCGCCCGCACGCCGCAAGGCACTGAGCCCTGCCCTGCGCACGATGTCTTCCAGATCAGCACCGGTAAAGCGCTCTGTTTTCTCAGCAATCACGCCCAGATCGACATCGCTGGCCAGCGGCATATTGCGCGCATGGATACCCAAAATGCGTTCGCGCCCGTCTTTGTCCGGCGTTCCGACATAAACCAGTTCATCGAACCGCCCCGGTCGCAGCAACGCCGGGTCGACCAGAGTGGGACGGTTGGTAGCGCCGATCACGATGACCGACTGCAATTCCTCCAGCCCGTCCATTTCAGCGAGGATCGTATTGACGACACGACCGGTAACCGCCGGTTCGTCTTGCCCCGTCCCCCGTGCGGGAACGAGACTGTCGATTTCGTCGATGAAGATGACGCAAGGTGCGACCGACCGGGCCCGCTGGAACATGCGGGCGATCTGTTGTTCGCTCTCGCCGTACCATTTCGACAGCAGGTCGCTCGACTTCATCGAAATGAAGTTCGCTTCGGATTCCTTGGCCACTGCCTTCGCCAGCAGCGTCTTACCCGTTCCCGGAGGCCCGTAGAGCAGGAAGCCCTTGGCCGCGCGAATACCGAGCCGATGAAATGCCTCGGGGTTCTTGAGCGGAAGCTCGATCCCTTCGCGGAGCTGTTCGGTCGCTTTGGCGAGCCCGCCAATATCGCTCCAGCCCACATTGGGCATCTGCACCATCACTTCGCGCATGGCACTTGGCTGCACCCGCTTGAGCGCAGCGAGGAAATCCTCGCGCGTGACTTGCAATTCTTCCAGCACTTCTGGCGGCACGGTGCGTTCGTCGAGATCGAGCCGTGGCATGATTCGCCGCACTGCCTCGATTGCCGCTTCGCGCGACAAGGCTGCGATATCGGCGCCGACGAACCCGTGCGTTGTGCGCGCCAGTTCGTCCAGATCGACTCTGTCACCCAGCGGCATGCCGCGGGTGTGGATCGCCAGAATCTCGCGGCGCCCTTTCTCGTCTGGTACGCCGATCACGATTTCACGGTCGAACCGACCGGGCCGCCGTAATGCTTCATCGATCGCATCGGGGCGGTTGGTCGCTGCGATGACCACGATGTTGGAGCGCGCCTCCAGCCCATCCATCAGCGTAAGGAGCTGGGCAACCAGTCGTTTCTCCGCCTCGCCAGCGACCCTGTCGCGTTTGGGGGCGATCGAATCGATCTCATCAATGAAGATGATCGCAGGCGCAGCTTTGGCCGCTTCCTCGAACACTTCACGCAGATGCTTCTCGCTTTCGCCATAGCCCGAACCCATGATTTCCGGGCCGTTGATGGTGAAGAAGTCCGCATCGCTTTCATTGGCGACCGCTTGTGCCAGACGGGTCTTGCCCGTCCCCGGCGGACCGTGGAGCAACACACCCTTGGGCGGATCGACCCCGAGGCGCGTGAACAATTCGGGGTAGCGTAGCGGCAGTTCGACCATTTCGCGCAATTGCTGAATCGTATCGCCGATGCCGCCGACATCGTCATAGTTCACAACCGCACGGGCATCGCGCGGCTCTTCGAAAGCGGGGCGCAATTCGACTTCGGTATTCTCGTCGATATGGACGATGCCCTTGGGGCTGGTCGATACGACAGTCAGACGGATCTGCGTAAGGGCATAAGCCGGTGCGTTGAACATACGGCGCACTTCGGGCGGCATATTCTGCACCGGCTGCTGACCGGTCGTGGCAACGATATCGCCCGCCACCAGTGGCTTGCGGAAGAAATTGCGCTGCAAGGCCTGCGTCGGGCCCTGCAGGCGCATTTCGCGCTGAGCAGGGGCGAACACGACCCGCGTCGCCGGGCGCGATTCGGCAGAGCGAATAACGACATGTTCGCCGGATCCGGTTTCCGCATTGCCACGCTGCAACCCATCGAGCCGCACCACTTCGAGCGATTCGTCTTCCGGATAGGCCGGGGCGGCAATTGCGGCCGTCGCCCGTTTGCCCACCACTTCGACGACATCGCCTTCGGTGATACCCAGCGCCTGAAAGGCGGAGCGGGGCATCCGGGCGATTCCCTGCCCCGATTCCTCCTGCCGCGCCGCCGCAACCTGTAACCTCACCGTCCTGTCGATTGTTGCCGCGTCGTCTTCGGCCATCGGGCTTCCGCCTTTCCTATTGTCTGCCTGTCTGGCCCCACGAATTAGGAACCCGATCCTGCTTTGCCAATGAATGGGGCGCGATTCGGTGCCAGAAAGCCGACCAGACAATCAAATTGGTGACGGCACTTGCAATAAAGGCCTGCATCGGACGAAAAAAAGGCCCGGCGGAAAACCACCGGGCCTTGGAAGTCTTGGGAGAGGATGCCTGAAAGGCAGGGAGACATATGCCGATTGCCGACATTTTGTGCAAGTGCGAAATTTTCAAGCACAGTTGCATAATCCGCAATTTGTGGAAATTAACAATTTAATTTCAATCGGATATTTCCGCAAGGCAAGAAAAGACACCGCGGATCGCACCCGATATTTTGCAGTGCACAATGAATTGCTCTGCTCGACAACTGCGTTGCGGGTCGCTCCGCAAAAGCTGTCTATTCGCCGGGATCAGGGGTCGTGACAGCAGATAAACTGCTCGCTAAACCTGTGGCATGAACAAGCTCTATCCCTCCGCCGCAGCCGCGCTCGACGGCATTCTGACCAACGACATGGTGATTGCCAGCGGGGGCTTCGGCCTCTGCGGGATACCGGAAAGATTGCTCGATGCTATCCGCGATTCAGGGGTGACCGGACTCACATTCGCCAGCAACAATGCCGGGATCGATAACGAAGGTATCGGCAAACTCCTCCGCACCAAGCAAGTGAAGAAAATGATCAGTTCCTACGTTGGCGAAAACAAGGAATTCGAGCGCCAGTTCCTCTCCGGAGAGCTGGAGGTGGAATTCTCGCCGCAAGGGACGCTGGCCGAACGGATGCGTGCGGGCGGCGCGGGCATTCCCGGATTTTACACCAAGACCGGCGTCGGCACTCAGGTGGCCGAAGGCAAGGAAGTAAAGCAGTTCCCCAACCGTGACGGGGAAATGGAAGACTACATTCTCGAACGCGGCATTTTTGCCGACCTGTCGATCGTCAAAGCGTGGAAGGCCGACGAAACCGGCAATCTCGTGTTCCGCAAGACAGCCCGCAATTTCAACCTGCCCGCTGCCACTTGCGGCAAAGTCTGCATCGTCGAAGTCGAAGAAGTGGTGCCGGTTGGCGCGCTCGATCCCGATGCCATTCATTTGCCGGGGGTATATGTTCAGCGCCTGATTGTCGGCGCTCCATACGACAAGAAAATCGAATTCCGCACCGTGCGCGAGCGGGAGACGACGTGACCTGTACAGGCCCTGTTGATTTTGCAGGGGACACGTCGGCTTGATCCGCCCGTTCGCTCCCTTCGTTGCTGCGGCGATGGCAAGCTGCGCGCTGTCAGGCTGCGTTGCTGCAATCGTGCCGACAATGGCAGGCGGCGCCTTCCTGCGTCAGCGGATGGCCAATGCGGAAGAGCGCAAGGAAGCCCAGACGGCACCCGTTGCCTCTACAGGCGCCACCACGCGCGAACCATCCGTCTCTGATGCCGCTCTTGCGAGTGGGGAAAGCGGCGAACGCATTGCCGCGATCCTGGAGGGACCGTTACCGCCCCCGTCGGGCTCGCCTGTGTCTCTCAACGCCAGTTCCTATGCCGATCTGTACGCATTTGCCGCCAAGGCAGGAGCCGCTCCGCCGGTCGGCACAGTACGTCATTCGGCGATGCTGGCCGATTCCGGGATGCTGGATGCCACGACAGCCGAATGTTCGATTCATCCCGCAGCGGTGCTGATCGATCTCGATCCTGCTGACGCGCTGCTGGAGCCGGGCGACGACCTGCAGGCCGATCAGGCTCTGGCCGAACGTCTGGCCACCTTGCGGAGTGACAATATCACGATTGGCTGGATTTCCGGCAATACCGCCGATCGGGCGGGTGACATTCGCCGTGTCCTCTTATCCACCGGGCTCGATCCTGACGGCCACGATCCACTGGTTCTGCTGCGCTATCCCGATGATCGCAAGCAAACCCGCCGCGCCGATTTTGCGAAGGAATATTGCGTCGTCGCCATCGCAGGTGACGAGCGCGCCGACTTCGACGAATTGTACAAGTATCTCAAGGATCCCTCTGCTGCCTTGTCGCTTGAACCGCTGCTTGGCAAAGGCTGGTTCCTGATCCCCCAACCGCTGAACTGAAGGACGATCTGATGCCCTGGACCCGAGACGAAATGGCCGCCCGTGCCGCGCAAGAGCTGGAGGACGGCTTTTACGTCAACCTCGGTATTGGCATCCCGACGCTGGTGGCAAACCACATCCCCGAAGGGATGGACGTAACATTGCAGAGCGAAAACGGAATGCTCGGCATCGGCCCGTTCCCCTATGAGGATGAGGTCGATCCCGACCTCATCAACGCGGGCAAGCAAACCATCAGCGAACTGCCACGGAGCGTCTATTTCGACAGCGCTGCCAGCTTTGCGATGATCCGGGGCGGGCACATCGATCTGACTGTGCTCGGCGCGATGGAAGTGTCGGAAAACGGCGACATCGCCAACTGGATGATTCCCGGCAAGATGATCAAAGGCATGGGCGGGGCGATGGACCTTGTCGCCGGGGTGAAGAAAATCATCGTCGTGATGGAACACACCAGTAAATCAGGCGCGCCCAAATTCCTTCCCGAATGCGATCTGCCGCTGACCGGTCGCAACGTGGTGGACATGATTATCACCGATCTGGCCGTGTTCCGCCGCCCCGATCATTCCAGCCCGTTCAAACTGATCGAGCTTGCACCGGAGGTTACGGTAGACGAAGTGGCCGCCAAAACTACAGCCCATTTCGTTACCTGAGCGCGCTGTTCGATATGTCGCGACTGCGCCGGTCATCCCCCTCGCTCGCTCTGGGCCTGCTGACCATGATCAGCACGGTTGGATTTATCGACCGGATCGTAGTCAACGCGCTGGTCGAACCGCTCAAGGAAGAATTCCAGCTCAGCGATGCGGAAGTTGGCCTGCTCGGTTTCGCCTATGCCGCGCTGAATATCGTGCTGGGTGTAGCTATCGCGCGTATGGCCGAACGGCGGCGCAGGCTAAGTTTCACGGTTGTCGGCACGCTTGCCTGGTCGGTTGCCGCTGCGGCATGCGGTTTTGTCACCAACTGGGCGCAATTGCTGATGGCCCGCATCGCAGTGGGCGTGGGCGAGGCAGTTGGCCTGCCCGCCAATCAGTCGGTCATCGCCGACTATTTCCCGCCCGAACGGCGCGCATCGGCAATGTCGGTGCTGTTGCTGTCCCCGCCGCTAGGTGCATTCATCGGGCTGGCAGGCGGGGCGCTGGTGGCGGAGGTCTGGGGCTGGCGAATGGCATTCATCGTCACCGCCCTGCCAGGCCTGTTGCTCGCCCTGCTCGTATGGCTGTTCGTCAAGGAGCCGCCACGCGGTCAACACGACAAAGTAACAGACGACACAGTTCCGCCGATCAGCGCCGTCCTTCGCCGTTTTGCCGAATTGCCGAGTGCGCGGCATCTGGTGGCGGGATCCGCGCTTGCCTCGCTGGTCGGGTTCGGCCTGACAGCATTCTTCGCCGCGCTGCTGATGCGGCAGTTCGGTATTCCGCTGGCGCAGGCGGGGCTGTACGCCGGGCTGATCGCCAGCTTGCCAGCAAGTCTATCGGTTCTCAGCGGCGGCGCGCTGGCAGACAAGCTGGCCGCGCGAATCCCATCATCTTATGCACTTGTCCCGGCAATCAGCCTCGCAATCGCCGCTCCGCTGTTTTGTTTCGGAATCACCCGTGGCGACCTGTGGTTGCTGATGGTGATGGTCGCCGCGTCGACTATGCTTCAATTCATGTATCTGGGCATGACCTTCGGTACATTGCAGAACATGATGCACCCGCGGATGCGGGCCACCGCCAATGCGCTGCTGAATATCGTGTTCGGCTTTGCCGGTGGTATCGGGCCGGTGATAGTGGGCGCGCTCAGCGATCGTCTGGCTGACACGGGAATGGCGGCCGGCACCGCTCTGTCACTGGCAATGGCCGGTACGGCGGTACTCTACTGGTGGGCCGCAGCTCACTATGGCATCGCCGCCCGCACAGTCGCCAGCGATCTGGCGATCGTGCGCGAGGGGCGAATTTAAGCGATCAGCCAACTGCTTCGCGCAGATCGGCTGCCAGATCGGTTTTCTCCCACGGGAAGGCATCGCCTGCTGCGGTACGGCCGAAGTGGCCATAGGCCGCACTCTGGCGATAGATCGGCTTGTTCAGGTGCAGCCCTTCGCGAATACCGCGTGGGGTCAGGCCGCCCAGCTTGCGGGCAGCCACCTGACGGATCGCTTCTTCCAGCTTCTCGTCAGCGACGGTGCCGGTGCCATGCGTATCGACATACAGCGAAAGCGGTTCCGACACGCCAATCGCGTAGGCGACCTGAATCGTGCAGCGCTTCGCCAGACCGGCAGCGACGATGTTTTTCGCCAGATAGCGCGTCACATAGGCAGCCGAACGATCGACTTTGGTCGGGTCCTTACCAGAAAACGCGCCGCCGCCATGCGGCGCCGCGCCGCCATATGTATCGACAATAATCTTGCGTCCGGTCAGCCCGGCATCGCCATCGGGCCCACCGATTTCGAACTTGCCGGTGGGGTTGATATGCCACCGGGTTGCGTCCGACAGGAAACCTTCGGGCAGGATTTCGCCAACCACCTTCCTCACGTAAGCCTTCAGTTCGGCTTCCTTCTCACCCTCGTGATAGCCGGGCGCGTGCTGCGTGCTGACGACAACCGCGGTGCAGGCCACCGGCTTGCCGTTTTCATACTTCAGCGTGACCTGGCTCTTGCTGTCAGGTTCGAGGAACGGCGCCGCGCCGCTCTTGCGATCGGCGGCAAGCCGCTGCAAAATCTTGTGGCTGTAATCCAGCGTGGCGGGCATCAGATCGGGCGTTTCGTCACACGCGAAGCCGAACATGATCCCCTGATCGCCCGCGCCTTCATCCTTGTTGCCGCTGGCATCGACGCCCTGCGCGATATGATCGCTCTGCGCGTGGAGGTAGTTCTCGAATTCGAACGTTTCCCAATGGAAGCCCGATTGTTCGTAGCCGATTTCCTTCACGACATTGCGAACGGTGCGTTCGATTTCTTCCAGCGCACCATCGGCCCACGCGCCATTTTCGAACACGCCCTTGCAGCGGATTTCCCCGGCAAGAACTACGCGCTGTGTCGTCGTCAGCGTTTCGCAAGCGACGCGAGCCTGATCGTCTTTCGACAGGAACAGATCGACGATAGCGTCCGAAATCTGGTCGGAAACTTTGTCGGGGTGCCCTTCGGAAACGCTTTCCGAAGTGAACAGGTAATCAGCGCGCATCGAATTCAGTCCTGATATAAAGACAGCTTTATGTCTGCAAATAACCCGCGCAGCACTAGCGGGCGCGACGCCGGGTTGCAAGCAATGACGCGGCCAGCAGCAGCACCGCCCAGCCAAGCGGCAACAGATTGCCAAGTCGAGCAAACAAAGTGGGCGCCAGCGCTTGCGGGACAAGCCCGTCGATGCGGCCCGGCCGGTGTGCGGGCATCGTGTTGCGGACCACACCGTGCGCGTCGATTACCCCGCTGATTCCAGTGGTGGTTGCACGCAGGACCGGCAACCCCTCCTCCATCGCGCGCATCCGGGCCTGCGCGAAGTGCTGGGGCGGACCGAATGTGCCGAACCAGCCATCGTTCGAAGGGGTAAAGATATAATCGGGGCGATGGGCGGGATCGACCACCTCCCCGCTGAACGTGATTTCATAACAAATCTGCATCCCCGCCTTACCCCACGCGCCCAGATCGAGCGTGCGTGGGCCGGGACCGGGAATGAAATCGATCGATCCGGCCACCAGCCGGCGAAACCCCAGCGGTTCAAGCAACCAGCGCAAGGCCAGATACTCGCCATAAGGGACAAGGTGCGCCTTGGCATATGAGCCAGCAAAAGTTCCCTGCGGAGTCAGCGCAGTGACGACATTGTATGCCCCGATTGCGCGAGCATTGGTGGAGCCCGGCTGATCGATTTCCAGATCGACAGCCCCCGTCAACAACAGGCTACCCGGCCCGATCAACCGACCAATACGCGCGCGGGCGAATTCGGGATCGGCCCCTGCGGTCGTCGCATCGTAATATCGCTGCGGATAACCGTCGCGCAGATAGTCGGGCAGCCCGGATTCGGGCCACAGCACCAGCCGCCGCCCTTTGTCTTGCCGGGGCGCGGTAAGCCGCTCAAGCTCCTGAAACTGCGCTTCGTACAAGCGCGGATCGTTCAGTTCTTCCTGCGTGAAATCGGGCTGAATCAGGGTGTATTCCAGCGTTCCGGGGTTCGCCGCCGGGCCGGGCAGATACATTCCCACGGCAACGAGCGCGAACACCGTCGCGACCCGCCACCATGCCCGTGCAACCAGCAGCCAACCGATCCCACCCGCAACCAGCACCGCAAGCCCCGAGAGGCCATATGTGCCCATCCACGGCAGCAGGGCAGCGATCCCCGGCCGATCGAACCCGCCGAGGAATACGAGACCGAACGGATCCCAGGCATATCCGGTGAAGACCCAGCTTTTCAGCCACTCCGCCACGATCCAGCACCCGGCCAGCGCAAATGCCACCGGCAACGGGCGCTGCCCGCCAATGGCGCGCGCAGCACCGGCAGCAAGTGCCGGATAAACCGCCAGATATACTGACAGTAGCGGGACCGCCGCCCAGCCCAGCGCGGGCGACATCGCGGCCTGATAAGTGAATGCCGTGGCGATCCAGTTGTTCGCGAACGTGTAATGCGCCACGCCGAACAGCCAGCCGATCAGCATGGCCCGCCGCCAGCCCGGCGCTTGCGCCACCAGCACAGCGAAACCCGCCATGCCCAACAGCGCGAATGGCCAGAGGTTGAGCGGCGGAAAACCCAGCGCCGCGACCAGCCCGGCGGCCATCGCGACAATGCGCGGATGCGCCGCCAGCCAGTGGCCGAAAGCTGTTATTCCGCTCGAAACACGCCCTTGCGAAAGGGCGACGCGATCCTGCACGGCGCCCTCCCGAAGTCCGTCAGCCGACTGCCTTCAGGCCGTCGTCGCTCTCCGCTTCGTCGGCCGCTTTACGGCGGCGACGGACAGCGGGCTTGCGCGCTGGCTTTTCCGCTTCGTCGGCTTGCGCGATTGCCGGGGGCAGCGCACTGGAATCGATGCCGCCGTCGTTGGACACACCGCCATCGCTATCGTCGGCATCGGTTTCTTCGCGACGCTTGCGGCCACGACGGGCCACAGGCGCCTTTTCCCGCGTGCTTTCGCGAGTACCGCGCGTGAACGGATTATCCGCCGGTTCAAACTCGTTATCGATATCGTCGCTGTCGCGGCTGTCATCATCGCGGTCATTGCGACGGGTCCGCTGACGACCAGCATTGCGGCCTCGCGGCGCGCTGTCACGGTCAGAGTCGCGGCCATTGTCGCGGTTCGATTCGCGGTCGTCGTCGTTATCGCTATCTTCGCCATCGCGTTCTTCACGATTGCGGCTGCGCGCTTCTTCCTGACGTGCCTTGTTATCGGCGATTACACGGAAGTAATGGTCGGCGAATTGCAGGTAATATTCGGCCTGCACCCGATCGCCATTATGTTGTGCGTCCTGCGCCAGCTTCTTATATTTATCGAGCAATTGCGGGGCGTTACCACGTGCCCGGCTGTCGATCCGGTTCTGGCTGTTGCCACCGCCACCCTGCTGACGATTACCGCGCCCGCGACGACGGTTGTTGTTGTTACGGTTGTTATTGTTCAAGGAAAATTCTTCCTTATCGTAGATCTGCCCGGACGATCCATCAGCCGGGTTTCGATCGCATGACCCCATGCCGCGCCCGCCATCGGGATCGCGGTGCCCCACCTGCACCTCTGCACGGGCGCAGTGCCCGGCCGGTATGCAAATGTTGGAGCTTTAAGGCGATTTCGGGTGCGGACCATGCCGCCGACCGAAGGCCTTGCACAAGACGTAGTGCCACGGCGGCCATTTGCCAAGCCCTAAGTCAAAATCAGTCCACGGGGCCGCCCGGCAAGGTCGTGGCGCAGGGTAACAGCGAAGCCCGCTTCATGAGACATGACAGTTACTTCACCTGCTTGTGTGGCCCCGATTTCGAGCACGGCAACACCGCTCGGTTCGAGCAAATTCTTCAATTGTGGCACGAGGATACGGTAATCATCCAACCCCTCCGGCCCGGCGAACAAAGCCCCTGCAGGTTCGTACATTTGTACGTTTTCATCGAGTAACGCATCAAACTCACCCGGTAACGCCCCCAAACTGACATAGGGGGGGTTCGCGATCACCAAATCGAAGCGGCCAAGCCCATCGGCCCAGCCATCGACCGTCCAGTCCGCCAGTTCGAACCGGGCACGATCCGCCAGATTCAGCTCCGCCGCATTGGCCGTTGCGATTCGCAATGCCGCTTCCGATCGATCGATACCGATCCCATGCGCGGCGGGCAATTCGGCCAGCAGCGTCAGCAGCAAGGCGCCGGACCCGGTTCCGCAATCGAGCACCCGGCAGGCATCGGGCTTTGCCTCCAGCGCGGCGGCGACCACGCTTTCGCTATCGGCGCGCGGGATCAGCACATCGGGGCTGACCGAAAATGTACGGCCATAGAATTCCGCCGTGCCGAGGATATAGGCCACCGGCTCCCCCGCCAGCCGCCTTTCCAGCAACGGAGCGAACCCGGCGGGTGCCGGATCGCGCATCGCACCGATCAGCATGGCGGAGCGCGTCATGCCCAGCGCATGGGCCATCAGCAGCTCGGCATCGATCCGCGCCCATTCTTCGCCAAGCCGCGCGGTGGCATCGCGCAGCGCTGCGCCAACGGTGCTGGTCATTCGCCCAGCGCGGCGAGGCGTTTGGCTTCGTCTTCCGCGATCAGCGCATCGATCAGTTCGGCCAGTCCCGGCCCGGCCAGCACATCGTCCAGCTTGTGCAGCGTCAGCCCGATGCGGTGATCGGTCACGCGGCCTTGCGGGAAATTGTAAGTGCGGATGCGTTCCGACCGGTCGCCGCTGCCGACCATCGCCTTGCGCGCTTCGGCCTCTGCCCCGTGCACTTCCTCCCGCCGCTTTTCATAGAGACGCGCGCGAAGCACCTGCATCGCCTTGTCGCGGTTGCGGTGTTGGCTGCGTTCGTCCTGCATGGCGACGACGATGCCAGTGGGAACGTGAGTGATCCGCACCGCCGAATCGGTGGTGTTGACGTGCTGCCCACCCGCGCCGCTGGAACGGTAGATATCGATCTTGAGATCCTTGTCCTCGATCGACACGTCGACTTCGCTCGGTTCGGGCAGCACCGCCACGGTCGCCGCGCTGGTGTGGATGCGCCCCCCGCTTTCGGTCACGGGCACCCGCTGCACCCGGTGGACCCCGCTTTCGAACTTGAGCTTGGCGAACACCCCGGTGCCGGTGACGTTGGCGACCACTTCCTTGAACCCGCCGATATCGCTGGCATTCACGCTGATCGTCTCGACCCGCCAGCCCTGTTCGGCGGCATAGCGTTCGTACATGCGGAACAGATCGGCGGCGAACAGCGCAGCTTCATCGCCGCCAGTCCCGGCGCGGATTTCCAGCATCGCCGGACGCGCATCGGCGGAATCGCGCGGCAGCATCGCCACCGCCAGCGCGCGTTCAACCGCGGGTAGCTCTTCCTGCAGGCGGGCGATTTCCTCTTCCGCCAGCGCCTTCATCTCCGGGTCGCTGTCGTCGAGCGATTCCAGTTCGGCCAGCTCGGTACGCATCGTCCGCGCCTGCTCCGCCGCGCGGGCGACCGGCTCCAGCTCGGCATAGTCGCGGCTGGCCTGTACGAAGGCATCGCCTTCCAATGTGCCCGACGCCATCCGCGCTTCGAGTTCAGCGAAGCGGTGGGTGATCTGATCGAGACGTTCGGCGGGAATGGTCAAAGGGGCTGCTCTGTCGTTGCGAAACTCACGCGTGTTTTAAAGACCCGGCGCGAGAAGAAAAGCGGGGCCCCGGATCAGGTCCGGGGCGACGATATGGTGGACGGTGTGGCTAATACGCGGCCGTTGCTGCGGGCCAATAGCCAGCGGGGGAACGGGCAGAGCGCCGCACCAGCAAAGCAGCCATTGACGCAACACTCCCCACCAGCACCGCTGTCACCCCGGACTTGATCCGGGGTCCCGCTGTTTTTCCGGCGCGGTGCCCGCAGGGAAGTTGGACCCCGGCTCGTTGGCCGGGGTGACGGGAGGTGTTCTGCATCCGCTTCATGCGCCGATCTGGCTCAACACCTGATTGATCCGATCGATATCGGGGGTGTCGGGGGCGGAGCGGAGGTTGAACCCGCTGTCATTCAGGCTGACCAGCGCCTTGGCCTGCACCTTCGCCGCCTTGTCATAGCGTTTGCGCGGCGATCCGCTGTCGAACACTTCGACCGAGAAACCGGCGGCGCGCAGTGCAGCAGTCGCCGCGATACCCTTCGCGATCAGTTCGTTATCCTCAACCGCAAGGCTCACGTCCGGCCCGGCGATCTCGCGATCCCCCACCAGCATCGCCAGCCGTTCGATCCCCGCTGCCCAGCCCACCGCCGGGGTGGCTGGACCGCCGAGCGATTCCATCAGCCCGTCATACCGCCCACCGCCCAGCACGGTGCCTTGCGCGCCCAGCCGGTCGGTGACGAATTCGAACGCGGTATGGCGGTAATAATCCAGCCCGCGCACCAGCGCGGGATTGCGCGCCCACGCCACGCCCGCCGCATCCAGCCCGCCAGTGACAGCGGCGAAGAAATCCTGCGCTTCGGCAGACAGGTAATCGTCGATCCGCGGCGCATCGGCCACGAATGCCTTGTCGCGCGGGTCTTTGCTGTCGAGGATACGCAGCGGGTTGCGTTCCAGCCGGTCCTGCGAATCTTCGCTCAGTTCCGCCTTGTGGGCGGAGAAATAGTCGATCAGCGCCGCGCGCCATGCCTCGCGGCTGTCGCCATCGCCCAGCGTGTTGAGTTGCAGCGTGACGCCATCGGCAATGCCGAGTTCGTTCAGCAACTGATCGGCCATCGTCAGCAGCTCCACGTCCGCCTGCGGCTCGGCCGCGCCGATCACTTCGGCGTCGAGCTGGTGGAACTGGCGATAGCGGCCCTTCTGCGGGCGTTCGTAGCGGAACAGCGGGCCGTGGGTCGCGACCTTGAGCGGAGCATATTGTTTCCACCCGTCGGTGAGATAGGCGCGGGCGATGCCGGCGGTGAATTCGGGGCGCAGCGTCAGCGATTCGCCTCCGCGATCGTCGAACGAATACATTTCTTTCGACACGACATCGGTGGTTTCGCCCAGCGAACGGGCGAACACCTCTGTCTTTTCGAACACCGGCATTTCCACCCGGCGGAAGCGATAGAGGCGGCGGACGCGTTCGAACGTTTCCACCACGAAGGCGAAGCTTTCCGCATCGGCACCGAAAATATCCTGCGTGCCGCGAATGGGTTGGGGTGTCTTTCCGCTCATGCCGCGCGCGTTAGCGTGTTCGGCGCGCGCCGGAAAGACGCTGTTGAACGGAAAGAAGAGTCGGGCGCTCATCGCTGCCTTGAAACCGTCTGCCGCTTCGCGCATTAAGCTCGACCATGAAAAACCGGTTCGCACTGCCACTTGCAGCTCTCGCCCTGTCGCTCCCCTTTACCGACGCCATCGCCGCCCCGCCCACTGCGGCAGACGAAAACAGGTCGCGCCCGATGCAGGCCGCGCTGAACGATGCAACCCCGCTGCCCGCCGATACCCCCTGGCCGGGCGGCACGATCGATCTGAACATCGACGCCAGCGATACCGTGCGCGGCCTGTATAAAGTGACGCAGACGATCCCCGTCGCGCCGGGCACCAGCGAACTGACCTTGCTGTTCCCCAAATTCATCCCCGGCAAACATGCCGCGCGCGGGCCGATCAACCTGCTGGCCGATGTGCGCTTTTTCGCGGATGGCAAGCCGCTGGCGTGGATGCGCGATCCGCTCGATGTCTATGCCTTCCGCCTTTCGCTCCCCGCCGGGACGAAAGCCGTCACGGCGAAGTTCGTCCACACCTCTCCGCTGGAAAGCAAAGAGGGGCGGATTTCGATGACGCAGGAAATGTTCAACCTGCAATGGGATATGATGAGCCTTTATCCCGCAGGGCATTATATCCGCCGCATCGCCTTCAACCCCACAGTGACAGTGCCCGCCGGGTGGACAGTGTACACCGCACTCGACGGCAAGAGCCGCAGCGGGGATACCGTGCGCTGGGGCACGGTGGACTATGAAACGCTGGTCGATTCCCCGATCTTCGCCGGGAAATACGCGAAGAGCTGGGAAATGGGCAAAGACACCCGGCTCGATGTCGTGGCCGACGATCCCAAGTATCTCGAACTCGCGCCGCAGAACCTTCAATCGTTCAAAAACATGTTCACGCAGGCCGATTACCTGTTCGGCGCGCGCCATTTCGATCATTACACCACCCTGCTGGCGCTGACCGACCGGATGGGCGGCATCGGGCTGGAACATCACCGGTCGAGCGAAAACCAGTACGAACCCACTGCGTTCATCGACTGGGACGATATGGACTGGGATCACAACGTCGTGGCGCACGAACTGGTCCATTCGTGGAACGGCAAATATCGCCGCCCGGCGGACCTGTGGACCCCCGATTTCCGCACCCCGATGCAGAATTCGCTGCTGTGGGTGTACGAAGGGCAGACTCAGTTCTGGGGCTGGGTGCTGGCCGCGCGTTCGGGTGTGCAGACCAAGGAAACCGTGCTGGGCCAGTTCGCCCGTGCCGCGGCGTTTTATTCCGAAGGGCAGCCGGGCCGCGCATGGCGTTCGGTGGCCGATACCACCAACGATCCGATCATCAACGCCCGCCGCCCGCTCCCCTACCCCTCGCTGAACCGGAGCGAGGATTATTATACCGAAGGCGCGCTGGTGTGGCTGGAAGCCGATCAGATCATCCGCGCCGGGACCAAGGGGAAGAAAGGGCTGGACGATTTCGCCCGCCGTTTCTTCGGCCAGAACGATGGCGACTGGGGCGTTTCGACTTATACGTTCGACGATGTCGTGGCCGATCTCAACGCGGTCTATCCCTATGACTGGGCGCAGTTCCTGACGACGCGGATGCTCACCCCCGGACAGCCTGCCCCGATCAGGGGCATCGAGATGGCCGGATACAAGCTGGTGTTCCGCGACAAGCCCAATTCTTACGAAAAGGGGCGCATGGCATCGAACAAATCGCTCGACCTGACGTATTCGCTGGGCATGACGCTGGACAAGGATGGCGATGTCACTGCCACTTTGTGGAATGGGCCGGGGTTCAAGGCGGGCATCGTCGATGGCGCACGTATTCTGGCGGTCAACAGTATCGAATACAGCGCCGATGCGATGCGCGATGCGATCAAGGCAGCAGCCAAGGGTAAGGAACCGATCCAGTTGCTGGTGAAGCGCGGCGAAAACGTCACCACCGTGCCGGTCGATTACCACGGCGGGCTGCGGTATCCGTGGCTGACCCCTGCCAAGCCGGGCGAGCAGGGGCTCGACCACCTGCTCACCCCGCGCACCGGCAAATGATTGTGGCGCGGGCGCTGTGACGCAAGCGGCGCGTACCGGCATCGGCAACCGGATCGCGCCGCCCCGCTTTGTGGCGTTCGTGGCAATTTCGGTATCCGTGGCGGCTGGCTGGCTGCTGCTGGGCGATGGCCGGGTGGCCGATGCGCTGACCACCGGGTTCGACATTGCCGCCGCGCTCTATCTCGCATCGATGGCGCCGTTGCTGCGCTCCCACAGTGCCGACAAAATACGCCGCCACGCCCGCGATAACGATGCCAACCGCGTGTGGGTGCTGGTCCTCGCCTGCCTCAGCGTGCTGGTCGTGCTCGCGGCGCTGTCGGGCGAACTGCACGAAGCGGCCAAGGGCGACGGTGCGGCCATCGCGCGCCTGCTGGCGACGCTGACGCTGGCGTGGCTGTTCGCCAACACGGTGTTCGCGGTGCACTATGCCCACCTGTTTTACGGCGAGAGCTCAAACAAGGACAGCGACCGCGGCGGGCTGGACTTTCCCGGCACGAAAGAACCGGACTATGCCGATTTCCTCTATTTTTCCGCGACACTGGGGATGACATTCCAGACTTCCGATGTCGCAATCACCAGTCGCGCGGTGCGGCGGGTGGCGCTGGGCCAGTGCCTGATCGCCTTCGTCTTCAACCTCGGCATTCTGGCGTTCGTCATCAATACACTGGGCGGACTGGCCTGATCGCCTTCACCGCTCCGACCGGGCGCGATGCGACCTTGGTAGGACAGTAGCGAATCCTTGTTGCGATGCAGCACTCTGCGCCCTAGAGGCAGCGGCACTATGCAGATCGACAAGATTCCCACCGGGGACAATCCGCCCGAAAGCCTCAACGTCATCATCGAAGTGCCCACCGGCGGCGAACCGGTGAAGTACGAATTCGACAAGGACAGCGGCGCGCTGTTCGTCGACCGTATCCTGCACACGCCGATGCGCTATCCGGCGAACTACGGTTTCGTGCCGCATACGCTGTCGCCCGATGGCGATCCGCTCGATGCGCTGGTGATCGCGCGCAGCCCGTTCATCCCCGGCTGCGTCGTGCGCGCCCGGCCGATCGGCGTGCTCAACCTGGAAGACGAACACGGCGGCGATGAGAAGCTGATCTGCGTGCCGATCGACACCACCTTCCCGTATTACTCGGACGTGGCCGAAACCAAGGATCTGCCTTCGATCATCTTCAAGCAGATCGAACACTTCTTCACCCACTACAAAGATCTGGAAGCGGAAAAGTGGGTGCGTATCGGCCAGTGGGGCGATGCGGCGGAAGCGCGCAACATCGTGCTGGAATCCATCGAACGCTATAACGACGCGAAGAAGGGCTAAGCCCCTTCCTCTCCAGAGCGGTTATTCCACGGGCCTGCTCGGATCGAGCAGGTCCTTTTCCTGTCCCTGATCGGGTTCGCGCCGTTCACGGCTGACCATTTCGGCCACTTCGTCGCTTGGCCGCACATCTTCGTGCGCGGCGCTGGCGGCGGCGGATGGGACAGCGGCCTTTTCCTTGTGCGGTGCCGGTGGCACGCTCCCCGCATCGACCCGCTGCAATGGCAGCGGCGGTGTGCGTTCGTCGAACCGCAGGCGATAGATCGGTTCAGGCAAAGCGAACCCGCCTTCCTCCAGCGCGCCCTTCACCGCAGCAATCGCCCGGCTGCGCGCCTTGGCCCAGTCGGTTTCGCGCTGATCGATCCAGCCGAGGAAGCGGATCACGATATTCGAATCCCCCACTTCTTCGGTGCGCGCTTCGGGCGGCGGATCGGCCAGCACGAATGGCAGCGCGGCCATCGTTTCGCGGCCCAGCGCCCGCGCGGCATCGGGATCGTCGTCGGCATCGATCCCCAGCAGAAAATCGAACCGCCGCGCCGGGTTGCGGGTGAAATTGACGATCACCGCCTTGAACACGGTGGAATTGGGAATCCGCAAGTGATTGCCGTCCAGCGTCATCAGCACGGTCGCTCTGCTGGTCAGGCGGATCACCCGCCCTTCGAAACTGTCGATCGTCACATGTTCGTTGGCCCGGAACGGTTGCCGCAGGCTGAGCATCAGCGAAGCGACATAGTTTTCAATCGTATCGCGCATCGCAAAGCCCAGCGCGATACCGATCACCCCGGCCCCGCCCAGCACCGCGCTAAGCAGCGCCGTCGCCCCCAGCACATCGAGCGCGACCACCAGCCCGCCGATCACGAAGACAAAGCGGATCGCGCTGGCGATCAGTTCAGCGAGGAAGGAATTGGGCGCGACCCGGTGCCACAATGCCCCGATGCCCGCGATAAGATAGCCGATCAGCGCGATCACCGCCCAGATCGCCAGCGCCACGCCCGCCAGCGGGATCATCCGCACAAAGCTTTGCGTCCGGTCGGCCAGTGTGCCGACGGCGTTCGATCCACTGACCGACAGATCGCGCTCTATCCGGTTTTCGACTGTGACAACACCCGATACCCGACCCGCAATCGCCTCTGCCCGCGCAATATCGGCATCTTGCGGGACAGTGCCCGATAGCGTCACGACCCCTTCGCTCACTTGCGCGCGGACATCGCGGAAAGCGGGCAGTTCGCCAAAAATTCCCTCTATCCGGCGGGCGATCCGGGCATCGGCCCCGACATCCTGCGTATCGGCAATCGCGCCTGTGGCGGGCGCGGCGGCGGTCGGTTCAGCCGACGGAGTATTGGTGGGCGATGCCGTATCGATGGCAGGCAGAACAGCATGGAGCGGCGCGGCCAGCAGCGACGCCAGCGAAACCGCCAGCAATGCAGCGAGAAGGCGCGCCAGCGACACCCCTTATCCGCCCGCCACGGTCATGCCGTCTATGCGGATGGTCGGCACGTTGACCGCGCGCCAGTCCTCCAGATCGTTTGCCACAGACATGTGTGCAAACATCTGTAGCAGGTTGCCGGCAATGGTGAAGCCCGACACCGGGCCAGCGATTTCGCCGTTGACGATCCGCCGCCCCGCTGCGCCGCGGCTGTAATCGCCGGTGACACCGTTGACGCCCTGCCCGATCAGGTAATCGACCAATACGCCATCCTGAATATCCGCGATCAGTTCGGCCACGCTCGCCTGGCCCGGCAGCAGATCGATATTGCTGGCCGCGACCCCCGGCGATCCGCCGATTCCGCGCGTGGCATGCCCCGTCAGTTCCAGCCCCAGTTGCGCGGCGGAGGCGACGTTGGTCAGCCAGCCGGTCACTTTGCCATTTTCCACCAATGCACGCGGCGCGGTCGGCACCCCTTCGCCATCGAACGGGCGCGAGCGCGGGCCGCGCGGCTTCAGCGGATCTTCGACAATGCGGATCGCATCGGGGAACAGCGCTTCGCCTTCATGACCGAGCAGGAACGAATGCTGGCGGGCAATCGCGGGCGCGCTCATCGCCCCCGCCAGATGCCCGATCAGCGATCCGCCCACACGCGGGGCGAATACCACCGGCATCGGCCCGCTGGGCACTGATGCAGGGTCGAGCCGCGCCACGGCACGCTCCCCCGCGCGCTGGCCGATTTCCTGCGGCGACTGCAAATCGGCCAGATGGCGCGCGCTGCGATAGGCATAGTCGCGCTGCATCCCGGCGCCGGTGCCTGCGATGACACTGGCCGATATGCCATAGCTTGTGCCGCTATAGCTGCGGCAGAACCCCTCGCTGGTGGCCAGTGTGACTTGCGCGTCGGATGCGCTGGCACCGCCGCCTTCGGAATTGGTCACCCCGGCAACCGCGCGGGCGGCATCTTCCGCTTCGGCGGCGCGTTCGCGCAGTTCTTCGGGCGAGAGCACGCGCGGGTCGGCCAGATCGAGCCCGGCCACCTCGCCCGTCGCCAGCGACGCGGCAGGTGCCAGCCCGGCATAGGGATCTTCCGGCGCGATGCGCGCCATATCGACCGCGCGGGCAGCCAGTTCATCGATCCCGGCAGGCGACAGGTCGCTGCCTGAAACGCTGGCCGATCGCCGCCCCACGAACACCCGCAACCCCGCCTCCGCACTTTCGGACCGGTCGATATCTTCCAGCTTGCCCAGCCGGACCGACACCGATTGCGAACCGGCCACGCGGTGCAATGCATCGGCGGCATCGGCACCGTGGCGGCGCGCGGCATCGATCAGCGCGCTGGCAATATCGAGAGCATCGAGAGCGGTGTTATCCGGGGCAGTCGTCGTGGTCATCCACCCCGGCTAAGCGCTCGCCCGGAAGCGGGCAAGCAGCGAATTCACGCAAACGCGGCGATCGCCCGCAATATGCCGGTCAAAGCGAACGGCAGACCGATGGCCATCGCCCACAGCACGATCTGATCGCGGCGATAGGTGCCCCGCAAAGAAAGATCGGCCGCCTCTTCATCCGACAGATGCATCCACCGCCGTTCGAACGCGCGGCACGCGGGGATGATCGCAGCAACCAGCAGGACCAGAGCGATATACGGGAGCAGCGAAGACGAACCGCTTTTCAACGCATGGATCGTTACGAAAATCTGCAAGCCGGTATAGGCCAGCAGGGCATAGGCGACATTGTCGCTCATCCGTTTGCGCCAGTCGAGCTTGTGCCCGGTGGCGGCTTTATCAGTATGCGTCGTGCGATCAATCGCGTTGGGCATTGCCCTTTTCTCCCGTGAGTCCCTCTCCGGTGGAAGACTATTTCACACTCAATGGCTTGCGGCAAGGGCACTAACCATCGTGTCAGGCGGCGTAGTGAGAGAAGCTGGACCCCGGCTCGGGGGCCGGGGTGACGAAGGAGGGGCGGATATACCTCCGCCAAACCGTTACCTTTACGTCAATCGGCCACGCCCCGCCGCCTAACCCAAACCGTCACCCCGGACTTGATCCGGGGTCCAGCTTCACTTCCGGGTCTTCCGCCCCTTCCCCCGTGGCATCAACACCACCAACCACGCACGAATCCTGCCAGTTGTCGCGATACGGGGTTTTCACACCGGCAGTGAGTGCTACATGGCATGGCAAATGAGCACGACCGAAAGCGAGACCGCCCCACCGGCCAACGCCGCCCCGCCCATCCCGCAGGGGGGGCTGGAAGTCATCTCCATCGCCAAGAGTTACGACAAGCGCGCCGTGCTGACCGACATCTCGCTCAGCGTGGGCAAAGGCGAAGTGCTCGGCCTGCTTGGCCCCAATGGCGCGGGCAAGACTACCTGTTTCTATTCGATCATGGGCCTCGTACGCCCCGATGCCGGGCGCATCCTGATGGATGGCGAAGATGTCACCCGGCTGCCGATGTACCGCCGCGCGGTGCTTGGCCTCGGCTATCTGCCGCAGGAAACCAGCATTTTCCGCGGGATGACCGTGGAACAGAACATCGAATGCGTGCTCGAACTGGTGGAGCCGGACAAGGACACCCGCGCGCAGGAACTGGACCGGTTGCTCGATGAATTCGGGCTGGAGCGCCTCCGCTCGACCCCGGCAATGGCGCTTTCCGGCGGCGAGCGGCGGCGCTGCGAAATTGCCCGTGCACTGGCGGCGAAACCCTCGATCATGCTGCTCGACGAACCCTTTGCCGGGATCGATCCACTGTCGATCAGCGATATCCGCGATCTGGTGAAAGACCTGAAGCAGCGCGGGATCGGTGTGCTGATTACCGACCATAACGTGCGCGAAACGCTCGATATCGTCGACCGGGCCTGCATCATCTATGGCGGTCAGGTGCTGTTCGCCGGCACGCCGGAGGCGCTGGTGGCAGATGAAAACGTGCGCCGCCTCTATCTGGGCGAAGGCTTTACCCTGTGATTGCCGCTCTGCTGAAAGGCTGATCGATGGCGCTGGGGCCACGGCTCGACCTGCGGCAGTCCCAGTCGCTGGTGATGACACCGCAATTGCAGCAGGCGATCAGGCTGCTGGCGCTGTCGAACCTCGAACTCGAAACCTTTATCGGGCAGGCGCTGGAAGCCAATCCCCTGCTGGACGCAGGCGATATCCGCGCCGACGATGCTCCGCCGCAACCGCTGGAAGAGTTCCCCGCCGAACCGGGCGCTGACAGCATGGCCGAAGGCGACGCCGCGCTCGACATCGATCTGTCCGCGCTCGACCGCGACCGCGATACCGGCGACAGCGAATGGGGCGGCGCGCTGTCGGCAGGTGGACCGGGTGAAGAAGGCCTGTCAATCGACGAGCGGGGTGCGGGCGAAGGGCCGAGCCTGTCGGACCATCTCCACGCGCAGATCGGCGCGGTCGCCGGGGACGCGCGAGAGGCGCTGATCGCGGCCACGCTGATCGATCTGATCGACGATGCGGGCTATCTCACCGCCCCGCTCAGCGAAACCGCCGATCTGCTGGGCGTGCCACTGGCCGAGGTCGAACGCGCACTGGCGCTGGTGCAATCGCTCGATCCCACGGGCGTCGGCGCGCGCACGCTGGCTGAATGCCTCGCGTTGCAAGCGAAAGAGGCCGACCGCTACGATCCGTGCATGGCGCGGCTGATCGACAATCTCGATCTGCTGGCCCGGGGAGAAATCGCCCGGCTGCGGCGGATGTGCGATGTCGATGAAGACGATTTCTCCGATATGCTGGCCGAACTCCGCAGCTACGATCCCAAGCCCGGTCTGGCATTCGATGGCGCGGGCGAAGCGGCCATCGTGCCCGATATCCTGCTGTCCCCCGCGCCCAGGGGCGACGGGTGGGATATTCAGCTCAACGAAGCCACTCTGCCGCGCGCGGTGGTCAATCGCGCCTATTATGTCGAACTGCGCGGCGGCTGCACCGACAAGCAATCGCGCGCATGGCTGAGTGAACAACTGGCGGAGGCCAACTGGCTGATAAAAGCGCTCGACCAACGCGCGCGCACGATACTGAAAGTGGCCGCCGAAATCGTGAAGCAGCAGGACGGGTTCTTCCGCCGCGGCGTATCCGAACTGCGCCCGCTGACTTTGCGGACAGTGGCCGATGCGATCGAAATGCATGAAAGCACGGTCAGCCGGGTCACCAGCAACAAATATATCGCCTGCCCCCGCGGGACGTTCGAACTGAAGTACTTCTTCACCAGCGGCGTGGCCAGCGCCGATGGCGAAGGGGCATCGTCCGAAGCGGTCAAGGCTGCGATACGGGAACTGATCGATGCCGAAGATCCGCGCAAAATCCTGTCGGACGATACATTGGTCACTATGCTTAAGGATCGCGGGTTCGATCTGGCCCGGCGGACAGTCGCCAAATACCGCGAAGCGATGGGCATCGGTTCCAGCGTCCAGCGACGCCGCGCAAAAAAGCTTGCCAACTTAACAAGATAGCGCAGCCCTGCCAATTTCCGTCGGGGGCATGCGCCTTGCCCCCGCACCTGTTGCGCGAAAGACTCAACCACCTTTCCGTTATCCTATTTACGCGCTGTTAACCTTTTTCATTCAGATGTTTTGTGGTTAATCACTGGCAACACCTCTTTACCGAGGGTTACCAAACGGGTTTTGGGCACAGGGGGGTATATACCCATGCGCGTATTGTTGATCGAGGACGAGCCGACCACCGCCAAGGCGATCGAGCTTATGCTGACCACCGAAGGTTTCAATGTTTACAGCACCGATCTGGGCGAAGAAGGCCTCGATCTGGGCAAGCTGTATGATTACGATATCATCCTGCTCGACCTCAACCTGCCCGATATGCACGGGTACGACGTGCTGAAGAAACTGCGCGTCGCCAAAGTGCAGACGCCGGTTCTGATCCTGTCGGGTATTTCCGAAATGGACAGCAAGATCCGCAGCTTCGGCTTCGGCGCAGACGATTACGTCACCAAACCGTTCCACCGCGAGGAACTGGTTGCCCGCATCCATGCTGTCGTCCGCCGTTCGAAGGGCCACAGCCAGTCGGTGATCCGCACCGGCAAGCTGGCGGTCAACCTCGACACCAAAACCGTGGAAGTCGATGGCGCCCGCGTCCACCTGACGGGCAAGGAATACGCGATGCTGGAACTGCTCAGCTTGCGTAAGGGCACCACGCTGACCAAGGAAATGTTCCTTAACCACCTGTATGGCGGGATGGACGAACCGGAACTGAAAATCATCGACGTGTTCATCTGCAAGCTACGCAAGAAACTCAGCCATGCATGTGCCGGTGAAAACTACATCGAAACCGTCTGGGGCCGCGGCTATGTGCTGCGCGACGCCAACGAAGAGGCTGAAGCGGCCTGAACCCAACCGATTTAGCCCGCCGCTTTCTTCGGGATCGTGGCGGACGGGGCAAGCCGCCCGGTGCAGCGATGCGCCGGGCGGCTTTGTATCGGGCGCGCAACTGCATATCCCCCCTCGACAAAACCCGCCTCAACCGCCTAGCGCGCGCGGCATGAGTGCTTACAAACAAGGCGATCCGACAACCCTGAACCGGCTCTATGGCCGCAGCCAGGGCAAACCCCTGCGCGCCGCGCAGCAGGAACTGGTCGATAATCTCCTGCCGCAAATCGCCGTACCCGCCGAAGGGCCGATCACGGCAGAGCGGCTGTTCGGGCACGATTGCCCGCTGCATTTCGAAATCGGTTTCGGAGGAGGCGAACATCTGGCCTATCGCGCCGATCTGCTGCCCGATCACGGGTTCATCGGCGCCGAACCGTTCGTCAATGGCGTGGCGCAGGCGCTGACCCATGTGCGCGACGGGGCACTGGGCAATGTGCGTATCCAGCATGGCGATGCACTGGAAGTACTGCGGCGCGTACCCGATGGCGCGCTGACGATGCTCTATCTGCTGCATCCCGATCCCTGGCCCAAGGCGAAACATGCCAAGCGGCGGATGATGAACGACGGGCCGGTGGACATGATCGCCGCCAAGCTGAAGCCGGGCGGCGAATTCCGCTTCGGCACCGACCACCCGGTTTACCTGCGCCACGCATTAATGGTGATGCGCCGCCACCGGCACCAGTTCGACTGGCAGGTCGAATCTCGCAAAAGCTGGGAAGTGCGCCCTTGGGGCTGGTGCGAAACCCGCTACGAACACAAGGCCCGCACCGTTTTCGGCCACGAAGTCTGGTACTTTCGATTCAGGCGACGCTAGACTACGCTGATGTTGTAAAAACAACGACTTAGCGCAAAACACTTACGCCAGAATTGCCTCCAATTCGCCCCTTTTTCCGCTTGCGTGATTACCCGGTGATTGCCAGAAAAGGCCACGAGGTATCGCATGGCAACAGGAAAAATCAGCAAGCGCACGGTCGATTCGCTCCCGGTTGGACCAAAGGAAAACTATCTTTGGGACACCGATCTCAAGGGCTTTGGCGTCAAGATTACAACTGCTGGATCAATCAGTTACATAATCCAGTTCCGAATGGGCGGACGAGAAGCGAAGACCCGTCGTTTCACGATCGGATCACATGGATCGCCTTGGACACCGACTACTGCACGCTTGGAAGCTGAGCGATTGTTGGTGATTGTTGCGCAGGGCATTGATCCGGTTGATGCGGAAAAGCAGCGCCGCCGGGAAGCTGTCGACCTCGCCTTCTCGAATTACGCTGACCTCTTCACTCGCTCCTGCAAACGCGAGGGATGGCGTCGCCTCGTGGAGCGATCCATTCGCCTCTACCTCAAGCCCACATTCGGAATGAAGGCGCTGCCAGCGATTACGAAGATCGACGTCGTTTCGGTTCTCGATCAGATGCCGCCCAAGCAGGTGGCAAACCGGCGAAATGTCTTTGCCGTTATGCGCCGCCTGTTTCGCTGGGCCGTCAGTCGCGGAGATATCGATCGCAATCCGATGGAGGGCATGGAAACGCCGCCTCCGGTCAAGCCACGAGAGCGCTGGCTCAAGGATGGCGAACTCCGCCATATCTGGAATGCGGCGCCGGAATGTCATCGCTGCTTTGGTCCAATTGTCAGGCTTCTGATCGTAACCGGACAGCGCCGTGAAGAAGTCTCCGGGATGCACTGGCAGGAGCTCAGTCGCAGCGAAAGATTATGGACCCTGCCCGGATCTCGAACCAAGAACGGAGAACCTAACTCCATTCCCCTCAACGATCTTGCAATCGCCGAGCTCGACCGGGAGGCTCGCGGCGAGAGGTGGCCGCGTAAGGGCCGTGTTTTCGCGACAGCTAGCGGGGCGGGCTTTACGGGATACGCCAAAGGGAAGGTGAAGCTCGACAGCCTGATCGAGGAACGTTGCGAAGAGCCGCTCGAAGCCTGGCGCCTTCATGATCTACGACGAACCCTCGCAACGAACTTCCAGCGGCTTGGCGTTCGGTTTGAAGTCACCGAAGCCGTTCTCAACCATGTGGGCGGATCTCGCGCCGGAGTCGCCGGCATCTACCAGCGCCACGACTGGAAGGACGAAAAGCGCCAGGCGCTCGATGCCTGGAATGACCACCTCGCGACGGTTCTGTCCGAGAGTGGGGAGACGACCTAAAATATTGGCGAGGGCTAGGGCGTCTGCTGGTTCAAACGTCCGACAAGAGCGGGTACCAGATCCTCAATGTGTTGATGATATGCGCGTACCGCTCGGTTTGAGCCATCGAACCCTTGCTGCGCTTTTCGCTCAATTTGCTCAAGGGCATGCGGCGCGCCAGGCCAAATCACCGGCTCGAGTTCACGTAGCGGATGGAGTCTGTCGCTAATGCGTTCGACCAAATGTACGCGAAACCGATTGCCTGAGCTTGCCGCGATGTCTCTGAAGGCGCGCGCCAATCGGTCGGCATAAGCACCTCGCGTGTCGTTTGATCCTTCGTTGATTGTCAGTGATTTGTGATCGTTGTCGGGAGCCTGCTCCAAAAGCAGGGCGTTGACTTGCAGAATGTCGCGCAAGGCCTGTTCGGTAAGCAGCGGTACGCGAAATCCTTCGCCGGGCGTGAGGTCGACCAGCCCTTCACCGACAAGCTGGTTCAGGCTGTCTCTTACCGGCGTCATGCTCACTCCGAAATCGTCAGCGAGTCGCATCGCCTCAAGCTTCGTACCGGCCCGGAAGCGCCCTTCCAGCAATGCATCTTTCAACCGCCTGTACGTAGGCTCGAGGACGTGAGCGGGACTCATCGTCCGCCGCGGCGCGTCTTGGCGAACTCACGAACCGCTTCTTTCTGGTCGGGGCGCAGACTATCGGTTGCCTGAGGGAATTCGGGCACCTTGTCGCTCAGCAAAACCGACGGGCATTGCCCTTCGAAATTACCCAGGTTCGGACGGTGCTGCACATATCCGGCGAGCTCGGCGAGTTCGGGAGAGAACTCTTTTGCTACTGCTGGTGGATAGGCCAGCCAGAGATTCTCGTAGGGTTTGAGCCAGCCGAGACTGTAGCCGATTACGACACCGCGGCGGACATCCTCGGTCTGGTTTGGTCCCGCTCCATGGACGGTGGAGCCGAGAAAGCAGATCGCATCGCCGGGCTTGCAAACAGCTACTATGGGATCGTCGAGACTTTCGAGATTGTCGACAGGCTTCCTGTGCGTCCCGGGGTAGATGCGTGTCGCGCCATTGAGGCGAGTAAATTCGGTCAGCGGCCAGATGACGTTGAGAAGATATTCGTGATCGCCCTTGCGGCCTGCCCACATATCCTGATCGCAATGCGGAAACTGTTCTATCTCGCCGGGATGGATCGCGATCGCCTGGGCGACATTGAGCTGTATCCGGTCGCAGGCGCTGCCGAGAATTGCGCGGGCGAGCGATAGGACTAGCGGCTGCAGGACTAGATCGCCTGCGACCTGCGACCGGCGAAGCAGGCTTCCAAACCGTTTGGTCCGATGGCCATAGAAGTCTCCCTTGCCGAGGGGCGCCTGCGCAAATGCACCTTCCAGGTCGGCATCGAGTGCGGCGATCTGTTGCTCGGCGACAAGCTGCGGAATGATGCAATAGCCATCCTCTTGCAGCTGATCGAGCCAATGCGCCTCCCTCGGCCCAGTCATGCTGCCAGCTCCATGCCGCCATAGGCTTCCGGCTTAGGATTGCGGCAGTAGATCCCTGCGTTGGCGAGTTGCGCGCGTGTATCTTGGTCGATGTCGATCCGAAGAGCGACAAGCTGCTGCCCATCGATAGAAACGCACGGTCCAAGCTGCTGGCAGCGCCAGCCGAACTGGGCGATCTGACGGAACCAGGGCACTGGGGCGACCGCCGAATAACCAGAGATCCCTTCCGATATTGCAAAATCGGCGAGTGCGGAGACGAGCTGGTTGCGGACACTCCGGCGATCAGCGCGCGGCAACGTGGGATCGATACAGAATCGGGTAATCTCGCGAAATGCCTCATCCTGCGGAACAGGTCCGGTGCACAGCTGCGGAAAGAGATCGCGTAAGATATGAGGTCCATCAGAACGCAGGAGCCGGGCCGATGCGCGATGCTCGCACTTTTCGCCGGTGAGGACGAGATAGGCGGCCGAGGGCGTATCGAACTGGTCGATTTCAAAGGTCCCGTCGAGCACCGGAACGTCCCACCCAAGAAGATCCACGAACACGCGCTTGCGCGCCTCGAACATGGCGCGAAGTGCCGGATCGACCAAGTTTGCACCATTTATACCGCTGCTTTGCTGCATGAAGATTACCTGTGAACTTGATGACTGCTCGCATCTCATCAAATCCGGATAGGCAGCGACATACCAAGAACTGGGGAGGGCCACATCTGGCGCTCTACAGGGGAGAGTTTACTGGCCATCCCACCTTTGCGATGAGCGTCAGCGTTTGAAAATCATCAAGATACGACAGGTATCTTATCGGTCCGATTCTGTTCATCCCGGGAAGGTCACAAGCTGGCTATGAATGCAAAAGTCATCACGAACTTCCAGCTTGGCAGCCGCGAATCCTCTTCGGCGCCTGATGTCTTGCCCCTCGCTACAGAGCATGCGCTGCAATCCGCCGGAGCTGCTTTCCATGCGCTCGCCGACACCATGCCGCAGATGGTATGGTCGACTCTTCCCGACGGCTCCCACGATTATTACAATGCGCGCTGGTATGAATTCACGGGTGTCCCTGTCGGATCAACCGACGGCGAAGGATGGGCCGGGATGTTCCATGAGGATGACCAGGCCGACACATGGAAGAAATGGAACCACAGCCTCGCTACCGGCGAACCGTACGAGGTTGAATATCGCCTGAGGCATCACAGCGGCGATTATCGCTGGATGATCGGTCGTGCGCTGCCGATCCTCAACGAGGAGGGTGAGATCCAGCGCTGGATCGGCACTTGTACGGATATCGACGAGCAGAAGCGCACCGCCCTCCAAAACGAAATCCTGAGTCAAGAGCTCAGCCATCGCATCAAGAACATCTTCGCGATTGTTTCCGGTTTGATCAGCCTGACAGCGCGCGCAAATGAAGCGTTCGGTGAAGCGTCGCGCGACCTGCTGGGCCGGATTTCCGCGCTGGGGCGCGCGCACGAATTCGTCCGGCCCCACAGCGAAAAGTCCCAGCCCGAGGGCAAGGAAGTGACCCTCGCCACGCTGCTTGCGACGATCTTCGAGACCTATCCTGCCTTTTCCGAAAGAAGGATTGCTATTTCCGGCCCCGATATCGCGGTCGAAAGCCGCGCCGCCACGCCGGTTGCATTGGTGTTCCACGAGCTGGCTACCAACGCGATGAAGTACGGAGCTCTGTCCAATCCCGAGGGAAGGATTTCGCTGGACCTTTCAACCGAGGACGAGATGGTCCGCTTCCGCTGGAGGGAACACGGAGCTCACATCGACAAGGCGAGTGAGCCTCAAACGGGTTTCGGAAGTCGCCTCATCGAGTTGGCCGTGAAGCAACAGCTAGGAGGCAATTACGAGAGAACCTGGCATGACGATGGCGTTGAACTCGTCATGGATGTCCGAAAAAGCAGGTTGCAGGAGCCTAGTTAAAGAAGAGCCTAAGACGGGCTGGCGGATCGATTTTTTCGCCCTTCCGGACCGCAATGACATAGTCGAGAACCTGCTTGAGAATGCTAAGATCGACCGGTTTTTCCAGCGCGCCCAGCGTTCCGCTCACCCCTTCGCCGAGTTGTGCGGGATTGGCGGTTACGAAAATAACCTCGATCCCGAAATCCGCAGCAAGCTTCTCGCCGATCCTCGGACCAGTGGCTCCATCGGCCAGATTGACATCGACGAGCGCCACATCGATCGCGTCTGAAGCCTTTGCCAATGCCGATTGCATGTCGTCGGCTATGCCTGCGGATTCATGACCGAGATCGTGAACCACCGCCTCCATTTCGACAGCTATGAGGAGTTCGTCTTCGACAATCAGAATGGTGGTCGGCATGGAAAGCTATCAAAAGTTAAATGACGAGGCTCTGTAGTGAGGGGACGGACAGGGCGCATATTCGTTCCCTCGCCTCGTCGCATCCGGCTTCGATCGAAATAGCTTCAAGACGCGCACCCGTTCCGACGGCATAGCTTCACTATCGGGCGCCAGGACCACGACCAAAGAGCGTATCTATGATGGGGCATTCCGGAACATCACCGCCTTCGCAGCGGGCTGATACATCGGCTAGCGTGCGCTCCAACCTAGTCAAATCAGCAATTTTAGCTCGCACGCTGGCCAGATGGTTATTGGTCAGATCCCGAACCTCGCCGCAGCTGTAGGGGTGCGAATCAACGAGGCTGAGCAGGCTTTTGAGCTCCTCGATCGAAAAACCCAGATCGCGGCCGCGCAAGATAAAGCCGAGCCGCGCCTGGTCGCCGGGTGGATAGAGCCTGTGCCCGCTTGCCGTACGCTCGGGAGGCTGAAGCAGACCGATGTTCTCGTAGTAGCGGATTGTCTCAAGGTTGCAGCCCGACCGTCTGGCCAGTTCTCCCCGTTTGATCACTTGCGATGCTGTCATGAGCCATATGCCAATTAGTGCTTGAACCTGTAGTTACTACAGGGAGTACATTGGTTTCCATGGTCGATCAAATGCACAAGAACGCGCAGCGCTTATGGGCGAGCGGCGGGACGCTCGGCGCGATACTCGCCTCGTCCTGCTGTATTGCCCCGCTGTTATTGCTGAGCCTTGGCATCAGCGGCGCGTGGATCGGCAATCTCACTGCGCTCGAACCGTACAAATGGGTATTTATCGCCATTGCGGTTGTCTTTTTGGCCCTTGGATTCCGGCACGTCTATTTTCGGCAAGCCGAACCTTGCGAAGACGGAACATATTGCGCGCGGCCCGGAGCAAACCTGCTCGTCAAAAGCTCCCTGTGGCTGGCGACCGTATTGGTCGCTGCCTCGTCCACGGTCGAGTGGTGGGCGCCGCAATTCTACTAGGAGTTCGAAAGATGAAGAAGACGATGATCGTCGCAGTTGCGATACTGGGACTGGCCGGAGCGGGTATCTGGGCAGCGACCTTGTTTCCGCCAAACTCCGACGAACGGGTTCAACAAAATTCCGCGCATCTGCAATCGGCAAGTTTTGCGGTCGAGAATATGACCTGCGCGACCTGCCCGATAACGGTTCGGCGCGCGATGGAAGGCGTGGCAGGCGTGCACGAGGTGACTATCGATTACGAGACCAGGACGGCGACTGCGCAGTTCGATCCTGAGCGAACAACCACAAGCGCGATCGCCGCGGCGTCGACCGAGGCCGGATATCCGGCGATCCTTTCAGAGAGCGCGCTATGATCGAACTGAAGTCCGAGATCACATGCCCTACTTGCGGGTACAAAAAGCTCGAAAGAATGCCGACGGATGCCTGCTGGTTTTTCTACGATTGCAATGGTTGCGGTGTGAAACTCCGCCCCAATGCGGGCGATTGCTGTGTCTTCTGCTCATTCGGCACCATCCCCTGCCCGCCGATCCAGGAAACGCGTGCCGATCGCAAGGGCGCCACATGTTGCGGAGGGCGGTGAGATGAGTACGCGAAACTTCGATCTTATAGTGCTGGGTGTTGGTATGGCGGCCGTAAATGCCGCCAACAAATGCGCCTCAGCCGGTTGGTCGGTCGCGGTGGTCGACGAACTGCCTTATGGCGGCACCTGCGCCCTGCGCGGCTGCGATCCGAAGAAAATGCTCCGCCGCGGGGCGGAAATCATCGACGCAGCGCGGCTCATGCACGGCAAGGGCATCGAACCGAACGACATCGCCATCAACTGGCCCGATCTGGTCGCCTTCACGCAGACGTTCACCGACAAAATGCCCGGTCGGATCGAAAACGGTCTGGAGAGCAACGGCGTCACTAGCCTTCACGGGAAAGCGCGCTTCGTCGGCGAAGATACCGTCGAAATCGACGGCGAGGGGCAGTTTCAGGCAAACCATTTCCTGATCGCAACGGGTGCCAAGCCGCGGACGATAGATGTTCCCGGCTCCGAACACCTTACCGACAGCACCGAGTTCATGCGGCTCGATGCGCTGCCCGAACGCATCCTGTTCATCGGCGGCGGCTTCATCTCGTTCGAGTTTGGCCATATCGCAGCACGCGCCGGCAGCGAGGTGTGCATGATCGATCGCGGCGAGAGACCGCTTAAAGGTTTCGATGCCGATCTTGTTGAAAGACTCGTCGCGCGAGGCGAGGAAGTCGGCGTCCAACTGCGACGGCGCACGTCACTCAAATCCATCAAGAAGGACGGGACGGACTTTCTTGTCACGGTAGAAACGGGTAGCGAAACGAAAGATTTGCGCGCCGATCTCGTCGTCCAAGGCGCGGGCCGCGTCGCGGCAATTGATCAGCTCGATCTGGCCGCAGCCAATGTCGAGGCAGGTGACAAGGGCGTTGCGGTCAACGCCTACCTGCAAAGCACGTCCAACCCGAAAATCTACGCTGCCGGGGATGCCGCCGATACGCAGGGTGCCCCGCTTACGCCTGTCGCGGTTTTCGAGGGCAAGGTAGCTGCGTCCAATATGCTCAAGGGCAACCGGACCAAGCCGGATTATTCGGGAGTTCCGAGCGCTGTATTTACCGTACCGGAGCTAACCCGCGTTGGCATGCTCGAACAGGATGCACGAGAGGCCGGGCACGATATCCGCGTCGTCGAGAATGACACCGGCGACTGGTATTCCAACCTTCGCGTTGGCGAAAGCTGCGCTGCAACCAAGGTTATAATCGATAAGGACAGCGACACTATCCTGGGCGCCCATCTGCTCGGACCCGAATATGGCGAAATCATTAATTTCTTCGGTTTGGCCACCCGACTTGGACTGACAACAAGCGATCTCAAGAAAATGGTATCGGTGTATCCGAGCGTGGGCTCCGATCTTGGCTCCATGCTATCGTAGTTGCGCCTCGCTTGGTCCAGTAAAGCCATCAACCGGGTAATCCCGTTTGCGATCGACAGTCGAAATCTCGATAGAGGTCAGATGATGACCTTTCTCGCATATCTCGGTGCTGCAATTGCTGAAATTGCGGGCTGTTTCGCTTTCTGGGCGTGGTTGCGTATGGACAAGTCGGCTTGGTGGCTCGTTCCGGGCGTGGCTTCACTCGTCCTTTTTGCCTATTTGCTAACGCTGGTCGATGCCGAGCATGCAGGTCGAACTTATGCTGCCTACGGCGGGGTCTACATTCTGTCCGCGCTTTTGTGGCTTTGGATCGCAGAAGGCGTGAAGCCCGATCGGTGGGACACTCTGGGCGTGGCGATCTGCCTTGTAGGCGCCGGCGTCATCTTGCTCGCCCCCAGACCGGTATGAGGCACATCCGCATCAAGCCAAAGGGAATATACCACGCGTCCGATTGGCGATCGCTACCAGCGACAACATGACAGGCACTTCTACGAGGACGCCTACCACCGTAGCCAAAGCAGCTCCGCTCCCTAGGCCGAACAGGCCGATCGCAACCGCCACCGCCAGTTCGAAAAAATTGGACGTGCCGATAAGAGCGCAGGGCGCGGCTACTGCGTGCGGGACCTTCCACGCTTTGGCCCAGCCATAAGCGATGAAGAAGATGCCGTAGCTTTGGACAACAATGGGCGCTGCAATCAGCGCGATCAACAGCGGTCGGGCGACAATGGTTTCCGCCTGGAAGCCGAACAGCAGCAACACCGTCAGCAGCAGGCCGATGATCGAGAGCGGCTTCATGCGCCCCGTGAATTCGGACACCGCCGCTTCATCGCCGCCATGGGTCGCGAGAAGCCGATGCCGCACAATGGCACCGGCTGCGAGCGGCACAACCACATAGAGCGCGACCGAGAGCAGCAGCGTCTCCCACGGGACCGCAATGTCGGTCACGCCCAGCAGCAGCGCGACAATGGGCGCGAAGGCCACGATCATGATGAGATCATTCGCCGCGACTTGCACCAGCGTATAGGCAGGATCGCCCCTGGTGAGCTGCGACCATACGAAGACCATCGCGGTGCAAGGGGCCGCACCCAGCAGGATCAGCCCGGCGATGTATTGCTGGGCATCGGCAGGCGCGATCAGGTCGGCAAAGACGACCTCGAAGAACAACACGCCAAGTGCAGCCATCGTGAAAGGCTTGATGAACCAGTTCACTACCAGCGTGATGATCAGGCCCTTTGGCTTGTCACCGACGCGACGCACCGCGCCGAAATCGACCGCCACCATCATCGGGAATATCATCGCCCAGATCAGTACTGCGACGACAAGATTGACCGAGGCGTATTCGATGCCCGCTAGCGAGGCGAATAGCTCTGGCGCTGCATTGCCGAGCGCAATCCCGGCGAGGATCGCGCCGCCGACCCAGACCGACAGCCATTTCTCGAACAGGCCTAGCCCCGCCGCGCGGGCGTCCATGTCAGCAGCTGCAGCGGTCATTGTTCATCCGCCTCGTGGCCAATGGCTTGCAGCTTTTCGCGCAGGGCAATCTGCTCGAAGCTGGCAATCGGCAGCGCCAGCATCAGGTCGATACGGCGCTTCAGCATGCGAAACGCATCGAGGAAGGCCGCTGCCTTCTCTGCATCGCTGCCCTCGACCGCCGCCGGATCAGGAATGCCCCAGTGCGCGGAAGTCGGACGACCCGGCCATACTGGGCAAGTCTCGGCCGCCGCGCTGTCGCAGACGGTGAAGATCAGATCGAATTCTGGTCCTTCGGCAAACTCGCTCCAGCTCTTTGAGGAATAGCCATCTGCCGGATAGCCCAGTGTCTTGAGCGTATGGATCGCCCAGGGATTCACTGTGCCGATCGGATTGCTTCCGGCGCTGTAGGCCTTGAATCGACCCTCACCGTCTTGGTTGAGGATTGCCTCACCCAGGATCGAACGAGCGGAATTGCCCGTGCACAGGAACAGCACGTTCAGCGGTTGATCTAACATCAGTTACCTCAGCAGCAGGACGTCTTGGCAGGTGCCAGTTGCGGCGCGCAGCAGGCGCCCAAAGTGGCAATGGCAGATGCGAGCTGGTCGAGGTCAGGACTGCCGCCATAGGTCGTGCTCTCGCCATCGGTCAGAAAAGCTTCCCAGACGACGCCATCTGGATCGGCGATCCAGCTCTTTTCCGACTGCGCGTAGCAGCAAGTCGTCGCGCCTTCTTCGAGCACCGGGCGGTCAGCAGCCTTGAGGCGGCCATAGACCTCTTCGAGTTCGCTCTTGTCCTCGACCTGCAAGCCGACATGCTCGATGCCTTTGGCAGCAGCCTCGCGCATCGAAATCGCGAAGTTGATGCGCGGATCTTCCAGCATCCACTTGGCATAGTCGGCCTTCACCACGTCGGGCTCGGCACCGAACAGGCTTGAATAGAAGGCAATAGAGTGGTCGATGTCGGTCACGCCGACATGCACGTGAAAGCGTTTCATCAGGCGCTCTTTCGTTGAGGAGAAGGAAAGCATTCGGTATCCTGGGAACAGGACATGCCGCCGCAGCAGTTCTCGGTGAGGTAGCCCATCAGGCCATTCATCGCGGCATAGTCCGCCGAATAGATGATCGAGCGGCTTTCGCGCCGCTGGGTGACCAGCCCCGCATTGCCCAGTTGGGCAAGGTGAAAGCTCATTGAAGACGGAGGCACTTGGAGTTTCTCAGCTAGCACCCCAGCGGCAACGCCTTGCTCCCCGGCCTGCACGAGCAGGCGGAATGCGGCGAGGCGATGCTCCTGTGCCAGAGCAGATAGGGCTCGGATCACGCGGTCGGCTTGCATCGCTCACTCCAATGATTCGATAACTATTAAAATATCGAAATGCCGAGAGAAGTCAAATTGCTTTCTGAACGGTTGCGAAATAGGCAGTACGGCCATGTTCGAGTGATTGAGAGGCAGTGGCGCGAAAACTAGCCTGTGTCCCGCCAACGGATAATGTCGGCAAACCCGATCAACCCGTCGAACAGCGCCGCGACGACGAGGGACTGTTTACAATGGACCTGGTAGCGCTCGCGGGCCATCTTAAGATGCTGAATGACGGTTTCGGTGCTGATTTCGAGTATCATGGCCGTTTCAGCTGCAGTCTTCCCTCTTGCAACCCAAAGCAGACACTCCCGCTGCCGATCGGTCAGGGAAGGGACCTTCTCATCGAACTTTTCTGAACTCAGGCCCAGCGCACAGCTCAAAGCCAGCGTCCCGATCATTTCCGCGACGGCGAAGCGCCGTCGGAGCAGTTCTCGCTCGGGTCGAACAGCAAAGGTGCAGGTGCCGCGCCCTATCCCGGGCAAATGCCGCGGAACAGTATAACCATTGCCAATTCCGCATTCCCGGCCGACATTGAGCATTTGACGGTCGCCGCGCGTGAGAGGGACGAGTTCGTCAATCCAGTCCCAGGCGAAACCGATGATGGTCTTGTCACAGGCTCTTCGCACCGGATCCTGCCCTGCGAGGTCGAAGGCAATATAGACTTTCGCCCATTCGTCGGGATAGTCGTGCAATAGCAGGCCCGGTGCCTCGCACGATGTCGAACGCATCTCCAGGCTAAGCGCGAAGTGGTCGAAGCCAAGGCGCCGGGAAACCTGTTTAAGCGCACCGTCGAGTTCAGTGTCCGAACGGACATTGATAAGTTCAGTTGCGAATTCCTCCGCGAGATATGCGTACATAGACCTGCCGTTCGATCGGCAGCACGCAATCCAACACGCCGCCACCTGACCGCCTGCTCGGTGCCGGATCAGACGGTTCCATTCCACCTGTTCCAGCAGTTGCAGTTGCGACCCTCAAGGTCCGGTTCCAATCCGGGCGCGCCGCAAAATTCAGCAGCATGCCCCACGAAAAACCATAGTGCATTCAGTGCGTTTGAAAAGAGCGGAGCCGGCTTTGGCGAAGCAAGCCGAGATAGCCGTGCGACGCCATTCGCCGCGCCTCAACCACGAGACGCTGGGTCTGGCGGCGTTGCGATGACGATTTCCAGTCAATGGCGCGCTGCGCGGACAATCCCCGATAAACAATGGTTCCAGCGATATCTTTTAGCATAACACCCTCAGGCGCCCGGGATAAAGCATCAAGTATGGCGAGCAGCAAGTGGAAGCGGTGGGACTGATAGGCAGTGGGCTGCAACTGGTTTCGCACGCTGGGAGCAGCGGAACCATCTACACAGCAGTGAAACGCATCGAGCGCCGCCAGCCTGATCGGAAACGACTGGTCCCGAGGGATCAGATAATTGTCTCCACCCAACCGGGCGGAGGCCATAACGAGCAGCCGATGGCGAGCGCCACCACCGGCGAGGACCAGATGATCTCCCGCATTGCTGGTTCGCTTGGAGATCAGGTCGCACGTTGCGCGCGCCGCCTTGACTGCGCGCCCACCGCCAAGAATTACCACATGAGCGTTTTCCTCGGCTTGCCAGATCGCCGGATGGCTGCGAGCTGAAAGGTCGGGATCAATCGGGAAATTCAAGGCCCCATGAACGCGCCATTCGGCGGCAAGCTGGGGATTGCGGGTCGAAACCGCTTTCGCGGGCGATCCGTGCGTATTGTTGCCGGTACGCGGCATTGCGGCGCAGGAATTCCTGCGCGAAATCCGAATAGTCGAATGCGCCTGTCCGGTCGTTGCTGTCAAATGGTCGATCCATGAAGCACCTCCTTTCTCGCCGATTTCGCTAGAGGCGCCAGCACCGCGCCGACATTCCATGACCTAGGGGGCCGCCTCCCCAATATTGGGCATATTTGATCAGGCGCTCGCCGAGACCGTTGCTTTCTTAGGGAAGGCGACGACCGCCGCCACAAGCGGGTCCAAAACGGCTCTACTTACCTCTTGCAAGCCATTCCTATGTTGGGCAGATTGACAGCGCGCGGATTGATATTCTGGCACCATCCGCGTGGATCTTTCCGCCGGACATCATGCACGCCGGTCCATCGCAGGCCCGGCGGCCGGACCGATCAAGGGGCACAAACCAGGCCCCGGACGGCGGCACAGACCTGGAACCCGCACGCAGTTCGCCACGGCGAACTCAGGTTGCGGTCGCCTCCAAGTTCGAAGCATGACTCAAATTGCCGCCGAAATTCGGCACCAATCTCCCCAGTGCGTGGGTCCCGCATATTGCGCTGCAAAGGTAAGCCGAACGGTCGGTCGCCGCCGCACACTCGATGCCCTCTACCGCGAGGAACGGGCTGGACTGATCGCCTATCTTGCGCGCCGCGTGGGCTCCGAACGCGCCCGCGACCTGGCACAGGACGTGTTCCTGCGTGCGGCGACCAGCAAGCAGCTGACGGAACTCGTCAATCCGGCGGGCTTTCTGAGGCGGATTGCATTCAACTTGATGGTGGACGAGGCGCGGCGGCAAAAGTGCCGGGTCAGGACCCAGCCACTTCTGGAGAACGCAGACGCGCCAAGCCGTGCTGCGCAAGAAGATGCCGTGCATGTCCGTGAAACCCGGCAAGCGCTGGAAATCGCGCTCGCAGAGCTCCCCGAAAAGTGCGCGCGTATCTTCGCGATGAACCGCTTCGAGAAGAAATCCTACCGAGAGATACATATCGAGCTCGGCATCGCACTGCCGACGGTCGACTATCACATGATGAAAGCTCTTGCGCATTTGCGTCAAGCGCTGGGTCACAGTTGGTGACTGCAGGCATCCGGCCAAAAGGGACCACTCAAAATTTAATTTCAATTGAAACTAAGGTGCTCGCAAAAGTGAGCGTCATCTTCTGTAGCGGCCGGTCCGCGCCAAAACAGGGAGATATCAATGTCGTCGACAATTCGCACACTTTCCGTCCTTCTAACCGGGGCAGCATTTGCAGGTGCCGCTCCTCCTCTTTTCGCCCAAGACAGTCCAGGCGAACAGGCACAAGATGACGCTGCCGAGGTTGGCGATACAGCTTTGGACGAAGAGAGTTCCGCGATCGTTGTCACGGGAACGCGTATCCGAGGCGCACGGGTCGTAGGTGAAGTCATCGAGCTTGATCGCGAGACGATCGTCGAGACGGGCCAGGTGGACCTCGGCGAAGCGATCCGCAACCTACCCCAGAATTTCTCGGGCGGTCAGAACCCTGGGGTTGGTTCGGGCGGCGGCATCGGCAATGAAAATGTAAATTCAGCATCGTCTCCCAATCTGCGCGGGCTTGGGCCCGATGCGACGCTGACATTGCTCAACGGTCATCGCCTTCCATACAACTCGGCGTCCCAGGGCGTCGACATCTCCGCCATTCCGCTCGCCATTGTCGACCGGCTCGAGGTCGTCCCCGATGGAGCTTCAGCGCTCTATGGCTCGGACGCGGTTGGCGGCGTTGTGAACGTCATCCTGCGCCGCGACTTTGAGGGCGTGACAACCTCGGCCCAGATTGGAGCGAGCACCGATGGAGGCAACTTTCGCCAACAGGCCGACATAGTCGCAGGCACAATCTGGAACAGTGGCGGCTTCGTCTTCGCCTACGACTTCGCGAACAATTCCGGGATTGAGGCGAGGGAGCGCGCCTATGCAGGATCACTGCTACCGGAAACCTTGCTTTATCCCTCAAACCGGCGCCACGCCGTAACATTTTCGGCGCACCAGAGCTTGTCAGAAGGCGTGGAGGCCAATCTCGACGCGCTCTATTCGTATCGCGAATCAACCACCATTGATGGCACGCCGGCCCAGCGCATTCGGCGTGAGCCCGACCTCGAGACCTTTTCCGTAGCGCCGTCGCTGCAGTTTGACCTTGGGCCGAGTTGGAAGGCCAATCTCGCGGGTGTCTTCGGGCGCGATCGAACCCGCTTCCAGACCAGTTTCATTCCAGAGACAGGTCCGGCGCGCGTCTCTACGGGAAGCTACCTGCATCAGATCACCTCGCTGGAAATGGGTGCGGAAGGCCCGGTTATCACTCTTCCCGGCGGCGAGACGCGCTTGGCTGTCGGCATCGGATTTCGTAACAATCGACTCGAGTACTCTCTGGAAAGCGCGATCCTCAATGCGCAATTCGATGCAACGCAGCGGGCTCGCTTCGCCTATGCGGAACTGTATGTTCCATTCGTGTCGGGTCGGAACGCCGTCGATGGAATCGAGCAGCTAACGCTATCCGCTGCAGTTCGCTACGAAGACTATCCCGGACTCGACCAGCTCGCCACCCCGCGCCTTGGGATTACCTATTCGCCAAGTGGTGATCTGATGTTCAGAGCGAGTTGGGCACGCTCGTTCAAGGCTCCCACGCTTTTCCAGCAAAACATCTTTTCTCAGGCCATTCTGGTGCCTGCTGCGGTGTTCGGAGCGGGCACCGGCTCCGACACAGTCTTTCTGAGCGGGGGCGGCAATCCCAACCTCCGTCCCGAGCGCGCCCGAAGCTGGACGGCGGGATTCGAGTTCCAGCCTGCGGCAGTCCGAGGATTGACCGCCTCCGCGACGTGGTATGATATCCGCTATGACAACCGCGTCGTTGCGCCGATCGCTGGATCGATCGCAGCTGCTATCAACAATCCGGGCTATGCCAGCCTCATCGATTTTTCACCTGATCCGGCCGATTTGGCCGAACTCATCGCGGGTGCCCAGTTCGGATTGGAGAACTTTACAGGCCGCCCGTTCGATCCTGCAGATGTTGTCGTTCTGTTCGATAACAGGAACATCAATGTCGCGGCGTGGAGCGTAGAAGGGCTGGATGCCAGGATTGCCTGGAACCGCGATCTCGGGAATGACCGCTCGATAGGATTGGATCTCAACGGCAGCTGGTTGCGCAGCAGGCAAACCATCACATCCGAACTACCTGAAGTCCAGCTTGCCGGTACGACTTTCAACCCGCCCCGCTACCGCGCGCGTGGAGCAGCAAGATATCGGGCAGGCCGCCTTACCGCCAATGCGGCAGTCAGTTATATCGGTGCGCTCGTCGACAGACGGCTTGCAACCGTGCAGCGGCTGTCACCAAGCGCAACTGTCGATCTTGGCATGCACTATGCGGTCATTCGCGGCGACGACCGTGATCCCGGCCTCGAGTTCTCGTTGACCATTCAAAACCTGTTTAACGATAAGCCGGACGTGATCGGCCAAACCGGTCCCAACACAACACCCTACGATTCAACCAATTATTCTCCGATCGGGCGCTTCATCGCGTTTGGCGTAAGGAGGCATTGGTAATGACTGCGCTCCTTACCCTAGCGCTCAGCCTGACGATCGTGCCGACAGCTGAAGATCCGCCATCGGCCGAAGATCCGTGTGATGCACTGCCCATCGCCCAGGAAACGGCAAATGCGGAATTAGGTGAGTGGACAGTGGACGGACAAGTCCGGATTGCGGATATTGGCGCACCGGTCGGAACTCCCAATCGAAGTGTATTTGGCATCTCGCCTGACGACAGCCAAATTGCCTTCACCGTCCGTCGCGCAATTCCCGAGACGAATAGCTATTGCCAAAGACTGCTGGTCGCGCCGTTGAACGGCGAAGGTTCTCCAATCGAGGTGGCGCGCGGCGGGGAATTCATTCGCGACGATTTCCGGCTTCGCGACTTCACCGCGATACTGGCCGGTTGGCCTAGGACAAGCGCGCCGCGATGGTCGCCGGATGGCATGCGAATTGCGTATCTGAGGAGAGAAGCCGGTTCGACACAGGTTTGGTTGGCCAGCCCAACCGGGCAAACGGGTGCGGTCCGAGCAACCAATCTGGCCGACGATGTCGACGATTTCGCCTGGGCTCAGGACGGAATGGGTCTCATTGTCAGCACAAGGCCTGCAATTCGCCTCGCCGCCGCGGCAATCGCCAGCGAAGGCAGACGCGGCTTTCTCTTCGACGCGCGGTTTGCGCCGCAGGCAGCCGACCGACCGATACCGACCGGCCATGCCGATCCGATCTATACATGGGTTTCGCTTCGGGACGGGTCATCGCGACCTGCAACCGAAATGGAGCAGGTGCTTATTGCCCCGCCGCGACCGGCAGCGATACCGGACAACGCACGAAATGTTCGATCAGGAGAGGGCGGATTTTCGGCCTGGCTCGAAGCAGAGTTCCCCGAGCGTCTCCTCAGCCCGACGCGGCTGGTTCTGGCCGCTCCGGACGGCAGCCGAAAAGTCTGCCCTGTCACGCAATGCGACGGCATCCGAGAACTGTTCTGGTCGGCCTCGGAGCGCGCCCTTTTCCTCGTCCAGCGTACTGGATGGGCCGACAGCCAGACGGCATTGTTGCGCTGGGATCCCCGCGATGCTGCGCCTCGCCAAGTCCTGATTTCCGATGATGTGTTCATCGGGTGCGCCCCTCATGCCAACGAACTTATTTGCGGGCGTGAGGGCAGCACACAGCCTCGCCGATTAGTGGCGCTCGACATGCGAACGGGATCAGAACGACTGATCCACGATCCAAACCCGCAGCTTGAGAACATGGAGTATGGCTCCGTCCAGCGTTTCCGCTTCCGCCTGGCAAGCGGTGTCGAGAGTTTCGCCGACCTTGTCCTGCCGCCCACTCATCGACCTGGCGAACTGCATCCCCTGATCGTGGTGCAGTACCGGAGCCGGGGCTTCCTTCGCGGAGGAACCGGGGACGAGGTTCCGATCCAGCCTCTCGCCGCACGCGGATTCGCGGTCCTCAGTTTCGACCGGCCTGATTTCCCGCCAGAGGCGTATCTGGCAACAACCGATGCAGAAATACGGACATTGAGCGAAGATGACTGGGCGGACCGGCGCCAGGTGCAGGAAGCACTAGAGCTCGCTGTACGACGCGCCGTCGAGACTGGTGCGGTCGATCCAACGCGCATGGGGATCAGCGGATTCAGTGATGGCGGATCGACCGTCCAGTGGGCGCTGATCAACTCGGACCTTTTCCAGGTCGCTTCGATGGGATCGTGCTGCGAGGATCTCTACTCCTTCGCTCTCGCTGCAGGGCCACGGTTTACCGAGTATTTGCGGGACATGGGTTATCGCTATTTCGAGCCCGGTGCCGAAACATTCTGGGAGCCCATGTCGCTCATACTCAATGTGGACCGGATCGATGTTCCAATTTTGATCCAGGCAGGGGACAGCGAGTACGAAGGCAGCCTCGATGTCGTTGAAACCTTCTCGCATAACAATAAGGCTATCGAACTCTACGTGTTCCCCGATGAGTCTCATGTCAAATGGCAATCGTCGCATCGCCTGGCGATGTACGAGCGCGTCGTCGAATGGTTCGAGTTCTGGCTTATGGGCAGGCTGAACTGCAATCCTTCAAGAGAAGCACAGTACGCCCGCTGGAGCGCCATGGAGGGTGCCCCGCCCACACGCGACCTTCGCTGCCATGCTGAACCATTAGCGGGTCCATGAGCGAGCCCAATTCTCGGCTTCGAGCAGGTCAAGTATGCGACCGAACATGCTGTTGTCGTCTCGTTCATCAGTGCGCAGCGCGGCTTCCACGGCATGGCGGTCGATTACCCCGTTCGCGGCGAGCAACCCATCCAGCAAGCGCTCGGCGATCGAATTTCGGTTCAGGGCGAAAATTTGCCTTACGAAGCTGTCGGGTCCGGCCTTCGATGTTCTGGCCAGCACGGCAGGCGGCAATTCCTGTGCGAATGCCGCCCGGGCCAAAGCGCGGTTCCTGCCGCCGTGTGCCCATATCCAAGTCGGAACACCGAGACAAAACTCCATGAGCGGCTGACTCATTAGTGGCGAAAATCGAGGCGGGCCGGCGGCCAGTCCATGAATGTGGTTCTGTGCCCGCATGATCAGGACCATATGGTCGCGTTTTCCCGAACCTGAGATCCCTAGAGGACTCAGCCAGGGCACGAGTGGCTCGCTGTACGCAGCGTCAGTTCCGCAGGTAAGCAGACTCGCATCGACCGGCCAGCTTTCCCTCGTTCCCTTACCAAGCCGTCTGCGAAGAACTGCGGCGACCATGGTGGGGACCGAGCATCCGGTGATATGGCACATGTCAATCAGGGAGCGCAGCACGCCTGTCCCCAGACCCTCCGCTGCCAGCCGGTCGGCTACCGGCGCAGAGGAATGGAGGAAACAGAACAGATTGTCGCCTCCGTTGCCATCGTAGATGACCGAGGCGCCGAGGTCCGCCATCGCATCGACAAGCAAGGCGTCAAGAATGTGCTGGAATGAACGTCGGGCCGGTCGCGGCAACCCCCGGGAGGAAGACCTCGAAGGATCGTAAAACGCCGGGTCGTATATCCGTTCGACACACCGAACCCCGAACCATTCCGCCACGCGATTGGCGTATATGCGCTCGTCGCCGGACGGATCCGGAGTGGCGAGAGTAACGCAATCGAAGCGTTCGCCCGAATGGGCCAGAGCAGCGCAAATGAATGACGAATCGACGCCGCCCGATGCCGCTACGCTTGCTCTTCCAAACATGCCGCTCCAGCTTTGCAGCACTGCGGCGCCGAGCTCCTTCAGTTGCGCGGCGTAATCCGTGAATGCCGGGATCGGCATTCGTGGGAGAAAGTCGGTTGCATGCCATATCCTACGGATCTGCAAACCCTGGCGCGCGAGTAAATGCAGCGATCCAGGCGCGAGTTCGTCAATTCCCTCAAGACACGTTTTCCGGTGGCGTTGTTCAGGCCGTAGCAGGTGCGCGTGCAGCGCCGGGTACGAAACCGGCGTCTCCAATCCTCCCGCTTCCGCAATCAGGAGCGGGTCACTGGTCAGTATGACGTGCTCGGATGTGGAGAGAAGGTAAACGGGCAAGAGTCCGGAAGGATCGACCAGCACACCCATTGGCCCATTGCTCCAATCGCCTAGGATGGCGACATATCCACCCCAGACGTTGGCGACGAGATGCTTGGCGGCCTCCTCGGCTTCGGCCGGGGCCAACCCGAGTTCCTCGGCGGCGCGCACGCGGCGATATGTCGTTCGGGAAAAAGCGATCCCGATCAGGCAGCACTGTCGGTTCAGGAAATGGCAGGGCGTTTCGCTGTCACACCACAAGGCCGCGACATCGGAACAAACCTGACCCGGGGTTGCAACGATTGACGGCAAGATTTGGCCGTTCGCGCCATGAGGAACCGCAAGAACAAAACGTAGCGGTCTCATACGACAAGAATTGGTTCATAGCGGAGCACTTCTTCGACACTGTCGTTCAAGACCGTGTCTCGGTGCTGCGTCCAGCAGTGTGCTGCAAAAGGGGGTGTATGGACGCCGATGACGATCCGCGCCCGGTCGCCATATGCGGCAAGACAAGTCGCGAGAGCGATGGAGCGCGAAAGACACCGGTCCGCAGCGGTGCGCAACAATCGTGCATCCTCAAAAGCCCCGATACACCTGCGTCCCTTCTCACTGATCTCGAATTGGCTTTCCGACCTGGATTCGACAACGCTCCGTAATTGGGAAAGGACCAGCGCCAAAGAGTGTTTCGCGAGCCGCGCTTCAACGCGGCGTTGCATCCAAAGCGCTCTCGCGACTGCGGGCAGACTAAAGGTGTGCTCGGCGATTGCCGGGCTCGATTGTTCTGGGACGGTCCAGTCCGCAGGCCGGGCGAGGCTGCTCGGTTGGTGCCATTGCTTCTCGGGATACCGGCCAAGTTTTTCGAGACATCTGCGATTTTCGTCATCCGACAACCGAAAGTAGCGATCGTTGGAAACATCGAGAAATAGGAGCTGGCCATCCAAAATGCGCCACGCCAGTCCTTCGCGGTGGAGATCCATCGATTGGGAGCCCGAATCGGCGGGTCGCGCGGCAGGATTGCGCCGCACGGCCCGCCGAGGACTTATTCGTCGAGCAGGCCCGGGCTGTTGGCCAATTGCCCGCCGCTGGCGTCGATGTAGAAACCGACGGCGCCCTTGGTCTCAACCGAGGCCTTGCCGAGGTCGATAACCTCATTCTGGTTATGGTCGAACTCCTTCATGATTCACTCCTGTGGTTGGTATCGCGACTCGGACGTCGCAAGTGGAGAGTGAGCGCGGAGCGGAATTCAGACCAACTTATAATGGAATTATAAATACAGTGTGGTCGAAGATGCGACCGGGTGATGGAAACACCCGTTGGCGAGTGTATCGACACTTTTAGCTTTTCGCCTGGACATGCGTGTCGCCACCCGGTCGCTAGGAACATGCGTTCGCTACTTCACGATAAGGCCAATCATGCACGCGGAAACAGCGCAATTCTACCTACGTGTGCATTTCGCAAGTAAGAATGGCTTGGAAGAACCAGAAAAAGTTCCGATATTGTAGGTGCTTATTGTTTGGATAGTGCGCGCGATCCTCTGCGTGCCTTGGCAAAATCCCGGTCACTTGCAACAAAGCGCTCGATCATCGGCGGAATAAGCAGCTCAGGCACAGGCGCACCCTCTGATACCCCGCCATTGAGCACGGTCCCATATTCGATCAGCCGGCGATGGAGCCGGGCAGGGATTTCGATCGTTAACTTTACAGGCTTGCCATCGGTGATGTCGGAGAGTTTGAGCCGGGTCATGCTCCACCCTCCAGCACGATATCGCGCGTCACCAGCACCCGCACGGGAAAGCCGGGGCGGATCGTCAGCGTCGGGCGGATATCGAGCTCGCGTGCAATCACCTGCTCGCCAGCGCGATTGATGCTGTCCTGACTGCCGCGGCGAACAGCGCGCAGCAGATCATGATCTCCACCTGCGCCGAGTTCGCCACCAATCCCGAGCAAGGTGGAAACGAGCGCCGCCTTGACGACACCGCCCCAATGGTAATCGACGCCGTCTTCCAGTCCGGCATAGCCCGAGGGATCGGCGACTGGCTGGCGATCGAGCACAATCGAGCGACCATCAGGCAGGATGAGCCTGTTCCAGGCCAGCAGCACCCGGCGTTGCCCGAACCCGACATCGGATTCGTACTCACCGATCAGGCGCGCACCCTGCGGGATCAGAAGATGCCGTCCGGTCAGGCTGTCATAGATATTCTCGGTAACCTGCGCGGTCACGAGGCCGGGCTGGTCTGAGCGGATGCCGGTGATCAGCGCTGCCGGAATGATCGACCCGGCCTGAAGCAGCGCGCCAGATGGCACCGCCTCGAGCCGCTGCAAAGACGCTGTCCGCGTGTCGGCAGGCCGTTCGAGAAAACTCGGCCGCGCGGTCGAGACGGTTGGCTGAACTGGTGCTGGGGGTTGCGGCCCAGCACCCGAAGCTGCCGGACCGGAATTGGCGGCGGGTGTCCCGCCGCCGAAAAACAGGCGACTGCCGCGCGCCGCCTCGCGTTCCTGTTCTAAGCGTTCGCGCGCCATATCCTCGGGGCTCGGCGCCGCCCGCTGTGACGGTGTCGGAGGCGGGGCGCCGACCGGTGGAAGCGCGGCAACTGCCCCGCGATCCTGAGCCTCGAGGATCGGTTGACCGAGATCGCCCGGCAGCGGCGGCCCTAACCTCGGAACCTGCGAATAGTCTGCCGGGGCAGTGGCAAGTCCGTCTGCCACAGCAATCCCCTCGGTGTTGACCAGCTCTTCGCCAAAATCCTGCGAAGCCGGTTGCAGGGCGTAGAGCAGTATACCGCCAAGCACGGCCAGACCCGCGGCGCTGGCAATGCCGATAGCCTTGCGCGAGAGCCTGACCACGCGCGGTCCTTCCCCGCGCAATTGAACGATGCTTTCGGCATCGGGTGGCGGCTCGGTCTTGCTTTCCTCGTTCACGACCGCCCCCGCTTGCGGTTTTCAATCTTCACGCGGACCTGTCTGCGACCGGTACCGAGGCGCAGTTCGGCCTTGTGGAAGAGGCGGTCGACGATGAGATAGCGCCCGGCGATCCGGTAGTTGACCAGCTCGGCTGCGCCATCCGTGCCCACCACGAAGAACGGGGGCATTTCGCCCCGGGCGATATCGGGTGGAAACTCGACCAGGGTCCGCTGTCCGTCGTCGAAGACCCGTAGCGGGCGCCAGTCAGGCTTGTCACCCGAGATGCGGTAATCGAAATTGAGCGCCTCAAGCGTGAACCCGTCGGTGACCGGTGCGGCTCGCGCCGCTCGCTCTTCTTCAAGGCGCAGCGCGATCAGTTCGTCTGCCGGATAAGACCAGCTGACCGAGGCCATATAGATGTCCGGATTGGCGCGCAGTTCGATATGATAGGTGCGGCGGTCGGTATTGATGACCAGATTGGTGGCGATGTCGGGCCGCGTCGGTTTGATAAGGATATGCACCCGCCGCGTCGCTCCCGAGCCGCTCAGCGTGTCGCCGATCATCCAGCGCACGGTATCACCTGCAGCGACCGGCCCGGGGCCGACCAGCGTTTCGCCCTCCTGCAAGGCGATGTCGGTCACCTGCCCGGGTTTGGCATAGACCTGGAACAACGCACCTTCGCGATAGGCATAGCGCTGGATGGCATTGTCAAATCCGGCATTGTCCGGTTCGATCCTGGCGGCCTCGTTCGCCGCTCCCACATGGCTCTGAGGATCAGGGGCGGGGTCAGAGGCAGGGGAGCGGCGCGCGGCAGTGGGGGAGGCCTGCCGCGAGGGGGTGTTGGCATATGCAATGGCCTGAACAAGGCGGGATGCATCGGCGAGGTCGAAGGCGGTGATCGCCCGCGATGCGGCCCGGGCCTGCGGCGCAGGCGTCGCTGACGCGGGCGATCCGGCAAGGAGTAGAACGCCGGCTGCGAGCAGCGCCGGACGGGAGAATTGAAGTAAGTGCGTCATCAGCCAAGCTCCTTTGACCAGTTGATCGAGGTGACGAAGATCCCGAGCGGATTGCTGGTGAGCGCGTCGGGCGTTCTGGGAGGCTGGACGGCAACGCCGAGGATAGCGGTCCAGCGAGTGGTTTCGGCGAGCGCGCCGTCACGGTAGCGCCGCTCGACCCAGGCCACGCGAAAGCTGCGCGGCGAGGCACGGATCACGCTGGTGACATCGACCGCAACCTGTTCGCGGCCGATTGCCGCGAACGGGTCGTTGGCCCGCGCATAATCGTTGAGCGCCAAGGCGCCCTTGTCGCTGGCGAATTGGTAGGCTCTGAGCCAGTTCTCTCGCACCACAATTGGATCGTCGGGGATAGCGCGGACATGCTCGATAAACCGGGCGAGGTGAAAGGCGATCTGCGGATCGGTCGGCTCGTAATCCGCAGCGGCGGGAGCTACGGTGCGGGCCTCGCCCAGCCTGTCGACCTCGACCACCCAGGGCACGATGGTGCCGCGCGCATTCTGCCACACGAGCCCGCCGGTCAGCGCTGCCGACAGGCCGAGCGCACCGAAAAAGGCGTAGCGCCAACTCTTTGCCTGGACGCGCGCGGAACCGATGCGCTCGTCCCAGACCTGCGCCGCGCGCTGGTAGGGCGTCTCTGCTTGAGGCGTTTTTGCGTACCGGATCGAAGGCCGTTTGAACATTGGAGGCTAATCCTTCTCTTTGGTGTCGATGGAAGCGCCTGCACCATGGCCATCACCGGAGCGCACGGTGTGCGCGGCAAGCGAGGCCGAGTGCCCCAGGCTTTGCCTGTGCTTCATGGACCGCGCCCAGGCCGGCGGGCCGTTCGTCTGTTCCGGATCCGGTGACGAAGCACCGTGAGCAGGAACGATGCGTCCACCCATGTTCCCGACCGACGCACGCGCCCCGTCGCGGAAATTGCTCTTGGCGCTGTCTGCCGCCTTGCGCAGCGGCGACATGGCGGCACCGCCTGCTGCGCGGCCAACACCCGCCATTCCGCCTGCAACCGCGGCGCCGCCGCTCTTGCCCGCCGAACCGGTGGCATAGGTCATGGTCGCACCTCCGGCGGCGCGCGAGGTGCCTCGCGCGACGGAAGAGGCAGCACTGGCGACCGCGCCGCCCGCAAGTTTGGCACCGGCCACGCCGCCAACCGCAGCACCGCCTGCAAGAAGCGCGGTGCCCGCAGCAGCGCCTGCACCGAGCTGCGGACCGCCCGCGACAATGCCATTGGCGATCCCCGGCCCGAAAATGCCCAGACCGAGCAGAGTGAGGCTGGCGAGCACGATGGCCAGCGCATCCTCGATGGTCGGCTCGCCGGGGATGGCGCCGGTGAATTCGGCGAAGAGCGTCGAACCGATGCCGATGATGACGGCGAGAACGAGCACCTTGATTCCCGACGAGACCACATTGCCGAGCACGCGTTCAGCGAGGAATGCGGTCTTGCCAAACAAGCCAAAGGGAATGAGCACGAAACCCGCCAAGGTCGTCAGTTTGAACTCGATCAGGGTGACGAACAGCTGGATAGAGAGAATGAAGAAGGCGATGATGACAATCGCCCAGGCGACCAGCAGAATGATGATCTGCAGAAAATTCTCGAAGAAGCCGACATAGCCCATCAGATCGGCAATCGATTCGAGGAGCGGCCAGGCGGCATCGATGCCGACCTGCGCCACCCTTCCCGGTTGCAACAGATCGCCTGCGCCGAGCCCCGAGCCACTCGCCTTCAGGCCTAGCCCGGCGAAACTGTTGAACACGATATTGGCGAGCGCGCTCCAGTTGCCGATGATGTAGGCAAAGATGCCGACGAAGAGCGTCTTCTTGACGAGCCGGGCGATGATGTCGTCGTTCGCGCCCCAGCTCCAGAACAGGGCGGCGAGCGTGACATCGATCACGATCAGCGTAGTCGCGATGAACGCCACCTCGCCAGAAAGCAGCCCGAAGCCGCTGTCGATATATTGCGAGAAGATCGCGAGGAAGCGATCGACGACGCCGGTGCCGCCCATGTCAGTCCTCCCCTCGCGCTTCGCCGGAAGAGGACCCAGGCAGCGCCTTGTCGCCGATCCCGGAATAAGCCTCGGGGTGATCGACGCCAAAGAAGCGGCGGCGCTTCTCGGCCCAGGCGGCGCGGCAATCGGGCGAGGACAGCGCCAGTTCGCCGATTTGAGCGCAAACCCTCAGCTGTGCCGGCAGCGGATCGCCGTCGGGCACCCATATGCGCCGGTCGGCTTGCCGCACCGGCGCGGGCTCCTCGCGCAGCTGGACGATCGTCGTCGCGATGGCGAGACCGACGAACACAGCGGCACCGGTGCGCGCGAGGAGCTTGGTGTCCATCGCGGATCAGTCCGATCCGCCGGGCAGATAGCGCGGACGAATAGCGAGAAACCGCCCCAACTGCTCGCGCGCCTGTGCCTTGGCCGCCGCGCGTTCGGCGGCATCGAGCGCCTGCGCCCTGCCAGTAGCGGCGATCGTGGCGGTCAGGTCGGCCAGCTGGCGGGCCTGCAATGCCAGCAGCTGGTTGCCAGCCTGTGCTGCCTGCAAGGCGCCCGTGGCGGACTGGCTTGCGGAAACGAGGCTGCCGAGCGCATCGCGCGAACCTTCGATATTGGCAACCGTGCCCGCCTGGACCTTGAGGGCATCTTCGAAGGCCGCCACGCTGTTTTGCCAGCGCGCCTCGGCGCCTTCGACCATCGCCCGCTGCGAGGCACCGAGCGGTACGTTCTTGTAATGCTGGTCGAAAGCGCCCTCGATGGTGCGGACATCGTAGGCGATGCGCTGGGCTTCGTTCAGCAGTTGCTGGGTCTGCCGGATCTGGTCCTGCAGGGGCTGCACGATCGTCAGCGGCAGGCTCTGAAGGTTCTTCGCCTCGTTGATGAGCGACGTCGCCTGGTTCTGCAGCATGCGGATCTGGTTGTTGATCTGCTCAAGCGTGCGCGCGGCAGTCAGCACGTTTTGCGCGTAATTGGACGGATCGTAAACGATCCCGCCGAACTGGGCGTGTGCAGGCGTTGATACCAAGGTGCTCGTACTCGCCAAGGCGAGCGCGGTGCCCATGGCCATGCTGCGGACGATTTTTCGAGAGGTCACTTCAGGTCTCCTTCTGGTGGGTTTGGGGGGTCGGAAGAGTGCGCATCGCTGCCGAGCAATTCGGCGGCCCAGTGGAGGCCGCGATACCTCAGCCAGTGGACGGCAAAGCCGCTCCGACCATGCTTTTCGATGATGCGGGACATGGCGAGCTGGTCGCTCTTGGAAGAAGCGGCGGCAAAGGCGAGCGCCACTTCGCCAAGGCCAAGTTCGAACAGGCGATTACCGCGAGAGGACTGACAGTAATAATCGCGCTTGGCCGTTGCCCGGCTGAGGATTTCAATCTGGCGGTCGTTCAGCCCGAAGCGGCGATAGATACTCAAAATCTGGGGTTCGACCGCCCGGTCATTGGGCAGGAAGATTCGCGTCGGGCAGCTTTCGATAATCGCGGGCGCGATCGCCGAGGTCTCGATATCGGCAAGGCTTTGAGTGGCGAAAACGACGCTCGCATTCTTTTTGCGCAGGGTCTTGAGCCATTCGCGCAATTGCGCGGCGAAGGCCGGACTGTCGAGCACCAGCCAGCCTTCATCGATGATGATGAGCGTCGGCGAGCCGTCGAGGCGGCCTTCGATACTGTGAAACAGATAGGACAGCACGGCAGGCGCAGCCGCCGATCCGGTCAGCCCTTCGGTCTCGAACGCCTGGAAACTCGCTTCGCCCAGCCGTTCGCTCTCGGCATCGAGGAGCCGTCCGAACGGCCCGCCGACGCAGTAGGGGGCAAGCGCCTGCTTCAATGCCTGCGATTGCAAAAGGACAGCAAGCCCGGTGAGCGTGCGCTCAGCGACCGGCGCGCTCGCCAGCGAGCTCAGCGCCGACCACAGATGATCCTTGGTTTCCGGATCGAGTGCGACGCCCTCCGCAGCGAGGATCGCCTGAAGCCATTCCGAGGCCCAGTTGCGCTGTGCCGGCTCATGGATCCGCGCCAACGGTTGCAGCAGGACTGGCTCGTCGCTGTCCTCGGAAAGACTCGATCCCAGATCCTGCCAATCGCCGCCGCACGCGAGCGCGGCCGCACGGATCGAGCCGCCGAAATCGAAAGCGAAAATCTGCGACCCGGCATAGCGGCGAAACTGCAACGCCATCATTGCCAGCAAGACCGATTTGCCCGCCCCGGTCGGACCGACGACGAGGCTGTGTCCGACGTCACCGACATGAAGCGAAAACCGGAACGGGGTCGAGCCTTCGGTCTTGGCGTAAAGCAGCGGCGGCGCGTTGAAATGCGCATCGTGTTCCAGTCCGGCCCAGACAGCCGAAAGCGGCATCATATGCGCAAGGTTCAGCGTCGAGATCGGGGGCTGGCGAACATTGCCGTAGACATGGCCGGGCAGCGATCCGAGCCAGGCCTCGATCGCATTCATGCCTTCGGTCACGCAGGTAAAATCGCGGCCCTGGATGACCTTTTCGACCAGCCGCAGCTTCTCGGCGGCAAGCGCCGGTTCCTCGTCCCACACCGTAACGGTCGCGGTGACCAGCGCGAGCCCGACATGGTCGGCGCCCAGCTCCTGCAGCGCGGCATCGGCATCCTCGGCCTTGTTGGCGGCATCGCTGTCGACCAGCACCGAAGCCTCGTTGGTCATCACTTCCTTGAGGATCGCGGCGACCGATTTGCGCTTGGCGAACCACTGGCGGCGAATTTTCGAAAGCAGCTTCGTCGCATCGGATTTGTCGAGCATGATTGCCCGCGTCGACCAGCGATAGGCAAAGCCTAGCGCATTGAGTTCATCGAGCAGGCCGGGGAATGTCGCGCTCGGAAAGCCGATCACGGTCAGTGTCCGCAGATGGGCCGCACCCAGGCGCGGTTCGAGACCGCCGGTCAGCGGCTCGTCGGCAAGCAGCGCATCGAGATGCATCGGGGTTTCGGGAACGCGTACATCGTGCAGTCGCGTCGAGATGCAGCTGTGAAGATAGCTCAGGGTCTCGCCATCATCGAGCCATTGGACCTCGGGAAAGAACCCTTCGAACAGGCGCAGCAGCCGGTCGGTCCGATCGGCGAAGCCCTCGAGAAGCTCGCGCGGATCCACGCCTTTCTCGGCCCTTCCTTCGTAGAGCCAGCTTTCAGCCCGCGCGGCATCCTCGGCTGGCGGCATCCATAGGAGGGTCAGAAAATAGCGGCTCTCGAAATGCGCGCCCTCTTCTGCGAACTGCGCGGCGCGCTCGCGTTCGACCAGTGCCGAAGCCGGATCGGGAAAGGCGCAGGCGGGATAATCCAGTGCCGGACGGCGCACGGCCTCGACGAAGATCGACCAGCCCGACCCGAGCCGGCGCAGCGCGCTGTTCAATCGAGCGGTCGTGGCAACCAGTTCGGCAGGAGTCGAACTGTCGAGATCCGGCCCGCGAAAGCGGGCGGTGCGCTGGAAGCTGCCGTCCTTGTTGAGCACAACGCCGGGGGCGACGAGCGCCGCCCATGGCAGGAAATCCGCAAGCCGGTCGGCCTTGTTTCGATATTCGCGCAGGGACAGCATGGCTCAGACCTGCAGATGTGCGGGGAACCGCAGATGCCGCCGCGCGACATCGACGAATTGCGGATCGTGCCGGGCGGCCCAGACCGCGACCATGTGGCCGAGCGCGAAAAACGCGGCGCCTGCGATCCACAGCTGCAGACCCAGTCCGATCGCCCCCGCCAACGTCGCATTGGCGATAGCGAGCCCGCGCGGCGCACCGCCGAGCAGGATATGCTCGGTCAGCGCCCGGTGAACTGGAACAGCAAAGCCGTTCGGCAGAGGAGATTGACCGCTGTCCATCAGACCAGCGCTCCGCCGCCGAAGGAGAAGAACGAAAGGAAGAAGGAGGACGCGGCAAAGGCGATCGAAAGCCCGAAGACGATCTGGATCAGGCGCCTGAAGCCTCCCGATGTATCCCCGAAAGCGAGCGCCAGCCCGGTGGCGATGATGATGATCACCGCGACAATCTTGGCGACCGGGCCCTGGATTGATTCGAGGATCGCCTGGAGCGGCGCTTCCCACGGCATCGACGAGCCGGCGGCCTGGGCGGGCGCCGCAAATGCCAGCGCAATGACGCTCCCAACGATCAAAGCGGACAGGCGCGGTCGCGCCCGCGAAAAGATATGGGTCACGAATGGTCTCCTGTTGTGGATGGAAGGGGTGCGAGGACGTATTCGCCCGCGGCATCGAGTCCGCGCACCTCGGCGAGTTCGGCAAGGCGCCGCCCGGTGCCGTCGCGCACAAGCACGGCGATAATATCGATGGTCTCGGCGATCAGCGCGCGCGGCACGGTGACCACGCTTTCCTGGATAAGCTGTTCGAGCCGCCGCAGTGTGCCAAGCGCCGAGCCGGCGTGAAGCGTGCCGACCCCGCCTGGATGACCGGTGCCCCAGGCTTTCAGCAGATCGAGCGCCTCGGCACCGCGCACCTCTCCGATGGGAATGCGATCGGGCCGCAGGCGCAGCGCCGACCGGACAAGATCGGACAAAGTCGCAACGCCGTCCTTGGTTCGCAGCGATACCAGATTGGGCGCTGCACATTGCAGCTCCAGCGTATCCTCGATGAGGACGACACGGTCGGACGTGGCTGCGACCTCGGCGAGCAACGCATTGGTGAGCGTCGTCTTGCCGGTCGAGGTGCCGCCGACGACCAGAATGTTCTTTCTCGCAGCGACCGCACCGGCAAGCGCTTCGGCCTGCCATTTGCTCATGATCCCGGTCGTCACGTAGTCGGCCAGCGAGAACACCGCGCTGGCTGGTTTGCGGATGGCGAAGCTCGGGGCGGCAACCACCGGTGGCAGCAGACCTTCGAAGCGCTCGCCGCCTTCCGGCAGTTCGGCGGACACACGCGGTACGCTTGCATGCACCTCGGCGCCGACATGATGGGCGACCAGCCGGATGATCCGCTCGCCATCGGCTGCGCTCATCAGACATTCGCTCGCCGCGAGACCCTCGCCCAACCGGTCCACCCAGAGACGCCCGTCGGGGTTGAGCATGACTTCGATGACATCGGGCTCGTCGAGCCAGCGGGCGATGTCGCCGCCAAGCGCAGTGCGCAGCATGCGCGCGCCGCGCGATGAGACTTCGGATCGAAGGGGGATGACGCTCATGGACTGCCTCGGATGCGGCAACCGACCATCGGCTGCGTTCGCGAGGCAGATCAAAAAGACATTACTTTGCCCTCGGGCAACAGTGATCTGCAATCGGCGTAGAAAGGCGAAGAATAAGAAATAAAAGGCAAGGCCAAATCGGGAGGGCGTCGCCATTCAGGCTCGAACACCGCGCGATCGTGGTTGCTTTGCCAGGCCAGGTTTGGTCTTATCGGTGCACCGATTTCAATGAAGGTTGTTCCTTGCGCAGACCCGGCCCCGCCTATCTCGATTTCATGGCCTCAACTCCGGTCGATCCCTCGGTCATCGATGCGATGACGGACGCGATGAGCCATGACTGGGGCAATCCGCATTCGGATCATGCGCATGGCCTGCAGGCCTCGAAAATTGTCGAACGATCGCGCGAAGCGCTCGCGGCGCTGCTCGGAGCCGGGGAGGACGAAATCCTCTTCACCAGCGGAGCAACCGAGGCGAACAACCTCGCCATCAAAGGTGTTATGAGCTCAGCCGAACGACGCGGAAACCATCTGGTGGTGTCATCGATCGAGCACAAATGCGTGCTGGAGGCCGCCCGTTCGCTCGTGAAAACCGGGATCGAGGTCACCGAAGTCAAACCGGGGGCAGATGGCCGCGTTCGCGCAGAAGCCATCGCGCAGGCCCTGAGGCCCGACACGGCGCTCGTATCGGTCATGCACGCCAACAACGAAACCGGCGTCATTCAACCCGTGCGCGAGATTGCCGAAATCTGTCATCGCCAAGGTGTCCTGTTTCACACAGACGCGGCGCAGACCGTCGGAAAGATCGATGTCGACTTCAACCATACCGGTGCCGATCTGCTGAGTTTCTCCGGTCACAAGTTCTACGGTCCAAAAGGCATCGGCGGCCTTGTCGTGTCGCGCGCCGCGCGGTTACGGCTCGTTCCGCAGCTTGATGGCGGTGGACAGCAGCCTCTCGGACGCAGCGGTACAGTGCCGGTTCCGCTTTGCGCCGGGCTTGCAGCGGCGGCGCGGCTTTACGAGCGCCACGGCCAGTCGGCACGCACACATATTCAATCATTACAAAGACTTTTAGAAGATCGGGTCACCAGGAAGGGATGTCCTTTCACTATCAATCCGCATGCCGAGCGCATCCCGGGTTGCACGAGCCTCAGGGCCGAGGGAGTGAATGCGGAAGACATCCTCTTGCATGCCCGCGGCGAACTATCGGCATCGACAGGCTCAGCCTGCAACTCAGGCAGCATCGAGCCGTCTTACGTCCTGTTGGCGCAAGGGCTTTCCTTTGACGAGGCTTCGTCGTCCGTTCGCATCGGGATTGGCCGAACCACTTCCGAGGCCGATATCGACCGTGCCGTCAGTGCGCTCTTGGCCGCGCACGAGAAAGCCTACCGAGCAGCGGCCTGAAGCGTAAATTTCCAAGCAGGGCCCGCATCGAGGTTGCCAACTGGGGGAAATCCCCAGTAGGAACAAATCATGCTCAGAGGCCCTCTTGGACAAACCGGCGTGAAGACGCGCTTCGCGGGACATGAAACCTTTCCGCTGAGGCGGCTGTGGCTACGCAAGGCTTACGATGCGGTCTGCGAGGATGCGGAGGCTCCGGCCCCAAATACCTTCGACAAGGACGAAGGGATCATCCGGTTCGGAGTCGGCAAGAATATGGTTGCGGCAATCAAGCATTGGGCGCTCACTTGCCGAATCATTGAAGAAGACCCGGAGCGGGGTGTCGGCGCCTTGAAGGCAACGTCCTTCGGCAAGCTCATCTTCGACCGCGATACAGGTCTCGATCCATTCATGGAAAGCCTCGCGACCACATGGCTGCTCCATTGGCAGATCGCCAGCAATTTCGAGCGCGCGACGACATGGTATTATGCGTTCAACCATCTGAATGCACACGGGTTCGACCGCGACGGCATTGCCGAGCCGATCCGGCTGCTGTGTGCCCAACTCGACCGGTCGCGGGCCTCCTCCACAACGATCAAGCGCGACGTGGAATGCTTTGTCAGATCCTATGTCGCCAAGGTCGGCGCGGGCGCGGTTGACGATCAGGTGGAAACCGTACTTGGCGAACTTGGCCTTATGCGCGAAGTGTCATCGCGATCGTTCGCTTTCCGCCATGGGCCCAAGCCCGGCTTGCCCAACGGTATCTTCCTTTTTGCGCTTGCAGATTTCTGGGCAAGGCGTGCACCCGAGCAAGCAACGCTCGCCATCGATACGCTGGTATACGAGCCCGGATCGCCGGGGCGGATCTTCAAGCTAGACGAGGATGCGCTGATCGACCGGCTTGTCGATATCGAAAGGGTCGCCAAGGGCGCCTTTCTGTGGACCGACAGCGCAGGCGTGCGCGCGATTGCAAGGCGGGGAGAAAGCTTGCCCGATCCGGCCTCCTTTATCGCCAGCGCCTATCCGCACACCAAGGCGCTCGCGGCATGACCCAGGCCTACCTCGCAGACCATGTTTCGGTCGCGCCGCGCTACCAGCGATCGGTCAGAATCGACGCCGATTTTGGCCAGGCCGATCCCCTCTCCGGTTATGTACTGCAAGGATCGGCGCGCGATGCGTTGACCACCACGCTCCGCCTCGCGACAAACGGCCAGGGCGCGTTCACATGGACGGGCCCTTATGGCGGCGGCAAGTCGAGCCTCGCGCTCGCGCTTGCCTCCTACTCGCTCGGGCGCGGACCTGCCTTCAAAGAAGCGAAACAACTCCTTGGCGATGTGCCCGAAGTAACCGCCGTTTTCGGGCGTGCGCCCAAGGACTGGCTCTGCGTGCCGCTGAGCGGTCGGCGGGGCGATCCGGTGGCCGACCTGCGCGAAGCGCTCGCATCAGCAATCGCTGGCGAGCCGGGCCACGCGCGGACCAAGCGGTCCAAGATGGAAGCTGCTGACGGGCGCGATATCGTCGAGCGGCTGCAGCGCGAGGTTGAAGCGCGTCCCAAGGGCGGAGTGCTCGTCATTGTCGATGAGCTGGGCAAATATCTGGAAGGTGCTGCCGACCACGCCATCGACATCCATTTCTTCCAGGATCTCGCAGAGGCCGCCAATCGCAGCGAGGGAAGGCTTATCGTCGTGGGCGTACTGCACCAGGCTTTCGAGCGCTATGCGGATCGTCTTGGCCAGAGCGTCCAGGACGAATGGCGCAAGGTTCAGGGCCGCTTTGCGGATGTCCCGATCATTACGGCGGTCGACGAGGTGATCGAATTGGTCGGGCGTGCCGTCACGACAGAGCGTTCGCACCCTCAGTCGCATCCGATTGCCGCTATTGTTGCCAGCGAGATTGCCGAACGGCGACCAGGTGTGCCCAAGGATCTTGCGGAGAGGCTCGACGATTGCTGGCCTCTCAACCCTGCGGCGGCAGCGCTGCTTGGACCGATCACCCGGCGGCGCTTCAGCCAGAACGAACGCAGCCTGTTCGGTTTTCTTGCCTCGGCCGAACCCAACGGCTTCGCCGAATTCCTCCAGCGCACGACCCTCGCTTCGGGAAAAACCTTCAGACCGGCAGAACTTTGGGATTATCTGCAGGTCAATCTGGAGCCCGCGATCATGGCTTCGCCCGACGGCCATCGCTGGGCACAGGCCGCAGAAGCGATAGCGAGGGCGGGCCGCGACGGCACCCACCTGCGCTTGCAGATCGCGAAGACCGTAGCGGTCATCGATCTGTTCAGCAATGGATCGGGACTGGCAGCCTCGCCCCGGACAATCGCGGCAAGCCTCGGTCATTCCGATGCCGACGTCGAAGATCAGCTTGCCGGTCTCGTCAAGATTTCGGCGCTTGTCTACCGTCGTCATCTGGGCGCCTATGCAATCTATGCCGGCAGCGATTTCGACATCGAGGGCGAAATCGAGGCCCGCATCGCCGAACGCGGGCGGCTCGAGATAGCGTCGCTGAACGATCTCGCCTCGCTGCAGCCGATTCTGGCCAAGCGGCATTACGCCGAATATGGCACGCCGCGCTGGTTCGACGCACAAATCGGCGAACTGGCGCCGCAAGGGCTTGGTCCGAAAGACGTTCGGGTTAGCGCCGGGGCTGCTGGCAAGTTCCTGCTGCTTCTGCCTGGGATCGACGTCGATCCCGACCAAGCGGAGGCGAGCCTGATCGAAGTCTCGCGCACGGAGCATCGGCACGGTCTGCCCGTAATTGTCGGTCTTGCATCGAACAGTGCGGACATTCGCAAAACAGCGATCGAGCTCGAAGCCGCGCGCGACGTGCGCAACGAAAGCCCCGAACTGGCCGGAGATGCAGCCGCCAGGCGCGAGATCGATGCCCGCATTGCCCATTTGTCCGCGCAGCTGGAAGGTCTCTTGAGAGACGGTTTCGAGCGCGCGCACTGGTTCGACACGGGTAAACCGCTCGATTTGCACTCGCTTTCCTACGGCCTGTCGCAGGCAGCGAGCGATATCGCCCGGCGGACTTTCCGGCAGGCTCCGATCGTGCATTCCGAACTCATCAATCGTCGGCGGCCGTCGAGCAATTCCAATGCGGCGCTGCGAGCCCTGCTGCATGCTATCGTAGTAGGCCGCGGCGAGCAGAACTTCGGGATCACGGGCTATCCGGCCGAAAAGGGCCTAGCGGTTACCGTTCTGGAACGCGCGGGTCTCTATGTCCGGCAAGGCGAGCGGTGGGACTTCGTTCCGCCCAGCGAAACCAGCACGTTCGCCCCTCTCTGGTCGCTAACCGATGGCCTGCTCGAAGCCGGCGAGCAGGTTGGTGTTGCCGACATCTACCGGGCTTGGGGCGAGCCGCCTTACGGCGTGCAGCAAGGCGTGATGCCCCTATTGCTCGTGACCTATCTTTTCTCGCGCCGTCACAGCACTGCGATCTATGCGAAAGAGGCCTTCCAGCCGGCCATATCCGATCTGGTCATGGATCTTCTGCTGCAGGACCCCGACCATATTGCGCTGAGATCGGTTCCGACCGATGCCGCGAATGCGGTCGCGCTGAAGGAGTTTGCAGCCGTCGCGAGCGAATTCGTCGAAGAGGCGCCGTCGGAGGAGCCGCTCGATATAGCACAGGCGCTCGTGCAGTTTGCGTACAGCCTTCCCAACTGGTCGCGTAAGGCGCAAGCCACGCTCTCCAAGCAAGCAATCGATGTGCGTCGCTTGTTGCTAGATGCGGACGATCCCTACCAGCTCCTCTTCGTCGACATCCCCGAAGCGCTCGAGGCTTCGGGCGAAGGCACCGCACCTGCGCTGCGCACGGTCCTGAGCGAACTTGATCACGCTTACCCAGACATGATCGAGGATCTGAAAACCCGGATGCTGGAGGGCCTGAAACACCGCGATGCAGGAAATCTCTCCGAGTTGGTGGAACGAGCCAAGCGAATAGCGGGGCATGGCGGAGACGACCTCAAGCTCCGGGGCTTCATCACCAGGTTGGCCAAGTTCGACGGGTCGACGCAAAACATGGCGGACATTTGCGGTCTCGTGATGGGCAACCCGGTGACGACGTGGCACGATCTCGAGCCAAGCCGCGCGGCGATGCAGCTTTCGGAATATGCCTACAGGTTTCGCCGCGTGGAACTGTTCGGCGACAGTGACCAGCAACCGACCCAGACCGCGGTCATGGTAATGGCAGGTGTCGGGTCGACCGAGCGAAGCGTCGTGCGCAGGGCACAGATTGCAACCGAGGCGCAGAAGCGCCTCGAGCCACTCCTCGACGAGATCGGCAAGACTCTCGACGCCGCCCGGCTCGAGCCCGATATGGTGCTCGCCGTGATAGCGGAGCTCGCACAGCGTCATATCGAGGACGACGGTGAGCGCGATGTCACTGTGCCCATCAGCGCGGAGAAGGAAGCGTGACCGGCGAGGCGATGCATGTTCTGGGTCTGTCCGGCGGACGAGACAGCGCTGCCCTCGCGGTCTGGATGCGCGATCACCGTCCGGACATCGATGTGCGGTATTTCTTCACTGACACCGGCAAGGAGCTACCCGAGGTCTACGATTATCTCGGCCGCCTTGAGGGCTTCCTTGGCAAGACCATTGAAATGCTCAACCCTGGTCGGGATTTCGATTTTTGGCTAGCCGAATACGGCCACTTCCTGCCTTCCCCGCGTACCCGCTGGTGCACGCGGCAGCTCAAGATTCAGCCGTTCCAGAAGTGGCTCAAACCGCATCTCGACGCAGGCGTGGAGGTGCATTCCTATGTCGCGATCCGGGCCGACGAGCCGAGCCGCTCGGGAATGATCGCAACCCACCCCAACATGCACGTCCATTTCCCATTGAGGGAGGCCGGCCTCGACAAGGCTTCGGTCATCGGCCTGCTGGAAAACTCCGGGCTTGGCCTACCGGATTACTATCGCTGGCGCTCTCGCAGCGGTTGCACATTCTGCTTTTACCAGCAGAAGATCGAATGGGTGCGGCTGATGCGCGAGCACCCAGACGCCTTCGAGGAAGCCAAGCGTTACGAGAAATCAGCCATCGAGCACGGTTCACCGTTCACCTGGACCCAGAACGAAAGTCTCGAAGAACTGGCGCGGCCGGAGCGGGTTGCCGAGATCGAGCGCAATCATGAAGAGCGCAAGGCACAGGCGCTCGCTCGCAGAATGCCAAATTCGCTGAGAGCACGGATCACCGATAGGACGGTGGAACAGATGCTTGCGGACGAGGACAGCGGCTGTCTCGTCTGTCACAAATGACGAAGCCTACAAATATCGAGGCTCAAGTTTGCAGTCTATGATGTCGACAAATCAACTTTCCTTGGTTCCGGGGGCATGCTTGAGATGCCAAAATTAGAATACTGTCATTTTACCATTTCCGTTCTATGTGCCCGTGATGTTTAAGGTTTCGGCCCGCACCGTTCTTGAGCTCGGCTCAGAGCTCATCAGCTCCGACGCGATCGCATTCTATGAGCTTATCAAGAACGGTGTTGACGCAGGGACGAAGGACGGCGTCACGATCAAATTCAAGGTTGTCCTCGCCCGCAGGGACTATCTCGAGTTGCGCCATACCGTGAACCGCCTGCGAAATATGCCCGACAATGGCAATCATGCGGAAGATGAGTTCGATTTCGAGGAAGCGCTTGCCGAACTGCTCGATGAAACCCGTGCCCGCCTCTTCAGCGATGCAGGCAAGCTTTACGATAGGGCGATCGAATTTCTCGAGGATATCGACGATCTCGACGAATACGATGCTGCGCTAGAAGAGATTGATGCGCTCAACCAGGTAACGGTTTCTGACACCGGGTCGGGCATGTCCTTGGAACAGCTCGAAACCGTGTTTCTGGTTCTCGGAACCAAATCGCGCAAAGAAGAAGTCGACACTGCGTTTGAAGACGGTGTCAGCGAAGCTCCGTATTTGGGCGAGAAAGGCATAGGCCGGCTCTCCGCAATGCGTCTTGGCGACCGGCTGACAGTTCGAACCGCCCGTGAAGAAGACGAGACCTTCAACATCTTGGACATCGATTGGACCGACTTCGAAGATCCGCAAAAGATGATCGAGGATGTCACGATCGAACCGCGCGTGGGCGGAGAGAAGCCGCAACCGGACTCCAGCGGGACTGACATTCGCGTCCGCAGGCTAAAGGCCAATTGGGATCGCAACCGTGTTGAACGGCTTGCCGTTGATGATTTTTCGTTGCTTGCCAACCCGATTGGAAAGCCCAAACGCCACCGCATTGCCATATTCTGGAACGGCGAGCGCATCAATTTTGCCCGGCTTGACAAAAATTTCCTTTCTCATGCCCACGCGACCCTCAAGGGTGAGTATAAGATCCGGGACGGCTCTCCCGAACTCACGCTGCGAATGGAGCTCGTCAATCTTGGGTTCGAGCATCCCGTCGAGCACCAGATCGAGACATTGAAATTCGACGATTTGCTCGCCGCACTGGTCGGCCTGCGTCAAAAACGCAGCCGGGAAAACAAGCGTGATGTAAACGCAGCCGCACTGACTGACGTGGGACCTTTCAATTTCGAACTCTATTGGTTCAATCGCGCAACGCTGCGAAAGGGCCGGAGTACAGGCGATTACCAGGCTTTGCGCAAATTGCTCGACCAATGGATGGGAGTGCGGCTCTATCGCGACGGGTTCAGGGTCTATCCCTATGGTACCGAAGATGATGACTGGCTCGAACTCGATCGCACAGCTCTGCGCGCCAAGGGCTATGCGCTCAATCGGATTCAGTTTGTCGGACAGGTAGATATTGGCCGCTTCAGCAATCCGCATCTAATCGACCAAACCAACCGAGAGGGTTTGCGGCACACCCCAGAAGAAGCGGTTCTCAAAGAGGCGATACAGCTCGCTGTCGACAGGCTACGCGACGAAATGAAGCGCGTCGAAAACGCTTTCAAGAAGAACAAGCCGAGAGTGCCGACGGACCCGACCCGTACGAAAGCCCTCGAACAGCGGATGAAGAAAGCAATTCGCGCGCTCGCCAGATCGGCCGATGAAGACCAGCGAGAGATCGTCGCCGAGTTTGAAGAGATGCGTGAAGAATTTTCCCGGTATGCCGCAGAAGCGCGGGAACGGATTCTCGAGCTCGAGCAGGATACCGATCAGATGGTCGCGATGGCCGGCGTAGGTCTGATGGTCGAGGTCGTTGCCCACGAATTGGCTCGATCCGCCGAGGATGCGCTCGACACGCTAAACAAGCTTCAGCGTAAAAACGTACCGGAAGAGGTACGAAGCAGGTTGGAAAGTCTGCGCGCGTCGATGAAAGCGATAAGCAAGCGGCTTCGTATTCTCGACCCGCTCAGCGTGAGTGGCCGACAACGCAAGGAGGCGTTCGAACTTGACGAGCTTGTCCGCGACCTCCTCAGTGCCCACGAAGCGCAGTTCGACCGACACCATGTCAAACTTGAAACGCATTTCCCCGATCGTCCGGTTGCGCTGAAAGCCGTCAAAGGCATGGTCGCACAGGTTATTGAAAACCTCGTTTCCAATTCTGTCTACTGGATGGATATTGAGCGCGAACGCAAACTGGGCTTCAAGCCGCTGCTCACGATAGCGGTGGAGGACAATCCACCGCGGGTACGGGTAACCGATAATGGGCCCGGTATATCGCCCGAATACGCCGAGCGGGTTTTCGACCTGTTTTTCTCGCTGAAGGACAAGAGCCGACGGCGCGGACTCGGGCTGTTCATTGCCCGCGAGGCAGCGGAGCACAATGGCGGCGCGCTTGTCATCGACACCGAAATTGTAAACCGCGAGGGACGATACACCACGTTCGATTATCGCGTCATCGGGAGCGATGAATGACGGACAAGGAAATCATCGCCGCGGCGGGCATAAAGTCCGCGCTCATTGTCGATGATGGCTATGACCTAGTACCGCGCGCGAGCGAGCTTGCAGATGTAGACTGGGATATCTTTTTCGACGACGCCATTGGCGACGCGCTCGAGCGCTTGGAAGCCGTTTTCCCGGGCTTTGACCCCGATGAGAGAGCCGATCTTCGCGGTGATGACGCCTTCATTCAAGCGCTGTGGGAACACCGTGGAGTTCTTGACGATCTGGTTCGCGACCTGTTCGCCGACTATGTCGCGAAGAGCCTGCGAGACATCAAAGCTCTCGGTGAGATCGAAGAAATACTGACCGATCTCGGGATTGCGTTCACCAAAGCAGGACGCGACTTTGTCAAAGCTGCCGAGCAGGTCGACCTCATCATCATCGACCTTTTTCTTGGTGCCGCCCAGTCGGACGAAGACAGGCAAACGACTGTAGCCGGCCTGAAAAAAGTGATCGACGGCCGTGACGCCCCCCCCGCAGTTGTTCTGATGTCGCAGATCAGCCTCACAGAAGAGGCACCCGGGCTTCGCGACGAGGTCGAGCTCCACGCATCCGGTTTCCGCAGCATCCAGAAAAAGGTAATCAAGAAGGGCGCTCGAATGCGGCGCATCATCGCAACCTTGGCGACGCACCGTGAAGATAGTCTCTTGCTGGCGGAATTCACTAATAAGTGGAAGACCGGCGCATCTGACGCGGTCGAACGTGCGGGACGAGAATTGCGAAGAATCGATATCGACGACCTGCATCATATCAAATCGCTGCTTTTATCAGCCGAAGGACTGCTGCCATCAAGCTATATGGTCAGCGTTCTCGACCGCGTCCTTCAATATGAAATCGAAGCCGACAAGGAAATCCTGTCCGGAGCCGAGGCGCTAGACAAAATAAGCGACAAGCCGGCTCCTTTGACGATCGCTAAGGGAAAGGACAGTTTCCGCCTCATCGAGCGGACGGTCTTCGCTAATCCCGAGCGGCGCAAGCGAGACAATGGCTCGGTCTGGCCACTCACATTTGGTGACATTCTCATGTCCCGGCTCCAGGGATCGGTCAGCAAGGCCAGCATTTTCAAAGGCGACCCAAACAGGGTGTTTTTCGTTGCCTCGCCGGAATGTGATCTGCTGCGTGGCAAAAACCTCCACGCAGCACTGCTTATCGGAGGTACCCTAGAACCGCTCGCTATGACGGAGCCACTTTTTGGCGAAGACAAGACGACGCCAATCATCACACGCGGGAAGAAGCGCTATCAGATCAGATGGGACTTCGGATTTCCAGCTACAATTACGCTCCAACGCGCGAAAAATCACTTGGCGTCGGACGGGTCTGCAAAGATTGCGGAAACTTTAAGGGACGTTAGCGCCCTCAATCTGCGGCAACAATATCTCGATCACATCGGACGCGTGGGAATGATGGCCCTGCCTCCTCGTACTTTCAACATAACCGTGCAATGCGCCTATCCGACAAAAAATGGCGACCTCGTAGTAATCAAGATCGGTAGCAAATCCGATCTGACAGGTGTGATGCATATCGATCAGCGCACGAAGACCGCACGCATCGCCTTCGACCAGACGCAGGAAGACGATTTTGCCGATGCGATCTTGGGTATCGACCTCGGTGATGTCGCCACCAATAGTCGATCCGAAATAGAGGCGCTCCAGCAGCAAACCCAGCTTCAGCAGTTGTTCCGCACAGGCTTCCAGAATCTAAAATATCCACTTAAACCCAGCCAAGCGGCCCAACTAATCGCTCCTTCCAGAAGCGTGGGCAACGATGCGAGCCAGAAAAATAAGCCGATTGGCAAGCTATTTGATGGCGAGAGCTCGCATCCTTCGGCCAGTGTGCTGCAGAATTCTGGTTTCGCTTTCACACTACTTTCCGAGCACGACTAGGCCTCTTTTAGAACTTCGCCCTGTGATGAGCGTCTCTCCTCGCGATCGAAAACAATATTCAGCTAGGTCCGAAGTAGGCGCGCAACGCAGACATCTGCTACAGTGCGATCGGACCCGACAGGCGAGCATCGATTAGGGGTTTATTTCATTACTGAGCTTTTTGAGACCGTCTGAGCATATCTCGTGCACGACCCGGCCAAGCTCCTCAACCTGCTCTCCGAGCCATTCGAGCTCTTCGCTGGTGATGCGGTAATGCTTTGAGTATCTAGCCTTGACGTACGCTTCCTTCAGCTTCTCAAAGCGCGCACGATCGCGGCGCGTGTCGCGCGGCCAGACATAGGTCAGGCGTGGGTCGATTCGCTCCGCCTGGGTGCGGAGAAAACCCAGATTATGTACATGCGGTGTATAGAACGTGCAGACCAACAGCACGCAATGGTATAGAAATTCGGCCGATTGATGCATGTCGAATGCTGCGGGTTTTAGGAATCCTCGCTCCCGGCCCACCTTTGATAGCTCATACCGTTGCATCGCTGTCGGGAACCACTCGTCGAAATACTCCTGCGCCATTGCCAGCGCCTCACCGGCAGTCTTGGGCTTCGGCGTGTGGAGCTCGGTGTCGTCGGATTGGTAAAGCGCGATCCCGTCCTTCGCGACATCCATGAAGAAATAGCGTCCGTGCGCGAGACCGTCGTTCACCTCCTGCAGCGTATGGACGATGAAATTGACCGGCGTCTTGAGCGATTTGGTCACGCCGTACTCGCGCATCAGCCGGTCATCGAGCTTCGACCAGTACTTGACCCGGTCGACCAGCCGCTTGTCGTTGACGATGATGAGCAGATCGTAGTCCGACTGGTAGCCCTTGGCCGTATGCGGCTCGTCGACCCAAGTGCCGCGGGCATAGCTGCCGTAGAGAATGACCTTGAGAATGCGACCGGCCTTCTTCCACTCGTGCTTCGCCAGCGCAAAGGCATCATCGAATTCTTCGAAGATCAGCTGCACCACGCGCTCAAGTTCCCGTTGCTTTTGCGGAGGCAGATGATCGAGTTCGGTGCGCATTACTGGACCTTTAGCAAGCACTTGGAATGGTTGCACCCTCGCATTCCTGCAGGTGCGCCGGCGCATGAAAGAAAGCGTTCCTCTGCTCTATTCATGTGTGTTTCCTGCCGGACTATCGAAGGTCTTTGTCAGGGCTACGCCGGAGGCTCAGGGCCGTCTCCGTCCGGATTTTCAATCTCACCCAGCCTTGGTTCCGAAGCCGCGCGAATGAGATCGTCAGCGAGATGCCTGCCCGTTTCCATGCGCCGCGCGAGCGCTTCGACGAAGAAGTCGAACCGCTTTTCTGCATCGGCACGCGCGGCAGCACTGGTCTCGGCCGGGATTGCCGGGGTCACCGCCAGCCATCGCCTGAGATAGAGCGCGAAGGCCTCATTCCCGACCTCGATATGATAGTCGAGCTTGCCGATCTGACGGGTTATCCGGTCGAGACGGCGGCTGAAGGCCGCCTCCATGCGTTCCGATCCATCGGGTGACAGGAACGAGGCAATGGCGGCCTCCACCACCGAAGCCTGCGAGACGCGCTTGCGGCCGGCATAGTCTGCAAGCTGCTTGGAAAGGGCTGGCGGCAAGCGAAAGGTGTGTTTGATACGGTTGCCCTTGCTCATAGCTCGATCCCGTCGCCGGGATCGAGTGCAGCGCGCCGCGCATTGGCCTGCATCCGCTCGGCGATCCTGCGATTGCGGTTTGCCTGATCCTCGTCGCTACGGTCGTCAAACTCAAATTCGTTGGGAATTGCCATGGGCGGCGGCGCCACATCCTCGTATTCCGGCAAGTCGGGCGATTGGCGGATCCCGCCATCGGACTGGCGATCATCAACCTCGTACTCTTCAGACGCGGTCAGTGATTTCTCCGATTGCGAAGGCGCGGTCACATGTCTCCCGCGCCATTCGCCCTCGTCCGGCGCGAACTCCGACTTTTGGACCGTTGGTGGACGCTCTACCCGTTTGCTGAGCCGGGGATCGCGGTAGTAGCGCGCTTTCCTGGCACGGATCGGATGCACCCCTGCGAGCATCACAATTTCGTCGGTGTCGGGAAGCTGCATGATCTCGCCTTGGGTCAGTAGAGCGCGCGCCGTCTCCGAGCGTGAGACCATCAAGTGGCCGAGCCAGGGCGAGAGTCGATGTCCGGCATAATTGCGCATTGCCCTGGTCTCGGTCGCGGTTCCGAGCGATTCCGAAACGCGCTTGGCAGTGCGCTCGTCATTGGTCGCGAAGCACACCCGCACATGGCAATTGTCGAGAATGGCATTGTTCTGTCCGTACGCCTTCTCGATTTGGTTCAATGACTGGGCGATCAGGAACGCCTTGATGCCGTAGCCCGCCATGAAGGCGAGCGCGCTTTCGAAGAAATCGAGCCTACCCAAAGCCGGGAACTCGTCGAGCATAAGGAGAAGCCGCTCGCGATCGGCACCTTCCTGCAGGTCCTCGGTCAGGCGTCTTCCGAGCTGGTTGAGGATGAGCCGGATGAGCGGCTTGGTGCGGCTGATGTCGGAGGGCGGGACAACGAGATAGAGCGTGACCGGTCGGCCCTGTGTCACCAAGTCCGCGATGCGCCATTCGCAATGGCGGGTGACCCGGGCGATGACCGGATCGCGGTACAGCCCGAGGAACGACATGGCGGTCGAGAGCACGCCCGAGCGTTCGTTCTCCGACTTGTTGAGCAATTCGCGGGCCGCGCTCGCGACAACCGGATGGATGCCGTCTTCCCCCAGATGCGGCGTGTGCATCATGGCGGTCAATGTCGCCTCGATCGATCGGCGCGGATCGGAGAGGAAGTTCGCCACCCCGGCAAGCGTCTTGTCAGGCTCGGCATAAAGCACATGCAGAATAGCCCCGACGAGAAGCGCATGGCTGGTCTTTTCCCAGTGATTGCGCCGTTCGAGCGAGCCTTCGGGATCGACCAGCACATCGGCAATGTTCTGGACGTCGCGCACCTCGTTGATGCCGCGCCGCACTTCCATCAGCGGATTATAGGCTGCCGACGCTTCATTGGTCGGATCGAACAGAAGCGTGCGGCTGAAGCTGGACCGGAAACCAGCGGTCAGCTCCCAGTTCTCGCCCTTGATGTCATGGACGATCGCCGAGTGCGGCCAGGTCAGCAGCGTCGGCACGACAAGGCCGACCCCCTTGCCGCTGCGCGTCGGTGCGAAACAGAGCACATGTTCTGGCCCGTCGTGGCGAAGATAGAGATTGGCATGCTGGCCGATAATGACGCCCTTGCCTGCCAGAAGGCCCGCGCTTGAAATTTCGGAACGGGTCGCCCAGCGCGCCGAGCCATAGGTCGCGCTGTTCCTGATCTCTCGGGCGCGCCAGACCGACATGCCGATCGCGACCGCCACCGACACGAGACCGCCCGATGCGGCGATCATTCCGCCGGTCTCGAAGATGCGCGGCGCATAGGCTTCGTAGCTGAACCACCACCAAAAGATGGCATAAGGCGGATAGACAAGCGCTCCGGAGATACTGAACCAGGGCGCGCCCAGCTGCGCCTGATAGCCAAGCGCGTGCGCCGTCCACTGGGTGCCCGCCCACACACCTGCGAGCGTTAGGGTGAAGACGACGAGTATCTGACCCCACAATATCCGGGTTGCCGACAAGGCTGGCTCCTTTCGTGAAGGACAGCACGGCGGCTTTGCATTACATATTCAAGTCGGAAGCTGCGTGATCGCAGGTTGGCGTAGCAAAAGCGGCGTACGGCTAGATTGCTTCCCGACTATAGTCCGGGTTGCCGGACCAGGTCAGGCGGTACATCGCCCCTTGCGCGACCGATTGCACGACGTTGGGCCACAGGGCCGCGATGCAAGTCCCATCCGCATGGCGCACAGAGGGATAGATAATGCCGTTATGACCGGCGGCGCGTGCCTGCGCCGCTAGAGCATTGCCGACAGGATAGACTTTCGTCTTGTCCGGATCGAGGGCCGGGTGTCCGGGCTGCTCGCGCAGATCGATAAAGACGCCCGCCATGCTGGCGATCATCTCGCCATATTCGACAACGGCATCGAAATCGCCGGCATCGGCGAGCGCCTGTGTCAGGTGATGGCCGACCTCGGCAATACAGGTCTCGACATCGAGCGCGGCATACCATGCGCCGCGGTTCGCGGGGTTGAAGCGATTGGGCTCGCGCGGTTTGGCGTAGGCAAAGCTCGCATTGATGAACCTGGCATGCGGCACGCCGTGAACCAGTTCGTCGGCTGTCAGCCCGCCAAACCCGCGCTCTTCGGCGATCAGGCGCGAACTCGTCGCCCCCTCGATTTCAGCGAGCAGCGCAAGCTCGGCATCACTGTCGGCAAGTGGAGCCATGACCGCTTCGCGCAAGCGCGCGCTGGAAACGAGCCGGACAGTCCGCTCGAACGCTTCGCGGATCTGCGGCGGCTCGCCTGCCTCCTCAGAGCCCGCCACGAAGCGCGTCGATATATTGTCTGGTCTCCAGCATGCGCGGAATGCCGCCTTCGATCATCGCCCCGATGGGCGAGCGGCGATCAAACAACGGGGCCCTGTTTTCGAGCTTTGGCCAGCGATCGGCCATGTCGTTGGCGAACAGCAGATGCAGTCCCTTGAACAGACCGATCAGCGCCGACGCGCGGGTCAGCTGGTCCTGACCGAGCGAGCCTTCCCAGGTTCCGGCTTTCATCCGGTCCCAGGTGCTTTCGGACACGCCGAGCAGCGCAGCGCCCTCAGCGTTGCTCGCACCCCAGGCCCCAATGAGGCGCAGCACGGCCTTTACCGCAGCGCTGGTGAGGCGGCTGCGATCACCGTCGCTTGCAAAGGTCTGAAGCCCCGGGGGAGCTTCGGCATGCTGAATCGCTGCACTCACCATATCGCATCTCCTGATGCGTTTATAAGCATCATATGGTGCGTTTGTCAAGATTTCCGTTATGATGCCGGTGCTCCTCAAACCGCCGGACCGCGCGAACGCGCAAAGTTCCAGTCGACACCGCCTCGCACATGGACATTGCCAGCGACTTCTTTTCCAAGATGCCGCTCGAGGTCTTGCCTCCAGGGCACGAGCTGGAAACCCACTCCGTCATCGATCATGGCGAAGCGACCCGACGCCAGCGAAATGCGCTCGCGGTAGATGCCGGAAATGTGATCACCTTCCGTTACCGGATTTGCCAGACGACCATGACGCGCAGCCAGCGCTTTACCTGCCGCGTCCAGTTCCTGCTTGCGGAGCGTTCCGAGCAGGTTGCGCACCAAGGTCACGCTCCTACCATGTCGCTTCGCAAGACCTTGATCGACGAGCCAGTCACGGCGCTCGTCAAGAGCCTTCCGGACTTCATTGCCGAAGCCGCCTCCCAGCGACGCGGCTCGTGCCGACAGCAGCTGCCGGTCGAGCCAGGTCGCCCCGCGCGCGTCAATCTGCCGCTCGAGCGGCAGGTCCGAACGCACCAGCAGGCTGCTGCGCCGTCGCCCGTTGCGGTCGGTCCATTCGCCTGTCTCGACGATTGCGCCGGGTGCTGCATCGCTTGTCTGGTCCAGATCGGGAAAACGCAGATAATGCGCACGCCCGTCCACTCCTTCGACGATCGCATAAGCCTCGCCTGTCAGCTCGTTATGGAAACCGCGCTCGACCAACCTGCCGATGACTCGGCGGTTCTCGTCTTCGCCATGCAGCGCGAAGGCTGCAGGGGCAACTTGTACGCCCCGTTCACTCATCGCCTTGTGCAAGGTCTTGATGATGTCGCCGCGCTCGCCAAGCGCGCGCAAGGTCGGTTCGAGATCTGCGGCCAAGGTCCAGCGCGCCGCCCCGATCCGCTCGGCCAATCCCATGCGTTCGAGCGTTCGTGCGCGGCCGATAAGGAATGCGCGGTTGCTGCGGCGTGTCGCATCGACTTCGGGGGACAAATCGACCACGCCGAGATCGTCGCGTTGCTTTTGCAGCCGGCGGTCGAGTGAGGTCCAGCGCTCGGCATCGACCTCGCGGCGAAGCGCTAGCTGAATATCGCGCTCGCTGCGCGGCCCGAGTTCGATAGTGACGCGCTCCTGGGCACGGGCACGCATGCCTTCGCTGATATAAGAGCGATCGATCACCAGATCCCTGCCGTCCGAGGCAACTCCGCGGACCAGAACATGGACGTGCGGGTTATCGGTATTCCAGTGATCGACCGCTACCCAGTCGAGGCTGGTGTCGAGGTCGCTCGCCATATCTTCAAGCAGTTCGCGCGTGAAAGCGCGCAGGTCAGCCATCTCGCTCGCGTCTTCCGGCGACACGATGAAGCGGAAGTGATGCCGGTCGTCTTCGCAGCGCGCGGCGAAGGCATCGCCATCGACCTCATCCGACGAGGCATCGAACATCTGGGCATCCGATCCGTCACGGGTGACGCCGTCGCGTTCGAGATAGGCGATGTGGCGAGCGAGCGGTGCAGAGCGGAAGCGGCTGCCGCCATGACGAACGACGCGCGCCTTGATGATGACCCGCCGCTGGAAAGCATGGGGGCGGCCTCTGAACGCAGCATGTTTGCCGCGCCCCAAGTGACCGGTTCCGCCACCTGCCCGGCCTCGCCCGAGCGGTGTATAGCCTGACCGGCGTGAGGCCTGCAGCACGCGTCCCACCAGCGAACCGGCCTTGCGATAGGCGCGCGCATCGCTGTCTCTCGACCGGCCCGGCCTGATGTCGAATTCGTCGTCAGCCACAGACAAGAAAATCGGAAGACGGCGCTTTCAGCATTGAAAAGCCTAAGGATTCCGATCCAAGCGCCTGCAGGCGTACAGCAGAGACGGCGCATATTCTCCCGCAAAACCAACCACCTGCAGCCCGGCCGACGGCGCTGCTTTTATCTCGCCATCCCTCCCTTCCTTTGGTGCGCAAGCCTCCCGTCCTTCGCCCGCTTTCGCCAGGGAACGCATGGCTGCGCGAAGGTGCGAGGCTCGCTTTCATTGGGAGGAAGCCGTCGAGACGGGCGCGAATAGATCGTGCGCGGCTTGTTCCGGTCGCGCGAAGGGGTTCGCCGCGGGGCCGGGCATAGCCACCTCGTCCAACTCTTTTCGCGCTGCGCCGGGAGGCTGCAAGGCGCCAGCCGGAACATTCCTGGCTTGTAGAGGCGCCGCCGCAAACATGCGCTCGGACTGCAACAGCGGCGCAATCCGGGCGACATAGCGGCGCGTTTCGAGTGGCAGCGAACGCCGTCCGGCAAGCCAGTCTTCGTAGCGTCCCGGACCTGCATTGTATGCAGCGAGGAAGCCTTGCGCGCCGTAGCGATCGTACATTTCGCGCAGGTAAGACGTGCCGGCCAGAATGTTGTCGCGCGGGTCGAACGGGTCTTGCCCGAGGGAGAACCGGGCGCGCTGCCGCGACCAGGTTCCGGGCATGAGCTGCATGAGACCCATCGCTCCTGCTCTGGAAACCGCCCGCACCCGGCCCGCACTTTCGGCGCGGATCACCGCGTAGATCCAGTGCTCGCGAATGCCGAATTGCTGAGATGCTTCGCTGACATGCGCTGCAATCTCGACGCGCTGGGAAGCTCGGACAAACTGCTCCGATTGCGCAAAAACCTGTGCCGGACTCGCCGCCCACATGGTGGCCAGGAGTCCCTGCAGAAGATACAGGCGGAGCACGGAATCAGCCCTTTGCCGGGCGGCGCGCGCCGCGCGACCATATAAGGACATGGTTCTGGTCGTCAGAACTGAACAGATTGGCGCGCAGGGGCCGAGGCAATACCGGATCGTCGATGACGAGCGTGACAAAACTGCCTGCGTTGTCGCCGACATGTTTCCAGCCTGCACCCACCTCGTAGGTTTCCTCGCCTTCACCTGCCATGATGCGATAGTCAGGGGCGTTCTCGGTGTCGCCGGGGTCGGCGGCCACCAGGGTCAGCGGTGCGTCGATGGTCAGGGTTTGCAGCCGCCCTTCAAAGCCGTCGGGTGTGGCTGCAAAAGTGCCGATACAGGTCATTGTGCGTCTCCATCATTTACGTTGGGAATGGGAAAGTCGGCGGGCGAGGCGAGCAGGACATAGTCCCCGTCGCCCGCTTCGTTGGTCCAGACGGGCCGCGCGCGCCCGATGACATCGGCGCGTGCGACCGGGCCGAAATAACGCCCGTCAAAGCTGCCGGGGGCGCGCCTGTTCATCACGAACAGTTCATCCGCAGCGATAGTCCGGCATCCTTTCCAGACGGGCAGTTCGCGTCCAAGGCTGTCGCGCCGACGCGCCGAGCCCGCAGGTGTCCCATTGATCTCGATGAGCAGGTCGCGCCGGCAGACCGTATCCCCGCCAAGCGCCGCAACCTCCTTGATGAGCGGAACGCCCGCAGGAAGATAGCCGCGCGAGGCGAGGTATTTCTGCAGCCTGAAAGCAGGATCGATCGCGACGCGGTCGCCCCTCTGGAGACCGGTCTTTCCGCCGATTGAGTACAGTCCAACCGGCACGCTGGCCGTCACGTTCCAGACCAAAAGTCGCGAGAGCGGGATTGCGATGCTGGCCAGTGTCGCTGCCGCGACCATGCCTGCCAGAAAGGCGGTGCGCCGCCTCATGATTGCAGCTTTCGCCGCCGCAGCCAGTCGCGATGGCGCGCAGGGGAATAGGAACGTACTTGCATGCCCCCTGCCAGCCTGTTGTGGACATGATGCCAGTGGTCGGGAGCTACATCGCAGGGATCGATGCCAATGTCCTCGATCGCATCGATCAGCGCAAAGACCTGGCGAACCTTTGGCCAGCTTCGCACCGAGAGCAGGATTTGCGCGCCAGGATCGACCTGCGGCAGAGTGGTGAACGGCTCGCCGAAACCGGCGGCTTGGGCGATCGTGAGTGTGGAGCCAACGGTCCCGTAGTCGTTCGAAGCCCACCGAACCAAGGCAAAGACCTGTCCCGGAGCATAGCTTTCGATACGCGTCCGGCGATCGAGGATGCGCTCTGCAACGGGCTTGCCGAACCGAAGCCAGTCTTCCTGCACGCCGCCGCGCCACACCAGCGTGACATGCGTAAGTGGCGGATCACCGGAACCTGCCTCGACCGGTTCCGGAGGCGGAAGCGAAGCGCGCGCTGCGCTTTTGCACAGGCGTGGCTGTGTTAGCAGGAATCTGAAAGATTCCTTGTTAGCATTGTTAAGGGCTTCGCAGGCGCCGCGTTTTCGGCGAGTCGCGCAGGCTCCCGGTTCCCGATAGTCCGGGAATAGGGTTCCCGATCGTCCGAACGTCATGGTTCCCGATAGTCCGAACATCACGCACCCTTTTCCACAGGGGGCAGCCCGATACGGCGCCGCGCGGACGCGAAGGGATCGACAGGCGCTGCAACGAACAGGAGCCGCTCGCGGCCGAACTGGTGCTCAAGAGCGAGATTGTAGCCGGGGAGCGACTGGCGGCGAACGATGGCCCGCACTTCGAAAGCGAAACGCTTCAATGGCGAGAGCGCGCCGGACTTCACATGCAGGTGCGAAATGTCGAAACTCCACCCGCCCTTCTGCTTCCCGCCATGCTTGCGTACGATGCGATAGAGCCAGCGCTCAAGACCGCCGGTAAGCGCGAAATAGGCCGGGTCGATGGTCAGGACGAGCGCACGATCGAGCACGCCCTCGTAGAGCCAGTCCGGCACGATCATTTCGATGCCGAGCGCGCGCCCGTTGTCGTCGAGCCGTTCGCGCCATTCGTTGATCCAGGAAAATCGTCGGCGGCGTCGCGCCCCGGCCTGCCGGATGGAGGTGGCAATGCTGGTCGACTGCAAGCGGTCGAGCGCCGCCTTCAGGCGCTCGTAGCCAGACTTTCCGGTTCCGCGCCGGGTGAAGGTAAGGATTTCATGGGGCGTCGCCGCGATAAGGCGCGAGGTGGCTTTGCCGGCATCGCGCGCCTCGACGATCTGGCTCGCTACCCAGATCAGTACATCGGCGTCCCAGATGGTGGCCATGCCATGTTCGGCGGTCGCTTCGACCAGAATGGCGACCTCGCCCATGCGAAAGTCGATCGGCTTCACTCGCTTCGACTTGGCGAGGCTGAAGAAAGGCCAGGCCATCAGATCCTGCGCATCGCGCGCGGCGATGTCGCTGCCCGCGCCGACGAACAGGTCGAGCTGTCCGGCCCCGCCGTCCGATGTCTTCAAGGAGCGCATGGTATCGCCTCAGCGCCGGACCGGACCGGTGTAGCCGTCGATCCGCTTGGCAGGATGAACGACGCCCTTGCCCGGATCGCTGGTCGAACGGCGCAAGCCCTGCTCGGCCCAGGCATCGAGATCTTCGGGCCGATAAACGATGCGGCCGCCGAGCTTGTGGTAGACCGGCCCTGTTCCATAGCATCGGTGCTTTTCGAGCGTGCGCGGCGAAAGCCCCAGATGCACCGCGGCATCCGGGGTGCGCAGGTAGCGGGGACGGACCGGATCGGGAACGGCGGGCATGGGGTTAGCTCCAAGAGGCTCGGGTGGCTGCGGCTAACTGCCGCTGATTGCGGAGGGTGATGGCGCATGCCTTGGCGATGGGGGGAGCGACACGATGCTGCGTTCGGATTTGTCGCCCCTACCGATCATGAGCTCGGCAGCATCGAGGAAGGGCGGCATCCGTGCAGGGCCCGACGCTATTGCGCCGCTCGGCAGACTTTCGGCTGCAATGCCGAAAGGTCCGAAAAAGATGCCGCACCTGCGATAGAGGCAGCGGCCAAGGGCCTGTGGGAAGCAAGGCAAGCGGGGCCTGTCGCGGCCGTAGCTTCCCGCTCGCCCGACCCGCTGCCGGTTCGCAAGTGCGTGCGGGGCCCCGGAACGCATAATGCCGCACCCTCAGGAGCGCATCGCCAGATGCGCGGGACAGAGTGCGTCCCCAGCCCCGCTCGACATATCCCGAAGGCCCGTGGGCCAGGCTGATATTCGGAGAAACGCCGGTTTCTTCTGGATCGACATCTTGACCCTAGCGCTCAGCTACGGAAACACGAGAAAAGGGCAGGAACCGCTGCTGGCCCTTGCCCTGCCGAATGTCTCAGAATTCGTCGAGCATTCCGCCATGGACGGTATGAACGACCCGGATCGCAAGATGCGGGGGCAGCGCGTTGTAATCGCCTTCGTCGACCGCGCGGTATCCAAGCTCGTCATCCTCGATGACATGCTGGTCGAAGAAGCTGTGCAAGGCCCGTTGTTCGGCTGTCGCCAAAGCCTCGAAATAGTTGCGCGAGGGCAGTTTGCATTTCGTGAAATAGGTCATGATAATCCTCCTGAAACCTGTCGCGAGACGACAGGAGGTTGGCCGATGGGCCCGGGCAGACCGGGTCACAGGATCGCCTGACAGGGCGACCGCGAAGCGGCGCAGGGGGAAACGGTTTTGTCCGGTGCCGGATGCAATCCGGCGGCGGACAAAATGGTGGGGCCCCTGCCGTCCTTGATGCGGGCGGCGCGGGACCATCATGCTGGAAATGCGGTAAGCCAGGCCAATCCAGTCCACCTCAAACGACCGTTTCAGATGATCGCTGCCATAATGGGTCGCCCCCCCGGGCAGCGCCTGGCTATTCCCCGGAGAAAAGACCGAGCGAAAGGAAGGGTGAACAGCGAAAGAGGCCCTGCCGTTTCCGGCAGAGCCTCCTTTGGCTGGTTCGATGGCGCCGGATCAGTCGATCGGAGGGGCGTCCTGGTTGTCGCCGCCATTGGCCCGCGAGAGGAAATCGACCTTGTCGGCAAGGATCTCCGAGCCATACCGCGTCACACCGTCTTGGTCTTCCCACTGCGTGTAGTGGATGCGGCCCTGGACCGAGACCAGCTGGCCTTTTGAGCAGTACTGACCGACGGTCTTGGCGAGGCCGTTGAAGCAGGTCACCCGGTGGAATTCGCTGTCCTTGGCGGTGTAGCCGTTCTCGTCCTTGTAGGTCTTGCCGTCCTTGTCGCGTGCAGGACGATCGGTGACGACAGTGATCCCGGTAACGCTGGTGCCGCCCTTGGTCTCGCGGGTGTCGGGATCGCGGGCGATGCGGCCGGTGAGGATTGCGATATTGGTCATGATGAAATTCCTTCAGTTCCTCAAACCGGAGACCATCTCCGGCTTGCGAACATCCAGAAGAAGCAGGGCATGGGAGGACTGCACCGCAGGCCTGAAGGGCCGAAGGGAAACCTGTTCATGACGGGTGGTGCGGGCAGGCGGCGAAGCCGCCAACACGGCCGGAAAGGAACGGGTTGCGGCTCCTCAGCTGACCTGGTTCAGGACTGTTCGCGAAGAAAGCCGGATGGGTATCGGGTGCGGGTCTGAAGGTGCCAGGACCCTGCTGCAATCAGCTTACCTCATTGCCTTCCGATGCCGCCAGGAGATCCATGAAGTTGCGGGCTGCTTCCCGGTCTTCCTCGTTCTCGAAGGCCACGTCGAGGTCGGGGGCAGACCCGAGCAGGTAGAGCATGGCCCACAGGGCAAAGCGTTTTCCCCGGTCCTGCTCCAGACCGAGATCGACCTGGCATCGCTCGATCCCCGAGGCCAAGGTTTCTGCGCCAATCGCTCCAGGATCGGCAGTGCCAAAATAGCGGATGAGAAGCGTATCGAGGTCCATCGCACTCTTTTCGGATCATCGGTCGGGCCGCGGCGAGGAAGGCCAGCATTCGTGGCCCGGTCATGCGTCGCTCAATCAGCGGTGGGTTGCTCGCGAAGCCGCCGGGCGCGCTCGACGAAGTGCTCCATCTGGGTGGCGGCATGCAGGGTAAGCGGATGCGGCTTCGCATCGGCACGCGGGGATATGAATTCCGCGATTTCTTCGATTGCTGCAAGCTGATCGGCGCTGGCCTTCGACAGAAGGCCGAGCACCATGTTCTCAAGGGCGATCACCCTGATGCGCAATTGGATGATCTCGGCATCGGAAAGTGGCGGAATATCCCATTTCTCGCAATCGGCAGCGAGCGCTTCCTGCGGCCCGCAGGGCAATGCCCCGCCTTCGTCTTCCCAGCGCGACAGCGCCCCGGCTTTTCCCGTTTCCGACATATGCGGTTCCTTTCATAGCCAACGAGGCGATCGTCTGCACGCTGCTCACATAGCACAAAGCCCTACCGGGATGCGCCTGGCACGGCGACAGCGAAGCCGGGCAAACGGAACCCCGCGCGGGTTGGTCTTCACGCGGGGTTCCTGAACGACCCCTTGGGGGCACCTGCGACCCGCAGGGCTTCGGGGGGAGGCGGGGCCGTCCTTTCCTGATCTTGCGTTGTTCGTTGCGATTTCTTGCCGAGGATATCTCCTGAATTGCCGAGTTACCGGGAAACGCGTCCGATCACATACCTTCCATGTCGTGATCGGCCATCGAGGACATGTCATGGCCCGCATGGGGATCGGCGGGTTGGGTCGCTTCGCTCGCGGGTTGCGTGCGCGCTGCTGGCGCTGCGGGTGTGGCAGTTGCGCGTGATGCGGGAGAGGCAGCAGGCCGTGAGGCGGTCGGCGCGGCGTGATTTGTCGAAAGAGCGTCCTCCCGAGCGGTCGCTGCCTCATCTTCGGAGGGAGAGGCTGCCGGATCGGCAAGACCCGACCCGGGAGCCGTGCCAGCCACCACTGCAGCTTCGCCCATAGGCGAAACCTCGGTGATCGGTGTGCTCTCCTGCGCCTCGTCGCAAGCAGCAAGAGCGGACATCAAGGGCGCGATCGCGAGAAACCCGATCGCTGCATTCAATCTGGAAGTACGCATGCTCTTCAACTCCTTCAGAGCCAGGAAATACCGAGGTGGTTCGGCCCATGCGCGAGCTCGCCGCCAAGGAAGCCCTGGATGAGAACGAGCGCCGCCATGGAGAATATCGACGCGCGCAACCAGGCGCGGCTCTGGCTCGGCCTGCTCGCGAGATAGGCCATCGCAATACCGAGAACCGCGATCAGCATACCGTTCCATCGATGCACCTGCATGACGGTGTCGCCGCCGAACCACAGGCCGGTGTGAATCCACCCGAACAGGACTGCGACCACCGCGCCGATGGCTCCGCCGTAGACAAGCACGCGTACCGCACTTTCCAGGCCCGCTCCTTTCCGGCGCATCACGAACAATTCGGTGGCCGCAGCCATGAGAAACAAGGCGATCGGGAAATGGATCGTTGCCGGATGCAGCTTCTTCAGTACGGCCATGACGCCGGCTTCGCCCTCATTCGCATGGCCACCGGCCTCGTCATGACCTCCGCCCGCTTCATCGTGCGCGCCAGAGGATTCGCCAGCATCCGCTGTCTCACCCATCTGCGCCATGGCCGCCTGGTCGTGCGCATCGCCATTGGTGGCAGCAGGCGCGGCGCTCGCCTCTTCGCCATGTTTTTCGTCGCCATGTGCCTGAACGGGTCCGACGAAGAGCAGGCTTGCGGCGAGTAGCGCCAGAAATGAGGGGGCTTTCATGTCTCGTATGTCTCCCTGCCCGGCTTTTGTGGTGCGACTTATGTGCCTGATACGCACGGCAGCCGCCTGCCCCTCACATTAATTTGACGGTATTGGCGAGACAGATGTGCGCCCGCAGGATCACGTCCGATGCCGGCACGATCGCGATCTTCGAACGCATTCGGCTTCTGGCGCCGTTCGAAACAATCGCCCTCGCGTGCGGTATTGGCAAAAACGATCTCGCCTGCCGCGTTGGGCCCGTGATAGACCGTGGCTCCTGTCAAATCGGCCAAAATCGGCGAGCCGCTGAGCAGATCCTCATTGCGATGGGTTTCGAAGATATGCGTGATCTCCAGCCCTTCGGCCCGGGCCTTTTCGAGATAGACCTCGCAGTCCCGGCGCGGATCGATGACCGCCGCCTGCCCGCCCGAGCCGATGATATACGAGAGGTGCGAGAGACCGGGGGTTTTGATCTTCTCCAGAAACATACGACTTCCTTGTCTGTTGCTCAAAACTTGTAACGTGCGGGCCCGTCACAAGTCGAAAAATGATACGACGTTTAATCGATACCGAGTTCGGCCTTGATGGCGGCAGGACTTTCGAACTGTTCGGCTTCGGGCCTGCCGATGGCAGGTTTTGCGTTGATCCAGATGTCTTCGCACACGAAGTCGAGGAGGCTTGCCGCGAGATCTGCATGACGGCATCGGAAACAGCCTTCTGCCAAGCGTTCGTCCGAAATGACGGCATCGCCGGTGTAAGGCTCATCCAGGAGCCAGCCCGGTCGTGCGGCCGTCCATTTGATGCCTTGGGCGTCGCTGAGCATCGCTTCCATGGCGCGCATCTGCTCGAGTATATTGAACAATGCAGGCTTGGCGGTGAGCTCAAACCACGCCGGAACGCTCGACTGATGTTCGACGAAGGCAGCGGAGATCACGGCAATGCGGTCGATCTTCGCTTGTGCCATCGCCCCGAGCAGGTTGCGCGTGCCATCGGAATAGAGCGGCGGTGGATCGATCGCATTGCCCGGACCGAAAGCGACACCGAGCGTCGAGATAACCGCGCGGCAGCCATCGAGATCGCCCGCGAAATCATCCGACAGCACATCGCATTCGATATATTCGAAGTCGCCCACCCGCTCGTCTGGCCCGGGCACGGTGTGTTCGAAGGCGCGGATCGGTATGTCCCGCGCAAGGGCACGCCGCAATAGCTCGGTGCCGGTCTTCCCGCCTGCACCGAAGACAGCGATGGGCCTCGTATCGGTCATCTGCTTGTTCCTGTTAAGACTGGTGAGGGCGACGAACGGAGGAGCTGCGGGCGCACGGGGTAGCCAACGGCCCGCCCATGCGCCCTGCCAGTATCAGGCTCCGCCTGCCGGACAGGTGGTATATCCCCAGAACCCGAACTCGTCCTTCATCCGGGGTCCGACGACGATCATCTCCTGCATTTGCAGACCCGCATCGCCTTCATCATCCAGTACACGGGTCCTGATCCGAAGCTCGCCATTCGAATAGCTGCCGGGGCCATCGGCGGTGACGGGGATCAATTTGCCATTGATCTTGATCGCACCGCCCCCGTCGCCGTCATAGACAAACGAGGGAAAGGCCACTTCGGTCAGGCGGAACTGGCAGGCCTGCCCGGCACCTAGTGCCGCGATATCGGCGTCATTCATTGTCTCGGGAAGCATCAGGCCCGGGCTGACATTAGCCAAAGCACTGGCCGCGGCCTCGATCGGCGCGGCAGTAGCGGGCGGGTCGAGCTGGGCTTCGCGGTCGTTGCCCGGAGCGGTGTTCGAATTGCAGGCGGCGAGCGGAAGCGCGATGAGCGCCGTGAAAGCTATCTTTTTCATTGCTGCATCTCCTCGGGGAGGCGTTCTTCGGTCCGCGGACCGTTCTGCTCGATATCGTCTATGAGATATTTCATCTCGGCGATTTCGCGGCGCTGCGCGACGATGATGGCCTGCGCGAGTTCGCGCACGCGAGGATCTTTCAGGCTCGCGCGTTCGCTGGTCATGATCGCGATTGAGTGGTGCGGGATCATCGCTGCCATATATTCGGTATCGTCGACGGTGGTCTGGCTGCGCACCAGCCATAGTGCGAGCGCGAACACAAAGGCGCCGACGCCCAGAATGATGAAGTTCTTGGTCCGGTCCTTGTACATGCCCCACATGAAGAGCAGCATGACGATCATCATCATCGCGCCCATGACGAACATCATCCAGAAGCGCGTTTCGCTCCAGAAAACATCGTCAATCGTGAAGGTGTTGGCATACATCAAGAAGAACATGATCACGGTCGAGGTCGACACCATGGCCATGAACCGCCAGTAGCTGCCGCCCCCTCCCTTGTCCGAGTGGGTCGTCTTTTCGGTCATGCTTCTTCTCCTTTATGCATCATGGTCCAGAATAGCTGCGCCGAGCAGCTGATGAGAGCGAAGCCGGTGAGGGCCTCGACGCCGGCGAGAACCCGCAGGTGCTCTGTTGGGAAAATGTCCGCCAAACCAAGCGTCGTCACGTTGATCAGAGAAAAATAGAAATAGTCCATCGCGGTCATCGCGCCGGCCTGCCGGAAGCCGCCCAGACCCAGCTCCTCGCCGATCCAGAAGCCGGCGGCGAAGAACGCCGCTACGGTCAGATGCGAGAAAAGAACGAGCAGCGCGATGCCCAGCTTGTGCAGAAGGCTGCAGTTTTGCTCGAGCAGCGTATGGCCCGCATTCAGTATGACGAGGTGCGAGCCCACCGATATCAGGAACAGCGAGGTCGCCAGGATTAAACCGAGGATCATGTAAAGACCTTGAGACCCATCCAGAGCCCCATCCCCATCATGAACAGGTTCTCTGTCAGCGAGACGAAACCGAGCGGGACGTTGCTGCTACCTCCGACGCAAGCGCATTTGAGCTCACGCTTGTCGATGTAGACAGCCTTGAAGACGCTGACAGCGCCGACGGTGCCGATGAATAATGCCAGCGGGGCAGAAAGCCAGGTCAGTGCGCCCGCGGTCATGAGAATGCCGGCAGCGGCTTCGCCGAACGGATAGACGAAGCCATAGGGCACCCAGCGCCGTGCGAGTAGATCGTAGTTGAGGAACATGGTCGAGAAACTGCGCACGTCCTGAAGCTTCTGGACGGCGAGCAAGGTCATCGAGAGGCTGACGAACCACTCCGCGGCCCGAACGGTGAAGAGGTCGTCAAAAAACGCCCAGCTCAGCCCGAGCGCGAGCAGCAGCGCGACCGCGAAAATCGCAATGACCGGCTGATAGCTGGTTTCGCCTTCCTCGGGCTGCGAGCGGCTTTTGCCGAAGAACTCGCGGACATCGTCATAGCCGCCAATGCGCTTGCCTTCCATAAAGGTCTGCGGCGTGGTCTCGACGTCGTGCTTGTCCTTGAACGCGTCGGTTTCCTCCCTGCTGGTCAGGTGATGATCGTCGACCTCGAAGCCTTGCCGCTTGAGAAGATCGACCGTTTTGATGCCATAGGGACAGACATGATCCTCCATCACCATCCGGTAAACACTCGCAGTTTTCATGCCTTTACAGCCCCTTGTTCACACGCACAGCCTGGGGCTGCTTGTTCAATTCCAATGTTCGTTTCGCGTTTTCATTTCATCGTTCTTCGAAAGAGAAACGATGTTTGTCGCAATCGCCGACATTCCTCCCGCGAATCTCTTTCTGCCGGTCGATCGCGCGGCCTGGTACGGACAAGATGGACAAACTTCCGGTATTCCGATTGCAGCCGAAGGAATAAAGACGGGCGGGGCGGCGCGAAATTACGGCGCCGCCTCAAAAATATTTATCTGAGCTGCCAAACAGCCAATGTTGCGCTCAAGGACGGTCGTGATCGCCGCTTCCGCTCTCGACCTTGTTTTCAATAGAATCTGTGTTCGTCTCCCTGCGCTGGCCGGACAGAAATATCCATTCCGCCACGAACACGGCCGCGATTCCGATCACCGCATAGAAAACCACGGCCGGATCGCTCTTGAGTTTGGCGGCCGTAAATGCGGCGAGCACAACGGCGTCGGCCGCCAGCGCGGTGAGCAGGACGGAAGCGCGGGCGCCGATCTCTTTGCGAAGACTGCGAAACACGCCCCAATGGACGAGCATGTCCATGACAAGGTAGAAGAAGGCGCCGAGCGAGGCGATGCGGGAAAGGTCGAACAGGACCGCCAGTGTGCCGGCTATGACGACCGTATAGACCAGCATGTGGCTACGGATGCCGCCCTTCATTCCGAAATGGCTGTGGGGGATCATCTTCATCTCGGTCAGCATTGTCAGCATCCGCGAGACGGCGAACACGCTCGCAATGACCCCCGACGTAGTCGCCGAGATGGCAATCGCTACGGTGAAATAGAACCCGAGATCTCCCAATGCGGGGCGCGCTGCCGCGGCCAGGGAATAGTCACGCGCCTGAACGATCTCGCCGATGCTGAGACTGGAGCCAACAGCCAAGGCGACGAGCAGATAAACCACGATGCACACGGCAATCGAGATCATGATTGTGCGACCGACATTCTTGTGCGGATCGACGATTTCTCCGCCACTGTTGGTGATGGTTGTAAACCCCTTGAATGCAAGGATCGAGAAGGCCACCGAAGCGAGCAATGCTTCGCCGTTCGACAAGGAAGCAGGCTCGGTAAAGGCGCCTGCGAACAGTCCGCTGGCCCAGATCGCCGCAACTGCGAACACCGCTATCCCGCCAACCTTTATCGCCGACATAACGAGCGAAAACCCGCTTACCGATCTATTGCCCGCGGCGTTGACCAGATAGGCGAAAACGATGAGTCCCAGCGCCAAGCCCGATATCAGCAATGCGTTTTCTTCGAGCCCAAACGGACGCAGCGCATAGGTCGCGAAGGTTCGCGCCACCAGGCTCTCATTGATAACCATCGACATGGCCATCAGCACTGATGCGGAGGCCGCGACGACACCCGGACCATAGGCCTTTTGCAGGATCATCGCGATGCCACCCGACGATGGCCAGGCATTCGACATCTTGATGTAGCTGTATGATGCGAGCGCGGTGATGAGCGCGCCTGCGACGAAGGAGAGGGGGAAGAGAGGGCCGGCAAGCTCCGCGATCTGACCGGTGAGCGCAAAAATGCCCGCACCGATCATGACGCCAGTCCCCATGGCAACGCCGCCAAGCAGGGTGATGCTGCTCTTGTTCAGATTATCTTCGTGCGCCGAATGGTTATCCATGCGGTTTACCTTTCTATGGCTTGCGTCGCGCTGCCATCTTCCACAGGCGACCGGCCCTGCCGCAATGCGGAGGCATTGAGGCATGGATCAGGGATGGCGATTTGTTCGATTGTCGAATGTTCACAGCTTCGCACTACGAAGTCTGAGCGAGTTCAGGACTACCGATATGGAGGACGCACTCATCGCAAAGGCTGCGAACATTGGGCCAATCAGGATGCCGAAGAAAGGATAAAGAACACCGGCCGCGACGGGCACGCCCGAGGCGTTGTAAATCAGCGCAAAAAACAGATTTTGCCGAATATTGCGCATCGTAGCCCGGGCAAGCTTGCGGGCCCGGACGATCCCGTCGAGATTGCCTCTAACGAGCGTAATCCCCGCACTTTCGATCGCGACATCCGCGCCGGTTCCCATCGCAATGCCGACATCTGCCTGGGCAAGCGCCGGAGCGTCGTTAACCCCGTCGCCGGCCATGGCCACCTTGGCACCGCCTTCCTGCAATTCACGGATGAGCCGCGCCTTGTCCGCGGGAAGAACGCCTGCGCGAATGTCGTCGATACCAAGGCGGGCGGCAACCGCCTGCGCCGTCCGCTCATTGTCGCCGGTCGCCATAATGATCGTAAGGCCGAGCTTGTGCAGGTCCTTGATCGCCGCAGGAGTGGTTTCCTTGACCGGGTCGGCAACGCTGATGAGGCCAGCAATCTTGCCTGCCACGATCACGAACATGACGGTTTCGCCTTCGTCGCGGCGCGCATTGGCCTTTTCGCTGAGCGTGGCACCTTCCAAACCGAGGTCTGACAGGAGCGCAAGGTTACCCAGCGCGACGCGTTTACCGGAAACCGTGCCCATGACGCCTTTACCGGTTACGGCCTCGAACTCGCTGGCGGTTTCCATCGCGACGCCGCGTTCTTCGGCGCCGCGCACGATCGCTTCTGCGAGCGGGTGCTCCGACCCGCGCTCGAGCGACGCCGCCAGGCTCAACACCTCGATTTCATCGTGGCCCTCTTCGGGCATAACCGCGACGAGCCTTGGGCGCCCCTCGGTCAGCGTACCCGTCTTGTCGACGATCAGCGTATCGATTTTCTCGAAGCGCTCGAGCGCTTCGGCGTTCTTGATCAGAACGCCCGCCTGCGCCCCTCTTCCTGTCGCGGTCATGATCGACATCGGCGTCGCCAGGCCGAGAGCGCAGGGGCAGGCGATGATCAGTACCGCAACTGCAGCAATGAGGGCATAGGCAAGCGCTGGTGCGGGGCCCCAGATCGCCCAGGCGATGAAGGCGAGCACGGCTATGCCGATAACCGCGGGGACGAACATGCCGGCCACCTTGTCGGCGTACTTCTGGATCGGCGCGCGCGAGCGCTGTGCGGCCGCAACCATTTCCACGATCTGCGCGAGCATGGTGTCTGATCCGACACGTTTCGCTTCGATCACCAGGCTGCCTGTTCCGTTGATCGTTGCCCCGGTCACGGCGTCGCCCTCGACCTTTTCGACCGGGACTGGTTCACCGGTGATCATGCTTTCGTCGATAGACGAGCGGCCTTTGAGCACTACACCGTCAACGGGCACCTTGTCGCCTGGGCGGACCCGCAATTGGTCGCCAACAGCCACGTGCTCAAGGGGGATTTCTTCTTCAGTGCCGTCTGCCCTGATGACGCGGGCGGTTTTGGCTGCAAGATCAAGGAGAGCGCGAATGGCCTTACCGGTGCCTTCACGCGCGCGCAGCTCCATGACTTGGCCGAGGAGCACAAGCGTAACGATAACGGCCGCGGCTTCGAAATAGACGCCGACATGTCCCTCTGGATCGCGAAAGCCATCCGGGAAGATGTCCGGTGCCAGGACGGCGACGACACTGAAAATCCATGCGGCGAGAACGCCCATGCCGATGAGCGAGAACATGTTGAGGTTCCAGGTGCGGAACGAATTCCAGCCCCGTTCGAGAAACGGCCATCCGCTCCACAACACGACCGGTGTACCGAGCACCAGTTCAATCCATAGGGTGGCCCGCTCGCCAAATATTTCGCGCACGCCCGGCCAGCCCACATAGGGGCCCATCGTGAGAACAAGCAGCGGCAAGGTGAGGATGGCGCCGACCCAGAAACGCCTTGTAAAGTCGACGAGCTCCGGGTTCGGTCCGTCATCGACCATGGCCGCGGATTCGAGTTCGAGACCCATGCCGCAGATCGGGCACGACCCCATCTTTGGCTGCCGGACCTGCGGGTGCATGGGGCAGGTATAAACCGGTCCGTCATAACCAGCGGGAACGAGATCGTAGCGGCCATCATCGCCAGCAACGGCTTCGCCGTGGCCGCTATGGCTGCAATTAGAATGGTCCATCATAGTCTCCCTGGATCTGGCCAAAGGTGTGCCAGTGTTCCGCCGACAAGGCCGAACCGAGCTGACAGGCGGCGTACCCCGCTGAAAGTGACAGCGTGAAACGGGAAACGAGATCAACCCGACTTGCCGATTTATGGCAGAGGATCATCTCATGCCTGCCGTGCATATTCTTTTCCGCGCTGCGAAAGGTGAGTGTGCGCTTCGCGCGCATCCAATTCCCGTGTACTGCTGCCGGCGCGGAGCAAGAAGCGCGCCACTCCATTGTCGAGAAAATAGATCGGTTCGAGGCTCTTTTGTGCGATCACGCGGCAAACAGTTCGGCCATCGAGATCGTGAAAGTAACAATGGATCAGGGCGCAGGCGTTACCGCCGAGTGCTGATCGTATCGCGTCCATCAGCACGCGCTCGAACCCGTCCTTATTGGGGTGCTTGAGAGTCTTCAGATCGGCCTCGATTCCTACGATGCCCCCGCTATCGTCGACGCCGATGAGCAGCGTGCCGCCATCATTGTTGAGAAATCCGGCAATCGTTTTGAACACGACCTGTTGAAGGCTTCGATTTGCGCGCTGTTCACGCGTATCCCAACGCAGCGACGATTTGAATTCCAGCTGTGCGCCCTCGCCTCGGGCGATGAGCAGCGGCAGCTCTTCGGCCAATTGATGCTCCAGAGAGCGGATTATCTGGCGATCTGCCATGAGCCGCAGATGATAAAGACCAAACGTCAGGCCGATTGCGCCGCCGATCACCGCGAAAGCCAGGCTCATGGGCAGCATTTCGATTTCAAATGCCGCGCTCAGTCGATCGACCGCCGAGCCCAACTGCTCAGCAAATGGCACGCTCGCCGCTGCTGCCCCTCCAGACCCATAAACGAGCGCGGTGAGCGGATGAAGGATTAAGATGCCCAGCACTGGCCCGATAACCGTATGCAGGAACAATTCCCTCTTCTTGCTGAAAGACGAACCGGAAAAGGGTAAGCTGTGCGTTGTCATAGGCTTTGCGACCTGTGCGGAATTCGCGGCAGCGGATAAATCCACATTGCCGGTTCTTCACCCGATCCTTTTTCTGAAATAGCGGACGAGCGGGACCCCTAGGATCGCGATATACCAGCCATAGAGAAAGCTGTCGATAGCCCCGGCGAAGAAGCCAGGCCATGTCAACCAATCGAAGCCTGGCAGCAAAGGCGCCCATGCTTCATGCATATGGAAAGTATCGGGCGCGATCAGGCCAAAGGCCACGCAGAGCAGATAGGTAATCAGCAGTAAGACGCTGAAAGCCCAGCCCCAGGCAAGGATTGAACCTTTCGTCGTCGCATTGGTCATCTTTCTCTCCGTCGTATACTATAGGAGGGTATAGTGTATTGCGAACTGCTTTGCAACTGTGTCAAAAGCAGTCAGGAATGAACTCGGCGTCTGGAGAGAACGGCATGAGCGATGATCAAAACCCCAAGTTTCGTGATGTCTTGACCCGAATGCGCAAGATCGAGGGGCAGGCGCGAGGAATATCGAGAATGATGGAAGAAGAGCGCTATTGCGTCGATATCCTGCAGCAGATCCTCGCGCTCGAAGCCGCCGCGCGCGCCGCCAGGACCAAAGTACTCGACATCCATACCAAGCACTGCATCGAACAGGCGCTCTCATCGAACAACAAGGCCGATCAATCGGAGAAGATCGCCGAACTTCTCACTCTCATCGAGCGCATGGCCCGTTAGACCGTCTGGAGCCGATTGAATTGTCGGCTCCAGACGCCAAAGGCTGGTCAGTCGTGCTTGTGTTCGGTCTGCGGCTTTTCAGCCTCGGCGGCCTTTTTCTTGCCATGGCCGGACTGGCCATGGTCCATTTTCGAATGGTTCATCTTGGAATGGTCCATCATCTGGCATGACATTTTTCCGTCCTTGTCCTTCTTCATCATACCCTGCATTTTCTTGCCATCGTGCATCATCTCGCACATTTTGGGCTTTTCAGAAGGGGCCTCCTGAGCAAGGACCGGGCTTGCCGAGAAAGCAAGCGCGCCAGCGACGGTGAGGATCATTTTCATCATTATTCTCCAAAAGTTGGGGGCGTTTTCTTGCCCGCTCAGGGGTAACTTGCGAAAACCGTACGGCCGCCGGGCCCAAAGGCGATGACGTCATAGGGTTGCACACGGTTCTCGTATTCCATGCCAGGTGAGCCCAGCGGCATGCCGGGAACGGCAAGTCCGGAAACGCCTGCCGGGCGCTCGCGCAGCAATTTTGAGATTGCTTCTGCCGGGACGTGACCTTCGATGACATATCCCTCGATCACCATCGTATGGCACGACCACAGATCGGAAGGTACGCCCTTGTCGGCTTTCACCGAACCCATGTCAGTGGTGTCGACAGTCGCAACCTCGGCGTCCATGCCGTTCTCGAAATGGTTGGCCCATTTGAGGCAGCAGCCGCAGCCGGGATCGCGATACATCGTGTAGGTGGCCGCCTGGGCAACGTTCGAACAGGCGGCAATTACCAGGAGGGCTGTTGCGGCGAACGAGTTGCGAAAGCGCTTTCGCGCAAACGTGCGGGTCATGTATGGGGACCTTTCTTGTAGCCGTGCCAGAGCGATATCGCTCCGGTGGCGGTCGGGAAGACGTGAAGCCTTTCGGCGTCGGTGAAAATTTCGGCAAGCTGCCGCTCCAGGATACCGTCGGCATTGGGCTGCGTGTCTTCGACACCGTCGAGCTGCTGCACCGTGGCGCGGAAAAGCTTGCGCATAAGGGCGGAGTCCTGAGCCATATAGTCGGCAATCAGCACCATGCCTCCGGGCTGACGATCTTGTTTGGCTGCCATCGCGCGGTCAGGTCGAGGGTATCGAGAAAGCCATTGTGCCAACGGATCAGATCCGCCCCGGCGCCAAACTTGCGACGCGCGATGGCCAGTGCTGCCGGATCGGGCTCAACGCCGGCGAGACCCGCCTGCGGACAGCTGATCATGAGATCGCGAAGCAAGGTGCCGGTTCCGCACCCAACATCGATAAGATGATCGCCGGGCGCAAGATTGGCGGCGCGGACAACCGCGCGCCGCCATGTCCGCTCACGCGTAAACAAGGCGATGGTGAGGTCATAGACCGGGGTCAGCCAGGCTTTGCCAAGGGCTGGCGTGAAGGCTCGGTCGCCTTGAGGAGCGGCTACCCGTCCCACCTACATGATGCCCATATGATTGGGCCCGTGCACCATCTCCCCGCCGAAATAGCCTTGTACGATGAGCGCCGCAGCGATCAGCGCCAGAAGCAAGCGCAGCGCGCCTCTCCCCTTTCCGCGCGCAGCAACCCACCAGGCGAGGAGGCTCAATATGGCAATCGTCGTGCCGTTCCAGCGGTGAATGGCGAGATTTTCCGACCGGTCCAGCAGTCGCCATCCACCCGCAAACCATCCGAGCAAAGCCGCGACGACCGCCCCGATCGCGCCGCCGGCTACGAGAAACCGGATCGTCGTCTCAAGCCCCAAGGTCAGGCGCACCATCAAGGCGAGTTCGGCGAGTGCGGCGACGAGGAGAAGCGCAATCGGGAAATGCGCCGCGACCGGATGAAGGCGCGACAGAAGGTCCTCTGCCGAGGTCAGGCGGTTTTCCGTGATTTTCTGCTGCATCATGTCTTCAGGCGACATGGACTGCTGCGCGTTCGGCCTGTCCATCTCTTCCCCGGGCGGCGCAAGCTCGCCGGCATGGGCGTCGTCCGGCATGGCCATACCCTCCTCCATCGCCAGCATTTCAGCGTCGGACATATTGTCCTGATGCCCTTCATGCGCGTGCAAGGGTGCCGAAAGCAGAAAGGCTGCGAAGAGGGCGGCGAGGCCAAGGCGGGTGAATATGCTCATATGCCTTGATACGCGCGAGAATATCATACCCCTCAAATATTTTTTTGAGGGCTTCGGCGGGCTGTGGCGTAAAGGAGTTACAATATTTAGAGGTTGCCTATGTCAGATTATCCTTCCCTCGATGCTTCGCTCAAACAGCTGGCCGCGCATGATATTGTGCATGACCCGTCAGACTTCATGGATGGTGTCTGGCAGCGCGCCGGACAGCTTGGCGAGGTTGCCGATCGCCGCCGGCGTGCCGCGCTCTTTTGCAGCCTGTTCGTCATCGGCCTTGGAGCAGGCTTCGGCACGACCATCATGCCCTACAATCAGGGCTCAACTGCGAGTTCCGCCTATAATGATTTTGCGTCGAACGAGCACCTTTCTCCCGCCGCTCTCCTGCATGTCGGGAGCTAGACTTTGACGAACGGACGCCTCCTGCTTGCCGTTCTTCTTGCCGGGCTCGCGGGATGTTTGGGGGCGATCGCGGCTGATCGCTGGCTCAGCCACGAAGACAATGGCAGCCTGCACCAGTTCGTGCACGAGGAACTGGTTTTGACCGAAGACCAGAACGCGCGCCTCGAGACCCTGGAAGCCCGCTTCGCCGTCGAGCGTGCTGAACTTGAGTCATCGCTGCGCGCGGCAAATGCGAGGCTCGCTCAGGCGATGGCCGACGAGCACGAATATGGCCCCGAAGTGAGCGCGGCGATTGACGATGTGCATGGACGGATGGGCGAATTGCAGAAAGCCACGGTCCAACACGTCTTCGACATGCGCGAGATACTCGAGCCCGAGCAGCAGCGCCTGTTCGATCGGAAGGTCTCCGAGGCGCTCACCAGCAATTCGCGTAATTAGGCTTCCGTGACGCAGGCGCAAAGCCGGTCCGAGACCGCCCTGGTCGAAGATGCCCGCAGGGGCAGCAAGGCAGCATATGGGACGCTGGTCGAACCCCATATAGCGCGGCTTATTGCTTTGGCGACACGCATGCTTGCGTCTCCGCATCAGGCCGAAGACGCTGTTCAGGACGGGCTTGCTTCGGTCTGGGTCGCCCGGCACCGCCTCGACCCGGACCGTCCTGTTGGCCCTTTTTTGACGACAGTCGTGCTCAACAAATGCCGCGACAGGCTGCGCAAACGCAAAACGGCGCGCTTTTTCGGATTGGGCGCGGAATCTGAAACACTGGCGATTGTTGACGACAGCCCCGATCCGCAAGAGATCGCGATGCAGCGCCAGGAATTGCGAATGCTCCTGGAGCAAATCGAGCGTCTTCCGATCCGTCTTCGCGAAGCGCTCATATTGGTCAGTATCGACGGACGCAGCCAGGCGGAAGCCGCCGAACTTCTCGGCGTGTCGGAAAAGGCAATCGAGACCCGCATCTATCGTGCCCGGCAAAAATTGCGCGACCGCCTGGAAAATTTTTGAGGGGTAGAACCGGGCCCTTCGTAGTTGAGGGTGTATCGTTCATACAGGAGCTTTCGATGGTCGCGATCAATCGCCGTAAATTTCTGGGGTCTAGCGCAAGCGGGGTCGGAATGCTTGGCCTTGCCGGTGCAATGCCCGCGTGGGCACGCGGAGGTCTCGATGGCACGATCGCGCGCCGCGGGAGCGACGTTCTGTCCGGCGAACATCTTACAATGAGCGTCGCCGACACGACCTTCACCACTGGCTCGCGCCGCGGGCCGGGTGTTGCCGTGAATGGCACCATCCCAGGACCCTTGGTGCGCCTCAAGGAAGGCCAGAACCTGACGGTCGATCTCCTCAATCGGAGTTCGCATGGCACTTCCATTCACTGGCACGGATTGCTCGTACCCTTCCTTATGGACGGTGTACCCGGGGTGAGCATGGCGGCTGTTGAGCCGGGCGATACCTATCGTTACCAGTTTCCCATCCGCCAGTCGGGCACCTATTGGTGGCACGCGCATACGCTGCAGGAGCCGCTTGGCCATTACGGCCCCCTGATCGTCGACCCGATCGAGCCCGAACCATATGAATACGACCGCGACTATGTTGTCATGCTGTCCGACTGGTCGACCATGAGTCCCTATTCGATCATGAAGAAACTCAAGGTCGCCGAGGGCTACTTCAACTATGGCAAAACCACCTGGACCGACGACTACGACATGAGCGGCGAAGAGCGCCGAATGTGGGCGCGCATGCGGATGATGCCGACCGACATCTCCGACGTGAGCGGCGCGACCTACACCTTCCTCATCAATGGTCACGGGCCGGAAGACGATCTCGAATACCTTTTCCAGCCGGGAGAGAGGGTCCGCCTGCGCTTTATCAACGGCGCCGCGATGACCTATTTCAATATCCGCATCCCTGGCCTGCCGATGACCGTGGTTCAGGCCGATGGCCAAAACGTACAGCCGGTCGAGACCGACGAGTTCCAGATCGGTGTTGCTGAAACCTACGACGTGATCATCGAGCCGCGCGGCGAGGCTTATTCGCTCGTCGCCGAGGCCATTGATCGCTCGGGCATGGGCGTGGCGACCCTTGCCAGTCGCCCCGGCGCCCGGGCCAGCGTCCCGCCCCTGCGCAAACCGCCGCTTCTCACCATGACCGATATGGGCATGGCCGGGCACGGCGATAGCGCAGGCGCTGCTGGAGACGGGCATGCGGGTCACGGTGCCGCGGCGAGCATGGATCAAAGCGCGGGTGGCATGGCCGGAATGGATCATGGCTCCAGCGGTGGATCCGAGATGGCTGGGATGGCCGGCATGTCGGGTATGAACATGCGCGATACATCACTGCTTCCACCCAATGTGAAAGTTGGTCCAGGGATCGACTCGGTTGCCATGAATCCTATCGACCGGATGGGTTTTCCTGGCCTCGGGCTCGACGATGTGAGCCACCGCGTGCTCAACTACAACCAGCTTATCGCCGCCAAGCCCAATACCGACAACCGGCGTCCGAGCCGGCTCAAGACGATCCATCTAACCGGCAATATGGAGCGGTATATGTGGTCGTTCGACGGGAAGAAGTTCGACGAGATCACCGAGCCGATTCAATTTGCCTATAACGAGCGCGTGCGCGTCAAGCTCATCAACAACACCATGATGGCGCATCCGATCCATTTGCACGGACACTTCTTCGAACTCGTGAACGGGGCTCCGGCCGACCGTCAACCGCTCAAACATACGCTGACGGTCCAGCCCGGCGGCAGCGCGCAATTCGACCTGACCGCCAATGAACGGGGCGACTGGGCGTTCCACTGTCATCTCTTTTACCACATGCATAACGGAATGTTTCAGGTGGTGACGGTCCGACCGCTCGAGGGAGGAGAAGGCTGATGAAGCGCGCGACCATGATGATCGCCCTCCCCCTGCTGGCACTTCCGAGCGCAGTCTGGGCACAGCAGCATGATCACGGCACGCAGGCTGCCGAACCGCAGAGCCAGGCCGGGCAAGCTGCTCAAGACGACGAGGCTGCGAGCGAGGCGCACGATCACCATGCGCCGGATCAACCTCAGATGGATCACTCCCGGACGCAGCATCCTCAGGAGGAGGTTGAGAACCCGGAGGTTATGGATCATTCGAACATGGATCATGGGGCAGCCCAGCATGGCGCGATGCCCATGACCGGCAAGGAGGATGAGGGCGGCATGTCGCAAATGGATCATTCCGCGATGGGCCATGGAGCATCCGCCGACCATATGGCGATCCCGGAAGGCCCTCCCCCGCCTGAAGCGCTACAGGGCCCCGCCTTTGCCGCCGATGCCTTTGTCGGCGCAGAGGAAATGGCTGCGTCTCGGGCGGCCGTCACCAAGGAAGTGAGCGGAACGCCGGTATTCTGGTTTCAGGGCGACCGGCTCGAATACCGCCTGCGCGAGGGCGACGACGGCTATTTGTGGGACGTCCAGGGTTATTATGGCGGTGACTACAACAAGTTCTGGTTCAAATCCGAAGGCGAAGGCAGCTTCGGCGAGACCATTGAAAGCGCCGAAGTGCAGGCGCTTTGGAGCCGTGCCATTGCGCCTTTCTTCGATTTTCAGGCGGGCGTGCGGCAGGATTTTACTGGGCCTGAACGCACCCATGCGGTTGTGGGCATCCAAGGGCTCGTTCCCTATGAGTTCGAGGTCGATGCAGCAGCATTTCTGTCGAACAAGGGCGATCTTACCGCACGAATTGAAGGTGAAATCGATCAGTTCATCACACAGCGTCTGATCGTGCAGCCGCGCGCCGAAATCGCGCTGTCAGCACAGGACATTCCCGAACTCGGGATCGGCTCGGGGATCGATACGATCGAGGTCGGCATTCGCCTGCGCTACGAATTCGCGCGCGAATTCGCGCCCTATATCGGCATCGACCAGGAATGGAAGATCGGCAACAGCCGCGATTTCGCAAGGGCCGCCGGCGAGGACCCCAGCGTAACGAACTACGTCGTCGGCGTGCGGTTCTGGTTTTAGGTCAAGGGAGAAGAAATTGACATGATGAACACTCTATTGCGAGCGCCGCTTGTCGCGCTAGCCATTGCCGCGGTGCCAGTGCCAGCGGCGGCGCAGGACATGGACCATTCCCGACATGGGACACATCATTCCGAGAAGACAGCTTCGGCCAGCGAAGATGTGTCAGGAGCTGAAGATATTCTCAAGGCTTATCGCGCCGCATTGATGTCGCGCGATGCCGCAGGCATGTCGGCCCTGTTCGCGGAAACTTCCGCGATCTTCGAGAACGGCAAGGCCGAGGGGAGTTTCGCCAATTACATGGACCACCATCTCGGTCCGGAGCTCGACGCGATCACAAGCTTTACTTTCACCGATCCGACGCTGTCCGTGACCCGTAACGGCCATATGGCCTATGGCTACGAAACGTATGGCTACCGGATCGAGCTCGAGGACGGGCGCGTGATCGAGCGTGACGGGGTCGCGACCTCGGTCCTTTCGCACGATGAATCGGGCTGGAAGATCGTGCAGTACCACTCCTCCTCGCGCGCGCCGCGGCGGCCCTGACCCGCTACGGAGCGGCAAGACAGTTGGCTTCGCGGTCGCTCAAACTGCGCTTGCATGTCTTTGGCAGCAAGCTCCACAAGTGGTTGGCGCTCCTGATCGGGGTGCAAGTTCTGCTGTGGATGGGCACCGGTGCCTTGATGTCCTTTCTCGATCTCGAGGAGGTACGCTCGGAGCATGTCGTATCCCGGTCTGCGCAAATATTGCCGGCCGGGGCCGAGTTACCCGAATGGCTGGAGAGACAAGACGACGTGACTGCAGTCACGACCCGTGCTCTCGAAAGCAAGGTGGTGACCGAAGTGCGGCGAGCGGATGGCGGCGTCACGCTACATGATCCGCGTAGCGGACGCTTGCTGTCCCCAATTTCGGCCGCGACAGCGCGCGCGATCGCTCGCCGCGCCTGGATTGGCCCGGAAACCTCGGTCAACGCCGCGCGGCTTGTCGAACGCGACGTCGGGACCGAATTCAGGGGGCCCTTCCCGGCCTGGCAGATCACCTATGACGATCGCGACGCGACACGCGTCTATATCGGTGCCTCGAGCGGAACGATCCTGTCAGCGCGAAGCGATACCTGGCGGCTCTTCGATTTCATCTGGGGCCTTCACATCATGGACTGGACCCAGCGCGACCGCATCAACAGCTGGTGGCTTCTCCTGTTTGGTATCGCAGGGACGTTCATTGCCCTTTCGGGATTTGTTCTGCTGGCCAACAGGCTACCAAGGATCAGATGGCTGAGTTGGAAACGAAAGTCCGGTTCCTGACTCGCCGACACGGGTCGGATCATCCTGTTCAAGACGCCTCTCTCCTACGCGAGGTTCGCCTGGCCGGCACCATTGATGGATCTCTCGTGGCGATCGGATGCAGCATACCCCCCAAGGAATAAGGGTGATTTATTCCCCAAAAGGTATATTGCCATTTTATACCCTTGGCGGTATAGTGGAGTGTGGAGGTATGCTATGCGCCAGATCGTCAGGCTTCCCAGTCAACTCGGAGCCGTGATCCACACCCATCGCCTCGGCAAGGGCCTGACCCAAACCGAGCTCGCCAGACTCGCCGGGACGCAGCAGAAAACCATCTCGGCCATAGAGAACGGAAGCGAAGGAACAAAGCTGGACACGCTCATCAGTGTCATCGCAGTCCTCGGCCTCGATCTTCAGATCGTGCCGCGTCAGCAGGACGGCGCCTCGATTGAGGACGTCTTCTAAATGGCGCGCAAAAAGACCCATGCGCCCCTCGATGTACTTATCAACGGCAGGCAGGTCGGCCGCCTCGAAAAGGCGGCGAGCGGTGCAATCAGTTTCCGGTATTCCGAAGAGTGGCTGGCCTGGGAGCACCGCTTCGCAGCGTCGCTCTCGCTGCCTCTGACCCCGGCGGCCTATCGTGGCGCTCCGGTCATCGCCGTGTTCGACAATCTTCTCCCGGACAGGGATGCAGTACGCCGCCGCGTAGCCGAGCGCATGGGCGCTCAGGGCACCGACTTCTACAGCCTACTCGAAGCCATCGGACGCGACTGCGTCGGTGCCATGCAGTTCCTGCCCGAAGGCGCAGATCAGGCGCAGAGTACCGACATCGAAAGCGAACCGGTCAGCGACACCGAAGTCGAGGCCCTTCTCGCCGATCTCGCACGGGCTCCACTTGGCGTCGATCGGGAACAGGAATTCAGGATCTCGGTTGCCGGCGCGCAGGAGAAGACGGCCCTGCTTCGAATCGATGGGAAATGGCACCGACCGGCCGGTGTGACCCCGACAACTCACATCCTGAAGCCGCAACTTGGACAGATACCCAGCGCCGACGGGATGATCGACATGTCGAACAGCGTCGACAACGAGCACTATTGCATGACGCTGATGAAAGCGTTCGGCCTGTCGGTCGCAGCGACAGAGATCGCGACCGTCGGCCAGCGCCGAGTTCTCGTCGTCGAACGGTTCGACAGGCACTGGCGCAACGCCAAGCAAATCCTGCGTCTGCCGCAAGAGGACTGCTGCCAAGCACTCGGCTATCCGCCCACGCACAAATATCAGAGCGATGGCGGCCCGAACATGAAGGATATCTTCGGCCTGTTGCGCGGTGCTGACGATCCGCAAGCCGACGCAGCCGCCTTTTTCAAGAGCCAGATCCTCTTCTGGCTCATTGGTGCAACGGACGGGCACGCCAAGAATTTCAGTATCTTCCTGAAGCCCGGCGGACGCTACAGCCTGACCCCCTTCTACGATGTGCTCTCGGCCCAACCGGCCGTCGACTCCGACCAGATTGCGCAGAACAGGTTCCGGCTCGCGATGTCCGCAGGCACCAACCGTCACTACCGGCTGAACGAGGTGACCGGTCGGCATTTTGTCCAGTCGGGCAAGTCAGCGGGGCTTGGCAAAGGCCTCATGCGTGCAGCCATCAACGAACTGATGGACCGCGCACGTGATGCGCCGACGGTAGCGCGCGAAGCGATGCCGGTGGACTTCGCCGAACCTGTTCATGACTGCATAGCTGCGGCCCTGGCGACGCGTTTGCCCAGGCTTTCGAGCGCGCTTGAGGAGTTTTAGCTTTAGCATCCGCCAACGAAGTCATCGCCCGCCCTTTGCTGCAGCCCATCGCCACCTGATTTTTTCACGAAGAGCATCCCTTATGCGCGCCCGTCCCTCGCTCCTTTCGCTTTCGGCTGAACGTCACTCGATGACTTTATGGTCGTCAGCCATACGCCCGCGGTTGCAATTGCTGTGCCCATGATGATCAGGGGTGTAAGCCTTTCACCGAAGAAGGCAGCGCCGATCGTTAGACCGAAAACGGGCACCAGGAAGCTGAATACATTAGCCTTCGAGAGTTCGATTTTGCCGAGCGTATATTGCCACAGCCAGAATGCGAGGGCTGTACCTGGGATCGCCAACCCAAGCAGGCTCGCGATGAAAACCGGCGACCAGTCGATTTGGCCCTGATCTTCGGTAAGCAAAGCCAGAAACGCGAGCGGGACAGCGCCGATGAGGAGTTGAAGGCCCATGGCGATCGCTGCGTCGGCGCGCCCCGAGAGCTTCTTGATGGCGATGTTGCCCACGGCAACGCCGAAGGCCGCAAGCAGCACATATGCAAAGCCGGTTGAGAGCGCCAGCGGACCTTGGAGAATTCGTGGGCCAGCAATAATGAGGATTCCCGCAAAGCCGAGCCATAACCCGATCCAGCCTTTGGAGGACAGGCGCTCGCGGAGAAACAGAAAGGCGAGACCTGCCGCGATGAGGGGTTGGCCGTTGGCGATGACGGTTGCAAGGCCGGGCGAAACGAACTCCGCAGCGTGGAACATCCCGTAGTAACCCAGCCCCGTCATGCCGAGACCGGCAAGGATGATCCATCCCCAGATGCTTCCATCGCGCGGAAAGGGCTTTCTGAGAATGATACCGACCGCCAGTAACGTGGTGCCTGCAAGAACCGCGCGCAGCACGGCGAAGGTGAGATGGGGCGCGCTGTCGAGACCGACCGTTATGAGCGGATAGCAGGACGCCCAAAGAAGCATCACTAAGATTGCGGAAAGACGCGCTGGCATAGTAGGTTAAGCGATAGCCCTCCATCCCGGTGCCCACAATGGTGGGATGCGCAGGTCCAGCGACGGGATACTCCTGCGCCTTGGCTACCACATGATTGCTCGCCCCTTCGGACTAGCGATGCTTCTGTTACTTCGCGCTTTTTTGCCATCCTATGCAGCTACCGCTGCGTACGGTGTGCCTGTCAAGTTCCCATGTGCGCGGTCGTCTCCAGTAGCCCGTGAGTTCCGTTCAATAATTTGAATTTGTTCTCTTATTTTCGGAGCGGTAGCGGATGGGCCTTTCGAGGACAACGCGAGATTCAGGGCGAAAATCGGCTCCGGGATACCAACTGGCCTTAGTGGACCAAGGATTGGCCGCGCCTGAGCACCCCGCGCGACTTCCATAAGCCGCTCGATTTGCGTCGGAAATTGTATCGACCAGTACCCATCTGAAGCGCTAGCCTTTCGCCAGGACACGGGCAAAAAAGCTCGAACTGCCAAGCTGGCTGAGCCCGTGGTGGGGATCAGATAGCCATCGCCGCCCCACACGTTGATCTGCCAGCGCACAAGGCATTCAATCAGTAGACATGCACCCTTCCTAGGACCTGCGAGCAAGAAAAAAGGGCAGGAGCCGCCGCCGGCCCCCGCCCTTTGCGTGAAGTCAGAACTCGTCGAGCATCGCCCCATGAACGGTGTGCACGACGCGCGCAGCCAAGTGCGCGGGAAGAGCGTTGTAGTCGCCCTCATCCAGCGCAAAGTATCCCAATTCGCGATCCTCGACGATGTGCTGATCGAAGAAGCTGTGCAGTGCCCGACACTCTGCAACGGCCAGCGCGGCAAAGTACCTGTCCGAGGTCAAATGAAGCTGAGCGATTGAAGCCATGATATCCTCCTGAAGTCTGCCGTTGACGGCAGGAGCAGGACGGATGGGCGTGTGGTCGGCGAGTCAGGGATCGCCCTGGGAGGGCGACCGCGAAGCGGCGGTAGGGGAAACGATTTTGTCGGAGCGTAGCGAAGCGAAGGAGAGACAAAATGGTGGGACCCTGCCGTCCTTGACGCGTCGGCCGCACGCCCATCACCATGGAAGAACGTGAGCCAGGCCCCCCTCCCTCCGGTACCGACCTAGATCGCTGCTGATACCTTCTGCGCGACCTCTGCGAGCGTGGCCTGGAGGCGGTTGATCTCTGACAGACTCGTTCCGCTGGGCACGTATCGTGTGATTAAGAATTCGCGTGATCTCGCCATGGCGTGGAGGTGTTCTCGCGTACGCTTTCTCAGCGACAGGCCGAACTCGCAGGCAAGGTCAGCCCGTGCCGCTAGGTTGTGCTGGAGCCCCCGGACCTGCCCTGCGGCATGGCCCGAGTGGAGAAGGAACGCGTTCAGATAGAGTTCGACCGCATGGATCGCGACCATACGAAACGGCGCCCGCGACCGTGGTTCCCTTGGTCGCCCGTTCCGTAAGAGAAGAGATGCCGACAATCTGTACTCATCGGCAACAGCGACCACTTCGACCGCGGTTGCGGTTTCGCCCGGATAACAGGTGTGGGTCTGATCGTTCATGGCGCAACGAATATCAGCAACCTGGGAAAGGAATTCTAAAAGGCTTCGGTCATTCCCGACCCAAAGAAGGAGCCCTGCCGCGCTTGCGGCAGAGCCCCTTCGTCGATCGCCGGTTGATCGATGTCAGTCGATCTCGGGCGCGTCGCGGTTGTCTCCGTCGCCATCCCTGGCGTTGCCGCGCGAGAGGAAGTCGACCTTGTCTGCGAGGATCTCGCAGCCGTAGCGCTTGACGCCTTCTTGGTCTTCCCACTGGGTGTAGTGGAGCCGGCCCTGGACTGAGACGAGCTGGCCCTTGGTGCAGAACTGCCCGACGGTCTTGGAGAGGCCGTTGAAGCAGGTCACCCGGTGGAATTCGCTGTCCTTGGCGGTGTAGCCGTTGTCATCCTTGTAGGTCTTGCCGTCCTTGTCGCGCGCGGGGCGGTCGGTGACGACGGTGATGCCGGTGACGGAGGTTCCGCCCTTGGTCTCGCGGGATTCGGGATCGCGGTCGAGACGGCCGGTCAGGATTACGAGATTGGTCATGTGACTGGTCCTTCGGTGTGCCAAACCGGAAACCATTTCCGGCTTGCGAACATCCAGAAGAAGCAGGGCATGGGAGGACTGCACCGCAGGGCGCGCCCGCGCCCAAGGGAAACGCTTTTGCAAGGGGTGGTGCGGGCAGGCAGCGCAGCTGCCAACACGGCCCGAAGCAAAGGCGTTGCCGGCCTCAGCTAACCTGTATTGGTCAATCGGCCGAGAATAGATAACCGCTAGGGCAACATGAGCCCTATCGCTTAACGGTGAATTGAAAACGCTTCGCTTGGTCAATGCAGGGCGTAGTGCTCACGCAATACGCATCAACAAATATCACATTACTGGCGTTCAATCTTCCCAAAGCCAGCATATGCGCACTGTACGATTGCGTACCGGATGAGTGACCAATCTCTTGAGCACTTCTTGGTTTAATAAGCTCGCGAATGTAATAAATCATCTCTCCGATAGGCTCAACTTGGCGTAGAGCCTGACATTTCTCCCCATCCCGACAAGAGATATCTCCACTTTCGTTGCCAACCCCGACGCGAATAAATGCATCGTTGGTGACCGCCTGTAACCCACGCAGGCTATGTCCACCCCCTTCCTCAATTACTGCGCTTCTAGGTAGAGCAAAATTTAAGCTAGTCCTGTCTTCCAGCTCAATCGTCGCCAAACGGGCATCAGCCAATCCACTGGAGGCGGATGCAACTTGACGGTTGTAGCTACAACCCACCAGAGCGAGCAACATGAATGCCATTGCGGCGGCTCCGGCGATCCTGAGTTTACCTTCGGCCATACAGGTACTCCGCACTTTCGCGATCTGGAGTAGACAGTACCGTTGGCCGAGGACCATCAATTGACCAGCCGTACATAACATCGGATATGGTTTGCGACGTGAGCTTGTGACCTAATCCGACTGCATGCCCCAGCTCATGGGCGACCAATCCTCGAAAATCCTTCATGTTATTAGGTGTGCTCCCACTACCACAATAGGCACTGGTGAGCGTTCCAGGCGCGATCTGAATATCACCATCTTTCAAGTTGTATCGGCCCGCAGCTGAATTATAGGTACCCCAATCAAACTGCGTGGACGCCGCGGCATAGCTGAGCGTTTCACCGACGTTGATGTCTACGGTATCGATGCGGTTCGCGCTTGTTGGAGCCAGATACTCACCCTGCTTCACGCGAGATTCGGTAGTGGTGTATCCTCCCCATACAAACGAAAAACGAAATGTCGAAGAGTTCCATGTATTCAATGCTGCATAAGCGGGACTTTGACACGCGCTTGGAACGCTATCATTGATGGTAAACCGCAATGAGGATGCATCTTGTCGTCCCCAAGTCCATTGGTTTGCAACATCCGGACAATTTTTGTTTGTTGAACTGTACTTGCAGTTATTTGCTTCTACCTCGGACGGCCAAAACGCCGCAGTTCCGACAATGACGCTAGCGGTCAATGCCAAAGATGGGAATATTCGCATGTTCTCTACCTTCAGCTAAATAGCAGATACTGCTTTCGTCGGGACCGGTTGGCCCTCCCCAACGCTAAGCAATCGGTCACCTTCAACCCTGTAGGGTTGAAAAACTTCACCAAAGACCTGACCGGACCTCTGTGGGCGCCTTCCAGCACGCCGAGCAGAGACGTAGTCGTACCTCGCCTGAGACAAAAACAAGAGATATTGCCCTTCGGGATTAGCTGGGCTCGCGCCTGGCGGGGAGTTAGAATACTGCCGGATCGTCACTGTCTGGCCAGGTTGAAGATTGCCCTTCGCAACTTTATCGACGGTGAAGGTTACGGTGAGATTCATACCATCATCCGCATCCTGTGCTGCTGAAATGCTCTCAATAGTCGCCACAACGACGTCTTTGGACAGGGCGAGGTAATCGTCGAAAGTAGGATTTCCCGACACGACGTTCTGGGCGGAAAGGATGGTCGATGTCGCGTCCCCTTGGCTCTTCGGGAGATCCCCCGGTCCGTAGCCGATCGAGAGCAAGAGTTGAGCGATTTCGTCGATAAAGAGATCGGGAATTTCCGCGCTGCGGGTTGCCGTAAGATTGTTCTGAACCAGTTTTCGGGCAGAATTGCGAACCTGAGCCCGCAACGCTTGTTGTTGCGGAGCAATCCCTAGTGTTGCGAACGCCTTCGATCTTTCTTCTTGGATGTCCTCCCAGGTTGCAACGTACGTGTCGGAGCCCGACACGCCGGGGTCTGGAGGAGGTGGAACCTCACTTTGCTGCGCTTTCGAAGCAACCCCAATGGAAGCAATGGCGAACGCGAATACGAAGCTTGCTCTGGCAAGGCGCGCGGCGGAGAATTGCATACATAGTCTCCTCATAGAGAAGACAAATCAGCAATGCAGGTTCAGTTCCTTCAAGTTGCGGGAAAGGCTACCACATGCGAAAGCTTCATGGCCAACCAAAGTAGCGAAACGCCCAGAGCCCGAGGCCGCCGTGGCAGGTGGTGGAGCAGCACTTTTAGTCACATATGGCGACAATCCAAGGCTCATCAAAGCGGGCGCTGATTGAGGCTGTGCTGATGCTGGCGAACTACTTTGAAAATTCTCATCCTGCAAAAAGCTGCCGTTCTAGCTCGGAACCAACAGCATCCACCGCTGTGATGATATGGGCATCATCAAGGTGCGCATAGCGGGCGGTCGTGTCGATAGCCTTGTGACCTAACAGGTTTGCAAGCATCGGCAACGTCTCTGACGAACGGGCGGCGAGGCTGGCGTAATTATGCCTCAGGTCGTGAAGCCTCACGTCGTCGAGACCAGCTTTTCGGCGCAGACCGCGCCAGAACCAATCGACAGCCGAAGCAGGCTGTACCTTGAACGGTAAGACGCGAGTGTGCTTCGGGCCACGCGTGAAGCGATCGAGCACGCTCCTTGCCTGCTCTCCCAGCCACACGATGCGCGGACCTGTCTTCGAGTTTGTCAGTTTCAGCTTTCGGCCCTGCACTTCGCCCCATTTCAGATTGAGAAACTCGCCGCGCCGACAGCCCGTGAGCGCCAGCAGGGATATGACCGCGACTTCAAGGGGTTTCTCCTCGCGAGCGTCAGCCAGTGCCTGCCCAAGCCTTGCCATTTCGTCCTCACTGAGGAAGCGCTCGATCTTGCGGCCCTTGTTTCGCTTAATGCCTCGAAACGGGTTGGAGTGCTCGGACAGATAGGCCTCAACGAAATCGGTCATCGTCGGGGTGGCCTTGACCACTGCGCGTTTGGGCAAACCATCAAGCGCGGCTTCCGCAAGAATGCGGCGGGCCTGCGCCCTTGCCAGCCCCGCCTCAAGCTCGTCGGTCCGGCCAAGGGTGATGCGGCGATGCTTCCCGCGATGGCGTAAGCGAACGAACCAAAAGTAGTTGCCGCTCGGCCTTACGCGCAATCCAAAGCCCGCAAGCTCAGTGTCCCAGATGCAGTATTCGCGTTCGCGCAGCGGCAGTTCTCGGCGGGCAAAATTGCCATCGAGAAGCGCTCTGCGCGCAGACATTCGACGCTTGGGGACCATATGGCATTCGCCCTCATGCAAACTGCCCCCAGAACCCTTGGAAATACTGTCATTTGCGGGGACCGCACGGCATTCAACAGCGCCCTCTCTGCCGAGCACTTTGAGCGTTTCGCGCACTGATTTTATTGCACTTTTTCCCAAAACACAGCAGTGCTACTGCGTACGGTGTGCCGTTTTTTCCCCTGGGCCTTGTAAACCTCGCGGTGCACAAACGTCCGTACTTGCGAGCGAGACCATGGTCGAGCTGAAATCATACTTACAGCGCACGGCAAGCTTGGTACTTGGCCCGTGTGTAATATGGGTGCACGAAGAAATATTCGGGCGTCCAATCAGCGAGGTTAGATTGTATGTGTTTTTCCGCCACAGCGAGTTTCGCCGCCGGCACCGTGCTGTTGGCAACCGGTGCCTTCACAATGCGAATGGCGCGCAACAGCGGCGAGAGACCCTACGCGCTGATTCCGGTTCTGTTTGGCGTCCAGCAATTGATCGAGGGCGCACTTTGGCTGACATTTCCTGACAAGGCGCCGGTGCTGAAGACAGTTCTGACCTATCTCTATTCGATCTTTTCGCATGTTCTGTGGCCGATCTATGTCCCGGTGGCGGTTTATATGCTCGAGAGGGTAGCCTGGCGCCGAAAGGCCCTCATGGCGACGGCGATTGGCGGAACCCTGGTTGGGCTCTACTTGCTCTATTTCCTTATCCGCTTGCCAATCGTCGCGACAGCCGGCGACGGTCATATCGACTACGAATCCCCCCACTTCTACGTTGGCATCGTTATGACACTGTATGTCTTGGGCACCTGTGTCAGCCCGCTGCTATCCAGCCATCGCTGGGTCAACTGGTTTGGGGTCGGAGCAATCGTCTCCTTTCTTGCGGCAGGCGCGTTCTATCTCACTTGGTTCATATCGGTCTGGTGCTTCTTTGCCGCGGCGATGAGCGTGATCGTCCTGATGTTCTTTCTGCGTAGAGACACCGCCGTCTCACCCTCCCCCCCAATGGGCGAGCCGGTGCGCTAGTTTTTAAGAAGGGTGAGCTGGCTGCTATGGTTTCACCGAAGGGGATTGATGCTCAGGGTTTTCAGCCTGGTCCGCGCTCGTCTCGGCACCAGCGCAGGCAGACTGGAGAAAAAGGGGCTACGGACGGTGGGCATTCTCTAAAGGTGTAAGTGCATTGCCTGGCATGCGGGGCACTTTGCATAGTTCCGAAGTTCCCCGATGTCGTCGGTGCATTTCTTGCTCGCATTCGAGGCGGCCCGGCTCACCCCCAAGGTCATCAGCCGATCGAGAGCTTTAGATCGTCGCTGATCACGTATTGCGGAACGACCAAGTTCTTCGGTGCCGGCCCTTTCCGCACGCGTCCGGAGTTGTCGTATATTTACCCGTGGCAGGGACAAAACCATCCCCCATATCTTCCGCGATTTTCACCCACTCCCTGTCCCAACGGAATGCAGCCAAGATGCGTGCAGACGCCCACCACCACAAGCCACTCTGGTCGCTGCACGCGCGCAGCGTCCGTCTCTGGATCGATCAGCCCTGAAGAGGCATCGTCGGCTCTGGCTCGCGCGATCTCTTCAGCTGTGCGCCGCACGATGAATACCGGCTGCTCGCGCCAGCTCACAGTGATACGTTGACCTGGCTCAATCGGTTGCAAATCGACTTCGATCGTAGCTTGTGCAACCACGTCGGCCGATGGGTTCATGCTGTCGATAAGCGGCCAGACGGCTGCTGCGGCACCGGTTCCCGCGAACGCAACGGGCGCGATATGGATAAAATCGCGCCGGCGCACGCCTTCCGTCCCGCCGTCCTTGTCAGCACCGTTGCTCGCCGCAGTCCCGTTTCGACATCTATCCCGCTGGAAGATCGCCGAACCCAGATACCGCTCAAGGCCCAGTCAGGTAAGGACCTGCAGACCGGGAAGCGCGATGTCGGCTACCCACTCGAGAAATGCGCCGCCCCCGGTCGACACGTGGGTCAGATCCGCAGTCAGACCGCTCATGTTGAGGGCTGCAACTGTGTCACCGCCACCGGCAAGCGAAGTCAGCGCCCCCTTTCGCGTCAGCTCGGCGGCCGCTTGGGCGATCGCGAAAGTCGAAGTCTCGAAAGGAGGCATCTCGAATGCACCGAGCGGGCCATTCCAGATGAGAAGCTGCGAGGATCGCAGCACGTCCACAGTTTTCGCAACAGTGCGGGGTCCCAGGTCAAGGATCATCTCATCGGCGGCGACATCTTCGACCAGGACCGTGCGCAGCGAAACGGGATGCGGCGTCAGTTCCCTGGCTACCACGACATCCTCGGGCAGATGGATCTGGCACTTTCCCTGGCTGGCCTTCGTCAGAATTTGCAGCGCTGCATCCTCGAGGTTCCGCTCGGCGAGCGATCTGCCGATTGGCTTGTTCAGCGCGGCAAGAAAGGTGTTCGCCATCGCTCCGCCGATGATGAGGTTATCCACTTTCGTGCTGAGCTGCTCGAGGACGTTGAGCTTGCTCGAGATCTTGGCGCCGCCGATAATCGCGGTGGAAGGGCGCCGCCCGAGCCCGGTCGCCGATTGCAACGCCCCGATCTCGTCTTCCAGGGCGCGGCCCATATAGCTCGGCAGCAGTCTTGCCACTCCCACCGTGGATGCATGCGCCCGGTGTGAGGCCGAGAACGCATCGTTGACATAAAAATCCGCAAGATCGGCCATCGCGCTTGCAAGCTCGGGATCGTTGCTTTCTTCGCCTGCGTAGAAGCGGGTGTTTTCCAGTAAGGCAACATCGCCCGCCTCCAGCTCGGAAACCGCGCGCTGCGCTCCCGGGCCAGTCCAGTCTTCGAGAAAATGAACCTCGTCTCCGAGCAGGGAGCTGTAGGTTTTGGCAACCGGCGCGAGCGAGAATGCCGCGTTCGGTTTTCCTTTGGGACGACCAAGATGCGAGAGCAAAAGGATTACCGCGCCGCGCCTTCTGAGCGCCATCACCGTTGGCAAGCTCGCTCGCAAGCGCGTATCATCACCGACCGCGCCGTCGTTTCCGATTGGTACATTGAAGTCGACCCGGACCAGCGCAATTTGGCCAGCGATTTCGCCCAGATCATCGAGGGTTTGCGGAACCGACATGCGACTATTGCTCCTTGCTGCAGGAATGGGGCGAAGTCGCGGCTCAACCGCGCGCGCTTCCCTCCATTAGGGACGGAATGGCGCGCGAAGGCTTACATAGCAGCAATGAGATAGCGAAAGGCGCCGCCGAAAAGTGTAAGTCGCGCGGGCTTCCGGCGTCCTTTTGGATCAGGTCCAGCAGGGGCGAACGCAAGGCATCTGCCAAGAGTGGCCTGATATGCGTCACTCCAGCGGAGCGCCGGGCGGCTTGCCGAAGCTCGCAAGGTTACAGGAAGGGAATGAGACAAATGAAAACAGTGCTGCTGCACGTCAATCGCGACGCCGGACAGGTCAGCCGCCTGGCTGCGGCGATCGATCTCGTGCGAGATCACAAGGGCCTCCTCATCTGTCTGCAAGCCACAAGCTGGAATTCCTATGTTTTTATCGGTGATCCTTATGGTGCAAGCTATATTTCGCCCGAAGCGTTGCAATCGGTTCGCGATGCGGAAAATGAAGATCGCCAATTGATCGAGAGCCGCCTGGCGCAAGAAGGCGTTGAGTGGGAATGGCGCCGCGTCGAGGGTTCCGCCGGACAGGCGCTGGCTGCGCACGCGACGCTGGCCGATCTGGTGGTCATTAGTCAGCCTGAGCAGAAAGATGCCGTTCTGCCGCGAGCCGCGCCGCTCGCCGCCGATCTTGTCGTTCATATCCAGTCTCCCTCGCTGGTCGTACCGCTCGGCGGAAAGCGGTTCGCGCCTAGGGGGAATGCGATCATTGCGTGGAATGGATCCGCCGAAGCCGGGCATGCCGTTCGCTTGAGCCGATCACTCTTGCGCGATGCTGCTGAGGTCCACATCGTAACCGTTAGCGAGGACAAAGAAGGTTCGTCGCCGGACGAACTTGCGCAATATCTTGCACGACACGGCATCGAAGCGCAGGCCCGGCGGCAACCCGCCGATGATGCATCGATCGCTGAAGCGTTGGTGGCTGCGGCGAACGATCTTGGAGCGGCTTACATCGTGCTTGGTGCCTATGGGCACTCGCGTATCCGGGAAACGATACTCGGTGGGGTAACCCAGGAGATGATCCTGCAAAGCCCGATTCCAATGATTCTCGCGCATTAGATTGGAATAGGCAGAACGGACATGGGACCTGGTCGACCGGCAATTTATCGATCGGCCAAACGCTTGACTGTCGAAGCCCGGTAGATGCGCTCGACGGCGCGCCCGAGCACATCGTTGAATTCCTGATCTTGCATGTGCGCCCGCAAATCCTGCAGCAAAGCCCGGCTGAAGCTCGCGATCATGCCGCGGTTTCTTTCGAGCGCGGCGCAAGCGGCATCCTGGGAGAGCCCACCCGAAAGGGCGAGCACCCGCGCGCAACTGGGATGGGCAACGAGGGGCGCGTAAAGCCCGTCCGAAACCGGCAGCGAGAGTTTCAGGACCACACGGCGGCCATAGCCTTGCCCATCGAGCGCATTGCCGAGTTCGGCCAGAAGGATTCTCTCGCACTCGTCGCGCGTTGCACTTGCGATATTCACTTCCGGTTCGATAATCGGCACAAGTCGCTGGTCGAGGACATGGTTGGCCAGCTCGAATTGCTGGCGCACGACATCGCCGATCCCCCGGTGCGATGCGACGTTGATCACTGAACGCATCTTGGTACCAAGAACGGCCCTAGAGCGCGCACGGGACAGCAGGCTTTCAAGATCCGGCATGGGCTTCATGAGCTGGACGCCGCCCGTATCTTTCTCCAACCCTTGGTCGATCTTGACGAAGGACACGATCCCCCGCCGCCAGAGAAACTCTGGCACCGGTACGGTGTCAATCTGCGCATCCATGGTCCGCTCGAAGAGAATAGCGCCGAGCACCCTTCGCCCATCGATGCATGGGGCTTTCATGATCCGCACGCGAAGTTCATGGATAAGCGCGAACATCTCGTCCTCTCCGGAATACCGGTCCGCGCCGATGCCGAAGGCCTGAAGGGCAGCAGGTGTCGAGCCGCCGGACTGGTCGAGGGCCGCTACAAAACCGGCACCACCCACAAGCTGCGCCATCATTTCCGCATATTTCATGGGGTCTCCCCGGCTCCAGTCTATGCAAACGCGACCGATCGACGCGGCCGCGAATAATATCGTCAATGCGTAGAGAATGGACGCCTTTGGCAGCGCTTGATTACAAACGCCGCTACCGGCGAGCAGACCTTGGGCGGCAATACCCCTCGGTCAGTGTAGCAACTTCGCCGCGCGGGTTCTCCTTCTCAGAGTCTGACTCGAAACTATCTGGCGTAAGTTCATAGGCTTGCCAGTCTGCGAGTGAGCATCTGCACGGCCGCGGTGAAGAGCCAGCACCGGGCTGATGCTATGGTGGTTTCGAAGTCTTTAGCGAGGCGGCGGTTTCTGCCCAGCCAGGCGAAGGTTCTCTCGACGACCCAGCGCCGAGGCAGGACCTCGAAGCCTTTTGCCTTGTCGGATCGCTTGATGATCTCAATGGTCCATTGTCCGAGACGGGCGATGCCGCGCTTCAGTTTCGGTCCTGCATAACCGCCATCGGCGAAGAGATGCCGTAGCCACGGGAAGGATGTAACAATCTCGGCCAGCACCAGCGGAGCACCATCGCGGTCCTGGATGTCGGCAGTGTGGATCATGCCATGAACCAGATTGCCGTCGGTATCGGTGATGATGTGGCGCTTGCGCCCCTTGATCTTCTTGCCTGCGTCATAGCCGCACGGACCGCCGCTTTCAGTGGTTTTGACAGACTGGCTGTCGATCACTCCTGCACTGGGCGATGCCTCCCGGCCTTGCGCAGTGCGAAGGTCTTGCAACAGGTAATGGTTGATCAGTTCCCACAGACCCGCATCGCGCCACTGGTAGAACCAGCGCTGAACTGTCGAGACTGGTGGAAAGCAGGGCGGCAACATCCTCCACGGCAGGCCACCACGCAAAAGGTAGAGGATCGCCTCCACCACGCGCCGCATCGGCCATTTGCGCGGACGACCAGTATCGGACGGTGCGGGGAAGAAGGGCTCCAGAAGCGCCCATTCCGTATCCGTCAAATCGCTTGGCAAAGCCAGCCCCTAGCGCGCATACTGCGAACGGGTGGTATCGGTCCACATCACTGATCTCCAGAAGTTCTTCGCAAAACTCCTGAATCAGCCCTGGATTTGGCCGTCAAGCTAACTCGCTGATATCACCCAACTTAGTTTCGGGTCAGGCTCTCAGGCCAGCCCCGCACAGTAATCCACCCGCATTTCGAGCGTCCAATCATGGTGAGGACACAAGAGGTCAGAGCGGGCTATGATAATCCGGGGAATTCAGATCATGTGGACAGCAACCCGGCTCCTGCTGGATGTGCTGAGCGCAATGATGCTGAATCGGATGGGGTTCGGTCGGCGCATGACCACGCTTCCGCAAAGGACCACGCGGCGTCTCGAAAATCTCGGCCCGACCTTCACCAAGCTCGGTCAGGCGCTGAGCGAGCGCCGCGATATCCTCGATGCGAACTGGGCCGCGAGCCTCTCGAACCTGCAAAGCAAGGCCGCTCCTTTCCCTGCCGATGCAGCGGTAGGGATCATCGAGCAGTCATTGGCCGCGAACACGGCAACGGCCTTTGCCGGCTTTGAACGCGAGCCTCTGGCCGCAGGGTCGGTAGCACAGGTCCACGCCGCAAAGCTGCATGACGGACGCGAGGTGGTCGTCAAGGTCCTCCGGCCCGGAGTGGGCGAGCAAATTGCGCGAGATATGCGCATCCTGCTCGTATTGGTGCGCCTGTTTCAGCACGTCATACCTGCACTGAGACGCCACCGCGCGGCGGCCCTGGCGAAGGAGCTTTCGCACAATCTGAAAAGGGAAACCGATTTGCGGCAGGAAGCGCGCAACATCCGCCTGTTCGCCCGCGCTTTCGCTGATTCTGAGACGGTTTACATTCCCGATGTCGTCGACGAGATGTCGGACGCCTCAGTCATTACGCAGGAGCGCAGCATGGGCACCCCGCTGGATGAGCGCGAGGCCATCGAGCGCGGCAATACGCTCACCGAGACTTTCATCGATTTCTATCTGCAACAGTTTTTCGTTCTTGGTGCCTTTCATGCCGACCCGCATCCGGGAAATTTGCTGATCATGTCGGACGGGCGTCTGTGCGTGCACGATTTCGGAGCTGTCGGCAGGCTCGACATTGGCACCCGCGAGGCTCTGCTCGGTTTTGTGGCAGCGTTCATTTACCTCGATTCCGAATGGCTCACCGATGCGGCGATCGACCTCGGTCTCCTTTCGGTCACTGCCGACCGCGCGGCACTTACCCGCGGCGTGGACGGTATCCTGGCGGAGCTGCAGGGCGCCGCCATGTCGGAATGGTCTCTTGCCAAGACCATGCTCGATATCGGACGGTTGTCGGGGTACAGGACACTCAGCTTGCCGCCGCATCTGGCCGCCCTGGTCCGTACTGTGTTCACGGCAGAAAGCACCCTGCGCAAGCTCAACCCCGAGGCGGACCTGCTGCTTGTATTGCAGGCGACCGGAAACCGATTTCTCGCTAATCGGCGCAGCGCCGTGATCGGCAATCTCCATACTCCCCGGCTCGAATGGGAAATCGCCCGATTTGTCCGGCGGGCACCCACAATCGGCGCCGGGTGGCTACAAAGGGTTCCCGCCGGGGCGGCGGGGCATCCGATCGGATCTCTCGCCCCTGGAAGCGGGCTTGACCATGCTGTCAGGCAAGTCGCCTTGGCAATTGCCGCGCTCGGCAGCTACCTCGCCTCGGCAGCGTTGATGCTGGCCGATCGGGGTCCGCGCGTGCTCGGCGATATTCCTCTTCCGGCAGCCATCATCCTTGCAGCGGCCCTCCTGCTGACCATTCAAATCCTCATCCAATCGCACCGTCAAAGCGAGCAACAACAATGAGGGAAATGCACAGTCAGGCAGCGCGCGCCACGGCTCATGGCATTTCCCAAACGTCCCGGAGGGACCGCGCATGAACCCTGTCGTCGAAGCCGTTACTGCCCGTATTGCCAACCGTTCGAAGCGGCGACGCGACGCCTATCTCGCCTTCATTGACCGTCAGCGGGATGCCGGCCCGCGACGAAGCGCGCTTTCGTGCAGCAATCTGGCGCACGCATTTGCCGCATCGGGCGAGGACAAGCAGACCATCGCGGGCGCCCATGCGATCAATATCGGAGTGGTCACCGCCTATAACGATATGCTCTCGGCGCATGCGCCCTATTATCGATATCCCGAGCAAATCAAGATCTTCGCCCGCGAGGTCGGCGCGACAGCGCAGATTGCGGGCGGCGCACCGGCGATGTGCGACGGCGTCACCCAGGGCCAGGACGGCATGGAGCTCTCGCTGTTCAGCCGCGATACAATCGCGCTCGCCACCGCGGTAGGGCTCAGTCACGCGATGTTCGAAGGCGCGCTCCTCCTCGGCATTTGCGACAAGATCGTGCCTGGCTTGTTGATCGGAATGCTCCGTTTCGGACATCTGCCTGCGATCCTCGTGCCCGCCGGGCCGATGCCGTCAGGACTGCCAAACCGCGAAAAGGCGCGCATTCGCCAGCTCTTCGCCGAAGGAAAGATCGGGCATGACGAACTGCTCGAAGCCGAGAGCGCCTCCTATCATGCCCCTGGCACCTGCACATTTTACGGCACCGCCAATTCCAACCAGATGATGATGGAGGTGATGGGCCTCCACGTGCCGGGCGCTGCGTTTGTCAATCCCGGCACGAAGCTGCGGCAGCAACTTACGCGCGCTGCAGTGCACAGGATTACCGAGATCGGATCTGAGGGCCAGGATTACCGTCCGCTAGCGCATTGCATCGACGAAAAGGCGATCGTCAATGCTGCCGTGGGTCTGCTCGCAACCGGCGGCTCGACCAACCACACCATTCATCTGCCGGCCATCGCCCGTGCCGCTGGCCTGGAGATCGACTGGAGCGATTTTGAGGAGTTGGGCACGGTCGTTCCGCTCGTGGCCCGGATTTATCCGAATGGCGGTGCCGATGTGAACGACTTCCAAGCGGCAGGCGGAATGGCCTTTGTCATTCGCGAACTCCTCGAGGCAGGTTTGCTTCACCAAGATGTCCTGACAGTCTGGAAAGGCGATCTTGGCGCCTATGCAATGCAGCCGGCATTAGATGGCGATGAACTTGTATGGCGCAGCGGTGAAACAATAAGCCGCGACGAAAGCATTTTGAGAACCGCTCAGGCACCGTTTTCGCTCGATGGCGGGATAAGGCTCCTCACCGGCAATCTCGGTCGCTGTGTCATGAAGACGAGCGCGGTCGCCCCCGAACGCTGGACAATCGAGGCGCCGGCGCGGATTTTTCCGGACCAGGATGACGTGCTACGCGCATTCGAGGCGGGGGAGATCGACCGCAACATGGTGATCGTCGTGCGTTTTCAAGGGCCGCGCGCGAACGGGATGCCCGAACTGCATAAGCTCATGCCGGCTTTGGGCGTCCTTCAGGACCGCGGGCTCAGCATCGGGCTTGTCACGGACGGCCGTATGTCAGGGGCTTCGGGCAAGGTGCCCGCGGCGATCCATGTCTGGCCCGAAGCGCATGCTGGTGGTCCGCTCGCGCGCTTGCGCGACGGCGACGTGGTGCGGCTGTCTGCGGATAACGGCGTGGTCGAAGCCCTGGTGAGCGAGAAAGAATGGAACCAACGCGAATGTGCTCTGCCGCCGCCGGAAGAACAAGGGCTGGGCCGTGAGCTCTTTGCGATGATGCGCCAGCACGCCGACGAGGCCGAAAAAGGCGCGTCAGCAATGCTGGCACTGGCGGGGCTTTAGCGCGGTGAATGCGAGCACTCCAGGAAAGCGCTCGTCCGCTCTAGGTTCAACGCCGCTTTACAAGGATCGCAGATGAACGTCCTGACCATGCCCGCGCGCCCCTACGATGATCAACGTCCAGGCACTTCGGGGCTCCGAAAACCGGTGGCTATATTCAGGCAGCCGCATTATCTCGAGAACTACCTGCAGGCGATTTTTGAGACGGTCGGCGGAGGCGCGAACCGGACGCTTGTCATCGGCGGAGACGGCCGCTTCTTCAATCGCGAGGCTATCCAGACAGCCAGCAGGATGGCGGCCGCGAATGGCTACAAGCATCTCGTCGTTGGCCGAGCAGGCCTGCTGTCCACGCCGGCAGCTTCCCATCTTATCCGAAAGCGCGGTGCAAGTGGCGGTTTGATCTTCTCGGCCAGCCATAATCCCGGTGGACCCGAAGGTGATTTCGGGATCAAATACAACTCCGCGAACGGAGGGCCTGCCTCGGAAACTCTGTCGCGGGCCATCTACGCGCGTAGCAAACGGATAGTCGCCTATCGCTTGGTGGACGAGCCCGACATCGACATCGATCGATTGGGTAAGGTCTCGCTTGGCGAGACCGAGGTCGAGGTGGTGGATCCGGTGTCGGACTACGCGGAACTTATGGAGACGCTGTTCGATTTCGAGCGCCTCGCCGAATTGCTGACGAGCACCAGTTTCAAAATGCGGTTCGACGCGATGCACGCGATCACCGGACCTTATGCGCGAGCAATCCTCGAGGAGCGCCTCGGGGCGCCGGTCGGAACCGTCATCAATGGAAAGCCCTTGCCGGATTTTGGCGGGGCGAAACCGGACCCAAATCTTGGGCGGAGCCGGAACCTGGTCGACTTCATGTTCGGGCAGGACGCCGTGAATTTTGCTGCCGCCTCGGATGGCGACGGGGATCGCAACATGATCCTGGGTCGCAAAATGTTCGTGACGCCAAGCGACAGTCTCGCCGTGCTGGCGGCAAATGCGCATGTCGTCCCGGGCTACAGCGGCGGTCTCGCCGGCGTCGCGCGCTCCATGCCGACGAGCCGCGCGCTCGACCGTGTCGCGCAAGAGCTCGGCGTTCCCTGTTTCGAAACGCCGACCGGGTGGAAGTTTTTCGGCAATCTGCTCGACGCCGGCAGGATCACGCTGTGCGGCGAAGAAAGTTTCGGGGCCGGGTCCGACCATGTCCGGGAAAAGGACGGCCTGTGGGCGGTGTTGTTCTGGCTCACGATCATCGCCGTTCGCGGCATGCCTGTACACCGCATCATTAAGGATCATTGGGATCGCTACGGGCGTCATTTCTATGCGCGGCACGACTATGAAGCTGTGGACGCCGCCGCGGCGAACTCGCTGATGGACGCCTTGCGCGATCAGGTCGGCGACATGGCTGGCAAGCGGCTCGCCGGGTCGATCGTCAGCATGGCCGACGATTTCAGCTATACCGATCCGGTCGACCGCAGCGTGGCCGAACGCCAGGGCATCAGGGTCCTGCTCGAAGACGGCTCTCGCATCGTCTACCGCCTCTCCGGCACGGGAACGGGGGGTGCGACATTGCGGATTTATCTGGAGCGGTATGAGGCCCGTGCGTGGTTGCACGATAAAGACGCCCGAAAAGTACTGAACGACCTTTCGTTTGCCGCAGGCAGTCTGGCCGAAATTCCGGCACGCCTCGGGCGCGAACGTCCATCGCTTGTAACATGAGACCCAAGCGCGTCTTGGCGCAGGCGGGCAAGAGCGATACCGCGTTTTCCGGACCCCGCAGTCCCGATGCCGCTCGCCCGCGCGATGTAATTTCCGTCCTCCCCATGCGCCTTACCTTTCACGCAAATGGAGCCCGATATGATTTCGAAACACATTCGGTCAGCAATCGCGCTGGTTGCAGCGGCAGGTATGTTCGCAGCGGTCATGGCGCCGACCAACAGTCACGCAGGGGTGGTCGATGGTGTCAGGACCGCGGACGGGTTAATGATGTATCTGGGCGTGGTGCCTGCCGCGACAGTGCGCGGCCACGCCAAGAGCCACCCCGAAGCGAGGATGCACGGCGGCGTGCCCGCCGGTTCGCACAGCATGCATATCGTTGCGGCCGTTTTCGACGAGGCTTCCGGCGCCCGGATAACCGATGCGAAGGTCAGGGCGCATATCACCGAGCCCGGCGGTTTGCAGCGAACGATCCGTCTGGAACCCATGACCGTCGCCGGCGCGCTCACATTCGGTGGTTTCACGACATTCCAACGCGGCATCAAATACCGGATCGGGATCGAGGTCGAACGCCCCCCGCATATGCAATCCTCCCCGTCCAAGAATACGCCGCCAAGAATGCACCGGGTCCCCGCCGTCACGGCGCACTTTGCCTATACCCACGACTAACGATCGGGCCGCGAGGTGCCGATCCGCGCAAGAAAGGGAATTCTACTTATGGAAGACCACCGATCCACGACAAGCTTTGATCGCGCCTCTATCCCTCAATCGGTTCCCTCGGGGACGTTTGACGCGGGGCTGCGATCATACATGCTCGGCGTCTATAATTACATGACGAGCGGATTGCTTCTTACCGGTATCGTCGCACTTTGGGTCGCGAATACCGCCAGCATTCGCGAGATCTTCTTTTCCGCTACCGGCGCGCCAACGGTGCTGGGCTGGATCGCCATCTTTGCACCCCTGGCCATTGTCTTTGCCTTGGGATTTGGGATCAATCGTTTCTCGGAAAGGACCGCGAAAACGCTGTTCTGGAGCTATGCGGCACTCATGGGCGTGTCGCTATCGACCGTATTCCTCGCCTATACCGGGGTGAGCATCGCCCGGACCTTTTTCGCCGCCGCCTCTGCCTTTGGCGGCCTGAGCCTGTGGGGATATACAACCAAGAAAGATCTATCGGCCTGGGGCGCCTTTTTGATCATGGGGGTTGTCGGCCTGCTCGTTGCCCTGGTCGTCAATATGTTCCTCCAATCCTCGACAATGGACCTGATTGTCAGCGGTCTGGGCGTGCTTATCTTCGCGGGCCTGACTGCCTATGACACGCAGAAGATCAGAAACATCTATTTCCAGGTCGGGCAGACCGAGTTTCGCGGCAAGGCCATCGTACTGGGCGCCCTGACGCTCTATCTCGATTTCATCAATCTGTTCCTGTTCCTGCTTCGCCTGATGGGAGAGCGCCGCTGAGGCAATCTGCCGCGGCTCGTGCGAGCAGTTCAAATGCCAGAACAGGCACGGCACGGATGGGCGCGATCCGAAGCGTGGGTTCGTTTCGAACCGTTGGCTCGGCGATACTACGCAGACGGGTCGTACAAATGCTTTCGATCAGCAATTAATTTCGCATCGCTGGCAGCACCGCAGATGCTGTGCTTCGCAACCGCTTGCGAATTGCACCCTCACAAGCGGCTCGACTCTTACCGGACGTGCCTTTGTTCTGCCGTTCAACCTCAGCTGGTCGACGAACCATCGTAGCGCATCGGTGGAACCCCTTCGGAGTTCGACGTCCCAAGCAAACGCGAGCGAGCTGAGCAGCTGCAGCGCAAATGGTTCCCGCCTGCATCGCGCGGCACGGCGCTTTGATCGCGTGGGGCGTAGAGATATTCACGCGTCAGCGGGACCGCGTCCCGCTTGTGCGCAAGCTGGAGCTGGAAAACCATAAGATTGCCATTGCGAAACATCATTTCGCAGGCGGCGAGATAATACTCCCACATCCGGCAGAAGCGCTCGTCGAAGAGTTCGAGCGCCTTTTCGCGGCGCGATTGAAAGCGCTCGTACCAATGCGCCAGCGTTTCCGCATAGTGCAGCCTCAGGATCTCGATATCGGTAACCCACAGGCCCATGCGCTCGACGACGGACAGGGTCTCTGACAGCGACGGGATGTAGCCGCCGGGAAAGATGTACTTGTCGACCCAGGGATCCTTTCCGCCCGGGGGAGCCATTCTCCCGATCGAGTGGACGACGGCGACCCCATCCGGAGCAAGATGCTCTTCGATGGCTCTGAAAAAGGACCCGTAGCTGGCAGGGCCGACATGTTCGAACATCCCGACGGAAACGATACGGTCGAATTCACCCTGAAGGTCGCGGTAGTCGCAGAAATCGAACCGCGCCTCTTCTGCAAACCCAGCCTCCTCGGCGCGCTGGCGCGCCAGCGTCAGTTGCTCTTGCGAAAGGCTGATGCCTAACACTTCGGCCGCGCCCTGCTTTGCCAATTCGATCGCGAGGCCGCCCCAGCCACAGCCAATGTCAAGGACGCTCATGCCTTCACCTACCATCAGCTTTTGACCAATATGGGAGCGCTTTGCGGCTTGAGCGTCCTCTAGCGAGGAACAACCTTCGCAAAAATAGGCACACGAGTATTGCCAGTCTTCGTCGAGGAAGAGTGCATAGAACTCGTTCGAAAGGTCGTAATGACGCGCGACGTTTCTGGCCGCTTTACGGCGCCGGTTGCCTGTGAGACGGGTGGCTATGCGCGCGAGCGGTGCGCGGAGGCGTTCGATCGGCAATTCATCAAGTCCGTCGAGCCCGGAAGTAACAATTGCAAGGAGATCGCGAATGGATCCGCCCTCCACAGTGAGGGACCCATCCATATAGGCCTCGCCGAGCGCAAGCGAGGGGCGCGAGAGAAGCTTGAACGGCAGCGCAGCGCTATGAAGCTTGATCGCAACCGAGGGTCCTGGTGCACCCGAATCGATGACCAGTCGCGTCGCGTGAGCACCGATGACTGTAAGTCGACCAGCCTTCACGACGGCGCGCAAGGCCGGCTTCAATGCACGCAGACCAAGTTCGTGACGCGCTGATTTTCCTCGTTGTCTCTGGGTCATACCGCCTCTCAGGTCTTGAATGATTGTGTTCCCAAAGACGAGCGGTCGGTGATCAACTTACACTTCCAAGTCCGGCGTGGGTGGTTTCGGGCACCACAAGAAAGCCTCCCTGTAAGAACGCGGCCGCCTCTGCGTCTACTTCTTGAAGCGCCGCCAAACGAGGCGCGGCGCTGCGATTGAGGAATAACTATGCGAAAGGGGACAAGTGGTCCGGATCGGCCATTTTTTGGAACGCGCGCGGGAATAACGGTGATCGTGTTTCTTCTCGCCGCCGGGTTTCTGCTGCTGTTCGAGCATCAGGCCCATATCCCCGGCGACTATTATCTGCTCGGATTGATCCTGGCGTTTTGCGTGGGCATCCACCTCTTCATGCACGGTGGGCATGGCGGACACGGCGGGCATGGCCAGGCCGATACACCACCTTCCGGGCACCATGGCGCACATGACCAGACAACCGATAGCGCGTCCAAGAAAACTGCCTCCCGCTATGCGGCTAATGACCGGCCGGGCAACGAAAGAGGAGTGCGCTGACGATGCACGATTCCGCATACGGACTTTGGATATTGGTCGCCTTCAACTCGGCGATCTTCATTCTTTTTGCGTTCAGCTTTTTCAAGCCGAAATCGGGCCGCGATTGGCGCTCCTTTGGGGCGTTCAGCGCCTTTCTCGTGGCGCTTTTCACCGAGATGTACGGCTTCCCGCTTACCATCTACTTCCTGTCCGGATGGCTGCAGAGCAATTATCCGTCGGTTGACTGGTTCGCGCACGATTCCGGTCATTTGCTCGAAATGCTGTTTGGCTGGCGCGGCAATCCGCATTTCGGTCCGTTCCACCTCCTCAGTTTTGGATTGATCGGAGGTGGTTTCATCCTTTTGTCGGCCGCGTGGCGCGTGCTCTATCAGGCACAGAAGGGGGGGGCACTTGCAACCGAAGGACCTTATGCTCGCATCCGCCACCCGCAATATGTCGGTTTCGTCCTCATCATGCTGGGCTTTCTGGTTCAGTGGCCGACCATACTTACGCTGGCCATGTTCCCGATCCTCCTCCTCATGTACTGGCGGCTGTCGCTGCGGGAGGAGCGAGAGGCACTCGCCGAGTTCGGCGAACGCTATCGTCAGTACGCAGCACGCGTTCCCCGGTTTTTCCCGAAGTTTCGCACGCTCGTCTCCGCCAAGCCAGGGAGGTGACAATAACTTGCTCCATTCCTGCCGGGGCGCGGTTCGCGACTGACCTGACCTAATGAGCGCAGCCGTTACAGTGGTCGGCGCAGGTCCGGCGGGTCTCGCCGCGGCGATCGTGCTCGCCAAAGGCGGAAGGGATGTCGAGCTTCACGAATGGCACCGCCACGTCGGGGCGCGGTTTCACGGCGATTTCCAGGGCCTTGAAAACTGGAGCTGCGACGAGGATACGCTGTGCGAACTCCAAAGCTGGGGGATCGATATCAACTTCCTGGCCCATCCAGTCCGGACAGGCACGGGTTTCGATGCGCGCGGACGGCGGCACGAGATTTCAGCGCGCCGCCCACTCTATTATCTCGTTGAGCGCGGCGGATCGGTGCAAAGCCTCGAGTATGGGCTCCTCAAGCAGGCAGAGGCGCTTGGTGTGCGGGTCCATTTCGGGAGTCGCGTTCGCGAAACCGAGGGAGAAACGATCCTCGCCGGGGGACCGCGCAAAGCCGATATTATCGCCTCGGGATATGTATTCGAAACCGAGTGTGAAGATGGAGCTTACATTGCCTTCGACGACCGTTTGGCACCGCGAGGCTATGCCTATCTCCTCGTCCATCAAGGCCGCGGGACTATCGCAGCGTGTCTTTTTAGCGGCTTCAAACGGCAACAGGAATTTGTCGAGCGAACCTGTGATTTCTTCCGGGAGAAAGTCGGGCTCGTGATGCGTAACGAACAAGCCTTCGGCGGTTATGGAAATCTGCGACTCCCAAGAAGCGCAGTCCAGGGGCGCCATCCGGTTGCGGGCGAGCATGCTGGTTTCCAAGATGCCCTTGCGGGGTTTGGTTTACGCTATTCAATCACTTCGGGCGCGCTCGCTGCACAAAGCATCCTCGAAAATCGAAGCTATGAGCAATTGTGGCGCCGTTTGCTTTTACCGAGAATGAAGGCGGGCATCGTCAATCGTTTTGTCTTCAACAGCATCGGAACGACAGGACGCCATTGGGTGACAGCGAAACTGATGCAAGCCAATACGGGAGAGAGGCTGCACAAGCTGTATGCGGCATCATCTCTCCACGCTATGCTCTTCCCCGCTGCAGAACGTCGCCTGCGCAGGGGCTTACATGACCCAAGTTGCGACCATCAGGACTGCACATGCGTGTGGTGCGAACATGGAACGGCGTTCTGACGATGCAGGTGACCGATCCAGTATGCCAGCGTAGCATTCCGCTAGAGACCGTCGAGGCCCACCGCGAATTTTTGGGATGGTCTTATTTCTTCTGCTCGGCTCAGTGCGTGCGGCGCTTCGATCAGCGCCCCGAGAAATACATTGATCGGCAGCAAGGCGGGCCGCCGGCGCACATTGCGCAGCCCTGACAGGGCAGAGCCTCTTCGCTTGGAGGCGAATGCGCATCGACCCTTGCGCGCAGTCTGGTGAGCAAGATGCCCCGCCGGGCCAGAGCCTCCACCGATCGATAATCCCGGTTCGATCTTGGAACGCGAGACCGCACGCGAACCAATGGTGCGGGTGTAATTGATCAGTGCCGCTCGCGTCCAAGTATATGTCGGCCTTCCCCGATCGGCCGGCTTTCGAGAAGAAGTCTCGCTGCCCTGCATGAGGCTGGTGAGACCATGCCGGTGCTTCCTGCGTCTGATGGCCGATGTGCCATAAAATCCATTCGCGGGGGCACCAGGCATGATTGCCTGGGCGAAACGATGATGCCGGAGCGTACTGCCATGTCGACGAATACCCGATCACGTGCCAGCACGGTGCTGAGGTCGCCGGTTGGAGACGAACGCACCCGCTTTTCTAGCCAAGCGCCGCAAATTCTTGCTTGTCTGGACGAAGACATGAACCGCCTCGAAGTGACACGGCACGCGCGCGCAATCGCGAAAGCTCTCGACCTGCAGCTTGGCTTTGCCCAGATCGTTGAAACGGCCCCGCATGGGGTTCTTCCTGCCGACCCGATCGAGTGGAACCTGCGCTTCACCGAATGCCGCGACGGCATAGGCGAGCTTATTGGGGAGGCAAGCGAGACGGTCTCGGATGTGCTGCCCGTTGTTCTCCCGGGGACCGCCCATGAACGGCTGATAGACTGGGCGGAGGGTCATCGCGGGTCGGTCCTCGTCCTCGCGCGGCATAGCGGGCGAGGTCCACATTCAGGCCTGGGCACCACCGCCGACCGGCTGCTGACAAGCGGCGCAGCATCCATGCTTCTACTTCCTTCGGGACGCGAAAGGAAATGTTCGGCCGAGTACCGCAGACTTCTGGTGCCGCTTGATGGATCGCCCAATTCCGAGAGCGTGCTGCCGGTTGTCACAAGGCTTGCCCAGTCGCTAGAAGCGCAAGTGATCCTGGCGCACATTGTTTCTCCAACCGCCGAGTTGCCCTCACTCGAAACACAGGCCGGTTCCGATAGGAGCAATACCTCCGCGCGCGCCCGCAACTATCTCGAAACATGGAAGTTGAGGCTCCTGCGGCAAGGCATCGACGCTACCGTGTATTTCGGAACCGACAGCGAAACGTGCGAGCGGCTCAATCTGATCGCATCCCGCCTCGAAATCGACCTTGTTGTGGTCGCTTCCCATGGCCAGACCAACCTTGCCAGCGCGCCCTACGGAAGTGTCGCCGGCGCTCTGGCGAAAAGTGCGCCCTGCCCGACATTCATCGTCCAACCGGACCTTCGGATTCCATTGGCCAAACCGGGCCGCTCTGGCTTCATGTTCGAGGCCCTCGCTGCGGAAACTGAATTCGCCAGCTGATGTCGGACATTAATAGCGATTTCTCGGCGCTCGATCATGCTGCAATCCAGTTTGCCGAGGAGGACCGGATATCCCCGCAAGCAGCGCAAGAGATTCCCGCTCGCACGGGAACCGATGCCATCCTCGAGTGGCTGCGTGCGGCTTGCCTGGCATGCGCCAAGGCTGGGGCCGAAGCCAGCAAGGCGGCGGAATGGTTGCTCGACAATGACTATGTGGTCCAGCGCGCGCTGAGGCAGATCAAACAGGATCTGCCGACCGGCTTCTATAGCAAACTGCCAGCCCTCGAGGGTGAAGAAACCATTGGCTTCCCGCGTGCCTTCGTGCTCGCGCACCGTTTTCTCGAACTGAGCCGAATGCAGGTTTCGGCATCGGCCCTGAGCCGGTTCCTGATCGCTTATCAGCGCACGGCGCCGCTCCGCATCGGAGAACTCTGGGCGTTCCCGGCCATGCTTCGCATCGCTTGCGTCGAGATCCTCGTGGAAACCCTGTCGACCCTGCTGTGCGATCAGCTCGACGTGCCCGTCGCGACCACCTCATGGGCAGGCGAGGCGCATGCACTGGAAGCAAATGAACGGGTCGCACGCGCGATCGCCAATCTCAGTACCCTTGATGCCATCTCGTGGGAGGATTTGTTCGACGACGTAAGTCCGGTAGAACAGATCTTGCGAAACGACCCATCCGGATATTACGGGCAGATGGATTTCGATAGCCGCGATCGCTATCGCCGCGCGGTTGAAGAACTGGCGGAATATGGCGATTTATCCGAGACCGATGTCGCACTCGAGGCGATCCAAGCAAGCCGCGCCGCTTTGCCTGACGACCGATCTCATCACGTCGGATTCTGGCTCGCCGGTGAAGGACGCCGGGCATTCCGGCAACAGACGGGAGCGGTATTCCCGGCTCGGGTTCGGCTTCTGGACTATGCCTTGCGCCATCCTGGCCCGGTCTACTTCGTTTCGCTCATCGGGCTCCTTGTCTGGGCCCTATTGCTGCCAGCGATATATCTCGACGCCGCTGACGCAGGCGCGACGGGATGGTTCGCCGGCTTGTCCTTGTCGCTCATTCCCGCCTCGGTTGTCGCGATCACTTTCTTGCATTGGTCGATCACGCGTCTCTTGCCACCGCGAGTTCTTTTCAAACTCGACTTTGGTGACGGGCTGCCGGAGGACTGCGCTACGCTGATTGCGGTCCCGGTCGTGATCGCCCGCGAGGACGAAGTGCCTTTCCTGATCGAAAAGCTGGAGAACCACTGGCTTTCGAACGGCGAGCCGATGGTGGACGTAGTGCTCCTGGCCGATCTCGCCGACGCGGCGAGCGAAAGCACTGCCGGGGACAAGCAAATCGAGCAGGCACTAGAAAGGGAGATTCTCGCGCTCAACACTCGCTATCGCAGCGAGGGAAGCGAGCCGTTTCACCTGCTGATGCGCCCTCGACAATATTGTGAAGCACAAGGGTGCTGGCTCGCATGGGAGCGCAAGCGCGGAAAGCTTGAGCAGCTCAATCACATGCTCATCGAAGGCGATGGTGGAGCATTCCATCGACATGTCGGCTCGCGCGAAATACCCCGCAATATTCGCTTCGTCGTCACTCTCGATGCGGACACCACCTTGCCTACAGGCACTGTGCGAAAGCTCGTCGGCACGCTTGCCCATCCACTAAACCAGGCCAAGTTCGATCCGGACACTGGAACGTTGCTTGGAGGCTATACGATCATCCAGCCTCGGGTGGAGATTTCGCCCCAGAGTGGATCGCGAACGCTGTTCGCACGGCTCTTTGCCGGCGATACGTCAATCGACATCTACAGCCGGGCTGTCTCGAACGTCTATCAGGACCTGTTTGGCGCGGGAATTTTTGTCGGTAAGGGCATTTACGACCTTCATGCTTTCCACCGCAGCGTTGCCGGGCGCGTGCCCGAAAATTCCATTCTCAGCCATGACCTCTTCGAAGGTGTCCATGGCCGGGTTGGTCTGGCCAGCGATATCGTCCTGTTCGAAGGCTTTCCCGGAAACTACCTCGAATATGCGCGGCGCGCGCATCGCTGGATCCGCGGGGACTGGCAGCTCCTGCCATGGCTGGCAGGCAAGGTGAGGCGATCAGATGGCACAAGATCCCCAAATCCGATCGCCGCCATCGACCGATGGAAAATTATTGACAATCTGAGGCGGAGTCTGGTTGCCCCGGCAACGATCTTGCTGGCGATCTCGGGTTGGCTCATCCTGCCGGGACAAGCCTGGTTCTGGAGCCTGCTGGCCTTCTTCATGCCAGCGGGCCAGGTATTCACCGATCTGGTGACCGGATTGGCGACAGGACGGCGGCGTGGGACATCGCGTAGCCTGGGGCCGCAATTGCGCGATCAGGCCGGCCGCTGGTTTCTGGCCGTCGTCTATCTGCTCGATGACGCCATATTGTCGGTGCGTGCGATCGCGGTCACGCTCTGGAGGCTTTTTGCAAGCCGGCGCAACCTCCTCGAATGGACAAGCGCCGCGCACTCCGCCACCGACCTCCGCTCGAACCGAGCGCGAGGTGTCATATGGCGCAAGATGTGGTTGGGACCGACTATTTCGGTCGCTCTCGCGGCGCTTCTTGCCGCCATCAAACCTGACGCTTTGGCCGCATCCCTTCCGCTGCTCATTCTTTGGATCGCCGCGCCGGAAATCACTTGGGCGATGGCCCGCGAACGCCGCGAAGATGCGGAACCGCTTGCCGAGGATGACCGGCGCTTCCTGCGGGGCCTGGCGAGGCGGACCTGGCTCTTCTTCGAGACCTTCGCTGGTCCGGAAGACAATTGGCTCCCCCCGGACAACTACCAGGGCGCTCCGCATGCAGAAATCGCGCAGCGCACGTCACCGACGAATATCGGCATGTTGATGCTATCGACAGCCGCAGCCTGGGACCTCGGTTACATCGGCCGTTCGGAACTCGCGGCGCGGACGGCGAACCTTTTCGCCACGCTCGATCGCCTGGAACGATATCGAGGACATTTCTACAATTGGTACGACACAAGAACGCTCGCGTCGCTGGAACCTCGATATGTCTCGACGGTGGACAGCGGCAATCTCGCGGCGGCCCTGCTCGCCTACGCTGCTTCCTTGCGTGAGGCGCGGCGTGCGGAAGGTATGGAGGAGCAACGCTGGCGCGGCCTGATCGATGTGATCGATCTGATCGAACAAGTCGCGCAAAACTCTGAGGATGCAGCGCTGCCTCGTTGGATCACCCAGCTAAGGTCGCGCCTGGAGGGTGTCGAGGAAGACCGTGCCCACTGGATGGCCGGCCTGCAGGATATCTGCGAGGTATTGATCCCGGAGATGGAGGCAGCGCTTGGTCTGGGCGAGCAGTCCGAAAAGGCAGCGCCGAACCATCTGGTCGACATCGAGGTGCTCGTCGATCGGTTGCAGTACCAGATACGTTCGATGTGCCGGGACCTGGGGAACGGCGGTATCCCGGCTGACCAACTGTCCAGCCTCGCAGACCAAGCAATCGAGATGGCCTATTCAATGGAGTTTGCGCCGCTCTATGACGAGCACCGGCGCCTCCTGCGCATTGGCATCAATGTCAGTCTGGGACGTCCCGATACACATTATTATGACCTCCTCGCTTCCGAGGCACGGCTAGCGAGCTTTTTCGCCATCGCAAAAGGCGATGTTCCGCCAGAACACTGGTTCCATCTGGGCCGCCCGTTACGGCGCGTCGAGGGTGGAGCGATGCTGATCTCCTGGAACGGCTCGATGTTCGAATATCTTATGCCGCGCCTGCTGCTCAAGCCGGACACCGGCACGCTGCTGGGCGAGAGCGAGCGGATGGTGGTCGACGTCCAGGAGCGCTACGGGCGAGCCCAGAGCGTTCCCTGGGGTATCTCGGAATCGGCATATTCCGCTCGCGATCCTGAACACCGTTACAGGTATCAAGGGTTCGGCGTTCCCGAACTTGGCTTGAAACGGGGCCTCTCGCGGGACATGGTTGTCGCGCCTTACGCAACTGCGCTTGCACTGGCAGTTGCACCAAAGAAGGCAGTAGCGAACCTCAGGCTGCTGACACGATCGGGCGGCAGCGGTCGATATGGCCTGGTCGAAGCGCTCGACTTCACGCCTGAGCGGTCCCCGGGCAGCGGTCCCCGGACCGTTAATGCTTATATGGCACACCACCAAGGCATGCTCCTGTCGGCGATCGTCAATGCGCTGTTCTCAGACCGGTTCGCTAGCCGTTTCGCCGAAGATCCACGAATGCGGCCCACGATGTTGTTGTTGAGCGAACGGGTGCCACGCGAGATTCCACCAGAAATTGACAGGCTTGCCGACCCTACGATTTCCATGGTTCGGGGAACGCCCGTCACTCTGCCTGCGTCATGGCAACCCAGGCGCGAAGCATCCGTGCCGCAAATGCTCCTGCTTGGAAACGGGCCTTTATCGACGTGGCTCTCTGATAGCGGTAGCGGCGGACTGCGCTGGCATCACCGGGCGCTGACACGCTTCGTGGCCGACGCCACTCACGACGCGGACGGTTACTGGATCTACATCGCCGATGAAGACACCGGACGGCTATGGTCGGCGACGCTCGAACCAACCGGGTCCGAAGCGGAAGAGTACGAGGTCACATGCCATGCGCACCAGGCAGTAATTCGCCGGCGCGATCAAGGCGTTGTATCGCGTCTCGAGATTGGCGTTCTTGCCGGAAGCGACATCGAGGTGCGGCGCTTGCGGCTCATCAACGAGAGTTCCCGTCACCGCAAGCTTCGCGTGACGACCTATGCCGAGATCGTGCTCGGCGAGCCGCTCGAGGACGAGCGGCACCCGGCATTCAGCAAACTGTTTATCAAGAGCGAGCATGTCCCATCGCTTGGTGGTCTGCTGTTCGAGCGCCGCGCGCGCGCGCCACAGGACACGCCGCCGGTGCTCCTTCATTTTGCGGTCGATGGCGGGGGACCGGTTCGCAATGCCCGCTTCGAAACCGACCGGCGCGCCTTCATCAGGCGTCATGAAAGCCTGCGCTCCCCAACAGGAGCGACCGAAGCCGTGCAGAACACCCAAGGGTGGACCCTGGACCCGGTCATGGCTCTTCAACACCTCATCGACCTGGAGCCGTTCGAGATTAGGGAAATCTGTTTCCTGACAGTCGCAGCCGCGTCGCGCGAAACCGCCGTCGAGCTGGCCGAGCGTCATTCGTCTCTCGATTCGATCGAATGGGCGCTCCACGATACGGCAACCGAAAATGCACGCTCCCTGGTTCACATGAACATCGAAGCCGAACACCTGCCCGTCGTGCAGCAGCTCGCTTCGGCTCTCATCTATCCGCAGAACGCCCCATCGAGCGCGCGGACGATCAAGAACGAGAACAGTCTCGGACAAGCGGATTTGTGGGGGATGGGCGTGTCCGGCGATTACCCCATCCTTCTGCTGCGGTCTGCCGGTGAGACCACGACCCTGCTGCCCGTCCTCCTCGCCGCCCATCGATTGTGGCGGCGGCACGGACTAGAGGTGGATCTGGTGATCCTCCAGCTTGCCGGCTCAGCTTACATCGAACCGGTGCTCGACCAGCTCAGGGAGGCGCTGCAACGCGCGAAGATGGCGGAGCTGCTTGGACGCAAGGGCGGCGTGCATATCGTTTTCGCGGATCAGATCGGTGCGGATCGGGTGCGCCTTCTGGAGAGCACGGCGCGTGTCACCCTCGACGACGCACGGGGTAGTTTGCAGGAACAGCTGGAAGAAGCGCACGATGTGCCAAACCGCTTGCCGCTGTTTTCTGCAACAAGGGCTGCGCAGCATCCCTCGATGACATCGCTCGAACGTTCAGCGAACCTTCTCTACGACAATGGTCTGGGTGGGTTCACGGCGGATGGCCGCGAATATGTCATCTTCGTCGAACCCGGGCAGGCGACGCCTGCTCCGTGGTGCAACATTCTCGCCAACCGTGACTTCGGCGCGCTCGTAAGCGAAGCTGGCGGGGGGTATACTTGGGCAATAAACAGCGGCGAGAACCGTCTCACAACATGGTCGAACGACCCGGTCACGGACCGTCCCTCCGAAACACTCTACCTGCGTGATGAGGAAACTGGCGAGGTATGGACCATAACGCCTGCTCCTGTTGGCGATGCCGCTGCCTGCGAAGTCAGGCATGGCGCGGGTTACACCAAATGGTCAAAACGGTTCGCCGGCTTGGCCCATCAGCTCACAATGTTCGTACCGCTTGATGCATCGGTGAAGATCGTTCGGCTGCGGATCCGCAACTGCGAAGACCGGCACCGGCGCGTAACCGCAACCTATTATGCCGAGTGGCTGCTCGGCTCTCTTCCCAATATCGCACGCCCGCACATAGTCTGCGACTTTGACACCGAGACGCAGACCATCACGGCAACGAACCGCTGGAACAGCGATTTTGCCGGACAGGTGGCGTTTCTCACGGCAAACCGCCCACCGCACGGCTTCACGACCGACCGCGGCGAATTCATCGGCAGGGGTGGGGACCCGGCGGATCCCGCGGCGCTTCGGCGATGGGGTCTAACCAACAGCGTATGCGCGGGCGGCGATACATGCGGAGCCTATCAGATACACCTCGATCTTGGCCCGGGCGAGGAAGAAGAAATCCTGTTCGTGCTCGGCCAAGGGCTAGGCCACCATGCGGCCATGGAACTCGCCCAGCGCTGGCGTGAGCCAGACGAGGCAGAGACGGCAATGATAGCGCTGGAGAATTTCTGGGATGAGACACTCGGCGCCCTTCAAGTCTCAACCCCGGACCCTGCTTTCGACGTCATGGTCAACCGCTGGCTGCTCTACCAGACGCTGTCGTCCCGTGTTCTCGCGCGCACGGGATTCTATCAGTCGAGCGGGGCCTTCGGCTTTCGCGATCAATTGCAGGACGTTCTTGCGCTTCTCCACACCGCGCCGGCGCTCGCTCGCGCGCACATCCTCGAAAGCGCGCAGCATCAATTCGTAGAGGGCGATGTTCTGCACTGGTGGCACCCCCCTGCTGATCGCGGCGTGCGAACGCGTTTTTCCGACGATTTACTCTGGTTGCCTTATGTTGTCGGCATCTATGTCACGACGACCGGTGACCTTGATATCCTCGACGAGGAAGTCGCGTTCCTCGATGCCGATGAACTCGCCCCCGACGAAGCCAATCGATATGCGCAATTCGATGCGACCGAGTGGCGCGGCTCGCTGTTCGAGCACTGCGAGCGCGCACTGCACCGCGCTCTGGCAGTCGGGGCCCATGGACTGCCGCTGATCGGCGCCGGGGACTGGAATGATGGAATGGACCGCCTCGGCGCGAAGGGCCATGGCGAAAGCGTCTGGTTGGCATGGTTTATCACGGTCACAGCGCAAGGCTTCGCCGACATCTGCCGCCGGACCGGTCGGATGCACGAGGCGAAAGAATGGGAAGAACGGGCATCCGAGATAAGACGGCGCGCGGAAGAAAGCGCGTGGGATGGCTCATGGTACTTGCGCGCGTTCGATGATGACGGGCGGCCCATCGGCTCGGCAGAAAGCGACGAATGCAGGATCGATTCGATCGCGCAGTCATGGGCGGCCTTTGCCTCGGCTGATCAAGAGCGCGTGAGCGAGGCTCTCCAGTCCGCATGGGATATGCTTGTTTCGCAGGAAGACCAGTTGGCCAGGCTGCTCTGGCCCGCGTTTGACGAAGGCTTGATCGATCCCGGTTACATAAAGGCCTATCCCCCGGGAATTCGCGAAAATGGGGGTCAGTATTCGCATGCGACCGCGTGGCTGGGCATGGCCTTTGCGCGGGTGAAGGACCCCGAGAAGGCCTTTGCCCTGTTCAACATGATCAACCCCGTCCGTCGCTCTGACGATCACGCCAAGGCCGAGCATTATCGCCTGGAGCCCTACGCCGTCGCCGGAGACATATCTGCGGGCAAGCAACATACGGGCAGAGGGGGCTGGAGCTGGTATACTGGGGCCGCTGGCTGGGCATGGCAGCTCGCCACAAAAAGCATCCTGGGGTTGCAACAGATCGATGGCCAACTCATCGTCAATCCCTGTATCCCGCCCAACTGGGGCGGCTTCAGCGCGACACTGCGCGTTGGTGGCGGGTTGGTGTCAGTGAAAGTCGAAGATCCGCAAGGGCTTGGCTGCGCTGACGTCGAACTCACCGTTGATGGCAAAACTCATGCCGGGAATGCGATTGTACTCCCGAAGAATGGCGAAACAGTCGAACTTCGGGTCCGCATTGTTGGACGCAATGTACAACACCCCTCCCCCGCCTGAGAATTCCGCCCGGAGCTATTCAAACGCTCCTCCCAGCGCGTGAAAATCCTGGCGGGGTGTTTGGCAAAGATGCGCGACGCGAAGTCTGCCGTGCAAAGCAAAGTTGATCCTATAATAGCGGGCTAAAGAGCCGTGCTGCATTTTCCGCAGCGCGGGCAAGCGCAGGTCTGGCATTCCATTCGGCGCGAACCAAGCGCTCACTCCCCGCAATGTTGCGCGCCTCCTCTTCGCGCAGGCGCGCGACTGTGTCCTGATCATAGATGAGGAGGCCAGCTTCTCCGTTCAACTCCAGCGAGCGCAAATCGATGTTCATCGAACCGACAAGGACGAGGTCATCGTCGACGCTTACATGCTTGGCGTGCAGGAAGCCGCGATGATAGAGGTGTATGTCGATGCCCGCTTCCAGCATTCGATCGAAGAAAGAGCGCTGCGCCAGATCGACCAGACGATGGTCGCCCTTCTTCGGTAGAATCAAGCAGACCTCGACACCGCGGGCGGCGGCCCCTTCGAGCGCGAGCAGGAGCGCTTCGTCCGGCACGAAGTAGGGGGTCGTGATGACCAGACGGTGTTCGACCGTATGCACCAGCGCATCGAGCAGCAGCCGGATGACAGAGCGCCGATATTCGGGTCCGCCAGCCACCAATTGTGCGCGCGCCGCCCCTGCGGACCGTTCATGCGGAAAGAGCGCCCCGTCGCTCAACAGATCGCCGGATTCCAAAAACCAGTCATTGGCAAAGAGCGCCTGCATCTGGAGCACGACGGGTCCGTTGACCCTCACCACGAATTCCTTGCTGCGCTGACCTCCCGGTAGCTCGGCGCTGATGACGTTCTGCGAGCCGATATATCCGAGCCGTCCGTCGATCACAGCGAGCTTGCGATGATTGCGCAGATCGGGCCGCAGGGCCTCCATGTTCGTTAGCGATACGGGCAGCGCGCGGCGCACCGTTATCCCGCAGCTCCTGAGTTTTCGAATGATCCGGCGGGACCACCAATAGGAACCGAGCGCATCGATCAGAACCCGGCATTCTATCCCGCGGCTTGCGGCAGCCACGAGCGCCGCGATGATCTGGTTGCCCACAGCATCGTCGGAGAAGATGTAGGTCGTGAGATGAACATGGTGCCGGGCAGTACCAATGTCGGCCACGAGACGGTCGATCACTTCCTGATAATCCGCTAGCGCTTCGATGTTGTTTCCACCCACCGCAGGGAACAAATTGACCCGCTCGATGAGCTGCGCTGCCCGAACAAGATGCGCGGGAAGCTGCGGCGGTGAGCAGTGCTGCGACATCAGGATCTGGCGGCGCGCAATCTTGAGCTGCCTTCGCGCTTCAGCAAAACGCGCACGCCTGCGCGCCGTTGCCAGCGGACGGAACGCCCAGAGAACAACGAGAATGGCTGGAATGGGGAAGACGAGAACCAGCGCGAGCCAGCCCTGTGCGCCAACCGCTGGTCGGCTGAAAATGATCACCGCGAAGATAGCAAACCGCGCGAGCCAATCCAGCGTGAGGAATAGCAAGAGCGTATCAGACACCGGTCTTGCTCCCGCTTGTCGGAAAGCAATGGCGGCACGCCGTAGGAGGGGGGAGGATCACGGCGTGCCGCACTGCCGAGGCGCGGGGTTGGAGGCATCGCCGCGGCAACGAGCTTGGCGGGTTCGGGCTTTTACGCAGCCAAATGGTCCCGACAATTCGACCCTTAGAGCTCGCATGCATGTACATAGACGCGGGAGCGCGCCTGCTATTACAGCGCAGACCTCGTTTCGGTCTCACTGAATAGGCATGACATAGTCTCTGCCCGCCCACACGAGCGCGTCGGCTCCTCAAGTTTGCAAAGCAATAGGGGTGTCGGCCAAAGCATCGCGAAATGCGCCGCGGGCACGATGGAGTCTTACGGCGAGATTGTTGGGCGAAATGTGGAGGCGCGAAGCGATGACTGAAGGCTCGTCCCGCCCCAGGTCCATTTGCCGGATGATTTGCGTATAGGCTGGCCGAAGCGTCGCCAATACCTCCTCGACCACCTCGCTTTCATCGACCGACAAACTCTCTCCCGAGATTTCTTCCAAGGGTGGGCCGCCGGGTTCAAGCGGGGTCGTTTTGGCGTTGAGCCGCGCCGAGGCCCGGTAATGGTCGAGCAACGTCGTCTCGAAGAGGCGCCGCAGCCATCCGTGGACGGCATTTTCATCGCGCAATTGATGCGCGCGCTCAAGCGCTTTGACGCAGAAGGACTGAAGGACATCATCCGCCGCGAGGCGGTCGCGCAGACGCTTGAGAGCAAGCCGGCGGAAGATGACATAATCGCCAACAAGAACCCGCTCAATAATCTCTCTGTTCGTCTCTCGCCGGTTCTCAGGTTCGGAACGCTCCTGCTCTTCGGCAACAATATCCTCTGATTGTGCGGCGTAAGATAATGGCATGAGTTCTTCCCCACCGAAGTTCCACCTACTTGGAATACGCAGGGAGAGGCCCCGCCCCTCAGATTTCTTTGGTGTTTCGGCGGATGATGAGAGGTTCCGGCCGGGAAACAACGCGCTGATGCGCTTCGTCCTGTAAGCCGAGCTGCCGTGCCCCGTCTCTTGTTTCAGCCCGTTTAGAAATCCTCTGCACCGAGACGAGAAAACCCGATGAGCCGCCTGATCACCACTATGCGAAGTCTCGCCTTTGCAGTGTCGGCGGCGGTGTGGACTCTCCTTTTTGCGCCCTTGATCCCGCTATTGGTTCTTCTGGGTCGTCCGCCGCGGATCATTCGGCAGCTCACCCGGATTTGGGCGCGCGGCCTTCTCTGTCTCCTCGCTGCGCTGGCCGGAATCCGCTATACGGAAAGGGGACGCGTTAACCTGCCCGAGGGTCCCGTCCTCATCATCGCCAACCATCAATCGGCCTGGGAAACGTTTGCCGCACTCGTTCTCTTCCCTGACGTGGCGATTGTCACCAAGCGTGAGCTTCTGGCGCTGCCTGTGATAGGATGGTTCCTGAAGAACTCCCCCATGATCCCGGTCGATCGCGCTCAGTCGGCGCGGGCGCTGCGTGAAATGCTTGCGGCCTGCCGCGCGGAAGTAGCGGCGGGTCGCTCGGTGCTCATTTTCCCCGAAGGCACACGCAAGCAGCCGGGAAGCCCGATCGAATTCAAGCGCGGAGTGGAACTGCTCTATCGAAATCTGGCGATACCCCCAGTAATCGTTGCCCACGATGCCGGCCGGCTCTGGCGGCAGGGCATGCGGCTGCATCCTGGATCGATTACCGTTTCGATACTCCCGCCGATCCCACCTGCTACCGATCATGGAGTTCTTGTCGCGCAGGCACAGCGGTCCCTCGCGGTCGAAGTCGCCAATCTGAACAAGGCCTAGACTGACCGCCGAAAGGGCCCGGATCCCTATGAGGATGAGGAGGCCTGCGCTCCCATGAACATGATCTTGCATCTCATTGCGAGAGGCAACACCCATTTGTTCTGAACTTCGCCGTCGGCGACGTTCTCGTAATCACCAAGCGCGCCCCGCGTCTGTTTATCCGAATGAGGTGCCGCCCGGGCAGGCCAGCGCGCACCAGGAGCCGGTCTGGACGGACAATCAAAACCGGGAGTCTTGCAATAAGGAGCAGTGTGTGTGGCGAAACCGCCAACGAACAAGAGGATATTGGAGCAGCAGTTTTCTCGCCGGGCGACAATCTTGTGCGCGGTGCAGCTCGGTCTCGGCGGTGTGTTGGCAGGCCGGCTCGCCTGGCTTGCGATCGCCGAAAACCAAAAATGGCAACTGCTCTCCGAGAGCAATCGGCTTCAGCTGAGCCTGATCCCGCCGAGGCGCGGATTGCTGCTTGATCGCACGGGCGTCCCCCTCGCCAGCAACAAATCGGTCTTCATGATCGATCTCCTGCCCGATCGCCTCGAGGACGCCGATAAGGTCCTGAAGCAGCTTGCCGAGCTGCTCGATCTTAGCGCCGATGAGACGGACCGCCTCAAGACCGACCTCGAACAAGCATTGGATCACCAGCCCGTGCGGGTTGCGAGCGATGTCGAGTGGGACCAATATGCCGCTGTAAATGTACGCCTTCCCGACCTCCCCGGCGTATCCCCGATGAGAGGGTTTTCGCGGCACTATCCAGCAGGAGCCGCGACAGCTCACTTGCTCGGCTATGTCGGAGCCCCAAGCCGCGAGGAGTATGAAAAAACCGGCGATCCCTTGCTAATGGTTCCGGGCATGCAAGTCGGCAAGGATATGCTCGAGAAGACGCTCGACGAGCATTTGACGGGCAAGCCCGGCGCGCGCCGGGCCGAAGTGACAGCCACGGGCAAGGTCGTACGCGAGCTAGAGGTCCGATCCGACACTATAGGTAAAAGCGTACAATTGACCATTGATGGTGGGCTTCAAACCTATGCGTCGCGGCGACTGGGCACCCAGTCCGGCTCGGTCGTGGTGCTCGACGCGGTCACCGGCGGCGTTCTCGCTATGGCTTCGATGCCAGCCTACGATCCCAACAGTTTTTCGGATGGGATCAGCCAGTTCGAATGGGACATGCTGTCGCAAGACGAACGCGTTCCACTCAGAAACAAGACCCTCCAGGGACTTTATCCGCCCGGATCGACCATCAAGCCGATCACGGCCCTGGCTTTGCTGAATGAGAACATCGACCCAGACGAAACCGTCCTTTGTACCGGCCGGATCAACATTGCCGGCGGCACGTTCCATTGCTGGCGCCGTAGTGGCCACGGTGTAGTCGACATGAACCGGGCGATTGCAGAAAGCTGTGACATATATTTCTATGTCATGGGCATTCGGGTGGGCATTCAGCCAATTGCCGACATGGCCAGACGTTTTGGGCTTGGCGAGCGGTTTTTAGGCTTGCCGGTTCCCTATCAGTATTACGGCACTGTCCCCGATCCTGCCTGGAAACGGCGACGATACAACGAGCCTTGGGAAGCCTATGACACTGTCAATGCGACAATCGGGCAAGGCTATCTGCTCGCCAACCCGCTGCAGCTTGCGGTCATGACGGCGCGGCTTGCCGCCGGTGAGAAAACCCATCCCAAGCTACTTGCCGCAAAGGAGGCGCCTGCCGCACCACTCGAAATTGACCCCCGAATGCTTGCGATCGTCCGCCAGGGAATGGAGGATGTTGTCAATGGCCAGGGCACCGCAACCCGCGCCCGCCTTCCCCTTCCGAACATCAAGCTGGCGGGCAAGACGGGCACCGCGCAGGTTCGCCGCATCACGATGGCCGAACGTCGCCGCGGCGTCCGCTCCAATGCCTCTCTCCCCTGGAAGCAGCGCGATCATGGATTGTTCGTTGGTTATGCGCCGGTTCACCGGCCCCGCTATACGGTGGCGGTGGTAATCGAACATGGCGGAGGGTCTGGAGCGGCCTATCCCATCGCAAGCGATACGCCGCTCTATCTGTTTGACGAACGGCAAGCCATGAAGCGCCTGGCATCACTGGAGAATGGCTGGGGTGGCGGAATCGAGGAGCGAATGGCGCGCGAAGCGGCAGAATTCGTCGCCCGCACACCGAGCGACTGACCCCCTAAACAATGAGGTTCTTCGGCGAACCCATTGCAAAAGCTTCGATATTCTCAATTGTCGTCTCGATGATGCGCGCGACCGCCTCATGCGTGTTATAGGCGACATGCGGAGTCACGATGACGTTCGGAAAGCGCAGAAGCACATGATTGGCCACGAGGGCCTCCAAATTCTCCTTCTCCAGCGGCGGTCCGCGAAACACTTCTGCCTCTTCACGGACGAGCGGCTCCTGCGGGAGCACATCAAGGCCAGCGGCGCGGAGTTTCCCCTCCGCCAGCGCGCGCACCAGAGCGGGAACGCTGACGATGTTGCCGCGCGCCGTATTGATCAGGAGCGCGCCGGTCTTCATGGCAGCGAACTCGGCATCGGACAGGAGATCCTGGGTCTGAGGGGTTGCCGGCAGATGCAATGTGACGATGTCGGCTTGGGAAAGGAGTTCGGCGAAAGGCAAATAGGTAAAGCCGAGATTTGCTGCCGCAGAGCTATCCGGATCGACGTCGAACGCTACGACATTCATGCCAAACCCGCGCGCGATCTCGATCGCGCGGCGCCCGATGCGGCCGGTCCCGACGACGCCAAGGGTCTTCCCGCGCAGCTCGATACCGCGCAGATCATCCTGTGAAAAATTTCCGCGCCGTGTACGTTCGACCGCCGGAACGAGATATCGCGCGGCAGCCAGCATCAAGGCAAAACTGTGCTCGGCTACAGTAACATCACCATAGTCGGGAACGTTGGCGATCTCGATGTCTTCTGCGGCGCACCAGGCCAGATCGATGTGGTCGTGGCCGGTCGAGCGGGTGGCGATCAGCCGCAGCTCGGGGAAGTGGCGCAGGACTTCTGCATCGAGCCGTGAATTGATGAATGTGCTGATCACTTCGGCATCGCTGTATTTTGCCGCGTTATCAGATGTCAGCCGTTCCTTGACACAAGTGAGTTCGTGATTGCCGGAAAGTGCGCGGCATGCCCTCGCCTCCCATTCCTCGGCCTCGAAGATGACGACCTTCATATCCGCGAACCCTCAGCCGGTTGTGCTCGGCCTTTATCCGACATGGCCTCGGCTTGAGCGACCACCTTGACTGCGACAACAAAACTGTCGGGGTTAAGCGAAATGGAGTCGATCCCGCAATCGACCAGGAAACCGGCAAACTCGGGATGGTCACTCGGTGCCTGGCCGCAAATTCCGATCTTTATCCCGGCCTGGTGCGCCTTGATAATGGCTTCGCCAATCGCCCGTTTTACCGCCTCGTTGCGTTCGTCGAACTGATCGGCGAGAAGCTCGGAATCGCGGTCGATCCCGAGCACGAGCTGGGTGAGATCGTTGGAACCTATCGAAAATCCGTCAAAGCGCTGTGCGAACTCCTCCGCGAGCAGGACGTTCGCCGGAATCTCGCACATCATATAGATTTGGAGACCGTTTCGGCCTCGTTCGAGACCGTTTTCCGCCATCACTTCGAGGACCCGATCGGCTTCGGCGAGCGTACGGCAGAATGGCACCATGATGATGACATTCTCAAAGCCGATCTCCTCGCGTACGCGCCGCAAAGCGCGGCATTCGAGCGCGAAACCCGCCTTGTAGCCTGGGCTGTAATAGCGCGAAGCGCCGCGCCATCCGATCATCGGATTTTCCTCATCCGGTTCGAAGGCCTCTCCTCCGAGAAGGTGAGCATATTCGTTTGTCTTGAAGTCGCTGAGGCGGACAATCACCGGCTGCGGATGAAACGGGGCCGCGAGCTTGGCTATGCCGAGCGCGAGCGTGTCGACGAAATAGTCGGTAGGCTCGGCATATCCGTGCGTAAGCTCGGCGATCGCGCGCCTGGCATCCTCGCTTGTGACCTTCTCCGGGGCGACGAGCGCCATCGGGTGAACTTTGACCAGGTGGTTGATCACGAATTCCATCCGCGCGAGGCCTACTCCGCGCGCGGGAAGGCGCCACCAGCGCATGGCGGCGGCCGGACTCGCGATATTCAGCATCACATCGGTTTCGGTCTCGGGCAGATCCGCCAGGTCGAACTCGATGGTTTCGAACTCGAGCGTCCCTTCATAGACCGCACCGCGGTCGCCTTCCGCGCATGACAGGGTGATGGGCTGCCCGTCCTGCAGGGTGCGCGTCGCTGTCTGTGTCCCAACGATGGCCGGCACGCCGAGTTCGCGGCTGACGATCGCTGCGTGGCTGGTAGTTCCGCCGTGATCAGTGATGATACCCGCTGCGCGCTTCATGATTGGCACCCAGTCCGGATCGGTCATGCCTGTCACAAGGATTGCACCATCTCGAAAAGCCTCGATCTGCGAGGCGTCCCGGATCGCGCAAACCTCCCCGGTGGCGATCGCCTCGCCGACCGCCGCGCCCGTAAGCAGCGGTTCGGCGCGCTGTTTCAACCTGTAGGTAGTCAGTCTTCCCGCTGCCTTGCCCGCCTGAACCGTTTCCGGGCGGGCCTGGACGATGAAGAGTTCGCCGGTTGCACCATCTTTCGCCCACTCCATGTCCATCGCGCGACCATAATGCTTTTCGATGGTCTTGGCGCAGCGCGCCAGCTCAAGTACCTCGTCATCGGAGAGGACGAAGGTCTCGCGTTCGCGGCGCGTGGTTCTCTTGGTCAACGTCCTGACGCTGCCGCCGGTCGCATAGATCATCTTGCGCTCCTTGGCCCCAAGACTGCGCTCGATAAGCGGAACCGTATCTGTACGTTCGAGAAAGGGTTTGAAGACACGGTAGGTGTCAGGATCGACCGAGCCCTGGACGACAGTCTCCCCAAGCCCCCAGGCGGCACTTATCACGATCACGTCGGGGAAACCCGTTTCGGTATCGACTGAAAACATGACCCCCGATCCAGCGAGATCCGAGCGCACCATGCGCTGCACTCCGATCGACAGGGCAACATCCATATGGTCGAAACCCTGTGCCTGACGGTAGCTGATCGCCCGGTCGGTAAAGAGCGAGGCAAAGCAGCGCCTGCAGGCATCGAGAAGTGCGCGCTTCCCGGTGACATTGAGAAAGGTCTCTTGCTGCCCGGCGAAGCTCGCTTCGGGAAGATCCTCCGCTGTCGCGCTGCTGCGGACCGCGACGCTGACCGCATCCTGTTCGCTGCGCGCAGACAAAGCGTCATAGGCTTCACCGATGGCCGCCTCGATCTCCGGTGGAAACGCCCCTTCCAGAAACGCATGCCGGATCGCAGCACCTGCCACTTGAAGCGAGGCGCGCCCGGCATCGAGCGCTTCGATCCAGCGCCTCATTTCGGGTTCAATGCCGTTGGCCGCGATATAGTGCCGATAGGCCTGCGCCGTTGTGGCGAAGCCTCCCGGCACTCTGATACCGCGCTTCGACAGCGCGCCGACCATCTCACCGAGCGAAGCATTCTTTCCGCCAACCATGGCGACGTCGCCGCGTCCAATATCCTCAAACCAGGCAATAAGGGCGTCGGGCATCGAAATCTCCGGGTCATTCGCGAGCGGTGCTCGGCAGTGGTCGAACGTGGACGTTGCCTCGAGCGGCGGCTAAATCTTACCCGTCGCCGCCGAAGCATCGTCCATATGGTGAGACGGTTTTCAGCCCGGCCGATTACAGCCCTGCTGCCCCCGCTCGCGAAAAAGCCAGCGCAGTCCGATGGGTGTGACAATCGTGGTGACGAGCGCCATGAGGACGAGAGCGGAAAAGAGATTGGCGACGACCGTGCCGGGATAATCGAAGAGCCCTGCCTCCCATGCGATACTCACGATGATCAATTCAACCGCCCCGCGGCCGCTCATGCCGAACCCGACCCCGAGCGCCTCCTTGCGGGTGAGACCAGAAAGCAGAGCAGGAAGCCCGGCGCCAATGATCTTGCCCATAAGTGCGACTAGAATCAGCGCCAGCACGATGCCAGGAATGATGGCAAGGGCCGCGAAATCCACGCGAATACCGATCGAAAGAAAGAAAAGCGGGGCCAGCAAGCCCATCGTGAGATCGCTGACCGTTGCTTTCAGGCGCGCGAAAGAGGCTTGACCCAGGCTCTTGGCGTTGAACAGAAGGGCGGCGGCGAAGGCTCCGATGATGAAGTCCATGCCAAGCAGTTCGGCCAGCCCTGCAAACCCCAAGGCTGTCAGAATGAGCGCGGTAAACTCAGGGGCGGGAATCCGCAGGCGCGAGATCAGATTGGCGATCCTCGGCGCCCCGAAATAGCCGGCGGCAGCGACAATGAGGAAGAACAGCGCGGCTTTGCCAAGCAGCGGCAACATCGCCCCAATCCCCGGGACGGAACCTGCCGCAATTGCGCCGGTCAAGATCGCGAGGAGCACAAGTCCGATGATATCGTCGAGAATTGCAGCGGCGATCACCGTGCGACCGGTTGGGGTGTGGACCATGCCGAGATCCATGAACACGCCGATGGCGACCGGGACCGCAGAAATTGACAATGCAACGCCGACCAGCAGAGCCTGGACGAATTTCATCGGGTTGTCGGGAAGCACCCACCACGCAAGGGCCATGCCCAAAGCGAGTGGCAACAGCACGCCTCCGAGCGCCACGGCAGCCGAGCGACCCGAATGTCTGAACAGCTCTCCGGGGGCAATTTCGAGGCCGGCAAGCAGCAGCAGGAAGAAAATTCCGAACTCGGCGGCAAGGTCGAGAAAGGCGCTGCGCGACAATTCGGCGAGAAACGGAGCGTTGAGGGAGGCCGCCAAAACCGCCAGTATTAGCCCGGCCCCGATCTCCCCCACCAGCGCGGGCTGGCCGAGGCGCGTTGCAATCTCTCCGAAGGATCTCGCCGCCAGCAGCAGGAGAATGAGATGCAGCACATGCTCGATCATCGTGCGAACCCGATTGCGGCAGCTGCGACAAGGCCAACGGCGGCAGTATAGGCGAGCATTGGCACAAGCGTGACCCGGATGATCTCTCCCTCGCGCCCGACACGGCCGACGACGGCTGCAGCTGCCACCACATTGACGACCGACACCATGTTCCCCGCGCTGGCGCCAAGGATCTGGGCGCCAAGGACGGTTTCCGGTGGCAGTCCGGCCTGATTGGCTGCGGTGACCTGAAACAGGGCAAATGTCATATTGCTGAAGGTCGCACTTCCTGAGAGAAAACTGCCCAGCGCTCCGATAAATGGTGCAATCACCGGCCAGTTCTGTCCGGCGGCATCGGCCGCAAGAACTGAAAGCGCCATTGGCATGCTCGGCAAACCGTCCGAATTGATTCCCGAATACACAAAGACGCGCACCATCGGGACCGCCGCCGCAAGCGTCACCGCGCTTGCGGCCGTGATCTTCAGAGTGTCCCGGCCAGCGCTGCGTAGACGCTCACTGTCGAGAGGCAAAATACAGACGGCCAAGAGACCCGCGATCAAAAACATCGAACCAGGCAAATATAGCGGCGCAAGCGCTATGTTGATCTGCGTCCCCAGAACCGAATCCCAGGCAAAAGAGACGTCCTGCAAGGCCTGTTTGACCGGCAACAGATCTGCGCGGCTCACGAGAAGGAGCGCGGCGAGCAAGAGATAGGGTGCCCAGGCCCGCTTCAATGTAACGCGTGACGTTTCTGCGGCAATCGGCGCGCCCGAAGTGGCTGCGCCAGATCTGGGTTTGAGGAAACCGCGTTGGGCTGCTGGAACCACGAGCACGATGGCACAGAGCGCGCCGACAAGCGCGGGAAGTTCGGGACCTAGCGTCGCACTGACGACAAAGGCAGGTATGGTGTAAGCAAGACCGGCAAACAGAGCGAACCGCCAATATCCCAGCGCACTGGACCAGCTTCGTTCTTCGGAAAAGAACCGCGAGTAGATAAGGATGAGCGCGAACGGGACGAGCGAGCCGGTAGCGAGATCGATAGCGCCTGCCACCTGCGCCGAGTTTTCAATCAGACTATCGAGCCCGCCATCTGCGGCGGGTTGACGAAGTCCTTCGCGTAGCCCGATGGCTACCGGCGTGCCGATCGCACCGAAGGCTACCGGACTGCTATTGGCAATCAGTGCAAGTGACACGGCTGCCATCGGTGTGAAACGAAGCGCCACAAGCAGCGGGGCGGTAATGGCGGCCGGGGTGCCGAAACCGGCGACGCCTTCGAGGAAGGCACCGAAGGTCCAGCTTATGACGATAAGCTGAACCCGCGGTTCCGGCGATATGGCCGCGAATCCTTCGCGTATCCGTGACATCGCCTCGCCTTCGGTAAGGAGCCTCAAGAGAAGTATCGCACCAAAGATGATCAATAAGACCGAGGCCGCGATCGCCAGACCCTCGATCGAAGCGGCGAGGATTGTGCGGGGCGCCATTTGCCACAGGAAATAGCCAGCAGCGACGGTTACGAGATAGGCCAGTGCCATGGCCCGCGATGCGGGCATCCGCAGACCGACAAGGAGAAGCAGAACCGCAAGCAGGGGCGAAAGCGCTGCAAGAAATAGGCTGAATGTAATGTCGCCCTCCGCTCGGCCGTGCGCAGCGTCAGACTGCGTCTCGTCTATCGGACGGGAAAGAGGGCCTGCGATTACGGCGGAGACCGGCGCAGATGCACCCTCGGCCTGCGTCAACGCGGCTGGGCCCTCCCCATCCGGGGCCAAAGGAGTCAGGCGGGCTTAGCCATTCGGCAGCATGGCTTTTCGCGCCGCTTGCTTCACAAAGCTCGCGATAAGCTCACAGCACTTTTTCGGCGCTCGCAGAAAAGGGTGATGATCGAGCCCCTCAAGGACGCAAAGCTCAACATTCGAGAATGCATCTGCGAGCGCTCTTACCGGCGCAAGCGGTGCCATGATGTCATCGCTCCCATGAATACACAGCACGTGGTGAACGGGCTCTAGAATTCTCAGGTCGGCCGCTACGTCATGGCGATAGACAACATCCCATAGCGACGAGGTAGATGACCTCCACGTATGCTGGACAAGGTCTTCGACGATCTCGCGCGGAATATCTCGAATGAGATAGGGCAGAATTCTCCCTAACAGGCGGCGCGTGATGATGCAGGCTAGAATGGTCAGCAGGACGTTGGTGTATATGAGCCCTCCCTTAACCGGTCCCTGGCGCAAATATTCATAAGCCTCGTCCTGCGATCCGAAGTGAGGCAGGCTGATGAGTACGAGGCGCTCGACGGTCTCGGTGTGTCTGGCCGCATAGGCTGCGGCAATCAGGGCGCCCAGCGAATGGCCGACGAGCGTTACCGGCCCGAGAGGGGCGAGAACGCGCTGCAAGGCATCGACATGCCGCTCGACGCTATACTTCACCCACGGCTTGGGCGATCGCCCGAAGCCCAGCAGATCGACGAGCACAATTTTGTACTCTTGCGCTAGCTCGGTTACCCGCGCCTCCCAATATCGCGTGGTCCCACCCAACCCTGCGACGAACACAAGGGTCCGGGCACCGCCTCCAAGTATCTTCACAAACAGCTCAGGATTGCGATCGCGTCTTGAGGGGGGAATCGAATCTTGCACCATTTCTCTAATTTTGCGCGCGTCAGCCCGAGGGACAGACGCCTTGGCGTCGCCAAAGTTACACGGGCGGCTCAGCCTGACGAGCGCCGACGAGACCAGACAGGCATACGAGCGGATCATGGTGGCGTAAGGCTGCGTATCCTGCCGCGTCCTAACCGGGGAGACCGCAAAAACGACAAAGGATTGCCTCGCCATGATCGCCACCCTGACGCTGAACCCAACAATCGATGGCGCGGCGCAGGCCGAGGTGGTGAAGCCGATGCACAAGATCCGTACATTCGATGAGCATTATTATCCTGGCGGAGGCGGTCTCAACGTTGCACGCGTCATCAACGAACTCGGCGGCGAGTCCTACGCGCTTTATCTTGCAGGTGGGGCGACAGGCGGCGTGCTGCAGGAGCTCATTGAGCAAGCACGGGTGCGTGCCGAACGCTTCTCGATCTCCGGCTCCACGCGGATCAGCCACGCGATCTACGAACGGTCCACCAATCTCGAATTTCGCTTCGTGCCGCAGGGTCCGGAAGTCTCCGAAAGCGACTGCGAAGTCGTCCTGCGAGCGCTGCAAACGCTCGATTGCAAATATCTCGTGGCAAGCGGGAGTCTTCCGCGCGGCCTGCGTAGCGATATCTACGCCATCATCGGTGCGATTTGCCTGAGCCGAGGCATCAAGCTGGTCCTGGACAGTTCTGGAGACGCTCTGCGGCATGGCATTGGCGGCGGCGTTCACCTGGCAAAGCCGAGCCTAGGCGAACTCGAAACGCTCGTCGGCCGAAGGCTGGCGACCGCGGCAGAGCAGGAAACGGCGGCCCAAGCCATCGTGCGCGATAATGGCCTCGACATGCTCGCTCTCACTCTGGGGCGCGATGGCGCCATGCTTGTAACGCCCGAGAAGACCGTGATGCACGCCGCCCCGAAGATCAATGCACAAAGCGCCGTCGGTGCGGGAGACAGCTTCCTTGCCGCAATGACCGTTCGCCTTGCCGCAGGCGACGCGCCCGAGGCGGCCTTTCTTTACGGCATGGCAGCTGGCGCTGCCACGGCGCTTACACCAGGAACTTCGCTATGCAAGCGCAGCGATGTCGAGCGGCTCTATGCCGAACTCAGAGCGCGCAGCGAGGGCTAGGGTGGCAGGCAAGCAACTGTAAGAGCCAGCGCTCATTACCGTCTTGATCCAGAAGCACTATGGTTCAGCCTAGAGGGAATTCGCTTTGGCAACACTCACTTTAGAAGTCGGAAATCTCTTTGAAGAACTCGATCACCTCGGCGTGGAGAAGCAGCTGCGGCATGAAGCCGGCGTAAGCCGAGCCACTGCAAACCCCGCGGGGGGCAGCGTGACCGTGGAATACGACCCTGCGCAGACCGATGGGACGCGGCTTCAGAGCCTGATCAAAAGCTGCGGTTTCCGCTGCCGTGGCGGCATCATGCCGAAGCATGTCTGTAAACCGGCGGAAGCAAATCTTTCGGAATCCGGCACGGGACCGGGGCGCGGTGCGGACAGCAGGGGAGAACAGGCAGTTCACCACGACCACCGCCAAGGCGGGGCGAAGGACGAAATGGCCCAGGAAATGGGCCACGGGGCAGGCATGGACATGCAGGAGATGGTACGCGACATGCGCAACCGTTTCTGGATTGCCTTCATCTTCACGATCCCGATTTTCATCTACTCCCCGATGGGCGGGTTTTTCACTCCTCCGGCCCCGCCGTTCGGCATGAATCTTGAGCTTTTTCTGTTCGGCCTGGCGAGCGCGGCCGTGCTCTATCCGGTCTGGCCATTTGTGGTCGCTGCATGGCGCGCCCTTCGCAATGGCATTCTCAATATGGCCGTGCTTGTCGTGCTTTCGGTCGGCACCGGCTATCTCTTCAGCGTCGGATCGACATTTTTCTTTCCCGGCGTGCAATTCTATGAGGCCGTCGCCATCCTGCTCGTGTTCATCCTCCTCGGGCACTGGCTGGAAATGCGCGCGCGCGCGGGCGCGTCGGCGGCGATCCGGGCTCTGCTCGACCTGGCCCCGCCAATGGCGGTCGTTCTGCGCGATGGCGAGGAGCAGGAAATCCCAACGGCCGACGTCCTTGAAGGCGACACCGTGCTCATCCGCCCGGGCAACAAGATCCCCGTAGACGGGGAGGTATTGGAAGGCAGCTCCCAGGTCGATGAATCGATGCTCACCGGTGAATCCATGCCGGTCGCAAAAGGACCCGGTGACGAGGTCATCGGAGCGACCATCAACAAGAGCGGCAGTTTCCGCTACCGGGCGACCAAGGTCGGCGCTGACACGGCGCTCGCGCAAATCGTGAAGCTCGTGCAGGAGGCGCAGAATTCCAAGGCGCCCGCGCAATTGCTCGCCGACCGCGCGTCGCAATGGCTTGTTCTGATCGCGATCGTCATTGGCCTCGGAACGTTTGCTGTCTGGTTCTGGTGGATCGGTGAAACATTGCTGTTTGCCGTGACCCTGACAATCACGGTCTTCGTGATCGCCTGCCCCGATGCGCTCGGACTGGCCACACCGATGGCGGTCATGGTCGGCACCGGGCTCGGCGCAAGTCGCGGCATTCTGTTCAAGAACGCGTCGGCGCTGGAAGACGCCACAAAGCTCAATGTCGTTATCTTCGACAAGACCGGCACCTTGACGATGGGCGAACCGCGCGTCGTGGATATCGTGGCCGCCGAGGGCCGCATGCCCGAACAGGTGTTGCTACTGGCCGCTGCGGTCGAAAAGGGATCGGAGCATCCGCTCGCCCTTGCGATCCTTGACAAGGCCGAAGGACTGAAGATCCCCGAAGCGCGCGATTTTCTCAACCGCGACGGGAGAGGGGCGCAGGCGGAGGTCAACGGCGATACCGTTTTCCTCGGCAACCGCCGGCTGATGGACGAAGAATCAATCTCACTGGGAGGGCTGGCTGACAAGGCCGAGGAACTCAAGGGAGCGGGCCGCACGGTCGTCCATGTCGCTCACCAGGGGATTCTTGTAGGCCTGATCGCGATCGCCGATGCGCCGCGTCCGACGGCCAAGGCCGCGATTGCCCGGCTGCATGACAAGGGCGTCGAGGTCGCCATGCTCACCGGCGACAATGAGGGTACCGCGCGGCGCGTGGCCGAGGAACTGGGTATCGACATCGTGCTCGCCGATGTGCTTCCCGGCCAGAAGGCCGACAAGGTGAAAGAGCTTCAGGCGCAAGGAAAAAGAGTCGGAATGGTCGGGGATGGCATCAATGATGCGCCTGCCCTGACCCAGGCCGATGTGGGCTTTGCGATCGGGGCCGGTACCGATGTGGCCATGGAAAGCGCAGACGTCGTGCTGATGCGAAGTGATCCCTACGATGTTGTGGGCGCGGTGGAGCTGTCGCGTGCGACGCTGCGAAAGATGCATCAGAACCTGTTCTGGGCGGTCGCCTACAACGTCATCGCCTTTCCCGCCGCCGCCGGTGTCTTCTATCCGTTCATTATCAGTCCCGCTGTCGCAGCAATCGCGATGTCCGGCAGTTCCGTCCTTGTCGCGGTCAATGCCCTGCTGCTCAAACGCACCCGCCTAGACAGCTATAAGCCTGAAAATTTTGCCGAAGAGGCCCCCACACCGCCTGTTACCGGTCAGGCGAGTGCCTGAGTGTCAGGCCTTGATGCCGTCCAAGTGTCCTTCACTGCAAGAGCGTCCGACGCCTCATTCGCTCGGCAGGGCACGGGCCAACAGCCGGTCGGTGTCAAGCGAAGCATTCGCTCCGCCATAAAGAAACGCACGGTTGTCGGGGTCGAGCCGCGTCACGCAGAACCCGGCGAGAACGGCAGATGGTGCATCGCGGAGGCAGACTGCCTCGAGCGACAGCGCGACCGTCTCGACGAAGGCGCGCGCTTCGGATTCCGCGGGGACACCATTGACACGAATGCCGTCGAGGCGATCGATGGCCGCATCGAGCAGCGGATGCGCGCCCTGCGCCCGGCCAAGCTCCGCGCGCAGGGCTTCCCACGCTTGCGGTTCGCGCGTGAGCGCGCGGAGGGCATCGAGCGCGATCACGTTACCCGACCCCTCCCAGATCGCATTCAGAGGGCTCTGCCGAAAAAGGCGCGGCATGGGCCCCTCTTCCACAAAGCCGGCGCCGCCAAGACACTCAAGCGCTTCGTAGACGAAGCCGGGTTGACGTTTGCAGACCCAATATTTTGCGATCGGTGTCGCGAGGCGCGCAAAGGCCGCTTCGCGTTCGTCGCCGGCCTGCGCAGCGTCGAACGCCGAGGCGATGCGGATCATCAGCGCCGTCGCGGCCTCGACCTCGAGCGCGAGGTCGGCGAGAACACCGCGCATGGCGGGCTGGTCGGCCAATTGGCGCTGGAAGGCCGTGCGGTGCCGCGTATGCCATGCGGCTTGCGTAAGAGCTGCACGCATTCCCGCGGCGGACCCTGCAATGCAGTCGAGCCGTGTACCCTGCACCATATCGATGATCGTCCGTATGCCCCTACCTTCTTCCCCGACACGCTGGGCCCAGGCGCCGTGATATTCGATCTCGGACGAGGCGTTGGAGCGGTCGCCGAGCTTGTCTTTGAGCCGCATGATGTGAATGGCATTGCGGGTCCCGTCGGGGCGCCAGCGCGGCACGAGAAAGCAGGTCAGACCGCCTTCTGCGTAGGCGAGGGTCAGAAAGGCGTCGGACATCGGGGCGGAACAGAACCACTTGTGGCCGATCAGCTCATATTCCCCCGTGCCGAGCGCATGCGCGCGTGTAGTATTCGCGCGAACGTCGCTACCGCCCTGCTTCTCGGTCATCGCCATGCCCATTGTCGCGCCGGTCTTCTCAGCCGCCGGGATAAACCGCGGGTCATATCGGCCGCTGGTAACGCGCGGCTCCCATTCAGCGGCTACGGCCGGTTCGGCGCGGAGCGCGGGAACGACCGCGTAAGTCATCGACATCGGGCAGGCCGTGCCCGCGTCGGCCTGGGTCATGAGGTAGAGGAGCGAAGCGTGCAGCGTATGACCCGCCTGTTCGGCGGTCCAGGCCGCCCCCGACACGCCCGATTCAAGACCGAGGCGCATGAGTTGGTGGTAGGCGGGATGAAACTCGACTTCGTCGATCCGGTGGCCGAAGCGGTCGAAGGTTTTCAGCTTTGGCGGATTTTCGTTGGCAAGGCGCCCCCATTCGAGCGCCTCGAAACTGCCGACGCGTTTGCCAAATACAGCAAGCTGGTCGCTGTGCGCAGCCGCCCCGTTTCGTTCGAGTGCGCTTTGCAGAGGAACGTCGAGCTCGAAGGCGTTGAAATCCACAAGGGGTGGAGGCTGGTTGAGCACCTCATGCGTGGCAAGCTGGTCTGGCAAAGAGATTCTCGGCATATCCGAGTCTCGCCGAGACAGCGAAAAAGCGCAACTCCTCACTGGGCGAAGTGCTTTATCTGCCCATTATTGATGGAACCGAATGATGCCATGCGATGACAAGACCGACAGCTGTGCTGCAGAACAGGCTGAAGGGAAGGCGGCGGACTGGGCCAATGCCGAGTGCATGTGCGTAACGCTCGACCGGCAGCGTTTGGCGACCCTCCTCGATACGGAACTCGGCGAGAGCGGAGCCGGCGACACCCTCCTTGCATCACAGTCGAACCTTTTCGCCAACGCCCCGGTTTTCATCGATCCAGCTACGCTTTCGGCCATGACGGAGGTTGTGACGGCCATCGAGACCGTCGCCAAAACCCCCGCCTTCCGCTCGGTTGTCATGGGCTGGGCGCCTTCGTCAGCCGCCCGAGATTTCGGGCCCAAAGGGGTTCTTATGGGCTACGACTTCCATCTCACCGCCAACGGTCCGCGGCTCATCGAGATCAACACCAATGCCGGCGGCGCTTTTCTGAACGCCTTGCTTGCCGATGCGCAAACCCAATGCTGCAGGGAAACACGACCGGCTCTGGCCGCAGACATCTCACAGGACACGTTTCGGACAAGAATTGCCCGGATGTTCGAGGAGGAGTGGCATGCGCAGGATCGTGCCGGTGAGCTCGAATCCATCGCCATCGTCGATGATGATCCTGAAGGACAGCCGCTTTTTCCCGAATTTCTCGCAGCAAGGACCCTGTTGCAGGAGCACGGATATGAAGCGGTGGTCGCCGGGCCCGAGGATCTCGAGCTGTCCCCCGCCGGATTACTCTTCGAGGGCAGGAAAATCGATCTTGTGTATAATCGCCTGGTCGATTTCTCGCTCGATCGCCCGGAGAGCCGGACCCTTCGGGAAGCCTATATGACAGGCCGCGTCGTGCTCTCGCCAAATCCGCATATCCATGCGCTCTATGCCGACAAGCGGAACCTCTGCCTGCTTTCCGATCCGGATTGGCTGGCTTCGTGCGGTTTGAGCGAACGCGAGAAAAAAGTGATCCTCGCCGCGGTGCCGAAAACAGCAATCGTCGATCGTTTTAACGCCGAGAAATTCTGGTCCGAACGGCGAGACTGGTTTTTCAAACCTGCCCGCGGTTATGGCAGCAAGGCCGCCTATCGCGGAGCGAAGCTGACGAAGCGGGTCTGGTCCGAGATCGTCGAGGGCGGCTATGTCGCGCAGCGGTTTACGCCTCCGAGCACGCGCAAGGTCCGCCTTGAGACGGATATCGTCGAGCTCAAAGTGGATGTGCGGCTTTATACCTATGCCGGAGAAATACTGTTGCGCGCGGCACGGCTCTACCATGGCCAGGCGACAAATATGCGAACCCCGGGTGGCGGCTTTTCGCCGATACTTCCCATGACGGATGATCCTGCCTGCGGATTCCGGTAAGTTCGGACGGTTGAACTGTAATTTCCGCCACGTGCTCCCGTCTGTTGGGGGTTACGCATCTATCCGATTGGCGGGGAACACGTCTGGTGAGCTACAAACTAAGTTTTCTAGGAGCAGCTGGAACGGTCACCGGATCGAAATATCTTCTGCAGACGCCTGATCACAGGATCCTAATCGATTGCGGTCTCTTTCAGGGTTTCAAACAGCTTCGTGAGCGCAACTGGAAGCCGTTTCCGGTCGATCCGGCGTCAATCGATGCGGTCCTCCTCACACATGCTCACCTTGATCATTCAGGCTACGTTCCAGCCCTGATCCGCGACGGGTTTAAGGGGCGAGTGCTGAGCACGCACGCAACGCTCAAATTGTGCGAATTGCTGCTTCCCGACAGCGGTTATTTGATGGAGGCCGACGCCCGCTATGCAAAAAGGAAAGGGTACAGCAAGCACAAGTCGCCTCGGCCCCTATACACCCAGGCCGATGCGAAAGCCGCGTTGAAGTCATTCCGGCCTGTGCCCTTCCAGCAGCTGGTCGAAGTTACGCGCGATTGCAAGGCGATCTTCCGGCCGATGGGCCATATTCTCGGCGCATCAAGTATCGAGCTGCAGTGCGGAGATATGAAGATTGTCTTCTCGGGTGACATCGGCCGCTATGGCAGCGCCACGATGGTCGACCCCGTGCCGGTTCCAGAGGCCGATTACATCGTCACCGAATCCACATACGGCAATCGCCATCATGGCGAGGCCGATCCTGAAAGTGTACTCGAAGACGTTGTCGGAAGAACGGTCCAGCGCGGCGGGTCGGTCATCATTCCTTCCTTCGCGATCGGGCGCGCCCAGACGCTCCTCTACCATCTCGGTCAGTTGCGGCAGCAAGGCCGCCTGCCGCAAATCCCGATCTATCTCGACAGTCCCATGGCGGTGAACGCCAGCTCGATTTTCTGTGACCATCTCGGCGAACACCGGCTCACCGAAAAGCAATGCCGCGATGCCTGCGGAATTGCCGAATATGTTCGCGAAGCCGAAGATTCGAAGCAGCTCAATCGCAGCGCCATGCCGAAGATCATCATATCAGCAAGCGGCATGGCAACCGGGGGACGCATTCTCCACCACCTCAAGCATTATGCGCCGAGTCACCGCAACACGATCATCCTCGCAGGATTTCAGGCTGGCGGCACGCGGGGGGCAGCTTTGCGGGATGGCGCGACCGAACTGAAAATCCACGGCAGTTACATCCCCATCCGCGCCGAGGTGGCACAGCTCGACATGCTCTCGGCCCATGCCGAGCAGGACGAGCTGCTGCGATGGCTCGAAGGTTTCCAATCCTCTCCGCGGCAGGTCTTCGTAACCCATGGAGAACCCAGTGCTTCCGACACACTAAGACATCTTGTTACCGAACGTCTTGGCTGGAATGCGCGCGTCCCCGAGCACGCCGAAGAGGTTGTCCTTTCATGAGTGAGGCCATCCTTTCCCCCACCTCCTCCACGGATGCACTTGCTCATCCGTTGCGCGCGCGGGCTTTGCCGATCGAAACCGATGGCGAAGCGATGATCTTCATGCATGAGGATTGTCCGGTTGCGCGGTCCGAAGGGTTTCGCGCCCGCGTGCGGGTGGAACTTGTCGCGAAAGGAAGAAGGCTTTTGGCGACGCTTTACCGGGCTACGGATGATCTCCTGGCCGACGATGAAGTGGGCCTGCCTCACCGGCTGATGGCACGGCTTTCTCTCGCCGAGGGCGACGAGCTTCAAGTCAGGCATCCTCATCCGTTGTCGTCGCTCAGCCACGTTAGAGCTAAACTCTATGGCCACCGGCTTGACGAGATCCGTCTAGGACACATTATCGCCGATATCGCGGACGGTCGGTATTCGGATGTCGACATCGCCGCGTTCGTGTCCGCTTTCGCTGCGCAGCCAGCACAAGGAGAGGAAACCGCTGCCCTCACCCGAGCGATGCTCGCTGCGGGCGACCGCCTCGAATGGAATGCCGACCGCGTGATGGATAAACATTGCGTCGGCGGACTGCCGGGCAATCGGACAACACCTATCGTGGTCAGTATTATCGCGGCAGCCGGTCTCACGATGCCAAAGACGTCATCCAGGGCGATCACATCACCGGCCGGTACTGCGGATGCGATGGAGACCATGGCGCCCGTGACGCTCGATCTGGCGGCCATGCAGAAGGTGGTCGAACGAGAGGGCGGCTGCATCGTTTGGGGCGGCAGCGTCAATCTCAGTCCTGCTGATGACGTCCTCATTCGGATCGAGCGGGCTCTGGATGTTGACAGCGATGCGCAACTTGTCGCTTCAGTGCTTTCCAAGAAACTTGCTGCCGGATCGACGCACGTATTGCTTGACCTACCAGTAGGACCGACCGCGAAGATTCGGAGCACAAGGGACGCCGATGCGCTTGCGGGGCTCCTCGAGAACGTGGCGCGGCAATGCGGACTGCACGTCGCGACAGTCCAGACCGACGGGACCCAGCCAGTTGGACGCGGGATCGGGCCGGCCCTGGAGGCACATGATGTCCTTGCGGTCCTCGCCAACCGCGACGACGCGCCGCAGGATCTCAAAGCTCGCGCGCTGGCGCTGGCTGCCGGCATCCTCGAATTGAGCGGCGCACCACGCTCCGATGCTCTCCATCGGGCGACGCAATTGCTGGTCGAGGGGCGCGCAGAAAGCAAATTTCTTGCTATCTGCGAGGCCCAGGGCGGCTTCAAAGAGCCAGGGCGGGCGCTCCAGACGCGCGAATTCCTCGCCGCGCGCGCAGGGCGGGTAGCCACCTTTGACAACCGCCTGCTTGCGCGCACTGCCAAACTCGCTGGCGCACCGCAGCGCGCGACGGCCGGTATCGCTCTGCATGTGAAGTCGGGCGATTTGGTTGAGCAAGGCCAGCCCCTCTTCACCATTCACGGCGAAAGCATGGGCGAGCTTGATTACGCTTTCGCCTTTGCTTTGCGCAACAGCGATATGATCAGATTGGAGGCACAATGAGCAGGGTCGTCTTTTCCCTTAGCGCGGCACCGGGCATGGCCGAAGGACTTGCCCGGTGTTTCGAGGCCGATCTCGGCGAACTCGAGACGCGCCAGTTCCCCGATGGAGAAACCTACCTGCGGATCGCCACACCCGTAAGTGGCCGCGATGTAGTCCTGCTTTGCACTCTTGACCGGCCCGATGCGAAAATCGCGCCATTGCTGTTCGCGGCGGATGCGCTGCGCGATCAGGGCGCACGCAGCATCGCGCTCGTCGCGCCGTATCTAGCCTATATGCGCCAGGACAAGGCCTTCAATCCAGGTGAGGCCGTCACGTCCGTTTCGTTCTCGCGGCTGCTGTCGTTCTATTTCGATTTCCTCGTCACCGTCGATCCCCATCTGCATCGCATCGACAATCTCGACGAGATTTATTCGGTGCCGAGCAAGGTCGTGCCCGCAGCGCCGGCGATCGCGGATTGGCTAAAGGCCAACATCCCGAACGCTTTCGTCATCGGGCCCGACGAAGAGAGCGAACAATGGGTGCTCGATGTCGCAGAAAGGGCCGGCATACCTTCAGCCGTACTTGAGAAGAAACGCTGGGGCGACTTCGATGTGGCGATCAGCGGCGGGAGCCTTCCCGATATGGACGACAAACAACCCGTCATCATCGACGATATTGCCTCAAGTGCGCGAACGCTTGTCGAAACAGTCAAGCTGCTCTCGAAGGCTGGAACAAAGCCGCCGGTCTGCGTTGTGGTCCACCCCATCTTTGCCGGCGATGCATATGACGAGCTCCTGCAGGCCGGGGCCAAGCGCGTGATCAGCGTCAATGCCATCGCGCATCCAACCAACGCGGTGGATATTTCGCCGGCACTCGCCGAGGCTTTGTGCGCATGGAGCGTCCAGAACGATGAGCTGATCGGAGCCGGCCACTAATCCCACCCTTTCGGCGTAACGAAAGCGCCGCAACCACCAACTGGAGTTCATTTTCAATGACAAAGGAGCCAAACAAGATCTCGGTAGGGGTCGTAGGAGCAGGGGTAATCGGTCGCCGCGTTGTCGGCGCCGTAAGGCTGCAACCCGATATGGCATTGGCCGGTGTCGCCGACGTCGCCGCCGATTGGCGGATCGCAATGCTCGCGAAGGACGGCGTTCGCCTGTTTGCGGCCAGTTCGCAGGCCTCGCAAACCTTGCCGGATGCGGGTCTCGACGTTGCGGGTTCGCTAGAGGACCTTATCGCGGCAAGCGACGTCATTGTCGACTGCACACCCAAGGGCATCGGCGCCAAAAACGCAGACATCTATCGCAGCGCCGGGAAGCCATTCATCGTGCAGGGAGGCGAGAAGCACGACGTGGCGGGGCACTCATTCGTCGCCGAAGCAACCTACGGGAGCGCATTCGGGCGAGATGCGACGCGGGTCGTGTCATGCAACACCACGTCGATCGTCCGCACCCTAGGGGCGCTGAAGCGCGCAGGCCTGCTCAAAAAAGCGCGCGGGACACTTATGCGCCGGGCCACCGACCCCTGGGAGAGCCATCTCGGGGGGATCATGAACACGCTCGTGCCCGAGCCGACAATCCCGAGCCATCAGGGGCCGGATGCCCGGCATGTGGATCCGGAACTCGATGTGGTGACGATCGCGATCAAGGTTCCTGAGACCCTGGCTCATCTTCACAGCTGGTATGTCGAGCTCAACCGGCCTGCGACAAAGGAGGAAGTCCTCGACGCATTTGCGGCCTCGCCAAGAATTCTGCTCATCGATGGAGACAGCGGACTGTCGGCCCTCAACAGCGTCAAAGAGGCGATGGCGATGGAGGGGCGGCCCAATGCAGACCTCTACGAGGTGGCCCTGTGGAGCAATATTCTCGCGGTCGATGGCACCGAACTGTGCTACAATTACATGGTTGACAATCAGGCCATCGTCATTCCTGAAACGATAGATGCGATCCGTGCCCTGGCGTCGAGCGAGGAACAGCCCGAGGTCTCGATGCGGTTGACAAACAAAGCGCTTGCTATCGGAGCAGACGAGCTGAGATTGTAGCGCTTGGAGGCAAGAGCGAAGCCAATGACGAACGCCCCCACGGACCGGCCACGATGCAAGCCAGAGACGCGATCCTCCGGCTCGGAAGAGCGAGCGATCGACGAAGCTTTGATCGAAACGTTTCCCGCAAGCGATCCTCCTTCCTGGACCTTGGGCGTCGACAGCGATCCAGGCCAAAACGATAAAGCTATGCGACCATGCAGCCCAGGAGACGCGCGGCTCAAGGACGGAGACTAGCATCGCCCAGATAGTGCGGCCCCGACAGTCCGCGCCTACGGCGCGGGTGCTTGCTCCTTCTCATGCTGGCATTCGCAATCGAGAAAACCGTGAATGACACAAGTGCGGCACATCTGGAGCAGACGCGTGCGAAGCGCGCCGCGCGCACGATGAAGACGTACATTGATATTGTTGACACTTGTATCGAGTGCGTCGGCAATGCTTTCGCGCGGTTCCTCAAGCAAATCAGCGCGCCAGATGACTTCGGAATAATCCGGCCTGAGCGTTGGCAGGAGTCGATAGAGACAGTTGCAGACGGCAGCTTCTATCTCTTCGTCCGACACGATTTCCGCCTCGGCAAGTTCGGCAAGTTCCTGAGGATCAATGGCGGTTTCGTGTTTACGTCCGCGCGCAGCCTGTCGGTAAAAGTCGGCAATGGTCGTCGCCAGCACTCGGGAGAGCCATCCCTTGACCGAACCCACGTTCCGCAGGTCCCCAGCCCGCTCGATCGCGCGAAGCATGAAACGCTGAAGAACTTCCTCCGCCTCCTGACGCCCCCGCATACGGCCGATAAGGAAACGCAGCATATCTTCGTGGCTATCCACCAGGGCCCGGCGCACTGCTTCATCCATCGGTCGCAACGCCTCCTCGGACCCGTCAGCTTTATCGGCTTTATTTTCGATCATGGAAAACCCCGAAGCGCCAGTGCCCCAATACCGGAGAAGGGCCCGTCCCTTCCTGTAAAACGGTCGCAGGCGGTAGTATCGTTACGACATGTTCGGGGCTCGTCCCCTCATCGCAGCTAAAGAGCCGGAGAGCAACATGTCGAGTTCGCAAAAGAAGAAAATATCCAAGAGCGAATACAAGCAACAATTGCGCGCGCTGCAGATCGAACTGGTCAAGATACAACGCCAGGTCATCGCCCATGGCGAGCGTGTTCTGATCATCTTCGAAGGGAGAGATGCGGCCGGAAAGGACGGTGTGATCAAGCGTGTGCGCGAACATATGAGCCCGCGCGAGACGCGGGTCGTCGCTTTGGGAAAACCTTCCGATCGCGACGCGCGCAGCTGGTATTTTCGCCGCTACAGCGAACAGCTGCCCGCCGATGAGGAGATTGCTCTGTTCAACCGCTCCTGGTACAACCGGGCGGGCGTCGAGCGGGTGATGGGCTTTGCCGGCAAGGAGGAAGTTGCCGGCTTCTTCGCCGACGTTGCGCAATTCGAAGAAATGCTGGCGCGCGACGGGACCACGCTTCTCAAATATTATCTCGACATTGATCGAAAAGAGCAGGCCACGCGTCTCGAGGCGCGGCGCACTGATCCGCTCAAGCAGTGGAAGATCAGCCCCATCGATGCAGCGGCGCTTGAGAAGTGGAATGATTATTCCAAAGCCCGGGACGAAATGCTGACACGCACAGATTTTGCCTATGCTCCGTGGATTGCAGTGCGCGCCAACGACAAACGCGCCGCACGCCTCAACATCATCCGGCACATGCTGCAATCTATCGCATGTCCGGCGGTCGATCGACGCCTCGCGCGTCCCGACCCTTCGGTCATCCTCCCGGTTGCCGAACTCGGGATTGGTCGCTTGGCCCCGTGAAACTGTCTAACCCGTTCGGCGGCGAAACAGCCAGGTCGCCGCCAGCAGGCTCGCGGCAGCGATAAGCGCCATGGGCCAGATGTGGGAGAAATAGAGCCAGAGTGGCGCTTCACGAAGATACACCGCTTTGCTGATGACTATGAAGTGGGTGATCGGCGTGGCGGCGGCAAGGCCCTGCAACCAGTCGGGCATGTTTTCGACCGGCGTGGCATAGCCCGAAATAAGCACGGCCGGGACCATATACATGAACAGCCCGATAATCGCCTGCTGCTGGGTCTTGGCGAGCGATGAGATAAACAGGCCGATACCGATTATTGCAGCGAGATAGACAACCATTCCGAAGAAAAGCAGGGCGAGAGAACCGCGGATCGGTACGTTGAGAAACAGCATCCCCAGAACCAGCATCGCACTTGCGCTCGTCAGCGCAATCAGGAGAGCCGGCACGCTTTTGCCGATCAGGATCTCGAAGGGGCGCAGCGGCGACACCAGCAATTGCTCGAAGGTACCGAGCTCGCGCTCGCGGGCGATCGACAGCGCGGACACCATGAAACCGACCACGGCTACGAGGACGGCAAAGAGCGCTGGCACTGCGGACCAGAGCGGCTCGAGATTGGGATTGAACCAGGTCCTTTGGACAAGACGCACAGGTGCCGTCGCGCGCAGTCGATCGAGCCGCTCCTGATTATAGGTTTCGACGATCCGGCTGCTGTATCCCAGCAGGATCTGAGCGGTGTTGGATCTGCGGCCATCGAGGATTAGCTGAACCTCGGCACTTTCGCCGCGCTCGAGTCGCCGCGAGAAGTCTTCGCCAACGCGCATGACCAGCGTCGCACGGCGTGCGTCGATTGTCGGCGCGATATCCGCGCCTGCTCGCAAATGGATAATCTGATCGAATACTTCGGCACCCTCGAAGCGGCTGATAAGCTCGACCGAGGCATTGCCGTGGTCCTGGTTGTAGACCGCCAGGGTGACGTCCGATACTTCCTGCGTAATTGCAAAGGCGTAGATGAGGAGCAGAAAGGGCGGCGAAAACAGCACCACCCAACGGGTTTGCGGATCGCGCGCGCTTGCCAGAAGCTCCTTCACGATCAAGGCGTAGATGCGTTGCCACATGGTCTCAGTCGAGCCGGGTGCGTGTGAACAGAGCGCAGATCGCGAAGATCACAATCGCGAAGATGGCAAGGGCAGCGAGATCGGGCAGCAGAACCGCCCAGACATTGCCGGCAAGAAACTGCGTCTGCAGGGTAGAGACGAGAAAGCGCGCCGGGATCGCGTAGCTGAAGAGCTGGAGCGCCAGTGGCATGCTGTCGAGCTCAAAAACGAAATTGGAAAAGTAGAACGCGGGCAAAAAGGCAAGCATCACCGCGACCTGCGCTGCCACAAGCTGGTTGCGGGTGAGCGTCGAAATGAGCAGTCCTTGGCCCAGCGAGCACAGCATGAAGAGTGCGGCTGCGAGCGAGAGCGCGAGAAACGATCCGCGGAAGGGAACACCAAAAAACGCCACGGCCACAAACACGGACAGCATGAACGAGCCGAGGCCCAGCACGAAATAGGGCACAAGCTTGCCCAGCAGCAGTTCGAGCGGACCGACAGGTGTCGCAAGAAGGGCCTCCATTGTGCCGCGCTCCCATTCGCGGGCAACCACAAGCGCTGTGAGCAAGGCGCCGATTATGGTGAGAATGATCGCCACCGAGCCGGGGACCAGATAGTTGCGGCTCGAAATCTCGGCGTTAAACCAGACACGCGGCTCAATCGAGACGAGAGGCGCGAGCGGCGGTTGCCCGCGATCGAGCCATTCCTGCTCGAGCCAATTGATAACGAGCAATTCAATATAGGAGCCAACCAGTCCGGCTGTGTTTGGATCACCCCCATCGACCAGGATCTGGATCGGCGCCGCCTCTCCGCGGAGCGCAATTGCGCTGAAATCCTGTGGCAGGATGATGATCGCATCGAGCTCGCCCGCGGCCATGAGGGTTTCGAAGTCCTTTCGCACAGGCGCTGTTTCAATCTCGAAATAGCGCGTGTTGCGCAGCGACGCGACAAAGCTCTCCGTCTCTCCGGTCGGCTGTTCGACCACAACGCCGACCGAGAACTGCCGGGGGTCGAACGAAACCGCATAACCGAACAGGAAGATCAGCATGATCGGCAATAGGCCGGCAATCATGAGTGTGCTCGGGTCCCGAATAGCCTGCCGGGTTTCCTTGCGCATGATCGCTGCGAAACGCGAAAACCTCATGGCGCGTTTACCGCTTCGTTCTCTTCGACGAGAGCGATGAATGCATCCTCAAAGGTCGGGTTGGGCAAGGTCGAGGAGGCCGCCTGCGCCTTGAGTTCGGCGGGAGTTCCCAAAGCGATCATCTGCCCGCGATATATGAGCGCAGCGCGGTCGCAATACTCCGCTTCGTCGAGAAAATGTGTCGTCACGATGACGGTTACGCCGTTCGTGACCATTGCGTTGATATGGGCCCAGAATTCACGGCGCGTACGCGGATCGACACCCGAGGTCGGCTCGTCGAGAAAAAGGACGTCAGGCTCGTGCATGACGGCGCAGGCGAGTGACAGACGCTGCTTGAACCCAAGCGGGAGCTGACCGGAATTCTCATCGAGCTTGTCCGTGAGGGCGAAGCTTTCGATCATACGCGCAATCATGGTACGCTGCCGCACTCCGGTAAGGCCGTAAACACGTGCGAAGAACCGCAGATTCTGCAACGTGCTGAGATCGCCATACAGCGAAAATTTTTGCGCCATGTATCCGAGACGAGCCCGTGCCTCGCTCGCGGCAGTACGCAAATCGACACCGGCAATACGAGCCTCACCGCTGGTCGGCTTGAGAAGGCCGGAGAGCATTTTGAATGTAGTCGACTTGCCCGCGCCATTGGGTCCGATAAGCCCAAACACTTCACCTCGACGCACATCGAAACTGATTTCGGACGCCGCAGTGAAGGAGCCGAACATCCGCGTTAGTCCGCGCGCCTCTACGGCAATCGCTATATCGTGGCTGCGCTCCGATCCACCGGCGAAGGGCGACTCGGCGCGAAACCCGCCGCCGATGAGATCGATGAACGCATCCTCGAAACGCGGCGCGACAGGTTGCAGCCGAGCTTCATCCCCCGCGCCAATCGAAGCCAGTGAGGGGGCATGCGCATTCTCGTTGAGCAACAGCCTGACGTCGCTGGCCTGGATTGTTCCATCCATCACAGCCTCGTGTTGGCGAGCCTTATTCAAAACGTAGCGCCGATCGCCCTCGATGCCCTCGATCATAAACACCCGGCCTTCGACACGCGCGGCCAGATCGGCCGGCCGACCGTCGAAGATGAGATCGCCCTCGCTCAACACGAGCACAGTCTCGCATTTCTCGGCCTCATCGAGGTAGGCGGTTGCCCAAACGACCGTGATCCCTTCATCGGTCAGTCGGCTTACCATTCGCCAGAGTTCGCGCCGCGAAATAGGGTCTACGCCGACGCTTGGCTCGTCCAGCAACAGGAGTTCAGGTGTCACAACGAGAGCGCAGGCGAGCCCGAGCTTTTGCTTCATGCCGCCCGACAAGGCGCCCGCCAATCTGCCGGTAAATGGCGCTAGGCCGGTAAAATCGAGAAGCCGCTCGAATGTCGCCTTGCGCGCTGATCCAACCAGTCCGCGCAGATCTGCGTAGAGATTGAGATTTTCCTCCACGCTCAGATCCTCGTAGAGGCCGAAACGTTGCGGCATATAGGCAATGCGCGCGCGCACCTCCTTCGCGTTGGCGACGGGATCGAAACCTCCCACGTCGATCCCGCCTTCATCGGCGCGCAGCAGTCCGGCGATCAAGCGCAAGAAGGTTGTCTTCCCCGAGCCATCGGGCCCCACCAGCCCGACGATGTGGCCCGATCTGATCTGTGTACTAACACTGCGCAATGCCGGTTCGGCTTGCTTGGGGAACCGTTTGGTCAGGCCTTCGATGGTTACCAGGGCCACCACCCGTCAACGCCCGCGGGCGACGGGACGGACGATCACGGAGACCGGCATGCCCTGCTTCAGGATTCCGTCTTGATCTTCGGTACGCACACGCACCCGGTAGACAAGGCTGGTGCGTTGTTCGCGGGTCTCAACGGACTTGGGTGTAAACTCGGCTGTCGGTGAGATGTAGGCAATGCGGCCGGGAAATTCGCGGCCAGCCTCGGTCAACACTGTCGCGGGGGTACCGATCTCGACGCGCTCGAGGTCGGGTTCCTCGATATAGGCCCGGATCCACATGGGCGAGGTGTGTGCGAGTGTGAATACGGTTTCGCCCGGCCCCACGATGGCTCCAGCCTCGCGTGCGCGCGTCAGGATGATCCCGTCAGCGGGCGCGTAAAGGTTCGCGTCTACTAGGCGTTGCCGGGCGAGTGCAGCGGCAGCTCGCTCGGCTCCAAGCGCCGCGCGTCCTTGCCGGATTTCTTCGCGTCGGGGTCCCTCGCGGACAAGCGAGAGTTCTTCGAGTGCCGCCTGCCGCTGAGCGGCCGCGCGATCGCGCTGAGAGCGCGCCTCGTCCCGGGTCTGCCGTGAGGCAAAGCCCTTCCCGGCGAGGTGTTCGACCCTGTCCAGGGTTGCCTGGGCAACGCTCAGCGCGGACTCCGCTTCTGCAACCCGCGCTCTCGCCCACTCGATCTCCTCCGGCCTGCTGCCCGATTCGAGAGCGGCGAGCGCTGCGGAGCGTTGGCTGGCACGCGCTTCGGCAAGCGCGATCTCGTTCTTATAATCCTGAGGTTCAAGCGAGGCCAAAAGATCGCCAGCTTCAACCCTATCTCCCTCATCGAACGCCAATCGGTCGATCCTGCCTGGAACCTTGAACGCCAGATTGACCTGCCGAATATCGACATTTCCATTGAGTACCAGATGACCTTCTCGCTCATGCCGATCAGGCTGCATCAGCCAGATTGTCGCTGCCGAAGCGGCTAGCAATACGAGCAGGCCAATGCCGATGTAGACCTTCTGTCTGGATCTCATGATTCGCCTCCGGTCCTAGCGGCACTAGGTTCCAGCAGGCCCAGGAGTTCGAACTCGGTGCAATGCCCTGCCAGCGACACGCTCGGTGCGTTCGGCGCGACAAAAACGGCGTAGTGCATTGCCCGCTCGATCATTCCGACAAGAAGCCAAGCAATGAGTCGCGCCGGGAGATTCTTCACCAGGCCGAGCTGTTGGGCATCTTCGAGATACCGCGCGAGCGCGTCAGCACCTTGCTCGAAATGTCGATTGATATGAGCGCGCTGCTCGGGCGGAAGCGCATAGGCCTCACGCAAGACCAGCCTGGTCAGAATATCATGCTTGCGGCCATACCGAATGATGGTCATCCAGATCTCCTCAACCTCGGCTGATAGATGCTCTCCAGTTTGCAGCCGCTTGGCGGGATGGCGGGCAATGGTCTCCTCAATCAGTCCTGCAAAGAATTCATCGATAAGCGCGACAAACAGCGATGGCTTGTTTTCAAAATGCAGGTAAAAGGTCCCCTGCGCTACGCCCGCATTCGCGACGATGTCGGCGACGCGGGTCGCCGTAAATCCGTGCTGAGTGAACAGCCAGGCCGCGGCAGATTTCAATTTTCCGGCGATATCATCGGCCATTTGAACACCTCGATATGACTGACGCATCAGTCAGCGAGATATTACAGATCGGCAGGGTGTCCCCCGTCAGCGCCAATGGCACAGATTTGAGGTTGTGATTTAAGGAGGATTTGGGCTTCGTCGTAGTGACGAAGGAACGAAGATGAAGCCCAAATCCTCAAGCTCCAAAAAGCCCGCCGAACAGGTGGTAAAGGACATCCGCCGCAAGACCCGCCGACACTTCTCAGCGGAAGACAAGATCCGGATCGTGCTCGATGGGCTACGAGGCGATGACTCCATTGCCGAGCTGTGCCGCCGCGAAGGGATTGCGCAGAGCCTGTATTACACCTGGTCCAAGGAGTTCATGGAAGCCGGCAAGCGCCGTCTGGCTGGTGACACTGCGCGTGCTGCGACCACGGACGAGGTGAAGGGTCTGCGCCGTGAAGCGCGCGATCTGAAGGAGTGCGTGGCCGATCTCACTTTGGAGAACCGGCTGCTCAAAAAAAGCATGATCGCGGATGGGGAAGACGACGAATGAGGTATCCCGCATCCGAGAAGCTCGAGATCATCCGGATCGTCGAGCAATCCCACCTGCCCGCCAAGCGCACGCTGGACCAGCTCGGCGTTGCTCGCCGGACCTTCTACCGCTGGTATGATCGCTACCTTGAAGGCGGGCCCGAAGCGCTGGCAGACCGGCCATCGACGCCGAGCCGGGTGTGGAACAGGATCGCGCCCGAGGTTCAGGATCAGATCGTCGACATGGCTCTGGAACACAGCGAGCTATCGCCGAGAGAGCTGGCGGTGCGCTTCACCGACGAGAAGCGCTACTTCGTGTCCGAAGCCACGCTCTACCGCCTGCTCAAGGCCCACGACCTCATCACCAGCCCGGCCTATACGGTGATCAAGGCGGCAGAGGCGTTCCACACGAAGACCACGCGCCCGAATGAGATGTGGCAGACAGACTTTACCTACTTCAAGATCATCGGGTGGGGCTGGATGTATCTGTCGACCGTGCTCGACGATTACTCGCGCTACATCATTGCATGGAAGCTCTGCACCACCATGCGAGCCGAGGACGTCACTGACACGCTCGATATGGCGCTAGCAGCCTCAGGCTGCGATCACGCCAACGTGCTGCACAGGCCCCGCCTGCTCAGCGATAATGGCCCCAGCTACATCGCTGGCGGACTGGCCGAATACATCGAGGCCAACAAGATGAGCCACGTGCGCGGCGCACCCTTCCACCCACAGACCCAAGGCAAGATCGAGCGCTGGCACCAGACCCTGAAGAACCGCGTGCTGCTAGAGAACTACTTCCTGCCCGGCGATCTCCACCAGCAGATCGAGGCCTTCGTCGAGCATTACAACCACTGCCGATACCACGAGAGCCTCGACAATGTGACACCTGCCGATACCTACTTCGGTAGGGCTCCTGCCATCATCAAACGAAGAGAAAGGATCAAGCGAAAGACACTCGAACATCGGCGCTTGCAACACCGCAGGCTCGCCGCCTAACATCAAACCTCAGACGAGGCCCGCACTCCGCAAACCTACGCCGCGAGTTGTGCCAAATGTTCTGACGACGGACATGCCGATACTTGCGCAGAACAATGAGCCAACTAGCCGCCACCGCAATCATCGAAAATGCGGTCATTGGCCAATGGAGCGAACCCAGAGGTGCCAAAACACTGCTCAGGCTCGCACTCAGCCCGGCGGCAACCAGCACCATCGGTAGAATGCAGCAAGAGCAAGCTGCCAAAACAGCAGCCGAACTGCTTATGACGCTCACAACGGTCGTCTTGCCGTCGTGCAAAGGTAGTGGTTCGACAGCATGAGTCGGTTCGGCCATCAAGCGACTAGCAACCACGAACGGCCCTTACCCATATGAAGTCTTCAAATAGGTCTGCCATAGTACTCTTTCGAACAGAGGCTTCACACGCGAGGGTTCATTGTATTTCGCGGATGTGGCATAGCCCTCCACCAAATGAAGGTCGAGGTCAATTGCGTCAAACTTTCTGACAGCTCCTCAACCCCGTCACGCAGCTGAGGTGTCCAAGCTCGGCGGACGCCGCAGTCCTTTGACCAACATAGCCGCGCTCAACAGCTATTGTACCTGAGAGACGGAACCCCGCGCCAGGCTTGGGTGAAGCGCGGGGTTCCTGAACGGCCCCGGGACACCTGCGATCCGCAGGGTTCAGGGGGAGGTGGGGCAGCCATTCGATTAACGAGGAGAAAACCGATCAGGACCGGATTTGGTTTTACCGTACACCTAATCGCTTACGCTTCTTGCCAATCTATATATCGAACAGATAGATCCACTCGCAGGTGTGGCGACGCGCTCAAATCCTAGCATGAGCATGCTATATTCACGCCGACATGCAATTGCTGGCAACCTGCTCGCGCAATTAGTCGATCGGTTCTTGGATCACACGCAAATACGGTTTCTTTTCGTCCCAACCATCGGGATATTTGGCTTTCGCATCTTCGTCCGACAAGGAAGGCGGAATAATCACATCATCACCCTTCTGCCAATTGACCGGCGTCGCTACACCCTTGCGTTCGGTGAGTTGCACCGAATCAAGCAGCCGGAGCACTTCATCGAAATTCCGCCCGCTGCTCATCGGATAAAGCAGCACGGCGCGAATTTTCTTGTCTGGCCCGATGATATAGACAGCGCGGACGGTGGCATTGTCGGCTGCGGTTCGCCCCTCCGCATTACCCGCTTCGTCGGCCGGCAGCATATTATAAAGCTTGGCGACCTGTAGGTCGCTGTCGCCGACCACGGGATAGTCGATCTTATTTCCGCTCACCTCCTCGATATCGGGAAGCCAATCGCGATTATCCTGGCTGCTGTCGACCGAAAGGCCAAGAATCTTGGTGTCGCGTTTGGCAAATTCCTCGCCAAGCCCGGCCATGTAACCAAGCTCGGTCGTGCAAACCGGTGTAAATGCCTTGGGATGGGAAAAGAGGATTGCCCAGCTGTCACCCATCCAATCATGGAAATGAATGCTGCCTTGTGTGGTCTGAGCTGTGAAATTGGGGGCTGTCGAGCCAATGGAAAGGGTCATGTAAATACTCCTACTTATCTTGTGGGAACTCAGGGCGCATTTCTAGCCATGCTCTGAGAAAAATGCGGGTTCGACTTCGGCTTGACCTTGGTCCTCAAGGATGAACGCCAGAGCCGCTTTGCTCGGGTCAATCGGTCATACGACAAACCGATCCCAGCCCGCATAATGCTCACCGCTTCGCTTACCGCGAGGCAGGCTCAGTCCGATCAAGAGCAGTCCGACCCCAACCGAGGCCACCGTTCCGGCAGCCGAAGCCCCTGCAAGCATGAAGGGCGCTGCGACCAGCCAGGCACCGAATGCAGCGTTGATGAAGCGCAAGGCGCGCGCGACTTCCGCGGTCGCGATGATTGCCACCGTAATCACCAAAGCACCCACCACGTGATCGCTGTTGGCCATCGCCCCCTCGCTGCCAAGCGTTATCCTTGTCAGCATCAGCCACGCTCCCAGAGCCGTGCTGGCCACCAGGGTCCACGGGAAGGTCACGCCGCGCACCGTGTTCGTCCAGATCGAACGCGCGTCGGTCATATAGTCGGTATCGTCGATTTCACCGTTTGACACTGCGCCGCCCTTGAAGAAGGTACGAACGAGTGACTTGCCTTCCTTTTTCGACCAGTAGAGATACTGTCCCATGGCGATGACTTCATCGAGCGAGAACGGGATCATGATGAGCATCGCAAGCGCAGCAATCAGAGCCGGCGTACTCCACGTCCCGATCATTATCGGCTGAATGATCACGAAATAGATACTGACCACACCGAGCGGAATGACCAGAATGCCGAAGAAGGTAACCATCCACGGCATCGTGCGCCAGCGCGTGCGGGTTCCCATGACCGCCATTAGGATCTCGAGCACATAGCTGACCGCCCCTAGTCCGGCATCCGGGATCGGCCACGCCTTGGATACATCCGACGTGATGATTTCCTCGGTGCCGTTCTTGGGATCGCCAAGCGATCCGGAGAAAAACGGCTCCCACGCCACATCGATATGGCCAAGCTGGTAGGAGGTAAGCATGCGCGATATCAGAAGGCCGATGATGCCCATCGCCACGATCGGGAATCGCTGGGCATCGGTCGAGGGACTGTAGGTCCACCCGGGCGGGATGGACTTCTTGTCCATCATCCCTTCCATGCTCATGCCGGGCATCATTGGCACCAGCACCGAGAATGCGATCGCCAATGTACCAACCAGGAGATTGGTCAGATATTGGGCCGCGCTCGGACTCCAGAAGAACAAGGGCGCGAAAAGCAGCCAGATGCCGACAAAGGCCGTCGCCCACTGCCCCAACCAGGCGGTGCGCTTCGAAAGCGACATCGCGCCGAAGATCATCAATGCGATCCCGCTCAGCATATCGCTTAGGGCAAGAGCATTGGCCCGCCATTCGATCGACGGCAAACCCCGCTCGAGAGTGACCGCTACGACCGAAGCACGCGCAGTATCGGCGGATACGACGTCATAAACACCAGGACTTGCAGCAAGCCACAGGCCAAGCCCGATGACAGCAAACTGCGTCCAACGGGTACCGCGCTGGGGGCCGTCCATGTCGTGCATGTTGCCGTCCATCTGGTGCCCATCATGAGCCATGTCGGTGTCATGCGATGGTAGTCGCGCCGGTTCGGTCTTCGCTGCATCCGAACTCTTTGGATGCCAGGCCACGCGGGACGTGTTCAGCTTGTTCGTTTCGTACCAGTCCTGCGGGTCGGCTTGCAACGCGTCGATGATGGTCGGAAGCGTTTCGCGGAGCGAGTGCTCTGGCTCCCACCCCAGCAGTTTCCGGGCGCGGGAGATATCGAGAATGTAGTGAGCGTTTGCGTCATCGACCATCCATTGCTTGACGAATCCGTCATGACCGAGGACTTCTTCCTCGATCCACGTGCCCAGTTTCGCCACGCTTTTTGGAATGCGCACTGTCGTCCATTCCTCGCCGTGGATCTGGCAATGAACGATGTCTTGAATCTCGGCGTATCCAAGCGTTTCGGGCTCGCCGACAAGTATCGGCGTCTCGCCCTCGAGGTCAGCGCGATTTGCAATTGTACGCTCTACCGCTCTGGTCAGATCTTCGAGGTGCAGTGCCGATTGCGCTGCGCACAACATGCCGGGATACAGATGCGCCGACACGCGGTGCTCATAGACACCGGCAATTTGTTCGGCGAGAAAGGCGGAGTGCCCCTTATCGTCATAGACTCCGGCGAACCGCAGGAACACAACCGGAATGTCGCCACGGTTCTCGCGCAGTACCTGCTCGGCGTCGGCCTTCGACTGAGGGTATGGCCAGGTAGGTCCGAGCGGACTGGATTCGTCGATACGCTCGTCGGGGAGCGGCTTGGGCTCGTGTACAAGCATCGAGCTTGCATAGATGAACTGTTCAACGTCGAAGTCCTGCAGCCCCGTGATCAGCCTGCGCGACCCTTCAACGTTGACGTCATTGTACAGAGGGTTCGGGTCGCCCGTGATGTCGAAATAGGCAGCTAGGTGTACACACGCCGCAATCGCGTTGCCGTGCGCGGCTCGCACCCTGGCCAGGGCATCGGCAATCGAAGCGTCGTCCGCGAGGTCAACGGCGTATGAGGCGTCGAGCCCAGGGATGTCTTCCGCGACCGCGCGATCGAGGCCGATGATGCGATATTGACCGCTTAATCGATCAACCAAAGAGCGTCCGATGTATCCTCTTGCACCGGTTATCAGGACGACGCCTTCAGCCATTGTCTACTCCATCGCGTTGTTCTTGGGTTTACTCTTCAAGACAGGACCGTCCTCAAAGGAAGACGGTCCTGCAGCGGCCCTCGGACTAGCAACAACCCGATGAGTCCTTTTCCTGAGATGGCTTGGAGATTTCCTCGACGAGTTCTGCAGTTTTTGCATCAGCACCGGACCGTGCAATATCGGCCTGGGAAACCATACCGCAGCAATTCCCTTCGTCATCAATCACGGGAACGCGCCGGACCTGGTTGCTCTCCATCGTGGAGCAACATGCATCTACCTCGGTGTCCGGCGTGACAGTAACAACCGACCGGGTCATGATGTCCCCCACCGGTGTGTCGGGCGACTTGCCTTCAGCTACGACGCGACAGCAAATGTCTCGATCTGTGACCACTCCCACCAGACCGCCTTCGCCATCAACAACTGGAATTTCTCCGCAGTCATTTCCCACCATGAGCTTCGCTGCGTCCTGTGCGCTCGCATTTTCGTCGCAGCAGGCGGGATTCTTCGTCATAATGTCCTTAACATGCATAGCTTTACTCCTTCATTGGTCGATCTGCGCGAAAGCACTTCCCATCAGGGCTGCTTCGCTCGAATCATTGGAAGTAATAAGGTAACGGTTCCCATCGTTGGAAGGTCAAGCATCCTCCTTGCGGCGCATTGGGTCTCCGCCGCCGACCTGGACCGCTCAAGGTGGTCGCGAAGGTGCTTTTCTTGCGAGGTTCTTTGATGGGTCACGCTTGCAGTACGAGCCAACTGCTCAAGCCCCTCAAATTTGCTGAACGGTAAAGGCGGGGAGCTTGGAAAAACATCGGCTCAGCGAATGGATAGCTCCCACTCAACATCGAGCTGATATCGGGATTAGTCCCAAATCAATGTTCGCAAGCGGGCTGACCACGCCTTGGCCAAAAACTGCAATCGCGAAACTGGCCAAGCTTGAGGTCTTGCGGACATCGACGCAGCTCCTTCGAACCCGCTCCAGGAGTCTTAAGTTTCTCGACGGTCAAATGTCGGACGTGTCCTGAACCAATTGCTGGTCCAACCCAAAAATGAAGCTGACCATGACAACAGACCAGTGCCAACTCTGTTTTTAGCAGACCCGCTGGTATCCGAACTTGTGACCGACTTCCTTTGCTAAGGCAGGATTGGCATCGTCGGACAGATCTTTGAGGATAGGACAATCTGGCTTGTCATCGTTCGTGCAACCCTCGATAAGATGCTCGAGGGCGTCGATCATGGAATGAATTTCTGCAGCCTTGGCGCGCAGAGCACCCAGATGTCCATCGGCAACCTCCCGAACATCCTTGCTGGCTCTTTTCTCGTCGTGCCACAGACCGAGCAATTCGCCGATATCATCTACCGAGAAGCCTAGGTTGCGGGCGCGGCGGATGAACCGCAGCGTATGTATTTCGGCAGGGCCGTAAAGCCGATAGCCAGCTTCGGTGCGCTCGGCCGCTCCGATCAGACCGATTTTCTCATAATGCCTGATCATCTTGGCCGACACGCCACTGTCTGCGGCGGCCTCACCAATTGTGTGTAGATGGTTCATGCATGCTGGATAACTTTCCCACGATGGGAATGCAAATAACCTCCGCCGCCGGAATATTTATTCTGACGCCCCTCTTGACCTTCCCATGATGGGAAGCCCTATCTTTCGGGTGATGTTTGATTCGCGGAGGAAGATTTGAAGAAAGCGCACTCCCGCGCATTGGCGCCGACATGCCCAGACGCTGCACCACCCTGGAAAGACGCAAGCCATATATGCGCAGCTAACCTGGGCAGGTAACTTGAGCGGCAAGTTCGCGCGCTTCCAAGTCTTGCGCATGATGACGCAAAACTGAATTTAGCGGAACAATGAAAGGAACTCTTTGATGAATAGTTTGAAACTAGCCGCCCTCGGAGCCTTGGCAACCGCCGGTCTCGCAACAGCTGCGGCCGCGCAACCCCAAGTTGATCATCAGCCCGCTCCGCAAGAGAGTTCGCAAAGTCAGGAGAGCAGCCATGAGCATGGTACAATGCAGGGCGAAATGTCGGGCTTGGAAGGCGACATGCGGGGCATGGATGGTGACATGTCCGGCATGATGGCGATGATGAACAATCCCGAGATGCGCGCTGAAATGATGGCGATGATGAACGATCCGGAAATGCGCGCCCAAATGATGGACATGATGCGCAACTGCAGCGAAATGATGAGAATGAAACAGGAACAGACGTCAGATGAAGAAGCAGGGTAATCCTGATCATCACACGTCACCTTGACGGATTGCCTTCGCAAAAACCTACCCCGCACACCCGAACGGGGCAGGCCTCGTCCGAATAACGATCGATAAATCCTGCCGACCTCATGTACCATGCAAGCGAACCATATTTATGATTGCTGCCACGACAGATCACGAAGGCTTGTCGAGACTCGCTTGCGCTCGTAGAGAAAGATGATGCGGTTACTGCGCTCTCTTGGAATTTTTCTGATTGCTTGCGGACTCTTTGTCCAGTCGGCCGCTCATGCCTCGGCGCTTCCACAGGCGCCGGCGACGATCGACGGGCCGTGCGATGAGATGCGCATGGAGGCTGGTTCTTCGACCGCTCCGGAAGACCAACACGGACCGTGCAAAAATCTTCGCCTGGATTGCCTTGTAGCCCTCGGCTGTATCGCTCCGCTGGTGATGGCCGGAGCCCCATCAGGAGAGCGTGTAACACTTGCTGCGCGTCCCTTGTTCACCCCGTTTGCCGCTTATTCTTTGGCTCTCGTTGGTCAAGGACCCGAGCCGCCCCCTCCGCAATAGCGATTCTGAGTATTGCCAGGGACTGCCCTGCATACTGAAGCTGAACGAATTTTCCGTCGCGCCTAGCGATGGTCGTTTGTTCCGTCCGCGCTTATATCGCGCGCTCTAGCGGAATCTAGAAATCATGCAGAAAATTTGCTGGACCGCATTTCCGGTCCTGCTGGCTTTGGCGCCAGCTAGTTACGCGCAGTCAATCGCCTACGAGGAGGCCTTGAGAGCGGCCGTTAGCGAACAGCCGCAGGTGCGAGCGCGGGAGTTGCAGCTCGAGGCACGTCGCAGCGTCGCTGATGCAGCTGACGAACTACCAGATCCTCGCCTCCGCGCTGGGATTCAGAACCTTCCGGTGACAGGCCCGGCAGCCTTCGAGATCGACCGGCAGCTGCCCACCCAGATCCAGGTCGGTGTGGAGCAGGACATACCCAATCTCGCGGAGCGCCATGCGAGAGCGCGCATGGCAGTGGCCGATATAGATCTGGCTTCCGCGCAGTTGACCCGCGCGCAGCTCACGGCTCGGCTTGGAGCAGGCGAGGCCTGGATTTCGCTCGCGTACACCCAACAGGCTCTGAATGTTATCGATGAGGCACTTAGGCAGATCGAAAGGCTGGTGCCCTTGGCGCGGAGCGCCGTTGCGGCGGGATCGGCCAGGCCGGCTGAGAGCCTCGAAATTCGCCGTGCGGTACTGGAAGTCGAGGACATGCGGACCCGCCTAGAAGGCGACCTTGACGCGGCACGGGCCATGTTGGCGCGATATGCTGCTGTGCAAGGCGCAGTTGCTACCGGGGCTATCCCCGCGGCGGATGTCGATGCCGAGCGACTCCGGGCGACCCTAGAGCTTAATCCCGATATCATTCTCGCTATCGCACAGGTTCGACAGGCAGATGCGAGGATCGATCTTGCCCGGTCGGAGAAGCGGCCCGATTTCGGCATCAATGTCAGCTATGGCAGGCGCGATCGGATGTTCGGTGATGTCGTCTCGGTCATGGGCTCGATTACGCTCCCCATCTTTGCGGGCAGGCGGCAGAACCCGAGGATTGCCGCTGCTGAAGCCGAAGCAAGCGCAGCGCAAGCAATTCAGCTTGATCGCTTGCGCGAACTGCAAGCGCAATTCGAGGCCGACCTTGCCGCCTGGCGCAGCGCATACCGCCAGTGGCAGCGAGCCACGGAGGAGTTGCTACCCCTCGCCCAAAGCCGGGCTGATCTCGAAAGGGCCAGCTTCGCGGCAAACCGCGCCGAACTGCTGGACGTCATCGAAGCGATCAAGGCGCTGGCGCTCCTACAAATCGAGATCCTTGAGCGTGAGGAGGCGACAGTTGAAGCCGCGACGACCTTGCGACTGACCTATACGGAGTTCCAGCCATGAGAGCCAAAATGGGAGCCGCGTGGGACAAACTGTCGCCGCGCCAGAAATCCTGGACGATGGCGGCAACGGTCGCCCTGATCAGCGTCACCGCAGGATACGGGTTATCGCAGCGGGGTGAGAGCGGAAGTCAGGCAAATGGCAACGGGGGATCATCCAGCGCCGAATGTGAGGACGTGCTTTACTGGTACGATCCGATGGTGCCGGGACAGCGTTTCGACGAGCCTGGAAAATCGCCGTTCATGGATATGGAACTTGTTCCCAAATGCGCTGGCGAGGAGGCCACCTCCGGGGTTCAGATCGACGCGGGGCTTGTCCAGAACTTCGGCATCCGCACCGCCGAGGCCGAATACGGCGTACTTGAGCCGGACGTGTCCGTTACCGGTGTTCTCGCTTACAACGGGCGGGACGTTGCAATTGTCCAGCCAAGGGCTGGCGGCTTTGTACAACGAACCTATGGGCGTGCTCCAGACGATGTGGTGAGCCGAGGCGCGCCGCTGGCCGATATTCTCGTACCCGAATGGGGCGGAGCGCAGCAGGAATATCTGGCCGTCCTGAACAGCGGCGATGAACAGCTTGCACAGGCCATGCGCGAGCGGATGCGGCTGCTCGGCATGTCGAATGGGCAAATTTCATCGGTGGGCCGGACCGGCCGCGCGCAGGCGACGATCACGGTCACCGCGCCGACCGACGGGGCCATCACCATGCTCGGCGTGCGACCCGGCATGACCGTGATGGCAGGCCAGACCCTGGCGGAAATAACCGGATTCTCGCCGATCTGGCTCGAGGCATCGGTGCCCGAAACACAAGCAGCGAATATCCGGGTCGGCCAACCTGTCAGTGCAACCCTGACCGCGTTTCCCGATGAGAGATTTTCCGGACCGATCATCGCGATCTTGCCGAGCGCACAGGATGCCAGCCGGACAATCACCGTCCGCGCACAATTGCCCAATCCTTCCGGACGGCTCAAGCCGGGCATGTTCGCGCAGGTCTCGCTGACCCCCGACACCCGGCGCGCTCTGCTGGTTCCTTCCGAAGCGGTGATCCGGACCGGGCGCCGCACCATCGTCATGATCAAGCAGGACGAGGGCGGCTTCATGCCTGCCGAAGTCCGGATCGGCCGTGAGGCGGGAGGCAGGACCGAAGTGCTGGCCGGCCTTTCGCAAGGCGAAGAGGTCGTGACCTCGGGCCAGTTCCTGCTCGATTCCGAGGCAAGCCTGGCAGGACTTGATGTTCGTGCGATCGATGAGGCAGGTCCGAACCGGGACGGTGAAGACCAACCAGTGACATTCAGCGCAATGGGGACGATCGAGAAGATTGCCGATGGCTCCGTCACGCTGCGGCACGGACCTGTCCCGCGGCTAGACTGGCCCGCCATGACGATGAGTTTCCGCACGAAGAATGCAGCGCAGATCAGCGGGTTCGAGGAAGGCGATAGAGTGCGCTTTACCTTCACCCAGCAGGACGCCGGCCCCCGTATCGAGACCATCAGGAGTGCCGGGCAATGATCGCGCGCATTATCGATGCCTCGATCGCCAATCGGCTTTTCATCGTCCTCGCCGCCATAGCTGTGACCCTTGGCGGGTTCTGGGCCGTCCGCACAACTCCGGTCGATGCTTTGCCCGATCTGTCCGATGTCCAGGTTGTCGTCCGATCCAACTATCCGGGCCAGGCGCCCCGGATTGTCGAGGACCAGGTGACCTACCCGATGGCCACGACCATGCTGTCGGTGCCGGGAGCGAAGACCGTACGCGGCTACTCGATGTTCGGCGACAGCTACGTCTATATCATTTTCGAGGACGGTACCGACCTTTACTGGGCACGGTCGCGGGTGCTCGAATATCTCAATCAGGTGCAGAACCGCCTGCCCGAGGGTGTTACGAGCACGCTCGGTCCGGATGCGACGGGCGTGGGGTGGATTTACGAATATGCGCTTGTCGATCGCACGGGCGGTCATGACCTTGCCGGGCTGCGCAGCCTGCAGGACTGGTTTCTGCGCTACGAGCTCAAGACGATCCCCGGCATTGCCGAAGTCGCGAGTGTCGGCGGTATGGTGAAACAATACCAGATCGTGCTCGAACCTTACCGGATGGCATCGTTCGGCGTCACGCATGCCGAGATCGTAAACGCCATCCAGTCGTCCAACCAGGAGGCCGGCGGTTCGATCGTCGAGATGGGTGAGGCCGAATACATGGTACGCGCGTCGGGCTATCTGACGACGCTGGACGATTTCCGCGAGATTCCCCTCAGGACTGCAACTGGCGGGGTTCCGGTTACCCTTGGCGATGTCGCCACAATCCAGGTCGGGCCGGAGCTGCGCCGCGGCATTGCCGAGCTCAACGGCGAAGGAGAGGTCGCCGGCGGCATCATCGTTCTCAGACAGGGCGCGGACGCTCGCAGCGCAATCCAGGCGGTCGAGGAAAAGCTGGACGAATTGCAGGCGAGCCTTCCCGAGGGCGTCGAGATCGTCACCACCTACGACCGATCGCAGCTTATCGACGCCTCGGTGGAGAATTTGACGACCAAGCTGATCGAGGAGTTCATCGTCGTCGCGATCGTATGCGCGCTGTTCCTCTGGCACGCACGTTCGGCACTTGTCGCCATCATCACCCTGCCTTTGGGCGTGCTCGCGGCGTTCATCGTGATGCGTTTCCAGGGGGTGAATGCCAATATCATGTCGCTGGGCGGGATCGCTATCGCGGTCGGCGCCATGGTCGATGCAGCCGTTGTGATGATCGAAAATGCGCACAAGCATCTCGAGCGATGGGAGCATGAAAATCCCGACACGGTGCTTTCGGTCAAGGAACGCTGGCGGATCATCGCCGATGCATCGAAGGAAGTGGGACCGGCGCTGTTCTTCAGCCTTCTGATCATAACCTTGTCGTTCCTGCCCGTGTTTACCCTACAAGCCCAGGAAGGCCGGTTGTTTGCACCGCTTGCCTTCACCAAGACCTATGCCATGGCGGCGGCTGCGCTGCTGTCGGTTACACTGGTTCCGGTGATGATGGGCTGGCTGATCAGGGGTAAGATACCGTCAGAAGACTCCAATTTCCTCAATCGCTGGCTGACCAGGATTTACCGACCGGGGCTTAATTGGGTGATGCGCTGGCCCAAAGCCACGCTCGCGGTTGCAGGCGCAATCTTCCTCACCACGCTGATCCCCTTCTCGCAGCTCGGCGGAGAGTTTCTCCCGCCGCTCGACGAGGGCGATCTGCTCTACATGCCGAGCGCCCTTCCCGGTCTATCGCCAGGCGAGGCCTCGGCGCTGCTGCAGCGGACCGACCGCCTCATCAAATCGGTACCGGAAGTCGAAACAGTCTTCGGCAAGGCCGGCCGTGCAGATACGGCTACCGACCCGGCTCCGCTCACCATGTTCGAGACCACGATCCGGTTCCGGCCGCGGGAGGAATGGCGCGAAGGCATGACGACCGATGCGCTGATCGAAGAACTCGACCGGGTCGTTCAAGTGCCCGGTCTCGCCAATGTCTGGGTACCCCCTATCCGTAATCGCATCGATATGCTTGCGACCGGAATCAAGAGCCCGATCGGCGTTAAGGTCTCGGGCGAGGATCTTGCCGAGATCGAACGGGTGGCGCTCGAGGTCGAGGGTGTGGCAAAGACGATCCCCGGCGTCAGTTCGGCTCTGGCCGAGAGGCTTTCCGGCGGGCGCTATGTCGATGTCGACATCGATCGCGCCGCAGCGGCGAGGTACGGCCTTAACATCTCCGATGTCCAGCAGATCGTCTCGGGCGCTATAGGCGGGGCCAATGTCGCGCGGACTGTCGAAGGCCTGGCGCGCTATCCGATCAATGTGCGCTACCCCCGTGAAATTCGTGACAGCGTGGACGAATTGCGAACCTTGCCTCTGCTGACTCCGTCGGGACAACAGATTACGCTCGGCACGGTCGCACGGATCGGCGTCAGCGATGGCCCTCCCATGCTCAAGAGCGAGCAGGGACGATTGACCAGCTACATCTATGTGGATGTGCGCGACCGCGATCTTACATCGGTGGTTGCCGACCTCCAGGAAGCGGTTGCCGCGGGCGTCAATCTTCCGGCAGGCGTCAGCCTGTCCTACGCGGGTCAGTTCGAGTACCTTACCCGCGCCTACGAACGGCTGCAGATCGTCGTACCCGCCACGCTCGTCATCATTTTCCTGCTGCTCTATCTGATCTTCAGAAGGTGGGACGAGGCAATGCTTATCATGGGTACGCTGCCATTCGCCCTGTCAGGCGGCTACTGGCTCCTCTATCTGATGGGCTACAACCAGTCGGTCGCAACTGCCGTCGGATTCATCGCCCTGGCCGGTGTATCGGCCGAGTTCGGCGTGATCATGCTGATCTATCTCAAGGCAGCCCTCGAGAAACGAAGTGGTGATTTGAGTGCCGAGGAAGTGGATCAGGCGATCCGCGAAGGGGCGCTCTTGCGTGTCCGACCCAAGGCGATGACCGTAGCGGTGATCCTTGCGGGTCTGTTCCCGATCTTGATCGGTACCGGAGCTGGCTCGGAGGTGATGAGCCGGATCGCGGCACCGATGATCGGCGGTATGATTACCGCGCCGCTCCTGTCCATGTTCGTACTTCCCGCCGCATATTTGCTGTTGCGGCGGCCCCGTCCGGAAAAACCGGCCAACCCTCAAGGAGAAGAAGAATGCGTACCCCAACCTATATGATCCTGCTCGCGGCACCGCTGGCGCTTGCAGCCTGCGACGCTGCAGACGACAGCTCAGAGACCATGATGTCAGACGACATGGCGAACTCGGACAGCATGCCCATGTCAGGCGAAATGCCGATGGCGGAGGAGACCGGCGGCGAGCAGAGCGCCAGCGCGGAGGGAACGGTTACAGCCATCGATTCCGAGGCGGGCACTGTGACCATCGAGCATGGTCCGGTCGAAAGTATCGGGTGGCCCGCGATGACCATGGCATTCGAAGCCGACGCGCAAATCCTCGAACAGGTCAGTGTCGGTGAGGGAATAGCCTTTAAATTTCGTACTGGAACCGAAGGCAGCGTCGTTACCTCGGTAACGCCGCGATAGGACGGTGGGTGGGAGGCGCTCGGTTGCGCCGGTGCCTCCCACGCAAAAACAGGTGAATATGCCAGGTATCGACAGGCCCGACTTTAAGGATCGCCGCGACTTCATCAAGAGCGCCGGCCTCGCGGCGACGGGTTTCACCGCGCTGCCGCTGCTGGGTTGCGGTACGCAAAGCAGGATGTCGCTCGATCAGGGAGGCGAAAGCAATCCTCTTGCCATACCTCGGCTACAGGCAGGAACGATCGAACGGGGCGAGCGTGTCTTTCGCCTGTCCCTGACACCGGGCGAGAAAGAATTCGTGCCCGGCACGGCGTCACCGACGATCGGTATCGACGCATCCTATCTCGGCCCGACCCTCGAAATGCGCCGCGGCGAACAGGTTCGCTTTCACATCGACAACAAGCTTGCCGAAGATGCGACCGTCCACTGGCATGGTTTCGAACTTCCCGCCACAGCGGATGGCGGGCCGCACCAGCTCATACGGCCCGGTGAGCGCTGGAGCCCGTCCTTCGAACTACGCCAGCGCGCTTCGTTATACTGGTATCATTCGCATCTGCATCGCCGGGCCGGACCACAGGTCTATGCCGGACTTGCTGCCCCGATCTACGTGCGCGACGAGGAAGAGGATCGCCTCGATCTGCCGAGCCGGTACGGTGTAGATGACATACCGCTCGTCGTGCAGGATCGCGTGATCGACGGCGCGGGCCGCCTTGTTTACCCGCTCGATATGCACTCGCGGATGATGGGGGTGATGGGTGAGCGCATCTATGTGAACGGAACGGCCAATGCCGTTTTCGAGGCCGCCGCCGGTCCGCTGCGCCTGCGGCTTCTCAATGGATCGAATGCGCGGTTCTACACCTTCTCGCTCGAAGGTGATCGTCCGATGCAACTCATCGCAAGCGATGGCGGCCTGCTTGCCGCGCCAAGCGAGGTTCGCAGTCTTACCCTTGCCCCAGGCGAACGCGGCCAAGTGATCGTCGATCTTTCCGAAGGGCGCCCGCTCCGGCTGATTGCCAGCAGCCCTGCTAACGCCATGGGCATGATGGGCGGACAAGGCGGGGGTATGATGGGCGGCGGAATGATGGGAAACCGGGCCGATCGCGAGAGGCAGGGGCGCACGTTTTCGATCCTCGATATGTGCCCCTCCGGCGCGGGGACTCCAGTAACGCTCCCGCCCATCCTGGCCACGCTTGCCGCGCCAGACCCCTCGCTCGCCGTTCGCAGCCGCCGCTTCGTACTCGATATGGGCATGATGGGTCGGGGCATGTCGATCAACGGCCAGACCATGGACATGGATGTCATCAACCAGCGCGTACCGGTGGGTCAGTGGGAAATATGGGAAATCGCCAACGCATCGATGATGGCCCATCCCTTTCACATTCATAATGTGCAGTTCCGCGTACTCGACCGGGACGGCCGGCCTCCGCGGGCGGAAGAGGCAGGTTTCAAGGACACCGTCATCGTCAATCCGCGTGAACAGGTCCGGCTGCTGCTGCGGTTCGAAGAGAATACCGATCCCGACACTCCCTACATGTATCACTGTCATATCCTCGAGCACGAGGACGCAGGCATGATGGGGCAGTTCGTGGTCACGGCCAATTAGGGGAGAACGACAAATGAGCGATGGGCACAATGCGATCGAGGGCACTGCGACCGACCCCGTTTGCGGAATGAGCGTGAAGATGGACGGCGCCCGCTTCATCGATCGACACAAGGGTGGCGACCATTACTTCTGCTCCTCGCGCTGCCTCGACAAGTTCCGCGCGGATCCGGAGATGTATCTTTCGAAGGCGCACCTCGATGCTGTCGAGGATGTCCCGGAAGGTACCATATACACCTGTCCGATGCATCCGGAGATCCGGCAGCCGGGGCCGGGCTCCTGCCCGATATGCGGGATGGCCCTCGAACCCGAAACGGTCACTCTGAACGAGGGCCCCGATCCCGAACTCGTCGACATGCGGCGAAGGTTCTGGTGGAGCGCGCTCTTCACGCTGCCGCTCTTCGCCTATGCGATGGGCGACATGATCCCGTCGCGACCGTTCGATCAGGTCATCGAACCCGCTATCGCGCAGTGGCTGCAGCTCCTGCTGGCAACTCCGGTGGTGCTTTGGGGCGGCTGGCCCTTCTTCACCCGCGCGCTGCAATCGGTCCGGACCATGAACCTCAACATGTTCACCCTGATCGGCTTCGGCGTCGCCATCGCCTATCTGTTCAGCCTTGTGGCAACCCTCGCCCCGGACATCTTTCCCGAGGCATTCCGCGATCATGCGGGCCGGGTCGGCGTCTATTACGAGGCCGCAGCGGTTATCACGACCCTCGTGCTGCTCGGGCAGGTGCTCGAGCTCAAGGCGCGCGGATCGACATCGAGCGCCTTGCGAGCGCTTCTCGAACTCGCACCCCCGACCGCGATGAAGATCTTCGGTCGCGGGGACGAGCGCGAAGTACCGCTCGATGAATTGACGTCGGGGGACCTGCTGCGCGTGCGTCCGGGCGACAAGGTCCCCGTCGATGGCACGCTCGAGGATGGAAGCAGTGCCATCGACGAATCCATGATCAGTGGCGAACCCATTCCCGTCAAGAAAAGCGCGGGCGATCCCGTGATCGGGGGCACCGTAAACCAGACCGGCAGCTTCACCATGCGCGCGACGCAGGTCGGCGCGGACACCATGCTCTCGAAGATCGTGCAGATGGTCGCGGAGGCCCAGCGCAGCCGGGCACCGATCCAGCGGCTCGCCGACCAGGTCACCGGATGGTTCGTACCCATCGTCGTCCTTGTCGCTATCGTGAGTTTTGTCGTCTGGGCCATCTGGGGACCGGCACCGGCCCTTGCCTACGCGCTCGTCAACGCGGTCGCCGTTCTGATCATCGCGTGTCCCTGCGCGCTCGGACTGGCGACGCCGATGTCGATCATGACCGGTACCGGCAAGGGCGCGCAGCACGGGATCCTGATCAAGAACGCCGAAGCGCTCGAAACGCTGGAAAAGATCGATACGCTGGTCGTCGACAAGACCGGAACGCTGACCCGGGGCAAGCCTGATCTTGTCGACGTAAAACCGCAGCCAAATTTCGACGAGCAGGAATTGCTGAGCCTTGTCGCTGCCGTTGAGAGAGGAAGCGAGCATCCGCTCGCCCACGCGATCGTGGAAGGGGCTCAAAACAGGGGCGCTGCCATTCTCGACGCTTCCGATATCGAATCCGTGACCGGCGAAGGTATCCAGGCAAATGTCGACAAGCGCCTGGTCGCGATCGGGAATGAAAAGATGATGGAGCGTATAGGGGCGCTCGAAGAAGGCTGGCGGTCAACGGCGGACGAAGGCCGAAGCCTCGGACAGACGGTGATGTTCGTGGCCGTGGACGGGGCACCGGCAGGCCTTATCGCGGTCGCCGATCCGATCAAGGCAACCAGCCGCACCGCTATTGCCGCGTTGCATGAGCGCGGCATCAAGATCGTGATGCTTACCGGCGACAGCGAAGCCACCGCGCGTGCGGTAGCAAGCCAGGTCGGTATCGACGAAGTCGAAGCGAACGTCTCGCCCGAGGACAAACATCGCAAGATCGAGCAGTTGAAGAGCGAGGGTCGCCGGGTCGCTATGGCCGGCGACGGCATAAACGACGCACCCGCGCTTGCCGCTTCGCATGTCGGCATCGCGATGGGAACGGGTACCGATGTCGCGATCGAAAGCGCGGGCGTGACACTGGTGCGCGGCGACCTCGTCGGCGTTGTTCAGGCGCTCGTCCTGTCTCGGGCCACTATGCGCAACATCAGGCAGAACCTGTTCTTTGCCTTTGCGTATAATGCGCTCGGCATACCGGTCGCAGCAGGTGTCCTCTATCCATGGACCGGGTTGCTCTTGAACCCGATGATCGCGGCCGCAGCGATGAGCCTGTCTTCGGTATCGGTGATCGGCAACGCCCTGCGCCTGCGCGGCCTCGCTCTTCCCAAATTCGATACCTGAGCGATGGGGACGGGACGGAGATCGCAGGAGTGACGAATCAGACGATGCAGGATCAGGACCAAATCTCTGAGGAATCGCGCGAATGGCGCGGTGCTCATCCAGCCCTCTGGATCGCGATATTCGGAATTCTCATCGCTTTCGCCTGGGAGATGCTCCAGCTTCCTTTCTACCAGTCGGGAGGTCTGTCGCCTGCCGAGGCAGCACGTCGCTGCGGCCTGGCCTCGTTCGGCGATGCCGGGATCATGGTGGCCGCTTATCTCGGCGCCTCTGTCGGCAGTGGTAAAACGCCGTGGCTCGTAGACTGGCCGATCTCGCGTTTTGTCGTGTTCCTGGGAATCGGCCTGGCCATTACTGCCATGGTCGAAGTGCTGGCTGTCGGTGCCGACTGGGGGTGGTCCTATAGTGCAATCATGCCGGTTGTGCCCGGGACCAAAATCGGCCTGGTACCGATCGTGATGTGGGTCGCGGTTCCCACGGCCACCTTGTGGCTCGCGCGCCGTCTCGGCACCGGACCCCGCTGATCGCAAACCGGGATCTCCTATCCCTCGACAGCTGCCGGCTGCGGTCCCGATGGTGATCGACTTACCCGAAATCCGGCAATCAGGGCCAGCAGCGTGAGCAATTGCGCGCCGATCGTCTCGACAGTCGGGAAGAAGCCGAGTTCGGCGAGGCGCGGCAAGCCGGCAATGAAAGTGGCGGAAAGAACTCCGGCCTCCTGGAAAGCGCCCACGCCCTTGCCCGCGAGAATGACCGCAAGGATCGCAATCAGGATAGCACTGTAGCGGAAGAACTGGGTGATCGGCAGTTTGCGGCTGTAGCGCAGCATGGCCCATGCAATGAGCGCCAGCAGCGCTACTGCGGACAAGGCACCTGCCAGTATGATGCCGCTGCTCTGCGGGTTCCACAGGGCAGCGTAGAACAGGAAAGTCTCGAACGCTTCCCGGTAGACGACCACGAATGCAAGACCAAAGAGAAACCATGCCGATCCGCGCGAAAGCGCCTTGCCCATTTTTTCCTGGATATAGCGCCGCCACTCCTCGGCCTGGGATTTGCCGTGCATCCAGATCCCGACCGATACGAGAATGACAGCCGCAAGCAGCGCGCCGATCCCTTCGGTCATCTCGCGGCTCGCCCCGCTGATGCTCACGAAGTAGGTTGCTACGACCCAGGTGGCGACACCTGCGAAAAGAGCAGCGATCCACCCACCATGGATATAGGGCAATACCTCGGAGCGCTGCGACTTTTTCACAAAGGCGATCATGGCGATCACAACCAGAAGTGCTTCGATCCCCTCGCGCAGCAGGATGGTGAACGCCCCGAGAAAGGTCGAGATTTCGCTGGCCGCCTCAGGAGCCAACGCTTCCTCGGTTCTTGCCAGCAGACTATCGATGCGAGCCCTTAGTTGCTGTAGTTCGGATGGATTCGCACCGGACTCTATTCCGGCCCGGAATTGCCCGAGCGCCTGTTCTACCTCCCGCATCAAACCGCCATCGCGCGTTGCCAGGAGGGCCTCCAGGGGTTCAAACCCGTCGAGATAGGCAGACAGGGCAAGCTGCCGCGCTTCCTCTCGGTCGCCAGCCCGATAAGCTGACAGGCTGCGATCGAGCGTATCGCGAACGAAGGCGAGCGAACCTGCGTCATTTGCCTGTCCCACCGCATCGGGATTGGCGCGAAGATAGGCCATGAGAGCGAGCGCGCGGTCCTCGCCGATCTGGTCGGCCAGACTTTCCGGCGTGAGCGCGGCGAGCGTCTCGAGATCGGGGACAAGCTGGCGTATGCCATCATCTTCCCGCCAGATACGCTCGCCTTTGGCCACATCTTCAAAAGCAATGCTGCCGGCATAGAATGCAAGCGCCCAGCGATCCTCGTCGGACAGCGATGCGAAGCTGGCCATGGACGTTCCTTCAAGCCCCTGCGTGATGACCTGGTAAAGCCCGAACGCACTGCGCTGCCGTGCCCGGTCGATATCGGTGAAGTCGATCGGCGGGGGATCAAGTGCCTGCATTGCGGCCGGTGGCGCACTTCCGGCGGCGCCGTGACACGAGGCGCAGTTTTGCGCAAAGAGCGACGCTGCCCGAGACAAATCTGGCGGGCTTCGGGGAGCCAGCGGAACCGGGTACGCCTCCAACAGCGATCCACCCAAGGCACGGGCCAGCCGGGAAACGCGCTCGATCGAGGCTTTCTTCTCAATCGCCTGACGCAGGTCCACCGACATCGCGATGAGGCCAGGTTTGGCCGAAGAACCCGGGAGCGCCGCTATTTGACCGCCGACGGTCGAAGAAAACTCGACCATTTCGCTGTATTCAAAATCGTCGATGACCTGCCCGTTCGACACCGCTGCGGAGTAATCGACAGCGATATAATCGAGCAGACGCCAAGTCGTACGCACATCGGGTTCTTCCGCGCTCGCGGTGGCGGACAGACACAGCGCAAGCGCCAGCAGAATGAGCCGCAGTGCCGGATGGACGGTAGCGGAGACGATGCGATGCATGAGGGAGCTCTATAACTTGTGCAATTAATTCGCAATAGCAGGGTATAGACGGAAACGTATTTCCCCCAATCCGCAATCGCGGGCATATTCTGAAGTTTAGGTAGAGCGCAGTTCGCCACGTGCCTGTTTGAAGACCTCGGCACTTCCCCACACCGCCAGTCCTGCCATGATGCTCGCCACAACCAGATCGGGCCACGCACGGCCGGTGCCGAAAACGCCAATCGCTGCCGCCAGCACGGCGATATTACCGATCGCGTCGTTGCGCGAACAGATCCACACCGAGCGCATGTTCGCATCGCCCGAGCGATACCGGAACAGCATCGCGGCGACGGCGAGATTTACCGCCAGAGCAAGAGAACCGATGGCGCCCATCGTTCCAGGCTCGGGCGACGCCTCGACAAAGAAACCCCAGATGGCCGAGCCGAGCACCCACACGCCGAAAGCCAGCATGGTCGCTGCTTTCGCAAGGGCCGCGCGTGCGCGCCATGCAATAGCCATTCCGGCAACTCCGAGACTGATGGCGTAATTGGCCGAATCGCCGAGAAAATCGAGGGCATCGGCCTGCAGTGCGCGCGAATCAGCTGCTATCCCGGCCACGATCTCAACAGCGAACATGATGGCGTTGAGAGCGAGGGCCACCCACAGGATCCGGCGCCATTGCGGATCGTTATGGGCATCGCCGACATCGGCGGCATCGCAACAATTCTTCGCCATCCACTCGACTCCTGGTTTCAAGACCGCCTATGCACCTTGTAGCCACTACAAGGTCAAGCGATTGGGGATGATGGTATGAGAATTGGTGAGGTCGCGCGCAAAACCGGCGTCAAGGCGGAGACGATCCGCTTCTATGAGCGCGAAGGCATTTTAACTGCCCCGCCCCGCACCCGATCCAACTATCGCGATTACGGACCTGACGAGGCGGCGACATTGACCTTCATTCGCCGGGCGCGCGATCTCGGCTTTTCGATGCCGGATGTCCGCGAACTGCTCGAGTTATCGAACGAGGACGATCGATCTTGCGCTGAGGTCGATTCATTGGCGCGTGCGCATCTTGATCAGGTAGAACGAAAGATTGCCGCCCTGCAGGTCATGCGCGATGAACTCTCGCGCATGATCGCAAGCTGTGAACAGTATACCATCAGCGATTGCAGGATAATCGATACTCTTGCCGCTTCGCATGGCCCCTGACGATCAGGGGAACCTGCGACAGTCAGCGCCTGCGGATTTCATTTTCATTTGCCATCCAGGGAACGCGGTGCTCGGGGACAAGCGCATTATCGCAACCTGGCGCTCGGCACGCCTCGAAAGACGCATGTCCAATTGCGAACCGTTCGGCAAGAAGGCTTCGCAGTTGAACCTTGAGGTCCTCGAAAGCATCTAGCGAGGTTGACGATAGGACGACGTGCGTCTCAAGCGCACGATGATGCTCGCCAAGGTTCCAGACATGAACGTGGTGGACGCTTTCGATACCTTTCTGATTTTCGAGAACGGCAACGATCCGGTCGAACTCCAGCCCGTCGGGTACTGCGTAGGCGCTTCGGATTGCGCTCCGGTTGCGACGCTCACTTCTCCGTCAAGAGCGCCCTAGCGCTTCATGCGGTGATTGGCGAAGCGAGCGCGCAGGCGGCGCGCGAGAGGGCAAGCGGAAATTCGACTAGACCGTCATCGCCTCTTCCAACATCAGCAAGAGAAGAAATCCGACGAAGAACATCGACGCGACCAAAGGCCCTTCGGGTGACTCGTGCGCGTCAACCAGCAATTCCTCGGTCACCAGATAGAGCAGCGCAATGAGTCCGAAGGCGAACAGGCCCGTCAGAACGGCCGTGGGCAGAACAGCGGCGGCCGTCCCAGCGAGGGTTCCCAGCGGCAGAAGCAGTCCGACGGCAGTCACTGTCAGCAGCAGTTTGCCGGTGCGCCAGCCCCGGCCAGCAAGGCCGAGAGCAAGCGCGACACCGATGAACAGGACCTCGAGGGATAACGCAATTGTGAGAAGCAGACCAGTTTGCAGCGCGGCAGTAAAGCCGATTCCCAGCACCAGTCCGTCGATGAAGAGATCGACCCCGATGAGCGTCGTCAGCGCCAGCGGCCCTTCGAACTTCTCGCCAATGCGCTTGATCGCCAGCATGAGCACGACGCCGAGGGCGCCGCCGATCAGGACTGCGACGGGCGAGACGGTATGCTTGAGGGCCGGGAGAATTTCGCCCGCCGCCGCCGCAAAGACGACCCCTGCCGCCAGGTGTTGAACGCCTGCGGTGAAGGCCGGACCGGGCCGGCGCCAACTCGCGTAGGCAGCCCCGGCAATCACGGCGACGAGCGGCACAAGGGTGTAGAGGAGCGCCTGCATTCGCTAAGACCCGTCTTTCCAGGCTGTGTCGCCTGACACGCCACCGCCGCGTTCGCCCTCGCCCGAAATTTTCAGTCGCGGACCGCCGGCCTTTTCGTTTCGCTTGTGCGACGATTGCCCAGCCACGGAAAGAGCGCGCCACCATCGGGCAAACCTGCTTCATGAAGAATGTTTACGAAGCTTCGACATGACAAGGGCGTTTCCAACGCGGGCTTGATGAGGACAGGACAACCTGCGGCGACCGCGGGTCCAAACTGGACGATCAGGTTGAGAGGGTGATTGAAAGCCGAGATTGCAACGACAGGACCGATCGGCTCGCAGAACGTGTACGCCGTCCGCCCCGCACCGGCCGGGGTAAGATCCATGGGGATCTCGCAGCTGCCCCCATCGAACTGCACCTGAACCCACAGTTAGACGTCTGTTGACCGCGCGCTCGGTTTCCACACGGGCATCGGCCAGAGGCTTGCCGCCCTCGCGGACAATCTGAAGCGCAAGCTCTTCGGCGCGTTCGGCCATGATTCCGCCTGCCCGCCGAAGGATGGCGATACGATCATACACCGGAAGCCATGCGCTGCGGTCGCTGTGGAGCGATGTCGCATCGTTCAGCCAGCCATCGATTTCAGGCCATTGGGCGAGTGGCACTTCGGCGATGGGTTCGCGGTCGAACGGGTTGTGTACGGTCGTTTTTTTCATAGGTCGCAGACCTTCGCGCCCAGTTCGTCGATGAGAACCTTATTGTTTTCGGAATAATCGACCGGGAGATCGACCAGATGGACGCCGCCTGCCTTGAACGCGGCATCCAACACGGGGATGAGCTGCGAGCTTTGTTCGATCCGGTGGCCGGTCGCCCCATAGCTCTTTGCATAAGTTACGAAATCGGGGTTGGCGAAAGTCAGACCATAATCAGGAAAACCGAGCTGGTCCTGCTTCCAGCGTATCATGCCGTAGGCCGCATCATTCAGAACCAGAACGACGAGATCGAGCGCGAGCCGGACGGCGGTTTCGAGTTCCTGCGAGTTCATCATGAATCCGCCGTCTCCGCACACTGCCAGGACTCGCCGTCCGGGCGACAGCATGGCTGCCATCATCGCTGACGGCAGTCCCGCGCCCATCGTCGCCAGAGCGTTGTCGAGGAGAATGGTCCCCGGCTCGTGCGCGATGTAGTTGCGTGCGAACCAGATCTTGTAGATGCCGTTGTCCAGCGCGACGATATCGTGGCGCGCCATCACACTGCGAACGTCGGCCACCACACGCTGAGGCACCATGGGGAACCGATCGTCATCACTCGTCTCCCGAAGGTGAGATGCGATTTCCTTGTGGAGGGCCGTGTAATAGCTCCGGTCGCAATTCAGCTTGCCATCGAGGCGTTTCCCCAATCGCTCGACCGATCCGGCGATGTCGCCGATGACCTCGAGTTGGGGAAAATAGACCTGGTCGACCTCAGCTGCCTTGTAATTGATGTGAATGACAGTCTGACCGTCGGGCTCCATGAAGAAGGGCGGTTTCTCCACCACATCGTGCCCGATGTTGACGATCAGATCGGCCTTCTCGATCGCGCAGTGGACATAATCACCCGATGACAGAGCGGCTGTCCCGAGATAAAGCTCGCTGTTCTCATCCACGACGCCTTTGCCCATCTGGGTATCAAAGAATGGAAATCCAGTTTGTGCCACAAATCGCCGCAGCGCCTTCGAAGCGCGCCAGCGGTTCGCGCCCGCGCCGATCAATAGCAGAGGCCGTTCGGCGGCTAGAATGCGCTTTGCCGCTTCATCAAGCACCGCGTCTCCGGCGACAGCATAACGCCGATCGTGCGGTGGTATGATCGGCTCGATCGTATCTTCCTCAGCAATGTCCTCCGGCAACTCTAGCAGAACGGCGCCAGGTCGCTCCTCTTGGGCCAGGCGAAACCCCTCGCGGACCAGCGAAGGAATACGGTTCCCGTTCACGATCTGCGTTGATGCCTTGCACAAAGGCCTAAACAGCGAAACCACATCCACGATCTGGAATTGTGCCTGCTTCGACGTCTTGATTGGTTTCTGCCCGGTGATGATGATGAGGGGGAAAGCCCCGAGCGCCGCATAAGCGGCAGGTGTGGTAAGGTTTGTCGCACCAGGCCCGAGGGTCGCCAGGCAAACGCCCGCCTTGCCGGTCAGCCGCCCATATGTCGCAGCCATGAAGCCCGCGCCTTGTTCGTGGCGAGTGACCACCAGTTGAATCGAGGACGTACGCAGGGATTCGAGCAAATCGAGATTCTCCTCGCCCGGAACGGCGAAGATGTACTCGACCCCCTCGGCCTCGAGCGCGGCGACAAAGAGGTCAGAGGCTTTCATGGGTTATCTTCCTCGCTGAATCGGCGATCTCGCGGAACGCCCCACCCGAAAGGATACCGCGAACGAACGGTCTATAGGACGCTGATCCCGACCGCGAGAACGGATGTGCCTCTCGCTCAGACGTTGCACGTCGGAGGGAATGACTCTGACGGCCATGAACGAAATGACGATGGGGTTCGGCCAGCAGATGGTTTCCATACAAAAAAAGGAGGTGACTTCGACGGCCGCCGATGGAGACGGATGACCAAACGAACCGGAGGCTTGAGGCGGCAAAACGGCCTCGATCCCCTCGGCGAGCAGCATCAGGGCAGCAAGGCTGGCAATCAGGACTGAAAGACCACGCCCAAGTCTGGGAGCGGCGGATTTCGTTTGATCAACAAGACCGAAAGCCCCGACCATGAGGGATCCCGCCTCGAATGCGAGCAACGCCGTCACCACCTCGGGGGTTAGCAATTTGAGCAAGGAATATGTTCCGAGTGCCCCGCCGAGAAACAGAATTGAAGCAATCGCGAAGTTGAGGCCAAGCTTCCTTTTGGCACCGTTTGGGGTTACGGATATGTCTGGAATCTTTGGCCACAAAACTGCCCAGGCCATGGCAAGGCCGATTGCAATTTTTAGTTCGACGTCGCGCGACGCGATGGCGGCGGTTCCAAAAATGAGCCCACCGGCGAGTGCCAGCGCCGCGGTTCGAAAGTTCTTGCGCCAGCCATATTGCCGATCCGTCGGCCCCTCGTTCGCCATACGGTTCCGAGTGAGCCATTTTGATGGATCCAAACCAAGACACGCGGCGAAGCTCAGGCCTCCCGCCAACATGGCCAGGGTTTCCGGCGGTCCGAGGGCCTTCTCGCTGGCGAGTTCGAAAAGAAGAATAAGAGCGAGACCCAGGGCAAACCCCGCCGACAGGAAGGCGGCCAGATCCCCGGCAGGCTGCGACAACAGAAGGCCGCGGACGCACAGAACGGTCGCCCCTGCAATCACTGCCATGAGGATGCCTACGGTCAGGACGTGCGAAAGTCCTTCGGAAGCGATAATAAGATCGACCAAGGTCATGCAGAGAACGCCGTTTCGCAGCGACGCCGCGTCGAAGCTTCATGTCGGCATGTCGCAACGGCCTGGATACAATTCGGATGGCTTAACGTCGCGACGGGCCTGGGTGAAAACCTTCCAATCACCGCCCGTCGCTCTGGCGGTTCGCTCTTTCCTCGTCATGTTTGTCGGAGTGCGCATCCCGGAGGATATCGATCCCGCCGTATAACGCGATGCCGGCGACCGCGACGCCCACCAAGAGATCGGGCCAGTTCGCGCCCGTGATCATCACAATGATACCGGCAATGATGATGCCGCCGTTGGAGATGAAATCGTTGAAGCTGAATGTGGTCGCCGCGCGCAGGTTGACATCCTTGTGCTGCATTTTCTGCAGCAGGCGGAGGCAATAGAGGTTCACGATCCCCGCTATAGCTGCCATCGCAATCATCAGGATGCCGCCGGGATCGGATCCCTCCAGGTAACGTCGGACGGCGTCGGCAATGACGCCGCCGGCGAATATCAGGAGCATGATCCCTGAAAAACGCGCGGCGCCGCGCTTCCAGCTTCCCGACCGCGACAACGCAAGGAGGCTGAGGCCGTAGACGATGGCATCCGAGGAGTTATCGAGACCATTGGCGAGAAGTGCGTTCGAGTCCGCAAAATAGCCACCAACGAAGAAGCCGACCGCGATCGCGACGTTGAGCCACAGAACGATCCACAATGTCCGGCGCTTGTCCGCCGAAGCCAAGTCGAATTCCGCATCATCGGTCATCGCATTGCCCCTTTCAAGTCTCCAGCCACCGCTTCGCCTGTGCTCGCTCCTCGCGTTCGAAAAAGCGCATCTTTGCAGAAGGGAAGAGGGGATTCGACAGCTTGGTTCCCCACTCCTCCCATCTCTTGTGGCCAACGACAGCGATCCGCCCAAAGCTGTCCTTGTGTTTCACGTCGAACTTCAGATCGCGCCAGAGCCCGCCCAGATCCCAACCGGCAAAGTCGTCATCCAATTCAATCAGCATCGGAAGGCGCCCCGCCCCGCGCGCGGCTGCTTCTTCGAAGGCGGGCACGAAGCGATCATAATCCGCCAGGGTGAGTTTGCCGCCCGCTCTGATGACAAGGATGCGGTCTTCTTCGGTTAGTTCCAACATATTCAAACCTCGCAGGCTGTTTGACTTTTCCTTTTCAGACACCGGGTGGGCGGTGTCGCGGCCCATCACGATAGGCAAGCAGTCGGAGCGCGTTGAACACCACGACCAGGGTCGAACCTTCGTGCATCGCGACCGCGGGACCGATCCCGAGGCCGAGAATTGTCGCCGGCACCAGCACGGCGACGACGCCGAGGCTTACATAGACGTTCTGTCGAATGATGGATTTCGTGCGCCTGCTGAGGCCGACCGCAAAGGGGAGATGCGCCAGGTCGTCGGCCATCAGTGCGACATCGGCCGTTTCCAGCGCAACATCCGATCCGGCCGCACCCATGGCGATGCCGACGGTGGCGTTCGCCATCGCCGGGGCGTCGTTCACGCCGTCGCCGACCATCGCGACCCTCGTGGTGTCGCGGATGGCCTTGATGACTTCGACCTTGTCTTCGGGGAGAAGATCGCCGCGCGCCTCATCGATGCCGACCTCGGCGGCGACCGCATCAGCGACCCGCTGATGATCGCCCGAGATCATGATCATGCGCTTGATGCCGAGCGCACGCAATCGCATCAGAGCATCCCTGGCGGGTCCCCGCGGGGTGTCCATCAGACCGATCGCGCCGAGATCGCGCCCGCCCATGCGCACGGCCACGCTTGTCTGACCGGCCCGGCGCAGCCGATCGATTGCCGCCTCCATGTCCGCGGACAATGGGGCGAGCCCCTCGACGCCGAACATCTCGGCCTTGCCGATGATGACATTCTCGCCGTCGATCTTCGCCGAAACACCCCGGCCGGTCAGGCTTTCAAGTCCCGTGGCGCGGGGGATGGGACTATCGCCCACGTGCTCGCGGCCGTGTTCCGCGATTGCTCGCGCAAGCGGGTGATCGCTCAGGCTTTCGACGGCGACCGCAACCCCCATCAACTCTTCTTTAGTCACGCCCGCTGCGGGCACGATCTCCTGGATGCGTGGCTCACCCATGGTCAGCGTGCCTGTCTTGTCGAACGCGATCACGTCGAGCGATCCCAACAGTTCGAGTGGGGCTCCGCCTTTGATCAGCACACCGCCCCGCGCGGCGCGCGCAATTCCCGAAAGGACCGCGCTGGGCGTGGCAATCGCGAGCGCGCAGGGACTGGCCGCGACGAGCACCGCCATGGCCCGGTAAAAGCTGTCGCGAAACGGCTCGTCGACGACCACCCAGGCAAACAGGAGCAGCACCGCGAGCGCCAGCACGGCAGGCACGAAGATCCGCTCGAAGCGATCGGTGAAGCGCTGCGTCGGAGATTTCCGCGTGTCGGCCTCGCTCACCATCTTCACCACCTTGGCGAGCGTCGTCTCGCTCGAAAGGCGGGTCACTTCGATCTCGATCATGCCGCTGCCGTTGATGGTCCCGGCGAAGACCCGATAGGCGGCATCGAGCCCGTCCGGGTCGGCGCGCGCGGCCTCGTCGTTCATCACGAAGCGCTTGTCGACCGGCATGCTTTCCCCGGTCACCGGGGCCTGGTTGATCGCGGTGATGCCCTTGACGATGAACCCGTCCGAGGGAACCCGCTCGTCGGGCCTGACCACGACAATCGCGCCAACCGTCAGCTCCTCGACAGGAACTTCGCGAAGTTCGCCATCGTCACCGCGCACGGTGGCGGTTTTCGGAGCGAGTTCGGCAAGCGCCTCGATCGCGCGCTTCGCGCGGCCCATGGCGTAGTGTTCGAGCGCGTGGCCAAGGCTGAACAGGAACAGCAGAAGCGCACCTTCGGCGAACGCGCCGAGCGCAGCGGCCCCCGCGGCCGCAACGAGCATCAGCGTGTCGATCTCGAACTTGCGCTGCTTCAGATTGTCGACCGCCTCGCGCACGGTGAAGAAGCCGCCGAAGAAATAGGCTGCGAGGTAAAGCGCGGTGGGTGACCACCCGGGCGCATCAGCCACGAGCTTGTCGATGGCGAAGCCGATAGCGAGCAGGCCGCCGCAAATGAGCGCAAATATCAGTTCCGAGTTCGCGCCGAGCGGGCCGCCATGTGCGTGATCGTGATCGTGATCGTGCTCGTGCTCGTCGTGGCCCTGATCGGGCGGCGGCGCGCCGGGGGTGCCGCATTCGGGCGCGGGAGATTGTTCGAAGGTCTGTGGCGGTGTCATTCTTGAACCTTAGGAGCTTCGCGCAAGAACAGCCGCGAAGGCCGCGTCTTGAGTGGAGCCGAGCACAATTGTGTCCGGGGCGAACGCGCCGCATCCAGCTGTCCCCCGCTCCCAAACTGGATGGACGTGGAGTCGGCGCAGAAGGCGGCCACGAGTTCGCTTGCTATCTGGCGTTGGCTCATTCAGGCCTCGCGTTTGCGGGGATGGTCGGCGGCGAAAAGGATTTCCACCGCCTCGAGAGTGATGAGCCCGATGCCGTGCATATCCGCGAGTTGCGGGACGAAATCGCGCAGCCGGTCTTCGCGGTCGACGAGCTCGATGACCATCGGCGGATTATCGCCGATTCCCAGCGAGTAGTGCCGATGCACCGCCGAACCCGAAGCGAAGCCGAGCCGACCGCGCAGCACGGTCGCCCCGGCCAGGCCCGCCTGTCGCGCCCTGCCGACTACGACGTGCACGGCTTCTTCGTCGCCGTGCATCGCTGCCTCATCGGTATAAATCCGCATCAGCATGGATTTGGTCTGCGTCATCGATGCTCTCCTTCAATCTTCACTCGGCAAAAGACGATCACACTGCGCCCCGTCGCCGCCAGCGCGCGAGAGGGCCGAAAGTCGGCAGCGTGGGCATCCATTTGCGAAGATCCCATCGCGCTCCCCCGTCGCCCTGCCGTGCCAGGATTAGGCGTGTCACCGCCGGCAGGACGAACAGGGTAAGGATTGTGGCCGTGATGAGACCGCCGATCACAACGATCGCGAGCGGCTTCTGCACTTCAGCGCCGGTTCCGGTCGCAAGCGCCATCGGCACGAAGCCGAGCGAGGGCACGATCGCGGTCATCAGCACTGCCCGGAATCGCTCGACGGCACCGCCATAGATGGAGTCATCGAGCGACATCCCTTCGCGCAATCGGCCCTGCATGCTCGTCATCATCACGAGTCCATTGAGCACCGCCACACCGGCAAGAACGATGAAGCCTACCGCGACCGAGATCGAGAACGGGAGTCCGGTCAGCGCCAGCGAGAATATCCCCCCGGCGATCCCGAGCGGGACCGTGACGAAAACGGCCGTCGCCATGCGCAGATTGCCGAGCGCCATGACGAGAAGGCCAAAGATAACCAGGCCCACGATGGGAACGACCACGCCGATCCGCGCCTGCGCGGCCTGGAGGTTCTCGTACTGCCCGCCCCACTCGAGATAGGCACCCGAGGGCAGCTGAACCTGTTGCGCGATCTTCTGCTTCGCCTCGGCCACGACCGAGCTGACGTCGCGCCCGCGGACGTTCAGCTGCACCACGACTCGCCGCTTGCCGTTTTCGCGGCTGATCTGGTTCAGCCCCTCAACCTCCTTGAGGCTTGCGAGCGAGCGCAAGGGAACCGACCGGCGTTCGCCTACCCCCTCTTCTGGGAGCATCACCGGAAGCGCCCCGATCGCATCGAGATCGTTGCGCACCTCGTCCGGCAGGCGAACCACGATGTCGAACCGCCGGTCGCCCTGGAAGACGAGACCGCTTTCGGCTCCCCCCAAGGCGGAGGAAACGGTCGCCGCCACTTCATCGACGGTCAGGCCATGCGCGGCGATGGCTGCCCTGTTGAATTCGATGTCGAGCGTTGGAAACCCTTCGGTCTGTTCTACTGAGACTTCGGTCGCACCATCGATCCCCGAAAAGATCGCTGCCAGCTGGTTGGCAGCAGCGGTTAGCTGCTCCAGGTCGTCGCCGAAGATCTTGACCGCGATGTCGCCGCGCACGCCGGCGATCAACTCGTTGAAGCGCATCTCGATCGGCTGACTGAATTGGAAGTCGCTGCCGATGCGCTTCGAGATCGCCTGCTCCATCTGTTCGATCAATTCCGGCTTCGACAGGTCGGGATCCGGCCATTCGTCGCGCGGCTTGAGGATGACGAACGCATCCGAGATGTTGGGCGGCATGGGATCGCTGGCGACCTCGGCCGTTCCTGTCTTCGAATAGATGTAATCGACCTGGGGAAATGCCGTGACCGTCTTCTCGATACCAAGCTGCATTTCGAGCGACTGATCGAGCGAGGTCGAGGGAATCCGGATCGACTGGATCGACAGATCCTGCTCGTCGAGCTGCGGCATGAACTCGCTGCCAATGAAACCAAAGACGACCAGCGAGAACGCAAACACGCCGAACCCCGCTAGCGCCGCTCGTTTGGGCCAGGCCAGCGCCTTGCGCAGCGCCGGCTCGTACTTGGCCTTAAGCCACGCGACCAGGCGTACTTCCTTTTCGGCAACCTTGCCGCGGATCAGGAGTGCGAGGAGGGCCGGGACCAACGTCAGCGAGATGACGAACGCTGAGAGGAGTGCGAGCATCACCGTGATGGCCATCGGCGAGAAGGTCTTGCCTTCCACGCCCTGGAAGGTGAGCAGCGGGACAAACACGAGCAGGATAATCGCTTGTCCGAATAAAGACGGTCGGATCATCTCTCTGGTCGACGCGATGACCTCCTCGAGCCGCTCACCGAGTGCGAGCAGGCGTCCTTCCTCATGCTGGCGTTCGCTGACCCGGCGCAGGAAGTTCTCGACGATGATCACACTGCCATCGACGATCAGGCCGAAGTCGAGGGCGCCCAAACTCATCAGGTTGCCCGAGACACCGACCCGGTTCATGCCGATCGCCATCATCAGGAAGGACAGGGGAATGACGAGCGCGGTGATCACAGCAGCGCGGAAATTTCCGAGCAGCAAAAATAGCGACGCGATCACCAGGAGCGCACCCTCGGTCAGATTTTTCTCGACCGTGGCGATCGTCGCGTTGACGAGCTTGGACCGGTCGAGCACGACATCGAGTTCGATGTCGGGCGGCATGGTCGGCGCAAGTTCGGCGAGGCGATCGCCCGCAGCAGCAGCCACGGACCGGCTGTTCTCGCCCAGAAGCATCAGGGCCGTTCCTACGACCGCTTCCTCGCCATCCTTGGAGGCGGCGCCAGTACGCAGATCGCCTCCGTTCTGCACGCTGGCGACGTCGCGCACGTGTACCGGGATCCCTTCGCGACGCGCGATGATAGCGTCCTCGATTTCCTCAATCGTGCGGAAGCGCGCGTCGGAGCGCACCAGAAACGCTTCGCCGCCCCGCTGGACGTAGTTGGCGCCGACCGACAGGTTGATGCTTTCCAGCGCGCTCGCGAGTTCGTCGAAACCAATGCCGAAGGACGCCATACGCGTCGATGACGGCGTCACCACGAACTGGCGCGCATACCCCCCGATGGAATCGACGCCTGCCATGCCGTCCACGTTGCGAATCTGCGGGGCGATGACCCAGTCCTGCAAAGTGCGCAGATAGGCCGCGCGCGAGACGTCGTCGGTCAGACGCTCGCCCTCGGGCGTGAGATAGGAGCCGTCGGCCTGCCAGCCCGGTCCGGTGCGTCCCGTTTCCCGCGTTCGGTCCGCGTAGCTCACCGTCCACATCAACACCTCGCCCAGACCGGTCGAGACCGGGCCCATCGAGGGCTCGGCCGTTGCGGGCAGGTTGTTGCGCACTGTGGTGAGCCGCTCGGCGACCTGCTGGCGGGCGAAGTAGACGTCGGTGCTGTCGCTGAAGATCGCGGTAACCTGCGAGAAGCCGTTGCGCGAGATTGAGCGGGTCGATTCCAGCCCCGGAATGCCGGCAAGTGAGACCTCGACTGGGTAGGTAACCAGGCGTTCGACATCGAGCGGAGAGAGCGTCGGATCGACTGTGTTGATCTGGACTTGGTTGTTCGTGATGTCCGGCACCGCGTCGATCGGCAGATTGAGGAGGTTGATGGTTCCCCAGATCGCGACCGCCGCCGTTAGGAACAGGACGAGGATGCGGTTGCGGACCGACATCTCGACTAGACTGGAAATCATCTTGGCAACTCCGGCTCAATCTGGATCAATGTTCTGCTTCGCCGCGTCCGAGCTCTGCCTTGAGCAGGAACGCCTTGCGGCCCGCGATGCGCGTGCCAGCGGCAAGCCCACCAAGGATCTCCACCCTTTCCGAAGTGCGCGCGCCGACCTGCACGGGTTGGACCTTGAAGCCGTTGGCGGTCCGGACGAACACGACATCCCGGCCGTCCACCGATTGCACGGCCTCGGCCGGCACCACCAAGGCACCGCCTGTTCCTTCCGGTGTGCGACTTTCGATCCGCACTCGCACATATTCGCCGGGCAGGAGGCCGGCGCCCGAGGCCGGGGCAAGGACGACGGTTGCCGAGCGGTTCTCGACATCGGCCGTGGGTGTCACGCTGAGCACCCTGGCGGTAATTTCCCCGCCAGGCGCTTCCACGCGTGCCGCTGCGCCTGCGGCGATGCGCCGGGCATCTTCCGCCGGAACCGCGGCCTCGATCTGCACGCTGTTGGCGTTGGCTATGCGGTAGAGTTCGTCTTGAGCCGTCACGTACGAACCGAGGACCACCGGCGCGCCCGTCACCCTGCCCGCAATCGGAGAGCGTACGGCAATGGTGCGGCCCGACGCATTTGCTGCCGCCGCGGCCTGCCTTGCCCGTGATACCTCGGCGAGGGCTTGCTGGTATTCTGCCCGAACTGTTTCGAGATCCGCACGCGCCGTTACCTGCTCATCAAAGAGCTTCTGTTCACGTTCGAGCCTCGTCCGCGCGAGTTCGGCGCGAGCCTGCGCCGAGGTAACATCGGCAGTTATCGCCGCCGCTTCCCGGCTGTCGATCGTGGCTACGGTCTCGCCGCGGCGAACAGGGTCGCCCAGCCTTTTCGCAATACGTGCGACCCGCCCCTCCGCGCCCGCGCTGAGCACGGCTTGGCCTTGCGGCGATGTGGCGACGCTACCTTGAGCGATGATTTCGGCACCGAGCGAACTCGCGCTTGCGGCTACTATGTCAAGCTGGGAAGCCTTGATCTGCTCATCGGTAAGCTCAACAATCCCTTCGGCTGCATGATTTTCTTCCGACCCTTCGGTCGCTACTGCGTCCGAGCTCTCGGTCCCGTCGCCTCCCCCCCACAACCAGAGAACTGCGATTAGAATAAGCACGGCTCCCACCAGCGCTACGATCAGATTTCTGCGGTTCATTTTTTGAAGACTCCTAGAGCGCTGAAAGACGGATGAGACGCGCCGCAGCCTGTCCGCGGGTCTCCTGCGCATCGATCAGCGCGTTACGGATGGCATCGCGCGCTTCGGCGGCGCTAAGAACTTCGATAAGCGGAAACCGACCTGCCCGGTATCCGATGCGAACCAGGCGCAAGGCCTCTTCAGCCTGCGGAAGCGATGTGTTCGACAAAGTGTCGACGCGTGCTTCAGCGGCCAGGAACTCGGCGCGCGCCTGCGCGACTTCCTGCCGGAAATCGGCTCGAACGATAGCTTCGCGCGCAGTAGCCGCTCGCAGCCGCGCTTGGGCCGCGGCTATGTTCCCCTGGTTACGGTCCCGGAACGGGAGCGGGATGGCCACGCCGACGAGGAAGGCGTTGTCCTTGCTTTCGGAGAACCGGCGGACGCCGGCCGATATGACCGGGTCCGGCACGCGCAGCGACTGCTCGCGAGCAATCGCTGCTTCTGCGGCTGCGGACTCCGCCCGCGCGACTTGTAGCCGCAGGGTGTCCTCGCTTGCGACAAGCCCCGCGGGTGGTTCGATGTGCGGAATGTCGGGAGGAACGGAAGGAAGTGTTTCGGACGCGCTCCACAGCGATCCGAGAGCCGCGCGCGCCGCAATACTCGCGGCTTCGGCGGCCTGCAGTTCGGCTTCGGCCTCCGCTAGCGCCGCCTTCGCGCGAAGGGCCCGCAAAGGCGGCTCGCGCCCTGTCTCGACTAGCAAATCGGCTATGCGGGTTAGTTCGCGATTGCGACCAACGATATCCTGGGCCAGCTCGACCCTCGCGGCGGCGGCGGCGGCACTGACGTAGCGCTCCCGCACAGAAAAGCCCAGTTCCGCTAACGATAGATCGCCTCTGAGCGAGGTGACACGCGCTTCGGCTTCCGCGGCCCGAACGCGCGCACTCCGCTTCCCTCCCAGCTCAATGCGCTGGCCGACGGCTAACGTGTATTCTGTCGCCCGGAGACCCGAAAACGCACCGGTTCCGGCTATATTTTCAGCCTCGAATGATACTTCGGGGTTCGGGCGTAGTCGCGCTTGCCCGACCAAGGCTTCGGCCGCTTCCTTATCGGCGCGCGGTCCAATTATACGCGGATTGAGTTCCGGTCCTTGTCTCTGCTGATCCAAGTCCTCCGAAGCCCCCGCACGGACCAGCGCGCCCTCCAACGTCAGGAGATCTTGCTCCTGCGCGGCCACCGACGTGGCAGTAGCGGCGAAGAGCAGCCCTCCAAGGAGGACTCCTCGCCAATGAATGGCTGACATTTTTCGAAAATTCCTCTGCTGACGATCCGAACTGCGCTGCGGCATGCAGCGCGGTGACGGTCGTTAGGCGCGAGGGGGGCGTTTCAGTCGGTCGGTAATGTCGGAAGCGAGCGCTTCGGCGGGAGGCGCATCGGGAACCACCACCAAATGAGGGACCGAATCCTTCTGCACGGTGCCGGCAAAGCTCGCCCCGTGATGACAATGGCCATGTCCACACACGCCGTGTTGCTCGGCCGGCGCGTCCGGATCACCCGGAACTTCGTCGGCGGCTGCGGATGACGCAGACGCGCTATCGAGCGAAGCCAGAACGGGCGTGCTTCCGGGCGCCACTTCGGCGCCGCAAGCAGCAGCATCCGCCGCCGTAACGAACACCATCGCGACCAGCATGAGCAGGACGACGAGAGGGTGCAGGACAAGGCGACGATAGCTTGTGGTCATGGATTCCAACGGCTCCTAGCAAACCGCATCAAGATTGCAAGTTCCGTAACACGATGAAGTATAAGTCTTTTGCTACAGTATAACATTCCTCGAATACTGTTTCGGTCTTTAAGAACGGCGAGATCAGGCCGCGTGAAGCTGGGGATGCGGATGCTCGCAGCGATGAATTTCGATCGTGACGTGCACATATTCTGCATGCTCTGAAAGTCGGCTGGCATAATGGTCGGGCGCGAGCGGATCATCGGCGATGAGCGAGGCGATGACTGCATACTTGCCGGGACCGATCCGCCAGATGTGCAGATCGCCGATCGCGGCGTCCCGGTCCTCGAGCGCCTCGCGCACCTCTGTGTACCGTTGAGAGGCCGCTTCGGCGTCGACAAGCACGGCAGCGGTATCGCGCAGCAGTGACCATGACCAGCGCCCTATCACGAATGCACCCACCAGCCCCATTGCCGCGTCCATCCATGCCCAGCCGAGGTACATGCCGGCGAGAAGGGCCACGATAGCCAGGACCGAGGTCAGGGCATCGGCAAGCACGTGGAAATAGGCGGAGCGCAGATTGTTATCGGCATGCGCATGGTCGTGGTGATGATGATGGTCGTGATCATGCCCATGGTGATGGTCGGCACCAAGCAGCCAGGCACTCGCGAGGTTCACCACGAGGCCGAGCACGGCGATCCAGATCGCCTCGGTATAGGCAATCGTGAGCGGACTGACGAACCTTTGAGCCGATTCAACCGCGATCCCGATTGCGAAGATGGCGAGGACAAGCGCGCTCGCGAAGCCGGCGAGGTCGCCCACCTTGCCGGTACCGAATGTGAAACGCGGGTTGTTCGCATGGCGCCTGGCAAACCAGTAGGCGAAGGCCGCGACGCCCAAGGCACCTGCATGGGTCGCCATGTGGATACCATCGGCGAGAAGCGCCATCGATCCGGTCCACAGGCCAGCGACGATTTCGACCACCATCATCGCGGCGGTCAAGGCAACGACATAACGCGTGCGCCGCTCATGGGCGTCGTGCGAGGCGCTCAGGAAGTTATGATCATGGGCGAGCGGATTGGAGTCGGCGTGATGCATGCGAGGCTGATACCCCGAGATGCCTTTCCAAGAAATCCCCTCTCCAACCGAAAAGGCAATCGACGACGATTGTCTGTGATGATCGCCGCAGCTAATCGATGGTAGAAACGCTGCGGCGACCATCAGGCTATTATCCCTTAGTCTTGGATCGGGACGTTACGGTCCTGCGATCGACCACGGTGATCCGGCGCGTCTTGGCATCGATCACCAGTCGTTCGGTGACGCCATTGCCCGGAAAGGCGACGACATAACGCGGATTTAGCGAAAGCATCTGCTCGTTGCGCTTGAACCCGGCGCGGGCACCAAGACGACGATCGAGCGAATAGGTCAACTGCTGCACTTCGCGGCGCTCGGCCCAGCTCGCGGCGAGGCGATCGGCACCCTTGCCGTCGCCGCCATGGACCAGGAAGAGATCAGGAACAGCATCGCGAACCTTGTCCAGCGTTGCCCAGATAGTGTCGGCATAGACACGCGCATCCTCGGCGCTCTCGAAGCTCTGGCGACCACCGGCGAAAACGACCGGAGTTCCTTCCGGAATCAGAGCGTGACGCCGGTTCTCGGCGCGTGCGCGGAGGAAATCGCGGGCATCGATTACGGCCGAAGTGAGGTTGCGCGAATGGCTGGTCCGCGAGCCCGAAACGGGCTTCCACGAGGAACCGGTCTCGTCGCGGTATAGTGCCGCAGCAGCTTCACGCATCTGTTCGAAGGCCAGCATGCTTGCTTCGGCGGCCTGCGCGCGTTCGACCTGTTCTTCGAGATTGCTGGAATGCACTTCGGAGCCATCGGCCGATGCGAGGAGAACCCGAATCTCGTCGCTGGCCCGGTCAAGTTGAGCCGACTTGCGGCTGGCTGCACGGTGAAAGAGATTGACCATGCCCCAGGCAATATCCTCGGCATCGGCCTCCAGGGCTGTGTCGGAAAACATCGCGAAAAGGTCGGACCATACGGCGCCAAGCGTCTGGTCGATCGCGTCCTCGCAGGGAAAATCGGTTTCGTTAAATGGGGCCGGCCTGATGCTGAGGCCTGAAAGGTCAAGGCCGTTCAACTGGTCGATGAAGCTGTCGTACATGGGGTGTCTCCTGATCGCGGGGACAAGGAGAGGAGGCACCATCGCCTCGGCCCTGTCCGCCGGAGCCCGATCAGGGCCGGGGAAAGGGGCGTGACGCACCGCGTAGCGGGAAACCTGCGGCCCTAGGCTGGCGCGGGCAACACGGGCCGACGGGCCGCAGGTTGCGGCTCGCCCCGACCGGCCCAAGGGCCTCTCCCGGTGGACAAGGATGAGGCTGGATCAGGACCCGGTGGCACAAGCGGATCGGGAGCGCTCGAAGATCGCTTCGCCATTCGAGAACCGCCCGACCAGGCGCAACTCACCGAACAGATCGATGAAACTACCCGAGACCTGGCCAAGCCAGTGCCGTGCCCGTGCTGTTCGCGGTGTGTAGAAATCGGCCTCCCAGTATCTGGGATCGTCACGCTCGACGAGCCAGATCGCGGCAAGGCCGCAATAGGTCGATATGCCGCAATCAGCGAAGGCGTTGCGCAGGAGGATACGGTCCTCGCGGCCGCGCCATCCATCGAAGCGCTGAAAGGAAGGAAAGGTCGCCTTCGTGGTATCGATGACCTCGTCGACGAGGCACTCGTAGGCCCAGTCTACATCGTCCTCTTCGCCATCATTAAGCAGGCGAAAGGCCACCACGGAGCCGGTCGGATAGCTGACGGAACGTCCCATCTCACTGCTCCTCAGGCTGCATCAGCGAGATCGACATCGGTCTCGCCTTCGCTTGATTGGTATCCGCCCAGTCCGAGCAGCAGGCTGGCCGCTTCCTCGGCCTTGGCCGCGGCGGTGAGGATCGCGCGCTCGTCCGATTTGAGGATCTTGAGCCAGGACGCGATGTAGCTGGCGTGATGGTCGAGGTGGGTGACTGGAAGACCCAGTTCGGCCCCAAGAATTGCTGAGGACAGTTCTGCGATCAGTTCTTCGGCAGCATAGGCGTCGCTGCCGAAGCGGTTCTTGAGATCGCGGTCGAGCCGCGAAGAATGACCCGTCCAGTGCGACAACTCGTGTGCGAGCGTCGCATAGTAGTGGTCGTAGGCTTCGAACAACTCGGCTGGCGGCATGGTGACCCGGTCGCGCAGCGGCTCGTAATAAGCCTGGGCACCATGATGGCGCAGGTCTGCGCCGATATGGGCAAAGAAGGCATCAAGCCGGTCTTCGCGTCCCTCGGGCTCAAGCGCGGCAATGAGTGGCTTAGGATGATAGCACTCGGGGAGGCCGTCGCACTGATCCGCGTTGAACACCGCATAGGCCTTGAGTACGCGTCGGTTCTCGGTGTCGGCTTCGCCTTCGGCGTTCTCGACCTCCTTGGTGTAGCTCTTGTAGAAGATCGCAATGGTCGATTTCTCACCCTTGCGGACTTGTCCGCCGAGCGCCTGACATTGGCGATAAGTCATCCAGTAAGGCGAGGCGTAACCGCAGCCATCGGCCACCATCCACAGCCAGAAGGTGTTCATGCCGCGATAGGGCGTCCCGCAGCTCCGCAAGGGCCGCGAGACCGGCACACCGCGCCACGGCTTGACCCAGGGCTTTGTGCCTTGCTCTAGCTTCTCGATGATTGCGGCAGTGATGCGCTGAGCGGGCGATGTCGAAGCAGTGCGGCGGGACTTGGTCATGGGAGGTCTCCTGATCGCCGGGACGGACATGCCCCGGCTCAGGAAGAGCAAAGCTCCCTCTCCTCTCTCCTTGCTGCGTATCACCTTGCACGTGCTGGGTCTTCGTCGGACACGGGGTCGCACGGCAAGCAATCGCTCAAAAACCGGTCCCTGCGGCTTGCCCATTCGCTTGCGATCAGCTAACCGCCCGCCGATGCGCCAGCTCCATTTCCTGTTTTTGTTGGCATTGCTCCTGGTCTCGCATGGCGGGCTTCCGGGATCGATTCCGCATCTGGAAGCGGCGCATGCACATGAGGCGGCAAGCGCGCATCATGCGCATGAGCACAATTCCGCCGATGTCATCGAGGTCGAGACAGACGCCGATTCGCTCGCGTCCGAAGATATCGTGCCTCACCCCGCTTCGCATTCGCACAGCTCGATTGCGATGCCGGATCAGACCGAGTTCGCGGGCAACGCCCCTGCGCCTCGAACACTTCTGCGGCCGGGCGAGACACCGCCTCTCATCGGCTTTTCGCCAGCTCCGTTAACACAGCCCCCATCAGCCTGATTTTCTGAATCCGGCCCGCATTCCGGGCCACTTTCCGTTCAGACAATCAGGAGCAATCTATCATGCACGTGTCCACGCGTGCCGCCCTTTTGGCGGCCACGTTGGTGTGGGCGACCTCGGCATCCGCCCAGACGTACACACTCGAGGAGGCCGTTCGAACTGCGGTCGCCAATTCACCGCAGGGCGAGGCGACCGCCGCGCGCCTCGACGGCCTCAACGCAGCGCGAAACGCTGCCGATACCAACCCCGCGCCCACGATCGATGGGACCGTCGAGAACATCGGCACCCCGGGCTTCTCGCAATGGCAGATCGACGGGACCTACAACCAGCGACTGGAGCGCGGCGGCAAGCGCGCGGCGCGCGTGGGCCTCGCGCAAGGCGATATCGCCGTTGCCGAGGCCGAGGCACTCGTGCGGCGTCTCGATCTCGCGAGCGAAGTCCAGGCGTTGTACGTCGAAGCGCAAGCCGCCGCCTTGTCGCTCGAACTTGCCAGGAGCAGGGTCGAGATCGCCGAGACCCTCGCCAATGAGGTGCAGCGCAGGGTCGATGAGGCGCGCGACCCTCTCTTCGCCGGAACGCGGGCCCGCACGCAATTGGCCGAAGCCCGGGTGGATCTTGGGCTGGCTGAACACGCCTTCGAAGCCGCTCTGGCGCGCCTGGCGCTCCTTACCGGCGGGGATCCAGGCAGCATCGGGGTCGTGACCTCGGGCTTCCTCGAAGCCGAAGAGATTGCCTCCATCAGTGCCGACCTTACGCCAGTCGATCTTGCCGTCTTCCAGGCCCGGCGCGAGAGGGCGGACGCGAACTATCGCCTCCAGGAAGCCAATTCGCGCACCGATCCAACTGTCTTCGCGGGACCCAGGTTGTTCGGCAATGGCGACGTCGCCGTCATTGCGGGCTTCTCGCTGCCTTTGCCCAACCGCGCGCTCAATCGGGCCAACATCGACCGCGCCGCGGCCGAGCAGCGGCAGGTAGAGGCGGACCTCGCGGTCGAACGGTTCCAGCGTCGCCGGCAGATCGCCCTGGCGGCCGAACGCGTCGAAGAGGCGCGCCACGAGGCCGAGGCGATCCAGGAGCAGGTGGTGCCCGGTGCCGAACAGACCCTGCGGGAGGTCCGTGCCGGCTACAATCGCGGAGGGTTCACCTTTCTCGATGTCTCCATTGCCCAGACCGCATTGCACGAAGCCAGAGTCCGCTTCGTCGATGCGCTCGCCGAATATCATCAGGCCAAGGTCGACTACGACCGACTGACTGGCCGCTTCATCGAACTTGTTGGGGGTTATTGATCATGCGCAAGACGCATTTATTCCTTGCTGCATGCTTTGCAGCGACACTTGCCGCCTGCGGCCAGTCGGCGGATTCGCCGGAAACTTCCGAAGAACAGGCAGCCTCAGAGGGCGAGTACGAGCGCGGTCCACACAACGGGCGCATGCTTCGTGACGGCGACTTCGCTATCGAGATTACCGTCTTCGAAGACGGTGTTCCGCCCGAATACCGTCTCTACGCCTACCGTGACAACGAGCCCGTCGATCCCGAAACGGTCCGTGCCCGGGTCCTGATCACGCGTCTGGACGGCGAAAAAACCACGTTCGAATTCGAACCGGAACAGGATTACCTGCGAGGCCAAGGGGTTCTCGTCGAACCGCACAGTTTCGACGTCGTGGTGGTGGCAAACGAAGGCGACAACAGCCATCGATGGGCGTTCGAATCCTACGAGGGTCGGGTCACGATCTCGGACGAGGCGGCACGTGCGGCCGGCATTCGGACCGAAACGGTCGGACCGCAGCAGGTCGGTGAAACCGTGGAAATCATCGGACGGGTTGAGCTCGATCCCTCTGGCAGCGCCGAGGTGGGAGCCAAATTCCCGGGCACCGTCATGTCGCTGCATGCCAATCTCGGCGATCGTGTAGCCCGAGGGGCGCTGCTGGCGCGGGTGGAAAGCAGCTCATCGTTGCAGACCTATCCGATCTACGCGCCGATTTCCGGAGTGATCACGCAGCGCAAAACCAACATTGGCGACATCGCGGACAGCGATCCGATGTTCGTCATCTCCGATCCGTCCCGCACGGTTGCGACCTTCCCGATCTTCCCACGCGACATCGAGCGGGTTCGTCCCGGACAATCGGTGCTTATCCGGGGCCTCGAAGGCCAGCGTGCGCAGGGCTCCCGCATCCGGGATTTCCTGCCTCTGGCGGAAGTCAGCAGCCAGGCGGTCACCGCACGTGCGTCGCTCCCCAATCGCGATGGCTTCTGGCGACCGGGAATGGCGGTCAGGGGGCTTGTCTCGGTCGACCAGCGACGGGTGCCTCTCGCCGTCAGGACGGACGCTATCCAGCAATTCCGCGATTTTCGCGTCGTCTTCGCAAAGATCGGCGAGACCTACGAGGTGCGGATGCTCGAGCTTGGTCAGGAAGGTCCCGAGTGGACCGAAGTGCTGAGCGGGATCGATGCAGGCACCATCTACGCATCCGAGAACAGCTACGTGATCAAGGCCGACATCGAGAAGTCGGGCGCGAGCCACGATCACTGAGGAGCGCGATTTCATGTTGGAAAGAATTGTCGAGCTGTCGATCAGACAGCGTTTCGCAGTGCTGGCAGCGGTGTTCATTTTCGCCGCCGTGGGCATTTACAGTTTCGGCCGGCTCAAGATCGATGCCGTGCCGGACATCACCAATGTGCAGGTGCAGATCAACACTTCGGCGCCGGGCTTTTCTCCGCTCGAAGCCGAGCAGCGCATTACCTATCCGGTCGAAACCGCCATCGCGGGGTTGCCGGGGCTGTCCTATACGCGCTCGGTTTCGCGCTACGGTCTGAGCCAGGTTACCGTCGTTTTCGAGGACGGCACCGACATCTACTTCGCCAGGCAACTCGTCAACGAGCGCCTGCAGGCGGTACGTTCGAACCTGCCGGAGACGGTCGAACCCGAGCTCGGGCCTATCGCCACGGGCCTGGGCGAGATCTTCATGTACACGGTCGAAGCCGAGCAGGGCGCGGTCAAACCCGATGGCTCGCGCTATACCGCGCAGGATCTGCGGACATTGCATGACTGGGTCGTTCGGCCCCAGCTTCGCACGGTTCCAGGGGTCACCGAGGTCAACTCGATCGGCGGCTACCGCAAGGAGTATGTCGTAGCGCCGCTTCCCGAACGTCTTGCCGGCTTCGGTCTGACGGTCGAGGACGTGATCGAGGCGCTCGAAAACAACAATGCCAATGTCGGTGCTGGCTACGTCGAGAGGTCGGGTTCGCAATATCTTATCCGCGTACCCGGACAGGCCGAGGACGAACGCGATCTGTCCGGGATTATCGTCGATTACCGCGATGGCATTCCCATTCGTATCGCTGATGTGGCGGATGTCGAGATCGAATCCGAGATCCGCAATGGCGCCGCGACCAAGGATGGCCGCGAAGTCGTGCTCGGCACGATCTACATGCTCGTTGGCGAGAATGCCCGCGATGTCAGTGTCGCGGTGGCCGAAAGGCTGGAAGAGGTAAACCGCTCGCTGCCCGGCGGCGTTGTCGCCAATACGGTCTACGATCGCTCCGAACTGGTCGAAGCAACGGTCTCCACAGTCGAGAAGAACCTCGCCGAAGGGGCGCTGTTGGTCATCGTTGTCCTGTTCGTCCTGCTCGGCAACTTCAGGGCTGCACTCATTACCGCTGCCGTGATCCCGCTCTCTTTCCTCCTGATGATCACGGGGATGGTCGAGAACAACGTGTCGGGCAATCTGATGAGCCTGGGGGCATTGGACTTCGGCCTGATCGTGGATGGTGCGGTCATCATTGTCGAAAACTGCCTCCGTCGGTTCGGCGAGGCGCAGCATTCGCTCGGAAGACTGCTGAATCGCGAGGAACGCTTCAAGCTGGCGGCCCGCGCATCTGCCGAGGTGATCAAGCCGAGCCTTTTCGGCATTCTGATCATCACGATCGTCTACGTGCCGATCTTCGCTCTCGAAGGCGTGGAGGGCAAGACGTTCCACCCGATGGCGATCACGGTCGTCATGGCGCTCACCGCCGCCATGGTGCTCTCCCTCACCTTCGTTCCGGCCGCGGTCGCGACATTCGTGACGGGCAAGGTCGAGGAGAAGGAGACGCGCGTCATGCGCGCCGCCAAATCGGGTTATCGTCCGATGCTCGATTTCGCCTTGCGTTCGCGCAAAGCTGTCCTTGCCGGAGCCGTGGCTCTGGTGGTCCTGAGTGGATGGGGTGCAAGCCGGATGGGATCGGAATTCATTCCCAATCTGGATGAAGGCGATATCGCGCTCCACGCCCTGAGAATTCCGGGTACCAGCCTCAGCCAGGCGGTCGCCATGCAGACTGCCCTGGAAGACAAAATTCGCACCTTCCCCGAGGTGGACCAGGTGTTCGCGAAGATCGGTACCGCCGATGTGGCCACTGACCCAGTGCCGCCATCGGTCGCCGACACCTTCGTGATCATGAAGCCGAGAGAGGATTGGCCGGATCCCCGCAAACCGAAGGAGCAACTCGTCGCCGAGATGAACGAGGCCGTCCAGCAGGTGCCGGGTTCGCGCTACGAGTTCCTTCAACCGATCCAGATGCGTTTCAACGAACTCATCGCGGGCGTGCGTTCAGACGTCGCGATCAAGATCTTCGGGGACGATCTCGACCAGCTCGCTTCCGTTGCAGCCGAGGTCGAGGGCGTTGTCTCTTCGATCGAGGGATCGCAGGACGCGCAGACCGAACAGGTGACCGGCTTGCCGTTCATTCAGGTCATCCCTGATCGCATCCGCCTGACCCAGCTCGGGTTGAACGTGGACGATGTTCAGACGGTGGTGTCGACGGCAATCGGCGGGACCGAGGCCGGCCAGATCTTCGAGGGTGATCGACGCTTCGATATCGTTGTCCGGCTGCCCGAAGAGATGCGCGAGGATCGCCAGGTGCTCGAGCGTCTTCCTATCGCACTGCCAGGTGGAGGGTCTGTCCCGCTGTCGGAGGTTGCGACGATCGAGAACGTTCAGGGGCCGAACCAGATCAGCCGCGAGGACGGCAAGCGGCGTGCGGTGGTCACCAGCAATGTGCGCGGACGGGACCTGGGTTCCTTCATATCCGAGGCGCAAGAGAGGATCGCCACGGAGATCGAGCTGCCCGAGGGCTACTGGGTCGACTATGGCGGCACATTCGAGCAACTCGAATCCGCGAGTGCGCGGCTTCAGATCGTCGTTCCGCTCGCCTTGCTGCTGATCTTCGGCCTGCTGGTGGCGCTGTTTCGCTCGGTGAAGGACGCGCTGGTCGTGTTTTCCGGGGTGCCATTGGCGCTTACCGGAGGGGTGGCCGCGCTCATGCTGCGCGGCATCCCCTTCTCGATCTCGGCGGGGGTCGGCTTCATCGCCCTGTCGGGGATCGCCGTGCTGAACGGCGTCGTCATGCTGACGTTCATCCGGCAGCTGATGGATGACGGCAAGCCGCTCGAGGACGCCATCAAGGAAGGAGCCATGGCTCGTCTGCGGCCCGTACTCATGACCGCACTCGTCGCAAGCCTCGGCTTCGTTCCGATGGCTCTGAATGTCGGGCTCGGTTCGGAGGTGCAGCGTCCGCTCGCGACGGTCGTCATCGGCGGGATCGTCTCGGCTACCGCGCTGACACTGCTGGTTCTGCCAGCACTCTACAGGGTGGTTCGCGGCGAACGCACGGAAGTCCCGGAGACAGGGACATCCGACGAAAACCCCAACCCTCAACTCGCAAGCTGAAGCCGGAGCAGTCGTCCGCAGGGTGCAATCCTGCGGGCGGCCGACATCCGGGACCGGAGAACGAAATGATATCGATAACGCAATCTCGATCCAATACAGCAGTCATGCGCATTCTCGCGCTCGCTACAGTTCTGCTAATCTTCCTCGCCTCGGGTGCCGAAGCGTGGGCGCACAATGTCGCCGAGGGGGACAAGGGCTACATCCAGGAGAGCAGCGGAACGCTGATCCTGCCCTTCATCTATCTCGGCGCAAAACACATGGTGACCGGATACGATCACCTGCTCTTTCTTTTCGGCGTCATCTTCTTTCTCTACCGGTTGAAGGACGTCGGAATCTACGTGACGCTGTTCGCGATCGGCCATTCGACCACGCTGCTGTTCGGTGTCCTGACCGGTATCACCGCCAACGCCTATCTCATCGATGCGATCATCGGTCTGTCGGTCGTCTACAAGGCGTTGGACAATCTCGGTGCCTTCCAGCGGTGGTTCGGATTCCAGCCAAGTACCAAGGCAGCAACCCTCATTTTCGGCTTCTTTCACGGCTTCGGCCTTGCCACGAAGATCATCGAATTCGAGATCGCCGAAGACGGCCTCATCCCAAATCTTCTCGCCTTCAATGTCGGTGTGGAAATCGGGCAATTGCTCGCCCTTGGCGCAATCCTGATCGTGATGGGCTTTTGGCGCAGGACCGAGAGCTTCATGCGTCACGCCTTCGCCGCCAACACTCTTCTCATGACCGCGGGCTTCATGCTCGTCGGCTACCAACTCGTCGGCTTCGCCGTAGCCTGATCACATTTTTCCAGGAGCAATAGACATGTTCAATTCACAGCGCCCGTCCACCAGCGACCTTCCCACCAACCGCCAGCTTGTCAAGGCGACCGCGTTCGCCTTGGTGACCGCGACCGTCCTCCTGGTCACCGTGGTTCTACCCGCGGAATACGCGATCGATCCGACCGGAGCGGGCCGTCTTCTTGGATATTCCGAGATGGGCGAGATCAAACAGCAACTTGCTGCGGAAGCAGCTGCCGACGAGCAGAACACAGCCATCGAGGAGGTTCGTACGCTCGCCGGTAACAGCGGCAGCGGCTCCGAAGCGGCAACGCGCCGCGATGTCACCGAATTGACGCTCGCGCCTGGTGAGGGTGCGGAAGTCAAGGCGGTCATGGCCGATGGGGCCAGTCTTCAATACGAATGGTCGGTGCAAGGTGGCCACGTCAATTTCGATACGCATGCCGATGCCCCGGGCATTTCTTACCACGGATACGACAAAGGCCGCGAATCCACGGGTGAGTCCGGCACACTCGTCGCCGCCTTCGATGGGAGCCATGGCTGGTTCTGGCGCAATCGTTCTGGCGCAACCGTAACCGTGACCCTCAAGACCGACGGCAGCTACTCCGAAATCAAGCGTGTAGTCTAGATCACTCTCTGCCCAAAGGAAGACATCGCCATGCTCTCCGTTCTGACCAATCGCACATATCGTCACCTGTTTTTTGCGCAGGTCATCGCGCTTGTCGGAACGGGGCTCTCGACGGTCGCTCTCGGCTTGCTGGCCTATGATCTCGCCGGTGCCGACGCCGGCGCGGTCTTGGGTACGGCACTTGCCATCAAGATGGTCGCCTATATCGGTATCGCTCCCCTTGCCGGGGCCTATGCCGACAAATTTCCCCGCAAACGCCTGCTTGTGGGAATGGACATCATCCGCGCCGGCGTTGCGCTACTGCTCCCATTCGTCGATGCGGTCTGGCAAATCTATCTGCTCATTTTCGTGCTGCAGTCGGCATCGGCCGTCTTCACGCCGACCTTCCAGGCCACCATTCCCGACATCCTGCCGGACGAAGAAGAGTACACGAAAGCTCTTTCCCTGTCCCGAATGGCCTACGATCTTGAAAGCCTGGTCAGTCCGGTCCTGGCTGCCGCGCTACTGGTGACCATAAGCTTCCACTGGCTGTTCGCGGGAACCGCCATCGGCTTCGTCGTCTCGGCGATGCTTGTGGTGAGCGCCGCTCTACCTCACAGGAAATCGCTGGCAAAGCGGGTGGAGGGTGTATGGCGCAAAACCACACGCGGCATGCGGGTCTATCTCAAGACACCCAGGCTTGTCGGCTTGCTGGCCGTCACCCTTGCTGCGGCGGCTGGCAGCGCGATGGTCATCGTCAACACGGTTGTCATCGTGAAAAACATGGGACGCAGCGAAGGCGACGTCGCGCTGGCTTTGGCGGCTTACGGAGCGGGCTCGATGCTGGCTGCGCTTGCTCTGCCCCGCATCCTGACCGGGGTGAAAGACCGTACGGTCATGATTTTCGGCGCGGCTCTCTTGGTCGCCACACTGGCAGCGATAGGGCTGGTGTTCGGACAGCTGGGCACCCAACCGCTCTGGCCGTTTCTGCTGGTCGGCTGGCTCGCGATGGGTATCGGGTATTCGCTTTGCGTCACGCCGAGCGGAAGATTACTCAAACGCTCGTCGGCGGATGAGGACCGCCCGGCGCTGTTCGCTGCCCAGTTCGCGCTGAGCCATGTGTGCTGGCTCGTCGCGTATCCCATGGCAGGTCAAATCGGCGCTCGCTTTGGCATGACGCCGACTTTTCTGGTGCTAGCGGCCTTGGGCATTCTGGGCGTCGGGCTTACCCTGTGGCTCTGGCCCCGCAAAGACCCCTCCATGCTTTACCATACGCATCCCGAACTGCCGTCTGATCATCCGCATTTGCAAGAGCATGGAAGCGACGGCCATCGGCACCATTTCGTTATTGACGACTTGCATGTGGGCTGGCCAGGCAAGGTTTGAAATGAACCCGGACGGACCGTCAGGAGGGCTCAGGCGGCCCGACTGGCCACCTGCTCAACCGCCGCATCCTCCGGCACAGTTTCGGCGTAAGCCTCGAAGGGATCTCGCTTTTGACGCCGGCAAAAGTGTCCGCGGCCTAAGCCTGCCTTAAGCTGGCGGGCTAGTTACCGTTGGTTGACGGTTCAAGTCGAGACAGGCGATGCGTCGACGATGGGACCGACTAAAGGAGAGAGCCAATGAGGTCCTACGTCATTCTGGCCGCTGGGGTGATTGCGACAATCGGCTCTCCCGTCAGCGAGACGCAAGCCGCTCCCCAAGAGATGGAGAGGCGTGTCGGAAGCAAAAACGGAGAATTCACGGTTCAACGCATCCTCGATATTCCCAGTCCGATCCGCTACGGTGACTGGTATTGGGATGAGGAGGGCGTGCCGGACGGTGAGCTAACGGTGACGGTCGATCTACAGGCACGAGTCATGTCGGTCTGGCGGGGCGGTTATGAAATTGGGGCCACAGCCGTGCTTCTCGGAACCGAGGATCATCCAACCCCAACCGGGGTGTTTCCAATTCTGACCAAAGAGCGGCACAATACGTCGAGCATTTACGATGACGCTCCGATGCCGTGGACCCTTCGCCTGACTTGGGACGGCATTGCCATCCACGGCGGTTCCGAGATCGAAAACGGCTACGCGAGCCATGGCTGCGTTGCGGCACCCGACCCCTTCATGGATAAACTCTTCGCAACGGCCGGAAAGGGCGACAAAGTCATCATCACGGACGGAAGATTCATCGGACTTGGTGAAAGCGTACGCTAGCTTTGCCAAGATGATCGTAGCCGCAATTGGCACGGTAGTGGCAAAAACTTCAGGAGGGCAGCTCTCGGCCAGCGAGCGAGAGTGCTCAATTCATAACATGACGGGAAAAAGCGGCCCGTCCCGATAGGGACGGACCGCCCGCCGAGTGACCTAGACCTGTCAGGAGGGGTCAGGCAGCCTGCTCGGCAATCTCGTCGGTCACATCGCCGCTGACCGTTTCGCCGGCTTCATCTTCAATCGACGCATCTTCCTCGAGATCGGTGGGAACGTCAGTATCGGTGAACCGCATGATCGTCGGAACCCAGGCTTGTGCCCGCTCCTTGACCTCGGCATCGCCGATGAAGTTGCCCGAGAAGATGCGCTCGGCAGCGCTCGCCAGCTCGGCCTTCTTGGAGGCGGCATAGCGACTAACCAGTTCGGGACCGCCGGCGGCATCGAGCGCCTCAAGCGTGCGGGCCTTGGCCACGCGGTCGAAGTAGTTCGCCGCCGTGGGACGCCACCAATGCGCGGTTTCGATTTCGAGCAGCGAGCCGAGCGCCTCATGCAACAGTACAGAGCGTTCGCCCTCGCAGGCAAGGCTGGCAATAAGAGTGCGCGAGACGACATGACCAAGCCAGGCCGAGCGCGCCTCGTCGGATAGTGCCCGGAACCTCGCAAACCGCTCCACGTCGCTTGTCCCAGCACGCCAGCTTTCATCGAGCGACCCGGCAAACTCGGCCAAAGCAGCACTCGCGGGCGCATCCTTGGCCTCGAAGCCGGTAACCGGGCCGGAAGCAACCGAGCCGACCAGCGTCGACGCTTTCTTCGCACGCCAGTCATGCCCATCGGCATCGGCGAGCGTGAAGACCATGAAGTCGAGCGCCAGTGCCGGATCGTTGGCGAGATGGATCGCCAGGATGTCGCGGCGCTGCATTGCGAGCTCATCGAGCAGGCGCTGCGACAGCGAGCTTCCCTTGGGCTTCGCCGCACCGCTCTCTTCAATGGCCTCGACCACGCCTTCGTCAGGGATGACTTCGGTCTCGGTGTAGAACTGCGGGACCAGTGTCGGCTCGCCATTGCGAGAGAGGACGAGGAAGGCACCGGCCGCAGCTTTCAGTTCGTCGGGGAGCACCGGCGGACGATCATTAAGAGCGCGCATCGCGCGGTCGATCACCATGAGTTCCTGTTCGGCCTTGGCGACCTCGTCCTCGTCGCTGTCCTCGTCTTCGAGCACGGCGGCGACAAGGTCGTAGTCAGCCTCGAGCTCGCCGAGTTCCTTTACTTCCTGTTCGGTCATCGGCGCAGGCTCGCAGGGCAGACGGCTCATACCTTCAACAAGGTCATGGCTGACATAGGTGCCAAGCGTCGGGCGCACCCAGGCAAGGCCATATTCAAGCGCGGTCTTTTCTGCGGCTTCTTCCATGGCCTTGTGCGCGAGGTCCTCGAGCAGAGCGACATCGATCCAGCTCTCGCTGGCATCATCGTCGAACAGTTCGCGCTCGATCCGGCCGCCTGCGGCGAGGTAGGCGTCGCGACCGACGAGAACAGTGCGCGGGTCGGAACCGCGCACCGTGGCATCGAGCACCATGCGGCGGATCGTGTCGGGCGTGATCTGATACCAGGCGTCCTGCAGTTCGGCATAGACTTGCGCCTGGCGCTCGACATCGGAAATCGCACCGTAGGCCTTCGCCATGTCGAGCGTGATCGTGCCCTCGGCGAGCGCTTCGAAGACGCAGGGTGCCAGACTTGCCAGGCGCAGACGCCCTTCGACAAACCGAACGGTGAGGCCAAAGCGGCGCGCCACGTCTTCGGGTGTGGCCCCCGCCTCGATGATGGAAGCGAAGGCCTGGGCCTCATCGGCAGGGTTCATCGCGAGACGCTGGAAGTTCTCGGCAAGGCTGGCTTCACGCACTTCGCTTTCTTCGCCTTCGATGACGAGGCAGGTGACTTCGTGCGTGTCAGGCAAGGTGCCTTCTTCGGCCAGCGCCAGCAGCGCGGCGAGACGGCGACCGCCGGCCTCGACCTCGAACTTTCCGCGCTTTCCTTTGCGCACCACGAGGTTCTGCAGCAGGCCCCGCGCGGCGATGTCTGCCCGCAGCTGGAGGTCGGCTAGCGCATCGCTCGACTTGCGAACGTTGCGCGGGCTCGGAACAAGCTTATTCAAGGGGATCGACTGGATCATGGGTGTTCTCCTGATGGAATGAAGGCGCAGGTGAGGATCACGAGGCCCACAAGCCCAAAGGGCTCCCTCCACTCTCTTCGATGGCTGTGGCGACCATCTATACGACCGGGCTGGGGCGATCAGGGATCGGTTGAGTTCAGTCCATGAGAGCAGTTGTTTTCGATGCGCGAACCCATCGGCAGGCCCGTCATCACTGGGCACAGGCAGAATATTCGCCCGGATTTAAGGAAGGACGTGATCAGGCTCCGGCGCTACGCGACACGGGAGCTTATCGATTCATTCAGTCACACGGAGGGGAGGAGATAAGGGGGAAACTTGAGCGCATTCGGAGGCAGCGCTCGGGTTCATCCGGACCCTGACCTCTTCAGCGGAACCTATGCCTATCCGCTGCTGAGCAAGCGCTCTTCGAGAAGCGTCCGAAAATCCCGGCGCGCATCAGCAATTACGAACACGGTCACCTGACCGGGTGCTGGATCGGGCCGATACCCGTAGATGATGCGGAATGGAGAGCGCGACAATTGCCGAAAGTCGGTGATCCCGAGAGCCTCAAGTTCCGGTGGAATCGGTCCTTTCTGAGGATTGTTCACAAGGGATTCGATAGACGCGACAAGGTCATCCAGCAGTGCGTCCGCACCATCATCGCCATCCGGCCCGCGCTGCTTCAGGCGGCGCTGCCAGATACCCACAAGATCGCGCTCCGCACCGGAGGTGATCTCGATCGCTACGGCGACCGCCATCATTCAGTTTGACTTACCTCGTACGCGATCCGCAAGGCCTGCCACCGGGCGGGTCCGACCGGCGACAACATCGGCCTGTCCGAGCGCCAGAAGTTTTAGCAGAGCGAGCGTTTCCTGTGCGCGCTCGTAGCTGGCGACATCCTGCAGAACTGCCTTGGCTTCGCCATTCTGCGTGATGACCATTGGCCCGGCGCCATCTCCGATCTCCCGGATAATTTCGGCGCTGTGGGCCTTCAGATAGCTGATCGGTTTGATGCGCTGGTCCAGCTTCATAGAACACCTTCGGACTGAATTTGGTCTCTATATAGACCAGTTTAGGGCAAATGAGAAGTTCAAGGCTCGATTGCGATGCTTTGAAGGATCTCGCTTGCTCTCGAGACCGGGGCAAATAGCCGCGTGCGGTAGCGGATGATCTCGGTGAAGCAGCCCTTGTTCTTGTACCAGTCGAGGCGATCCGGCGAGAACCCGGTCAGTTCGAGGCGCTGTTCGCCGCCGACCAGCGAGCGCTTCACGGTGAGTGGATCGTGGCTTGCGAGGCCCAGCGGCTTGCCGTTTGCGAGGACGAGGTCGCCGATCTGCTCTGCCGATGGTCCGGTAACACCGGACAGGCCAAAGGTTTCGGCGATCGCAGCGAGATCGATATCGAGCACTTCGCGGCCGATGATCGACTGGCCGTCCTCGGCAACGAGCCGGGTGACGCGGACATGATCGCCGGGCAGGCGCTTCCAGACCGGCAGCAGCAGCCCGGTGGCGAGATGGACGCGCTCGGTCATCGGTGAAGCGGCGGCCTCCTCTTCCTCGGCCCGCCAGGCGCTGGTGAACGCGGTGACGCCAATTTCTTCCCAGTGGCTCTCAGCGAGTGCCTCGAATGTCCAGTTCGCGGACTTGAGCGGGCGTAGCAGGCGTCGGCGTTCGATCACGACCCCGTCGTCGGCGATGAGGCGACGGGCTGGAACCGACAGTGCGACCTTGCCCGAGCGCGCATTGCGCATCGGGATCGCGTGCAGGCTGCCAATCTCGTGCATGCGTACGAGGCGCTGCAGGCGTAGGGGCCGAAGGTGCCTCGTCACTTCGAGCGAGACGAGACGGGTCTCGGCTCCGGTTACGGGATCGGTTCGCAGGAGTTCATCGGCAAGAACCGTGAAGTGATCGACCTTTACAGTTTCCAGTCCCTGATCGAGCCTTCCGGCTTCGCGCGCGGCTTCGATCCGCGCTTCGACGAGGCCAAGATATTCGTCGAAGATCGCGTTCTGAAGCGCGATCGGTAGCGCGAGAATGCGATTGAGCCAGCGCTGGATCGTCGGGAAATTATCGGTCAGCCCGCCATCGGGGCTTTCAAGCCGGAGGCCGGTGCGCTCGACGAAATTGCCGAACGTGGTGGCTTCGAGCTTGCCGTCATAGAGCAGCTGGAACCAGCGGCTGAGCGCGTCGCGCGCATAGTCGCTTTCGAGATTGTCGGCCGGGTCGAACAGGTTCTGTCCGCCGGTCTGGCGCTGGCCGCGCGTCAGCGCACCCAATGCGTCGAGCCTTCGCGCAATAGTCGAGATGAACCGGCGCTCGCCCTTCACATCGGTGGTTACCGGCCGGAACAGCGGGGCCGAGGCCTGGTTGGTGCGGTTCGTACGACCGAGACCCTGGATCGCGTTGTCGGCGCGCCATCCCGGTTCAAGCAGGAAGTGAACCCGGCGCTGCTGGTTCCGGCAGCCAAGGTCGGCATGGTAGGATCGACCCGTGCCGCCTGCGTCCGAGAAGACCAGGATGCGCTTGGTCCCTTCCATGAAGCTTTGCGCTTCGGCGACATTTGCGCTCGGGCTTCGCCGTTCGAGGCGCTGCTGACCATCACGGCCCATAACCAGCCTGCGGGTCCGGCCCGTGACCTCGGCCACGGCGTCGGTTCCGAAATGTTCGATAATCGCATCGAGCGCAGTGGCGATGGGCGGCAGCGCGCAGAGCTTCTCGATCAACGCGTCACGCGCGGCCACGGCGCGAGTGCAGAAGATCGGATTGCCCTCCTCGTCGCTCATCGCTTCGGAGCGAAGATTGCCGTCCTCGTCGGCGAAAACCTGCATCAGGCGCACCGGGAAGCTCTTCGCAAGATAGTCGATGACATATTCTTTGCAGTCCGCGATTATGTCGAGTCCGGCAGCCGGAGGCTCGGATTTGCGTCGGTTCGTCATGATTTCACTCCAGATAATATGAGCGTTGGGGGAATGTCCGGGGACGGGCTAGGCCCGCCTCCGAACGTCGGTAAGCATGGTGATCAGGGCATCGGATGGCGGCTTGAAGCGCCCGGGTTTGATGGCGGGGGCGCCGTGAGCCGCGAGGATTTGCAACTTCTCGTCGGGATCGGCGCGCAAATAGGCCTCGGTGCTCTGGATGCTGGCGTGGCCGAGCCATAACGCGACCTTGCGGATGTCCCCGGTCGCTGCGAGCGTGTGCATCGCACAGGAATGGCGCAACACGTGTGGCGTGACGCGCTTGCCAAGGATCGACGGCTGCTTCTCTGCCGCGGTCTTGACGTGCTCGGCCAAACGGAACGCAAACCCGTCGCGGGTCATCGGCTGCCCGTTGGCATTGAGGAATATCTCGGCGACCTCGGCGTCGGGGCGGATCGCAAGCCATGCGCGCAACGCGAACTGGGTCTCCTTCCAGAGCGGCAGGACCCGTTCACGCCGACCCTTGCCCATGATGTGCACGGTGGACAGGGAGCGGTCGGGAAAATCGCGCAGCTGCAGCGTTACGAGTTCCGACACTCGGAGCCCGCCAGCATAGGCCAGATGCAGCATTGCGCGATCGCGGGTGCCAAGGCGTGTCCTGGGATCGGGGGCATCCAGCAATGCCTTGATCTCTGCCCGGTCGAGATAGTCGATGAGCGCCTTGTCAGTCTTCTTGCTTGGGATCGATCGAACCCGAAGCGCCTGGTCAAGACAAACCGGAACTCGATACTCGATGTACCGGAAGAAGGACCTGATCGCCGCCAACCTGCCATTGCGGGTGCGCACGGAGCTGCCGCGCTGGGCTTCGATATGGTCGAGAAATGCCAGGATTAGATCGATGCCGAGATCCTCGACCTCCAGATCGGTCGGTCGGCGCTTCAGCCGATCGGCAGCAAACCGGACTAGCAATACGAAGCAGTTGGCATAGGTCTTCACCGTGTGCGGGCTGACGGCGCGTTCCCGCGGCAGATGTTCGCGGAGGTATGCCGTGAGATGGGGAGCGAGCGCCGTCATGCCACTTCTCCCAGGAAGAGGTGTTCGCTCGCGGCAGCGATGTCGCGCAGCAGCACCGGGGTGGCTTCGAGATACCAATAGGTGTTGGCGATCGAGGCGTGCCCCAGATAGGCGCTGAGTCCGGCCATGTGATGCGCAACGGCCTCCCTGTCCGGCGAACACGACTCCAGCGAGCGCACGGCGAAAGTGTGCCGCAAATCGTGTAGCCGCATTCCGGTCGTACCGGTTGGTCCACGATAGCCGAGCTGTCGCGCCAGTCTGACGAACACGATATGAGCGCGCACCTTGTGGGGTGCTCTTCCCCGGATCGTCACGAACAGGTCGCTGCCAGTGGCGCCGAGCCTTGCCCGGGTAGCGAGATAGGCTTCGAGCGCCTGACGGGTCGATGGCTGCAACGCTATCAGGCGCTGCTTGCCGAACTTGCCGTTGCGAATGATCAGGCCGTCTCCGCCCAGATCGTCGCATTGTAGCGCCAAGGCTTCGGAAATCCTGAGGCCCGTCGCAGCCAGCAGTCCAAACAGGCAATGGTAGGTATGAGGGCTGATCATGCCCGTGGGCGGCAGGTCCAGTGCTGCTGCCATGATCGCCCGAACCTGTTCCGGTTCGATGATGGTCGGCGTGGGGCGCGGACGCTTGCCCCGACCGAAAACGCCCGCAGGTGGGACCTGGTGTCCTGAATCTTCGGCGTGGGCGAATAGGCTGAAGTTGCGAACCGTGTCGAACCGCCTTTGGGCCACGTTCTGCGAGCTCGACGTGTGGCACCAGTCGTAAATCCGTTGGACCTTGGTCCGCCGGTCTCCGAATCCTTCTGCGTATGCTGCGTAGAGTCTGAGCATCCGGTCCTGTTCGCGGAACTTCCGGCCCAGGCTGCGATGCAGCGCGACGTATCTGGAAATATGCGTGTTCAGCATGACAGATCTCCTGGCCAGGGCTGCGCGATCTTCATGAGCATCGGCAAATCGACCTTGGCGTAGATGGCAGTGGTCTCGGGCGAGCTGTGACGCAGGATGGTCCCGACGGACTCCAGGCCTGCGCCCGCGCGCAGCATGTTGGTGGCAAGCGAATGCCGGAATATGTGTGATCCGGTCGGCAGACCTTCGATCCCGCTTCGCTCCAATGTGCGTGATACGATGCCGGCAATCTCAGCCGACGAGCTCAACGACCGAAACGGGGCATGCGCGCGCAGGAACAGGTGCCTGTCGATCGCCTTTGGGCGAGCCGTCGACAGGTATGCCAATATCGCGTCGCCGACATCCTGGGGCAGTGGCAACCGGTCCGACTGACGTGACTTGCCCTTGACTATCAAATGGCTGGAACGCCAATCGATGTCGTCGAGGCGCATATCCCGAATATCACTTGCCCGCAGGCCGAGCCGGGCAAGCAAGAGAATGATGGCCTTATCCCGGATCTGCACTGGCTGAACCGCCCCGGGATTGCCGGAGGCCATTTGGTTTAAATTATGCCGCCATGGGCGTGTCGTCCAGCATGGCGTAGTATCGTGCTTCAGCTTCGGCAGGCGGGATATTGCCGATGGGCGCGAGCAGGCGCCGGTTGTTGAACCAGTCGACCCATTCGAGCGTGGCGTATTCCACGGCTTCAAATGATCGCCACGGACCTCGGCGGTGGATGACCTCGGCCTTGTAAAGGCCGTTGATCGTTTCGGCCAAGGCGTTGTCGTAGCTGTCGCCAACACTGCCGACCGATGGTTCGATCCCGGCTTCGGCAAGACGCTCGGTATACTTGATCGAGACATATTGGCTGCCACGATCACTGTGGTGGATCAGGCCGCCACGGTGAACAGGCCGTCGGTCATGGATCGCCTGCTCCAGGGCATCGAGTACAAAGCTGGCATGCGCCGTTCTGCTCACCCGCCAGCCCACGATATAGCGGGCGTAAACGTCGATCACGAAGGCGACATAGACGAACCCGGACCACGTCGCGACGTAGGTGAAGTCCGAGACCCACAGCATGTTGGGTGCCGGTGCATGGAACTGGCGGTTGACCTGATCGAGCGGACATGGCGCTGCCTTGTCGCTCATCGTCGTCTTCACCGGCTTCCCCCGGATCACGCCCTGCAGGCCCAGCTCACGCATCAGCCGTTCCACCGTGCAGCGGGCAATATCGAAGCCCTCGCGCTGCATCTGCCGCCACACCTTGCGATACCCGTAGACCTTGAAGTTGGCATCGAACACGCGCTGAACCTCGGGCTTCATTGCTTCGTCGCGCTGGGCGCGTGGTGACAGGCGCGACGGATCGCGGCGCTGTGCGACACGCTCGTGGTAGGTTGATGGGGCGATCGGCAGAACCCGGCAGATCGGCTCGACCCCATACTCACCCCGA
>NZ_RAHJ01000017.1 GCF_003605755.1 Tsuneonella suprasediminis | reverse complement strand
TAGACCCTTCCTCTCAGGAGTTAGGGCCTCCGACAATCCCGGGGCGGTTCAAAGCCAGCATAGTGAGGGCACGTGACATGAAACAAAGCCTAACGACCTTGTTTGTAAGAGCAACGTCCATCTTCCCCCCATAACAGACATCCCCCCAATTTGGCTCTCCCCAAACCGCGCGCTAGTGGAGAGGTATGTCTTTGATTGATCGCTTCCAGCTCACCGTCCCGTTGATACAGGCACCGATGGCGGGTGTTTCGACGCCGCTGATGACGGCTGAGGTTGCGGAGGCTGGGGCGCTGGGCTCCATCGGGATTGGTGCGACCGATGCAGATGATGCGCGGGCGATGATCGGGGAATTGCGCGGCCGCACCAGCAAGCCTTTCAACGTCAACCTGTTCGTGCATGACAGCCCGACACCCGATGCCGAACGCGAAGCCGAGTGGCTGGCATGGCTTGAGCCGGTATTTCGGCAATACGGCGCGCAGCCGCCCGCATCGCTGAACACCATCTACACCAGCTTTGCTGACGATCCCGCTATGCTGGCGATGTTGCTGGAAACGGCGCCGCCAGTGGTCAGCTTCCACTTCGGCCTGCCCGGCCCCGATGCGGTGTCGGCAATGCGCGAACGCGGCATCTATCTGATGGCGACCGCGACCAGCCTTGCCGAAGCCAAGGCGATTGAAGCCGCCGGTATCGATGCTATCGTCGCGCAAGGGATCGAGGCAGGCGGCCATCGCGGCATATTCGATCCCGCCGCGCCCGACGATGCGCTCGGCACGATGGCGCTCACCCGGCTGCTGGTACGGCACACGCGACTGCCGGTGATCGCAGCGGGCGGGATTATGGATGGCGCGGGAATAGCGGCTGCGCTCGATCTCGGTGCAGTGGCGGCACAGCTTGGTACAGCATTCGTCGCTTGCCCGGAATCGGCAGCGGACGATGCGTATCGCGCGGCGCTCCGCGGTCCCGGCGCGTATCACACCATGCTCACCCCGCTTATCTCCGGCAGGCCCGCGCGCGCCCTCGCCAATCGGTTCACCGCTCTGGCAGGCAGCGCGGGAGATCGACTTCCGCCCGATTATCCGAGAGCATACGACGCAGGAAAGGCGCTGCACGCCGCCGCGAAGGCGCAGGGCAAGTTCGGCTATGGCGCGCAATGGGCGGGGCAAGGTGCCCCGCTGGCCCGCGCGATGCCCGCCGCACAACTGGTGGCAACGCTGCGGAGCGAACTGGATCAGGCGCGAACAAGGCCGTAGCGCCCACCGATACCCTTGACCTCGCCGCGATCTGTATTATCTCCACAATACAGTATTCTCAGGGGAGGAACTTCCAATATGTCCATTGTTCGCAAAGCCGCTCTGCTCGCCACAGCGGCGGGCCTCATCACGGCCACTGCCGCATATGCCAGTCAGGAGAAATCGATGACCGCCAGCAAGACCGCCGCCGTAGAAGCGAAGGTCGATCAAGCCAAACTGATCCCACGCGATGATCTGTTCGGCAATCCCACCCGCGCCGGGGGCCAGCTAAGCCCCGATGGCAAGTGGCTGAGCTGGCTGGCCCCGAAAGACGGGGTGCTCAACGTGTTCATGGCCCCCGCCGCCGATCCATCTGCCGCCAAGGCGATGACTGCATCGACCGACCGCCCGATCCGGCAGTATTTCTGGGCGCCCGACAGCAAGAGCATCCTGTGTATTCAGGACAAGGGCGGAGACGAGAATTTCCTGCTCTATGGCGTGGATGTCGCCAGCGGCAAGGAAACCACCCTCACTCCGTTCGAGAAGACGCGGGTGCAACTGGTGGGCGCATCGACCATTCAGAAGGATAAACTGCTGGTCGGCCTCAACAATCGCGATGCGCGGTTCCATGATGTCTATCTGCTCGACCTCGGCAGCGGCAAGCTGACCGAAGTGTTGCAGAACGATGGCTATGCCGGATTCCTCGCTGACAACAACCTGCACCTGCGGATGGCGCTGCGCCCCAATGCAGAGGGCGGGATGGACTATTTCGCAATCGACGATGGCAAAATCGCGGACAAGCCGTTCACCAGCACCGGACTGGAAGATTCGCTGACGACATCGCCCGCCGGATACACCACCGACGGCAAGACGCTGTACTGGTTAGACAGCCGTGGCCGCGACACCGCCGCGCTTTACGCGCAGGACGTGGCAACCGGTGAACGCAAGGTTATCGCGGAAAATGACAAGGCCGATATCGGCGGGGTCATGACCGACCCGATTACCGGCGAAGTCGAAGCCTACTCGGTCGATTACCTGAAAACCGAATGGACCGCGCTCGACCCCAATATCAAGGCTTCGCTCGACTGGCTCGACAGCAAGTTCGATGGCGAATTCGGTGTATCGAGCCGGACAGACGACGATACCAAATGGATCGTGTGGAACGATCCCGTCTCTGCCCCCAGCAAGACCTATATCTACGACCGCAAGGCGAAGACGCTCACCGATTTCTACACCACCCGGCCCGAACTGGCAGGCGCGCCGCTGCAACCGATGCACCCGCTGGAAATCACATCGCGCGACGGGCTGACGCTGGTCAGTTACCTGACCTTGCCGCCGGGCAGCGACAGCAATGCCGATGGGGTGCCCGATGCGCCGGTGCCGATGGTGCTGCTGGTTCATGGCGGCCCGTGGGCGCGCGATGGATATGGCTACAACAGCTATCACCAGTGGCTGGCCAACCGCGGCTATGCTGTGCTTAGCGTCAATTTCCGCGGCTCGACCGGGTTCGGCAAATCGTTCATCGAAGCGGGCAACCTGCAATGGGGCCGCAAGATGCAGGACGATCTGGTCGATGCGGTCGCATGGGCGGTCGATAAAGGTGTGACCAACAAAGACAAAGTGGCGATCATGGGCGGCAGCTATGGCGGATATGCCACGCTGGCGGGCATGGCCTTCACCCCCACCGAATATGCCTGCGGCGTCGATATCGTCGGCCCGTCGAATCTGGAAACTCTGCTGAAAACCATTCCGCCCTATTGGGAGCCGGTGATCGCGCAGTTCCATCAGCGGATGGGCAATCCCGAAACGCCCGAAGGGTTGGCGATGCTCAAGGAACGCAGCCCGCTCTACAAGGCAGGCGATATCATGCGCCCGCTGCTGATCGGACAGGGCGCCAACGATCCGCGCGTCAACAAAGCGGAAAGCGACCAGATCGCCGATGCGATGAAGGCCAAGGGCATCCCGGTAACTTACGTGCTGTTCCCCGACGAAGGGCACGGTTTTGCCAAGCCGACCAACAACATCGCCTTCAACGCGATCACTGAGAATTTCCTCGCCACGTGCCTCAATGGCCGGTCGGAACCGATCGGGGAAACAGTGAAGGACTCGACTGCGGAAATCATCCAGGGCGGCCAGTTCGTGAAAGGGCTGGACGACGCGACCGCGAAGTAACGCGTAACCCCCGTTGCATTACGCAACGGATCGCTGCACACACTATAACCGCGCGATGGGAACACCCTTTCGCGCGGTTATATATTTCGGGGAGAGTGCAAGGATGAGCGAACGCAAGGCGATCTTCGTCACGGGTGGCGGTTCCGGTATCGGGCGGGCCATCGCGGAATATTTCGCCGGGCGCGGATGGTATGTCGGTCTGGGCGATATCGATGGCGATGCGATGACGACCACGTGCAACGCAATCGGCGCGGATAGATGCTTCACTCACAAGTTCGACGTGCGCGACCGGCCTGCCTGGGACATCGCCCTCGATGCCTTTTCCGAAGCCGCCGGCGGGCGGATCGATGTGGTGGCGAACAATGCAGGTATTCCGCTGGGCGGTTCGCTGTCGGACAACACCACCGACGAAATCGACCGCTGCATCGATATCAATCTGAAGGGCGTGCTCTATGGCGCGCAGGCATCTCTGCCCCACCTGAAGAAAACTGCACCCGGCTCCTGCCTGCTCAACACCGCCAGCGCGGCGGGGATTTATGGCACCGGCGGCGCATCGGTCTATTCAGCGACCAAGTTCGGGGTGCGCGGTGTGACCGAAGCGCTCGATGCGGAATGGGCCGAATTCGGCATCAATGTACGCAGCCTGTGCCCTGGCTTCATCGACACCCCGCTGATCGAGAAGGCACCCAACCAGTCGAGCAATGAATCGATCCGCGAACGGGTGATGGCCGCCGGGCTGGAAATCACCCCGCCGCTGGCAGTGGCGCAGGCGGCATGGGATGCCGTGCATGGCGATAAACTGCACACGCTGGTCGGCAAGACAGCGCAGCGCATTGCCTTCGGTGCGCGCTGGATGCCGGGCCGGGTCCGCAAAATGGCCCGCGATAATGCGCGTCCGTTGGGGCAGTAAGGCGGACTGATCCGCCGCCCTTCCCCAACTCTCCCCATTTCGGGGAGGATTACAGCAAGCGATCTATAGCGGTGGCCATGTCTGCATCGCGCTGGCTCAGGCCGCCTGCGTCGTGCGTGGTCAGAGTAATTTCCACCCGGTTGTAAACGTTGAACCATTCGGGATGGTGATCGGCCTTTTCCGCCAGCAGCGCGATTCGCGCCACGAAGCCCCACGCCGCGCTGAAATCGGCAAATTCGAACGTCCGTTCTATCGCCTTGTCATCGCGCGCCAGCTGCCATTCGGGCAGCCCTGCCATCATCGCAGTGCGTTCGGCGGCGGTCAGTTCGGCAATCGGCATACGGGACTCCTTGTTCACCGGCAGGCTTTCGCTTATCGCGCTGCCCCATGCAAGCCAGCCTCGCCGCCACGGATATTGCCTGCCGACGCGGCGACCGATTGTTGTTTCGCGGCCTGAGCTTTGCGCTCGGCGCGGGGGAAGCGATGCAGGTGCTGGGTGCCAATGGCACGGGCAAGACCAGCCTGCTGCGAATTCTCGCCGGATTGCTTGCCCCTTATGCGGGATCGGTCAGCGCCAGCGGACTGCCTGCGCTGCTCGATGGCCGCCTGCCGCTGGACGAACATCTGCCGCTGGGCGAAGCGCTGGCATTCTGGAATCGCATCGATGGCGGTGCCATTTCACCCGAGGTGCTGGCGATGCACGGGCTCGACACTTTGCTCGATGTGCCGGTACGGTATCTCTCCACCGGGCAACGCAAACGCGCGGCGATTGTGCAGTCGAACGCGCGACAGGCGGCGATCTGGCTGCTTGATGAACCGCTCAACGGGCTGGACATTCATGCAGGCGAGCGGTTGCAGTCTGCGGTCGCTCATTATTGCGCGCAAGGCGGCATCGCGATGATTGCATCGCACCAGCCGTTCGCCGTACCCGATCTGCAGACGCTCGATCTGGCGGAGTTCGCGGTATGAGCGGTTTCGCACGCCTGTTGCGGCGCGATTTGTCGCTGCTGCTCGGCAACGGACGCGGCGGGCCTTTGCTGCCGATGCTTTTCTTTGTGGCGGTGGCGGTGCTGTTCCCGTTTGCCGTGGGGCCGGACGCGCCATTGCTGGCGCGCACCGGCGGCGGCGTGTTGTGGATCGCGGCGCTGCTGGCCAGCATCCTGCCGATAGACCGGCTGGTGACCCCCGATGTCAAAGCCGGGGTGTTCGATCAGCTCGCCTTGCGCGGTCTGTCGGAAGAACTGGCGATGGCCGCGCGATTGCTGGCCCATTGGCTCAGCTTCGGCCCGCTGCTGTTGCTTGCCACTTTGCCTGCCGCTGCTTTGCTCGGGCTGGACGGGCGGACATTGCAGACCCTGCTGCTGGGCCTGCTGGCAGGCACACCGGGGCTGGCGGCCATCGGGCTGGTGATCGCCGCCCTGACCACTGCGCTGCGGAGCGGAGCGGCCTTGGGCGGGTTGCTGCTGGTGCCGCTGGGCGTGCCGATCCTGATCTTCGGTGCAGGCGCCCTCGCCCGCCCTGACGATACAGGGATTGCCCTGTGTGCCGCGATCAGCCTGGCGTTATGCGCGGTGGCACCGTTCGCGGCCGGGGCCGCGATACGCGCGGGGCGCGAGGGGTAAGCCGCCCGGTCTGGTTGATGAAAGCGGTGCTGGGCGACGTCCTGTGAACCCGCAATTACCCGGCCATTACCCCGAAGGCGGGACTGCGGATTGCCGCGTCGCCTACGGCTCCCTGTAATGACGAGTTGATCGAATTGCGGGCACGTGCGCAATGCAGCATCACCCGCAACCGCTCGATTTATGCGTAAGGCGGCTTGTCCAGCCCCCTGGGGCTCAGCGTGAAAATCTCGCAGCCGTCTTCGGTGATACCGATCGAATGCTCGAACTGCGCGGACAGGCTCTTGTCGCGCGTCACCGCCGTCCATCCGTCGCTGAGCAGTTTGACCCACGGCTTGCCGAGGTTGATCATCGGTTCGATGGTCATGAACATACCGGGGCGCAGTTCGGGTCCGGTGCCTGCCTTGGCCGCGTGGACCACTTCGGGGGCATCGTGGAACAGACGGCCCAGTCCGTGGCCGCAGAATTCACGGACCACGCCATAGCGGAACTGTTCGGCGTGGGCCTGAATCGCCGCGCCGATATCGCCCAGCCGCGCGCCGGGCTTCACCTGATCGATGCCGATCATCAGGCATTCGTGGGTCACATCGACCAGACGGCGCGCCTTCAGCGAGACATCGCCCACCAGATACATGCGGCTGGTATCGCCATGCCAGCCATCGAGCAGCGGGGTCACGTCGATGTTGACGATGTCCCCGTCCTTCAACTGCTTGTCACTGGGGATACCGTGACACACCACGTGGTTGATCGAAATGCAGCACGAATGGGTATAGCCGCGATAACCGAGCGTAGCAGGCACCGCCCCGCCATCCAGAGTCATCTGGCGCACGACATCGTCCAGTTCCGCCGTGGTCACGCCCGGCTGCACCATCGGCGCCAGGGCGTCGAGGATTTCCGCAGCCAGCCGCCCGGCCCGGCGCATCCCTTCGAATGCCTCCGGGCCGTGGAGCTTGATGGTTCCGTCGCGGATGACGGTTTCGTCGCCGGTAATGGTCTGGTATTCAGTCATGCCCGCCCATTTAGCGACTGTGCGCGCAAATTGCTACTTCGCAGCGAAGGCCGCCTTGTATTCGGGCTTCACCGTTGCCAGCACCGCCTTGGTTACCGGCAAAGTCAGCTCATAATCGCCTTCGGCGTAAGGGCCGGCGACATATGGCCCGAAATAGATGCCGACGCGATCGAAGGCCTTGCCATTGCTGGAACCGACGAACACCGTCGCATCTTTCACGTGCTGGCAATCGTCGAACCCGTAATCGGCATTGGGCTTGAAATCGCCCCGCCGTTTCGCGCGTTCGACATCCAGCGCCTTGCACAGTGCGGGCTGCAGTGCCTTGTCCAGAGCAGCGGCGGACGTGAACAGATCCACTCCCTTCACCAGTTTCTTGCCGCCTTCGACCCACACGCTCGATTCGCGACCATACATACCGTGTGCGCCGCCGGTATAAGTGGAAATGTTGGCCGACAGGCTCAGGTAGCCGGGTACACTGGCCACGACTTTCCATTCTTTTTCGTAACTGCGGCTGCGGCAGGAGGTGCAATCAGGCGGAGAGTTGGCGATAGCATCCGCATACTCAGCCCGTTCGCTCTTCAGTGCGGCATCGCTTTCTTTCTTCAGAATCGCAGCGAGTTCGGGGCGTGCGACCACCGCACCGGGCCAGGAATATGCGAATTCCCATTCACCGCCGTCCTTCTTTTCTTTCTGAACGATAGCCACGCCCTTGGCACTGCTGGTAGCAGTGGCGCTGGCGGCGGCGGTGCTCGCGCCATCCACTACCGTCGCACTGCTTGCCGCGCTGGATGCAGCGACGTTATCGGGCCCCGCACTCGCAGTATCGTCGGCCGTACCCTCGCTGACCGAGCAGCCAGCGACAGCGAGGACCGCCGCAATCGACAATAAGGAACGAACAGGCATTGGAATTCTCCAGTCAAACGGCAATATAACGTAGATATGAACAGCAAGAACCAACTGGTCCAGCCTGATCGCGGACAAGACGCCACCCCAATTCATATCGTTAACCAGGACAGCTTCGGTAACTGGATGAAATCACTTGCCGCTGGCCAGAAAGCCACACTCGCTGCACAAAAGTTCGAAGGAAATGGTTATCAGACCGCTATTGTTCCCGATGGCGACAAATGGTTTGCTGTAGGCGGTGTCGCCAACCCGGATGAACTGTCGAGCTGGTGCCTTGCCAAACTGGCCGAAACGCTGCCGGCAGGCACTTATCGCCTCGCTACCGGCAGCCCCGGCCCGGCGGTGTTCGGCTGGCAAACCGCGCAGTATCGTTTCACCCGCTATCACGACGATCCCGATTCCACCGGCCCACGCATATTGCTGACCAGGGACGTGAAAGCGATCGACGCCGTTGTGGCAGAGGCGCAGGCGACGATGAAAGTGGCCGATCTCGTCAACACCCCGGCCGAAGACATGGGGCCGGCCGCAATAGAGGCCGAATGCGAAGCGCTGGCCAAAAAGCACAAGGCGAAACTGTCGGTCGTGAAGGGCGATCAGCTCGAACGCGAATATCCGATGGTGTACGCAGTGGGCCGTGCCGCATCGCGCGAGCATGCGCCGCGCCTGCTGCACCTGACATGGGGGGATGAAAAGCACCCGGTGCTGGTGCTGGTCGGCAAAGGCGTCTGCTTCGATTCCGGCGGGCTGGATATCAAGGGGGCCAGTGGCATGGCTCTGATGAAGAAAGACATGGGCGGCGCAGCCCACGTGATCGCGCTGGCCGGGCTGATTATGGAAGCCGGGCTGAAAGTGCGGCTGCATATGATCGTACCGGCGGTGGAGAATGCTATCGCGGGCAATTCTTTCCGCCCCGGCGATGTGTTGCAAAGCCGCAAGGGGCTGACAGTGGAAATCGGCAATACCGATGCCGAAGGTCGCCTGATCCTGGGTGATGCCCTGACCCGCGCGAGCGAGGAAAAGCCCGATCTGATTATCGATTTCGCTACGCTGACCGGCGCAGCCCGTGTCGCGCTCGGCCCCGATCTGCCTGCGCTGATGGCACGGCGCGATGCGACGGCAGAGGCGCTGATCGCGGCGGGCAAGGCGCATGACGACGAAACCTGGCGTCTGCCGCTGCCCGCCGCCTATCTCGAATATCTCAAATCCGATATTGCCGACACCAACAACGCGGCAAGCAATGGCTTCGCCGGGGCCAGCGTGGCGGGCCTGTTCCTCGACAAATTCGTTGGCGAGAACATCGACTGGGCCCATTTCGACACATTCGCCTGGCGACCGGTGGCAAAGCCGGGGCGACCCAAGGGCGGCGCGGCGCTGGGCCTGCGCGCGGCGTGGCACATGCTGTGCGAACGGTATGGCTAGACTCAGACATACCAGCGTTATCGGGTGTGCTGAAAAGAACCATTGTGGAGCTATCAGGGGGCAACTCGCGCGGTGCGCTTGCCCGCACCGCCGCCACAGTATAAGCGCGCAAATCTTTCACCCTTGGGGGCAAGAATAGAAGTTTCGTGACGAATACTGGCGAATATACTCTGCCCGTCGGCCAGCTTTCGCTGTCCGGGCCTGTCGCGCGCCCTGAACCCGGCACGCTGCCGCTGCGTGGTGACATCGCCCATATCGCGTTAGCCAACCGCTATCTGGTCGCGGCATATGTCATTCCGATTCTTCGCGAAATCGGGGCAGCAGGGGCGCAACTGCTGCTGACTCCATCGGACACCGCCGAAGTGGTCGCGACGCTCGAACCGGGCGCCGGGTTCGAAGCGCTCGACTATGCGGGCGACTGGTGCTGGGGATGCTGCGGGCCGGATGGTCCTACCGGCTATCTGCATATCACTCAGCTTGCCTGATCCGCCATGACCGCCAGTGTATTTATCGACGGAGCTGTTGGCACCACCGGGCTGGAAATTGCTGAACGGCTCGCTGGCCGCAGCGAATTTGCGCTTGTCACGCTCGACGAAGCGCGGCGCAAGGATGCCGCCGCCCGCCGCGAAGCGCTGAACGAAGCCGATTTCGCGATCCTCTGCCTGCCCGACGATGCCGCCCGCGAAGCCGTCGCGCTGATCGATCCGGCCAGCAAAGTGCGGGTGATCGACGCATCGAGCGCGCACCGCGTGGCCGACGGGTGGACTTATGGCTTTCCCGAACTGATCGGGCGCGATGCTGTGGCCGGGGCCATGCGAGTGTCCAATCCCGGCTGTTATCCCACCGGATTCCTCGCGCTGGTCGCGCCGCTGGTGCGTGCCGGGCTGCTGCCTGCCGACTGGCCATACACCGTCAATGCCGTCTCGGGATATTCGGGCGGTGGCAAGGCGCTGATCGCCCGGTTCGAAGCGGATCGGGACATTGCGTTCCGCGATTATGGCCTGACGCTAGAGCACAAGCATCTGCCCGAAATGCAGCGCCATGCGGGGCTGGCCTATGCACCGGTGTTTGCGCCCGCCGTAGTGCCCGCCCATCGCGGGATGGTGGTGGAAGTACCCCTGCCGCTGGCGGCCATTCCGGGTGCGGGCAGCGCGGACGCGATGCGCGATGCGCTGGCGGATTTCTGCGGCGACAGCGCGATCGTGCGGATGGGAACACCCCCCGAAGATGGCGAAATTCTGCTGCGCGGATCGCGCGCGCCGGGCGACAGGCTGGAACTGTTCGTATTCAGCCGCGCAGACGGGTCGCAGGCACGGCTGATCGCCGCGCTCGACAATCTGGGCAAAGGAGCCAGCGGCGCCGCAGTGCAGAGCCTGAACCTGATGGCCGGACTGCCCGAAACCGCCGGGCTGTCGCTCAACGACTGAGCTCACTGCCTGAAAATTAGGCAGTGCCTGCCTGTTCCGGCGGCAGATATCGTCGGCACGGCGATATGCAGCCACACCACGCCCACCCGATCCTATACCAAAGTGCCCTTTAAACGCGCGTTTCGTTGCCCTAGGGTCTTCCGCATCATCCCTTGGCACGATTCTTGAAGAATTATTACCAAGGCAAATTCAGCCACCCGGCTGCGGCGCGCGAAACCGCGCATGCAGGCGGTCCTTTCTGCGGGGGTCATGTGAAAAAGATCGAAGCGATCATCAAGCCGTTCAAGCTCGACGAAGTGAAGGAAGCGCTGCACGAAATCGGCGTGTCGGGTATCACTGTGCTCGAAGCGAAGGGCTTTGGCCGGCAGAAGGGTCATACGGAACTGTATCGCGGTGCCGAATACGTCGTCGATTTCCTGCCTAAGGTGAAACTGGAAGTGATCGTGCCCGATGCCATCGCCGAACGCACGGTGGAGGCGATTGCCGGTGCCGCCCAGACGGGGCGCATCGGTGACGGCAAGATTTTCGTATCCACCATCGACAGCGCACTCCGCATCCGCACCGGCGAGAAAGACGACGACGCGATCTGACGCGCCGTTCGCATCCGTCCTTCGACGGATCGCAACCGAATTTCGAAAATCCCCCGGCAGACTTGCCGGGATATACTGAAAGGGATGATTAAAATGGCTTCTGCGAAGGACATCCTCAAGAAGATCAAGGATGAAGAGATCGAATGGGTCGATCTTCGCTTCACCGACCCCAAGGGTAAGTGGCAGCACCTCCAGATGCTGGCCGCCCCGCTGGGCGAAGACGAGCTGGAACAGGGCCTGATGTTCGACGGTTCGTCGATCGAAGGCTGGAAGGTCATCAACGAATCCGACATGATCCTGAAGCCGGACCTCGACGCATGTTATGTCGAACCGTTTTCAGCCACGCCGATGCTGATTCTGTTCTGCGATATTGTCGAGCCGTCTACCGGCGATCTCTACGCGCGTGACCCGCGTTCGACCGCGAAGCGCGCCGAAGCCTATGTGAAGGCCAGCGGCGTGGGCGACACGGTCTATGTCGGGCCGGAACCCGAATTCTTCATGTTCGACGACGTGAAGTTCTACGACGGATATGATGGTTCGGGCTTCAAGATCGACGACATCGAACTGCCCGGCAACACCAACCGCGATTACGAAGGCGGCAACATGGGCCACCGCCCGCGCGCCAAGGGCGGTTACTTCCCCGTTCCGCCGGTCGACAGCAGCATGGATATCCGCGGCGAAATGGTTTCGACAATGGTCGAAATGGGCCTGCCGATGGATAAGCATCACCACGAAGTGGCCGCCGCGCAGCACGAACTGGGCATTACCTTCGGCACCCTGACCCAGACCGCCGACCGCGTGCAGATTTACAAGTACGTGGTGCAGATGGTCGCGCAGGCATACGGCAAGACGGCGACGTTCATGCCCAAACCGATCAAGGCCGACAACGGTTCGGGCATGCACACCCACATGTCGATCTGGGATGGTGGCAAGCCGCTGTTCGCAGGCAATGGCTATGCCGGTCTGTCGGACACCTGCCTCTATTACATCGGCGGTGTCATCAAACACGCCAAGGCGCTGAATGCCTTCACCAACCCGACCACCAACAGCTACAAGCGACTGGTGCCGGGCTTCGAAGCACCGGTGCTGCTGGCCTATTCGGCGCGTAACCGTTCGGCATCGTGCCGCATCCCTTACGGTGCGGGCGAGAAGGCGAAGCGCGTGGAATTCCGTTTCCCCGATCCGCTGGCCAACCCGTACCTCGCGTTCGCCGCGCTGCTGATGGCGGGCCTCGACGGGATCCAGAACAAGATCCACCCCGGCGAAGCGATGGACAAGAACCTCTACGATCTGCCCCCGGCAGAACTGGCAGAAGTTCCCACCGTTTGCGGATCGCTCCGCGAAGCGCTCGAATCGCTCGAAGCCGACCACGAATTCCTGCTGAAAGGCGACGTGTTCTCGAAGGATCAGATCGACGCCTACCTCGAACTGAAGTGGGACGAAGTCAGCCGCTGGGAAACCACCCCCAGCCCGGTCGAATACGATATGTATTACAGCGCCTGAGCCAGCTAACGGCTCAATCGCTGCCGAAGAAGAAAGGCGTTCGGGAAACCGGGCGCCTTTTTTCGTGCGGGTATTGTTGTGCGGCTGGCGGCGTACCCGCTCCGGCGGGTAACGGTTTCCTACAGGCGATGCGGTGGTCCATACGCGGGCCATGATTGCCGCGATGCTCCGGCGCAGATTGAGGAGGCGAAACCGAAGTCCACAGTGCCGCCCGACGAAACTCCCATAAGCACCTGTTTGTTTGCCCCTTTTCTCCGAAAGTCACAGATTTCAAAACTCAAAGGAGCGGTCCATGTCTCCGCTCAGGAACAGGTGATCGGCCGGGATCGGCGTGGCGCGATGGATCGGACCGCGAAGATCGACACGATGCCCCGCCCACCCCACCCACGCCTCCTCGTCACCCCGGCCCCCGAGCCGGGGTCCAGCTTCCTCTGGCCCGGTGCGGAACGAAAAGCTGGGCCCCGGATCAGGTCCGGGGCGACGCAGTGAGGAGGCGATGTGGTCATAGACAGCCGCCATGCCTGCGCCGCCGACACTGGGCGGGTTTCCTACTCGCCCCGATGATGCCAGATGGTGCGGCCTCATTCACCAGCGAAGGGGCCAGCTATGCACCGCAAGACCATTTTCGACACTGTCCGCCACATGCTCCGCCGGGGATTCACCAGCGGCGAAGTGAAGGCACTCGATACAGCCATCGATGCCGCTTTGGATGGAATGCCGGTCCGCAGCGTGTCTGCCGATGGCATCGCGCTGATCAAGCGGTTCGAAAGCTGCGCCCGTTTGCGCGGCGATGGCACTGTCGCCGCCTACCCCGATCCGGGGACCGGTGGTGCCCCGTGGACCATCGGCTGGGGCGCGACGGGCAAGGGGATCGGCCCGGATACGGTCTGGACACAGGCGCAATGCGATGCCCGGCTGGAAAGCGATCTGGCCCGCTATTCCGCTGAAGTGGCCGCCGCAATCGGGCAAAGTCCGACTACGCAGGCGCAGTTCGATGCGCTGGTCAGTTTCCATTACAACACCGGCGCCATCGCCCGCGCTACTCTGACCGCCCGCCACAACGCCGGCGATTATGCCGGTGCCAAAGCCGAATTTGCCCGCTGGAACCGGGCCGGAGGCCGGGTGTTGAACGGCCTGATCACGCGGCGGGCGGCAGAGGCCAGACTCTACAGCAGCGAATAGCGCGCAAATCATTGAGACTTCAGGCCGGAACAACCCGACAGGATCACCCGTTCTATCGGCCAAAGGAGACGATCATGCGTACCATACTAGCAGGTGCGGCGACGCTGGCGTTTGCGGCGACCATCGGCGTGCTGCCAATAACTGCATTTGCCAACCCCGGCGGCGGGCACGGAAACGGCAACGGTAAATCCGCCGACAATGGCCCCGCTATGAAGCAGGGTAACGCTGCAAAGAATGACAAATCCGCTCAGAACCCGCAAAGGGAGCCTCAAAAGGGCAATTCCGCCAACGGCCCTGCGATGAAGGCCACACAAGCCGCCGCTGTAAACGGGAATCGCAATGGCAATGGCACCAATGCCAAATCCGCGCCCGACAAGCGTACCGCATCTGGCGCAATGAAACCGGGCAAGCCGGACAAGGCCCAACACGCGGCTGGCAATAGCCCTGACCGCGGCAATTCGGGCAAAGCCGTGCCGGTGAACAAAGCAGGTGGGAACAACGGCGCCAGGGGGCTGGCCGACCGCAGCGATCTGCGCGGTGGCGATGCCAGTCACCCTGTTCGCCGGGTAACGCGGATCGCGCATATCAACCGGACCATCAACCGTGGCCTGATCGACGGGTGCCCGCCCGGCCTCGCCAAAAAGGGCACCGGCTGCACCCCTCCGGGCCAGTTGAACAAGCGCCCCGATACCTGGCACGCGTTTTACGACCGCCCGTCATGGTGGGGATATGACCGATTGTCGGGCAACGATTACCGGTATGACAACGGGTATCTTTATCGCATCAGCGGGGATTCGATCCTCGGCTATATCCCTCTGCTGGGTGGTGCGCTGTCGATCGGGAACCAGTGGCCGAGCTATTACCGCCAGACTGAAGTGCCTGGCTACTATGCCGATTACTACAATCTGGGGCAGCCGGACGCCTATCGCTATGCCGATAACGTGCTGTACCGGGTCGATCCCGGCACGCAGGCGATCACTTCCATCGCCGCATTGCTGACCGGCGATGAGTTCAATGTGGGCCAGCCGATACCTGCCGGATACGGCGTGTATAACGTGCCCTATGCCTATCAGGCTCGCTACTACGACAGCCCCGATGCCCATTACCGCTATGCCAATGGCTATGTGTATCAGGTTGATCCCAAGACCCGGCTTATCACGGCTGCAATCGAGCTGCTGAGTTAAGGAACCATCTGATGAAAAACGCAAAAATGCTTGGCACCGCCGCGCTGGTCGGCTTGATGGTTCCGCTCGCCGCCTGTTCGGGCGGCGGGGAGGAAACATCGGATAAGGCCAAAACCGCCTTGGCCGATAAGACCACCCGCACCCTCGCCTCTGTCATCGCGGGCCAGAACGAACTGTCGCAAGTGTCCGACGCGATGGCGGAAGCCGGGCTGGCCGGGGTGTTCGATGGCCCCGGCAGTTATACCGTGCTGGTGCCAGAAAACAGCGCGTTCGATGAATTGGGCGAAGCGGGCAAAACATTGACCGATGCCGCCCATCGGCCCGAACTTGTCGCGGTGTTGCGCGATCATATTCTGCCCGGCGCGCTGACCGCCAAAGCGATTGAAACCGCCATCGCGGAAAACAACGGCTCCGTCGAAATGCGGACGATGGGTGGCGACACTGTCACCTTCACGCAGGAAGACAGCAAGATCCTCGTCACGGGCGCAGACGGGTCGCGCGCAACGCTCGACGGGCAGGCCATCGTTGCCAGCAACGGTGTGGCGATGCCGATCAGCGGGCTGCTGAAGAAAGCTGCCCCATCCGCTACAACGCAGCAATAAAGCCGCCGCTTTCCGCCGCACGATTCAATCGGGGCGAAGATCAGTAATCCTTACTGGCCTTCGCCCCGATTGAATCGCGCCCGATCGTCGAAATAGACCCCAGCAGCGACAGCCACGAAGTAATGCGGAATTCGACATTCGTGGCGCTGTATCCGCGCCCGTCGGTGATAATCTCGACGTAGAATTTGCGCCCGATGTTCTTGCCCAGCGCGACCGAGGTTTCGCGGTTGATCGCGGGGTCCGCGCTGACGATACGCAGGCGATCCAGCCCGATGGCGCTGCGTAGCTGGTTGATCGGGTCCAGCCCGCCACCGCCCTGCAGCGATGCGACGGCCGCGCCCAGTTGCAGGGCATCGGTGGCCGAAAGGCTGGTGATCGATCCGCCGAACAGCAGCCGCGAAAGGATTTCCTCTTCCGGGTAGGCCGGGTTGGAGGAGAAGGTGATTTCCGGCTGCATGGCATTGCCCTGCACCTTCACCGTCACCGTCAGATCGTTCTTGGTCGTTTCGGCCACGATATCCAGACGCGGATCGATCGGAACGCTTTCGTCGAAGGTGATCCGCCCACGGGTCAGGTCGAACTGCGTACTGGCGAACGTGTAATCGCCGCGCACGACTTGCGCCCGCCCGCCGATGCGCGGATCGTCGGTCGTGCCGCGCAGGCGGATATCGGCATCCCATTCGCTATCCAGACCCATGCCGCGCACATCGACCCCACCTTCGGCCGTGGCATCGATCATATAGCGCCACGGACCGGTGCGCGCCTGACGCGGCGCCATATCGGGCGGGACGTTGATTTCGCGGGTGCGGATCTGCGGCAATTCCGATGCCGCCGTGGCCATCCCCATGCGCCAGCTGGCCCGGTTGACCCGCAGCCGCCCCGCAATCGTGCCGCCGAAGCCGCGCGATACGATCCGCATCGGCCCGGTAACAGTCGCGGTCAAACCGTTGGCATCGAGCAAGGCCGCGTTGCGCGCGGCCAGCCGCAAATCGAGCTGCGGCCCGCGATCCGCGCTCATCTCGCTGAGATCGACTGTGCCGCTGCCGACAACGGTGCCGCCATTGGGCGCGGTGCCGGAGAACGACGTGAGCCGCAGGCGCGAGCCGGAGAACGTGCCGCGCGCTTTCACTTTGCTGATATCGGTGCCCGACAGCCCGCTCCGCAAACGCATGTTATCGCTCGCCAGCGAACCGCGCACCTGCGGGCTGGAGAGTGTGCCGGTCACGTCTGCCGCCACCGACAGCGGGCCGGTGAGGTCGAAGGTGTTGATCGCCGCCAGCCGCCACAGTGCATCCGCCGGACCGGAATAGCGCAGTTGTGCGAACAGGCTGCCCGCGCGCAGCCGGTCGGCCAGCCCGCCATCCTGTGGCAAGCCCGATATGCGGCCCTGCAACCGACCCAGCCGCTTGCCATCGGCATCGTCGATCACGGCGCGGGTGGCGAGCTGATCCTGCGTCAGCTTGAGCACCAGCGCCAGATCGACCGGCCGCGAGGTGAGCACGAGGCCCGAACGCGAAAGCCCGTCGATCTTCACCCGTGCTTCGCCGGTGGGCAGGCCGCCGCGTTCGCCCGCGATATCGACCACGCCCGAGACCTTGCCATCCAGCCCCAGATCGGCCCCGGCGAGATCGGCCAGCGACAGCGGCATATCCGCCAGTTGCAGGCGCCCGGCCACTTGCCCGTTATCGAAAGTGCCCTGTGCGATCATCGCGCCACCGGCAAAGTTGACCTGTGTCGGCTGCAACTGCCAGCCGCCATCTTCCCGCTTCACCACAACAGCGCGGCGCGGCATTGCAATCGCCTTGCCCGCATAGTTACCCCGCGCCGCCACGGCATAGCGGTCTGGCGCGATCTTCGCATCGAGCTGCAACACGAACGGGCTGCCGCGCCGCCCTGCCAGCGCCGCTGTGACTGTGCCGCTGCCGTTCACCAGCTTCGCCTGCGCCGACATCCGCGACAGATACATCCCGTCGTAACCGACGCCCTGCGCCACGATATTACCGTTGATCGTGCTCGACCCGTCTTTCAGCAAGCCATTACCTGTGATCGTGGCGCTGGAAATCGATAGCGGTGTCGCGCCACCGAAGGCCGCCTTGCGCGCTTTCAGATCGACAGCAAACGCCTGCCCGCCATCGCGCGGGGAAATCGCCACTGTCCCGTCCAGCCCGCCGCCAGCCAGCGTCAGCGTGCCATCGGCACCGCCGTCGCCCAGCACCAGTTCGCCGGTGACCGAAGTCTTCCAAATGTCGAGCTTTTCAATCGCCAGCCGGGTCGGGCCATTGGCGGGGGAATAGAGGCCAAGCGTGCCCGCGAACGGGCCGAGCATCGATTCGCCCTTCGTCTCGATGCCGAAGCCGCCCTCTATCGGGGCGAGCGCGACGCGCACATCTTTCAGCCCGGCAGCGGGCAGCGGATCGGCAAATACCAGCACCGCTTCCGGCCCGCGGCTGGTATAACCGCCCTCCACCGTGAACGGGCCGTAATCCGCGCTCTTGCCTCGTCCACGCAATGTGCTGCGATCAGGGCCGACCGTGCCATCAGCGAACAGCGTCAGTCTGGCGGCATTGACCCGCAGATTGCGGAATGTGATCGCGGTGTTGGCCGCCATCGTCACCCCGCCGCGCAGGCGGATGTCCGGCCCGGCCAGATTGGCGATCGTGCCATTGGTGACCCGCGGAATGCGACCCTGAAAATCGGCGGAAAGCGTCCACGGCCCCTGCCCGTAAGCGAAATCGATATCGGCCGCGGCGTTGATCGTGCCGACATTATCCAGCGCCAGCCCATTGGCCACGACCGGGCCGCTCAGCCGGTAAGTTCCCTTGGCAGTATCGCCCGCCAGCGCGAGCTGCGCCTCCGCACCGGGGAATTTCAGCGCCAGCCGATCCGATGCCAGCTTGCTGCCCGCATATGTCACTGTGCCGCTCAGCGTGCCGCCGATCAGTCGCGGATCGACTTGCGCCGATCCGGTAACCACCCGGCCCACGGTCGCATTCAGCGGCAAGACCCAGCGCGCACCGTCGTATGTCGCCGTGCCTTTTTGCACTACGTCGCTCAATTGCGTGGAGCCGGATGCGAATTTCGCCAGCGACAGCGTGTGCGCGACAGACAGGTCGCGGAACTTGCCATCCAGCATCGCCTTCAACGTCAGCCCTTCGATCCGCGAATCCGGGCCGAGCAGCGCCGGATCGGTCAAGCGGGCATCGACCGCCAGCTTACGCGCCAGATTGTTACCCAGATCGAGTGTACCGTCGGCCGAACCGCGCAGCCCGCTGGCAACCAGTTGCAGCTTCCCGTCGAGCACGCTGTTATCGAGTGTACCGACAGCGAGGTAGGACACCGTCTTGCCCGCCAGCCGTGCGGGAATGCCATCGAGCAGCGGCGCGGGCTGCGCCTGTCCGGCAATCGAATATGTCCCGGCATAATTCCTGAGCTGGAAAGCAACGAAGCGTTCGCCGTCACGGGTAACGACGCCGCCGCCCTTCCACTGGGTCCACGTGCCATTGCCGAACACTTTGCCGCGATATCCGGCATCGGCACCGATCAGCCCGGCCAGCACCCCATCCTTCGCGGCGATATAATCGGCATCGATATCGAATTTATCCCCATCGGGTTCGGCATCGATCAGCGCATGCAGCCGGTCTTCCGCGCCCAGCTTGCCATCGGCCTTGAGATAGACTTTACCGCTGCGAATATTGGCCTGTGCCAGCAAGTTCACTTTGTGCGATTTGTCGCCTGCGATCCCCTTGGCAATTGTCAGATCCCTGATCTGCAGGCGATCCACCCGGATATCGAAATTGGGCAGGATCGGCGCATCGGGATCGCCCGGCAGAAGCTCTGGCCGTCGCAGCAGAGTTCCGCGATGCGTCACCAGTTCGCGCACGTCCAGCCCGCTGGAAAACCAGTGCAATGGTCGCCAGTCGAGATCGACCCGCGGCACCCGCAGGAACGCGCCCTTCGGATCGGACAGCGTCACATCGTGCAGCGTGGCGGTGCCATACAGATTGCCGTCGATCCGCCCGATCTTGACCCGCAGCCCCGATGCCGGTGCCACTTTGGCGATCTGATCGACCACGAAGCGGTGGCCGATCGGGCTGTTGAGGATCGCGACCCCGGCGGAGATCAGCAGAACGATGCCGACGACGATGCCAATCGCCCATTTGCCCAGCTTGCGGCCCAGCGAACGGCGCGGCGCACGGGCCTGCTCCGCCACACTTTCGGGCGTAGTCTCCACTGCGGCATCGGGTGCGGGCTGAGGGGTTTCGCTGTCGTTCATCAGAATGCCTGCCCCAGCGATACGTACACCGCGACCGGGCCGTCGCTCGGTTCGGGGTTCAGCGGTGTGGCAATATCGAACCGCAGCGGGCCGAACCCGGTCAGATACCGCACCCCGATCCCCGCGCCGATGCGGATATCTTCGAATGTCGGCGTCACGCTCTGGCTGACCGATCCGGCATCGATGAACGGCACGACTTGCAGTGCACCGCCGAAGAAGCCGGTCTTGATGCGGGCTTCCACCGATGCTTCGACCAGCGAACGCCCGCCGGTGTTCGCGCCGAACTGATCGCGCGGGCCAATGGCGTCGTAGCCATATCCGCGCACCGACCCGCCGCCCCCGGCGTAAAAGCGCCGCGACGGAGCGATTTCATCGAGCGGCGCGCCGGGGATCGAACCAACTCTGCCGCGCCCGGCCAGGATCACGCGGCTGCCCACCGATTTGTAAATCGCCGCATCGATCTGGCTGCGGACATAAAAGCTCTGCACCCCATTCCTGCTCGACACTTCGGGCGAGAGCTGGCCGGCGATGCGGAACCCCTTGGTCGGGTTCAGCAGATCGTCCGACGTATCGAATTCCACCAGCCCCGGAATGGCCGCGATGAAATAGGTATCCAGCGGAATGACAAGGCCCAGTTCGGGCAGCCTGAGCCGTTCCTTCGTCGCTACCAGTTCCAGGCCGATGCTCCAGCTAAACGGTTTCTGGAACAGCAGCGTCGATGTCTTCTCCAGCGATCCGACCAGCGACAGCGTGTTCGCGTCATACGCATCGGTATCGATGGTCGAAGCGAACGCATCCACCGTCAGGACTTTATCGCGCCCTTTGAAATTGTTCTTGCGGAACGTCACGCCCAGCAACTGTTCCCGCGTGCCCGCGATACCGCGCACCCGCAGCATCCCTTCGGGCGGGAACAGGTTGCGGTGTTCCCAGCTTGCCTCGACCCGGAACCCCTCTGCCTTGCCATAACCGATGGCGCCGGCTATTGTCCGCAGCTTGGCCGGGGTCATTTCCACGTCCATCGCCACGGTGCCCGGCGTATCGCCTGCGGGCGGGGTCACAGCGCGCGGGGTAATCGTGACCGACGATACCAGCCCGGTGGCGACAATGGCCCGGCGCAAGTCTGTCGACAGGCTGCGCTGATAGACATCGCCGCGTTCGAACCGGGCGATTTCTTCCAAATGGCGGCTCGACAGGAAATCGGGCATTTTCGACACGACTTCACCGAACACGAATTTGCCGTTGGGGCTGACCGGCATCGTCAGATCGCCTTCGACCCGATCATGATCGATCAGCAGCGATGGCGCCCGGATGGCGGCAAACGGATACCCGGTTTCGCCCAGCGCGGTGTCCAGATCGGCCTGTTCTTCCACGATCTTGTCGCTCGACATCGGATCGCCGGTCTGAATTTCGAATGCCTGACGCAGCGTTTCGGCGTCGGGCGCGGTCGCCAGATCGCCCATGTCGATCGCGCCGAACCGGTAATGCTGCCCCGGAATGATATCGAACCGGACCTGCGCCTTGCCATCCGCGTCGGGGCTATCCCCGCTGTTATCTTCGACGGTACGGATAATCTGCGCGTCGTAATAACCATAGACCCGCAGCAAAGTGGCCAGCAGTTCTTCGTCCGACTTCGCACGGGCGGCGAGCTGCGCCAGATTATTCCCGTTCTTGTTCAGTTCGGCAATGGTCGACATCGAACGGAACCGGTCGGTGAATTCGCCGCGTTTGGGGAATGCCGCTTCATCTTTGGGGAAAGCAAGCTTCAGATTGCCTGCCACCGAGCGGACATCGCCATCTTCCAGCGTCGGCGCCTGCATATCTTCATCGAGATCAGCGAACTGGATCGTGTCGTCCGGTTCGAGCGGAGCCAGTTGCGGCAGATCCAGCTCGTCGGGCCAGGGAATGGCGATCTGCGGCGCATCGTTGAGCGGCGAATCCGCGGCAAGGCTTTCGCCCGCGATGGCATCGGCATCGGCGCTGGCATCCTGCGGCGCGCCTTGCTGCGCCCACGCCTCCGGGTCAGCGACGGCAGTATCGGGGATCAGGTCTTGCAGGGTTCGCGGGGCGCGGCGCGGTCTGGCGGGGTTCTCGCTATCGGGATCGCCGGGCAGGCGCACCGTCGGCTGATCCGCGCCCTGATCCGCAGTGGCGGCGGCATCGGGTGCCGTAGTGTCCTGATCATCCGAACTATCCGCGGTAGCGGCGCCGGCATCCTGCGCCACGGCACCTTGCGGCGCGGCCACAGCGGCCAGTGCCGCCGCGATTATCGTCAGCAAGCTACTGTGCGAAGCCCACTTGCGGCAGCGCGGCGTCTTTCGCGGCGCTGGCACGGGCATCGTCACGCGGGGGAGCAGCCACTGCGCGGGCAATGAGCGCGTCCTGCTCTGCCCGATCGAGTCGCCGCCAGCCATCGCGTTCAAGCAGTTCGAGTGGACGATAACGCACCTTGTATTGCATCCGGTCCGACCCTTCGACCCAATAGCCGAGGTACACAAATCCGAGCCGTTCGGCCGCGGCCCGCCGGATGTGGTCGAGGATGATGTAATTACCAAGCCCGGATCGCACCTTATATTCCGGGTCGTAGAACGAATAAATCATCGACAACCCGTCGCCCTGACGATCGGTCAGACAGGCGCCTACCAGGCGGCCCGCCTGCGACCCAATCGCGGGCTCCCTGTATTCTATAACACTACTTGTTACCGGCGTATGCTCTACCATGTCGGCATAATCAATATCATCCATCGCCGCCATTCCGCCGCCCGGATGGCGCGAAGCGAGGTATTTCCGCAACAGTTCGAATTGTTCCGAAGTCGCCCACGGGCGGCATTCGGTTGCGATCAGGTCGGAATTTCGTTTCAGGGTCCGCTTCTGTGCATTCGACGGGCAGAAATCGGCGGCCGGAATCCGCACCGAAATGCACGCCTGACAATCGGTACAGCTGGGGCGATAGGCCACTGTCTGGCTGCGGCGAAAACCGATCCGGCCAAGCGCTTCGTTCAACTGGTCGGCATGCGGCCCTTTGAGTTCGGTGAAAACCTTGCGCTCGCTCCGCCCTTCCAGATAGGGACACGGAGCGGGGCTCGTCACGAAGAAGCGGGGGAATCTGACCGGTGCCGTCACGGTGAGTGCTGCGCTCTCTTTGGAGTGAAATGACGGGAGGGGTTATGCCCCGCCGATGGCCACGGTAAAAGAGTCTTAACCATCTATCTTGGTTAACAAGGACTTATTGCACAGGAAATAGCGAATCACCGCTGAAAATCGCCGGGCGAAGGTGCCCGGCGATTCTCTGTTCCCGCAAATCCCGCAGATAATTCGGCGGATCGAACCCCCGAACCCCCGCTCAGTTCAGCTCGACCGGGCTGACCGAATATCCCTTGGCCCGCAGACAGGCGATCAGTTCGCTGATCTGTTCGCCATCGCGCGCCTCGCATTCGATATCGGTAATCAGCCCCTTGGCAGGCAGCGTGGTGAAGATGCGCTGGTGATAGATTTCGATGATATTGACATTGTGCGCATCGAATTCGCGCATCACCTTGAACAGCGCGCCGGGGCGATCCTGCAATGTGATCCGCAACCGGGCGAGACGGCCCGACCGCGCCAGATCGCGCAGCAGGACGTTCGCCAGCAGGCGGGTGTCGATGTTGCCGCCGCACAGTACCAGCCCGATCTTGCGACCGGCGAAGCGTTCGGGGTGCGACAGGACCGCGGCCAGACCGGCAGCGCCCGCCCCTTCCACCACGGTCTTTTCGATCTGCAACAGCAGGCTGACCGCGCGTTCCAGCGTGCCTTCGTCCACCAGCAGGATTTCGTCCACCCGCTTGGCGATCACTTGCGACGTGAATTCGCCGGGTGCCTTCACTGCGATCCCTTCGGCCAGCGTATCGCCGCCGCATTCCATCTCGTGCCCGTTGATCTTCGCATACATCGACGGAAACAGCGCGGCCTGCACACCGACGACTTCGATGTTCGGGTCGGTCGCCTTTGCGACGGTCGCCATGCCCGAAATCAGCCCGCCGCCGCCGATGGGCACGACCAGGCAATCGAGATCGGGCCGGTCCTCCAGCATTTCCAGCGCGACTGTGCCCTGCCCCGCGGCGACTTTCGGATCGTCGAACGGGTGTACGAACGTCAGGCCCAGTTCCTGCTCCAGCTTGCGGGCATGGGCATAGGCTTCGTCGAAAGTTTCCCCTTCCTGCACGACTTTGCCACCGACGCTTTCGGTCTGCATCACTTTCACCGTGGGCGTGGTGCGCGGCATGACGATCGTCACCGGCACGCCCAGCCGGCGCCCGTGATAGCTGAGCCCTTGCGAATGGTTGCCCGCCGATGCGGCGATCACGCCTTTGGCGCGTTGTTCATCGGTCAGTTGCAGCAGAGCATTGAGAGCGCCGCGTTCCTTATATGCGGCGGTAAATTGCAGGTTTTCGAACTTGAGCCAGATTTCCGCGCCGCAAATTTCCGACAGAGTAATCGAATGCATCATCGGGGTCCGCACGACAGCGCCGCTAATTCGTTCGGCGGCGGCGCGGACATCTTCGATGGTCAGGGGCAGGTCGTCTGCCGGGGCGATTGCGGTGTTGCTTTCGTTCATGATGGCGCGCGCCCTAGGGCATAACGCGCGCGGGGGGAACACGGCTTGTTTGCATTTGCATGTGCGAAAAACGCGCTATTGGGGGGCCATGACTATCGTTCGTCCTTTTGCAATTGCCCTCGCCGCGCTTGCGGCCGCTCTCGCCCCGGTCGCTCAGGCCGATACGCTGATTGAAAACATTCAGGGAATTTCTGTCGATCGCGACGGCAAAGTCACCCGCTTCACTGCGATGTGGATCGATGATGACGGGCGGGTGAAGCAATTGCTCGACCGGAAAGACAAGCGGCCCAAGCGCACCGATTTCGCGGTCGATGGCAACGGGGCCTATGTCATCCCCGGCCTGATCGATTCGCACCTGCACATGATGGGGCTTGGCTTTGCCCAGCTCACAATCGACCTCAGCGATACGAAGTCACTGGCCGAAGCGCAGGCGAAAATCCGCGCCTATGCCGCCAAACACCCCGACCGGCGCTGGATTGTCGGCGGCGGGTGGAATCAGGTCAACTGGGGCCTTGGCCGGTTCCCCACCGCCGCCGAACTCGACGCTGCCGTGCCCGACCGGCCGGTGCTGCTCGAACGGGTCGATGGCCATGCCGTGTGGGCCAACAGCGCCGCGATGGCGGCTGCCGGGATCACCGCCAAAACCGCCAATCCGGCAGGCGGGCGGATCGAACGGGTCGCCGGTGGCAAAACCCCCGCCGGGGTATTCGTGGACCGGGCCACCGCGCTGTTCGACGCGGTCGTGCCCGCTCCGCGCCCCGAAGATCGCGATCTGGCGCTGGCAAAGGCGCAGGAACTGCTGCTGTCGAAAGGGGTGACCGCCGCCGCCGACATGGGCACCAGAATCGAAGACTGGCAGAGCTTTCGCCGTGCGGGCGACCTCGGCTGGCTGCGGATGCGGATCATGTCCTATGCATCGGGCATCGATGCGATGGCGCTGATCGGCGGCCCCGGCCCGACCCCGTGGCTGTATAAGGACAAGCTGCGGCTGAACGGTGTGAAGCTCTACCTCGACGGGGCACTGGGTTCGCGCGGCGCGTGGCTGAAGCAGCCCTATGCCGACGATGCGGGCAACACCGGTCTGCCGCTGATGACCGGGGCACAGCTGCGTAATATGATGAGCCGCGCCGCGCTCGATAAATTTCAGGTGGCGGTCCATTCGATCGGGGATGCCGCCAATGCCGAAGTGCTGGATGCGATTGCCGAAATGACCGATACGTACAAGGGCGACCGGCGCTGGCGGATCGAACACGCGCAGATCGTCAGTCCGTCGGATATCGCGCGGTTCGGCAAATACGGGATCGTCGCATCGATGCAGCCGACGCACCAGACATCCGACCGGATCATGGCAGAGGCGCGGCTGGGGCCGGACCGGCTGGCGGGGGCCTATGCATGGCGATCGATCGCCGCGGCCGGGGGCCATCTGGCGTTCGGCTCCGATGCCCCGGTGGAAGCGCCCGACGCATTCGCCGGGATCGCCGCCGCGATCAGCCGCACCGATGCCGATGGCCAGCCGTTCGGCGGGTGGATGCCACAGGAAGCCATCACGCGGGAGGCTGCGCTGGCGGCCTACACATCGGGCGGCGCATGGGCCGGGTTTGCCGAAGGGCGCTTTGGCGAACTGAAGCCCGGCGAATGGGCCGATTTCGTGATCGTCGACCGCGATCCGCTGATGGCCAGCCCGGCGGATATCCGCGCCACCAAAGTGCAGGAAACATGGGTGGGCGGCGAACGCGTCTATTCCGCGAAATAAGGCCGTTAGGCTCAGGACCTTTACCAAAATGTAACTATAGCGGGTTACCCAGATGGCATAATCGCCACAGCTGGTGATTTTGTGAGGGGAAGCGCCCGATATCGGGAACCGACCCGCGCAATTGATGTTTGAATGGTCAAATGGGGTTCTTCTGAAGAATTTCTGGCGCGCTATGGCATTCCTGCCACACTCACGGGGAAGCATGGCAAAATACCGAAGTACTTGAGAGGAATGAGCTGAATTATTGTGGTTTTCCGGGGCGTGAATTATCCGTAAAATGAGTTTACTGCCCGGAATTCAAGGTTGCCTGTGTATAGTGATTGGCATAGGGAACCTTCCGACCAAATTTGAATCGCTTCATCTAAGGAGATTGCAGAATGAAGTTCCGTAACCTCGCCGCCGCTGCAGCGGCTGCGACTCTCGTGACCGCACCTGTGGCCGCTCAGGCTGCTAACGCTGATCGCGCTTCGGCTCCGTCGAAGGATGCCAGCGAACTGTCGGGCGGCTCGCTCGTTCTCGCAGTTCTCGCTGTTGCTGCGATCATCGCAGGTATCGTTATCGCCGTTGACGGTGGTGACGACACCCCGGTCAGCCCGTAGTCGCTGACTTCTTTAATGAAGCGAGAAACGGGGCTTTCGGGCCCCGTTTTTTATTGTCTGGCGGAAATCTGCCGCGGGACCATGTGCGTGGCACACTGGCGCAGCGCCGAACCCGATCGCGCATGGCAATAAGCCCTTGTCATCCCACCCCCAACCCGGCACCCCGTTTCGCGATGGACCGATACCCCGACAAATTCGATCCGCAGGTCATGGCATCTGCGGCTTTTCAGCGCAGCCACACCGGATGGCTGGGCCTGCGATACAGCGACCACGGCGAAGACTGGGTGGAACTGGAACTGCCCTGGCGCGCCGATCTGCTGGGTGACGAACGCCGCCCGGTGCTCGCATCCGGCCCGATTATCAGCCTGGTCGATATGGCATCGGGCATGGCCATCTGGACCGCAGCGGGCACATTCGTGCAGATCGCCACACTCGACCTGCGGGTCGATTACAACCGGCCCGCGCGCGAACATGCATCGGTGTTCGGCCGCGTCCGTTGCTACCGCCGCACCCGCTCTGCAATCTTCGTCAACGGTATCGCCCACGATGGCGATATCGACGATCCGATCGCGCACGTCGCCGGGGTGTTCATGGTGATCCGGCCAACCAAGGGGGACGTGCGATGGAAAGCCTCCTGACCGCATACGCCCGCTCGCTGGGCATTCGCGTGGCTGGGGAAAGCGATGGCGCGCCGCTGTTGCAGATCGATTTTTCCAGCGATGTGGAGGGGCGCCCCGGCGCGTTCCACGGCGGGGCGACGGCGGGCCTGCTGGAAACCGCAGGCTACGCCGCGCTACGCCAGCGGCTGCGCGAACTGGGCCGCGATGCCGCGCTGAAACCGATCAATATCACCGTCGAATACCTCTCCGCCGGATTGCCACAGACCAGCAATGCCCGCGCCCGCATCGTCCGCCTCGGCCGCCGCAACGCCAATCTGGTGGTCGAAGCATGGCAGAGCGATACGGAAAAGCTGATCGCGATGGCGACGATGAACGTGCTGATCGTGGACGAGGAATAGCGGGGCGTTTTTTGGGCAGGTGTGCTGCGTGGTCTTAACCACAGGGCACCGCCCCTCACCGTCTCCCCGGACCTGATCCGGGGCCCCGTTGTTCTTCCGGCGTTGCGCCTCAAGAAGCTGGACCCCGGCTCGGGGGCCGGGGTGACGTTGGGGGGAGATTTCGCTCCTGCCTCACCGGGGAGCAATCGCCAGTATCCCGCGAAACCGCCCCCCGGCGATTGCCAATCGCGGCATTCAGCGCTTCGGGCACCCCACCAACCCGTCATTGCGAATGCAGTGAAGCAAACGGTTCCGCCCATCGCGGCGGCCGTGATGGAGGCAAACCCCGCACCATGGATTGCCACGTCGCCTGCGGCTCCTCGCAATGACGAGGATGGGGATGCGTGACAGCATCGGCCAGCCATCGGCAGTGCGGCCCCTACTCCAAACCAAACCCACTCCGTGCCTTCGTGCCTTCGTGTGACAATCTCCCACCCGACGCCCCATCCCATCGCAGCGGTTGCGGTAAAGGCAAACCCCGCGCTATGGATTGCCACGTCGCCTGCGGCTCCTCGCAATGACGAGGATGGGGAGGCGTGGCAGCATCGGCCAGCCATCGGCAATGCGGCCCCTACTCCAAACCAAACCCTCTCCGTGCCTTCGTGCCTTCGTGTGACAATCTCCCACCCGACGCCCCATCCCATCGCAGCGGTTGCGGTAAAGGCAAACCCCGCGCCATGGATTGCCACGTCGCCTGCGGCTCCTCGCAATGACGAGGGGATGGCGGGCGGGTGACGCCGCACCCCGTATCACGTCGCCCCGGACCTGATCCGGGGCCCCGCTTTTCTTCCAGCGCTGCGCCTCAAGAAGCTGGACCCCTTCTCGGAGGCCGGGGTGACGTTGTAATTGCGGCCGGAGGAACGCGCTATGCCCCACCACTTCCGCAAGCTGCCAGCCGCCGCCTAATTCCCCACAGGTTCCGCAGGCGCGGCGGTCGGCGCGGGCGTGGGCGATGAAGCACCCGGCCCCGGTGTCACTTGCAGGCCATCGCGGTTGATCCGCAAGTCCACCGGCACCCCGCCTACCTGAGTGGAGACAGTCGCGCCGCCGTCCTCGACATTGAGCCGGGTGTTGCCATCGCCCACCGGCAAGTCGCGCAGATCGGGGATGTCCATCGGTTCCACCGGCCCGCCCGGATCGGCGCTGGCAGTGGGTTGCGGGGCGCGCCTGGGCGCGGCGGCGCCGCGTTGTGCCTGCACCATGAAATCGCGCCAGATGCGCGCGGGGACGCCGCCGCCGTGAATCCCCTTCAGCGGGCTGTTATCGTCGTTGCCGATCCACACGCCCACCACCAGATCCCCGGCATAGCCGACGAACAGCGCGTCGCGGTTATCCTGCGTGGTGCCGGTCTTGCCATAATTGGGGATCGCCAGCGTCGCCGCGCGCCCGGTGCCGCGATTGATCGCCGCGCGCAGCAATTGTTCCATTTGCTTGTGCGTCGATGCAGAGAGACTGTGGCTGTTGCCCCACCGCCATGCGCGCGCCAGCCACCCTTCGTCGGGCGTGGCGAAGGCGCGGGGCAGCACGGGAAATTCATTCTGCGCCACCCCGGCATAGGCGGCGGTGAGTTGCAGCAGATTGGTGGATGCGGTGCCCAGCGCCAGACTGGGATCGCCCTCTGCCATCGGGCCGGTCATCCCCAGTTCGCGCGCGGTTTCGATCACTTTGTCGCTGCCGACAAGCTGGAACAGCCGCACTGCCGCGACATTGCTGGAATGGGCGAATGCATCTTCCAGCGTGATCGTAGGCGAATACTTCCCGCTGGCGTTCTGCGGGCGATAGCTGCCTTCGGTGATCGGAGTGTTGGCGATCCGGTCGCCGGGCGACATCCCGCTCCGCAACGCCGCCAGATAGACAAACAGTTTGAAGGTCGATCCCGGTTGCCGCTGCGCCTGTGTCGCGCGGTTGAACGGAGTGCTGGCGTAATCCTTGCCGCCGATCATCGCCACCACTTCGCCGTTGGGCCGCATCGCCACCAGCGCGACTTGCGCATCGCCCACCGGCGCGCGGGCCACCACCCGCCGGGCAATCGCCTGCAACCGCGAATCGAGCGTCGTGGTCAGCGTTTGCCGGGCATAGCTGGCTTCGGTCAGCGCGCGGGCCTGCGGCAGCGCCCAGTCCGCGAAATAGGTGCCGGTGGGCAGATCGGGCGCATTGTGCACTTTCAGCCGCGGCGGGCGCATCTCTGCCGCCTGCGCGGGGGTGATATATCCCGCGTCGACTTGCGCGGCGACCACCATCTTCATCCGGTTGGCCGCGCGCTCATAGTGCTTCGTCGGGGCATAGGCCGATGGCGCCTGCACCAGCCCGGCCAGCATCGCCGCCTGCGCCCGCGTCAGATCCTCCGGCTGGCGCGAGAAATAATGCATCGACGCCGCCCGCAAACCATAGGCATTGTCCCCGAAATAGGCGTTGGAGAGATAGCGTTCGAGGATCTGATCCTTGGTCAGCCACGCCTCCAGCCAGAACGCGATCAGCATTTCGCGCGCCTTGCGCGTCAGCGTCTGTTTCGGAGTCAGGAAAGTGAATTTGGCGAGCTGCTGCGTGATCGTGCTGCCGCCCTGTGTGCGGTCGCTGGTCAGGTTCGACCATGCCGCACGCGCGATCCCACGCGGATCGACGCCCCAGTGATCGTAGAACCGCCGGTCTTCGATAGCGACAAACGATTGCGGCACGTAATCGGGCAAGCGGGCGATCTCCACCGGCTTATCGATATTGGCCCCGTTGCGGGCAATCGGCGTGCCGTCCGACGCCAGCAGAGTAAGCTGCGGCGGGGCAATCGGCTGCAACGATTTGGAGAGCGGCGCTGTCACCGCCAGCCATGCGACCAGCACCATGAACAGCGCCAGCATCCCCGCCACGATCCGCACCGCCCACCACCGCTTGCCCCGGCGGTGCGAAGGCGCCTCATGTTCCTGCGGCAACGGACCAGAGCGGTCGAGCCGCCGGTCCCAGTCGTCGAACCGGTCGTCGTCGATATAGGAATCGCTGTAACGCTGGTTGCGGTATCGGTCGTTGCGATAGGGGGCGTCGTCATATCCGTCATCGTCGTACCCGCCGTCGCCATAGGCATCGTGCACCGCGAAATACCCGCGATGCCCCGCCTCCTCCGCAGAGGCCCGATCGCGTTTCTTCGATGAATCGAATGGCCACATGGCCGACTGTGTTAACAGAACAATACAGCCAAGCCTAGATGGGAATGACGGAGGTGGACAGAGAACCGGGCAGGCCGTGTCAGTAATTCCCGGAAACCGGCGCAATACCCGCAGCCATCGCCCGCGTATCCGCCCGCTTCAACGCAGCCCGCTTGCCAGCGCTACGACGCGCACCACTATTGCGGCACACCTCAGCGTCAGGAAACGCGCCCACGCGCTCCAACTTAGCCTTCCGCGCCTGAATGCTATCGAGATAGCGATTAAGATCGAGCGTCTTCATAAAGTTTAAGATAGTCTCAGATGGGCCGGATTTCCACCCTCTTCGGTTATACGCCGATGTAGGTAATCAAGGTCTAAACCCTCAGACAGCCTGAAAAGCGCCAACGCCTGTTGAAGCATGGATGGATCGCCCGCGGCAATCTCATGCTGACCCAACCGATCTGCAATCATGTCTTCGACAGACGGCAGTACCACAGCGGCATCTCTCTTCACCGTTAGCCGCAGACACCGCGACCGGGCCGCGCGCCCGTCGAAAAAGTCCCCGGAAACCTGCTCCACCCCGAATTGGGGGTGAGCGGGGTGATACCATCCACCTTTACCGTGAATGGCCATCTCGTCATCGAGAAATCCTGCGGCGCGCATTGCCCGTGCAAAGGCATCGTCATTGCCGGCCACGACATCGAAATCTGCGGACATGAAATTGCCATTGGTATGGATCGCGGCCGCAGCTCCGCCCACCAAAACCGGTGTTTGCCCTGTTTCTGTCTCGTAAGCCGAAAATGCCTCGGCCAGTGGCCTTAACGCAGCGATATATTCATTTGGCAGGGACATCTCGCTCGCCCCTCAACCTCACCCGTGGTTGGAGCCGACCACGCTTTCGGGCAAGTCCACACCGAACACGCGCTGGTAATATTCTGCCACCAGCACCCGTTCCGCTTCGTCGCATTTGTTGAGGAACGACAGGCGGAAGGCGAAGCCGACATCACCGAAAATGGCCGCGTTCTGCGCCCATGTGATGACGGTACGCGGGCTCATCACCGTGGAGATATCGCCGTTGATGAAACCCTGTCGCGTAAGGTCCGCGACCTTGATCATATCGGCGATCACTTTGGGATCGGTGTCGGGATTTTTCGCGCCGACGATTTCCTGTTCGGTTTCCGTAGGCAGATAGTTGAGGCCGACGACGATGTTCCAGCGGTCCATCTGGCCCTGATTGATGGCCTGCGTCCCGTGATACAGCCCGCTGGTGTCGCCCAGCCCCACGGTGTTGGCCGTGGCGAACAGGCGGAAATACGGATCGGGGCGGATCACGCGGTTCTGATCGAGCAGCGTCAGCTTGCCCTGCTGTTCCAGCACGCGCTGGATCACGAACATCACGTCGGGGCGGCCCGCGTCGTATTCGTCGAACACCAGCGCGACGGGGTGCTGCAACGCCCACGGCAGCAGACCTTCGCGGAATTCGGTGACCTGCAACCCGTCGCGCAGCACGATGGCATCGCGCCCGACCAGATCGATACGGCTGATATGCGCGTCGAGGTTAATGCGGACGCACGGCCATTTCAGCCGCGCGGCAACCTGTTCGATATGGGTCGATTTACCCGTGCCGTGATACCCCTGCACCATCACCCGGCGATCGTGCGCGAATCCGGCCAGAATGGCCAGCGTGGTATCAGGATCGAAAACATAGTTTTCGTCCAGATCGGGCACGCGCGGATCGGCTTCGCTGAAGGCAGGAACCGTCCAGTCGATATCGATACCGAACGTCTCGCGAACGCTGACTTCGATATCCGGTGCGGGCAGGACAGTCTTGTTACTGGTGTCGAGGTTTTCGCTCATATCGCCGGGGTGACTAGACGCGGGCGCGGCAGGCCGCAAGCGGGATACGCGGGCAATTTTCCTGTCAGCGTTTAAAGCCCATGCCGATGTCGCCCTGCCCGCCGCCCGCTCCCGCTACGGCACCCACGGGTTTATGGCGTTAACCTCTCGGGAAATGCGAACCGGGCAATCGCCGCCTGTGCCGCGGCAATGTCACCCCGCGCGTGCAACGATCCGGCCAGATTGCTCAGCCCGGTCTTGCGGTAAAACGCCGCCAGAATCGGTAATGGCTGTTCGGCGGACAGCACGATCTGCGCCTCTGCCGGATCGCCCCGCTCCACCTCCATCGTCTCGCCCAGCCGGGCCACGAACCGGGCATCGCCGATCTCCAGCCCCACGGTGATCGGATCGCCCCCGTTGGCGCCGGTGTAATTCGCCTTGAGCGACAGCACCGCCGCCACCGGCGACACGCCGATGGCGGGATCGTGCGCCCGCGCCGACAGGCCCCAGCGGCACAGCGCCAGGATCGCCGGTTCGGCGGCCCTGCCCCATTCGGTTAATGCGTAGAACCGGGCAGGCACCGGCTCATCAATCTCCTGCCGCGCGACCACTTGGTGCCGTTCCAGACTCTCCAGCCGTTCGGTCAGCACCCGCGCGCTGATTTTGGGCAAGCTGGCCCGCAGTTGCGAAAACCGCCGCGGCCCCAGCATCAGCTCGCGCACGATCAGCATCGCCCATCGCTCGCCCAGAATTTCCAGCGCGAAGGCAGCCCCGCAGCCATCGGCATACCAGCGGCCATGTTCGGCCCGTCGTGGCTCCGAAACGGTCTGAGTTACTTTTTGTGACTTCATGGTTGTAATAAGTAACTACTTGTCGCACCAATCGCAAGAACCGATTCGCCTGAGGAGAGCGGTATGGCCCGGATGATTTTTGTGAACCTGCGCGTGTCCGATCTGGAGCGCGCCAAAAAGTTCTATTCTTCCATAGGGTTCGTCAACGAACCCAGGTTCACTGACGATACCGCGGCGGGAATGACGCTGAGCGAAACGATCCATGTGATGCTGTTGACACCCGAAAAATTCAGACAGTTCTCTCATAAGGTCAATTCCGACCCCTATCGGGAGAGTTCGGCAATCTATGCGGTGACATGCGAAAGCCGCGATGCGGTGGACGAGACGCTGGCGCGGGTCGCGGATGCGGGTGGAACACCTGACAGCAATCCGCCGCAAGACTTTGGATTCATGTACAGTCGCAGCTTCGAAGACCCCGACGGGCACGACTGGGAACTGTTCTGGATGGACCCGGTGGCTGCTGAAAAAGGGCCACATGAATTCAATGACTTAGACGAATCATATAGTGGTGAAGAAGGTGTAAAGTGACAATGATCGACCCTGCCGCCGAACTGGAGATCACTGCCTTCGAATGGGTGCCGAAATTCGCTCAGGGATACGTGCGCGACTTGCGCTTGCGGTGGGCTTGTGAAGAGGCAAAACTGCCGTATTCCGAGCGACTTATCAGCGCGGTGAAGCGGCCCGAATGGTACTTTGCCGAACAGCCGTGGGGCCAGGTTCCGGTGCTGCGCGACGGCGAAATCACGGTGTTCGAAAGCGGTGCCTGCCTGATGCACCTTGGCGAAAAGAGCGAGGCGCTGCTGCCGCGCGATCCGGCGGCGCGGGCGCGGGTTGTTTCGTGGCTGTTCGCGGCGCTTAACTCTCTGGAACCAATGGCATTTGAGATGGCGCGTGTGGCTTTCTTCTCCGCCGGAGAAGAATGGGCCCCACTGCGCCGCCCTTCGCTGGAAAAACAGATCGCCGGTCGCCTCGCTCCGGTGGAGCGATATATGGAGGCAAGTGATTGGATTGCAGGCGATTTTTCCATCGCTGACATTGCGATGGTGACGGTTTTGCGGGACATCGCCAGCAATATTTCGCTCGATCCCTACCCGGCGCTGTCGGCCTATCTCGAACGCGCTGTCGCACGCCCCGCTTTCGCCCAGGCGATGGCCGATCAACTGGCCCCGTTCGCCAGCAACTCCCCGCCGGAATAAGGCGAGTTTCATTATATATTTCAATGATATGGCGGCAACAACCCCTACCACCAAGCCAACCGTCTGAATCAGAAGCCACAGGAGAAATTGCCATGTCCGACCAACCCGGCGCATTCATCTGGTACGAACTGATGACCTCCGATCCCGATGCAGCAAAATCGTTTTATGACAGTGTGATAGGATGGGATATCGAACCGTGCAGCTCCGCTGCGGAGGCCGGGCTGGACTATCGCATGATCCGCCGCAGCGATGGCGGTTTCGCCGGGGGAATGCTGGCCTTGTCGGCGGAGATGATCGCCGCGGGAGCAAAGCCCGGATGGTTCGGTTATATTCACGTGCCCGATGTCGATGCGACCGCCGCCGCACTTGTCGCAAGTGGCGGAAAAATATACCAATCTGCGCGTGATCTGGAAGGTGTCGGACGCTTTGCAATGGTTGACGATCCGTGGGGCGCGCCGTTCTATCTGATGAACCCCACCCCGCCCGCCAACGCCCCCGACGCGCAAAGCGACGTGTTCTCGGTCGATCAGCCGCAACACGTCCGCTGGAACGAGTTGCAGTCAGGAGATTCCGCTGCTGCGATAACACTTTACTGCGACCTGTTCGGATGGAATCGCGAGGGTGAGATGGAGATGGGGCCGCTCGGCACATACCGTTTCGTCGCCTGCGATGGCATCGGCATCGGCGCGATCTGCAACACGATGCCCGGCAACAGCGATGGCCCGCGCTGGACCCATTACATCGGCGTCGACGACATCGACCGGGCAGTGGCTGCAGTCATCGCTGGTGGCGGTCAAATCATTGATGGGCCACAGGAAATCCCCGGCGGCGAATTTTCCGTCGATATACGTGACCCGCACGGCGCCAGCGCCGGACTGGTCGGCCCGCGCAAAGCCGGGGGATAGCGGTTCAGACAGGATAGCGGTACGCCCACCCTGACCTGTTCTGCTGCGGAGTTTTCAAATGCCCGATTTTACGTTCTACACCAACCCTTTAAGCCGTGGCCAGATCGCCCGCTGGGCCTTGCACGAGGCGAACGCGGATTACGATACGGTGTTCGTCGAATGGCAGAACAAGTCGGAAGAATTCCTCAAAATCAATCCGATGGGCAAAGTACCTACTATCGTCCATCACCACGGCGGGCACGATCATGTCGTGACCGAAGCAGCGGCGATCTGCCACTATCTCGCTGAAACTGCCGCGCCCGATCTCTTGCCGTCTGCCGAGGAAAAAGCGGATTATTTCAGGTGGTTATTCTTCGCTGCGGGGCCTCTGGAACAGGCGATTACCAACCGCAGTTTCGGGCTTGAGGCGGCCCCCGAACGCTCGATCATGCTGGGATACGGCACCTTCGATCTGGCGATCGATACGCTGGAGGCGATGCTGGCAACCCGCGAATATGTTTGCGGAAATCGCTTCACAATGGCCGATGTCTATGTCGGATCGCATGTCGATTGGGGCATGGCCTTCGGTTCGATGCCGAGCCGCCCCGCATTCGAAGCTTACGCCGAACGCCTGCGTACCCGCAATGCCTACAAAGCGAGCAAAGCCATCGACAACGCACTGGGCGAGGAAATGCAGGGCAACGCGGGGTAGCAGGCGTCAGGCGAACGCCTCGCTCCTCCTAAGCAACTGATACGCTTCGACAACCCGGCCCAGCAGCGCCTCGTGACTGCGATCGCCGCCGTTGCGGTCGGGGTGGTATCGGCGGACCAGTTCGGAATAGCGCCGCCGCAACCCTTGCCGGTCGACATCGGGGGACAGGTTCATCGCCGTCAGCGCCTCCCGCTCACGCGGGGTGAAGCGGGCAAAGTGCGAGCTGGCCGCAGCGCGGCGGCGGATATCGGCGGCGCGCGCGCCGATGGCGTCCAGCGGATCGTCGAAATCGGCCCAGCGCGGCACCCCGCCCGCGCCGCCATCGGCGCGAAAAGCTCGCTTTGCGCTGGTGTTAGACCAGTTGGCGCCGGGGGCCTGCGCCTCCCAGATTTCCTCTGCGCTCATCCCTTCGAACCAGTCGTAACCGGCGTTGAATTCGCGCACGTGTTGCAGGCAGAACCAGCGCCAGTCCCCCGGCCCGTCAAACCCCGCAGGATTGTTTCCCGGCGCGCGATATTCGCCCGCTTCGCTGCAACCCGGCGCGTCGCAGGTGCGCCCTGTATCCGTATGTCTTCCGTGAAACCGCATTTGCCGCATTCGGTTTAGGATGGGCATGGACAAGCCGGTTGTGAAGCCCCAAACCGGTTGCATGACAGGATCGATTCAGACCGAGATGGAAACTCTCCTCACCAACGCCTTTTCCCCCAACCACTTGCAGGTCGTGAACGACAGTGCGCGGCATCACGGCCATGCGGGCGACGATGGCAGCGGCGAATCCCACTTCTCTATCGTGATCGAAAGCGACGCGTTCACTGGCAAGGGCCGCCTCGACCGGCAACGCATGATCAATGCCGCGCTGGGAGATATTCCCGGCCAGCGGGTCCATGCACTGGCGATCCGCGCGCTCGCCCCGGATGAGGTGGAATAGCCCCCCGATAGTCCTTCCAGAACAGCGAGATATCCATGAACCCATCCGCACAGACCGCATGGATTACCGGCGCATCGAGCGGGATCGGCGCCGCCCTCGCCCGCGAATGGGCGGCACGCGGCGGGCACGTGGTCCTTTCGGGCAGAGATGAGGCGCGATTACAGGCGGTTGCGGCCGATATCGCAACCGACACGCTGATCCTGCCGTTCGATGTGCGTGACGAAGCGGCGCTGGCCGGTGCGGCATCCAAGGCATTGAACTGGAAAGGCAGTATCGACTTCGCGGTCGCCAACGCGGGCATATCGCAACGCTCGGCGGCGCTCGAAACCGACATGAAGGTGAACCGCGAGATTATCGAAGTCGATCTGATCGCCCAGATCGCCTTCGCGCAGAGCCTGATCGGGCCGATGAGCGCGCACGGATCGGGGCGTCTGGCCTTCGTCTCCTCCATCGCCGGGAAAGTCGGTGTGCCGATGCGAACCGCCTATTGCGCGGCCAAGTTCGGGCTGGCCGGATATGCCGATGCCCTGCGCGCCGAACTGTCGCAGAGCGGGGTGGAAGTGCACACGATCTACCCCGGATCGATCCGCACCGATGTCAGCCGCAACGCCCTGACCGCCGACGGTTCGGTGCGCGGCAAAAGCGACAAGGCCATCGAGGAAGGCATTCCGCCCGAAGATGCCGCAAAGACGATACTAGACGCCATCGCCTTGAGCCAACGCGAAATCATCGTCGCACGCGGCATGGAAGAGGCGATGGGCGAGTTGCGCCGCACGCCCGACCAGTTGCTCGATCAGGTCGCGAACATGGTCGCACAGGGATATATGGAGCGGCTTAAAGGAGAGGATTGATGGAAATGCAGCGCGTTACGCTTGCCAACGGGATAGAACTCGATGTCGTCGATACCGGTCCACGAGATGCGCCTGTGTTGCTGTTCCTGCACGGCTTTCCCGAAAACCATCGCACCTGGCGCCACCAGATCGCGCACTTTTCCGACCGTTTCCGCTGCATCGCCCCCGATCAGCGCGGATATCGCGGATCGTCGAAGCCGCAGGATGTCGCATCGTACACCGCGGACAAACTGATCGGCGACATCTTCCTGCTGGCCGATGCGCTGGGCGTGGATACGTTCACGATTGTCGGCCACGACTGGGGCGGCGCCATCGCCTGGGGCATCGCGCTGACCGGGCAGGCCAGTGGCCGCGTCACCCGCGCTGTGATCGCCAATGCGCCGCATCCGATGACATTCCAGAAGCTGCTCTATACCAACCCCGCCCAGCGTGAGGCGAGCCAGTATATGCGCGGCTTCAAGGATACCGCGAACGATGCGCTGGTGCGGGAACATGGGCTGGCGGCACTACTGCTACAGGAAATCAAGTGGGACCGCGCCGACGTGATGGAGCCGGAGGAGCGCGAGGCTCTGTTTGCCGACTGGCAGGATCGTGACGCGGCGTTCGGTATGCTCAACTGGTATCGCGCCAGCTCGGTCGACGTTCCACCAATGGATGCGCCATTCGCTATTCCCGAAGGGTGGAGCCCGCCGCCCCTGCCGCCGCTGACGATTCCGACGCTGGTTATCTGGGCGATGGACGACCTCGCTCTGCCGCCGGAAAACCTCGATGGGCTGGACGAAATCGTCACCGACATGACAGTGGTCGAAGTGCGCGATTGCGGTCACTTTATCCCTTGGGAAGCGCCTGTGGCCGTGAACACAGCGATGGATGCATTTCTGGCGCGAACCGCCTGACGCGGCGCTGTCGGCGCCCCTTGGCTCAATGCGGTGGGGGGTTACCCTTCCCACCTGATCCATGCGCCGTGCGGGTGCGCCTCTGCCAGCAGGGCACCTTCCGCTCCGCCCGGCCAATAGCGGACTCGCAGTTCATGGCGATGGGTGTCGCGATTAGCCTCCACCGCGATCCACGCCAGCGCCCTGTCGTCACGCGCCCGTTTGCCTGCCGCCTCCATAGCCGCAGTCACCCGCGCCTGTTCGTCTTTGGGAACATATTGCCAGACAATCGAGTGCATCAGAACGCGGGTGGCCCCCTCCTCTTGCGGCCTGGCGAGTTCTGCCTCGACGAAATCGGCAGCGTTCATTTTCACGATATCAGGAGCGCGATCCCTGGCGGCGGCAATCGCCGCCTCGATCCTGTCAAAACGGACCGTATGTTCCGGCCAGATATAGGCTTTCAAGCGTAATGCCTGTTGCGGATCGGTCAGATCGACCGGAGCGACATCGCATCCTTTCAGCGAGAGGATTTCGACATCCGAATGCGGCGGGGCGTCACCCTGCCATTCGGGCGCGAAGTGCATCACCGACGGACGTGAGCCGAAACGTGTTCCGCCCAGATCGTAGGAATACCGGTCCATCATCAGGTTGATGCCCGCGCTGGACCCAATTTCGCGGCATTCGAAACGCGGTGGCAATCCTCTGTCCGCAAGCCACAACATCGCGGCCGCAAAATTGCTCGACCGTCCGGCTTCGTTGGTCTGTGGCGGCCCGGCCAGCCACGCCATCAGCGGCGCCTCGTGTGCGCGGATGGTATCGGCAATCAGGGCCACGTCGTCCGCCGATGGCCGCTGGTAAATCGCGCGCAATTCGGGCTGCTGTCCTGAAAGATAGAGCGCGTGGATACCACCTGCGACCCGCAATGGCAGCGCATCGGCCAGAGGTGGCCCCTGCCATTTGCGAATACGGTCGAGCAAAGCACCCGACGCATCGCTCTCCAGCAATTTCGCCACTGCCCCCACGACACGGGCAGTGATCGGGGCACCGGCATGTTCGCAATAGGCCACCTGATTGGCGAAAGCCGTGGCGACCGCATCCGGCCCGACCATATCGATGTCGGTGAACTGATACTTTCGCTTGTCACCCTGATCGGCCATAGAAGTTGCCCTTTTCCTGCCCGCGCCCTAAGTGCGCCGCGCCATGACCAAACCGCTCACCTTCGCCGTACCCAAGGGCCGCATCCTTGACGAAGCGCTGCCGCTGATGGCGCGCGCGGGCGTCGTGCCCGAAGCCGGCTTTCACGACAAGGCCAACCGTTCGCTTTCGTTTGCGTGCGAAGATCCCGGCCTGCGCGTGATCCGGGTGCGCGCATTCGATGTTGCCACGTTCGTGGCGCATGGCGCCGCGCAAGTAGGCATCGTCGGCGCGGATGTCATCGAAGAGTTCGATTATTCGGACCTCTACGCGCCGGTCGATCTCGATATCGGATATTGCCGCCTGTCGGTTGCGGAACCGGCCAGCGGAGTCGATCCGATTGATGGCGCCACACACGTGCGCGTCGCGACGAAGTACCCCAACCTTACCCGCCGCCATTTCGAAGCGCGCGGCGTACAGGCCGAATGCGTCAAACTGAACGGTGCGATGGAAATTGCCCCCGAACTGGGGCTGGCCGGGCGGATCGTCGATCTGGTGTCCAGCGGACAGACGCTGAAGGACAATGGGTTGGTCGAAGTATCGACCATCATGGAAATCACCGCGCGGCTGATCGTCAACCGCGCGGCGTTGAAGACCGATCCGCGTGTCGCCGCACTGGTCGAACAATTCCGCGAGATTGCCGGATGAAGCGCCTCAGGATCACCGATCCCGATTTCGACAAGGCATTTCGCCGTATTGTCGAAGATCGCCGGGAAAGCGCCAGTGGCGTGGCCAGCGACGTGGCGGATATTCTCGCACGGGTGAAGGCGAAGGGCGACGTTGCGCTGGCTGAATACACGCAGCGGTTCGACGATCACCAGTTGACCGACGACACCGACTGGCAGATCGCCCCGGAAACCTGCAAAGCCGCCTACGATGCGCTGGAGCCGGAGCTGCGCGATGCGCTCGATCTCGCGGCGGAACGCATTCGCGCCTATCACCTCGCGCAAATCCCGGAGAACCGCGACGAGGTCGATCCGGCAGGGGTGCGTCTGGGCGCACTCTGGCGACCTGTCGATGCCGCCGGGCTCTACGTACCGGGCGGGCGGGCCTCCTACCCCTCGTCGCTGCTGATGAACGCCATTCCGGCAAAGGTGGCCGGGGTGGAACGGCTTGCCGTGGTCACTCCCACGCCCAAGGGGCAGACCAACGCATTGGTGCTGGCCGCCGCGCATATCGCTGGCGTGGACGAAATCTGGCGGGTCGGCGGCGCACAGGCCATCGCCGCGCTCGCCTATGGCACCGACCGGATTGCTCGCGTCGATGTCGTGACCGGCCCCGGCAATGCATGGGTCGCGGAGGCCAAGCGCCAGCTTTACGGCGTCGTCGGGATCGACATGGTCGCAGGGCCGAGCGAAATCCTGGTGATCGCCGATGGGCAGAACGATCCCGACTGGATCGCCGCCGACCTGCTGAGCCAGGCCGAGCACGATCCCGATGCGCAATCGATCCTGATTACCGACGATCCGCTATTCGCGGAACAGGTGGAAGACCGCATCGATGTGCAGTGCGCCATGTTGTCCACCCGTAAAGTCGCCCGGCAGAGCTGGGACGATCACGGAGTGATGATAGTGGTCGACCACCTCGATCAGGCAATCCCCCTCGCCAATGCGCTGGCCGCCGAACATGTCGAGCTGGCAATGACGGAACCGGAACCGTTCCTCGATGCGATCCGCCACGCAGGCAGCGTGTTTATCGGGCGGATGGCGCCGGAAGCGATTGGCGACTATGTAGCCGGGCCGAACCACGTATTGCCCACCGGGCGGCGCGCACGTTTTGCCAGCGGGCTGTCGGTGCTCGATTTCATGAAGCGGACAAGCTTTATCCAGCTCGACCCTGCATCGTTTCAGCGGATCGGCCCTGCCGCCGCCGCACTGGCCCATGCTGAGGGGCTTCCGGCCCACGCACAATCGATCGAAGTGAGACTGAAGTGAACACTCCCAAGCGCAGTCAGGCCCGTTCTTCCGCTCGCCTCGCGGCGGTGCAGGCGCTGTACCAGCACCAGATGGAAGGCACCGCCACCATCCGCCTGCTCGACGAATTCCATCAGCACCGCCTTGGCGCAACAATCGACGATGACGAATTCGACGATGCGACGTATGCCGGTGCGGAAACTGCGTTTTTCGACGACATCGTGCGCGGCGTTATCGCGCGGCGGGACGAGATCGACGATCTGATTTCCTCAAAACTGGCCAGCGGATGGACAGTTGCCCGGCTCGACAAAACGATGCTGCAAATCCTGCGCTGTGGGACATATGAATTGCTGGCGCGGGCCGATGTCCCGGTCGCCAGCGCGATCAGCGAATATGTCGATGTGGCCAAAGCATTCTTCGACGACCGGGAGGCGAAATTCGTCAACGGTGTGCTCGACGCAGTGGGGAAAGAGGCGCGGCGCTGATTGGTTTTGCGCGAGCGGACGGTCAGCTCCCGACACATCGAAAGCTTGATCCTCGGCTACGCATCGCGGAATGTCGGCGGTTAGAACCATGACCGAAGCCGATTTCATCTCCACCCTGCGCCATCTCGCCACCGCGCCCGCCGCGCGCGGGCTGGCGGACGATTGCGCGGTGCTGGATATCGGCAACGAAACGCTGGTGCTCACGTACGATATGCTGGCCGAAGGGGTGCACTACCTCCCCGATCAGGACATGGCCGATGTCGCTTGGAAACTGGTGGCGACTAACCTGTCCGACCTCGCCGCCAAAGGGGCAAGTCCGGTTGGTGTGTTGCTCGGCTTCATGCTGGGCGACAACGACGACCGCTTCGCCAGCGGCCTGGCCGAAGTACTGGCGACTTACGATGTGCCTTTGCTGGGTGGAGACACAGTCTCTGCGCCCGGTGCGCCCCGCGTGTTCGGACTGACGGCGCTGGGCACGGCTACCCACTGCCCGCCCCCGTCGCGCGCTGGCGCTCAACCCGGAGATGCCGTGTGGATCACTGGGCCGGTGGGTGGTGCGATGATGGGGCTGGAGGCATTGCGCGCCAGCAACGGCGCTGGCACCGACAGCACCGCCTATCGCCGCCCGACCCCGCTGTTGGCGGAGGGGCAGGCATTGGCCCCACTGGTAACCGCGATGATGGATGTCTCCGACGGATTATTGCTCGACGCCAGTCGGATCGGCACCGCCAGCGGGGTGACACTGGCAATCGACAGCAAAGCCGTGCCGATCGCCGCACCGGAAGATCGCCGTGCCGACGCATTGCGCTGGGGCGATGATTACCAGTTGCTGTTCACGATGCCTACCGAGCTGACACCGCCTGTCTCCGCTGTTCGCATTGGTACGGTGGAGCGCGATCAGGGTGACGGCCCGCTCTTGATAGACGGCAGGGTGCCCGCAGCGGATCGCCCGCTGGGATATCGGCACCAGCACTTACCTCCACGACACGACGCCCCGCAGGGATAAGGGCTTGCGCGCCTTTGGTGCTGCCTTATACCTTCGTGTTGCCGTAAAGGTAATAAACCTGCGGCGGGCAACATCCATTATGGAGGGGGACGTCCGTGAACTTAGTTCTGATCTCAATAATCCTAGGGTTGCTGGCTGTAGTGTACGGCTTCGTGACCAGTCGTCAGGTACTCGGCAAAAGTGCCGGTAATGAGAAAATGCAGGAAATCGCCGGCGCTATTCAGGAAGGCGCGCAAGCTTACCTGAAACGGCAATATACCACCATCGGCATCGTCGGTGTGGTCGTGGCCGTTGTGGTCGCGGTATTCCTGGGAACGATCAGCGCGACAGGTTTCGTGCTGGGCGCAATCCTTTCGGGGGTTGCCGGATTTATCGGCATGAACATCTCCGTCCGGTCCAATGTCCGCACTGCGGCGGCGGCACAGACCGGGTTGCAACAAGGGCTTACACTGGCGTTCCGCGCCGGGGCGATCACCGGGATGCTGGTGGCCGGGCTCGCGCTGCTGGCTATCGCAGTGTTTTTCTATGTGCTGGTCGGCCCGATGGGCATGCAGGCCAACGACCGGGCCGTGATCGAAGCGCTGACCGCGCTGGCATTCGGCGCATCGCTGATTTCGATCTTCGCCCGTCTCGGCGGTGGTATCTTCACTAAGGCGGCTGACGTCGGCGCCGATCTGGTCGGCAAAGTGGAAGCGGGCATTCCCGAAGACGATCCGCGCAACCCGGCCGTGATTGCCGACAACGTGGGCGATAACGTCGGTGACTGCGCTGGCATGGCAGCCGACCTGTTCGAAACCTATGTCGTCACAGTCGGGGCAACGATGGTACTAACCGCGCTGTTGCTGACTGGCCTTGGCACGATGCTACTGCCGATGATGTCGCTGCCTCTGCTGATTGGCGGGGTTTGCATTGTCACTTCAATCATCGGGACATATGCGGTTCGCCTGGGCGGCGGCACCAATATCATGGGTGCCATGTACAAGGGCTTCCTGCTGACCGCAGTACTCTCTGTCCCCGCCATCTATCTGGCGATGACGATGGCGCTGGGCGATATGAATGCGATGATTGGCGGCGAAGCCGTCAGCGAAGCGGGTTATGCCATCCAGAATGGCGTGATCACGGAAGTGCAGGAAACCGCCAGCATCGGCGGATTCACCGGGATGGATCTGTTCTGGTGTGCGATGCTCGGCCTCGTCATCACCGGGCTGATTATCTGGATCACCGAATACTACACCGGGACCAATTATCGCCCCGTGCGCTCGATCGCCAAATCGAGCGAGACGGGCCACGGCACCAATGTGATTCAGGGTCTGGCGATCAGCATGGAAGCGACTGCGCTGCCGACGCTGGTGATCGTGGCGGGCATCATTATCGCTTACCAGCTCGCCGGGCTGATCGGGATTGCGTACGGCGCAACCGCGATGCTGGCGCTGGCGGGAATGGTCGTGGCGCTCGACGCCTATGGCCCTGTCACCGACAACGCAGGCGGCATTGCCGAAATGGCCGGTCTCGACGATTCCGTGCGGGAGAAGACCGACGCCCTTGATGCAGTGGGCAACACCACCAAAGCGGTGACCAAAGGCTATGCCATCGGTTCCGCCGGGCTGGCGGCGCTGGTGCTGTTCGCGGCCTATACCACCGATCTCAAGGAGTTCTTCCCCGGCATGAATGTCGATTTCAGCCTGGAGAACCCTTACGTGATCGTGGGCCTGCTGCTCGGCGCGCTGCTGCCATACCTGTTCGGTTCGATGGGTATGACCGCCGTGGGACGCGCTGCGGGCGACGTGGTGAAAGACGTGCGCGAACAGTTCGCCGCCGATCCGGGGATCATGGCGGGCACGAGCCGCCCCAATTATGCCCGCACGGTGGATCTCGTCACCAAAGCCGCGATCAAGGAAATGATCGTGCCTTCGCTGTTGCCGGTACTGGCGCCGATCGTGGTCTATTTCGTGATCGCTGCGATTGGGGGTCAGGCCAATGGCTTCGCCGCCCTGGGCGCTTTGCTGCTGGGTGTGATCGTCGGTGGCTTGTTTGTCGCCCTGTCGATGACCGCCGGTGGCGGTGCGTGGGATAACGCCAAGAAGTACATCGAAGACGGCCATCACGGCGGCAAGGGGTCCGACGCGCACCACGCTGCGGTGACCGGTGACACCGTGGGCGATCCTTACAAGGACACGGCAGGCCCGGCGGTGAACCCGATGATCAAGATCACCAACATCGTCGCGTTGCTGCTGCTGGCGGCGCTGGCTGGCGGCCACATGGCAGGCTGATAAAACCTTCCCATTTCGGGACACCGTACCCCGCCCGGCGCAAGTCGGGCGGGGTTTTTGTTGTACGTTAAATTTTCCGCAGCCTTCTCCGGGTATTGGCAAGGCACAGCGCATGAAGGCGCAATGGGTGAAGGTTAACGTATCGACGTGGAGCAGCCGCTCGCAATCATAGCAGAGATCAGCCCCGCTGATTTGCACTTCACCGTGCAACCGTGGCGCACGCGTGGGATCGATGCGGCGTGGGATGCGCTGGCCCAGTGCGCGGTCGAACCCAACCCGTTTGCCGAACGCTGGTTCATGCAGGCCAGCCTCGACGCCTTCGATCAGGCTGGCGAAGTGCAACTCGCCACGCTCGAACATGATGGCGCACTGGTGGGGATCGTCCCGCTGGCCCGGTTGAATCGCTATGCCGAATATCCTTTCCCCCACATTACCGGCTGGGTACATCACAACGCCTTTTGCGGCGCGCCACTGGTCGCCACCGGATACGAGCATGCATTCTGGCGCGAACTGCTGATCTGGTGCGACAGCCACGCTGGCGCACGTTTGTTTCTGCACCTGTCCCACTTGCCCAAAGATGGGCCGCTGTTTTCCGCTTTGCGTGAAGTCACCGCGTCGCAGCACCGCGCCTCGGCTATCGTCCATCGCGAAGAGCGCGCCCTGCTCGCTTCCGATCTGGCCCCGGACGCCTATTTCGAAGCGTCGATGAGCAGCAAGAAGCGCAAGGAACTGCGCCGTCAGGCCAAGCGATTGAGCGAAGAAGGGGCGCTGCGTTTCGAACGGGTGACCGACGCCACAGCGCTCTCCGAATGGATTGGCCGGTTTCTCGCTCTGGAACAGACAGGGTGGAAAGGGGCCGAAGGCTCCGCGCTGGCTTGCGCGAGCGACACCCGGCAATTCTTTCGCGACGCGCTGATCGCCGCTGCTGTTGCGGGCAGGCTGGAACGTCTGGCGCTCTATCTCGACGAACGGCCGATTGCGATGCTGGCCAATTTCATCACCCCGCCCGGCGCATACAGCTTCAAGACCACATTCGACGAAGACTGCGCGCGCTATTCGCCGGGTGTGCTGCTTCAGCGCGAGAACCTCGACATACTGGCAAACGATGCGGTTGCATGGTGCGACAGTTGTGCAGCGGCGGATCATCCCATGATCGAGCGCATCTGGCGCGAGAAACGCCCGATTGTGCGGGTATCGATAGCAATCGGCGGGCAAGTCCGCCGCACCCTGTGCAAAGCCATCTTGCGCGCCGAGACAGGCGCATTTCCCAAAGGACTGTAAGCGATGGATGCTGTTACTGGATTTACCGATAGCGACCGGGCCGTGTTCGGGGCAGAGACGCGCGCGCAATTCGCTGCTGCCTATCCCGAAACACCGGTAAAGCTGCGCCACAACCTCGAACATCATCCGCTGCTGACGCTGGAGGCACTGGCCGGGCTGGCGGGTAAACTGCCCGACGATCAGATCGAGTATAACCGCGGCGACCTGCCGATCGGTCTGGACGGCAAGCCCGCGCCCACAGGCCTGTCGATTGAAGAGACCATCCTCCACGTTGCCACCAGCAACAGCTGGGCAGTGCTCAAGAACATTCAGCAGGTGCCGGAATACGAAGCGCTTCTGCTCTCGCTATTGGGCGAGCTGAAACCTGTGATCGAAGAGAAGACCGGCGCGATGCTGCGCCCGCAAGGGTTCATCTTCATTTCCAGCCCCAGTGCCGTGACGCCCTATCACTTTGACCCCGAACACAATATCCTGCTGCAACTCACCGGCAGCAAGACGATGATGCAATTTCCGGCGGGCGACAATCGGTTCGCCCCCGATACCACTCACGAAACCTACCACTCCGGTGGCCCGCGCGAACTGACCTGGGTCGACGAGCTGGCAGCCGGGGCGATGGAATTTCCCCTTGCCCCCGGCGAAGCGGTGATGGTGCCGGTGATGGCGCCGCACTACGTCAAGGTCGGACCGGAAAGCTCGATCTCTCTGTCGATCACCTGGCGCAGCGACTGGAGCTTTGCCGAAGCGGACGCCCGTTGCTGGAACGGAGTGCTTCGCAAAGCTGGCCTCAACCCGCAGGCTCCGGGCCGCTGGCCGCATTCCAACAAGGCGAAGGCCACCGCGTTTCGCATCTGGCGGCGGCTTGGCCTTGGCAGCTAGCTTCGCTGCGGTTGGTTGACGTATGCGTAAGCCTGTCGCAAGGCAGAACGCATGATTGACCGACCGACCGACGAACAGCTTGTTTCGGGGCTTATCGCCCTGCTCGATCCCGCCCCGCAAGGGCCGGACCGATTCGAAGGGCCGCGCAATCCCGGCGGGGTCGGCCGGGTGTTTGGCGGGCAAGTGATTGCACAGGCGCTGGTCGCTGCCGAACGGACTGTCAGCGAAGATCGCGCGGCCCATTCGCTGCACGCCTATTTCCTGCGGGGCGGCAGTGAAGACCACCCGATCACTCTCGACATCGAACGCGATTTCGATGGCGGCAGCTTCTCCAATCGCCGCGTCGTGGCACTGCAGCCGGGCAGAGACGGGAGTCCCAGCCCTATCCTGAACCTGACCGCCAGTTTCCAGCGTGAACAGCCGGGGCCGGAACATCAGGAGGCCGTTGCCCCCGATGTGCCCGATCCCGACGATCTGGAGCCGGACGATGTCCTGCGCGCCCGCTATGCCGAGAAGCTGGAAGGCCCCGCCCGCGCGTTCTTCCTGCGCCCCCGGCCGATCGAGATTCGCGCCACCGCTCCGGCCCACTGGACCAGTCGCGAACCACAGAAACCCACGCAGGCCAGCTGGTTTCGCGCCCGCACCCGGTTGCCCGACGATCCCCGGATGCACCGTGCGGTGCTGGCCTATCTATCGGACATGCAACTGCTGGGCACATCGCTGCTGCCCCACGGCATTTCGTGGCTGCGCGGCGAAGTGAAGAGCGCCAGCCTCGACCATGCGCTGTGGTTTCACGCCCCGTTCCGCGCCGACGAATGGCTGCTCTACGTCACCGACAGTCCGTGGAGCGGCGGCAGCCGCGGCTTCAACCGGGGGCAGATCTTCCAGAACGGTCGACTGATCGCCAGCGTCGCGCAGGAAGGGATGATCCGCCGGGTAGATCCCAAAGCGACATAATCCACAGGTATATCTGGTAGCTTTCTAACTCCTTCTTAACCACCGCAGCGCCATTCTCTCGTCGATGTTCGAGGAGTTTCGCCCGTTGCCCATTTCTGCCCGCTTCGCCCCTGCCCCCAACGATGACCGTCGCATTTCGACGCGCCATACGCTGCAGCTTGGCGTGAACGGACACGCAGACGGCAGCGATCCGCATGCGGCGCGAGTGCTCAACATTTCGAACACCGGAATGTTGGTCGAATGCCCGCTCGCTCTGACGCAAGGCGATGTCTTCACAGTCGATCTCCCGCAATCCGGCGAATGCGAAGCCGAAGTGGTTTGGGCCGATGCCCCGCTGTTCGGCTGCCGTTTCCACAGCGAACTGAGCGATGGTGCACTGGCCGCTGCCCGGCTGGCAGGAAAGGCAGAAACGCGCACTATCGAACCATCGCCCGGCACCCCTGCCGATATGGAGGATTTCGGGGAGCGCCTGCACCGCCTGCGGAGCGAACGCGGCCTGTCGCTGTCCGATGTGGCCGACCGACTGGGCGTGAGCAAGCCAACGGTCTGGGCATGGGAACACGGCAAATCGCGCCCGATCGAACGCCGCCTTGCCAGTCTGGCCGAGGTATTGGGCGTGACACCCGCCGGCCTGCAACCTGCCCCGCCCAGCCAGGACGAGATCGTTGCACGCCACCGCCGCCGCATTGCGGACATGTACGGCGTGGAGGCGGAACGGGTCCGCATCATGATCGACCTGTAACCGGCGCAGTCAGCAGCGATCATCGCGCTCCAGCCCGCGCAAACAGACCCACGCCCGCAAATTTCCCTTGCCTCGACCCAGCCTGTTCGGACAAGACCGGGATGGTTAACGAAACGCAAATTATTGTGGATATTCATTAGGTTAATCACAGCCTAACGCCACACTAACCCGCTTTTCGCTGATCCCGACAGTGGGCATAGCCCCACCGCCGGGCGCGTTAGCTGCAAAGCGCGCGAATGGGACAAACGGACCAGAGGGGCGACCGATTCGCGTTCTTTGGCCAGGCGAACAGGGGCACGGTTTCGCATGTGGGGTGATTTCTCGCCGGGTGAATGCACGGCACTTTATCGACTGGTGGCAGGCAGCGCGCGCGATCTCGTGCTCAAGCTCGACCGGCGCGGACGGGTGGTGCATGCATCGCCCGCCAGCGCACGGCTGGGCCTCGCATTCGCAGGCGATCCGGTCGGTCGGCATTTGCTCGAACTGTTGCATCCGTCGTGCGCCCATACGGTGATGGAAGCCCATCGCGCAGTGCAGGCGGGCGAGATCGAAGACAGCGGCTGGATCGAAGTGCTGGCGCAAGTGCAGAACGGCGATCGGCAATGGTTCGAACTCAAGCTCGGCCCCTTGCCGTGCGACGGCGGCACAGTCGGCCTGCTGCGTTCGATCGACGATCGCCGCGCATTGGAAGACCAGTTGTTCACCGCAGCGATGACCGATCCGCTGACCCATCTCAGCAATCGCGACGCGTTCGTGCGGATGCTGCACCACCTGATCGATGCCGGGGCGCATGGCCATGTGGCGCTGTTCGATCTGGATCACTTGCGGACCCTCAACTTGCGTCACGGCCACAGTGGAGGTGACCGCGTGCTGGTCGCCTTCGCTCACCTGATGCAGAAACTGCTGGGGCCAGACGACATTCTCAGCCGCATTGCAGGCGGCACGTTCGGTGTGCTGCTGACCGAAACCGCCGAAACCGAAGCGGCCAGCGCGTGCTACCGGATTCTGGAAGCGCTTGATGCGGCATCGCCCACTGGCCACAGCCACCTGCACCTGACCGCAAGTGCCGGGCTCGCTCCGTTCGGCAGCAGCCCCGACGCCACCTTGCGCGCCGCCGAACTGGCACTGGTCAATGCCAAGGCGCGGGGTCGCAACCGTCTCGAACGGGCCGAAGCTCACCACCAGCGGTGGGGCATGGCAGTGGGCTGGTAAGGTCACAAATCGATGGACCGCATCTCGCAGTTTTGAAAGGTGTGACTTTCCTCCGGTGAGAGTGCGTTCGCGTGTGGACTTCGAATTCGCCCAAATCGCCGGGATGCGTGACTTTTCCACCTGCCGAAAATTGATTGTCGCGCGCGCCATGCAGCGGTGAATACGCCCGTCGACCCATTGTAGGAAAGCGACGCACGGCTTCCGCCCCCATGCCGCGCACCGGAATGGCGGCGCCCTGCCAGCGCAGCGCCCAGGAAGCTGGCCCCCGGCTCAAGGCCGGGTTGACGGTGGGGCCGCGGGGATTGGAAGATATTTGGAGCGGTCTTCCGCCTCCATCTCAGCGGAAGCAATTGCCAGTGCCCCCACGAAGCCAACTCTGGCAACTGCCGACCGCGCTATCTCAGACCTCGGGCACCCACCTACCCACTCGTCATTGCGAACGCAGTGAAGCAATCCATGACCCGACAGTCCCGCCCATCGCGCCGGTTGTGGTGGAGACAAAGGGCGGTCCATGGATTGCCACGTCGCCTGCGGCTCCTCGCAATGACGAGTGTTGGCGGGATGAGTGAAGCCATCCCACACGTCGCCCCGGACTTGATCCGGGGCCCCGCTGTTCTGCCAACCCACCAACATCGTTCACCCGCCGGGGTGGTAGAAATCCCATATCTTCTGCGCCACGCCTGCGCTGATGCCCGGCGTGCGTTTGAGGTCTTCCAGTGCGGCGGCGCGCACTTTGCCTGCTGTGCCGAAATGCAGCAGCAGCGCGCGTTTGCGGTTGGGGCCAATGCCGGGGATCTCGTCCAGCGGCGATGCGGTGATCGCGCGGCTGCGTTTGGCGCGGTGGGCGCCGATCACATAGCGGTGCACTTCGTCGCGCAAGGTCTGGAGATAGAACAGCAGCGGCGAATTGACCGGCAGTGTCTTCTCTCGCCCATCGGGGAAGTGGAACACCTCGCGCCCTTCGCGCCCGTGGTGCGGCCCCTTGGCGATGGCGATCAGCGGCACATCCTCGATCCCCATTTCCTCCAGCGTGTCGCGCACGGTGCTCATCTGGCCTTTGCCGCCGTCGATCAGCACCAGATCGGGCCACGTGCCATCTTCACCGCTCGTCGTATGGTCGGGGTCATCCTCCAGCGCGCGGGCGAAGCGGCGCTGCATCACTTCGCGCATCATCCCGAAATCGTCGTTCGTCTGCGCGCTGCGAATGTTGAACTTGCGATATTGCCCTTTCACAAAGCCCTCTGGCCCGGCAACGATCATCGCGCCCACTGCCTTGGCACCCTGAATATGGCTGTTGTCGTACACTTCGATCCGCTGCGGTGGTTCGGGCAGTTCAAGGAATTCGGCCAGTTGGCGCCCGATCTGCGCACGGGTGCCGCTTTCGGCCAGTCTGCGGTCGAGCGCTTCCACCGCATTGCGGCTGGCCTGTTCCATCAGCCGCCGCCGGTCGCCCCGCTGCGGAACAGAGATGTCCACCCGGTGCCCCGCCGCTTCGCAAAATGCCTCTTGCAACAGATCGCGATCGGGCAAATCGCGATCGACGAGGATGTTTTTCGCCGGAGGAACTTCTTCGTAAAACTGCGCGAGGAAGCTGGACATAACCTCTGCCTCGCTCAGCCCGTCGGTGTGGCTGGGGAAGAATGCCCGGTGGCCCCAGTTCTGCCCGCCGCGCACGAAAAACGCCTGCACTCCGATATGGCCGCCTTTGCTTGCCATTGCGAAAACATCGGCATCGCCCACCCCGGCGGCATTGATCGCCTGGCTGCCCTGAATCGCAGTGGCAGCGCGCAGCCGGTCGCGCAGCATCGCCGCCCGTTCGAAGTCGAGCGCCGCAGCCGCCTGTTCCATCTGCGCTTCGATCTGGGCCTGCACCGCGCCCGATTTGCCGCCGAGAAAATCCTTCGCCTGCTGCACCAGTTCGGCATAGCCCGCTTCATCGATCCGCCCGACGCACGGCGCACTGCACCGCTTGATCTGATAAAGCAGGCACGGGCGGTCACGACGGGAGAAGAATCCGTCGGTGCAGCTCCGCAGCAGGAACAGTTTCTGCAGCGCGTTGATCGTGGTGTTGACACTGCCCGCGCTGGCAAAGGGGCCGTAGTAATTCCCCTTCGCCCGCCGTGCCCCGCGATGCTTCATGATCCGTGGGAAATCGTGATCGGCGCGCAGCAGGATGAACGGAAACGATTTATCGTCTCGTAGCAGCACATTATACGCCGGGCGGTAGCGCTTGATGAGCTGCGCTTCCAGCAGCAGCGCCTCGGCTTCCGAATTGGTGGTGACGATTTCCATCCGGCGGGTCTGGCTGACCATGCGTTGCAAGCGGTTGGTCAGGTTCTGCACTTGCGTGTAGTTCGTCACCCGGTTCTTCAGCGCCCGCGCCTTACCGACATAGAGCACGTCGCCACGCGCATCGAGCATACGATAGACGCCCGGAACCGGCTTTAAGGTTTTAACCGTGTCGCGGATCGCCGCTACCCCTGCCGCGAGATCGGGCTGGCTGGAGCCTTTGACAACAAAAGTCGCCCGCTCCTCGTTGAAGCGTTCGGCACCTCTGGGGTCTGGCGGGGATCCGGCTTCTGTGCGGCTCATATGCGCGCCAAGATAGGTTTCGCAGCGAAATTGGGAAGGGATTGGTTCGCAAGTGCAAAATTGTTCGTCAATGAATTCAGCCGCCTGTTCGCAATAAAGGCGAATTATCTCGGTTTTTCAGAGACTCTAGCTTGTGGATAACTCTGGATTACGGGACAATGGCTCAACCGTGAAGTGATTCGCCAAGCCAGGGGTGGGGGCGCGATGAAGTACGATTACACGATGCATCGGACCGATGCATTTCCGGATATATACGGAAACGGGGAATGTCCGGAACGGATACTCGAAGAAATATCCCGTAACCGTTTACCGCATGGCCATGTGATTACGTTCGCCAATGAAAAAGGCGGCGTGGGCAAGACCACGATGGCTTTTCAGGCGGGCGTAGCGCTGGCATCGCGTGGTTTGCGGGTGCTGGCGGTGGACCTCGACGCCCGCCAGCGCAGCCTGTCGCGCACACTGGAGGCGCGCCACGCCACCGCCCATTGTCTGAATGCAAAACTGCCTGCGATCCGGTCGATCCGCATCGATAATACCAGCACCGCCATGCTGCAGCAGGAAATCGCCCGCCTCGGCACCGAAATCGATGTCGTGATTATCGACGTGGCCGGGCGCGACTGCCCGCAGGCGCGGCGTGCGATTGCCTTGGCCGATAGCCTCGTCACTCCGATCAGTGCGTCGCATTACGATCTCGATGCTCTGGGCCATTTCGATCCCGTGACACATGAACTGCGCGAACCGAGCGCCTTTGCCCGGACAGTCCTTGCCTTGCGCGCGGAACAGCTTGCGCGCGGATTGAGGCAGGCGGAATGGGTGGTGGCCCGCAATCGTGTGCGGTCGGTCGATTCCGCTCAGATGGAACGGATCGGCGCGGGGCTGCTTCAGCTATCCGAAAGCTATAACTTGCGGATCGCGGAAGGGCTGAGTGAACGGGTGGCCTATCGCGGCCTGCTGCAATTCGGGCTTACTATGGCCGATATCCCTCTGATTCCCCAACTGCGGAAACACGCACGCAAAGGCAGGCAGGAAATCGACCGCGTTCTGGCGACCTTCGATCTGCCCGAACCGCCGGAAACCGCCACGCCGCATCGTTCCGAGACTGCCCCCGCACGCCGCGCACCGGTACTGAACCGCACCCGCGACAATTATGTACGCGCGGTTCTGGAAACGCTTTGCCCGACACGGGTGGAGGCATAGCGGCATCGCCGGGCATTGCGTACCGGCAAGCAACCATGCCTCCCCATGACGGGGCGTTCTTTTAGAACACCTTGCGGAATTCGATTTCCACGAACCGCCCGACCGGATCGATCAATGCGGGCTGATAGCGCAGCGGAACTGTTCCAGTGGAATCGGTCACTTTCTGGCGCGTATCGAACAGGTTGTCTGCCCGCAGCGACATCCGCCAGCCCTTCCAGAAGCCTGGATCGCCCCCGCCGGTCAGCCAGTCTTGCTGAGCGAGGTCCATAAACACGCGCAGGTTGAACGTCGTCAGCGAACCGAACCGCAGATCGCTCGACCCCGGCAGTCCGCTGCCGTTCACGGTCGTCGCGTTCTGGTAATTGGCGGACAGACGGCCGCCGATACCGCCGCGGAACAGGCCGCCTTCCAGCTCCAGCTTATGGCGCGGTGTGCCGCCGCTGCCGGTGGCATCGCCGTTGAGCATATCGAGTTCCGGCCCGCCCGGTGCGATCAGCACGCGATTGGTCAGCTCGACCGTGTGATAGAGCGAGAGGTTCCACCGTCCGCGCCCATCGTCACCCCGGCCAAAGCCAGGCACCCCGCCACCGCGACTGCCTCCACGCGCGCCATTGCCCGACTGACCACCCTGCTTCGCGGCATCACCCGCAGGTGCACCGCTGGGCGGGGTCATCGAACACAGCCGCTGCTGCAAAGCCTTGAGCCGCGCCGGATCGACCTGCCCGTCGGGGCCCTTCAACCGTTCAAGCACGCGTTCCGGCAAAACAGTAAGATCGGGCTCCTTGCCCGGTTCGGGGCACAACGCGATCCGCAGCTTTTCAAACCGGGCCGGGTCCATTTGCGGGCGTGGATTCGCGCCATCGGCCGAACAGATACGTTCGCGCGCCTGCGCCACCTTGGCCGGATCGACATTTCCGTCTTCGCCCTTCAGACGTTCCTGCATCCGTTCGGGAAGCTGGGAAATATCGGGCACCTGCCCTTCGGGAGTGCCGCAGAATTGCGCCCGCATCGCGGCAAAGCGCGATGGATCGAAAGCAGCGACACTTCTCGGCCCACCAGCGCCCTGCCCACCCGGCGGAGGCCCGGCCTCGCCCGCCGGTGGCGAAGCAGGGGCCGGGGCAGAGGTGCCACGCCCGCCGCCACTGTCGCCGCTTGGCTCAGCTTCCTTCGCTTTGCCAAATCGCCCGAACAGGTTGACGCCATAGCGAATGCGCGAACTGTTTTCCTCCGCAAAGGTCACCGGACGCTGATCGATCGCCAGCAAAGTGCCGTCGGCTGCCCGCGTCACCCGATCAGGGAACGCCGCCTCGATCGCCGGGGTCAGCACCGGGAAACTGTTGGTGGTGTTGGTCGAATGATTGCTGAAATATTCGACCCGGAAGCTTGTGCGGTCGAACAGGTCGATGTCGTAATTGGCCGACAGTTTCCAGTCGCGCTGGGTTTCCGCTGTCAGGTTGGGATTGCCGCCGCTGGTCACTGTGGCCAGCACAGTGGTCCCATTGGTGAAATCGTACACCGGCACATTGTAATCGATCACTGTGGGGTTGCCGAGCTGGCTGAGACCCGGTGCCGCTTCGCGCACGATATAGCTGGCCTGCAGCCCCAGTCGCTCGGTCGGTCGCCAGTTGATGCCGGTCGTCCAGTTAGTCAGCGTGCCGAAGTCGGACAAGTGATCGATCCCGCCCGAAAGGTTGAGCGAGATATCGCCCAGCCCGGCCAGCACATCGTTCCGGGTGCTGCTGATCGGAACACCGATATTAATCCCGCCCGACAGATCGCCACGCGTCAGTTGCGTCGCGCCGGTGGTGGTGCGGGTATCGGTGCTGTCGATCCGGGTCCAGTCATACCCGGCCGTCAGCGTCATACTGACATCGCCCGCTGGCAACGTGATCGGATTGCCAATCAATGTGGTCTTGTTCGACACCGAATAGACTTTGCTGAGCGCGCGATCCTGCCCCGCATAGGCGACGGACGGCAGATCGCCATCGATCGCCAACGTTCCCGCCGCGGCGGCATCCACCAGCGCCGTGGTATCGCGTCGCCGGTCGATCTGGCTGTCGGTGTCGGTGCGCGTCGCGTCCAGTGTCGTTTGGAACTGCCACGCGCCCAGCGGCAACGCCAGCGAACTGCCCACCGAATAGGCATCGGTGGTGGTACGCCGCGTGATCGGATCGGCATCGAGCGTCCGCAGGGCGGTGTTGCCGACACCGTCTGTCAGCAGAACCGTGTCGAGCCCGGAAAGGCTGCGTTTTACATTACGCGTGACCTGACCGTTGATCGTGAACTGGCCGCCCAGCCCATCTTTGCCCAGCCCGCGTGTCCAGGTGAGGTTCCCTTCCATTTCCTGATTTTTCGCCACCAGAGTGCGATAATCCGCCGGGTTCGGATCGGTGGCCACCGTGGGTTCGCTGCCGTCGGCCTGCACCACTCCGCGCTCCCCTTCGGTCAGAGGCGTAGTGGTGGTATATTCAGCGCTGGCGTTGAACCGGTTCGGCCCGGCAATCCGCAGCATCGACAGTTCCACCTCCCCGGTGCTGGTCCCGCCTTGTGTTGGCATGCCATATTCCGCCTCTATCTCGCGGTTGGCGAAATCGCTTTTCAGAATAAAGTTCACCACTCGTGCATCAGCGGGATAGCCGAATTTCAGCGCCACTTCTTCAGGCAGCACTTCGACCTTGCGGATCGCTTCGGGTGGGTAACGGCGAAATTCGCGGAAATTGGCAATCCGCTGACCGTTGACGAGGAACACCGGACGCCCTCCGCGCCCGCGCCCCGATCCGGTCTGCGGGGAAAGCTGTGAGATCAGATCGTCGATCGACGATGCACCATAGGCCGCAATGTCGGCTTCAGCGAGTTCAAGCACCGGAGGCACATCGGTATCGACCTGACCCGGCAAACGGGTGGCAGTCACGATAATTTCGTTGGCGAAATCATCCGCATCGTCTTCCTCCGGTGCGGTTGTCGGCGTCGGGGTGCCCTGCGATACAGGTGCGGCATCGGCGGCGGCGGCCACTGCGGGCGCGCCGCATACGGCCAGAGCGATCAGCGAAACTGTGGTCGAGGTTATACGCAAGAGTCAGTTACTTTCATTTTCCAAATGCTTTTGGCATTTTCCAAGTGCTTCTGGTTCCCCCCGGTCCCAGCGCAGATTCCTGCAAATTCGCAACTGCGAAAACAACAGCGCAAAGCGTAACTTTTTGTCGCAGGCTCATTGCCCGCATGTGAACCGGGATATTTTCGGCAAATGCGGCAGGCACTTTCTTTTTCGCGATCACCGGTCTATGGGGCGCCACCGGTGCAAGGCGCACCTAACCCCAAAATACAGGAACCGACTGGATACATGGCAAAAGAAGAACTCCTCGAAATGCGCGGCAAGGTAGTCGAACTGCTGCCAAACGCGATGTTCCGGGTAGAGCTTGAAAACGGCCATGAAATCCTCGGCCATACAGCAGGCAAGATGCGTAAGAACCGCATTCGCGTGCTGACGGGGGACGAAGTCCTCGTCGAACTGACGCCGTATGATCTGACCAAAGGCCGCATCACATACCGCTTCATGCCGGGACGCGGCGGCCCCGGCCCGCAATAAGCGCCGTGGCCCCGGCGGCCCGGTGATACTGGTCCGGTGAATACGCCCCCTGCCCCCCAACTCGTGCTCGCTTCGGCCAGCCCCCGGCGACGGGAGCTGATCGCTCGACTCGGCATTGCGCCCGATCGGGTTGCCCCTGCCGATATCGACGAAACCCCGCACAAGGCGGAAATCCCGCGCGATTATGCTCAGCGCATGGCTCGGGAGAAAGCCGTTGCCGCTGCCACGATGATCGGGAATGCCAGCGATGGCGCCTTCGTATTGGCGGGCGACACAGTTGTCGCCGCCGGTCGCCGTATCCTGCCCAAAGCGGAAGACGAATCGACCGCGCGCCAGTGCCTCGAACTGCTGTCGGGCAGGCGTCATCGCGTGCTATCCGCCATCGCCCTGCGCGCGCCGGATGGCACGATCCGCGAAAAGCTGAGCGAAACGGTAGTCCGCTTCAAACGCCTCTCCGACGACGAACTGGCCGCCTATCTCGCCAACGGTGAATGGCACGGCAAGGCAGGCGGATACGCGATACAAGGCGCGGCCGAAGGGCTGATCGCGTGGATACAAGGCAGCCATTCGGGCGTCGTCGGCCTGCCGCTGTACGAAACCCGCGCTCTGCTGCGCGCGGCGGGGTTTCCCATTGCCTGAATGGCTGGTCGAACACGGCATCGGCGAAGACCGCGCGGTGCTGATGGATGGCGACAGGGTATTGGCGGCAAAGTGTCGCTGGCCGGGCGAACTCTATGCCGGGCAATCGATCGATGCGAAGCTCGTCCGCAAGGAAGCGGGCAAGACCCGTGGGCTGGGCGAACTGGCCGATGGCCGCACGATCCTGATCGACCGCCTGCCGCGCAATGCGCAGGAAGGGGCAACGCTGCCGCTTACCGTTACGCGGGGCGCAATTGCCGAACGCGGTCGGTATAAACTGCCTGCCGCACGCCCGGCGGATATGGCCACCCCCGCCAGCGATGTGTTCGCCAGTGCACGCCCGGTGCGCCGTCTGCCGCAGGGCGTGTGGGAAGATGCGTGGGATGCGGCATCTTCCGGGGAGATCGCCTTCGCGGGCGGATCGCTGCTGTTTTCCGCCACCCCGGCGATGACGCAGATCGATATCGACGGTACCCTGCCCCCACGTGAACTGGCGCTGGCGGCTGTGATGCCGCTGACGCGCGCACTGCGCTGGTTCGATCTGGGCGGTTCCATCGGAATCGACTTCCCGACGATTGCCGACAAGCCGGGCCGCCGCGCGGTGGACGAATCGCTGGGCGCCGCGCTGGCCGACTGGCCGCACGAACGCACGGCGATGAACGGGTTCGGCTTCGTTCAGATCGTCGCCCGACTGGAAGGGCCATCATTGCTGCACCGCATGGCCACCGCGCGTCTGGGCGCTGCGGCCCGCATGGCACTCCGCCGGGCGGAGCGAATCGATGGCGCGGGCGAAACCCTGCTCACCATACACCCGGCGCTGTCAGCCAAGCTGCGCCCCGAATGGCGCGAAGAACTGGTACGGCGCACGGGGCGGCCATTGCAGGTACAAACCGATCCGGCCCTTGCCATCGAAGCGGCCCATGCCCAGCTTGTCTCCCGATGAAGACCGCCCGACCCTGCCCGATCTGCAAGAAACCGCGAACCGAGGAGTTCGCGCCGTTCTGTTCTCAGCGTTGCCGCGACCGCGATCTGGCGCAATGGTTCAACGATGGATACGCCGTACCCGGCCCGCCTGCCGACCCGGAAGCGCTTGCAAGCGAAGGCAGTTTCGACCGGGATCGCACAAACGACTGATTCCCCCCTTGCCAAGCGGCGCTTGCTTGGCCATAGGGCCGCACTCCAACCGCCCGGCGCATTCTGGCTCCGGCGCAAAGGTGGCCTGCCTAGGTAGCTCAGTTGGTAGAGCATGCGACTGAAAATCGCAGTGTCGGCGGTTCGATCCCGTCCCTAGGCACCATCACCTCCTAATCGGACCCGCTAAGAACTAGCATCCGACCTGCTAAGCTGGCCTCAGACCCACTAAGGGCATTTCAGGCACATGATGCTGATCATGTGAATCCTTTGGTTTGCCAGCGGTCCATGAGATTGCTGCAGTTCCCGCAACGATGCATTGCCCATCAGAGCCTTAATCTGGCGTTCAGCTTCTTCTAAATCGGCCTCGGACGGAAAATTCGAGGAGATAGCTGCGGCGTTCTCCTTTATCGGTGAGCAGGGATGCTAGCTCATCAGTATCATCGTCTAAATCTGCGCACATCCACAAGGTGCTGCTTTCGTCCCGCAGACTAAGAACCTAGGGCTTCCTTGCGAGGGTGCCTGCACTTGCGGATACCCATGGCCCCTTGTAGGGACATGCTCCCAAATTGGGAACAATTGTTGACTTCAATGATAGTGGTGGGTAGAATTGATGCGGGTGCTGAGCTTGAAACCGCTGCGAGAACATTGGGAGATGCCAGGACGTGCCGATTCCCAAGGACCTCTCAAGGCGTGGTATTCGGAAGCGAAAAAGGCCGATTGGTCGGGACCCGCGGATGTGAAAGATTTTTATCGTTCTGCCAGCTTTGTTGGTGACAACCGGGTGATCTTCAACATCGGGGGCAACAAGTATCGGCTGGTAGTGCGGATCAACTACGGCGCGAAGATGGTGATGATCAAATTCGTGGGCACTCACGCGGAGTATGATGACATCGACAGTGAAACCGTTGGTGGAGGAAAAAAATGACAATGGTGACTGTAGCCGCAATTCGTTCGGAACCTGATTACGAACGTGCTCTGGAACGCATCGAAGAGATCTTCGACGCGGCTCCCGGAAGCGAAGAGGCCGACGAGCTCGACATACTCGCGACCTTGATCGAGAAATACGAAGCCGCGAACTATTCCGTCGAACCGCCGACACCGGTCGAGGCGATCCAGTTCCGCATGGAGCAGCAGAACCTCACGGCGCGCGATCTGATGCCGATTCTCGGCTCGAGAACCCGTGTGAGTGAAATCCTGAACGGCAGTCGGTCGCTTACTCTGGACATGATCCGAGCTTTGAACACGCACCTGGGTATCCCGGCCGAGACGCTTATTCAGGAAGCGGACGAACCCAGCGAATGCACCCAACGCATAACAGCTCAGGTAGAACGCATCCTGAAGGGTTGGAATGTTCTCAAAGCTGGTGAGGGGTTCAAGGACCTGATGCAGAACGCTTTCGGAGCACGGCCCGCGTTCGCCGCTCTCCGCAAGAGCCGCACCGATCGCACGAATGCGAAGAACGACCAGGGTGCGACGCAAGCATGGTGTGCTGCTGCCGTGTTGTTATCGCGTGAAGTCGAGGTCGAGGGCTCATTCAATCGTGAAGCGCTCGCCAATGCGATGCCCAAGATCGCAGACCTCAGCGCCGTCCATGACGGCATGGAGCAATTGCAGGGGACACTTTCTGCGCTGGGTATAGCCTTCGTTACTCTGCCGCACCTCCCTAGAACCTATCTCGATGGAGCATCGGTGCTGCGTGAGGATGGAGTTCCAGTCGTCGCGCTCAGCCTGAGGCATGATAAAGCGGACACCTTCTGGTTCACGTTGATGCACGAACTCGCGCACGTTCTGAAGCATTTGGGTCAAGGGCAGACAGCGATCGTGGACGACCTGGAACTGAGTTCATCAAACGCTATCGAAAGAGAAGCCGACCGGATCGCCCAGAATACGCTGATCCCGGACTCGCTATGGCGACGCCAAGATACCGGAGAGTTCTTCAGCAAGAAGGACTTGGAGCGCCTTGCTGCTGACGCCAAGCGTGACCCCGCCATCATCGCGGGTCGGTGGCGCATGGAAAACAAGGACTACCGGCGCTTCTCAAGCTATCTTGGACACCGCACCGTCCAAAAACGGTTCCCTGATTGGCAGGCCCGAAAGCAAAAGATCGCCTGATTTTCGATTGCTTCGGGCTGATGGCTAACTGCATATCGGCATCTATACACGCCCCTCGCTCGATAACTGATTTCGGGACGCGAAGATGCGCTTCACTCGAAAATAGTGGTCAGCCCGTCTGTTCTCCAAACCGATCACAAAAGGCCAATTTAAGGAAGTGTTCGGTAAGCGCACGAGCGCTATATCGCGTGACCATTTCGCTCCAGTCATCCCAGCGATCGATGCGCTCGAGCAACCAAAGGTAGAAACAGTCGCGCGCGAAGCGATCATTATCGGGCCAGGTCATCGTCCAGAGCGTGCTGCGAACAGGGATGGCCTGAGTGATGCGCAATCCGATCAGTTTCACGGCCGGCTCGTGGCCAATCGTGTCGGTCACGAAGCGATGCGCCATACGCGCAGCTACGCGTTCCCGTCTTTCGATTTGCTCGGCAGCAGCCAGCCGTTCGGAATGACCTGCAACCGTCCGATTGGCAACGATCCAATCAAGCCCGACGTCTTCCGACGCATCTTCACGCGTCCTCGTCGCAATCAGCATCAGCAATGCGGCGCGCCCTTCGGGCGTGGGCCTTCCGTCCGTGTCGTTCACTAGACCCGCAGCCAGCAGATAAGCTCTGAAGAACTGGTCGAGGTGTCCATCACTCAGAAAGATGTCTCTGACGCGCTCCTCCGCGGCCACGAACCGACCGTCGGCGATAGCGAGGTAGCTCGCCATAAATTCCATAATGCCGTTCATCCATCGGGAATGGATGGCAGGCAGACCAAGACGATTGATCCAGAAAGCCTCACGGACCGATCCCCATTCGCGGCCATCCTCGTCAATCAAAGGCGGTTCTCCCGGGACGGCCCCGTTCGAGACCATCCAATATCCCCAAGGGAGGTCGGGATGCCGATCATCCCCATAGCGCTCTTTACCGGCACCGAATGGATAGAACGAACTGACCATTACTCACCCGAGCGTTCGGTGGGGGCCGGAAGGCCTAGCGGCTCGCATGTCGGGATATCCCTGTTCGAACTCTTCTCGGTCAGCGATTTTAACTTGCGCGCCAGTTCGATGCAGTTCGCGTAGACGAACGACTGATCGCGATAGACGTCACCCTTACGCCCTTCGCCGTATCGATTGTTCGGAACGAGGTCTCCCGGATGGTCGGTATCGAAACCCAGCCACCAGAGATCTTCGTGAAACTCGTCCTCGGTTGTCTGCACCGTGCGATAATCCTGCACCGTCCTGACCCATGTCGTATGGCACACGGTGTAGCGTTCCTGACGCGGCTTACCGTGGGCTCGCCGTTCGAACCGATTGACCTCGCAGGACTTGCAGTAGGTCACGCCACCGTGGACTGTGTTCGAGACGCTGACCGGCACTGCGTCCGCTTCGAAGCCGAACAGCGGATGCTCCGGGCCCACCCCCACATATCCCGAAATCGTCCCGTTCTTCTGGCGTAGCATGATGCAGCCAAGACCCGTCGCCTCGTCTACCCATGCCACCTTGTCGGCCTCGTTGCTCCAAGGGCCGTCACCGGAGGGGCGGCGATCGGGGTTGTGATACACCTGCAGTGCGGTGATGCTGGTGTCCGCGACCGGGTAGGCAACCGGTGCTGCGTTCATCAGGCCATCCGGCATCGTCGCTTTCGTGACCTGCTTGCCGGCAACCTTTCGCTGGGTCGGCTTCCTTGCCATGTTCGGTCCTCCTGAGCTGGATTTTCTGGCCATCGATCAATCCGGACTATCGAGACGATAGCGGCTGTATGCGTCTCGCCGCGTCAGCCTGGGGCCGTGGGCTCGGGCGCCCTTCCCGCTCGAGTAAACCTCGCTGGCCAGCCAAGCCTGTTCCTCGAGAAGGCGGAAATCCATGACCTCACGCCACCAGACCTGCGCCTTCGGATCCCAGCGGTAGCCGCGCATCCGCAAAGCATCCTTGGTCGAGAAGGCCGAGCCGACCGCTTCTATAACGAAACTATCGCATGAAGAGCTGCCATCGAGCTCGTAGAGAAGCGGGCGACCATCGGTCCGCTCATGGCGCAGGAGCTGGATGAGCGCGTCGACATCCCCCTGAGCTCGGTGCGCATCGTAGAACCACCCGGCCTGAGCACAGAGCCAGCCGAGCGACCTGCCTTCGAAACCAGCCGCCACCCAGTCGATCTCCACGCATGAGCAAGCCCACTGCTTGGTCGGCAGGTCGGTGAGGCGCTTTTCCACCATGGGACGATCGAACGCGGCGTTGTGGGCGATGACGACATCGGCGGACGATATGATATCGGTCGCGACCCGATCGTCTATCCGCCGTCCGATGAGGTCCTGGTCCGTAATGCCCGTGATCCGCGTGATGTCCTCGGGCAACGGAACGCCGGGGTCCTCGCGCCAGCACCACGCCCGGCCAATCTCGGTGATGTGCCCGCCGGGATCATACCTGAAGCGTCGCACCGCCAGTTCGATGACCTTGTCGTTCGCGGGATCGAGACCGGTCGTCTCAACGTCGAGGACGGCCGCTACGCGCTGTGGATCGTCGGGATCTCCGAAACCCGTCTCGCCCACATGGAGATCGACGCGGCGCAGCTGCCGGATGTCAGGGCCAGACAGTCCTTCCATTTCAGGTTCCTGCGGCATGCGACTGCGACGCTTCAAAAAACAATCGATCCATCGCATCCGGGTCGGCATCGAACCCGAGGCCCAGGCCGTGCAACAGGATCGCTTTCGAACAGGCGTCCTTCTCCATGCAGGCCTCGATCGGCGGAAGCCCGCCGAAGAGTTCGAGCGGCGTGACCATCCAGTTAACCGGATCCTTGGCCAAGCCATCCCGCTGCAACCGAGCGCCGGTCTCCGCAGCCACGCATGCGATCCGAACGAGCGCGACACGGCGAACCGCCATCATGCCGCCGCTGTCATCCTCGAGCGGATCGAGCGCCCAGTCCATCGGGGCTTGCTCAAAATAAGGGTCGAATTCGTATTCCGCGGTATCGCTCATGGCACCGCTCCCCACGTTCCGCGCCGGACCTACCAGCGCCTCATGACAAAGCACATAGCATGAACAGAAGATACTTCAATAGATAATGAAGTATTGAATTAACTTGTCGGTAGGGATCGCTGACGCTATCAGCAGGAGAATGGAAAAGATGGATGCCGTCGCGAAACTCAGTGCTCTGGCACAGCCAACCCGATTGGAGATATTCCTGGCCATAGCGCGAGCGGCGGACGGCATTACGTCTAGCGAAGTTGCCGAGCAGACCGACACGATGCCCAACAACGCGTCGGTGCACCTGTCGGTGTTGCGGAATGCGGGGCTGGTCTCTTCGACAAAGGATGGGCGCTCAGTCACCTACAGGGCCGAGCGAGTAGCGGTGCAGAGGCTAGCGACCTTTCTGTCCGAAGCCGCCAAATAGTATCCCGCGGACCGTCACAGAGCCGTGATGGCGAGTGCATCTTCTGACATGTAAGGTGCCTAAGCGATCGTCAGGCTTGTTTGGCGATCTCAGAAAGACAGGCCGTAAACATGTTGCGCTGTGCTGTTACCGAAAATCCCTCTCTGACGCGCTGTTCCTCTTTAAGGCCACCGGGCGCGAATTCGACCTTAAGAAGCTGTTCCGGTTCTACACGCGAAAGTCTGAAAAACGCGATAGTATCCGATTGATTCGCTGACACGAAGCATGGTCATCAGGATCGTCACCAAATCCTTCTTCCGGGGTGGGGAACAGGGTTCTGCTCGTGACAGAGAACTCTTTCCTGACCGGATTGCTCTTGCACCGGAACCAACGCTTGTCTCCGGGTCGGGAATGGTCGCCTAGCGTCCATGCCTCTGAATCGCATTCAGGGCACTTGGGCACCCCGTCCTTCCACCGGGCCTGCAGAAAGATTTCATAGGCTTCCTCGTCACTCAGGCATGCGATCTTCCTGACCGGAAGGTCGCGGTAGCGTGCCGAGAGGAGGAACTGTTGAGCGAAATATCACCGTATGAGGATGTTCGCATCATCATATATGGTGTTGCCACTCCGCTGTCGAGTCTAAATGTCATCAGATTCGATGTTCTGGAAAATGGAAAATGATGACGTCACTTGGCATTCGTGCTCATCCAATCCTACAAGGCAGCTTGCATGGAAAGGATCGACGCGATGCCCATCGAAGAGAAAGCCTGGGAAGAGATGGTCAAGAACATACTGCGCGCCGAGATGATGCGCCGAGGGGTATCCTATGCCGGCCTCGCCGATCGGCTCGGCGAATACGGGATCGAGGACAACGAACTCAACCTCCGCAACAAGGTGAGCCGCGGTCGCTTCACAGCCGTCTTCTTCATGCAATGCATGCAGGCCCTGGGCGTCGAAATCCTGCAGATCCCGCACGCCGTCGAGGAGGCCGCCAAGAAGGGCGGCGCACAGAAGCTGGCCCGAGGCCGCACCGGGTCGGAGTCCTGACCATGGCCCAAGCACCACGCGAGAATAATCAAGGAAACCGAATGCCGAACGCAGGAGCCGCCGAGCGCGCAGAACTTCACCGCACGATCTGGCGCATCGCGAACGAACTGCGCGGAAGCATCGATGGGTGGGACTTCAAGTCATATGTCCTCGGCATGCTCTTCTACCGGTTCATCTCAGAGAACCTGACGCGCTACCTCAACGAACAGGAGCGGCTCGCCGGCAACCCCGAGTTCGACTACGCCGCGCTCAGCGACGAGGACGCCGAATTCGGCCGAGAAGAGACCGTGCGCGAGAAGGGTTTCTACATCCTGCCCTCACAGCTTTTCCAGAACGTCAGGGCAGTCGCTCGCCAGGACGAGAACCTAAACGAAACCCTCTCGTCCGTATTCGCCGCCATCGAGGGTTCTGCCAACGGCGCCGAGAGCGAGAACGACATCAAGGGGCTGTTCGACGATCTCGACGTGAACAGCAGCAAGCTGGGTGCGACCGTCGCGAAGCGGAACGAGAAGCTGGTCAAGCTGCTGAACGCGATCGGCGATCTCCCGCTTGCGAACGCTGCCTTCGCCGATAACAGCATCGATCTGTTCGGCGACGCCTACGAATACCTGATGCAGATGTATGCCTCGGGCGCCGGCAAGTCCGGCGGGGAGTTCTACACGCCGCAAGAGGTGTCCGAGCTTCTCGCGCGTATCGCCGTGGCGGGTAAGAAAGAAGTCAACAAGGTCTACGACCCTGCCTGTGGTTCGGGCTCATTGTTGCTCAGCTTCAACAAGGTGTTGGGCCAGGACAAGGTGAGGCAGGGGTTCTTCGGGCAGGAGGTGAATCTGACGACCTTCAATCTGTGCCGGATCAACATGTTCCTGCACGACGTGAACTACGAGAAGTTCGACATCGCACTGGGCGACACCCTGATCGACCCCGCACACTGGGATGACGAGCCATTCGAGGCGATCGTCTCCAATCCGCCCTATTCGGTGAAATGGGAGGGCGATGCCAATCCTCTGCTCATCAATGACCCGCGGTTCGCCCCGGCAGGCGTGCTTGCTCCCAAAGGCAAGGCCGACCTCGCATTCGTCATGCACATCCTGCACTGGCTGGCCGTGAATGGCACGGCGGCGATCGTTGAATTTCCTGGCGTGCTCTATCGCGGCGGGGCCGAGAAGAAGATACGTAAGTATCTCGTCGACAACAACTACATCGATGCGATCATCCAGTTGCCGCCGGACCTTTTCTTCGGAACGCCGATTACCACGTGCATCATCGTTCTGAAGAAGTCCAAGACGGACAACTCGACGCTGTTCATCGACGCCAGCGCGGAATTCACCCGGCAGGGCAACAAGAACCGGCTCCTGCGGGAATTCCAAGATAAGATCCACGATGCTTTCGTCGCGCGTAAGGACGAGGACCACTTCGCCAAACTCGTCGAGAATACGGCCATCGCTGACCATGGCTACAACATGTCGGTATCGGCATGGGTCGAGCAGGAAGACACCCGCGAAGTCGTAGATATCGATCAGCTGAATGGTGAAGTCGCGAATATCGTCGGTCGCCAATCGGATCTGCGGTCGCAGATCGATGCAATAGTGGCAGATCTGGAAGGAGCCGCGGCATGAGCCAGTTAGGTCGACTGATAGAGACGCATTGCCCGAAGGGAGTCGATCTCAAGCCGATGGGAGAGGTTGGCGAGTTCATTCGCGGCAACGGTCTCCTGAAGAGCGATCTCGTGGAGGAAGGCGCTCCTGCGATCCATTACGGACAGGTCCATACTCATTATGGAACCTGGGCGTCGGAGACGAAGTCGTTCGTCAGCGATGCTCTGGCAGGTAAGCTCCGGAAGGCGAAGCCCGGCGACCTCGTCATTGCGACTACCAGCGAGGATGACAAAGCTGTAGCGAAAGCCGTCGCCTGGATCGGCGAGACAGACGTTGCCGTGAGCGGTGATGCGCACATCTACCGGCACACGCTCGACCCGAAATACGTGTCCTATTTCTTCCAGACCGAGCAGTTTCACGATCAGAAGATGGTGCACGTCACGGGAGCAAAGGTTCGGCGTATTTCAGGTGACTCCTTGGCGAAGATAAGCATCCCAGTGCCTCCGCGCGAGGTTCAGGTGGAGATCGTCGCTGTGCTAGACCGCTTTGCCAGGCTGGAGGCAGAACTGGAAATCGAACTCCAGGCAGAGCTTGATGCACGTCGCCAGCAATATCGTTTCTATCGCGAGCGCTTGCTGGCATTCGAGGTGGCATGACCGAAGAGCAGCATCCCGTTCAATTTCGGCCCATTGCGCAATCCGCCGAGAGCACGGTGGTGGCTGAATTCGTCCCCGAGAAGAGCGGGGTGCGCGATACCGCCTATCAGTCGGAAGATGCGCTCGAGAAGACGTTGATCGAGCAGCTTCAGGCGCAAGCCTACGAGTATCTCCCGCTGACGTCGGAAGAGGCGCTTGTAGCCAACCTTCGGGCCCAGCTGGAGAAGCTGAACAAGATCAAGTTCTCGGACGCTGAGTGGAAGCGCTTCTTCGAGACCTGCATTTCCAGCGCCAACGACGGGATCATCGAAAAGACCGCGCGGATCCAAGAAGACCACGTCCAGGTCCTCAAGCGGGACGATGGGACGAGCAAGAACGTCTACCTGCTCGACAAGACCAACATCCACAACAACAGCCTGCAGGTGATCAACCAATACGAGATCGCCAACGCCGACGCCGCCAGGCCTCGAAGCAATCGATACGATGTCACGATCCTCGTCAACGGTCTGCCGATGGTGCATATCGAGCTCAAGCGCCGCGGTGTGGACCTTCGCGAGGCCTTCAACCAGATCAATCGCTATCAGCGGGACAGCTTCTGGGCGGGATCCGGTCTTTTCCAGTATGTTCAGCTGTTCGTCATCAGCAACGGAACGCTGACAAAATACTACAGCAACACCGTTCGCGAAGGGCACCTCGCCGAACAACGTGCCAAGCGTTCGCGCCAGAAGACGTCGAACAGCTACGCCTTCACCAGCTGGTGGGCCGACGCGAAGAACCGGCCGATCACCAGCCTCGCAGGCTTCACCAAGACCTTCTTCGCCAAGCACACGCTGCTCAACATCCTCACGCGCTACTGCGTGTTCGACGTCGACCGGAAACTGCTGGTCATGCGGCCCTACCAGATCGTGGCGGCCGAGCAGATCCTGCTTCGGATCGAGACCTCCACCAACTACGATCAGCTCGGGACCATCTCAGCCGGCGGCTACGTCTGGCACACCACAGGCAGCGGGAAAACGCTCACCAGCTTCAAGACCGCTCAGCTTGCACGCGATCTACCCGGAATCGACAAGGTGCTGTTCGTCGTCGACCGCAAGGACCTCGATTACCAGACGATGCGCGAATACGAGCGGTTCGAGAAGGGGGCAGCCAATTCGAACACGTCGACATCGGTGCTCCAGAAGCAGTTGGCCGATCCGGACGCGAAGATCATCGTCACGACCATCCAGAAGCTTTCCCGCTTTGTCGCGACCAACCGCAAGCACCCCATCTACGATGCCCACGTCGTCGTCATCTTCGACGAATGCCACCGTAGCCAGTTCGGCGATATGCACGCCGAGATCACGAAGACCTTCAAGCATTATCACCTGTTCGGCTTCACCGGCACGCCGATCTTCGCGGATAACTCGGGCAGCGGCGGAAATCCCCTTAGGCGCACCACCGCGCAGGCCTTCGGAGATCAGCTGCACACCTATACGATCGTCGATGCCATCAACGACAAGAACGTGCTGCCGTTCAGGATCGACTATATCAACACCATCAAGACCAGCAGCGCGATCAAGGACAAGAAGGTGTCCGCGATCGACACCGAGAGGGCTCTGCTGGCGCCGGAGCGGATCGCCGGCGTGGTGGAATACATCCGCGAACACTTCGACCAGAAGACCAGGCGCAGCGTCTCCTACCGCCACGATGGCAAGCGCATGGCGGGCTTCAATTCCATTCTCGCTACGGCGTCCATCGATGCCGCCAAGCGCTATTATGCAGAGTTCAAGCGACAGCAATCATCCTTGCCTTCCGCGCAGCGTCTAAAGATCGGCCTGATCTACAGCTACGCTGCCAACGAGGACGACGAGGACGGCCTGCTCGGCGAAGAGGAATTCGAGACCAGCGACCTCGACAAGAGTTCTCGCGATTTTCTCGAGGATGCGATCAAGGACTACAACGCCTTGTTCAACACCAGCTTCGACACGTCCGCCGACAAGTTCCAAAACTACTACAAGGACCTGTCGCTGCGCCTGAAGAGCCGCCAGGTCGACATCGCCATCGTGGTCAACATGTTCCTCACGGGCTTCGACGCGACCACCTTGAACACGCTCTGGGTCGACAAGAGCCTGCGCGCTCACGGACTGATTCAGGCCTATTCGCGCACCAACCGTATCCTCAACTCGGTCAAGACATACGGCAACATCGTCTCCTTCCGCGATCTGGAGCAGGAAACCAATGATGCGCTCGCCCTATTCGGCAACAAGGACGCCAAGGGCATCGTCCTGCTCAGGCCGTTCGCCGAATACTACGCAGAATACGAGGCTGCGGTGGCGAGGCTGCAGGACGAATTCCCGATCGGCCATCGGATCATCGGAGAGAAAGCACAGAAGGCCTTCATCAGGTTGTTTGGGTCAATCCTGCGGCTACGGAACATCCTCGTGGCGTTCGATGATTTCGCCGGCAAGGAAATCCTGACCCCTCGCGAATATCAGGACTATCTCAGCATCTACCTCGACCTCTATGCGGAATTCCGCAGCGCCTCCGAAGCCGACAAGGAAGCGATCAACGACGATGTCGTATTCGAGATCGAACTGGTCAAGCAGGTCGAGATCAACGTCGACTACATCCTGATGCTGGTCGAAAAATATATCAATGCGAGGGGTGGAACCGAGGACAAGGAAATCCTCGCCACGATCGACCGGGCCATCGATTCCAGCCCCTCCTTGCGCAACAAGAAGGACCTAATCGAACGGTTCGTGGACTCGGTGTCCGCCGGTTCGGATGTCGATGTTCAATGGCGGGCCTTCTTGGCTGCCCGGAAGGACGAAGAACTCGCCCAGCTGATCACCGAAGAAGGCCTGAAAGGCGACGAGACCAGGGAATTCGTCGAGAATGCCTTCCGCGACGGCGTGCTGCCCGTCACCGGAATCGGAGTCACGAAGATCATGCCGCCGGTATCGCGTTTCGTGAAAGGGGGTGGGCATTCAATCCGAAAGCAGGGCGTGATCGAAAAGCTGACAGCATTCTTCGATCGCTATCAGGGGCTCGTATAAATGGGGCTGAGACAGGCGGACGAATACGGCGCCTCGTGAAGCACCGCCCGACGATGCTGTATCAAAGAACGTAAAGAGAACAATTGCTCGATAATCCAGGACCGGCTAACCGATGGTAATGACCGAAGAGAACAAGAAGCAGTATTTCGATATCGCGTTGGTGGTCCCACTTGAGGAAGAGCTCATCCAAGTGATGCAGCGCTTCCCAAGTGTAGAGAATCGCAGCACGGACACGGTCCTATGCCATGTCGTAAACAGCGGCAGTCCCGATATATCGATGGTGGTGGTGCAGCAGCAGGGAATGGGAAAAACCCACGCCACGAACGCAACGAATTTCCTGCTCACTCAATACGATGTCGGCCTGATGATCTGTCTCGGTATCGCGGGCAGCCTAAGCGACGATATGCACCTTGCTTCGGTCTGCTACAGTGGAAGGGTCGCGGACGTTCTCGACAATAACAAGATCAGCGACCTCGGATCCGGTTCGGAAGAGAACGACGCCGATGATGCGGATACGGAATTCTCTCCATACCATTACGAGACACCCGACAAGTTCACTCAGGCCTTCAATTTCGCCCGCACTCAGTCCGACGTTCGGCCAGCCTACCTGACTTGGCTGGAAGAACGAAAAGTGGCCGCGGAAAATTTGGTCCCAGGCGAAGTGCCGGCCCCCGGTGGGCAGAACGAAAGGATCGGCGCGCCAATCACGTTATCGGGCGTCATCGTCTGTGGCATGGTTAGCAAAAGCAAGGTCTACAACGAGAAGCTGAGGAAGGTAGACCGGGCAGTCCTGGCTGTCGAAACGGAATCCGGTGGGGTTTTCGCGCAGGCCAAATACCACGGAAATACCCCAGCTATGAGCATCAGGGGTATTTCCGACTACGCCGATAAAGACAAGAAGAAGCTGGAGCAGGCCAGCAAGGGCGCAGTCCGAGCGCTGGCAGCAGCGAATGCCGCAGGCCTTCTGCACTTCCACATCGCCGAAAACCACTACTTCCGGAACGCTGTGCTTGGCAGACGGAACAACGGACAGACGACCTTACCGCTTGAGCCTGAAGCCGCCGATCCCGGTTTACTCGTCACGACGCTAGGCGAAATCAGGCAAGAGATCGACGAGGCTCTGCGGAAGCTCTCCCCCGAATACAAACTCCAGGAAAAGGGTTACCGACTTCCATTGCCCAGAGTGCGTCGAACACCTGAGGGTGACGGCACAGATGTTCAAGACGACCCGGTTGATGTCCGGTTGGCGCTAAAGCGTAAGGATCGGATCGTCCTCAGCCTTCCCAGGACCTACCCCGATCAGAGTCTTCCATGGGTAGTGGCCAGCGATCTGCTGACTGCCGTGTTCGACGACCGCCAGGCAGTGCCGATCATTATCGACGGCGAGGCCATCAGGGGGAAGCAGAGCGTGTTCACGAGCATCGTTGAGCACGACTTAGAGAAACTTCGCGAACACGACGGCGCTCGCATCGTTTTCATCGTCGAGAACATGCCCTTTGCCTATAAACATCGCGTCGAGGCGATACTCGACGAAATCGATAAGTATCCCGATGCAAAATGCGTGTTCATCACTCGGGGAGACGACGCACTTGTCGGTGAGTCCACTTTCGCGTCGAGATCTGCCGCAGTCCACTACGACAGCTGCAGCATATCCTTCCTCGAGATCGCGAACTTCATCCAGAAGAACTTCGGTATGAGCGGCGGAGATTCCGAGGTCATAGCAAAGCGACTGAGGGACACATTCAATCAGTTCAGGCTTGATGCGCACCCGACCTACTTCGCTGGGATCCCGCGTGAGACTCTGTCCGCACTTCTGCAAGCTAATCGGCGAGCTGAACTGATACAGCTCGCGGTTGATGGATTCCTCACCTTCATTGTCGCAGGCGACAGGTCAGACGTTAACCTCGGCCGGACGACACGGGCTCGCTTCCTCAGAAGCCTTGCCTACGAAATGCGCCTTGAGAAGCGGAACTTCGACCAGGCGGCGCTCATCGCTTTCACTCAAGAATTCGCCGATCGTCACGACTTCGACATCAATCCGTTGTCCTTCATCCGCGGGTTCGAAGATCAAGGCATCCTACACTTCGAGTCCGGTAAGGTGCATATCTCGCTACCCTTCATCGAAGCATACCTCTTGGCCGTAGAACTGGCGGCCCGGCCGGACGACGCTGAGCGCTACTTCGCGATCGGCGAAGACTTCGACTTCGTCACTTTCGATCTCTATGCCGAAATCGGAGCAGCTCCTTCGATTTTCACGCGAGTCTGCAACGCGCTCGAAGCTTCAATCGAGGAACTCAGGGAAAAGAACGGGAAGGACCATATCCTATTCGGTGAGGAAATTTCACCTGTGCAAGTTCGTGATCGAGGTGCGACCAACCGGTTGAAAAGACGGCTCCAGAACGCAGTCGATGCAGTCAAGAAGGGCGCGAGCAACCTTGAGGAAAAGCAGACCCTGCTCGACCTTCAAGATCGCGTCCGTGAGGAAGCCGGGCGACAGCGTGAAAACAGGGACGAAGGCGCAGACGAAGCCTGGGCAGAGCGCATTGCTCCACTCGATCGAATGGGAATGGCATGGACCATCGCAACGGTGCTGCTCGGTGCCGGTGCCGAGCATCTGGAAGCGAACGAGAAACGTCGCCTCAGCTCCCTGCTCATCAAAGGAAGTGCGGCATTCACGGACGAATGGAACCGGGTTCAGTCGGAAATCGACTTCAAGGGCCTGAAGGAGGCGATCACGACCGACGAGGCGCTAGCCGATATGCCGGGGCCCGAGGATATCGAAGAGAAGCGCAAGTTCGTAGCGGGCCTGATCGACCTCTTCGAATACTCGGCAATGGCGGACCCCATACGGCGCACGATGACCTTCCTTTGCGAACAGGCCAGGCACAGGGTGCTTTCCACTAGCGTCGAGGCGTCGGTCGTCGAAGGTCCGATGGAGGATCTGATCAAGGGGAGCTGGTTGATAGACATTGATCCGGCAAAGGGGCGCAAACCTCTTCGGGAAGCAATCAAAACCATCCCGCGCGCCACATTCCTGCGTATGACCATGGTGAGTCATTACATGACGAGAATGTATTGGGCGCACGGGAAGAAAGAGGACAAGTTAGCGCTGCTGGACGCAGCAGACGATATGCTGAAACCGCTCGAGATCGACCTGGATAAGGCTCGGCTTAAGCGTCTTATCGAGAAAGACGGCTAGGGAAGACAATGAAGATCTTCGTCAGCAGTGTCATGAACGGTTTCGAGGAATACCGCGAAGCGGCGTTCGCCGCGATCCGCAGCCTCGATCACGAGATAATCCGTGCCGAGGATTTCCCGGCATCCAACATCCCTTCGCGGGTGGCATGCCTGCAAGGCGTGCGGGAGGCGGACCTCGTCGTCCTGATACTCGGCGAACGCTACGGCTGGTCCGAAACCCAATCGGGCATCTCCCCGACGCATGAGGAGTTTCGGGAAGCAGCAGGAGAGGGAAAAGTCATTCCGTTCGTGCAGGCCGGGGTGACTCGCGAAGAGGCTCAGCAACGCTTCGTGGACGAGGTCGAGGACTACGATACCGGGATGCACCGCGGGCAGACCTTCCGTTCATCGGAGGAACTGCGCACCGAAGTAACCCGCGCCATTGCCAGGCATCAGTTGTCGGCTGCCACCACGCCAGTCGACGTCGGTGCACTGGTCGAAAAGGCACGCGACGTGATTCCAGTCGAGGAGTGCGGCATGGTGCGGATGACCGGGCCACTGCTGCATCTCGCAGTCGTCGGTGGGCCTGTGCAGACCATCCTGCGGCCGAGCGAGATCGAAAACCAATCGCTGGTCGACAGCATCGTCGCGGACCTGTCCTCCGCACACGGCTATTTCTCCTATCGGCTTCGGACCGCACCTCGGCTCGATCAGGGCGCGCTCGTCATCGAACAGGAAAACGGAGCGGCACTACGCATGGACGAGGCTGGCGCAATGCTCTTATCCGTTCCTATCGAGGAAGCGACCGGGCATCTCAAGCCCCTGATCGAAGAACACGTCGGTCAGGCGATCGAAAGAGGGCTCACCTTCGCGGACAGGTTGCTGGAGAAGTTCGACCGCACCCAACGACTGACACGCATCGTCATTGCTGTCGATATCGGCACCAGCGGCGTATTCGGATGGCGCACTGCAAACCAGCAAGCTGCCAGTCCTGACTCGATGCAGATCGCAATGGACCGATCGGCTTCCGGCTCGGTGTTGCTCAATCCGCCCGACCGAACACGCATGGCGTTGCGCGCCGAACGCGCTCGGATCCGCGAGGATCTGCTCGCCCTACTTCGGCGGAAATACAGAAGCTGAATGCCGGGGTGACAAGCGGTATAGTCGGGTCAGGTGATCGGCAAATCGCTTATTAGTCGCTGAGGGACGGGTGCCCTCACGGCGCGGGCTCTCGAGAAGAAGGGGAACTGAAGAGGATTTCTAGTTCGCTTGGCCAGCCCAAATACTCAGGCGAGTTCCATGCGCGCAGCTTTAAGTTGAGGCGGCGCTCAGGCGTCGATCCACAATCGCCCATGGTAAAACCTTCTTCGCTCGTCGCCCGCTGCCTTTCATCCGTAGGAGGAGGTGTGATCGAAGGGTTGTTTAGATGGAAAAGAAGAGCCCGCAGTTTGTTGGTCAGCTCGGACCATAAGTCGGGGTCAACCGCGCGAGAAACGAGATCCTAATGACGGGCCGCTTGCAATTCGCAGCGCACGCGAGGTGTGGCTAAGCCGACCAGCCGCCTTGAACCGCCCCCTGTTCTCACTATGTTCGGGGTAAAGGGGGCCTCGTGACGTTCCAGATCCTATCTCTTTCCGGTGGTGGTTATCTCGGCCTGTATTCGATCGCTGTCCTTGCAGAGATCGAGGAGCAGAGCGGTCGCAGGACGGCCGATTTCATAGATCTATTCGCTGGCACCTCGATCGGCGGCATCGTCGCCCTGGGACTGGCATCCGGGGTCCCCGCCGCGCATATTCGCGACGCGTTCGTCGAGAACGGCGAAAAGATATTCGGTCGTAAGTCACCGGCTCGTGGACCTCGAAAGTGGGCCGAATTCCTCGGCAACGTCTCACGACCGAAGCATTCCGCAACAGCTCTACGCAAGACCATCGAAGACATTGTAGGCCAACAGACCCTGGTCAAGGACCTGCGTCGCCCAACGGTCGTCGCTGCGGTGAACCTCACCAAGGGTGGACCGAAGGTCTTCAAGACCGGCCACCATGCCAATTTCAAGATCGATTGGCGCCTCCCCGTCGTCGAGGTTGCTCTCGCTACCTCGGCCGCGCCAACCTATTTCCCGACGCACCGGATCCAGCATGAACTCTTCGCCGACGGCGGCCTTTTCGCGAACTCGCCCGATGCGATAGCGGTTCACGAAGCGGAAAATTTCCTAGGTATCGATCCACACGAAATTCGGATGCTCAGCGTCGGCACGACGTCGCAATCGTTCGCTTTCTCGGCAGGCACTTCGACGTCAATGGGCATATGGGATTGGGTGAAGGGTGACAGGCTCAGCAACGCGATCATCGGCTCACAGCAGGCGCTGACCGACGACATGATGAAGCATCGCCTGGGCGATAGATATCTCCGGATCGATCGGAACCAGGCCGACAGCCAGCGCACTGACTTGGCGCTCGATTGCGCGAGCCCGCAGGCACGGGCCACCCTGCTCGCGATGGCGGCGAACTCCTTCGCCGAATGTTCGCCGGATCCGCTCCTTCAATCGATGCTGCAGCACGAGGCTGCGGATCGTCCCTTCATCAACGCCAGCATGTAGGTAGCCATGGGTATCGCCGCTGACCTGTTTCACTCCTCCAATCCCGATAGGGAGACACTGCATCGCCGCATTACTCCGACGGACGATCAGCAGGCGGCGCAACAGGAGCGCTGGAACGACTTGGCGGATTTCCTGAAGGCGCGGATCAAGGACGAGACGGGATGCTCCATGAGGACATGGCTACAAGGGTCATACAAATTCGGCACTCAGATCCGGCCTCACAACGCCCATGCCCAATTCGATATCGATCTCGGCCTGTATTTCGAGTGGGAGGGAGAGCCCGAGGACGGTGACCACGAGCCCGAGGAACTCAAAGCGCTGGTTCAGGACGCGCTTCTGGATTACCATAGCAATGCGGAGAACGACGCCACGGGTGTCGAAGATCCGAAGGAGCGCTGCAACCGCATCACGTTCGCGCCCGATTTCCATATCGATGTGCCATGCTACCATCTGGATGCGGAACGCGATGCACGTGCGCTGGCGACCGAGACGCTGGGTTGGGAAGGAAGCGATCCCAAGGCCATCTACGTCTGGTTCAAGGACGAGCAGAAGGACCAGGCACTGCGGACGAAGGTCCGGCGTCAGGTGCGCTACTTGAAGATGTGGGCGGCATTGACCTTCGCCGAGGGCTCCAGACCGTCCTCCATTCTGCTGACGGTGCTCGTGGCAGACGCAGTTCGCGAAATGGATCTGACTTCGACCGATGATGCCGATCTTTTCGAAAGCATCGCTGCGGTGGTTCATGCACGCCTCGCTGATGGTGCGAAGGTGCCCAATCCCGTGGACATAGGCGAAGACCTCAATCGCCTGTCGGATGCGGAACATGCAGAGTTCGTCGCTCAGTTGGAAACCCTCGTCGACGTCGCCGCGAGGGCCAATGGCGCGCAGGACAAGTTCACGGCAGCAGAGACATGGACCGAGGCGTTCGGCCATTTCTTCCCGATGCCCGAAGACAACGAGGAGATGGTGGCCGAGAAAGCGGAGACAACGAATGCGCTCGTCCCGTTCCAGTTCGACCCCCAGATTGCCATAGTGGCCACGCCCAAGAAGAATTCGCATGTGTCCTGGAAAGGCCTGAACGAGTTGCAGCCCATTCCCAAAGACTGCGACATCGCATTCAGCTTGCAAAATGCGCCACCCCCAGGTTCGAGACTGCGATGGACAGTCCGCAACCGCGGCGACGAGGCGGCGGGCGAGAACGATCTGGGTCACCACGCGGGGGACGAGGCCACCATCACGGAGCATTCCGCATACAATGGCGATCATGCGATGGACCTCACCGTCCTGCTGGGCAATCAAGTGATCGGGCGCCGCCGGGTCTGGATCAAGGTGAGAGGCATGGCCGTGCCACCGCGAAACCCGGCGAGACGGCGGCACGTTCTTTAGTCCCGCACTGCACGCCTGGCAGTGGCCGCGTCCAGTGTCCGACCAGACCTTGCCACCTGGGCGGCGATATCAGCCGCTCGTCAGCCTCGGCAGAGAACGGTCGATCGCGGAGGCACCGTTACACCTCGACAATTCCGTCACGGCCATCGCGAGAGGGGCCGCGACGCCATTGCACGAGACCTGAAGGAGCTCATTGAGCCCGTTGGTGCTGGTGAGGTGGATGCTCTCGTAGAGGCACACGGGGATCTGGTAGTTGTTCGCGAACCGTCGGTCAGGGCCACCGCTCTTGTTCGGATGTTTCCACGTGTGGAAGAGAACGGTCGTATCGCCAGGGACCGTCCCTTCCTCGATGAAATTGGAGTCCTGCCAGACGATCGAAAGCTGGTCGTAGGCGACTGCTCCGACATTGTCGTCGTGGACGACGAGTAGGAAGTCCGGAAGGAAAAACAGGGTCTCCTTCCCGACCGCGATGAAAGGCGGCGTGACATTGCTCTTCAGGATGGTCGGCAGATCGTAACCCAGAACGGTGGAACGCTTGTCCAGAACGTGGCTCGCGCCGGCATTGCGCTTCCACGTCACGAGATCGTTGACGGCACCACCCGCGTCAACATGCCATTTGCCATGACAGGCGGCAACCCTGTCGAAGGCGTTCGTCATGGCTTCATACGCCTTGGCGGCGTCGTCCTCGAGATCATACATCAGCACGACCGAACGCCGACTTTCGTCCAGCCATGACCCCAGGACCCGGCCTCCGAATGCGACGGCGGCACCGACGAGGAAGCCGATCACCCCTCCACCGATCGTGGTCAGCGCTGCAAAGGCGATGCCGCACCACATCAACACGGTCGCCAATCGCGCCGACTGCTGCTTCTCGATCATTTCGGCAAGCACATCGGCGAACCGCGCGTCCTCCATGTCGGCGACAGCGCCGGAGGATACGGCAACCATGTCGATTCCGGACACGGACTCGGGATGGCTGTGCTGCTGTGCTGGGGGTTCGCTGGATGCACGCCCTTCGCCATTTCGTGCCGATCGCGATGCCTTGAGAGTCTTACGGTAATAGAGACCGCCACGACCCGCGTGAACGTAATGGCCGCGGGGACCCGTTCCGAGACGCAAGCCACGCACCCCAACGGACAGGCCGACGCCTCCCTTAGAGAAATTGAAGCGAAATGGGCCAGCGCTCACCGACTTGCGGACGTAGAACGGCATGGCCTACTCGCAACCGACGCCGTCGCCGTCTCGATCGAGATGGCGGGCGTAGCCTGGATCGCCCCGTCGAATAGGCGCGGCTCCCGCAGCGCGCGCAGCGGTGCAATTGGCGTAGTAGACGTCAGCCCTCGACGCCTGACGCGGTTCACTTTGCGGGGCTGGGGCGCGGTGGCAATGCCGTCCTCCGTTCTTGCGATCGTTATGGCAACCATCAGCCGCGAGACCGCCAGGATGGGCCGAAGCAGCAACCGCCCAGACGAAGGAGGCAACCGCAAGCGCCAATGATCCGAACACAAGCGTCGCGACCAGTCCGAACTCAAGCCTGATCAACCAGCCGCGACCTTCGCGTTGCCGATCACCCCATTCCCTCAGCGACATTCGTGCTTCCCCCAATAACGGTCCCACCGAGCTGCCCAACCTCCACGGACCATAGCACAAGATAGGTCACCGGACCTCGGCGAGATGCACCATGCGCCCGTCCGGTCTCCTCCTGCAGAACCGGTCGAAACACATCGCATCGCAGGACCCGCCACCAGCACATGACCATGGCGCCCGGTGCCGACAGGTCGGCCGATCAAGTCGACCAATGCGTCTCTCGCCACCATGGCGTCAGCGGCGGGACAGAGGTGCCCGTCGGAACAGGAACCATCGAGCTCACGGGCGGCAATGCCTGCAATACGAATGCGCGGACCTTCCTCGCACCATACCGGCCCATCTCCGTCCCATACTGCTTCAGGGGTGCAAGTGAAGGTCTCACCATTAGGCACAATCACGACCGCGAGAAGAAGAAGCGCTGACATTCGAACTTCTTACTGGGTCTTTCGGTTCGATCAACATTGATCCCGAAGCGGCTGCACAGAACCCAATTTTCGATCTTGGAGCGCCGCACACTTCGTAAGGCTCAGGATTGTCAATCGACTGAATAGCTGAAGGCACGGATTGCGGCTGTCTTCAAATATTCGACTTCAAGGAGACCATTATGAATAATTTCACCACCCCGTCGCGGGGTGCGCAGTCGCACGTGCCCAGTGCGTGCGACCCTGATCTGTCCGGCGTTGATCCGCTGAAATTAACCGAGATCCGACGGCGGGTCGCTGTCGTAAGGTCCTATCTGCGGATCGCCGAACCAGATGAAGGCGACCGAGCGGAGCACGCTTCGAAACTCGACCTCAGCATCAATCAGTTTCTTGCGTTGGTCAGAGCATGGTCGCTGCAAGAGAAGGCATCGGCACTTTCGGGTTCAGGCGCTTCAAAGGGTGCGCCCCGCCCGAAAGGTAGGCGCAACCTGCCCGTCGCCAGTAAGACCGCTGCACAAGAAGTGATAGCCGCAGCTGACGCGAACGCTTCGCTTATCGAGATCGTCGATCGCGTCGCGGAGCGGTGTGGCAAGCTCGGAGTGGCGACACCGTCGCGAAGCACGATATGGAACATGCTGATGGAGGCGCGACGCGCTTCTCCGGGGACTGATAATCACGCGACAGTGATATCGCGATGCCACGTCAAATTGCCAGTCCAGAAGGCCCGACACTTGGTATATCCGGACCTCACACTCGCGGTGAGCGAGGCGAATGGCGAAATAATCTTCGCGTCTCTCGGTGATCATGACCTTGATGCCGACAAGCTAACGGAAGCGCTCAAAGACGGGCTCCTGACCGGACCGTTCAAGATCGACTCTGAGATAGCCGCGTCTTTGCAATTGCCTGAGATGGTTGACTTCCAAGCCATGAAAGCGACGGCGGCGAGAACCGCAACAGCTCGCATACTCGGCAGGGGAATAGGCTCGCTCGATCTGATTTATCATCGGAGCCGATCGCGAGAGCCTCACGAATTACTGCGATCGAAGAAAGACGCCCCACTTTCGAGCGAAGATGCCTTTCATATCATCGTTGAGCAGATCGATGCACATAACGCCGCACGAAACATGAAGAAGGCGATAATTCCTGGACGTGATTAGCCTTCCGCGATCATTTCTAGAAAACGCCTTAAGTTTGCCGGAGGGGACGCGTCATTCGGCGACTGGATCTGCGACGTTACCTCTGCGTTATATTCATCGACCTCCACCCTGAGCCGCGCCTGGAACTCCATCAACGAAGATCTCGCTCTGACGCCTGTGCTTCCGTCTTCCCCAGTGCGTATAGGGAAGAAGACGACGGTTCCGATACGAAGGCCAGTTGCAGGCCGGAGATAGCGACCGAACCGATTGGTTTTCGTCGACAGCTCAATACCTGCGTGCAGATCGGCATCGACCAGCCGCTTCTTCATGTCCGTCCATGCGTCTTCGTCCTCACCAACGACGATCTCTGCACGAGCCGAGCTATCGACCCACGGTAACCGCACGAATTGGCTTTCATCCAGTCTCCTCAAGGCATCCATTGCTGCTCCGCGATATCCTGCTCGGCTGTCGGCAAGAGCGCCAAGCTCCGCCCCCAGGACGACCTGCGTAGAACGGTCCAGTATCACGAAGGCGGTGAATAGCCTTTCGTCGCTCGGAGTCAGCTTACAGGCGCTGCAGTCCAATTGCAGATCAACGCCTGCAGAAGACTCACGCTCTCGGCGGCGAAGTTCCTCTTCGACGTAGCGCCTGAGCGTATTGTGGCTAGGCCCCGCCCCGTCGACGAATGTTCCGAGCCTGCTGGCGAGGTCAATTGCCAATTTTCGCACGCTTGCGTTGGCGTCAGCAGCGACCACCTCGGCAACAAGCTTGCGTATCGTCGCGTCGTATTTCCCGACACGGGACTTCGGAGCAGCGGCAAAGGTTCCTAGGGCCGCTAATGAACGGTCATTTCGCCAGGCTTTTGCCATCTCATAAAAGCGAGTGAGCCCCACCCCCGCATCAGCGGCCGCCCGCGCCGCATCCACCGATCCATTCCCATCAGACCAGCGATCGAGTGCCGTCATGCGCTGGATCGCCTTGGAACGATGAGCAGTAGACAACGACACCCACATGGCGCGCTCACGATCCGGTATCGGATTTCCGAAGAATTTCTCGAGCGCCGGAATTCGGGACAGACTGTCGGCCGACGTCGAGCCGGAGGCTTGATTCATGAGCCGACCCTATCGCACTCGGCGGGGATATCCAAACTATTTTCGATATCCAAACAACTTTCGATTGACAAATCCTGTGCGGAATAGCAATTGACGCATATCGAAAGTTGTTTGGAGATTATCGTGCGTGTGCTGAACAATGTAATGCGTGACGGAGAAACCCTGGGCGGAACCGTCGTGCACAAGGTCGTGATCGTAAGAGCGCCCGATCGCGATCAACTACGCGGACAGATTACCGGCAAGAAGTCGGTGCGCACCATCTGCTACCCGTCCAAAAAGATGCGCCGTGCCCGTTTCGGGGAAGCCGCCGCCGAGATCGAACGGATCGAAGATGAGGAAGTCAGGACCACGGTGGTCGATGGCGTCGCCCAACCCCTGCGGGTCGAAGCTCTTCTTGAAACGCCGACGGGCATGAGATGGTTCGTCCACATTCCCGACTTCGCTACCCTCCTTTCCAATGGCGATCGCGTGCTCCTGGACGCGAAAAGGAATTGGAGTGACTTCCGCAAGGACGTCGGCAGGAGACAGACGCTCCTTGGACAGCTCGCCGCCGATGCACTCGGCTATCGTTATGAGCAGATCGTCCTCGGCAGCGCCGGGAACGAGATCCGCAGGCGTAATATCAACGAGATCCAAGCCTACCGTTTCGTCCACGTCCCCGGCCATCTTGTGGTGAGAGCGACCTCGGCAGTCGGGAGGGGCCCCATCTCTCTCGCGAATCTCTCCGAGCTCCTGCACCCGGTGAACGGTAGGTCGATGGCCTACGCATTGATGGTGCGACGCGTCGTGGAAATCGACCTCGAGAGTCCGCTCGGGCCGCGCAGCGAATGCCGGTCCGTCCCGCCCCTTCCCCTCGCAATGCCGAGCATCCGCCGATGACCGGTAGATCGCTGCCTACCGCTCGTGCCCCACCAACCCGAGCAAACTCGACACCCATCACCCCACAGCAAGGCGAAAATCATGCCGGTTCAAACGAAGGAACTCGAGATGCAGCACCGCTTCAAGGCGGTCTTGCGTTGCCGCGACCCACCATAGCGCGGCCGACCTATCGTCGTCCGCGCGTGCCCAACCCCCGATAAAGACGCGGCACAATCCCGCGTGGAACGACGGAGAACATCATGAATAAAAACACGATCAACGGAGCCATCGGTTCGACCTTCATTAATCACGAAGGGCTGAAACTCCACCTCGAACGCGAACTCGGTGATGGGCTCCTGAACGTCCTCGAACTGCCGAGCGGCAGGGTCCACCGCTACGAGGATCCCGACACCGGTGAGCTGCGGCTCCCTGATACCCGCTGGCTCGAGAGCGGCCTTGCAGACAGCAGCCTGCGGCTCCACGCCGACGATAGAGGCGTGATCCCCCACGAGCGTATTCTGGCGCGAGTGCATGACCGCGAAGAAATCCTGCAGCGCGACCCTTACGCGGAGGCGAGACTCGCCGTCATGCTGCCCCTTATCGAGAAGTGTATCGAGGGGAATGATCCGAAACTCGGGGCCGAAATCAGGAAAATCTGGACCGAGGACTTGCGAGCCAAGTTCGGCAACCCGCCTCAGATCGCCACGGTAAGAGGCTGGTTCGGACGCTGCCATAGCGCGACCGTTACTCTTGCAGACATGATGAGCATGAGTGGCCGCGTCCCCCGGGTTAACCGGCTTGACCCGGCGGTCGAGGAGATCATCGATGTCGCCCGCAACCGGTTCTGGCGCAACAGAGGCTGGAAGATCGTCGACGTCCACGCCGAGGTGAGCACGGAGATCGGCGACGAGAACTTGCGGCGCATCGCTGCAGGCGAGCCGACGCTCAATGTGCCTGGCAAAGAGACGATCCGTCGGCGGGTTAACGAACTTCTCTGTCGGGAAACCTACGCCCAAAAATACGGCGAGGCAGCAGCACGCAGAAAGTTCGACGGATCCGGCAAGGGGATAAGCGCATATCGCATTCTCCAGATCGGCCTGATGGACGACACGGTCGTCGATCTCGTAACCGTCTTGGACATGGATCGCGGCTTCGTGGCGGGGCGCCCCTACCTGACCGTCCTTATTGACGTCTACTCGCGCTGCGTCCTCGCAATGACGGTGAGCTTCCAGCCCCCGACCGTCGCCAAGGCTGCCGAGTGCGTAAGGACGGCAATGAGCTGCCTACGCGAGGGCAACCGACCGAAGATAGGCCTACGGAAGGATTGGCTTGAGCGGCATCCCGCTCTCGCCACGATCAACGGGAAATTCGCCAAGATCGTGACGGACAACGGCTTCAATTACGTGGTGCCGGCCTTCTCCGAGATGATGTTGGACCTCGGCATTGTCCACGAACTGGCACCTGTAAGATCGCCGAGGCATAAGGCCATCGTGGAGCGCTTCTTCCGTTCCTTCAACACCTTCCTCATCGACAAGTTGCCGGGCGCGACGCTGGATCCCAGCATCATGCGTAAATTTGGCATCGACCCGTCGAGCGAGGCCTGCATCACGCTGTCCGAACTGCGGGAGCTGATTTCGCAATTCCTGCGACTCTACCACATCACGCATCACAGCGGGATAGACGCCGTGCCTTTGCAGAAATGGGCTGCAAGCGCAGCCGTTCACGGCCGCGACATGATCCTCGACGAACGGCTCATCGACGTCGTCACCGGCGTCACCGTGCATCGCAAGCGGATCACGGCGGGTGGCGGCCTGAGGATGTTCGACATGACATGGAAGGGGGCCGGCATCGAGGAAGCGATCAACAGGCTGGCTGCCGCGGAACCGCATAAGACCCGTCTCGAAGCAACCGCCGCTGTGACCACTAAAGTCAAATACGATCCGGACAACCTCCTCTACGCGCACATATTCGTCGGGGACGACTGGATCAGGGTCGAGAACACCCAGTCCGAATACGCGGCTGGGCTCTCGCTCTGGCAACACCGGCAGGTCCGGGCATGGTCGAAGCGCGAATCCCTCAACTTCGTCAGCGAGGCGGACCGTCTTGCGGCCCGGCACGCCCTCAATCTTGCGATCCGCGAAGCCTTCCCGGGAATGGATGCCCGCGAACGCCGTGCCGCCGCTCGACTGGCGGGGCCTGGGCCTAAGCTCGACGCCCTTCCCGATGTGGAGTTCGCCGAGGCCGAGCCGCGTCACGACGGAATGGGGCCGATTATCGAGCAAGACGTGCCTGCGAACGAGCGCGAGGACGCGCACCGCGCCATGAGCCGGCCGGGAAACGAACCCGCCGAAAGTGACGAGACCGAAAAGGAGGACACGCAGGACCAGGACACGCCGATTGCCGATCCCCGCCATTCGATCATCCAGTCCTCGGCACCCGACGATGACGACGATGAAGAGGAGTATAGGTGATGGCGACAAAGTCGAAAAACCTGACCTTTGGTCCTGAAGAATTGGAGCCCCGGACCGGGCTACCCGGTCCGGTGGTCTCGGCGGAGAACCTCGCAAACATGCGAGTGCGTGATGAAGTCGCGCGCTCAATTTACATCCAGAACCCCAACCACACCCCGGTCTTCAAGGCCTTGGACATGGTCCTTAGCCTCGGAGTGAAGGGCGTCTACCAGACCGGGTCGAGCAACAGCGCACCCAGCTACGCCGGAAAAAGCGCCTCTGGCGACGAGTTTGGACGTATCGTTGCGCGGCGTGGCATCTACCCGGATGACACGCTTCCCGTAGTGAGGATCGAGCTGGAACAGGCCTGCACATCGCGGCGCTTCTGGTCGACCATCCTGAATTTCTATGGCGACGGGTTCGCAGCCTCTAAGGACGAGGACGGCCTGCGGCGCAGCGCCTACGAAGCTTTCGAGCGGCACGGCACAAGGCTGCTCATCATCGACGAGGTTCAGCATGCTGGATATCGCTCGAAAGGCTCATCGGCACCCACCGACGTAATCAAGCGGTTCATCTCCGATGCCCAAGTGGGTGTGGGTCTTTTCGGAAACGAGGACGCAAAAGCCCTTTTGCAGTCCAACGAGCAGCTGAGCAATCGTCTGATCGAACCCTGTGACATCCAGCCGCTGGACGTGTCCGATGCCGCATCGGCAAGAAGACTCTTCAACTTTTTAGCGCGTTACAATGAGGCGCTCGTGGAGAAGGACTTATTTGCTACATCCATGTCGCTCGTCGACGAGAGGACCGTGGAGTGCCTTATGGCGGTCTCCCGCGGCTTCCTTGGTCGTGTCGTCAAGCTGCTGCAGGTCGCGGGACGACATGCCTTCCTGCGCGGCGCGACGTCGATTGAGCTGTGCGACCTCTCCCACGCGACGTCGAAGTGGGCAGTCGCCCAAAAACTCGCCAAGCACGATCCCTTCAGGTTCGGTATCACCTGGCAGACGCCGGAATGACGTGCCGCTCCATCACGAAAACATTGCTTCGTGACGGCGACTACACCTGCAGGTCCAACCTCTGCCGGTCGTCCCGACCGGACCATTCGGGTCCGCAGGTGATGACGTCGGTCAGACCGGAAGTCGACGAAAGCCTGATCGGACTGGTAGCCCGCATAGCTTCGAGAAATTGGCTGACTATGGTGCGGCCCATTCTAGCGGCCTGCGGTGGCCCATTCCATGCACACACCAACCTTGCCGTAATGGACAGTGTAGACTTCGATCAACTCGCGTTCGCATGCCGTCTCGCACCGGACGAAGTCGATAGTCGACGCTACCTGCGCGCAGGCGATGCACGGAGCGACATGCCGGGTGTCCATTTCCATGGGACAATCATTCCGAGATACGACCTCAACCTGAGGAAGCGTGTCACGCCCACCTGGCTTCGCGCCGGATATCATTCTGCACTCGGGCACCACGGGCTTGTGACCCACTGTCCCATCTCGGGCGAAATCTTGCTCGACACATGCCCGCGCTGCGAACGGGCGCTGAATTGGACGAAGAGCGCGCTCGCGATCTGCCATAGGTGCGGGTTCGATCTCTCATGCCACGACGGAGCGGTGGTATCTGAAGAAGAATTCGCGGCGACCAGACCTATGATAGACCTCGTCCACCCCGATCAGGCTCGACACCAGACTGCGGTGGAGGCGATGCCTGCCCAGCTGCATGGGTTCGACCGTGGTCTCATTTTCGAAGCAGGTTGGCGGATGGGATGTCTTATCACTGGCCATGGCCAGCGCGATCGCGATGAGGCGAAGCGACTGCCGGTCGAGCGCCGCTTGAAGATCCTTGCGGCAGGATCGTCCGCTCTGCTCAACTGGCCGAATAGTGTCACCGACGCTCTACAAGGTGTGGTTCGCGGCACCGTCGAAGGGGACGATCGCTTAGCCGTTGCCGCGCGCAACTTCACCAACTTCCGCGGACAGTGGAAAGAACTGCGGAACCTCGTTCGTTCATCAGTCCCGCAGCTGGAGATTGGCGGACTTCAGGCAGTCAAGGCAACGCTCGGTGTCGGAGTAAACTCTGCCCAATTGGAGAAGGTGCTGGGGGTCAGTCAAAAGGTCGTCGGCAGGCTACGGGAGACCGAGCTGCAGCCCGTAATAAAGGGCGGGACGACCAACCTGCACGAGGTTTTCGAAGCGGCTGAATTAGCGGGACTGCGGCAAGACCTCGATGACCGAATCCCCTTCGGCTCGATCGCCGAACGAATGAACATCAGCCGGCATGGCGTCGAGCAGCTGGCCTGTCTCAGAGAACTGACGATCTATGACACTGGTCCTGTAAGGATCGCGTTCAGGCAGAGGCAGGCGAAGGCCTCGGACTGGCATCGCATACTGACGCGACTGGAAAGCACGAGTGTTGAAATAGAAGAAGATTGCTCCTTAGCCATTGGTCGAGCCTTTAGGGCGATCGGTGGTAGGGAAAAGCCTTGGGGGCCTTTGATACAGGCAATGATGCGCGGCGAAATCGCCTTCAGCCTCGATGACGGGGTCGGAAGGTTTATGGATCGCGTGCGCGTCCGCCGAGATGATCTGGACAAAATCCTCAATCTGAATTTCCAGTGCCGCGATTACCCTGGCTTTACGTTCGAACGGCGTATCAACCGGCGGGATACCGAAGAGCTTCTCAACCTAAATCCCAAGTCGTTCAGCGCAGCGCTGAAGAACGGCACGATCATTGCACCCGGCAGCTCTTCCTATGATCGTCGGAAGATGCTCGCCGCTGCAGCAAAGTATATCTCCGAATCCGAGATACTCGCAAGGTGGAATGGAGTTGATAGGCGCCTCCCGGCCCCCCTGCGCGGTAAGAAGCGCATCAAGAAGATCTGCACCCTCGGATGGGAGCGAGCTGTCATTGAGGTGGCTATGGCCGGGGGATTGCCCGGATAGTTCCTTGGTAAAGTTACGCGTGAACTAGAGCAATCCGGATGAGCCGGACACTCAAGAACAGCGACGGTAAGCACCAACCGCTAATCCGTTTCCGCGCGGATGCCGAGAAACCACCATGCGCTCGTTTATGACGACCCGCTAAGTGTTAGTGGGTCTTCGACCCAAATTCCGGTGTCTAAGAGGGTTTTCCCGAATGGGTCATCCCTACATTCGTCGATTTTACGGATTGTGGCCTAAAATTTCTTAGCGGGTCCGATTACCTCCCTTTCCCCATCGCGGACAATTGGCTGATTGCTCGACACCGGGCATTCGCGTGTTCGCATAGCTGGCGCTACAACTGGCGAGATAGCTGACACCGCGCTATTGCAGCACCCATGCACGAAAGTTCCTCTGCGCTAGAAGCGTTCGATATCGCCGCGATCCTTGTCGTGGCGGCGGCCGTTCTGGGCTATATCAACCACCATTATATCCGCTTGCCGCACACCATCGGGCTGACGGTGATGGGCGCGCTCACCTCGATCGGCGCGATGGTGGTAGATGCGCTGATCCCCGGCATCACGCTGGACGATTGGGTGGCGCAATTGCTCCAGCGGATGGATTTCACCGATACCCTGTTGCAGGGCATGCTCAGCTTCCTGCTGTTCGCCGGGGCGCTGCATGTGAATCTGGAGCAATTGCGTAAGGACTGGCTACCGGTTCTGCTGCTGTCCACATTCGGCGTGATTATCTCCACTATCGTCGTCGGCGCGCTGATGTGGGGTGTTGGTATCCTGCTTGCTCTGCCAATTGCACCGATCTGGTATTTCGTATTCGGGGCGCTGATTTCCCCGACAGACCCGGTGTCCGTGCTCGGCGTTCTGCGCGAAGAGAACGTGCCGCAATCGTTGCAGGCGGCAGTTGCTGGCGAAAGCCTGTTCAACGATGGCGTGGGTATCGTGGTGTTCACGATCCTGCTCGGCGCAGCGCTGACCGGGGCCGATTTCAGCCTGTCCGAAGGTGTCCGCCTGTTCGCGCTGGAGGCAGGCGGCGGCATCGCGATTGGGTTCGTGATCGGCTATGTCGGGTTCAAAGCGCTGAAGAGCATGGACGAATATACGCTGGAGGTGCTCATCACGCTGGCCATCGTGATGGGTGGCTATGCGCTCGCCAGTTCGCTGCACATGTCCGGCCCGCTGGCGATGGCGGTGGCCGGACTGCTGATCGGCAATTACGGCTTCGAACGCGCGATGAGCGACGTGACCCGCGATTACGTCCACAAGTTCTGGGAACTGGTGGACGAAGTGCTCAATTCGATCCTGTTCCTGCTGATCGGGCTGGAAATGATCGCGCTTGTGCCGGGCCACGGGCATATCATGATCGGGCTCGCCGCTATCGTCGTGACACTGATCGCACGTGCGATTTCTGTGGGGGCGATGGTCAAGACGGTGCCGGGTGTCAGTCTCGACGCACCCGGCGCTGTACGAGTGTTGTGGTGGGGTGGCCTGCGCGGAGGGATATCGATTGCGCTGGTCCTGTCTCTGCCGCCGGGCGAAACACGCCACCTGCTGCTGGCCGCGACATTTGCCGCCGTGCTGTTTTCCGTGCTGATCCAGCGCGCCACGCTTGGCAAAATGATTGAGCGGTTGCAACGCCAGCACATGCCGTCGGTCGAACCGGAACCCGAACGGATCGGCATGGGCAGCGATTATTAGGGGGATAGAAACGCAAGTGGTCGCTGCATCTTCCCGCGTGCTGGCGGAGGAAGCTGGCCCCCGGCTCGGAGGCCGGAGTGACGGATAGTGAAGCGATACCGGCTGAAACGCACCTTCACCCACCCATTCGTCATTGCGAGGAACCGCAGCTGACGCGGCAATCCACGGACCGCACTTTACCTCCCTCGCAGCCGATGTACCGGCTGCCATCCTCGCGCTATGGATTGCTTCCCTTCGTTCGCAATGACGAAGGAGTGGGAAAGTACCGACAGCACGAAAATCCACCTCTTTGGCCTATCGCCAGCTTTGCTTCCGCCACACCATCGCCCCGATGCCGATCAGCCCCAAGGCACCCGGTCGCGCGCCAATTGCTTTTGCCCCGCCGTTTGCTTATGTGCGGCGCTATGCCCCGGCACTGCGCGAGCCCCCTTGGGACTCGCCCGCCGGGGCCATGTATTTTAACGCCAGAGGTGCCGCCCATGTCGACCCGCCGCCGCCAGATCTACGAAGGCAAGGCCAAGATCCTCTACGAAGGGCCCGAACCGGGCACGCTGATTCAGTATTTCAAGGACGACGCGACCGCCTTCAATGCCCAGAAAAAGGGTACGATCAACGGCAAGGGCGTGATCAATAATCGCATCAGCGAATATGTCTTCACCCGTCTGGCGCACATCGGCATCCCCACCCACTTCATCCGGCGCCTTAACATGCGCGAACAGCTTGTGCGGCAGGTGGAAATCATTCCTCTCGAAGTGATCGTCCGCAACGTGGCCGCCGGCTCGCTGTCCAAACGGCTAGGCATCGAAGAAGGCGAACCGCTGCCGCACACGCTGCTGGAATACAGCTACAAGGATGACGGCCTCGGCGATCCTTTTGTGTCGGAAGAAGAAATCGCCTGCTTCAACTGGGCCACCCATGAAGAGATGCAGGATATGTCGAGCATGGCAATCCGCATCAACGATTTCCTGTCCGGCATGTTCGCCGCCATCGGCATCCGGCTGGTCGATTTCAAGCTGGAATTCGGGCGACTGTGGGATGGCGACTATGCCCGCGTGATTCTGGCTGATGAAATCAGCCCCGATGGTTGTCGCCTGTGGGATCTCGCCACAGGGGAGAAACTGGACAAGGATCGTTTCCGCCGCGACATGGGCGGCGAGGAAGAGGCCTATCAGGAAGTCGCTCGCCGTCTCGGTCTGTTGCAGAACGACGATGGCGGGCCAGGCGAAGTATTCGACCTGTCCGCCCACCGTGGTCGCCTGCGCGGCAAAACGAAACCGAAGAAATAACCGGTCAAATCGTTCCAAATCGCCAACCCCTGCTGCGTATTGTACACCAATATCCAGCAGGGGTTGCGGCGATTACCGAATCGCAGATCACGCAGCATGACCGGGCGATCTTTTAGTAAGAAATGGTATATTCATCGACCCGCTATTAACTTATATTTGAAACTTCGTTATTTCAAAACAAGATAATTTATCGCGCGATGAACACTATTGTTCTTCGCCCTTATATCGGGCAAACCTGAGCCGATGCGGTACTATTCGGTTATTGCGCCTCTTGCGCTCGTCTCTCTTGCCCTGACAGCTCCCCTTGCGGCACAATCGGATGCGCCTCCGGCAATGGGGCAATATACGGCGGTCGCGGTGCCCCCGCTCGGCCCCGCTTCGGATTACGAATGGAATTATACGCGTAGCGACGTTCCGGTCGATCCGGCATGGACGTTCGGCACTCTGCCGAATGGTATGCGCTATGCCTTGCGACATAATGAGACGCCCGCTGGCACCGCACTGGTGCGACTGCGGATCGGTTCCGGTTCGCTGGAAGAACACGACGATGAACGCGGGCTGGCGCACTACCTCGAACATATGGCGTTCAACGGTTCGGCCAAAATTCCCGAAGGGGAAATGGTCAAACTGCTGGAACGCAAAGGGTTGGCCTTCGGCGCCGATACCAATGCCTCCACCGGTTTCGAAACCACGACGTATAAACTCGATCTGCCACGCACCGATGGCGATATGATCGACACCGCACTGATGCTGATGCGCGAAACTGCATCCAACCTCACCCTCTCACCTGCTGCGGTGGAGCGGGAGCAGGGTGTTATTCTGGCCGAGAAGCGGGACAGGAACACATTTGCCCTGCGCGCGACAGAAGATTCATGGCAATTTCTGACCCCGGATGCGCGCTATACCCAGCGTCTCCCGATAGGAATCGACGAAACAATTCGCGCGGCTGACCCGGCGCGACTGCGTGGATTTTACAAACGCACCTATGTCCCGGCCAATACTGTGCTGATCGTAGTGGGCGATATCGACGTGGCTAAAGTCGAAGCGAAAATCCGCTCAATGTTCGGCGTCTGGCAACCATCCGCCCCGCCATCCGCGAAAGTCGCCAGTCCGATCGATACCAGTCGCAAGGGGTTGTCCCACGTCTACCTCGATCCCGCCCTGTCGGAACGGGTGACTGTCAGCCGCCTGTCCCGTTGGCGGAACGAGCCCGATACCATTGCCCAGCGGCAGCAAAACCTGTTGCGACAGGTCGGCTATGCCATCGTCAACCGACGGCTGGCGCAATTGGTTCGCACCGATGATCCCCCATTTCGTGCCGCCGGTTTCGGCTCAAACGATCTGTTTCAGTCCGCCAATGTAACCGGGCTCACGATCGATACCGTCGATGGCGGCTGGCAGACCGGGCTTGATGCCGCGGCCAAAGTCTGGCGCCAGTCGATGATCTATGGCTTCACCGGCGCCGAGGTTGCCGAACAGGTCGCCCGCCTGCGTGCAGCGCAGGTCAATGCTGCGAATTCGCAGGATACCCGCAGCAATGCGGCGCTCGTCAACGCGATGGAGAACCTGCTGCGAGACGGGCTCGTGCCGTCCACTCCTCAAAGCTCGCTCGAACGATTCGAGGCATTTGCACCCGCTATAACGCCAGTCAATGTGCTGGCCGCATTGCGTCAGGATGCTGCTCCACTCGACGATCCGCTGATCCGGTTCCAGGGGCGCACTGCACCTGCGGGCGGGGCCGACGCCTTGCGGCAAACGTGGGACACAGCGATCGTCGCCCCCGTTGCGCAGCCGGAAGCGAAGGATGTTCCGCAATTTGGGTATGACGATTTCGGCACGCCGGGCACTGTCGTGTCGGACACAATCAGTCCGGTTCTGGGAATTCGTGAAATCCGTTTCGCCAACGGGGTGCGCCTCAACCTCAAGCAAACCGATCTGCAAAAGGATCGGATTGCATTTCGCCTATCGCTCGACGGTGGCGATCTGCTGAACACCGCGCAGGAACCGCTGACTACTGCCATGGTATCGACCCTGCCGCTTGGGGGCCTCGGCAAACATTCACAGGATGAAATCGAAAGTATCTTTGCGGGCCGAACCGTCAGCCTCAATATTCAAAGCAGGGGGGATGCGTTCGTGATGGACGGGACCACCGTGCCGGAAGATATGTCTCAACAACTCGATCTGCTGACCGCTGCAATTACCGATCCCGGCTATCGCAGAGAAGGCGAAGTTCGCTACCAGCGCTCGATCGCCAATTTCTTCAAACAGAAGGATGCGACACCGGCCAGCGCGCTGGGCACATCGATCGGGGGCATTCTGTCGAATTCGGACCCGCGTTTCAGCTTGCAGCCGCAATGCGCCTATGAAGCGCTGTCGTTTCACAAACTGCGTTACGCCATCGCCGATCGACTTGAGCATGGGGCCATCGAACTGGCGCTGGTGGGAGATTTCGATCAACAGGCGGTTATAGCGCAGGTCGCGCGCACCCTGGGTGCTCTGCCCGCACGCGAAACCGAATTCCGCGATTCCCCCTGGCTGCGCCAACGCCCATTCACAGATAAGCGCACTCGTCACACGATCTATCACACCGGCGAAAGCGATCAGGCATTGATCGGCTTCATCTGGCCCACTGTCGGGGATAGGGACCCCGCCAAGATGGCGCAATTCGAATTGCTCGAACGCATTGTGAAGATCGAATTGCAGGATGAACTGCGCGAACGCCTGGGCAAAACCTACAGCCCCGACGTGTCGAGCAGCATTTCGCACCTGTGGATCGATTATGGCACGTTCTCGCTCGCGGCCTCGGTCGATGTGAAAGATCTCGATGTGACACGGGCGTCCATTGCAGCCGTTTTGCGCGACCTATCCCGCAAACCGATCTCCAGCGATCTGCTTAAGCGCGCGCGCCAGCCTCTACTCGAAGACTATGCCAATGCACTCAAAACGAACGGGGGCTGGCTGCGCCTCGTCGACCGGGCGCAGACCCAGCCCGAACTTATCGAGCGTTTCGAAGAAATGCCCAAGCGGCTGAAGGCGGTAACCCATCGCCAATTGCGACAAACTGCAGGTGAGTACCTCACACCCAATGCCGCAGTGGAGGTCGTCGTGGTCCCGGCGGTGAGCACAGAAAAATCCACTCCTTCCACGACAGAAGCGCCCAATTCGGGTGATACGCGCCCCGCATCCACCGCACCGGTCGCTCCAGAAATTGGGCGCTGATGCCCCTCCTCCCCATTCCGGCGACGCCGGATATGGGGAGGCAGCCCGCTTTCAGTCGCAGTGAGCAAAACATCCGGGCTGCGTAGAGCGCGTGGGAAACGTACAAAGCTGTGATTGATCAACCAATCATACGTCGCCCTCTCTTGCCCTTGTGGCAGACTGGCGGCATAGGCGCCGCAACCGGAATGCAAGCCAGCGAAAGGCCCTCCGATGAAAGTCCGCGTCTATGTATCGCTTAAACCCGGGGTACTCGACCCTCAGGGTCGCGCCGTTCACCATGCTCTCGAAGGGCTCGGCTTTGCCGGGGTCGCCGATGTCCGCGTTGGCCGCTTCATCGAAATGGACGTAGCGGACGACACGACTGACGACGCACTCGATGAGATGTGCCGCAAGCTGCTGGCCAATATGGTGATCGAAAACTACCGGATCGAAAAGCTGGAGGCAGCGTGATGGCCTTCCGCGGCGCAGTGATAACCTTCCCCGGCTCCAACTGCGATCGCGATATGGCGGTCGCATTGGAAAAAGTGTCCGGTGAAAAGGCGCTGCGTGTCTGGCACGGCGATGTAGACTTGCCCGACAGGCTGGACTTTATCGCCATTCCCGGCGGCTTCTCCTATGGCGACTATCTGCGGTGCGGCGCCATTGCCAGTCGCAGCCCGGTGATGCGCGCTGTGATCGACGCGGCCGGGCGCGGGATTCCCGTGCTGGGCGTATGCAATGGCTTTCAGGTACTGACCGAAAGTGGGCTGTTGCCCGGTGCTCTGATGCGGAATGCCCAGCTCACTTTTACCTGCCGGACCGTGCCGCTGACGGTGGAGAACAATCAATCGTTGTTCACCGCCGGATACGACGCAGGGCAAACGATCGCCATTCCTGTGGCGCACCATGACGGCAACTTTTTTGCCGACGACGAAACGCTCAACCGAATCGAGGGCGAAGGCCGGGTGGCGTTCCGTTATACCGATGAAGTCAACGGATCGCAGCGGTCTATCGCAGGGGTACTCAATGAAACCGGCACCGTGCTGGGCATGATGCCCCATCCGGAACGCGCCATCGAACCCGAACTCGGCGGCAGCGATGGCCGGGCTTTGTTCGAAAGCGCAGTGCGCGGTCTCGTTACCGCCTGACGCGATCGGACGCGTGGGTGCGGTTCTCCGCACCCTATACCGCCTTGGGTGATTACGCGGTCAGGCGCTCGGCCGGACGCTTGCGCCGGAACAGTGCGACTGCCTGATCGGCTTCCATCGGTCGCCCGAAGTAATATCCCTGAATCTTGGTGCAGCCAAGCTGGCGGATCAGTTCTGCCTCTTCAGCACTTTCGACGCCCTCTGCTGTGGTTGTCATGCCCAGACTATCAGCCATCGCCACCACTGCCCGCACGATCGCGAGACTTTCCGCTGCCTGCTGCGCCGCCCCTTGAACGAATGTACGATCAACCTTGATCGTCGAAAAGCGGAGCTTGCGTAAATACCCCAGCGATGAATAACCGGTGCCGAAATCATCGAGTGCGACCGTACAGCCGAGCGCCATCACCTGCTCCAGCGCCGATCCCGCCACACTGGCATCGCGCATGAAGATGCTCTCCGTCACTTCCAGTTCGAGGCGATGGGGTTTCAGGCCACTGGCTGTCAGCGCGCGAACGACCGTTGCCGGGAAGTCAGGTTCGAACAACTGTTCAGGCGAAACGTTCACTGCCACCCGCACATGGTCGGGCCAACGAGTGGCCTCCCGACATGCCTGTTCCAACACCCATGCGCCAATCGGCACAATCAGGCGCGTGTCTTCTGCCAGCGGGATGAATTTGCCCGGACTGATGCTGCCATGATCGCCGCTGTTCCAGCGCACCAGCGCTTCAAAGTTGACCACCTCTTCGGTATTGGCATCTACAACCGGCTGATAAACCAGTTCAAATTCCCGCTTTTCCAGCGCGCTCCGCAAGGCGAATTCCAGCTGGCGGCGCTCTTCAGCATTGGCATGCAGCAACGGCTCATAAGTGCAATGTTCGCCGCCACCTTCGTCCTTTGCCCGGTACAGAGCAAGGTCGGCATTACGCATCAGTTCTTCCACGCTCTGGCCATCGCGCGGCCCCACGGCAGATCCCACGCTCGCCCCGACATACAGCGTGTGCTGATCGACCTGATAGGGTTGCGACAAGCGGGCGATCACCTTGCGCGCAACTTTCGCCACCACGTTCTTGTCCGAAGCATCGCGGATGACCACGGCAAATTCATCGCCGCCCAATCGTCCGACAAGGTCGGTTTCACTGGCGAGATCGCTAAGTCGCGCCGCCACTTGCGCCAGCAGCTTGTCACCAACCATATGGCCCAGCGAATCGTTGATCGCCTTGAAACGATCGAGGTCGATCATCATGAATGCACAACGCGTTCGCCACTGTTCGGAATAACGCAACGCATCGCCCAACGCCTCTGTCAGCATCAGGCGGTTGGGGAGGCCCGTCAGCGTATCGTAGCGCGCCAGATAGGCAATCTTTTCAGTGGATTCGCGTTGCTCCGTCACGTCCGAGCCAACACCGCGAATACCGAGATAAGCCCCATTTTCGTCTAGCATGGGAGTGCCCGACAATTCCCACCAGCGATGTTCGCGGCCGATGTTCACCCGCACCAGCAGATTGGAGAAGCTTTCCCGGCGCTTCAGCTTGTCCGCCAGTTCGTGTAAGCTGCTGGAGAATTCGCCCGTTTCCCAGGCATCGCCAGAGATCAACTCCAGAAACGATTTTCCTTCGACTTCGTTGATCGGCCGACCAAGCGCGAATGCGAAACGCGGGCTGGCGCTTCTGACCAATCGATTGATATCGATCTGCCACAGCCAATCACCCTGATTCTCTTCGAATTCCCGCAGCAGGAGAGAAACGACTTGGCTCTTTTCTGCCATTCCGGCCTCAGCGAAACAGGCTATCAGGTATGTGCGGGAAACCTTCATCGTCCCGATCACCACTGTCATAAGATAAGCGAGCGCAATCGCCGTAAGTTCATAATTTCCATGCCACAAGAACACCGAAACGCCGACGATTCCGGTCAGGCCACCGAATATGATCGTGCTAAGAGGAACTGCCCCCAGAACCAGTGACGATCCCGTTAACAGGAGAGAAATCAGAAGGAACAAGCTGGTATAATCGGCCTGCGTTCCCCACGGCGACAGGAATATCAGCGATATGCTCCACGCAAGCCCCGTCCACGCCGCGCGCAGTGATTGGCGCTGCACTTCCGCGCGTGTGATAATGCGATGGTCAGTGTCGGACAGCAGAAAATCCGACCGCATGTTAAGAGCGACCGCTACCACCAGTGCACTGACGAACAACGCCATTGCCCATACGGGCGCGGTATCGTGATACATCCACACGACAATCGCTGCGCTGAAAACGTGGACCAAAGCCCGCAGCCATGTGCTTTTGCCGAATTGCGAATATTGCAGGCCGCGCAACCGAGACCAATCGCCTCCTGCCGGATCGCGCAGCCCCAGAATGGCAAGGAATGGCAAGTCCTGCGGCTTACCGGCGAAAGGGGCTTTGTTTTCGTTCACGCACCCGCGATAGACGGGCAATGGTTAGGGCGTGGTAAACCTTCGGAAAGAAAGGCTGAATTTTTCCAATCCCCACTATGGGATTACCGAAAAAAAACCTTGTGATCCGCTCTATTCCACTGTCACGGATTTCGCCAGATTCCGCGGTTGATCGACATCGGTGCCCTTGGCGCAGGCGACATGATAGGCGAGCAACTGCACGGGCACGGCATAAACCAGCGGTGCAATCAGCGGATGAACTTTGGGCATAGCAATCGTAGCGAGGCATCCCTCGCCCGCGTCGGCCAGTCCTTCCTCATCCGAAATCAGCACGATCTTGCCGCCGCGTGCACGCACTTCCTGCATGTTCGACACGGTCTTTTCAAACAGCGGACCGGACGGTGCCAGCACGATTACCGGCACCGATTCGTCGATCAGCGCGATCGGTCCGTGCTTCATTTCGCCGCTCGCATAACCTTCTGCATGGATATAGCTGATTTCCTTGAGCTTGAGCGCACCTTCCAGCGCCAGCGGATAATCTGGGCCGCGGCCCAGATAGAGCACGTCGCGCGCTGGGGCGATAAGATGCGCCATGCTGGCGATGTCGTCGTCGAAATCGAGCGCAGCGTTGAGCGCGGCGGGCGCTTCGAGCAGGTGGCGAACCACCTCTTGCTCTTCCGCGCGGTCCATCCGCCCTTTCCTCACTGCAAGGTGAGCGGCCAGCGCGGCAAGCACGGCAAGCTGGCACGTGAACGCCTTGGTGCTCGCCACGCCGATTTCCGGCCCGGCGTGCGTAGGCAACAACAGATCCGCTTCGCGCGCCATCGAACTGGTGGGCACGTTGACCACCACGCCGATGGTTTGCCCTTCTTCCTTGCAGTGACGCAGGGCTGCGAGAGTGTCTGCAGTTTCGCCACTCTGCGAAATGAACAGCGCCAGCCCGCCTTCTTCCAGCACGGGTTCGCGATAACGAAACTCGCTGGCGACATCGATGTCCACCGGCACCCGCGCGAATGTTTCGAACCAGTATTTCGCGACCATCCCTGCATAGTAGGACGTGCCGCACGCCACGATAGTGATGCGCTTGACCGTCGAGAGATCGAAATCCACTTGTGGCAGAGCCACAGCGTTATCCGCGCGGTGAATATAGCTCGCCAGCGTTTGCGCCACGACGGTCGGCTGTTCGAAGATCTCCTTCTGCATGAAGTGGCGATAATTGCCCTTCTCCACAGCCGCTGCCGACGCTCCCGAGGTGGTTACTTCGCGTTCGACGGGATTGTTATCGGCGTCGTACACCTGCGCGCCGTCGCGGGTCACCACAGCCCAGTCGCCTTCTTCGAGATACGCAATCTTCTGCGTCAGCGGGGCCAGCGCCAGCGCGTCGGAACCAAGATAAGTTTCCCCTTCCCCATACCCCAGCACCAGCGGCGAACCGAGGCGTGCGCCAATCAACATATCGGGATAATCGCGAAACGCGATGGCCAGCGCGAATGCCCCGCGCAGGCGCGGCAAAACCGCTTTCACCGCATCTTGCGGAGAGGCACCACTTTCGACCTGCTGGCTGACCAGATGCGCGACTACTTCGCTGTCGGTCTCGCTTTCCAGTTTGCGCCCGGCAGCAATCAGTTCATCGCGCAACTGCTTATAGTTTTCGATGATACCATTGTGGACCAGCGCAACTTTCTCGGTCGCATGGGGATGCGCGTTATTGGCTGTGGGCGCGCCGTGAGTGGCCCAGCGGGTATGAGCGATCCCAATGGTGCCGGGTGCCGGATTGGCCGCCAGTTCCTCAACCAGATTGGCCAGTTTGCCCTGTGCCCGGCGGCGAATAAGCTGGCCACCGTCCATCGTGCAGACGCCGGCACTGTCATACCCGCGGTATTCCATGCGGCGCAACCCATCGACCAACCGATCGGCCACTGCTTCTTTACCGACGATACCGATAATGCCGCACATAAATTTCAACGCCCTTCAATGTGATGGGGGCCTGCGAGCAGACGATGTCGCAGGTTTCCCGATATTCGGTTGCCCTGCCGATGTGGCCGGATTTGCCGCGCCGGGCAAGCCCGCGTGACGGTAGATGCATGCCAAGGTCGTGCGTGCGATGCACCGATGCAAGGGTAGGCGACCCGTTAACTGGTTGCCTGCCGTATAGTCGGCTGGATTCGATCCAATCTTAGGAAATCGGCAAGGTTTCCGTTTTATTCACCAAACTTCGAGAGGGCTGCTTTGCCATGACGCGTAACGATGGCGTCAGGTAACCGCCACAATGCATTGGATCGCCCAGGGGATATGGAATGAGCGCATTCGGACGGAGAAACGGGCCAGGCGGACTGCAGCCGGGCAACCGACCGACCTTTGGCGTTGCGCGCCCCATGCGGGGGGCGCCGGAAGCGCCGCAGAAGGATCGTGGCGGCGAACAATTTCCTCCATTGCCGGGCGAAAACCCGGACGCTGCCAACGCGCTGGACAACCACCCGAACAAAGGCGACGCGATGGCCCGGCTGGCCGATCGCGCCAACGCGGTGCACGAATCAACCCACACCGCCACGGGCTTCGAAGCGAGCGTTCACAAGATCAAGGAACAGGTGCTGCCGCGCCTGTTGGAACGCGTCGACCCCGAAGCGGCCGCTTCGCTGAGCAAAGAAGAGCTGTCGGAAGAATTCCGCCCAATCATCATGGAAGTGCTGGCCGAGCTGAAGGTCACGCTGAACCGGCGCGAACAGTTCGCACTGGAAAAAGTGCTGATCGACGAACTGCTCGGCTTCGGTCCGCTGGAAGAACTGCTTAACGATCCCGACGTTTCGGACATCATGGTCAACGGCCCTGATCAGACCTACATCGAAAAGAAGGGCAAACTGGTCATCGCGCCGATCCGGTTCCGCGATGAACAGCACCTGTTCCAGATCGCACAGCGCATCGTGAATCAGGTCGGTCGCCGCGTCGACCAGACCACACCGCTGGCCGACGCCCGTTTGAAAGACGGCAGTCGTGTGAACGTGATCGTGCCGCCGCTCAGCTTGCGCGGCACAGCCATCTCGATTCGTAAATTCTCCGAAAAGCCGATCACGATCGATATGCTCAGGGACTTCGGTTCAATGAGCGATAAGATGGCCACCGCGCTGAAAATCGCCGGTGCCTGCCGGATGAATATCGTGATTTCAGGCGGTACGGGTTCAGGTAAGACGACCATGCTCAACGCCCTGTCGAAAATGATCGATCCGGGCGAACGCGTGCTGACGATTGAAGACGCGGCGGAACTGCGCCTGCAACAGCCGCACTGGCTGCCGCTGGAAACCCGCCCGCCGAACCTTGAAGGGCAAGGCGCGATTACCATTGGCGATCTGGTAAAGAACGCTCTGCGTATGCGCCCGGACCGCATTATTCTGGGCGAAATTCGTGGCGCGGAGTGTTTCGATCTGCTGGCCGCGATGAACACCGGCCACGATGGTTCGATGTGTACGCTTCACGCCAACAGCCCGCGCGAATGCCTTGGCCGTATGGAAAACATGATCCTGATGGGCGACATCAAGATCCCGAAAGAGGCCATCAGCCGCCAGATCGCGGAATCGGTCGATCTGATCGTGCAGGTAAAACGCCTGCGCGACGGTTCGCGTCGCACCACCAACATCACCGAAGTGATCGGGATGGAAGGCGACGTGATCGTAACGCAGGAACTGTTCAAGTTCGAGTATCTGGACGAAAGCGAGGACGGCAAAATCCTCGGCGAATTCCGTCCGAGCGGTCTGCGCCCCTATACACTGGAAAAGGCCCGTCAGTTCGGGTTCGATCAGGCTTATCTGGAGGCGTGCCTTTAAAGGCAACGCCTCCAGTACAGCTCGGTTGCAACCCTCGCCCGAATGCGGTCAGCCTACGGCTGTCGGCTGGGCCAGCTCCATGCACTGGCGACGACGCCACACTGTCTCGCTCACCAATTCGTCTGCTCCGAATACGATCTTGTATTGGCAGACGAGGTAGTTTTCCGATTCCGGCATCTTGAACTGTACGTCATAATCCCATGACGCCGAGCCATTGGAGCGCACCGGATCGCCCAGCGCCGCGCGCACCGCTTCCCGCGTTACCCCGGGCTTGATCCGGTCCAGCTGGCTCGGTTCGATCACCTGACCGCGACGCACGAACGGCGGGTTCATTTCTTTGGGAAGCACGCCCACGTCATCGTAGTTGAGCGCTTTGGGGTTGCTCACCGGGTCGACCGGGTTGCTTTGCGCCATTACCGGCGCCGCGCCTGCAAAGAGGAATGCCAGCAACGATGCGGAGGCCGCTGCTCTGGTGACCTTGTTCATGACAGAGTCCTTTCTGATTGTCTCAGCGCTCACGCAGCGCCTCGCGAGTTTTGTTCAGGGGTTTGGTGAGGTAATCCCACACAGTCTTGCGACCGGTGCGAATGTCGGTGGTGGTTACCGTGCCGGGCGTAATCGGCAGGCGCTTGCCCGCCTGCGTCACCAGCGCATCGGAATTGGTGCGAACCAGCACACGGTAATAAACGATTTCGGGCTTCACTTCGTCGCGCAGGGTATCGGGTGCAATCGTTTCGACTTTGCCTTCCAGCCCGCCGTAGATCGAATAATCGTAAGCCGTCACTTTCACCAAAGCACTCTGGCCGGGATGGATGAAGGCGATGTCGCGCGGGGAAATGCGTGTTTCCACCAGCAATTGATCGCCCACCGGCACCAGAGTCATGATCGAGCCACCGGGCGCGACGACACCGCCGATAGTGGTGACATCCAGACTTTTCACAATCGCCCGCAGTGGTGCGATCAGCGTCGTGCGATCCAGCGTATCTTCGCGCCCGCGCACCACCGATTGCAGCGATTTCACGTCGGCATCGGCCTTCGTATATTCCTCGCGGCTTTTGACCATGTATTGCGACCGGGCTTCGGACAGCTTCAGTTCGAGGTCCGCGACCTGCCGTTGTAAACGGATCACTTCGATATTGCTCGCCGCGCCAGATGCGATCAGCGACTGATTGATGGCCAGTTCGCGCCGCGCCAGCGTCAACGCCTGCGTCAGCCCGCTGACCGTTTCGTTCAGGCTGGCCCGGCGCGACTGGAACAGCGCGGTTTCAGCAGACTTCAGTTCCGGCCAGTCCTTCAGCTCTGCCGGGAATGCGATCTGCGAACGTCCGGCTACCTCTGCCTCAAGTCGGGCACGTGCAGCGAGCGCGGCGCGATAGCGAGCGGCGGTTTCCTCGACACTCGATTCACCACGGGTCGGATCGAGTTGAGCGAGCACGGTGCCCTTCTCCACGATCTGACCTTCCCGCACATTCAGCTTGGACAGAATGCCGCCTTCCAGCGACTGAATCACCTGATCGCGCGAACTGGGAATGACTTTGCCTGATCCGCTGGAGACTTCATCGATTTCGAAGAACCACGCCCACGCGAAGAATGCGGCAAGGAACAACACCACCATCCAGATGACTCTGGTGGAGCGCGTCGCGCGCATTTCATCGAGATCGGCCAGATCGGGCAATGGTCCGCCCCGGCGATCGCTGTCGATATCGCTGCCCAGACCCATCATGGCCTTCAACCCGGCACCTGCTGTCATGCCGATTCTCCTGAATCGGGGACGTGCCCGTGGTCGCACCACCAGTCGTGTCGGCGCAGGCTTGTCGGCCGGTTGCTTTTCCTTTGATGGGGCAGCGTTGGCGCGCAGCCGATTAAGCACAGCGTCCTTCGGGCCATCCATCGCGATTGCGCCACCGTCGACGACGATGATCCGGTCCACAGCTTCGATTGCGGCCATCCGGTGCGTGGCGATTATGAGCGTGGAATTGGCGGAAACCCGGCGCAAGCTGGCGATAACGTCCTGCTCGGTCGCTTCGTCCATCGCGGCCGTCGGCTCGTCCAGCAGCATTACGCGCGGCTTACGCAACAACATTCGCGCCAGCAGAATGCCCTGCCGCTGGCCACCCGAAAGCCCCAGCCCCCCTTCCTGCAAAGGATGATCCAGGCCCAGCGGCAAGCGCTGCACATAGGCCCACGTCCCGGCAGCCTGCAGAGCCGCGATGACATCTCCATCGCTTGCCAGTGGCGCGCCAAGCTTGAGATTCTCGCGCAATGTGCCGTGGAACAGGCGCGCGTTCTGGCTCAACAACGAAACATCGCGCCGCACGTCGGCGGGATCGATATGCGCCAGATCGACCCCATCGAGCAGGACCGAGCCAGCCGCCGGTTGCATCAGGCCCGACAGCGCCTGAAGCAGCGTCGATTTGCCCGCACCATTGCGCCCCAGCACCGCGATCCGTTCACCCGCCGATATTTCCAGCGATGCTACAGTCAGTGCCGCGCTTTCCCCGTCATAGCTGAACGCCGCGTTTTCCAGACGATAATCGCCTTTGATCGTGGGGCGCTGAACAGTTGCCGCTTCCTGCGGGTTATCGACCGGCAGTTTCATCAGCTGATCAAGCGACTGAGCGGCGATTTTCGCCTGCTGCCAGCGGTTCAGAACAGTGGTGATCGACGACAGCGGAGCAAGCATCCGGCTGACCAGAATACTGGCCGCGACCAGCACGCCGGTGCTCATCTGTCCGGCCATCACATATGGCACACCGAAGAAGATCACGACGGCGAATGCCGCGCCCTGTACCGTCTGCATCCAGTTGTTGAGACGGTTGAGCAGATCGCGCATCTGCAGGCCGGAATCGGCATTGATCGCGTTGTAATGGTTCCACTGGTGCTGGAAACGCTGTTCGGCCTGTAACACCTTGATATCTTCGATACCCTGCACCGCTTCGACCAGCATGGCATTGCGGAGCGAGGATTCGCGCATCCCCATCTGTGCCAGATCGCGCAGCCGTTTCTGCGCCAGCAGGCTGGGAATCATCAGCAGAAGGAACGCGACCAGCGGAACTACCACCAGCCATCCGGCGATAAACCAGAAGATCAAGCAAAACAGCATGAAGAACGGCAGATCCGCCGCCGCTGCAATCGTGGTCGATGTCAGCATATCGCGCACCGGCTCCAGTTCGCGAATCTGCGATATGAACGTGCCGGTCGAACGTGGCCGCGCGCTGTTCTTCACCCGCAAGGCATGGCCGAACACGCGGTCGGAAATCCTCAGATCGGCCCGCTTGCCCAACAAGTCGGTGATCCGCATCCGCGCATCCCGCATGACCCACGCAAAAATCAGCGACAGCAGCACCCCTGCAGACAGCACATAAAGCGTCGGCATCGATTGCGCGGGCACCACGCGGTCATAGACCTGCATCGAAAACAGCACGCCCGCCAGCGCCATCAGATTGGTCACCAGCGATGCCACTAGGATGTGCGCGTATGGTCGCCAGTCCACCAGCACCAGCTTGCGCAGCCAGTCATCCTCCACCGGCGCGATATATTCATCCACACGGGTATCACGGGCAGATCGCAACGGCCGCAGGATCGCCATGCTTTCAACATGCGGCTGAAGATCGTCGAGGGAATGCGTGGCACCTGCACCGTCTTCGCCGGTCATCGCCAGAGTCAGTTCGCCATCTCTGACAGCGGTGACGACTGCCACCTGCCCACCGGCAAGCTGGATCACAACCGGCAACCGCCACGGTGTCAGGTCCGCCAGTCGCGGCTGCACCATTTGCAACGACAGCCCTGCCTGACGCGCCATTTCGCGCGCCTGATCTTCGATCGACGCACCATCGTTCCATTGCGAGGCCAGCCGGATATGTTCAGCAGAGGCGTTGATCTGGAAGTGCGCGGCAGAAACCAGCACCGCATCGCGCCATCCCGACTGCAGCCGTTGCTGCATCGAAGTATCGTTCCCCGTCATTCAACCGGCCCCACAAAATCGGGCGCCGGTTCAGCGGATGCCTGATCCACACCGAACGCACTGCGCAACCGGTCGCTGTGATAGAGGCACTGCACGGCCAGCCGGTATTGGGCATAAAGCCCCTGCGCCTGATCGACGCGGGCGCTGTAATATTCCTGTTCTGCATTCAGCAGATCGAGCAGCGAGCGTGTGCCCAGCTCCAGATACTGCTGCCGATAGAGATCGCGGGTGGCGTCGATGCTGTTCACGCGGGTTTCCATGACAGGTGCCCGCGACGCCCATCCCGCTGCCTGCGCCCGCGCATCGGCCAGCCCTTGCCGTTCTTCCAGCCGGGCCTGCCGGACCGCGTCTTCATAAGCGCGCAGCTGATATTCTGCGCCGCGTTCCCGCGCGCCGGCCGCGCCACCCTGATATAGCGGCATCGAAAAATTCACGCCGAACTGGCCTGTCGTCCGGTATTCGCCATACAGGCGCGAACCATCGGTCAGCGCGTATCCCACGCTGCCGTCGAGCGAGACGGTCGGCAGGCGTTCCGCCTTGGCAATGTCCAGTTGCGCCTGTGCGCCGTCGAGCTGCGCCTGCGCCACCCGCACGGCGGGGGTATCGGCATCGGCGGTCACTTCGCACGCTTCGTTTTGCAGGAAAGCGGGGATGTCGCCTTTGATCGCCACCGGCGCGATCTGCCCGGTCAGGTGCATCAGTGTGAGACGGGCCCGCTGCGCGTCCGCCTCCGCAGCAAGAAGCAACGACTGCAATGAATCGAGGCGCGAATTGGCCTGTTCGAGATCGGACCGCGAAGTCGCGCCTTTCTCCACCCGTTCGCGCACCAGACCTCTGATATAAGTTACTGCATCCAGTTGCTCGCGGGCGATCTGCACCAGCCTTTGCTGAGTGCGCGCATCGACCCACGCTTGCGCGGTTCGAACGATAATCTCGTCCATCGCCAGTTCGACTTGCGCCTCGCTTGCCCGAACGCCTGCTTGCGCCTGCCGTTTGGCCCCGGCAACTTTGCCGAAATCGTACAGCATCTGCGATGCATTGAGCGTTGCCGTATAAACGAAGCGGGAATCGTAGCTGCTGTTGCGATAAGTGTTGATCTGGCTTTCCACCCCCCCGGTAACTTGCGGGCGATATCCGGCCTTTGCCGCCTCCACACCTTCCGCTGCCTGCCGTTCCTGCGCCCGTGCCCCGCGAATACTGGGGTGCGCACGCACAGCCGCCTGAACGGCCTGCGTCATGTCCATCGGTTCGGCAGGCGACGCGATCTGTGCGACGGCAGGCACAGGCGCAGTCGCGGCCAGAGGCAATCCCCCGGCCGCGACCATCGCCAGCACCCGATAGCTGGACGCTGAATGAAACAACCCGAATATCACAGTGGCTGTCCGCCGCTCAGCCAGCTCGCCTGTCGCACACACGGCAGGCGAGCTGCATATCTGGCACCGTCAAGCTGCGTAAGACACATGAATGTCCTCGTCGATCGACAGCGAAACACCCGAAGATGTGCTGGTGTAGATAAGATGGCCGTTGGTCACGATACCATCGGTCGTCCAATCGTCTGCACTCGACAGTTCGACCGAATCTTCCGCATCGCCATCGATCGTCAGTGTGCCAGTGCTCGATCCGGTGATCGCCAGCACATCGGAGATCGAAAGCCCGCCAGTGATGCTGTTGCTGCCCGGCACCGAGAGGTCGAGCACTTCGACGTTCTGCAGCAAGCTGGCGAGATCGCCATGATCCAGATCCTCGCCATAACGCAGCGCAACGGTGTCGGTCCCGGCCCGCCCATTGATCGCTTCGCCATCCCAGATCAGATTGTCATTCCCCGTCGTGGCGAGAGTGGGAGAGACTGCCAGTGTCATCATATCGCTGACATGGGCAGACTCTGCGCCGTTGCCGCTTTCCACCGTCCACGCCGTCACCTCGATCTGGGTACCGGCAGTAGTATTGTCCTGATCGACCAGCGCCGATTCAGCCTGAACGAAGCCGAGATCGTCCAGATCGTCCTGCGAAAGGCCGGTTATGGTGTAGGTGTCGGTCGCTGAGTCATAGGTTACACCGGCGATCAGATCGCTACCGATGTAGAACGCCGCGAATTCACCCAGACCGGTGAGCTGCAGGGTAGTCGTTTCCGTGCTCTCATCCGCAACCGCTGCGCTTGCGGCAACAGCATCCGCCATCGCAGCGTTGAGGTTCAGATCGATAATACTGCCTTCGTGGCCGAACGACAGTGTCGGATCGATAGTCAGACCATTGGCAACAGCATTTACGGTGAGCACTTCGAGCGGGACCGTGTCCACACGCACTGTGTCGAGGCTGGTCTCGCCCGATTCCACCACCAATGCCAGATCGGATAGCGTACCACTCCAGTTCGGCGCGGGCAGGATCGCGACATATGGGGGCAGTGTTCCATCGGAAGACAGCACCCATGTATTGGTTATGCCATCGCCGCCAGCGTTCGACGCCTGATCGGCCAGAGTCGCGTCACCCGCGCTGTTCCCGACATAGAGCAGGAACCCGACCGGCACACCCGCCAGCAGGATCGACTGGATCGTTTCCGAACCATCGTTGTCATTCAGCGCAACCGACAGGCCGCTCAACTCAATCGCGTTGGTCTTGTCAGCGGCATCGGATTCGTCACCCACGACAGGCTGGCTGATAACCGTCACGCCGTTATTGGCGATTTCGACCACTGCTGTGCCGGAACTCGATGCCGTTTCGATATTGGCGGCACCCACTTCCTGCGTCTGCGCGATAGCCGTGAATGTTACATCGCCCGGCACCAGCGTGTCTCCGGTCGCGGCGGTGTAGGTGAGTTCTACCGCTCCACCGTCGGTGCCCACATCGAGGACATAGTAATCGCCATCGGGCACCCCGGCCACGCCGGTCACAGTGGTCAGCGGAACTTCAAGCCCGCCTGCATCGGTTACTGTGCCGCCGTCATTATTGGTGGTTGCGACCTGAACATAGACTTTGCCGTCCACGATCTGGCCGAACGCACCATCTGCCGGATCGCTGACTGCAATCGTGGCAACCACGCTGTCGGTGCCTTCGTCCACATCCGCAACTGCGATGGAAATAGCGGCTTCGTCCGTCACCGGAGTAACCGGCATTTCCGCCCGCTCGTCAGCCTCAACACTCGGCCCGCCGACGACGGACGCCATCAGTTTGGCATCGAACGCGAAGCTGGCGTTGTTGTTATTGCTGTCTGCCGGTGGCGTAACGGTAATGCCATCCAGCAGTGCATCGAGCGCAGCCTGACTATCGCCGCCGGCCGGAACCGTAGTCGTGGCAGTCCATGTCGGCACACCACCGATAGTCGTCAGAATCATTCCGGTAACGACGCTGCCCGGCGGCAGGTCGGTCAGGGTAACGGTGTAACTGTAATCGAGCCCTGTATCCGCAACGGACACAGCGGAATCGATCACATCGCCCAGTGCGAAGACGGTATCTTCCGTACCGGGCGTGCCGTTATAACTCCAGTCATCGATAGTTGGCGGCGCGAATTCTCCACCGGTGCCGAGATCGGTGTTCAGCGTCCAGCCTACGGTATCGGTCTGGATACCCGCCGGTGTATTTGGCGACTGCCCCTGATCCTGCGCCAGCGCAGTCATCGTGATATTCGCAGCTCCATCACCCGCGCCGATCCCGACGACGAATTCAACCGGCACGTCTATTCCGCCCGAACCGATCGAGATTGCGTCGCCCGCTTCGTAAACCAGCAACCAACTGCCAGCACCGATTTGCGAGGCGCCGCTCACGGTCACGCCATCGGGAACACCATCGATCAGAATACGCACCAGATGCTCGCTTCCGTCGATATCGGCGGAATCCACATGCATGTTCACGACCACCGCGCCTCTGCCGGTGACTGTGGCGGTGTCGGGCAAGGCATCGTCGCCAGCAACGTTGTCCGCTGTCGAACCTGTCGCCGTTGTCAGATTGATACCGGTAATCGATGCATCGATTGGATCGGTTACCGGGCTGGCAGACAATGTAAGCGAACCGGGCTTGGTTTCGGTCACAGGTGCAAGCGTTCCGTCGTTCGACGGATCGATCACTTCGTAAAGGAAGTCCAGCGTGCCGAGACTTCCATCGAGGTTTGCAGCGCCCAGAGCGCCCAGATCGGATACCTGACCCGCCGGTACGATGTAGTAATCGACACCGGAGATGTTGGTCGTCGCCAACCCTACGGTTTCGATCGGCACGCCACCCAGATACAGCGTATAGTCCGCCCCGACAGCGTAATTCTGGTCGATATACACCTGACCCAGCGTTTCGTTGCCATCCCCGCCCTGCTGGACAATCGCCAGATTTAGCGCGGTCACCTGATCTTCGACCAGCGTAGCACTGTCGGTGATCACCGCTTCGGGCGAAGGTGTGACAGTGAAGCTAACATCGACAAGGTCGCCGGTGCGGGAATCGCCGTCGTTTTCTGTTGTGACCGCAGCCACCTTGAAACCGACCGTCCCGCTGTAATTCGGCGGCGTTTCAATCGAAACGTTCGCCAGATTGCTGGCCGATACGACCCACACACGTTCAGCGCCCGTGCCCGACACCACCATAGTCGCGCCGACTACGTTGAAGTCTTCGGCAAGGCCTGTGATCCGCAGTGTGGTCGCTTCCGAACCGTCGCCATCGTTTGACGCAACGTCAGTTATCACATCGCTCAGCACAGTACGGTGATTACCTGAATCCAGCACGGCTTCGGTCGTCGTGTATTCAACAGCAGGTAACGTGATCGTTGCCACATCGGCAACGCCCGTAACGGCGACGTCGATTGTGCGCGATACGGGCGCAGACGTCGACGTACCATCGACCGACACCGCGCTCACCGTGAGCTGGAAATCGTCATTGCTGTCGAGCGGCGGCGTAATCGACAGCGGTGTGCTGTTGCTGAAATCCGCAATTTCGAAGCTGGTATTCCCAGATGTAGAGGTGAACGTCACCGCCCCTGCCCCTGTCCCGTAAGTGACAGTCGCGCCAACGGGAATGTCCGAAATAGTCAGATTGAATGTTTCAGACGCATCCGAACTGGTTGTCTTGATAGCCAGCGGAATGGTGCTGTCTTCCACACCGGAAGCACGGCCATTGAGCGCCATCGTCACTGCATCGGCAACCGGGTCGAACTTGATAAGCGAGAGAGTGGCCGATCCGCTTACCGCGACATTGACGCCCGTTCCGCTGACTTTCGGTGGGTTGAGCGGAGCGGTAGCTACGTCCGCATCGTCGTCGTAATCGACAGTCCCCGCCTGAACGCCAACTGTCAGCGTACCCGCCACATCGGCAGGCAATTTGACCTGCAAGGTATCGAGATACTGCTGAGCCACCCAGATCGGCTCACCAACGTATGTCTGCGTGACCCAGGTCGAGCCACCATCGGTAGAATAACGGAACTCAGTCCCGATCACACTATCGGCAGGGGTATCGGATGCCAGAGACGGCGTCAGAACCGCATAGGTGAATTCATCGCTGTCTGCGTTCGACCAGCCTGTCAGCAGATCGTAGCCACCGCTCGTATTCGACGTGCCGGTGTAATTCGTGCCGAGCGCGAACCATGCGTCTTCCTGCCCGGCAACCGAATACTCGTGATCGTCGATCATCGTCACATCGTTGCCGCCGACATTGTCGCTATCGGTGTCGGTCCGCTCCGCAACCGGAGTGACTGTAATCTTCACATTGCGGCTAACCGTATCGGTGTCGCTGACATCCACACTGTTGACCGTATTGCTGTCAGTGCTGGTGATCGACAGTGCGATGGTGGTATCCGCACTGCTGTGCGCGGGCGGAGTGATCGTAAACGCATCCAGGATCGCTTCGCGCTGCGCTTCGGTAAGCGTGTCGTCGAATGTGATCGTGGCCGCACCGCTATTCAGAGTATAGCTCCACCCGGCAGAAGCCGGGGGCGCGGTCACCACCCAATCGGTCGGCACAGTGAAGGCGACTGAATCGATCACTTCTGTGCCTGCACTCGATCCGGTATCGGTTACGCGGACCCCGGCTAGGAACGCCACAGCGGTGTCTTCCGCAGTGGTGACATTGCTGGCCGTCACGTCGCCCGCGACCGGCGCGATATACAGGTTGAGATCGACCGAACTGGAAACAGTGTCGATAGTTCCCGTGGAATCGCTATCCGTATCGCGTGATTTGAGGGTGATACTCACGTCTTCCAGATCGCCGCTGAAATTACGCGGCGGGTTGATCGTGATTGTCGGCGCGGCGAGCGAACTGGATGCGGCAGAAATCGCAACCGGAGTCCCCGAACTGATCGTAGTGGCCACGCCATTGATGGTCACCACTGTTCCGTTCGGCAGTCCCGACACTTCGTACCAATGCTGCTCGCTTCCGTCGTTGTCGGTGCCGGACGCGCCATCGCTGTCGATGCGCGCCACTGCAAACCGCCCGGACAGATCGATCACCGTATCCTCTGAACTGTCGATATTGACGCTGTTTCCACCGTCAATCGTCAGTGTCGCGCCATCGGTTACGGCCAGAACATCGACATCGATAACCTGCGTGCTGGTCGCCCCGGCAACGCCTGTCAGAATCGCACCGCTGCCGTCGACTTCGTAGCTGGTGGCACTCACCGTGACAGTGAAGTCCTGCCCGCTTTCCGGCGTCGGATTGGCAGCCAGCGTCGCATATTCGATGGACGAAAGGTAATAGATACCCGACGCGTTATTCTCTGCCGGCACGCTGGAGACATGGTCCACATCGGTCAGAACGATTGTGATCTGGCCACCTACCGGCGTCAGCACAGTCGCACCGGTGGACAGAGTGACACCGCTGGCCCCCGGACCGCCGATCGTCAGCGTGATTTCGCCCAAACGCTCCGGATTGTCGCCATTGACCGTTCCGGTGCCACTGTCGGTAATTCCCGGCACGATCAGGCCCAGCGATTGCGCTGTATCTTCAGTCGTATTGACTGTCTTGTTCGCTTCCATCGTCGGTGCATCGGCCACCGGCGTGATCTCGAATTCGATGGTTTGCGATACGGTTCCCGAACCACCGGTGGTTTCCGCCAGCGTGTAGGACACTGTCGGAACTGTGCCGGAATAATTTGCCGCCGGCGTAAACGTGTAATCGCCATTTTCGGCAATCGTCAGCGTACCGCGCGGGTTTCCGTCCACATCGGCAAGCGAGACTGTCGCACCCGGGAGATAGTTTTCCGCTATACCATCGCCATTGGCATCGACGCTGAAGCCAGTGAGCTCAATCACGTCGTCCACATCGGAGACGTAATCCTGCAAGGTTCCGGTGGCCGCGCTGTCTTCGTTCAGCGGCACGACCGCGTTCGCTTCAGTCCCCGTCAGGTCGTCGTTGGACCCAGTGACATTGATAGTGATAACCTGTTCGCGATAGGCGCCGAATTCATCGGTAACGCGAGCAATGAAGGTATCGGTTTCGGTATCGCCATCATTCAGAGCCTGGGTTGCCGCTCTGGTATTGTCGAGGGTGTAAGTCCACTCGCCGGTGGACGGATCGATTGAAATCGTGCCGTATGTTCCGTTGGTGGTCGCGATGCTCCACGTCTGCGTCGCATCGGTATCGACATCGGATGCCGTCAGAGTTCCGGTTGCCGTGTCGTCGCCGACTACGCCGGTCCCCGCCTCGATAACCTCACCGGTCGCGGCGGCGGCATCGGATGTGATGACCGGGCGGTCGTTCGTTCCCGTGACAGTTATCGTCAGCGTACTGGTGTCTGAGGCGCCATTTGCATCCACTACGGTGTAAGTGAATGTTTCCGTTACCGACTGCCCCTGCTTCAGAGCCTGCGTGTCAGAATTGGTGTTATCCAGCGAGTAAACATAATTGCCGTTCGAGGAGAGCACCAGAGTGCCGTAAGTGCCCGACAGGCTTGAGCCGACTGTGCCAGATGTACTGCCGAAGCCCACTTCGCTGACCGTCAACGTCGCTGTTTCGCCATCGTCGACATCGCTGTCGTTGGTCAGCACACTACCGTTGGCCGTATCGACCCCGGCAGTAGCGGTGTTGCCTCCGTCGAGGACACCCGATTCCGTCACGGCATCGGTATCGGCAATGGCAACGGGCACGTCATTCGTGCCCGTAACGGTGATGACAACATCGCGCGTTGTTATGCCGCCATTTCCATCACTGACCTGAACCGTATAGGTCAGTTCGACGCTATCGCCTTCGTTGAGCGCCTGCGTTGCAGGCAGCGCGTTGTTCAGTTCATAAGTCCACTCGCCGGTCGACGCATCGATGCTGAACTGGCCATAAGTCGTATCGGGCGTTCCGGCGACGCTCCATGTCAACGTGTCGCCTTCGACATCGCTGGCAAGGAATTGCCCCTCTGCATCGGGAATGCCTGCGGTCGGAGTGCCATCGTCGAGTTTACCCGCTTCGATCACGCCGCCAGACTGATTGCCGCCTGTAATAGTCGGCGCATCGTTGACCGGGTTCACCGTGATATCGACCGTGCGGGTCAGCGTTTCGCCCGATGCCGGATCGGTTACGGTATAGGTGAAGCTGTCCGGCCCGTTGTAGTTGGCATTCGGGGTATAGGTATATGTCCCGTCCGGGTTGACCACGACCGTGCCGTGCGAAGGATCGCTGGCCTTCTCGAACGTCAGATCGCCGCCGCTGGTCGTGCTGTCATTGCCCGCGACGCTGCCGTTCACCGGTGTGTCTTCATCAGTGGTCGCACTGTCGTCAGCCGCCGTCAGATCGGTCACCGGATCGACCGTGATATCGAGATCGGCGGTATCGCTGCCCCCCTCGCCGTCACTGACAGTGTAGGTGATGGTCGGCACCGTGCCGCTCCAGTTGGCGGCAGGTGTGAAGGTATAGGCACCGTTGCTGCCGATAGTGATCGTGCCGACACCAATGATGGTCAAGGGAGTGTCTGCGCTGATAGTGGCCGGGTAACCTGCCACTGTGAAGCTCGTCACACTCAGCGTATCGCCATCGGGATCGCTGTCGTTGGTCAGTACATTACCGCTGACTGGCGTGTCCTCATTGGTGCTGTTGGTGTCGTCCGTCGCCACCGGCCCAGGGTTAGTCACCGTCCAGTCGAAAGTTTGATCGACCGAAGCACCGTCGCCATCGGTGGCGGTCACGGTCACGCTGTACACGCCGCCGGCACCACCCTGACTGGCCGAGTTATCGACCGTGCCGCTGATGACGCCGGTCACCGGATCGATGGTCAGGCCAGCAGGCAAGCCGCTGGCGCTGTAGGTCAGCGTGGGGCTGTCGATGTCATCGAAGAACGAAGTCACATCCAGCGAAGTGATCGTATCCGCATCCGCGTCAGCCTGATCGCCAATCGTGCCCACTGTGATCGGCGCATCGTTCACCGGATCGACGGTGATGTCGAGATCGGCGGTATCGCTGCCCCCCTCGCCGTCACTGACGGTGTAGGTGATGGTCGGCACCGTGCCGTTCCAGTTGGCATCGGGCGTGAAGGTATAGGCACCGGTGCTGCCGATGGTGATCGTGCCGACACCGGCGATGGTCACGGTGTCGCCTGCTGCATGGGTGGCGGGGTCGCCTGCCACGGTGAAGCTGGTCACACTCAGTGTGTCGCCATCGGGATCGCTGTCGTTGGTCAGCACATTGCCGCTGACCGGCGTGTCTTCGTTGGTGCTGTCGGTATCGTCGGTCGCCACCGGTTCGGGGTTGGTCACTGTCCAGTTAAACGTCTGATCGACCGAGGCGCCGTCGCCATCGGTGGCGGTCACGGTCACGCTATAGACGCCGCCGGTGCCACCCTGACTGGCTGAGTTATCGACCGTCCCACTGATGACGCCGGTCACCGGATCGATGGTCAGACCAGCAGGCAAGCCGCTGGCGCTGTAGGTCAGTGTGGGGCTGTCGATGTCATCGAAGAACGAAGTCACATCCAGCGAAGTGATCGTATCCGCATCCGCGTCAGCCTGATCGCCAATCGTGCCCACTGTGATCGGCGCATCGTTCACCGGATCGACCACGATATCGAGATCGGCGGTATCGCTGCCACCCTCGCCGTCACTGACGGTGTAGGTGATGGTCGGCACCGTGCCGTTCCAGTTGGCGGCAGGTGTGAAGGTATAGGCACCATTGCTGCCGATGGTGATCGTACCGACACCGGCGATGGTCACGGTGTCGCCTGCCGTATGCGTGGCGGGGTCGCCTGCCACGGTGAAGCTCGCCACACTCAGTGTGTCGCCATCGGGATCACTGTCGTTGGTCAGTACGTTACCGCTGACCGGCGTGTCTTCCGCAGTGGTGTCGGTGTCGTCAGTGGCGACCGGTTCGGGGTTGGTCACTGTCCAGTTAAACGTCTGATCGACCGAGGCGCCGTCGCCATCGGTGGCGGTCACGGTCACGCTGTACACGCCGCCGGTGCCACCCTGACTGGCCGAGTTATCGACCGTGCCGCTGATGACGCCGGTCACCGGGTCGATCGTCAGCCCGGCAGGCAAGCCGCTGGCGCTGTAGGTCAGCGTGGGGCTGTCGATGTCGGTGAAGAACGAGGTCACATCGATAGCGGTCACCGTGCCTGCATCGATATCGGCCTGATCGACCATCGTGCCGACAGTCGTCGGCGCATCGTTGACCGGGTTCACCGTGATATCGACCGTGCGGGTCAGCGTTTCGCCCGATGCCGGATCGGTTACGGTATAGGTGAAGCTGTCCGGCCCGTTGTAGTTGGCATTCGGGGTATAGGTATATGTCCCGTCCGGGTTGACCACGACCGTGCCGTGCGAAGGATCGCTGGCCTTCTCGAACGTCAGATCGCCGCCGCTGGTCGTGCTGTCATTGCCCGCGACGCTGCC
>NZ_RAHJ01000016.1 GCF_003605755.1 Tsuneonella suprasediminis | reverse complement strand
TCGGGGTGAGTATGGGGTCGAGCCGATCTGCCGGGTTCTGCCGATCGCCCCATCAACCTACCACGAGCGTGTCGCACAGCGCCGCGATCCGTCGCGCCTGTCACCACGCGCCCAGCGCGACGAAGCAATGAAGCCCGAGGTTCAGCGCGTGTTCGATGCCAACTTCAAGGTCTACGGGTATCGCAAGGTGTGGCGGCAGATGCAGCGCGAGGGCTTCGATATTGCCCGCTGCACGGTGGAACGGCTGATGCGTGAGCTGGGCCTGCAGGGCGTGATCCGGGGGAAGCCGGTGAAGACGACGATGAGCGACAAGGCAGCGCCATGTCCGCTCGATCAGGTCAACCGCCAGTTCCATGCACCGGCACCCAACATGCTGTGGGTCTCGGACTTCACCTACGTCGCGACGTGGTCCGGGTTCGTCTATGTCGCCTTCGTGATCGACGTTTACGCCCGCTATATCGTGGGCTGGCGGGTGAGCAGAACGGCGCATGCCAGCTTTGTACTCGATGCCCTGGAGCAGGCGATCCATGACCGACGGCCTGTTCACCGTGGCGGCCTGATCCACCACAGTGATCGTGGCAGCCAATATGTCTCGATCAAGTATACCGAGCGTCTTGCCGAAGCCGGGATCGAACCATCGGTCGGCAGTGTTGGCGACAGCTACGACAACGCCTTGGCCGAAACGATCAACGGCCTTTACAAGGCCGAGGTCATCCACCGCCGAGGTCCGTGGCGATCATTTGAAGCCGTGGAATACGCCACGCTCGAATGGGTCGACTGGTTCAACAACCGGCGCCTGCTCGCGCCCATCGGCAATATCCCGCCTGCCGAAGCTGAAGCACGATACTACGCCATGCTGGACGACACGCCCATGGCGGCATAATTTAAACCAAATGGCCTCCGGCAATCCCGGGGCGGTTCAAATCAATCCAATCTACATCTCGCAAGCCAGTTTATGAGTTTACCACCTAGATTCCCTTAGTGTAAGCCAACACCGGCACGTCCCGTTCCATCGATCGTGCGGGGCCAGCGGGCTTTTGCGAGCGCCAAGGCCACCACCCATTCAATCATATCATTCATCAAGCAGGCGTGCATTCGCGTGCCCGGCAAACCTGCACGGCGGGTGTCGGCGCCAACACAAAATGCGCGTCGAACAGGGAAGCAAATGACAAGAGGGAATTTTATCAAGACACGGACCGCTCTAGGCATAGGCGTAGCGCTCCTGTCGCTGACAACAGGACACGGGGCATTCGCACAAGAAGGACCGCAAACATCATCCAGAGGATGACAAACTGCCCGGCGCTAACGCTAGCCCCGCACATGGCAGCGACGAAATCATCGTCACTGCGCAAGGTCGCGAGCAGCGGCTCCAGGATGTGCCGCTCTCCGCGACCGTCGTCTCCGGCGCCTCGCTGCAGAAAGACAACATCCGCGATCTGCAGGACCTGGGCAGCCGCATCGCGAACGTTAGAATTGCCAGCGCCCCGGCCACCGAGCTGTTGAACATCCGCGGGGTGGGTTCGGGACTCAGCGCCACTTTCGAACAATCCGTTGGGACTTTTGTCGACGATGTCTATCGCGGACGCTCGCGTTCGGCCCGCGCGGCGCTGTTCGATGTCGATCACGTCGAGGTCCTCAAAGAACCGCAGACCACCTTTTTCGGCAACAACGCTATTGCCGGCGCGCTTAATATCACAACGCGCACGCCCGGCAGACAATTCGACTACAATGCCAGCATTCTACACGGCTCGGACGGCGAATATGCTTATGAAGCCGGCGTCACAGTTCCGATCGACGACACACTGAGCGCGCGCCTTGCCGCCAAGGCCTATGGCATGGACGGCTATATCGAGAATGACATCACTGGCGGCAAGGGTCCTGTCCGTCTGAGAGGCTGTAGGGCTTAGTGTTCGGTTTGGCGGCAGCAATCTGGAGTTGCGTCAGCATGATCGTGTTCCCGGTCTTTCCGGGCCCACTCGGCAGACACGCCAGCATACACAATTTGTGTATCTCTTGCTGGAATCCGATGGATCAGCCCGGACGTTTATCCGGCGATCTTCGGTCAATTTTCGCGTTAAAACCAGCTGCTTGCTGGACATCTCTGGACGCTTCCAGAGAGAACAAATGGTGCCAGAAGAGGCATCGCATTCGAGCTCTTTTCGTGTTTATTTTTAGCTGCTTATGCAATTCGGTCTAACCCAAAGGCCCGCAAAAGGCCCTCAAAACCCGTCTAATGCATTGGTTCGATGCCTTTTTCGGGACTCAGAATTGATTCTCCAGCTACAAAAACAAGCTTGATCAGCGTCCGCTTTGCGCCCTCATCTCCGCCATCGCGTCTGCGTGAGCGTTTGCCTAATAGCGGACATCCATTGCTATCGATACAGGGTACCGGTGAGCTGTTCGAGCACGAGTTTCGCCAGCAATCGCCAGTTCGCGCTCAAGAATCCGACACAAGGAGGCGAAAGCCCCAAGGCTGCAAATCGATGGTCTGGCCGCTTTTGAGCGTGACGGGCTCACCGCTGCGGAACTCCGTATAGGTACCAACCGCATGGGAGTCCGACAACTTTGCGCTGACGGGCTGGCCGGACAGGTTGAAAACCCCGACAACGCGGTTCCCGTCAACCGCGCGCACCCAAGCAAAAACATGCTTGGGCTGGTCGGTCAGCACCTGGCTCATCCGCGCGCCCCACTGACCGTTGGCGAGTGCCGGGTTCGCGCGGCGGAAGGCGATGAGGTCCCTCACCAACGGGCCGAGATCGCAGGTCGCCAGCTTAGACCAGTCGATCGGGTCCTTCTCGAAGAATTCGAGCCGCTTGGCGTTGCAGGCTTCCTGCCCGTTGTAGAGCATCGGCAGGCCTTCGCCGGTGAATGACAGCGCAAGGAAGGCGGGCAGCGCATCGCCGAAGTTCTCGTACTGAGTGCCTTCCCACGCGTTGCTGTCGTGGTTGGCGATGTAGGTCAGCCGCATCGCCTCTCGCGGCCAAGCGCTCTCGTTTTCGGCGTAGTAGCCATAAAAGGCGGTGGCATCAGACTTGCCCTTGGCGATGTCCTTGCTCGTGTGGTGCCATTCCCACGCGTAAACCGCGTCGAAGGCCTTGCGCGTCAGTTCGGACGACTTCCACTCGGCGAGCATGAAGACGGGGCGGATCGCCTCCAGCCGGGCGCGCTCCTTTTCCCAGAAATCGAGCGGGACATAGCCCGCAACGTCGGCACGGAAACCGTCGACGCCGTAGTCGCTGACCCACATCTCCATCGCCTTGCCGACGTGCTCTCGCACACCCGGCTTCGACCAGTCGAGGTCGATGACATCCGACCAATCCCACCACGGGGTCGGGCGGAAATGCCCCTGCCAGTCCTTTTCGTACCAGTCGGGATGCTGTTTCGCGAGAGGGTTGTCCCACGCAGTATGGTTGGCGACCCAATCGACGATGACGTGAAAGCCTTGCGCGTGCGCGGCGTCGACGAAGTGCTTGAAATCGGCCTTCGTGCCGAACTCGGGGTTCACGTCGTAATAGTCGCGGACCGAATAGGGGCTGCCGAGCGTGCCCTTGCGATTCTCGATCCCGATCGGGTGGATCGGCATCAGCCAGATCACGTCGACCCCGAGCGCTTTCAGTCGCGGAAGCTGCCTTTCGGCCGCCGCGAACGTGCCTTCGGGTGTGAACTGGCGGGTGTTGAGCTGGTAGAGGACCGCGTCTTTCGACCAGTCCGGGTGATGGATCGTCGAGTAGGGCTCGGGCTGCCAGACCGACACCTCGTCTTGCGCCTGCGCGACGGAGGCCAGCGTAAGAGCCGTGGCGGCGGCGAAATAGCGCTTCATCGGCTTGGGCCCTTCTGCGGTATGGCGGCGGACACGCGAGTCATCGCGAGTGCCGCGACGAGCCAGCTCGCTGCGGCGAAGAGCATTGTCCACACCGGATCGCCGGGAAACGCGTGCTTCATGATCGTCCCCATGACTGTCGCGACGAGCAGCTGCGGGATGACTATGAAGACATTGAACAGCCCCATGTAGATGCCGAGTTTCGCTTGTGGCAGGTTCGAGGCGAGGATGGCGTAGGGCATGGCGAGGATGCTCGCCCAGGCGATGCCGATGCCGACTTCGGCGAGCAGCAGCACCTGCGCATCGCGAACGAAGAAGAACATGGCAAATCCGATCGCGCCCAGCGTGAGGCAGATCGAATGCGTGGTCACTTGGCCTAACTTCCGCGAGAGCCAGGGCAGCAGCACGAGCGCGGCGACCGCGGCGACGCCGTTGTAGACCGTGAACAGCACGTTCACCCAGTTCGCGCCCTCGTTGTAAGCCGCGCTTGCGGTGTCGGTGCTGCCGAAGGCGTATTGCGTCACAACCGGCGTCGTGTTGATCCACATGATAAACAGTGCGCTCCAGCTGAAGAACTGGACCAGTGCGAGACGCTTCATCACACGTGGCATTCCCGCAAAGTCGCCGACGATCTGGGCCAGCATCCCGTTGACCTTGCCCTGCTTGGCAAGCGAGATCGCGATCGCGCTGAGCACGCCGTATCCGGCAAGAAGTCCCCCCAGCAGGTATACTTCCTTTTCGAGCGCCATCGCCTCGACCGCAAACGCGACCAGGGCACCCGCGACGATCCATGCGCAGCACGAGAGATAGCTTTTGGCCGCAAGCGCACGGACGGGTTGTTCGAGGGGCGTTCCCTCTGCGCTGCTGAACGTCGCCTGCTCTTCGGGCGAATATTCGCGCGTCGTCAGCACGGTCCACAGCACGGCGAGGAATAGAGCGGCTCCGCCCGCCCAGAAGCTCCACCGGACAGTGTCGGGCAGAGTTCCTTCGGGCGCGACGTTCGCGACGCCGAGGTTTTCGAGCAGGAACGGGAAGATTGACCCGACGACCGCGCCCGCGCCGATGAAGGCGGTCTGCACGGCATACCCGGCAGCGTGCTGGTCTGTCCGCAGCATGTCGCCGACGAAAGCGCGGAAAGGCTCCATCGAGATGTTGAGCGAAGCGTCGAGCAGCCACAGAAGTGCAGCGGCGAACAGCAGCGGTGCGCCGAAGGTCGGTGAAAGCGGCATCAGGAACAACGCAAGTGCGGCAAGCACCGCGCCAGTCAGGAAATAGGGACGGCGCCGTCCGAGCCGGCTCCATGTGCGGTCGCTCAGGTGACCGATGATCGGTTGCACCAGCAGCCCCGTCAAAGGAGCGGCGACCCACAGCGCGGGCAAATCGTCCATACTTGCGCCGAGGGTCTGGAAGACACGGCTCATGTTGCCGTTCTGCAGTGCGAAGCCGATCTGGATGCCGAAGAAACCGAAACTGATGTTCCACAGTCCGGCGAAGCCCTGGCGCGGTTTTTCCATCGCGCGACGATCCTTCCCTGTTTCGGGGCAACTCGTGTCGCCCTCGCTCGTGCCAAGGGCTGGCGGAATGCAGCCCGCTCGGCAACACACATACGAATGTGATGCCTTCAGGTGGCCGCGGTACTTTCGCGGATGACCAGCCGCGTGGGTAGTCGCGGATCGGGGCGGGGCAGGCCTTCGATGTCGGCCAGCAGCGTATCGACGAGCCGCTCGCCCGCACCCTTGATGTCCTGCATCACCGTCGTCAGCGGGGGCCGGGTCAGGCTGGCGGCGGGAATGTCGTCGAACCCGACGACCGCGACGTCTCCCGGGACGCTGCGCCCCGCTTCGGCGAGCGCGCGCATGGCACCGATGGCGATGAGATCCGACGCGGCGAAGATCGCGTCGAACTGTGCGCCCGACTGGATGAGTGTGCGGCCAGCCTCGTACCCTGCAGCCTCGCTCGTGACAGCGTCGTGTTGCAGCGTCGGATCCAGCTCGAGACCTGCTTCGCGGATTGCCGCGCCGAGCCCCTCATATCGGCTCGCAAATTCGGGGTAGTGGGTATCGGCATGACCTAGAAAGGCAATCCGGTTGCGGCCGCGCTCGATGAGGTGTTCGCCGGCGATACGACCAGCTTCCTGGTTGTCCGAGCCGACCGTACCGCCGCCGTTCGCATCCGAAGATACCGAGCCCCAGCGCGCGAAATGCGTGCCTTGACGGCGAAGTTGTTCGAGCCGCTGCTGGTACAGCGTCCAGTCTCCGTATCCCAGCAGGATCAGTCCATCGGCGCGGTGTGAATCCTGGTAGCGGACATGCCAGTCGTCCTCGAGCCTCTGGAACGAGATGAGGAGGTCGAGACCCCGGTTCGCGACGGCGCGCGTGATCGAGCCGAGCATCGCCAGGAAGAACGGATTGATCATGCTCTCGTCGGGCGTCGGGTCCTCGAAGAAAAGCAGGGCTATCGTATTCGACCGCTGCGAACGGAGCGAGCTGGCGTTCTTGTCGACGGTGTAATTTAGGTCGCGGGCGATCGCCTCGATCCGCTCGCGGGTGGCCCGGCTTACCGAACGATCCCCACGCAGCGCGCGGCTCACGGTAGGCTGCGATACGCCCGCAGCATATGCAATATCGAAACTCGTCGGCCGACCGGTGGGCTTGCGAACCATTGTATTCTCCCAGGCCGCGACAACGGCCCGCTCGTGAATCATAGGCGCGCTGGCTGGCCCTTTCAATTCGCCGAAATTTTCGTCGAGATTGTGGTTGTTTTCAAAGGACTTGCGGGACATGCGAGTCCCGCGCCGCCATCATCGTATACGTATGCCATATTCCGTTGTGGCCCGCATCGCTCGTATTTCGGCGCCAGATCGGCCGCACATTATTCGCGGTGAGACTTGGACGACCGGCGGCGTAAGACCGCCCGTCATTGGGGAGTGATGTTGAAATGGCCATCCGCTATTCCTTGCGCGCATCTGCCAGCCTGTCGGCCTTCGCGGTCGCTCTGACAGCGCTGTCGACGCCCGCTGTCGCGCAGGACGCCGCCGCAACCGACACGACCGACGCCGCGCCTGACGAGGCAAACGCGATCGTCGTTACCGGCTATCGTGCCGCTCTCCAGAGCGCGACTAACGAGAAAAAGCGCAACGAAGCGATCGTCGAATCGGTCAAGGCCGAGGATATCGGCAAACTGCCCGACAACAGCATCGGCGAGTCGATCGCCCGCCTGCCAGGCATCGCCGCGCAGCGCAGCAATGGCCGCGCGAACATCATTTCGATCCGCGGCTTCGGCCCGGACTTCTCGACCACGACCCTCAACGGCCGCGAGCAGACCACCACCAACGACAGCCGCGCGGTCGAATTCGACCAGTTTCCGTCGGAAATCCTGTCGGGCGTGAACGTCTACAAGACCTCGCAAGCCGATCACACCGCCGGCGGCCTGGTCGGTTCGGTCGACTTGCGCACCATCCGCCCGCTCGAGCAGAAGAAGCGCATCATCGCGGTCGGCGCGCGCGGCACCTACATCGACGACCAGGTGAATCCGGAAGCTGACAACAAGGGCTATCGCGTCTTCGGCACGTTCGTGGATACATTTGCCGACGACACCATGGGTATCGCACTGTCGGCCGCCTATTCGTCCGAACCTTACAGCATCCGTGACTGGAACGCCTGGGGCTATGGCGAGTACGGACCGAACGCCTACGGCATCAGCGGCGTAAAGACATGGGCGGAAAGCGAACAGCTCGACCGGCTCGGGGTGAACGGCACGTTCCAGGCGAAGCTCGGCGACCAGCTGACCTTCACTGTCGACGGCTTCTATTCGCACTTCAACAGCAAGCTCGACCAGAAGGGCTTCGAGATGCCGATCCTGTGCTGCGGATCGACCGTAGCAAGCTACCAGGCGACGCCCGTCTCAAACCCGCTGCTCGCGGGCGCCAGCATCATCACCGACGCGACCTGGACGGGTCGCCCGATCGTCGAGAACTATGCGACCGACCAGAAGAATGACACGTACTCGTTCGGCGGCAACCTGGCATGGGACAACGACAACGGCACGCGGGCGATGCTCGACGTCAGCTGGTCGCGCACCGACCGCTGGCAGGATCGCCTGGAGACGACCGCCGGCCTCGGCCGCAACCTGCCGACACCGGGCGGCACGTTCGGGTCGACCCTGACCAACCACGCGCTCGAATTCACGAGCACCTTCGACGGTTCGAATACCAACCTCGTCCTGACCGACGTCGAGGGCTGGTCGGGTGGTGACGGCATCCAGGCGGGCTACGACAAGATCCGCAAGAGCCGCGACGACCTCAAGGCCATCCGTGCCGAGATCGAACAGGACATCGGCGGCGGCTTTATCGACAGCGTCAAGGTCGGCGTCGACCACACCTATCGTTCGAAGAGCCTGACCCAGGACGAGGGCATCCTCAATCCGCCCAACGGCGCCGACTCTGCCGCGATCCCGGCCGACATCCTTCTAAAGCCGACGGTGCTCGATCGCGGTTTCGGACCGCTGATCTCCTACGATCCGCGCGTCCTCGTTCCGTCGGGCATCCTCGACTACAAGGCGCTGCCGTACGGCGCCTCGCAGGCATACGACATCTCGGAAAACGTCTGGACGCCGTTCGCTATGGCGAACCTGCGCGCCGATCTCGGCACGACGGAGCTCACCGGAAACATCGGTGTACAGGCGATCCACACCGACGTGACGTCTTCGGGGCTGACGAACCCGACGATCGAGGACAGCTACTGGATGGTGCTGCCGAGCCTGAACCTCAACTTCCGTGCGCCGGAAGACGTGGTGGTGCGCTTCGCTGCTTCCAAGCAGATGATGCGTCCGCGCCTCCCGTCGATGAACAACATCATCTCGTTCGGCTACAATCCGGCGTTCACCCCGCCGATCTACACCGGTAGCGGCGGCAACCCGCGCCTGCGTCCCTACATGGCTACCGCACTCGACCTGAGCGTCGAAAAGTATTTCGCCACGAAGGGTTACGTCGCGGTCCAGCTCTACTGGAAGCACCTCGACAAGTATATCGACCCGAGTGCGAACAACACCGAGTTCGACTATGCGGGCCTGCCCGATCCGGGCGGACTGAAGCCGTCGAGCACGGTCGGCCTGTTCAGCGGTCCGGTGAACACCAAGGGCGGCTACATCATGGGTGCGGAACTCGCCGGCACGCTGCCGTTCGAGGTCTTCACTCCCGCGCTCAGCGGCTTCGGCTTGACCGGCGGCATCAGCTACACCGACACCAAGGCGTTCGACGTCAACGGCAACCCCAGCGTGATCCCGGGCTACTCGAAGTGGGTCGGCAACCTGACTGCGTTCTTCGAGAAGGCCGGCTTCAACGTACGCGGCAGCATGCGGTACCGTTCGGGGTTCCTTGGCGACTTCTCGCTGTTCAGCGGAGGGCTCGATCGTCAGGCGGTGCTCAGCGAGACGGTCTACGATGCGCAGATCGGCTACGACTTCCAGCCCGGTTCCGCGCTCGAGGGGCTGTCGGTCTTCGTGCAGGGCCAGAACCTGACCGACGAGCGCCAGGCGACTCTGGCGCAGATCAACGGCGTGGCGATCGACAACACGTGGCTGAAGTACCAGACCTACGGCCGTCGCTTCCTCGCCGGTTTCACGTACAAGTTCTGATGAGGGCGAGGCGGGTCCGGACGTTTTGACCGGCCGGACCCGCACCGTCATGGATTTCGACCGTGAACGACAACCCACCTCTCGACATCGTTATCGCAGGCGGCGGGACTGCTGGATGGATGGCAGCGGCGACGCTGGCACGGTTCCTCGGTGACCATGCCTCGATCACGCTGGTCGAATCCGATGCCATCGGCACGGTGGGCGTGGGCGAGGCAACGATCCCTCAGATCCACAACCTGCTGGTCGGGCTGGGGATAGATCAGGCCGAGTTCGTCGACGCGACCGAGGCGACGTTCAAGCTGGGCATCGAGTTCGACGGCTGGCTGCGCGAGGGCGAAAGCTACATCCACAGCTTCGGCACGACGGGTCGCGGTGCAGGGTTGATCCCGTTCCGTCAGTTGTGGCTGCGAGGGCGAAAGATCGGCGTGGCGGAATCCTTCGGCGCGTATGGCCTGAACGTCGTCGCCGCGCGGAAGGGGCGGTTTGCGTTCGGCAAGGACGCGAACCTTCCCTACGCATTCCATTTCGATGCGAGCAAGGTGGCCGTCGTCCTGCGTCGATACGCCGAGGAACGCGGCGTAAAGCGGTACGAGGGCAAGATATCGTCCGTCACCCGTGATGCCGCGACGGGCGATATTGCCGCGCTGGTTCTCGACGGCGACCGGCGCATCGAGGGCAACCTGTTTATCGACTGCACGGGCTTCGCCAGCCTGTTGCTCGGCAAGAGCCTGGGCGTCGGGTTCGAGGACTGGTCGCACTGGCTCCCCTGCGACACCGCACTCGCGGTGCAGAGCGAGAATGTCGCGCCTCCGCCACCCTTTACGCGATCGATTGCGAGACCGGCTGGCTGGCAGTGGCGGATCCCTCTGCAGCACCGGACCGGCAATGGCCACGTGTTCTGCTCAGCCTACATGGAGCAGGACGAGGCGGCACGGGTGCTCCTCGAAAACCTAGATGGCAAGCCGCTTACCGATCCGCGCGCGATCCGGTTCACTACCGGCCATCGGCGCGAGCACTGGTCGCACAACTGCATTGCGCTGGGCCTCGCTGCCGGATTCATGGAACCTCTGGAATCTACGTCGATTCACCTCGTGCAATCCGCTCTCGCGCGGCTGCTCAACCTGCTGCCGAACGATCTCTCCAACCTGTCGACCGCGCGGTCCATGTTCAACCGGCTCTCGGGCGCCGAGTGGGAGCGCATCCGCGATTTCCTCGTCCTGCACTATGTCGCCAACGACCGGCGAGGCGAACCCTTCTGGGATCACTGCCGCCAGATCGAATTGCCCGATACGCTTGCCGAGAAGATCGCGCTGTTCGAGGAATCAGGGTTGTTCGTGCGCGAGGACGACGAACTGTTTCTCGATGACAGCTGGGGCCAAGTGATGCTGGGGCAAGGGATCGATCCGCGCGGCTATTCCCCGCTCGCGGACAACGTGCCAGGCGAGGATATCGGCCCATTCCTCGCCAGCGTCGCCAAGGCGGCGCGGGTCAAGGCAGAAGCGATGCCGACCCACGCCGAGGCGCTGCAATCGCTCGTTGGCGAAAGAGCGCGGGCATGATGGCCGCCCGTACGATGCTAGCCGCGCTGGCCTGTGCGGCCGCGCTGACCGGATGCGGGAGCGTCCAGGCGCAGGCGCCCTACGGCAATGGTGTATCCGCCAGTTTCCGCGATCGCGCCCCCGCCGATGAGGTCGTCTACTTCGTGCTGCCGGATCGGTTCGCCAACGGCGACACGGCGAATGATCGCGGGGGCTACCCCGACGAGAGGCTGGTGAGTGGGTACGACCCGACGGCAAAGGGGTTCTACCACGGCGGCGACCTGAAGGGGCTGACGGGCAAGCTCGACTATCTGCAGGACATGGGCGTCACCGCGATCTGGTTCGCGCCGATCTTCCAGAACAAGCCCGTCCAGGGACCGAAAGGCGACGAGAGCGCGGGGTACCACGGTTACTGGGTGACGGATTTCACCCGTCCCGATCCGCATTTCGGTTCGCGCGAGGAGTTCGCCGCCTTCGTCGGTGCAGCTCATGCTCGCGGGATGAAGGTCTACATGGACATCATCACCAACCACACCGCCGACGTGATCAAGTACGCCGAGGGTGATGCAAACGGGTACCGCTACCGCTCGCGCGGAGACTTCCCCTATTCGCGTAAGGGCGGCGTCGACGGCATGCCGATCAACTCCGATTTCGCTGGCGACGAGGACTCTAGCGAGACCAATTTCGCGAAGCTGGTCGATCCGTCCTATGCCTATACCCCGGTCGTTCCGGCGTCCGAGGTGCACGCGAAGAAGCCCGAATGGCTCAACGATCCGGTCTATTACCACAACCGCGGGAACAGCACGTTCACGGGCGAGGACAGCCGGTTCGGCGACTTCTCGGGACTCGACGACCTGTTCACCGAAAACCCGCGCGTGCGCGCCGGAATGACGAATATCTACGCTGCGTGGATTGATGAATTCGACATCGACGGCTTCCGGATCGACACCGCACGTCACGTCGATCCGGGATTCTGGCAGGCGTTCGTCCCCGCGATGCTCGAAAAGGCGAAGGCCAAGGGAAATCCGAACTTTGCGATCTTCGGCGAAGTCTACAAGGATGTGCCCGACAACGGCTACATCGCCCAGTACACCCGTCGCGACAAGCTGCCTGCGGTACTCGACTTCGCTTTCCAGGCGTCGATGCGGGAGGTGCTTGGGCGCGGGAAAGGCACGGCGGTGCTCGCCCAGCTCTACGACGGCGACGTGCTCTACGAAGGGGGCGAGGCTGCGGCGCGCAACCTGCCGACGTTCCTCGGCAACCACGACATGGGCCGGTTCGCGACGATGATCCGCGAAGACCGACCGGGCATCTCGCAGAACGAACTGCTGGAGCGGGTCGAGCTCGGCCACGCGATGCTGCTGACGCTGCGCGGTGCACCGGTGATCTATTACGGCGACGAGCAGGGCTTCGCCGGCGACGGCGGCGACCAGCTCGCCCGCGAAGACATGTTTCCCTCGCGCGTCCCGGAATACAATGACAACGACCTCGTCGGCACCGACGCGACGACTGCGCAGGCCAATTTTGACGAGGGCCATCCGCTATACCGGCTGATCTCGCAGCTCGCGCACCTGCGCGCCGGGCATCCCGCGCTGCGCACAGGCCGGCAGCAGGTGCGCCATTACGAGCAGGAGGCCGGCCTCTTCGCCGTCAGCCGCTTCGATCCCGCAACCGGGCGGGAATACGTCCTCGCCTTCAACACGGCAGCTACGGCGAGGACTGCCAATGTCGTCGTCGGCTATGACGCTCGGGCGTTCGAAACGTTGGCAGGCGCCTGTCCCGCCACGGTCGCCGCGCCGGGTTCGGCCGCCTTTGCGCTTCCTGCATTCGGGTGGGCCGTCTGCCGCGTCAGCGAGACCGCGCGATGAGTGCTCCCGACACCGCCCCGTCGACCCGATCGCAGACAGACGACGTGCCATGGTGGAAGGGCGCGACGATCTACCAGATCTATCCCCGCAGCTTCATGGATGCGAACGGCGACGGCATCGGCGACCTGCCGGGCATAACCAGGCGGCTCGACCATGTCGCCTCGCTCGGCGTCGATGCGATCTGGATCAGCCCTTTCTTCACCTCTCCGATGAAGGACTTCGGCTACGACGTGGCCGACTATTGCGATGTCGACCCGATCTTCGGCACGCTCGCCGACTTCGATGCGCTGGTGAAAAGGGCGCATTCGCTGGGCCTGAAAGTGCTAATCGACCAGGTCTATTCGCACACCTCGGACGAACACGCGTGGTTCGCCGACAGCCGCTCGGCCAGAACCGGTCCGAAGAACGACTGGTATGTCTGGGCGGACGCCAAGCCCGACGGGTCGCCGCCGTCGAACTGGCAGTCCGTGTTCGGGGGTCCCGCGTGGACATGGGATGCCCGGCGCGGACAGTATTACCTGCACAACTTCCTCAGCAGCCAGCCGCAGCTGAACCTCCACAACCCCTCGGTGCAGGACGCGGTGCTAGGGGTGATGCGGTTCTGGCTCGAGCGGGGCGTCGACGGCTTCCGCATCGACGCGCTGAACTTCGCGATGCACGACCCGGGCTTGCGCGACAATCCGCCCGCTCCGCCGACCGACCGGCCGCGTACCCGCCCGTTCGATTTCCAGCGCCGCGTGCACAACCAGTCGCATCCCGACATCCCGACTTTCATCGAGCGTATCCGTGCGCTGACCGACGAGTACGACGGTGTGTTCACCGTGGCCGAAGTGGGCGGGGACGAGGCCGAGGCCGAGATGAAGGCCTTCACGGCGGGCGAAGAGCACCTCAATTCCGCCTACGGGTTCAACTTCCTCTACGCTGACCGGCTCACGCCGCAGCTGGTTTGCGCGGCGCTCGCCGAGTGGCCCGACGCGCCGGGTACCGGCTGGCCGAGCTGGGCGTTCGAGAACCACGACGCGCCGCGCGCCGTCAGTCGCTGGTGGAGCGAGGCGGATCGCCCTGCCGCCGCGCGGCTGAAAGTCCTGCTGCTCGCGGCGCTGCGCGGGAACGCGATCCTCTACCAGGGGGAGGAGCTGGGCCTCGAGCAGGTCGATATTCCCTTCGAGCAGCTCCACGATCCCGAGGCGATCGCCAACTGGCCGCTGACACTCAGCCGCGACGGTGCGCGCACTCCGATGCCGTGGACGGCGGAGGCGGCGGACGCCGGTTTCGGGTCGAACGATCCGTGGCTGCCGGTGGGCGAGGCGAACGCCGCCCGCGCCGTCGACCTGCAACAGGCGGACCCCGCGTCGCTGCTCCATCACACACGCGCGATGTTGGCGCTGCGGAACGCCAATCCGGCAATCCGGCACGGCGCGGTAGCCGGCTGCCGGGCCGAGGGCGACCTGCTCGTGCTCGATCGCGCGGCCGACGGGCAGGCGGTCCGCCTGCTCGCCAATCTCGGAGGCAAGACGATACCCATGACCGACCACCAGACGCGCGGAACAGTGCTTGCCGCGATCAACGGGGCGAGCGCCGCCGAACTGCCGCCCTACGCCGCGCTGGTGATCGCACGGTGAGGTTCGCCGTCGCCGCCGCCGCGCTCGTCGCCTTCGCCGTCCCGACGCTGGCCGCCGAGACGGTCGCATCGCCCGACGGGCAGATCGTCGTCACCGTCGATGCCGATGGCGAGGGAATTCCGTTCTACGAGGTCGCGCGCGCGGGCAAGCCGCTGATCGGCAAGAGCGTGATCGCCTTCAACTTCACCGACGAGGACCCGCTGCGCCGTGGTCTCAAGATCGAAGGCGCGCCGGTGACCGCATCGGTCGACACGAAGTGGGAGCAGCCGTGGGGCGAGCGCCGCTTCGTCGCGGACAGGCACAACGAGCTGGCCGTCACCTTCGTCCATCCCGCGACCGACCGCCGCTTCACCGTGCGCTTCCGCGTGTTCGACGACGGCTTCGGCTTCCGCAGCGAATTCCCCGACCGGCCCGGCCATCCGAAGACCAGCATCGCGGAAGAGCTGACCGAGTTCGACATCGTGCCCAAGGGCACTGCGTGGTGGATCCAGGCGGGCGACTTCAACCGCTACGAACAGATCTACCAGAAGACCCCGATCGATGCCGTCTCGATGGCGCACACCCCGATGACGATCCGGCTCGATGACGGGACGCACCTGTCGTTCCACGAAGCCGCGCTGGTCGATTATTCGGGCATGTGGCTGCAGCGGCTGACCGGCCAGCGCTTCCGTGCCACGCTCGCCCCGTCGAGCCGCGGGGCGAAGGTCGTACGCACCGGCGCGTTCACCACCCCCTGGCGCTCGGTCCGCATCGCGCCCAGCGCGGCCGGCCTGGTCGAGAGCAACCTCGAACTCAATCTCAACGAGCCCAACAAGCTGGGCGACGTCAGCTGGTTCAAGCCCGCCAAGTACGTCGGCATCTGGTGGGGCATGATCAGCGGCAAATGGAGCTGGGCGCAGGGGCCCAACCACGGCGCCACTACCGAGCGAACCAAGCAATACATCGACTTCGCGGCGAAGAACGGCTTCCGCGGCGTGCTGGTCGAGGGCTGGGACTATGGCTGGGACGGCAACTGGTTCGGCAACGGGCGCGAATTCAGCTTCACCAGGCCCTACCCCGATTTCGACCTGCCCGCGCTCGCCGCCTATGCGAAGAAAAAGGGCGTGCACCTGATCGGCCACAACGAGACCGGCGGCAATATCGCGGTCTACGAGGCGCAGCTCGCCGATGCGATGAAGCAGAACGCGCAGTACGGTATCGACGTGGTCAAGACCGGCTACGTCGCCGATGCAGGCGGTATCATCAGCTGCAACGCCGATATCGCCGACCCGTGCGCGGGGCAGGTGATGGAGTGGCATGACGGCCAGCGGCAGGTGCAGCACCACCTGCGCGTGGTCGAGGAAGCGGCGAAGAACCACGTCGCGATCAACCCGCACGAGCCGGTCAAGGATACCGGCCTGCGCCGGACCTATCCCAACTGGGTCGCCCGTGAAGGCGCGCGCGGGCAGGAATACAATGCCTGGGCGCCGTTCAACAATCCGCCGAGCCACGAACCTACGCTCGTCTACACCCGCATGCTCTCCGGGCCGATGGACTACACCCCCGGCGTCCTCAGCGTGACCGGCGGCAACGGCGTGCCGATGGCGAGCACGGTGGCCAAGCAGCTCGGCCTCTACCTCGCGATCTACTCGCCGATCCAGATGGCGGCGGATTTCGTCGAAAGCCTCGAGGCGCATCCGAAGGAGCTCGCCTTCATCAAGGCTGTGCCCGCCGACTGGGCGGAGAGCCACCTCGTCGCGGGCGCGGTCGGCGAATACGCGATCTTCGCGCGCAAGGACCGCAACTCTCCCGACTGGTATGTCGGCGGCATCAACGATGCTACGGCCCGCGAAGTGACCGTGACGTTCGATTTCCTCGACCCCGGCAAGGCGTACACCGCGACCATCTGGAAGGACGGCGAAGGCGCGACCTACGAGACCGACGCGCGGCACAACATCGCCTACGACACCAGGACCGTGAAGAAGGGCGACGTGCTGACGCTTTGGCTCGCCCCCGGCGGCGGCGCGGCGGTGCGCCTGCACCCGGCTAAGTGACGTTCCGGCGGCTATTCGCCGCGGCTTTCGCGCTGTTGGTTGCCGCCTGCGCGACTGTGCCGAAGTTACCTCTGGCGGGGCCCGAACTGATCGAATGGGGTCCGCTCGCGGCGGCCGATTTACCCGATCAACGGGTGACCATCTGGCTGCCGCCCGAGTATTCGAAACGCCCCGCCGCACGCTTTCCGGTGCTCTACATGTGGGACGGCCAGAACCTGTTCACCCCCGCGCGCACGCAATACGGCAAAGCGTGGATGGTCCACCAGGTGCTCGACGGGGTGGTCGCCGATCGCTCGGCAGAGCCGCATATCGTGGTGGGGGTCCACTCACCACCAGGAGCCGACCGCTACCGGGTATACCTCCCGCAGAAAGTCGCCGATCGGACGAGCGGCAAAGTGCGTGCCGCCTTCGAAAGTCAGGCGGGCGGACCGTTCGCCGCCGATCGGCAGCTTGCCTGGGTCGCCGACGTCCTGAAGCCGCGCATCGACATGACCTACCGGACCCGCCCGGATGCCGACGAGACGACGGTCGTCGGCGCGAGCATGGGCGGGCTGATGGCGTGCTACGCCGCGATTGAGCGACCGGAGGTTTTCGGCCGCGCGGGATGCGTCAGTGTTCCGTTCGCACCGCTCGATCCCGCGCTCGCAGATGCCAACGGGGATGCGATCGCCTCCGCCTGGTCGACGTATCTTGGCGAACACTTGGGTTCGCCGGATGGACGGCGCATCTGGATGGACCACGGCATGGTCGGCATGGATGCCGCGTTCGGTCCTTGGCAGGACAAGGTGGCGGGCGACTTTGCCGCAGCCGGCTGGCGCGACGGCGCCGACTACACCGCGCGTGCCTTCCCCGGCGCCGAGCACGACGAGAACTTCTGGCGCGCGCGCTTGCCCGAAATACTGCGCTGGTTATGGCGACCCGATGAGCGATAACGGCAAGCCTCCCCGCGTAGTCGTCCTCGGCGGCGGCAGCGCGGGCTGGATCACCGCGTGCCTCCTCCACAAGCAGTGGGCCGAGCGGGGCGGCAGCGTCACGCTGGTCGAAAGTCCAGAGATCGGGATTATCGGCGTCGGCGAGGGATCGACCCCGCAACTGAAGGCCCTCTGGGACCACCTCGGCATCGATGAAGCGGCGTTCATGACCGCCTGCGACGCGACCTACAAGCTCGGCATTCGCTTCACCGGCTGGAGCGAACGCCCCGGTTTCGAGAGCTACTTCCATCCGTTCCCCAGCCCCGTCGACCTGCATACCGAGGGCGCGTATTTCGCGGCCTGCGCGCTTGCTCGCCGCGGCGTCGACCTGCCGGTGCGGCCAGACCGGTGGTTTCTTGCCGCGCGTCTCGCCGGGGCGCGCAAGGGTCCGCATCCAACGCCGAATTTCCCTTTCCCGCCGACCTACGGCTATCATTTCGACGCCTACAAGCTCGGCGCCTTCCTGCGCGACTGGGCGGTGCCGCGTGGGGTCGTGCACCGCACGGCAAAGGTTGGAGAGGTCGAGCTATCGGCGGACGGCGATGTCGCCGCCCTCCTCACGGAAAATGGCGAACGGATCGAGGGCGACCTGTTCGTCGACTGCTCGGGCTTCGCAGGCGTGATCGGCCAGCGCGCGCTCGGTGTCCGGTTCACTCCCTTCGCTGAAAACCTGTTTAACGACCGCGCCGTCGTCATGCCGACCGCGCATGCGAAACCCTATCGTCAGCAGACCGACGCGATCGCGATGTCGGCGGGCTGGCGCTGGTCGATCCCCCTGACCACCAGGGTCGGCAACGGCTACGTTTATTCGAGCGCCCACATCTCGGATGAGGATGCCGAGGCTGAGCTCCGCACCGCCTGCAACAGCGAAGCGGATGCGCGCGTCCTGCGTATGAAAGTGGGTCGGGTGGAAGAGACCTGGCATTGCAACTGCCTGTCGGCGGGGTTGGCGCAGGGCTTCATTGAGCCGCTCGAGGCGACCGCCCTCCACATCGTGATCTCCACGGCTCTCGACTTCGTCGACGCCTTCGAGGCCGGCGGCTTCACGCCCATGCACCGCGCCCGCTTCAACGCCAAGACCGCCGCCCGATACGAGGGTATCCGCGACTATATCGTCGCCCACTACCGCATGAACCAGCGCACCGACACAGCCTACTGGCGCGACAATCGAGCCAACCAGGCTCTCTCCGACAATCTGAAGGCGATGATTACGGCGTGGTTCACGCAAGGCGACGTCGGTCGGACGAATGCAACGACTTATGGCGAACCGGCATACTCGGCAATGAGTTGGCACGCCCTGTTCGCAGGCTATGGCGGCTTCCCTGACGCAACGAAGATGGCGCCCGCACCGTCCTCCATGTTTGGTGCATTCGCGCGTGTTGACGATCTGCTGTCGGCAAGTGAAACCAATTTCGAGCGCGTTTCTACCTAGGGCAAGATCTGGATAGACCTGAGCACTCAGCCAAGGCGCCTCGCAACGGCGGCTGTACTTCCTAACGATCCCAAAATCAGACTGTCAGCATCCGGCCCATTTGCTGACCTACGGATAGTAAGCCGAACCTATACGTAGATGGCCGCTATAGGGAGGGCGCGGACGGCGGAGCAAGATGAGCGTGTCAACCAGCGGCGAACTATATTCCTTTGCCCGTTCCCACCTGGTTGAACGGGACATCCTTATCGACGCGTATCTCACCGGGCAGGCCGAGCACGCGCTCGGCAATGATGTTCTTGAGGATTTCGTCAGTGCCGCCGGCGATGCGCAGTCCCGCCGCGCCAAAATAGCTGCCCTGGAAGCGAGCCAGTTCAGGTACTGTGTCCTCGCCGGTGACGATCCCAGCGCTCTCGGCCAAATCGCTGGCGAAGCGGCCCATTTCCTGCATCGTCTGCGCGACGACGATCTTCGAGATAGAGCTTTCGGGGCCCGGCGTGCGACCGCTGGATAGCGCACTCAGCGTGCGCATGCGGGTGAGCGCGATTCCCTGGTCGGCGATATAGGCGCGAGCTATCCGCTCGCGCACGTGGCGCTGCTCCAGCGCGCTGCCTTCGCCGATGTCGATCGCCTTCGCCAGCGTGATCATCTCCTGCATCCCCGGCGCGCTCGACGGCTTGCCCGTCGAGATGGCCTGGCACGTCCGTTACCGCCACGATCCCGCCCACCGCTGGCTACGGGCGCTGATCGGCGAAGTCATCACTGACTTCAAGGACAAGCCGGCAGCAACAGCCATGACGTCGCCAACGTGATGGACTTCATTCGGCCGGCCGACGCCGGTTGAACTTCACAAACATTCCTTAAGGTTGACGTTCCGCACGGCATCTGAAAAACGAAAGCTTGAAATATCAGTTGATATCTGTATTTGCGCGCAATGGCCGCTGCCAAACCTCTCCGGCGCGAATACTCGCAGGCGGCAACGCGAACGGCGCTGCTCGAAGCGGCCGAGACGCTGATCCTTGAAAGTTCGATGCCGGGTCTGTCTCTGCGAGCGGTCTGCACTCGTGCCGGATTCACCCAGGGTGCGTTCTATTCCAATTTCGCGTCGCGTGAGGATCTGCTGCTGGCGGTAATGGAGCGCAATCTGGAGGAGCGGGTCCGCACCTTCGGCGAAATGACGCTCGATTATCGCGCGATGACATTCGACCAGACCATGGCCCGGATCGGCGAGTGGCTGGCAACCGTTTCCGACCGCCGCGAATGGGCGCAGATGGCCATCGAGCTGCGGCTGGAGGCGGTGCGCAACCCGGCGCTTGCCCACGCGATAGCCGTTGCCGAGCAGCGGATCGATGGGCTGTTTGCCGAACGGATCGACGATCTGGTGGCGCATTTCGGACTGACCCCGCGGTTCCGCTCGACCGAAATCGTCGAGACGCTGCTGGTCCTGTGGCGCGACCTGGCGCTCCGTGATGACGACGACAACACGAGCCTTCCGGTGGCCGATATTTTCATCACCTGTATGCGCGCGATGCTGGGCCGGCCGGAATGAAGCGCACTCTGCCTCTGGCGCCGGCCCTGCTGCTGGCGATCGCCGCCAGCCCGGCGCTGGCGCAAGCCACGCTCGATTACCGCGCCGCAGAAATGGCGATGCAGGCGACTCCGGCCGGGGGCGCCGCGGCGGAGGCGGACGTGCGCGCGGCCGAACACCAGGCGAAGGCGGTCGAGCATCTCTATCGCCCCACGATCACCGCCTCGGCATCGGTCATAGCCTACGAGAAATCGCTGAGCCTTGACCTCACAGAGCCCAAGGAGCAGTTCCTGGGCGATGCCCAGAGCTATCTCGGCGGGCTGCCGGGGCAGTATCCGCCAGTCTATGCCGATATCGTCGCGCTGATCGCGGGGCGGATCGGCCAGGCCCTGCCCGGCCTGCTCGCGCCGATCCCCGATCAGTACGACTATACCCAGCGAGACGTGGTGGTGCGGCCGAATGTCGCCGCGATCATGCCGCTGTACACCGGCGGCGCGCTGGAGGCGGTGAGCGACGCGGCCAAGGCACAGGTCACGCTGGCGCAGGGCGGGCGCGAACTGGCGCGCGGGGCGGACAGCGTGCGGCTGGCCGAAGTGTATTTTGGCGCCCAACTCGCCCGCCAGCTCGAGGTGTCGAGCCGGCAGACGCTGACCTCCGCCGAACAGCACCTGGGCAATGTCCGCGCGATGGAGCGCGAAGGGGTTGTGCCGCATTCACTCACGCTGGAAGCGGTTGTAGCTCGCGATGCCGCAAAGCGAGCAAACGATCGGGCGCGGCGCGATGCCGACATGGCCCAACTGGCGCTCGCCCGCATCACCGGCACGGCCAACCCCGCGCCATCCACCCCGCTATTCGTCAATACGACGCCGCTGCCGCCGCTGACGGCGTGGACGGGCGATGTCCCGCGCAATGGGCAGATCGCCATGGCCGAAGGCGCCGAACAGCTGGCCGCCGCCGGAGAACGCGCCGCGCGGGCGACCATGCGGCCTTCGGTCTATGCCTTCGGATCGGTCAACGCCGTGCGCAAGCAGTCGCTGCCCGTCGATCCCGACTGGATCGTCGGGGCGACGGTGCGAATCCCGCTGGTTTCGGCGGTCAACCGCCGCGAGCTTGTCGCCGCAGCGCAGGCCCGTCGCGAGGCGGCTCGTCTGCGCGCGGCCGACGCCCGCACCCGCACCGAGGGCGAGATCGAGAAGACCTGGCTGATGGCCGACAACGCCCGGCGCGCCTTTGCCTCGATCGCCAGCAGCGTGGCCGCGGCGGAGGAAAACCTGCGCGTCAAGCAGATCGGCTTCCGCGAAGGCGTCGGGACCGCGGCAGAAGTGACCGACGCCCAGACCGCGCTTGGCCTTGCCCGTGCCCAGCGCGCAACGGCGGCTTACGAATACAACCTTTCGCTTGCCGCGCTGCTCGCCGCCAGCGGGCAAAGCGAACGCTTCGTCGATTACGCCGAAGCGCCCGACAGGCAGACCGTCGATGACCGATAACACCGATCCTGCACCCGCCGAAGCGGCGCCGGAACCGTACGATGCGGCGCCGGAAACAGGTCGCCGCGCGAACTGGCTGCTGTGGGCGCTGCCCGTGCTCGGACTGCTGGCGCTGGCCGGCATCTGGTATTCCTCGCGGCCCCTACCGGTGCCGCTCCAGGGCACGGTCGAGGCGACCGAGGTCAACGTCGCGACCAAGATGTTGGCCCGGGTTGAAGAGGTGGCGGTGGCCGAAGGGGCTGAGGTCGGCGCTGGCCAGCACCTGGCGACCCTCTCCAGCCCGGGGATCGATGCGCTGGTGAGCCAGAGCGAGGCCAACCTGGACAGCGCCCGCGCGCTGGACGCCATCGCCAACCAGGGTGCCCGGCCGGAAGACATCGCATCGCTTCAGGGCATCGCGGCATCCACCCGCGCCGCCGCCAAGCTCGCAGCCGTCACCGCCGGGCGCATGAACCGCCTCTACGCGCAAGGGGTCATCTCCGCCCAGCGGCGTGACGAGGCCGCCGCGGCCAACGTGGCCGCGCGCGCCAACGCGGCAGCGGCGGAGGCGCAGTATCGCAAGGCAATGGCCGGGACGCGGGGCGAAACCCGCGCCGTGTCGGACGCGCAGGCTGTTGCCGCCGAAGCGCGCAACCGCGCCGCGCGCCAGATTGCCGCCGACACGAAGGTCACAGCGCCAATCGCTGGAGAGATCAGCCGCCGCCTGATTGAACCAGGCGAAGTCGTGGCGCCTGGCGTGCCGCTGTTCCAGATCGTCGACCTGGCGCATCCCCGCGTGACCCTGCGCATTTCCGAGAAAGACTATGCGGGCATGGCCCAAGGCCGGGTGCTGACCGGCACCGTCCCCGCGCTCGGCAACAAGGCGGTGCGCCTCCGCGTGACGGCGATTTCCGCGCAGGCCGGCTTCACCAGCGAAAAGGCGACCCGTCAGAATGCCGGGTTCGACGCGCGCAGTTTCGAGATCAAGCTGGAACCGGCCGAGCGGGTCGAAGGCTTGCGGCCGGGCATGAGCGTGCTGTTCGACTGGCCTCAGTGACAGCGCCCTCGGCTCTCGCGCGGCTGGGCGGCTCGGCGCTGCGCGAAGCGGGCTTCATCGCCGGCAGCCGCGTGATGTTGCTGGCGCTGGTGGTCGTGCCGTTCTGCGCGATTGCGATCATCGCCGCGATGCTTTCGCAAGGGGCGCTGCAGGCCCTCCCCGTCGGGGTGGTGGACAATGCCCGCACCAGCGAAAGCCAGGCGCTCGTCCGATTGGTGTCGGGCCGTCCCGAGGTGCGGATCGCCGCCCAGCCGGTGAGTGACGCGGCGGCCGAAGCGGCGATGCGGCGCGGGCAGATCTGGGCCTTCGTCTCGATCCCCCACGGCTTCGGCCAACCCCGCGCGGCGGACGAGCCGATCCGCCTGTACTACAACGCCGCCTACCGCAGCGTGGGTTCTACCGTCGAGCGCAGCCTGGCGACCGCGCTGCGCGGATCGATCATCGCCGGGATCGAGGACAACGCGTGGCGCGCCGGGGTGCTGTCGGACCGGGCTGCGATCCCGCAGGTGCAGATCTCGGTGCTGTTCAATCCGGAAGCGAGCTTCGAGTGGTACCTGCAGGCGCTTATTCAGCCGGCCATGCTGCACCTGCTGGCGGCTTGCGTCGGGGTTTACGCGATGGCGCGCGAGCTCGGCGGGCCCGATGGCCGCTTGCTCGACGCATGGCGCGCAGAGACGGGTGGCGGGGCGGCGGCGCTGACGGGAAAGCTGGTGCCGTACCTAACAGTCCTTAGCTTCTGGGGAGCGGTGTGGATGGTCTGGCTGGTGGGCTTCAAGGGGTGGCGGATGGAAGGATCGCTGCTGGCGACCTTTGCCGCCCAGCTCGCCCTGATCGCCGCGTCGCTGGCGCTGTCGTTCGGCTTCGTTGCGGGCGCGCGGCGTGACGTCTTCGGCTATTCGCTGAGCGCGCTCTATGCCGGGTCGGCGCTGGCCTATTCGGGCGGCTCGCTGCCGATCGAGGGCGCGCCGACAGTGGCGCGGTTCTGGCATCAAGTGCTGCCGTTCACCCACTACCTGACCGCGCAAATGGACCAGTTCCTTGGCGCGCCCGCGCGCCAGGCCTGGGGCGCGGCGCTGCTGCTCACGGGCTACGCGGCGGCGGGCCTCGCGCTTGCGACATGGCTGGGCGGGAGGAAATCGCCGGCATGAGCCTGCGCGCCGCCTTCCTCGACACGCTGCGCCAGCTTGGCTGCAACACCGATGCGCTGATGCTGATAGTGGTCGCAGCGCTGTTCTACGGCTTCTACTATCCCGCGCCTTACAGCCAAGGCCATGCGCAGGACGTGCGGCTGGCAGTGGTGAACGAGGCGCGCACCCCGCTCAGCCGACAGCTCGTCGATCTGATCGAGGCCAGCCCGCTGGCCGAGGTCGCCGCCCGGCCCGCCAACCTAGCCGAGGCGCGCACCCTGCTGGTAGAGCGAAAGGTCGATGGCGTGCTGCTGCTGCCTGACCGAGCACTGGATGACGCCCTGCGCGGCCAGGACAGTGGCATAGCGCTGTGGATCAACGGAACCTACCTCGTGCGAACCAAAGCTTTGGGCCAGGCGATCCAGGGGGCCATCGTCAACACGCTCAACAACGAGGCGAAAGGACGGCTCGGGGTTAGTATCGAAATTACCGATCCCGTCGAGTCGCAACCGCTGTTCAACCCCAATCTGGAATACGGCGCCTATATCTTTCCCGCCGTTGCACCGGTGATCCTCCAGCAGACCATGCTGTTTGGTACCGCCGTGCTATTCGCCGGGCGCAGGCGGCGCGGATGGAACGAACTGGGTGGCCAATGGCTGGCGCTGAGCCTCGTGTCGTTCGTGCTCACGCTGACCTATTTCGGCTGGTTCTTCGCTGCGCAGGATATCCCGCGCCAAGCCGGAATCGGCGCCCTGCTGATCGTCGCGCTGTTTGCGGCAGGAGCCATCGCCGCCTTCTCGCTGTTCGCCGCCCGGCTGTTCCCCAACGCGCGCGCCGCGCTGCTGTTGCTAATCCCCACCTCGCTACCGATCTTTTTCCTCTCGGGCGCGACCTGGCCGCGCGAGGCGATGCCGGGCTGGGTCTCGGCGCTGGGCGC
>NZ_RAHJ01000015.1 GCF_003605755.1 Tsuneonella suprasediminis | reverse complement strand
ATTCAAGGCATTTGAAGGATCCTTGGATGAGCCGTCGCAGATTTGAGCTTACGGATTTCGAGTGGTCGGTGATCGAGCCGTTGTTGCCGAACAAGGTGCGCGGTGTTCCGCGTGTTGATGATCGTCGGGTGATCAATGGGATATTGTGGCGGTTTCGCACAGGCAGCCCCTGGGCGGATATCCCGGAGCGCTATGGGCCATACACGACGTGCTACAACCGTTTCGTGCGTTGGCGCAAAGCTGGCGTATGGGACCGGCTTCTGTCCTCCGTCAGCGCCGCTTTCGATGGCGAACTGGTCATGATCGACAGTTCCTCGATCCGGGTCCACCAGCATGGTGCGACCCTAAAAAGGGGGACCCCAATCGCTGCATGGGACGTTCCCGGGGCGGCCTGACTACCAAGATCCATGCGCTGGTTGATGGCCGGGGTTTACCGGTCGGCCTGCATCTGTCGGAAGGACAAGCCAGCGATTGCCGCGAGGCTGTAGCGCTGCTTGATGTCGTACCACCCGGCAGCACTTTCCTGGCTGACAAGGCCTATGACAGCGATGCTATCCGCGCACGGATCGAAAGCAACGGCGGCTTCGCCAACATCCCGGCAAAGCGTAATCGACGAAAGGGCTTCGCCTTCAGCGCCTTCCTCTACCGCTATCGCAACCTGATCGAGCGCTTCTTCGGAAAACTCAAACACGCCAGAGGATTGGCGACACGCTACGACAAACGCGCCGATAACTTCCTCGCCGCCATCAAGCTCTTCTCAGCACGGTTATGGATCGCAGCTAATGAGTCTACGGCCTAGATTGTAGATTTGCGAAACGCGAGAACCTGATGCCATTACCTACCCCCTATTTACGCGTGCCTTAAGTGCCTAATATCGCGGAAAAACCCGCGTCATACAGGCACACTTTCAGGGTTTTATAGGGCACACTTTCGCGCTCGCAGCTAAGCCCTTCTAATGTCTACCAAAAAGCTTTTCCACATCTTCAAGCGCTAACTTTACCCAAGTCGGGCGCCCGTGATTGCATTGGCCTGAACGCGGTGTGCGCTCCATTTCGCGCAGCAGAGCGTTCATTTCCGCTACCGACAGAACACGCCCGGCGCGCACCGATCCGTGGCAAGCCATCGTCGCCAGCACGAGATCGAGTTTTTCGCCCAGCAAGAGCGCTTCTCCATGCTTCGCCAGATCGTCGGCGATATCGGCCAGCAACTGGTGCGGGTCCGCCTTGGCAAGAGCATGTGGCAAGCTGCGGACCAGCATTGCGCCGGGGCCAAAACGTTCGATAGCAAGGCCCATCGTAGCCAGCTTTTCTGTCGCCCCCTCCAGCCGGTCGCAATCGGGTTCATCCAGTTCGACGACTTCGGGGATCAGCAATGCCTGCGCCCGCGCAACCGCCTCTTCCGCGCCCGAGGCACGCAAGCGTTCCAGCACAAGCCGTTCATGGGCGGCATGCTGATCGACGATGACAAGACCATCTTCTGCCTCTGCCACGATATAAGTTTCAGCGACCTGCCCTCGCGCAATTCCCAACGGATAAGCCGCGACATCTTCCGGTAACGGAGCCGCCTCTTCCGCCCGCCCGAAAGGAGCAGAGGCTGTATGGCTCTGCGGAACATCCGCCACCTCTGCCTCCGGCGAACGCCAGACAGTCGGGGCCTCGCGAACCGAAGCAGACGAACCGCTCCAATCGCGCCCGGAGAAAAGCGATTGGAGAGATGGTGCGGGATCGGGCTGCACAGGTTCGCTGGTCCAGCGCCCCATTGCCGCCGCGTCAGGCGCTTGTGCACTGCGGCGGTCACCGGTCGAAAGCGCGTGGCGTAGCCCCGACACGATAAAGCCGCGCACACCGGCGGAATCGTGAAAACGCACTTCGGTTTTCGCGGGGTGGACGTTCACATCGACTTCTTCCGGTGGCAGGTCGAGGAACAGCGCCAGCACCGCGTGGCGGTCGCGCGCCAGCATGTCGGCATAAGCGCCACGGACCGCGCCGATCAGCAAGCGATCCTTCACCGGGCGGCCGTTGACGAACAGATACTGGTGATCGGCCACACCACGATTGTATGTCGGCAAGCCGGCGATACCGCCGAGCGTCATAGTGCCACTTTGTGTCGGCCGTTCGAAATCGATCGGTACGCCATTTTCTTTCAGTTCGCGCGCAACAACTTGCGCGACACGCTCCACCAGCCCCTGCCCCGATTGCAACGCCAGAACCCGTCGCCCCCCATGCTCAAGGGTGAAGCCTATATCGGGCCGCGCCATCGCCAGACGCCGCACGACATCGAGACAGGCGGCATATTCGCTGCGCGCCGTCCGCAGGAATTTCCGACGGGCCGGGATCTTGCCAAACAGATGCTCCACCCGAACGCGCGTTCCCGGTGGCAGCGCAGCAGGGCCATCTTCCACCATTTCGCCATGATCGACCACTTTGCGCCAGCCCTGCGCGGCCCCCTTAGGCCGGCTTTCGAGCGTGAAGCGCGCGACGCTGGCAATGGACGGCAAAGCTTCCCCGCGAAAACCCAGAGTGGCGACCTGTTCGATGGCATCGTCAGGCAGTTTGGATGTCGCATGACGTTCCAGCGCGAGCGCCATTTCTTCGGGCGTCATACCGCACCCGTCGTCAGTCACCTCGATCCGGTCCAACCCGCCCTCGACCAGTGACACCACGATTGTTCGAGCACCGGAATCGATCGCGTTTTCAATCAATTCCTTGAGCGCGGCTGCTGGCCTTTCCACCACTTCGCCAGCGGCGATGCGGTTGACGAGGGACTCCGGCAAACGTCTGATCGTAGGCATGTCACGCAGCCTAGCGATCAAGCGGCGGTTTTTCGAGGCAAACGGTGCGAATAACTCACCAATTTAACCACAAATTTTTTGCCCCTCACCGCAGGTTTGTCTAAAGAGCGGGCATTCCACGCCAAATCCGGGATGCATTTACCGTGCCTCGGCGCGGCAAGCATCTGAAATCACCTACGGAATCGACATCACTATGGGCTTCTTCTCGAATCTCCTTAAAATCGGCTCGCAGAACATGGCGATCGACCTCGGGACCGCCAACACGCTGGTCTATGCCGAAGGTCAGGGCATCATTCTGAACGAACCCTCGGTGGTCGCCATCGAAACCATCAATGGCATCAAACGCGTCAAGGCTGTGGGTGACGATGCGAAGATGATGATGGGCAAGACACCGGATTCGATCGAAGCCATCCGTCCCCTGCGTGACGGGGTGATCGCCGATATCGAAATCGCTGAGGAGATGATCAAACACTTCATCCGTAAGGTTCATGGTCGCAAGAGCTTGCTGCGCTATCCTGAAATCGTGATCTGCGTCCCATCGGGTTCGACTTCGGTTGAAAAGCGGGCGATCCGCGATGCAGCCAGTAATGCCGGGGCCAGTCAGGTGTACCTGATCCTCGAACCGATGGCCGCTGCCATTGGTGCGGACATGCCGGTGACCGAACCGGTCGGCAGCATGGTGGTCGACATCGGCGGCGGGACGACCGAAGTCGCGGTCCTTTCTTTGCGCGGCCTCGCCTATACCACCTCGGTTCGTACCGGGGGGGACAAAATGGACGAAGCGATCGTCAGTTATGTCCGCCGACACCACAATCTGCTGATCGGGGAAGCCACTGCCGAACGGATCAAGAAAGACTACGGCATCGCTGTCGCCCCCGAAGACGGGATTGGCGAAACGATCACGATCAAGGGCCGCGACCTGGTGAATGGCGTTCCCAAGGAAATCACCATCAATCAGGGTCACATTGCCGAAGCTTTGTCGGAACCGATTGGCGCCATCGTCGAAGGTGTTCGGATCGCACTGGAAAACACGGCACCTGAACTGGCCGCCGACATTGTCGATCAGGGAATCGTTCTGACTGGCGGCGGTGCGTTGATTCAGGGGCTGGATGCTCACCTGCGCGACGAAACCGGCCTGCCGGTGACAATTGCCGAAGATCCGCTCTCCTGCGTGGCCATCGGCACCGGGCGCGCTATGGAAGATCCGATCTATCGCGGCGTGTTGATGACCGCCTGAGGGGAATTAAAGACATGGCGCCGCCTTCGTCACGGCGCTCCGGGCATTCGCGCAGGGCGCAATACGGACTGTTTACCGGCTACGTGCTGGCTACGATCGGCGTACTGTTCGGTGCGCTGTTGCTCGGCATATCTCTGTGGCGGCCAACGTCGTTTAATGGACTTCGCACATCCGCCGGGGATATTGTCGCCCCGGTCGGCGAAGCGAACGCAGTTACCCGGACCGAGGGACAAGGTCTGTTCGATTCGATTTCTGGCTATCTCCGTGCAGGAAGCCAGAACGCCAATCTCAAAAAAGAGGTCGAGCTGGCCCGTATCCGCCTGAAAGAAGCGGACGCAGTACGACAGGAAAACGCTCGCCTCAAAACGCTGCTTGGGCTGCGGGACACGCAGACACCGCCGGTCGCGATTACGCGGCTCGTGGGATCTTCCGCTTCCAGCACGCGGCGTTTTGCTTATCTTGGCGCAGGAAGCAATCAGGGCGTCACTGTGGGAATGCCTGTTCGTTCGCCGCGTGGGGTGGTTGGCAGGGTACTGGAGGTTGGCCAGCACAGCGCACGGGTATTGCTGTTGGCCGATAGCGAGAGTGTGTTACCGGTTCGGCGGGCGAAGGACGATGTGGTTGCTTTCGCTGAAGGGCGCGGCGACGGCCGCTTGCGGATCCGACTCATCAATCTCGGCGTCAACCCGCTCAAACGTGGCGATGTTTTTGTGACCAGCGGTGCAGGAGGGTACTATCAGCCGGGAGTCGCCGTCGCGATTCTCGATCAGGTGACGTCCGATGGCGGTGTCGCCCGTGTCATCGCCGATCCTGCCGCCACCGATTTCGTCGCCGTGGAACCGATCTGGCAGCCCAAAGCGGTTGAGAGTGCCAAGACACCTGTTGGCGAAGCATTGGCAAATGATCAGTCAACCGGCGCGGCCACCCAATGATCGATCCGATTTCCGGCAAAGCGCGCCGCGACCGCTACGGCAGCAAGATCAATCGCACTCACTCCCCGATCCTCGCTTACGCAACGCCTTGGATCACGATCATGTTTGCGTCGCTGTTGCCGCAATTGCCAATTGCTTCGGCAATACCGTTGATTCCGCCTCTCGGATATCTGATGATGATCGCGTGGAGGCTGGTGCGTCCCGGCCTGCTGCCTGTGTGGGCGGGTACGCTTCTGGGTATGTTCGACGATTTGTTCAGCGGGCAGCCATTCGGCTCCGCTACTCTGCTCTGGTCATTGACAATGCTCAGCATCGAACTGCTGGAGGCACGCTTTCCCTGGCGCGGTTTCCTGCAAGACTGGCTGGTTGGCGTTGTCTTCATCGCGGCCTACTTGATTGTGGCTGCTATGCTTTCAGGTGCGCGGATCGAGATTACCGCGATTGTTGTAATGGTGCCCCAGTTCTTGCTCTCGATATGCATATTCCCCATTATCGCACGTATGGTTGCTGTGCTTGACAGATTCAGGTTGATGCGTGTGCGGGTGATCGGCTGATGCGTCGCAAGCGCCAGCGCGCGCGCGCAATCGTTAGCCCCGCCACTCTCTCCAACAGCTTCGACCGTCGAAGTTTCGTGATTGCTGGCGTGCAAGGTGGCCTAGGCGTGCTACTGGCCGCGCGAATGGGCTATCTCTCGATCTTCGAGAATGCAAAATACAAGACGGAGGCAGAAAGCAACCGGGTCAACCTTTCGCTGATCCCGCCGCGCCGCGGCTGGATTCTGGATCGTAATGGCGTGCCCCTCGCCTCTAACCGTGCGGACTTCCGGGTTGATGTAATCCCCGATCGGATGCGCGATGCTGAGGCGGAAATTGGCGAACTCGCAACTTTGCTCAGCTTAGACAAAGTCAAAGTCGACGAGATTCTCGACAAAGTGGAAAAGAGCCGCGGTTTCGCGCCAGTCGAAGTCGCCAGCGGCCTCGATTACGATCAATTCGCCGCAGTCAGCGTCCGGCTGCCCGATCTGCCAGGTGTCGTACCTCAACGAGGCTTTTCGCGGTTTTATCCGACCGGGCCATCGGTCGGTCATCTGGTTGGTTATGTCGGCGCGCCCAGCCGTGAGGAGTACGAACGCGAGCCTAAACCGCTGCTACTCACGCCCGGTTTCAAAGTGGGTAAGGACGGGATCGAAAAGCAGTTCGAACAGGAACTGCGCGGCATGCCCGGCGCACGGCGGGTGGAGGTCACGGCGACTGGCCGCAGGGTGCGCGACCTCGAAACGCGCGAAGATGTGCCTGGCCATCCTGTCCATCTGACTATTGACGGGCCGTTGCAGGACTATGCCGCGCGCAGGATTGGACTCGAATCCGGTTCGGTGGTGGTGATCGACTGCCTGACAGGCGACCTTCTTTGCATGTCCTCCATGCCCAGTTTCGACCCTAACAGCTTCTCCGACGGGATCGGTCGTCTCGAATATTCGATGCTGAGCAAAAACGACCGGGTGCCCCTGCGTAACAAAGTGCTGCAAGGGCTCTATCCACCGGGCTCGACGGTGAAGCCGATGGTCGCGATGGCTTTTCTGGAAGCCGGGCTGTCCCCCGATGCGACCGTCACCTGCAATGGCGGCCTGCGCGTGGGCAACCGTGTGTTCCACTGCTGGAACCGGCGCGGGCATGGCAGTGTTAACATGGCGAAGGGCATCTATCAGTCCTGCGACGTCTATTTCTATCACTTCGCCCAGCAGCTCGGGATGAACGTGATCTCCGACATGGCGCGCCGTTGCGGCTTGGGCCAGGAGTTCCCTCTACCCGTGGCCAGCCAGTTCTACGGCACTGTGCCCGATCCGGAGTGGAAGCTGAAAAAGTATGGCCGTGAATGGCAGGCCTTCGATACCGTGAACGCAACAATCGGCCAGGGTTACATGCTGTTCAACCCATTGCAGCTTGCGGTCTATGCTGCGCGGATCGCGACCGGTAGGACCGTGATGCCGCGTCTGATTCTCGACGGGAAGCCCTCCAGGTTCGGAAGCATGAATTTCCACGGCGATCATGTGCAGATCATCCAGAATGCGATGAGCGACGTGATCAATGGCCCCGGCACTGCCGGGCGCGCACGGCTGCCGATCGACGACGTGTTGATGGCCGGCAAGACGGGTACCGCGCAGGTGGTCTCGCTTGGCATCTCGAATGGCAAGACCGGTCCCTGGAAATATCGCGACCACGGCCTGTTCATCTGCTTCGCCCCGTTCGACAATCCGCGCTATGCCTGTGCAGTGGTGATCGAACACGGCGGCGGTTCAGGCTCGGCCTATCCGATCGCGCGCGACGTCATGACCTTTCTGTTCGACCCTGCCAAAGCGCTGGATTCTCTGCATAGCTTCGAGAAGCAGTGGGGCGGTAAACCGGCGCAACGTATGGCGCGCCAATATGCGGCATTCGTTGGCGAAATGGGCATTGCCGTACCGGAAGAAACTTTCAACCTCGACCCGCGAGAATCCCGGGCCGCTGCCGAAGCACGCGCTCAGCCCAAATCCGATGCAACCAACAATGGCACTGCAAAGGGCCAGACTGGCGAGGAGGTTTCTTCCTCAGCCAATCCGGACAACGCAACATGAGCGGTATTATTCCCGCCCCCATCTCCCGCCAGCCCTGGCAGATGCTAATCCCGCTGATCGCGTTGGTTTGCTTCGGCGGTGCTGTGCTTTATTCGGCAGGCGGCGGTCATGTGCAGCCATATGCCCTGTCGCACCTGGTCCGATTCTCGGTCTTCCTCGTAGTGGCCTCGGTGATGACGCTCGTGAGCAAGGACGTTGTCCAATTGCTCGCTTATCCGGCTTATATCGTCGTGCTGCTCTTGCTGGTGGCGGTGGAGGCCGTCGGGGCTATCGGCGGTGGCAGCCAGCGGTGGATTAATCTCGGGCCGCTGGTTCTGCAGCCATCAGAGTTGATGAAACCGGTAATCGTACTCGTTCTGGCCCGGTTTTATGCTTCGCTCCCATCGGGAATGGTGCCGACATGGCGCTCGATCGTCCCCGCCGGTGCAATGATCGGGATGCCCATGCTGCTTGTCCTAGCGCAACCCGATCTCGGCACCGCGCTGGCTATTGGTTTTGGCGGAGTGGTTGTGATGTTCCTCGCCGGGCTACCGCTACGCTGGTTCATTGGCGGAGGTATCGCGGGCATTATCGCGGCGCCTGTCGCGTTTTTCGTCGGGCTGAAGCCATATCAGCAGAAACGCGTCTTCACTTTCCTCGACCCGGAGAGCGATCCGTTGGGCGATGGCTATCACATCACGCAGTCAAAGATCGCTATCGGATCCGGTGGGCTCAGCGGCAAGGGTTTCAATAACGGCTCACAAAGCCACCTGAACTACCTTCCCGAACCCCACACAGATTTCGTTTTCGCCACGATGGCCGAGGAATGGGGTTTCATCGGCGGCATGTTTGTCCTGCTGATGTTCTTCCTGATTCTGCGCTGGGGATGGAAGGTTGCCCTGTCGTCTCAGGATCGCTTCTCGCGCTTGCTGGCGGGCGGCATGGTGGCGACGATCTTCTTTTACGTGGCTATCAATCTGATGATGGTAATGGGCCTGGCTCCGGTCGTTGGCATACCACTACCCTTCATGAGCCATGGCGGAAGCTCTATGATGACCAACATGATATGCATCGGCACGCTGATGGCTATTAACCGCTGGACCGTGAAGGCCGGACGGAGCGGGCTTTCAACTTAAGCTCTAAAAAAGGCACTCACCCCCTTGGCATCCGCGCCGGAGCGTTTATATGCGCGTCTCCCGACGATTCGGAGCCGACAAATGGCCCTGTCAGTTGGATGTGGACGCATAGCTCAGTTGGTAGAGCAGCTGACTCTTAATCAGCGGGTCCTAGGTTCGAGCCCTAGTGCGTCCACCACATTCTCCTTATTTTCCAGTCGGTTATCGATCTCGCCGAAACAGGCGACCGAGAGCGTTCTTTCGCTAGGTAGCTCTCTAGGTAGCAGCGCGCTAATTCAGCGCTGCGGCTGCTCAGCCTCCACACATCAGCGTTCACGGTAAAAGATTCATGGCCTACGCTCTGTCCGACTGCGCTTGAGCGAGTCGTTGATACACACGCTGCCATTATCGGACCGTATATGTGCTGGTGGGCCGCGCAGGACGAACAGGTCGGCCAGGGCCGCCAGAACATCCTCGTGCCTGAGCTGGCGTGCAACGATGAGCGCCAGGCATTCCCTGCTGGCCTCATCGATGATGGTCAGGATCCGGAACTTGCGGCCCTCATGCGTGCGCCCTTCGACAAAGTGATAGGCCCAGACATGCCCCGGATATTCGGGCCGCAAGCGGATGCACGATCCGTCGTTAAGCCATAGACGCCCGCGTTTTGGCTGGCGCGGCGGCACCTTCAGCCCCTCGCGCCGCCAGATCCGATCGACCCGCTTATGGTTCACCGTCCACCCCGCATGGCACAGCAACGCCGTCACCCGGCGGTAGCCGTAGCGACCATATTGCTTTGCCAGCGCGATGATGTCCTCGGTCAACGCCTGTTCGTCATCTGCCCCGCGCGGTACCTTGCGCTGTGTCGATCGATGCTGCCCCAGCACCCGACATATCCGTCGCTCGGATACCCAGACTGGCAGATCCCGTCGTACTTGATCGATGCAGCGCCGTCGCCGCGCGGGGCTCAGAAGTTTCCCTTTGCAGCCTCCTGCAGGATCAGCTTGTCCAGCGTCAGGTCGGAGATCGCCCGGCGAAGCCGCTGGTTCTCCTTCTCCGATTCCTTCATCCGCCGCGCCTGGTCGGTCTTCAGGCCACCATATTCCTTGCGCCAGCGATAATAGGTCTGCTCGCTGACCGCGATCCGCCGGCACGCCTCGGCAGTCGAGGCCCCCTGCGCCAACACGATCTCAACTTCACGCAGCTTGCCGATAATCTCTTCCGGCTTGTGCTTCCTGCTCGGCATTCAATGTCCCTTTCGTGGTCCAGACTATCATAGTCTCTGGACCACTCAGCAGGGGGCAGATCACTCTAACCGTCACGCCCCGCCGAAGCGGGATAGCGCTGTGGATCGGCCATGAACTTGGCCTTGCATCCCGCCGAGCAAAAGACATAGCGCTCGCCCTCATACTCCGCTTCATGGGCCACGGTAGCGGGATCGACCACCATTCCGCACACCGGATCGAGCGTGGTAGAGCGGGAGGCCGTATCATCATCCCGCCCTTCATTGCCATGGAGAGCATGGCCCTGCCCGCCTTCAGTCGCTGGCTCGCTCTCTGGGTCATCGTTGGCCATCCTTCACCTTCCACTGCGCCTGCGGATCCACCGCTCACTCTTTCGAGATCAGGTCGTACTCCTCGAGCAGTTTCGCGATCTCGGTGCCTTCCAGCTTCTTCATCAGCAGCTTGCGCAGGAAGGCCGGCCCCGGCACGTCGATCCCCTTTCCATCACGAAGCGGTGTGACGGCGGCAAGCAGCGTGCGGATATCGTAGGTCGAGTTGAACACTTCGGGTACCCCGCGCTCGACATCCATGAGAGTGTAGACGGCCTCCATTGGTGTCCGGACCGAATATTCGGTCGTGAAGATGCAGTCACGCTGCTTCGACTCCGCAAACTGGCCGATAAAGGCGAAATTGACCGCACCTTCCGGCACGACGTCTGGCCGGTCGCCGGCCTGGCGCGGCATGAAGAAAGCGGTGATGTACGGCATCATCGTCGGCACGGTGCTGGCGCCTTTCGCGGCGAGTTCCGGGATGTCCTCGACAGGCACCCCGAGGTGATAGAGCCACTCCTGCGTGATCTCCTCGCCAGTGCACTCCTGCATCGGCTTCTTCACATAGTCACCGGGCTTGTCCACGAAGAGCGCATAGAACCAGGCGATCATCTGGTCCTTGGGCTGTTTCTTGAAATGCGGTTGGCGATGCACCGTCCAGCTCAACAACCATGCGGAATCCTTCACCGTGACAATGCCGGCCGAGACGATCTTGCCAGTGAACGGGTTACGCTTGGTGATCTTTTCGACATACTCCGCAATGCGGGGATCGGTGGCCGTGATCGACGCCGACGCCCATTTTGTTTCCGGGATATGGGCGCCGAACACATCCGGGCGTCCGAAAGCCGTATCCTTCGCCGCGATGCGCCGCCACAGGTCCCAGGCCGGTGCCGGGCCTTCGTTCAGCTTCGCCGGCGTGTGGTGGTCGCCGTTGTCGGAATTCTCGGTCAGCGACCCGATGGTGATGAAAACGAGGTCATCGGGGCCGAGATCGACACCGCCTTCCTCGCCCTTCTCCTTCCAGTGGATGCGGGTCGCCTGCTTGCGGCCCTCCTGGATATCGAAATCGACATCCGTCACCTCGACGCCATAGCGGAACTTCACGCCCCGTTCCGTCAGCCACTTCACCAGCGGCAGGACCATCGATTCATACTGGTTGTAGCGGTTGAACTTGAGCGAGGAGAAATCCGCCAGATGTGCGATGTGATGGATGAAGCGGTGGATGTAGAGCTTCATCTCCAGCGCCGAATGCCATTCCTCGAAGGCGAACATGGTGCGCCAGTAGAGCCAGAAATTGCTCTTGAGAAAATCTTCGCTGAAGACCTCGTTGATCCGCTTGTTCTCCATTTCCTCGCGGGTCGCGAGGAAGATCGAGATCAGGTCCTTCTGCGCCCGGTCGTTCAGCGTCAGCAAATGCTTGTCTGGAACGTCCTGCCCCTGGTTCTGGGTCGTGCGCTGAAGTGAGAAATTGGGATCGTCCTTGTTGAGCCGATAGAACTCATCGAGAACGCTGGCGTCCTCGATTTCCAGCGAGGGGATGGAGCGATACAGGTCCCACAGGCATTCGAAATGCTCTTCCATTTCGCGGCCGCCGCGGATGACGAAACCCTTGTCCGGCACATCGAGACCATCGAGCGCGCCGCCGGGAATATCCAGCTCTTCGAGGATGGTGATACGCTCACCGGCTATACCGCCGTCGCGGATGAGGAATGCCGCGCCGGCGAGCCCCGCGAGACCCGAGCCGACGAACCAAGCCGTCTTCCTGTCAGCGCCTTCCGGCTTGCGGGGACGGACAAACGCTTCATAGTTTCCGCTGCTATAGTGCATGGCGAACTCCTCTTGTTCTTGTGGTCGGATCAGTCGGCGGGCTTATAGCTGTAGAAGCCTTCGCCCGAGGCGATGCCCAGCTTGCCCTTGTCGATGTAGTTTTCCTTCAGCCATGCGGCGAGCGACCGGGCATGCTTATCGCCGTGGGAAAGAATGTTGTAGGGCGTATTAAGTCCTATCATGTCGTAGATTTGGAACGGCCCCATCGGCGCACCCGTTGCGATCCGCCACACCTTGTCGACGTCATGCGGATTGGCATAACCGCCTTCGGCGAGCTCGGCCGCGGCGTTGAGCAGCGGCACAAGCAGGGAATTGAGGACATAGCCCGCCTTTTCCCTGCGTATGGGGATGGGCACCATGCCGATATCAGAAGCGAATTTGAGAATAGTGTCGATGACCGCCGGATCTGTCTCGGGCGTTCCCATCACCTCGGCCGTATTGAATTTCCAGATGTTGTTGGCGAAGTGCAGCGCCAGGAACCGATCTGGCCGGCCAGTGAAATCCTTTAGATCGCTGGGCAGCAGCGTCGAACTGTTGGTGGCCAAGATCGTGTCCGATGGCGCCAACCTTGCCAGCTTCTCATAAAGCGCCTGCTTGATCGCCAGCACTTCTGGCACGGCTTCGATAACCAGATCGGCATCCGCAACGGCTGCAGCCAGATCGCTTGTCAGTATAATCCTGCCCATTGTGTCGGCTTGCAGGTCCGCCGCGCCGGTCACCTCTTTGCGATAGGTTTCGACCAAAGCTGCGAGCCGCAGCCGCGCCTTCTGCAGGCTCTCGTCATTGATGTCGTATGCGACTACTTCAAAGCCGGTATAGGCCGACTGGAATGCGATCTGGCTGCCCAGCACGCCCGTTCCAAGCACTGCGACTTTTCTGATTTCGGTCATGCGTTCCTCTCCTGCCCTGTGGCATCGCGCAGAAACGGCGCCGCGACTTCAACAGGCACCCGGACCAGCTTGCCAGTCGCTTTTTCGATCAGCGCCCATTGGGAAAGGGCCGACACGAGTACCGTGCCCTTGTTGTCGGTGAAGTCGACGCGGCGCGAATAGCGCGCCCCGCGCGGTCGTCCCTCAACCCAGGTGACCGCGGTTGCATCCTCACCCGCCCGGACATTGCCGCGATAATCGACCTCATGCCTGAGGACCACCGCGACATAGGTGTCGGTATCGCCTGGGCGAGCCGCCGCGAACCAGTGCGCCACCGAGGCATCCTGGAGCCACGTCACCCAGACCGCATTGTTGACATGATCAAGTTCGTCGATGTCGTGTTCCTCGGCCCGGAAGCTGATGTGGAAGCGACATTGTTCGTCGATCTTGCCCGACAGCGGGTCGCCCGCAGCATCGCAACCGATCCGTCGGCGCTTGAGGCCGTCCGAGTTCATGGCTTTGCAGGCTCCAGCACATCGAGCCCCGCCATGGCGCGGAAAAAGCCGACCAGCATCTCGTCGCGCGAGATGGCCCCTTCGACATCACCCTGGACGGCCAGCCCCATCCAAAGCGCATAAAGGCCGATGCCGGCCTGCTCTGCCGGCAAGGCCGGCCGCAGAGAGAAACGCCTGACGAGGTCGGCCACGAGCTCACCGAACATCCGATAGCAAGCCGCCTTGCCCTCCCGGTGTCGCTCGGCAAAGGCCGGATTCCGTCGTGCATGAAGTTGCAGTTCGATCGAAAGCAATGACCACTGAGGTTCTTCGGCCAGCTTCGCGAGACGGTCGGCGAGCACCTCGAGCGTCGCCTCGATATCGTCCCCGACGCACTGCGCAACGATATCGCGCAAGAGCGTGACTTCGTCCTGTATGTGGCTCTGCAGTATGTCGACCAGCAGGTCATCCTTGCTGGCGAAGTTGGAATAGAACGCGCCCTGCGAATGACCCGCCGCGCTGCAGATGTTGCGGATCGACATTGCCGCCACGCCTTCCTCTACGATTGAGGCATGCGCCGCTGCGATCAATCGATCCCGGGTCTGACGCTGTGTTTCCTTGCGCGTAGGTCGCATGACGTTCGCCCTCAAAAACAGCCACGCCTTTGAAACTTTTGCCATCGATCGGCGTTGACCGGAAAACCAGATACCACCTGATATCCCGATTGGATGACAATTTCGAGGCTAAATTGCTCATCCGTCGTCAAATCCTGCCGCAAAGGAGTGGCCTTGGCTGACACCTATATTCTCTACTCCCCTGATGTGGAGATGGTTGGCGATGACGAAGATCGTCTCACCGCCGAAATTCTCGAAATCATGGCTTCGACCAATCGCAGGGCGTTCGAGCGGCACCGGCACGCGGTACGGGACGCCCATGCCAAGAGCCATGGGTTCCTGAAGGCCGAACTTATCGTCCCCGAATTGCAGCAGCATCTGCGCCAAGGCCTGTTTGCGCGACCCGCGACCTATCCGGTGGTGATCCGCCTTTCCTCGGCGCCGGGTGACATTCACTCCGATACCATTCCCGCCCCGCGCGGAATGGCCATCAAGGTCCTCGGCGTCGAGGGCGAACGGCTGCTGCCCGGGGACACTGGACGCAATCAGGATTTTCTACTGGTGAATATTCCAGTCCTGAGCTTCGGCACGATCGGCAAGTACCGCCAGCTCATCGGGCTCCTCGAAAAGAATGCACAGAATCCGGCCTTCCTCCAGCGTGCGATGGCCGGGGTCGCGCGAGGCGTCGAGGCAGCGGTCGAGGCCGTCGGCGTGGAACCGGGCGCGACACTGCGCGGCCTCGCCCGGGACAATGATCATCTCCTGGGTGAGACCTATCACTCGATGGCGGCGATCCGCTTCGGCGATACATCGCCAAGATCAGCGCGGCGCCGCTGTCCGACAATGTCCGGGCGCTCACGGGCCAGGATGTCGGCACGGTCGAGGATTCCACGATGCGAGACCTGGTGGTCGAGCATTTCCGCGAGCAAGGCGCCGAGTACCAGCTCCGGGCACAACTCTGTGCCGATCTGGACAAGATGCCGGTCGAGGACGCGGCCGTGCTCTGGCCGGATGACCTGTCGCCGCACCAGCCGCTCGCGACGCTGCGCATTCCGCCGCAGGACGCCTATTCGCCCGCACGACGCGTCTATGGCGACGATGTCCTCTCCTTCAACCCGTGGCACGGCATCCGCGAGCATCAGCCGCTCGGCTCGATCATGCGGGTGCGGATCGCCGCATATGAGCGGTCCACCCGCTACCGCCACGAGATGAACGCCCAGCCGCGGGTTGAGCCGACGAGCATCGACGCCATTCCAGACTGAGCCTGCACAAACCTGCCAGATTTCGAGAAAGGAGGCCTGTCATGGCCGATACCGAAGAAGCACCTCAGATCGATGAAACCCGCCTGCAGGCCATCCGCCGCAGGATCGAGGAAGTTGCCGGCGATGCGCCGCAACTCGCCAAACCGGCGCTCGAGCAGATGGTCACCAAACATAATCCTGATCTCAAGGGTACGGCGGGTTCCGCCGGTCGGGTCGGCGCGCAGTCGGGCAATGTCTCGGAACTGACAGCAATCGCCAAACTGAAGCCTGGCGGCGCCGATCGGCTGCGGCGCATTTTCGGCCTGGTCAACGGCAATTTCGACGGTGCCCAGAAAGTGGGCACGCTCCACAATATGCGCTTCGTGTTCTTCGACAACGACACGCGCATTCTGTTCGCTGGACGGATGCGCGCCGGGTTGTTCCAGGCGCTGGCGCAGAGCAGCTCAAGCGCGACGTCGCGATCTCCGTGACCAACTTCTTCGCGGCAGCCGAGATAGTGGCGGTGACCGATTACTGCGCCACCCTGCCCTCGCTGATCTGCAGGCAACTGATGCACGACCCGCGGCTGAAGGTCCTGCCCGCCCCGGTCGACCTCGGCAGCTTTCCCGTGGAAATGGCCTGGCACGTCCGCTACCGGCACGACCCCGCACACCGCTGGCTACGGACGCTGATCGGCGAGGTCATCACCGACTTCAAAGACATGACGGGCGCGAAAGCCACGCCATCGCCAGCGTGATGGTCGTCAGCAACTCCTCAAGCATCCCTTCCGCACCGCATCTGAAAGACGAAAGCTTGAAATATCAGTTGATATCTGTATGGCCGCCCGATGGCCGCTGATAGACCCCTCCGTCGCGAAGACTCGCAGGCCGCAACGCGCACAGCGCTGCTTGACGCAGCCGAAGAGCTGATCCTGGAAAGTTCGATGCCCGGCTTGTCGCTGCGCGCGGTCTGCACCCGTGCCGGCTTCACCCAGGGCGCGTTCTATTCGAACTTCGCCTCGCGCGAGGAGCTGCTGCTTGCGGTGATGGAGCGCAATTTGGAGGAGCGCGTGCGCACCTTCGGCGAGATGACGCTCGATTATCATGCGATGACGTTCAACCAGACCATCGCCCAGATCGGCGAGTGGCTGGCGACCGTGTCCGATCGGCGCGAATGGGCGCAGATGGCGATCGAGCTGCGGCTTGAAGCAGTGCGCAACCCCGCCTTCGCCCGCGCCGTTACCGCTGCCGAGCGGCGCATCGACCTGCTGTTCGCCGAACGGATCGACGACCTGGTTGCGCACTTCGGGCTGACCCCACTGTTCCGGTCGACCGAAATCGTCGAGGCGCTGCTCGTGCTGTGGCGCGGCCTGGCGCTGCGCGATGAAGGGACTGGAAGCACTCTGCCGGCAGCGGAAATCTTCATCACCTGCATGCGCGCGATGCTTGGGCAGCCGCAATGAAGCGTGCGCTTGCCTTGTCGATGGCGCTGCTGGCCACTCCCGCGCCGGCCCAGACCGCGCTCGATTACCGCACCGCCGAGGCCGCGATGGCAAAGACTCCGGCCGGTACGGCTGCCGCCGATGCGGACCTGCGCGCCGCCGAGCATCAGGCGAAGGCCGTGGCGCATCTCTACCGCCCGACCGTCACCGCCTCTGCCTCGGTCATCGCTTACGAAAAATCGCTGAGCATCGATCTGACCGGACCCAAGGACCAGTTCGTCGGCGATGCGCAAAGCTATCTTGCCGGGCTGCCCGGGCAGTTTCCGCCTGGCTATGCCGATATTGCGGCAATGGTCGCCGGGCGCATCGGCCAGGCCTTGCCCGGCCTGCTCGCGCCCATTCCCGACCAGTACGACTATACCCAGCGCGACGTCGTGGTGCGCCCGAACATCACCGCGATCATGCCGATCTACACCGGCGGCGCGCTTGAGGCGGTGACCGACGCTGCCAAGGCGCAAGTGACCATGGCCCAGGGCGGTCGCGATCTGGCACGCGGGGCCAGCGGCCTGCGACTGGCCGAAGCCTATTTCGGCGCCCAGCTCGCCCGCCAGCTCGAGGTGTCGAGCCGGCAGACACTGGCCTCTGCCGAACGCCATCTCGGCAACGTCAGCGCGATGGAGCGTGAGGGGGTGGTCCCGCATTCGCTTACCCTGGAGGCGGTCGTCGCGCGCGATGCCGCCCAGCGGGCCAACGATCGGGCGCGGCGCGATGCCGACATGGCTGAACTGGCGCTGACAAGGCTGACCGGCACCGCCGATCCCGCGCCATCGACGCCGCTGTTCGTCAACATGACCCCGTTGCCGCCGCTGACTGCCTGGACCGGTGAGGCAACGCGCAACGGCCAGCTCACCGTGGCCGAAGGCGCGGAACAACTGGCCGCCTCTGGCGTACGGGCGGCCCGCGCGACGATGCGGCCATCGGTCTATGCCTTCGGTTCGGTCAACGGCGTGCGCAAGCAATCGCTGCCGGTCGATCCCGACTGGATCGTCGGCGCGACCGTGCGCATCCCGCTGGTCTCGCCGATCAACCGCCGCGAACTGGTCGCCGCGGCCGAGGCGCGCAGCGAAGCCGCGCGGCTCCGCGCGGCCGATGCGCGCACGCGAACCGAGGGCGAGATCGAGAAGACCTGGCTGATCGCGGATAACGCCCGCCGCGCCTTCACCGCCATGGCGAGCAGCGTCGCAGCGGCCGAGGAAAACCTGCGCGTCAAGCAGATCGGGTTCCGCGAAGGGGTTGGCACCGCGGCCGAGGTCACCGACGCGCAGACCGCGCTCGGCCTCGCCCGCGCCCAGCGCGCGACGGCGGCCTATGAATATGACCTCTCGCTTGCCGCGCTGCTCGCCGCAAGCGGACAAAGCGAACGCTTCGCCGACTATGCCGAAGCGCCCGACAGGCAGACCGTCAATGAGCGATAACACCGATCCCGTCCCGTCCGAGCCGCTTGCCGAAACGGACCCCGCTGCGCCCGATCCCGGCCGTCGCGCCAACTGGCTGCTGTGGGCGCTGCCGGTGCTTGCCGTGCTCGCGCTGGTCGGCATCTGGTATTCCTCGCGGCCCCAGCCGGTGCCGCTCCAGGGCACGGTCGAGGCGACCGAGGTCAATGTCGCGACCAAGATGATGGCGCGCGTCGAGCAGGTCTCGATCGCGGAGGGCGCCGCGGTCAGTCCGGGCCAGTTGCTGGCCACGCTGTCCAGCCCGGGGCTCGATGCCCTTGTCAGCCAGAGCCAGGCCGATGTCGACAGCGCCCGCGCGCTCGACGCCATCGCCAATCAGGGCGTGAGGCCCGAGGATATCGCCTCCTTGCAGGGCATTGCCGCCTCGACCCGCGCCGCCGCCAACCTCGCAGCGGTCACCGCCGGGCGGATGAGCCGCCTCTATGCGCAGGGGGTGATCTCCGCACAGCGGCGCGACGAGGCCGTCGCGGCCAATGTCGCCGCGCGCGCCAATGCCGCAGCGGCCGACGCGCAGTATCGCAAGGCGCTTGCCGGAACGCGCGGTGAAACCCGCGCCGTCTCGGACGCGCAGGCCATCGCCGCCAAGGCGCGCAACCGCGCCGCCACCGAGCTGGCCGCGGATATGAAAGTCACCGCGCCGATCGCCGGCGAAGTCAGCCGCCGCCTCGTCGAGCCGGGCGAAGTCGTCGCTCCCGGCGTGCCGCTGTTCCAGATCGTCGATCTTGCCCATCCCCGCGTAACGCTGCGCATTTCCGAAAAGGACTATGCAGGGATGGCGCAAGGCCGGGTGCTGACGGGCACCGTCCCTGCAGTCGGCAACAAGACCGTACGTCTGCGCGTCACCGCGATTTCGGCGCAGGCCGGGTTCACCAGCGAAAAGGCGACCCGCCAGAACGCCGGGTTCGACGCGCGCAGTTTCGAGATCAAGCTAGAACCGGCCCAGCGGGTCGAAGGCTTGCGGCCGGGCATGAGCGTGCTGTTCGACTGGCCGCAGTGACCGCGCCCTCGGCTCTCGCGCGGCTCGGCGGCGCGGCGCGGCGCGAAGCGGGCTTCATCGCCACCAGCCGCGTGATGCTGCTGGCGCTGGTGGTCGTGCCGTTCTGCGCCATCGCCATCGTCGCCGCCATGCTGTCTCAAGGGGCGTTGCAGGCACTCCCGGTCGCGGTGGTGGACAATGCCCGCACCAGCGAGAGCCAGGCGCTCGTCCGTTTGCTGTCAGGCCGCCCCGAAGTGCGGATCGCTGCCCAGCCGGTCAGCGACACGGCGGCCGAAGCGGCGGTCCGCCGCGGGGACATCTGGGCCTTCGTCTCGATCCCCCGCGGATTCGGACAACCCCGCGCTGCCGACGAGCCGATCCGCCTGTTCTACAACGCCGCATACCTCAGCGTCGGCTCGACCGTCGAACGCAGCCTGGCCAGCGCGCTGCGCGGGTCGATCATCGCCGGGATCGAGGATAACGCCTGGCGGGCCGGGGTACTGTCAGACCGGGTGGCGATCCCGCAAGTGCAGATCTCGGTACTGTTCAATCCCGAGGCGAGCTTCGAGTGGTACCTGCAGGCGCTGATCCAGCCCGCCATGCTGCACCTCCTCGCCGCCTGCGTCGGGGTCTACGCGATGGCGCGCGAACTTGGCGGAACGGATAGCCGCTCGCTGAACGCATGGCGCGCCGAAACCGGCGGCGGCGCGGCGGCGTTGGCGGGAAAGCTGGCGCCCAATCTGGTGGTCCTCGGCTTCTGGGGGGCGGTATGGATGGTCTGGCTGATCGGCTTCAAGGGCTGGCGGATGGAAGGATCGCTGCTGGCCACTTTCTTCGCGCAGTTCGCCTTGATCGCCGCCTCGCTAGCGCTGTCCTTCGCCTTCGTTGCGGGCGCGCGGCGCGACGTCTTCGGCTATTCGCTGAGCGCGCTTTATGCCGGGTCGGCGCTGGCCTTTTCGGGCGGGTCGCTGCCGATCGAGGGCGCGCCGACCGTGGCGCGGCTGTGGCATCAGGTGCTGCCGTTCACCCATTACCTGACCGCGCAGATGGACCAATTCCTTGGTGCCCCCGCGATACAGGCCTGGGGGGCGGCGCTGCTGCTGACGGGCTATGCGGTGGCGGGCATCGCACTGGCGGCATGGCTGGGCGGAAGAAAGACCACGGCATGAGCCTGCGCGCTGCCTTCCTCGACACGCTGCGCCAGCTTGGCTGCAACACCGATGCGCTGATGCTGATAGTGGTCGCAGCGCTGTTCTACGGCTTCTACTATCCCGCGCCTTACAGCCAAGGCCATGCGCAGGACGTGCGGCTGGCAGTGGTGAACGAGGCGCGCACCCCGCTCAGCCGACAGCTCGTCGATCTGATCGAGGCCAGCCCGCTGGCCGAGGTCGCCGCCCGGCCCGCCAACCTAGCCGAGGCGCGCACCCTGCTGGTAGAGCGAAAGGTCGATGGCGTGCTGCTGCTGCCTGACCGAGCACTGGATGACGCCCTGCGCGGCCAGGACAGTGGCATAGCGCTGTGGATCAACGGAACCTACCTCGTGCGAACCAAAGCTTTGGGCCAGGCGATCCAGGGGGCCATCGTCAACACGCTCAACAACGAGGCGAAAGGACGGCTCGGGGTTAGTATCGAAATTACCGATCCCGTCGAGTCGCAACCGCTGTTCAACCCCAATCTGGAATACGGCGCCTATATCTTTCCCGCCGTTGCACCGGTGATCCTCCAGCAGACCATGCTGTTTGGTACCGCCGTGCTATTCGCCGGGCGCAGGCGGCGCGGATGGAACGAACTGGGTGGCCAATGGCTGGCGCTGAGCCTCGTGTCGTTCGTGCTCACGCTGACCTATTTCGGCTGGTTCTTCGCTGCGCAGGATATCCCGCGCCAAGCCGGAATCGGCGCCCTGCTGATCGTCGCGCTGTTTGCGGCAGGAGCCATCGCCGCCTTCTCGCTGTTCGCCGCCCGGCTGTTCCCCAACGCGCGCGCCGCGCTGCTGTTGCTAATCCCCACCTCGCTACCGATCTTTTTCCTCTCGGGCGCGACCTGGCCGCGCGAGGCGATGCCGGGCTGGGTCTCGGCGCTGGGCGC
>NZ_RAHJ01000014.1 GCF_003605755.1 Tsuneonella suprasediminis | reverse complement strand
TAGACCCTTCCTCTCAGGAGTTAGGGCCTCCGACAATCCCGGGGCGGTTCAAAGGCCTACCTGACCCGGATCGTTACGCGCCTCTGCCTTGACCAGTTGAAGTCGGCCCGGGCGCGACGCGAGGAGTATGTCGGGGCGTGGCTGCCGGAGCCACTGGTGCAGCAGTCTGATGAAGAGACCATCGCCGACGACGTAACTCTGACGCTGATGATGGCGATGGAGCGGCTGTCACCGCTGGAGCGGGCTGCCTTCCTGCTCCATGACATTTTCGACACGCCGCTGATCGAGGTGGCATCTGTATTGCAACGAGAGCCTGCCGCGGTTCGTCAGCTCGCATCCCGCGCCCGTCGCCACGTCAGGGATGCGCGCCCGCGTTTTGAAATATCGCCGGAAAGCGCCGCCGATCTCGTGCGAGCTTTCCATGATGCCAGCACCAAAGGCGACATCCAGGCATTGAGCGGAATCCTTGCCGACGAAGTCGCGGTCTACTCAGACGGTGGCGGTAAAGTCCTCGCCTTCCGCAATATCGTGCGCGGTGTCGACCGGGTCCTGCGCCTGTTTCGCGGGCTGGCGCGCAAGGCCGCATACCGGCCCCGATTGCTTCACGTCGTGACGATCGACGGACTTCCCGGGTTCATCAGCATCGACCGGGGGGCTGCTTTGCAGACCACGGCGCTTGAGGTTCGCGACGGAAAGATCACTGCCCTCTACATCGTGCGCAACCCAGATAAGCTGCGGCATATCAAGGTGATGCTATCCGAGGGCTCGGTCTGACTAATCGAAAGTCAACTCAGGGCGGAGGGTCCGCTTTAGACAACTCCGAATGCAAAGCCGACCTTCAGCTTCGGCCCAATGTGAGCCGTTTGCTGTAACTGGCCGCGCCCCCGTCGGGCGCGGCCGCAATTTTTCGGCTTTCACCCAAGTAGTAAAGAGAGCCGGGGCCGCTCACGCGGCCCCGGCTTCATGCCGCTATTCAGCGGCGACGGCGTAGAAGCCTTCTCCGTCCTCGGCTTGCGCTTCGGGAGCCTCGGCCTCTGATGGCTGCTCCGCTTCCGTATCCGGCGTCCGCAGGATCACCGGCAACCATCCGGTCCCAGCCAGAAGCTTCTCGGCGGACTGCGCCATGTCGGCTTTCTTCATGTCCACGATCCGGCGCGCGGCATCCTCCGACACGCCTTCGGTCACGGCTTCGAGGATATGCGCCTTGGTGACACGGCCAAGATAGCTGTCCACGGTAGGTGTCCAGTCCTTTGCCATGTCGAGCGACACGGCGCTTGCCAGCCTGTCGGCGGTTTGCAGCGACCGTGGCTTGCGATCCCATGGCAGACGCAGCGCATTGACGGTGCAGGATACGCAATGCGCCAGCAGCGCCATCCGATCCTCATCGTCCAGAGCGACAATGAACGCCCACAGGTCCGCCACATCACGCGGCATCCGTTCGGCCCATGCCTCATGCGCCGCGTTTGCCTTGGCGGCCAGCGGCGTATCCTCGATCCCGTCCGCATGACTGCCCAGCGGGGTCACGGTCGGCCGAACCTCAAGACAACCGGCCTCGGCATAGTTGTAGAACAGTTGGGAGGTCAGCGTGTGGGTGAGCGCAATCGAAGCCATGTCGGGCCGCTCGCCAAGCGCCACGCGAAGGGCAAGCGTCCGGTGCGCAGACAGGTCGCGGGTCAGGGCTTCGGAAATCTGCTTGCCGACTTCCTCGTCCTCATCCTCGATGTCCTGCACGTCCTCATCACCTTCCTCGGCTAGCTCAGCCTCGACCGCCTCCGAGTCAGTGGCTTCACTTTCGGGCTGCGGATCGGCCAGCGTCTCATCCTCTCCCCGAACGAAACCGCGCTCGATCCTGACCGTACCGTCATGATTGAGAACGACGAACACACCGCAATGCGCGATCAGGTTGGCATTATAGGCTTGGCGCTTGTCGGAAAGTGCGTCGATCTCGGCTTCCAGCGCCTCGACCTTCGCAGCCACGTCCTCCGGCATTTCGTCATAGTTATCGTAGCCCTCAACAATCTGGTCATACTCGACTGACGCTGCCTCCAACCGCGCCTCGTCCTCATCGGACAGGGCAACGGGTTCGGGATAGAAGCGCCGCATGCCGTGGGCATGGGGATAGTCGATATGCGCCTCGGCCCATTTCCAGCCTTCGGCCTGCACTTCGTCGGCAATTTCGCGCAGCTTCTCTATGGCAAGCATGTCGAGCAAACCCGCATCCTCGAAATAGCCGCCACCTTCATCGGCAAACAGGTCGCGGATGATCGCGCCGCCCGCTTCTTCATAAGCGGCCTCGCCCACGAGGATCGCGCGGCGATCATGACCGGGAACATTGGCGGCGGTGAGGTCGCGCCGGATAATCCACGGTTCGCGGTTGTGGTGCAGACTCTCGAATACCTGCTCCTGCCGGTCGTGGTCCTCGGTAATGGCAAAGGCCATCAATTGGTCCAGCGTCAGCCCGTCCTCACGGTACATCTGCAACAGCTTCGGAGACACGGCGCCAAGGCGAAGCCGCTGCTTCACGACATGGGCGGACACGCCGAACCGCGCACCGATTTCCTGCGCCCCCCAGCCTCTGGTTTCGGAAAGCTCGCGGAACCGCTCGAACTGGTCGGCGGGATGCATGGGAGTGCGGGTGACGTTCTCGTCCAGACTGATCTCGGATGGATCGTTCTCGGTATCGAGCCAGCAGCGCACCGGATCGGACTTCTTCATCTTCCTGCGCTTGGCGCACAGCAGCATCGCCTGCCTGCGGCCTTCGCCAGCGGTGACGAAATAGAAGCCGGTCGGCGTTCCGTCCTCCTTCACTTCGGGTTCAACGACAAGGTTCTGGATCAGCCCTTTGTGCGCGATGGATGCGGCCAGCGCCTCGATGGCATTTCCCCCATGCGGCACCTTGCGCGCATTGCGCGGGGACTTCTTGAGCTTATTCAATGGCACGAAAATCTCGACGCCCGACACAGGCTCTGCAGCGGTGGTTTCGGTAACAGCGTTCATCACACTTCTCCTTCAACACACACTCACCCCGGAATGGGGTGGGCGGTGAAAGAGCGAACCGAAGGCCCGCCGGCAGAGCCGGAGCGCACCCGCAGGGCCGGAACGATAGAGGAGGTAAGCGCGCAAGCGCGTTGCGCCCCGGCGCGGCGGGCCTAGAGGGAAGCGTCGCCCACCCCACCGACGGGGAGAGCCGCAAACACGCGCGATCGGGACGGCGAATGCCCTGGCCCGATCTCCGCACTTACGGAAAGACACAAATCTGCGAATGCGGATTTACCCATCGGCGCGGAGGGCCGAGCGGGGCGTTGCGGGGTGTCCCCGCAGAAGGGGTAGCGGGAGACCTATGGGCTCCCGGTCAGGGGAAGGCTTTCCCCTCACACTCATTTCGTGTGGTGAGAAACGAACGGATCGTTTCTGGCGGAAATCGAAGGGCTTATGGAGGTGGAAACACCAAAGCTTGTGAGTTTTGGCGACGACCAAAGTGCAAAACGGGAGATTGCAAGGCCCATATGGTACTGAGTTTATTGGAGATTTTGGCGCACCCAAGAGGATTCGAACCTCTGGCCTCTGCCTTCGGAGGTCTGAGCTACCCAGTCTAGCCGGGTTTCTCGAAGTCTAGCCCCGATAGGAAAAGCTCGACTTTCTTAGGATTTACACTAGGAACTCGTCTATCCGGGTATAGGCGGGTTTCACCCCAGCGCCTGTTTTAGGGTTCCCCATCGTTTCCCCGGAATGGATAGGAGATGACGAATGGCGACGCAACCCGAGGCCGTTGAACATGAATCAAAGCGTGACACGATCACCGACAAGGCCATCGCTAAGCTGAGGGCCGAGCCGGGGAAGCGGCTCGAGTGGGCCGATACAGTTGTTCCGCAACTCCGGCTCCGGGTCAGCCAGAAGGGCGCGAAACATTGGTCAGTGGTTTATCGCGTCTCAGGCGCGGGAGACGGCGGCAAGAAGGGTAAGATGAGGCGGATGTCGCTGGGCGACTACCCGCGCGTCACCATCGCAAAGGCCCGAGATGCAGCGCGTGATGCCCTCGATCTCGCAGAGAAGGGAGTGAACCCGGCCCAGCAGCGTAAGACCGAGGCGATTGAGCGAAATGCTCGCACCTTAGAGGCCATCGTCGAGCGGTTCATCGAAGAATACGCCAAGCTCGAGCAGAAGGAGTGGAAGTCCACCAAGGCGTACTTCGACAACTACGTGCTGCCTCGCTGGACAGGGAGGGTCATAGACGAAATCGGCCGCGCTGACGTTTCTGCCCTCCTGTCGAAGGTTCGCGAACAGGGCATCGAACGCGCACGGGAACGCGCCGAGAAAGCAAAGAAGCCAAGGACCGAAGATAGGTATGAACTAAGTGGCCTTTCGGCTGCGCGGGAGGTCCGCAAGCGCCTCCGCACTCTCTTCTTTTGGGCCATCGAAGAGGAGATGATCGCGGTCAATCCGGTTGTCAGCATCAAGACCAAGAAGGCGCAGAAGGCATTCGCCTACAAGGCCCGCACCCGGTCGCTATCGGTTGATGAACTCCGGCGCGTTTGGGATGCAGCCGAGGAACTCGGCTATCGGTACGGTCGCGTGATTCAGCTACTGATCCTAACCGGGCAGCGCCGTTCCGAGGTCGCCAATCTCAACACCGACTGGCTCGATATGGATAAGCGATGCGTGACGGTCCCCGCATGGCACTACAAGACTGATAAGACGCACACTTACCCTCTATCGGACCCGGCGGTAGAGATCATCAAAGATTTGCCCAGCTACAAGGCCTTGCCGGAGAAGATCGAAAAGACCCACCATCTGTTTCCCACCGACAAAGGGGACAGGCCGATAAGCGGCTTTTCGAAGGCGAAATTGCAACTTGATGCCAAGATCGCTGAGCTAGGCGAGAAGGACGGTTTGCCACCGCTTGAGCCTTGGACAGTTCACGACATTCGCCGCTCGGTGAAATCTGGAATGTCCGAGCTGGGCATTCCCCACCTCCATTCGGAGCAACTGCTCGGTCACCTCATCCCCGGCGTGGGCGGCATCTACGACACGCACGATTATATGAAAGAGAAGCGCGAGGCTGTCGATTTATGGGCTAAGAAACTGCTGAACAAACAGAGCCCTAGAGAGAAAAAGCACCAAAAAGCACGCGCTGACCGGGGATAGCGCAATACAATTTTCCCTATCCCCGGTCGAAACTCCTTAGGCCCTCCTCAGACGCGAATATCCGGCTTTAGAGGAGGGCATTGTGGCCCAGCGACAAATACTGCTCACGATCTCCGAGGTCTCCGAACTGACCCGGCTGAGTAGGCCCACGATCTACAATTACATCCGAGACGAAACGCACGACTTCCCGAAGCAGGTACGCCTCGGGCCGAACCGGGTTGTCTGGGTGAAGAGTGAGATCGACCGATGGCTGAAGAGCCGCCGTGATGCCCGCCGCGAAGAGCCGCAAGCCGCCTGAAAAATAGGCCGCCGCTCTGACCAAGAGCGGCGGCCCGATTCACAGGGTGGAAAGGGAGACTTTCCGTGAGTGACTATAGTGTCTCCGGCTCCGAGGACGAAGGCTCGACCGTTGAGCCGGACCTGCCTGAGGCCAAGCTGGAAGAGGCCCTTGCACATGTAAAATGGTTCAGGCCGGAAGGCCCGTGGACCATCACGGCTATCTTCCCGGATGGAGGACCTACTAAGACAGAGACCTTCGGACCTGAGAACGAAGAGGGCTTCCTGCGCTGGCTGGAAGAGCGAACGACCGAGGGCATGAACCTGTATTTCATGGTCAACCCGGCGCGAACCTTGCTGCGCTCGAAAGCGAAGAAGGAGGACGTGGAGGACCTCGCTTGGTTACACGTTGATGTGGACCCGAGGAAAAAGCCTGAAAGCGACAACACCGCGCCCGAACAATGGTTCAGTCAAGAGCGGAAGCGGATTGTACAGGACCTAGAACGCTTCAATCCAGCCCCCACGCTCATCATCGACAGCGGGGGCGGCCTTCAGGGCTTCTGGCGGCTCGATGACCCGCTGTACATCGGCGGCAACATTCCGGCGGCTGAGGAGGCGGAAGCCTACAACCAGCAGCTTGAAATCATGCTCGGTGGCGATGCCTGCCACAATTGCGACCGCATCATGCGGCTTCCCGGGACGATCAACCGGCCCAACAAGAAGAAGAGAGCTGCTGGCCGCGTCCCCCGGCTGGCAGCGGTTCTCGAGCGCCATGATGATGCAGAGCATATATATGGCTTGGGCGAGTTCACCCCGGCACCCCGGGTCCAGAGTGACGATGGCGGCCTTGTAGCGCCCGCCGTAAAGATCAGTGGGAACCTCCCCCGTCTGAAGGACCTCGATGAGCTCCCGGAGAGCGTGACCCCCCGAACCCGCATGCTCATCGTTCAAGGTGATGATCCAGAGGATCAGTTGCGTTATGATTCACGCTCTGAAGTCACCTTCGCAGTCTGCTGCGAGCTCGTCCGGGCCGGGTGCGATGACGATACGATAGCCGCTGTTATCACTGATCCAGACTTTGGAATTGCGGCTCATACTCTCGACCAAAAAAGGCCTATGGCATACGCTGCCCGACAGATTCAGCGCGCCCGGGAAGAGGTCGAGGAGCCGATGCTGCGTAAGCTGAACGAGCGCCACGCTGTGATCAGCGACATAGGCGGCAAGTGCCGCGTGGTTGGCGAAGTATTGGATCGCAATCTTGCCCAACCGCGTACACGCATCTCGAAGCAGAGCTTCGAGGACTTCCGCAACCGTTACATGAACATCAAGGTCCAGACCGGGGTCAACAAGGACAACAGCCCGAGTTACACACCGGCCGGGAAGTGGTGGCTCGAGCATCCCATGCGTCGCCAATATGAGACCATTGTCTTCGCTCCCGGCAGAGAAGTCCCTGAGGCATATAATCTGTGGCAGGGCTTCGCGTGTGAGGCCTTGCCAGGTGATGCACACCAGCCCTTTCTCGAGCACCTGAGAGATAACGTCTGTCAGGGTGACGACGACCATTTCCAGTACCTCATCAGCTGGATGGCTCGAGCGGTCCAGAACCCGGGCGAGCAGGGCCATGTCGCTGTTGTGCTTCGCGGCGGGCGCGGGACGGGCAAGGGCTCGGTGGCGCAGATATTCGGTTCGCTGTGGGGTCGGCATTTTCTGCATATCAGCAGCGCGAAGCATCTGGTGGGCCAATTCAATGCACACCTGCGCGATTGTGTTGCCCTATTCGCTGACGAGGCTTTCTATGCGGGTGACAAACAGCACGAAAGCACGCTCAAGACCCTCGTGACCGAGGATACACTCATCGTCGAGGGGAAGGGCATAGATGCTGAGGTTGCGCCGAATTACGTCCACCTGATTATGGCATCGAACGATGACTGGGTGGTGCCTGCCGGGGCAGACGAACGGCGTTACTTCATTCTCGATGTTGGCGACGGGAAGAAGCAGGACAAGGCCTACTTCCGAGCGCTGCATCAAGCGATGAATCAGGGTGGCCGGGAAGCGCTGCTACATTATCTGATGACGATGGACCTGTCCGACTATGAGGTCCGGGAGATACCGCAGACAGACGCCCTGCGTGACCAGAAAGAACAAAGTTTGAAGCCACAGGAAGAATGGTGGCTCGATGTTCTGAGAAGCGGGGTCATACCGGGAACGGTCGAGCCGTGGCCCGTGAAGATTGACGGCAGTGATGACGAGCCGGAGGAGCAGGATAAGTTTCGACGTTCCAACGGCACTTTCGAACGGCCCGGCCTGTTCGATCTGATGCGACAGGCAGCACCCGCTTTGAGAGTGTCTGATCCATCGCTAGGTCGCTTCTTGCGAAAGCAGGGCTTTGGATCGGGACTGATCCAACCGGGTGCCACTACCGCCCGGGGGTGGATATTTCCGACTGACTTGGCGGATGCGCGGGCAGCGTGGATCCAGCGATACGGGGGCGGTGACTGGGGTTTCGATGACCGCTTGGAATGGATCAAACCGGACGAATAGTCGCTTCGGAGCGGACAGTCGGATTTCAGATTGCATCCGACTGTGAGGAAAGCCACTCGATTCATGGCCTTAGGCCCATCGCAGTCGGATAGTCGCGATAGTCGGACACTTCTGCTTCGGAGATGCGCGAAGCCCAAAAGGGACCTCTAACCACTAAGCGGGACTTGTTCGAGAATATCCGACTAATCCGATTATCCGACTGGATCGAAGAAAAGAACAATAGAGAGAGGGGGTTAGCGCAGTCGGATTTCCAGTCGGATAGTCGCTTACCGAGGTTGTTGTGTGGCTTCCACCTGTTTGGGCTTCCCGCCGCCTGCCGTTGCCGCCGTTCGGCCTACGCGCGCGCGGGCGCGAGATCGCTGGACTGGCTGTCGGAGCTCTTCCTCTCCGAGGCCCAGCCCCCTCCGCCGAAACTATCGCATTTCGTGGGCTTCCACGCGATGCCAGTTAATTCAAGGAAGCCGAGGGGAAACGCGACACCATTACGGCCGGAGGGAATTGAGGACCTTCCAGCTAGTATCGCTGGGCCGCTTCACCTTCCAGAACCGCCAGCCGTTGACGTTCGTGTCAGTGATAGCGCAGGCGGCCTCGGAAGGGGTCTTCCGCTGTTTCCCGTCGCTGCCGATCCAAGCGCCATCCTTGATCTCTGCTGAGTACGTCCGGCCCTTGTAGGTGACGCGAAGCTGCGTCCCGTTGGGCAGGAACACGCCCTTCATTTCGAGACCGCCAGAGGAAGCTTGGTCTGCATCCGCCGGTTCCGGCTCCGCATCCATGCCGAGGAGCTCTCGAATCACATCATTGTAGGTTGTTGTCTCGCTCGCCCGCCGGGCGGTGAGCTCCTTGTAAACATCGAAGTCGATTTCCACTGTTGCCATTGCGGCCTCCTATCGTCTGTCGAATCACCTAATAGCATAAATAGTAGGAATAGCAACTATGGGGCTATTCATAGCTATCAACGCTTCGCCGTTCGTTCCGTTGGCCGCGCCAGCTATCGTTCCGCAATGAAGCTGACCGACCGCCGCAAGAAGGCCTTCCTGAGCGAGCTCAAGCTCCATGGCATCCTCGTCCGTGCCGCTCGGGCCGCCAGTCCGCGCGCATCGGCCCGGTACGGCGCGGTCCAGACGTTCAAGGACGAGCGCGAGCGTGATCCCGATTTTGCCGCGCAGTGGGACGAGGCGATGGACGCTGCCGAGGCTGCAATCGAGGCCGAGATATACCGGCGCGCGCAGGAGGGATGGGACGAGCCGATATTCGGGGGCCGCCATCGTGAAAAGATCGTCGGCACGGTCCGCAAGTATTCGGACCGCCTGCTCGAGCTTCGAGCCCGGGCGATGCTGCCCGCCTATCGGGAGACGCACGGCATAGCGGTGAACAAGCAGGTGACGCACACGGTCGATGCCGGGGTGTTGGGCGATGCTGTCGCGAAGGTCGCCCTTCAGATGGCCGAGAACCTCCGCCCGGCGCTCCCGGCTCCGGCACGGGTGATCGACCATGAATAGGGACAGCGCTCTCGACCTCCTCGCCTTCGCCGTGGGCTATCGCTTGATGACCCCGGCCGAGCGCCGCGCCCTGCGCATCTCGGTCCTGTACGAGATGGGCGAGGCTGCGCCTGCGACCCCCGAATTGGCCGTCCTGTGGCATGAGGACCGGCTGATTCGGGGCGAGCGGGAGCCCACCAGCACCTATGACCGCTGGGTCTTGATGAAGGCCCGGGACGAGGCCGAACGGCCCGCATTCGATGAACATTTCTGGCGCGCCCGAAGGTCTGACCTCGAGGGCGCAGGCTTCGAGCCGAAGGAGGCGCGCGACGTGATCGCATCGGTGCGCGCGTCCTTGGGCAACCCCACAGGAAAGGAAGGAGACGACAATGGGAATTTGGAACAGCAAGCGGCCTGACGGCCCAGAGCCGGATGGCGGACACACCGACCGCCTGCGCGAGATCGCTGCGGAGAAGGTCGAGGCGGCCGAGCGCTTTTCGAAGGGCATCGCGGCCGCCGGGGAGGCGATGACAGCCCTTTTCGATAGCGAGCGGGCATTCCTCGCTGAGTATCGCCAGCGCTACGGCTCCGAGGCGCACTCTGGTTCCCGTCTGATGCACCAGTTCCGGGGCTCTCTGTTGGGCGAGCTCGAGCTGAACGCGCCGGACCTTCTCCGCTACCTGAACCAGCCCCGCCAGTCCCGGGCGAAGGCCCAGACGGTCGCATCCCTGATAGCCCGGCAGGTCGATAATGACCTGTCCTCCCTGCCTACCGAAAAGGAACCCGCACAATGACCCTGCCCAAGAAGATGATCGTCCGCGATATGACGGTGAACGAGATTTCGACTGTGGACGTGCCCGCCGTGAAGGGCGCGACCGCCGTGATCCTGAAGAGCTCCACTGCCACGTTGCGCAAGAACGCAGCCGAGGTCGCCGCTGGCGAAGCCGCGCCGCTGTATAAGGCGGCTGAGTACGCGGATGCGATGATGGTGCGCGCCGGGGAGATCGCCCTCGAGAAGGGATGCACCCCCGGCAAGGCCCTCCTCGACCACTCCGGCACCGACCTGGTGCTGATCGAGCTCGCCTGTGCCGAGCGCTCGGCTGAGGTCGCCTTCCGCAAGGCCCGCACCGATGCGGTCTATGAGGCAAGCGACCAATGGACCTGACCGAGGAGGCGGTCCTCGACCACTATATGACCCGCTTCGACGAGCGGACCCGGAGGGCGCACACCGTTGCGCTCTCCGCAGCCATCGCCACTGTAAAGGACCGCTGGCCCACCCTCGAGCTCGTCCGGCGCGTCTCGAACATCTACGGCGTGGCAGTCGAGGAGCTCGCTGCGTTCTTTGGGCTTATCCGACAGCCCGGGGAGCGGGAGGTCTGGGTGGACGTGTTCCGCTCGCCCGACAACCAGCATCTCGTCCGCAACACGATGAACGCGGGCCAGCGCCGGGCCTACGGGACGATGCTGGCGATGCTCGAGGTCGCGTGAGCAACGCGGGCCTGACCCATATGGGGCGCAAGCGCCGGGATGTGCATGGCGAGCCCATGCCGACCGAGACCCGACCCTGCCTCCGATGTCGCAAGCCCTTCGAGAGCGAGGGGCCGCACCATAGGCTGTGTGGGCCTTGCGCCAATCGGGTCAGCGAAACGAGCCCCTACGCTGTATAGCCTAAGGGGCTGGCAAATAGTTGACTTCGAGGTTAGCCATACCACTCGCAACAGAGTGGAATTCATGGCGCAAGTTCGACCGATCTTTCAGCCCATTGTGGCAGGGCATAAACACGCAGACCAACTAATTTCGCTCGCTGGCGAGCCTTGGATGACAGACCTGCTGATCTCTTCGGCGTTCGCCAATTCGGCTGGGGTTAGCGCCGTATCGGCGGCTATTGCTCCCGTAGCGGGCAATACTCGTGCCTTCATCGGTGTCCGTAACGGCTCGACAACCGCTCAAGCGGCGGCGGCCCTGCTTAAACTCGGCATTCAACTATACGGGGTGGACACAGCGTCCCGCAGCCGCATTTTCCATCCGAAGGTGTATCTCGCCTCTAGCGCCAATCGGTCACGAGCAATTATCGGCAGCGCGAACCTGACACATCCGGGATTGTACAATAACATTGAAGCAGGAGCCGATCTCGAGCTCGACCACGCTGATGCTTCCGACAAGGCATTCGTGGACGGTTTTCTCGACGGCTTCGCGGACCTTGTAGCCAATCATCCGCTGCACTGTTTTCCGATTACATCCGGCCGCCAGATTGTCGATCTGCTTAAGCAGGGCTTGCTCGAGGATGAGCGAAACCCCAAAACTCAGACTGCCTACGGCGCTGGGAAACAGGGAGCACAAACAAGCAAGGCGCCCATCGCGCTCCCGCTAACTGCACCGCCAAAGAAGAAGGCTCGGAAGCCGAAGCCACCTGCGCAGGGCGGCGGTCAAAATACTGTCACCGCCCCGCCAACTTTCGGTCAGCTTGTTTGGGTCAAACCGAACCTACCCTCTTCGGACCTGCAACTCAATCAAGCCAGCGCAGTCCCGGGCGTACTGAGATTGACCCAAGCGAAGTACCAAGTGAACGGGCAGACCATCGACCAGACCACATACTTTCGTAATCAGGTCTTTTCGCAACTGAACTGGACGCACAACGCAACCAAGCAAAAGGATGAAGCGGACATTCCGGTCTCGCTCATTATTGCGGGTGTGTATGTGGGCGACTTCGACCTGTCGCTGAGCCACAAGGCAGCGTGGGCAGCGGGTCAGGGGAACTACACCACCGGCTTACATTGGGGCGATGCCACGCCGCATATCAAGCAGCCCGGTTTGCTCGGAAGGTCCCTGTATCTTTACGAGCCAGCGAACGGGCAATCGCGCTTCGTCATCGAGATCAACTAGGCGGGAACCGCTTCCGTCGAAGTCCTGTGCCGCCGATTGCGAAGCTTTCGCCAACCCTCGAGTGCGCTGGCTTGCTTCGCCTTCGAGATGCCGAGTGCCCCGAGGACTACCTTGCCTTGTCGCTCGAGCGTCTCGTGCGTGGGCCGGTTCCGTATGGAGTTATCGAGCTCGGCTAAGTCTAGCTCGGCCTTAGCGGGCATCGGAATCACCAGCCGCTCGATCTCGGATGGAATGAGTTCGAGGACGCCACCGCCATAGTGCCTTCCCTCGAGTTCGGCACTGAGCGCCGTGAGCGGATTGATGAAGCAGCCGACCAGCCGCTCCCCGTCCGCCTCCTTGGTGCGAATGCGGTACGCCGTGTCGGTCGTGTACGCGCCGATCTTGTTGAGGATTAGGCGTGGTGTGTCGTGGCAACGCTTGAGCATTCCCACTTCGGTCGAATAGACCGAAGGGACCTTGTACCAAGGGGCGCGAATGCGGCACTTGTAGCGGGTGTGCAGCTTCTCGGCTTCGCCGCGCTCGATGTACTGCCGCGCTTTCTTAGCCATCTTGTTGGGCGCGTCATCGAACCAGAGGAAATTGGTTGGGCTTCCCTTCTCGGCATTCGCTGCGTGCTGTTGTTCGTCATAAATCACGCCCGGGCAGTGTTCGCTGCGCCCGAACATCGGGTGCGCGTACTTGCTCAAGCCGTAGGCCTCGACGGTCGCGTCAGGGACGAGGAAGAACTTGTTCGCGCCAGTGACGATGCCCACGTCCACGCGCGCGATGTCATCAAAGCGATGTACGTCGGCATGAGCCTCGAGCTCGTCGAAGAGGTCACGGGTCTCGAGGTCGAGCAGCGCCCGGGTCCATTTGCCAGCGACCGTCTTGCCGTTGATCGACTGCGGCTCTGCGAAGACTTCGGATGGTGAGCGCCGGAGGAACTCTCGCCCACGGACGGGCACCATGCCGAGCCCTTCGGCCTTCTGCCTCGGGCTGCTGCGCTTCTCTGCCATGAGGATGACAGCGCCTTGCAGCGTTCCGTCGAACCAGAGCTCTTCCGGGTCGATGATGACAAGCCGCCGGCACTCCTTGCCGAGATAGCTGCGGAGCGATTGGGCGTGAGTGACGTGAATGATCTCGGCCGGGACCACCATCGCCAAACGCCCCCCGGGGCGCAGCAGCGACATTGAGGCGAGTATAAACGGCACCCAGGCATTGGTGTGCTTCGTGAACTTGAGCCCGAGCTCGTCAAAGATCGTGGCGGCCCGGACCTGAAATTGCGGAGGCAGGAACTGGTATCGAACGAATGGGGGATTGCCCACCGCGGCGTCGAATCGCTCACCGCCCTTCGTCATGTTCTCGATCGCCCAGCCGAGGAAGTCCTCGGAGCGGACGGCGGCCTTCGAAAGGTTGAGCTGCTTCGCTCGACGGGTGGCCTTGCCCGCCTCGTCGCTGTCAAGCTCGAAGCCAGTCAGGGCCGACTTCTCGAAGCCGCCAACATCGGACATAGCCTGAAAGAATGCACCATCACCGCAACTCGGCTCGAGGACCTTGTCGGGATTGATCTCTCCGACCCAGCGCGCGATGAACGAGGCGAGATCCAGAGGCGTGTAGTACCCGCCGCGCAGCTTTTGGGCCGTCTGGTCCTCGATGAATTTCACAGCCGCTCCCTTCGCATTGCCGTTTTGTTCTATCGGCTCAAGGTGCGTAGAGCAACTGGATAGCGACTCTGAGTCCCCATAGGAATCACTTCAGCCTAGAAATATTTTCCCTAGCCGTTTCCCCGGCTAAGACTGCCCCAGCTCCGAGGGTCCGAAAATCCCAGAAAAGCTGGTGCACCCGACAGGATTCGAACCTGTGGCCTCTGCCTTCGGAGGGCAGCGCTCTATCCAGCTGAGCTACGGGTGCAATGCCAAGAGGCGGGCGCTTAGCATTGCGATTTGTTGTGCACCAGCCCCTATCGTACCGCCCGCATGGCGATATTAGGAATTTGGCAAGTCGTCGACAGTATCCGCAAGGGGATGAATGCAATGACCGACCTCCCATCCAAGCGGCGATTCGCTGCCGCGGACTTGCGTGATGCGAGTGCAATGGACGTTCAGTGGGCCGCTCTGCAAGAAGCCGGATCGGCGGTTGCAACACTTGCTGGGCTAGCGTTCGAGAAGCAGGATGCGCGGGTGCAGAGGTTTCCCATAATGATCCGTGACGCAGCTGGATGGCGGCTTGATCTGGCGATGCAGGGCGTTTCCGACATGATCGCAATGATGGAGCCTGGCGTAAAAGCTTTGCTGGCTGTCGCAGATCGCGGTCAGGATCCTACTGCTGCGGCTTTTTCACTTTGGTGCGAATTTCGCGAAGCGCGAAGCGCGCTGATGTCGCTAGTCCCCGACAGTGATTGTCCTTAGCTTTTGCAGAGGGCCTGATTGCAAGACGCGGGACGCATTCACAGCACTTGACTAAGTTCGCGTTATGTTCCAGTGCCGCAGGAATGGTTTCGCCTGATTATCCAGCCGTTCCGTTATCGCCGCGGGCTAATGTGGTTCGGTCCGATGCCGCGACCGTTGCGCGCGGCATCTGTCGGCTGCTAGCCCGTAACGATATTTGGTGTATGGCCGAAATGCCTCTCCGCAATGGGCGGCGAGCGGACCTGATGGGGATCGATCCTAAGGGGCAAATCATCATTGTGGAAATCAAAGTCAGCCAGACTGATCTTTTGGGTGATAGCAAATGGCGGGACTATCTGGATTTTTGTGATCGCTTCTATTGGGGTTTGCCTCCGGCGCTCGACCGGGCAGTGCTCGACGGCGGCGATTTCAGGCCAGATCGGTGCGGTGTAATCGTGGCAGACGGCTATGACGCAGAAATTATTCGTCCCGCCACTACACATGCACTGGCCGCTGCCCGACGAAGAGTCGAAGTGGAGCGGCTCGCCCGCGCAGCCCTGAGGCGGCAATTAGTTGCCGCCGACCCATCTTGCGCTACCTGGGGACACCCCGATAGCGGGGGGCTTTAGTAGCCGGTTAAGGCAAGGCATAAGCAGATGATGGTGTGGTCTGCTATTTTCCTGTCCGCTCTGGCGATGACTGTAATAATTGCTTTGCGCTATATCGTCTCCAGCGGACTGTTCGCATGGATCAGTGTGCGGATGAGGCCGGGCATATACGATGGCCAGAATCGCCAGATTCAACGGGAAATCGGCTGGTCCCTGTTATCCGCGGCGATTTACGGCATTCCGGCCGGCATCGTAGCATGGGGATGGCAGGCGCACGGATGGACCCTGGTTTATACTCGCTGGGATGCTTATCCCCTGTGGTACCTGCCGGTTGCGCCACTGGTTTATCTTTTTCTCCACGATACCTGGTTTTACTGGACGCACCGGCTGATGCACCGGCCGACTTTGTTTCGGGCCATGCATGCAGTCCACCATGCAAGTCGGCCGCCGACCGCTTGGGCGGCGATGAGTTTTCATCCTTACGAAGCAATTACCGGCGCAGTTGTGATACCTGTTTTGGTGTTCTTAGTGCCAATTCATGTTGCCATGTTGGGCATCGTACTGTTGATCATGACGGTGATGGGGATCATCAATCATATCGGTTGGGAAATCGTCCCCCGCAGTATCATTCATTCCCGGTTGGGGGCATGGCTGATAACCGCCAGCCATCACCATCGCCATCACGAGCAGTATCGATGCAATTTCGGGCTTTATTTCCGCGTGTGGGACCGCCTCTGCCGTACCGACGGTGGGCTATCGGAGCCATAACGTTTTCAGGCGCGGCGCTGATTCCGATCAGCCCGCAGGCCGCGCCGGTTACTGTCGGCCCGTTCAGCAATGTCCATGTGGAGATCACTGGTCTGCGTTCGGCCAAAGGGCTGGTCCGGGTTTGCATGACACGCATTCCCAGATCATTTCCCGACTGCAAGGACGATCCTGCCTCCCGGCAAATGTCCGTCACTGCTGATAAAGCGCTCAAGCTGACGTTTACCGACGTTCCGGTCGGATCATGGGCAATTGCCGTACTCCACGATGAGAACAGCAACGGCAAAGCAGATAAGGCCCTGATGATCCCGCGGGAAGGGTTTGGCTTTTCGCGCGATGCGCCGGTACGTTTTGGGCCACCCCGATTCAAAGACGCTGTTTTTGCGGTGCCGCAGGATGATGTCTCCATATCGATCCGCATGCGCTACATGCTATAAGTCACCCTCGCCGTAGCCTTCCAATCAGGCCAGATCGCGAATACAACGCCTTCACTTAACGCCTTTTTTACCACAGACGGGCAAAGTACTCCCAATCAGTTTTTTGGGGGCAGTGCCGCAGACATGGATACGCTTAGCGGACAATTCGGAAGTTTCGGGCTCGGCGACGAGGTGGAAGACTATCCGATCGACAGCGACGACACTGGACGTGAGCTGCCGCCGAGCCCAATCGGGCAAGACGAACGGCGCATGCAAGTGCGAGCCTACAACCACTGGGCCAGCCAACTGGCGGAGCGCAATTTCCCTGATATCGAGGATCTATCTCCGGGCGATCTGCCTGACTTCGGCCCTTATTCAGTGCTTCTCGATTTCACCAACGGCATCGAAGACCCTTCTATACGCTTCCTTGGCGACATGCTCGCGCAGGAATGCGGAGCGGAGAATGGCTATGGCAAATTGTCGGATGTCCCCAGCCGATCATTGTTGAGCCGGATTACCGATCATTACATGCAGATTCTGGCGAATCAGGCGCCGATCGGCTTCGAGGCCGAGTTCGTCAATCAACGCGGAGCCACGATTCTTTATCGCGGCATTCTTCTGCCTTATTCCAGCGACGACGACACGATTGATTTCATATATGGCGTAATCAACTGGAAAGAACTGGCCGACCAGCTAACCTCTGACGAACTGCTGCTGGAAATTGATCAGGCCATTGCAGTGGACGGTGACGATTTAGCGCATGAAATTGCGGCAAACAGCGCCCTGCCAACACCGCATGCGCCCGTGCATGGCTGGGCCGATGGCCCTGCTGATGCCGATACTGATAGCGGCGCTGCCGCAAGCACGCATTCGCTGCCTATGCCTTCATTCGGTATCGAACCCGCCGAATATGCCGATAACGACGACGGTCCCATCCCCAACTATGAACACAAGGGGGGCAACCTCTATGATGCGATCGAAGCGTCCGATGACGATGGGCCCGACGACAACCGCTTCGCTTCGCTATTGTCGCTAGGTGGCATTGCTGCAGAAGACGAGGAACCGCTCGACGAAGATACGTTCGATATACAGGACACAAGCGACAGTGCAGATAGCTGGTCCGAAAGTGAGAATGCCACTGATCCGCTTTCCTCACTGCGCCCCAGGCCGCTGACAAAAACCCCGCTCGATCTGTCAGTGATGACGAATGTCGCCCCAGACGGACGATCTGGCATGGAAACTGACTACACCTCGATCAAATCAGAATCGGGATTTGCGGGCAGTGATGACGCCTCCCTCTTCGATTGTCTCGCTGAAGCACGCGAGCTCGCCCAGACGGCCCGCAATAGCGAGGACCGTAGCCGAGGCGCACTCTATGCCGCTGTCGGGCGGGCATATGACGTCAGTCTGGCTGCGGCGGAGGCACCGGACGATTTCGCTGATATTCTGGCGGACAGCGGCCTGACCATGCAGGATCGCTCACCGATGACTCCAGTGGTGAAGCTGGTCTTCGGCGCCGATTACGACAAGACACGCATCACCGAATATGCTGCGGTCCTCAGCCATGCACAACGACTGGGCGTGGCACGGGGCGCACTTGCGCGCTTCCTGAGTGATGCGGAAGGCGGGCTGAAGGGTGTGGTTCAGGCCGAACGGGCGCTAAGGCGGTCCGAACAGGGTGAGCCAGAAAAACGTGAAACCCCGCGAGAAGCATTGGCGCGCAAACTGCGGGCAATTGCCCCCCTCGGTTTTGAAGATATCGTTGAAGACGGCCCTGAATTTTCACTGGTCATGATCCGTCGCGATGGTGATGGCAATATCGTCGTCCTCGGCGAAATTGCCGATGATATTGGCATGATCGAAAAAGCGGGTCGCAAGCTCGTCGCCTGAATGGCGAGATCGCATCCGGGTGCAACGCAGGCTTCAGTTCCGGTTCAGGGCAAAACCCGCTAGACACCGGGCCAATGCGCCCCTTCTCTTCTTCGCTAACTCGCCTCACCGCCACGGCACTGGCCTTGATGGCTGCGTTCGCGCTGGCGATAGAACCGGTCGCCGCGCAATCGATCCTGCGTGACAGTGAAACCGAAGCTTTACTGCATGACATGGCCCTGCCGCTGATAAAGGCGGCAGGGCTCGATCCCAGGAATGTCGATGTCGTGCTGGTCGGCGACCCGTCGATCAACGCGTTCGTTGCGGGCGGGCAGGCCGTCTATATCAACTCCGGCCTGATTGCCGCCGCCGACAATGCCAATGAAGTGCAGGGCGTGATCGCGCACGAATTGGGCCATATCACGGGCGGCCATGTGATTTCCGGCGCCGGGTCGAAAGAGGCGACAGGCATCTCGATCCTTTCGTTGCTGCTGGCAGGCATGGCTGCCGCTGCCGGCGCGGGCGATGCGGCGATGGGCGTCGCGATGGCAGGGCAGCGGGCCGCAATGGGTAAATACCTCGCTTTCAACCGCGGTCAGGAAAGTGCCGCGGATGCGGCGGGCGCTCAATATCTTTCCAAGGCGGGCATTTCCGGGCGCGGATCGATAGAATTCTTCAAGAAACTGCAGAATCAGGCATTCCGTTATGGTTACTCCCCCCGGCCTGACGACGAATATGTCTCCACTCACCCGATGACGAGCGATCGTATCGCGACACTGACGGAAACCTATCGGCGCGATCCGGCATGGACCAAACCCGATGATCCACAACTCGATACCCGATTTGCCCGCGTGAAGGCCAAGCTCGAAGGTTATATCGAAGATCCGCAAGCGACACTGCGCGATTATCCGCCCAGCGATCTGTCGGTTCCTGCCCGCTATGCCCGGGCATATGCCTATCACAAGGAAGCGTTGATGGATAAAGCGCTGGCAGAAACGGATGCACTGATCAAATCCGCGCCAGACGATCCTTATTTCCTCGAATTGGAGGGGCAGGTTCTTCTCGAATCCGGGCGCCCCGCCGATGCAATCGCACCTTTACGCAAAGCGACCGATCTTTCCGGCAATGCCCCGTTGATCGCATCGCTGTTTGGCCATGCTCTGATCGCAACCGAAGATCCCGCTCATTACGACGAAGCTGAGCAGGTGCTTCGCAATGCCGTCGCTCGCGACAGATACAATCCTTTCGCCTGGTATCAGCTTGGCACGATATACGCTTCTAAAGGCGATATGCCGCGCGCCCGTCTGGCCAGTGCGGAGCAGCAGGTGATGAGCCGCCAGTACATGGAGGCCATGCGTAGCGCCAAAGCAGCACAGGCCGGATTGCCGGAGAATTCCGCGGACTGGCTGCGCGCACAGGATATCGAATTCGAAGCGCGGCAGGCGCTTGAACGAATGCAAAGGCGCAACTAGCGGACATCCATGAACAGGCTACTATCCTTCGTTCCCATCGCGCTGGTGGCGCTGATCTTCGGATTTCTCGGAGCTTGGGCTTTCACGCTTACGCCGCTGCATGGTTCAGCCACGCGAACATGGCTGGTGGAAAACCCCGACATCCTGCCGGAAATGGCGCAGGCCCTGCAAGAGCGTGACAGCGCGCGCCAACTGGCGGGCATTCGCGGCGAAGTGGAAAACCCGTTTCCCGGTGCGGTGTTGGGCAACCCCAATGGCACTGTCACACTGGTCGAATTCAGCGACTATGGCTGCACGTTCTGCCGTCACTCGGTCGGAGATGTGAAGAAACTCATCGCCGCCAATCCCGATTTGCGGGTTGTTGTCCGCGAATGGCCAATCTTTAACGGGAGCGAAGCTGCCGCGCGCATGGCGCTGGTGGCCGCAAAGCAGGGCAAGTTCGCGGCATTCCACGATGCGATGTTCGCAAGCGGCCCGCCGAGCGCAGCGACGATTGCCGCTGCTGCGGAAAAGGCCGGAATCGATATGAGAGCCGCCAGGGAACAGGGTGTGGCGCAGGACGTGACATACGAACTGCAGAAAAATCATCAGTTGGCTCAACAGCTTCGTTTCGAAGGCACGCCCGCATGGGTGATCGGCAATCAGGTCATCGGTGGTGCGGTCGGCGAAGCGAATCTGGCGAAGGCGATTGAGGCTGCACGCAAATCGCCAGCCAAGTGATGCCCCTCCTCCGAAACGCCCTTCGAACGCTTACTTGCCTTCTTGCAATTGCTGCTCTTCCGATAGGAGTAGGACCCGCCCGCGCCGGGATTGAGGAAGATCGGCGGGCGCTGGCCGAATTGCAAACAGGCGACCTGCGCTTGCAGGCGGTTGGCTGGCGACTGGCGCAAGCCAATGCACCTTTCTGTGCCGACGCGCACCCCGCCATCGGGCTGTTGTTGCAGGATATGGCCAATTATGGCGATCCCGATGCCATGCGCGCCGCCGCTGGAATTGCCGGAGACGTGGCAGTCGAAGCCGTGGTCCCCGGATCGCCCGCCGATGCCGCAGGTCTGGCCACGAACGATGAAATTCTCTCCATCGGAACGCGGCGCATGGCCGATTTGCCAGCAGCACCGCCGGGAGACTGGCAGCGATTGACCGGTCTGCACGATCTGATGGATCAGGTGCTGGCACAAGATGGCTCCGTCCACATCGAATGGCGCCGTGCCAGCGATGGCACAGTTCATTCCGCTCTCATCGCCGGTATCCCGGTTTGCCCAAGCCGTTTCGAACTGCTCGCCAAAGGGGGTACTGCAGAAGCCGATGGCAGGCGTGTGCTGATCGGGCGGAAGTTCTCCGGTGTTGGCTATAGCGAACCTCTGTTTGCCGCTGCCGTAGCGCACGAACTGGCGCATAATCTGTTCGCTCACCGTGCATGGCTGGGGCACGTGGGCCGCAAGCAGAAGAATATCCGGCTGACCGAGCGCGAGGCCGACCGGCTCATGCCCTGGCTGCTGGCCAATGCGGGTTACGACCCGCAATCCGCTGTCGATTTCTTCAAAAAATGGGGTCCGCGCAACGACGGATGGATATTCCGCGCCCGGACACACGATGGCTGGGACGAGCGCGCCGAATTCGTTGCCGCAGAGCTGCCGAAAATCGAGCAGCTAATGGCGAGCGAAGGAAAGGCCGACTGGCCGACACATTTCAAGCGTACCGTGCCGGTGGGCAATCGGTAACCGGCCGAACCTGGCTGTTGGCCCAGCGGGATTCGTATCAGACCGCCTCCGCCGCTTTTGCGTAAAGCGAATTGAGGGGGCGCGTCATTATGCGACGCACCATTGGTTCGAAAAACTCCAGTGGCTCGCTCTGATAATCGGGATCGAACGCAGCCTGATCGTATTTCTCGCAAAATTCGGCGCAGGCACCGAAATACGGATGATCGCGAAACTGGTCGCGGGCATTCTGATCCATGCCCAGGAAGTGAAAATAATAATATCCCTGAAAATGCCCGTGGTTCTGGCAGATCCAGTGCACTTCCTCGCTGACAAACGGCTTGATAATCGACGCTGCGACTTCGGGGTGGTTGTAGCTGCCCAACGTATCGCCGATATCGTGCAGCAGAGCCATCACGACATATTGTTCGTCCCGCCCGTCGCGATGAGCACGTGTCGCCGTCTGCAACGAATGTTCGAGGCGATCGACCGGAAATCCGCCGAAATCGCCATCGAGCAATCGCAGGTGGTCAAGCACACGATCGGGCAGCCCTTTGGCAAATGCCATATACTCGCCGCCGATAATCGCCCAGTCCTGCGCAGTGCCTTCCTTCATTTCCCGGAACTTTGCTCTATCTGCCGCACCGTGCGGGGCGTCTTTGGCTACATCCATGACATCTCTCCTCTTTGTGTACTCTGTATCGGAATTTGCATTGCACGACAAAACTTGTCTCCTGATGCGGTGCGATTAGTTTAGAGGCATATTATGGCTATGCTGCCCATCAGTCCCGCCCCGTTCTTTGCAAACAAGAATCGTGCATTCTGGCACCTGCAGCTCGCGGGTTGGGGCGGCGTGCTGGTCCTGCGCGCGATGTCGGTGCTGGCCAACGATCAACCGGTCGAGCTGTTGCTGCTGGTGATCGTGGAGATCGTAACCGGCTTTGCCATCAGCCTCATCCTTTCGGTGATATATCGCCAGTTAATCCGGCGTTCGGCACTGGTGACATGGGGCGTGACAGCGCTGGTGCTCATGGGATCGGTCGCGGCATATGCGGCCATCGATTCATGGTTCCAGGGCATTTATTACTCCGGCATTCGCGAAACGTCGTTCGTGCAGCGTATGGTTGCGCTGGCATATCTCGATGGCACTTTGCTGGGTGCATGGTCTGCGCTGTATTATGCGATCAACTTCTTCCTCACGGTGGAGGAACAGGCCGACCGGCTGGAACGACTGGAAGCACAGGCGACCAGCGCGCAGCTGGCGATGCTGCGTTATCAGCTGAATCCGCACTTCCTGTTCAATACGCTCAATTCGATCTCAACGCTCGTGCTGTTGAAACAGACCGAACCCGCCAATGCGATGCTGACCCGGCTTTCGGCGTTCCTCCGCCATACGCTGGTCAGCCAGCCCGGCACCAAAGTGACAGTGGCACAGGAAGTGGAAACGCTGAAACTCTATCTCGACATCGAGCGGATGCGTTTCGAGGAACGTTTACGCACCGAATTCAACGTCGAACCGGAAGCGGCAAAGGCCTGTTTGCCGTCCATGTTACTGCAACCATTGGTCGAAAATGCGATCAAATATGCCGTCAGCCCACAGGAAGAAGGCGCTCAGATCAGCCTGACCGCGCAACTCGTCGGACAACGGCTGCGCGTTGCCGTGTCCGACACCGGCCCCGGCTTGCGCGACCGGAAAGAGCGGGCCAATTTGCCGCTCGTCCTTGCGGGTGCAGGCAGGACCGTGTCGACCGGCGTGGGCCTTGCCAATATCCGTGATCGTCTCGCTCAAGCATATGGTGATGACCACCGTTTCGAAATCCGCAACCCACCTGACGGAGGCTTCACGGTGATTATCGAAATCCCCTACGAATCCGCCGATGATTCAGCGCAGATTGGCGCGCCAGTGAAACCAGCTGCGCCGCCATCCGTTAGCGCTGCACCTATCCCTCTTACGCGCGAACCATCGCGCTCGATTGGAACGACATCCGCATGACCATCCGTACTCTTATCGTTGACGATGAAAAACTCGCGATTCAGGGACTGCAGCTGCGACTCGAAAAATTTGAAGACGTGGAGGTAATCGGAACTTGCGCCAATGGGCGCGAAGCAATCCGCTCGATCAAAACCGAAAAGCCCGACCTTGTTTTTCTCGACATCCAGATGCCCGGTTTCGATGGGTTTTCGGTGGTCAAAGGGGTGATGGAGATTGAACCCCCGCTGTTCGTATTCGTCACTGCGTTCGAAGAACACGCGATCCGTGCGTTCGAAGCGAATGCCGTCAATTATCTGATGAAACCGGTCGACGAAGACAAGCTGGCCGATACAATCGAGCGGGTTCGCGTCCGCATGGCTGAAAAGCGCAGCGCGGAAGAGGCGGAAAAGCTTAAGAACGTGCTCAACGAAGTCGCCCCCGATGCTGCCGAAGAATTCGCAGAGGGCGACGGCGAAAGTGCCGATCGCTATGAAAAGCTCATCAACATCAAGGATCGTGGACAGATTTTCCGGGTGGAGATCGAAACCATCGAGCATATCGAAGCAGCCGGCGATTACATGTGCATCTACACCGGCGATAACTCGCTGATCCTGCGCGAAACAATGAAGGACCTCGAACGGCGTCTGGACCCGCGCAAGTTCCAGCGCGTGCACCGTTCGACCATCGTCAACCTCGACCAGGTGCGTCAGGTCAAACCGCATACCAACGGCGAGTGCTTCCTAGTGCTGGAAAGCGGTGCCGAAGTGAAAGTATCGCGCAGTTATCGCGACGTAGTGGCCCGCTTCGTTCACTGACCTTTGCCCAAACGACTATCGCCCCACTCGATATGATCATGCACGCGGCTTGAGGCGGAAGAAATATTGCGCCACACCGCGCGCATGACCGATTTCTCTCTCCCCGGTTTCGACCTGTCCCGCTTCATTTCGGAAACGCTGGCCGAAGATCTCGGCATCGGATTGCCGAATGGCGGGCGCGACGTGACCAGCGAGAGCGTGATCCCTGCCGAAGCGCAATTTTCCGGTGTCATGGACAGCCGCGATGCCATTGTGGTGGCGGGGCTGCCGGTGGCGGTGGCGTTTTTCCGCGCGCTCGATCCCGATATGGAAATCGAATTGCTGGTGTCCGATGGCGATCCGGTCACCCCTGGCACCGATCTGATGCGATTGAAGGGCAACGCCCGCGCGATGCTCACTGCCGAACGCAGTGCACTGAATATAGTGCAGCATCTGTCCGGGGTCGCCACGCTGGTGCGCGAATATGTGCAGGCGATGGACAATCCCGATTGTACATTGCTCGATACCCGCAAGACGATCCCCGGCCTGCGCCATCTGGAAAAGTATGCTGTTCGCATGGGTGGGGGCAGCAATCACCGCATGGGATTGTGGGATGCCGCGATGATCAAGGATAACCACGTCCTTGTCGCTGGTTCAGTGCGCGAAGCAGTACAGCGGGCAGTCAGTGCCGGAGTGAAAGAAATCATCTGCGAAGTCGACCGGATCGATCAGGTCGAACCCGCGCTCGCCGCCGGGGCAACCCGCCTGCTGCTCGATAATATGGAACCGCCGACTCTGCGCGAAGCGGTCGCACTGGTGTCCGGTCGCGTCCCGACAGAGGCAAGCGGCGGAATCAATCTCGATACGATCAAAGCGAAGGCTGCGACAGGCGTGAACTACGTATCAGTCGGACGCCTCACGCAAAGCGCGCCTGCCGCCGATATCGGGCTGGACTTCACCGCATTGTGATCGCGCCTATGCTCTGTCGGGCATTCCGACCCACCCCGATTCTGGCGATTCTGGCGCTGCCTTCGCTCGCTCATGCCCAGGCCTATCAGTGCCGGGTGCCCAGCACAGTGACTGTACCTCACGTGCGGCCCGATGGGCCGCAACGCAAAATGCCAGTCACCGGCTACACTCTGGCGCTGAGCTGGAGCCCGGAATTTTGCAAACCCCGCAAATCCAGCCCTGCACACTCAACCCAATGTTCTGGCCGCAATGGTGATTTCGGATTGATCGTCCATGGCTTATGGCCCGATGGCCGCACTAGCTGGCCTCAATGGTGCGCGAACCCGCGACGTGTGCCTCCGGCAGAGGTACGCCGTAACCTGTGCATGATGCCATCCGCTCGCATTCAGGCGACCGAATGGGCCAAACACGGCGCTTGCATGGTGCGTACACCCGCAGCCTATTTCAAAGTCACCCGCATCTTGTGGGAGGGGTTGCGCAAACCCGATCTCGACCGCCTGTCACACGACCGCGCGCTCACAGCAGGCAAGATTCGCGATGCGTTTGTCCTCGCGAACCCGGACTGGCCACGCAGCGCAGTAGGCCTGTCCATCAATCAGCGCGGATGGCTGGAAGAACTGCGGCTGTGCTATGCTAAAAACTTCATGCCGACCGCATGTGATCGGCAGCGTTTCGGGCCGAAAGACGGGACACACGTGAAAATCTGGCGTGGTCTTTGAGTTCACCCAGGCTTAGGACCGATTACCGCCGATCTTGAAAGAACCCTCGTAACAGCTCCGCTGCCTCGCGCTCGCCCAATCCTGCGATCACTTCGGGCCGGTGCAAACAACCGGGCTGATCGAACACTCGCGCCCCATGCGCCACCGCGCCCCCCTTGGGATCGGGCGCACCATACGTCACACGCGCGATTCGGGCATGAACGATAGCGCCCGCGCACATCGCGCACGGCTCCAGCGTCACGAACAATTCGCACCCTGTCAGTCGCTCGCTCCCCAGCACACCCGCGGCAGCGCGAATCGCAGCGATTTCAGCATGGGCAGTGGGATCGTGCGATTCGCGTGGCGCATTACGCCCTTCACCCACGATTCGGCCCTTCATGACGATTACCGCCCCCACAGGCACCTCCCCCGCCGCCGCCGCGTCGGCAGCGAGCGCCAGAGCGCGTTGCATATAGGGGGGCAAAGGCCAGCGGGTCATCATGCGATGCGGTAGCGCGAAGCTTGACGATTCGCGAGCCTCTCGCTATGCGCGCGCCTTTCCCGGAACACCGGCAACCTTTTACGAACGAGATTTATCATGTCGCGCATTTGCGAACTGACTGGCAAGGGCCGCCAGGTTGGCCACAACGTAAGCCACGCGAATAACAAGACCAAAAAGGTCTTCCTGCCCAACCTGCAGAACGTCACGCTGCTGAGCGAAAAGCTCGATCGCGCTTTCAAGTTCCGCGTTTCGACGCAGGGTCTGCGTTCTGTCGAACACAACGGCGGCCTGGATAACTGGCTGCTGAAGACCAACGACAGCAAGCTCAGCAATCGTGCTCTCAAGGTGAAGCGCGAACTGAAGAAGGCTGCGAAGGCCGCCTGATTGCCGCCTCCCCAAAATGGGGTGTGCGATTCGAAAAGGCGCGCGAAGGGTCGGCTCCTCGCGCGCCTTTCGCACGTCCGGGGCAGGGGTGTCGGCGGCTTTCCTTCAGCGGCACACCTCATTGCACCGACGGCGACCATCGCAGTTTGAGCAGGACGGTACGCTGGAACGTCCGCATCCGATTATCGTCCGACACGATCCACACAGCGGCGCCTGCACCAGACTTGTCGGGAGCAACGGCAATCCCTTCATAATTATCCGTTGGTAACGGCGGTTCGAGCTTTGCCACTACTTGCCCCCGCCAAGGCATGTCTGCCGAGAGCGTTCGTGGGTCGTAAACCGCAATACGCCCGGTGAAACGCGGCGGCAGATAATTTACCTTCCGCATCAGGACCAGTACGCGGCCATCGGGCAGTTGTGCCATATCCACCAGCGCATAATCAGGCGGGGTTGCGATACGCGCCTTCCATGATCTGGCACCACCTACCGGATCGCCAGAAAACACCAACAGAGTGTGCAGATCGAGTTTCGCACCCGATCGCCAGACTGCTTCGGCAGAAACCAGAAAGCGCCCATCTGCAAGCCGCACCATGGCTTCTGGCCCGGCATTTGATGGCCAGTCCCGCATCGCTGGCGGGAAAGCCACCTGCTGCATACGACCATCACGGGAAAAGTGCGCTATGGCATTGCGATATTCGAACGCCCCCCAAATTCCGCCATTGGCAGGATCATGGGCAAGCGCCTCCAGATCGGACAAGTGTTTGTTCGCGTATTTCGTTCCAACCGGGGAGAACCGCGCATATTGCTGCGACATGCGATTTGCGGGCGGGACCCTGAAACGTAGCGTCCATCCGCGATCCGCCCCGGCCAGCAAAGTCCCGCTATCGAGCGCAACCAGCGCCGAGTACCCCCCGAACCAGAAATTGCTGCTATCAAGGTGCCATGCACCTTCAATTGTAAACGGTCCCAGCGTGCGTTTATTGAGGGCAATGGGTCTGAATACGACGACAGGCGAATCCACACCTTGTGGCGGCGCATCCCGCAGCCACGTCCCCGGCGAAAGGCCCAGCGCGACGCTGACAATCGCAGCGAACCGCATCGCACGAAAACGCAACCTGATCGGCATTCCAGCTACATCGGCGGGAGGAATAACAGGGGATCGAGCCGCGCATCGTGCCACTTGATCGACCAGTGCAAATGCGGACCGGTCGCCCGGCCCGAACTGCCGATATTGCCGATATATTGGCCACGTTTCACGACATCGCCGTCTTTCACCGCCAAGCGGGAGGCATGGAGAAAAGCGCTGTTCAGCCCATTGCCGTGATCGATAATCAGGAGCTGCCCTTCCAGACTGAAAGGTTTGTCACCAGCCGCCAATACCACGACACCGTCTGCCGGAGCGACGAACGGAGTACCACTCTCGCCAGTCGCGATATCGAGCCCGGAATGATAGGCGCCCGGTTCTCCGCGATAGACCCTTTGTGACCCGAACCGGCCGGAGATGCGCCCTTTCACCGGCCATATGAAATTCTGCGCCCAGCCATCGGTATCGTGCCGTTCGGCCCGTGCCGCGGCGATTCGCGCCAATTCAGGGCGTCGGATGGCCATGAACGCTTCGCTCGGCCCGCTTTTGCGGCGCGCGACGTTGACCCGTTCGATCCGCCAGTCGCGCGGTTTGACGGCAATGGGACTGGTGACGATCCGCCCATCGGCCAGCGTCGCGCTGAGCGTTGCAATCGGTCCGGCATCACGATCGAATCCGGCGAAAAACTCTCCTTTGTCATCAAACGACAGCTTCTCACCGTCGAACGTCGCGGCAACCGTGCCGCCAGGCACTTGTCCGCGAATCCAGCCACCCTGTTCCGGTTCGCCCTGATAAGTGAACGTAGTCAGCCCGCGCACCCTCGCGTGTGTGCCGGGCTTCGCAGCAGGCGTGGGCACAGCAGCGGTAGCCGGTATAGCGACAGGCTGTACAACCGCCGTACTGTCCGGTTGGCCAGCATCGCTGCCAGCGGTACAGCCAGAGAGTGCCAGCAGTGCGCCCCCGGCAAGGGTCGCACTGCGCCTCACCGGGCGGTCAGCCGGCGACTTGCAATATCGGCAGAGGCATAAGCTTCCTGATGCGACACACTCCAGTAACGCAGTTCTTCCAGCGGAATTGGCACACCGCTGACCGCGCACAAGACATGATTGCCCGGACGCATTACGCGAAAATCATTGGGGCCATAGATAAGCTGCGCGGTGGGGTCGCCGGATTTCATCAACATGCGACGTGCCTTAGCAAGTCATGCGCCGCCAAACAAATCATCCTGTACGGGCGGTTGCTCAGGGGCGACGGACCGTGTCGCTCGTCGTCTGGGCTTCGCGGGAGACGAGGCGGGCGGAGCAGGCGGCACAGTGCCATCAACTGGCGCGACATCCAGTGTTCCATCGGCAAATTCAATAGATAGGCGCGTCTCCCCGCTCGCCTCTGTGCGTGTGCGCATCAACTGGCCCGATTCTCCACGTATGAGGACAAAGCCCCGTGCCAGCGGTGCGCGTGGGTTAAGCGAGATATGCAGTCGCTCCAACGCCGAAAGACGTTCGCGTTCGCGTTGCAGACGATTCTCCACCAATTGAGGCGATAGTCGAGTCTGCGCCAATCGTTGGCAGGCATCGCGCAGCGACCGGGTCAGTACTGCGTCTGACAAACGCAAACGCCCCAATGCCTCTCGCCCATTCGCCGCGCGATCAGCCAGCCCGCGCCGCAGGCGTTCGGTCAATTCATCCAGCTTTTGCGCCTGCGGTTGAAGCAACGCCTCTATCCGCGGCAAGCGATCTGCCCGCGCCGCCAGCCGTTCGCGACCAAGCGCGACTGGCCGGGCAATCGCGCGCCGCTGCCTGCCTGTGAAATCATGCAGGGTCGCGGCAAGGTCGGCGCGCACGGGCACGGCAATTTCCGCCGCTGCCGTAGGTGTCGGGGCGCGTCGATCGGCGGCGTAATCGGCAAGTGTGGTATCGGTTTCATGCCCCACCGCCGAAATAACCGGAATGGTACATTCTGCAATTGCACGAACCACAATTTCTTCGTTGAAGCTCCACAGATCTTCAATCGAACCGCCACCACGCGCGACGATCACGATATCGGGGCGCGGCACCGGCCCGCCCGGAGGCAGGTCGGAAAATCCGCGCACTGCGGCGGCAACCTGCTCGGCAGCGCCCTGTCCCTGGACCAGAACGGGCCACACGATGACATGGCTGGGGAAACGATCCGCCAGCCGGTGGAGGATATCGCGAATCACCGCCCCCGTCGGGCTGGTGACCACCCCGATTGTCCGCGGCAGGAACGGCAGCGCGCGTTTGCGTGCCGGATCGAACAATCCTTCCGCGCCCAGCCGCAGCCGGAGCTTCTCCAGCAGAGCGAGCAAAGCCCCCTCCCCCGCCAGTTCGAGCGATTCGATCACGATCTGGTATTTCGAACGCCCCGGATATGTCGTCAGCTTGCCGGTGGCGATCACTTCCAGCCCGTCTTCGGGGGCAAAGGCCAGCCGTTGGGTATTGCCACGCCACATGACCCCGTCGATCACTGCCTTCTCGTCCTTCAACGAGCAATAAAGGTGCCCGCTGGCAGCGCGCTTCACACCCGACAGTTCACCGCGCAAGCGGACAAATCCAAAACGATCTTCGACTGTTCGTTTCAGGATGGAGGATAGTTGGCTGACCGATAGCGGCTCGGCGTTGTCCCCGGCGCGCCCCTTCGCTACCAGCCCGGCAGCATCATTATCGTAGTTATCAGGAGCGGCCATGAATATCCTTTTGCTCGGCGGTGGCGGACGCGAACACGCGCTGGCGTGGAAGCTGGCGCAATCGCGGCTGCTCGCGGACGATAACGATACCCTCTATGCCGCGCCGGGCAACCCGGGGATTGCCGAACACGCACAATTGGTCGATCTTGATGCGGCCGATCACGGTGCAGTGATCGCCTTCTGCGAAGGGCAAAGCATCGGCTTGGTCGTGATCGGGCCGGAGGCTCCGCTGGTCGATGGGCTGGCCGATACTCTGCGCGAAGCGGGAATCGCAGTATTCGGGCCGAGCAAAGCAGCGGCGCAACTGGAAGGCAGCAAAGCCTTCACCAAGGGACTATGCGACCGCGCGGGCATCCCGACGGCCGGATATGCTCGTGCACGTTCTTTATCTGAAGCAGTTGCTGCGCTGGATGGATTTTCCGCGCCATATGTCCTCAAGGCCGATGGGCTGGCTGCCGGCAAAGGCGTGATCATCGCACAGACCCGCGCCGAAGCAGAAGAAGCGCTGGCCGATATGTTCGGCGGGCAATTCGGCGATGCCGGGGCCGAAGTCGTCATCGAAGAATTCATGGAAGGGGAAGAAGTCAGCTTCTTCGCCCTGACAGATGGGGCCATCGTGCTGACATTCGGTTCCGCGCAGGATCACAAGCGAGTGGGCGAAGGCGATACCGGGCCCAATACCGGCGGGATGGGCGCGTATAGTCCGGCCCGCGTGCTCGATCCGATTACCCGTGGGCAGGTTCTTGAACGGATCATCGCCCCGACAGTGCGGGCCATGGCGGAAGAAGGAATGCCTTATTCGGGCGTGCTCTATGCCGGACTGATGCTGACTGAGGATGGGCCGAAGCTGATCGAATACAATTGTCGTTTCGGTGATCCCGAATGCCAGGTGCTGATGATGCGCCTGCAAGACGATCTGGGCGAACTGCTGCTCGCGTGCGCGCAGAACCGGCTCGCGACGATTCCCCGGGTTCATATGGCCAAGCGTTTCGCGCTGACAGTCGTGATGGCAGCCGATGGCTACCCCGGCGCGCCGGAAAAAGGCGGAGCGATCGCGCTCAACGATGCCGAAGGCGATGGCGCGAAGGTATTTCATGCGGGCACGGCACTGGCCGATGGAAAACTGGTGGCCAACCGCGGACGGGTATTGAACGTGACGGCGCTCGGCAGCAGCGTTCAGGAAGCGCAGGAAGCCGTCTATCGTGCAGTCGATGCGATCGATTTTCCGACCGGATTCTGCCGCCGCGATATCGGCTGGCGGGAAATCGCACGGGAGAGCTGAGGGGGCACAGTTTGCTCGCTTGACCGGCCCGAACATCGGTCCCAAGGCAGATCAAATGCCACCCAACCCCGATTCATCCCACGCGCACAAAGGGTTGCTTGCTTCTGGCAAGACACTGGCTCCATTTGGTTATCCGGCATTTCGAGCAATCTGGATCGCCAATCTGGTATCCAACCTCGGATCGATGATTCAATCGGTCGCCGCTGCGTGGCTGATGACCGATCTGACCAATTCGCATGTATTGATCGCACTGGTTCAAGCATCAACGACTCTGCCGATCATGGCCTTCGGAGTATTTGCGGGCGCGATTGCCGACAATTTCGACCGCCGCCGCGTGATGCTGGCCGCGCAAAGCGGAATGCTGCTGATATCCACTGCGCTTGCACTGGTTAGCTGGGCAGGAATGATCGGGCCGTGGAGTCTGCTGCTGTTCACTCTGTTGGTCGGGATCGGCACCGCGCTCAATTCCCCTGCGTGGCAGGCATCCGTGCGCGCACAAGTCGGCAAGCGCGATCTGCCACAGGCTATCAGTCTCAATTCGGTTGCATTCAACCTTGCACGCAGCGTCGGGCCTGCGCTGGGCGGCGTGTTGATTTCACTATGGAGTACGTCGCTCGCATTCGCACTCAATGCGCTCAGCTATACGCTGCTGATCGTCGTGCTGCTACGGTGGAGGCCCCAGATCAGCCCGCCACGCCGTATTCCGATGATGGCTTCCATCGCAATCGGCCTGCGTTTCTGTGCGGGGTCGGGGTCGGTACGCCGCATATTGATCCGTGGATTCTGTCTGGGCGTGGGTTTTGCGGGCTATGCCGCATTGTTGCCGGTGATCGTCCGTAACCGTCTGCATGGAAGCGAGATCGACTATGGGCTGATGCTGGGCGGTTTCGGCATCGCGTCGATTCTGGCTGCGCTTTTCGTTTCTAACCTGCGGCGGCGGATCGGCAGCGAAGCTGTAGTCGGCATCGGCACGATTGCGTTCATTATCGGCTATCTGATTCTGATGCAGGCTGGCAATATGCCCGCCGCGATACCCGCGGCCTTCGCCGCCGGGTCGGGATGGGTGCTTGCGCTGACGACTATCAACGTGGCGATGCAGGTCCGGGCGCCTGAAGAGATCCTTGGTCGCTGCATGTCGATCTATCAGGCGACGACATTCGGCGGGATGGCACTGGGCGCATGGGGGTGGGGGACACTGTCCGATTACACCACGATACCCCTTACACTGGCGGCAGCCGGTGCATGGCTAACTCTGTCGCTGGTACTGCTACGCCTGCTGGCGCCGATGCCGATGAAGGGCGAAGGAATAGCGGAGGATTAACGCCCAACCAGATCGCGCAATGCCCAGACCGGCAAATAGGGTCGGCGGAGCGCCTGTTCGATGGCATAGGGCCACCATCCGGGGCCAAAGGCAGTGTACCGCCGCACAGGTATATCCATTTCGCACGCAACGCGCATCGTGCGGCGCGCAGGCAGACCGCGCAGCTGTTCCAGTTCCACCGGCGTGCCCGCCGCGCGCAAAATGCCCAGCGCTGCGCGAGCGAGCACCGGATCGTGTGTCGCCACACCGACCACAGCCTTGCGCCCTGCCAGCACCCGAACAAGCGAGAGGTAAGCAGCGCCGATATCCTCTGCATCGTGCACCGGGTCGGCCCATTCCCCTTTCACCAGCCGGATACGGCACGGCAAATCGCGCAAACCCTGCACATCGCGCGTACTCCGCTGCCAGCGCGCAGGAATGGCAATCCCTGCCCCGCTCTCAACCGCCAATGCGTGAATACGCTCGGCCTGATCCAGACGCAACGCATCGAGCACGACCGGCATTCCGCGATCAGCGATCTGCCCCACTAATGTGGCATCGAATGCGAGTTGCGGAGACTTGAGGGCGATCACCGCATCGCAACCTGTCGCTCTCAGCTTGTCAGCCAGTTCGATCAATTCCGCAGCTATGTCACCAGGAGACGCATCGTCGTTGGCAAACAACCCCACGCTGCTTGACATCCTGCGGCGGCCGACCTCGGCGCATGTCCTCACGACATTATCGATTGTCGCCACTGGCATGAGCTGCCCGATACTGTCGGGCAAAGCATAGCGGATACCACGCAAGCGAGCGTAAGCAGCCGAGGTCACGCCGCCACGGTCCGGCGACGTGCAAGGCCGAGCAATCGGTTCGGCACTTTCTTCTGCACCCGGTTGTGGACCCATTGACCACCATCTTCGGCCAATGCCGCGAGACCCTGAGCGGAATAAGGGTACGTCCGTAGCCGGACACGCGGATGTTCCTCGCTTGTCCAGAGGTCGGAAATCCAGCTCTCGCTTTCACCCATCATCTCGTAGCCGCAAAGGCCCGCTCGCGCCGCTTCACCAATCGTATGCAGCATAAGCTGGTTACCCGGCGAACAACGGGCATAAGCTTCGTCGAAACCAATCTTGTAGAGCCAGTATCGCCCGTCCCACACCACCGCGAGGTGCATGGCCACTGCTTCGCCACCGATGTGCATGAACGAAATGCGACATTGCTCCTTGGCACTTGCTGCGGTGAGATAGCGGCGAAAAAATGCCCGCTTAGCCCGATCTGCCGCCAATGCGCTGCCAGCCGCCAGCTTCCAGCTACGCGCTTCAACGGCGACGGCCTGATCGTACAGCGCATCGAATTCGCCGGGGGTTGGCTGGTGGGTCACAAATTCGACCGCCCCGGCCTCTTCCGCCCGCTTCCGAGCGCGACGGAAATCGGATCGGCGGCGGGATGAAAGGCGAAGCAAAGGATCGTACCATCCTTCATCGAGAGCGATGTAAGGGCTGGCCTTCGCAGGGCCGACATGCATCAACCCTCGCCCACGCATCGCCGCACGCAAAGCTGGAATGAGCGGAGAGTTATCCGGCAGACGGGCGAATTCGATCGGTCTGAACTCTGCTGCCAGCCGTTCCGCCAAAGCCTGTGCCGCTGCGGCATCACGGACCAGCGCATCGAATGGTTCGAACAGCTCCTCATCGCCCAGCATATGCCACCGCCCCAACGGACCCGGCTTCCGACACATGGCCACACATGCGAGAGTGCCTTGATCTGCGGTGATTTCGAACAGTTCCATCTTGCCATTGCCGAGCATCGTCTGCTCCAGCGCAGAAATGAACTCCTCGCTCTGCGTCGGCAACGTGGCGCAGTTTGCCAGTTGCCACCAACCGACTGTTCGCAGGCGATCGGGCACCGCAAGCCAGGCGTTTTCAAGACTGAGAGGCGTGACTGAGTGATACAACGGTGCGCTTCCTTCCCCTAATGGAAGGAATAGCGCACAAATCTAAAGAAATAGTCGAAGCCTGCCGCGCGGGGCGGATGCCCGCACGTTGCCGTTTCACGCATCGCCGTCGCCCTAAACGGCAAACGGCAAATTATTGGCCGAGCTTTTCTGCCATCAGTCGCGCCAGATCGGTTTCCGCGCGGGCGCCATAATGGCTGATGATCTCCGCCGCCGCGATTGCTCCGCGCCGCAGGCAGGTTTCCAGCGGTTCGCCGTTAACGTGGCCATAAAGGAACCCGGCGGCAAACAGATCGCCAGCCCCGGTGGTATCGACGACGGCATCGATCGGTTCGGCAGCCACTTCGGCGCGCACCCCATCGGAAATCGCCACTGCTCCATCGGCGCTGCGGGTCACGACCAGCGTAGGCACTTTGCCATCGAGCGCCGCGATCCCTGCTTCGAAATCATCCGTACCGGTCAGTGCTTCCAGTTCGTGATGATTGGCAAACAGGATATCGATCATCCCGTCTTCGATCAGCGCGCGAAAATCGTCGCCATGCCGTTCGATCACGAACACTTCGCTCAGAGTAAAGGCAACCTTGCGCCCGGCGGCACGTGCCGCCTCTATCGCCCGACGCATTGCAGCGCGGGGTTCTTCGGGATCCCACAAGTACCCTTCGAGATAGAGCACACTGGCAGCAGCCACCGCTTCATCATCGAGCGATTCGGGCGGCAGAAACTGGCTGGCACCCAGAAACGTGTTCATCGTCCGCTGTGCATCGGGGGTCACGAAAATCAGGCACCGCGCCGTGGAAGGCTCCCCCGTGCGTGCCGGTGTGTCAAAATCGATCCCGACCGCGCGGATATCGTGCGCGAACACCGCACCAAGCTGATCGTCAGCCACTTGCCCGATAAACGCGCACTGAGCCCCCAGCGCGGACAGACCTGCCAGCGTGTTCGCCGCCGAACCACCCGATATCTCACGCGCAGGGCCCATCGCCTGATACAACCGCTCCGCCCCTTCGGCATCGACCAGCGTCATCCCACCTTTGTTGAGATTGAGTTCTTCGATCAGGTCTTCGGAACAAGGGGCCATCACATCGACGATGGCATTGCCGATCGCAATCACGTCATAGCGCGGCTCGGTCGTGGGCTGGGTCATGAAAATCCTGAAACTGGATGGAAGATCTGCGTGCGGTGCGCCTAGCGGCTGGTGAACGCCACGCCAAGTGCGGTTTGTGGAAGATTGACTTGGATCACCCACTCATCGACATGATGGAGCAATGAACCGCATCCCCCACGCCTTTGCCCTTGCTTTCGGCCAGTTAGGGGATCGAGCCATTCTTGTTGTATTGGCCCGATCGATAGCGATCACGCTGGCGGTATTCGCCATGCTGGGCGTGGCGGTATGGTATGGCCTGGCTGCACTGCTGGCGCACTACGGTGTGGCGGCCGACGGATCGCTCAGTGCGTTGGGTGCGATAGTGATAACGATCATTGGCGGCTGGTTGCTGTTCCGGCTGGTCGCGCTGGCCGTGGTGCAGTTCTTTGCCGATGAAGTAGTGGAAGCGGTAGAGGCGCGGCATTATCCCTCCGCACTTGCCACGCGGCGCAATTTGCCATTCGCGCAAGATCTCAAGGCATCGCTGCGTGGACTTATGCGCGCGGTAATCGCAAACATCGTCGCTCTTCCATTCGCGGCGATACTCTTGGTGACCGGGGCTGGCACGGCTATTCTGTTCTGGGCAGTCAACGCATGGCTGCTGGGACGCGAGCTGACCGAAATGATCTGGTTGCGCCACCGGACGCCGGAAGAGAGCGCCCTGCCGCTGTCTGGCTTGACCCGATTTGCACTGGGCGGGATCGTGGCCGCCATGTTGCTGGTACCATTCGCCAATCTTCTGGCCCCCGTGATCGGCGCCGCTGCAACGGCACACCTGATCCATTCACGCAAACCGATTACAACCAGGGCTCGTCCATGATCCGCACGATTCTGCCGCTTTCCATTGCCATTCTGCTGGCCGGGTGCGCCTCTGCAGTTCCGCAAGGGCGGGTCGGCACCAATCCGCCGCCTCGCGCCCCCGCAACCACTTCGCAAGCAGTACGCGTACCTGCCACGCGCCCGCCGCCACCGGCTGCGGAAGGTTTCCGTGTGCCTAAGGTGATGAACAGCGCAGGGCTGGAAGCGGTCATCGGGCAGAACAAGGCAGCACTGGAACGCAGCTTCGGCACGCCCCGGCTAGACGTGTGGGAAGGCGACGCGCGCAAGTTACAATTCAGCGGCGAGGCCTGCGTGCTCGACATCTACCTCTACCCGCTGCGTCCCGGCGCGGAACCGACCGCGACATATGTCGATGCACGGCGAGCAAGCGACGGGCTGGATGTCGATAAGGCTGCCTGCGCCAAAGCGCTACATCGCTAAACGCTGATACTGATAAGGCTGGCTTCAGGCCGAACTACGGCCAAAGCGAATGCTCCGCATGCAATGCGAAGCGCCGTCAGACCATAAAGCTTTCGCCGCAGCCGCACGCGCCCTTGGCATTAGGATTTTCGAACACGAAACCGGCGGTGAAATCGTCCTCCACCCAATCCATCGTGCTACCGATCAGATAGAGCACACTGGCCCCGTCGATATAAAAGGTGCCTCCGGGCGTTTCGATCTTTTCATCGAACGCAGTCTCTTCGATCACATAATCGACGGAATAGGCCAGCCCGGAGCAACCCCGCCGGGGTGTCGACAGCTTCACGCCAATGGCATCGGTCGGCGCCTTGGCCATCAGATCCGCCACCCGCGCTTCCGCAGCAGGGGTGAGCGTAACGGCAGCGGGGCGCTGGCGAAGGGTTGTAACGGTGTCGGTCATGGTAGTTTCCTCTCCCAGAACTGGGCAGTGCCCATTGCCGGGTCAAGTCCATACTGCACAAATCCGGCCTGCCGGTATGCTGCGATGGCAGGTTCGTTACCCGACAGCACCTCCAGCGTGATCTTGCACGCACCACGCGCCTGAGCCTCCTGCGCGACAGCGTTAAGGAGCGCACGGCCCACGCCTTTGCCACGATATTGCGGCAGAACCGTAATATCGTGAATATTGACCAGCGGACGCGCAGCGAAAGTCGAAAAGCCGGTGAAACAATTGGCCAGCCCGACAGGCTCGCCCGCTACCCGCGCGATCAGTGTGAATGCGCCGGGTTGATCAACCAGCGCAGGAACCAGCCGGTCACGGACATCGTCGGACAGCGGCGTGCCACCGCCCATCGGATCGCGGGCATAGGTATCGAGCAGCGCAACAATAGCTGCCGCATCCGCCGAATCGCGATAGTTGGCGATAGCAATTGCCAGTTCGGGAATGACGGAGGCGGTCACAACATGCCCAGTTCGAGCCGGGCCTCGTCAGTCATTTTATCCGGCCCCCACGGCGGATCCCACACCAGCGCCACTTCGGCATCGCGTACTCCGGGTACGGTGGCGACACGCAACTCCACTTCACCAGGCATCGATTCGGCTACCGGGCAATGCGGAGTCGTCAGCGTCATAGTGACTTTGGCATCGCCATCGTCGGTCACTTCAACCGCGTAAATCAGACCGAGATCGTAGATATTGACCGGGATTTCCGGGTCATAAATCTCTTTCAGCGCATCGATGATCGATTCATACACTGCACCGCCCGGCTCCCCCGCATGGGTCGGCTGCGGCTTCTGCGCGAGGAATCCTTCTAGATAATCGCGCTTGCGCTCCAGCTTCTCCGCCGCGGTTTCCTGCTGTGCGTCGTCCACACTGGCACGGCGCGGTTTATCGACAGCGTCGACTTCTTCGACCGAGATATTGCGTTCTTCGTTCATCCGAAAATCCTCCGCGTGCGCTCGACCCCTTTCACGAGCGCATCGATATCGCTTTCATCGCTGTAGAGTCCGAAACTGGCGCGCGCAGTTGCCGGCACACCCAGATGCGCCATCAGAGGTTGCGCGCAATGGTGCCCGGCACGGATCGCCACGCCCTCTTCATCGAGAATGGTGCCCAGATCGTGTGGATGGACGCCTTGCATCGCGAAACTGACGATTCCGGCGCTGTCTTCCGGGCCGAATACCGTCACGTCATTCATCGGTTGCAGTGCATCGCGCAAACGGGCGACCAGTGCCGCTTCGTGCGCGTGGATCGCGTCCAGTCCGATATCCGCGACATAATCGCAGGCTGCCGCCAGACCGAGCGCCTCGACAATGGCAGGGGTGCCAGCTTCGAACCGCTGCGGGGGTGGGGCATATGTCGTTCGTTCGAACGTAACCTGATCGATCATCGATCCGCCGCCCTGCCACGGGGGCATGGCATCGAGCAGTTCCGCGCGCCCCCAAAGCGCACCGATACCGGTCGGCCCGTAAAGCTTGTGACCGGAGAAGGCGTAGAAATCACAATCGATCTGCGCGACATCGACCGGCAGGCGCGGCACTGCCTGACACCCGTCGAGCAACAGCTTCGCCCCCACCGAATGCGCCAGCCGGGCCGCCCGCGCGGCATCGAGGGTAGAGCCGAGCACGTTCGACACATGCGCGAATGCCACCATCGTGTGATCCGGGGTCAGCATCGCCTCCGCTGCATCCAGATCGATCCGTCCATCTTCGGTCAACGGGCAGACATCGACTTGCCACCCGGCCAGTTGCCAGGGCACGATATTGGAATGGTGTTCCAGCTGGCTGAGCAGAACGCGCCCTTTGTTCGGATAGGAATATGCCACCAGATTGATCGCTTCGGTCGCACCGCGGGTGAAAACGATTTCCGCCTCCACCGCGCCGATAAAGGCCGCCACCCGCCGCCGCGCTGCTTCATAGGCCAGCGTCATATCCGCGCTGCGCGAATAGACCCCGCGATGCACAGTGGCATAATCCGCGCCCATCGCGCGGCTGCAGGCATCGATCACTGTCCGCGGTTTCTGCGCTGTCGCGGCCGTATCGAGATAGTGCCACACCTTCCCGGTATCGCTCAGCAAGCCGGGAAATTCAGCTTTGCGCGAAAGCGTTGCTGTGTCGGTCATAACGCGCTCTCGTCCAGATGCGCCAGCGCATCTTCCAGCATGGTTTCGCGCTGTGTTTCATCGTCGATGGCGGCGAAGGCATCAGCGATGAACGCCCGTACCAGCAAGGCCCGCGCCTTTTCCGGCGGCAAGCCGCGTGCGGCCATGTAGAATGCAGCCGTCTGATCGAGCGCACCGATCGCTGCACCGTGCGCGCATTTCACATCGTCAGCGAAGATTTCGAGTTCCGGCTTGGTGTTGGCGCTCGCCCCCTTTTCCAGCAGGATCGCGCGGAAGTTCTGCGCCGCATCAGTCTTCTGCGCGTCGCGCACGACTTCGATACGGCCAAGGAAATTGCCGGTCGACTGGCCCCACTGCACCGCGCGCACCACCTGATTGCTGGTCGCACCGGGTTGAGCGTGAATCACGCGGGTCACGAATTCCTGCACATTGCTTTCGCCGCCCAGCGTTACTCCGCCGAATTCGAAATGCGCGCCTTCGTCCAGCGTCACCTCCAGCTCGATCCGGCGATAGGGGCCGCTGACGATAGTGGCGAAATGCTCGTATCGCCCGCCGGCGCCGACATGCACGCGGCACCGCGTCACGGCCGATGGCGCGGCATCGCCGGCCTGCACGGTTTCGCGCAGCACAGCGCCCGGTTTGACCGTGACGGAGCGCCAGTCGTCAAAGGTTTCGATAGGTGCGGTCGAAAGGAATGCGGCATCGGAATACCGCCAGTCCTCTTCACGATTGGTCGGACGTGCAATCAAGGTCACTTCCCTGTCCCCCGCGCCACAGCCAGCGCCGCGATGCCATTGCCGCGATGTTCGTGCAGGCATGGGTCGAGCGTCTTGAGTTTGCCCGAGATACGGCGTTTCTTGTCGGCTTCGCTCGCTTTGCTGTCGGCGATTGTCTTGAGCTGTTTGTAATGCGGCTTGATACAGGCGACGAGCGCAGCGCAGCCGATCATGTCGATGTCTTTATCGCCGGTCGATTTCACCGTCTTGCAGGCCAGCTTGCCATCGACAGCGCCCCACACCCCACGCCAGTTACGCAGCTTGCCCGCAATGATCGGCACCTGCTTGGCCACGGCAGGCGGCACTTCGCGTTGCTGCGGGGCCGCCTGAGTGGGTGTAGTGCTCGCTGCAATCAGAGCGGTGAAGGACAGAAGTGTTGTGAGGCGCATCATGCCATTACCTCGTCATACCCCTCACGCTCCAGTTCCAGCGCCAGTTCAGGACCGCCGCTTTTGACGATGCGCCCTTTGGCGAGGATGTGGACTTGATCGGGTTTCACGTAGTCGAGCAGGCGCTGGTAATGGGTGATCAGCACCACGGCCTTGTCCGGTGCGCGCATGATCGCATTGATCCCTTCGCCTACTACCCGCAATGCATCGATATCGAGCCCGGAGTCTGTTTCATCAAGGATCGCCAGCGACGGGTTGAGAATGCCCATCTGAACCATTTCCGCCCGCTTCTTCTCCCCGCCGGAGAAGCCCACGTTCACTTGCCGCTTGAGCATCTCCATATCCATCCGCAGCAGAGCGGCTTTCTCTTTCGCCAGTTTAAGGAATTCGCCGCCGGTCAGCGGTTCTTCCCCTCGCTGAATGCGCTGGGCATTGAGCGCTTCGCGCAGGAACTGGACGTTGGAAACACCCGGAATCTCCACCGGATACTGGAAGCCGAGAAACAGGCCGACCGCGGCGCGCTCGTGCGGCTCCATCGCGAGCAGATCCTGCCCGGCAAATGTGACCGATCCCCCGGTCACTTCATACCCCGGACGGCCACCGAGCACATAGGCCAGCGTGGATTTGCCAGCGCCATTCGGCCCCATGATCGCATGGACTTCGCCTGCGTTCACAGTCAACGAAAGGCCGTTGAGGATTTTCTTGCCGTCGATTTCGGCGTGAAGACTATCGATTATCAGCATATTATCTGGTCGATCCGGGTCAGTTCGGGAGGAGTTGGGTGTAACGCGAAACCGCCACGGCGATTTCGCGGTCGAGCAATTTCCGGGCCGCATCGCGACGTTCTGTCCGATCAGCCTGCTGGCTTTGCGTCAATTTCGCGCCCGGAAGACCGTAAGCGGCGTCGATTTCGGCATAGCGATGATCCAGCACGCGATCGATTTGGGAGCGGCATAGAGTGCGCAATGCGATCACCGCCGCCTGAAGGCTGCTGCGCGGCGCGGCGGGCGCTCCGCTCGTCAGACATGCGTCGAGCCGCTTGATCGCCTGCGCCGTGGTCAGTTGCTCAGGCGCGGCTCGGGCAGGGGCAACCGGCGCCAGCATCGCCATCGCGGCAATCGCTGCGATTGCAAAAACATGCGCGGTGGAAGTTGTCATGCGTCGTCCCGCCGTGGCCGCCGAGGGGCGGAATTGACGCGATGGGCGCGGCGCGCGTCCTGTTTGTCGGCAATACGCATTCGCATTCCGGCAGTGATGCGCGCCAGCACATCGTCGATATTATCGATAATGTCGCGCGCCTTGATCCGCATCACCCGGATGCCGACCGCTTCCAGACTCTTGTCGCGGCGCTTCGCCAGCGCTTCGTCTGCGCCGTCTTCGTCAATGGCGATCGCCATGCCAAGGAGGTGGCAGTTGAAATCGACGATCGCGCTGCCGACGACCGCATGGCGGGTGAACTTGTATCGGCCCAGATCGGCCTTGGCGAAGCGCTCTGCCAGCACCTTGTGCGCCTCTGTTGAATGACGGCGCATATCGCGCGCGCGTTCGTGCAGAGCGTCGAGCCGCTTTTCGGAAATTTCCCAGCCGCGCCCCTTTTTCTTGAGCGCGGGGGTGTCCGCCGTTTCGGACGGAGTGCGAAGCTGGAGAGTTTTACGGTCGGTCATAAGATTGGTTCACACGAGGGCCACGAAGCCGCCAGGGGCATTATGGGCAAGATGAAAGGGGGATTGGATCGTCATCCGACGCTTCCTTCGAGCGAGATTGCCAGTAGTTTCTGCGCCTCTACCGCGAATTCCATCGGCAGTTCTTTGAGCACTTCCTTGGCAAAGCCGTTGACGATCAGTGCCACCGCCTCCTCCGCACCCAGCCCGCGCTGCATGGCGTAGAACAGCTGATCGTCGCTGATCTTGCTGGTTGTCGCCTCGTGCTCGATCTGGGCCGAGGGGTTTTTCACTTCGATATACGGAACAGTGTGCGCGCCGCAGGTGTCGCCCAGCAACAGGCTGTCGCATTGCGTGAAATTGCGAACCCCGTCGGCATTGGTCGCCACGCGCACTAGTCCGCGATAGGTGTTGTTGGACTTGCCCGCGCTGATCCCCTTGGAAATGATCGTGCTGCGGCTGCCCTTGCCGTTATGAACCATTTTAGTTCCCGTGTCGGCCTGCTGGTGGTTATTTGTGACCGCTACCGAGTAGAACTCACCAACTGAGTTTTCACCGTTGAGCACGCAAGAGGGGTATTTCCACGTCACCGCGCTGCCGGTTTCGACCTGGGTCCAGCTCACTTTGCTGCGCGCGCCCTGACACAGCGCCCGCTTGGTCACGAAATTGTAGATCCCGCCTTTGCCGTCGGCGTCACCGGGATACCAGTTCTGCACGGTGGAATATTTGATCTCGGCATCTTCCAGCGCGACCAGTTCGACGACGGCCGCGTGAAGCTGGTTTTCATCGCGCATCGGCGCGGTGCAGCCTTCCAGATAGCTGACATAGCTACCCTTTTCCGCCACGATCAGCGTGCGTTCGAACTGCCCGGTATTTTCCGCGTTGATACGGAAATACGTGCTCAGTTCCATCGGGCAGCGCACCCCTTCGGGGATGTACACGAATGTTCCGTCGGAAAAGACCGCACAATTCAAAGTGGCGAAGTAGTTATCGTGTTGCGGCACGACTTTGCCGAGCCACTTTTTCACCAGGTCGGGATATTCGCGGATCGCCTCGCTGATCGAGCGGAAGATGACGCCCGCGCTCTCCAGTTCCTTGCGGAAAGTGGTCGCCACCGAAACGCTGTCGAACACAGCATCCACAGCGACCTTGCGTGCGCCCTTCACCCCGGCAAGCACTTCCTGCTCCGCCAATGGAATGCCCAGCTTATCGTAGGTCGCCTTGATATCGGGATCGAGTTCGTCGAGCGATTCCAGCTCCGCCTTCTTCTTCGGCGCGGCGTAGTAATAAGCGTCCTGATAATCGATCGGCGGATAGCCGAGCTTGGCCCAATCGGGCTCTTCCATCGTTTGCCACAACCGGAATGCCTTGAGCCGCCATTCGAGCATCCATTCCGGCTCGCCCTTCTTGGCGGAAATGAAGCGAACGGTGTCTTCGTTCAATCCCTTGGGCGCAAATTCGGTGTCGATCTCGCTCGACCAGCCGAATTCGTACTCTGCCGCTTTCGCAGCGGCATCGCGGGCAGCGCGATCGGTCACTTGTATGTCTTCGGTCATGCTATTTCTCGTGTCGATACTAACTGCGTCAAAGTGATCCCCGCCAATGCCCCTCGCACCGCTTCGTTGACCACGGGCCAGTGCGCGCGAACGGTGCAATCGTGATCCAGCGCACAGCTATCGCCTTCGACGCAGGCAGTCAGTGCAATCGGACCTTCCACTGCCTCTACAATATCGGCAATCGTGATTGCTGCGGCCGGCCGCGCCAGTTGCAACCCGCCGTGCGCCCCTCGCATCGAACGCAATAGGCCCGCGGCCGTCAGCTTGCTGACCAGTTTCGCGACTGTCGGCGCGGGCAGTCCGGTTTCCGCCGCCAGCTCCCCGGCAGACACACGCCCGCCACCGCAACGACGCGCGGCAGCGGTCATCGCGACCACGGCATAATCAGCAAGATTGGACAGACGCATTTTTATTCGGACCGATTCATTCCGAATTGCACCTAGGAGGGGTTTGCGATCTTTTCAAGCACGCTGAGCGGCCAAACCCGGTCTGTGAGGCTGATCAAGGTGCCCATCTGGCAAATCGCGGCAGTTACAAGGTGAAAATACGCGAAGGCCGGATGGCGGTAAAAAATAGGCGGCCCCGGATCATCCGAGACCGCCTGTTAAGTAGAGGTACTCGTTGCAAAAAGCTTCGAGCCCTTCGGGTCGCCCGTGCTTCATACACGATGAATCGATTCGCCAATTGTAGGAAATCGACGCACCGCGACAGTTCAGTCGGATTTGCGGTAGTCTGACGCAGCTTCAGGCAATTTTTCGTGCTTTTTGAGCGCCTTTCATGCCTTGCTTGCCAAGGTGGGACAGTCTCGACAGCAATCCTTTACCGCGCCATAGGGCACCCACGATGCTTTACCGCCTGCTCTCCCCCGCTCTGTTCGCCATCGATCCGGAAATCGCACACGGGCTTGCACTCAAGGCCCTGAAAGTGCGTCTTGTCGGCAGGCCTGCAAATGTCGGGCCGCTGACATCGACCGTTGCGGGCATTTCGTTCCCCAACCCACTCGGAATGGCGGCAGGGTTCGATAAAGATGGGGAAGTTCCCGATGCTTTACTGCGCCTTGGCTTCGGTTTTGCCGAAGTGGGATCGATCACACCCTTGCCACAAGCGGGCAATCCCAAGCCCCGGCTTTTCCGATTGAAAGAAGATCGCGCGGTTATCAATCGCATGGGCTTCAACAATGCCGGACTGGAAGCCGCGCATCGCCGGTTATCCCAGCGTACGAGCAGGCCCGGCGTAGTTGGCATAAATATCGGCGCAAACAAGGATTCCGCTGATCGCATCGCAGATTATGCAACGATGGCCCGCGCGATGGCCCCGCTAGCCAGCTATCTCGCAGTGAATATCTCCAGCCCGAACACCCCGGGCCTGCGCGCCTTGCAGGACGAAGGCGCTTTGGTTGCGCTGCTCGACGCGGTGATTGCCGCGCGCGACGAAAGCGAAGCCATCACTCAGCCGCCGATTTTCCTAAAAGTCGCACCCGATCTCGAACCCACGGATATCGATGCGATTTCCCGTATCGCTATCGACAAGAAGCTCGGCGCACTAATCGTGTCGAACACAACGATTTTACGCCCGCCCCTTGTCGCATGGGATGCCGGGGAGAGCGGTGGGTTATCCGGACGGCCGCTCAAAAATCTCGCGCTTCAGCGTCTCAAAGACTTCCGCTCCGCCACTGGCGGCACATTGCCTCTCGTCGGTGTCGGCGGAATTGCCAACGCGGACGACGCGTGGGAGCGAATCAAAGCCGGGGCAAGTTTAGTCCAGCTTTACAGTGCGATGGTATATGAAGGACCGGGTGTTGCCCGGCGCATTGTCCGCGGACTGGAGCAACGAATGCGCGCCGAAGGGTTTTCAACGATTGCCGAGGCGGTCGGGAGCGGTTAGCTGATAGCACCATGCTTAAGCGCTTTTCCGTATCGCTCGCCCTTCCACTGGCTCTCCCCCTCCTACTGGGAGCCTGCTCCACAATCCCAACCGAAACGGTCGCCACCGCATCGCCACCGGTGGCGCAAACCCGCTACGAACACGGAATTGTCAGCGCTGCCGATCCACGCGCCGCGCAAGCGGGCATCGAAATGCTGCGCAAGGGTGGCAGCGCGACCGATGCTGCCATCGCAGTGATGCTGGCCCTTACCGTTGTCGAGCCGCAAAGTTCGGGTATCGGCGGCGGCGGTTTCTATCTCCATACCGACCCCAATGGGACTATCGACACAGTCGACGGTCGGGAAAAGGCGCCGATGGCCGCCACCCCAACCCGTTTCATCGGGCCGGCCGGCAAGCCGATGGATTTCCGCACCGCTGTCGAAAGCGGATTGAGCATCGGTGTACCGGGCAGCCTGCGCCTGGCCGAAGACGCGATGAAGCGCGACGGGAAGCTGGCCTGGGCCGATGTTTTCCAGCCTGCGATCCGCCTTGCCCGCGATGGGTTCGAGATTACGCCCCGCCTGTATAACGCGTTGAAAAACGCCAAGAGCACTGGGGCGCGCAGTAAAACAGGGTTGGCATTGTTTTACGATGCGGCAGGCAATCCCAAGCCCCTCGGCACAGTGGTTAAAAACCCGGAACTGGCGCACACTCTGGAACAAATCGCCGCGCATGGGGCAAACTGGCTCTACACCGGGCAAACCGCTGCAACGCTGGCCAAAACCATCGCTGATGACACGCCTAGCGATGGCAAAATGACAGTTGCCGATATCGAAAGCTATCGCGCAACTGATCGCGCGCCGGTCTGCGGTGCATATCGCACCTACAAGATTTGCGGGATGGGCCCGCCATCATCGGGCGCGACAACCGTTATTGCGATGCTCAATCAGCTCGAACGGTTCGATCTGTCGGCACTCGGCCCCAATTCGCCCACTTTCTGGCATCTGTTCGCCGAATCGCAGCGCCTCGCATATGCTGACCGCGAACGGTTCCTTGCCGACCCTGATTTCTTTTCAGTCCCGGTCAAAGCGCTGACCGATCCCGCATATCTGGCGAAGCGCGGTACGCTGATCAGCCCGACATCGACGATGGCCAAGGTCGAGCCGGGTCTGCCGCTTCCCCCGCCCGACGGGCAGGAGCCGGAAGAACATGGCACCTCCCATTTCGTTGCCGTCGACAAATGGGGCAATGCCGTATCCTACACATCGACAATCGAAAGTGTGTTCGGTTCGGGCAGCATGTTCGGCGGGTTCTATCTCAATAACGAACTGACCGATTTCAGCATGACTCCGCAGGAAAACTGCGATGATCGCGCGACCGGCTCCTCCAAAGCGCGGATGGACGACATCGCGGATGGAAAGCTGGAAATGGCAGTTGGCACGGATTGTCATCCGGTCGCCAATCGCGTGCAGGGCGGCAAGCGACCGCGCAGTTCGATGGCACCGACACTGGTATTTTCGCCCGACGGCAAATTGCTGATGGCGGTCGGTGCCGCCGGCGGAGCAACGATCCCAGTGCAAACGACGCGCGCGATTATCGGAGTTATCGATTTCCATCTGCCGGTCGACAAGGCTCTGGCATTGCCGGTTCTGTTTTCGCCCGGCGATATTGTCGCGATCGAACCCGATACCTCGTTGGTTGCCATGATCCCGGAATTGCAACGGCTCGGGCACAAGCAGGTTACCGTGCGTGCCCTTCCTTTGAAAGCCAATGCAGCGCTGCTCACTGCCAGTGGCTGGACCGGTGCGGGTGATCCGCGCAGCGAAGGGGTGGCCATCGTCGAATAAGACCGCTTGCCGCTACGGCAGGCCCGCCCTAAACTATAGATAACCATAAAAGTTATGAGAAGTCTTGGGATCAGGAACAGGTGCAGCCTTGCAGCTAAGCGACATTGATACGGTCGATAACCTCGTCGCATTGTTTCTCCGGCGTGCGGATGAGCGGGGCGATGCACCGTTCCTCGGCGCCAAACGCGACGGGCAATGGATAACGCAAAGCTGGCGCGAAGTGGCCGATCAGGTTTGCCTGCTGGCAGAAAACCTTCGCAAGCTGGGGCTGGAGCCCGGCGACCGGGTCACGCTGGTATCGGAAAACCGCCCCGAATGGTGTATTGCCGATCTGGCGATCATGGCCGCAGGATGCATCACAGTCCCGGCTTACACCACGAATACCGAGCGCGATCATGTCCATATCCTCGACAATTCGGGGGCTCGGGCCGTTATCGTTTCGAACGATAAACTGTCTATCCCGCTAATCCCGGCCATCCTTCATACAGGGCTGGCGGAACACCTGATCGCAATCGATAGCGTGCGCCCGCATCAAAGCGGTAACCACACGATCCATAACTGGGCATCGATGCTGGAAGGCGATGCAGCCGAAGCGCGCAAAGCTGTCGAACGTCGTATTGCAGAGATCGGACGGGGCGATACCGCCTGCATCATCTACACCAGCGGCACCGGCGGTGCCCCGCGCGGAGTGTTGCAACATCACGGCGCAATCCTGTGCAACTCGGCCGGTGCAGCGGAAATCCTCAGCAACGATTTAGGGGTGGATGAAGACGAACGCTTCCTGTCATTCCTGCCTCTGTCCCACGCTTACGAGCATACCGGCGGACAATTTCTGCCGATCAGCGTCGGCGCGCAGATATTCTATTCCGAAGGGCTCGAAAAACTCGCCAGCAATATCGAAGAGGTGCGCCCCACGATCATGGTCGTGGTTCCCCGGCTGTTCGAAGTACTTCGCGCACGAATCATGAAGCAGGTGGCCAAGCAGGGTGGTTTGGCTCAGAAACTGATGGACCGCGCACTCGCGCTGGGCGCCCGGAAGGCTGAAGGGCGTTATCGCATTGGCGACAAGACGCTCGACTTCATGCTCGAACGGCTGTTGCGCCCGAAGATCCGAGCTAAATTCGGCGGCCGAATAAAGGCAATGGTTTCAGGCGGTGCACCGCTGAATCCGGAAGTCGGTATATTCTTTCAGGCGATGGGCCTGACTATGCTGCAGGGTTACGGACAGACCGAAGCCGGCCCAGTCATCAGCTGCAACCGGCCCCGCGCAGGCATCGCGATGCATACCGTCGGGCCGCCGATGAGAGGCGTCGAAATTCAGATTGCAGAGGACGGCGAGATTCTGTGTCGCGGCGAACTGGTGATGCACGGTTACTGGCATAACCCGGCCGAGACGGCACGCGCTCTGCAGGATGGCTGGTTGCACACAGGCGATATCGGCCACATCGACGAGCGCGGACGCATCGTCATAACCGATCGCAAGAAAGACATGATCGTCAATGACAAGGGCGACAATGTGGCCCCGCAGAAGGTCGAAGGAATGCTGACATTGCAGCCCGAAATCGGGCAAGCAATGGTGAGCGGTGACAAACGCCCGTATCTCGTCGGCCTGATCGTGCCTGATGCGGAATGGGCCGCTGAATGGGCCAAGGCGCATGGTGAGAAATACGATCTGACCGCGCTGATGGAACTACCACCATTCCGCAGCGCCGTGCGCGACGCAATCGACCGCACCAATCAGGAACTTTCAGTAGTCGAGAAGGTGCGCGGCTTTACGTTCGCAGACGAACCATTCACGATCGAAAACGAAGAGATGACGCCGAGCATGAAGATACGGCGGCACAAAATCCGCGAACGCTATGGAGATCGACTCGCCGCGTTATATCGCACTTAACAGTGTACGGCTCTTAGGCTGCGTTTACATTCAGGATTCCCATTTTTGTGGGAGTCTGATTCAAGCTGCTGGCTGGATGGATCGACAGGAACTGAGTGACGCGGGTTGGGAGCGGATTGAGCCGCATCTTCTGGGCAAGGCGAGCGATCCTGGGCGGACAGGGCGAGATAATCGCTTGTTTGTCGAGGCGGTCTTGTGGCTGGCGCGTTCAGGGGCACACTGGCGTGTCCTGCCCAAGGAGTTCGGGCGCTGGCACACCGTTTACCAACGCTTCAACCGGTGGTGCCGGAGCGGTCCTTAGCGAGCCTTTGATGCCACCACCCCGTTCTCCTCTCTCTCATAAGTCACATTGTCCATTTGCCATCGATCATCCTGATCGTGTTATTCGGCCCTTCTCCGATCAAGTGTTCGGGCAGCAGTTCGGCGGGGAAATCCTGATAGCACACTGGCCGCAGGAAGCGTTCGATGGCAAGCGTACCGACCGAAGTCGATTTCGGATCCGACGTTGCCGGATACGGCCCGCCATGGACCATCGCGTGTGACACTTCGACCCCGGTCGGCCACCCGTTGGCGATGATGCGACCCGCCTTGCGTTCGAGCACGGGCAAAATCTTGCCCGCCAGGACAAAGTCATCTTCCGTCATATGCAGTGTCGCGGTCAGCTGGCCTTCGATTTCTGCAAGCAGGCCATGCAACTGATCGATATCGTCGCACTCGACGATCACGGAAGAGGCACCGAAGTTTTCCTCTCCCAGCAGGGGATTCTGGACAAATTCGGCGGCGCTGGTGCGGTATATGGCAGCGCTGGCCAGACAGCCATTGGTGGCGGGCGCACCTTCCCCGATCAACGCAACGCTGTCGCTGCCGATCAGGTTGGCCTTGCCCCTGTCGAATTGTTCGCGAATGCCTTGCGTAAGCATGACTTGCGGTGAGGCCTGTCCAATCGCTGCGGCGACCCCGGCGACAAAATTGTCGAGCGCTTCACCGCGTATTGCGAGGATCAGACCGGGATTGGTGCAGAATTGCCCCGCGCCCATCGTGACGCTTCCGACATAATCTTGTGCCAGCTTTTCACCACGCGATGCGAGGGCGGCGGGCAGCAGGATCACGGGATTGATCGCTGACATCTCGGCATAAACCGGGATCGGCTGTTTGCGGGAAGCGGCCACTTTCATCAACGCCTCGCCACCCATGCGCGATCCCGTAAAACCGACTGCTTGAATTCGATGATCGCTGACCAGCGCCGTTCCCAGTTCGTGGGAGGTTCCGTTCAGAAGGCTGAACACACCTTGCGGCAAGCCAGTCTGTTCCACCGCGCGCATGATCGCGCTGGCGACGAGTTCGGATGTGCCGGGGTGGGCAGGGTGCCCCTTCGCCACAACGGGGCATCCTGCGGCCAATGCCGAAGCGGTGTCGCCACCTGCAATCGAGAAAGCGAGCGGAAAGTTGGAAGCGCCAAACACCGCGACCGGTCCCAACGGTATTTTGTGCAGGCGAAGATCGGGCTTTGGCGGTGTGCGCACAGGATCGGCGCTATCGATGCGGATACCCTGCCATGCGCCATCGCGCACTATCTGTGCGAACAGGCGCAGCTGCCCCACGGTTCGGCCGCGCTCTCCGTTGAGGCGTGCTTCCGGCAAGCCGGTTTCGCAATGGGCCCGCTTCGTTAGCGCTTCGCCCAGCGCGTCGATTTCATCGGCGGCCGCTTCCAGAAACTGCGCTCGTGTTTCGAGAGGGAGGCTGGAATAGACAGCGAATGCAGCTTCGGCTGCCGCGCATGCGTCATCGATATCGCGCGGCCCAGCGATGGCAAAGGCGGGTTCGGGGATGGCCTCGTCTGTCGAAGGATCGAAGGCATGGAACCGGTTTTCGGAATCGCGCCGTTCCCCGGCGATGAAGAGTTTTCCGGTGAGTGTCATGATGATCTGTCCGTTCGAATGGATGTTGGTCAGGCGGTGGCGACTGCGTGCCGCTGGCGGATTGACCGGTAAAATTCGCGAATGCCGAATTCCCATGCGGGCGCATCGCACGAATGGACGACATCGTTGGTTAGTGTGCCTAGCCTCGCGCTATGGATATGCACTGTGTCTCCGACATTGTGGGTGAAGCCCCGGCCCGGTTCGTTGCGATCCTGAACCGGCGCGAACAGCGTACCCAGCATCAGAACGAAGCCGTCGGGGTAATGGTGTTCGGACAAGGTCTGGCGAACCAGTTCCAGCGGGTCGCGGCTGATTTCCTTCATCGAGCTGCGGCCTTCGAGCCGATAACCGTCCAGCCCTTCGACCTGCAGGTCGAGTTCCGCCGAACGAACGTCGTCCATGCCGAAATCACCGCCGAACAACCGGATGAAGGGGCCAAGGGCACAGGCGGCATTGTTGTCTTTCGCCTTGCCCAGCAACAGAGCGCTGCGTCCTTCGAAATCGCGCAGGTTTACGTCATTGCCCAGCATCGCGCCCACAGGTTTGCCTGACGCATTCACAGCCAGCACCACTTCCGGTTCGGGATTGTTCCAGCTGGAATCGGAACGGATCCCCACTGCCGCCCCCCATCCGACGGTGGATAGGACTGGCGCCTTAGTGAATACCTCTGCATCGGGGCCAATTGCGACTTCAAGATATTGGGACCACATGTCGGCATCGATCAACGCAGCCTTCAGTTCAGCCGCGCTGTCGGTGCCCGGTGTGACGTTGCGGATCCCGCTGCCGACTCTGTCCTCCAGATTGGCGCGAATGTCTGCGGCGTGCTCCGCGTTGCCGCGAGCACGTTCTTCGATTACCCGCTCGATAGCGGACACCGCGAACGTCACGCCGCACGCTTTCACGCATTGCAGGTCGATTGGCGAGAGCAGTGCATAGTCGCCCCCTCCGACGGTCAATTCGCTTACTCCGCAGATATCGCGACCGGAGGCATCGGCCGGATCGCCCAGGTCCAGCAGGTCGGAGATCGTGTCCACTTGTGTGGAAACGTCGAACACCCGGCCAGCGCGAACGATAACCGGACGCGGATCGCCCTTTATCGAGACACGACCCGCCAGAACGGCACTTTCGTGGTCGACAGGCAGAGCCGATACGTCGAAACGCTTTACCATTGCATTCTCTTCCTTTGGTCGGCGCGCGCGGCGCATCATGCGGTGAGACGCTCGTCATCGAGCTGTTCGAGCGACTTGCCTTCGTTTCGCGGTGCCCAGACGAACCCGATCACACCGCTGATCGTCAGAAAACCGACGAGTATCCATGCCAGCGTGGTGAACCCGGTCGCTGTCAGAAACGGTACGAAGAAAGTGAAGACGCCCAGCACAATCCGAACCACAGCGAACATCACGCCCTGAGCGGTGCTCCGCAGCAAAGTGGGAAACATCTCCGAGCTCCAGAGCTGGAAGAAACATTGCGCTCCGAAACCCTGGCCGAATGCCATCAGGAACACATGCGCCAGCGCGACGGGCAACGTCAGCGGGAAGATCGCAAGCAGCGACATCCCGACCACCTGTATCACAGCGGAAAGGCCGAAAAGCATTCGCTGATTCAGCTTGTCCGCGTATTTCATGAACACGAAATAGATTGACGCCATCCCGATCAGGAAGCTGAGCGCCTGAATTGCGACCGACATCGCCTGCGACTGGTTGCCGACTGTACGCAGGATGTAGGGGAAGAAGAAACCATTTGTCCCCGCCCACAGATTCCAGAACAGGTACATACCGGCCAGAAACGCCATCGAGCGGATATGGCGGCAGGTGAACAGATCGCGCCAGCGCCCCCGTTCGAACGGAGCGCCATCGTCCGGTTTTGTCGATTGAGCATCAAGCCAGCGCTGCGATTCCTTCATGCGTGATCGCAGAAAGGTCAGAGCGACAGCCAATATCGCAAGGTGGGCGAAAACCAGTCGGGCCGCCATCAGGCCAAGCGGCTCGAGCACCAGAAACATCAGCAGGACGACGACCGGACCCAGATACCATAGCACCTGCGCGACTCCGCTGTGTTTTCCGCGCTTTTTATCAGGGGCCATTTCCGCGATCAGCGACCACGATGCGGGGATATCCGCTCCAACCGCCAGACCGACCAGGAAAAATCCAAGTACGATCATCCACGCATTCATCGCGAAGACCAGCCACATCATGCCGAAGGCGTAGAAGAGCATATCGTATTGGTAGATCTTCTTGCGACCCAGCTTGTCGCACAGCCGCCCGCCGATGAGCGCGCCGATTCCGGCGGCGATGGCGTTGGGGCCGAATGCCCCGATCAAACCGACAAGGTCAGTGGACAGGCCATACGCCTCCACCCACAGCGCCAGCGCTGCCGATCCGGCGACGATCGATCCTGCGTCGATATAGTTGGCCAGTCCGGCGAGGATGGTGTTCTTCCAGTCCTCCTTGCCGGAAGGATCGGGTTGTTGGCCCTGAGCCAATTTGCCTTCGGCTGTCATTGTTTGTTTCCAATCCCTTGCGGCGTGCCGGATATTTTCTGTTCGGCGTTCACTTCTTCGGTGGTGTTCATGCGGCGACCGATGCCGGAGCAGCATTCGGAGATGCGGCTGCGGTTACCTGTGCGATCGCGCGTTTCCATTGTTGGCGCGCGTTCGTGCGGTCGCCTTCGCTGATTTGCGGCATGAATTGCTGTGCGGGCGCTCGGTCGGCGGATCCCGCGATACCGATTGCGGCAGCTGCCATCAGGGCCGCGCCGACTGCGCTGCTTTCCTCTTGCGGCGCCTGCACGATTTCCTTGCCGCTCAAGTCTGCGAGTATTTGTGCGAGAAGCGAATTCCTGCCCGCACCACCGTCAATTGTCACGGAGGGGAAGGGGTGGTGCAGATCGCCTTCCATCGCTTCGATCACGTCGCAGATCTGATGCGCGATCGCTTCCAGCGTCGCGCGCGCCAAATGGGCGGGGCGCGTTGCCAAACTCATGCCCATGATCGTGCCACGGGCATCGGTCTGCCAGTGCGGTGCACCCAGCCCGGCCAGAGCTGGCACGAAGACGACGCCATTGCTGTTCGCAACCTGCCCGGCGACGGCGCTGAGCGCGTGCGCATCGGGTAATCCCATCAATTCGGCGGCAAAGGCTGCGGCATGTCCTGACACGCTGATATTGCCTTCGAGCGCGTACTGCACACCGCTATCTTCGCGGCTCCACGCGATAGTGGCGGACAGGGCGTGGCGCGATTCCGCGCGCTCTGGCACCGAAACCATGAGCGAGCTGCCCGTGCCAATGGTCACTTTGACGATGCCGCTTGCCATTGGATCGTGAGCAAACAAAGCGGCGTGGCTATCACCGAGAACGGCGCGGACAGGTGTACCTTGCGGCAGGGCGCCAAAGCCTTCGCAGATCACGCCGAAGGTGGCGTCCGATGGCCGGACTTCGGGCAGAATGGCAAGCGGGACATCGAACACAGCAGCGAGTTCCTCGTCCCATCGAGCGGTATCGATGTTGAGGAGCTGTGTGCGCGATGCATTGCTGTGGTCGGTCGCGTGAACCGCCCCGCCTGTGAGGTTCCAGACCAGCCAGCTATCGACCGTGCCGCACAGGATGTCGCCCGCTTCGGCCCGCGTGCGAATATCGGGCGTGTCATCCAGCATTCCGGCGATCTTGGCGGCTGGGAACAACGGATCGATGCCAAGCCCGCTCCGTTGCGCGATCAGAGGTGCCTTTCCTGCCTTGCGGAGCTGTTCACAGCGTTCAGCCGATCGGGTGCACTGCCATGTCACGGCAGGTGCGATCGGTGCTCCGGTGTGGCGGTCCCACAGGATCACGGTTTCGCGCTGATTCGATATAGCGACCGCCGCGACGGCCGCATTTGGCACTGCGGTCAGAACTTCGGCAATCAGATCCCTGACAGTCCGCCAGATATCTTCTGCGGATTGTTCGACCCAGCCGGGACGCGGATAGGACAGCGGAACGCTGCGCGAACGGCTCAGGCATATCTCCCCGTGACCATTGACCAGCAGGACTTTTGTGTTGGTAGTCCCCTGGTCGATGGCCAGTATAACCGGCGCGGAGTTGGCCGACGGAGAGTGGACAGGCACCGACATTCAGGCCCTTTTGTCCAGCACTTCGCGCGCCGCAGAGGCGATGCCCGCTGCGGTCAGGCCGAATTCGTCCAGCAACCATGATGCAGAGCCGGTAGGAAGAAACCCGGGAAAGCCGAGAATACGCATCGGTACTGGTGCGGATTCGGCGCAGAATTCGGCCACTGCACCGCCCAGTCCGCCTTGTTTCAGGCCTTCTTCCACTGTCACGATGGCGCCTGTCGCGGCGGCATCTGCCAGCAGGTCTTTGTCGATCGGCGATACCGTGGCCATGTTGATCACGCGTGCACCAATGCCTTCGCTCTTAAGCGCCGCAGCTGCTTCGAGTGCCCGATTGACCATGGTGCCATTGGCGATGATCGCGACATCGCGGCCTTCGTGAAGCACCTCGCCCTTGCCGATTTCGAACCGGGGACTGGTCCGTTCCAGTGCAGGAACCGGCATCCGGCTCAGCCGGATATATACCGGCCCGTCATGGCTGGCCGCGGCGCGGATGGCTTGTTCGGTTTCCCATGGATCGGACGGCACGATCACTGTCATGCCGTCGATCGCGCGCAGCCATGCGATATCTTCGATGCTGTGATGGGTCGCGCCCAGTTCGCCATAGGCAACGCCGGAGGAGATGCCGCAGAGCTTCACATTCGCGTTGCTATAGGCACAATCAGCCTTGAGTTGCTCCATAGCGCGGGCGGTAAGGAAGCAGGATGCGCCGCTGACGAAAGGAATCTTGCCGCCATTAGCAAGTCCCGCGCCGACACCAACCATGTTCTGTTCGGCAATGCCTACGTTAATCAGGCGGTTGGGGAAGCGTTCGCGGAACTTGCCTAGTTTTGAAGAGCCGACCGAGTCGTTGACGACCGCGACGATCCGATTGTCTGTCACGGCCAGTTCTTCGACCGTACGAACATAGGCATCGCGGCAATCGAACAATGCCGTGTCTGATTTGGTGCCGGCTCCCATCACGCCATCTCCGCTTCGAGTTCAGCCAGCGCCTGAGCGTATTGTTCGGGGTTGGGGACGCCGTGATGCCAGCCAGCCTGATTTTCCATGAAGCTGACCCCCTTGCCTTTGCATGTGTCAGCGATAATCACCCGCGGCTTGTTGCGCGGTTCTGCTGCAGCGTCGAACGCGCGGAGCAGTTCGGCATGATCATGCCCGTTCACGCCCACGACTTCCCAGCCGAACGCGCGCCATTTATCGCTGAGCGGTTCGAGGCCGTTGGTGTCCTCGGTTTTGGCGCCTTGCTGCAATCTGTTGCGATCGACGATCACTGTCAGTTTGCCCAGTCCGCGATGCCCTGCAAACATCGCGGCTTCCCACATGCTGCCTTCTTGCAATTCGCCATCGCCGGTCAGCACGAAGGTGCGGAAGTCGGCGTCGTCGATCTGACCGGATACCGCGATGCCCACGCCGACGGGAAAGCCATGGCCGAGAGGGCCGGTGTTTGTTTCAACCCCAGGCAGGTAAGTGCGGTTGGGGTGGCCGTTAAGCCGCGATCTCGGCTTAAGATAGCTTGCCAGCTCCTCTTCCGGGAATAAGCCTCGTCCTGCCATGGCGGTATAGAGCGCGCCGGTACAGTGCCCCTTGGACATGACAAATCTGTCGCGCTCCGGGGCAAGCGGATTGGTGGGATCGAGGCGCAGCACATCGAAATAGAGCGTTGCGAGGATATCGGTGGCCGAAAGATCGCCGCCCGGATGCCCCTGACCTGCATCGACAATCATCTTGAGCAGTCGTCGGCGCATCCAGTTTGCACGCTCGCGCACATGTTTTGCGCGCTCTTCGATTGTGCCGGTTGACGTGCCGTTCGAGTCAGGCATAATACATATCATGAATCGCTCTCCTTACCGCTGGATAGCGGGATAGGAAAGCAGTCGCAAGACATTTACTTTCGAAAATTTTCGTTAATTTCAGAAAGCGTAAAAAATTGACATTAAAAGCCAGTCATCATACGAATTTTACGAGCCTCGCCCGTTCCGGGTGGGTGGCTTCGTTTTTCGTTGATGAAGGCAGTGCCAAAAATGAGTTTTCACCCGCTTGCTCAGCCCATTTCGAGCGCGGTCGCGCGATGAGCGGAATGGGCTCTCGTTCGAAAATGCTGGGGGAGGCGCGTCGTGCGCGAATGCTCGCCTGGCTGCAGGAAGAAGGCAGCGCGCGGGTCCGTAAGTTGGCTGACGTATTCGAAGTGTCCGAAGTGACTATCCGGCAGGATCTGGAGACTCTGGAGGCGCAAGGCCATATTGTGCGGGAGCATGGCGGCGCCTTTCTCAAGTCCGTGCCGCAACAGGTCCGCTCGATGGCGTTGCAGAATACCGGGCAAATGGAGGCCAAGCGTCAGATCGGCGTCGCAGCGGCGGCGCTGGTCACCGATGGCTCTTCGATCATTCTCGATGCCGGTTCCACTACGACCGAAGTGGCCGCCAGTCTGGCTGGTCGTCGTGACATCACGCTTATCACCAACGCTTTGAATATCGCGCTTATGCTTGGTGGCGAGCCGGGTTTCGATGTTCATATGACCGGTGGCCATTTCAAAGCGCCGACCCTCTCGCTGTCTGGCGAGCGCTCGGCGGAATATCTGCAAGGGCTGTATGTCGATCGTCTGTTTCTGGCCGCTGCTGCAATCGATGTCGCGGCGGGGCTGACGTATCCGGCACTGTCCGACCTGCCAGTGAAGCGGGCCATGATTGAAGCTGCAAGCGAAGTCGTCCTCGTAGCCGATTCGAGCAAGATCGGCGCGCGATCCTTTACTGCGCTGGGCGGGCTCGACCTGATCGATGTGCTGGTGACGGACAAGGGCATTTCCGATGCGGATCGGACAGCGATCGAAGCTGTCGGTGTGAAGACCATCGTGGCCTGACTGGGGCGGCTTCGCGCAAAACTGGGGTCATTTGGTCGACCACAATAATTTGGGACGAGGACTGAAGCGTGGGAAATCAGAAATTCGGTGCAGGCATCTGGCACTTCGCCACTTATGTGGATCGCTATGCGACCGACGGATATGGTCCGCCGCGCACTCTAATCGAAATGATCGATCTGGCGGGGCAGGTCGATGACCTTTCGGTTGTCGACATCAATTTCCCATTTGCCGATCCTGCGCTGTCTCTGGATGCGATCGATAAGGCGCTCGACCGCAATGGCCTGTCGGTAATCGGCATCACGCCGGAAATTTACACCCGCCGCTTCGCAAAAGGTGCCTTCACTAACCCCGATGCGGGAATTCGGCGCCTTGCGAACGAGATGTGTAACGAAGCGGCCGATGTCGTTCGTCACTTCGGTGCCAAATATGTGAAACTGTGGCCGGGGCAGGACGGGTGGGATTATCCGTTTCAGGTCGATCACGGTTCGTTGTGGAAAGCGAGCATGGATGGGGTCGGTGAGCTTGCCGAACAAAACCCCGACCTGCAGTTCGTGATCGAATACAAGCCGCGCGAACCGCGTGTGCACATGAGCTTCGACAGTGTATCCCGCACATTACTGGGGATCGAGAAGATCGGCCTGCCCAATGTCGGCATATTGCTCGACTTCGGGCACTCGCTTTACGGCGGAGAAAGCCCGGCTGACGCGGCGCAGCTCGCAATCGATCATGGCCGCTTGTTCGGCATGGACGTAAACGACAATTTCCGTAGCTGGGACGATGATCTGATCGCCGGTTCGGTCCATCCGATCGAACTGTTTGAATTCTTCTATACCCTGCGAAAAAACAACTGGGAGGGCGTCTGGCAGCTCGATCAGTTCCCTTTCCGCGAAGACAGCGTAGCGGCGGCCAATGCCGCCATCGATTTCCTGAAGGGTGTCGAACGCGCCCTCGACAAGCTGGACTTCGAAGCGATGCGAGAGGCGCAGTTGCGCCATGATGCGGTGACGGCGCTGGGTCTGGCCCGGCAGGCCTTGTTCTCAAGCTTCTGAGGGTGGGCGCAGCGTGATTGTGTCGTCTGCCAATGATTTCCGCGAGGCCGCGCGCAGGCGGGTGCCGCGGTTCCTGTTCGATTATGCAGACGGCGGCGCGTATGCAGAGCACACGCTCCATCGCAATGTCGCCGATCTTGCCGATATCGCTCTGCGCCAGCGGGTACTGAAAGATGTCGCCAGCGTCGATTTGAAGACGACGCTATTCGGGCGACAGATCGATCTGCCGGTGGCGCTAGGGCCGGTCGGTATTGCAGGCATGTTCGCGCGTCGCGGCGAATTGCAGGCTGCGCGTGCAGCGAAGGCTGGCGGTGTCCCCATGTGCCTGTCGACCGTTTCGATTTGTTCGATCGAGGACGTATCGCAACGCGCGGATCCCTTCTGGTTCCAGCTTTACGTGATCCGGGATCGCGATTTCATGAAAGACCTGATCGCCCGCGCAAAGGCTGCCGGTGCAGAGGCGTTGATCTTCACTGTCGACATGCCGGTGCCCGGCGCGCGCTATCGCGATGCCCACTCGGGCATGTCGGGCCCGAATGCGCCGCTGCGTCGCGTTTTGCAGGCCATAGGTAAGCCGAGCTGGGCATGGGATGTCGGGCTGTGGGGGCGCCCGCACACATTGGGCAATCTGGCGCCGGTGCTGGGCAAAGATAGCGGCCTGAACGATTACATGGGGTGGCTGGGCCGCAACTTCGACCCATCGATCCAATGGAAGGATCTCGACTGGATCCGGCAGGAATGGGACGGTCCACTGATCATCAAAGGCATTCTCGACCCCGACGACGCGCGCGAGGCGGCGGCTATCGGGGCGGATGGAATTGTCGTGTCTAATCATGGCGGTCGCCAGTTGGACGGCGTGTGGTCGAGCGCGCGGGCGTTGCCCGAAATTGCCGACGCGGTGGCGGGAAAGCTGACTGTGCTGGCCGATGGCGGCGTGCGAAACGGGCTCGACATTGTGCGGATGCTGGCGTTGGGCGCCAATGGCGTGTTGCTGGGGCGTGCATGGTTGTGGGCTCTCGCCGCTCAGGGAGAGGCGGGTGTTGCTAAGCTGTTGCAGTTGATCGCCGCTGAAATGCATGTCGCCATGACGCTGACCGGAGTGAACCGGATCGACGCAATCGACCGGTCGATACTTGCGGAGAACAATCGATGAAATTGCTGGAAGGCAAGACCGTGCTGGTCACCGGCGGATCGACCGGGATCGGTAGAGCAGCAGCTATCGGCGCGGCGCGCCATGGTGCAGATGTCGCGATCAATTACGCGTCAAGCGACAACAAGGCGCGCAGCTGCGTGGCTGAGATTGAGGCGTTGGGGCAGCGGGCCATTGCGGTGAAAGGCGATGTCGCCGATCCCGCGACATCCGGCGAATTCATCGCCCGTGGGGTGGAGGCATTCGGCCGGGTGGACGTGCTGGTTTCGAATGCTGGAATCTGTCCGTTTCATGCGTTTCTCGATATGCCGGTGGAGACTGTCGATCGCACTTTCCGGGTTAATCTGCATGGCGCCTATTACATGGTGCAGGCGGCGGCTCGCCAGATGGTCGAGCAGGGTGAAGGCGGAGTGATCGTTGCCGTTTCTTCGATCTCGGCGCTGGTGGGGGGCGAGTTTCAGACTCACTACACGCCAACGAAGGCGGGTGTGCACTCGCTGATGCAATCGGCTGCGATCGCGCTCGGCAAACATGGCATTCGCTGCAATTCGGTGCTGCCGGGCACTATCCTTACCGAAATCAACAAGGATGACCTCGCTGACGACGCTAAGCGCGCCTATATGGAAAGTCGCACACCGCTTGGTCGGTTGGGGCAGCCCGAGGATCTTGTCGGCCCCATCGTTTTCCTTGCTTCGGATATGGCTGAATACGTTACCGGGGCGGCTTTGCTGGTCGATGGCGGCATGTTCGTGAACCTGCAATGATGCGGCGCGGCTCCATCATCTCTGCGCTGCTGACGGGATTGCTTTATGCTTCGGCGGCAACGGCGAACGAGCCTGTCGCTCAGCTCAGCATATCGGACAGCCAGCGCTTTCTGGAAGCGGGTGGAAACCCTTCTTCTGGATGGGGGACACTGCATGGCTTTTGCTTAGCCGCCTTAACCGGGAGGAAACCGAACAATACCTCGCCACACGGCAGGCACAGGGTTTCAATGTAGTGCAGGTGATGATCCTGCACACGGCGCAAATGGAAAGCCGCAACGGTTCTCCGGCATTGGTCGAAGGCGATCCGGGTCGGCCTTACACTACACCGGGCGCGGACCCTGCCAAACCGGATGAGTACGATTACTGGGACCATCTTGACTGGGTGGTGGATCGTGCTGCAGCGCATGGAATCTATCTCGCCATGGTGCCTGCGTGGGGCGATATCGCCGACCAGCGTGCGCTGAATTTCGAGAATGCTTCTGTTTACGGCCGCTTCCTCGCTCAACGGTATGGCGACAAGCCCAACGTTATCTGGCTCAACGGGGGCGACACGCGGGCGGAGAACCGTACGAAGGTGTGGGAAGAACTGGGTACTACGATCAAGCGCATCGCGCCCGATCAGCTGATGACCTTCCACCCGATCGGTCGCACCGCTTCATCATGGCAGTATCACGCGGCTCCCTGGCTGGATTTCAACATGTTCCAGTCGGGTCATCGGTCCTACGCACAGGAAGGCCCACATGCGCGCGCCGAAGATAACTGGCGTTATGTGGCTGAGGACTGGGCCCGTACGCCTGTAAAGCCGACGATCGACGGGGAGCCGTCGTACGAGAATATCCCACACGGATTGCACGAAGAAAACCAGCCCCGCTGGCAGGCCGAAGATGCGCGCCGCTACGCCTGGTGGGCCGTCATGGCGGGCGCGTTCGGTCATACCTATGGCGAGAACAACGTCATGCAAATGTATGTGGCTGGCGCGCCAACGGCCAATTTCGAAGCGGATACGCGCTGGGACAAGGCGCTGCTGGCCCCCGGTGCGCTGCAAATGCATCATTTGCGCGCGCTGATCGAAGCTTACCCGATGCTGGAACGCGTGCCCGATCAGTCGCTGATCGTGGACAATGGTACACGTTATGATCGTGTTCTGGCCAGCCGGGGCGAACGCTACGTATTTGCGTACAGCTACGTTGGCGCGCCGTTCACTGTGGCGTTGAGCAGGATCTCCGGGGATATGCTTCGTGCCCGCTGGTACTCGCCGCGCGACGGTGGCTGGCGGGACATCGGAACTATCGACAACAGTGGCACACATCGTTTCGACCCGCCGGGTGCGACCGCGCCGGGTAACGATTGGGTGCTTGTGCTCGATAACACAGAGGATCCGTCATGACTGTGGCTGCCACCAAAGGATTGCCCAAAATCAAGCACGTACGTGCCTTCACAGTGCGCGGGGGAGGGGCCGATTATCACGATCAGGGCGAAGGGCACTGGATCGACGACCATATCGCGACGCCGATGTCGCGTTATCCTGAATACCGCCAGTCGCGGCAGAGCTTCGGGATCAATGTGCTTGGCACTCTGGTGGTCGAACTGGAAGCCGAAGATGGCACCATCGGATTCGCGGTGACCACTGGCGGTGAGCCTGCTTGCTATATCGTGGAGAAGCACCTCTCCCGCTTCCTGATTGGCCGCAGTCCCGCCGAATATGAGAAGATCTGGGACCAGATGTACTTCTCCAGTCAGTATTACGGGCGCAAGGGGCTGGTGGTGAACGCCATTTCGGGCGTCGATCTGGCGATATGGGATTTGCTGGGTAAGTTGCGCGGAGAACCCGTGTATCACATGCTGGGCGGCGCGGTACGCGACGAGCTGCAATTTTATGCCACTGGCGCGCGACCCGATCTGGCCAAAGAGATGGGCTTTATCGGGGGCAAGCTGCCACTGCACCACGGGCCTGCCGAAGGGCTGGAAGGGATGGAAAAGAACCTCTCTCTGCTGGCTGACATGCGGTCGAAGTGCGGCGACGATTTCTGGCTGATGTACGATTGCTGGATGTCGTTAGACCTCGATTACGCGACGCGATTGGCGCATCGGGCATGGGACGAATGCGGCCTCAAGTGGATCGAGGAGGCGCTATCTCCCGACGATTACTGGGGATACGCGGCGCTGAAGAAGAACGCGCCCAGGGGGCTGCTGGTCACAACCGGCGAGCATGAGGCGACCCGCTGGGGTTTCCGTATGCTGATGGATATGGAATGCTGCGACATTATCCAGCCCGATGTTGGCTGGTGCGGTGGCGTTACCGAACTCATCAAGATTGCCAGTTATGCGGACAGCCGTGGAGTGATGATGATCCCTCACGGATCGTCGGTTTATAGCTATCACTTCGTCATCACGCGCCACAATTCACCATTTGCCGAATTCCTGATGATGCATCCGGGGCCGACCGAAGTCGTTCCCATGTTCGCACCCCAGCTTCTGGGCGAGCCGGTGCCTGTCAACGGTCGCATCCGCGCCAGCGCGCTCGATCAACCTGGCTTTGGCGTTTCTCTAAATCCTGAGATCGCGCTCCACCGCCCGTATTCCAATTCCTGAATTCGAACGAGGACTTACAATGAAACTTTGCAGATTTGGTGCGCCCGGTGCCGAAAAGCCCGGTCTGGTCGATGCCGATGGAAAAATCCGCGACCTTTCCGCCCACGTTGCCGATATCGGCCCGGATGTGCTGGGCCCGGAAAGCCTTGCAAAGCTGGCGGCAATCGATCCCGGTTCGCTTCCGGTAGTGGAGGGCAATCCACGCTATGGCTCGTGTGTGACCGGCACGCGCCAGTTTGTTGCCATCGGCCTCAACTATGCCGATCACGCGGCGGAATCCAACCTGCCAATCCCGGAAGAGCCCGTGGTGTTCCAGAAATGGGTCAGCTGCATTCAGGGGCCGAACGATCCGGTCACGATCCCGAAGGATTCGAAAAAGACCGATTGGGAAGTGGAACTGGGCATCGTGATCGGCTCGCGCGCATCATATGTGAGCGAAAGCAGTGCGCTCGATTACGTTGCGGGCTATTGCGTTATAAACGACGTGTCCGAACGCCACTGGCAGACCGAGCGCGGCGCGACATGGGATAAAGGCAAGGGTTTCCCCACCTTTGGTCCCATTGGCCCCTGGATGGTTACCGCCGACGAGGTGGGCGATCCGCAGCAGCTTTCCATGTGGCTCGACGTCAATGGCAAGCGAGTGCAGGACGGTTCGACCTCCACCATGATTTTCGGTGTTGCCGAGATCGTTTCCTATCTCTCGCAGTTCATGACGCTGGAACCCGGCGATATCATCACCACCGGGACACCTCCGGGTGTCGGCTTGGGGCAGAAGCCTGAGCCCTGGTATCTGAAAGCTGGCGACGTTGTCGAACTCGGCATCGAAAAGCTTGGGCGGCAGCGGCAGGATTTTGTGGCGTGGCAACCGGCATGAGCGTTTTCGAAGGACGTTTCGCCGGACGCTGCGCCATCGTGACCGGTGGCGCCTCTGGCCTCGGTAAAGCGGTTGCGGCCCGTATGGTTGCCGAAGGCGCGCGTGTGTCGCTGTGGGACCTCAACAGTGATTTGCTGGCTGAGGCACAACGAGAAACCGGTGCTTGCGACATCAGAGCTCTCGACGTGTCGGATGTTCAACAAGTCTCCGCCGCCGCTGCTGAGAGTGCAGAAGCGCTTGGGAAGGTCGACGTGCTCGTGTGCTCTGCCGGCATAACCGGTGCTACCGCGCCGGTTCATGAATTCCCTGTCGATAGCTGGCAGCGCGTGTTTGAAATCAATGTTCACGGCCTTTTCTACTGCAATCGTGCGATCGTGCCATTCATGCTGGATGGCGGCTATGGCCGCATTATCAATGTGGCGTCGGTCGCTGGCAAGGAAGGCAACCCGAACGCCAGCGCCTATTCCGCGTCGAAAGCCGCAGTCATCGGCTTTACCAAGTCGCTCGGCAAAGAATTGGCAGGAAAAGGCGTCATTGCCAATGCGCTGACGCCAGCGACGTTCGAAAGCCCGATCCTGGCGCAGCTTCCGCAAAGCCAGGTGGATTACATGCGATCGAAGATACCGATGGGGCGCCTGGGCGAAGTGGAGGAAAGTGCCGCCATGATCTGTTTCATGGCCAGCGAGGAATGTAGCTTCACCACTGCTTCCACCTTCGACACTTCCGGCGGCCGGACGACATTCTAGCCAACCGGAAAGCACTGGGGAGAGTCATGGCAAAACGTCCACCGCTGGTCGATCCACACGTCCATTTGTGGGATCTGTCGCACATCCGTTATCCGTGGCTTTCGCCGCCATTCGATGCCGATAATCCGAATGGCAGTGTGCAGGCGATTGCAGTCGATTATTCGCTCGATTCCTATCTTGAAGATGCGTCCGCATGGGATGTGTGCGGCATCGTTCATATCGATGCCGGCGCTCATCCCGGCGACGCCATAAAGGAGACGCGATGGCTTCAGCGAATGGCTGACCGCTGCGGAAAGCCCAATGCCATCGTCGCCTTCGCGATGCTGGAAGACAAGGGCGTCGAAGCGGTGCTGGAAGCGCAGTCGAGCTATGCCAATGTGCGGGGAATCCGACAGATCGTAAGCTGGCATCCCGATCCGGCGCGAAGCTACGGCCCGGAAGATATCACTCTTTGCGAAGAGTGGGAGCGCGGGTTCGGCCTGCTCAATAAATATGGGCTCAGTTTCGATCTGCAGGCCTATCCGGGGCAGATGGACCATCTTGCCGGGCTGATCGGCAGGCATCCCGATACGCAGGTGATCCTGAACCACACGGGCATGGCCATTCCCGGAGACGAGGACGGCTGGAACGTTTGGCGCAGCGGAATGCGCGCATTGGCCGCGCTTCCCAATGTGGCGGTCAAGATTTCCGGCATGGGTTTCACCTGGAACCCGTGGAGCGAGGAGCAGGCACGGCCTTACGTCCTCGAAACAATTGAGATATTCGGGATCCACAGGACCATGTTTGCCAGCAACTTTCCGACTGACAAGCTGTTCGCTTGTTTCGATAAATATTTCAACGCGTACGATTCCATCACATCCGCTTTCAGCGATGATGAACGGGCGGCGCTGTTTGGCGGTAACGCCAATCGTATCTACCGGATGGGGCTGAAGCTGTAGGGATGAGGCCTGTCGATCTTCGTGCCGAACATACTGTCGATCTGCTGGGGACACAGTCGGCTCATCCACGTCTGTCCTGGCGGATGGAGGCAGATCGTGCCGGGGCGTTTCAGGCAAGCTACCGAATTCAGTCGGCCGATTGCAGGGAAGCACTGAAGTCCGGCCCATTGCTGTGGGATAGTGGTCACGTAGGGTCGGGCAATAGTCTGGATATTCCGTATGGCGGCGCGCCGCTTACCACTGGCCAGCAGGTCTGGTGGCAGGTGGAGATTTGCGACGATCGGGGGCAAAGTGCCACATCGGATCCGGCGTGGTTCGAAGCTGGCCTGATGAATCCGTCGGACTGGGAGGCCGACTGGATTGTAGCGGAAGACGATAAAGCAGCTGCCGATCGGGCCGTTGGCATTCCATGGCTGTGGAGCGAAGTCGCACTGGACCCGAGGCCGCATGGCTTTCGTCTGGAATTCGATGCACCCGCCGATCTGGTGGACTGCGACGTGCTGGTGTCGGGCAAGGATCACCTGCGCGGCGTCTGGATCAATGGCAGCGCCTGCAAACCGAACTGGCCGTTCGGGTGGGACAGCGATTTGCCATTCTGGGGCGTGCTTGGTGAATATCATGGCGAAATTCGTCCGGGCCGGAACGTTATATGTGCTTTGGTCGAAGCCGACACCGAGGGGTTCTTCCCGGTCGATGGTGGTGCTTTCGCGGCGTTGATCCGTGTACATCGCGCCGATGGATCCACCGATCGGATTGCAGACACTGCGTGGCGTGTGATGCCCGATCCACCGCCGGGCTGGTGCCAACCGGATTTCGGTAGTGGCGAGTGGCAAGTTCCGCAGCCCAGCGGATCGTGGGTCCAGGGCTATCCACGCCCAAGCGAACCAGCCATACTGCTGCGGCACGAATTCAATCTCGATGCGCCGGTCGTGTCTGCTCGACTGTACGCAACAGCTCTTGGGGCGTACAAAGTTTCTATCAATGGTCGTGCAACCGAAGAAGCGATCCTTGCACCGGAAATGACGGTGGCATCCGATCACCTGTTATATCAATGCTATGACGTGACCGAGTTGGTGCGCCAGGGTACGAATGCCATTGGTGCGATGATCGGCGATGGCTGGTATGCGTCGCCCTTCGGCTGGCGGATCGAACGGTATGGGTTTGGCCCACCTCCGCGTCGTTTCTCAGCGATACTGTATGTCGAATTCTCCGATGGCCGCAGGCAGAAAATAGCGACAGGGCCGGGGTGGAGGTCTGCGGTGGCGCCGGTCCTGGTATCGGAAATCTATGACGGAGAGACGCGCGACGCGCGGCTCGAACAGCCGGGGTGGGACAGGCCGGAGTTCGACGATGCGAGTTGGGTCGAAGCGCTGGTCGGTGAAGCGCCAGAGGCGCGGCTGGAGGCGCAGACCGCGCCAGTGCTAAGACGCATGGACAATCTTCGCCCGATTGCGATAAGCCAGCCTGTCGCCGGGCGCTATGTCCTCGACTTCGGGCAGAATTTCTCCGGCTGGGTGCGCCTGTCGGCGGTTGGGCCAGCAGGAACGCAGATCACCATGCGCTTCGCCGAACTGCTCAATGCCGATGGTACGGTGGATCAGTCCAACCTGCGACTGGCACGCGCGACTGATCGCTTCATTCTGGCGGGCGACGGGCAGGAGACATTCGAACCGAGCTTCTCCTACCATGGCTTTCGATATGTTGAGATTGAAGGATATCCCGGCGATTTAACGGCCGAAGATGCCGAAGGCGTAGTGGTTTACAGCGCCTGCCGAGAAACTGGTACGATGACATTCCACGATGCCCCGTTGCTGCAGCAAATCTGGAATAACGCACTCTGGAGCCAGCGGAGCAATTTCTTCTCGGTGCCCACCGATTGTCCGCAGCGGGATGAACGCATGGGATGGATGGGGGACATTCAGGTGTTCCTCGATGCCGCGGCGTTCAACATGGAAGTCGATCCGTTTATCCGGCGCTTTCTGATGGAAGCGCGTGCGGCGCAGCGGGAAGACGGTGCCTATCCGATTGTCGTCCCGCAACCACAATCGTTCCCCGATGTTGCCACTGCAGGCTGGAGCGAGGCGGGCATTATTCTCCCGTGGCAGCTTTGGCAGCGATATGGCGACACGGCGGTCATCGAAGAGAACTGGGACGCGATGCTGCGCTGGATGGACCATCTGGAGCAGCACAATCCCGATCTGGTCTGGCGCCACGAACGCGGGCTGGACTTGGGCGATTGGCTGTCGGTCGACGCAATCAAGCCTGATGATGAAACGACACCCCGTGCCTTGTGTGCAACGGCGTATTGGGCCTGGTCTGCCGAACTTATAGCGCAGATGGCGAGGGTCTCTGGCCGCGAACATGCTGCGGGGCGTTTTTCATCTTTGCGGGAAGGGATTGGCGCAGCCTACGTTCGTGAGTTTGTGGCTGCCGACGGAACCTGCGGGAATGGCAGCCAGACCAGTCAGGTGCTCTCGCTTGCCTTCGGGCTGGTTCCCGTTGGCCTTCGGCAGCAGGCGGCCAAAATCCTCTCTGACGATATTCACCGTCGCGGTATGAAGTTGTCCACCGGGTTTCTGGGCACACCGTACCTGCTCGATGTTCTGGCCGATGCGGGGCATATGGAGGACGTTTCCGGCCTGTTGTTGCAGACCGGGTATCCCAGTTGGGGCTATATGCCCACGCAGGGTGCCACCACGGTGTGGGAGCGATGGAACGGCGATACCGGCGACCTGTCGATGAACAGCTACAACCATTATGCTTTCGGTGCGGTAGTCGGGTTCTTCTATCGACGGCTGGCTGGGATCGCACCGGCCGTGCCCGGATTCCGGCGAATAGCGGTGAGGCCGCTCTGGTTGCCCGATGTGGGGCGCGTTTCAGCTCGATACGATTCCGTTATGGGTGTGATCGAAACCACGACCAACGGCGATGCATCTGGCCTCACGGCGTTGTCGTTGACGGTGCCTGCCAATACTGTCGCCGAGGTTGAGTTGCCCGCAGGCGGCTGGCTGATCGATGGCCAGTGTATCGAGGATGATCCGCGCGTATTGGCTCTTGCGACTGCAAACGAATGCACTTCGTTCGAGATTGTAGGCGGCCGCTTCCAATTCACTCGCTGACTGGAGCCCGCAGGCGAGGGAATTACACCGCCTGCGGCACCGCTGCGTCTGCTTGCTGCCCGCTACGCCAAGCCCTCACATAAAGAATGCCCCGGCTTGCGATGGCAAGCCGGGGCGCAGTTTTTCGTCCTGGAGGGGACTGATGATTAAAAGCGTACGCGTACACCTGCGGAAACACGGCGGCCGGTCTGGCGATATTCTTTCGTCCGGTCAGGCGACACCGAGTAGAGGAACTCTTTTGCGTTGTTCAGGTTGATGACGTCGGCATACACAGTGAAGTTGTCGGTCAGGTCGTACGAGACACTGGCATCCAACTGGCCATAGGCATCGAAATATTCCGGTTCGCCATTGCGACCCGATGCAACCTGCAGGAAGTTGTCGCGATATGTATAGGCGAGGCGTGCCTGCAGACCGTTCTTTTCGTAATAACCAACCAGACTGTACGAGTATTCCGAAAGCCCTTCGAGGCCGAAGTCCACGTTCGCCACCGCGTTCGTGTATTGAGCATCGGAGTCCGTATAGTTGAAGCTGGTCTGGACACCGAACCCGTCGAAGGGTGCAGGCAGCCAGTTGGCGAACGACTGGCGGTAGCCGATCTCGAATCCCTTGACCGTCGCGCCTTCGCCATTGTCTGGCACGGTGACCTGGAAGGTGACCTGGTCAACCACTTGTGGCGTGGTGACGAGTGTGACGAAGGAATCGATTTTCTTGTAGAATACGGCCCCTGACAGCAGCGAGTTGTTTGCGAAATACCATTCCGCTCCCAGTTCAACCTGCTTGGCCCGGAAAGGCTGCAGATCGGGGTTGCCGCGACGGATCGTTTCGTTGCCCGGATTGGTCTGAATCGACTGGCGGGGTGACAGGTCCGACAAAGTCGGGCGTGTCATGACTTTCGATGCAGCCAGACGCACGATGAAGTCGGGCGTTACGCCAAGCTTGACGTTGAGCGACGGCAGCCAGTCTTCATACTCGCCACGAAAGCTCACCGGTATGACGTCGGACACGACAATGATGTTCTGGCCCTGACCGTTCGGCATGGCGCTCAACACAGTGCGCGATGCGCCGGACGAGGTGTACTTGGTGTTTTCGTAACGCAGGCCCGCATTGACGGTCAGATCCATGCCGCCAAGCTGGGTTCCCCAGTCGGCCATCAGGTAGCCGCCCCATACATCTTCGTCGACTTCGGAAGAGGCAGAAGGGGAGAATACGGCTGGATCGAACGTGCGGCCATCTTCCTGAGCATACTGGTTGATCAGCAGGATCAGAGCACGCGGATCGTAATAGACCCAGTCCCGAAGAATATCACCGTCATAGCCCGAGAAGAAGTCTCGGTCAGTGGGCGAGAAGAGCGATTCGGGGAGGGTCCTGTCCGATCCGCAATAGGCGCACTGCTGGCCGAAGGGCATTTCAGCTCCAGTGATGGTCTTGGTGCGGTTGTTCTTGAACATGCCGCCAGAGAAGGTCAGCGGGCCTTTCCCCGGATTCCATTCGGCGTCGACCCTGTATTCCAGAATCTCGTCGTCGATGTCCGCGCCGCCGCCCCAGATGTAATAGTGAGCGGTGATGCCCTGCGGATTGGTGGCTGCATTCCCGTAATTGGGGCTTGAGAAGCCATAGTCATATATCGGGCTGCCTGACCGACGATCGAAATAAAGATCGACGTTTTTGCGGCGGATCGTGGTGAAGTCGTTGCTTTCTTTACCGCGACGCTCGGCCTTGGAATATGATCCGTCGAACCGCATCTGGAAGGTGTCGGTCGGTTTCCAGTCGACGTTCACACCAAACTGATCGGTGGTTACACTGCGATCGTCGTGCTGGATGATCTGATCGACGAAGCCGCCTTCATACCGTTGATAGACCGCCTCGCCATTTTCGACCACTTGATCGACAAGCGTTCCACCGGAAAAATCGTAGGCAAGGCCGATCTGCTCTTCGATGAACTTCGCGTCGGCGTGCAGCGCATCGATGGTAACGGTCATCGTCTCGCTCGGCCGCATTTGTGCTGAAGCGTTTACTGCCCAGCGCTCCAGATCGCGTTCGAAGAAGAAAGGCGACAAGTTGGAGGGCATAGACACATTGCTGAACGGCTCAACATCAGGGCCAATTCGACCGCCGGAGACGTCGCCCGCGTTGTAATAGCTATCTGTGCTGGACCGGTGGACGTGGCCCGCCCCGATGGTGAATTCATCGTTGCGGTTTTTCTGCTTCGAATAGACCCCGGAAAGCGCCAGGCCAAATGTGCCGGGTTCGTTCTGCCAACTGGCAACGCCCGAAAACTCGGGGTTGATGGAATCCCGCATTTCCGACCACATCGCGTTCGCGCTAGCCGCTAACGTAAAATCTTCCTTCTGATCCAGCGGATGAAGGGTCTTCACGTCCACCGTTGCGCCAATGGACGAGCCGTTAAGATTGGCCTGCGGCGACTTGTAGACGTCCGCACCCGAGATGATTTCGGAAGGCAGCACGTCGAACGAAAATTCGCGGCCATTGTTGTCGGTCGCCAGTGTGCGGCCATTGACCGTGACGGCGTTGAACTTGGGGCCAAATCCACGAACGGTGACGAAACGTCCCTCGCCGCGGTTCCGCTCGATGGTGACGCCGGGGATACGCTGAAGCGATTCGGCGACGTTCTGGTCGGGCAACTTGCCCAGATCTTCAGCAACGATCGAATCGACAACAGCAACCGAGTTACGCTTGATGTCGATGGAGGCTTGCTGTGAAGCCCGGATGCCGGTCACGATGATTGCGTTGTCCGACGCGGCATCATTCTGATCTTGTGACAGCTGGCTTTCTGCTGTCGCGTCCTGCGCTGCGGCAGGGCTTGCCACGAGCATTGCTGCCGTGCTTGCGGCGCTCAACAAGGTCGAGCGATAGATAATGGTCTTGAACGCCATGAAACTCCCTCTCCGAAAAATTGTTTTGGTTTCGATCCTACTGCGTTGAAATGACACAGGTGTCAAATGACATCATACATATGATGAATGATTTTTCAACGGACTGATCGGATCGGCATTACGCAAAACGCCGATGCGAACACGAAAATCACCGCTGCCCAGAAAATCGTACTGTAATCATTCGCAAATAAATTCAGCAAGATAGCGGCCATGATGGGGCTAAGAATTTGCGGAATATTCACAGCGGTGGTCAGGATTCCCAGATCTTTGCCTTCGTCGCCCAAGGCGCTTTCGGGCAGAACCTGAGTCATTAACGCCATGTCTATGGACATGAACATTCCGTAGCCCACGCCGATGACCGCAGCATATGTCCACATGCCGCCCATATCGGGGGAGATGAGAGGTGCGATCATCGCGCACCCCATGATCAGGCTGCCGAGAATGACGAATGGCTTGCGACGCTGGAACTTGTCCGACAGCCAGCCAGAGATAAGCGACGAAGTGACGAGACAGACAAGCGTAACCATGGCGAGATTCGCGATGGCGATATTCGATGCCTCATCCGCAAGGCCGATGTAATCGCGAAGGATGTACAGGAGATAGGCGGCCACGGCCTGATATCCCATGTAAATCAGGAAGCGGCTTGCAAAGGCCCACGCAAAATCGGGATGCTTCTTGGGGGAAATCCAGAAGCCCCTGAAGAATTCTCCCCACACAATGGGGCGGCGGGGCATGGCGTCACTGGCTGGCTCGCGATTGATGGCCACAAACGCAAGGCACGACACCAGAACTGCGCCTGCGAACAGCCCATAGGCCAGCACGCGTTCACCGGCGAGATAACCGGCAACAACTGTGCCTGCTGTCAATCCGCCAGTCATGCCCGCCCCGACCAGACCGGAAACCGAACCACGGGATTCGGGTGCAAAGCGGTCCGCTATCAGTGTCGTCATTGCCGGTTGCATTGAGTTGTAAGCGATGGCCGCCATCACCCAGAGCACCATCAGCGACCAGAAACTGGTCATCCATGATACGCCGAAAAGCGCGAGAGATCCGAACAACGAACCGATGGCAATCCACGGCGAACGTTTGCCCCACCGGCTGCGCGTGCGATCTGACAGTGCGCCGGCAATCGGGGTGGCAAGTGTCGAGAAGATCGATGTCACTGCAAACAGTAACGCCAGATTATTGGCCTTGGACCCTTCATCCAGTTCCGCGATCTGATTGGGCAACAGCACGCCAAGGACACCGCTGTAGAGCGCCATCAGCAGGAAGAAGTTCACCATCAAAGAAAGCTGCAGCCTCATGCGCTGCGGGCCCAGCAGGTAGTTATCAGCCGGGGCCTTTGCGGTTCCCATTTGTCTCTCCCGTTTTATTTTATTTTGCGTGCAGCTTACTTCTGAATATGGCCTGTGGGTGCCAGTTGGAGCCCTGCCTGTGGCGGCCTGCAGTGAGGCCCCTCGGTCGCCGCCCATCCGTCGCCCGCCTTAGGCTCCAACTCGGCCTCGTTCACTTCGATACCAAGACCCGGACGATCACCGAGTCTGATTCCGCCGCTCTCGACAGACTGATCGACGGACAGGCCGGCGGGCCACTTCCAGTCCTGCACTTCGATGCCGATCAGGTTGGGAACCGCCGCCGCTGCATGGGCCACGGGATTGGCATCGTAGCCCACAGGAGAAATGGGCAGATTGCGCGAATGAGCAGCAAGGGCCACGCGCAGAAAGTGAGTGATGCCCCAGACACTGCCTGTCTGAACTACATCGAGCGCGCCTGCTTCGAACAGAGGGGCATACTGGTCGAGCCCCGTAAGATTTTCGCCTGAGGCTACTGCTGCGCGGCAGGCCTTGGAAACATTGGCAAGCCCGGCGGCGTCCCAGCGCCGCACCGGTTCTTCGATCCACGTGAGATCAAGCTGCATCTCGATTTCATGGAGATGGCGGATCGCCTGCTTGGCATTCCAGGCTTCGTTTACATCCAGCATAAGGCCCGGACGTGCGCTGTTTTTCGACATAATGTCCCGAACGGTTTTAAGGCGCTCGATATCGCGCGTCAGATTTGCGCCGCCCTTGACCTTAGCCGATGAGAATCCGCGATCGCCCCAGCTTTGATAGTGGGCGGCGAACTCATCATCGGAAAGGCCGTGGCACAAACCAGATGCATAACCGGTGATAAATCGGTCTAACGCCCCCAGAGTTCGCCAGAGAGGTTCGTCCGCCATCTTGGCCTTGAGATCCCATAGAGCCATGTCGACTGCGGCAATGGCACCGAACGTTGCGCCAGCGTGACCGCTCTTGAAGACCTGCGACAGCATCGCATCATAGATCGCAGTTACTGCCCGTGGATCTTTGCCCTCCACTGCGCGGAAAACGCGTGCGACATCGGCATGCTGGCCAAGGCCAACGCCTGTCAGTCCGCCGTCCGTTTCGAGCAGCAGAACGGGAACTTCCGTAATCCCGTCCTGAATGATTCCGTTTACATCGCCAACCGGACGCCCCCAATCGTGAGTGGTGACCAGTGAACGATAGCCGGTAACTTTCATGCCTTTCGCACCCCGTAACAGGCCTGACAGCCCCTTTGTTTGAAAACATAGTATGTATTATCTTTTGCAACAAGCAAGCCCTTGACGTGATTTTGGTTGAAGGACAAGCGGAAAGGAATCGATTCACTTCCCATCGGGGCAAGAATATGACCAAGGAAACTGTCGGAACTCCTCCGCGAGCAAGGCGTCGGCCACGGCTATCCACCGCGGTGGTGGAGGATCTGGTGAACCTGATCGTCGCCGGAACCTATCCGGTCGGCACAGCCTTGCCGCCAGAGAATATGCTTTGCGAGATGTACGAGGTAAGCCGGACGGTTGTGCGCGAAGCGACAACCGCCCTGATAGAGAAAGGCTTAGTCGTGACGCAGCAAGGGCGCGGCACGATCGTTCGTGAAAATCAGGCCTGGAACATGCTCGATCCGGTTATTCTGTCCGCTCTGTTCAAGGGTGAGGATGGCTTGCGTTATCTGGATAATCTCTCCCAGGTGCGCGTCCTGCTTGAATCGGAAATGGCCGCCAATGCGGCGCGTGAAGGGACCAATGAACAGCGTGAGGAACTCGCAGTCCAGATCGAAAAATTGGAGGAGCTCGTCACTATTCCCTCCGCCTATGTTCACGAAGACCTGCGTTTTCACGACATCATTATGTGTATGTCGGGTGACCGGTTGAGCAAGGCCATCATCGATGGAATCCAGTCCGAAGCACTCCGCACTCATGCCTATTCAGGCAAGCTCAGTGTCGAACATGTCAAACTGACACAAGCGGCCCATCGCAAAGTGTTCGACGCTATCATGGCGCGTGATCCCGATGCTGCTGGGGCAGCTATGCGGGAGCACATCTCTGGCTCGTGGACAAAGCGGCGGACCGATTCGGTTCGCAAAGCTCAGGGCTGATCGCGCAGGTCATAAATATGCTCCATCTCCACCCAGGTCTGATCGGGAAAAGATGATAGCGGCTTTTGAAATGCGGCCATCATCCGGTCCCACTCTGCGACTTCGGGATTTGCAGCGTCGCGTTGTTTTTTTATTTCGGGATCGGGTGCGCGTTCGCTATCCTGCTCCATAATCATAAACATACGGTCGGCAATCTGCCATATCTGTAGCGAGATGACCCCGTCGGCGCGGATCGCTTTGGTCACCGCTGCGGGCGGGCCGCCGGGTTCGTGCCAGCGACGATAGGCCGCAATCATTTCGGCATCGTTGTGAAGATCGACTGCGAAGCAACGTCGTTCGATGGCCATTCCACTCTCCCGTTTCTCTCATCTCTGATTGCGCCAATCGAATTCGTTTGACGAGAGCGATTGACGGACATGAGAAACCTGCCCTAAACATAATACATCTTATGTATGAAGGGCGGGAGAGGATTGTGCCACAGCTTTTCGGCAAGACCATCAGTCGACGCGAATTAGCCAGTCGGTCTGGTTCGCTTTCGCAGTTCGCGGGAGTACGCCTTTCGACATTGGGCGACGGGGTCGAGCGGGGAAATCGCCAGCTCGAATTTCGTACCGGCAGTGGCCTTCGGTTTACGGTGCTGGTCGACCGGGCGATGGATATCGCCGAGTGCGAGCATAATGGCCGCGCGGTCGGTTGGCATTCACCATCGGGTTTTCGCAATCCCGCGCTTCATGAGTACGAAGGTGAAGGCGGTCTTGGTTGGTTCCGGTCGATGTCGGGGTTGCTGATCACGTGCGGGCTCGACCACGTGTTGTTTATGCATGAGGACGCCGCCGACCATTATCATTATGGCCCACGAGAGAAGGTTTCATCCTCTCTCCATGGCCGGGTCGGGACGATACCCGCGCGACTGACTGGATATGGCGAGGAATGGCAGGGCGACGAATGCGTCCTTTGGGCCGAAGGTGTGGTGCAGCAGTCCACCGTTTTCGGAGAGGATCTTCACTTGATCCGCCGGATCGAGGCCGATGTCGGTGGCAATGAGATCAGGCTGCACGACCGCGTGATCAACCACGGCTTTTACCGCACGCCGCACATGTATTGCTATCACATCAATGTCAGCCATCCGGTCGTGGCAGAAGGCTCGCGCTATATCGCGCCGGTGCGCGATGTTATCTGGGCCGCGCATGAAGCCGATTACCAGCGTCAGAATACCGGCTACCGCCACATACCGGCGCCGATCCCCAATTTCCACGAACAGGTCTGGCAGCACGATATGGCACCTGACACTGGCGGGCGGGTCAACGTGGCCATTGTGAACGAGGCGATGGGGTTCGGCTTTGAAGTGGAAACCCTGAAAAGCCAGTTCCCTTCGATGTACGAATGGCAAAACCTTCATGCGGGCCATTATGCGATGGGGATAGAGCCTGCAACCAACCACGTGCTGGGGAAGGACTTCGCGCGGGAGCGTGGCGAGCTGATCTGGCTCGAGCATGGCGAGGAGCGCCGTTACGACAGCGTGTTCCGCATTTTGCCCGATGATAGCGCCGTTCACGATGCGGTGCGCCGGATCGAAGCAGTGTGTCGCCAACCGAACGAAGACTATCCCAAGCCGTCGGGTCACTATCCGCCCATCTCCATTGAAGCGGAGGCCGGGGCATGAAAGGTCGGACTGTTCTCTATACCGGCGCGGCAGGTGGGCTGGGCTTCGAAACTACTCTGCTGATGATCGAATGTGGGGCGACTGTCGTCGCCGTTGATCGCAATCGCGCCAAGCTGGCGGTGCTGAAGCAGGCGGCGCGAAATCGCGGGCCGGGGCGGCTGCTGACATCCGATGCCGATATGGGCGATCTCGTCGCATATCGCACCGTGCTGGAGGGGCTTCTTGCAGAGGTCGGCGGGTTCGATATCGTGATCAACAACGCCGGGATATATCCTGCCAAGCGGTTCGAGGAATTCACGCTGGAGGAGTATCAGGCTGTCCAGCGTGTCAATGTCGATGCTGGCGTACTGGCTGTGCAGGTGTGCCTTCCGGGCATGAAAGAGCGCGGTTTTGGCAGGATTATCAATATCTCCAGCATCACGGTGTCGGGCGGTTGGGAGAACCTGTCGCCTTATGTGGCGTCCAAGATGGCGCTGATCGGGCTGACGCGTGCATGGGCGCGCGAGTTCGGGCCTGCGGGCGTGACGGTCAATGCCATCGCACCGGGCGCCTTTCCCACCGATGCCGAGAAAATTCATCCCGATCCAGAAGGTTATGAACGCATGGTACTCGATGCCCAGGCGATCAAGCGCCGTGGGCACGCGGGCGACATTGCCAATGCCATCGCATTCTTCACCAGCGACGAGTCCGGCTTCATCACCGGTCAGACGCTGCACGTGAATGGCGGATGGATCATGAATTGATAGTTTGGAAAGCAAACAGATGAAAATCCTCGAAGGAATACGCGTTCTCGATTGCTCCATCGCAATGGCGGGCCCGTTCGCGGCGCAACGCATGGGTGACATGGGGGCGGATGTTATCAAGGTGGAGCCGACCAGCGGCGAATGGCAGCGCCACGCATCGGCAGGCGGGGCCACGGGCAACAAAATCAATGTCTCGTTCCTGTCGCTGAACCGGAACAAGCGTTCGCTGGCGGTCGATCTGAAGGCCCCCGAAGGCAAGGCAATTCTGATCGACATGGTCCGCGAGGCCGACGTATTTCTGCAGAACTACCGCCCCGGTGTGGCGGAGCGGTTGGGAGTGGATTACGAGACGCTTTCCGCGATCAATCCGCGACTGATCTATATTTCGATGTCGGGTTATGGTGAAGACGGACCATACAAAGATCTGCCCGGGCAGGATCTGTTGCTGCAGGGCATGTCGGGCGCAATGATGTCGACCGGATCGGCGGGAGCGCCTCCCTCTGCGGCAGGGCAATATCTGGTCGACGCAATTGCCGCCTATTCTGCATTTGAGGGCGCGCTGGCCGCTCTGTTCCACCGTGAAAGGACGGGGGAAGGACAATTGGTGCAGGTCAACATGCTCGATGCGATTGCGACGATCCAGATGCAGGAACTGTCGGTGTTCTCTGTGGGCGGCAAACCGCAGGCGCGATCGGCTGAGCCGCATGCCCATTCGTATATCCGTGCACCATATGGCGTTTTCGCGACGTCTGACGGTTATATCACTGTGGCAATGGCATCGCTGGCCAAGCTGGAACAGTTGTTTGAAGACGAATTCTTTGCCGGGCTGAGCGACGAAACCGATGGCTGGATCAGGCGCGACGAGATTTTCGCAAGGGTGAAAGGGCATCTGCTGAAAAAAAGCAGCGCGGAATGGCTGGCCGAGATGCGCGCGCGCGATATCTGGGCGGGGCCTGTCTATGGCTACGAGGATCTGATCAACGACCCCCAGATCAAGCACAACGGAACCTTCATCGAATACGACCACCCGACAGAGGGGCATCTGAAAGTGCCTGGCTTCCCGATCCGGTTCTCGCGCACACCGTGTGCAGTGGAACGTGGCGCGCCGCTGGTTGGTGAACACAGCCGGGAAGTGATGAAGGAAGCGGGCATGAGCGACGACGCGATCGATGCGCTGATCGAATCCGGTGTGGTGCGGCAGCACGCATGACATCCACTACCGATGCGCTCGCGCCTGCTTATCGCGGGCTGACCTGGGACCATCCGCGTGGCTACAATGCTCTGGCGCGGGCAGCGCACGACGCTGAGGGTTTATCGCTGCAATGGGACCGTCACCCATTGGAGGGGTTCGAATCCCATCCGATTGTCGAATTGTGCGAGAGATACGATCTTGTCGTGCTCGACCATCCGCATGTGGGCGAGGCGGTCGCATCCGATTGCCTTGTTCCGGTTGATACACTCTTCGACGAAAGCGAGCTTGCTGCGTGGCGGCACGCGATCGCAGGGCCTTCACTAGCCAGCTATCGCTATGCGGGGAAGTATTGGGCCTTGCCGCTGGATGCCGCGACGCAAGTCATGGCCTGGCGCAACGGAAGCGTCGACGATGTTCCTACGACCTGGGCGCAGCTGGTTTCCCTGGCTGAAACGCGCAAGGTTGCGCTGTCGCTGGCGGGGCCGCATGCCTTGCTGAGCTTTCAGTCGATCTGCGCGGCATTCGGGTTCGACGCGCCTGCCCCGCGCGACAACTTTGTCGATCGCGCTATCGGCAGGGAGGCGTTCGCTGTCATGGCGGCACTGACTGGCAATCCCACGCGCGTCGCGGCGGGAATGAACCCGATCACTATGTTGGAAGCGATGTCGGCGGGCGATGGGCCGGACTTGTGCCCGCTCATTTATGGTTACGTGAATTATGCCACGCGTGGGGTGACATTCGGCAATGCACCTTGCGGTCCGAGCGGGCGTATCGGATCGATTCTGGGTGGAACCGGGATTGGAATATCGCGCCGTTGCCATGTGACTCCCGCGTTGCTGAATCATATTCGCTGGCTGATGTCCGACAGTGGGCAACGCGGGTTTCTGCCGGCCCATGACGGTCAGCCCGCTTTCCGTTCGGCATGGCGCGATCCGGGCGTGAATGCAGCGAACGGCAACTTCTTCGCTGCAACTTTGCCGACACTGGAACAGGCATCTCTGCGCCCACGCCACAATGGCGCGATCGCATTTCAGACCGCTGCGTCCCGCGTTTTGCGAGAGGCATTGCTGGCGGGTGACGATGCCGAACCGACGCTGGACGCGATCGAGCAGTTGTATCAACAGAACCATCCGGCGGGAGCCGAAACATGACCGATACCCTGATTTTCGACGTGCGCGACCATGTGGCCACGATCACTTTCAACCGGCCTGAAAAACTGAATGCCCTGACGCCGGAGATGGCGGCGGCGCTGATCGATGCTGTGTCGGAATGCAATGACAGTGACGCTGTTCGCTGTGTCGTCGTTACTGGCGCTGGCGAAAAGGCATTTTCTGTTGGCTCGGATATTTCCACGCTCGATAGCTATGCGACGCCGTGGGATTTCCGCAATCGTGACGATTACTGCGATGCGCTGCGCGCCTGTCGCAAGCCGGTGGTCGCTGCGATCAATGGCTACGCTCTGGGTGGGGGGCTGGAATCGGCCATGGCTGCCGATATCCGCATCGCATCCGACAATGCCCGCTTTGCCGCGCCGGAAATCAAGCTTGGCTGGATCGGCGGCGGCGGCATGGCGGCCGGGCTGTCCTATTGCGCGGGATCGTCCAATGCGGCGATGATGGTTCTGACCGGCGATATGATCGATGCGGAGCTTGCCAGAAACTGGGGTATCGTAAGCGAGGTGCACACGCCATCGGCGCTGATGCCGCGCGCGATGGAAGTGGCCGCTACCATTGCAAGCCGCGCGCCGATTGCAGCTGAAACGGCCAAGCTGAACTTGCGGGCCGCGCATACTATGCCATGGGACAAGGCAATTGAGTACGAGCGCGATCTGCAGGCGATCTGCTTCGCCACTCAGGATGCGGCGGAAGGTCGCGCGGCCTTTGCCGAACGGCGTGACGCGCGGTTTCGGCGGCGATAGGAGGATTCATGAACAAGCCCCGGATCCTGTTGTCCCGACGCTGGCCCGAATCGGTCGAACAGCGGTTGGCGCAAAGCTATGACGTGACATTGAACGAAAATGACGTGCCGCTCGGGCCGGATGCACTGGCCGCGGCCATGCGGGAATACGATGCCGTGTGCCCGACAGTGACCGATCGACTGGGGGCCTCCGCAATCGAAGGCGCCGGTGTGCGTGCCCGGATTATCGGCAACTTCGGTGCCGGTATCGAACATGTCGATCTGGATGCGGCGCGGCGCGCTGGCATTATAGTCACCAACACGCCCGACGTGCTGACCGATGCCACCGCCGATATCGCGATGACTCTGCTGCTCATGGCGACACGTCGTGCGGGCGAAGGGGAGCGTGAATTGCGGGCCGGGGAGTGGACCGGCTGGCGGCCCACGCATCTGTTGGGCTCTTCGCTGTCGGGCAAAGTTCTGGGGCTGGTCGGGTTCGGCCGGATCGCACGGGCAGTGGCCGACCGCGCGAAGGCATTCGGCATGACCATCGCCTATTATAGTCGCACTCCGAAGCCGGACATGCCCGAAGGCAGCTATCACGCGTCGCTGGCCGACCTTCTGGCCATTTCGGATGTTGTGTCCCTGCATGCGCCGGGCGGTGCGGAAACCCTCCACATGATCGATGCGGCAATGCTGAAATGCATGAAGCCGAACGCGGTTCTGCTGAATACCGGCAGAGGCACTTTGGTTGACGAAGCGGCGTTGGCCGATGCGTTGCGCGACGGCACGATTGCGGCGGCAGGCCTCGACGTTTTCGAAAGCGAGCCCAAAGTGCATCCGGGTCTGGTGAATTTGCCCAATGTGGTGCTGCTGCCCCATCTGGGTTCGGCCACACTGGAAACACGCGAGGCGATGGGCATGAAGGTTACCGACAATCTCGACCGCTTTTTTGCCGGGCAGGAACCGCTTGACCGCGTTGCCTGATATCGTCGCTCCGGCGATAGAGGGTTGGCTGTCGGACGGTGATCGGCCAATCGTCGTGGGCATCTGCGGCGCTCAGGGCAGCGGAAAGTCGACTCTCGCAGGCCAATTGGCGGAACGCCTTGCGCGCGATGGACTGAAGGTCGCCACGCTTTCGCTAGACGATCTCTATCTTGGCACGGAGGCGCGGCGGGAGCTGGCGCGCAATATCCACCCGCTTTTCGTCACTCGCGGTGTTCCAGGAACCCATGATGTGGCGCTTGGCATGGCGGTGATCGATGCCATCCGGGCCGGCGAAACGGTTGCCTTGCCGCGGTTCGACAAGGCTAGCGACGAACCGGTTCCCCGTCACCTGTGGCCGGTTGTCGATGGCCGGGTTGACGTGCTGTTGTTCGAAGGGTGGTGCGTTGGCGCGACAGAAGTCGCGCGAGACGACTTGGCTACCCCTGTGAATGCACTGGAAGCGGATGAAGATCCTGCAGGTCACTGGCGAACGGCAGTGAACGATTTCCTCGCAGGGCAATATCAGGCTTTGTTCCGTCGTATCGACCGCCTGATCCTTCTGGCAGCGCCGGGCTTTGAAGTTGTGCATCAGTGGCGGGTCGAGCAGGAACGCACGCTGGCCCGGCGCATGGTGGAAGAAGGGCGCGATTCGGCGCTGATTATGAGCGATGCGGAAATCGCCCGCTTCATCAGTCATTACGAGCGGATTACCCGTTCGATCCTTAAAACCATGCCATCGCACGCCGATCTTGTCGTCTATCTGGACAAGGGGCGCTGTATCATCGGCTGATCCGAAAGCGGGCTTGTTTTCCAGCCAAACATAATACATCATACGATGAAAATGGACTGGGAGAATATCTGTTGCCTGAAGGATTTGCCGAATTCAGCCGTCGTACCGCGCTTTATGGGCTGGGGGCCGCATTTGCTGCGAGCTCGGTCCCGATCCGGGCGGCTGGCAGCCTGTCCGGCTTTCACGATATCCGGGACTATGGCGCGGTTGGCGATGGGAAAGCGATCGATTCCAACGCTATCAATCGCGCGATAGAAGCGGCCAGCGCCAAGGGTGGCGGTACTATCGTCGTGCCGCCGGGCGAGTATCTGTGCTTTTCCATCCGTTTGAAGAGCCACATCACGCTGGTGCTTATGCCGGGATCGGTGATCGTTGCCGCCGATCCCGACAAACACGCAGGGCAATACGATCTGCCCGAAGGCGTGTTCGAGGAACAACTGGTCGATTACGGCCTTGCTCACTTTCACAACAGCCTGATCTACGGCGACGGAGTGACCGATATCGCTATCGTCGGGTACGGCATGATCTTTGGTCGCGGGCTGGATCGCGAAGGACCACCGCCGCGCTGGCATGGGATCAAGGGCTGGAAGTCTCCGTCAGAGCTGGGAATGACAGCCGACGAAGCGCGCCGCGCTATCCCGCTGGAAATGAAGTACGAAGGGCGTGGTAACAAGGCTATCGGGCTGACGCGGTGCCGCAATGTCGTGCTCGAAGATTTCAGCATCCTGCAGGGTGGGCATTTTGCCTGTTACGTGCTTGGCTGCACCAATGTGCGGATCGAGGGGCTGACTGTCGATACCGATCGCGACGGCATCGATCTCGATTGCTGTCGCGATGCAAAAGTGGTGAATTGCACCGTCAACGCCCCGAAAGACGACGCTATCGTGCTGAAAAGCAGTTATGCGCTGCAAGAGGCGCGGTTCTGCGAAGATATTCAGATCATCGGCTGCAAAACCAGCGGCTATCTGCTCGGCACCGTGCTCGATGGCACCTATCAGAAATCGCCTTACATGGCGCCGGACAATGTCGGTGTGCTGGGGCGCATCAAGCTGGGTACGGATTCGGTTGCCGGTTTCCGCAACATTCTGATTGCCGACTGCATGTGCGAGAATTCGCGCGGTATCCAAATGGGCGCGATCGATGGCGGTGTGCTGGAAGACGTGACTGTGCGCGATGTCAGCTTGCGAAATCCTGTGAACCATCCGCTGTTCCTGCGGCTCTCGGCGCGCAATCGCGCACCACGTGGCGCAGGCGTCGCGCGGGTCAGGCGGGTGCGCTTTTCCGATATTCAGGTGTCGGGCGCGCGAATGGAATATCCCTGCGGCGTGGTCGGGATCGAGGATGGCATCATCGAAGATGTGAGCCTGAGCGGGGTGCATATTACAGCTGCCGGTGGCGGCAGTGCGGCCGATGCGGCGCGCGCGGTGCCTGAGCGCCGCACTTCGAGTCTGGAGCCCAGCTTTATGGGTATTTTGCCAGCTCACGGCCTTTATGCGCGACACGTGCGTAATCTGGGTGTCACCGATATGCGGGTTGAAGTGGAGAGCGCGGATGCGCGTCCGACAATTGCGTTCGAGAACGTGCAGGGCGCTGTGATCGACGATCTTGTTTCGACCAAAGACGCAAAGCGTGCTGTCCGTATTGCCAAGGATTGCCGGAATGTGGCCGTCCGTGACGTATCCGTTCTGGAGAGTGCGACATGACGCACCTGATTACCAATCTCGTTGGCAGGATTGCTCTGGCCATTCTCGCAACCATCGCGCTTGCTCAGCCAGTGAGTGCCGCGGAAGGAGTGCCCCTTCACGACGGGTGGCAATTCATCAAAGGCGACCCTGCGGGCGCATCTGCCCAGACTTATGATGACGACGGCTGGGCCAGCGTTACTGTCCCGCATACCTACAATGCCGTGGATTCCGGGATTGGCGGGGCAAAGGCACGTGGGGAGCCCGAAGGAAAATACTATCGCGGGCCTGCGTGGTATCGCCTGATGTTCGATCATGCATCCACAGTTGGCAAACGCCAGATCCTCCATTTTGGAGGGGCGACGTTAAAGGCCGATGTCTGGCTGAACGGGCGCAAGGTCGGGATGCACCGCGGAGGATATGCTGCATTCCGCTTTGACGTCACGGAATACCTGAAGGCAGGGCGGAACATTCTTGCCGTGCGTGTCGATAATTCCAAAAATCCTGAGATTTCCCCTCTCAACGGTGACTTCAATGTGTTCGGAGGTCTCTATCGCGAGGTTCGGCTGATTGAAGTGCCCGACCTGCATTTCGACCGGATGAACCATGCCGGCCCGGCGATCCGCGGGTGGACCGAGTCGATCGGTAAAGGCTCCGCAAGAATCGGCACGACCGTGGAACTGGTGAATTCGCGTTCCCAGCCGACCCGGTTCGAGCTTGAAACGCAGATCGTCGATGCCGCTGGCGTGGCGGTGGCCACTCAGCGTGATGGTGTGCAGCTTGCCGCGGGTGAGAAGCGCGCGATGCCCGCTTCCTTTACCGTAGCGAATCCGAAGCTATGGCGGGGCCGGGCAGACCCTTATCTCTACCGGATACGCAGCCGGATCATCGAAGGGGATGCGGCTATCGACAGCCAGTCTGTGCCGCTTGGCATCAGGACGGTTGCTGTCAAAACGGATGGCACCTTTCTGCTCAACGGCGAGCGCTATCCTCTTTATGGCGTGAATATGCAGATGCCGACGCGTTTCGGCCGGGGGCCTATCGTGACCGATGGCGAGATCGACGAGGATATGCGCCTGATCGATGAAATGGGCGCAACCGGTATCCGTCTGGCGCATATGCAGCATCCCCCACGCGTGTATGATCGGGCGGACGAACTGGGCATGCTGATTCTGACCGAAGTGCCACTGATCGACGATCACGACCAGTCTGATGCCTTTCGTGAAAACCTCGTCCAGCAAATGAAAGAACTGATCGCGCAGCACACCAACAATCCGTCTGTGGCGCTGTGGGGTATCGGGAACGAAATCCGCGTGTCGGATGCCGCGTCGAACCGTCTTCTGGCCGATCTGAACAAGACTGCGCATACGCTGGACCCATATCGCCCTACTACATATGCCCATTGCTGTCTGGACGATGACGATCCCATCGCGCAGCACAGCGATACGGTGTCTTACAACCGGTATTTCGGCTGGTACTGGACCAAGTCGGAAGACATTGGCCCCTGGGCGGACGAACTCCATACCAAGATGCCAAACCGGCCGATCGGTGTGAGCGAGTACGGTGCGGGCGGCTCGATCCGCCATCAGGAAGATCCGGTTGTGAAGCGCCCGGAATCGAATGGTTACTGGCATCCCGAACAATACCAGACCGATTTCCACATCAAGCACTGGCTGGAGATGAAGAAGCGGCCGTTCTTATGGTCCACCTTCGTCTGGGTCGCGATCGATTTTCCATCGTTCAAGCGGAACGAAGGGGATCGGCCTGCCATCAACGACAAGGGTCTGATTACAGAGGATCGCACGCCCAAAGATGCCTATTACTGGTATCAGGCCAACTGGGCCGAAAAACCGATGCTGCACATCGCCAGCAGTCGTGACACGCAGAAGCGTACCCGGCAGGTTAAAGCGATGGCTTTTTCCAACCTGCCAGCGATCGAAGTGCGCCTGAACGGTGGCGAATGGACTTCCGTGAATGTGGAAGATCGCATGGCCAAATGGACCGTCGAACTGGCAGATGGCGCCAATCTGGTGGAGGCACGCGCGCGCACCCCGGATGGCAGGCTGCTGACCGACAAGGTTGGTTGGCGGTACGATCTGCGACCCTGAGCCGCCTTCCATACGAACGGCTATCAATAAAAAGGGGCGCGCCCGATAAGGACGCGCCCCTTTTTGTATGTGCAGGCCGGTCAGTTTCGAGGGCCGGCTTCCTCAATCACCTTCAAGGCTTCAGCGGGCCAGTCCGAGTCCGGCACCAGATGGTTGCCCCGCGCATCATTGCCGACGTCTGGCAGCCAGCGCCCGCCGGTTTTCAGCGAATTGCGCCAGTTGCCCAGCGCACGATTGTCGGTGGAGATGCCCTGATCGTACATCTTCCCGGCGGTATTGATGTTCAGCCACACGCCGTCGGTGTCGACCACATTCTCCGTGACCGTGAAGTGCTTGCTGCCTTCATCCAGGTAGATCGCGATCTTGCCGTTGATGTCGAAAATGTGATTGCGGCGGATAATCGCGTTCGGATTGGCCGACAGATTGTAGATCGCACCGCCATCCATATACCATTGTTTCACGCCATGGATGCGATTGCCTTCGACCACGGTGTTACGCAGTGTGGTGGATGTTTGAAAGCGCGGGTTATGGACATAGCCCTTCTGGTTCTTATCGTAATTGGGGTTGCCGCCTGCATCGTTATAACCCCAGCCCCAGCCGGTAGCGATCGCGTCATAAGGCGCTCCGCTGATGTCGTTGTGCGCGATTGTCGCCCCGTCGAAATAGGTGGAGAGAATCGCGGCATTGTCTTTGTAATCCTGGCTGACCAGATGGATCACATTGTCTTCGATCCGCAGGTCGCGATTGATCAGCGCAGGGTCAGACGGGTGGTGGGCATCGGTTCGCACCCCTCCGGCCATAATCGCGCCGCCTGCCAGCACGGCAAAGCGATTGCGCGCAACGCGAATATTCGATGTTGCAAGCCCGACCCCGGTTTCGTGGGCCAGCGGCTCATTGCCGATGCCCAGCGCCACTTGTCCAAGCTGGCTGAAAGTGTTGCCTTCGAACGTGATGTCGCGTGCAGCCGACACCTGAACCGCACCCGGAATTTGGTGCCATTTCAGGCGCATCGATTCGAATTCGACACAGCCCCAGCCGCAGTTCTTCCAGGCATCGTCGGGATGAAGCGGCGAGATATCGCTCAGGTAGGCACCGCTTTGCTGGTTGGCGTATCCGGTGTCGCGCGACGGGCCGAGCCACGACGTGTGCGAGAACCGCAGCCCGCGGAAGGACAGCTTCTCAATCGGAGCATCGGGGGTGCCGCTGATCGATACAAGCACTTCCAGCGTGGGGACGACGACATCGAGATCGGAGATGTTTTCGTCCTGGCCGGTACGTAAATACAGCTTGCCTTCGTCGGGATGGATTACCCACTGGTGCCAGCGCGAGTGCCATTGGCCCACTTTGCCGATGAATTCCAACGCCCCGCGAAGGAAGAACCGCGACTCTTCGGGAAACAGGGGCTGGCTGGCCGTGTCATAGCCCCATGTGTTGTTGTCCCACGCCGGCTGCGACATAGTGAAGCGCGTGCCATCGATCGATTCCACCGGGGAGTACCGGTCGGTAAAGATGCCGGTCGCCTCCGCCTCTACCCGGTCGGGGTGGGCGATGTCGGCAAGCCAGGAATATTCCGGATTGGTTACTTCGAAACCGGTCGCGCTGAATTTCAGGTCTTCCAGCGGGATCTCGACAAACGGGCTTTCGCCGCGTGTGCCGTTGATCCAGATTTGCCGCGTATCCAGCCCCTTGGGTGTATCCGCGACATAAATGTGGCGTTCCTTGTCATATGGGCGAAATCCGGTGACGGTTATGCCGGACGTGATCGTCGGATGCGCGCCATCTGCCGCGCGCCACTCGACGGAGTAACCTTTCTGTCCGCCATCCGCCTGGCGGAAGATCAGCGGCTTCGTCAGCCGGTAAGTGCCATCCGCTAGGATCACAGTCACATCGTTGGAAGCATTTTTGGCACGAACCAGTTCCTGCGCCTTCTCAAGCGACTTTACAGGCTTCGCTTCCGTTCCGGGATTGCTGTCATTACCTTTGGGCGAAAGGTGGATCGTCACTTGTGCCATTGCAGAGGTGGCACACAACAGCCCCGCCGCGAATGGGATGGTTCGAACGGCCTTGCCGATCATGGGGTTCTCTCCTTGTTATTATATTGCGGCGCAGGTCAGTTGACCCAGCCGCCGTCGATGACATTCACCGTGCCGGTGGTAAATGCGCTTTCATCCGACGCGAGATAGACCGCCAGTGCAGCCAGTTCCCCGACCCGGCCAAAGCGGCCCATCGCCTGTCGGGCAGTGAATTCGGCATAGGCCTTCTCAAAATCGCCGGTGTCGTGAAGGCGCTGGATCAGCGACGGTGTTTCGACCGTTCCGGGGCAGATCGCATTGCAGCGAATGCCTTTGGTCACATAATCGATCGCGACCGACTTGGTCAGCCCGATCACCGCCGCTTTCGTGGCCCCATAGGCAAAGCGATTGTTCACCGCCTTGATGCTGGAGCAGACGGACGACATGTTGATGATCGACCCGCCGCCAAGCGCGAGCATGTTAGGCAGAACCGCGCGGATCATGCGGTATTGGGCGGTGACATTGAGGTTGTATGAGAAGTCCCACGCGTCTTCCTCGCAGTCGAGGATCGTGCCGGCGTGGACGTAGCCGGCGCAATTGTAGAGCACGTTGATGTCGGGGAGGTCGGCTGCGATTGCCTTCACGGCGTCCGGGTTGGTGACGTCGAGCTGGCGGCATTCGGCCCCTTCCAGTCCGTCGAGCGCGTCGGCGCGGACATCGGTTGCGATGACGCGCGCGCCCTCGCGCACGAAAGCTTCGGCGGTGGCGCGGCCGATGCCCTGTCCGGCAGCTGTGATCAGGGCAACCTTGCCTTCAAGACGCGACATGCAGTTCTCTCCCAAGTGGTGTGGTACGGTATCTTCGCTAAACTTCAGCATAGACATGCCAGATGCGAATTCATATGATGTCTTATGTTTAAAGAAGGCGCAAGCGCAGACTTATCGCTCGATAGACGATCTGCAATCGGCCTGATGGCGGCTCTCGCGGCCTGCCCCGCGGCAACGGCCCGGGCGATGGCCACCGGCGTGGTAGAGGATATTCGCAATCACGGCGCGCGTGGTAATGGCTATGTTATCGACAGCGGCGCGATCAATGCCGCCATCGCGGCGGCGGCGAAGAGGGGCGGCGGCGTAGTCAGCGTTCCGCCGGGGCGATATCTCAGTTTCTCGATCCGCTTGCTCGACAATGTCACGCTCGCGCTGTCCGAAGGGGCAGTGATTGAGGCGGCGGACCCCAGCGCATATGGCCAGAACTACGACCCGCCGGAAAACTATCTGGAGCAGCAGTTTCAGGATTTCGGCATCACCCATGTGCACAACAGCCTGATCTATGCCGATGGCGCGACCAATATCGCCATCGTCGGGCGCGGTCTGATCTATGGCGCGGGGCTGGACCGTGCCGGCCCCGGCGACCACTGGTGGAAACGCGATAGCTGGCAATCGGCAAAGGCGCTGGGCATCAGCCCCAGGGAACTGATGCTGCGTAACAAGCATGAGGCGGATCAGGTCGGGCGGGCCAACAAGACTATCGGCCTGATGAACTGCACCGGGGTGCAATTGCAGGATTTCACGATCCTGCAGGGCGGCCATTTCGGGATCATCGCCCACGGTTGCACGAATATGGCGATCGACGGCGTCGTGGTGGATACCGACCGCGACGGGATCGATATCGACTGCTGCCGCGATGTGCGCGTCACCAATTGCACGGTCAACGCCCCGAAAGACGACGCCATCGTGCTGAAAAGCAGCTATGCACTGGGTCGCGCCGTTATCTGCGAGGATATCCAGATTCGCGGCTGCAAGACCAGCGGATATCAGATGGGATCGCTGCTCGACGGGACGTATCGCAAATCCGGCTATGGCTCGCCCGACGGGATAGGCGTTCTCGGGCGGATCAAGCTCGGCACGGAAACGACCGGCGGCTTCCGCAATATACAGATCAGCGATTGCATCTGTACCAATTCGCGGGGAATTCTGGTGGGGATCGTCGATGGCGGCATCATGGAAGATGTGACTGTGTCCGGTGTCACGATCCGCGATCCTGTCAATCACCCGCTTTTCGTGCATCACGGCGCGCGTATGCGTGCGCCCAAAGGTTCCCCGATACAGGGCATCCGTCGGGTCCGGTTCGAAGATTGCCAGATATCGGGCGCGGATGCGCGCTATCCGTGCGGAGTCGAAGGCATCGCGGATTCGCCGGTCGAAGACGTGACTTTCGCCGGGATCACGATGAGCGCGCGAGGGGGAGGCACACCCGAAGATGCCGCGCGGGAACCCGAATACCGGCGCGAGACGAGCCTTGAGGTCAGCTACCTCAAGACATTGCCCGCGCAAGGTGTCTGGGCGCGCCATGCGCGGCGACTGATCGTGCAGGACTGTCGCTTTACGACCGAAAGCAACGATGCGCGCCCGGCGGTTGCCTTGCGCCATGTCGAAGGCGCGATCATCAGGAATGTTCTTTCGTCCGCCGCAGGGAAAGAGGCGGTGTCGCGTAAGGACAGCCGCAACATTACCGTCGAACATATGGAAAGGCTGGCGTGATGGGCCCGCAGGATCTGGGATTTGGCGCCGCATCGATCGGCAACCTTTTCCGGCCGATGACGGATGAGGATGCGCGCGCGGTGGTTCACCGCGCATGGCAGGCGGGTATTCGCTATTACGATACCGCGCCGCATTATGGGTTCGGGCTGAGTGAAAAGCGGCTGGGCGCTGCGCTGGCGGAACTGGATCCTGAAGGAACCGCTATTCTGTCCACGAAGGTTGGGCGGCGGCTCGATCCACGGCCCGATGCCGATCTGTCTTCCTTGCGACAGGCGTTCGTGTCGCCGGAGCCGTTCGAAAGCGTTTTCGACTATAGCTACGACGCGGTTATGCGATCGTATGAGGAAAGCCTGACGCGGCTGAAGCGCGCGCGGATCGATATCCTCTATGCTCATGATATCGGGGCGTTTGCCCACGGGGCCGATCACCCGCGCCTGTTCGCTGAATTCATGGAAGGCGGTTATCGGGCGATGCGCGAATTGCGCGACGCCGGGGATGTTTCGCAGATCGGCATCGGTGTGAACGAAATCGCCGTCTGCGAAGAGATGATCCACGCGGGCGAGATCGATATTATCATGCTGGCCGGGCGTTACACCTTGCTGGAACAGGAGGCGTCAGACAGCCTGCTGCCGCTATGCGCCCGAAAAGGGGTGAAGCTGGTCGTGGCCGGGCCGTATAACTCGGGCATTCTGGCCAAGGGGGTTCGCGGCGGGGGAACGCCGCCCAATTTCAACTATGAACCGGCACCCCCGGCGATTGTGGAACGGGTGGGCCGGATAGAGGATATCTGCGAAGCGCACGGTGTCCCGCTGATCGCGGCGGCGGTGCAATTTCCGCTGGTGCATCCGCAGGTGTCAACCGTGGTGCCGGGCATGGCGTCGGTCAGGCAGGTCGATGCGGCGATCGATCTGATGGCCATCACGATCCCCGACGCGCTGTGGGAAGACCTCGCGAATCAGGGCTTGCTGCAAGGGGGACTTCAGCGGTCGGGCTGAACCCCATGCATCGCGGAAGAGGAGAGGCATTATCGTGAACATCAGTCGCAGAGCGGTTTTCACCAATGCCGTGGCGCTGGGGGCGGTGGGCTTTGTCCAGCCTGCGCTTGCGAAAGTGCGCGGGCAGGGCGAAATCGAACAGTGGGGCTTTTACGAAGTTGCCCTGAACGGTCCGGCGGGGGGCAATCCCTTCCGCGATACGCAGCTGTCGATTGTTTTCGAAGGCGCCGGCCGGACAATCGAAGTGCCGGGCTTCTATGATGGGGACGGCGTGTATCGCGTGCGTTTCAGCCCGCCTGAAACGGGCGTGTGGCGATGGAACAGCCGCAGCAACGCACCGTCTCTGTCCGGGCTGACTGGCGAGTGCATCGCCACTGCGCCGCAGTCGGGCAATCACGGCCCGGTGGTGGTCAGCGACGACGGGTTTCACTTCGTCCATGCCGATGGCACCCCTTTCCGCCAGATCGGCACGACCAGCTATTCATGGGCGCTGCAATCGGCCGAAAAATGTCGGCAAACGCTGGCCACGCTGGCCGGGGCGCCGTTCAACAAGATGCGGATGCTGGTTTTCCCCAATGTCGCATCGGTGGCCACCGATCCGTTCGTGCGGACGGGGGCAGGGCCAAAAGACTGGGATGCGACCCGTTTCGATCCGGCCTATTTCCGGCGGTTCGAAGACAAGATCCGGCGGCTGGGCGATCTGGGCATTCAGGCCGATGTCATTCTTTACCAGCCTTACGATCCCGTGCGCGGATATTCCGACATGTCGCGCAGCGATGACGAAGCCTATGTCCGCTATGTCGCCGCGCGTTTCGGGGCATTTCGCAATGTCTGGTGGTCGATGGCGAACGAGTTCGATCTGATCGAATCGAAATCGGAAGAGGATTGGGACCATCTGTTCCGCACACTTGTCGATGCCGATCCGCACGACCGTTTGCGATCGATCCACAATATCCGCCGGTATTACGACCATCGCAAGCCGTGGATCACTCATGCCAGCATCCAGAATGGCGCGGCAGTGGACGATAGCATCCGCGCCGAACTCCACCGTGCGTTCGCGCTGAAACCGGTGATCTTCGACGAAGTGGTTTACGAAGGCGATATCGACAAGCGGTGGGGCAATCTGTCGGCTGAAAAAATGGTCGAACGGTTCTGGCACGGCCTGATCGGCGGCACGTATGTCGGCCACAGCGAAACATACGCCGCCAGTGGCAACCCCGATCATTCGTGGCTGGGGCAAGGCGGCACCCTGCAAGGGGAGAGCGCGCCGCGCCTCGCGTTTCTGAAACGCATCATGGAAGAAGGGCCTGCCCCCGGTATCGATCCGATCCAGCCGTGGTGGAATTATCATGTCGCCGGCAAGGAAGGCGAATATTACCTTGTCTATTTCGGTGACACGCGCCCGGCGGAATGGACCGTCGCCCTGCCCGCGCGCGAAGACAGCGCCGCCGGTTCATACAAGGCGGATATTCTCGACACCTGGAACATGACCGTCACCGAAGTCGACGGCGTTATCGAACTGTCGCGCGGGAATGAGTACGAACTTCACGCGCCATCGACCGGCGCGATCGCCTTGCCGCAGCGACCCTATCAGGCGATCAGGCTGCGCCGGATTGGCGGCAACGGTTAGGCTCAGGATCCATTAGCGTGAAGTAATGGCCGTGGATGTGGGGCCGATGTTCTGAGTGGGCAGATGCGTTACCGGGCATTATTCCCGGCCAGAGCACCTTGCCCACTCGCCACATTTTTACTCGGTTACAGTGAAAGTGACCGGTGTGCTCGCCTTTGCGCCGGAGGAAGGGGCGATCCAGAGCTGGAATTCGCCCGGTTCCCACCCATGCGACATATCGGCGCGGGTGAATGCCAGATCGGCGGGGCGGAGGGTGAAGCTGACGTTGCGGCTTTCGCCCGGCTTGAGCATGATTTTCTCGAAGCCCTTCAATTCCTGCACCGGACGGGTGACCGAACCGACGAGGTCGCGAACATAGAGCTGCACAACTTCCTCGCCCGCGCGCTTGCCGGTGTTAGTGATTGTTGCGCTGGCCGTGATGGCGCCGTTGGCAGCCATCGACGGGGCCGACAGAGTTACCGGTGAATAGGAGAAGCTGGTGTAGCTCAACCCGTAACCGAAACGATACAGCGGCGTGTTGGGCGTGTTCAGATAACGGGACACATATTTTGCCCCCGGCTCACCCAGTTCGATCGGGCGACCGGTGTTCTTCTGATCGTAGTAGAGCGGAACCTGCCCGACCGTGCGCGGGAAAGTCATCGGCAGTTTGCCCGAGGGGTTGTAATCGCCGAACAGAACATCCGCGACTGCCTTGCCCGCCATTGTGCCGGGATACCACGCCTCAAGAATGGCGGCGACGTGCTGATCCGCCCAGCCGACCGTATTGGGGCGGCCGCTCATCAGCAGCAGGATCACCGGTTTCCCGGTGGCCACAAGCTGTTCGAGCAGGGCCTGTTGATTGCCCGGCAGATCGAGCGAGGTGCGACTGGCCGCTTCCCCGGTCATATCCCATTTCTCGCCCATTGCGGCGATAATCACGTCCGACTTGCTGGCCAGTGCCAGTGCTTCGGCAAAGCCATCGGTCTTGCCTGCGTCCGCGAACTCGTAGCTGGCACCTTTGGCATATGCCACTGTGGTTCCTTTGGGTGCGCGTTCCTTAAGGCCCTGAAGCACTGTAATCGGCCGGGTCTGGCGGTCACCCGCGGCGGACCAGCTGCCGATCATATCGGTCTTGCTGTCGCCCAGGGGGCCGATCAGCGCGATCGATTTGGCGGACGCCGTCAGCGGCAGCGCGTTGTTTTCATTCTTCAGCAGAACCATCGACTTGCGCGCCACATCGCGCGCAGCCTCCAGAAATTCCGGCTTATAGAGCGTCGCCTTCTCGCGCGCTTCGTTGGAATAGCGATAGGGATCGTCGAACAGGCCGAGGCGGTATTTCATTTCCAGCACCCGGCGCACAGCGCGGTCGACGGTTGCCTGGCTGACGCGGCCTTCTTTCACCGATTTCTCAAGATTTTCCATGAACACGGCACCTTGCATGTCCATATCGACCCCGGCGTTGATCGCTTGTTCGCCAGCTTGTGCGAGATCCTTGGAATAACCGTGCGGAACCATCTCGTTGATCGAGGTGTAGTCGGTCACCACGAACCCGTCGAAGCCCCATTGGTCGCGCAGAACATCGGTCAGCAGATATTTGCTGCCGCTGGCCGGGATGCCATCGTATTCGTTGAACGATGTCATGATCGTCGCGACACCGGCATCCACCGTTGCCTTGAACGGTGGGAGGTAGACATCGCGCAGCGTGCGCTCTGAAATGTCGACGGTGTTGTAATCACGCCCCGCCTGCGCCGCGCCATAGGCGGCGTAATGCTTGGTCGTGGCCAGCACTGTATCGGTCGCGGCAAGATCGGTGCCCTGATAACCGTGCACACGCGCCACGGCGACTTTGCTGCCGAGATAGACGTCTTCGCCCGCCCCTTCCGAAATGCGGCCCCAGCGCGGATCGCGCGAGACATCGACCATTGGCGAGAAGGTCCAGTGAATGCCCTCTGCCGAAGCTTCCTCGGCGGACACGCGCGCCGATTTTTCCACTGCCGCCATATCCCAGCTGGCCGCTTCGCCCAGCGAGATCGGGAAAATGGTGCGGTGCCCGTGGATCACGTCATACCCGAACAGCAGAGGGATTTTCAGACGGGTCCCTTCGACAGCTGCCTGTTGCAGCTCGCGGGTGTATTTGGCGGTGTAGGCATTGAAGATCGCGCCGACCCGACCGGCGGCGATATCCTGCTTGTAACTGTCGCGCATCGTCGGCCCGGTCGATTCCCAGTCGCTGGTGAGCAGCGTGAGCTGGCCGATTTTTTCCTGCAGCGTCATCTGCGCGATCAGGTTGTCGATGAACGCATTCATCTTCGGATCGTTGTGCGCCCAGGCAGGTGTGGCCTTCTCGATCGGAACAGCGGTATCCGCAGCGACGGCAGGCGCGTTTCCACTGGCATTTATCGGTTGCGGCGTATCGGCCCGCGCACTGGCACAGCTCGCCATTGCCAGTGAAATTGCGCTTGCCATCAATGTCTTGCCGAAACGGCTCATTCGTCCCTCCCATATCGGCCCCGGCGGAAAAGCGGCGGCCATCGATTTCCCGGATGTTCGGATTCGCTCTTGTCGGGCATGGCTATACAGACAATATGAAACCGGTTACAAGCCACATGCCAAATTTGATTCGGGCAGGCAATTTCGATTCGAACAGCCGGGGAAGAAGCCGGCGTTCATTAGCGGTCGCGGCAATGCGCCGGGCCATCAGGGGAGGAGTTTGATGAAGGTGTTCCACCTAAACGCGCGTTCGTTCACCGTCCGTAAGCTTGCCACCGCGCTTGCGCTTGGCGCTGCCGGGGGCGCTATGGCTGTCGGTCTGGCAGTTCCGGCCCACGCACAACAGGTGAATGCTTCGCTGCGCGGCCACGTGACGGGCGCAACGCAAGTCACGGTCATCGAAACCAACACCGGTTTCCGCCGCACCGTGACAGTGGATGGAGCGGGCAATTATAACTTCGCCTCGCTGCCTGCAGGAACTTACTATCTCGAATTCACCACCGAGAATGGTGTGCGCCGGACGGATAATTTTGTGCTGTCGGTGGCGCAGGACGCTGTCCTCGATCTGGACGATCTGGCCACAGCCGAAACGCAGCCTGTGGCCGAGGGGCAGGATGACAACGCGATCATCGTGACCGGTTCGCGCATCCGCACGCTGGAAGGCGGCGCGGTGGGCGCAAACATCACCCCGCGTGAAATCGAACAATTGCCGCAGAATAACCGCAACTTCCTGGCTTTTGCAGACCTTGCCCCTGGTGTGGAAGTGGCCAACCCCAATGGCCAGTCGCGCATTCAGGGCGGCGCCCAGAACAGCCGCACGGTGAATGTGTTTATCGATGGCGTCGGGCAGAAGGACTATGTCCTCAAGAACGGCATTACCGGTCAGGATTCGTCCGAAGGCAACCCGTTCCCACAGCTCGCAATTGGCGAATACCGGGTCATCAGCTCCAACTATAAGGCGGAGTTCGATCAGGTCAGCTCGGTGGCGATCACTGCAGCGACCAAGTCGGGCACCAACGAATTCCACGGCGAAGCTTTCATCGATTACACCGATGAAAGCCTGCGTGATTCGACCCCGACTGAACTGAAGTCTGGCGCAAAGGCCCCGTCGACAGATTATCAGTTCGGTGGTGCTATTGGTGGCCCGATCGTGAAGGATGTCGCGCACTTCTTCTTCACCTACGAAGGGAAGCGTCGCGAACTGCCGCGTGACATTCGTCCGGGCGGCGACTTCGATGTGTCGTACTTCCCGACAGAATATCAGAGCGAATTCGGGCCAACCAACGCGACTTTCGACGAAGATCTCTATTTCGGTAAGATCGACGTATCACCGACTTCGCGCGACCTGATCGAAGTGTCGGGCAAATACCGCAAGGAAAGCGGCGAATTCCTGAGCAGCGGAAGCAATGCGCGTTCTACCATCAGTTCGCAGGATGTGCAGGAGAAGCGCGGCCTGCTGCGGTGGGAGCATACAGCGGACAGTTTCATCAACGATCTGAAACTGACATATGAAGATGTGAAATGGGCGCCGACGCCGCTCGTTTTCGGCAATGGCTACCAGTTCAATTATGCTGGCCCGAACCTTGAAAACCCATCGTCGCCAACTGTCTATCGTGCGGACAACATATTGCGCGTGGGTGGCGGTTCCAATTATCAGGACAAGGGGCAGAAGGGCTTCGGAATTCAGAACGACTTCACCTGGGTCGGGCTGGAAAACCACACCATTAAAATGGGGGTGAAGGCCAAGTGGGTGACGCTGCGTTCGCAACAGCTCGGCAACTTCAACCCGGTGTACACCTACAACACAGCGTACAATCCGAATGGCGGCTCCTTCAACGATACGATCCCGTACCGCGTCCAGTTCGGCTATGACACGGGCAACGGCAGCCCGGTTGTCGAATCGAAGAATTTCCAGTTGGGTTTGTATATTCAGGATGACTGGGACGTTACCGACCGGCTGACGCTCAATCTCGGTGTACGGTGGGATTACGAAGAGACGCCCGCCTATCTCGACTTCGTAACCCCGGCAGACGCGGTGGCGGCGGTGTCGCCTGAGAATTATCCGAATCTTGTCGGCGCCGATTACAACATCAACGACTTTATCTCGAACGGCAAAAACCGCCACCCGTTCAAGGGGGCGTTCCAGCCGCGCATCGGGTTCTCCTATGCCATCGACGATGCACATCGTTTCGTACTGTTCGGCGGTTATGGCCGGTCGTACGACCGTAACCAGTTCGACTTCCTCCAGCAGGAAATCAGCGTCGGTTCCTACACCACGCGCACGTTCAACTTCCTGACGGGCGATCCGAACAACACTTGCACCGCCAGCCCGACTTGTGTGCCGTTCGATCCGATCTATCTGACCGAAGAAGGCCGCGCACAACTCGTTGCCAACGCCGGTGCGGGTGGCGGGCGCGAACTGCGCTTCATCAACAACGATCTGAAAGTGCCGTATTCGGACCAGTTCAGCTTGGGCCTGCGCGGCCAGCTGGCTCCGTTGTTCACTGCGGAGGTCGGGTACACCCATATCTCCAGCCGGGATGGTTTCGCCTACTTGATCGGCAATCGCCGGGAAGACGGGAGCTTCTTCCCCCCTGCACCAGCCACACCCGAAACGCCCTGGGGCTATACCCCTCCGGGCTTTGGGTCGATCATTATCGGCACCAATGGTCTCGCGACCAATGCCGACAGTGGTTATCTCAAGCTGGTCAAGAACTACACACAGGCATCTCCGTGGAGCTTCAGCGGGACGTACACATATACGCTGGCTGAAGAGAACCGGAACTTCGGCGAAACCTTCGCGCTCGATTATCCATCGATTGACGATTATCCGTGGACTCGCTCCAATGGGGTACGCAAGCATCGCCTGGTGCTGGCCGGGTCGGTCGATCTGCCGATCGGCGCGGCGCTGTCGGGCAAATTCGTGATTGCTTCGCCGCCGTATGTGAAGAGCTTCATCAACACGGGTGGGGAAAACCCCTCGCGCGATGTGGTTTCGAACGAAGCGAATGGCAACGGCGACCGGTGGGGCTTCCGCCAGATGGATGTCGCGGTCACGAAATACATCGCGTTCCCCTTCATCAACGATCAGTCGCGGTTGCGCTTGCGGATGGACATCATCAACCTGTTCAACGATCGCAACTACACCAATTATTTCACCAATCCGAATGATCCGCGTTATCTGCAGATCAACGGAGTCGGCACGGGAAGTAACCCCCCGCGTACATTCAAGTTCTCGGTCGGTTTTGAATTCTAGGACTGGTGAACAGGCGCGCGGTCGCTCCCTCTGACCGCGCGCCTGATTTTTTATTGTCGTGAAAGAGATTAAGGTGACAACGCCATGAAGCCTGCCGCCTTCGCTACGCTTGCCTGTGCCACTTTGCTGGCATCGTGCGCTACTATTCCCGCCCCCGCCCCCGCGCCTGCCCCCATTGAACCGGCGCAGGCCTCGCCACAGGCGGTGGAGGCATTTTCGGAAGAGCTGACGCAGCGCACTTTTCGCTATTTCTGGGATACCACCGATACCGAACGCTGCCTCGCGCCCGATCGGTGGCCGAACCGCACCTTTTCGTCGATTGCGGCCACCGGGTTCGCGCTGACCGCTTACGGGATCGGCGCCGAGCGTGGCTATGTCACGCGCGATCAGGCCGCGCAGCGCACCCGCGACTGTCTGGCGTTTTACTGGAACGCCCCGCAAGGGCCGGAGGCATCGGGCAAGACAGGTTACAAAGGCTTCTTCTACCACTTCCTGCGGTACGACGACGGCACGCGGTACAAGACCAACGAGCTTTCCACGGTCGATACGACGCTGTTTCTGGGCGGCGCGCTGTTCGCGCAGAGCTATTACGACCGCGACAATCCGGTCGAGGCGGAAATTCGCGATCTGGCGGAAAAGATCTATCGCCGGGTCGAATGGGACTGGGCGCAGCGCAACACCACCGGTACGCAGGCGATCAACCTGCCCGATTCCCACGGCATCACGATGGGGTGGAAGCCAGAGGATGGCTGGGAACGGGCCGACTGGATCGGCTACAACGAAGGTATGCTGGTCTATGTTCTGGCGCTCGGTTCCCCCACCCACCCGGTCGGCAAGGATGCGTGGGATCAGGGCTGGGCGAAGAAGCTGAACGACGACTGGGGCACGTTCTACGGATACGAACACCTCCAGTTCGAACCGATGTTCGGCCACCAATACAGCCACGTGTGGGTCGATTTCCGCGGCATTCAGGACGACTTTATGCGCGGGAAAGGCAGCGACTATTTCCGCAACAGCCGCTTCGCCACGTTGAGCCAGCGGGCATATGGCGCGGATAATCCCAACGAATGGAAGGATTACAGCGGCGATATCTGGGGCTGGACCGCGTCGGACGGCCCGAAATACTCGCGCGGCGAGTACTCGGTAAACGGCAAGCCGCGCGATTTCCTGACCTATTCGGCGCGAGGCGTCAGCGCGATCCGTGTGATCGACGACGGTACTATCGTACCGACCGCGGCAGGCGGCTCAGTCGCCTTCGCGCCTGAAGTCGCGATCCCGGCGCTGATGGCGATGAAGGACAAGTATGGAGATCGCCTCTACACCCGCTATGGGTTCAAGGACGCGATCAATCCCAGCTTCACCTTCGTCGAAGCCGGCTCCACCACCGGGCAGACCGATCCGAAGCTGGGCTGGGTGGCCAACGATTATCTGGGCATCGATCAGGGCCCGATCCTGGCGATGATGGAAAACCATCGCAGCGGCCTGGTCTGGAAAACCATGCGGAAAAATCCGCATATCCGTCGCGGTCTGGAGCGGTTGGGGTTCAAGGGCGGCTGGCTGGACCAACCGGCGGATTGAGCTCCCTTTGTAGCTGTCCGGTCGGCAGAGCTGCTGGCCGGGCCCGTGCCCTGTCAGTCGCCCTGCCGACCCATCTTCAGATCGGTAACGACCGGATAGTGATCGGACGGTAAGCGCCCCGTCCAATGCTGCGTAATCACTGCATAGCGCAGCACTCTGAATCCGGGCGATACCAAGATATGGTCGATTGCTTCGGCATCGGCAGCATCGAAATGGAAGCCGGTGAATGTCCCCGGCGGCCCGTACGGAGCGCTTTCGCTGGCGTTGCGGGAATCGCGCAAACGCACCCTGTTTGCGCCTGTCAGGATCGCCATCGGCGCACTGGATAGCCCGGCGTTGAAATCGCCCATCACAATGGTTGGCTTACCTGCGAACTCCGCCTGCCCCACCCAGTCCGCGATCATATGTGCGCTGCGGTCGCGGGCGATGGTGCCGACATGGTCGAAATGCGTATTGAGTACGCGTATCCGCTGTCCGCTCCGCCGGTCGCGCAACACGGCCCACGTCGCGATGCGGGGATAGGCCGCGTCCCACCCCTTGCCGGGCACCCCCGGTGTGGGGGAGAGCCAGAACGCGCCCGCATCGATCGCTTCAAACCGCTCTTTCCGCCAGCCGAGGGGAGAAAACTCCCCTGCTTCCACTCCATCGTCGCGGCCCACACCGATGAATGTGTAGTCTGGCAGAGCGGTTTGGAGGTCGCGCTTCTGATGCAGCAGAACCTCCTGCATTCCGATAATATCGGGGGCCTCGCGCCGGATCACCGCCGCGACCATGTCCGCACGATGGGGCCATGCATTTGCCCCGTCCGATGCAAGGTCCAGACGGATGTTATAAGTCATCGCACGGATTTCGCCGGACGTGGCAATGCCGCCTTGCGGAGTGGTGACACAAGCTGCCAGCAAGGTGGCGAGGACAAGTGCAAGCAAACCGCGGAGCACAGTCGCAGCCAGTTACTTCACGGATACGTTCAGACGGTGCGACAGCAGCCAGAGATAGAGGGCTGGCTCGGCATAGGCGGGATCCCAGGCATTATGCCCCAGATCCGGATAGATCGTCAGCCGCGAAATGCGTCCGCCACAGGCCCGGATCGCCCGCGACATGGCAAAGCTGCCTTCTGGTGAGACGACATCGTCGCGGTCGCCGTGAAATGCCCAGACAGGCAGGTTCCGCAGCGCGCAGGCGGTGGTCGTGTCGCCGCGTCCCGCGACCGGAGCGATCGCCGCGAAGCGGTTGGGCTCTGCCGCGGCCCAGCGCCAGGTGGCGTGCCCGCCCCGGCTCAACCCTGTCAGATAAATACGACTGCGATCTACCGGGAGAGAGGCGACGATATGGTCGACGATATGGTCGAGCTTGGCGATATCCCAATCCTGTTCCGCAGGCAGCAGAGGCGAGACGAGGATGAACGGGAAATTGGGGTCGGCATCGGCCACTTTGGGTGGGCCGTGGACTTTGACCCGTGCGATATCGTCTCCGCGCTCCCCCGATCCGTGCAGGAAGATTAACAGCGGAAATGTCTGGCCGGTGTCCTTCGCCGCTGCGGGTGTGGCCCCGGCGGGGAGGAATAACTGATACGGATATCCATCCGCCTCGATCGCCGGTTGTGGATGCTGGCCGACCGCCAGCGGCTCGGCAGCACGCGACTGCGGAGTGACACATGCCGACAGCAGGACTGCTGAGACGCAGGCGAGCAGGATTTTGGGGATGGCGATGTTCATTACAGTTCCTCTCCTGATCGGCCAATGTAATCGGTTACATAATTCGGCACAAGCCGTTGTATCCGGGGCCTTCGCATTCGCATCGGGTTAAACCGATGCGCCTGTGGTGGACGCACGAACGGCAAGTGTGGGGGAAATGGTTATTCCCGCATCGGTGCCCAGTTCCTCTCCGCTCAGCAGACGTAACAGCATCATTGCTGCGGACGATCCCAGGCGGGTGATATCCGAATGCACGGTGGTCAGCTGAGGCGATATGTAGCGCGCCAGCGGAATATCGTCGAACCCGGCCACCAGTACATCGCGCCCGACGCGCACCCCCGCGCGGGTCAGCTCAGCTATCAGGTCGACCGCCATCATGTCGTTCGCTGCGAACACCGCCTCGAAGGCGAAATCCCGGTTGAGCAGCAATTGCGCGGCATTGCGCCCGGCATCTTCGCGGAAGTTGCCGGGAAGAATGATCGGATGGGTATCGCCCAGTCGTTCGCGCAGTACGTCGCGATATCCCTGCATCCGCTCGCTCGCGTCGCGGTTGCTGGCAGGGCCGGAAATATGCACGATCTTGCGCGCGCCCCGTTCGATCAGGTGTTCGGTAACCATCCGCGCCCCGGAATAGTTATCGACCGACACGAACGGGATATCGCCGTTTTGTGGCTGAGCGTTGAGCAGAACGGTGGGGATTTGCCATGTGGCTGTATCCCCCAGCGATTCCGCCCGCGAATTGGGCGGCATCACCAGCAATCCATCGACCCGGCCGCGCATTGATTTGATGGCCAGCACGGTCTCTTCCGTGCTGCCATGCATGTTGCCGAGCAGCAGATGCTTGCCCGCGCCATGCACCGCCATATCGATGCCGCGGATCATCTCGGAAAAGAATTCCCCGAACAGATCGGGCAGGATCACACCGATGGCATCGGTCTTGCGCCGCGTCAGGCTGCGGGCGCCGCTGTGCGGAACATAATTGAGTTCTGCGGCGGCGGCTTCGATCCTGGCGCGTGTTTCGGCGGTCACGATCGACAGACCGTTAAGTGCGCGCGACGCCGTCGCGACCGATACTCCGGCGGCTTTCGCCACCTCTCTGATTGTTACCATGCCCCAGCCATTTCCGACTTGTAACTGAAATGGGTGTCAAATCCACCCATGCTGCGAATGAAGATCATGCTGTGGCCTTGCCCCGTATCGTCGCCAAAAGAACGCATGCGATGGCGCACAGACCGGCCAGTATCATGAACAGCGTCCCGAACCCGAACAATGGCACCAGCGCCAGCGTCAGCCAGGGCATAATGAGCGAAGGCACAGTGTTGGTGAGGTTGAAGAGGCCGAGGTCTCGGCCCCGCGTCTGCGGCCGAGGCAGGATGCGGAGCGTCTGCCCCGAATGAAGGGCAAGAAACACCCCTGCCGAGAGTCCGAAAATGACATATCCGATCGCTCCGCCTGTCGATGTGGTCGACAGCGCAATGGTCAGCATTCCGCAAGCGGCAATGCCCGAAAGAACAACCAGCGGCATGAACGGTTTCCCTGCACGATCCGACCACTGGCCGACTGCCATCGCCAGCGGGACCGCAGCGAAAAGCACGACTGTGAACAGGCGGGCGGTGAAGCTCTCGGTCAGCGTGTGGTCCAGCGAAATAAACCACATAAGCAGGAAGGCGAACATGGTCGCTTCACCGATCTGTATCAGCAAACGAGACAGCCACATCCGGCGCACGGCGTGTCCGGTGATGAGGGGAGGCAAAGTGCCCGATGCCGTATCGGCAGCAACAGGGGTAACCAATGCCGGGATCGCGACCGGTCGGCCAAAGGCAAGCAGTGGAACGATCAGAAGCGTGGTTATGGCCGTAATCAGCGTTGCGCGCAGTCCCGCATCGGCAAAACCGGGGATTGTCACCAGCGCTCCGACCAGCGCGCCAACGGCGGGTGAGAGCGCCAGCATGCCCCCCAACATCCCCTTCTGTTCGTCCGGGATATGATCCCCCGCCATCGCCATCAGCGGGTTGAGCATCATGTTCAACCCAATCTGCCACACGACGATCATCGCCAGCAACGTGGACATATTTTCGGCAAAGCGCATCGAAAGCAGCAGCACACTCGACAAAATCAGGCCTCCGACAATCCATCCGCGGCGCGAACCGGTCAGATCGCTCAGCCAGCCCACGACGATATTCGACACGCTGGCCGCTACCGCGCCGATAAACGCACAATAGGACAGCACGCGAATCCCCTCCGCCCCCCACTGCGCGTTTACTTGCAGTGGCAGCAGGATCGAAAGAAACGGTGCATAGGAAGCCGCGCCGCCGGCGGCAGCCAGAGCATAGAGCACGAGGAATCGTGTCGATTGTGCGCCACGGCCGCGAGGGGGCCGATCGTCGTGAAGGGCGTTCACAGATGCGCCGCTTTCACAGTTAGCACACCGGGTCTGTGCGGCCTTCGCTGCCTGTCCATCCCTATACTCTCCCCGCCTAACCCTCAGGCCGCGCCTGAAAATGTAACCGGTTGCATGATCCCGGCAAGTTCGCCACTATCCCATGCCAGAGGGAGCCTGAAAAGACGATGTTCGCAGTAAATTCAACCGGTCGCCTGCCGTACCGATATGTGACGGTTCTCGCTGTGGCACTAGCCATGCTGATGCTGGCTCGCCCGGCTATGCTGCGCGCGGCAGACGGTCCGTCTTATCGGGAATGCTCCCCCAACGGGCGCTTGTGTTTCGTGCTTTCTATACACGAACAAGTGCCGGTCTATTCGGTGACGCGCGATGGCAAGCCGGTGATCGATCCATCAAGCCTCGGTTTCATGCTGCGTGGTGCGGGCAAATGGCAACATGGCATGACTCTGGGCGAGCCGGCCCGTTCCAACCACTCCGAACGGTGGGAACAGCCGTGGGGGGAAAGTCGCTTCGTGGTTGATCGGCACAACGAAATGCGCGTGCCGATTACCGAACAGGGCAAAACCCGGCGTACGATCGATCTGGTCGTGCGGGTGTTCGACAATGGCGTGGGCTTCCGCTTTGTATTCCCGCGGCAAAGTCAGCTCAGCGATGTGCGGATCGATGAAGAGCTGACAGAATTCAATCTGGCGGGGAAGGCGGACGCATGGTGGATCCCCGGCGGCGAAGCGAACCGATACGAATATCTCTATAACCACACTCCCGCCGACGAAGTGGGCACGGCACACACGCCGATTACCTTCCGCCGGGATGACGGGTTGCATATCGCGATTCACGAAGCGGCCCTGTCGGATTACAGCGCTTTCTGGCTGCAACGGATCGATGGGCAGCGGTTCCGCACCCGGCTGGCGCCGTCTTCGCAGCCATGGAAAGTGCGCCGCACCGCCCCGTTCAACACGCCCTGGCGCACGATCCTGATCGCGGACGATGCGCCCGGCCTCTATGCCGCAGCGGATGTTATCCTGAACCTCAACGAACCCAACCGGCTGGGCGATGTCAGTTGGGTGAAGCCGCACAAATACGTTGGTATCTGGTGGGCCATGCACCTCGATAAATGGAGCTGGAACGCCGGGCCGAAACACGGTGCGACGACCGAACATGCGATGCGCTACATCGATTTTGCCGCTGCCCATGGTTTCAAATCGGTGCTGGTCGAGGGCTGGAACGAAGGGTGGTGGAGCGAGAGCGGGCGCAATTTCAAATTCGCCACAGCCTATCCCGATTTCGACATGGATCGCGTGTCTGCCTATGCCCGCAGCAAAGGTGTGGAGATCATGGGTCACCATGAAACGGCAGGGAATGCCGGGTTGTACGAACGCAATCTGGATCAGGCGCTTGCCTACTACGAGCAGCATGGGGTTCATGCGGTGAAGACCGGCTATGTCGCCGATGGCGGCGGTGTGCTGCGCGAAGATCCCGACGGGACGGAGCAATGGGAATGGCACGATGGCCAGTACATGGCCCGCCACCATGAAGACGTGGCGATTGCGGCGGCGCGCCATCACATCGCGATCAACGCGCACGAACCGATCAAGGATACCGGGATGCGCCGGACATATCCCAACCTTGTCAGCCGTGAAGGTGCGCGGGGTACAGAATATAACGCGTGGGGCGATCCGCCCAACCCGCCCAGCCATGAACCGACCTTGCTGTTCACCCGGATGCTGTCCGGCCCGTTCGACCTGACGCCGGGAATCGTCAGCCTCGAAGGGCGCGATGGTCGCCCGATCCCTAATACGCTGGCCCGGCAACTGGCGGACTATGTAGCGATTTACTCGCCGGTGCAGATGGCCGCCGATCTGCCGGAGAACTACGCCAGACATCCCGATGCACTGGCATTCATCGAACGGGTGCCGGTCGATTGGGAACAGACGAAAGTGTTGCAAGGCGCGATTGGCGAATATGCGGTCGTCGCGCGGCAAAGGCGCGGGGGCGGTGACTGGTGGATCGGCGGGATCACCGATAACGCCGCGCGCACTGTTTCGCTCGACCTCTCGTTCCTCGCGCCGGGGCGCTATCGCGCGGAAATCTGGCGCGACGGACCCGATGGCGGGATCGACGGCGATCGCTTCGCGATGATCCGCGAAACGCGAACCGTCTCGTCGGAAGACGTTCTCGATCTGACAATGAAGAGCGGGGGCGGTTTTGCCCTCTCGCTCACTCCGATCAGGCGCGGCAAGAAGTAAGCGGCTGCCCGAGGCTGATCGCAGTTGCGCGCCATCGGCGCGGACGGTCGGTATCAGACCATTCGCCAACTGGACCTTTCCGCGTTATCGGGCAATCATGCCGGGATGGGAGATGAAAGCGCCGAAGTGCGGGATGTGCTCGCGTTCCTGCAATCGACCGAGCCTTTTGCATCGCTCGACGACGATCATCGTCGGGTCGCGGCGAAGGGGATAGAGGTCGCGTATTTCCGGCGCGGCACAGTCATTACCGAAGCCGGGGATGCCAACGACTGGCTGTCCCTGATCCGCTCCGGTGCGGTGGAACTGATGCTGGGTGGCACGCAGCTTTCCGCCCGCCTGGGGGAACGCGACTGTTTCGGCTATCCCTCACTCATCCGGCGCGGACCGGCGCAGAACACCGCGACTGCGATAGAAGACTGCCTGCTCTATCGCCTGCCGGGTGAGACATTTCATGTCTTGCGCGATCGGTGCGCGGGGTTCCGCAAGTTCTTCGATATCGACGAATCCGCTCGCCTCCGCCGTGCAGTCGCGCGGATGGAAGGGGATGGGCCGGTTGCAGGGGATGAAAGCGGTCTGGCGATCTATGCGACGATCGGCAGCTTCCTGCCGGGGCGCGCGGTCGTATCGGGCGATCCTGCATTGTCGGTGGGGGAAGCCGCTGCACTGATGGCGCGGGAGGATGTTTCCACTCTGCCGTTGTGTGAAGACGGGCACCTGCTCGGCATCGTGACCGACAAGGATTTGCGGCGGCGCGTGCTGGCGGTCCAGCTCGACCTGGCAACGCCGGTCCGGGCGATCATGACCCCCGATCCCGTCACAATCGGTTTGCAGGATTCCGCAATGGCCGCACTGCTCGAAATGACGCGGCGGCATATCCATCACTTGCCGGTGATCGATGCATCGGGCGCGCTGGTAGCGGTGATTTCCGCCAGCGATGTGCTCGGCCAGCTCGGGGCGCATTCGCTGCGTATTCCGGCGGAGATCGGCCGGTCGGCCAGCGCGCAGGAACTGGCGACAGCGACCGCGCGGCTGCCCGACGCGGTATCTGCGCTGGTATCGGCCGGGGTCGATGCCAGCCATGTGACGCACTATGCCAGCGCTATTGGCGGGGCGGCGCATTGCCGTCTGCTCGAACTGGCGCAGGCCGAACTGGGCCCGCCGCCGGTGCCGTTCGCGCTGGTGTGTTTCGGCTCGCTCGCCCGATACGAGCAGGGGTTGGGTTCGGATCAGGATAACGGCTTCGTGCTGGGCGACGGATATGATGAGGGGCTGCACAACAGTTATTTCGCAGCGTTGGCAAAGCGGCTGAGCGATGGGCTGGCAGCGGTAGGCTATGCCTATTGCAAGGGCGATATCATGGCCACTAACCCCGATTGCCGACATGATCTGGCAGGGTGGCAATCGCGGTTCGGTCACTGGATCGCCACGCCCGATCCGCAAGCCGTGCTCGACAGCGCGATCTTCTTCGACATGCGCCCTCTGGCGGGAGAAGAAGTTCTGGTGAAGCGGTTGCGCGAGGGTGTTTTCGCGCAGGCGCGGGACAATCGGATATTCCTGTCGTTCATGGCGCGGGCGGCGGCCTCTACGGCTGTGCCGCTGGGGTTCTTCCGCAACTTCCTGTTGCATCACGATGCCGATGAAGGCGATGTGCTGGACCTTAAGCGACAGGCGATTGCACCCATTGTCGATATCGCGCGATGCCATGCCCTTGCCCGCGGGATTTCCGCGACCGGAACGCTGGAAAGGTTGGATGCGGCCGCCGCCGAGGGCAGCTTGCATCCCGAAGCCGCGCGCGATCTCGCGGCCGGGTTCGAATTCCTGTGCGATGTGCGCTTCCGCCATCAGGCAGGGCAGCGGGCGCGTGGCGAGCCCATTTCGAACTTGCTGCCTCCGCGCGAATTGTCGCGCTTCGATCGCGAGCATTTGCGCGATGCGTTCCGCCTGATCCGTACTCAACTGGACAAACTGCGGAGCGATTTTGCCGGTGGTCTGACCTGATATGGCGGCGCTGTGGTTTGGCGATCCGCGTCGAAAATTCGCACGGGCCTTTGCCAAAGCGGCGGCGCAGGCCCCCGCAGGGCCGCTGGCGGATTTTTACGCCGCCGGGATGCCGACGCTCGACGCTGCGGTGGGCGATGCCGAACTGGCGTGCATTGATCTCGAAACAGATGGTCTGACGCCGAGGCGCGATGCCATTCTGGAAGCGGGGATAGTGCCGCTGGCGCAGGGGCGATTGCAGGCCGGGCAGGCGAGGCGCATCCGATTTCGCCCGGCGCAGGCACTTTCATCCGCCAGCGTGGCGATTCATGGAATTACCGACGATGCCGCCGCCCGCGCGCTGAACGCGGATGAGGCGCTGGCGCAATTGCTCCCTCTTCTGGCCAGACGAGTGCTGGTCGCCCATTTCGCGCAGATCGAAGCGGAGTTTCTCGACCGGGCGTGTCGCCGCGTGTTCGGCGGGCCATTTGTCGCTCCGTTCGTTTGCACGATGCAATTGCAGCAGCGCTGGTTCGGCGGAAAGCCGGGCGAGATCGTGCGACTGGGGGCACTGCGCGTGCGGTATGGCTTGCCGCATTATGCCGCGCACGATGGTGTAAGCGATGCCTTGGCGTGCGGAGAACTGTTGCTGGCGCAGATCGCCCATAAGTCCGGACGCGAGCCGACACTGGCCGAAATGTTGCGGCGCTGATCCGGGCTTCCCCTCAGTCTTCAAGCTGTTGCGGCATTAGACCAAAGTCGCGCTACCAAACCAATGATCGCGCCCTAGGCTGCAAGCCGATCGTGGGAAAGCCACGGCAGGAATAACAGCCAAGGGGGAGGACGCTCATGTCCGACGACGAATCCAAGGTCGCACCCGCCGATAACGGCGCGGCGGGTGCATATTGGCGGGAAAATATCCGCCTGCTCATATCGCTGATGGTTATCTGGTTCCTCGTGTCCTTCGGCGCCGGGATCCTGTTCCGCCCGTTCCTCGATCAGTTCCACATCGGCGGTTTCCCGCTGGGTTTCTGGTTCGCGCAACAGGGTTCGATCTACGTCTTTATGGCGCTGATCTTCTTCTACACGTGGAAGATGAAACGGATCGAGCGCAAGTACGATCTCGACGATTGAGGAGGGGCGCATGTCTACGCAAGCACTGATCTATCTCTTCGTCGGGCTCAGCTTCGCACTGTATATCGGCATCGCCATCTGGACGCGTGCCGGTTCGACCAAGGAATTTTATGTCGCCGGTGGCGGTGTCCACCCGATTGCCAACGGCATGGCGACGGCGGCCGACTGGATGAGCGCGGCCAGCTTCATTTCGATGGCCGGTCTGATCGCGTTCATGGGCTATGACGGTTCGGTCTATCTGATGGGCTGGACCGGCGGATATGTGATGCTGGCACTGTTGCTGGCACCATATTTGCGGAAATTCGGCCAGTTCACCGTGCCAGACTTCATTGGCACCCGCTATTATTCCAAAGTGGCCCGGACGGTGGCGGTTATTTGTCTGATCTTCATCAGCTTCACATATATTGCCGGGCAGATGCGCGGCGTGGGTATCGTGTTCAGCCGGTTTCTCGATGTCGATATCGAGCTGGGTGTTATCATCGGGATGTGTATCGTCTTCTTCTACGCCGTTCTCGGCGGGATGAAGGGGATCACCTATACGCAGGTGGCGCAATATTGCGTGCTGATCTTTGCCTACATGGTTCCGGCGATCTTCATTTCGATCCTCATCACCGGCAATCCGATCCCGCAACTCGGCCTCGGTTCGATGGTGAACGACGGTTCGGGGATGTATGTTCTGGAGAAGCTGGACCAGTCGCTGCAACTGATGGGTTTCGGCCCTTACACCGATGGCAGCAAGTCGATGATCGACGTGTTCTGCATCACGGCCGCGCTGATGATCGGCACCGCCGGTCTGCCGCATGTGATCGTGCGTTTCTTCACTGTGCCCAAGGCATCGGACGCGCGCAAATCGGCAGGGTGGGCGCTGGTCTTTATCGCGCTGCTTTACACGACGGCTCCGGCTGTGGCCGCCTTTGCGCGGTTGAACTTCAATAACGAAGTCAACAACACCAGCTACGAGCAGGCCCCCGAATGGTTCAGGAACTGGGAGAAGAACGGCCTGATCGCGTGGGTCGATAAGAACGCCGACGGCAAGATGGAAATCGAGAAAGGCGATCCGTTCAAAGGCGCGCCTGATTTCGCGGACGGCACTGGTCCCAACGGCCATCGCCTGCTGACCAATGAAATCGACAGCGAAAACGGCAACGAAGTCTATGTCGACAAGGACATCATGGTGCTTGCCAACCCCGAAATTGCCAAGCTTCCCGGTTGGGTGATTGCACTGGTTGCGGCTGGCGGTCTGGCCGCGGCGCTGTCCACTGCGGCGGGGCTGTTGCTGGTGATTTCCACGGCAGTGGCTCACGATCTGCTGAAGAAAACCTTCAAGCCCGATATTTCGGAAAAGGGGGAATTGCTGGCTGCACGCGTGGCAGCGACGGCAGCGATTGTAGTGGCGGGCGTGCTCGGCATCTATCCTCCGGGATGGGTGGCGCAGGTGGTCGCTTTCGCTTTCGGGCTGGCAGCAGCTTCGCTGTTCCCGGCGATCTTCATGGGCATTTTCACCAAGGGGATGAACAAGGAAGGCGCGATCGCAGGGATGATCACCGGTCTGGTGTTCACATTCAGCTACATCGCATACTTCAAGCTGATGAATCCCGATGCCAACGTAGCGGAAAACTGGCTGTTCGGTATTTCGCCAGAGGGGATCGGTGTCATCGGCATGGTGCTCAACTTCGCGGTTGCGCTGGTCGTGGCGAAGATGACCGCTCCGCCGCCTGCAGAAATCGATGCGCTGGTCGAATCGATCCGCGTTCCCCGCGGTGCAGGGGATGCACACGCTCACTGACACAGTATAAGCTCCGGGTTGCACCTGAGGAGCTTTGGCGGGGGCGGCAGGAAACTGTCGCCCCCGTTGTTCTTTCCCGCTAGGCTGTGTGCGGAAGGGAGATGGGGGCGCACAGCCGATGATGGGGTGGTACGTTCCGGTTATCGTCGCCGTGCTCTATGCGGCAACCCTGTTCTGGCTGGCCCATGCCGCCGACGGGCCATCGCTGTCGCGCTTTGCCGATCGCCATACCAGGTTCGTGTTCGGACTGGCGCTGGCCGTTTATTGCACGAGCTGGACGTTTTTCGGCGCGGTCGGCACGGCAGTTTCGGCGGGACTGCAATTCCTGCCGATCTACCTTGGCCCGATCATCATGTTCGCGCTGTTCCCCGGCTTCGTCGAGCGGGTGTTGCAAGTCGGTAAAGCACAGCATTCGACCTCGATTGCCGATTTCCTGTCGGCACGTTACGGCAAAAGCAGTTGGGTCGCTGCGCTGGTGACGATGACAGCACTGTTCGGTGCTGTGCCTTATATGGCGCTGCAACTGAAATCGGTCAGCCAGACGCTGGCTGCATTGTCGCCGGGGATCGATGCCTATTTGTCCGACGGGGGCACGGGTCTGGCCGTTGCGGGCAGCATGGCGGCGTTCGCGGTGCTGTTCGGCACTGAACGGCTCGACCTGACGCAACACAATCGCGGGATGGTGCTGGCTATCGCGATGGAAGCGGTTGTGAAGTTCGTCGCCATCGCAGCAGTGGCGATCTTCGCGATTGCCATGCTGGTGGAGAACTCATCCCGCGCCGAAGTTGTCGATGCGGCGAGGCAGCAGTTCTCTTTTTCTCAGATAGACAGCCGGTTTGTCGTGCTGACATTTCTGGGGGCAATGGCGGTTCTGTGCCTTCCCCGACAGTTTCATATGCTGGTTGTGGAGGCGCGTGCAGACCGGATGCAGGGCGCGATGCGCTGGCTGTTCCCGAGCTATCTGGCGCTGATCTGCGTCGCTGTGGTGCCCGTGGTGCTCGCCGGGCGCATGCTGATGGACCACACCGCCAGCGCGGATATGCTGATGATCGACCTGCCGCTGGAGTTTGACGCGCATACGCTGGCACTGTTGGCCTTTATCGGCGGGTTTTCGGCATCGACCGGGATGGTCGTGGTCACCAGTATTGCCTTGTCGGGGATGGTGACCAACGACCTGATCGTGCCGACGTTCTTCGGTGACCGGCTGCGTCAGCCCGGCGATGTTCGCGATATTGGCCGCAAGCTGATTCCGATCCGCCGTGCATCGATTGTCGTGCTGCTGGCGGCTGCCTGGCTTTATGGCCGCGCGGCGAGCGATGCTACGCTGGCCGGATTGGGAGAGATCGCTTTTGCCGGGGCGGCGCAATTCGCGCCCGGGCTGTTACTGGGCTTTTTCTGGCGCTGGGCCAACAAGACCGGAATGATCGCCGGATTGGCCGGTGGGTGCATCGCATGGCTGGTGTTGCTGGCGCTGCCGGTATTCGGGCCGGAACTGGTATCGATCCGCCTCACCGACGATCCTCTGGTGTCTGGCATGATTATCAGCCTGACGATCAACCTGTCGCTGTTCGTGCTGTTTTCGCTGGCGGGGGAAGACAGTCTGGTCGACCGGGTGCAGGCGATGGCGTTCATCGAGCGCGATGGTGCCAGTGCCGCGCCCGATCTGATCGACACCCGTGCACAAGTGGCCGATTTCCGCCTGTTGCTGAGCCAGTTTCTGGGCGAGCGGCAGGCGCGCGAAGCGCTCAACTCGCTGCGGCTGGAAACCGGGCGCCCTTATCGCGACACCGACCGCGCCGACGGAGCGCTGGCGGACAAGAGCGAAAGGCTGATCAGTGCGATTCTGGGGGCATCGTCGGCCGAGGCGCTGATCCAATCGACGATCGAAGGCGATCCGGTCGCGCTCGAACGGGTTGTGGCGATGTTCGACGAAACGTCGCAGCGGCTGCAATTCGGGGCGGGCCTCTTGCAGATCGCGATTGAAAACATCGATCAGGGTATTTCGGTGGTCGATGACGATTTGCGACTGGTGGCGTGGAACACGCGCTATGTCGACATGTTCCACTATCCCACGGAACTGGTCGAACCGGGCAGGCCGATTGCCGACCTGTTGCGCTACAACATGCGCGTTCTGGGGTTCGAGCCGTCTTCCATCGAAGGGGAAATCGCCAAGCGGCTGGCGCATTTGCGTGCGGGTAAACGCCACAGCACCGAACGCGTGTTGCCCGATGGGCGCGTGTTGCGGGTGCTGGGCAATGCGGCGCCGGGTGGCGGCTATGTCACGACATATACCGACATCACCGCCGACCGCGTGGCGGAACAGGCGCTGGAAGCGAAAGTGTACGAACGCACACAGCAGTTGGTGGAAGCGAACTCCGCGCTGGAGGCGGCGACGCGTTCGAAGACCCGTTTCCTTGCGGCTGCCAGTCACGATCTGGTGCAGCCGATGAATGCCGCGCGCCTATTCGCCGGGGCATTGGCGGAACGGATGGATCATGGCGAAGCGCAGGCGCGTGACCGGCAATTGCTGGAACAGATCGACCGTTCGATCCTGACGGCCGACCGATTGTTGCGGGCATTGCTCGATATTTCGCGGCTCGATGGCGGTAGCGTCACGCTTAAACGCACGCGGTTTTCGCTCGACCGCGCCTTTGCCGATGTGGCTAATGAATTCGAAGTGCAATCGCGTGCCAAGGGACTCGATCTGCGGGTGATCCCTTCCGGCCTGTGGCTGGAAACCGACCGCGGGCTGTTTATTTCGGTGCTGCAGAACCTCGTTACCAACGCGCTGCGCTATACCGACAGTGGTAAAGTGCTGGTGGGTGCGCTGCGGCGCGGGCGCAAAGTGGAAATTGTTGTCGCGGACACCGGGCCGGGAATCGATCCGGCGGACCGGCATCGCATTTTCGACGAATTCACCCGACTGCACCCGGACCGCGATGGCGACGGGCTGGGGCTGGGCCTAGCCATTGTCCAACGGATCGCGACGATGCTGGGCACGGTGGTCCAACTCAAAAGCGAGCCGGGGCGCGGCAGCCGTTTTTCGTTCCGTATCGACTGGACAGAGCCTGCTCAGCCCGAAGCGCAACCTGTAGAGATACATCCTGCTTCACCTGTCCGCGCGGGTGTGCCGGTGCTGTGTATCGACAACGATCCGGCAAGCCGTGAAGCGATGGCCGCGTTGCTGGAAAGGTGGGGCTTCACAATTGTGGCTGCGAACCATCCCGACGATGTCGATCCGGCCTTCCGCCCCGCATTGCTCGTGCTCGACTATCGCCTCGACGACGGGCTGACCGGCGATGTGGCGAGCGAAATTCTGGCGGCCCGCTGGGGTGAATTGCCTCCGGCTATCCTGCTGACGGCGGAAGAGACCGAAGAGACGGAACGAGCTGCTGCCCGTATCGGCGCCCAGCGGATGATAAAGCCCGCCAGCCCGGCAGCGTTGCGGGCGCTGGTCAATTCACTGGTGCAGTAAGGGCTGGTGAGGTGGGAACGCGGTTCATCTCAGAATGCGATACCCGATCACCTCCGCCCCCGTCATTGTGCCAACGCCAATCTTTCGCACTCTCGTCGCCCCGGACCTGATCCGGGGCCCAGCTTTCCTTCGGCGGTGCGTTGGAGGAAGCTGGACCCCGGCTCGGGGGCCGGGGTGACGATTGTGGTGGAGAGCGGTTCCTCCGTTCCTCAGAACTCCCCCTCGCTGATCCCACGATCGCGCCCCCGTCATTGCGAGGAGTGCGGCAAGGCGGCAATCCATGATCACACATCACTTTCATCACAGCCAATGCGGCGGGGCTGACTTCCGCCCGTGGACTGGCTCTCTGCGTTCGCAATGATGCGGGGCGGGCGGTGCTGCCAGCTTTCTGAGTTGCCGGATCTATACCGCTCCGGAAGCGTCGAGGTGTTGGGCCAGCAAAGTCGCTTGCGTTCGGTTGGTTACACCCAGACGACGGAAAATCGCGGTGATGTGCGCTTTCACGGTCGCTTCGCTGATGTCCATTTCATAGGCGATCTGTTTGTTGAGCAGACCTTGCGCCACGAACTGCAGAATGCGGGTTTGCGCCGGGGTCAGCGAGGCGAGGCGGACGATGGCGTCATCACTGTCGCCTTCATCTGCCACTTCGGGGAAGCTGAGATCGCCGCTCTGCACCAGTGCGAGCGCACCCGTCATCTCTTCCAGCGATGCAGTCTTGGGGATGAAGCCTGATGCCCCCAGTTCGCGCGCTCCGGAGATTACCCGCGGATCGTCACTGGCGGAAATCACCACTACCGGCACCGCCGGATGGCTCTTCCGCAGATCGAGCAACGGGCCCAGTCCGGCGCTGTCGGCCATATGCAGGTCGAGCGTCACCAGTTCCACCTGTCCGTCCATCACGGCGCGCTGGGCAGAGGCGGCACCGGATACTTCCACGATATCGTGATCGGGCCACACCTGTTCGACCGAAGCGCGGATCGCTGCGCGCATCAGCGGATGATCGTCTGTAATGATGATCCGCCGGGCCATCGGATCAGCGATTCATGCGCCCTTCGATCAGCCCGTCGACAAGGCTGGGATCGGCCAGAGTGGAGGTATCGCCCAGCGATCCGTAATCGTTCTCTGCGATCTTGCGAAGGATGCGGCGCATGATCTTGCCACTGCGGGTTTTGGGCAGGCCCGGTGTGAAATGCAGATGGTCGGGCGTTGCAATCGGGCCGATTTCCTTGCGCACCCACTGGCGCAGTTCGGCGGTCAGCGCGTCGCTTGCTTCTTCACCCGCGTTCAGCGTGACATAGCAGTAAATGCCCTGCCCTTTGATATCGTGCGGGTATCCGACGACCGCTGCTTCGGAAACGCGGGCGTGCAGCACCAGCGCGCTTTCCACTTCGGCGGTGCCCATACGGTGGCCCGATACGTTGATCACATCGTCCACCCGGCCGGTGATCCAGTAATACCCGTCTTCATCGCGGCGGCACCCGTCACCGGTGAAATACTTGCCGCGATAGGTGGAGAAGTACGTCTGGATAAAGCGTTCGTGATCGCCATAGACAGTGCGGGCCTGACCCGGCCAGCTACGGGTGATGCACAGGTTGCCTTCGGTCGCGCCGCCGACAGTCTCGTCGGCCAGCACTTCGCCATCGTTATCGACCAGTTGCGGGCATATGCCGAAGAACGGCTTGCCTGCGCTGCCCGGCTTCATATCGTGCGCGCCGGGCAGAGTGGTAATCATGATGCCGCCTGTTTCGGTCTGCCACCAGGTATCGACAATCGGGATCGCCCCTTTGCCCACCTGTTCGTGATACCAGCGCCACGCCTCGGGGTTGATCGGTTCGCCTACGCTGCCAAGCAGGCGCAGGCTGGAAAGGTCGTGCTTCTGCACATAGCTTTCCCCTTCGCGCATCAGCGCGCGGATCGCGGTCGGTGCGGTGTAGAACACGTTGACTTTGTGCTTGTCGATCACTTGCCAGAACCGGTCGTGATCGGGATAGTTGGGCACCCCTTCGAACATCAGCGCGGTCGCACCGTTCTGCAGCGGGCCATAGACGATATAGCTGTGCCCGGTGACCCAGCCGATATCGGCGGTGCACCAGAACACCTCGCCCGGACGATAGTCGAAGACATAGCGGAACGTGGTTTCGGTCCACACGGCATAGCCGCCGGTGGTGTGAACCACGCCCTTGGGCTTGCCAGTGGAGCCGGAGGTGTAGAGGATGAACAGCGGATCTTCCGCATTCATCGGTTCGCATGGGCAATCGCTGCCGACGCCATCGGACAGTTCGTGATACCAGTGATCGCGCCCTTCGGTCATGGCGACATTGCCGCCGGTGTGGCGGAACACCAGCACGCCCTTCACCGGCGCTTTTTCGCAAGCGGCATCGACGTTGGCCTTGAGCGGAATCGACTTCGATCCGCGCAGCCCTTCGTCGGCGGTGACGATCCAGTCGCTTTCGCAATCTTCCACCCGGCCCGCGATGGCATCGGGGCTGAACCCGCCGAACACGACGGAGTGAATGGCGCCGATCCGGGCACAGGCGAGCATGGCCATCGCCCCTTCGGGGATCATCGGCATGTAGATCGTGACCCGGTCCCCCTTGGCGATGCCCAGTTTCTTGAACGTATTGGCCATTTTGGCCACGTCACGCTGCAATTCGGCATAGGTGATCGTGCGGACGGGGCTGTCGGGGCTGTCAGGTTCGAAAATCAGCGCGGTGCGGTCGCCGTTACCGGCATCGACATGGCGGTCCACTGCGTTGTGGCAGATGTTGAGCACGCCATCTTCGAACCATTTGATATCGACCGGATCGAACGACCAGCCGGAGATTTTCGTGGGTGCTTTCACCCAATCGAGGCGAGCGGCCTGTTCGGCCCAGAAACCATCGGGATCGTCGACGGAGCGGGCATACATCGCCTGATAATCCGCCAGTGTGCAGTTCGTGCCTTGCGCCGCCGCAGCGGGCCGTGCCACTACGTCTTCGTGCGTCATCACGTCTGCCGCCATTATCCAACTCCCGTTTTCATCTTCCCGATCGCGTTTCCCGATTCGCTGATCGGGGACGGTCGGCGATAGTATCGTATGTTACCCGCTGAGGCCTTACGACCATCGTAGTATAGACGATTTGCCGATAGAAACACCCCTGCGGGAATGCGAATTCTCCTCGCCGAAAATCATAATGGTGTGGGAGAAGTCCAGTGAAATATCGAACGACGCGAAAGGCGACGGTGCGGCTGGCAGTATGCCTGATGACGGCAAGTGCGCTGGTGCCTGTCAGTGTTCAGGCGAAGACCGGCGAGTCGGTCGAACAGCGGCTCGATAGGCTGGAAGCGATGATCGTTTCCTTGCAACAACAGATGAACACCGGGCAGGCACCCAGCGCGCAGCAGGCCGAAGCGGTCAGCCAGTTACGCTCAGCCGTCGAAGCAACGCGGGCGCAAAACCAGCAACTGGCGGCGCAGCAGGCGGAAACCGAAGCCCGCGTCGCGCAAGTCGAAAAAACGAGCTCTGCCGATGGATTTTCAGTGGGCGACACGCGAGTCACGCTGGGCGGCTATATCAAGCTGGATGGCAAAACGATCCGCACCAGCGGCGGGCAGATGGCGAACGGTTCGGTCGGGCGCGACTTCCTCTTGCCGGGCCTGATCCCGGTCGGTGGTGCTGCGTCGGGCTGGGATACCGATTTCCACGCCCGGCAAAGCCGGATTATCGTGAAGACCAGTACGCCGGTGGGTGACAAGTCGGTCGGGACGCACCTCGAACTCGATTTCATGACGACCAGCGGCGGCGATCAGCGGGTATCGAACAGCTATTCTCCCAGAATGCGGCAGGCATTCATCACGTATGACGGGTGGCTGTTCGGTCAGGCATGGTCGACGTTCCAGAATGTTTCCGCTCTGCCCGATACGCTCGACTTTGTCGGCACGATGCCGGGCACGGTGTTCGTGCGCCAGCCGATGATACGCTATAAAACAAAAGGCGGCCTCTCGGTCGCAATCGAAAATCCCGAAACCACGCTGACCAGCGTCACCGGCGCGCGGATTCAGCCGGGCGACGACAAACTGCCCGATCTCGTGCTGCGGTATGACAAATCGGGGTTTGCGATTGCCGGGATCGTGCGCCAGTTGACCGCATCCGACGCGATCCTGCCGACCAGTGACAGCGCGGTGGCCTATGGCGTCAGCGTGTCGGGCGTGGTCCCGCTGGGCGGTAAAGACGATCTGCGGTTCATGGCGACCGCGGGCAAGGGGCTGGGCCGCTATATGGGGGCGAACATCGTCAACGATGCAGCGATCGATATTTCGGGCAAGCTCGATCCGATAGCGACCTATTCCGGCTTTGCCGCCTATCGCCATTTCTGGGGGCCGAAACTGCGTTCGACCATCGCAGGCAGTTACTTCAAGGCGGATAATCCCGTGCTGCTGACCGGCAATACCCCAACCGATGAAGTGTGGAATGCGCTGGCCAACATTATCTATTCGCCGGTGCCCAAGCTCGATCTTGGGATCGAATACATGTACGCCAATCGCAAGAACGAAGCAGGGCTGGACGGAAATCTTCAGCAAGTGCAGGTTTCCGCCAAATATGCATTCTAGCGGTCGCATTATTGCATGAATTCCGGGCGGCCCCATTATGCGGGCCGCCCGGCCATTTGGAGAGCATACGATGACTTTCGCCGAAATCGCTGCCCGGGCAGAGAACGATCCCGATGCGTTCTGGATGGATGCAGCTCGTGGGCTCGACTGGGCGAAGTTTCCGCAAACTCCGCATGACCGGGATGGCGATGTCTGGTTCCCCGATGGCGAAATCAACACCTGCCACAACGCGGTCGACCGCCATGTCGCGGCGGGCCGCGGGGATACTGCCGCGCTGATCTATGAAAGCCCGATAACCGGCGCGACGGCAACATATAGCTTTGCCGATTTGCAGGAACGCGTCGCACGCACCGCAGGAATGCTGGTGGCCGAAGGGGTCGAACGCGGCGACCGCGTAGTGATCTATATGCCGATGATCCCCGAGGCGGTGTTTGCCATGCTCGCCTGCGCCCGGATTGGGGCGGTGCACTCGGTGGTGTTCGGCGGGTTCGCCGCGCCCGAACTGGCCAAGCGGATCGACGACTGTCAGCCGAAACTGGTGCTGAGCGCATCGTGCGGGTTCGAGCCAGGGCGCACGATTGCCTATAAACCGTTGCTCGATAACGCGCTGAGCCGTGCCACGCACAAACCGGTGGCGACCATCGTGTTTCAGCGCGAAGAGCTTGCCGCCGATCTGATGCCGGGGCGCGACCGGGACTGGGCCGCCGCATATGACGCCGCCGATCCGGTCGATTGCGTGACGGTGAAGGCGAGCGATCCGCTCTATATCCTTTACACGTCGGGCACGACCGGTACGCCCAAAGGCGTCGTGCGCGACAACGGCGGTCATGCGACTGTGCTGCACTGGTCGATGGGCGCGATTTACGGTGTGGATACTGGCGATGTGTATTGGGCGGCGTCGGATATCGGCTGGGTCGTGGGGCACAGCTATATCGTCTATGGTCCGCTGTTGAAGGGCTGCGCGACAGTGCTGTTCGAAGGCAAGCCCATCGGCACACCCGATGCGGGCATATTCTGGCAACTGGTGGACAAGCACGATGTGAAAGTGCTGTTCACCGCCCCGACCGCGATCCGTGCGATCCGTCGTGCTGATCCCGAGGGAGAGTTTATCGATGCGGCTTCGCTCGACAGCTTGCAGGCGCTGTTCCTCGCGGGGGAACGGGCGGACCCCGACACGTTGCTGTGGATCGCTGAGAAGCTGGGCAAACCGGTGATCGATCACTGGTGGCAGACCGAACTGGGCTGGCCCGCGATCGCCACTTGTTACGGGCTGGGCCAGACACATATCCGCGCGGGCAGTGCGGGCCATGCCGTGCCCGGCTATCGCTTCAAAGTGAAAGATGCCGGCGGGCAGGATATGCCCGCCGGTGCCGTGGGCACCTTGCTGATCGAACAGCCATTGCCGCCCGGTGCCTTCCGCACTTTATGGAACAACCCCGAGCGCTTCGCAGCCGGGTTCATGGATTATCCGGGCCACTATACCACCGGGGATGCCGGGAAAATCGATGAAGACGGGTTTATTCACATCATGGGCCGGACCGACGATATCATCAATGTTGCCGGGCATCGCCTGTCCACCGGCCAGATGGAAGAAGTGGTCGCCAACCATCCGCAAGTCGTCGAATGCGCGGTGGTCGGCGCGGCGGACGAACTGAAAGGGGAAATGGCGGTGGCTTTCGTAGTGACGAAGCCCGGTTTCGCCGATCACGAGGAAGCGAAGTACGAAATCGTCACGTCGATCCGGGGCGATATCGGGCCGATTGCCGCGCCGCGTGCGATCTATTTCGTCGATGGCTTGCCTAAGACACGTTCGGGCAAGATCCTTCGCAATTTGCTGCGCGATATCGTCAACGGTGCCGATGTGGTCGTACCGCAGACGATCGAAGACCCGGCGGTGATCACCCATGTTCAGGAGCGTGCTGCAGGCTGATCGCCGGTTCGCCGCCTGTGAAGCGGAAAGGGGAGGCGCGGCGGCGATAAATCCCCTATGCGCGCCCGATGGAGCGATACGATGCAATTGTGCTGGGGGCCGGGGCTGCCGGGCTGATGTGCGCGGCGGAAGCCGGGCTGCGCGGACGGCGGGTGCTGGTGATCGACCATGCGGAGCGGGCGGGGAAGAAAATCCTTATCTCCGGCGGCGGGCGCTGCAATTTCACCAATATCGGCACTGTGCCCGAACGGTTCCTGTCGGCCAATCCGCATTTCGCGCGCTCGGCGCTCAGCCGCTATACCCCCGCCGATTTCCTCGCACTGGTGGAGAGGTACGGCATCGCGTGGCACGAAAAGACGCTGGGGCAACTGTTCTGCGACGGGTCCGCGAAACAGATCGTTGCTATGTTGCTGGAGGAAGTGGAGCGCGGTGGCGGCACAGTGGTGTGTGGGCATGGCGTCACCGATGTATCACACGCCGATGGGCAGTTTGCCGTCACTACCACACAAGGCCGCTTCAGCGCCCCTGCGCTGGTGATCGCCACTGGCGGACCGTCGATCCCCAGGATGGGCGCGACCGGCTTCGCTTATGATCTGGCGCGCCAGTTCGGGCTGAAAGTGGTGGAACCGCGTCCGGCACTGGTGCCGCTGACGCTGGGGGGCGACGATGTCCTGTTCCGCGAACTGTCGGGCGTATCGGCGGAAGTGGTCGCCAGTGCAGGCGGCGCGTCTTTTCGCGAAGCGGCGCTGTTCACCCATCGCGGCCTGTCCGGCCCGGCTATACTGCAAGTGTCATCGTTTTGGCGGCATGGCGCCCCTGTTGCGGTGGATTTTCTGCCTGACCGCAGTGCCGAATGGCTGCTCGACGCCAAGCGGGCCAGTCCGCAAGCCACGCTGCGCGCCTTGCTGCGTGACGTCATGCCCGACCGGCTGGCGAATGTGCTGGCGGAGCGGGTCGGGCAAAGCGGAGTGTTCGCACCGAACGACCCGCTGGGCCGGATCGCTGACGCCACACTGCGCGATGCCGGGGGGCAACTGGCGGCATGGCGGTTCCACCCGAATGGCACCGAAGGCTTCGCTAAGGCGGAGGTGACGGCGGGCGGAATCAGCACCGCGGAACTTTCATCGAAAACAATGGAAGCCAAACGCGTTCCAGGTCTGTATGTAGTGGGTGAAGCCGTCGACGTGACGGGCTGGCTGGGTGGCTATAACTTCCAATGGGCATGGTCCAGCGGATGGGCCGCCGCACAAGCTATCTGATCTTTCCCTCCCGCTCTGTCGCCGTCGCGACATGGCCGACTATTCGTGAGTTTCATGCCTTTTTCCAACCTTCCCCCCGTCCTTGCAGAGGCGATTGCCGCGCGCGGCTATGCCGCGCCCACCGCTGTGCAGGCCGCTGTCCTTGCCCCCGATGCCGCCGGGCGTGACCTGATCGTTTCCGCACAGACCGGTTCGGGCAAGACCGTGGCGTTCGGCCTCGCCTTTGCCGCCGACCTGCTCGATTCGAATGGGCGACTGCCCCCTGCCGAATCGCCGCTGGCGCTGGTAATCGCGCCGACGCGTGAACTGGCGTTGCAGGTCAGCCGCGAACTGGCATGGCTCTATGCCGGTGCTGGTGCCCGGATCGCGACCTGTGTGGGCGGGATGGACGCATCAAAAGAACGCCGCAATCTGCGCGGCGGGGCGCAGATCGTGGTCGGCACGCCGGGCCGCCTGCGCGACCATCTGGAGCGTGGCGCGCTCGATCTGTCGGCATTGCGTGTCGCTGTGCTCGATGAAGCGGACGAAATGCTCGACATGGGTTTCCGCGAAGATCTGGAAGAAATCCTCGACGGTACCCCGCAGGAACGGCGCACTTTGCTGTTTTCCGCCACGATGCCGCGCCAGATCGTGGCGCTGGCAACGCGCTATCAGAACGATGCGCTGCGTATTTCGACCGTGGGCGACGAACGGGGCCACGGCGATATCGCCTATCAGGCGGTCACCGTCTCACCCGCCGAAATCGAAGCGGCGGTGGTCAATCTGCTGCGTTTTCACGAAGCGGAAACCGCGATCCTGTTCTGCGCCACGCGCGACAACGTCCGCCGTCTGCACGCCATGTTGCAGGAACGCGGCTTTGCTGTCGTTGCTTTGTCGGGCGAACATTCGCAGTCGGAACGCAATCAGGCGTTGCAGGCATTGCGCGACCGGCGCGCAAGGGTTTGCGTGGCGACCGACGTGGCCGCGCGCGGGATCGACCTGCCGACGCTGAGCCTGGTGATCCATGTCGAGATTCCCCGCGATGCGGAAACGCTGCAACACCGTTCGGGCCGCACCGGGCGTGCGGGCAAGAAAGGGACTGCGGTTATCGTGGTCCCTTTTCCCCGTCGCCGCCGGGTGGAATCGATGCTGCGCGGGGCGAAGATCGAAGCCGAATGGATCGATGCGCCGACCAAGGCTGCGATTCAGGAACAGGACCGTGAGCGCCTGCTCGGTGCGCTGCTCCAGCCGGTTGAGATCGAGGACGAAGATCGGGCGCTGGCGCAGCGGCTGATGGCGGAAAAATCGCCGGAAGATATCGCCGCCGCACTGGTGCGCGCCCATCGCGCGGCGATGCCTGCGCCAGAAGATCTGACCGAGAATACCCCCGAAGCGCGCAAGGCCGCGCAGCAGGAACGCCATCGCCCCGGCTTCGAAGATACCGTGTGGTTCAGCATGGCCATCGGCAGGCGGCACAATGCCGATCCGCGCTGGATTCTGCCGCTGCTGTGCCGCCGGGGACATATCACGCGCAACGAAATCGGCGCGATCCGTATCGGTGGGAATGAAACCCATTTTCAGGTGCCGCGCGCAATTGCCAGCCGCTTTGCCGACGCAGTCGAACGCACCGCTCAGGGTGATGACGATCAGGCCGCAATCCTGATCGAGCCATCCGAAGGCCCGCGTGAAGCCGCGCGCGACAATCGCTCAGGCAAGCGCGAGTTTGGTGGCAAGCCTTCCCGTCACGGTGGCAAGGGCCCACGCCGCGCCAACGATGGCGAGCGTACCTATGGCAAAGGGCCGCATAAGCCCGGCGGCAAATTTGCCGGCAAGAAATTCGGCAAGAGCCCCGGCGCGAAAGACGCCGGGCCAAAAGGTGCGGGACCGAAATCGTTCGGGCCGAAGGGCGGCAAGCCAAAGGGAAGCGGGCCGAAAGGCTGATTGCTGCCCCTGCGCTGAAACTATCGCTTCACCCGTCCTCCCTGTCCTGACCAACAGAAGGGGGCGACGGTGGGGTGGGGTAATCCGCTCAGTCGAACCCGGATTCGAGGAACCGGATCGCGCATCCGGCCAGCAGTGCGGTGCCGCGGGGCAAAGCGGCTTCGTCCACCATCATCCGCGGCGAATGGATCGAACACGCGCTGCGCCAGTCGTCGTCTCCCTCTGCCGCGACGCCCAGAAAGAACATCGCGCCCGGCACTTGTTCGAGCACGTAAGAGAAATCTTCCGCCCCCATGATCGGCGCGGGCAGCGATACCCAGTCATCGGCGCCGAACAGCTCGTCTGTCACTGCTCGCCCCAGCGCCACTGCGCGCGGATCGCACAGAGTCACGGGAAAACCGGGCGTGACAGTGACTTCGGCGGTCAGGCCATATCCCCTCGCCGTCGCTTCGGCAGTTTCGGCCAGCAGGGCGTGGGCCTTTTCGCGGTGATGGGGCGACAATGTGCGGATCGTGCCGCGCAAGGCGACTTCGTCTGCGATCACGTTATGCGCGGTGCCCGCGTGGATCATGGAAACAGTAACGACCACGGCATCGGCGGCGTTGAACCGCCGGGTGACCATCGCCTGTAGCGCTGTCACGATGGCGCAGGCGCCGGGGACAGGATCGTGGGTGTCGTGCGGCATCGAGGCATGGCCGCCGCTGCCTTTCACGAGAATATCGAACTGGTCCGCTGCCGCCATCAGCGCGCCCGCCCGCCCGGCCACCGCGCCGTGACGGGCATTGGGCATGATATGCAGCGCGAAGGCCGCTTCGGGCAGCGGGTCGATCAGCCCGTCGTCGAGCATATGGCGCGCGCCGTGGTACCCTTCCTCGCCCGGCTGGAACATGAACTGGATTTCACCCGACAGCTCGTTCGCGCGCGCCGCCAGCAGCTCTGCCGCGCCTGCCAGCATCGCAGTGTGGGTATCGTGTCCGCAGGCATGCATCCGCCCCGGCACTGCGGAAGCGAAGTCCAGCCCGGTCTGTTCGTCCATCGGCAGCGCATCCATATCTCCGCGCAGGAGTACGCGGCGCCCTGGCTGCCCGCATTTCAGCGTGGCCACAGCGCCGGTCGTCTGCCCGCCTTCGCGCCATTCGAGCGGCAGGTGCGCCAGCGCGGCGCGTACTTTTGCCAGTGTTTTGGGCGTTTCCAGACCCAGTTCGGGTTCGGCATGGATCTGGCGGCGCAAAGTCACAATCCGGTCGGAAAGCGCGCGGGCGGCATCGAGTAAGTCTGGATGAAGCATGATTCCCGAAGCTTACGCTGTGGAGGCGGTGTGGAAAAGGGGTGTGGGGCGCTTGTCGCCCTTTCCTGCGCAGGTTAACGCAATTTCGAGAGGACGCACCCAGCCGCAAGGTCCGCCGATGAATGCGCCGTTGATTTCCCCGTCTATCCTGTCTGCCGATTTCGCGTGCCTTGGCGAAGAGGTGCGCGCCATCGATGCCGCCGGTTGCGACTGGATTCATATCGATGTGATGGATGGGCACTATGTCCCCAACCTCACGATAGGGCCAGGCGTGGTCAAGGCGCTGCGCCCGCATACCGACAAGCCGTTCGACGTGCACCTGATGGTCAGCCCGGTGGACAACTGGCTGGAAAGCTTTGCCGATGCGGGGGCGGACATCATTACTGTCCACCCCGAGGCGGGGCCGCACATCCACCGCACGGTGCAGGCGATCCGCGCTCTGGGCAAGAAGGCCGGCGTCAGCCTGAACCCCGCGACCCCTGCCAAGATGCTCGATTATCTGATCGAGGAAATCGATCTGGTGCTGGTGATGAGCGTCAATCCCGGTTTCGGCGGGCAGAGCTTTATCTCCAGCCAGCTTCGCAAGATCGAAGCGATCCGCAAGATGATCGACAAGACCGGGCGCGATATTCATCTGGAGGTCGATGGCGGGGTCGACCCCGCCACGGCGCGGCAATGTGTCGATGCCGGGGCCGATGTGCTGGTGGCCGGATCGGCCACTTTCCGCGGTGGCCCCGACAGATATGCCGCCAATATCGCGGCGCTTAAAGGCCTGGCGGAGGTGCCCGCCTGATGGGTGACGCGACGTTGGTGGAGCCTCGCAGCACAGCCATCGGCAGCGACAGCGCTTTGCCGCTCGGCGATATGCCCGAACCCACCGTCGTCACCGCATCCGAACAACCCGCTGAAGTGATCCAACCGGCGCGGGCGCTGGTTCTGTCGGACTTTGCCCCGCCTTCGCTGGGCGCGGGCGAGCGGCTGATGCGGATGGCCTATGGCCTGGGCGTCTCCGGTTCCACTTTGCTGTCGCCGTTCCGCAAACCGGCCAAACCCCGTTTGCTGGCTACGGTGCAGCAGCCACTGGAAGGCGACCGGGCGGCCGGCATGGCGCTGCGGTCGGGGCATTTCCTGATCTATGGCGTCAAGGCGCCGATCGCGCAGGTCGATTTCAGCCCTGCCGCGCGACTGACGCCGCCGTTCGAACAATGCGTTCATGGCTTCACCTGGCTGGGCGATCTGGCAGCAGCGGCGCCGCGTGAACAGGGTGTGGCAACGGCGGAGCGTATCCTGCGCGCATGGCTCGATGCCAATCCTGCGCCGGGCAAGGGCGCGGCATGGCATGTCGAACATGCAGGCGCGCGCCTGCTCAACTGGTTCGTCTATGCGCCCTATATCCTGTCAGGCGACGATTCCGCTTTCCGCAACCGTGTGCTGGCGGCGATGGGGGAGACGGCACGCTGGCTCGACCGGAATGCTGCGCGCACGTCCGACCGGCTGGCGCAAGTGGCCGGATGGTCGGCCATTGTCGCGGCAGGATTGCTGCTGCCCGAAGGCAAGCCGCGCCGCCTGTTCGGGGAAGCGGGCCTGTTGCGCGCTCTGGGCGAACTGGTGGCGGAAGATGGCGGGGTGCTCAGCCGCAGCCCGCTGGCGCAAATGCAGGCGATTGCCCTGCTTACGACGCTGCGCGCCTGCTACGAAGCGGTGAAGAGCGATCCGCCCTCTGCGCTGGAAGCGATGCTGGCGCTGCTGGTGCCGCCTTTGCTGGGGCTGACCCATTCGGATGGCGGGCTGGGATCGTGGCAGGGCAGCGGCGCGGTTTCGGCGGAGCGGATTTCCGCGCTGATTCTGGCCAGTCGCGTGCGAACCCGCCCGCTGAAGAACGTGCGGCAATGGGGCTATCAGCGGGTTGCCGGTGGCAAGTCGGTGCTGATCTACGACGCTGCACCGCCCCCGCTTGCCCGCCATGCGCGCACGGGTTGCGCGTCGACGCTGGCATTCGAATTTTCCGCCAACGGCCAACGGATCGTGGTCAACTGCGGCGGTGCGGCGTTTGCGGGCGGGCAGGTGCCGGTGCGGATCGAACAGGGGCTGCGTGCCACTGCCGCGCATTCGACACTGACGCTCGACGATGCGAATTCCACCGCGGTCCTGCTGAACGGCAAAGTCGGTTCGGGCGTCGCGGAAGTGGAGGTGGACCGCCGCCAGCTGACGCTGGACAATGGCAAGGCCACCCGCGTCGAAGCGAGCCACAATGGCTATGCCGCGCGTTTCGGGCTGGATCATCGCCGCATTCTGATCATGCGCGACGATGGCAACGAATTGCGCGGGGAAGACCTGCTGTTGCCGGTGGGCAAGAAGGGCAAGCGCGGCAAGATCGGCTATGCCATCCGGTTCCACATCGGGCCGGGCATCGAACTGGCGCTGAGCGAAGATGGTAAGGGCGCCGGGCTGGCTTTGCGCGATGGCAGCTATTGGCAGTTCCGGCTCGGTCAGGTAGCGGACGACGCGAAACTGGCGATCGAGGAAAGTCTGTGGGTCGATGGCCTGGGCCGCCCGCAACCGATCCAGCAACTCGTATTGCAAGGGCTGACTTCTCGCGGCGGGGGATCGTTCTCCTGGCTGCTCAAAAAAATGGGATGAAATTCAGGTGACTGACGTAACGATCAAGCGGGCACTGTTGTCGGTGTCCGACAAAGCCGGATTGGACGATCTGGGCGCGAAGCTGGCGAAGGCCGGGGTCGATCTGGTGTCCACCGGCGGCACGGCGAAGGCCCTGCGCGATGGCGGGCTGGACGTGCGCGATGTGTCCGATGTCACCGGTTTTCCCGAAATGATGGATGGCCGGGTGAAAACCCTGCACCCGATGGTCCACGGCGGCCTGCTGGCGGTGCGCGACGATGCCGATCACGCGGCGGCGATGGAAACCCACGGGATCGGCGCGATCGATCTGGTGGTGGTCAACCTTTATCCGTTCGAAAGCACGGTCGCGCGCGGCGCGGATCGCGACACCGTGATCGAAAATATCGACATCGGCGGGCCGAGCATGGTGCGTTCGGCGGCGAAGAACCATCGCTATGTCACTATCATCACCGATCCGGCCGACTATCCCGAACTGCTGGAAGAACTGGCGAACAACAACGGCGCGACTACGCTGGAATTCCGCAAGCGTATGGCGGCGAAGGCATTTGCCGCCACTGCCGCTTATGACGCAGCGATCAGCCAGTGGTTCGCCTATGCCGATCAGCAGCAGAAATTCCCCCCGCAGGTCAGTATGACGCGGGTGCTGTCGGGCACGCTGCGTTACGGCGAAAATCCGCATCAGGATGCGGCGCTGTACCTGCCGCGCGGCCCGCACACCAACGGTCTGCCGCAAGCGCAACAGGTGCAGGGCAAGGAACTGAGCTATAACAATTACAACGATGCCAACGCAGCGTTCGAACTGGCTGCCGAATTCGGTGGGCAGGAACCGGCGGTGGTGATCGTGAAGCACGCCAATCCGTGCGGCGTGGCGCAGCGCGGCACTTTGCTGGAGGCGTGGAACGATGCGCTGGCGTGCGACAGCGTTTCGGCATTCGGCGGGATCGTCGCCACAAATGTCCCGCTCGATGGCCCGACGGCAGAGGCGATCTGCGAAATCTTCACCGAAGTCGTCGTCGCGCCGGGGGCGGACGATGCCGCGAAGGCTGCTTTTGCGCGCAAGAAGAACCTGCGCCTGTTGCTGACCGATGGTCTGCCCGATCCGCGCCGAGCGGGGCAGACGCTGGCGATCATCGCTGGGGGCATTCTGGTGCAGGATCGCGACAACGGCGCGATCACGGCAGACGATCTGAAAGTCGTGACCGACCGCGCACCGACCGAGCAGGAACTGAAAGATTGCCTGTTCGCATGGACCGTGGCGCGCCACGTGAAATCGAACGCGATTGTCTATGCTAAGGATGGTGCCACTGCCGGGATCGGCGCGGGCCAGATGAACCGCCGCGATTCGTCGCGCATCGCCGCGATGAAAGCGGCTGAGGCGGCGGAGAAATACGGCTGGGCCTCGCCGCGTACAGTGGGCAGTGCCGTCGCATCCGATGCGTTTTTCCCGTTTGCCGATGGTCTGCTGGCCGCTGCCGAAGCCGGGGCGACCGCAGTGATCCAGCCGGGCGGTTCGATCCGCGACGAAGAAGTGATCGCCGCCGCGAACGAAGCCGGTCTGGCGATGGTCTTCACCGGGATGCGCCATTTCCGGCACTAGAGTCGTGGGTGTGACGTTCACCGCATAATTGGTCGCCCCGCCCCTCGTGACTGCGGGGAGTCGCAGGCGACATGGCAATCCATAGCGCGGACCTTGCCTCCACCACGGCAGACGCGATGGGCGGAACCGTCAGGCAATGGATTGCTTCACTGCGTTCGCAATGACGAGTGGAGGGTGGTGTGAACCGGGGCGACGCTTTTCGGGCGCGGCGCTGGAGGAAGCTGGCCCCCGGCTCGGTGGCCGGGGTGACGGGGTCGGGGTAGCGGGGTGGTAGGCCCAAACCTCCTCCTCGGCGCCCACCCCTCGTCATTGCGAGGAGCCGCAGGCGACGTGGCAATCCATAGCGCGGACCTCGTCTCCACCACGGCAGACGCGATGGGCGGAACCCTCAGGCAATGGATTGCTTCACAGTGTTCGCAATGACGAGAGGGGGGGTGAGCGTGAGAACGGGTCGGGCAACAATTCAGCCGCCACCTCACCTGAACCCCGCACAACCTGTGCATTAAGCATCTTGCAAGCAGATCGGGTGTACCTATCTGGGCACTCCATACGAAAGAAGTGAATTCCCCATGCGCCTGTTCAAGTCCGACCTTTATCGCAATTTCGCCATCGGTTTCGCGATTGGCGCTGTGATCGTGGCGGTGAATGCAGGTGCGGACCCGTGGAACAGCGCTGTGCCGCAAGCTCATGCAGAGCCGGTTGCGGTGACTGCTGCGGCGGAGTGATCCGGCCTGCGCTTCTCGTAGTAATCGCCAGCTTCGCGCTGACATCGTGTCAGCAACCTGCCGTCGCCGGAGAAGCGACTTTTGATGCCCCCGCCGCTCAACGGGTTGCCCATGAAAAGCCGGGCCTGAAAACCGCGGTGTTCGCCGGTGGCTGCTTCTGGGGTGTGGAGGCGGTTTTCAGCCATATGAAAGGTGTGACCAGCGCTGTCTCCGGCTATCACGGGGGCAGCAAGGCGGACGCGGTCTATGCCAGGGTGAGCCGTGGCACCACAGGCCATGCCGAAGCGGTGCGGGTGACATATGACCCTGCCCGTGTGCGGTACGATCAATTGCTGCGGGTGTTTTTCTCTGTTGTGGCCGACCCGACGCTGAAAAACCGGCAAGGCCCCGATGCGGGCACTCAGTACCGCGCCGCGCTGGTGCCGCTGAATGCCGAACAGCGGGCGGTTGCCGCCGCCTATCTCAAGCAGATGGGCGCATCGGGCGTATGGAAACGGCCCATCGTTGCGCGGATCGAAGGGTACAAGGCATTCTACCCGGCGGAAAGCTATCATCAGGATTTCGCGCTGCGAAACCCCGACAACGGGTATATCCGCGCATGGGATGCCCCCAAAGTCGCCGCGTTGAAGGCACGCTATCCCGCGCTCTACCAGACGGGTTTTACCCGTAACTGACGGGCCGGGCAGGGCGACCGTGCGCTGCTATCTGGCGCTCCGGCCCGTGGCGCACTAGATAAGGGGTTATGGCAGGCCACAAACACCATTCGCACGAAGAACACAGCGGCGTCGATCTGGTCGATGCGGCGCGCGATGCGCTGGTCGCATCGGGGGAACAATGGACCGACTTGCGCGCCGAAGTGTTCGGTGAACTGGCGCATTATGCCTCCCCCGCATCGGCCTATGATATTGCCGATGGCGTGTCGGCCCGGCGCGGCAAGCGGATCGCGCCCAATTCGGTCTATCGCATTCTCGATCTGTTTGTGGCGCGCAATCTGGCCATGCGGGTGGAAAGCAGCAACGCTTATCTCGCCAATCCGCACCCTGGTTGCCTGCACGACTGCATCTTTCTGGTGTGCGACGAATGCGGGGAAGCGACCCATATCGACGACGACGCCGTCAGCCGCACCGTGCGCGCTCTGGCCGAAGTGGCGGATTTCCAGCCCGACCGCCCGGTGATCGAAATCCGCGGACTTTGCGCGGCGTGTCGGCCCAAAGGATAAGTTGCGCGGGTTTGGGGTGAGAGCGAGGCTCCGCCTCCTCCTCCCCTCGTCATTGCGAGGAGCCGTCAGGCGACGCGGAAATCCATCGTGCGAACCTAGCCGCCCATCACATCGGTTGCGACGGGCGGAAGCGTCAGGCCATGGATTGCTTCACTACGTTCGCAATGACGAAGGGAGGGGCGGGTTATGCCGGAGAGAGCGCCATCGGCGGCCTGCACCGCCGTCGCGCTACCGCCAGTTTTGCACATCTACGTCGCCCCGGACCTGATCCGGGGCCCAGCTTCTTCGGGCCAGCCTCCACAAGCCTCAGTTTACAGCGGCTTGCCCATACGGATCAGCGGGACGCGGTCTTCCACCCGTTCGATCGGTTCGTATCCCGCCACGCGGTACAGCGGTTCGCCCGATAGTGTGGCCATCAGTTCCACCCGCGTGAAACCGGCGCGCCGCGCTTCGTCCTCGCATTGCGTCAGCACCGCCTTACCCACGCCGCGGCGGGCGAAGGCGGGGTCGGTGTACATCGCCCGGATGCGGGCGGCTTCGCTGGCAGGGTCGAGCAGGCGCGGTTCGCGCAGATGGGTGCTGTGGTCGCCGCCATAGAGCGTGGCGCGCTTGCTCCACCCGCCGCATCCGGCGACTTTGCCGTCGAGTTCCGCGATCCAGTAAGTGCGGTCTTTCACCAGTTGCCGGTCCAGCCCCATGACTTGTCGACTCGCTTCGATTTGCGCGGGATCGAGGAAGCCCTGCTGCAAATGGGTGATCGCGCGATCCATCAGAGCGTCGAGTGCGGGCAGGTCGCTTTCGGTCGCGACACGCATAACAGGGGTGTTCATCCGCGCCACCTAACATTCAACCTATGCGAATCGACACGGATTTATTGTTCGGCTAAGCGCAACAAATGGTTGAACGCCCAGAAACTCCGCTTCTCGATACAGTTGCCACGCCAGAAGACCTCCGCAAGCTTGCGCCGGAACAATTGCGCCAGTTGGCAGATGAATTGCGCGCTGAAATGATCAGCGCGGTCGGCAGCACCGGCGGCCACCTCGGTTCGGGGCTGGGCGTGGTCGAGCTGACCACTGCGATCCATTACGTGTTCAATACCCCGACCGACCGGCTGATCTGGGATGTCGGCCATCAGGCCTACCCCCACAAGATCCTGACCGGACGGCGTGATCGCATCCGCACTTTGCGGCAGGGCGGCGGGCTGAGCGGGTTCACCAAGCGCAGCGAAAGCGAATACGATCCCTTCGGCGCGGCCCATTCGAGCACGTCGATCAGCGCCGCGCTGGGCTTTGCCGTGGCCAACAAGCTGAAGGATGCACCGGGCAAGGCGATTGCCGTGATCGGTGACGGCGCGATGAGCGCGGGCATGGCCTACGAAGCGATGAACAATGCCGAACAGGCAGGCAACCGGCTGGTGGTGATCCTGAACGATAACGATATGTCGATTGCCCCGCCGGTGGGCGGGCTGTCGGCCTATCTCGCGCGGATGGTGTCGAGCAGCGAATATCTCGGCCTGCGTAGCCTTGCCTCCAAATTTGCGCGCAAGCTCAGCCGGCGGGTCCACTCGGGGCTTGAAAAGGCGGAAGAATACGCGCGCGGCATGGCGACCGGCGGGACTTTGTTCGAAGAACTGGGGTTCTACTACGTCGGCCCGATCGACGGGCATAATCTCGATCACCTGATCCCCGTGCTGGAAAACGTGCGCGACAGCGAACAGGGGCCGATTCTGGTCCATGTCGTGACGCAGAAGGGCAAGGGCTATGCTCCGGCGGAAAACAGCGCCGACAAATATCATGGCGTGGCCAAATTCGATGTCGTCACCGGCGAACAGAAGAAAAGCGCGGGTGGCCCGCCCAATTACCAGAACGTGTTCGGTGAAACGCTCAGCACACTGGCGGACAGCGATCCGCGCATCTGCGCTATCACCGCGGCGATGCCCAGCGGCACCGGAGTGGATAAATTCGCCCAGGCGCACCCCGACCGCGCATTCGATGTCGGCATTGCCGAACAACATGCGGTGACATTCGCCGCCGGGCTGGCGGCGCAGGGGATGCGCCCGTTCTGCGCGATCTATTCGACGTTCCTGCAACGCGCGTTCGATCAGGTGGTGCACGATGTCTGCATCCAGAATCTGCCGGTCCGTTTCGCTATTGACCGCGCCGGGCTGGTCGGAGCGGACGGCGCGACCCATGCGGGCAGCTTCGACATTACCTATCTGGCGACACTGCCCAATATGGTGGTGATGGCCGCTGCGGACGAAGCCGAGCTGGTCCACATGACCTACACCGCGGCGCAGCATGACAGCGGGCCGATTGCCTTCCGCTATCCGCGCGGCGCGGGCACGGGCGTGGCTCTGCCGGAGACGCCCGAACTGCTCGAAATCGGCAAAGGGCGCGTGGTGCGCGAAGGCAGCAAGATCGCGCTGCTCAGCCTCGGCACCCGCCTGGCCGAAGCGCTGAAAGCCGCCGATGCGCTGGAGGCGAAGGGCCTGTCGACCACAGTGGCGGACTTGCGCTTTGCCAAACCGCTCGACACCGCGCTGATCGATAAACTGATGCGGACGCACGAAGTGCTGGTGACCGTGGAAGAAGGCGCCATCGGCGGCCTCGGCGCACACGTGCTGACCCATGCCAGCGATGAAGGGCTGACCGATACCGGCCTGAAAATCCGCACGATGCGCCTGCCCGATATGTTTCAGGATCACGACGCGCCTGAAAAGCAGTACGACGAAGCGGGTCTCAACGCGCCGCAGATCGTCGATACCGTGCTGAAGGCCCTGCGCCACAACAGCGCGGGCGTGGAAGAAGCAAGGGCCTGAGCGGCGCGGGGCGGTGATGGCGGGTTCCGGTGTGCCCGGCGCGCGCTCTATTGGTGGCCTTCATCTACGCCGCTCTCCACTCGTCATTGCGAACGCAGTGAAGCAATCCATGGCCTGACGGTTCAACCCATCGCAGCGGTGGTGGCTGGGGAGAGGGTGGCCCATGGATTGCCACGTCGCCTGCGGCTCCTCGCAATGACGAAGGGGGTGGGGGTCGGGCTCTGAGGAACTGAGGGATCGTCCCCACCCATCGTCACCCCGGCCCCTGAGCCGGGGTCCAGCTTCCTCCAGCGCTGCACCCGAAGAAAAGCGGGGCCCCGGATCAGGTACGGGGCGACGTTGGTGCGAGAGCACGGGCGCTTGTACGGGAGGGCAGACTGATGCGGGGCGCTGGACGGCGGCTTCCCATCCCGCACGCCCGGCTCCGACCGTCTGCCAAACTCGCCCCCGCTTGTCATTGCGAACGTAGTGAAGCAATCCATGGTGTGACGGTTCCGCCCATCGGGGCGGTGGTGGCTGGGGGGAGGGCGGCCCATGGATTGCCACGTCGCCTGCGGCTCCTCGCAATGACGAGGGGCGGGGCGCTGAGGAACTGGGGAGCCGTCCCTCACCCATCGTCACCCCGGCCTCCGAGCCGGGGTCCAGCTTCCTCCAGCGCTGCGCCCGAAGAAAAGCGGGGCCCCGGATCAGGTCCGGGGCGACGTTGGTGCGTGGGAGTGTCCCTGCGCCTGCCGCTCGCACTCGGGCGGCGGCTGCAGACCCGCAAAACCGCGCTATCGTTCGAAATCGTGGCCGTAACCGCTGTCGGCCAGAATCGCCGCGGGATCGGCGGCGTCGATCAGTGTGTCGATTGCCTTGTGCGGGTCTTGCGCCTGCGCGACATAGCTTTGCGCGATCCGCATCCCGACCCAGTATCCCAGCTCGCCCGGCCATCCTTCTGGCGGGGAGCCGGCATTGCCGAACCAGCGGCCATAGGCGGCCTCCGCTTCGGGAGTGGCGTTTCCATCGGATCCCATCCCGGCCTGCACTATGGCGGCATCGTGCTGGAAATCGCGCCACACTTGCGCCTCTCGTGCCCGCGCCCATGTGTCGCGCTCGGCATCGGGTATGCGGGCGGTGGCGACATCGGTGATGTAATCGGCCACCCCTTCCACCAGAGCGGAGGCGAGCAGGGGATTTTTGCGGGCTTCCGCCGATGCCCGGGGCTGAAACGTGTGCACCGTTTCGTGGGCGAAGAACTGGCGCATCTTGCCGTTGAACGATTCGCGGGTGGGTGACAGGCGGCACAGCACCTCCAGCCCGATCACCTGTATTCCGGTGTCGGCGGTTCCCCCGCTGTTGCCCGGCCCGATCACTACCGCGATTTGCGGCAGGGGCCGGTCGGGCAGCAGGCCGCGCAGCGCCAGATAGCTGGCGCGCAGTTCGGCATTGGTATCGGCCACCCACGGCAGGCAGCGTTCGACCGCGTTGCGATAAAGATCGGGGTTCTTCGCGACAGTGGCGGCGAGGTGTTCGGCGTTCCGGATGCGATAGGGGGTGAACACTTCCACCCCGCGCCCGCCGTCGCGCAGATAACGTTCTCCGATCTGGTCGGCGGTCGGCTTGCCATCGGTATCGCGCCACAGCTGCGCGAACCGCTGCGCGGCGCTGTCATCGATGCGCGCGGTCAGCGGATCGACGGCATCCGTGGTGGGGGCCGGGGGCGGTTCAGTGGGGGGAGCGGGCTGTGCCGCGATGCTGGCGGCGATCAAGGCAGGAATCAATACCAACGGCCCACTCTATGAAACTGGAGGGTGTGTATGCTATGTAATACACCCGCGCGCAAGTGGATGATTGCGGCGTGTCTTTCCGTGAACGATGGCGATCACCACCACGCGCCCCGCCGCGACCAGCGCCATCGCGGCCAGCGCCACCAGAGCGCCCAGAATCAGATCGATCAGGTAATGCGTCCCTTCCACCGGGGTCGCCAGCAACATCGCGGTGTTGAGTATCAGCAGCGGCACACGCACCGGCGGCAGGTTCAGGCCATAGGCGATCATCAGCACTCCGGCGGCGGTATGGAAACTGGGTGCGGAAACCAGCCCGACCAGATGGCCGAGGTCGATCTGGCCAATGGCATGGGCGCGCAGCAAGGGGATCAGAGTCGGCTGCCACAGATCGCTGATCGGCAGATACGCCACCGGATCGCGCCACATCAGATAGCCGAGCGGGCCGATCGCCGGGATGAAGTAAAACGCGATCAGCGTGAGCAGGGCGGCCAGCCATGTCGCGACGATGAAATCGTGCGCGGTCCGCCGCTTGCCGGCAATCGCGCAGTATCCCAGCAGGATCGCGGGCGAGAGATAGATCGTCTCGTAAGCCACGCGACCGGCGATTTGCAGCCAGCGGTGTTCGGCCACGGTGCGATACCATGCCAGCCAGTCGAACTGCATCGCCAGATCGATCCGGTGCAATGCAGGATCGGCATATCCGCTGCTGAGCGCGGCGACGGGATAGCTCGCTACCGCCCCGGTGAGGGAAAATGCCATGAACAGCCCATAGTAGGCGGTGCCATCGCGCACCGCCTGCCCCAGCCGGGTGCGCGGGCGCTGACACGCCCAGTGGAACGCGCCCAGCGTGCCGAATACCAGCACGAATATCAGCGTGCCGGGGGCCAGCGGGGCGATAGACAGGCGGGCGCAAGCCATCAGTGCTGCAGTGGCGACCGCGCTGGCAATCAGCGCGGCCACGATCCAGCTAAGTGGAATGGAGCGCGCGGAATCGATGGATTCTGCGCGTCCGGGTTTCGGATGCAACACGCTGATCGGCACAGGCAAAGGTTCCCACGCGATCGCGTGCGACGATCCCGGATCGCCCACGAAAGCTGGCGCCCTATAGCGGGCGGTGCGACGAAGGGCCAGAGGGTGCTGCAACGATCCGGGCCGGGATACGGATGGCAGCGCCACCTCCGCCGCCCCCACCCATCGTCATTGCGAGGAGCCGTCAGGCGACGTGGCAATCCATGGATCGCACCTCATCCCGGCCACGACCGCTGCGGTGGGCAGAACCGTCAGGTCATGGATTGCTTCGCTTCGCTCGCAATGACGAGGGTGGGGCTTGCGAGGTTGGCAGGCCGTAGGAGGCTGGATGGTGGAGTAGCGTGGAGGAGGGCCCAAACCACCTCCGCCGCCCCCTCCCCTCGTCATTGCGAGGAGCCGCAGGCGACGTGGCAATCCATGGACCGCACCTCATCCCGGCCACGACCGCTGCGGTGGGCAGAACCGTCAGGTCATGGAGTGCTTCGCTTCGTCCGCAATGACGAGGGGGGCGAGTTTGACAGACGGCCGGAGTCGGTCGGGCCGGGATGGCGGGATTGGAGGCCGCCGTCCGGCGTCCCGCACCAGTATGCCCTCCCGGACAAGCGCCCGCGCCGATATGCGCGCGCTTATCCCGCCTCGGTCGTTTCGAGCTGCTCGCCCAGATCGAGCCATGCCGCTTCGGCTGCGGCCAGCTTGTCCGCCACTTTGGCGCGTTGCACCAGCAGGTCGCTCATCGCCATGTCCGCCAGATGGCGGACGGCGTTGGCCGGTTCGTACATCGCGCGGTCGATTTCGGTGCATTCGGCCTGCAATTTGGCCATCACCTTTTCCGCCTTCGCCAGTTCGGAGCGGAGGAAGCGGGCCTGTGCGCGGGATTTGGCGCTGTTGGCATTGGCGGCCTTCGCGGGCTTGGCGGCGGCATCGCTCTTCGGCTGGTTCCGGCCCAGCACGAAGTCGATATAGTCTTCCATGCTGCCATCGTATGGCTTTGCCGTGCCGCCATCGACCAGCACCAGCCGGTCTGCCGTCAGTTCGACCATATGCCGGTCGTGGCTGATGAGGATCACCGCCCCGGCATAGGCATTCAGCGCCTGAATCAGCGCTTCGCGTGCGTCGACATCGAGGTGGTTGGTCGGTTCGTCCAGAATCAGCAGGTGCGGCGCGTCGCGGGTAATCAGCGCCAGCGCCAGCCGCGCGCGTTCGCCGCCCGACAGCGTTTCGACCAGCGCGGTCGCCCGGTTGCCGGAAAAGCCGAACCGCCCCAGTTGCCCGCGCACCGCAGCGGGCGGCTTGCCCTCCATCGCGCGGGTCATCAGTTCCAGCGGCGTGGCATCGCTCGACAGTTCTTCCACCTGATACTGCGTGAAATAACCGACCTTGAGCTTGCCCGAGGCGTTCATCGCCCCTTCCTGCGGCGCCAGTTGCCCGGCGATCAGGCGGGCCAGCGTGGTCTTGCCATTGCCGTTGCGGCCGAGCAGCGCGATCCGGTCGTCCGCATCGATCCGCAGCCCCAGCCGCCGCAGCACCGGCTTGTCTTCGGCATAACCGACCGCTGCGCTGTCGAGCGTGATCATCGGTGAGCGCAGTTCTTCGGGCGACGGGAAATCGAAGCTGAGCGAGGGATCTTCCATCAATGCAGCGATCGGCTGCATCTTCGCCAGCATCTTGGCCCGCGACTGCGCCTGTTTCGCGGTCGAGGCGCGGGCGCTGTTGCGGGCGACGTAATCGGCCAGCCGGGCACGCTGGGCATCCTGATTGGCCTTGGCCGCGGCCAGTTGCGCGGCGCGTTCGGCGCGTTGTTTCTCGAACGCGTCGTATCCACCGCTATACAGCGTCAGTTGCCCGCCCTGCAGGTGCAGGATGTGATCGACCACTTTGTTCAGCAGGTCGCGTTCGTGGCTGATCACCAGCAATGTCGCCGGGTAAGACTTGAGGAAATTCTCCAGCCACAGCGTCGCTTCCAGATCGAGGTGGTTCGACGGTTCGTCGAGCAGCAGAATATCCGGTTGCGAAAACAGCAGCGCGCCCAGCGCGACGCGCATTTTCCACCCACCCGAAAAACTGTCGAGCGGCTGGCGCTGCATCGCTTCGTCGAAGCCCAGCCCGCTGAGAATCTTGGCCGCGCGCGCCGGAGCGCTGTAGGCATCGATGGCCAGCAGCCGTTCGTGGACATCGCCCAGCCGGTGCGGATCGGTGCAGGTCTCCGCCTCTTCCAGCAAAGCCGCCCGTTCGGTGTCGGCGGCCAGCACGACCTCTTCCGGGGTGACATCGCCGCTGGGCGCTTCCTGCGCGATATAGCCGAGGCGGGCCTTGCTCGGCTTGCCGATTGTGCCATCGTCGGGCTCGATCTCTCCGATCAGGGCCTTCATCAGTGTGGACTTGCCCGCGCCGTTGCGGCCGATCAGCCCGACGCGCGCGCCATGCGGGATCGCCGCACTGGCGCGTTCGAGGATAGGCCGGCCGCCAAGCCGGACGGTAAGGCCGTCAATCGTCAGCATGGCGCGGCCCATAGCAGCACTCTGCGTCCGGCCCAATGGGGTGCTTTGCATCTCCCGCCAACGCGCCTACCGACAGCGGATGGATATGAACGACCTGATGCTGCGCTATTTCGGCACCCTCGATCTGAGCGCGGTCGCGCCAACTGCCCTGCCAGCAGGGATCGACCAGATGCAGGTCGATTTCGGGCTGGAGAAAGATCGCGGCAAACGATTCGCGTTGTGGAGCCTGCTGTACATGCTCGACGCCGCGCCCGATCTGGACGTGGCGTTCACGGACGAGGCCGACCGTGAAGCGGCGCGCAATCTGATGGATCTGATGGCCGCGCAAATGCCGGACAGCGAATGATGCCTGCAACACTTGCGACGCTGGCCCGGCTGCCCGGTTTCGATGTCGATGCCTTCCTGCGCGATCACTGGCAGCGCAAGCCGCTGCTGATCCGCAACCCGTGGGGCGAGTGGCACAATCCGCTGGAGCCGGACGAGCTGGCCGGGCTGGCCTGCGAACCGCATGTCGAATCGCGCCTCATCACGCTGGAATCCGAAGACTGGAATCTCGAAAACGGGCCATTGCCCGAAGATCGCTTTGCCCGGCTGGGGCGCGCGCCGTGGACTTTGCTGGTGCAGGCGGTCGACCATTACGTGCCCGAAGTGGCCGCGCTGGTCGAACCGTTCCGCTTCATCCCCAACTGGCGGATCGATGACGTGATGGTCAGCTATGCCGTGGCGGGCGGCGGGGTCGGCGCGCATTTCGATCAGTACGACGTGTTTCTGATTCAGGGCCTTGGCACGCGCCGCTGGCAACTGGGCGAACTGTGCGATGGTGATACGCCGTTGCTGGCGCATGACGGTTTGCGCCTGCTGGCGGAATTCGATCCGGTGGAAGACTGGGTGCTGGAACCGGGCGATATTCTCTATGTCCCCCCGCGCGTGGCGCACAAGGGCGTGGCGCTGAGCGACGATTGCATGACGTATTCGGTCGGCTTCCGCGCACCGTCGCGTTGCGAACTGATCGCGGGCTGGTCCGACAATATGCTGGACGAGATCGACGACGACGATCGCTATACCGACACAGTGCTCGACCCGGCAGCCAATCCGGGGGAAATCCCGGCGGCGGCGCTGGCCCGGCTGCACGCTCTGGCGACCGAAGGGTTGCGCGACAGCGCCGGGTTCGCGCGCTGGTTCGGCGGTTATGCCACTGCGCCCAAGAACCCGGAGATCGACTGGCGGCCGGAAGAACCGCAGAGCGCGCAGGATGTGGCCGATGCGCTGGCGCAAGGGTGCGCGCTGATCCGCAACCCGGCCAGCCGGTTTGCTTTCGTGCGAGAGGCCGATGGTGTGACGCTGTTCGTCGATGGCGAAGCTTATCCGTGCAGCGGCGCGCTTGCGGCCTTTGCCGAAACACTATGCGCCGCGCCAACGGTCCCGGCAGGCGCGGTGGACAGCGCGGCGCACGATCTGATCCGCGACCTGCTCAACACCGGCGCACTCGCCTTCGAAGACATATGAAACCTCCCCTCGCCGTTTCGGGAAGGATCGAGGTTCAACGCAGATCGCGCTCCACCCATTCGCCGGGGGCAATGCCGTCCAGCGTCCATTCGCCCACCGACCAGCGCACCAGTCGCAAGGTCGGGTGTCCCACGGCGGCGGTCATCCGGCGAACCTGCCGGTTGCGCCCTTCGCGGATGGTCAGGCGCAGCCATGTGTCGGGCACGGTCTTGCGGACGCGGATTGGCGGATCGCGTGGCCACAGGTCGGGCGCGGCGATACGCTCCGCCTCTGCCGGACGGGTCGGCCCGTCTTTCAGGGTGACCCCGCGGCGCAGCGCGGCCAGCGCGGCGTTGTCCGGCTCCCCCTCCACCTGCACCAGATATGTCTTGGGCAGTTTGAAGCGCGGATCGGCAATGCGCGCCTGCCAGCGGCCATCGTCGCACAGCAGCAGCAACCCTTCGCTGTCGCGGTCGAGCCGCCCGGCGGGATAGACGCCGGGCACCGCGACGAAATCGGACAGCGTGCGCCGCTTCGTCTCGCTGCCCCGGTCGGTGAACTGCGAGAGAACGTCGTATGGTTTGTTGAACAGGATCAGGCGGGCCATCCGCGCCCTATAGCCTGCGACCTATAGCCAGCGCCATATCCCCGCCGGAACCCCCGCGCCGGGCATATGCGCGAAAGTCAGCGCCAGCCACAGCACCAGCGCGCCAAGCCACAGCAGCCACCCGGCGGAAAACAGCTTGTGCCAGCGCGGCCAGAACGATGTGCGCGATTGCCAGCTCGCCCAGCCATTGCCCAGCAGGCCGCGTTTCTTGCGATCCTGCATATGCGCGCCGACCAGCGCGAGGAACGTCACCGCCCCGGCCACGATCAGCGTGCGGATATCGAACCACAGCACGATATGGGCGATCCCCCACAATGCGAAGCCCCACATCATCGGGTGGCGCGTCACCGCGAATACCCCGGTGGGCGCGCGGTTGACGGCGGCCTGTGTCCTGGGATTGGGCAACGCGGGATTCTTCGATAAAGAGCCGAGGAACAGCACAAGCGCGGGCACGGTCAGCACGCTGGCCACGGCCCATCCCATGTCGCCGCTGCCCCCCAGATCGGCGGCAGGCGCAGCGCGGAATGCCACCACCATCCAGCCCAGCGTCACGAAAGCGACGAGCGAGTAGATGCCCAGAAACGCCGCTTCGCCCACCCGCCCGGCAATCGGTGCGCGCAACGGGTGCGACAGGGCGAAATGCGTGCCGACAAAGGCAATCGCGGCGAACAGCAGTTGGGTAAGCGCGGGGCTCAACAGCCGTGCCCCGTTATCGATAAGAAGCGCCACGGCTGCCGAACCGGGCAGCGGGTCGATTGCCACCGTTGCATCGCGTCTCCTTCTGTGTCCCGGTGCGGGGCGGTCATGCGCGGCCGATGCACCATTCGGATAATAGCGTGGCGGCAGCGAAACAGGCCTTTATTTGCAAGCCGTTAAGGCTTGATGTCAATTGGCCCTAACGTAGTGAAGGCGCAGTTCACCGTAATAATCGTCGCACCGGGCGCGATTGCGCTGATTGTGGTTGGGGGGAGTGAACCAGCCAGCCCCAAGCACCCACGTCGCCCCCGCCATCGTCATTGCGAGGAGCCGTCAGGCGACGTGGCAATCCATGGCCCGCCGTACGCTTCCCCCACAACCGGCGCGATGGGCGGGACCGTCGGGTGAAAGCTTGTCACACGAAGGCGCGAAGGCACTAAGTGGGTTTGGTTCGGGAGGAGGGGAGGCACCCTGCCGATGGCTGGCCCATACTATCGCGCATATCCCCACCCCTCGTCATTGCGAGGAGCCGTCAGGCGACGTGGCAATCCATGGCCCGCCGTCAGCCCTCCTCACAACCGGCGCGATGGGCGGGACCGTCGCACAATGGATTGCTTCACTGTGTTCGCAATGACGAGACGAGGCAAAGCGGCGGCTTCATCGTCGAAGGGATCGGGCGGTAACCGACCCTCCCGGTTACTCCGCGCCGCCGCCGATACCGACCAGCTTCACGGTGAACAGCAATGTCGCCCCGCCGGGCACCGGCCCTTTGCCCTTCGGGCCATAGGCGAGGTCTGACGGGGAGGCGATTTCGATCGTGTCGCCCACGCCCATCTGCGGGATTGCCCGTTGCCATGCGGGCACCAGCTTGCCGAGCGGGAAAGTCGCAGGCGGGCCGCCTTCCGATGTGTCGATCACAGTGCCGTCGCTCAGCTTCGCGGTGTATTCGACCGAGACGATGTCCTCCACCGTCGGGTGCTGTCCCGAACCGTCGCCCGCCACCCGTTTCCACAGCAGCCCGCCGGGCAGCGACTGCCAGCCGGGTTGCGCCGCGCGTTCGGCCAGCGCGAGTTGTTGTTTGTTGAGCCACGCCGGATCCTGCGACTGTGCGGGTTCCGCCGCGCGCAACGCGACATAGCCGACGCAGGCGATAATCGCGGCGCCCACTGCCATCAAAGCGGTCTTGTCGATCATCGGCGGCTTACCACTCATATGCTTTGGGAAGCTGGCTGGTGTCGAGATCGCGATAGCGTTCGCGCAGCTTGGTCTGATGGTTGTCGGTCGGCTGTTCGACCCCGTCGATAAACACCTTCACCGGGGCAGAGGCGAGTTCCAGCGGATCGCCGTCCCACAGCACTACGTCGCCCACCGCGCCGGGTTTGAGCACGCCTGCCTTGCCGCCGAACCCGGCGATTTCCGCCGGGACAGAGCTGATCGTCGCCAGCGCCTGACCCCATGTCAGGCCTGTGGCACCGGGCAGCTTGTTCAGCGCGACGAGGTTGCCCGCGAATTGCTTGGAATTGCGCGCCTGATCGCCGGTGCCGCCAGTCAGGCCGCCCACTGCGACCTTCACCCCGGCCCGGACCATCCGGCCCACGTTGCTCTGCGTCGCGGCCAGATCTTCGAAGCTGGTCGGCAGATCGTCGAGCGCGTGGGCGATCACCGGAACTTTGGCGGCGGCCAGTTCGCTGGCGACCATCCACCCTTCGCTCGCGCCGACGATCACCAGATCGAGTTTGGGAAAATCGTTCCGCAGCGCCAGCACAGAGCGGATATCCGCCGCCCGCTCCACCGCGACATAGAGCGGCTGTTCCCCCCGCACCACCGGCACCAGAGCCAGCGCGTCGGGGCGGTTGAGCAGCGCGTCGGCCGGACGGTCGGTCTTGCCCACCGCGGTCTGCGCTTCCTGCAAGGCGTTGCGGAAGGCGGCCTGCGCGGCAAGCCGCGTGCCACCGGCGATCCGCCCGCCGGATTCGCCCAGCGTCACCACCTGAAACGCGCGCGGGCGCATCACCATGTTCGGGTCCGCGCCCAGATCGACCACTGCGCCCTGCCCGCCGAAAATCGCGGACGAGGGGCCTACGAACACGCTGGCCCGCGTGATCCCGCCGCCGCGTGTCACCGACACGTGCTGCGAGGCGGGGTTGAGCGCGGTCGTCACATCCAGCGCGGCGCTGAAGATCGAACGCCCGCCCGAACTGTCGTTGCTGTTGGGCACGCCATCGACATCGTAGAGGCCGAGCTGCGTCATCGCGGCGAACAGGCCGGGGGTGACCCATTTGCCGGTGCCATCGATCACCGCCATCCCGGCGGGCGCGGCCACGCCCGGCCCGGCGGCGACGATCTTGCCGTTCTGCACCACCACGGTGGCGTTTTCGACCGGTTCGCTGCCATCGCCAGTCGCCAGCGTGGCGTTGGTGATGGCGACGTTCTGTGCCGCGAGCGGAGCGGAGACAGCGGCAGCGGCGGCGGCAATGGCGAAGCCTGTTACGCGGCGCAGGTTCATTTCACGTCTCCCATGCCGGGCTGTCCCAGTTCGAAATCGCTGACCGGGCGCATTTTGGGGTTATCGGCATCGAACAGCAGCGCACCGTCGATCCACACTTTTTCTGGCCGGGAATAGACGCTGAGCGGGTTGCCGTTCCACAGCACGACATCGGCCATCTTGCCGTTTTCGAGGCTGCCGGTCATCGCATCGATGCCCATCGCCTTTGCCGCGTTAAGCGTGAGCCAGCGGACCACTTGCGCGTCAGGAATGTCGATCCCCATCCGCTTGCCCGCTGCCTGCGCCTTGGCCGCTTCCTGATTGAGCCGCTGGATGCCGTTCTCATCGTCCGAATGGATCACCACGCAGGCCCCGGCATTCTGCAACAGGGCCGCGTTTTCGGGAATCCCGTCGTAGCTTTCCATCTTGAAGCCGTACCAGTCGGCCCACACAGCGGAACACACGTCGTTTTCTTTCAGCAGATCGCCGATCTTGTATGCTTCCACCGCATGGTGGAAGGCAGTGACTTTATAGCCCATTTCCTTGGCCATATCGATCACCAGCGCCATTTCGTCGGCGCGATAGCAGTGGTTGTGGACCAGTATCTTGCCGTCGAGCACGCCCTTCAGCGATTCCTTGGCCAGATTGCGTTTCTTGCCATCATACCCTTGCGCGTCGATCCATGTCTGGCGATCGACCGCGAAATTGCCCATCCGGGTGGAGGGCATCCGCCCCTTGCCGCCATAAACCCGCTTGGGATTTTCGCCGCAGGCCATTTTCAGGCCATAGGGCGCGCCGGGGAATTTCATCCCCTGCACCGTGCGGCTGGGCACGTTTTTCAGCGTGGCCGAACGCCCGCCGATCAGGTTGGCCGAACCGGGCAGCACTTGCAGCGTAGTGACCCCGCCATTGGCCAGCGCGCGGGTAAAGCCGGGGTCTTGCGGCCACACCGAATGTTCCGCCCACACTTCGGGCGTTGTCGGGCTGGTCGCTTCGTTGCCGTCCGAATGGGCGGAAACGCTGGGGCTGGGGTAATCGCCCAGATGGCTGTGAATATCGATGATGCCGGGGGTCACATATTTGCCGGTGCCATCAATCACGGTGTACCCGGCGGTGTCCAGTCCGGTGCCCACTGCCTGCACCTTGCCATCGCGCAGCAGCACGACGGCGTTGTCGATTTCCTTGCCGGTGCCATCGAACACCGTCGCCCCGACCAGCGCGGTGGGCGCGCCGGGATAGGGTTTATAGGTCGACGGATAGGCCGCATCGCCGCTGGCCGATTTCGGTGTGGCGGCGCTGGCGCTGCGTGTTTCGCCGCTGTCCGCGGTGGTGCTGCATGCGGCCAGCGCCAGTGCGCCCGCCGCTGTCATGAACGATCCCGTAAGTTTCATCTTTTCCCCCGAATGGGCCCCGTTATGGGAAGGGCGCGACCGGCTGGCCGCGCCCTTCGTTTTCAGTCTGGTATCAGTGGCGTGTCGCCGGATGCGCGCCCGGACCTTGCGGTTCACCGACTTCGTTCTGGCCCAGCAAATCGTCTGCCGGATCGCCATCGGTCAGCGTGTTGAGGTGCATCAGCTTCTTGATCAGCGGGCTGACGAGCAGCACCAGAACGCCGATGCCCATCGCATACCAGCCAACGGTGGTATAAACGCTGAGCACCAGTTCCTTGCCGGCCTCTGCCCCTTCCAGCCCTTCGCCGCCTGCAGCGGACGAAATCAGGCCGGCAGCGAAGTTGCCGGTGGCCGATGCGAAGAACCACACGCCCATGATCAGCGATGCCATGTGCGCCGGTGCCAGACGGTTCATCGCTGAAAGGCCAACCGGGCTAAGGCACAGCTCGCCAGTGGTGTGCAGCAGATAGATCAGGAAGATGAAGATCACCGGCACTGCGGCATCCATCCCGGCGGACTGTGCGCCCCATACCAGCACGAGGAAGCCGAGGCCGACCTGAATCACGCCCAGTCCGAATTTGAACGGAGCCGACGGTTCCATGCCTTTCCGGCCCAGAGCGGTCCACAAAAACGCGAACACGGGGGCCAGCAGGAAGATGTAGGCCGCGTTCAGCGACTGGAACATCGAAGCGGGCATTTCCCAGCCGAAGAAGTTACGATCGACCTGCCGGTCGGTGAACAGGCTCAGCGAATTGCCTGCCTGTTCGAACAGCGCCCAGAACACGATCGACACCAAAATCAGGAACATCGCGGCAAAGATGCGATCCCGGTCTTCGGCAGGCAGTTTGATCACTGCGGTGCCGATGACATACGCGACCAGCAGGCCGCCGAATACGCCGAGGAATACGCCGACCACGCTCTGATTCTGGACCATCCACCAGCACAGAACCACTGTGAACAGGCCAACAACATACAGGCCCAGTTCGGCCATTTTGCTGAGTGGTTTGGGCGGTTCCCCCCGGCCCAGCAGCAGGTTCTTGCCCAGCCCGAATACGACCAGACCCAGCAACATGCCGAAACCGGCCAGACCGAAGCCGTAAGACCAGCCATAGGTTTCCCCGATATAGCCGCACAGCAAAGAGCCGAGGAATGCGCCGAGGTTAATCCCCATGTAGAAGATGGTGTAGGCCGGATCGCGTCGCGTATCGGTGCGGGGATAGAGTTGCCCCACGATCACCGAGATATTCGCTTTCAGGAAGCCGGAACCGACGATGATGAAGGCCAGCGCCAGCCAGAAGATGTTGAGCGCCGCGCCGCCTTGCCCGCCATCCCCTTCGAAACCCATCAGGAAATGGCCGAAGGTCAGCAATACAGCGCCGTATAGTACGGCCTTTCGCTGGCCCAGATATTTGTCGGCCAGATATCCGCCCAGCACCGGGGTGATATAGACCAGCGCGGTATAGGCGCCGTAGATAACCCCGGCTTCGCTATCGGAAAACAGCCAGTGCTTGGTCAGATAAAGGATCAGCAGTGCGCGCATTCCGTAATACGAAAAGCGTTCCCACATCTCCGCGAAGAACAGGACGAACAGCCCTTTTGGATGGCCGAGGAATGTACCTGCTGAATCCCCGTCGGGCAGTGTTTGTGTTGTCATGCGTGATGCAACCCCATGAAAATGTGTCTGCAACGCCCTCCCCCCATCGAGAGGCCATGTGTCGCGAAACCGCGCACACTAACGGATCAATCGCGTGTGTGAAGCGCTAGTTTCACACGCAACTGCCTGATTGCGGCCTGTATCCCCGTTTATATGACGATGATGCGTCGTCTTCGTAAGCTTGACGCGACACGGTGTATTATGGCACTGATGCACCTTCGAAGGGAATATTTGCATGAGCCAGAGCAGCCGCCCTGTTTACCTCAAGCTGCGCGATATGATCGCCGCCGCCATTATCGAAGGGCGCTATGGCGAAGGGGGCATGCTGCCTTCGGTGCGCGCCTTCGCCGCCGAACAGGGGGCCAATCCGCTGACGGTGGCCAAGGCATATCAGCAATTCCAGATCGATGGACTGGTCGAAGTGCAGCGCGGCGTCGGCATGCGGGTGGTGCCCGGTGCGGCGGACAAATTGCGCCGGGTGGAACGGGCCCGTTTCATCGACCGCGAATGGCCCGAAATCCACGCGCGCATCCGCCGGCTGGGGATCGATCCGGCCGAACTTCTCGGGTTAACAGAGCATTGATTCTAAGACTTATTCGCCGCGCTTTCGGGTGAAGATCGGTGTTGCGTAATCGTGTTACGTCTGGCAAATCGGGCGCTGTCGGCGGGTTCAGGCCCGTTGACGGGAAGTTTCGCAGGGTCGCTTAACTGCCCATGACGGGGCTGATCGCTATGTGGGATGGTGGCGGTCGGGAGTATTGGAAAAAATGATCAGATCCGAACTGCTTCAGGCATTGGCCAAGGATAATCCGGAGCTGCGTGCCGAAGAGGTAGAACAGGTCGTCGATATCTTCTTCGACGAAATTGCTCAGCGACTGGCCGAAGGCGGCCGGGTCGAACTGCGCGGGTTCGGCGCGTTTTCGACGCGTGAACGGGGCGCGCGCAAGGGCCGCAATCCCCGCACCGGCGATGCGGTGGAAGTTCCGGCCAAAAAAGTCCCTTATTTCAAACCCGGCAAGGACATGCGTCAGCTTATCAACGACGCGTGATCGGGAAACCTATGTGATCGCGGGCGTGTGTGTGTGGGCGGTATGGCCGCCTGCGGCCCGGGCAGGGAATCTGCCGGGCGCACCGTCGCGATGCATCTCCGGCTATCCGGTAATCCACGAACCGCCACGCCCGTTTCCGGCGCGATGCGGGGCGTGGGTTGATGCGTTGCGGGCTGGCCGGGCTACCATTACTGGCGCCATTGAGGTTTGAGGCAAAATGGCTCCTGAGCCTAATATGCAGCGACAGGGGATCGTTGGCCGACAGGTCTTGTGCGGCTCGCTCTGCCCGCGATAAAGGGCGGGCGCGGCGCGGGTGTGGCGGAATGGTAGACGCCGGGGACTTAAAATCCCCTGAGCTTTGCTCGTGCGGGTTCGAGTCCCGCCACCCGCACCATGCTGCAATGTGCCGCGCCATGGCCGCAACTGGCTTTGCGTCGAATTATGTGCCGGTCGCGGGATCGGGAAATGCCGGCCGGTGATTGGATGGAGCTGGCCGATTCGACCCGCTTCGTTTGCGATTTTGGGGTCGAAGCCACGATTTTGGCGGGAATCATGTCTCTGACGACGTGTGTCCGGCGAAAGCGATGCTTTGTCGGGCCAGTGCGTGCGGCTATTCGTGAAATTGTCGCCCTTTGATGGGCTGACTGCCAAAATTGCATTTGTTTTCTGTTGGTTGTTCCTTCCATATAGAGGTGAAGGGGGTGTATAACTCCGGCGTCTTCGCGATTGTCCCGTCGCCACGGGCGGGCGGCGATGTGGCAGTGGGGCGCGGGTTTTCATCTGGACAATCAAGGGTATGCGACACTCGTCGGGCGATAATGTCGCCGGTCGAACGCGCGATTGCTCTGAAAACGGACCCCGTCTATTGCAAAGCGCACTATCGGGCTCTGTGCCCGGGGGGCTATTGCAGCGAACACATGATCCGGGGGCGGCATCGCGCAACCAATGAATTACGAATCGACCGTAGAATCCGAACCGCAAGCCGTTGAAACGGAAGGCGTAACCGCGCGCCCGCGCCGCCTTGCGATCATCGGTGCGATCGCCGCCGTCGTGCTGATCGGGGCGCTGTATTATTTCATGCACGGATCGGGCGAAGATGCCGATGCACTGGCCAGCGAACAGGCCGGGCAAATTCCCCGCGTCACTGTCGTAACCCCCGGAAATACAACGGTAGAAGGCAAGATAGAGGCCACCGGAACGCTGGCTCCGCGCCGCGAAATACCGGTCGGATCGGTGGGCGAAGGCGGCCGTGTCGTATCTGTGCCGGTCGACGAAGGCGACTGGGTCCGCAAAGGGCAGGTGCTCGTTGTCATCGACCGTTCGGTTCAGGTCCAGCAGATCGAAGGTGCCCGCGCGCAAGTCGGTGTGGCACAAGCAGATCTCAATCTGGCACAGGCCAATCTCGACCGCGCGCTGAAGCTGGTCGACCGCGGCTTTATCTCGAAGGCCGACGTCGATCGCCTCACCTCGACCCGCGATGCCGCCCGCGCCCGCGTGCAGGTTGCCCGCGCGACGCTGGGCGAACTGCAGGCACGCACCGCCCGGCTCAACATCTACGCCCCGGAAAGCGGGCTGGTGCTGACCCGCGCGGTGGAGCCGGGGCAGAGTGTAACGGGCGGCGGTACGCCTTTGTTTACAATCGCCAAGGGTGGGGAAATGGAACTGAAGGCCATGCTCGGGGAAGAAGATCTGGCTAAGGTCAATGTCGGCGCGATGGCCACCGTTACCCCGGTGAGCAGCAGCAAAAGCTTCCAGGGACAGGTGTGGCAGATCGCACCCACCATCGATCAGCAGAGCCGCCAGGGCGAAGCGCGTATCGCGCTGGCCTACGCCCCAGAACTGCGCCCCGGCGGGTTCGCGTCGGCCACGCTCAACAGCGGCACGGTGTCTGCTCCCTTGTTGCCCGAATCGGCCATTCTGAACGATGCCAAGGGCAGCTATGTCTATGTTATCGGTAAGGAAGATCGCGTTGTGCGTCGGCCCGTGAAGACCGGGCTGGTCACTGCCGAGGGGATCGCCGTGACCGAAGGTCTCAGCGGAACAGAGCAGGTCGTTTTGCGTGCAGGCGGGTTCCTCAATCCCGGCGACAAGGTCAAACCGGCCAAGGCCAAGTAAGGGGCGCGGATAATGAACCTGCGCAATATCTCCGCCTGGTCGATCCGCAACCCGGTGATCCCTATCGTCCTGTTCGCAGGGTTGCTGATCGCCGGGATGCTGTCGTTCATGCGGATGAACGTGACCGACATGCCGGACATTCAGTTCCCGGCGGTGATGGTCGTCGTCAGTCAGCCGGGTGCTGCCCCGACCGAAATCGAAACGCAGATCACGCAGAAAGTCGAATCGGCCATCCGCTCCATCAGTGGTGTGGAAGATATCAGTTCGACCGCCAGCGAGGGCTCGTCGCAGACAATCGTCAATTTCAGCATCGGGACCGATCCCGATACTGCGACCAACGAAGTGAAAAATGCCGTCGATCAGATCCGCAGCGATCTGCCCGATGGCATTCTGGAACCGCAGGTTCGCAAGCTGGAAATCAACGGCGGCGGGTTCATCGGCGTATATGCCGCGTCCGCCGACGATATGACGATGGAGCAGCTCAGCTGGTTCGTCGACGATACCGTGTCGAAAAGCCTGCTGTCGATCGAAGGGATGGCCTCTGTCAGCCGCAACGGCGGGGCGGATCGCGAAATCCGCGTGGTGCTCGATCCTGCACGGATGCAGTCGCTGGGTGTAACTGCCAGCTCGGTCAACGCGGCGCTGCGGCAGGTGAATATCGATGCGGCGGGCGGTCAGGCGGAAATCGCCGGTTCGCGCCAGTCGGTCCGGGTGCTTGGCAATGCCAAAACCGCCTATGACCTGCGCGACACGCGAGTGAACATTGGCAATGGCCGCACCGTCAAGCTGTCGGATATCGCCACTGTCACCGATGGCACATCGGAACAGACCAGTGTCGCAAAGCTACGCGGCCGCCCGGTGGTGACATTCTCCGCTCAGCGCGCGCGCAACGTATCCGACGTAACTGTGCACGACGAACTGCTGGAAAAGCTCAAGCAGATCGAACAGGACAATCCTTCGATACACTTCACTGAACTGTTCACGCCGGTCATCTATACCGAAGGGCAGTATGTCAGTTCGATGGAGGCCCTGATCGAAGGGGCGCTGCTGGCTATCGTGGTGGTGTTCCTGTTCCTGCGTGACTGGCGCGCGACGCTGATCAGCGCCATCGCTATTCCGCTGTCGGCCATCCCGACGTTCTGGTTCATGGACTTGATGGGCTTTACGCTCAATTCGCTCTCGCTGCTGGCGCTCAGTCTGGTGGCGGGTGTGCTGGTCGATGACGCTATCGTGGAGATCGAGAACATCGTCCGCCACTTGCGGATGGGCAAGAGCGCGTATCAGGCGTCCATCGACGCTGCCGACGAAATCGGCCTGGCAGTGGTGGCTACGACATTCTCGATTGTCGCGGTGTTCCTGCCGGTGGGCATGATGCCGGGCATTTCGGGCCAGTTTTTCAAAGCATTCGGCCTGACCGTGGTGGTCGCGGTGCTGATGAGCCTTGCCGTGGCGCGTATGATAACGCCGATGGTGGCGGCCTATTTCCTCAAGGCGCACGGGGTCGCGGCGCACGGCGAAGGCCGCATGATGGACGCCTATATGAAAGTCCTGCGCTGGACTTTGAACAGCGACAAGGCCGAGGCGATGCGCGCCGGGCTGGAACGCCATCCGGCGCGCTGGTGGTATTACATCGTAGTCACGCTGGTGGCTGTGGCGATTATCGCGGCGACCGTGATCGTCGGCCAGCTCACCTTCCAGCTGCTGATGGGCGCTGGGCTCCCGTTGATCCCCACGGCGATCGTCGCGCCTTTCGTGATGCTGGCCGCAGGTATTCTCGTGGCCAAAGTGCTGACACTGCTGATCGGCACGATGGGTACGCTGGGCGAATATATGCGTAATCTGGGCGCGCGGACGCGGGCGCGGATGAGCGACCATCGCCTCTATGCCTTCGGGCTGGGCGTTTATGCTCTGATCATCACGATCGCACTGCTGGCCGGTTTGCCACAGCAGTTCCAGCCATCGATCAATCAGGACACCAGCCAGGTTTCCATCGAAATGGTGCCGGGCACCACGCTGGCGGAAACCGAACGGGTTACCGACCGGGTGACCAAACTGGTGGAAAGCCAGCCTGAAGTCGAACGCGTTACCGAAGTGGCGCGGCAGGGTTCCGGCAGCCTCTATATCGCGCTGAAACCGGCGGCAGACCGCAAGGCGACCAGTGTCGAATTCGAACGGCGGCTGGCGCCCGATTTGCAGGAAATTCCCGACGCGCGGGTCAGTTTCCAGTCGCAGAACAGTGGCGGTGGCGGCAGCGGGCGCGATATCACGGTGATGCTGTCGGGCAGCAATCCCGAAGTGCTGGACAAGACCGCGCAGAAACTGGTCGAACAGATGCGCGGCGTTAAAGGTGTGGTCGCACCGCGAATCGCGGCCGATTTACAGCGCCCCGAACTGTTGATCGTGCCTCGCCTCGATCTGGCGGCGCAACTGGGGGTGACGACCGCGGCGCTGAGCCAGACGATCCGCATCGCAACCATTGGTGAAATCGATCAGAACGCAGCGAAGTTCTCGCTCAGTGATCGCCAGGTTCCGATTCGTGTGCTGTTGCCCGAAAATTCGCGGCAGGATATGTCCACCATCCGCAATCTGCCTGTGCCGACAGCCAGTGGCGGTTCTGTGCCGTTGTCCCGCGTGGCGGAAATCCGTTTCGGCGCTGGCCCCACACAGATTCAGCGGTACAACCAGTCTCGCCGCGTGGTCGTGGGTGCCGATCTGGGGCCGGGTGCCGTCAAAGGCCCGGTGATGGATCAGATCAACGCTCTGCCTGCGATGAAGGATCTGCCGTCGGGCGTGTCGAACAAGCCGGTCGGGCAGGACAAGTGGCAGGCGGAGATGATCAATAACTTCCTTGTCGCGGTGGTCAGCGGTGTCTTGCTGGTCTTCGCTGTGCTGGTCCTGCTCTATCACCGTTTTGTGTCGCCGCTGGTGAACATGACTTCGCTGTTGCTTGCGCCGTTGGGCGGGTTGCTGGCGCTGGGCATTTCGGGTCAGCCGATTTCGATGCCGGTTTATATCGGCCTGCTGATGCTGCTAGGCATCGTCGCGAAGAACTCGATCCTGCTGATCGATTTCGCGATCGAGGAAATGGCCGCAGGCGTCCCGAAAAAGGAAGCGATCATCGATGCCGGGCACAAGCGTGCTCAGCCCATCGTGATGACCACTGTCGCGATGACAGCGGGCATGGTGCCCACGGCGCTGTCGCTGTCGGGCGACGGTGCGTGGCGTGCGCCGATGGGCGTGGTGGTGATCGGCGGGTTGTTGCTGTCGACGATGTTGACGCTGGTTCTGATCCCGGCCGGGTTCAGTCTGGCCGATGGCTTCGAAAAACGTCTCGGTCCGTGGTTGCGGACCCGTTTCCTCACTTACAAGCCGGGTGACGAGAACGTGGTCATGCCGCACCACGGCCATCCGGGCCATCCGGCGGAGTGAGCGGGGAAACCCCGTCTCCCCTCGTGCGTTTCAGGCGCATGGGGGGCACGGCACCTGTGATCGACCGGGCGCGGACTATGCGCCGCACGGCCACCGGCATGTTGCTGGTGATGGCGGCGATTTTCGTCGCCAGCAGCCACTATCTGCATGTGCACCCGGCGGTGGGCTTCGTGCGCGCCTTTGCCGAAGCGGCGATGGTTGGCGGGCTGGCAGACTGGTTTGCTGTCACCGCGCTGTTCCGCCACCCGTTGGGCCTGCCCATCCCGCACACCGCGATCATCCCTGAAAACAAGGATCGTATCGCGGATACGATGGCGCAGTTTCTGCGCGACAATTTCCTGACGCCGACGGTGGTGGCCCGCCGGATGCAGGAAATGAATCTGGCGCGCGCGGTGGGCGATTATCTGGCTACACCATCCGACAGCGCCAGCGGTGGTTCGCGTATTCGTGCCGGGGCGGCGGAGCTGCTGGCCGAATTCCTCGAATCGCTCGATCCCGAACGTCTCGGGACACAAGTGCGCGGCGGGCTGAAGGCTTTGGCCGAACGGGTCGAAGTCGCTCCGCTGCTGGGCCAGATGCTCGACGCGGCAATTGCCGATCGCCGGCATCTGCCGCTGATCGATGCCGCGATCCGCTGGACCGGCATCACGCTGGAAGCGAACGAGGATATGGTCCGCCAGATCATCCACGAACGCGCCAACGCCATCGTCCGCTGGACCGGGCTGGACGAACGGCTGGCCAATTCGGTGATCGACGGGCTGTATAAATTGCTGGCCGAAGTTCTGGTCGATCCGGCCCATCCGCTGCGGACCAAGCTCGACGAAGGGCTGGTATCGCTCGCCAGCGATCTGCGGCAGGATGAAAAGTTGCGCGCCAAAGTCGAGCAGGCGAAACGGGATCTGCTGGATAACCCCGCTGTGGCAGACTGGTGGCTGGGTGTGTGGGAACGGCTGCGCGCATCGCTGATTGCCGCTGCGCGCGACGGTAATGGCGCAATGTCGGGGCAGCTGGGGCAAAGCATTGCCGAACTGGGCGCGACATTGCAGCAGGACACCCGTCTGCAAGCGCAGATCAACCGTTTTGCCCGGCGCACGGCAGTGGGCATCGCCACCCGGTATGGCGGGCAAATCGTGCAGCTCGTGTCGGAAACCGTGCGCCGCTGGGATGCCCGCACAGTGACCGATCGGATCGAAGGTGCGGTGGGGCGTGACTTGCAGTTCATCCGCATGAACGGGACTCTCGTTGGCGGGCTGGTCGGGGTGACCATCCATGCCCTGGATATGTTGCTGTGACCGATACCGAACCGTTTCTCGTTACAGAGCGTCTGGAACTCTGGCGGCCGCGCGCGGAAGACGAGCCGCAGATGTTCGCCATCATCTCCGATCCGCGTACGCACCGCTACCTCGGTCCGATGTCGAGCCGGGCCGATCATTTCCTGCGTTTCCAGCGTGGTGCGGGAAGCTGGTTCCTCCACGGGTATGGCAGTTTCATGGTCCGTTTGCGGGGGGAAGCCGAGGTGATCGGCAATTGCGGAATATTCCATTCGTGGCGCGGGTTGGGCGAGGATTTCGACGATATGCCCGAATGCGGGTGGATTTTATCCGCCGAATATGTCGGCCAGGGGATCGCGGGCGAAGCGATGCGTGCTGCGCTGACATGGTTCGACGAAGTGTACGGGCCACGCGATGTGGTCTGCATGATCGAACCGGGCAACGATCCGTCGATGATGCTGGCGGGCAAACTGGGGTTTGCCAAAACGCGGCTGGCCGAACTGCCAGATGGGGTGCAAGTTCAGTTGTTCCGGCGGGCTACAGGGGGATAGCCACCAGCAGCGGGGACGAACAGCAAGAACAACAACAACGGTGAGTACGGGGGAGAGCGATGCAGCATCAGATGGAAGCCGGGGATCTGCTTGATGCCCACGGGCGCTTGATTGAACGCGGCTGGGCCCGATCCGAAGTGCGCCGCTACGACCGTTCCGCCATCGCGGCGAGCGGGTGGCGGATCAAGGAATGGGATTACTACTGCATTGCAGACGACGATCACGCTCTGGCGCTGACTGTCGCGGATAATGGCTATCTCGGTTTTCTCGGGCTGTCGTGGATGGATTTGCGCGCAGGAACAGCGGAAAGCCACGGTGCAGTACGGGCGTTTCCATTCGGGCGGATGCGTTTGCCGCCCAGCGCCGATGCGGGAGATATCGTTCAGCAGCAAGGCGATATCAGCATCGCTTTCCACCACGAACCGGGCGGTCGCCGGTTGACGTTTTCCGCGCCCGGATTTGCCGATGGCAAAGGGCTGTCGGGAGAGGTCTGGCTGGATCAGCCTGCGGATGATCGCATGGTGATTGCCACCCCTTTTGCCGATGCGCCCAAGGCATTTTATTACAATCAGAAAATCAACTGCATGCCCGCGACGGGCCAGGTGGTGCTGGGCGGAGAGCAGATTGCATTTTCGCCCGACAGCGCCTTTGCCGTGCTCGACTGGGGGCGGGGCGTGTGGACCTGGGATAATACCTGGTATTGGGGCTCAGCCTCCGGCCTGCACGAAGGGCGGCGGTTCGGGTTCAACATCGGGCATGGTTTCGGTGATACCTCCGCCGCGAGCGAGAATATGCTGTTCCTCGATGGCCGGGCGCATAAATTGGGCGAAGTGACCTTCCATCTGCCCGATGGCCCGCTGGATGCGGCCAACTGGCGCTTCACCAGTGCCGACGGGCGGTTCGAAATGGAATTCGCCCCTGTCGTCGATCGCAGCAGCCGGGCCGCGCTGGGCCCGATCCTGTCCGATCAGCATCAGGTGTTCGGACGATACGCGGGCCGCGCGGTGCTCGACGATGGCACCGCGCTCGATATCAGCGGGCTGACTGGTTTTGCAGAACGGGTGCACAACCGCTGGTGAGGCAGTTAGGGTTGTATTCCTAACGTCCCGCTACGAATTTAACTGTACTGCGCCAGTACGAGGCGATGGCTTTACCGTCCCGTGTGTGGGCTGGTTCGAATTGCGCGCGTTTCATCAGCGCCTTGCATACAGCCCTGTCGAACCCTGCGGGTCGGCTTGATTGCTGAATATGGCACTGGGTCGGCTTGCCATCGGCATCGACGCTGAGCCGGAACTGGATGATTCCTTGCGCGCCACGGGCCTGCAGGTCTGAAGGATAATCTGCCGAAGTTAGCCACTTGCCGGGCGATTTAGTCGGGATGGGAAGATTGGCAAGCTGGCGATGAGCGGCCACATCAATACCCCAGTGAGTCATCAATTCATCGGTGCATTTACGCATAGCGGCCATCGGCTGTCCCATTGAACCGAGTTCGATATGCACCGTTGCGCGTGCTTTCTGGCGGACTTCCAGCCACTGAATAGCGGCCTCTTCATCCGCTGCTGGCGGGGCCTGTAAGTCTCGCAGAGTATATGCCGCATGTTCCTCGTGATTGTAGTTGTCGTCTTCCGTCTCGTCGTTGTCGTCCCGTTTCAGCAGATGTGCGGCACTGCCGAACAGAGCGGGTTTAAAAGTACCGAGCGAACCAGCCATGAAACCGCGATTCAGCGATCCTCCGTCAGGCCCGAAAGCCATTGTTATATGGTCGGCCGAGAAGTGGGTTAGCGGTTTGCCCGCAACGGCAAGGTGAAATGAATTGCCCGATTCGAACCGCGATATTATCACAGCTACCCTATCATCGCCGGTCCCGAAAAAACGAGCGAGTTTGCAGCTATCGTCGGCATAATTAAGGTTCCACTTCGATGAAGGGGACAGGACCAGCGGTTCCTTTTCCTTCGCCAGTGACGCGTGAAATTGTGCCAGACACAATGCACACGCGATTACACCTTTGCCCAAAGACGCGAACACGATTTTCATAAGGCCCCCAACTGTTGCGCGTTGTGCCCCTTTCAAATGGAGCATCGTCCGGTGACATGGGAACGAAATTCACATTATCGTTCGTCACCCCGGATATGATCTGGATCCCTGCTGTTCATTCAACGAGGCATTTTGAATCGCACGGCGGAGCGGAAATACGATGCGATCGGCTGACCATTCGCATCAAGCGCGGGTTCGAAATGGGCATTTTTCATCATTGCACGACACACAGTGTCTGCGAATTCGTCAGGCTTGGTCGCTTTTTGAATATGGCAGGCAGTCGCCCGCCCTTGCGCGTCGACATTGAGCCGGAATTGTACCAATCCCTGCTTGCCGGCGAAGCGGGCCATTGCGGGATAGTCGGCGCTATCGATCCATTTGCCGGGTGAGGATGTCGGTGACACGCGGCGGGTCAGGTGATCGTGCTTTTCGACATCGATGCCCCAATGCGTCACCAATTCGCGCGTGCATTTCCGCAGTGACGCCATCGGAGCGGACATGTCGCCCAGTTTGAGCACCAGATCGCGCTTGCCGAGCATGTTCAATGTTAACGTATCGACATCGCTGAACTGCTTTTCGTCGATCGTGTCGTAATCGGTGAATGTACGAACCGCAGACTCTCCGTTGACATTCTGATCCGGGTGTACGGATGACATGATCGCCGGTTCCAGCTTCCCCAGATTGCCGAGCGTATAGGTAATTTCCTTCGTGGGTCCGGCGGGCGAAAATGCGATGTCCATTTTCTCAGAGCGCGACGCCCATTTCAGCGGTTGGCCCGCAACGACCATGAACAGCGATGTCGATGGCTCATACCGTTCGACAAAGAATGCCGTCTCGGTCTTGCCCTCTCCAAACATGCGGGCAAGGCGGCAGCTATCCTCATCGTATCGGATATTCCACGGCGATGACGGCTCCAGCACCACCGGTGCCGGGGCAGCGTGGGCCGGTGCGGTGGCCGTACAGGCAAACGCTGCAACTATGCCGATAATATAACGCATAAGAAAAACCCCCTGCCGGACAGTATCCGACAGAGGGTTTCACATATAGAGCAGCGATTGACTAGAGTTTTTCGGTCAGTTCCGGCACTGCCTTGAACAAGTCAGCCACCAGACCGATGTCGGCGACCTGGAAGATCGGCGCGTCTTCGTCTTTGTTGATCGCGATGATGGTCTTGGAATCCTTCATCCCGGCAAGGTGCTGGATCGCGCCGCTGATGCCGATGGCGATATAGACTTCCGGCGCCACGATTTTGCCGGTCTGGCCGACCTGGAAATCGTTGGGGACGTAGCCCGCATCGACCGCCGCGCGTGATGCGCCGACACCCGCGCCCAGCTTGTCTGCCAGCGGGAAGATATATTCCTTGAACGTATCGGCATCTTTCAATGCACGACCGCCCGAAACGATCACTTTCGCGCTGGTCAGTTCGGGGCGTTCGCTCTTGGCGATTTCGCTGCCGACGAAGCTGCTGGTGCCGGCATCGCCGGGGCCGCTGACTGCTTCGACCGTGCCGCTGCCGCCTTCGGCTGCGGCCTTGTCGAACGCGGTGCCGCGCACAGTGATAACCAGCTTGGCATCGCTCGATTCGACGGTGGCGATGGCGTTACCGGCGTAAATCGGGCGGGTGAAGGTCTTGTCGCCTTCGATCCCGATAATGTCGGAAATCTGCATCACGTCGAGCTGTGCGGCGACGCGCGGAGCGATATTCTTGCCAGTGGTGGTGGCAGGCGCGAGGAATGCGTCGTGCGACTCCATAAGCGAGGCGACCAGCGGCGCGACGTTTTCGGCCAGCTGATGTTCGTAAGCCGCGTCGTCGGCCAGGTGGACTTTACCCACGCCAGCAATTTTCGCGGCTTCATCGGCCACAGCGGCGCAGCCCGAACCTGCGACGAGCAGGTGAACTTCGCCCAGCTTGGCAGCGGCAGTAACGGTGGAGAGCGTGGCGTCCTTCACCGAAGCGTTGTCGTGTTCGACCAGAACCAGAGTTTTCATGGGGTTCTTCCTTGAATGGGGTTGCTTGCGGTGGCGGGATCAGGCGATCCCGAGCGCCTTGATCTTTGCGACCAGCTCGTCGACATCTGCGACCTTCACACCAGCCTGACGGACCGGCGGTTCGGCCACTTTCAGCGTCTTGAGCCGCGGCGCGGTATCGACGCCGTAATCGGCCGGGGTCTTGGTATCGAGCGGTTTGCTCTTCGCCTTCATGATGTTCGGCAGCGAGGCATAGCGCGGTTCGTTCAGGCGCAGGTCGGTGGTGACGATTGCGGGCATCGTCAGCTTCACGGTTTCCAGACCGCCATCGATTTCGCGCTTCACGATCACGCTGTCGCCATCGACCTCTACCGTGTTGGCGAAAGTGCCCTGCGGACGGCCGAGCAGCGCGGCCAGCATCTGACCGGTCTGGTTCGAATCGTCGTCGATCGCCTGCTTGCCCAGAATCACCAGACCGGGCGTTTCCGTCTCGACAATGGCTTTCAGGATCTTGGCAACGGCCAGTGGTTCGACTTCGTCGTCGGTCTGCACCAGAATTGCGCGGTCGGCACCCATCGCCAGCGCGGTACGCAGCGTTTCCTGCGCCTTGGCCGGGCCAACCGAAACAGCAACGACTTCGTCCGCCTTGCCCGCTTCCTTGATTCGCAGCGCTTCTTCCACGGCGATTTCATCGAACGGGTTCATGCTCATCTTCACGTTGGCCAGATCGACCCCCGTGCCATCCGCCTTCACCCGCGGCTTCACGTTGTAATCGATCACCCGTTTGACGGGGACGAGGATTTTCATCGCATCTCTTCCTTCTTCGGAGGGCTGGGGATTTGATCCCCGCTCTATCTCACCTTTACGTAAGCGTCAATTGTGGTTGGCGCGAGCGAAATTCTCCAGCAACTGCCCAAAATCAGGCAGATCGGGTTGCGTGGCATAGCTGTTGGGGGAGCCGGTGTTGGCCCAGGGCAGCTTTTCCTGAGTCCAGCATTCGATGAACGGCGGGGCGTCGGGCACCCGGTCCAGCGTTCCCGTGCGGACATTGACCAGATCGCCCAGCGATTGCAGCGGGGTATAGAGCCAGGTTTTGCAGAAATCGCAGAACCGGTGTTCGATATCGGCCCGCAGGCCGCCGATCACCGTATCCCCTTCCACCAGTCGAAACTGCGACAGCGGAGTCAGGGTCGAGAGCGAGAATGCCGAACTGGTCATCAGCTGGCACCCCCGGCAATGGCAGGCGGCAGTGAGCAGGACCGGGCCGTCGAAGGCGTATTTCACCTTCCCGCAACGGCATTGTCCGGTCGTGCTCATCTGCGTTCCTTTGCCGTGTCAGGCGGCCTTCTTCACTTCCGCCACGATCTTCTTGGCAGCATCGCCCAGATCGTCTGCCGAAACGATCGGCAGGCCAGAGTTGTTCAGGATATCCTTGCCCTGTTCGACATTGGTGCCTTCCAGACGGACGACCAGCGGAACCGACAGGTTCACGTCTTTCGCTGCCTGAACGATCCCGTTGGCGATCACGTCGCACTTCATGATCCCGCCGAAGATGTTGACGAGGATGCCTTCCACCGCCGGATCTTTCAGGATGATCTTGAATGCCGCGGTCACCTTCTCCGTGGTGGCGCCGCCGCCCACGTCGAGGAAGTTGGCCGGGAATGCGCCGTTCAGCTTGATGATGTCCATCGTCGCCATGGCCAGGCCTGCGCCGTTGACCATGCAGCCGATGTTACCGTCCAGCTTGATGTAAGCGAGATCGTATTCGCTCGCTTCGACTTCGGACGGGTCTTCCTCGGTTTCGTCGCGCATCGCTTCCACGTCTTTGTGGCGATAGAGCGCGTTCGAATCGAAGCTCATCTTGGTGTCGAGCACCAGCAGATTGCCATCTTCGGTTTCGACCAGCGGATTGATTTCCAGCATCGCGCAGTCGAGTTCCATGAACGCGGTGTAAAGCTGTTTGGCCAGCTTCTGCGCCTGCTTGTTGAGGTCGCCCGACAGTTTCAGCGCGAAGGCCACCGCGCGCCCGTGGTGCGGCATGAAGCCCTGCGCCGGGTCGATAGTGATCGTGGTGATCTTTTCAGGCGTATCGTGCGCCACGGCTTCGATATCCATGCCGCCTTCGGTCGATACGACCATTGCGACGCGGCCCGATGCACGATCGACCAGCAGCGAGAGATAGTATTCCTTGGCGATATCGACGCCGTCGGTCACATACAGGCGGTTGACCTGCTTGCCCGCGTCACCCGTCTGCACGGTGACGAGCGTGTTGCCGAGCATTTCGGTCGCGTCGGCCTTCACATCGTCGAGCGATTTGGCGAGGCGGACGCCGCCCTTGGCATCGGCGCCCAGTTCCTTGAACTTGCCCTTGCCGCGGCCACCGGCGTGGATCTGCGCCTTCACGACATAGAGCGGCCCGGGAAGCTTCTTCGCCCCCTCGACAGCTTCCTCTACGGTCAGTGCGGGATAGCCGGCGGGGATGCCGATTCCGTACTTCGCGAGCAGTTCCTTGGCCTGGTATTCGTGGATGTTCATGAGCGTTCTGTCCGTTCGTTTCGGGCGGGAGAGGATGTGCTCGCGCGCCTAAGCATGGATTCGTATGCTTGAAAAGGGCGCAGGGCCGTTCCACAGCAGTTGTGTGATCGATCGCGAACGCCTGTCCGAAATTGCCGCCGAAGCCGGGCGCATCGCATATGCGATGTGGCCGGGGGCGGGACACGCGGTGGATACGTGGGAAAAAAGCCCCGGCAATCCGGTCTGCGCGGCGGATATGGCGGTGGACCGGTTCCTGAAACGCGAACTTGGCGCACTGCTTCCCGCGGCTGGCTGGCTGAGCGAAGAGACCGCTGACGAGCCGAAACGCCTCGGTAAAGGGTTGATTTGGCTGGTTGATCCTATTGACGGGACACGCGATTTCATTCGTGGCCGTACCGGTTGGGCGGTGTCCATCGCGCTGATTAGCGAACATCGCCCGCTGATTGGCCTGCTCGATGCCCCGGCGCGCGGCGAGCGCTGGCTGGGCGTGGCCGGGCAGGGAAGCTGGCGCAATGGTGAAAAACTGGCGGTATCGCCACGTAAACAATTCGTCGGATCCCGCGTCCCGGCGGATTCGCTGGCGAAGGAAGACCGGATGCTGGCGATGGTGGACAAGCCTAACTCCATCGCATTGCGAGTCGCTATGGTCGCGGCAGGCGAGGCCGACATCGTGGCCACTCTGCGCTGGGGCTGGGAATGGGACATCGCCGCCGCTGCCCTGATCGCGCGCGAAGCGGGCGCGGCGGTGACTGACGCGTTCGGCAATCCGCTCGATTACAACAAGCACGATCCGCGCGCATTTGGGTTGCTGGCCACTGCACCGGGTATCCATGTCGAGGCCGTGGCCCATCTGGCCGATCGCGCGGCCGTGGTGTCGCGCGATAAGTGAGTAGGGGAGTGCGGTCCTGAATCGGATGTCTCCGGTTCCCTATCGCCACGCTCACTCACTCGTCATTGCGAGGAGCTAAAACGACGCGGCAATCCATCGGCGGGTCGTGCTGCCCCTAACAACGGGCGCGATTGTCTCCACTGTTGGTCTATGGATTGGTTCGCTAGGTTCGCAATGACGAAGGAGGGGATGGCTCAACGTTACTCTGGTGCGTCAGTTACGGCGACGGCCATTTTGCCCGCCCATTCCCGAACCCCGTCATGCCGGACTTGATCCGGCATCCCGCTCCTTTTTCCGGCGATGGTCTGGCGGAGGCGCTCTCCGGTCGATATCAGGCATTTTCCTACATCGATCGCGCAGGGCATGATCGGGCTATGCGTGAGCCTTCATCCTTACAGCGCGACCGCGATACAGATGGTGTGTCGTGTTCGCATTTTTGCAAGTCCACACAGGCCCGTCCTGCAAGCGCTATCAACTATATGATACTGCTGAATATTTCTCGAAAAGTCACAGATTTCAAAACTCAAAGGAGCGGTCCATGTCTGGTGCTCGCAGACATGACAAAGGGCCAGAGCAAGCTCGCCCTCGCCTCCCCCGGAAGCAGACACGAAAAAGGGCCGGTCCCGCTAAGGACCGGCCCTTCTGTGCTGATTGCGCCAGTGGCGCGGGAATCAATAGCCCTGTTGCGCGGCGTTGATGTCCTGCTGGCTTACGGGGATCACCTTGATCTCCACGCGGCGGTTCAGCGGTTCGTTCACGCCGTCGCCGGTCTGCACCTTCAGGTTGGTTTCGCCGAAGCCCATCCAGCGGATACGAGCCGAGTTCACGCCACGGCTGATGAGGTAGTTCGACACTGCCTGCGCGCGCTGTTCCGACAGGCGCTGATTGGTGGCGGACGAACCGACGGTGTCGGTATAACCATACACGTCGATCAGGCTGTTGGGGTACTGCACGAAGTTCGCCGCAACCCGATCAAGTACCGACTGGAACCCGGGGCTGATGGTATAGCTGCCGGTGGCGAAAGTGACGCCATCGGGCAGATTCACGAGGATGGCGTTGCCACCATCGGTTTCAGTGACATCGACGCCCGAACCGGCGGTCTGGTCCTTCAGTTCCTTGATCTGCTGATCCATCTTGTAGCCGACCACGCCGCCAATCGCGCCGCCGCCGACCGCGCCGATGATGCGCCCGGTCTTGCCTCCGATCAGGCCGCCAAGCAGCGCACCGGCTGCCGCGCCGCCGACACCGCCGATGGCAGTGCGGGAAATCTTCTGTTCGCCGGTGTTGGGGTCGGTCACGCAGGCCGAAACACCAACCAGCGAAAGCGCCGCGAGGGCGGCGGTAAACTTGCGGGAAGTCTTCATTATTGTCCCCTTTTGACTAGGATTTCTTCTTTACAATCAATCGTTGACCGGCAGTTTCATCCACCGGGCGGTGCGCGCCCAACCCGCGCACGATACGTATCATGTGACCCTAAACGTTGTGTGCGCCCACCTGTTCCCGCTGGCAAGGCCGTACAAATATGCTAGCGCTGAGGTCGTGACACCTTTTCCTTGGCCAGACCTGTTCATTATCGCCGGGCTCATAGTGCTCAACGGCTTGTTCGCTATGTCCGAACTGGCCATCGTTTCGGCCAAGACCACGCGCCTGCGCGCTTATGCGGATAAGGGCAGCTCTGCCGCCCGTGTCGCGATTTCGCTGGCGGCGGATCCGGGCAAGTTCCTCTCTACCGTGCAGATCGGCATTACCCTCGTTGGCATCATTGCCGGTGCTTATTCAGGCGCAAGCCTGGGTGGGCCGGTGGGCGAACGGCTGGCGGCGCTGGGTGTGCCCGAACGATATTCAGCGGAAGCCGGGTTCGCGCTGGTGATTGCGCTGACGACTTATTTCAGCCTGGTGGTGGGCGAACTGGTGCCCAAGCAGCTTGCCTTGCGGGCGGCGGTGCCGGTGGCAATGATCGCGTCGCGGCCGATGGCGCTGATGGCCCGCATCGCTGCGCCGCTGGTGTGGTTGCTCGACACGTCTTCCGGCCTGCTGATCCGCCTGCTGGGCATTCGCCCCGGCGGTCAGGCCAGCGTTACGGCGGAAGAGCTGCACATGATCTTCGCTGACGCCACCCGCTCCGGCGTGATTGAGGATCAGCAGCATCAGATTCTGGCCGGGGTCGTGCGGCTGGCCGAACGCCCGGTGCGCGAATTGATGACGCCGCGCACGGAAATCGACTGGCTCGATGTCGGTGCCAGCGAAGCCGAAATGCGCGAACGGATCGAGGCCAGCCCGCATTCGCTGCTGCTGCTGGCGGAAGGATCGGTCGACAAAGTCATCGGCGTGGTCAAGGTGCGCGAAGTGCTGGCCTGCCTGATCGCCGGGCAGCCGGTCGATCTGGCGGCGCTGGCGCGCAAGGCCGAAGTGATTCCCGATCAGCTTGATGCGATGGATGCCCTGCGGGTGCTGCAACACGGCGAAATCGCGATGGCGATGGTGCACGATGAATATGGCCACCTTGATGGCATCGTCACCCCGGTGGACTTGCTGACGGCCATCGTCGGCAACTTCGCCAGCGATCAGGATCTGGGCGAAACGCCGACGATTGTCGAACGCGAAGACGGGTCGCTGCTGGTATCGGGCGCGCTTCCGGCGGACCAACTGGCCGACCGGCTGCTGATCGAATTCGGGGATGACCGCGAATTCGCGACCACAGCGGGATATGCTCTGTCAGTGCTTAAGAAGCTGCCCGACGAAGGGGAAGTGTTCACCGATCAGGGCTGGCGCTTTGAAGTCGTCGATATGGATGGGCGCAAGATCGACAAGCTGCTCGTTTCCAAGGAAAGTTAATCGCCCCGGTACAAAAGGCGGACGGCCTCTGTCCCCATTGGCGTAATACGGGCGTATGAGGGGTAAGGCGGGCGGAGACGAGGCATCCTCGACTGCCCCGCCCATCGTCATTGCGAGGAGCGCAGCGACGCGGCAATCCACGGACTGCCTTTGCCGCGCATCACAACCGATGCAATGGGTGCCACCGAAGCGCCAGAGTTGCTCCCCGGCGTGCTTCATAACGAACCGGTAGGCGAGTACCGGAATGAGTGCCGGAAGCGCCGACAGCTACCAATTGCAGAGGCGATAGTACTGGAGCCGAGCGCGTTGCCCGTAAAGCAATGGCGATTGGCCCTACGGTTCGTCTCAGCCGGGAATGACAGCCTGTGCGTTGGCCCCGTCACCCTGCGGTGCGGCGACGATATCCTGCGTCAGGCGGCCCTTGTTCACGGTGTTGGTCTGCGGGTCGCCCACTGCGGTGCGGATGCCCGGATCGGCGCTGCCCGCCCGGTTGAGCAGGCTGGTTTCGACCGCGCTGCGCGGGGCCGGGCCGCCGAACAAAGCTTCCAGTGCCTGCTGCGAAGCAGTACCTTCGGCCGGGCGCGGGGCACCAGCGGACGGGGGCATGAGGTTGAATGCGGGCGGCACGACCAGCGGCGCCTGCCGCTGCACGGCGAATTCATCGGGCCGGTCGCGGCCCATGATGCCGGTGCTGCCACATCCGGCCAGCATGGCGCTGGCTGCGGCGATAAGGGTGATGGTGGCAATCTTGCGCATGATAGTCAGCTCTCCACGGCCTCGCTGGCCGGTTCATGGTCGCCCTTGTCGCGTGTCAGCAGCGATCGGGCAAGGATAATCACGACACCGATAGTAATCGCGGCGTCGGCAATGTTGAAGATCAGAAACGGGCGCCATTCCCCGAAATGCAGATCGAGGAAATCGACGACATAGCCATAGTCGTATCGATCCTTGATATTCCCCAGCGCCCCGCCGAGGATCATCGCCAGCCCGATAATGTCCGCCAGCTTGCGTTCGCGCAGCATCCATACGGTGACCCCGGCAGCGATCAGCCCGGTCACACCCACCAGAATCCAGCGCATTTCTTCCGACTGGGCGGTGAACATGCCGAGCGAGACGCCGTAATTGTGCGTCAGCGTGAAATTGAAGATCGGCAGATAAGTGATCGACTGGCCCAGCTCCATCGCCAGCCCATAGAGCACATAACCCTTCAGCGCCTGATCGACAGCGAAGATCGCCAGCGCAATGGCCAGCCCGATCAGGCGGTTACGCATCGCCGGGGTCATGCCATGCTATCCAATTTGGTCACCACATCTTCACACCGCCCGCATAGCGCGCCGTCTTCCGCCACTTCGGGCAGGAGGCGCCAGCAACGGCCGCATTTGTGATCGGATGTGCGGGAAACTGTCACGCTATCACTCTGTCCGCGGGCGACTGTCGCGGTGATGAACAGCTCTGCCAGATCGTAATCGGTAAAGCCTTCGGGAACGGCGGCGGCGGGCACGGTCACGTCCGCTTCCAGACTGGAACGGATCGTTTTGTCGCGGCGCAACGGTTCGATCGCCTCGGTCACGTCTTCGCGCAGTTCGCGCATCGCGGCGAAACGGGCAGCCAGCGCATCGTTGCGCCATTCGGCGGGCAGCGGGTGCCATTCGGTCAGATGCACACTGCCTCCGTCGGGGAAGCGGGTGGACCATACCTCTTCGGCGGTGAACACCAGCACCGGCGCGGCATAGCGGATCAGCGCCTGAAACAGCACGTCGAGCACAGTGCGATAAGCGCGCCGCTCGATTCCGCCCGGAGCATCGCAATAGAGCCGGTCCTTGCGGACATCGAAGAAGAATGCCGACAGGTCTTCGTTGGTGAAATCGACCAGCGCGCGGGTGTATTCGTTGAAGTCGAAATCGTCGACCGCCCGCCGCAGCACCCCGTCGAGCGCGACGAGCCGATCGAGCATATAGCGTTCGAGTTCGGGCATATCGGCCGGATCGACCGCTTCGCTGGCGTGATCGAACCCGTCGAGCGCGCCCAGCAGATAGCGGAACGTATTGCGCAGCTTGCGATACTGGTCCGCCACCCCTTTCAGGATTTCGTCACCGATCCGGTGGTCTTCGGTGAAATCGACGCTCAGCGCCCACAGACGGATGATATCCGCGCCGTACTGCTCCATCACTTTCAGCGGATCGATGGTGTTGCCGAGCGATTTGGACATCTTGCGCCCGTCGCTCGCCATCGTGAACCCGTGGGTCAGCACGGCATTGTACGGCGCGCGGCCGCGCGTCGCGCTCGATTCGAGCAGGCTCGACTGGAACCAGCCACGATGCTGGTCGCTGCCCTCCAGATAGAGATCGGCGGGCCACTGCATGTCGGGCCAGCGCCCGCTTTCCAGCACGAATGCATGGGTGCAGCCCGAATCGAACCAGACATCGAGGATGTCCGTGATCATCTCGTAATCGTCGGGGTTGTAATCCGCGCCGAGGAATTCGGCCTTGCGCGCTTCGTCCCATGCATCGACGCCTTCTTCGCGCACCGCGGCGATTACTCGGGCGTTGACTTCGGCATCCTGCAGATACTCGCCCGTGCCCGCCTTGACGAACAGCGTGATCGGCACACCCCATGCGCGCTGGCGGCTGAGCACCCAGTCGGGCCGCCCTTCCACCATGCTGCCGATGCGGTTGCGGCCTTTTTCGGGCACGAAGCGGGTTTTGGCGATCGATTCCAGGGCGATCTGGCGCAGAGTGCCCGAATGTTCGGGCGCGCCGCCTTCGTTATCCCACCGTTGTTCCGCCGGGGTTTCGGGCAGATCGACCATGCCCGGCTTGTCCATCGGCACGAACCATTGCGGGGTGCAGCGATAGATTACCTTGGCTTTCGAACGCCATGAGTGCGGGTAGGAGTGCTTGTAATCGGCAGAGGCCGCCAGCAACGCGCCCACTTCGCGCAGATCGCTGCAGATCGGGCCATCGGGGGCGTTGAAGTTGGCATTGATGACACTGCGCCGCCGGTCGTCATCGCCGCCCAGCCACGGCCAGTCGTCGCGATAGCGCCCGTCGGCCATCACCGCGAATTGCGGCTCGATCCCGTTGGCGCGGCAGAGATCGAAATCGTCCTCCCCATGATCGGGGGCCATGTGGACCAGGCCCGTGCCGCTGTCGGTGGTGACGAAATCGCCCGGCAGGAACGGGCGCGGTTTGGCATAGAAGCCACCGAGATGGTGCATGGGGTGGCGGGCGACGGTGCCCGCGAGGTCGGAGCCTTTGCCGGACCAAAGAGGTTTAAAGATATCGTCCGGAACAAACGCTGTTCGTCCGCGAAACTCCTCAAATAGCCTTGCCGCAATAACGACAATGCCTTCCCAAACTAGCTCTAGGTTGTCGGGACTTGGCGGCTTTCCGAAGTCAATCTGCCGGTGCTGCCGACCATGATGGGCCACATACTCAACATCCGGCCCATAGGCCAAAGCCTGATTGACCGGGATCGTCCACGGTGTCGTGGTCCAGATCACCGCATGGGCACCGACCAGTTCGGGGATCGGGCTTTCGACAATCTCGAACGCCACGTCGATCTGGGTCGAGGTGATGTCCTCGTATTCCACTTCGGCTTCGGCCAGCGCGGTTTCTTCGACCGGGGACCACATCACCGGCTTCGATCCGCGATAGAGATTGCCGCTTTCCGCGAACTTCATCAGTTCGGCCACGATGGTCGCTTCCGCCTGGAAATCCATCGTCAGGTAGGGATTGTCCCAGTCGCCCATGATGCCGAGCCGTTTCAGCTGTTCGCGCTGGGTATCGACCCAGTGCTGGGCATAGGCGCGGCATTCGGCGCGGAATTCGCGCGGGGGGACTTCGTTCTTGTTCCGCTTCTTCTTGCGGTACTGTTCTTCAACCTTCCATTCGATCGGCAGCCCGTGGCAATCCCAGCCCGGCACATACGGCGCATTCTTGCCGAGCAGGTTCTGCGTGCGGCACACCATGTCTTTCAGCACATGGTTGAGCGCGTGGCCGATATGCATATCGCCGTTGGCATAAGGCGGGCCATCGTGGAGGATGAATTTCTCGCGATCCGCGCGCGCGGCGCGAAGCTGTTCGTATAGCTTCGCATCCTGCCAGCGCGCCAGAATGCCCGGCTCCTTCTGAGGGAGGCCGGCCTTCATGGGAAAATCGGTCTTCGGCAGGAAGACGGTGTCCCGGTAATCGCGCTGGGTTTTATCGTCGCTCATAGGGGCGCGGCCTTAGCGGGGAGCGTCGGCGCGCGCAATCGTCCTCACTGCGATGCGCGCTTGCGGGCCAATGCCTTGTCCGCTTGCTCGCGTTCGGCATTCGATCGCGGGTCGGTATCGGGGAACAGCGCCGGGGCCACCGTCCAGATATCGTCCACCCGGATATAGCCGTTGAAGTCGCGCGGAATGCTGCCGAGCTGTTCGGGCAGGTCAAGTCCGCCGAACCCATGATCGGTTGTCCCTATCACCACATGGCTGCCCGCCGCCTTCATCCGGGCGAGCAGCTTGTTGGGCCATCCGGCATAGGCCCACTGGCCCGACAGCGGCATGATCAATGTGCGATCGGTGCACACGCTGGGCGTCGCGCCAAACCAGCCCAGCGTTTTGTATGCGCTGGCGCAAGCAGCGCCGCCTTGCGCGCTGAATGCCCAGCTTTGCGGATAGAGTTCGCGGATGCGCGCCACCGGGCCGCTTTCCTTTTCAGCATAGAAGGCATCGCCTTCCGCCACCGGATCGCGCCCCAGTGCCTTGAGCGCGGCGGCCAGCGCCTCGGCATCGCGTGGATCGCTGCTGCGGAAGACAAAAAGCAGCGGCTTGGGCTTCGCGGCGGCGATCACCTGTGCCAGCGACGGGATTGGTTCGGCCTGCTTGCCGCGCAACGGGAAGCTCTTCCCCTTGTCCGCCGTAAGGCGATAGCCGTGATCGAGCTGTTGCAATTCGGCAAGCGTATGATCGCGCACTTTGCCGCTGCCGTCTGTGCGGCAGTCGAGCATGGTGTCGGGAAAGGCGACGATCTGCCCGTCGCTGGTCGGCTGGACATCGACCGCGATCATCGCCGCCCCCAGTTGCCGCGCCATGCGGATCGAAGGCAGCGTATCGGCAATATAGCGGTGGACCGGCGGCGCGATTTCGGCGGGCGCGCAGCTATCGCTGCCGGTATGCTGCGCGGTGAACTCCTGATGCACCCCGCCGCCCCATGCGATCAGCCCGGCGCGGCCCTTGGGCGCATCGGCCATCCAGCTGGCGTTGACGAAAGTGAGCACCAGAAAAGTCGCGGCCAGCATGAAGCCGAGCCATTTGAGGAACCGCATCAGCCCAGCAACTCCCGCGCGCGGTCGCAATCCTGCTCCATCTGCGCGACCAGATCATCGAGCGAAGCGAACTTCGCCTCCGGCCGCAGGAAGTGATGGAACGCCACTTCGATTTCCTGCCCATACAGGTCGCCTGAGAAATCGAAGAAATAGGGTTCGAGCAGTTCTTTAGGGGGGTCGAAAGTGGGGCGCACCCCGATATTGGCCGCCCCCTTCAGTTCCTGTCCCGTGGCCAGCACAGTGCCTGTCACGGCATAGATGCCGAAGCGGGGGCGCAGATAATTCTCAATCGTCAGGTTGGCAGTGGGATAACCGATTTCGCGGCCCCGCTTGTCGCCATGAGTCACTACTCCGCGAATCGCGAAGGGACGCGTCAGCAGGCGAGTGGCGGTTTCCGGTTCCCCCGCCTGCAAAGCGGCGCGTATCCGGCTGGACGATACCGGTTCGCCGCTGTCCATCACCGGCGGCACGGCACGGGCCTCTATCCCGCATTGCGCCCCCAGCTGGGCCAGCATCTGCCGATTGCCTGCGCGCCCTTTGCCGAAGGTGAAATCCTCGCCTGTCACGACCCCGGCCACGCCGAGCTGTTCAGCGAGCAGTACCCGCACGAAATCGTCTGCGCTCGTGCCCGCCAGATCGGCATTGAAATGGAACACCAGCATCGCGGTGGCCCCGGCGGCGAGATAGAGTTCCTGCCGTTGTTCCAGCGTCGTCAGCCGGAATGGTGGCACGTCGGGTTTGAACAGCCGCACCGGATGCGGATCGAATGTCGCCACGATACTGGGGCGGCCGGTTTCCCGCGCCCAGCGGATCGCTTCGCCTGCCACCGCCTGATGGCCCTGATGAAATCCGTCGAAATTGCCGAGCGCGATCACCGCGCCGCGCAGCGATGCAGGGATCGGTTCGCGATGATCGAGCCATCTCATTGCGGGACCAGCCCCGCCTTGATTACGCGCAGTGCGTTCAGCCCCATGACTTTGCGGATTTCATCGGGGGTGAACCCTTCGTCGATCAGCGCCTGCGTCACCTGTTCCAGCTGGCTGGTGTCGAACCGCACCGTGGTCGCCCCGTCATAATCGCTGCCCAGCGCAACGTAATCGATCCCGACCAGATCGCGCACGTGCTTCATCGCTTTGGCTGCCGCGCGCGGGGAGGTATCGCAGATGGCAGCATCCCAGTATCCGATACCGACCACGCCGCCGGTTTTCGCGACGCCGCGAATTTCATCGTCGGTCAGGTTGCGGTTGACTTTGCAGGTCGCCTGCACCCCGCCGTGGCTGGAGACGACCGGGCGCTTGGCTATGTTCAGGATATCGGCCACGCAGGCATGGCTGCAATGGGCGATGTCGACGATCATGCCCATCTTTTCCATCCGCCGCACGGCATCGCGGCCCTTGGGTGTCAGGCCGTATTTCTTCATCCCGTGCATCGATCCGGCCAGATCGATGTCGAAGAAATGGGTCATCGATGCCATGCGGAATCCCGCCTTGTAGAGCACATCGAGATTGTTGAGATCGCCCTCCAGATCCTGCAAACCCTCGACGCTCAGCATGGCACCGACCGGCCTGGGCGATTGCGCGCGGTTGGCCAGCAGGCGGGCCAGACTGGCATCGTCGGTCACTTTCTCCAGACGCCCGTCGGACCCGGCGACCGCACGATCCAGCTTCTCGCCATGATAGAGCGAGCGTTGCAGGAGCGAAGTCCATGTACGCACCGGCTGAAGCTGCGCGACGGTCAGCGCGGTGATATTGTCGGTGTCGCCGCTGTTCGCGTCGTAATTCTGGCCCTTGGGGCTTTTGGTGACGCTGGAAAATACCTGCAGCGCGACGTTGCCCTGTTCCAGACGCGGCAGATCCTCGTGCCCGCGGCTGGCGCGTTTCAGCAGGTTGCGATCCCACATCAGCGTGTCCGAATGCAGATCGACAATCGTCAGCGTCTTGTGCAACGCTTTCGCCTGTGGGGAGACAGTGATCAGCGGTTTGCCGTCGATCCGGTTCATGCCGCCTTCGATATAGCCCGGACCGAATCCGAAAAAGCCAACCGCGGCAATCGCGATCAGCGCCAGCAGGCTCCATCCGATCTTACGTTTCATATGCCCCTCTCCAGTGTCACGAACGAATAGGCGGGGCGTTCGCCCTCTGCCGGGAAATCCTTACGCGCCGTTTCGCGCCATTCGTTGCCGAATGCAGGCATATGCGTGTCACCCACGGCATCGCAATGCACTTCTGTCAGTTCGATCCGGGTCAGGCGCGGGGCCATCAGGCGATAGATCTGCGCGCCACCGATCACATAGATGTCGCCCGCCTGTGCTTCGGCCCCGGAATCCCCCGGCGCTTGTCCGATGGCCAGCGCATCATCCACCGAATGCGCGACTTCCGCACCATCGGCCTGCCACGCAGTGTTGCGGGTCAGCACGATATGGCGGCGGCCCGGCAGCGGTTTGAGGAAACTGTCGAATGTCTTGCGGCCCATTATCATCGGGTGGCCCATCGTCAGCGCCTTGAACCGCCTGAGATCGGCGGGCAGGTGCCAGGGCAGCGCACCGTCGCGCCCGATCACGCCGTTGTCCGCACGGGCAAGGATAGCGATAATCTGCCGGGGGCGATCCGCAGTCACGGGCGGTGCCACACCCGCGTGATATGCCCCATCTTGCGCCCGTCGCGGGCATCGCGCTTGCCATACAGGTGCAGGTGAGCGGCGGGGTCGGCCAGCGATTGATGCGCGGTCAGCGCGTCTTTGCCGATCAGGTTGTCCATCGCGATTTTCGGTGCAATCGTCGCTGTGTCGCCCAGTGGCAGGCCGCAGACCGCGCGGACATGGTTTTCGAACTGGCTGGTCGCGGCCCCTTCGATGGTCCAGTGCCCCGAGTTGTGGACCCGTGGGGCCATTTCGTTGAACACCGGCCCATTGGCGGTGGCGAAGAATTCCAGCGTCAGCACCCCGACATAGCCGAGCGCGGCGGCCACTTCGCGGGCCAGTTTGCGTGCGTCTTCCACTTGTGCCGAAATCGCATCGCACGGCGGCCAGACCGATTGCGACAGGATACCATCGACATGGCGGTTCTCGGTCGAATCCCAGAACCGCACTTCGCCATCGCGGCCCCGGACGAGGATAACGGAAAACTCCGCCTGAAATTCGACGAACCCCTCATACACGCACGGCGCGCCCGGCAGGCGGATCGCGGCGATATCGTGCGCGCTGTCGATCCGCCACTGGCCCTTGCCATCGTAACCGTCACGACAGGTTTTCAGGATGCCCGGCGTGCCGATCCGTTCGACCGCGCAGGCCAGATCGTCTTCGGTATCGACTTGCGCGAACGGGGCGGGGCGGCCCCCCAGCGTTTCGACGAAGTTCTTTTCCCGCATCCGGTCCTGCGCGATTTCCAGCGCGCGGACACCGGGGAACAGCGCCCCATCCAGCGCAACGAGCGGGGCGGTGGGGATATTTTCGAATTCGAACGTCAGCACGTCGCACGCCGCGGCAAATCGGGCGAGGGCGGCGCTGTCGGTAAAGGGGGAGACAGTGCATTCGGCGCTGACTTCGGCGGCGACACTCTCGCGCTCGGGCGTGAAAATGTGGCAGCGATAGCCGAGCTGCGCGGCAGACATGGCGATCATCCGGCCCAGTTGCCCGCCGCCGAGAATGCCGATTGTCGCGCCCGGTTCGATCAGCCCGTTTCCGTTCACCCCTTGTCGTCCCCCTCTTGCCCGGTCAGTCCTGCGGCGTTTCGTTCACCGCCGCGGTGCGCGCCGCGCGCCATGCCACCAGTCGCTGCGCCAGTGCATCGTCGCCGATGGCCAGAATCGCTGCGGCCAGCAGCCCGGCATTGGTCGCTCCGGCTTCGCCAATGGCCAGTGTGCCGGTGGGCACGCCTGCCGGCATTTGCACGATGGAAAGCAGCGAATCGATCCCGTTCAGCGCCTTCGATTTCACCGGCACGCCCAGCACCGGCAGGTGGGTGAGCGCAGCGATCATGCCCGGCAGGTGTGCCGCGCCGCCAGCCCCGGCGACCACGACTTTGAAACCCTGCTCGTGCGCGGTCTTGCCGAATTCGTGCAGCCGGTCGGGCGTGCGGTGGGCGGAAACGATGCGTGCTTCGTAGCTTACCTGCAATTCACCGAGCACGTCGGCGGCGCATTTCATTGTCGGCCAGTCGGACTGGCTGCCCATCACGATTGCAACGTCGGCCATGCCTTAGCTGTCCTTGAGATAGTAACGTTCGCCGGGCACCATCGCGTCGTCGAACTGATAGACGATCGGCTGCCCGGTGGGGATTTCCAGCCCGGTAATTTCGTCGTCCGAAATGTTCGACAGGTGTTTGACCAGCGCGCGCAGCGAATTGCCGTGGGCGGAAATAATCACGGTTTCGCCGCTTGCCAGCACGGGCAGAATCTCGCTTTCCCAATAGGGCAGCACGCGTTCGATGGTCAGCTTGAGGCTTTCGGTCGCGGGCACTGGGATCCCGGCATAGCGCGGATCGCTGGCGAGATCGAATTCGCTGCCCGCGTCGAGCGGCGGCGGCGGCACGTCGAAGCTGCGGCGCCAGATGTGCACCTGTTCATCCCCATGCTTGTCGCGGGTTTCCTGTTTGTCCAGCCCGGTCAGCCCGCCATAGTGGCGTTCGTTCAGGCGCCAGTCCTTGACCTCTGGAATCCACAGACGGTGGCATGCTTCCAGTGCCAGATGCAGCGTCTTGATCGCGCGGGTTTGCAGCGAAGTGAACGCGCGCGTCGGCAACAGCCCCTTTTCCGCCAGCAATTCGCCGGCGGCGGTCGCTTCTGCCACGCCTTTTTCGGTCAGGTCGACATCCCACCAACCGGTGAAGCGGTTTTCCAGGTTCCACTGGCTCTGGCCGTGGCGGACGAGGATCAGGGTAGGCAAGGGAACGCTCCTCTCAGGCAAATCGCAGGCAATCGGGAGCGCTCGCCCCTAGCGGTCTGCGCCCTCGTTGGGAAGTGGCGCGTTTTGCGCCGGTTGCGGCACATCGTCGCTGGCCTGTGGGCCGATCGCGCGCGACTGGGCCTTGCGGCGGCGCAGATTCTCCCGCAATTTGGCGGCGAGGCGTTCTTCCCGCGTGGGTTTTTCGCTGGTTCCACTCATCGCAATGTCCTTGCCGTGGCTGGGAACGCTTGACAAGGGAGCCGGGCACTGTAAGGCGCGCCGCTCTCGATGGATGTGCTGCTGTAGCTCAGTGGTAGAGCGCACCCTTGGTAAGGGTGAGGCCGGGAGTTCAATCCTCCCCAGCAGCACCATCGATTTCCCGCAGATATTTTGTCGGCCCCGGTTTTTCGCCGGGCCTGTTGGCGCGCGCTATGCCCCTCTGCGGTATTCGACGACCTTGAAGGCGATATTGCTCCATTCATCGCGATGGAGCGCGATCGACTTGATCTTGGTGTCGAATTCCCGGCGTTTCCCGGTGTAGAGGTTGAGCGTAAACATCGAAGCGTTGGAGAGTTGGATCTTCTCAGGAAAGCGGTCTTCTCCGGGGATGAAAGACGTGACGGTGCCCTGATACCCGATGATCGACCCGTTCTTTTCCAGCTTGGTCAGGATATAGCCGTAGATGAATTTGCTACTGCCTTTCCCCGCCACGAACAGTTCGGAAAAAGCGCCATAGAACATGGCGCCTTTGCCCAGGCTCAACACTATTTCGCCTGCTAGCAGGCCGAGCAGCAACGCAATCAGCGATAATATCATCAGGCCGAACAGCGCCCCCGCGATCGTTCGCAACAGTTCGTCGGGATCGTCGGGTACGGTTTTGATATATGGATTGAAGCTTGCAACCCATGCCCCGCATTCCGAATTCACTAATGCGAGAAGAAGGCCGGCGAAGACCAAATGCGATGCCAATGCAAATGCACCGATCTGGCCGAGCCCCGCGGCCGATTTCAGGCCCGGTAGCGGAAGGTCGATTTCATCGGTTCGGGCTGTCCGATAAAATGCCCACACTGCGAATATGCCGGGCAGCACCAACGCCCCTGCGACAATGGCAAGGAGCGTGGGCTGGAACGACATGACCGAAGCGGACGGCAGGCAGCGCTAGTCGCGCATGGCCTTGCGCTGTTCATCACTCAGATCGCTGTCATGGATAACGAGAATACCATCCTTATCCGGTTTGGCAGCGGCGAGCAGACGTTCCCAACTACCATCGAATGCGGCCAGCAGCTTATCTGCTGTCATGATCGATTCAGTGGAGTTGATACGTCCGGTGCTCATAGAACAAATATAAATCGAATACAGGGGCAGATCAAGTTCACCCCGGCGTTTCCGCCCGCAGCTCTGCCCATTCGGGATGGCGGCGGAATTGCGCCTCGACATAGGAACATTGCGGCACGATGGTGAAGCCCTGTTCTTTGGCATCGGACACAAGTTTTTGCACCAGTGCCGCGGCCACGCCTTGCCCGCCGATTTCCGGGGGTACGATGGTGTGTTCGGCAATGCGGGCACTGCCGCGCGATGTCCATGTCAGGCGGCCGATCTTGTCGCTGCCGGGGACATGCGCGTGATATTCGCCGCGAGCGTCGTTGCCGTGCGTGGTGATTTCCAGTCCGTCTAGTGCCATTACGTATTGTCTCCTTCTTGCGTTCAACGTCGGCGGCGCTAGTGGCGTTCCTTATGCAATTTCTGTCCGACAACGCCGCTTCGGTCCACCCACGTGTGTGGGAGGCGATGCGAGCGGCGGACGCGGCCGACGCCCCTTATGATGGCGACCGCTGGTCACAGGCGCTCGATGCGGCGTTTTCCGCTCTGTTCGGGCGAGAGGTGGCGGTGTTGTGGGCAGCCACTGGCACAGCGGCCAATTGCCTTTCGCTGGCGAGCCTGTGTCAGCCGCATGGCGCAGTGGTGTGCCACGAAGAAGCGCATATCGAAGTGGACGAAGGCGGCGCGCCGGGGTTCTTCCTCCACGGGGCCAAGTTAATACTGGTGCCGGGAGAAAGTGCGAAACTGACCCCCGATGCAGTGCGAATGGTAATCGATCCTGTTCGCGACGATGTCCATCAGGTGCAGCCTCACGCGATTTCGGTCACCCAGGCGAGCGAGTACGGATGTTGTTATCGACCCGAAGAAATCGCCGCTATCGGATCGCTGGCGAAACAGCGCGGGCTGGGTTTCCATGTCGATGGGGCGCGGTTCGCCAATGCGGTGGCTTGGCTTGGCTGCGATCCGCGGGACGCGGTGGGCGGGGCCGATACGCTCAGCTTCGGATTCATCAAAAACGGCGGGATGAGTGCGGAAGCGATTGTGTTCTTCGATCCCGCAATGGCCGATGTTGCGCGATATCGCCGCAAACGGGCGGGGCATCTGCAATCGAAGGGGCGCTATCTCGCGGCGCAATTGCTGGTGATGCTGGAAGGCAATCTGTGGCTGGACAATGCGCGCGCGGCCAATGCGGCCGCGGCGGAAATTGCCGGGGCGTGCGGTGATCGGCTGATGCACCCGGTGGAAGCCAACGAACTGTTCGTCACACTCTCCCCCGAAGAGCGCAAAGCTCTGCGGACACAGGGTTTCTCTTTCTATGATTGGGGTGACGATGCCGCCCGGCTGGTCACCGCATGGAATACCCGCGCGGACCACGTTTCCGCTTTGTCACAGGCGATCGCCCAACTGTGAACGGCACCTCCGGCCACGGGCATTCGATACTCAGCCCCCGGATCGCGCTGCCATTCTTGCTGGTGGCGTTTATCTGGGGATCGACCTGGTATGTGATTCGCGGCCAGATCGCGGATGTGCCCGCGCAGTGGTCCATCGCCTATCGTTTCGGTATGGCCACACCGGCGATGTTCCTGCTGGCGATAATCCTGCGGAAATCGCTGGCGATGCCGCCGCGCGCGCATCTGCTGGCGCTGGCGATGGGGCTGTTCCAGTTCTGCGGCAATTACATGTTCGTCTATCAGTCCGAACTGCATCTGACATCGGGCATCGTCGCTTTGCTGATCGGGATGATGATGGTGCCCAATGCGGTGCTGGGCCACTATCTGCTCGGTCAGCCGGTTACGCGCGGGTTCGTGGTGGGCAGTGCGATTGCGCTGGCGGGAATTGCGCTGTTGCTGTTCAACGAAGCGCGGGTGGCGCCGCTGGGCGGCAATGTCATGCTGGGCACGGTTATGGCGCTGGTGGCGATGCTGTCGGCTTCGCTCGCGAATGTGCTTCAGGCCGGGCCTGCGGGCAGGGATGTGGCTCTGCCCAGCTTGCTTGGCTGGTCGATGCTCTATGGCACATTGATCGATATCCTGCTGGCGCTGGTGCTGGTGGGGGCGCCGGTCCTGCCGCGCGATCCGAATTTCTGGCTGGGCACGGCATGGCTCGCCTTCGCCGGGTCGGTGGTGACCTTCCCGCTCTATTATGCGCTGGTGCGCCAGCTTGGGGCCGGACGGGCGGCGTATAATGGGGTGCTGGTGGTGGTGATCGCGATGGTTATCTCCACTTTGCTGGAGGACTATCGCTGGACCGGGCTGGCCATCGGCGGCGCGGTGTTGGCGATGATCGGGCTGGTGATCGCTCTCCGCGCGCGACAGGCGGGGCCGCCGGGCGGCGATCAGTTGCCGTCTGTCCCCTCTGCCGCAAGGATGGCGGCCAGCCCGGACGTATAATCGCGGTAGCGCGGGCGCCAGCCCAGCACGCGCCGGGCCTTGCCATTGGCGACCCGGCGGTTTTCCGAATAGAAACCCCGCGCGGCTGGCGACAGGCCTGCTTCGCTGATCGATTGCAGCGGTGGCGGGACCACACGCAGCAGGCGGCAGGCTTCCTCCGTCACCGCTGCGCCGCTGGCGGGCAGGTCGTCTGCCAGATTGTACGCTCCGGGCGGGGCGCTGAGCGCGGCCAACGCACCGCTGGCGATGTCGTCCACATGCACCCGGCTGAACACCTGCCCCGGCATATCGATTCGCCGGGCGGTGCCGTCGCGCACTTTATCGAACGCGCTGCGGCCCGGCCCGTAAATCCCTGGCAGGCGCAGCACCCGCGCCCCCTTCGCCAGCCATGCGGCATCGGCATCGCTGCGCGCGGCCCGCCGACCGCTGCCGCCCCGGCCCACGACCGCCGCGGTTTCGTCCACCCACGCGCCGCCGGTGTCGCCATAGACTCCGGTAGAGGAAAAGTAGCCGATCCATTCGTGGTGCAGCGAATCGCCATATCGCGCCAGCACCGGATCCACCCCATCGGCGGGCGGGACGGACGACAGCACATGGCTCGCCCCCGCCAGCGCAGCGGTGACTGCCGCGTCGTCTTCGAAATCGATGTCGCCCGCGCTGCCGGTTGCGCTCACCTGCCAGCCTGCTGCCTGCAACTGCGCCGCGATTCGCGTCGCGGTGTAGCCCAGCCCGAAAATCACCATCTGTCTCATGACTGACGCTATTCGCGCATCGGGGCGGTGGACGGCAACCGCAAAGCGCCTACATAAAGTCACATGGACATTGCACGCACCCCATCGACCGCTGACGGAAACCCCCAGATGGCCGATGCGCCCCCCGTTCCGGCGCAGCCGCCGCTGATTCGCCGCGTCGATTACAAACCGTTTCCGTGGCTGGTGCCCGAAACCCGGCTGCACTTCGATCTGGGGATCGAAACCACGCGGGTCACCGCCTCGCTCAAGGTCGTGCCGAACCCCGATGCCGCGCCGGATGACGTGATTCGGCTCAATGGCGACGGTTTGCAGGTGTCATCTGTCAAACTGGATGGCTTACCAGTCAAAAACTGGGAAATGGACGGCCCGGACCTCGTTTTGCCCCTGTCCGCAGGGGCGCATGAGATCGAGATCGTGAACGAGATTGCGCCGGAAAAAAATAGCCAGCTTATGGGGCTTTACGCGTCAAACGGGATGCTCTGCACCCAGTGCGAGGCGGAGGGTTTTCGGCGGATTACCTTCTTCCCGGACCGGCCCGATATCCTGTCAACATACCTGGTGAAGATGGAAGGACCGGTGGCGCAGTTCCCGGTACTTTTGTCCAATGGAAACAAGGTGTCAGCCGGGGAAAGCGCAGGTGGGCGGCATTGGGCCGAATGGCACGACCCCTGGCCCAAGCCGAGCTACCTTTTCGCGCTGGTCGCCGGCAATCTCGTCGCCCGCACCGACAGTTTCACCACCATGAGCGGGCGCGAAGTCGATCTGGCGGTATGGGTCCGCGCGGAAGACTTGCCGCGCACCGAACATGCGATGAATTCGCTCAAGAAATCAATGAAGTGGGACGAGGAGGCCTTTGGCCGGGAATACGATCTCGACGTATTCAACATCGTAGCCGTCAGCGATTTCAACATGGGCGCGATGGAGAACAAAGGTCTCAATGTTTTCAATACGAAATACGTGCTGGCCGACCCCGATACCGCAACCGATGGCGACTATGACGCAATCGAAGGGGTGATCGGTCACGAGTATTTCCACAACTGGTCGGGCAATCGCGTAACCTGTCGCGACTGGTTCCAGCTCAGCCTGAAAGAAGGCTTCACCGTCCTGCGTGACCAATTGTTTTCACAGGATATGCAAGGCGAAGCGGTCAAGCGAATCGAAGATGTTCGTGTGTTGCGTTCGGTCCAGTTTCCGGAGGATTCGGGGCCGCTGGCGCACCCGATCCGGCCTGATAGCTTTCGTGAAATCAGCAACTTCTACACTGCTACAGTCTATAACAAAGGTGCCGAAGTCCTGCGTATGATGCGGACGATGGCGGGATCGGTGGCGTTCCGGCAAGGCACTGATTTATATTTCGAACGTCATGATGGCGAGGCCGCGACCTGCGAGGATTTCGTCAAGGCGATGGAAGATGGCGCCGGGCTGGACCTGCGGCAATTCCGCCTGTGGTATTCGCAGGCCGGAACTCCGAAAGTCGAGGTTTCTCTGACACATAAGGGCGATACGGCGATGCTGACTCTGAAACAGACCGTACCGCCCACGCCCGACCGAATCGCGAAGAAGCCGATGCCAATCCCGCTCCGCATCGCGCTGTTCGATCGCGACAGCGGCAGCCATGATGGGGAGCGACTGGTTATTCTCTCGGAAGCTGAAAAGGTTCTTTCTTTCGAGGGGTTTGCGAAGCTTCCTGTGCTGTCGATCAACCGCGGCTTTTCGGCTCCGGTATCGATCGAACGTGAAGTTTCGACCGAAGATCTCGTATTCCTTGCCGCGCATGACGACGATCCATTCGCCCGTTACGAAGCGATGCAGGATCTGGTGGTCGCCCACCTCGTCGCGGCATGCAGCGATTCGCTGCCCGGCACCGCGCTGGAGGCAGGGCGTGCGGCCATCGCCGGTGCCCTGCGGAAAGTGCTGACCGACGACCGGCTCGACGATTCGATGCGGGGCGAGCTGATGATGCTGCCCAGCCAGACTTATCTTGCAGAACAGTTCCTTATCGCAGATCCGGGTCGCATTCATACCGAGCGCGAAGCCCTGAAGGTGGCGCTGGGTGAGGCGTTGGAAAGCGAGCTGGTGACGCTCCACGAACGGGCCAGTAAATTGCCCGCGACACTCGATCATGCTGCGCGCGGTGCACGCAAGGTGAAGTCACAGGCGCTGGTCTATCTGGCGGCAGGCAATCCTGAGGAGGCCGCAAAAATTGCCGCTGCACAATATGATACGGCGCAGACGATGACCGATCGCCAGGGCGCGCTGATGGTGTTGACCGGGTTGCCGGGAGTGGCGCGTACCGACCGGCTGATCGATTTCTACAACCGTTATCGCGGGAACGAGTTGGTGATCGACAAGTGGTTCGCGTTGCAGGCCAGTTCGCTTCATCCCGATGCGATCGAGCATGTGAAAGCATTGGCGAATCACCCGGATTTCAATTTGCGAAATCCCAATCGGGTACGAAGCCTCTTTATGGCTTTTGCGGGCAACCCGCATGCATTCCATGCCGCCAGCGGGGAAGGGTATCGCCTGATTGCCGATCTGATTCTCACGCTTGATCCAATCAATCCGCAGACAGCAGCCCGATTTGTTCCGCCGCTGGGGAGGTGGCGCCGGATCGAACCGCAGCGGGCCGCATTGATGCGTGCAGAGCTGGAGCGGATAGCAGCCGTCGATGGACTTTCGCGCGATACATATGAACAAGTGAGCCGCTCGCTTGGCTGAGGCACTTATCAGCAAGCGGCTCATCGGCATTCCGCATGGTTTCATGACCCGGCGGGGCGGTGTGTCGCGCGGCACGGTGTCGGGCCTGAACTGCGGATACGGCGCAGAGGACGATCCTGCGGCGGTGGCGGAGAATCGGCGCCGTGCGGCGGATGCTGTGATGCCCGGTGCACGGTTGGTCGGGCTCTATCAGGTGCATTCGCCCGATGTTGTGACCGTGGATAACCCGTGGAGTGACGACGACCGGCCAGAGGCGGATGGATTCGTTACGGCGCAACCCGGCATCCTGCTCGGCATCGTGACCGCCGATTGTGCGCCGGTATTGTTTGCCGACCGGGAAGCCGGGGTGATCGGTGCAGTGCACGCAGGGTGGCGCGGTGCACATGACGGGGTGCTTGAACGCACAGTCAATGCGATGGAATCGCTTGGGGCCGGCCGCAATCGTATCGTTGCCGTTGTGGGGCCGTGCATTGCCCGGCAAAGCTACGAAGTAGACGATGGATTTCGGAAGCAGTTTGCCGAGGCTGACGCGGAATGGTTCGCTGCTGGCCGGGCGGGGCACTGGCAGTTCGATTTGCCGGGCTATGTCCTCTCGCGGTTATCGGCTTGCGGTGTGTCTCAGGCCGAATGGATCGGTCGCGATACTTACACGGATGAGGCGTCATTTTACTCGTTCCGACGGGCCACGCATCGCGGCGAGGCCGACTATGGAAGGCAGCTTTCGTTGATCGGCCTCAATGGCATCGATCCCACAACCGTCTAAAATTCGCCACAATGCCGGGTTGGCAACCCGTTAAAGGGAAGCTACACGGCACCGCTAACCGGGGCTTGCGGGGGGCATTGCGTCTGCTCGTGGCAATTCGCGCAACAGGGGTATGCCGTTTTTCGGGCTGCTCTTGTCGCATCGTATCCGGTTAAACGTAATTCTTCTCCCGTGCATCCGCGCGGGGCACCGTGTGAGGGCAGGCACAGCTGATGGCTGACACGACTGGGACCGTTCAACCCGAAACCGCCGATATCGGCGAAGATGGGGTGCGGCGGCGCGATTTCATCAATATTGCGGCAATTGCCGCTGCGGGCACTGGTGGGGTTGTTACCCTGCTGCCATTGATCAGCCAGATGGCGCCGAGCGCCGACGTTCTGGCCGCGAGTACGACTGAGGTCGATATCTCCAAGATCGAACCGGGACAGGCGATCAAGGCGCTGTTCCGCCGTCAGCCGCTGTTCGTGCGTAACCTGACGCCGAAGGAAATTGCGGAAGCCGATGCGGTTCCGATGTCCGAGCTGCGCGATCCGCAGACATTGGAAGAGCGGACCAAGCCTGGCAAAACCAACTGGCTGATTACAATGGGTGTTTGTACTCACCTTGGCTGTACCCCGCTGGGGGCCGGGCCGGGTGAGGATCGCGGGCCGTATGGCGGGTATTTCTGCCCGTGCCACGGCTCGGCCTACGATACCGCCGCGCGGATCCGCAAGGGTCCCGCCCCGACGAACCTTGAGGTTCCCGAATACGAGTTCACGTCCGATACGGTCGTGAAGGTCGGCTGAGGATAAGAGAGCGACGACGATGAGCTTCCCCTGGGCCAAGCAATACGAACCCAAGCATCCACTGATGCGCTTTCTTGACGAGAAGCTGCCGATGCCGCGTCTCGTCTATAACGCGATCGGCAGCGGGTATCCCGTTCCGCGCAATCTCAACTACATGTGGAATTTCGGCGTTCTCGCCGGATTCTGCCTTATGTTGCAGATTGTTACCGGTGTCGTTCTAGCGATGCATTATGCCGCCAACACGCAAGTGGCGTTCGGCACCACCGAACATATCATGCGCGACGTCAACTGGGGCTGGATGATGCGTTATATGCACGCCAACGGCGCCAGCGCGTTCTTCGTAGTGGTTTATCTCCATATTTTCCGTGGCTTCTACTACTCTTCGTACAAAGCGCCGCGTGAAATGGTGTGGCTGCTTGGCGTGGTCATCTTCCTCTTGATGATGGCGACGGCCTTCATGGGGTACGTGCTGCCGTGGGGCCAGATGAGCTTCTGGGGCGCAAAGGTTATTACCGGCCTGTTCGGTGCGCTCCCTGTGGTTGGTGAGCCGATTCAGATTTGGTTGCTGGGTGGTTATGCGCCCGATAACGCCGCGCTCAACCGGTTCTTCAGCCTGCACTTCCTGCTGCCGTTCGTGATTGCGGCGGTGGTTATCCTGCATATCTGGGCGCTGCACATTCCGGGCTCGTCGAACCCGACCGGCGTTGAAGTGAAAAGCGAAAGCGATACGATCCCGTTCCACCCGTATTACACGGCGAAGGATGGTTTCGGACTGGGCGTGTTCCTGATCCTCTATTTCGCGATGGTGTTCTTCCTGCCGAATTACCTCGGCCACCCGGATAACTACATCGAAGCGAATCCGATCTCGACCCCGGCGCACATCGTTCCCGAATGGTATTTCTGGCCGTTCTACGCGATCCTGCGCGCTTTCACCGCTGACATCTTCTTCGGCCTTATCCCGGCCAAGCTGATGGGTGTGCTGGCGATGTTCAGCGCGATCCTGTGCTGGTTCTTCCTGCCCTGGCTGGACAAGGGACCGGTGCGGTCGGGCCATTATCGCCCGCTGTTCCGCAAGTTCTTCTGGTTCGGTCTGATCCCGACGATGCTGGTGCTGTTCTATTGTGGCGGCGCCCCGGCGGAAGAGCCTTATGTGATGCTCAGCCAGTTGGCGACGGCATATTACTTCCTCCACTTCCTCGTGATCCTTCCGATCATCTCTTCGATCGAGAAGCCCGAGCCGCTGCCCTATTCGATCACCGAAGCGGTGCTCGGCAAGGATGAAGCGGCGCAGCTCGGCGATAGTGCCGACACGGCGAAGTAAGCGACAGGTTCAAGGGAAAGCGCACGTCATGATCCGCATCTTCGGTATCCTCGCCGGCCTGTTCTTCAGCCTCTCGGTGTTGTGGGCCTTCATCAGCGGCGCGATCGCCGTTGCGCCGGTGCTGGGCGAATATGGCCAGTTCACCGAACCGATGGCCGACAAGGTGTTCCACGAAAAACACCCGCCTGCTCTGCATCTGCAAAGCGATGGCCCGTTCGGCACCTGGGATCTCGCCCAACTCCAGCGCGGCTTCCAGGTTTACAAGGAAGTCTGTGCTGCCTGCCATAGCCTGAAGTTCGTCGCATTCCGCGATCTGGAAGAACTTGGTTATGACAAGGGGCAGGTGAAGACGATTGCTGCCGGTTTCCAGGTGCCCGGAGTTGATCCGAACACTGGCGAAGCAACCACGCGACCGGGGATGCCGACGGATTATTTCCCGTCCCCTTATCCCAACGAAACAGCGGCGAAGGCTGCAAACAACAATGCTGTTCCGCCAGATCTTTCGCTGATGGCGAAGGCCCGGCATGGTGGCCCGGCATATATTCATGCGATCCTGACCGGGTATGGCCCGGAACCGGAAGCGCTGAAACAGCAGTTCCCGGACTTCAAGGTTCCTTCCACGGGGCATTACAACAAGTACTTCCCGAGTCTGGCAATCGCGATGCCGCCGCCGCTGACTGCGGAAGGCCAGGTTAGCTACGCCGAAGGACAGCCGAAGCCGACGATAGAGCAGATGTCGACCGACGTCTCTGCCTTCCTCGAATGGACTGCTGAGCCCAAGAAGGTGAAGCGCACCCAGACAGGCTGGCCGGTGCTTGGCTTCCTGCTGTTTGCTACGATCCTCGCCTACCTCGCGAAGAAGCAGGTATGGGCGGCGCTCAAGCCGAAGAAAAAGCACACCGCCTGATCGGTTTGCGATGAACTTGTGAACGCGCCCCTCCATCCGGTGATGAGAGGGGCGCTTCCTTTTTGGGAGCCGCGAATGACCCCGACAGAGCTACGCGGGCTGATCCGCACAGTGCCGGACTTTCCCGAGCCGGGCATCCAGTTTCGCGATATCACCACGCTGATCGCTCATGGCGAAGGCTTTCGGGCTGCTGTTGGGCATCTCGCCAAGGCGGCGCAGCAAAGTGGTGCAGAGGCAATCGCCGGGATGGAGGCGCGGGGATTCATTTTCGGCGCTGCAGTGGCGGTGGAGCTGGGAATCGGCTTCATTCCGGTGCGTAAACCCGGAAAGCTGCCGGTGCCGACGATTGGTATCGATTATGCGCTCGAATACGGAACCGATCGGCTTGAAATCGATCCCGATGCAATCCGTCCCGGTCAGCGTATCTCTATTGTCGACGATCTGATTGCCACTGGCGGCACGGCCGTGGCCGCGACCAGACTACTGCGAAAGGTAGGGGCAGTAGTCAGCTCCGCCCATTTCGTGATCGATCTGCCTGATCTCGGTGGAGCGACCCAATTGCGAGAGCAGGGCGTGCGCGTTGATGCTCTGATCGACTTCGAGGGTGACTAACTCACCTCGATCTTTACTTTAACAGAAACCGAATCGATTGCCGGTGCATTGATAGCGGGCAAAACGCATTTTCGCGCCACATCCGGGGGACAATGGAACAACAGGCACTCGTAATCGCGCTTGTCGGCGTGCTGGGCATTGGCGCGCAATGGATTGCGTGGCGGACTGGCTGGCCCGCAATCGTACTGATGTTGGTGGCCGGATTTCTCGCCGGTCCGGTCCTCAACCTGTTCGATCCGGAGGCTGCGTTTGGCCCGATGCTGGGGCCGATGATCTCGATCGGGGTCGCATTGATCCTGTTCGAAGGCGGTCTGAGCCTCGATTTGCGCGAATTGCGCCATGCGGGCGACGGGGTCTGGCGACTGTTTCTGTTCGGCATCCCACTGGGCTGGTTTTTCGGCGCCTGGGGGCTGCACTTTGCGGGGCTGGTATGGCCTGTCGCTGTGCTGTTCGCAGGCATTCTGGTCGTCACAGGGCCGACGGTGGTTATGCCGCTGCTCCGGCAGGCAAGCGTGCAGCCGCGCCCCGCCGCGATCCTGAAATGGGAAGCAATCGTCAACGATCCCGCCGGTGCGCTGTGCGCTGTGGCGGCTTACGAATACTTCCGCCTGTCCGCCAATGGAGCGACTCTTTTCGAAGTCGTCCCGCCGATGATCGTGGCGGCTGTGCTGGCTGCGGCGCTCGGATATGCGGCGGCATGGGTAATTGCTTACCTGTTCCCCAGAGGGATGGTGCCTGAATACCTGAAAGTCCCGGTGCTGCTGACAATGGTGATCGCGGTATTCGTGGCAGCCAATCTTATAGAGCATGAAGCCGGGCTGGTATCTGTCACGGTCATGGGCGTGGCACTGGCCAACATGAATGTGCAGTCTTTGCGCTCAATCCATCCGTTCAAACAAAATATCGCCGTTCTGCTGGTGTCCGGCATATTCATTCTGCTGTCGGCTTCGCTCAATTTCGAAGAGCTGCGCTATCTCGAATGGCGGATCGGTCTGTTCCTGCTGGGGCTGTTGTTCATCATCCGCCCGGCGACTGTTCTGATCGCCCTGCTCGGTAGTTCTGTGCCGTGGCGCGAGCGGCTATTTTTGGCGTGGATTGCACCGCGTGGGATCGTTCTGGTCGCGATCAGCGGGTTGTTCGCCCTGCGCCTTGCGGACCTTGGTTATGCCGATGGGAATATCCTGATTGGCCTGAGCTTCGCTGTGGTGGTGGCAACAATTGTCTCTAGCGGATTCACGGTGAACCTTGTGGCGCGCTTGCTGGGCGTGAAGGGCACTACCCGGCCGGGGCTGCTGATCGTGGGGGCAACGCCGTGGACCATTGCTCTGGCAAGACAGATGAACGAGCTGAAAACGCCGGTCATGATCGTCGATTCCAGCTGGCAGCGACTTGCGCCGGTGCGGCAACAGGGTTTGCCCTTTTATCATGGCGAAATCCTCAACGAAGCGACCGAGCATAATCTCGACCTCACACCGTTTCAGGTGCTCGTCGCAGCTACGGAAAATGAAGCGTACAATGCGCTCGTCTGTAATGAATTTGCCTACGAGATCGGTCGCGATGCGGTCTATCAACTGGGTGAAGCGAGCGAGAATGACGATTATCGTGCCTTGCCTGAATCCCTGCGTGGGCGCGCGCTGTTCCAGTCCGGTTTCGGAGTGGAAGATGTAGGCCAGCTCAAGCGGGAAGGTTGGGTGTTCCGTCGCACTCGCCTGTCCGATCAGTTCGATTTCAACGATGCACAGCAGAAGCTGCCCGAAGCAAATCAGATGTTATTGTTGTTAAGGCCCGATGGGACAATGCGGTTCTTCAGCCACGCTGTGCAACCGCAACCGCGTGCAGGCGACACGATAATCTCATTCTCGCCCCCACAGCCGAAGACACCCGAAGAGGTGGCGGCAAAAAAAGCAGCAAAACGTGGCAGCAAGGCACAGACGGCATAAGATACAGGAGAGGACAATGATCGATCTGATCAAAGCGGCGAAAGCAATGGCGATATGCAGTGGAACGGCATTGATCCTGTCGGCGTGCCATCGCGGCGGCTCTTCCGATGAAGCGACCGATACGGCAAGCTCAGCAACCGATGTCGCACCCACTCCATCCGATGCAGCGAGCGAAGGGGGCGAAAAAATTTCTATCTTTCGGCCTGATGTCGAAATTGCACGCGAGCCCAAGCCGATGGCACCGCTGTCCATGCGGATCGGATTCGACGACGGCGGCAGCGAGCTTTCCGACGCGGCTCGAAAGGTTCTTCAGGAAGTGCTCAATTCGCCGCAAATGAAGGCGGGCGGCGCGATCGTTCTGGGCGGGCACACCGATTCGGCAGGCAACGACGCAGCCAACCTTCGCGCCAGTCGGAAGCGAGCCGAAACGGTTCGCGACTGGCTGATCGAACATGGGGTCGCGGAAAAGCGCATTACCGTGATCGCATTCGGAGAACAGAATCCAGTCGCACCCAATGCCAAAGACGACGGTACGCCCGATGAAGACGCGCGCGCCCGTAACCGCCGGGTCGATATCACCATTGCAGTCCCGCCTGGAACTCCGGAAGCAGCCAAGTCAGGTGCGGCGGAAACGCTGGTGGACGAACTGACGACCACGCGCTGAGGTATTTCCGGGCTGAAATCGACAACGAGTGAAAGCTGGGCGTTGACGAAACCGCTATCCTCGTGGCAAGCGCCTGAGGCCTGAGCGGGTATAGCATAGTGGTAATGCTCCAGCCTTCCAAGCTGGCTAGAGGGGTTCGATTCCCCTTACCCGCTCCAGCCTCACCTCATTTCACTTTCATCGGCAGGCCTGCGACTACAAGTTGCACTTCGCTGGCGGCTGCGGCGATTAGTTGGTTGGTCCGTCCGGCGTCATCGCGGAATTGGCGCGCCAGTGGATTGTCCGGCACGATGCCCATGCCGACTTCGTTAGACACCAGAATCGAGGTGCCGCGAAAACGCTGAATGGTATGTCGCAGATCTTCGACGGCGCGCGTGACATCCGCATCCGCCATTAGGAGGTTGGAAACCCACAAGGTCAGGCAATCGATCAGTATTACGCTGTCGGGCTGATCGTATGCGGTGATCGCGGCGGCAAGGTCCACCGATGCTTCAACGGTGTGCCAGCGTGCATCGCGCTCTGCCCGATGGCGAGCGATGCGGTCATGCATTTCCGCATCGAATGCCTGAGCTGTGGCGATGAAAACATGCCGGCCGTCAACAGCTTCAGCGCGTGCCTGAGCATAACGGCTTTTGCCGGAACGCGCACCGCCGACCACGAACAGACTGTGCCCGCTCATGTCGCAGCTGCTGTGTTCGAGAGAGCCAGATCGAGCAGCGTATCGGCATCGACATAGTTATCCAGTTGTGCCGCAATTTCGTCGAGCGCGGCATCGACCCCGGCGTGATAGTCTTGCCCGCCTCCTGAAATGCCAATGCGGCTCAGCAGTGCGTTCCGCAAGTCGGCGGAGGCGAACAGTCCGTGGAGATAGGTGCCCATCACTGTGCCATTCGCATTGATCGCGCCATCGGTTCGCCCATCTTCCAGCACGGCAAACGGTCGATCCGTTCCTGCACCGCACGTCTGCCCCATATGCATTTCGTAGCCGGTCGTCTGAACACCGAGAGCGGTTGCATCGATCTGGCGCAGCGCCTTGCCCGGTGACAGCACCGTTTGCACATTCAGAAGGCCCAGCCCGGTGATTTCCCCCGGCGGCCCTTCGATCCCGTGTGGATCGGTGATCGTTTGCCCTAACATCTGGTATCCGCCGCATATTCCCACGATCAACCCGCCGCGCCGGTGGTGAGAGAGCAGGTCGATTTCCCACCCCTGTTCACGCATGAATGCGAGATCGGCCATCGTCGCTTTCGAGCCCGGCAAAACGATGACTGAGGCATCGCCCGGTATAGGGTGGCCCGGCACCACCATCGCCAGTTCGACGCCCGGCTCCAGCTTCAGTGGATCGAGTTCATCGAAATTGGAAATGCGCGGCAGGACGGGGCAGGCGATGATCTTACGGCTGATGCTGCTGTCCCGTGGGCGTTCCAGAACAACCGCGTCTTCGCTCGGCAGGCGCGATGCGCCGGGTAGCCAGGGAATAACGCCCAGTCCCTGCCAGCCTGTGTGTCGTTCGATGGCGTGATATCCATCGGCAAACAGAGCGGCATCGCCGCGAAATTTGTTGATCAGAAATCCGTGGATCATGGCATTGTCGCCTGCATCGATCACAGCTTGTGTGCCGACCAGAGATGCGATCACACCACCACGGTCGATGTCACCGACCAGCACCACCGGAACCCCTGCGGCGCGGGCAAATCCCATATTGGCGATATCGCCTGCACGCAGGTTGATTTCGGCTGGCGATCCCGCTCCCTCTACGATCACGAGATCGCAGCTATCCTTCAGCCGGGCATAGCTTTCCATGACTTTGCCCAGCAGCGCGCCGCGTGCCGCGCGGAAATTGCCGCTGCCCAGCGTTCCGCGCACCTTTCCATGCACAATCAATTGCGACGTGCGATCGGCCTGGGGCTTGAGCAGAACGGGATTCATGTCGCTGTGTGGATCGGTGCGGCAGGCCAGTGCCTGTAGCGCTTGTGCCCGACCGATCTCCCCACCGTCGACAGTGACGGCGGCATTGTTCGACATATTCTGCGGTTTGAACGGTCGCACCTTCAATCCGCGATTGGTGAACAGCCGACACAGCCCGGCAACCAGCACCGATTTGCCGACGTCCGAACCGGTGCCCTGCAACATCAACGTGCCCATTCGATCATCCCTGCCGCAAACCAAAGCAATAGACAGCCCCGCACATATATCCGCAATGCGCGGTCGATATCGCTGGCCGTTGGCTGGCTGCTGCCATCGCCAATCCACGGTTTGTCGTACAAGACGCCATCATAGCGGATCGGGCCGCCCAGACGTAGGTGAAGGGCGCCGGCCATTGCTGCTTCGGGCCATCCGGCATTGGGCGACGTGTGCTTTGCGGCGTCGCGCCAGGCGATGCGCCATCCCCCGCCGCCGACAATGCAGAACGCAATGGCGGCCAGCCTTGCGGGTATCAGGTTCATCCCATCGTCGGTTCTGGCGGCGGCCCACCCGAATGCGCGCCAGCGCTGTTCGCGGTGGCCAATCAGGCTGTCGGCAGTGTTGACGGCCTTATAAACCCAGATGCCGGGCAGTCCGAGGATGAGGAGCCCGAATAGTGGCGCCACGATCCCGTCGCAGAAGCTTTCCGCCAGACTTTCAATTGCGGCCCGCGCAATCGGGGCTTCTTGCATTTCGTGGGTGTCGCGCCCGACAATGGCGCTGACCGCCTCACGTGCTGCGCGCATATCTCCGCAGTGCAGTGTGCGAGCGACCGCCTTGACGTGAACGAACAGGCTCCGCTGGGCCAGTGCCGGCCAGGCCATTGCAGCCACGGCCAGCCAGCCCCAGGTGCCGAACACGACAAACGACAGCCACTGTGCCGCCCATCCAGCCAACGCGACGCCAGCGACAATCAAAGCCATCGTGGCCACGCCCGCCAGCCTGCGGGTAGCGGCAGGCAGATCGGGGCGATTCCAGCGGGCCTCTGCCCGGTTGATCGCAAACGCGAACACGCCAACGGGGTGGCCGATACGGCGATAGAGAGCATTCGGCCAGCCAACCGCTGCGTCGATTGCCAGCGCCAGCATTGCGACCGGCTCAGCCACAAGCAAGCGCCTTGTCCAGTCGATCCAGCGCTGTGCCATCGCCCGGCAAGCCAACGCGAAGCCAGTCGGTTCGGTCCGCGAACGGGCGCGTCAGAATGGCTGAGCGGGCGAGGCGTTCGAATACCTTCGGTGCATTGGGCGTGTGGACAAGCCGGAACAAGGGGCAGAGCCCTTGTGGCGCATAGCCGTGGCTTCGCAACACCCTATCGAGCGCGTCGGCACCGACTCTCAACCGATTTCTGGCCTGCACAGTCCAATCCCGGTCGCGATAGGCGGCAGTACCGATGGCAATCGCTCCTGCAGAGATCGGCCATGATCCCAGCAAGGATCGCAGCGTGGCAAGGAGCGATTGGGGGCCGAGTACGAAGCCGAGCCGAACACCGGGAAGCCCAAAGAATTTGCCGAACGAGCGGAATACGATCAGGCGAGTATCCTCGCCAACACGTCTCGTTATGCTGACGGCGGGATCGCAGTCGGCATAAGCTTCATCAACCAGCAGCCATTCGCTTTCACCGCGACTGTCCAGTAGCGCCGCCAGTCCATCGCGGCTGACAATGCGCCCATCGGGGTTGTTGGGGTTCGCGATCAGCAAAGTCGCTGTGGTTGCCATTGCGGCCTTCAGATCGACCGGTGTGCCGGGCATGAACATCTCGCTGTGGGTGCGATATCCCGGCGCGACATATTGTCCGGCTCGGTTCAGCAGTTGCCCGACCAATCGCAAACCTGTCTCCGTGCCGGGTACGGCACAGACGTGGCGCGGATCGACCCCGAAGAACTGCGCGGCAGAATCCTCCAGATCGGCAAGTGCGTTCTGTTCGGGCAAGCGGTGCCAGTCTATGGCAAGGTCGGCAACACCGGGCCACGCCTCCGGGTTGATGCCGGTCGACAGGTCGATCCAGTCATCGTCGTGGTTTCCGAAATGGCGCTTCGCTGCATCGATCGCGCCGCCGTGCCATGTCCAACTGCCCAACGTCACCTGATGTGTTCCCAGATCAGCGCGGCGAACAGTAACATGCTCTCGGTAATCTCGATTCCGGCGCCATGTCCATCGCCGGAGATGCCGCCTATCGTGCGGTTGAGCCACCAGCCCCACAGGAACAGCGCCACCGGAACACAGAACAGCGAAGGCGATAAGAAGCCGCCCAATGCCAGAGCCAGCGACCACAGGACTATGTCGCCAGATCGCACTGCGCCACGGAAGCGTGACCCCAGCCCCGTATGCAGATCGGGTAGCCAGCGTGACCACACCAGTGGCCCTGTCCGCGCAGCGAAGGGGATCATCACGATGGGCAGGATTGCACCGGCATCGATCAGTCCGTGCAGCAGGATCAGTTTGGCCAGCAACTGCATGGCAATCGCGACGACTGCGAAACTGCCGACATGCGGATCGGCCAATACGTCCAGCAGCCTGGCGCGATCCTTGTGGGCGGCGCCGCTGGTATCAGCGATGTCTCCCAACCCGTCGAGATGGAGCGCGCCGGTAATGCCAACCCAGATCAGCAGTGCGGTCAGCGCGCCGGTCCAGTTGTCGATTTGTGCGCCCGCCGCAGCTCCCGCCGCAATGCATGTGCCCACGATCAGCCCGACAGCGGGAAACCAGCGGATCGATGCTGCGAACTCCTCGCCTCTCACCGCGATATGCGGGGTGGGCAAACGGGTCAGGAACTGTATCGCAACGATCAGACCTTTCATGCGTGGATCGCCGTGATCTGCGCGCTTGGCCTATCTCCGCTCCACACCTGTAGCGAAACCAGTGCGCCATATGGCAAGGCGAAGCTCCACGTCTGGCGCTGGGTAAATCCGCACAAGTTATGCAGCGCTGCACGGATCGACCCACCATGAGTCACGATCAGCGTAGGGCGCGAAGCAAGCGCGGCGAGCGCATCGGAAACACGCGAAGCCAGCGAAGACCAGCGCTCGCCCCCCGGCGGCGGAGAGGCGTCGGGATCGTCCCAGAACCGGCCCAGCGCCTCTGGGTCGAGCGTGTCGGCAGCGGCACCGTCCCAGTCGCCAAAGTCCAGTTCTCGCCAACGCGGATCGACCACTGGCACAACGCCTTTTGTCGCCCCGATCGCATCTGCTGCCGCGCGGCATCGCAGCAGGTCGGACGTGACGATGTGTTCTATGTCGAGCGAACCGGCCTGCGCCACACGCGCGGCGATCCCGGCATCGGTGGGCAGGCCGTCTGTCCGGCCCATCAGCAAACCCGGCTGTACAGGTGCGCCGTGGCGCAGAAGGTGAAGCGAAAAGTCGGTCACAATGCGTCTGCGATGCCAGCTTCGTTAAACGTGGCCATCTCGTTGTGAGTCGCCAGTGCAGCGCGCACTACACCCGCCACGACCGCCGCGCCGCTGCCTTCGCCCAGTCGCATGTCGAGCCGGAGCAACGGGTCGAGACCGAACTGCCCAAGCAACCGCTCGTGCCCCGGTTCGGCTGAGCAGTGACCAGCGAGACAGTGATCGACAATCGCGGGATTGTCGGCAAACAGCGGCGCGATGGCAGAGCAGCAAATGAACCCGTCGAGCAGGACGGGAATGCCAAGCTGTCTTGCCCGCAAAATCGCGCCTGCCAAAGCAGCGGTTTCTCTCCCGCCTACCCGGCGCAGTGTTTCGAAGGCGGAACGGGGCGCGCCGTCGTGATGGGCCAGTGCGCGGTCCACCACCGCGACCTTGCGGTCAATTCCGGCAGAATCGATTCCCGTGCCGGGGCCGACCCACGACGCCGCATCCCCGCCCAGACTGCGCGCGCAAAGCGCTGCCGCGGCGGTCGAATTGCCAATCCCCATTTCGCCCAGCACAATCGTGTCGAGATCGCTGCCGACCGCAGCCGCGCCAGCGTTTAAAGCGGCGAGGCATTCATCCTCGGTCATCGCGGGGGATTGCGTAAAATCGGCTGTGGGACGTTCGATTTCCAGTGGCACGACCGCCAGATCGAGGCCCGCCGCACCCGAAAGAGCGTTGATCGCAGCACCGCCCGCGCGAAAATTGGCGACCATCCCGGCGGTGACGCTAGCGGGGAATGCGCTGACCCCGTGCACGGTTATCCCGTGGTTTCCTGCAAATACGATTGTTCGCCCTTGCTGGATGCGAGGCTGTTCGCGCCCTTGCCAACCGGCAAAGAACACTGCGATGTCTTCCAGTCGCCCCAGCGATCCGGCTGGTTTGGTCAGCCGCCGCTGGCGGGACAGCGCGGCGGAACGTGCGGCACAGTCGGGTGCTTTGAGATCGGCCAGCGCCGAGGCAAAAGCGACCGGTGATGCGAAGGTGATCATTGCGCGACAAACCCTGCGGGCGGAACCCGCACGATGAAGTGTCCTTTGACGCCCTCTGGCCAGTCGGCATAAGCGACCCGACCTTCTTCGCTGGCGGCATAGTGGAGCGCATAATCCAGAATTGCGCGGGCGGCGTCGGCATCGGGGGTGAAACGGCCCAATACGTAGCCGACTTTGTCATGGGCGCGGATGTGGACGGTACAGAAATCCGTGCACGCGAACAGGCACGGCATCTCCTCCACAGACAATCCGGCATAGGCGGGATCGTTCTGCGCCAGATCGCGCAGCAGAGCGAACAGCCGCGCCCCACCGCGCACGCCATAGGCGTCTTCGCGCGCATCGCCGCTGTGGCGGCAGGTATTGCACACGATCACCGATGGGCCGCTGGCGGCGGGGCGCAGCATTGTCATGCGGCGGAAGCCGCGCGCGCGTAGCGATCGGACGCTACCCGAACGCCGAGCCGGGTGAGTGCATATTGCACTGCTGCCATTCCGGCGAAGATCGCGCCATAACGGACAAACTGGCGCAGCATGATGTCCGCGGAGAATGCAGCCCAACCGTGATCGAGCAGCGACACCCACAGCAGGATGCCCAATTTGAAACCGGCAAATGCACCGATATAGGCTCCGCCAGCACGTAGCAGCGCATGGGTGCTGGCCATCGACTGTCGGGCAAATTCCGCCGCCAACAGCGAACCGACTGCTGCCGTGCCCAGTGCGAAAGGCCAGACCATGCTGGCTGGCTCAAACGGGAAGCCATGGACGATAAAGCCCACCGCCTGGGCAGCAAACCATGCGACGAACATCAGCACCATGCCATCGCGGCGCGATACGTTCGTTGCGGCGAGTGCGGCAAGCGAGGGGAATGGAGTGGCGCAAGCCAGCAACAGCGATGTGACCGTGCTGACCGTAGCCATTGTCCCGATCCAGATATTGCGCGCAAACGCGTCCGAAAGCGTGGTCATACTTTTCTCCTCTGGCTGATAGTTACTGTGCATCAGAACCGCCCCCGCAGACCGGCGTAGAAGCTGCGACCCAGTGTGCCGTAACGGTAGGCCGTCATGTATTCTTCGTCGAAGAGGTTCTCTGCCCGGCCAAACAGGCTGACGCTGTCGGAAATTCGATATTCCGCGCGCAGATCGACCAGTGTGTAGGCATCGAGGCGGTTGGTATTGGCTGCATCGTCGAAACTGCTGCCCGACCACCGTACCGCTGCGCCGAGATCGAGCCCGAACGGCAGAGCATAGCTGACCGATGCATTCGCTGCATTGCGCGGACGGCGCGGCAGCCAGTTGCCGAAATTGGCAGTGCCGGGAGAGCGGTCTTCCGCCACGATCCAGCTATAGTTTCCGTCGAGTGTCAGCTTGCCAAAGTGTAACGCCGCTGTCGCTTCGATGCCGTGCGCCTCGCCGCGGGATACGTTGGAATAGAATCCCCATCGCTGTTCGGTGGTGCTGCCCGGCACCAGGCATAATGGATCGGTCGATGTGGCCGGGCAACTGTTATAGATGATCTGGTTGGTCGTCGTCCGGTCGAACCAGGTTGCTGCCAGGGTCAGCTTGCGGGTGAACAGGTGCTGTTCCACCCCCGCTTCCCATCCGTGGGCATCTTCCGGGTCGAGCGCGAGGTTCCCGTAATCGCTGTAGAGCTGGTACAGCGTCGGCGCCTTGAACCCTTCGCCATAACTCGCCCGCAGGATCGTGCCGGTTGGCAAACGCCACACTCCGCCCACCGCCAGTAATGTCTGCCCGCCATAGCGGCTGTGATCGTCGTAGCGAATGCCGCCATCGATGGTCAGGCCGTCAATTGGTTCCACGCTGACCTGGCCGTAAGCGCTGGTCGCTTCGGTTTCGCCGGTTGCAAAGGCGGGGACAGGGGTGGCCAGCGATGCCGAAGGCGAACGGCTGAGAAAACGTGCGCGTTCGTTCTCCACCCCGAAAATTGCGGCGATTCCACGGGTCAGATCGAAGCTGCCCTGATATTCCCACCGCGTATTGATCCCTTCGGATTCGAAGCTTTGCGGCCGTTCGCGGGTCGGGTTGAAATTATCGCGTTCGGTTTCCGTGCGAGAATAGGCCAGGCGGTTGCGGAATCGACCCTCCAGCAGTGCGAAATTTACGCCGACATAGCCGAGCGTTTCGCTGTTCAGGCCATAGTCTTCGCTGTCCCCACGGGTTGAATCGAATCCGACCCGCGCGGACGAGTGATAGCCGCGCAGATCCACTTCCAGATTGTCGGTCAGCGCGATTTGCGCGCGGCCCGTTATGCTGTCGTTGCGGTATCCGTCTTTTTCCTCTCCGCCGAATGCAGGTGCGACTGCTGAAATGCCGTCGGTGGTGAATGTCTGTCCGCCGATCCGCCAGCGCAGCGGGCCGTTCTTTCCGCCCAGTGCGGCGCGCGCGCTGACAGTAGCGCGCGATCCGGCCTCGACATCGAAGCTGCCTTCCAGCTCGTTATGCGGTTCGGCGGTGACGATATTGACCACGCCGCCGATCGCCTGGCTGCCCCACAGGATCGATTGCGGCCCGCGCAGGACTTCGATTCGGTCGATGTCTCCCACAAGAAGGTTGGCGAAATTGTATCCGCCACCGGCCGAAGCCGGATCGTTGAGCTTTACCCCGTCGATCACGACGACGGTATGATCGGATTCTGCCCCGCGAATACGCAGAGATGTCGATGTGCCGTACCCGCCATTGCGCGAAATGGTCACGCCCGGCGTCCGCAGCAGCAGTTCGGTTGCGCCGATGTCCTGCGACCGGTCGATCGCTGCCTTGTCGAGCACAGTGATGCTGGCCGGTGTGTGGTCAAGCGCGACCTCGGCGCGGGTGGCGGTGACGATGATCTCGCGATCATCGTCAGTCACGGTCGGATAGGCGGGAATTTCCTCAGCAAATACGGGAGCCGCTGCCGCAATTGCAGCGAGAGAAATGGAACTTCGAATAACAAACCGGAACATCGTGTACCCCATCGACAAGGCCGCACAGCCGCGGAATCGATGGCGATATGCCTATAAGGCGCACGACATCGGCCCGTGCGGATGCACAGCCACCTATGTCGTCTGTCGGGTTCACCCCCGTTCGCCCGGCACACCCTGTCCGCACGAAAGACGACGGCGACGGGCAGGTCTCCTGGCTCGCGGGTCAATGCCGTTCGGGCCGCCTTCTCAGGACCGTGATGGTCCCAATGGCATGTGGCTCGATAGCTATCCGCTTACAGTTGCAGGGGCAGCCGGGGTTTTACACTCCGTTCCCTTTGAATCCCCTTCCGGGGAACCTGTCGCGGCGCGCTGGTTAGGGGCAACGTCTCATGCGATCAAGTGAAAGAAGCTGCCGCTGACGTTCCCGGCATGGTGCCCGGCCATGCCTAAATCTGTGCCGTGGGCGTCCGAGAGACGAGCAAATGGTTTGCCTTCATTTGGCGAAACAATTGTCGCATAATGATATTCGTGGCCCCAGAGCGGGCTGGCCGCGGCCGCAAACGGGGCAGGGGCCAACAAGCGCGCCTTGCGATAGCCAAGCGAAAGCTTGCGTCTGGCGAAGCTTGTATCGACCGGCAGCAGGCCGGCCATTGGATAGCGGGTGCCGTCGCTGTCTTCGATCGAGCGCCCTAACACCATGTAGCCGCCGCATTCGCCATGCACTGGTGCCCGTTTGGCGAATTCCCGCAACCCGGCCATGAAACGCCCATTGGCCGCGATTGTCGCGGCGTGCAGTTCGGGATAGCCGCCCGGTAGCCAGCACGTGTCGCAATCGACCGGTGGAGCGTGATCGGCCAGTGGTGAGAACGGCACGATTTCCGCCCCTGCAGCCCTCCACCACTGAGCGAGATGGGGATAGAAGAATGCGAAGGCGTCGTCGGAGGCGAGGGCGATGCGCTGGCCCGGCGGGCGAATGGTGGGGATCGCTGGCGCAGCGGCACGTGTCGCGTGTGCAGAAGCGCAAATGGCGGGCAGATTGCAGTCGCGGGCGATAATGGCGGCGATGCTATCGATCCGCGCGTCGATATCAGTGTCCTCCCGTGCCTGAACCAGCCCCAGATGGCGCGAAGGCATTGTCAGTGCCGCATCGCGCCGAACCATGCCCAGCAGCGGTACATCGATAGCAGCAAACCCTTCTGCGATCATCGCGGCGTGACGGTCGCTCGCCACGCGATTGACGATAGCTCCGGCAACAGGTGGCGCGCCGGGATAGGAAGCCATCCCATGTGCCACTGCGGCGGCGGTTTGCCCCGCTCCTTCGGCATCGATCACCAGCAGGATCGGCCACCCTGTTAGGCGGGCGATCTCTGCCGCCGTGCTGGTGCTGGATGCACCATCGTACAGCCCCATGGCGCCTTCGCAGATTACCAGATCGGCATCGCGCGCGATGCCGGATGCCAGCCCGCGCACCATCGCCGGGGCCACCGCAAACCCGTCGAGATTGATCGATGGTCGTCCGGTTGCCAGCGCATGTAATCCGGGGTCGATATAGTCCGGCCCTGCTTTCGCTGCGCGGACTGTCAGACCGGCGTGGATGAAAGCGCGCTGCAATCCAATGGCGATCAGTGTTTTGCCCACTCCCGAACGTGGGGCGGCGACCAGTAGCCCTGGCGCCAGCGGGGCGGTCAAAACTCGATCCCCGGCTGGGCCTTCACGCCCGATCGGAACGGATGCTTTATCTGCACCATCTCAGTCACAAGATCGGCGGCGTCGATCAGGGCGGTGGGGGCATTGCGTCCGGTGACGATGACATGTTTCATCGGCGCCCGGTCGACCAACCCGGCCACGACTTCCTCGACAGGCAGATATTCGTAACGCAGCACGATGTTCAATTCGTCTGCCACCACCATTGCGATTTCGGGATCGGCGATCATCCGCCTGACTTCATCCCACCCGGCGCGGGCCCATGCGATATCGCGGGCGCGATCCTGTGTGTCCCAGGTGAAGCCTTCGCCCATCACGCGATGTTCAACCTGATCGGGGAATGCCGAATAGACCATCTTTTCCCCCGTGGCCCAACCGCCTTTGATGAACTGCACGATGCCCACTTTCATCCCGTGGCCCAGCGCGCGGCAGACCAAGCCGAATGCGGCGGTCGATTTGCCTTTGCCCTTGCCGGTGTGGACGATCAGCAGGCCTTTCTCTTCGGTCTTGTCGGCCATGATCTTGGCCCGTGCGGCTTGCCTTTTGCGGGCCTTGTCGTTGTGTCGCTGGTTGATTTCATCTTCGGTCATCACATCCTCCGGGCGCAATACGGTTCGGGAGCGCTGCCACAGGTGGCAGCACTCGTCGGGTATTCGTCGCTCGAACGGATGGTCCGTGCCCTGGCCAGTCCCTGAACCGAGGCATCGAGCGACACGCGCAGGCAGGTCTCCTGGCTCGCGGGTCGTCGCCTGACGCACGCCTTCCCGGTTTGTCGACCAGTGGCTGGCCCGGAGATAGCCTCCGCGCCTGTGCATCACGCTCGCCGCTCACAGTTGCAGGGACAGCCCTGGATCGGGCTCGCATCAGGTGCCAGCCTTACCATGTTCCCTATTATGCCCGGTGGGCACCTGCGCGGGGTGCAATGGCGCACGCCATCGCACGCGCATGGCATACCGTGTGCGATGGTTTCTGCAATATCTCCTCGAAATCTGGCAGTTTGCAGATGAGGGAGGGGATCATTACACGCCTGTGCGATTGCCATCATCCATGAAGAGAACGCCTATGCGCCGCGTGATAGTTGTGACCGGAACCGATACCGATGTCGGCAAAACGGTATTCGCGGTGGGCCTCGCTGCTGCCATTGGCGCATATTACTGGAAACCGGTGCAAGCCGGGTTGGAAGACGGAACCGACACGGCCTCTGCCAGCAAGCTGGGCGTTCCGGCAGAGCGGATTGTGCCAGAGGCATATCGGCTGGCCACACCATGTTCACCCCATCGCGCGGCAGAAATCGATGGGGTGGAAATCGATCCCACACGGCTGGCCCTACCAGACGTGGAAGGGACGCTGGTGGTGGAGGGGGCGGGCGGTGCGCTGGTCCCGGTGACGCGGGAGATCCTCTACGCAGATGTGTTCGCCCGCTGGGGCCAACCGACAATCGTCGTCGCCCGCACCGGGCTGGGCACGATCAACCACAGCCTGCTGACGATAGAGGCCCTGCGCGCGCGGAGTGTGCCGATTCTTGGCATCGCCTTTGTCGGTCCGGCGGAAGACGACAGTGAGCGGACGATCTGCGAGATAGCCAGGGTGCCGCGGCTTGGCCGCTTGCCACATCTGACATCGCTCGATCCCGACAGCTTGCAGGCGGCAATCCTCAGTGGTTTCGACATGGAGTTTTTCCGATGAGCGAATCTGCTGTCTGGCATCCGTTCACACAACATGGCCTGCAACATGCGATTCCCGAAGTCATCGGGGCCGAAGGTGCGGTGTTGCACACGCGATCCGGGGCGAAAGTGATCGATGCGATCTCGTCATGGTGGGTCACGACCCATGGCCATGCACACCCGAAAATCGCCGCTGCCATTGCCGAACAGGCGCACAAACTCGACCAGATCATTTTCGCAGGCTGGACGCACGAACCGGCGGAACGGCTGGCGGCGGGCTTGCGCGCGCGGATGCCTGCCAGTCTGACACGGGTGTTCTTTTCGGATTCTGGATCGACCAGCGTCGAAGTGGCGCTGAAAATGGCGCTCGGTTACTGGTTGCATCGCGGCGAAGATCGCCATCGGATCGCGGTGATGGATCATGGCTATCACGGCGATACGATTGGCACGATGTCGGTCGGCGCGCGCGGAGCGTTCAATCGGGCGTATGAACCGCTGTTGTTCGATGTCACGTCGATCCCCTTTCCTGCTGCGGGGCACGAACAGGCGACGTTCGATGCGCTGGAACGAGTTTGCCGCGAAGGGGCGGCGGCATTTATTGTCGAACCGCTGGTGCTGGGCGCGGGGGGGATGTTGTTCTACAGGGCCGATACGCTCGCTGAAATGCACCGCATCTGCCAACGGTATGACACGCTGTTCATCGCGGATGAAGTGATGACAGGGTGGGGCCGGACCGGCGCATTGCTGGCTTGCGAACAGGCCGACATCGCTCCCGATATCCTGTGCCTGTCGAAAGGGATTACCGGTGGCGCAATCCCGCTGGCGGTAACGATGGCGAGCGAACCGATCTTTGCCGCGCATTACAGCACCGACCGCGCACAGATGTTTTTCCATTCCTCAAGCTACACCGCCAACCCCATCGCCTGCGCCGCAGCCAACGCCAATCTGGCGATCTGGGACGAGGAACCGGTGATTGAGCGGATCGCTGCACTGGGCGAAAGGCAGGAGAGGTATTTGCGCCGGACTGCCGCGCATCCTCTGGTCCGCAATCCCCGCAGGCTGGGCACGATTGCAGCGTTCGAAGTGGGGGATGCGGAAGGGTATCTATCCGACCTTGCGCCGCAAATGCTGGCGATGTTCCGCGAACGCAATGTTCTGCTGCGCCCATTGGGCAATACGGTTTACGTTATGCCGCCGTATTGCATCACCGACGATGAGCTGGGGGCAGTTTACGATGCGGTCAGCGAAGTGCTGGATTGCATCGCAGGCTGATTGCCCGTTCAGGCCTCCAACGGTTCGGTCGACGTGCCCAGTTCGGGGATGAACACAGAGCGGCGGCCGCTGAAATCGGTCCGCATCACGATGATGCCCACACGCTCGTAATGATCGAGCAGTCGTTTCAATCGGCCCGGTGAACTGGTGCCATAGAGCCGCGCCAGTTCATCGTCGTCGGGGCAGGGCGCCCCTTCGCTGGCCGCTTTGGCAATCGCCAGAAACGGAGCCAGCAAGTCATCGGGCAGCACCGCCGCGATGCGGAGAATATCGGGCCAGGGTTCGCTGGCCGGATCGGTGACACCCGCCACTGCCATCGCAAACCGGCGCTGAAACACTGTCATATCCACGCGGCCAGCGGTAAGGCGCTGCATCCGGCAGCGCACGGTGAAGTCCTGAAACAGCTTGGCCGGTGGCTGGAAGGTGCAGCCTTCTTCGGCAGCCAGATCGCGCAGAATCTGCGCCAGCGCCGCGTCCACCTCTTCCTGAGAGCGCGATTCTGCGGATGGCGCATCGGCGGCGGGTTCGGGCAGTTTGAGCGATGTGGCGGCAATCTCGCCAATCAGCGCGTCGGTATGCGGCTTGGGCGGGGCGGGGGCCGGTTCTGGCGCGGTCGCGGGTTCCTCGTGCAGATCTTCGTGCAGCAAGGCGTGGAGTTCGTCGGGCGAAGCGGTCGGCGGGGGCGCCAGATCCTGCACCACAGAGCGTCCGCCAGTCTTCACTGAGCCGATCCTCACCGACACTGGCCTGCGGCTGATCGCCGGACCCAGCCCCAGAAACTGGCCCCGCGCCAGATCGCGGATCTGTTCGGCCTGTCGCCGTTCCATGCCCAGCAGATCGGCAGCACGCGCCATATCGATATCGAGGAAAGTGCGCCCCATCAGGAAGTTCGATGCTTCCGCTGCGACATTCTTTGCCAGCTTGGCCAGTCGCTGGGTTGCGACGATCCCGGCCAGTCCGCGTTTGCGCCCCCGACACATCAGGTTGGTCATTGCGGCCAGACTCAGTCGACGGGCTTCGTCGCTCACTTCGCCGCCAGCGGCAGGGGCGAACATCTGCGCTTCGTCGACCACCACCAGAGCGGGGAACCACTGTTCGCGCGGGGCATCGAACAGGCTGGACAGGAACAGCGCGGCACAGCGCATCTGCGCCTCGATCTCCAGTTCGTCGAGCGCGAGAACCACCGATGCACGATGTTCGCGGATGCGCGCGGCGAGCCGGGTCAGTTCCGCCGCCGAATAGGCGGAGCCATCGATCACGATATGTCCGAACGGTTCGGCCAGCGATACGAAGTCCCCTTCGGGGTCGATCACGATCTGCTGTACGATCGATGCGCTTTCTTCGAGAATGCGGCGCAGCAGGTGTGATTTGCCCGAGCCACTGTTCCCCTGCACCAGCAGGCGAGTGGCCAGCAGTTCTTCTATATCGATCATCACCGGCCGTTCCGCCTGATCGACGCCAATTCGAATGGGTGCACTCACGTGGCGGGACTTGGGGCCGAAGGCGATTCGATCCAAGGGCGCACGCGGTGTTTTCCAGAGCTTTGGCCCAAAGGGCGCGTATTCGGGCGCATCGCCTGCGCTTTGCAAGCGGCGGGAGGCAGGCCTATGACAATATGTAATCGCCAAAGTCGAACAGGGACGCAGATCATGACACTTCGCCATTATACCGCCGCAGCCATTGTCTCGCTTGCGCTTGCCGGATGCGCGACTGCGAACCCGCCCGCCGTTGCCGCTACGTCGGCGCCGGCCGTGCACGATAGTGCGCCTCAGGCCGATCCGGCGCGTATGGATGCGATCATCAGGACATTGGCGTCAGACGAATTCGAAGGGCGCGCACCCGGTACGCCGGGCGAAACCAAAACCATCGCCTATCTGGTGGAACAGTTCAGGAAACTGGGCCTCGAACCCGGCGGGCCGAACGGTGCATGGACCACCCAGGTCCCATTGCTCCACACAAAACTGGATACCGGTGCGCCGCTGCAACTGGCGACGAAACGAGGCGCGATCACACTGCGTCAGGGGGAAGATGTCTATATCTCTACCCAGCGCAACGTGGATCGTGCCGTGGTGGACAAAGCGCCGCTGGTCTTCGTCGGCTATGGCGTGACCGCTCCTGAGAAGGGGTGGGACGATTTCAAGGGAGCGGACCTCAAAGGCAAGATCGCAGTCTTCCTCGTCAACGATCCCGATTTCGGGCTGGCAGAGGGCGCGCCCAATGCCGGGTTGTTCGGCGGTCAGGCGATGACCTATTACGGTCGCTGGACGTACAAGTTCGAGGAAGCCGTGCGTCAGGGGGCGATTGGCGCGCTGATCGTGCACGATGCCCCCGCGGCGGGATATGGCTGGAACACGATAGTCAGTCCGGGCGGGGAGAACTACGATCTGGTTCAGGGGCCGGATGGCGAAGGCCGGTTGATGATTCAGGGCTGGCTGTCGGGCGATGCGGCGCAGCGGGTGTTTGCCGCTGCCGGACTCGATCTGGCGAAGCAGGTGGCTGCTGCCCGCAGCCGTAATTTCAAGCCCGTTCCACTCGTCGGCGCACGGCTGTCTGCCAATGTCCCGGTGAGCAGCGAAACCGTGCAGAGCCACAATGTGATCGCGAAAATTACCGGCGCGACCCGCCCTGCCGAAACCATTTCATACGGCGCGCACTGGGATGCCTATGGCATTGGCGCGACCGCAGATGGGCGGGGCAAGACAATCCGTGCGGGTGCGCTGGACGATGCATCGGGCATCGCGGCGATGATGGAAGTGGCACGGATGTTCAAATCCGGCACTCCGCCGCAGCGCACGATCCTGTTCGGCATCTGGACCGCCGAAGAGCGCGGCTTGCTGGGCTCCGAACACTTCGTTGCATCCAACCTGTACTCTGCCGATAAAATGGTCGCGGATATTACGTTCGATACCCTGCAACCCAATGGCAAGGCGCGCGATTTCGTGCTGATCGGTAAGGGGCAATCGACGCTGGAAGATTATCTGGCGAAGGCGGCTGCGGCGCAAGGGCGGACGATCACGCCCGATGCCAGGCCAGAACGCGGCTTGTTCTATCGCGCCGATCATTTCAGCTTCGCCAAGCGCGGTGTGCCTTCGCTGATCGTTATGGCGCTGGGCGGCGGGGTCGATCTGGTCAACGGCGGTCGAGCGGCGGGGGACAAATGGGTGAGCGATTTCACTGCCAATTGCTATCATCAGCCGTGCGACGACTGGAAAGCGGACTGGGATCTGTCGGGCGCGGCGCAGGATGCTGATCTTGGCTATGCCATCGGGCGCGAACTGGCCGATAGCGATGCCTGGCCGAAGTGGAAGCCCGGTTCCGAATTCGCGGGCAAGCGCAAGTAACCGGGCTGCCGGTTCCGCTTCACACCGCCATATTGTCGATCAGACGGGTGCCGCCGATCCGCGCGGCGACCAGCAGGCGCGCCGGTGCCCCGCTGAGACTGTCGAGCGGGACGAGCGAAGCGGCATCGGCCAGTGTGGCATAATCGACCGACGCGAACCCGGCCTGCAACAGATGCGCTTCCATGGCGGCGAGGGTAGGCGCGACCGCGCTGCCGCTGTGGAGCGCAGCGATGGCATCGCGCATCGCCTGCGGCAATTCCGCCGCCTGCTGCCGCTGTTCGGGCGACAGGTACTGATTGCGGCTGGACAGGGCCAGTCCGTCCGCCTCTCGCACGGTCGGCACCCCGTGGATCGCGGAAACATGCGGGCGCACCAGATCGAGATCGGCTGCCATCCGGCGGATCACTGCGAGCTGCTGCCAGTCCTTTTCCCCGAACAGCGCGAGATCGGGGCGCACCTGATTGAACAACTTGCAAACGACCGTGGCCACGCCGTCGAAATGACCCGGTCGCGCTGCGCCGCATAGCCCTTCGCTCACGCCCGATACCGACACGTTCGTGGCATATCCATCGGGATACATCTCGGCCACACCCGGCGCCCAAAGCAGCGCGACCCCTTCTTTTTCCAGCAATGCGGAATCTTCCGCCATGCGCCGGGGATAGGCATCGAGATCTTCGTTCGGACCGAACTGCGTGGGATTGACGAAAATCGATACAGCCACTGAATCCGCTCGCGATTTCGCCTCGCGCACCAATGTCAGATGGCCTTCGTGCAGGGCGCCCATTGTCGGCACCAGCGCCAGTGTGCGCCCCTCTGCGCGCAAGCCATCGACGGCTGTTCTCAACATCTCGCGCGTGGTCACGGTTTGCATGGCATCTGGCCCTTGGATAAAGCCGGGAAGTGGCTCTGCCGCGCACTAGCGCGCATGGGCCCACCAACACAATCGCCGGATTGCCGGCCGCAAGCAATGGAACACCGCCCGTGACGAACACCGCCCCGCATCGCATCGTTTTCGCGAACGAGAAAGGTGGCACGGGCAAATCGACCACGGCGGTCCATGTCGCGGTGGCGCTGGCATATCAGGGCGCACGGGTTGCCGCGATCGACCTCGACCCGCGGCAGCGGACGCTGTTCCGTTATTTCGAAAACCGCAAGGAAACGATGGAGCGACGCGAAATCGATCTGCCCACCGCGCGGTTCGACGTGCTCGACAGCGAGCGCCCGGAAGATTTGGAGGCGCTGGTCGCGCAAGTAGGCGAAGGCGTCGATTTCGTGGTCTTCGATACCCCCGGCCGCGATGATCCGCTGGCCCGCCATGCCGCGACCGAAGCCGATACGCTGGTCACGCCGCTGAACGACAGCTTCGTCGATTTCGACCTGATCGGGCAAGTCGATGCGGAAACCTTCAAGGTTCGCCGCCTCAGCTTCTATGCCGAACTGATCTGGGAAGCCCGCCTGAAACGCAGCCGCAGCCAGATTGAACAGGGGCGGCGCGAAATGGACTGGGTCGTCGTCCGCAACCGTACCGGCCATGTCGAGGCGCGCAATATGGTGCGTATCGAACAGGCTCTGAAGGAACTGTCGAGGCGGGTCGGTTTCCGGGTGTCGCAAGGGTTGTCGGAGCGCGTGATATATCGCGAACTGTTCCCCTCCGGCCTGACTTTGCTGGACAAGGGGCACCTGGGGGAACTCGGCACCAGCCACCTTGTCGCACGGCAGGAACTGCGCGAACTGATCAAGTCGCTGAACCTGCCGATGCCCGCGAAACAAGCGCCGGAGCTTGCGCTGGCTTGATGTCGCCGAACCGGCTAGCAAGGGCACGATGGTTCGCCTGCTGATCCTTGCCGCAATTGTGTCATTTGCCTGCCGCATGATGCTGGGGCGCTGGCCGTGGGATTATCTGCGGACACCGCCGACCCGGCAACAGGCGGTGCTGAATGCGCGAAAGCTGCTGGGTGTGGATGCGAATGCGACGCGCAAGGATATTGTGGAGGCGCATCGCCGCCGCATTGCTCTGGTCCATCCGGATCGGGGTGGTTCCGGCGAACAGGTCCATGAAACCAATGCGGCGCGTGATCTGTTGTTGAACCAATTGCCCGACAAGAACTGAGGAATTGCCACTGTGAATCACACCTTCGATTCCACTGTCCTGCGTGAATACGACATTCGCGGGATCATCGGCGAAACACTGGGGGCAGAAGACGCCCGCGCTATTGGTCGCGGTTTCGCCACTTTGTTGCGGCGGGCTGGTGGCCACAAGGTGGCGGTGGGATACGATGGCCGGGTCAGCTCCCCGATGCTCGAATCCGCGCTGATCGAAGGGCTGACCGGCAGCGGCTGCGATGTGGTTCGGATCGGGATGGGCGCGACGCCGATGCTCTATTTTGCAGAGGCATCAGCGGATGATGTCGATGGCGGTATTCAAATAACCGGCAGCCATAATCCCGCCAATTACAATGGCTTCAAGATGGTATTTATGGGTCGCCCGTTCTTTGGGGAGGATATCCTGACCATCGGGCGCCTTGCCGAAGCCGGGGACTGGCTCGACGGAACGGGCACGGTCGAAACCCGCGATGTCATGGATGCTTACATCGATCGGATGCTGCAGGGGCTGGACGGGATCGACAGCGACACTTTGTCTGCCCTGCGGATCGGGTGGGACGCCGGCAATGGCGCTGCCGGCCCTGCACTCGAACAGCTTGCTGGACGTCTGCCGGGCGAACATCATCTGCTCTACACCGATGTCGACGGGAATTTCCCCAACCATCATCCAGACCCCACTGTCCCCGCCAATCTGGAAGATCTTCAGCGGCTCGTCGCGGAGAAGAACCTCGATTTCGGAGTGGCATTCGATGGCGATGGCGACCGGATCGGGGCGATCGACGGCGAAGGGCGGGTTATCTGGGGCGATCAGTTACTGATGATTTATGCCGAAGACCTGCTATCCCGCCGCCCCGGCGCGACGGTGATTGCCGATGTGAAGGCCAGTCGCGCGTTGTTCGAACACGTCGCCGCGCATGGCGGGCAGCCGGTTATGTGGAAGACCGGGCATAGCCTGATTAAGTCCAAAATGAAGGAAACACAGGCGCCGCTGGCCGGGGAGATGAGCGGGCATGTGTTCTTTGCCGACGAATATTATGGCTATGACGATGCGCTCTACGCTGCCGTGCGGCTGATGGCGGCATCGGCGCGGCTGGGCAAATCGGTCACGCAATTGCGCGGCGAGATGCCCGCGTTGGTGAACACGCCCGAAATGCGCTTTCAGGTCGATGAAAGCCGGAAATTCGCAGCGATCGACGAGGTCAAGACTCGGCTGGCGGGCACTGACGCGCAAGTTGACGGCACCGACGGTGTGCGAGTGACGACCGCTGATGGCTGGTGGCTGCTGCGCGCATCCAATACGCAGGATGTGCTGGTCGCCCGCGCGGAGAGCGACAGTCAGGGCGGGCTGGACCGGCTGGTCGCGCAGATCGATGAACAGTTGCAACTTTCAGGGCTGGAGCGCGGCGAGCAGGCCGGGCACTGAACCTGTCGGATTGGGGGATATGAAATGAGAATCTGCAAAACATTTGTTGGCGCAGCAGCTGCTGCGCTGGCGTTTGGTGCGTTGCCTGCACTGGCACAGGGTGTAGCGGAAGACGCAGTTGTGGCTGATGCATCTGCCGATGCCGAACCGGAATCTGCAACGCCGGACGATGCCGCCATGATGGCGGTTCTGTCGTCGATGTTCGCAGCCGAACCGCTGACGGAGGATCAGGAGCAGCGCCTGCCGCTGGCGAAAAAGATCGTCGACAAAATGGTCCCGCCGGGCACCTATGGCGAAATGATGGGATCGATGTTCAACAAGATCATCGGCCCGATGATGAGCAAGTTCGAAGATGCATCGCCCGCAGATGTGGCGAAACAGATCGGGGTGGAGGAAGGCGAGATCGACCTCGATTCCGATCAGCTGGCCGAGGTTTCCGCTCTGCTCGATCCCGCGTGGCAGGAACGGCGCAAGCTGGAAATGACTACGGTGCAGGGCGCAATGGGCAAAATGATGACGGCGATGGAACCGGGCGTCCGCGCGGCTCTGTCGGAAGCCTATGCCGTCTATTTCGATCAGAAAGAGCTGAGCGATATCGATGCGTTCTTCTCCACCGACAGCGGCGTCGCCTTCGCCCGGAAATCTTTCACGATGTCGAGCGATCCGCGCTTTATTGCCGCGACAATGAAGGCGTTGCCTGATGCGATGGGCGCTCTCGCTGATATGGAGGAAGAGGTGAAGACCGCAACTGCCGCTCTTCCGCCGCTGCGTGGCTGGGCCGATCTGTCGGATGAGCAACGTGCACGCCTGTCCGAGCTGACCGGTCTGAGCGCCCGGGAGCTTGAAGAAGGCATGGCGAGAGCTGCGGAAATACGGGCAGAGGAAGTGAGCGAGGATATCGACACAGAATGATTCGATCTTTCCCGCGTAATTATTTTACGTGCAGACGTATGCGCATCAATAAAAATACTTTATAAACAATAGGATGTCTAAAAATTGCGTTTTACGCAACTGCGCCTGATAATTTTGCAGTTGCGAAAGGAAATGATGCGGTGCACAAAGAACCTGCCTTTCAGGCATCCTCTCCCAGACTTTTCGGCCCGACTGGTTTTCCAGTCGGGCCTTTTTCTTGCCTCCGCTTGCCACTCTCGCGTGTTGTGCGACAATGGGTTGTGATGAGTGGACGATTTCGCTGAATCTGCGCGGGAATCTCGCGTAAGCTGGGGGTGATGACGGTTCCTCCTGAAATCGACCGGTGGTTCGCGGGGCGTGGCTGGCGCGTGCGGCGCCATCAGGCAGAGATGCTCGATGCCCGCGACGATGGGCGCCATGCCTTGCTGGTCGCGGATACCGGCGCAGGCAAGACTCTGGCCGGCTTTCTGCCCACTCTGGCCGATTTCTGCCCGTCGCGGCTGGATGGCGCACCGGTGCCCGAAGGGCTGCACACGCTCTACGTTTCGCCGCTGAAGGCTCTGGCGCATGACGTGCAGCGGAATCTGATGGCCCCGATTGAAGAGATGGGCCTGCCGATCCGGGTGGAAACGCGTAGTGGCGACACCCCGTCCGACCGCAAGAAGCGCCAGCGCGCCCGTCCACCGCATGTCCTGCTCACCACGCCCGAATCGCTCTCGCTGCTGCTGAGCTATCCTGACAGTCTGACGATGTTTGCCAGTCTGCAGCGGATCGTGATCGATGAAGTTCACGCCTTTGCAACGGGCAAACGCGGCGATCTGCTGGCGCTGGCCCTCAGCCGGTTGCAGGCGATTGCTCCGCAGATGCAACGCACGGCGCTGTCGGCCACCGTGGCCGATCCGCAGGCATTTCGCGAATGGCTCGCCCCGTGGGGCGATATCGACAGCGTGGCGCTCGTCGAAGGGGAGCAGGGCGCACCGCCGCAGGTCGAGATTCTGTTGCCCCATGAGGAACGGGTGCCGTGGGGTGGCCATGCGGGCCGGTGGGCGATTCCGCAGCTATACGAGGAAATTCGCCATAATCGCACGACGCTGGTGTTCACCAACACGCGCTTTCTGGCTGAATTCGTGTTCGAGCTGCTGTGGGATGCCAACGATGACAATCTGCCGATCGGCATCCATCACGGATCGCTGAGCAAGGAAGCCCGCCGCAAGGTGGAAGGCGCGATGGCGCGTGGCGAACTTCGGGCTCTGGTGGCGACGGCCAGTCTCGATCTGGGTGTGGACTGGGGTGATATCGATTGCGTGGTGCAGATGGGTGCGCCCAAGGGATCGAGCCGTCTGCTTCAGCGGATCGGGCGGGCCAACCACAGGCTCGATCAGCCGAGCCGGGCGATCCTGGTGCCCGGAAACCGTTTCGAATTCCTCGAAGCAACTGCAGCAAAAGATGCAGTGGACGCAGGACAGCGCGACGGGGAGGATTTTCGGCCGGGCAGTCTGGATGTTCTGGCTCAGCACGTGATGGCCTGTGCCTGTGCCGGGCCGTTTGGCGAAAGAGCGTTGCTGGCCGAAGTGCGTTCCTCGCTGGCCTATGTGTGGATTGACGCGGAGGTGTGGCAGCGAGTGCTCAATTTCGTCGCCACCGGCGGATATGCGCTGAAAGCGTATGATCGGTTCCATCGTATTGTGCGCGAACCGGGCGGCGTGGATGGCGATGCAAACGGTGGGGCGACATGGCGATTGGCCCATCCCGAACATGCCGCGCGGCACCGGATGAATGCCGGGATCATCGTGGATTCGGAAATGCTCGATGTTCGGTTCCGCAACGGGCGCTCGCTCGGCAAAGTGGAGGAACGCTTTGCTGCCGCGCTGAGTCCGGGCGATACATTTCGGTTTGCCGGAATGACGCTGGAGGTTGAGCAGATCAAAGATATGGAACTGCAGGTTCGCGCCAGCAAGACTGCCGGAATGATTCCCAGTTACGGCGGGCAACGTTTGCCTCTGACAACCCATCTGGCGGGGCGGGTGCGGGAAATGCTGGTTGACCGGGCCGGTTGGGCACGTTTTCCCGATGATGTGCGCGAATGGCTGGAGGTGCAGGACTGGCGAAGTCGGATGCCGGGGCCGGGGCAACTGCTGGTGGAAAGCTTCCCCCATGGCCGCAAGCATTTCAGCGTGTACTACACTTTCGAAGGGTGGAATGCGAACCAGAGCCTGGGGATGTTGATCACCCGGCGGATGGAAGAGCGCGGGCTTTCGCCGGGCGGGTTTATCGCCAACGATTATTCGCTAGCGGTGTGGGGCCTGCGCCCGGTGACCGACCCGGCACCGCTTTTGTCACCCGACATACTGGCGCACGAATTCATCGACTGGGTGACAGAATCGCATCTGCTGCGCCGGGCATTCCGCGAAGTGGCGGTGATATCGGGGCTGGTCGAGCGGCAGCACCCCGGTAAACGCAAGAGCGGGAAACAGGTCACCTTTTCGACCGACCTGATTTACGATGTGCTCCGCAAGTACGAGCCCGATCACGTATTGCTGGAAGCGGCGTGGGCCGATGCCCGATCGCGCATGACCGACGTGGCACGGCTGGCCGATCTGCTTAACCGGGCGGAGCGTGAGCTCGAACATGTGACGCTCGACCGGGTGAGCCCTCTTGCTGTGCCGGTGATGACGATGATCGGGCGCGAAAGCCTGCCTCAGGGCGCGATCGACGATGAACTGCTGCTGGAAGCTGAAACGTTGGCAGCCACCGCCATGCGGACCGAGTGGCCGCATATATCGGACGAAGATTAAGTCGGGAGAGCGGGGTATTGGTGGATGGACCACCCCGGCCGACGAGGAGCCCGCAGCCAATGGCATCAGGCAATAAAAAAGGGGCGGATCGCTCCGCCCCTCTTCCGTTTATCTGATCGGGCTTTCGTCCCGATGCGCGCCTCACTTATCGAAGGAGCGATATTTTTCATTACCGACGAATCCGAACTTGGAAACGCCGGAAGCCTTGATGATGTTAAGCACCTTGGCCGAGAGATCGTAGCTGGCCTGCGCTTCAGGTTCATACTGAAGCTCGGGAGCCGGATCGATGTTCTTGGTTGCTTCCAGATTGCGAACCAGCTCACCTTCGTTGATCTGCGTCCCGTTCCACAGAATCTGCCCTTCGGGAGTCAGCACGATCTTGTTCTTGATCGGGTCGATCTGGTCCGGCGGCGGGGGGTTCGGGTTCGGTGCAGGAAGGTCGATGTTAACCGCGTGGTTAGCCACCGGAATGGTGATGATGAACATGATGAGAAGGACGAGCATGACGTCGATGAGCGGCGTCGTGTTCATCTCCATCATCGGCGAACCATCGTCCTTGCCGCCTGACATTGCCATGGGGAACTACTCCTGAATTATATCTTGCCAGCCCGATCAACCGTTGGGGTCGACCGGGGTGGAGATGAAGCCGACGGTGGGATAACCCGCCGCCTGCACGTTGTAGATCGTACCGGCAACACAGCGCCAGGGCGCTTCCACGTCACCGCGGATCTGCACCTGCGGGACATCGTCCGGGTTCTTCATCATTTCGGCCGGGCCGCCTGCGCGCTTCACGATTGCTTCGAGGCGTTTGAACGCATCGTCATACAGCTCTTGCGAAGTAACCGGAGTGATATTGTTGAAATACACCCGGCATTCGCCGTTGCGTGAGGCACCTTCAAAGCCCGGCTCGCCTGCGCTGCGGCCAGCGGAATCGGTGGTGCTGACGGTAAGCAGCAGGTTATCGACCTTGTTCTTGGCTTCGGTCGATTCCATGATCGGGATATGCAGTTTGTCGATCGTCTGGATCGCGACCGGGACCGCGATCAGGAAGATGATCAGGAGCACCAGCATCACGTCCACGAGGGGAGTGGTGTTGATGTCCGACATCGGGGTTGCGTCCCCGCCTCCGCCTGTCGAAATCGCCATTGGGTTTTTTCCTATCTCAAAACTTCATGCACGGGCGGTGAAGCTGCGGGGCGCAACCGATAGTCGCGCCCCGCCGCACAATGGCTTACTTCTTCGGCGAAACGCCAGCGGTCGTGGTGGCCGGCTTGGCAGCAGGAGCCTTCGGCGCAGCCTTGGCCGCAGGAGCTGCCTGAACGGCAGGCTTCACAGCACCCTTGGAATTGATGTTCGCAAGGATATCGGTCGAGAAGCCCGAGAGCAGTTCGGCGATACGCTTGTTACGGGCCTGCAGCCAGTTGTAAGCAAGCACAGCCGGAACCGCGACGAGCAGACCGATAGCGGTCATGATCAGCGCTTCACCAACCGGACCGGCAACCTTGTCGATCGATGCCGAACCGGCAAGACCGATCGCGATCAGAGCGCGATAAATGCCGATAACCGTACCGAGCAGACCGACGAACGGTGCGGTCGCACCCACGGTTGCGAGGAACGGCAGACCGCCAGCAAGCTTCGAATTCACCGCTGCTTCCGAACGGGCCAGCGAGCCGTGCAGCCAGTCATGCGCTTCGAGGCTGTCGGTCATTTTGCCGTGCTGATCTTCTGCAGCGAGGCCATCGTCGACAATCTGGCGCCATGCGCTGTTCTTGTCGAGCTTGGCAGCGCCTTCTTTCAGGCTGGGTGCGCGCCAGAAATTGGTGCGGATTGCCTTGTACTGGTTCAGGATCTTCTGCTGTTCCAGCCATTTGGTGATGAGGATGTAGAACGAACCCACCGACATGATCACCAGGATGGCGAAAATGGAGTAGGCGATGATACCGCCCTGGTTAAGCGCTTCGACAAACCCGAACTTGTTCTGGGGTGCGGCTTCGCCACCAGCGGCAGCAAGAATGTTGATGATCATTTGCGAGTACCCTCTCAGATGAAACGGATGAAAATATTAGGGGGTGCCGGACCGCCCCATCAGCGGTTTGGTCCGGCGGATTGTCACTTCGGAATTTCCCAGCGCACAGAGCTGGACCAGCTGCTGGCGACCGCATCGCCGTTACCGTCAGTCGCCGGCTTGAAGCGGGCACGACGTGTAATCAACGAACATGTCGTATTGTCGAGATCCGAGCTGCCGCTCGAACGAGTTACAGTACAACTGCTTACCCGACCATTCGCGTCCACCTGAACAGTAAACCCTGTGGTTCCTTCACGCTCCTCACGCAGAGCGCGCGACGGATAGTCGTTGGAGTTGGCCCACGAACCAGGGTTGCCACGCGGACTTGGCGGCTTGGGCTGGAACTTCGGCGGCGGCGGAGCCGGCGGCGGGGGCGGGGCCACAGGAGCAGGCGGCGGTACGCGCAGCACCGGCGGTGCGGGCGGCGGAATCGTCGGCTGCGTCTGGATCGGCGGCGGTGCCGGCGCAATATTGATCGGCGGCGGCGGCGCGACAACCGGGGGCGGTGTCGTGTCGGGCTGCTTCTCAGGCGGCGGCGGGGGGGGTTTCTTCTCGGGCTCCGGCTCTTTGATATCGACTGTGGTTACACGTTCGATCGCCTTTTTGACTGCCGAATAGGCAAGTCCGGTGACGAGCGCATAACCGAGGGCGATATGGATGAGCGCAACGATGACAATAGCGACAATCTTGTTGCCGCTCATCTGTTGGTCTGCGTAGGCCATTCAGTCGCATCACTCCATCGTCTCACGCCGGGCGAGGCCCGGCAAACACACTTCGAGGACGCGAGCTTATGCCGCGCCTCGACGCAATCACTGCTGTCCACCCTGCATTCCACCGGATTAGGTGGAACTTAACGTCCACCGGACCCCCGATGATCCAGTCTGGACGTCCGGGACATTATGGTTTTCCTCTCCCGGTTCGAGCGAACTCTTAACGGGCTCATTCGCACCGCGCAAATCCTTTATCGGTTCACCGTGAATTCAGAGCCTGTCGTCTGCAACGGATAAAGCGCGATCCGGTTTCCATACCCAACTGGAGTCGCTATCGCGGAGAACGTTATGATTAAGACCATCCCCTTTCGCCGCCGGGCCATCGGCACCGCCATTGCGCTCGCAATTCTCCCTTTTTCAGGAGGGGTTTCTACGCCTCTTGCGGCGGCGGAACCGGTTTCATCGGCATCCTCCCGGCTAACGTATGCGGACCTGGCGGATCTGGCCGATGCGGCCAATGCAGTGGTCCATGTGAAGGTGACCAGTCAGGCTACCGTATCGCCTGAAAGAGCGCCCAATGTCGCGCCCGGAATGGTGCGAATCTATGTCGAGGCAGCGACGGTGGCGCTGGTTTCGGGCTCTGCGCCGGTGGGCGAATCGCTGCGATATCTGGTCGATCTGCCGCTCGATTCGCGTGGGAAGGCTCCCAAGTTGAAGAAACAGGATTTCCTGCTGTTCGCCCGCGCCGTTCCCGGCAGGCCGGGCGAGCTGCAACTTGTGGGGGCGGGGGCGCAACAGCCATGGACGCCGGAACTGGAGCAGCGCATTCGCCCCATTCTGACGGCGATGCTGTCGCCCGCCGCGCCGCCGCATATCACCGGTGTGCGCGATGCACTGGCGGTGCCCGGCACACTGGCGGGTGAATCCGAAACCCAGATGTTCCTTTCTACCCGTAGCGGCGATCCGGTGTCGATCTCGGTCGTGCGCCGCCCCGGTATGGAACCGGTGTGGGGCGTATCGTTTTCCGAAATCGTCGATCAGGCGGCGCGACCGCCCGCGCGGGATTCTTTAGAATGGTACAGGCTCGCCTGTTTCCTTCCCGCGCAATTGCCCGCAAAGGCGAACCTGTCGCGCGATTCCGTGTCGCGCGCGCTGGCGGAGGACGATTATGCCTATGTGATGCGGCAACTCGGCCCCTGCGCCCGCACCCTTTCCCGGCAATAGTATCTCTATCTTTGCCAGCGCCGCGCCGCTCGCCTAGGGAGCCAGCGCGACTTTGGTGAAGGGAGTTTTACGTATCATGGCCGAACCGTTGCGGATCGCGCTGGCCGGGCTGGGCACTGTCGGAGCAGGAGTGATTCGTCTGCTGGACGAGAACGCCGCGCTGGTCGGCGCGCGCGCAGGTCGCCCGTTGCAGATCGTGGCTGTCAGTGCGCGCGACCGGGCGAAGGATCGCGGAGTCGACTTGTCGCGCTACGACTGGTGCGACGATATGACGGCGATGGCCGCGCGCGACGATGTCGATATCGTGGTGGAACTGGTCGGCGGTTCGGACGGGCCCGCGCTCACGCTGGCGCGCAACACCATCGCGCAGGGCAAAGGGCTGGTTACCGCTAACAAGGCGATGATCGCGCATCATGGGCTTGCATTGGCCGAAGCGGCTGAATCGGCCGGGGTCGCGCTCAAATTCGAAGCGGCAGTCGCTGGCGGTATTCCGGTGGTGAAGGGATTGCGCGAAGGCGCGGCGGCCAATGCCATCGAAAGCGTGCAGGGCATCCTCAACGGCACCTGCAACTTCATTCTCTCGACGATGGAAGACAGTGGAGCCGATTTCGCCGATGTGCTGGCACAGGCACAGGCGCATGGTTATGCCGAAGCCGATCCGACGTTCGATATCGAAGGGATCGATGCCGCGCACAAGCTGGCGATCCTGTCGGCCATCGCGTTCGGTGCGCGGCTCGATTTCGCGCAAGTCCATGCCGAGGGAATCGCGCGGGTGCGCGCGGCGGATATCGCACGGGCCAAGGATCTGGGCTTCGTGATCCGTCTGGTCGGATCGGCGGATGTCGAGCCTGCCCCCGGTGGCGGGCAGCGCCTGTTGCAGCGGGTGCGCCCGTGTCTGGTGCCCGACGGACATCCGCTCGCCCATGTCGACGGGCCGACCAATGCAGTGGTCGCGCAAGGCAATTTCTCCGGTCGCCTGCTGTTTCAGGGCGCCGGTGCGGGCGATGGCCCGACCGCAAGCGCGGTGGTGGCCGATCTGATCGATATCGCCCGTGGCGAAGCCGGTCCGGCATTTTCGGTGCCGGTGGGCGATCTGGCCCCGCTCGAACCCGCCGATGCGGGCGAACGGACCGGGCGCAATTACATCCGCTTCACCGTTGCCGATCGTCCCGGTGTGCTGGCGGAAATCACCGCCGCGATGCGCGATGCCGGGGTGTCGATCGAAAGCCTGATCCAGCAGGGCCGCCAGAAGGAAGGCGGCGAAGTGCTGGTGGCGATGGTCGTCCACGAAGGCCCGGCGCGCACCGTTACCGAAGCGCTGCGCCTGCTGGAAGGGTCGGAAAGCCTGACCGCGCCGCCGCTGGTGATGCCTATTCTGGCGGCGTAACGGGCGGTTCATTCTCGTCCGCGCTTCCGTGCACGGCATCGCCGCTGTTTACGGGTGAGTCAGGCTGGCCATCGGGCGTGACGCCCGTTCCGGGCCGTTCGCCAGGTGTCGCGCCATCGCTCGATATCGCTTCGGGCTTCCCGGCTTCGGGTGGTTCACCGTCATAGCCGCGTGGGGCAAGCCCGCGCGCGACGCGGTCGGCATCCGAACCGGGTGGGGCTTCTGGAATCGCTTTCAGGTCGATCATCACCGGCATCGGTTTGGGGCACGGCGGCACGAAGCATCCACGCGCCACGACTGGGCCAGGGTAATGCGGTTCGAAATCGGGCGCACGCGGGACAATGTCTTTCACGGTGCTCGGATCGAGTTCCATGCTCGATTTTACGCGGAACTGGCTCTGTTCCTCCAGCTCGCCGCACACGACGATGGGGCCGCCCGGTTCGGGCGCAGGGCACTTGCTCTTTTTTTCTTTCGCTGGCGGGCCATAGGCCTGCTTCGCGGTATCAATGGCCTGTTCGGCGGTCACTGCATTGCCGTCCTGCGCGTAAGCGGTAGACGGGGAAATCATTGCCAGGGCAACCGCATAGCGAACAACCCGGCGTGCACTGCTCGACAATCCCGGGCTCCTTCGGCTACCGGGCCCTAACACTCGCTTCAGGGACTGAATCTGCCATGAACAAGACGACACCTTCGACCTCCAACGCGCTCGACCGGGTGCTCGTGCTCGAAATGGTCCGCGTGACCGAAGCTGCCGCTATCGCCGCCAGCAAGCTGGTGGGGCGTGGTGATGAAAAGGCCGCCGATGCCGCCGCGGTGGAAGCGATGCGTAAGGCGTTCGACGAACTGTACATGGACGGCACCGTCGTGATCGGCGAAGGCGAACGCGATGAAGCGCCGATGCTCTACATCGGGGAAAAAGTCGGCGGCGCGCCGGGCAAGGGGCCGAAAATCGACATCGCGCTCGACCCGCTGGAAGGCACCACGATCACCGCGAAGGCCGGGCCCAACGCGCTGGCCGTGCTGGCCGCCGCGGAAGAAGGCTGCCTGCTCAACGCGCCCGATACATATATGGACAAGCTGGCGGTTGGCCCCGGCTATCCCGAAGGAATCATCGATCTGGCGAAAAGCCCGACCGAAAACGTCAAGGCGGTGGCCGCGGCAAAGGGTGTCGAACCGAGCGATATCATCGTTTGCGTGCTCGACCGGCCACGCCATGCCGATCTGATCGCGGAACTGCGCGGTCTGGGTTGCGGCGTGGTGCTGATCGGCGATGGCGACGTGGCGGGCGTGATCGCGGTGACCGATCCCGATACCACGATCGACATGTACATGGGGCAAGGCGGTGCGCCCGAAGGTGTGCTGGCCGCAGCCGCGTTGCGCTGTGTCGGCGGGCAGTTCAACGGGCGACTGGTGTTCCGCAACGAAGACGAAAAAGCCCGCGCCCGCAAATGGGGCATCGCGGACAAGGATTTCGACCGGATTTACAAGCTGGAAGAACTGGCGAAAGGCGACTGCATCTTCGCGGCGACCGGCGTGACCGACGGATCGCTGCTCGATGGAGTGAAGCGCCTGCGCGGCGGCAAGATGACGACGGAAAGCGTGGTGATGCGCGCATCGAGCGGGACGGTTCGCTGGATCCGGGGCGAACACCGCATCTGATCGCGTGTGACCGTGTGCCGCGCGCGGCTCTCCCTTGCGGGACAGCCCGACGTGCCCACGCCGTCGCAAGAATTATCAAGCCTGTCCACAACGCGGGCAGGCCCTGTTGCAATCGTGAGACTCCCGGCTAATCCCGCCGGGAGCCCACATTTACGCGATTCTGTGCCGTCAGCCGAGGGAGCCCCAGTGCGATGAAGATCATGTCAGGCAACTCGAACCTCCCGCTTGCCCGGGCGATTGCGGGTTATCTCGAAATGCCGCTGACCGATGCCAGCGTCCGCCGGTTCGCGGATGAAGAGGTGTTCGTCGAAATCCACGAAAACGTGCGCGGCGAAGATGTGTTCGTGATCCAGTCGACCGGCTTTCCGGCCAACGATAACCTGATGGAACTGCTGATCTGCATCGACGCGCTGCGGCGCGCGTCGGCCCGCCGGATCACTGCGGTGGTTCCCTATTTCGGCTATGCCCGGCAGGATCGCAAACCCGGCCCGCGCACCCCGATCAGCGCCAAGCTGGTCGCCAACCTGATTACGCAGGCGGGGGCCGACCGTGTGCTGTCGGTCGATCTTCACGCTGGCCAGATTCAGGGTTTCTTCGACATCCCCACCGACAACCTGTTTGCCGCGCCGGTGATGGCGGCGGATATTCAGGCCCGCTATGGCGATCGCGAGCTGATGGTGGTGTCGCCCGACGTGGGCGGCGTGGTCCGCGCCCGCGCGCTCGCCAAGCGGCTCGACAACGCGCCGCTGGCTATCGTCGACAAGCGGCGCGACCGGCCCGGCGAATCCGAAGTGATGAACATCATCGGTGACGTATCGGGCCGCCACTGCATCCTGATCGACGATATCGTCGATTCGGGCGGCACGCTGTGCAACGCGGCGCAGGCGCTGCTCGATAACGGGGCCAAGTCGGTTGCCGCCTATATCACGCACGGTGTGCTGTCGGGCGGGGCAGTGGCGCGTGTCGACAGCTCCGCGCTGGAAGAACTGGTGATTTCCGACACCATCCGCGCGACCGACGCCGCCAGTGATTCGAGCCGCATCCGCATCCTCACGATTGCTCCGCTGATTGGCGAGGCCGTGCGCCGGATTGCGGATGAAAGCTCGGTCAGCTCGCTGTTCGATTGATCGGCGCGCTGTGAGTATTGCCGACGACATCGCGCTGGCGCACCGACTGGCCGATGCGGCCGGGGCGGCTATCCGGCCGCATTTCCGGGCGGTGGATGCGGAGCGTAAGGCCGATGCATCCCCGGTGACCGACGCGGATCGCGGCGCGGAAGAGGCGATGCGGCGCATTCTTGCCGCAGAGGTCCCGCGCGATGGGATCACGGGCGAGGAATTCGGATACGAGAAAGGCGAGAGCGGGCGGCAATGGGTGCTCGATCCGATTGACGGGACCACTGCCTTTCTGGCGGGGCGCCCTATCTTTGGCATATTGATCGCGCTGCTGCACGATGGCTGGCCGGTGCTGGGTATGATCGATCAGCCGATCCTGAAAGAACGCTGGCTGGGCGTGACCGGGCAGGCGACGACGCTCAACGGTCAGCCAGTGACCACGCGCGCCTGCCGCGAACTGGCCGATGCTGCACTGGCGACCACCGGGCCGCATTATTTCGACGATCACGATGGCGCCCATTTCATGGGACTGGCTGCGAAGACCGATCACAAGCGCATGGTGATGGGTGGCGATTGCTATAACTACGCGATGCTCGCCACAGGGCAGATCGATGTGGTGTGCGAAGCCAACCTGAAACTGCACGACTGGGCCGCGCTGGTCCCGGTGGTGGAGGGGGCCGGTGGCACGATGTGCGACTGGAACGGTGATCCGCTGCATATCGACAGCGATGGTCACGTGCTGGCGCTGGGCGATCCTGCCAGACTGGAAGACGTGGTCGAGGCGCTCGCCTGCCATCATTGATCCGGGTGCGTGCGAGTGCGCGGCGCTTTCCTACAGCGGGATCGCCCGGCACAGTGCGCCGCATGGTTTGGCTTAACTTTCCCTCTCTGAAAAATCACTGTCCGCATGGCTTCGCGGGTATGGCCCCTGTCGGCCTGCGCGGGTCCGGCGCTGGGGCGGGTTTTTCTTCGTCAGGACAGTGTAACATGTGTAACACTTGTTCAGGCTGCCCGTGCCGATCCTGAACGCAGCCCATGTGCCCAAGCGACGGGGTAGTATCGGTGCTTGCCTTTGGCGGCCACGCCCGCTAGTGGCGCGCGCTTCACCGACACGTGATTCATGTGCCGGCCTGGCGAACAAGGGCTGCCAGGGCTGGCCGTACGTGTCCCCGAAAGGAGACGAAAATGCCCAAGATGAAGACCAAGAGCGGTGTGAAGAAACGCTTCAAGATCACCGCGACCGGCAAGGTCAAGCACGGTGTGGCCGGCAAGCGCCACCGCCTGATCAGCCACAATGCGAAGTACATCCGCCAGAACCGTGGCACTTCTGTGATCTCTGACGCCGATGCGAAGACGATCAAGAAGTGGGCCCCTTACGGCCTCGATTGAGCGCCCGGTAGCAGGAGATATAGGATATGCCTCGCATTAAACGCGGCGTGACCACACGCCAGAAGCACAAGCGGATTCTCGACCAGGCCAAGGGCTATCGCGGTCGCCGCAAGAACACCATTCGCGTCGCCCGTCAGGCGGTCGAAAAGGCCGGGCAGTATGCCTACCGCGACCGCAAGGTGAAGAAGCGCACTTTCCGCGCGCTGTGGATCCAGCGGATCAACGCCGCAGTGCGCGCCGAAGGTCTCACCTATTCGCAGTTCATGCATGGCGTGAAACTGGCCGGGATCGAGCTGGACCGTAAGGTTATGGCCGACCTCGCGATGAACGAAGGCGCGGCCTTCACGTCGATCATCGCACAGGCGAAGAAGGCACTCGGCTAAGCCGGACTTCCGCCGATACGAATCGCAAGGGGGCGCCGTGGCATTGCCATCGGCGCCCCTTTTGCATGTGCCCGGTTTGCAAGCCGGGTTGCAATTTTCGAAACTTAGTGCTCGAAGGCGCACAACCTTGGAAAACCAAGGAGAAATTGGGGAAGCGCTAGTTCGTCCACGGGGGGACAACGGGGTCGTGCCAGAGGAATGTCATGTCGATGTGCGGTTCTTTGCGCCGCCACCTGAATTCGATGGGTGTTTCACCACCTTCTATCGGGCCACGTTCACTATGCCGGGCGGCGGCACTGTAACCGACCATCTCCAGCCCGAATGGGCCAATCTGCGGGTCTTTTCGCAAGACCTGCCGCGATCCAACATGATCGGCGGTTCAACGGTTGAAGGTGCGCGGCTGCTGGTGACCGGGCCAAGTTCGGTGCCCAACCGGTTCGAAATCGCCTCTACCCGGATGTGGGGCATCGGCCTGTTGCCATTGGGCTGGGCACGGTTTGTCCGGCTGCAGGCGGCAGATCACGCGAACCTGCTGGCGGAAGTCGAAAAGCATCCCGCGTTCACGCGCTTCGCTTCGCTCAGTAACATCTTCGCGAACGATCCTGATGACGAGGCGGAACTGGCGCAGCTGATCGCATTCTTCCGCTCTATCGATGAACCGTGTGGCGACACCGACACCATAACACTGGTGCATGGAGCGCTGGTCGATCCAGAGGTCGCCAATGTGGCGGAATTGTCCAAACGCTCCGGCCTGTCAGTGCGTGTGCTGGAGCGGGTTTGCAGGCGCCATTTCGGGTTTCCGCCAAAGCTGCTGCTGCGCCGTCAGCGGTTCATGCGAACGCTCGCGACTTTCATGCTGGCTGAGCAAGGGCAATGGAAGGCGGCTATCGACGAACACTACCACGATCACGCTCACTTCACGCGCGACTTCCGGGCGTTCATGCATATGACGCCCAGCGAATACGCGGCATTGCCGCATCCCGTGCTGAGCGCGTTTATGGCAGAGCGAAAGCGGATGTGGGGTTCACCCGCGCAAACCCTCGACAAACCGGAAGGTGCACTGAACGTGCGCGGCGCGCTCGATTCCGGGCACGCCGCGCCGTCATCGTCAGCTATTTAAGGTCTTCGACCGAAACCCACCCGGTTGTGCCATAATTGTCGGTTACTTCCACGAACAGCCCTTCGCGCTTGCCAGTAGGGTTGAGCTCGGTCCCGGCGCGCACTGACCGCACCTGTGCAGCGGTCTTGGCAGGCGCGGCGTAGATGTGGCTGTCCACCGCGACAACGGCGGATGTGCTTGCTGAGGCGGGCGATGCGGCACCCCCCGGCGCAGGCGCGGCTTCCAGCAGTGCGCGTTGCGCAACGACCTGGTTGAAAGCGATGATGAACGCTTCGGCCAGTTGCTCGCCGTTCTTGTTGCCCTGATACCCGGCGGCAGAGGCGGCGTCGCTGGCCCAGCCAAATCCGCCCGCATTGCCGAAGCTGATGGTGGTCTTCCTGACCGATCCCGAACCCGATGCGATTGCCTGACCTGTCATCGGGCTGACGATTTTGAGGCCAGCGGCAACAGTCTTCTTCTTGCCGCCCAGCCCGCCAAACATGCCCAGCGCAGAGCCACCGAACGGCACTTTGCTGAGGATCGATCCGGCAGCTCCCGACCGTATCAGAGCCTCTCCGGCGGCGCCCTTCGCCATCTCGACGCTCTTGTCGACTTCTTCCTGATTGCCGGCCACGGCGGTCATCAGGAAGCGCGCAGGGACGCTGGGATCGGTCTGCGGCGTGAAGCAACCCGATTCGGTTGCCAGCGCGTTAAGCAACGCGCGAGGGCTGCCCAGTCCATATTCCGACCACCCGGCAACATCGCCATCGATCAGAGCGATTGTGCCAATGCTTCTATCGCATTTGGTCAGTTCGGGCGGAGGGTTTTTCGCAGCGAATGCCGGAGTTGCACTGGCCATTGCGCCAATGGCGAGAAGGTATGTCGATGTACGCATGGTCGTCTGTTTCCCAAATACATGGATGACCACCGCGACCCCTGTTCCGACGCGATAGTCGCAAGGACGTTACATGCGACTCGACGTGCGATTGCCTGATGCTCTTTCACCTGCATCGCACGGACATTGCTTTACTTTTGGCATATTCTGGAGGGAAATAACAGATCGGAAAGGTTGGGCTGCATTCCCGTTGCAAAGCTGTGACCGCCCTGTCGGATGTCAGAGGAAGCGTCTCAGGTGTTCCACCGGCCCGTGCCGGGAAAGGCGGCGGGATAATCGCGGCCATTGCCAGTTTCCGGGCAGACCCTTAGGGGCCTTCCCACGATGACCGATACGAACGAATCCAAGCTGGCCGAAGCTTTGGCCGCAATCCGCGATGCCAGCGATGCCGCCGCGCTCGATATGCAGCGCGTGGCCGCATTGGGTAAACAAGGCTGGGTCAGCCAGCTGCTGAAGACTCTCGGCGGGATGACCCCCGAACAGCGCCAGAGCGAAGGTCCGCGCATTCAGTCGATCCGCGCTCAGGTCAGCGATGCGATTGCCGCGCGCAAAGCAGAGATCGATGCCGCCGCGCTGGAGTCGCAACTGGCCAGCGAAACGCTGGACCTGACATTGCCCGCGCCAGAGGCACCGCGCGGCAGTGTTCACCCGGTCAGTCAGGTGATGGACGAGCTGGCGGAAATCTTCGCGGACATGGGCTTCTCGGTCGCCACCGGGCCGGAAATAGAAGACGACTGGCACAACTTCACCGCGCTCAACATGGCGGAAACGCACCCGGCGCGCGCGATGCACGACACGTTCTATTTCCCCGATTGCGATGCGGACGGGAACCGGATGTTGTTGCGGACCCATACCTCGCCGGTGCAGATCCGCAGCATGATGGCGCAGGGTGCGCCGATCCGCATCATTGCGCCGGGACGTGTCTATCGCAGCGACAGCGACGCGACCCACACCCCGATGTTCCACCAGATCGAAGGGCTGGTCGTGGACGAGGGGATCCATCTGGGGCACCTCAAATGGACGCTGGAAACTTTCCTCAAGGCGTTTTTTGAACGTGACGATATCGTGCTGCGTCTGCGCCCCAGCTACTTCCCGTTCACGGAACCGAGCGTGGAAGTCGATGTCGGCTGGAAAGATGTGAAGGACCGCCGCGTTCTGGGCGGTGACGGCGATGCGCCGGGCCACGGATGGATGGAACTGCTCGGTTCGGGCGTCGTCAACCGCCGGGTGATCGAATTCGCCGGGCTGGACCCCGATAAATGGCAAGGCTTTGCCTTCGGCGTCGGTGTCGACCGGCTGGCTATGCTCAAATACGGGATGGATGATTTGCGCGCGTTCTTCGATGGCGATCCGCGCTGGCTGGCGCATTACGGGTTTAGCCCGTTCGACCAACCGACCCTGTCGGGCGGAGTGGGAGCACGCGCATGAAATTCTCGCTCGAATGGCTGAAGTACTTCCTCGACACCGAAGCGAGCGCAGCGGAGATTTCCGCGAAGCTCAACGCTATCGGCATCGAAGTGGAAGCGATCGAAGACCCCGCTGAACGGTTCGCCGGGTTCCGCGTGGCCCATGTGCTGACCGCCGCCCCGCATCCCGATGCGGACAAGCTGCAGGTGCTGTCGGTCGATACCGGTGAAGGCGATCCGTTGCAGGTCGTCTGCGGCGCGCCTAACGCCCGTGCGGGGATGAAGGGCGTTCTCGGCTTGCCCGGTGCGGTCGTGCCGGTGAATGGCATGGAATTACGCAAGAGCGCGATCCGCGGTGTCGAATCCAATGGCATGATGTGCTCCGTGCGCGAGCTGGAGCTGGGCGACGATCACGACGGGATTATCGAACTGCCCGCCGATGCACCGGTTGGCATGGCCTTTGCCGAATACAACGCGGCATCGCCGGTGTTCGATGTGGCGATTACCCCCAACCGGCCCGATTGCATGGGCGTGGAAGGCATCGCGCGCGATCTGGCGGCGGCAGGTATCGGCGTGTTCAAGCCCGTGAGGGCAGAGCCTGTCGCGGGTACATTCCCCTGCCCGGTGGAAATCCGCACAGACGATCCCGAAGGGTGCCCGGCATTCTATGGCCGGGTAATCCGGGGCGTCAGCAATGGTGCATCGCCCGACTGGATGCAGCGCAGGCTGCGCGCCGCAGGGCAGCGCCCGATCAGCGCACTGGTCGACATCACGAACTATCTGATGCTGGCGTTCGGTCGCCCGGCCCACGCGTACGATCTGGCGAAGCTGAATGGCGCGGTGGTGGCACGGCGGGCCCAGGCAGGCGAGCAAGTCCTCGCGCTCAACGAAAAGACCTATACGCTCGACGACAGCATGACGGTTATCGCGGATGATAACGGCGTGCACGATATCGCCGGGATCATGGGTGGCGAGCACTCGGGCTGTTCGGACAGCACCACCGATGTTCTGCTCGAAATCGCCTATTTCGATCCCGAACGGATCGGTGTGACCGGGCGCAAACTGGGCCTGTCGAGCGATGCGTGCACCCGGTTCGAGCGCGGGGTCGATCCGGCGTTCCTCGATGGCGGGCTGGATCTGCTGACGTCGCTGATCCTCAAGATCTGCGGTGGCGAAGCGAGCGAAGTCGTCCGCGCGGGCTCTCCGCCGAGCGAGCCGACGGTCGTGGCATACGATCCTGCGCTGGCTGCGAAACTGGGCGGGGTCGATATCGTGGCCGACGAACAGCGCCGTATCCTCGAAAGCCTCGATTTCGTGGTCGACGATAGCTGGCAGGTTACGGCCCCGCTGCGCCGCCACGATATCGAAGGCGCGGCGGATATCGTCGAGGAAGTCGTCCGCATTCACGGGCTGGACAAAGTGGCCAGTGTGGCGCTGCCGCAGACCGATGGCGTTGCCCGCCCCACTGCCACGCCTGAGCAGCTGCGCGAACGCAAAGTGCGCCGCGCCGCCGCCGCGCGTGGCCTGTCCGAAGCGATTACATGGTCGTTTCTACCCGAAGCGGATGCCGATCATTTCGCCGATGGCAATGGCGGGCTGTGGGTGCTGGAAAACCCGATCAGCGAAGATATGAAGGCTATGCGCCCTTCGCTGATCCCCGGATTGCTGGCGGCGGCCAAGCGGAATGCCGATCGCGGGGCCGATGCGACGCGGCTGTTCGAACTGGGCCGTCGCTATTTCCGCGGTGACGCCGGTGCGAGCGACGAGCGGGCGACGATGGGCATCGTGCTGGCGGGCGACAAGGTGTCGCGGGGCTGGGCGACCGGCAAGGCCGCACCATTCGATGCTTACGATGCCAAGGCCGAAGCGATTGCTTTGCTGGAGGCGGCGGGAGCGCCGGTCGGCAACCTGCAGGTGATGGGCGAGGCCGGTCCGCAATTCCATCCGGGGCAGTCGGGCACATTGCGGCTCGGCCCGAAAAACGTGCTCGCCCGGTTTGGTGCACTCCACCCCACGACGCTGGAGGCGTTCGATATCGAAGGGCCGGTGATGGCGGTGGAACTGTTCCTCGATGCGATTCCTGCGCCGAAGAACCCCGGCTTTGCCCGCGCGGCTTATGCCCCGCCTGCATTGCAGGCGGTGACGCGTGACTTCGCGTTTCTCGTCGACGCCAGCCTGCCCGCAGGCGATCTGGTGCGTGCGGTGAAGGGCGCGGACAAGGCCAATATCGTATCGGCCCGGGTGTTTGACGTGTTCGCCGGGCAAGGGGTGCCCGATGGCAAGAAATCGGTTGCGGTAGAAGTCGTGCTTCAGCCCACGGCCAAGAGCTTCACCGATGAAGAGATCAAGGCCATTGCCGACAAGATCGTAACCTCGGCGGCGAAGCAGGGGGCGGAGTTGCGCGCATGACGAAGACGGCACTGGTCACCGGCGCGACATCGGGCATTGGCGAGGCGACCGTTCGCACACTGGTCGACGCCGGGTGGCGTTGCATCGCCACCGGGCGGCGTGCCGAACGGCTCGATGCGCTGGTGGCGGATCTGGGCGCGGATAAAGTGCACCCGGCGGTGTTCGACGTGCGCGACGATGCCGCCCGCGATGCCGCGCTGGATAATCTGCCCCCTGAATTTGCTGAGATCGATCTGCTGGTGAACAACGCCGGTCTGGCGCGCGGCCTTGCCCCCGCGCAAGATGCCGACCTGGACGACTGGCAGACGATGATCGATACCAACGTCACCGCGATGGTCAGGCTCACGCGCAAGATGTTGCCGGGCCTGATCGCGCGCAAAGGGGCGATCATCACTATTGGTTCGGTGGCGGGCAGCTACATCTATCCCGGCGGCAATGTCTATGCCGGCAGCAAGGCGTTCGCCAATCACTTCACGCTCGCGCTGCGCGCCGATCTGCACGGCACCGGAGTGCGGGTGACATCGATCGAGCCGGGGATGGTGGAAACCGAATTCACGCTGGTCCGCACTGGCAGCCAGCAGGCATCCGACGATCTGTATGGCGGCGTTCACCCGATGACGGGCGGCGATATCGCCGCCACGATCCGCTGGATTGCCGAACTGCCGCCGCACCTCAACATCAACCGCATCGAACTGATGCCCGTGAATCAGGATTTCGCCGGCTTCCGTGTCGCCCGCGACTGACCGAACTGCTGTTCCCTTTATGACATCCAATCGCCGCACATTCGCGATCATTTCTCACCCCGACGCGGGTAAGACCACGCTGACGGAAAAGCTGCTGCTGACCGGCGGCGCGATCCACCTTGCAGGTGAGGTCAAGGCGCGCGGGGCCGCCCGTCGCGCACGCAGCGACTGGATGAAGATCGAACAGCAGCGCGGGATTTCGGTCACCTCCAGCGTGATGACGTTCGAACGCGACGGGATCACGTTCAATCTGCTCGACACGCCGGGGCACGAGGATTTCTCCGAAGATACCTATCGCACGCTGACCGCGGTCGACAGCGCGATCATGGTGATCGACGCGGCCAAGGGGATCGAGCCGCAGACGCGCAAACTGTTCGAGGTGTGCCGCCTGCGTTCGGTGCCGATCATCACGTTCGTGAACAAGGTGGACCGCGAAGGCCGCCCGGTGTTCGAATTGCTGGACGAGATTGCCGATATGCTGGCGCTCGACGTGTCGCCACAAGGGTTCCCCGTGGGGATGGGGGGCCAGTTCGAAGGGGTGCTCGATTTCGCCAGCGGCACAGTCGCCCGCCCCGAAGGGCCGAGCAAGGAATTCCACGGCCGCCGCGATGCCGATGCCGCATTGCCCGATGATGTGGCCGAAAATGTCGAACTGGCGCAGATCGGCTATCCCGAATTCGATCTGGATGCCTATCGCAACGGCGATCTGACCCCGGTCTATTTTGGGTCTGCGCTCAAGAATTTCGGAGTGACCGAACTGATCGAAGCGATCGCCCGGTTCGCCCCGCCGCCGCGTCCGCAACCGGCGGGCGATGAACAGATCAGCCCCGACCGCGACGAAGTGACCGGGTTCGTGTTCAAGGTGCAGGCCAATATGGACCCGCAGCACCGCGACCGGATCGCTTTCATGCGGATGGTGTCGGGCACTTTCAAACGCGGGATGAAGCTGACGCCGAGCGGGCTGGGCAAACCGATCGCGGTGCATTCCCCGATCCTGTTTTTCGCGCAGGACCGCGAAATCGCCGATACCGCCGAAGCGGGCGATATCATCGGCATTCCCAACCACGGCACGCTGCGGGTGGGCGATACGCTGAGCGAGAAGAACGCAGTGCGCTTTACCGGCCTGCCCAATTTCGCCCCGGAAATCCTGCGCCGGGTGGTGTTGAAAGACCCGACGAAGACCAAACAGCTTCGCAAGGCGCTCGACGATCTGAGCGAAGAGGGCGTGATTCAGGTGTTCTATCCCGAAATCGGCGGGCAATGGATTGTGGGTGTTGTGGGCCAGCTTCAGCTGGATGTGCTGGTTTCCCGCCTGTCGGCAGAATACAAAGTGGAGGCGATGCTGGAAGCGGCCCCGTTCGCCACCGCGCGCTGGCTGAAAGGCAGTGCGGAAGCGATGAAGTCGTTCGAAGATTTCAACCGCGCCCATCTGGCGAAAGATCGCGATGGCGATCTGGTTTTCATGGCCAAGAGCCCGTGGGACGTGAACTATCAGGCGGAAAAGAACCCGGACCTGACGTTTTCCGCAACCAAGGAACGGTAAGCGGCGCGGTGACGGTGTGCCGGTTTGGACCGCGCGCCGCTTTCCATAAGCAGGCCCGCCAGTGCCACCGCCTTTCACCCCTCGTCATTACGAACGTAGTGAAGCAATCCGTGGATCGACGGTGCCGCCTGCCGCGCCTGTCGTGGGTGGGCGAGGTTTGTCCTTGGATTGCCGCGTCGCTACGCTCCTCGCAATGACGAGGGGGGAGGGTGGCGCCGCTTTCCATAAGCAGGCCCGCTAGTGCCACCGTCTTTCACCCACTCGTCATTGCGAACGTAGTGAAGCAATCCATGAGCCGACGGTCCCGCCTGCCTCGCCGGATGTGGCTGGGTGAGGTTTGTCCACGGATTGCCGCATCGCTGCGCTCCTCGCAACGCGGCGAGGCGAGCTTCATTCCATCGGCAGGCGCAACTCCGCAACCAGACCGCCTTCGGGTCTGTTGGCCAGCACCAGTCGCCCGCCATGTTGTTCGGCAATCGCACGGGCGAGTGTGAGGCCGAGGCCGGTGCCGCCGGTTTCGCGATTGCGGCTTGCCTCGCCGCGGGCGAAAGGTTCCATCATGTCGGCAATGCGATCGGCCGGAATGCCGGGGCCATGATCGGCCACGCGCAGCACGGCCTCGTTACCCTCACGGTCAAGCGACACCTCTGCCGCGCCGCCGTATCGCACCGCATTCGACACCAGATTACGCAGCGCCCGGCGGGCCCATGTGACATGTACGGGCGCGACGACGCGTGGCCCGTCGGCCAGTGTAACCGGCTGTCCCATATCCTCGAATTCTTCCACCACGGCAGCCGCCAGCGCGCCCAGATCGGTGCGTTCGGGCGGTTCACTGGCGCGGCCCACGCGGGCGAGCGACAGGATGTCGTCCAGCGAGCGGGTGATGTCTTCGATTCCCGCGGCCATGCGCGCGCGTTCGCCTTCGTCTTCGACCGATTCGATCCGCACACGCAGCGCGGCCAGCGGGGTTTTGAGATCGTGACCGATTGCGCCCAGCATCACGTCTTTTTCATCCAGCATCGCAGCGATGCGTGCTTCCATCGCATTATGTGCGGTGATCAGGCGGCGCAGATCGTCGGGGCCGGTAGGCTCGATCTGGCCCTCGGTATCCTGTGAACGGGCAAACCGCTCAACCCGGTTGGTCAGCGCGGCCAGCGGGCGGGTAATCCGCCGCAGCAGCAGCGCCAGAATGCCAACCAGCACGAGGTAGAGCACCGCCGTTTGCACCACCAGCGTTTGCAGGGCGCGCTGATCGCCATTGCGGGCGAATACGCGGGCAACCCGCCATTGATCGCTATCGGTCAGGCGCAGCCCGGCGATTACCAGCTCGCCATCGGGCAGTTCGAACCGTGTGCCTGCGATGCGGGCAAATGCGGCATCGTGGTGCGGATCGCGGGACAGCACCACCAGATCACCGATCCGGGCATCTTCTTCAGTCAGAATGGTGCGAAGCGCTTTCTCTCGCGCGAGATCGCGTTGCTCGCCATCGGCCAGTGGGGAGCTGTCGGTGATTTCCAGTCGCAAGGCACGGGGCAGGCGGCGATCGTGGTTTTCCCGAGAGCGCATGTCGCGCTTGTCGTCGGAATCGATATCGTCGTCGCGGCGGAAGCGGTGTTCGCGCGCTTCGCGCCGCTCAGCCTGAGAGGATTCGAGGCGATAGGCCAGCGAATGGAGAATAGCGGATTCGCGCCGCTGCTCGCTGGAACGATAGAGCAGGACCGCTGAAATCGTTTGCGCGATCAGCAACGCGGCCGCCACGGCCAGCAGAACCTGCCCCAACAGGCTGCGCGGCCACAGGCGCATCATGCGCTCGTTCCGCCCGTGATACGGCGCACATCGGCGGCGAAGCGATATCCACCGCCGCGCACGGTCTGAATGAAATAGGGGTTGCGGCTGTCCGTTTCGATCTTGCGGCGCAGGCGACTGACCTGATTATCGACCGCGCGGTCGAACAGGTGCGCCTCCCGACCCTGCACCATATCGAGTAGACGGTCACGGTCGATCACTTGCCGGGGGCGGTCGAGGAAGGCGACCAGCAGGCGGAATTCGGCAGTCGAAATCGGTACTGTGGTGCCTTCGGGATCGGTCAAACGGCGCTTGAGCGGATCGAGCTGCCAGCCTTCGAATTCGTAGCCCGCGTCCTCTTCCACCGGCGTCGCGCGGTGCGAACGGCGCAAGACCGACCGGATGCGAGCGACCAGTTCGCGCGGTTCGAACGGTTTAACGACGTAGTCGTCCGCGCCGATTTCCAGCCCGACGATACGGTCGGTCGCTTCGCCTTTCGCAGTGAGGAGAATAACCGGCAGATCTTTCGCCTCCACCAGATGGCGGCACAGCGACAGCCCGTCTTCCCCCGGCATCATGATGTCGAGCAGCGCGAGATCGGGGCTTTCCTCCAGCAAGGCACTGCGCGCGGCGGCGGCGCTATCGGCTTCGCGGACAGCGAAACCCTGCCGCGAGAGATAGGCGGCAAGCGGTTCGCGCAAAGTCGCTTCGTCGTCGACCAGCAGGATGCGGATGGGGGCGGGTTCGGTCATGATCTCAAGTGCACATGACGGGGCGCGCCGGTCAAGCACGCCCCGTCGAAGCTGTGGGTAGCCTAGGTGCGATCAGTTGGTCGCGGGTGCGGCGGGTTTCTGCGCCTGCTTCTGCGCGCGCATCTGTTGCCACTTGGCCTTCATCGCATCGTGGGCGGCCTTGCGCTCGGCGGCGGTTACCGTGCCATCCTTGTTGGCGTCGGCGGCGTCGAAGCGCTTGAGCGCGGCAGTCTGGAATTCGGCCTTGCTGATGGCGCCATCCTTGTTGGTATCGGCCATCTTCATCATCGCCATGCCGCCACCCCGGTGGCCGCGTTTACCCATGCGGTCGCCATGTTTGCTGCGCCGTTCGCCGCGCATTTCACCATCGGGCCCGCCTTTCTTCTTGCCAGCGGCGGCGAATTCTTCCTTGCTGACCGAGCCGCTTTTATCGGCATCCATCCGGTCGAACATCCTGGCCTTCTTGGCGGCGCGGTCGGCCTGGTCGATTTTGCCATCGCCGTTCACGTCCATCTTGGCGAACATGGCATCGGCCTTGGCTGCTGCCTCAGCACGGGTGGTGTCACCGCCTTTGGACATCATGCCGGGTGCGGCATAGGCGACACCGGCAAGGCCGGTAGTGGCAAGGGTCGCCGCAGCGATCGAGAGTGTCAGTTTACGCATATCTTAGCTCCTGTCGGGAAACGGGAAGAGCTGCGGGGCGTCCGGTCGAAGAAGGGGGAGGAACCGATCCGGTGCCACCGCAGCTCACAAATGCCGTTCTAGAACCCTAATGTCGCACCTGTATCCCGCGATTGGCCAAATTTGTCGCGAATTATAACGGGAATATAAAGTCGTTCACCTGCGTGAAAGTTCAGCGCGGGCGGTGCCGGGTTCCCTCGCCCGCAGTAATGAACAGCGCCTTCGCATGGCAGGCAATATCGGCGGTGTGCCAGGTCCCTGCCGGGTTGATGACATATTCGCCCGCTGCAATCGTCGCGGTGTCGTCCGTTCCATCGGGCCGTTCCTGATGCAGCGCCATCTCGCCTTCGAGGCACAGCACCACTTCGTCGCCATGCGGGTGCATTTCCCACATGTTCCAGTCGCTGGAAAAGGAATGGACAGTTACCAGCCGCCCTTCGGCCCCGTCGGCGGCGTGGCGGACCCCATATGCTTCGTACCACGACAGATCACCGGTGAATTCCGGTTCCTGCCCCGCGCTCGCGCTCAGGCCGAGGTGGATCGGGAAGCGTTCTATGGGAATGCCCGCCATCGCCGCATACCCTCTATAGTTTTGCCATGCAGAACGCGTTGAGCTTGTTGCCATCGCGATCGCGGAAGTAGGCGGCATAGAACGTCAGCCCATTGGCATCGGCTTCCCCGCGCGGGCCGGGTGCCCCTTCGTCGGTGCCGCCGTTTTCCAGCGCGATGGTGTAGAGGCGCGTGACCTGATCGGGATCTTTCGCTTCCAGTGCGACCATCGTGCCGTTGCCGACCGTTGCCGCCTGCTCGTCGAACGGTTTGGTCAGCGCCACGCCTGCTGCGCCGCCGGGTTCGCCCCATGCGATGAAGCTGTCGAAATCCATCATCCGGTCGACGCCCATTTCCTTCGCCAGTGCGTCGTAGAACGGGGCATTGCCCTGCAAATCGTTGGTGCCCAGCGTAACGTATCCGATCATCGCCATTCTCCTTACCGCGAATCAGTGGCGGAACATTACGAGAACAAACCCAACATGGCAATCGTCATCACAACTGGCGGCAGGCGTCCTCCAGCCACGCCAGCGGCGCGCCATCCAGTTGCGGCGCGATCAGCGCGCGCACTTTCGCGTGGTAGGTATTCCACCAGTCGATTTCCTCTTCGGTGAGCAGCGTGGTGTCCACCAGAGTCCGGTCGATCGGCGCGAAGGTCAGCGTTTCGAAGCCGTAGAACGCCCCTTCCGCGCCATCGATCTGCTGTTCCACCACCAGCACCAGATTTTCGATGCGGATGCCGTAGGCGCCCGCTTTGTAATAGCCCGGTTCGTTGGACAGGATCATGCCCGGCATCAGCGGCTGATCGGTGCCCGGCTGCGATCCGCTGGCCTTGGCGATCCGCTGCGGCCCTTCGTGGACCGAGAGGAAGCTGCCCACCCCGTGCCCGGTGCCGTGGGCATAATCGACCCCGGCATTCCACAGGAACTGGCGCGCGAAGCTGTCGAGCGCGCTGCCCGGCGTCCCTTCGGGGAAGATCGCCCGGTCGAGCGCGATGTGCCCTTTCAGCACGCGGGTGAAGCGGTCTTTCTCTTCCGCGGTGGGCTGGGCCTGCCCGTCGGGCGTGCCGATCCACATCGTGCGAGTGATATCGGTCGTGCCGTCGAGATACTGGCCGCCCGAATCGCACAGGAATATGCTGCCCGGTGCGATCTTGAGATTGCTGTCTTCGTCCACCCGATAATGCGGCAGCGCGGCGTGCGGCCCGGCGGCGCTGATCGTATCGAAAGACAGGTCGCGCAGGATGTCGCTTTCATCGCGGAAGGCGCGCAGTTGTGCCGCCGCGGTCAGCTCGTCCAGCGTGCCCTTCGGCCCTTCGACGCTGAGCCAGTGGAGGAATTTGGCGATCGCGGCCCCGTCGCGCGCCTGTGCGTCGCGGTGGCCCTGCTGCTCCACCGGGTTCTTGATCGCGCGGGGCAGGATCGTGGGATCGCGTTCGGTCACTGGCGTGGCCCCGGCAGCTTCCAGCGCGTGATAAATCGCCGCTACCCCGTATGACGGATCGACCGTCACGGTCTTGCCGCTCAGTTCCCCCAGCGCGCCCTCGAACGCGGTGCGCGGGCGGATGGTGACCGCATTGCCGAGATGCTGCGTCAGTTCGGGGGTCACTTTGTCTTCACCGATGAACAGGTCCGCTGTGCCATCGGCATGGGCGATGACATAGGCCAGCGCCACCGGGGTGCGTTCGATATCGGTGCCACGGATGTTGAGCAGCCATGCGACCGAATCGAGCGCGGAAATCACCGCGGCATCGTATCCCTCGCTCTTCAGCCAGTCGGCCACTTCGGCGCGCTTGTCGGCGCTGGAGCGGCCCGAACGTTCATCGACGTGAACCAGTGCGGGCGCATCGGACGGGGCAGGGCGGTCGGCCCATACGGCGTCGATCGGGTTGCCGTCGGTGGCGACGAGTGCACCATCGCGTTTCGCCAGTGCCTGTTCCACCCCTTCGGCCCAGGCCTTCGAATGGAGCCAGGCGTCGTAACCGATCTTCGCGCCTTCGGGTGCGTTCTGTTGCAGCCATCTGGCCGGGCTGGTCGCGGGCACGGACTGGTATTCGAACAGGTTTTCGTCGACCTGATCGCGCACCTGCACGGTATAACGCCCGTCGACGAAGATCGCCGCCTTGTCTTTCAGCACCACGGCGGTGCCCGCCGATCCGCCGAACCCGGTCAGCCATGCCAGTCGCTGGGCATAGCCGCCGATATATTCGCTCATATGTTCGTCGGAAATCGGGACGACAAAGCCATCCAGCCCCCGTTTTTCGAGTTCGGCGCGCAGAGCGGCAAGGCGGGCTGCGCCAGAGTCGGTTTCGGTTTGCATGAGCATGGTTGCGGTCCTTTCGCATCCCACATAGGGCCGCATCATGGATCATGCCACCGTCAACGCGCCGCCTGTCGCGCGCAAGCAGCCCTTCACCGCCACGCATCATGGGATCACGCTGTCCGATGATTACGCATGGCTGCGCGATCCGGGCTATCCCGAGGTAAAGGACAAGGAAATCCTCGCCCATCTGGAGGCGGAGAATGCCTGGTTCGCCGCACAGATGGCCGGGCAGCAGAGCCGGATCGATGCGCTGTTCAAAGAAATGCGCGCCCGTATCAAGGAAGCCGACTCGTCGGTTCCGCAAAAGGATGGCGACTGGCTCTACTGGGTCGAATACGAAGACGGTGCCGAATACAAGAAATGGTGGCGGCGCCCGGTCGGCGCGAAGGACGATGGTAGTGCGGATGAGCTGATTCTGGACGAAGTCGCACTGGCAGAGGGGAAGGAATATTTCCGTCTGGGCGCGCTTTCGGTGTCGAGCGATGGCCGCAAGCTGGCCTATTCGGTGGACGACAACGGATCGGAACGTTTCACGGCGCGGATCAAGGATCTGGTCACGGGCGAGTTGCTGGCCGATGAAATCCCCGGCACATTGTCTTCGCTGATCTGGGTCGCGGGCGATACCGGCATCGTCTATTCGCTGGCGAACGAACAATGGCGGACCGACAATGCCCGCCTGCACTGGCTGGGTCAGCCGCTGACCGCCGATGTCGAACTGTATCACGAAGATGACGAGGGTTTTCGCGTGGGTGCGGGCCTGTCGGCCAACGAACAATGGCTGATCGTGGCGACCAGCGATCACGAAACGGGCGAAGTCCGCCTGATCCCTGCTGCCGATCCGCTGGCCGAACCCATTTTGGTCGCACCACGGCGCAAGGGCGTGGAATACGATGTCGATCTGCGGGACGATACGCTGTTCATCCTGACCAACGACACGCACGAGAATTTCCGTCTGGCGACAGCGCCGCTGTCCAGTCCCGGCGAATGGACCACGCTGATCGAAGGGTCCGATGCGTTCTATCTGACGGGGTTCGACCTGTTCCGCGATTTCTATGTCGTCGAAGGGCGCGAGGGCGGGCTCGATACGATTGCGGTGCGGTATTACGACGATCCCGACCGGATCGAGCCGGTTGCCTTTCCCGAAGCGAGCTATTCCGCCGGGCTGGGCGACAATCCCGAATGGGCGATGGATGTGCTGCGGATCGGTTATCAGTCGATGGTCAGCCCTTCGACGGTCTATGACTATCACGTGGCTGAACGGCGGCTGGAGGTCCGCAAGGTTCAGGAAATCCCCTCCGGCTATGACGCGGACCTCTACACCACCGAACGGCTGGAAATTGCCGCGCGCGATGGCACGCCGATCCCGGTGTCGATCCTCTATCGCAAGGATCGCGCGGATGCGAACGGCGGGCCGGGGCCGCTGCATCTGTATGGCTATGGCGCGTATGGCATCGCGATTGAGCCGGGGTTTTCGACCACCCGGTTCAGCCTGGTCGATCGCGGGTTCGCCTATGCCATCGCCCATATTCGCGGTGGCGACGATCTGGGCCGCGCATGGTACAAGGCAGGCAAGCTCGAACGGCGGACCAATACCTTCACCGATTTCGTGGATGTTGCCAAAGGTTTGGTCGAGCGCGGCTATACCCAAGCGGGGCGGATCAGTATTTCCGGCGGCTCTGCGGGCGGTGAACTGATGGGCGCGGTGGTCAATTCCGATCCCGATCTGTGGGGCGCGGTGGTGGCGCACGTCCCGTTCGTCGATGTGCTGAACACGATGCTCGACGCGTCGCTGCCGCTGACGCCGGGCGAGTGGCCCGAATGGGGCAACCCGATCGAAGATCGCGCCGCGTTCGAACTGATCGCGGGATACAGCCCTTACGACAATGTCCGTGCGCAGGATTATCCGCCGATGATGGTGACCGCGGGGCTCAACGATCCGCGGGTGACATATTGGGAACCCGCCAAATGGGTCGCTCGCCTGCGCGAACTGAAGACAAACGACAACGTGCTGATCTTCAAAACCAATATGGGGGCGGGGCACGGCGGTAAGTCGGGCCGGTTCGAATCGCTGCATGAAACGGCGGAAGAATTCGCCTTCATCCTGTGGCAACTGGGCCAGTGACGATGTCGCGGACGATGCCGACGATCCGCAATGTCGTGTTCGATATTGGCAACGTGCTGATCCGCTGGGATTCGCTGGCGATCGTGTCGGCGGCGTTCGGCCTGTCGGGCGAAGAAGCCCGCGCCCGCCGCCATGCGCTGTTCGTCGAATCCGATCTCTGGCGCGCGCTCAATCGTGGGGAGATGACCGAGGCCGAAGCGCAGCAGGCCTATGTCGATGCCGGCTTGCTCGATCCGGCAGAGGCGGAGCGGATGTTTGCCGAAGTCTATGCCAGTCTGCACCTGCTGCCCGATACCCCGCCGCTGATGGAGCGACTGGCCGATTCCGGCTATCGTTTGTTCGCTTTGACCGACAACGTGGCCGAAGTTGTCCGTTATCTGTCCAAAACCCATGCGTGGTGGTCAAAATTCGAAGGAGTGACCGTTTCCGCCGATGTCGGGTGCCTCAAACCGGACCCGCGAATCTATCGTCATGTGATTGATACCAATGCGATCTTGCCGGAAGAGACAGTGTTCTTCGACGATGTAGATATCAACGTGAAGGGGGCGACAAAAATGGGAATGCATGCGTTTGTATTTACCGACGCGGCGCAAGCCGAAATCGACCTGCGCTCGCTGGGGGTGGAGCTGAAATGACGAGGAAAGCCCGCTATTCCAAAAACTTCATTGCTCGGCCGGAACATATCGACGAACTCGGCCATGTTAACAACGCGGTGTGGCTTACCTGGGTGCAGGATATCGCGGTAGAGCATTGGAATGTTGTCGCTTCTCCCGAACATGTCGCGCGCTACATCTGGGTCGTCACCCGGCACGAAATCGACTATCGCGGCAATGTGGCGGAGGGAGAAACCGTTTCGGCAGAGACGTTTATTCCCGGCACGCCGCATGGCGCGCAGTTCGATCGCTGTGTCGAATTCCGCAACTCTGCCGGTAAACGGATCGTTGCCGCCCGCAGCACCTGGGCCATGCTCGACCGCGAAACCGGCCGCCTCGTGCGTATTCCACCTGAAGTGGCAGCGCCTTTTATCGCCTAGAAGCACAGCCATGAATTTGGCTGCTTGCGCGGCGGCATACCTGTTGCTAGAGGCGCCCGCCTACCCGGTGCCGTTCTCACGGCACCATTTCTCATGATGTGCGGTCGTGGCGGAATTGGTAGACGCGCAACGTTGAGGTCGTTGTGGGCGAAAGCCCGTGGAAGTTCGAGTCTTCTCGACCGCACCATTTCCGATCAAAGATGGGAACACTTCCCTCCAAGCGGGGGGGCCCCTTCGCCAGTCCCCGCTCCAGCACCGACTTCGAGCCTGTGATCGTGACGCGATCCTTCGACACTCTTACCTCGGATACCAGCATCCGCAGGTAGGCGCTTCGCAGGGTGCTGTCTTCATCGTGTAGCTTCGCTGAAAGTTGCTGCGAGAACTTTTCCAACACGGCAGGAGTGATCTTTCTAGACCCCCCCGCGCAAGCTGGCTTTCCAGCACATCGATGCGGGATGTGATCGCCGCAACCGCTTCGCGATTGTCACTCAGCCGCTGCGCGAACTCAGGATCGCTGGGTTTCATGGCGAAGAATGCACGCTTGGGGCCGGGGTTCGGGATCCAGACCGACGGCTAGTGCGCCGGTAGCTGCCGGGCCGCTTTCGGAGTCGCGGACGCGCAAAGCCGCCTTCCGCACATTGCGGACGCGGAACCGATCTGCAATCGCTCGGGCTGGTGATCCCATGCGCGCGCGAGTCATCTCCTCGAGCAGCAATCGCGAGCAAGGCGGTCCAGTCTTAAGGTGCGACCGAGTGCCTATGAATCGAGTTCGCGATCGGCCCCCGACGGGTGTTTGGCATCGTCTGCCATCTCTTGGTGTTGATCGACGATCTGCCACACCCAGGGTCGGGCCACGCTATCGCTTTGCTGCCAATCGGCGATTGCGTCGATGTCTCGCATGGTGAGCGCTACGTCGTCCAAGCCCGCGAGCATCGCCTCCCGACGGTGCCCGTCGATCGCGAACGGGATAGTGGACCCATCCGGCAGGCGAACCGATCCCGATCGCAGGTCGACCGACAGGGCTATCGCCCTCTGCTCGGCCAGCGCCATGATCTGGTCGATTTCGCTCGCTGTCACGCGCACCGGCAGCAAGCCGCTCTGGAAGCAATTGTTGTAGAAGATGTCGCCGAAACTCTCGGCGATAACGCAGCGCAGCCCCATTGCGAGCATCGCTGTCACGGCACCTTCGCGAGACGAACCGCAGCCGAAGTTTCGACCCGCAATCATGATCGGCGCGTCCCGCCACTCCGGCCGATTGAGGGGAAACGTCGGATTTTCGGAGCCGTCGGGCAGGTAGCGCAGGGATTCGAATGCCCAGCGACCGAGTTCGGCGGGATCCCCGACCGTCAGTCGCTCGATACGGATGATGACGTCGGTGTCTATGTTGGCGAGCGGCAGCGGCGCGACGACGCCCGTGATGGTGGAGACGGGGGCAAAGCTCACAGGCTTCTCACATCGGTGATCGCACCGCGAATCGCGGCGGCGGCGGCGGTGGCGGGGCTGGCGAGGTGGGTGCGCGCCTGCGGGCCTTGACGGCCGACGAAGTTGCGATTGGAGGTCGAGACGCAGCGTGCACCGGGCGGCACACGCTCGCCATTGGCGGCGACGCACATGCTGCATCCCGGCTCGCGCCATTGGAAGCCGGCGTCGGTGAAGACGCGGTCGAGACCCTCGTCTTCAGCCTGCCGCTTCACCGCCACCGATCCGGGAACCACCCATGCCTGCACCCCGGGCGCCACACGGTGCCCGCGAGCGATCCGGGCGGCGTCGCGCAGGTCGCTGATCCGCGAATTGGTGCACGAGCCAATGAACACCCAGTCGACCGGTGTTCCGACGATCCGCTGGCCGGGGGTTAGCCCCATGTAGCCGAGTGCGCCATGCATCGCGTCGCGCACATTGACGTCGGCGGCGGTGTCGGGATCGGGCACCACGCCGTCGATCGCGATGGCGTGATCGGGGCTGGTACCCCAAGTGATGGTCGGGGCGATCGCCTCCGCAGCGATAGCCATGTCGCGGTCGAACACGGCTTCCTCGTCGCTGTGGAGCGCTCGCCAGGCATTTACCGCGCGGTCGAAGTCGGCACCCGCAGGAGCGAAGCGCCGTCCCGCGATCCAGTCAAAGACGGTGTCATCGGGCGCAACCATGCCGGACCGTCCGCCCATTTCGACCGACAGGTTGCAGAGCGTCAGGCGGCCATCGACCGACAGACCGCGAATCGCAGATCCGGCGAATTCGATGCTGTGTTCGACCGCCGCCGAGGCACCGAGCGTGCACAGCAGGTGCAGAATCACGTCCTTCGGGGTGACGCCAACGGGCAGGTCGCCATCGACGCGGATACGCATCCGCTTGGGTCGCTGCATGCGAAGCGTTCCGGTGGCGAGCGCATGCAAACTCTGCGACGTTCCGACGCCGAACGCCAGCGCGCCGAGCCCGCCATTGGTGCAGGTATGGCTGTCGCCGCAGATGAGCGTGACGCCGGGCAGCGCGATGCCCTGTTCGGGCGCGATGACATGGACGATGCCTTGCCCCTCCTCACCCAGATCGAAATAATGGACCCCTGCCTCGCGCGCCCAGGCCTTCAGGTTATCGTACAGCTCCCCACCGGGGGCGAAGCTATGGCCGGTGCGACCCGGCGCGCTCGACACGATATGATCGGGGGTGGCGAAGACCAGGTCGGGGTTACGCACGCGCAGCCCGCGTCGACGCACGCCGTCGAGCGCAGGCGGCCCCGACAGGTCGTGCAGCACGTGGCGGTCGATCTGCAACAGCACCCAATCGTCGCCCAGGTCGCGCACGACATGCGCGTCCCAGATCTTGTCGAGCATCGTGCGCGGCGCGGTCATCTCATCCCTCCGCATAGGTGCGACGCAGCACGTCCCATTCGCCCGCTCCGAAGCGGCGGAAGCTTTCCGCCACAGGCACATCGCCATCGGGATTGGCCATCTGCAGTCGGTCGCGCTTCAGCGCCGCCAGCGCCTCATCGATCGCGGGGACCACGGCGCGCAACAGCACGCCGGGGCAGATGGCTAGGCGATAGCCCATCGCCTCCGCCTCGTCGTAGGTGACCGACGGCGTCTTGCCGCCCGGCACGACGTTCAGCAGGCACGGGCCGTTCACGCGCGCCGGGACCGCCGCCATCTCCTCGATCGTCTGCGTTGCTTCGAGGAAGATCATGTCCGCGCCCGCCTCAAGCGCGGCATTCGCGCGCGCGACCGCTTCGTCGAAGCCGGCCACTGCACGCGCGTCGGTCCGCCCGATAATCATGAAGTCGGGGTCGCGCTTCGCCGCGACTGCTGCGGCAATCTTGCCGACGAACATGTCGGAGGGAATGATCTGCTTGTCGTCGAGATGGCCGCACTTCTTCGGCGCGACCTGATCTTCGATATGGATGGCCGCGACGCCCGCGCGCTCGAAATCGCGGACGGTGCGCGTCACGTTGAGTTCGTTGCCATAGCCGGTGTCGGCGTCGGCGATGATCGGCAGACTGGTCGCCGCTGCCATGTACGCGGCATTGTCGGCCATCTCGCTGCCGGTCAGCAGACCGTAATCGGGGAAGCCGTGCGCGGCGGCGGTGCCGGCACCGGTCATGTATATCGCCGAGAATCCCGCCTGTTCGATCAGGCGCGCGGTCATGCCGTCATAGCCGCCGGGCGCGACCAGCATGTCGGACCGAGCAAGCAGGGCACGGAGGGTTTTGGCGGCAGACATCAATGGACCTTTCAAGGGGCTACAGTTTCGGGAAGGGCACGAAGGAGGAAGGCCGAGAGTTCGCGTGCGACGCGATCGGGCGCCTCGGCATGCGGGAAATGGCCGAGGCCGGGCAGGTTGACGATCGCCGCCCGGGTACCGGCCTGCGCCCGCACCAGTCGCGTCCACTGCGTGTCCTCGTCCGGGCCGATCGGTCGGCGCGCCGGTCCGGCTTCGGCGGTGGTGGCCTGAAGGACCAGCATCGGCACCCGCAGCGTGCGTAGCCGCTCCGCTGCGGATGCTGCGTCCCAGCGGACAATCGCCTCACCGAACGCGGCGAGCGCGACCGGGCTCATGGCGGCGAGGTCGGCCATGACGCGGCGTTGCAGATCCGGCATGGGCCGGCCGCAGAACATGCCGCCGAACAGCGCATCGCTGCGGCGGGCGCGCTCGGAATCGGTGAGACTACGGCGGGCCGCGACAGCATCGTCCGGATCGCCGGCCGCTTGCAGGCTGTTGTCGATCATCACTACGCCCGCAAGACCGTCGGGACGACGCGCCGCCGCCTCCAGCACGATCCGCGCGCCCATACTGTGCCCGACCAGCACCTGCGGCCCCCGTCGCACCTGATCGCGCCTTGTGTTGACGAAATCCGCCAAGGCAGGGATCGTCTGGCAATCCGGGTCCGCTGGCTGCCCTTCGTGCCCGGGCAACGCGAGCGGCACTACGCCTGCACGATTGCCCAACCTGTCCGCCAGCGGCGTCCAGTCGTCGCGCGCACAGGCGAGGCCGTGAACCGCGATCACGATCGGACGTGGGCCGTCGGACATCATTGAAAGCGGCGCGTCACGGTCAGGCCGAACTCGCGCGGCGCGCCGTAATAGGCGAGTGAATAGCCCACGCCGAGCGACGAAAAGCCATAGGTCTTGTAGCGCTTGTCGAACAGATTGGTGGCGAACAACGCAACCGTCCACGTATCTGCTGCGTCGCTGGACCAGGCGAGTCGTGCATTGACCAGCGAATAGGGTGGCTGTTTGGTCGGCAGGTCTAACGGCCCGTTCGCGACTGGCGCGGTGCCCGCAGCATTCAACCCATAAGTGTTGGGCAACTCGTTGTAGACCGACGAGGAATAGGCATAGTCGATCCGCGGGGTCAGCGTGGACCCGTCACTCATCTCCGCCTTGTACTGAACCCCCAGGTTGACGATCCATTCTGGCGTATTCACGAGCTTGTCGTCGATCGTGAACGGCACTCCGCTCGCGATCTCACGCAACCGCGCATCGGTATAGCTGGCATTGCCCTGAACCTGCAGCCCGGGGGTCGGTTCGAAAACGGTTTCGAGCTCAACGCCGCGGATCCGAGCGCGGCCGGCGTTGCGTGTAATGTTTACCGAAACCCCGCTCGGCTGGCTCTGTACCGCCGTGACTTGAAGATCGTTATAGCTCATCGAATAGGCAGCGAGGTTCAGCCGCAGCTTGCGGTCGAACAGGTCGAATTTGCCGCCCGCTTCATAGCTGGTGACGGTTTCGGGCTCGAACGCGCTTGGTGCGACCAGCCCGGCCAGCGGGCGGGCGTCGAAGCCGCCGCTCTTGAACCCCTTGGCATAGGTGAAATAGAAGAAGGCGTTGCGCGCCGCCTGAAACTGAATGCCCGCAGTGGGCGTCGTGCTGTTGAACGTGCGCTGCGTCTGCAGCTTGGTCCCGGCCGGCAGCGTACCGCCCGTGGCGGTGACGAAGATCGATCGGCTGGCCTCGAGATAATCGGCGACCTGGCTGAAATCCTTGGTTTCGCTGCTGTACCGGATGCCCGCGGTGACACCGAGCCGGTCGGTGATCTCGAAGGTGGCATTGGCATAGCCGGCGTAGCTGTCGTTGGTCTGACGGACGTGCGCGCGAATGCCGAACGGTTTCTGCGCCGGATTCGAGACAACGAGCACGTCGTACAATCCCTTCAGCGTCGGCTGGTAATTGTCGATTGTCGCCCATTCGTGCTGAAAGAAGCCGCCGCCGACCAGATTCAGCCGCCCGTCAAACGCCGACAGGTTGAACTGCAGTTCCTGGCTGACCTGGCTCTGGTGGATTTCCCGCTCGTAATCCGCAATCGGCAGTGGGGAGCCGTCATAGTCGACCTGGGTCAGAGCGCGCTGCGCGCGGAATGCGGTGATCGACTTGATCGAGAAGTCGGGCGACACCTTCCACGTGCCGATGCCGCTGACGCCGCCGACATCGAGATCGTTGGCGTCGGGCCCGCCCGTGTAAACCTCGTGCGGGTCATCCGCCATCAGCGCCGAGGTGTAGCTAAGACCCGGATACTGGCTGTCGACGACGCGCCTCTGGTAGAGATCGCGCGTCCCCGAAGGATAGATGCCGACGATGGCGAACGGACGGCTGCGTTCGCGCCGCCGGGTATAGTCCGCGGTGAGGTAGTAATCGAAGGCGCTCGATCCGAAATAGTTCAGCGAGCCGCGCACCGACTGCATGTTGATATTGCCGACGTGGCGATCGAGATAGCGGTTGTAGCCCCAGCCATCTTCGTTGCGACTGACAGCGGTCAGCGATGCGCCGAGCTGGTCGCGGATCAACGCACCGGACACCGCCCCCTTGATGTCGCGCCGCCAGTAATTGCCGAGCGTGCCCTCGACCACCGCGGAAAAGTCATTTGTCGGGCGCTTGGTCGTTACGCTGATCGCGCCGCCGCTGGTGTTCTTGCCGAACAAGGTGCCCTGGGGTCCGCGCAGCACTTCGATCTGCGCGACATCGGCGAGGTCGAACAGATTGCCCGTCGTGCGCGCGATATAGACGCCGTCGATATAGACACCGACCGCCGGATCGGCGGTGGGCAGGAAGTCGCTCTGGCCGACGCCGCGGATGAAGAATTGCGCATTGCTGGCGCTACCCGCCGATCCGCCAGTGACGTGCAGGCTGGGTACGACGCTCGACAGATCGGCGACACTCGCCACCTGCCGATCGCGCAGTTGATCGGCGCCGAGCGCAGTGATCGCGATCGGGGTGCGTTGCAGCGATTCGTTCACACGCCGAGCGGTAACAACGATCTCCCTGCCCGCTTCAACGTCCGGTTCGGCGCTCACCTCGCCCGGCTCAGCCATCCCGGCGGCGGAGGTGGCAGGCACGTCGGACGACGGAGTTGTCTGCGCCGCGACCATGCCCGGTGTCATGGCGGTTGCTACGGCGGCCGAAGCCAGCAGGATCGTGCGGTGTCGGGTTGTCATGTCGTCTCCTTCTCCCTGGGTGTGGTCGCTACCGGACCATTCTCCGACCGCCTGTTAGTGAAGGATTATAAGATGATCTACCCATAAAATGCGCTCAGATAGCATTTTAAAGCTCCGATGCTTGTATGATCGGCAGAATGGGGTTACTTGGCTGAACATCGCCGTCGTCGATCGGCGAGCCAAAAAGGAGGGGGCGATGACGACCAGGATTGAGCCGGTAACCACGGCCAAACGCGCAATTTCCATCTATCCGTCCCGCGGCGTCGCTGTGGCAATGGTCACGGTGCTGGCGGTGGCCAACATCTTCTCGTTCATCGATCGCCAAATCCTGTCGCTTCTGATCGATCCGATCCGGGCCAGCCTGGACATCGACGATGTACAGATCAGCATCCTGATTGGGCCGGTCTTCGCTCTGTTCTATGGCGTGATGGGCATTCCGCTCGGCTGGGCGGTCGACCGCTTTCGCCGCACGCGGCTGGCCGCGGGAGGGATCGCGCTGTGGAGCCTGATGACTGTCTTGGGCGGATTCGCCGCAAGTTTCCCCATGCTGCTCGTCTCGCGAGTCGGCGTAGGCGTCGGTGAAGCGGTTCTTGTCCCCGCCGCCAACTCGATCATCGCAGACAGCTTTCCCCCCGAGCGGCGGACGCGCGCGATGGGCGCGTTTGCGATGTCGATCTATGTCGGAACGGGGCTGGCACTAGTGTTCGGCGGATTGCTGGTCGGTCTGGTCTCGTCGGGCGCGATGCAGGCTGTCATTCCGGGACGTCTGCCGTGGCAGATGGTGCTGATCCTCGTGGGCGCGCCGGGCGTGCTGGTCGCGGCGGTGCTGGCACTGTTGCCCGAGCCCGCCCGCCACGAAGTGTCGCCGGTGGCAGATGTCGCCGCAGAGACGATCCTGCCCTTCGTCAAAAGCCGCGCGGGCGCACTGACCTGCCACTTTCTGGGCTACAGCGCGCTGATCCTGATCGGGTATAGCTTGAACGCCTGGGCGCCGAGCGTGCTGATCAGACAATATCACTGGTCGGCGCCCAGCACCGGGCTGGCGCTGGGCCTTGTCGGCACCATCGCGGGGATCGGCGCGATCTGGTGCGCGACCTGGACGGCGGACCGGATGTGGGCGCGCGGCGCACGCAACGGCCTGTTCCGCATCGGCTTGACTGGCGCACTGATCGGGCTTCCGGCAGCGGCACTGATCGGCGTGGTTCAAAGCGCGGGGGCGTTCATCCTCGGCTATGGGGTGATGACCGCGATCGCGGCCGCCGGGATCGGCACAGGCGCGGCGGCGATCCAGCAGATCACACCCAACCAGTTTCGCGGCCGGATGCTCGGCACCTATCTTCTGATCGCCTCGCTGATCGGATCCGGGCTGGGTCCGCCCGCGATCGCGCTGCTGTCGACGCACGTGTTCACATCGTCGCACGCCTTATCGGATGGGTTGGCGATGACCTGTGCGATCGCCACGGTCGCCGCAGCACTCGCGTTTGCAGCAGGGTTGAAACCGTTTGGTGCCGCGGTACGTCAACACATTGTCGACGAGGAACCCGCCTGATGGCCGATCAGATCACCCTGCCGTGCGTGCTGATGCGCGCTGGGACCAGCAAGGGGCCGTTCCTCCACGCCCGCGATCTGCCGCCACCGGGCCCGGAGCGCGACGCGATGCTGATCCGGCTGATGGGCAGTCCCGATCTTATCCAGATCGACGGGCTGGGCGGATCGCGCCCGATCACCTCCAAGATCGCGATCATCAGCCCCTCTGCACGCGACGACGCCGATGTGGATTATCTGTTCGCGCAGGTCGATATCGACAGCGCGTCCATCAGCTACAGCGGAAATTGCGGGAATATTTCGTCCGGAGTCGGTCCGTTCGCCATCGACGAAGGGCTGGTCCCGGGGACCGGGCCGACAACGCAGGTGCGGATTTACAACGTCAACACCGACAAGATCCTGACCGCAATCGTACCAGTTGCCGATGGACGCGCGCGCGTGACCGGCGATTTCACCATCCCCGGCGTCCCCGGTACGGGGGCGGAGATCGTCCTGGACTATACCGCTACCACCGGTGCCAAGACGGGGCGCCTGCTCCCCACCGGCGCGGCTGAGAACGTGCTGACGCTCGAGGATGGGCGCCGCATCCGCTTTACGCTGTGCGACATGGGCAATCCCTGCGTCTGGGTTCCTGCCGAAGACTTGGGGATGGAGGGCATAGAACTGGCCGCGCAGATCGATGGCGACCCTGCCCTGCTCGCGACGGTGCACGAAATTCGCGGCAAGGTGGCCGTGGCGGGGGGCATGATCGCCCGCTGGCAGGACGTCGACCTGGGGCTGCCTATGCTGGGCATCGTGTCGCCGCCGCAGCGATACACCACGTCTGATGGAGCTATCGTCACTGCGGACGACATCGACCTGTGCGTGCGCCTGCTGTTCATGGGGCGGATGCATGAAAGCCTGGCCGGCACATCGTCGGTAAGCGTGGCCGCGGCGTCGCGCATCCCGGGATCGACAGTGGCGCAGGCTGCACGGATCGCCGATCCCAAACGGTTGCGCGCCGGTCATCCACTAGGGAGCATGCCCGTCACCGTTGTCGCCAAATCCGATAGCACAGGCGGAATCACCTTCACGTCGGTGGGCTTCAGTCGGACTGCGCGTCGTCTTTTGGCGGGGACGGCGTATCTTCCTGCCTAGGCGCGCTCCGTGGCGCTCGCCGCCGCTTTCTGGGGGCTTCGAGCAGTTCGACGGCTGCGCGCAGGTTCGCGCCCGAACTGCGGATGTGCCGCATCATCGCGGCGGCGGCGGCATCCTCGTCCCCCACCATCAGCGTCGCGGCGATGGCGTGGTGTTCAAGATGCGCGACCTCGCGAGCGTCCCCCGCCATCCGGTGCGGTAACCTCAGCTGGTACAGTGGCAGGATCAATTGCATCGCCAGTGTGCGGACCCGATCATTCGCGGCGATGGAATAGATCAACTGATGGAATGCCTGGTTGGCGATCAAATAGTTTTCGGCGTCGTCATCGACATCATGCCGATCGAGATCGGCGAGAATGGCCCGCAAACGCGCCCTGCCGTCAGCGTCCATCCGTCGCGCCGCGAGCCGCGCCGCAAGGCCTTCGATCGCTTCGCGCAGTTCAAAAATCTCGGCGACATCGGTCCCGGTGACCTTGCGTACCGAAGCACCGCGGTGCGGGACGATCTCCACCAGTCCCTCACCGGTCAGACGGCGGATCGCTTCTCGCACGGCCCCGCTGCTGATCGACAGCCTCTTGCCGATATCGGCGATTACCAACCTTGAGCCCGGCTCGAATTGTCCCGATCGGATTGCTTCACGCAGCGTATCGATCGCGTGATCCACGACCGTGAATTGTTCGTCCGAATCCATTGGGACTGAATAGCGGCGCAGCGTCACCTTGGCGATACCGGGCTAACTGCCGCAATAAACCCGCCGATCTCTTCGGTGAAGCTCCGCGCGATCCGCAAGCCCAGACCCGGTGCGAAGCGGATAGCACAGCAGACCGAGGCGCCGAGCGTACCAGTATCGCGGCCGGTTGGCCCGCCGTGCTCGATCGCCCAACATGCCGCAGCGTCGTCAATCACGTCGAATTGGGCAGGTGCGTCGTTTCCGCAAACCAGCATGTGCTCACCCTCCAAAGCGACGATGATGGCATCGACGTTGATGAGGCCGACGTTTAAGAGCTCATCCGTGTACTGTTGGCGGCACGCTAATTCCCGGGGTACGATTTCAGCTGAGCGGGGTGTCCGCCGGAATCATAATTGTGCCGAGCGCTTCGCTCTCGTCGGGAACTGGCGCAGGCTCGACGTGCAGCTTGCAGCCGCTGAACAACCACTCCTGTCGATAGCTGCCGTTCGCCGTGGCGTTCGCGCATGACGGCTTCATCCCTATTGCTGCCGCACGGTGAGAAGCGATACGATGTCCGCTTTCGGGAAATTGTTGAAGGAGGGCAAACGACCGGTATTAGGGCGCAAAGCGGAAGTGACTACGGCAAATCGGCAGAAATTCTCCAATGATCTGAGTGCCCATCTTTGTCCTCTATGGGGCACCATCTCTTTCAGATCATTCGCAATTTTCTGCAGTCAATGCGGCCCGCCACTGCGGGTGCGATGGGCGTTGGGCGCAGAGCCATCGCCACCGTAAGGCACGATCCGCAGAACAAAGCTCTCGCTGCCCTGTGCAACTACAGGCGTAATGCGGATTGCGATCCGGGGAATTGCACATGCTGGTTTAGCCATCTGAAATATCGCGATGTTTTCCCGAATTCGGCGTTCTGCGGGCACAACCGCATCCGGGCAGATTTGCCATAGCGACAGCTTGTTCAGATCGGTCAGGCCTGCTGCTTCCAGTGCAAACCCGAATGAACGGCCCTGCTCCTCCCTCGGCACAAGGATTGCGCGCTGGGCGATTGTGGCGGATGAGCTTCCGTCCCATTCCACCTGCGCGCCAGTGAACGGAGAATGGGCGGGGCGGGATTGCAGGTGGCGCGTTTGTGGAAAATGCCACGCTATCGCCAATTGCAGCCCGCTGGAATCCGGTACAAAATCCGCCGGCGACCGGGCGTTGAGGCTGAGCTTTCCGCGATCCCGCTTAGCAATGCGAGACAGTGCATCGAGTGCGGCAGGGGCCTGATAATCGACAGCTTTCCGCATAGTGGCGGCCAGGGCAGGTGCAGGGACCAGGTCAGAATGATCCAGTTGCTGCAACAAGCCAACCCTGTGCTCCAACGCATCCGTGCCGGACACATGGGACAGGTCCGAAAGGTAGCGCGTGGCCCACGGCGAACTGTCGGCTATTGTTGCCACGATAGCGCGCTTCCCCTCGGCGCTTTGCTCCAGAACCAGCAGGTGACTTGTTGCCTGAGATGCGAATTTATCCCTTCGCATCAGTGCGTTGGCATGTCGTGCCACCTCCGCTACATTGGCCGCCGCTGCCGCGCGGATCATCAGGTTCACCTGTGCATCGGAATGGCGGTAACCCATCCGGCCGAGCAGCGTCCACCCTCGATCGTCACCGGATAAATCGCTGGCCCGCGCTACCAAAATCGCATTCAGGTGCTCACTCGCTAACGGAGCAGATGAGAGGTGGCGGAGAGCTGCGGTTGCAGCTGCGTCGGCCAGATTGGGCCGGGTATCCTGCGACAACAGAGAAGTCCTGAAATCGCTGGGCAGATTGCGCCCCGATCGGGCAACAACATCGCAAGCGGCAAAGCTGGCTATCAAAACTGCCGACGCAATTATCGCGCAACAGGCTCGGCCCGAACGTTTGCGTTCAGCCATATCTGAGGTTCTGGCCATACTGCGCGCCGTATCCCGATTTTCGGGCATCGAACCGGCTGAGTATCACACCGCCGATGCGTCCCTGTATATCGCTGAGGCGACGGAATGCCTGACGAGCGGAATGAACTCTGTTTGCGCCAGACCGAACCACCAGCACGGTCTGTTCCGACACGCTGGCCAGTTCGATCGCATCGGCAAAGCCGAGAATGGGCGGGCAATCGATGAAGATTCCATCGTATTGCTCTGAAAGCTGTGCGATGAGAGGGGCGAGATTGTCCCCCGCCAACAGTTCCGCCGGGTTTGGTGGACAGGCGCCGGATGGCATCACATCGAGCTGCCGTCTGGCATCATGGCGGACGACGTCGGCCAGGTTTGCGGCGCGCGCAAGGACAGCCGATAATCCGACATCGTTATCCATCCCGAACAAGATGTGCTGGCACGGTTTGCGAAGATCGGCATCGATGACCAGAACTTTCTTGCCGAGGCGGGCGTAAGCGGTGGCCAGCGCGAAGCAGGATACAGATTTACCCTCGCCTTCGGTCGCGCTGGTAAATGCCAGGCTGTGCGGCAGGCCCCCGATCGATGAAATGTTGAGCGACGCGCGAATGGCCGCGTATGCTTCCGACAATTCGCTTCCCGGATCGTGCAGGGCATCGCAGGCCGGTTGGTCGCTCACATCGGGAGTGACCCCGTACAGCGACAGGCGAAGGCGGCGTTCGACATCATCGGGGGTGCGGAGGCGACCAAAGATGTGTTCTCGGAAAAATACAAACAGCGTGGCGGACCCCAGTCCGATCATGCCTGCAAGCGCGAGAACGAGCGAGCCGTTCGGTTTCACCGGGCGATCGGGCACACGTGCGCGGTCGACCAGTGACAGGTTATTGGTTTGCACCCCGGATTGTGCTGTCAGTTCGGTATATCGAGCCAGAAGGGTTTCGTATTGGGTGCGGTTTGTCTGGTTCTGCCGTTCAAGAATGCCCAGTTGAATCGCAGCGCGTTGTTCGCGCAATTGTTCTTTCTTGAGCGAAGTCAGGCGATCCCTGAGTTCTCGCTCTGTGCCGAGCGCGCTGTCGTATGGCGCACGCAGCCCCTGCCGGATATTGCGGGCGTGCAGAGCCAACTGGTCCGACAGGGCACTGATTTCGGACTGCAGTTGCCTCACGCCGGGATGATCGGGCAGATGCCGCGCACGCTCTGCCGCCAGAGCGGCCCGTTTACTGCTGAGTTGTTCGGACAATCGCTGGACGGCTTCGTTCTGGTTGACTTGCGGTATGCTGAGGGCCGGCAGATCGACAATGGCCGCCCATTGTCGGGCTGCAGCGATGCGACGCGCAGCTGCTGTGTTGAGATCGCTGTTGAGCTGTTGGAGCGATTGACCTGTCAGGGTTTGCGCGGCGCTCCCCACTTGCTGCTCGTCATTGGCAGTTCCGACGATGCGTGCCTTTTCGGCATAGCGGGTGGCGTCCATTTCACTCTGTGCCAGTCGGCTGCGCGCCTCCGCCAGCTGGCTGGCGAGGAACCGACGGGCGTAGTTCAATGTATCGCGACGGCGCTGCAGGTTATTCAGGACGAAATTGTCCACGTAACTGTTTGCAATCCGCGCGGACAATTCTGCATCCGGGCTTTCGAAAGTGACGGTGACGATCCGGCTGTCGAGAGGCAGGTTCGTCGAAAGATGGGCGGTCAGTGCGTCCACAACGGCCCCCTCCCGCTTCTGCCGCCGCTCGTTGCCCGACAAGCCATCATAGTCTGGGGCGATGCCCATACTGTTCAGGAAATTGTCGCTCGTCAGCAGGTGCAGATCTTTTGCGACGATTTCCGCCAGTGAACGGCTTTTCAGGATCTCTATCTGGGTTTGTAGAAAACGGTCGGCATCCTGAATCGCAGCGGATGCGTCCGCTTCCTCTGTGCCGACGATTTTAACAGGCGCCTGATCGATCTGCACAGAGGCGGAAGCGGCGTAAATCGGCGTGGCGAGCATCAGGGCGATGGCGCCGCACAGAATAGTCGCAGCAATTATCCCGCAGATCCAATAACGGGCACGATAAATGGCCGACCAGATTGCGCCGGAATCGAACGCGATGGGTTGTTCCAGCGGATATGCAGGACGGCCGGGGGGGTGCTCCGCACGAGAGGGGGCGATGGCGGTGGCGTGGTTTGCAGCAGACATAAGCCCGGATTCGGCTGCGTGATCAGAGCGCACGGACGAACAGCGCGGTCAGCAGAGGCGATGCCTGCAGGACATCGCGCAGGGCGCCTTTGACCTGAGAGTATCCGACCACCACGATGTCTCCGCCCTCCAGCGGGATGTTCGGTTCGATGCCCTTGCGGACTTTCGCCAGATCGAAGCGGGCCACATACAGTTCCTCCCCCACTTCCCGAAACACGATGATTTCGTTCAGTTTGGCCGTGCGGGTCGGCCCCTGAGCCATCGCCATCGCCTGAATCAGCGAAGTGTCGCCCTGCATATCGAACACTCCCGGCTTCACTACGTCCCCTTCGACTGTCAGCCGCTGAGCAGCCGATCTGGCGATGAACACAGTAACTTGCGGATCGACGATGTATCGTTGCCCAAGCCGGCCGGCGATATGGCTGGCAATTTCCTCTCCAGTCAGGCCGGAAACTACCACGTTACCGATCAGCGGGAAAGGAATGGCCCCGGTCGCATCGACCGATATCGCTTCGAACGACAAGTCCGGTTCGCCAAACACATTGATCTGCAAAATATCCGCCGGTCCGACGCGATAAATGGCGTGTTGAGCGCTGGGAAACGCGCTGGGGGAGGCCAGTCGCGCCGGTGTGCTATCGAGCGACGGCGTGGGCGCGCAACCTGCCAGTATAGCCATGCCGGGCAAAGCGAGGCGAAGCATCGTCTTCATCGATTTTCTGTCCTTGGATGGGGTGGGGAGCCATGCGCCGCCTGCTCGCCGCGCTCGGCAAATGTCATCGCCAGACCCATCGCGAATAACGCCAGCAGCGACGGCGTCCTTACGGGGTAGTCGACGAGTGAGTGCAGCAGGAATGCGATAGTCCAGAGCCCGCCCAGCTGCGCCAGCGAGGGCGGGCTATCTTGCCGCCGGAAGATCGCAGTCAGCCGCTTTGCGAATACCGCCAGAAAAAGCACGAACCCGATAACGAAAAGCAAGCTGCCTTCCAGAAACAGTTCGAGATATTCGTTGTGGGCATGGTTGGCATATGCCGGTGTGAGCTGATTGATCGGCTCAACCATCGCATAGACCGGGATGAACGTGCCGTAGCCGGAGCCGAGTGGGAAAAACTCTTTCGCTGCAACCCAGCTTGTAGCCCACAACTGCCAGCGTGCGTCGGCATCGATCGCCTCAAACCGGTTTAAGGCACCGGCGATGGTGGGGTTGAAGATGGCAAGCGTAGCCAGACCAGATGCAAAGGCACCCAGCGCGATCGATATGACTGCAATCCCCATTCGGCGCGATAGCCCCTGAAACAGCACTATGGCGATAATTGTGGAGCCTAGCGCCAAGACTATGCCTGCGCGCGATGCTGTCCCGACAGCGCCCAGCAAGAGCGCGAGCGAGCAGAGCAACGCGATGCTGCGGGTCTTGTCGGGTGCCCAGCTGGAACGCGCGCCCCTAAGCCCCGCCAGCCACCAGACAGTTGTGCCTGCAAGGCCAAGAAACAGCGCCTGATGATTGCGGTTGGCGAATAATCCCGCGCCGTTCAGAACATGCGGACTGTCCCAGAAATCGAAAGCGCCCCCACCGCTCGACACTTGGATCGCCGCGATGGGCAGGCTCGCTAGAGCGACGATTACGGTTGCGTACAGGCAACGGATAACAACCGCCCGGGCGGCATTGCGGAAAATGACGTAGAGGGTCGCGCCCAATAATGTGAAAGCGAGAAACCCGAACGTCGCGTATAAATCGATGGTCGACGCCGACCAGCCATTGTGCCCGGTATAATCGCGGATTTCGCTGATCAGCGCCGGTTGGGATTGCGCGAGCAGGCCGGGTGGCAGCGGAAGCAGTTGCAGCACGATCAAAGCCGGCGCGATGGCAGCGCCCCCAACGCCCGCCAGTACACCATGCCGGGGAGGCAGGAATATCAGGCCGAAAGCGACCGCTGCCATCAGTTGCAGCAGCGGCAATTGCCATCCCAGAAATCGCGCATCTTTCCCGCCAAGCAGAAGGAAGCAAACCACTATCGCGGGCACAGCAATCTGCCGCAGTGTTGGTTGGATAGCATCTGATGACCCGGTCATATGTGCCGCATCAGAAGGCGCGCGGATGGATCAGTACGCGGACCGTGCGAATGACGATCCACAGATCGACCCACATGCTCCATCCGCGCGCGTATTCGAGATCGGATGCGAGGCGGCGGGTCAGGTCTTCTTCGCGTTCGGTCGGGCCGCGCAATCCGCGCACCTGTGCAAGGCCGGTCATTCCCGGCTTCAACGCGTGCCGATGCCAGTACTGGCGGTCGATTTCCCAGAACAGCCGTGTGCCTGCGCGTGAGCCGAGAGCGTGAGGGCGCGGCCCGACGATGCTCATTTCCCCGCGCAACACGTTGAACAGTTGAGGCAATTCGTCGATGCTGGTGAGGCGGATGAACCGCCCCACACGGGTCAGGCGCTCATCATTATGCGCCGTCGATCGTCTGCCGAGATCGTCGCACCGTTCCGGCTGCATGGAGCGGAATTTGTACATAGGGAATAATCGGTTGCCCCGCCCGACGCGGGTTTGGACAAACAGCGCCGGATGACCATCTTCAAGTCGGATCGCCAAAACGGTCAACATCATGACGGGCGCCAGCAGCACGATCCCTGTCAGTGCAACGCATAGATCGAATGCACGTTTGAGTAGCCGCTGATTACGGCTGAGTGTGCCGGGCGGCATCGTGGGCAATATCAAGCGTTAACGGCCAGATGATGGGCTAACGGTGGGCTGTTTGGCGTTGTGGTTGCCGACCGATGCTGCCTTCTGCCGATGCCCAATCCGCAGGTCAGGTCTGGGAGAGTGTGCATGATGCCGAATGAAAACCAAAAATATACGATGTCATTGGGTGCGATGAATGATGTGCAAGATGGATAATTTGCTGGTCTTCGTTAATAAGTAAAAATTGCGTTTATTATTATAAATTATTACTATATTTTGTAGATCGTTTGGCAACTACATTATTATAAGTTCTTGTTTATGCTGATTTGCATGGGGTTCAGTTGCGTCTTCGAAAGAGCGTTGGCGCGAGTGGGCGGGCCTTCAGCCTGATATGCATGCAGGACTATGCCCCCGAACCGGTCAAGGTTCGGGGGGATTTTGCCCAATGCTGATTTGCGGGTCGGATTCCGCTCCGGCTCAATCTTAGTGAGCGGCGCTCGTATCGACATCCTTGGGCGGGCGAGGGGCCAGCCAGATCGTTGCGGCGGCTATCACGAAGAATACCGATGTGAGAGCGAAAATGTGCTCTGTCGCCAGAACAATGGCCTGTTGCTGCACCTGCTGCCCGAAAGCCGCAATTGCGGAGGACGGAGGCAGTCCCATACCTTCGAGCTTGCGGATCACGCTGTCGGGATCGTTGAGGGTGCCGACCAGCGCGGTCTGGTCCATTCGGGTCAGATTGGCCCATTGCGTCGTGTAGATCGAAGTCCCGACCGCCGCGGCCAGGGACCGGGCAAAAGACAGTATCCCCGCTGCAGACGCCGTTTCCCGCGGTTCGACAGCGCCCAGACTGATCACGGTGATAGGGACGAAGAATGCCGTCATTCCCATGCCCTGTATCAATTGGGGCAACATGATTTCCCAGAAGGTAGAATCGCTCGTCCAGAACATCCGCAGCACGCTCATCGCGCCAAGCCAGCTTAGCCCGAAGAACACCAGTATGCGGGGGTCGAACTTGTTCATCAGTCGGGGGATGAACGGTGCTGTCAGCACAGCGAACACCCCGTTAACGCCGGTAACGATGCCCGCCTGTGTCGCGGTGTAGCCCATCGACTGCTGCAGCCACTGGGGAATGATAACCACTGTGGCGAAGAATGTGCCGAAACCGAATGCCATCGTGAACACGCTGGCGGTGAAACCCCGGTGGCGGAACACGGAAATGTCCACGATTGGTTCGCGTTCGCCCAGTTCCCAGATCACGAACGCCACACAACCGATCGCCGCGACAATCGCGCAACCCACGATGAAGGAGGAGCCGAACCAGTCGAGTTCCTGCCCTTTATCCAGAAACAGTTGCAGCGCGCCAACCCAGACGACCAGCATCGCCAGCCCGATCTTGTCGATTGAAACGCTTTCCTCGCGCCCGCTGTCATAGGGGCGCAGGATTGCGACGATCCCGGCAAAACAGACGAACACCACGGGAATATTGATGAAAAAGATCCACCGCCAGGTGGTCGTGTCGCTGATCCATCCGCCTAGAATCGGCCCAACAATCGGTGCGACGATAGTGGTGATCGCCCAGATCGCCATCGCGGCGGGCTGCTTGTCGCGCGGGAATACCGTGAGCAACATTGTCTGCGTGAGCGGCATCAGCGGGCCGCCTGCAAACCCCTGCCCCAGACGGAACAAAATCAGCGAGTTAAGCGACGGCGCCATCCCGCACAGGGTGGAGAACACGCCAAACCCGATCAGTGAACCGAGAATGGCCTTTAACGTACCGAACCGCTTGACGAAAAAGCCGGTCAGCGGAACGCAGATCGCCTCCGCCACCGAATAAGTGGTGACGACCCATGTGCCCTGACTGGCCGATACGCCCAGCCCACCTGCGATATGCGGGATCGAGACGTTGGCGACGGTCATATCCAGCACGATAATGAAGTTCGCCAGCGCCAGCATAACGGCGGCGAGCACGAGCCGACCGCCCGCCAGTGGCGGTGGCTCGGTCGATCGCGGGGCGGCAGGCTGCGTGGCCATCAGTCGTTACCCGAAACGTCGATCTCAGCTTCCATCGACAGACCGACACGGAGCGGGTGAGCCGCCAGCTCCTTGGGGTCGAGTTCGATACGGACCGGCAAACGCTGGACCACCTTGATCCAGTTGCCGGTGGCGTTCTGAGCCGGAATGGGCGCGAATGCCGCGCCGGTGCCGCCCGCGAAGCCAACAACTTTGCCATGAAAAACAACGTCGCTGCCGTAAAAGTCGGAAGTCAGCTCCACCGTCTGTCCGGGGCGCACTTTGCCCAGTTGGGTTTCCTTGAAGTTGGCATCGACATAGAGGCTGCCGACCGGGACCACGACCATCGCTGTGCTCCCGCGCTGGATCATCTGGCCGACGCGCGCTGTCACTTGCGACACGACGCCATCGACGGGCGCGCGCACTTTGGTTCGTTCGAGGTCCAGCTTCGCGGCATCCAGAGCGGCCTTTGCCTGCTGGACAGCGGGGCTGCCTTCGATAGTGGTGCCGCTGATCGGGGCAAGTGTCGCCTGACGGTTGCTGGCGGCGCTCCGCAACTGGCTCTGCTGCTGCGTGACGGCGGCGGAAAGTTGAGCGACGCGGGCACGGGCTGCTTGCAGTGCGGTGGTCGTAGCGGTCAGTTCGTCTGCCGAGATGGCGCCCGTTCCTTGCAACGATTTCCGACGGTTATAGTCGGTTTGCGCCTTCGCCAGATCGGCCTGAGCAGCGGAGAGCTGCGCCTGAGCCTGCGCCACACCGGCTGCCTGAGCTGCGGCCTGATCTGCCTGAGCGCTGCCTTGCGCGGCGACCGCGCGATACTGGCGGCGGGCGGCGGCAAGGTCTGCTTCGGCCTTGGCTACGGCAATTTTCTGATCGGTATCATCGATTTGGAAGAGAAGTTGCCCCTTCTTCACCATCTGGGTTTCGGTGACGGGGACGGCGACGATCTTGCCGCTGGTAAGCGGGGTCACCATTGCGTTGGAACCCTGGACATAGGCGTTGTCGGTCGAGACGATTTTCGAGCCGATCAGCCAGTCGTAGGCGACAAAGAGCGCAGCCAAAGCAACGACAATAATTGCCAATCGTATCAAGAGCTTCTTGCGCTTGCTGGCAGGGATTACGGCTTCGCTGCCATTGGCTGCGGGGGCTTCGGTCTGGTCGGTCATGGGCGGTCGGTTCCTGTCTGGGCCGCGTCGGTTTCGGCATAGCCGCCGCCGAGGGCGCGAACGAGCTGGATATCTGTCAAAACGAGGCGGGAGCGGGTTTCCAGCGCCTGTTTCTGCGCCGACAGCATGGCTGTTTGCGCTGATAAAACATCGAGATAAGTGCTGAGCCCGGCGCGATAGCGATCGTCGGCCAGGCGATAGGCCTGCGCCGCGGACCGCGCGGCCTGCTCTGCCGATGCAGCCTGCTGTTCCACGCTGGCGCGGCTCGAAAGAGCGTCCGCCACTTCCTTAAGTGCCTGAACTACTGTGGCATTATACTGCGCGACCAAAGCATCGTACTGCCCGCGGGTCTGCACCAGATTACCACGTCTATCACCACCATCGAACAGCGGTAAGCTTATGGCACCACTGGCATTTCCATAGTCACTGCCCGAATCGAACAGATTCGATACTCCAAGTGACATCAAACCGATCACTCCAGACAGGTTTATGTCGGGCAGGAACGCTTTTCGTGCGACATCGATGCGTTGCCCCTGCGCTTCGACCCGTAAACGGGCGGCCACGATGTCGGCCCGCCGTCCGGCCAGCGCGATTCCGGCATCGGCGGGGACCGGGATGCGGGCAAACGGACCCTTGAGCGGGGATCGCGTGATCGAGAGGCCGCGATCCGGCCCGGCACCCAGCAATGCGGCGATCACATGGCGTTGCAGCGCGATCTGTTCGGCGTTGGCTTCCAGCGCGGCTTTCGCCCCGGCAAGCTGGGTTTCGGCCTGCCGCTGCGGAAGCTGGCTGTCCAGCCCGCTGGCATAGCGTTTGGCGTAGAGATCGACGCTGCGTTGCCGCGCGTCGGCGGTGGCGGCCAGCAGGTCTTCTTCTTCGAACAGGACGTTGAGCCGGGTGTAGGCTTCCACTACGTTGCTTTCCAGTGCCAGCGCCGCCTCGCGCGCGTCGACTTCGGTGGCCAGCGCTTCGGACGTAGCTGCCGCCAGTTCGTCGCGGTGCTTGCCCCACAGGTCGAGGTCGAAACTGGCCCCAAGCGACAGCGTGCCATAGGATTTCCAGCCCTTGGGCACGAAGTCCGCCGGAATGCCATTGTTATAGCTCTGCTTCTTCGCGCCCGCTTCGCCCGATGCGTTAAGTTGCGGCATCCCGGCGGCACCGGCGCGTTCGACCAGCCCGCGTGCCGCCCGCACGCGCGCGGCGGCCTGCGCCACCGTGGGAGAGTTGGCCAGCGCTTCCGCCACCAGAGCATCGAGCTGGGTATCGCCGTAAACCGCCCACCACCGATCGTTGGGCCATTGATCGGCAACCGGACCGATCGATAGCGACTGTTGCGACGCGAGCGAGGCCGGAGCCCGCATTTGCGGTCGATCGCCCAGATCGGGGGCGGTGCAGGCGCCGAGCAGGGCAACGATGGCCAGCGCCGACGCCGCATGTTTCATGGCGGACCGGGGGGATGGAGAATACGGCATGGCCAGTAGCTTTCAGTCTTACGAGAGTCGCGATACGCGAATCACTCTCAGTCAACGCGCGTTGACTTAGGCCTGATAATGCGTATGTCAACGCCTGTTGACGCAAGGTTGGGACAATGACCGCAAAACGACGCAGCGGAGAGAAAACGAGAGCAGCGATCCTGGCGGCGACCAAGCGGCTGTTCGCGGAAAAAGGGTACGACCGGGCGACGATCCGCAATATCGCGGCGGAGGCCGGGTGCGATCCGGCGCTGGTGATGCGATACTTCGGATCGAAGCGTAAGCTGTTTTTCGAAGCGGTGGATTCTCCGTTGGAAAGCTTTCCTGACGCGCAGCCGGGGGCGCCGGGGCAATTGCCCGAAATTGCAGCCAGCTTGCTGGAGCACTGGCATCAGGACAAAACCTTTTTCGGCCTGCTGCGAGCGGCCGCATCGGATGAAGAGGCGGCGGCCCTGATGCGCGAATTCTTCGAATTGCGCGTGCGCGAACATCAGCCGCGCGTAACCGGCCTGCCGCCCGATCAGGCGGTGTGTTTCGGGGCGATGGTCCTGGGCATCGCCTTCGGGCGCGAAGTCACCCGTATTCCGCCGCTGGCGGATATGACATCGGAAGAACTGGGCACGATGATTGGCAATGTATTCTGCGCCTGCAACCCGCCGAAAGAGACCTGACAATCGCGCACGCGGTTTCCGGCTGGCGGGCGTTCGCGTTGCCCCCTGTGCGCCAGCCAGAACAGCTGTGGGCGGGGGCAGGGCGATCTGGCCCGCGCCATACATATAGGTTGATGGGCAGTTGGGTGACGGCAGGCCGGTTACAGCGTCCAGTCCAGCCCCAGCTTTGCGACGATATTGGTGCTGTCCAATCCGCTCAGCGATTCGCCGTTGGGGAACCACAGATCGATCCCGCCGCTGACGCGCAGGCTGCTGGCGGTATGCGGCAATGGTGTGCCCGACAGGGTGACGCCGGTGCGGAAGAACCCGAATGCAGGCGTGCTGCCGTCGGCTGCATGATAATACGTGTCGGAAAACCCGGCCGCGAGCGGAATGGCGAGATGGAGCGGATTGTCCCCGTCGCCCACGTTCATGCCCACGGTTATGCGGGGTTCGATATATAGCGCATCGGCCCCGCCGGATTTCCCCGTTTCCTGCACCATCCGCACCCGCGGAGAGAGCGAAAACCCGTTGGGCAGGCCCGTGCGTTCCCATAGCCCGGTGTCGTCGTAGCTGACGATCAGTTCGAGATCGTTGTATCCTTTGAACGAGTCTGCCGGAGACAGATAGCGATAATAGGCCCCCGATACTGTCCACGTGTCGGCCAGTTCGACAGAGGCACCGGTATACAGATCGGTTTCGTACCAGCCGGGGATAGCGCCATCGTTGGCCTGACCCAATCCCGGTTCCGCAAACTGGATGCTGTTCCATGCGCCCACGAATACGCTGGCATCGGTAATCGCCCCGCCTGCCAGTTCGGGCAATGCCACCTGAACCGTTACGTATGGCTGCACACTCGGCTGATCCGAAAACGATACGCCGCGCGAAATATACTGAGTCACGAAAGACGTGCCCATGTTGACCGATATACGATCAGGATGCGATGCGGTGGCCTGATTTTCCAGTGCGGGCGGGGCATCGGCGTATTGTGCCGATTCGGGTGGAAGAACAGCCTGGCAATAGGCTGGATTTGCAATAATTAAGGATACGGCTATGGATAAAATTGCGCGTTTCATTCGTGTCCGTTATTCATTTTCTTTGCCGTTATCAATATTCATGGCTTCATCTTTTATTTAACAAATTAATTAATTATATTGAGGAGAATATCTATCTTTAGAGTGCAAGTGCATGAAAATTTTCTATTGGTTGGTATTAATGGCGGGGCAGGCCGCAGGGGTGCGCGATGAGCGATCCGGGCTTGCCGCAGGCGGCGCCTGACGGGACAGGGGCGCGGATGAAGATCAATCCGCCGGTGTTCTATGTCTCCGCTGTGCTGATCCTCGCCTTCGCGATTGTCGGGGCACTGGTGCCCGAACGGGCCAGCCGGGTGTTCGATGCGACGCAGGCTCTGATCGTGATGGATTTCGGCTGGCTCTATATTGCTGCCGTCGCCGGGTTCCTGATGTTCGCCCTGTTCCTGATGTTCAGCCGATATGGCGATGTGAAGCTGGGGCCGGACGATAGCGAGCCGGAATACAGCTATCTGTCATGGTTCGCGATGCTGTTCAGCGCGGGGATGGGGATCGGGCTGATCTTCTTCGGCGTGGCCGAACCTATTCAGCACTATACCATGCCGCCGACCGGCGATGGGCAGACCATCCAGTCCGCGCGGGAGGCGATGGTCCTCACGTTCTTCCATTGGGGGCTGCATGCGTGGGCGATCTATATCGTCGTCGGGCTGGCGCTGGCCTATTTCGCATTCCGCCGGGGTTTGCCGCTGACGATCCGTTCCGCGCTTTATCCGCTGATCGGGGAACGGATTTACGGGCCGATCGGCCATGCGGTCGATATCTTTGCCGTTCTGGGCACGATGTTCGGCGTGGCCACTTCGCTGGGGCTGGGTGTGCTGCAGGTGAATGCAGGCTTCCACTATCTGTTCGGGATTCCCACCAATACCACGATTCAGCTCGTGCTGATCGCGGTGATTACCGGGATGGCGACCGTGTCGGTGGTGATGGGGCTCGACAAAGGTGTGAAGCGTTTGTCGGAACTGAACATCGTTCTGGCCGGGCTGCTGCTGCTGTTCGTGCTGCTGGCAGGCTCCACGGTATTTCTGTTGCAGACGTTCGTGCAGAATGTCGGCCAGTATCTGAGCGAAGTCGTTAAGCTGACGTTCCGCATGTATGCTTATGAACCGAACCCCTGGCTGGGCAACTGGACGCTGTTCTACTGGGGCTGGTGGATAGCGTGGTCGCCGTTTGTCGGCATGTTCATCGCCCGTATTTCGCGCGGACGCACGATCCGCGAATTCGTGGGCGGGGTGCTTTTGGTGCCCACGCTGTTCACCTTCCTGTGGATGACGGTATTCGGTAACACCGCGATCGCGCTGGATTTCAGCGGGGTGGCGCCGATTGCTGCAACGGTGGCCGATAATATGCCGGTCGCGCTGTTCGAAACACTGGCGCAACTGCCGCTGTCGACAGTGGTATCGGGCATTGCCACTTTGCTGATTATCACGTTCTTCGTGACGTCGGCCGATTCCGGCGCGCTGGTGATCGACATGATTACCTCGGGCGCGGTGGACAACCCGCCGGTGTGGCAGCGGGTGTTCTGGGCGGTGTGCGCGGGCGGTGTGGCGGCGGTGCTGCTGGTGGCGGGCGGTCTGCGCGCGTTGCAGACAGCGGCGATTGCCAGTGCGTTGCCGTTTGCGGTGGTGATGGTGTTCATCTGTTACGGCCTGCTCCGCGCGCTGCAGATGGAAGGCAAGGGTGCGGCGATGGACCTTTCGACGGTGGAGCCGGAGGAGGATGGCGGCACTGCGATGAGCTGGCAGCAGCGCCTGTCCAGCATCACCCATTTCCACGCGCGGCCCGAACTGGAAAGCTTCCTCTCCGGCCCGGCGCGGTCTGCCTTGCAGGCGGTGGCCGATCAGATGGCGGAAAGCGGGCTTGCGGCAGAATTGCATTCGGACCCCGATCACGTGGATCTGCGTATCTCGCACGGGGATCGGGGCGAATTCCGCTATACCGTGCGCGCGCGGCGCTATCGTGCGCCCAGCTTTGCATGGGCCGAAACCAAAAAGGTCAGCGACGAAGATCGGCAGCACTATCGCGCGATGGCGCAATCGTCGGAAGGGGAGCATGCTCACGACGTGACCGGCTTCACCGAAGATCAGCTGATCCACGATCTGCTCAACCGCTACGCCCGGTTCCGGCACGCGCGCCGGGTGACCTGACGCCTCCACCCACGACCGCGACAAAAAAGGCCCGCAGCGAGATTGCTCGCTGCGGGCCATGCGCTCTTATGCGATCGAGGCGTCAGAACTTCATTTGGGCCATCATCGTGAACGAGCGGCCACGCGGATCGGCAACGCGGGGTTCCCACGAACTGCCGGCGCCGGTGTTGCTGTCGTAAGTGACGGCGAACGGCGGGTCGGTGTTGAACACGTTCTTCACACCGGCGGTGATGCGGAAGCGTTCATCGACATCGACCGAGACCGATGCGTTGTAAACGATGTAGGCCTTCACCCGCTCGTTATAATCGGGGCGGGTCACCGAACCGTTTTCGATGCCGGGCAGCGCCTGATTTTCATATCCGTCGCGATAGATCTGCGAGAAGTTCAGCGAGACGTTGTCCTTGGTGTAGTTGATCCACGCATTGTGTTTCCACTTCAGGCCAAGGTCGCCGGAGAAGGTGAACACCCCGATCAGGCTGTCGCCATACGGTGCCGAGGGAAGGAATTTTTCCTTCTTCTTGAGCAGATAGGTTCCATCCATCCCAACGGACAGCGTGCCGCCGCCCACATCCGCACCGCCGCGCAGCGAGATTTCCAGACCTTCGGTGCGGCGCGAACCGATGTTGTCGGCCCGCAGATCGACCTGCGTGATGATCCCGTTGGTGCGGGTCACGCGTTCAGGGAAGTAGGCGATATTGTCGAGCAGCTGCGTCAGTGTCAGCGCGCCGATGGTATCGTCCACTGCGATCGACCAGTAATCGACCGATGCACTGAAATAGCGCGACGGTGTCAGAACGACGCCGAACGAATACTGCTTCGACGTTTCCGGGCCGAGGTTGAGGTTGCCCCCGGTCAGCGTGTCGGGCGTGATCGCTTCGCAACCCGGATCCGAACTGACCGCACCACCCGGACAGGTCGTGGGATCGACCAGCGTGTTGCCCGGATTGGGGCTTTCGGTCACGCCGTTGAAGATCTGGTTGAAGTTCGGCACGCGGAAACCGGTGTTGTACGATCCGCGGAACATCAGCCAGTCGGTCGGCGTGAACTTGGCGGTGAACTTCGGATTGAAGGTCGTGCCAAAACCGCTGTAATCGTCGAGGCGGCCTGCGGCGGTCACTTCGAGCATGTCGAACACCGGGATCAGCAGTTCGCCATACACCGCCTTCACCGTGCGGCTGGCTTCTTTCAGCGCGTTGACGTTGTCGAACGCGACGTTGAAGATTTCCGGCTGATCCAGTTCCGCCTCTGGCGACCCGTTGAAGCTGTAGGCTTCGCGGCGATAATCGACGCCTGCCGCCAGCTTGACCGCACCGGCGGGGAGCTGGAACAGCGAGCCGGAGACCGACGCATCGAACTGCCACACGTCGTACTTGCCGCCGTAGAGGACAGTGCCGTCAGCCGACACGGCCTTGAGCGCGGCGAGCGCTTCGGGTGTCTGGTAGATCGAGAACGGGTTGATGATCCCGCTGTTCAGCAGGCCGATGATGCCCGGATCGGTCGCGCCCGGCGCAGTGGGTGCACGCGGATCGGGCGAACCGCGCACGGCCCCCGGAACGCCCGACGAGTTGGCCCGGTCAGTCGACGAGAACACGCCGCGATACGAATAGCCCGAACCGAGCACAGAGGTGGCTTCGCTCTGCGCGTAAGAACCGCCCGCGCGGTAATCCCAGTCGCCGCCGATCGGCCCTTCGATGAAGGCGCCCGCGCGGAACGTCTTGGTATTGGTCTTGTATTCACGTGGCCCGCAGACCGTGCAGCGCCAGCGATAGGCAATCGGTTTGCCATAGTTCTGGGCGATATCCGGGAATACCTCGACCAGCTGATTGTAGATTTCGTTGTAGGTATCTTCGGTCAGCGGATTGAGCGGATAATACAGCGGTGTCGTGCTGGTGTTTCCGGCATACTGGTTGCTGGAAAACTGCTTCGACGAATCCGCGTCCGATCCGGTCACTTCGAACGACAACTGGTGCTGCCCCAGCGCAACCGTGGCGCGGCCGTAATAGGTCAGCGTTTCCAGCGGCTGCTGCAGGATCGCGGCGCGGCCGGTATCCCATGCACAGGCGTAATAGGCGGAATCGTTGGCCCACAGTTCGTGATCGTAAGCCATGCCGCCATCGAACGAATCGCACCCTGCGCCGCCCGGCAGATCGAGCACGTTGATCCCGCCGTTGGCGTTGATCGTGGTGCCCGGAATGGTCAGGTCCGCCCCGCTCAGCAAGCTGCCGTTGGGGGCGAAGAACGCATTGGCACCGTTGGCCATCATCGTGGCAATCGGGGTGCCGCGGGTATCGACTGACAGGCCGCGATTGGGCTGATTGCCGTTCACGAAGTCGCGATCCGAACCGCGCAGGATTCCGTTCCAGCTCTTGCTGACGGAGGCCATGATGTTGAAACCCTGTTCGGCCAGATTGCCATAGCCGACCGTGCCCGACAGGCGATAGATCGGGCTGTCGCCTTCCTGCGTGATGTCGGTGAAGCCGGTCAGATCGACCCCTTCGAAATCGGTCCGGGTGATGAAGTTGATCACCCCGCCGACAGCGTCGGTGCCATAGAGCGCCGATGCGCCGTCTTTCAGCACTTCGACCCGTTCCAGCGCCGCGAACGGAATCTGGTTCACGTCAACCGCCGAACCGGTCAGACCGTGTGCGGCGACGCGGCGGCCATTGAGCAGCACCAGAGTGGACGATGCGCCCTGACCGCGCAGGTTGGCGGCGGACAGGCCATTGGTGCCGCGCTGGGCACCGCTGGTCACGTCGCTGTTCGATGCCAGGTTATCGGCACCGTTGCCGTTGGTCGACAGGAAGGAGATCAGCTGTTCAGGGCTGTTAATCCCTTCGCGGGTCAGATCTTTCGTGGTGATGACCTGCAGTGGCAGCGAACTCTTGGTCGGATCCTGCTTGATGCGCGATCCGGTGACGATAATGGCGGTCTGGCCCGGCGATGTTACCTGATCGGCTGGGGCGCTGGTGACTGAAGTGCCCTCGTCAGCGGTCTGGTCCTGCGCTGCTGCCGCAGTCGGCATCGCGGCCAGCGCGCCCATCGCGCAGCCGATGGTCAGAACGGTCTTTATGGAAACGGCTCGCATTGATGAAACCCCCCTGTTGGAATTGTGTTACCCCTCCCTTGCATTTAAAGGGCGTTTGTAAGGCAGAGCACCATAGTTTCCTTTGTGGCTGCTATAACCTAATGGAATTGTCCAGCGGGGGAGGCTTGCCTCGCACACATTTCGTTACCGATATGCGGCAATTCGGTTACAGGGGAATGGCCGCAATGGGGATGTGTGCGTGACAGTGATTGCAGGTGCCGCAGAGGCAGGCGAAAAAGCGAAAGTGCCCGGGCGGCTGCTCGGCCTCTACCTGCTCCTCGGCTTTTCCGCAGGGCTGCCGTTTTACATGTTCAATGCCGTGCTCACGTTGCGGCTGGCGAAACATGGGGTCGATATTGCGATCATCGGGTTTTTCGCCTGGGTCGCGCTGTTGCCGACGTTCAAATTCCTGTGGGCGCCACTGCTGGAAAAATGGGATGCGCCGGGCTTCTCCCGGTTCTGGGGCAAGCGGCGCGGTTGGATCATGCTGGCGCAACTGGGCATTTTTACCGCGATGATCGGTATGGCCGCGACCAGCGACGATACCAGTCTGCCGCTTACGGCGCTGTTCGCTGTGACGCTGGCGTTCTGGACCACGACGCTGGAAATCGCCGCCGATGGCTGGCGGATCGAACTGGCCCCGTCGCAATCGGAACAGGGGCCGGTGGTGGCCGCGAACCTGTGGGGATACCGCAGCGCAATGGTCGCCGCAGGCAGCGGGGCCGCGCTGATCGCAGCGCGGGCCGACTGGACATGGGCCTATCTGGCGATTGCCGCTGCGGCCTTCGCGCCGTTTCCGATCCTTGCTGCGATGCGTGGGGAGGCGGACGCGCGCGGCGGGCGCTGGGCATCGCTGGCCAGCGGCGTCGTCGCCAGCGGAATTATCGCTGCGCTGGTAACAGTGGCCACTGCGGCCATCGGCTGGGTCGCATTACGCAGCGTGGCGGCGGCGGGGGTCGATTCCGACAGCAATATCACCCCGTTCGTGCTGGTGGTGTGCATGTTGCCGTTCATCGCGCTGGCCTTCGCGCTGCCGCGTATCCGCAAGATGGGGGCCGATGCGCCCTGGCGTCGGTCCCCCGTGGCGGGGCCGTATGTCGATATCTTCTGGCGCTATGGCTATGCCACGCTGGCGGTGCTGGCATTTGTGTCGCTCTACCGGGTGGGCGATGTGCTGGCGCTGACGCTGTCGCACCCGTTGTGGAACGAACGCGGTTACTCGCTCGATCAGATCGGGATTGCCGATGGCGCGGTGGCCTTGCCCGCCAGTATGCTGGGCGTGGCGATTGGCGGATGGATCGCGGCGAAGTGGCGGCTGGGGCCGGCGCTGGCGGCGGGCGCGGTGGTCGCGGCGCTGGGCAACTGGGTCTATGTCTGGCTGTGGTGGACCCCGCCCGCAGGATGGGTGCTCTATGCCTCGGTCGCGCTCGATCAGTTCGGCAACGGTCTGGCGGGCACAGTGTTCGTGGTTTATCTCTCGATGCTGGTGAACCCGCGTTATCCGGCGGCGCAATATGCCTTCCTGTCCGGCTTCGCCTTCCTGCTGGCCCGCTTGCTGGCGGGGGCTTCGGGTACAATGCAGAAGGCGGTCGGGTACGACGGTTTCTTCCTGTTCGCCGGGTTTGTGACCGTGGTCGCCGTGGTGCTGATCCCGTTCGTGACGCGCGTTGCCGCGCGCGAACCGGATGAAGAGGTCATTACCCCGGAAAGCGTGTTCGGCGCATGATCGAACGGATTGCCCAACGCGCCTTCGCCCCCGCTGCACAGGCGGTGGCCAATAGGCACATACCCGGCGCGACGCTGGGCGTCGTCACTGCCGACGGGCAGCGGGCCGTGCGGCTGGCCGGATGCGCCGCGACAGAGCCGGAGCGGCAGGCGCTGACCCGCGATCACTGGTTCGATCTGGCGTCGGTGTCCAAAGTGATCGCCACTGCCACGATGATCCTGCGGCTGGCGGACGAAGGGCGGGTCGACCTCGACCGCCCGCTGACCGACGCGATCCCCGACTTGCGGCAATACGATCCACTCGGCGCGGCGGAGCGCAGGCTGACCTTCCGCGACTGTCTGGCGCATCGCACGCATCTGCCTGCGGTGGAGCCGATCTATACTTATGGCGATGATCCGGCGCGGCTGCGCGCATTCGTGTTGCAGCGCGAATGGCGCGCGGGGCCGCCGGTCTATTCCGACATCAACTTCATTCTGCTGGGCATCGCTATCGAACGGATAACGGGTGCGTCGCTGGCCGAGTGGTCGCTGGGCGACGGGCTGGCATTCGGCCCGCCGCCCGGCCCGACGGTGGCGACAGAACGGTGCATGTGGCGGGACCGGGTCTTGCAGGGCGAAGTGCACGATGAAAACGCCTTCGCGCTGGGCGGCGCGGCGGGCCATGCCGGGTTGTTCGGTACAGTCGATGGCGTGCTCGATTTCGCGCGCGGGCTGCTCGATGGCAGCGGGGCCAGTGCGGCGATGCTGGCGGCGATGCGCGAACGTTGCAACGGCGACCGGACCTGCGGCTGGGAACGGCGCTTCGCCGGGTGGCCGGGGGGCGATGCCTGTTCGGATGAAACCATCGGCCACACCGGCTTTACCGGCACCGGCCTGTGGGTCGATTTCGAACGCGGGCTCAGCTGGACACTGCTGACCAACCGTGTCCACCCCACGCGCCACGGTGCGACGGAGATTTTCAGACTGCGCCCCGCCACCGGCGACGCGCTGATCGCTGCCTTTGATAGTGGCGGGGAGAGCTGAGGCCGCGTTATTTCGCCTGCGCGGCGATCCAGTCATCCATATACCGGTCGAGCATGGCCAGCGGCATCGGCCCGCCGTCGATCAGGGCATCGTGGAATGCGCGGATATCGAATTTGGGCCCCAGCGCCCGTTCCGCGCGGGTGCGGATTTCACGGATGCGTAGCTCCCCGATCTTGTAAGCCAGCGCCTGACCGGGCTGGCTGATATAGCGGTTGGTTTCGAACTCCACCATCGCGGGGCTGAGCGCGGTGTTCTGCGCCAGACATTCGCGCGCCCGTTCGCGCGACCAGCGCATCCAGTGGATGCCGGTATCCATCACCAGTCGGCACGCGCGATACATTTCGAACGACAGGCGGCCGAACCGCTCTTTCTCGGTGTGGTAGAGGCCCATTTCTTCCGCCAGCCCTTCGGCATACAGCGCCCAGCCTTCGATCAGTGCGGTGACCCGTGCCTCGCGCCGGAATTCAGGCAAGTCCTCGTTTTCCTGCGTCCGCGAAATCTGGAAATGATGGCCTGGCACCCCTTCGTGGATGACCCATGCGGGCAACTGGTACAGTGGCGATTTGGTCGCGTCGCGGTGCGACATCATGATGCTGCCCGGTACGCCTTTTTCCAGCGACCCGCGCAGATAGATATTGGCGGTGCCTTCCTGCGCCGGTGTTTTGAATAACGGGCCCCAGGTCAAACGGGGCAGTTTGCCGAACCATCGCGGAATCGCGCGGTCTGCGCGTTTCGACACTTCGGATGCCTTTTCCATGTAATCTTCGGGGCTGGCCGCAAAGTTGGCGGGATCGGCGCGCAGCGCGTCGTTGAATTCAGCGATAGTGCCGGTGAAGCCGGTCGATCGCGCGATCGCTTCCATTTCGCCCCTGATGCGCGCGACTTCGCTTTCCCCGATGGCGTGGATCTGTTCCGGGGTGAGATCGGTCGTGGTGAACTTGCGGATCAGATAGGGATAGAATTCTTCTCCACCGGGCAGATCGCGCGCGGCCAGCGTGGAACGTGCAGCAGGCCGGTATTCCTCGCGCATGAACTTCACCGCGGCGCGTTGCGCGGGGCGCACTTTCTCCGCGATCAGGCGCACCGCTTCGGTCCGCAACCGCGCCTGATCCGTCGGGGCGATAGAGGGCGGCAGGCTGGCGAAAGGTTTCAGCAGGGCATCGTCGGCCACCGGCGTATCCACCGCCGCCTGCAACGGGCGCAGCATTTCATCCACGATCAGGCCCGGCTGCGTGAACCCGTCTTTCAGCCCGCGCCGCATATTGGCGATGTGCGCGGTATAGAAGTCGGGGGCACTGGCCAGCCGCGCCAGCCAGTTATCGGCATCGGCCCGATTGCGGATCGTGGTGGTGTTGGCCACATTGCCGGGGATGCGGAAGAAACCCTGACCGTTGGAAAACGGCATCCGGCTTTGATCGAACGGGAACGCCGCCAGATCGCTTTCCAGCATATAACGCAACATCGCACGGTCGAACTGCCGGTTGACATCGTCGGTCGGCGGCAAGTTGTCGAGCTGGGTCAGCAACGTTTGCAGGCGGCGCTGCTTTTCTTCCTGTGCCACGGGCGAGATGTCCGGCCAGTCGGGCGCGATGCCGGGTTCGCTGCGGTCCTGCACGTGCGTATATTCGTGCGCGATGGAATCAAGAGACGGTTCCGCAGTGGTGCGGCCCAAAGCAGGGGTCGACACAAGGCAGATCGCCAAGGCTACACCGCACAGATGGCCGAAATGTATGGCTTTCAAAGCTTTCATGGCGTTGTACCCTCCCTGTTTCCCGTTCGATGCGACGGCTGGCGCTGCGGTGCTGTAGAATGGGGCCTGAGCCTAAGCAGCCCCGATATGGCGCAGATATGCTGCACTTATCGCGGCGGTAACCGGCCCGGTCTGCCCATCGCCGATAGTCCGCCCGTCGATAACGCTGACCGGTGTGATGCCGCCCAAAGTGCCGGTCAGGAAGGCTTCGTCGGCGGAGTAGGTTTCCGCAAGTGTGAAGTCCTTTTGCCGAACCACGCCCATGCCATCTTCATACAGAGCGATGGTTTTGGCGCGGGTAATGCCATTGAAGCAGCATGCACCGGTGGAGGTCCACAGTTCCTGCCCGCGCACGATGAAGAAGTTAGTGGAATTGCAGCTTGCCACAAAGCCACGCTGATCCAGCATCAGGGCTTCGTCGCAATTGGCATTGATCGCCTGAATCAGAGCCTGAATGAAGTTGAGCCTGCTGTGAGAGTTAAGCCGCAGGTCGAATACATCGGGGGTGCTGCAGCGGATAGTCGATGTCAGCAGCCGCAGGCCGGTTTTCTCGCTCAGTGGACGGCAGGCCTTGTATTCGGCAACTACCACGATCGTCGGCGGGCCCGCAGTGAACCGGGGATCCTGATTCGGGGTCCGTTTTTTGCCCCGCGTAATCATCAGCCGGATATGCACCCCGTCGTGCATGTCGTTTTCCGCCAATGTGTCGCGGATGATCTGTTCCACGCCTTTCCGATCAAGGCCGATGTCGAGCTGGATCGCCCGTGCCCCTTCGAACAGGCGGTCGAGGTGTGCGTCCAGCTCCACCAGATTACCGCGCACGAGACGCACCCCTTCCCAAACCCCATCGCCCAGAATGAAGCCAGCATCGAAAATCGACACTGTCGCTGAGTTGCGGGTGTGGAACTGTCCGTTCACATAAATGCGAACGTCGTCGTTGCGCGGGTCGCCAACATATCCCTGCGCGCTGGCGATATCGGTCGGAAAAGAATTTTCCGAATTGGCAGAGCCCGTCATTGCTCCAGCCCCTTAGTGGTGAACATCATTGATGCCAGCTATTGAATCAATGGTTGATTGTCAACAATCGACTTGATATTCCCGGTTGTAGGCAAATTTTTGCTGCGGGGGGGCAAGATGACGCATTCTTCCAATAAAGGCGGTGTCTGCAGAATGGCGCGACTGGTCGCCACGATGCTGTTTGCTGCGCTGTTTCCAAGCGCCCTGGCACTGGCGCAAACCGAGCCGGGGGAGGGCGGGGGAGATCCTGTCCAGATCGCTCCGCAGCATTCGGAAATGGTGGTTCGCAACGCCATGCTGATCGACGGGTCGGGGGCTCCGCTGCGGGGGAAAGTGGACATATATGTTCGCGGCGGGATCATCACCGAAATCCGCGATTCGACCCCGATCCTTTCCAGCACCGGACTGGCTCTGGAAAAGCAGGGTGGAACCGATTTCGATGGGTTAACGATCGATGCAGAGGGCCGGTTTGTGATGCCGGGCATCATCGATACGCACGCCCACCTCTATCCGCCCACTCCGCGCGCGTTCATTTACAAGCTGTTCCTCGCTCACGGGGTGACCAGCTTGCGGAATCTCGATGGGAATTTCGGTGAAGGGACCACGGTGCCCGAAGGGTTCCTGTCGGAAAAGAAACGGATCGCCGCCGGGCAGGTGGTCGCTCCGCGCATGTGGGTTTATCCCTTCCTGCCGGATTCGGTGCGTACCGCCGATCAGGTTCCGGCGCTGGTGAAGCGTTGGCACGAACTGGGTGTGGACGGGATCAAACTCGTCAGAGTGGGCAACCAGTATCCCGACATGGTGCGTGCGCTTGGCCGCGAAACCGAACGATACGGGATGGGGCTGGCGATCCATATCCCGCAAAGCGCGTCGCCCGGTGTGAACGCTCTGGTCGCGGTGAACGGTGGAGCGACCACCGTCGAACACCACTATGGCTATCCCGAACTGGCTCTGCCGCACACGACGATCCCTGTCATGCCGCTGTCGTATAACTACGATGACGAACGGCAGCGCTTCCGCGAGACGCTCGCCATCTGGAACCAGACCGACATGGACAGATTGCTGAGCGAAGTCGCACCCGAACTGGCGCAGGCCAGCCGGGACGGGCGGTTCACGATGAACCCGACGATGGTGGTTTATGAAAAGCAGCGCGACTTTACCCGTGCGGCCAATGTCCCCTGGCTCGATCGCTATACGCGGCCCGGCGATCTGCACCGCTGGCGCACGCCCGATCCCAGCCGCCACGGGGCGATCTTCGACCGGTGGACGAGCAATGACGAGGCGTCAGCAGCACAGCCTATCGCAACTGGATGCGCTTTATCCGCGAATATGTGCGGCAAGGCGGGCATGTCTCGGTCGGTTCGGACTCGGGCGGTCCGTTCCAGCTTTACGGGTTCCAGACGGTTCGCGAGCTGGAACTGCTGCTGGAAGCTGGACTGACCCCGCTGGAAGTGGTGCGGGCGGCGACCCAGAACGGCGCGCGGGTTCTGCAACAACCCCGGATGGGTGTGCTGCGGCCCGGATTTGTTGCCGACATGGTGATCCTCGATGAAAATCCGCTGGAGGATTTCAAAGTGCTGATCGGGCGTGGACCGGTCGATAAGGCGACCGGCCGGCCGCAACGCCGCAGCCGCATTCGTGCGGTTATCGTAGACGGGCGGATCTACGATCCTGATCGCTTGCTGGCGGACGTGGAGAATATTGTTTCCGCCGAACGGCGCGGCGACGGTTCGTGATGGAGGCGCCCGAAAAAGCGATAAGCGGCGTCTCTACCTCCATCGTCGCGGCGTTTGCCAATTCTGCCGATGGCGGCAATCCGGCCGGGGTGTGCATTTTGCCGCGCCCCATTCCCGATACGTATATGCAGGCCATCGCGACCGGGCTGGGGCAACCGGAGACGGCATTCCTGTTCGCAGATGGCGACCGATGGATCATCCGTTGGTTTTCCCCGCTGAAGGAAGTCGATCTATGCGGCCACGCCACGCTGGCGGCGGCGCATGTGCTGTGGCAATCTGCGGCGGGCCTGCGTGGCGATACGATTGCCTTTCGGACAAATGACGGCGCTGACATTACGGCCCGGCGCGAATCCGATGGTATGATCTGGCTGGAATTCGCCGCTATTCAGGGCGCGCACGAAACGGTTCCCGCCCCGCTTGCCGAATGTGTCGGGATGGAATGGATTGCAGCGTCCCGTTTTGGTGGGCGCTGGCTGCTCGAATGTGCCAGTGCGGCGGCGGTTCGGGCCGCGCGGCCGGACTTTGGGGCGCTTGTCGCAATGGGGGTGCGGTCGCTGATCGTGACGGCACCCTCGGATATGCCTGGCTATCATATCGTCTCGCGCAACTTTGCCCCGATTGTGGGGGTGGACGAAGATCAGGCCACTGGCACGGCCCATGTCTGTCTCGCGCCATACTGGCTCCCCCGGCTCGGCGGGAATCTGATGTGCTGGCAGGCGTCCCGACGCGGAGGAGCGATTGCGACCCGCCATCTCGGCAACCGTGTCGCAGTGGGCGGATTCGCAACTACGATCACCCCCTTCGCCGGTTCGCCCATGATGGCAGGCGCCTGCTCGTGAGCGCCGGAACGACAAAAGGCTTGCCAGCAAGAAGCTTTTTCATACAATGTTGATTGTTGACAATATTGATGGGTTATGGGTTCTCACGCTTGACGTAATCAGGGGGTAAGCATGGCAATTCTCGATTTGATCGCCGACTATCGACGTTCCCGCATCGTATTGGGGGTGGGGGCATCACTGATTGCGCTGACCGCTGCCGCGCCTTCGTTTGCACAAGAGGGAGCAAACGATGAACCAATCGTCGTCACCGGAACCCGGCTCCAGCGCGCCGACCTGACTGCGACCAGTCCGGTCAGCGTTGTTTCCGAAGATCAGATCCGGCTTTCGGGCAACGGCACGATCGAACAAACACTCAACGAACTGCCGCAGCTCAAGGCGCAGGGAGGGGCGACGGCGGGCAATACCAATGCCGCGGGCATATACACGGCGGACATGCGCGGGCTGGGCGCATCACGAACGCTGGTGCTGGTCAATGGCCGACGGTTTGTGCCGGTCAATCCCGATCTCCTCGTCGATCTTTCGACAATTCCCGAAGCTTTGGTGAAGCGGGTCGAAGTGGTAACCGGCGGGGCATCGGCAGTCTATGGTTCCGATGCCGTAGCCGGTGTCGTGAACTTCATTCTCGACGACAAGTTTGAAGGGATCGAAGCCGATTACAGCTTCGCCGTGACCGAGCGGGGCGATGGGCAGCGGCACAAAGCGAGCGTGACGCTCGGCGGCAATTTTGCCGACAATCGCGGAAACGTCGCCGCCAGCCTTGCTTATCACCGCCAGTCTGCGATCTCGGCGGGGGACCGCGAATTCTCGCGAACCGCGCTGGTCGAATCCGGCGATGAACTGGTGCCCGGCGGGGCCACTCAGATTCCGGGCAGTTATCTCGGGCTGTCATCCGCTCAGCGCGAACGTCTGGTCGGAGTCGATCTGGCCGGGGCCAATTGTTCGGTGACCGGGGTGCGTTTCGATTCAACCGGAGCGGCACAACCGTTCTGCAACCCCGAAGACCTTTATAACTTCGGCAGTGATAACCTGCTGATGCGCCCGCAGGAACGCTACCAGCTGACAGTGATCGGGCATTACGATCTGACGGATTCGATCACAGCTTATGCCGAAGGGTATTTCGTCGATAACCTCAACAGCTATCAGATCGCGCCGGTGGCGTTTCGCGCTCAGAACGGGCGGTCAGGGCAACTGGAAATTCCGGGGGCGGCAACCAATCCGGCGTTGTCGGTCGCCACGCGCGAATTCCTGTCTGCCAATGCGTGGCTGTTCGATCCCGATGGCGATGGCACTTATACGCTGACCAACGTGTTGACCCGGCCAATCGAACTCGGCCCGCGTTCCTACGATTTTCGCCGTAAATCGTATCAGGGCACGCTGGGGCTGAAAGGCAAATTCGCTGTCGGCCAGCGGGATTGGGCCTGGGATGCCTATTACTCGCATCAGTCGGTCAGCCAGTTTCGGGCGGCTTATGGCACGGTTTCCAAAGACAGACTTGCCCTGGGGCTGGATGTGGTGATCGATCCCGACACGGGCGACGCGGTGTGCCGGACCCAGACGATGGGTTGCGTGCCCGTGAATATTTTCGGCGTCGGTTCGGTGTCACCCGAAGCGGCGGCATTTATCAGCCCCGCCGCGACCGATACCACCGAAGTAACCCGCGATCTTGCCGCGGCCACCATCAGCGGGAGCTTGTTCGATTTGCCCGCAGGGCCAGTCGCGGTCGCGTTCGGGATCGAATATCGCAAGGAAAGCTTCACCTTCAAACCCGATGCTCAGGTGGCGGCGGGTCAGCTTTCCGCCAATGTGCCCAATCCGCCCAACAGCGGCGATGTCGATGTGTTCGAACAGTATGGGGAGATCCGCATCCCCTTGCTGGCGGATCGCCCTTTCTTTCACGACCTGTCGCTGGAAGGGGCGGTCCGCTTTTCCCATTATTCGTCGATCGGCTCTACATTTGCGTATAAGCTGGGTGGGCAATGGGGCATCACCCCCTGGCTTCGTTTGCGCGGAGCCTACCAGCAATCGGTGCGAGCGCCGAGCCTGTCGGACCTGTTTGCCAATGCCAGTTCCGGCTCTTCGTCGGGCACCGATCCGTGCGATTACAGGCGCGCGCCGTCGGCGGCGGCGAAGGCTTTCTGTGTCGCGCAGGGTATTCCCGCTGCCGATATCGACACATTTGTGCAGGTCGGCACGAATGTGAACGTGATGGGCGGTGGCAACCCCAATCTTCAGGAAGAGAATTCCGATACATACACGGTCGGCATCGTCCTGACGCCGCCGTTTGCCCGGCGGCTGAACATCACTGCGGATTTTTACGATATCGCAGTCGATAATGCGATTTCGAACGTTTCGGCTCAGGCGACGATCGATCAGTGTTTTCAGGCTCTCGATCTGAACGATCCGTTCTGTCAGCGAGTGTCGCGCTTCCCCAATGGCGATATTGCGACGATTCAGACCACGCTGATGAACGTCGCCAGCCGCAAGGTGCGCGGGATCGATTTTCAGATCGATTACCATCTGCCGCTGCAAGGCGGGCTGTCGCTGTTTGGCGATACCGGCAGCCTTGTGTTCCGGTTTGCCGGCAATCGCCAGTTCGACGATACGACCGTTCCCCTGCCGGGTAGCGAGCCGATTGCCTGTTCGGGCCGGTTCGGTCCGGGCTGCACCGGGGCGGGTTCGTGGATTTCGCAGGCGTTCAAGGCTCAGGTTGCCGCGACATATTCCAGCGGCCCGTTGAGCGTTACGGCGCGTGGGCGCTATCTCAGCCCGATAACTCTGCGCGAAGGGCAGACCGCCTATCGCGACCATTTCCCGGCAGAGAGCTATTTCGATCTCGCGTTGCGGGTGGAACTGACCAACAGCCTCTCGCTCTACGGCGGTGTGAACAACCTCTTCGACAACGCCCCTCCGCTGCTGGGAACGCGGTTGGGCGGTCCGGTCAATACCGCGGAGGCGACTTACGATGTGCTGGGTCGCAGGTATTTCGCGGGGATCAACGTCAAATTTTGATCCTTGCCCGGCCTTCCCCCGACGTGCCGCATCTGCTGCAAGCCGGGGTAAGGCTGCCGCTCGAAGGTCGGCTTACGCAGACTTCAGGCGGTTTGATTGCGATCCTTCAGAAAACGTTCGGTCGTTTCACTGCCAAGGCGCATGTGGGTTTCTATTTCAGCCTCCATCGCGGGTAAGTCATCGCCCAGTGCGGCATCGAGAAAGCTGTCATGGCTATCCCGGCGCGGGCCGCGGCGGCCGTGCGCCATATGGTGCGACGCCCAATACAGCTGCAGTTTCCCTTTCAGCCCGTTCCACACTTCCAGCAGAATCTGATGATTGGCCGTTTCATATACTAGCGAATGCAAATCCAATTCGCGGCGAATACATTCCAGCTCATCGCCCAGATCGATCGCGTCGATCAGAGCGGCCTGCCGCGCTTTCAGTTCGTTCGCGAATTCCGCATCGCGGCGATCCCATGCGAGGCGAAATGCGAACGTTTCCAATGTCGTTCGCAGCGAGTAGATTTCGCGTACGGCCTGTTCAGACAGTTCCACCACGTGCGTACCGGTAAAGGGAACCTGAACCAGCAATCCTTCGTCGATAAGCTGCCTGATCGCTTCGCGCAGAGGGCCGCGACTGACACCGAACTGACTGGCCAGAGCAGTTTCGATCAATGCGGAACCGGGCGCGATTTCTCCCGCAAAAATACTCCGGCGCAATTCGTCAGCGATACGGGCACCGAACGTCTGCTTTTGCAATTTGGGGACGGTCGGCATTTTCACGACTGATCTTCCATTAAGTAACTCTTTTCAGGCTAGCCTATCCGAATTGGACAGGCAATCGGGTGGAGGACCGGCCATTGATGCCGGTTCGGGAACTGTAGGCGAAAAGCGCCTCTGCTGGCTATAAAGTCGATTGTCAACAATATAGCTTTTGGTTAGTTTCTCCTCCGACACGAGCGGTCTGAATGCCGTGGGCGAGCCAGCAATTTGTGCACGATGTCGGCATTCAGGCGGAAGGCGGGGGCAGCCGATGGCAAATGCGGGTTACGAACAAAGTGGTCAGGACACGTCTCGCAGTGCCTTGCAGCGGTATTGGTTCGACATACCGTTGTGGAAACGGATCGTGCCCGCCTTCGTCGCTGGGGTGGCAGCGGGCCTGATCTGGGGCGAAGATGCGGTTCGCCTGCACTTGCTGGGCGATATATTCGTACGGCTGGCCCGAATGCTGGTTGCGCCGCTGATCTTTTTCACCATCACTGCCGGGGTGATCGGCATGGGCAATCCCAAACGGTTGGGGTCGTTGGGGGTGCGCGCGTTATCGCTGTTTGCCGCCAGCGCTTTGGTTGCAGCGACGCTGGGCATGGCAATTGGCCTGTTGCTGCAACCGGGTGACGGGGTAAGTCTCGTCGGCGCCAAACCGCAGACCATCGCAGCAGGGCGGACATTGTCCGAACAGTTGCTGTCGATCATCCCGGTCAATCCGGTACAGGCGCTGGCCGACGGGGATATGCTGGCGATCATCTTCTTCGCGATCTTCTTCGCAGTCGGCATTCTGACGCTGGGCGAGCGGGGGCAGCCGCTGGCCAATGTGATCGGGCTGGCATCCGAAGCGATGATGCGGCTGGTGGTATTCGTGATGGAAGTGGCGCCCATCGGGGTGTTTGGCCTGATGGCGGCGGCTGTCGGGGCGCACGGGCTGGGTGTGTTCGTCAATATTTCCCTGTTGGCGCTGGGCACTTTGCTGGGCTGCGTTCTGCAGTTGCTGATCGTGCACGTCGGGCTGATCGCGCTGTTGGCGCGGCTATCTCCGTTGCCATATCTGCGCGGTGCGATCGACGCGCTGGTGATTGCCTTCTCCACTTCGTCCAGTTCGGCCAGCTTGCCGGTCGAGCTGGCCATTGCAGAGGAAAAGTTCGGCATCGACAAAAGCATTGCCTCCACCGTCCTGCCTGTTGGGGTGGGCATCGCCCGCGATGGCACGGCGATGTTCGTTGCGCTGCTGTCTATGTTCGCGATTCAGGCGCTGGGCATTGCGCCATCGCTTGGCGATCTGATGCTGGTGGTCGCGGTATCGACGTTGCTGGCGCTGGGTGCGCCGCCGGTCCCCTCTGCCGCGATGTTCATGATGGCGGCGGTGCTGATCGTCGTCGGGGTGAGCGACGTCGAATCCGCGCTGATCGTGGGCTTCATCCTGCCGTTCGACCGCTTGCTGGATATGATGCGAACGACGGTCAATGTGTCGAGCAATATGGTCAATGCCACGGTGATGGCCGCGCGGCTGGGCGAGATGGAGCGGGATGTCTATGCCGCCGGAGGGCAAGCACCCGTCGATTCATCGCCGGGCGAACATGACTTGCGCCTGTAAAGCGGAGCCGAAATCAGTGCGCGGCGGCGAATGCCGTCAGCGCGCGGTCCATATACTGGGTTGCGCGCACGTCATCGGGCACATCGTTGGCGTAGATCGCGAACGTATAGCGTTTGCCGCTTGCCGCAGTCAGGTATCCGGCCAGTGCGTTGGTGGCATTGAGAGAGCCGGTCTTGGCGTGGATCTGCCCTGCCAGCGGCGTGTCCGCGAAGCGGCGGCGTAGCGATCCGTCGGTCCCGCCGATGGGCAGTGTTTCAGTCCACTTCGCGCCCCATGGCTGCCGGGCGATCCAGTTCAGAAAAGTGACCATGCCGCGTGGCGCGACCCGGTTATAACTCGACATGCCCGAACCGTCCGACAGGCTGACCATGCGTTCGGGCACGCCCGCCTCAGCCAGCATGGCACGCACGACCGCCTGCCCGTCGGCAATCGATCCGGTGCCGCCAATCGCCCCCACTCGCCGCAACAGCAGGTCGGCGTGAAGGTTCTGGCTGACTTTGTTGATTGTCACGATGTCATCGTACAGCGGGGCGGGCGTGGCGGTGGCCAGCGCAGATGGCCGGGGCGGACGCGCCGCCGGTCCGGCGCGGAGTGCCGGATCGTCTTCAGGCAGCAACGGGCGATGCCGCGACAGCACTTCGCCGGTGACAGCAACCCCGCGCGCGCGCAGCATTTGTGCCAGCCGCCATGCGGCGTAATGCGCGGGATCGTCGATGCCGAGCCGCAGGCTTTCGGGTTCCGCGTCATTGCCAATGGTGCCGGTGACAATCAGCACCCGGCTGTTGGGCATCCGGTCGTAAGCGATGGCTTCGCTGTCGCCTTCGATCGTTCGGGCATGATTTTCAACGGTGTAGTATTCGCTCACCGTTACTTGCGGTGCTTCTCCGATCTCGCCCGGTGTTACCAGCGCGCGGGTTTCGTTGTCGTCCAGCGTCAGTGCGGAAACCCCCGTGCCCCACGGGCTGGGGATGTTGTTCCAGCTCATCCCCGGGCTCCAGCGCTGATCGGGAAAGGCGGTATCGTCCCCCACGACATTGCCGACCCGGCGGGTTTTCGCGGCGATGGCATCGGCCAGTGTCGACAGGCAGTCGGTCACGCAATCGTCCGCCGCGGACAGGCGCGCATCGCCATATCCGGCCAGCACGACATCGCGCGCCCCGCGATGGGCGCCCGGTTCCAGCCGAACGGTCGCGCCAGCGCCTTCGGCATCGGTGAACTGGCCGCTGGCGACCGACCACATCGCCACAGCGGTGGTGAAAATCTTGGTATTGGATGCGGGCATGAAGCGCCCCTCGGGATCGATGGTGACGATCTCTTCCCCATTGGGATCAGCGATCACCAGCCCCCAGCGTGTGCCCGGTCCGGCTTCCGCCAGTATTGCAGCGGCATCGCCTGTCGCAGGCGAATGAGACATCTCGCGCGCAGGGGCGGTGGGGGCGCCGGCATCGGCGTGAGCGGGCACTGCCAGCAGGGCGAAGGCGATGGCAGCGGCAAGGGTCGATCTGTGCATCGGGCGAGGTTATCGCAACATCGCGCGGAGGCAAGCGGGGGCGATACCAAGATTTGCCTTTGTCATAACCGGGCCGCATGGCGGGTTAGGGCAGACTTGCAGCGCATTGGCGTGCCCGGCACACTCGCAGCCTGCAAAACCGGGGAAGTACCGACTATGAAACGCCTCGCCCTCTGCATTGCGGCTCTTGCGCTGTCCACGGCCCATGCCGCACTGGCAGCCGATGCCATCCTGATCGAAGGGGCGCGGGTGTTCGATGGCACCGGCGCGAAGGCGCGCGTCGCCGATGTGCTGGTGGAGGGAGAGCGGATCGTCGCCGTGGGCAGCGATATCGATGTCCCTGCCGATGTCGAGCGTGTCGACGGCACAGGCAAGACCCTGATCCCCGGCCTGCACGATCTGCATACCCACACCCGTTCCCCGGCATATAGCGCGCCCGAAGATCTGCCGAAGGCATGGGCCGGATATCTGCTGGCTGGAGTTACTTCGATCAACGACTTCTCGGTATCGGGCGAAATGATTGCGCCGATCCGCGAAATGGTGAAATCGGGCGATTACTGGGCGCCGCATCTGAACGAAGCGATCCGGTTCGGGGTGCCCGGCGGGCATGGCACCGAATATGGCTGGGGTAATTTCTTTACCATGCAAGTGGCGACCCCGCGCGCCGCCCATGCCGAAATGCCGCTGGCGCTCAGATACAATCCCGACATGATCAAGGTGTTCGCGGACGGCTGGCGCTATGGCCGCGATCCCGATCTGATGGATATGAACGAGCCGACACTGGCCGCTATCGTCGCTGACGCGCACAAGCAGGGCAAGCCGGTGGTGACGCACACTGTCAGGCTGGAAGAGGCGAAAGTGGCGGCGGCGGCAGGGGTGAATGCAGTCGGCCACGGGGTTGGCGATGCTCTGATCGATAAAGAGCTGATCGATCTGATGAAGAAGAACCGTACCGCCTACATCGCGACGCTGGTGGTCTATGAACCGCAACAGACGCGCACGATGTCGGCGGCGGAAATGGCCGAACTCAATCCCGGCGAACGCGCGCGGGAAGCAGCCCAGGCCGCCAGCGACGACCGTACTGTCCAGCCTTATGATGCGCGGCGCTGGACGATCATGCGCGACAATATCCGGCGGCTGAAGAAGGCGGGCGTTCCTGTCGGCATCGGCACCGATGCGGGGATCGGCGGGGTCTATCATGGGCCGGGTGCGGTGCGCGAGATCTGGTGGCTGACTCAGCTCGGCTATACCCCGGCGCAAGCTCTGGTGGCGGCGACCCGTACCAGCGCGGAAATTATGCGGCAGGATGGCGACCACGGCACGATTGCCCCCGGCATGCGGGCCGATCTGGTGTTGGTCGATGGCCAGCCGGATAAACGGATCGAAGACCTGTGGCATGTGGCGCGGGTATGGGTGGCCGGATGCGAAGCGCCACTGGCGAAGCTGCGCGCGCTGCGCGATGCGCCCGCGATGTCGGCCATGCCGTCGGTCGCGATGACCGGGCCGATCATGACCGGGGCACGGGCAGACGGGCGGACCGATCTCGATACCTTGCCAGTGGCGACCACCGATCCGGGGATCGATCATTCGCATCTGATCGCGGTTCACGATGCCCATGCAGGCGATGGGGAGCAGTGGGGGGAGCAGGGGGAAGGGAAGCATACTTTCCTCGCCGCACAGATGGGGGCCGCGCCGCGCCCTTATGTCCAATGGGTGCTGCCGCTGACGCGGGGGCCGATTTTCGTTGCCGATGCGCGGAAATTTGCAGGGGTCGAATTCAAGGCACAGGGCACAGGCCAATATCGGCTGGTGCTCGAATCCTATGGTCTGTCGGGCGGGGATTGGTTCGCCGCCCCGTTCAAGGCAGGTGGCGGCGAAACCACGATCCGCATCCCGTTCAGCGCGTTTCGCAGTCGCGATGCCGATGCGGCACTGGACCTGTCGCAACTGCGCGCACTGCGTATTCAGCTATCGGGTGAAGCCGGGGGCAGCGCATCGTTACGTCTGGGCGCGGTACGCTTTTACTGATGGGAGAGGGTTGGCGCCTAAGGCGCCCTCGATAGCCACCTTTTCGTCATTGCGAACATAGTGAAGCAATCCATGGAGCAAAGGCACTGCCTATCGCATCGGTTGTGATTGAGGCGAGGTGCAGTCTATGGATTGCCGCGTCGCTACGCTCCTCGCAATGACGGGGGGCGGGGTTGCCTGGTCAAGTCAGTTCCTCCCTACCGTCACCATGGCCCACAAGCCGGGGTCCAGCTTCTGCAGGGCAATGTTTTGGAAGGAAAGCGTCGCCCCGGATCGGGGCCGGGGCGACGCACGATGAGGCGAACTTTGTTCCACCTCACCGAATCTGGCTTGCCGCGTGTTACCGGCAGGAACCGGCGGGCGGGGTATGTGGCAGAGCACGCCCTGCCGCTGTGCCGGTCAGCTTGCCATCGGCAACGGCCAGCGCGCCGTTGACCACGACATCGCGCACCCCGGCCGCCGTCTGTTCGGGGGCTTCGTAGGTTGCGCGTGATGCAAACGTCTGCGGATCGAACACCACGACATCGGCAAATGCACCCGCGCGCAAATGCCCCCGGTCGGCCAGCCCGAACCAGTCCGCCACCGTGGCCGAACTGCGGTCGATAAATTCGCGCGTGGTCAGGACTTTGCGCTCTTTTACATAGACCGCATATTTGCGGGCAAAGCTGCCATAAACGCGTGGGTGCGCTGTCGAGGCATCGCTGTCGGTCATCACCCACGGCTGCCGCATGAACGCTTCGATATCGCTTTCCGCCATGTTGAAGCTGATCGTAGCGGCATCGGACTGACGGATCGCGGCGATAGCGGCGGAAACGGCGTCGGTATTCATTGCCTTCGCCACGGCATCCAGCCGTTGCCCGCGCCACTTCCCTTGCACGATCAGCAGGCTTCCCGGCCCGCCACGGCGGCGCATGTTCTCGGTGATGTCTGCCCGCAGGCGGGTCTGCTGCGCGGGATCGTCGAACCGGGCGAGCATCGCCGTGCGCCCGCCATCCTGCGCCCATAGCGGGACCAGCGACGATACCAGGCTCGTGCCGCTGGCGTTCCACGGATACTGGCTGGCGGTGATCGACAGCCCTTCGGCGCGGGCCTGTTCGATCTTGGCGATAATCGCCGGAGCCATACCATGCACATCCACACCCAGCGCCTTGATATGCGAAATGTGAACCGGGATATGCCCGTCGCGGGCGATAGCGATCGCTTCATCGACTGCAGCGGCGAGGCCGATGTTATAGTTCGCTTCGTCCCGCAAATGGCTGTCGTATTTTCCGCCCATTTCGCCGGCGACACGTGACAGAGCGATCACTTCGTCGGTTTTCGAGAAACTTTGCGGAGCGTAGAACAGCCCGGTCGAAAGACCCAGCGCCCCTTCGCACATGGCCTGCTTTACCAGTACCTTTTCCTGCGCCAGTTCGGTGTCGGTCGGGGCGCGGCGGTCCATGCCGATGACTTTTGCGCGGATCGTGCCGAAGCCAGTGAAGCTGCCGTAATTGATCCCAACAGGCCTGGCCTTTGCGCTGGCCAGCAGATTGCCGATATCGATCCGCCCGCCGCCATCGTTGCCGACGAATGCAGTGGTCACGCCTTGCATCAGGAATGGTTCGACCAGACGGCGGCTGGCATCGTCTGCCGTGATCCAGCCTTCCATATGGGTATGCGGGTCGATGAAGCCGGGGGCCACGACCATGCCCCTGGCATCGATCGTCCGCGCGGCAGCAATGTGGAGCTGCGGGCCGACCGCGACGATCCGATCGCCCCTGATGGCGACATCGCCGGTGAATGGCTCCGCACCGCCGGGATAGACAGTGCCGCCCTGAATCAGCAGATCGGCCTCAGCCGGAACAACGCCGGGGGTCGCACAGGACGCCAGCAGAATGGACGCCAAAGCCGCGATACCCAGACGTGTCTTCATCCCCAGAAACCTTCCGTTGGTGGTTGCATGATGCCGTGTTCGGTGCGTGTGCCGCCCGCGCGATCGTCGGCCAGCCATGTTGGCCCGTCAAGGTCGGCCCAGTCGGCCTGCCGTGCGATGTGCAATGCAGGTGCGATGCCGAGCGATGAGCAGACCATGCACCCGCTCATCAGTTTCAGCCCGTGTGCCCGCGCCGCCTTCGCCAGTTCGAGCGCGGTGGTCAGCCCGCCTGTCTTGTCCAGCTTGATATTCACCGCGCCATAGCGGGCGGCGACAGCGTCCAGCTCTGCCACGGTGTGCAGCGATTCATCGGCGCAGATCGGCACCGGGCTGTCGTATCCTGCCAGCCAGCCATCGTTTTCGGCAGGGCAGGGCTGTTCCAGAGTATCGACTTTGCATTCGACCAGCACCGGCATTGTCGCGCGCACAAGCGCTTCGTCCCAGCTTTCGTTGGGATCGACGATCAGTGCGGTATCGGGTGCGGCCTGCCGGACAGCGCGGATCGCTGTCGCCGGATCGCTGGCATCCACTTTCACTTTGATCAGCGGGACGTCGGCAATCGCCGCAGCGGCGCGGGCCATTTCATCTGGCGTGTCGATGACCACGGTCAGCGCGGTTGCGACAGGGCCGGGTTCGGGCGTGCCGATCAGAGCGGCAACCGTCTTTCCAGCCAGCTTTGCTTCCAGATCCCATAGCGCGCAATCGACGGCATTGCGGGCGGCACCGGGCCGCATCAGACCGATAATCTCGTGGCGCCCGGCACCCGCCTCCAATGCGGCGCGAACTGCGGCGATTTCCGCCAGCGCGCTCTCGATGCTTTCGCCATAGCGCGGGTATGGCACCCCTTCACCGCGCCCGGTCGCAGCGCCATCGGAAATCTCCACTGTCACGACATCGGCAGCGGTCTTCACTCCGCGTGCGATACGAAACGGAGTATGGAGAGCGAAACGGTCGTGGCGGGCGCTTAGTTTGCGGGGCATAAGAGATTATCGATCACGTTATCGACACCGAACCGCACCGGGTCGGTGCACGGCAGGCCTAGCTCCGTACCGGTGCTCTCGCACAATTCGCGTGCGGCATCTTCGGCAAGGCTCGATGTATTGAGGCATACCCCCGCAGCGCGCACACCGGGACTGGTCAGCGCGGCCATTCGCAGGTTCAGCGCCAGGCATTCGGCCAGACCGGGCAGCGGCCGTTCGGGCAGGCCGCGCATCCCCTGCCGCGCCGGATCGTGGCACAGCACCAACGCCTCTGCCTGCGCCCCGTGGATCAGTCCCGTCGATACCCCGGCGAACGAAGGGTGAAACAGCGACCCTTGCCCTTCGATCACATCCCATCCGCCGTCGTCGCGAGCCGGGGCGACCTGTTCGATCGCGCCTGAAATGAAATCGGCCACGACTGCATCGAGCGGTACGCCGGACCCCGCGATCAGAATTCCGGTTTGCCCGGTGGCACGAAAATCGGCGGATTCGCCGCGCGCCTTCAGGCCTTGGGTCAGAGCAATGGTGGTGTACATTTTGCCGACCGAGCAATCGGTACCCACTGTCAGTATCCGCCGCCCGGCACGTGGCCGCCCAGTGCCGACCTTCAGATCGGCAGGTGGATTGCGAACGTCGATCAGGTCGAGCCCTTTCGCGGCAGCAAGTTCGGCCAGCTGCGGCACATCGCGCAGGCGCTGATGCAGGCCGGATACGACATGCATCCCGTTATCGAGTGCTTCGGCAGCGTCGTCGATCAGAGCCGGGTCCATCGTCCCACCCGAATTGGCGATACCAAGCACGAGCGTTCGGGCACCCGCCGCGGCACCTTCGGCCAGAGTCATCCGCGGCAGGCCGAGCGTCAGCGGGCAATCGTCATACCGGAATTCGCCAACACAATCCTGCCGCCGAAAATCGGCCAGTCCACGGGAGGTTTTGATGCCAACGGGGTCGGTCGAATGACCCAGATAGAGAAGGAAGGGACCGTTTATCATGGTTCTCACCGAATACAGCGTCTGGCGTGAGTGCGCGCATTCAGTGCAGGAGGCATTCCATAACTTGCCGTTATATTGCCGACACGGCCTCAACCCGGCGCGCCAATGCCTTCACGAAATCGGTGGCGAGCGCGGTCGGCGGGCGATTTTGCAGATAAATCGCATGGATATCGAAGGTTAGTCGAGGGGCAAGCGGCCGCATCGCCAACCCCGGCGTGAGCGAGGCCATCGCCGTGAAGCTGTCCACGACGGTCATCCCCACACCCTGCCGCACCAGAGCCGTGGCGATATGGAACGTGCGGGCCGAAACCACTTCGTCCAGCTCGATCCCGCGCCGTTCGATCTCGCTGGTGAACAGTACCCCGATCGGGCCACTGGTGGCGAGGCTGATCAGTGGTTTGCCAGCGAGGTCTTCCAATGGGACACGCGGCGGTGCATCGGGCATTTCGGATTCGCGATAGAGCACCATCAGTTCGCCAGAGCCGAGGTACTGGCTGGCGAGCGGGGCATCCTGCGGTACTTCGTAGGCGATCGCTACATCGGTTTCGCGTTCATAGAGCTTGCGGAGCAAATCCTCGTGATGGATTGTCTGCAGATCGAACTTAACCGTAGGATGGGTGCGGAGAAATTGCGCCACTGCGCCCGGCACCAGATCGAGTGTCAGCGATGGCAGCGCGGAAATTTTCAGGATGGCTCCTGCTCCGCGCTTCAGGTTCCGGCTTGCGGCGCGCAAGGCATAGACCCGGTCCTGAATTTCCCGCACTTCGGCAAACAGCGTGTGGGCATCGTCGGTTGGGATCAGGCGCCCGCCTGTACGGTCGAACAATTGGAAGCCGAGCAGCGATTCGGCGTGGCGCAGCACCTTCGAAACCGATGGCTGCGAAACATTGAGCATGCGCGCTGCTGCGCTGACCGATCCGTTGACGTAAACTGCGTGGAATATTTCGATGTGCCGCAAATTCATCGGATCAGCCCTCGTGCGCTCGGATCATGAACAAAGCTCGTTGTAATATCGACATATTATTGCGACCTTTTTCTGGCCGGGGTTGGGCAGAAAGCGAACCCAAGGCGTGGGAGCGTGCAGCTTGAGGCAGAAGAATAGCCATTGGTTATGCACCCTGTCAGCAAGAATATCGCGTTTGTCGGCATATCGCGTTAGCTTTTCGCAATGAGTTACAGACGCTTTATGCCGCCATTGCTGGCGATGCTCGCTCTTTCGGTGTCCGGTCATGCTGTCGCGCACGATGAGCCCCCACGGCAGGAGCCGTTGGCCACTGTGCGCGTGGCGTTCGATCGCAATGGCATCACCGATATTCGCAGCGAAGGAGTGGCCGATCTTGCCACCGGCCGCACAGTGACTGCGGACGATCCGGCGCGGGTGGCATCGATATCCAAGCTGGTTGTCTCCATTGGCGCGATGCGATTGGTGGAAGCTGGCAAGCTCGACCTCGACGCCGATGTCTCCGATCTGTTGGGCTATCGCTTGCGAAACCCGGCATTTCCCGATGTCCCAATCACACTGCGATTGTTGCTGTCGCACCGTTCCAGCCTGACCGATACGATCGATTATGTCCTGCCGCTGGATGCCGACATGGGCGCGATACTGGCTGATCCGCGGGCATGGGATGCCGATCATGCGCCAGGGTCATATTACCGATACACCAATTTCAACACCCCCGTCGTCGCCGCTGTGATGGAGCGCGCGACCGGCGAACGGTTCGATCTGCTGATGCAGCGGCTGGTGCTGGAGCCGCTGGGTCTGGAAGGGTGTTATAACTGGGCAGCCTGCACCCCTGCCTTCGCCGGGCGGGCGATGGTACTGTATCGCGAACGGCAGCCGACCAAAGACGATAACCACGGCACGATGCCCGATTGCCCGGTGACACCAGCGACCGACGGTTCGTGCGATCTGTCTGTGTGGCAACCGGGTCGCAATGGAGCGATCTTCGCGCCGCAGGGCGGCTTACGTATTTCGGCGAAGGGGCTGGCGACGATCGGCCGGATGCTGCTGAACAATGGCAAGTTGGATAAAGTGCGCTTGCTGCGCCCCGCTTCCGTTCGTGAGCTGCTGAAGCCAGAATGGCGTTCCGACGGCAGCAATGGCGAAACGGAAAAGGGTTTTCTGTGTCGTTACGGCCTTGCCAGTCAGACTCTCGCGACACATGAGCAAGGCTGTCACGACGATCCCTTCGGAGATGGCCGTCCGCGCGTAGGGCACGCAGGCGACGCATACGGCCTTAAATCCGGCCTGTGGATCGACTCGCAGTTCGGCACGGGTGTCGCTTACATTGCGACCGATGTGCTGGATGCCGATACTGGCCTGCACAGTGCCTTCACGCGGGTGGAGGAAGAGTTGGCGACAGGCACTCGATAGCCTGCCTCGGTATGCAGTGAGCATCCATCCGGTCGAGATTGGCAGGGCCTGCTCCGCCAGGTCACGATGCTGTTTGGCGTGACCCGTTATTTGTTGGTTTTGAATTGATGACGTCTAACGCCAGAGTTTGTGGCGTGTCCGTGAGAGCGCTTTGCGAAAGTACGAAAAGCATCCGTTGATGATGACTATCTTGTGCGGCGAGCCATCCATTTCATGGGCTTCAAACGTTGTTTCCATAACCATACGCATTTGGCGTGCATTGTCTTAAGTCATATCGCCAATCTGGCAGTGTTGGCTAGACTCACGATTCATTAGATGTCCCGCAGGGATTTGACCAAAATGGCCCATCGCTACGTCAAAAGGTCTTGAAATATTGACATATCCCTGCGCCCTTTCTCCTTGCGCTGGGCCATTTTGCTTCAAACCTCAACGGTGCCAGTAATGGGTCCTGAGCCTAACGCTTCAATGTTCTCGTGGACCATGCAGAGAGGGCAGGTGCCCTGTGCAGAATCTGATGGGTAATGCACTTGTCAATTATCAGTTGAAGTTAACTAACGGACAATTATAGCGGCCGTGCCGTTTCGGGTCGCACCACACAGCCGGGAAACGTAATAGCGTGACCGGCAAAGAAGAGTGTTTAGAAATTGGCGAATGAAGCACGCAACAGACGGCCGCTCTGGAATCAGGGGCTGAGCGATCTGGCAGATCAATGTACTGATGCAAAGGCGTGCGATGCGCCTGAGCTGGCAGTGCGTCTGTTCGAATTGATATCCGCTTCCCCGGAGATGTTGAGGGATCATCTCGGCACCGCCACGGACAGGCGCGCCTTCCTGGCTCATGTGGGAAACGACGCGACAGAATGTGCGCTGCTTGATTTATGTGGCGATAAAACCAGTTTCGTGTTGAGCAAGTCTGCTGCAGGCAGTTCACTGGCGACAATTCACATGGACGGAAGCGGGGACGAAGTGACATTCTTCGCGAATTCCATCGCTCTGGCCATGATTGGTGCACTGGCAGCAGCGCTGTCGCAAACGAAGCTGGTTCCCAAGCGGCCAAGCCGTTCTGTAGGCAGGCGTTTTCTTCACTAAGGCCGTGCATTTCACGCGATCGTCAGAGTGATTTTCCACTTTCACCCTACATATATGAAAATACTACATTAATCGCTACGTAAGGTTGATGGGATGGCGTTAGGCATGACCTCCATTGGGAGGTTGTGCATGGTTGAGACCATTCCTGCAAAAAACGATCCGACTATCGCGAACATCGGAGGGGGTACTGTGCCAGAACGCAGGCTTACCTCCATAATTTCGAATAATAGCAAGTATATGCGAGACGCCTGGAATGGAGGAAAGGCGCAGTCGGTTGAGCTCGATTATGGGGCATCCCGACCTGGTGTCATCGATTATCGGCAATGCATTCGTAATATGTCGCACATACGCCGACGATCACCCGTTGTATTAGCTGTGCGCAATAGGGAAGTTGGCAGTGGAGCGGCGCAGTTTGGACAGGCTTGCACACCGATCCAGTCTGGCCCTCGCCGATTGCCATCCTTGCTGAAGTCGCTCGCCGCATGCTGCGTTTCAGGACAGGGGTATTAACGAAATGGCGACCAATCATACCGACGCACTTCGCACGATGTATTTTGAACGTAAGCAATATGCACACACTCTCCTGAACAGTATGGCGCGGAGCGAGCGCATACCGCGATCGGAACTGGATGCCGCCGTATCGATACTCCATCAACTCGCGGAGGCTGCAAGCACCTTTGATGAAACAGGTTTGGATGAAAAACTTCGTACTTGCGAATATGCGCTGAGAACGGTTGCGCCGGGCGAAGCGCGTGCCCTTGTATCTGGTGCCTGTCGACTGGTCGCACCCAATGCCCACGATGGTTTTGCGGGGGCGAGTAATTCCGATGTTGAGAATTTCACGGCAGATGCCGCAGACATATACGCACCGCAGCGCGATCGCCGTAGCGAGCAGCGTTATCAATCAGTTTACATTCCTGCATCGATAGCTTGTGGTGAGGCGAAGGCGTTTGGCGTAGTTCGCAATATCTCGCGCCACGGCGCAAGACTTCGCGCGCCCATCTCTGTCGAAGTGGGCGATTGTATCGTTTATAGCGTCGACGAGAAAAGGCCGATCGAATCCACAGTGAAGTGGGTGAATGGCGATGATTTTGGCGTGTTCCATTTGGACGAAACGCTGCGGTTGCCGGTTGCTCGCCCAGACGACTACCGCGCCGTGCGCCTCGCTCATCAAGTGCCGATCATATTTTACCTCAATGGTTTGCGGCACGAAGGCATATTGCGTAATCTTTCACAGGGCGGGGCCTGCATTGAAGCCTCTCGTCAGATTTTACCAGGGGAACGGGCAACGGTCCTGGTTGGCGGCCAGCAATTTGAAAATGTCACTGTCCGCTGGCAAAAAGATGGATGCTTCGGTGTGGAGTGGAACCGTTCCCTTCGCACTGCTGAGCTCAATGAGATCGTGAAGGCGATGCAAGTGTCTGTTCGCCCGACTAGGGCATCGCAGAAAAGCTAGTCTCAAGTGTGTCGGCGTTTATCATACCTGACGGGCATGGAACGAGATTTACAGTCCGAAATGCTGGGTTTGATGGCCTTCTGTTCAAGCGCGTCCCTGAACCATCCGGCGCCGTAGTCTCGATCCGCGAGTATCCACTTTACCTTGGGCAGGCCATCGATCAGCACCTGCCAATCAATAGGGCCTGATCCTAGGGAGTCTGGAACGCCAAATCCCCCTCCGAACCCAAAGCGGTAGTGAGGGGCAAGGTGGTCTTCTGCATATTCGCCCACCCATTGTTTGTGGGGCAGATATCGCTTCATGCCGAGAACGGTTTTGTATCGCGAAATTTTTCGCCCAGCCCGCTTCTCCTTGACCATGAAGGTAAAATAAAATCCGGTATTGCGGAGGTTTGTCGGGAACCGCATCCTTATGCCAGTATTTTTACTGGAATGGATTTTTAATGAGGTTCGTATAACTTTCTATCTGGTGCCGGAATTTTGGGAGGATCGGCTATGGGATCGCAGCGTCGCGTATTCGTATTGGATAGTTCAAACCGTCGCAGGGCAGAGCTGACTTGGGAATTGACCAAGTCAGGTCTTGCTGCACAACCGATGGAAACGCTTGAAGAGCTATTGGCTCTGGGGCCCCCTATCGGGGCAATTTTCGTCCATATGTCGCACCCCGCTGCAGTGAAGGGTTTGGTGGCGTTTCGTGATCGGTTCGACCAGTGGTTCCCGGTAATCGTTTACTGTCAGCAGCGCGATTTGGCGGAGATCGTCGATGTTATCCGTGACGGGGCGTCCGATTATCTCGAATACCCTTTCACCGGAGAGAAGGCTTGCGAACGGCTTGACCGGGTGATCGCCCGGTCCGATTGCGAGCGGGCACAGCATGATTTGCGTGTCGGTGCGCTCAAGCGTCTTGAACCGCTCAGCAAGCGGGAGCGCGAGGTGCTGATGCATGTATCGCGCGGGGATTCGAGCAAAGTGATCGCGCGCAATCTGTCGATCAGCCCGCGCACTGTCGAATTGCATCGCGCCAACCTGTTGAACAAGCTGGATGCACATTCGACGGCCGAAGCCGTGCGTATCGCGATGGAGGGCGGCGATATGACTCTGGGCATTACTGGCGAGGCCTGATCGGCTGACGCGAAGCGGGCTGATATTCGGTTCGGCCTCTTTACTACCAACAGTTGGCCCCACATCCGCCAGGCGGTATGTGGGGCCTTGTGTTCGGGCGACCGCCCTGTTGGGGGTGGGCGATGCCCTGGGTTCCGAAGTTCGTGCTTCAGGAAGCGCACAGAACAAGCGACCGCTCGCGGGGGATCGAAGCGGCTTTATCGAATTAGCGCGATAGTACTAAGATCGCTGCAAGCAGTGACTAGATAAAAACCCATAATGCAAAGAGCCTGTTGGCGTTGTGCACTAGTCGTAGGATCCATGATATGGGAATCAGAAACAGCGTAGCATCGTTACCGTAATCTCAACCCTTTGCTGCCACAGCGGGCAGGCAATATCAGCAAGGGAATACCATGCGCGGCGAAAATTTGCCTGAAGTTTCGGTTATCGGTCTTGGCTATATCGGCCTGCCAACGGCGGCGGTCATCGCCCGTTCGGGGATGACGGTTCATGGTGTCGATGTGAGCCAGACTGTCGTCGACACGATCAATCGCGGCGAAATCCATATCGAGGAAGTTGATCTCGATGGGCTGGTGCAGGGCGTTGTACAGCGTGGCTTGCTGCGCGCGGGAACTCAGGTTCGCGCGGCCGACGTATTTGTGATCGCCGTGCCTACGCCATTCCACAAGGATGACGCGCACACTCCCGATACGTCCTATGTGCTTGAGGCAGCGCGGAATGTTGCCGCTGTGCTGAAGGCGGGCGATACGATCATTCTCGAATCGACGTCGCCGGTCGGCACGACCGAGGCAATGCGCGATATGATCGCGCAGGCTCGCCCCGATCTGAAACTGCCGGGAATGACCGATGGCATTCCCGATGTTTCCATCGCATATTGCCCCGAACGGGTGTTGCCGGGCCGCATTCTGGAAGAACTGACCAATAACGACCGCTCAATTGGCGGGATTACGCCGCGTTGCGCGCGTAAGGCGCTAAGCTTCTACAAACGCTTCGTGCGGGGCACATGCGTTACCACCGATGCGCGCAGTGCGGAGATGACCAAACTGGTCGAGAATGCCTATCGCGACGTGAACATCGCATTTGCGAACGAACTGTCGATCGTCAGCGATGCGATGGGGCTGGACGTGTGGGAAGTGATCCGGCTGGCCAACCGCCACCCGCGTGTGAACATCCTGACCCCAGGCCCCGGCGTGGGTGGCCACTGCATTGCGGTCGATCCGTGGTTTATCGTTCATGGCGCTCCCGATGAAACTCCGCTGATTCGCACGGCGCGGGGGGTTAACGACAGCAAGATCCACCACGTGATCGCTCGTGCCGCGGAACTGGTGGAAGCCAATCCTAAGGCGCGGATTGCCTGCCTCGGTCTGGCGTTCAAGGCCAATATCGACGATTTCCGCGAAAGCCCGGCGCGGCTGGTCGCGGCCACGCTGGCCCGCCGCTATGGTGAGCGGGTCAACATCGTCGAGCCGTATGCGATGGAATTACCTCGTGAATTCGAAGGGACCGGCGCACAGCAAATCGATATCGATACGGCGCTGGAAGAATGTGACGTGATGATCGTGCTGGTCGACCACGATGTCTTCAGGTCCGTCCCGCTGGCCGAGCGGGCCGATAAAGCGGTGTACGATACCCGCGGTATCTGGCCCGATCAGCCCGCTGTAGCGGAACCAGCGGTGGAGCTCCGCAAAGCGGGCTAAGCTTGGTGCCCATGCTCCTTGCGGGCGATTTCGTGTAGCCAGTCCGCATGGCGCGGGGCCTTTTTTGTCTGGCTCCATTCGTCCAGCATGGGCATCGCCACGCGCTTAAGCTCGGCGTATTGCTCGTCGGTGCCGATATCGCAGGCCAGTTCGACGCGGTGGCCATTGGGATCGAAGAAATAGATCGATTTGAAAATGCCGTGGTGCGTGGGGCCGAGCACGTCGATCCCCTGCTCTTCGACATGCGCCTTCGCGGCGAGCAGTTCTTCCTCGCTGCCGACCTTGAACGCCAGATGCTGCACCCATGCAGGTGTATTCCCGTCGCGGCCCATCTCTGGCTGGTTAGGCAGTTCGAAGAACGCCAGCACATTGCCGTTACCCGCGTCGAGGAACACGTGCATGTACGGATCGAACTCGCCGGTGGAGGGCACGTGATCCTCTGCAAACGCGGTGGTGTATTCCATGCCGAGCACGCGGGCGTACCATTCGACCGTTTCTTTCGCGTCTTTGCAGCGATAGGCGGCGTGATGGATACCGCCCAGAGTGATTGGATGTCCGGTCATTGGGCGGGCTCTTCCACTGCAAGTGTGCCGCGTTGGATCTGATCGCGTTCCATGCTTTCGAACAGCGCCTTGAAATTGCCTTCACCGAACCCGTCATCGCCCTTGCGCTGAATGAATTCGAAGAACACCGGGCCGATCTGCGCCTGAGCGAATATCTGCAGCAACAGACGTGGCTGGCCGCCTTCGGTCGTGCCGTCGAGCAGGATGCCGCGGGTGGCCAGCGCACTGGCATCCTCGCCGTGGCCCGGCAAACGTTCGTCGAGCATGTCGTAATAAGTCTGGGGCGGCGCGGTCATGAACGGGACACCGTATTGCTTGAGGCGGTCCCACGCGGCGACCAGATCGTCGCAGATCAGCGCGATGTGCTGAATGCCTTCGCCGTTAAAATCGCGCAGGAACTCTTCGATCTGGCCTTTGCCACCTTCTCCCTCTTCATTCAGCGGGATGCGGATCTTGCCGTCGGGTGCAGTCAGCGCTTTGCTGGTCAGACCGGTATATTCGCCCTTGATATCGAAATAGCGGATTTCGCGGAAGTTGAAGAGCGTTTCGTAGTAATCCGCCCAATACTTCATCCGACCGCCATAGACGTTGTGCGTCAGGTGATCGATCAGTGCGAAGCCCGCGCCAACCGGGTGCTTGTCGACGCCCGGCAGGTATTCGAAGTCGATATCGTAGATCGACAGACCTTTCCCGTCGTCATCCTCGTAACGATCTACCAGATAGAGGATCGCGCCGCCGATGCCGCGAATGGCGGGAATGTGGAGTTCCATCGGCCCGGTATCGACCTGAACCGGTTCCGCCCCTTTATCCAGCAGATCGGCATAGGCCTTGCGGGCATCCTTCACCCGGAAGGCCATCCCGCATGCGCTGGGGCCGTGTTCGCGGGCGAAGAACCATGCCGCGCTTTTGGGTTCGTAGTTGGCGATCAGGTTGATCCCGCCCTGCCGCCACAGATGCACGTCTTTCGAACGGTGCGTGGCGACATGGGTGAAGCCCATCGCTTCGAATACCGGCTCCAGCGTGCCCTTTTCAGGGGCGCAGAATTCGACGAATTCGAAGCCATCGAGCCCGGCGGGATTTTCGAAAAGGTCGGCCATGCAGAGGGTCCTCGGTGAAGATAGTTAGTTTCTTGTGAAACCAAATACCATGCCGTGCATATGGAGTCAAAGGGACAGGCGGCCTCTTGTGTCGACTCTTCAGGGTGTTGGGCGGGAGGGCAGGGGCCCTCCCGCACCCGATCAGTCGACGAAGTCGTCCACCCGTTCGACGATAATGGCCGGGGCCATTCCGCCGGCCGCGCACATCGTGACAAGGCCATAGCGCCCGCCGGTGCGTTCCAGTTCGTCCACGACAGTGCCGATCAGGATCGATCCGGTCGCGCCGATCGGGTGGCCCAGCGCCATTGCGCCGCCATTCACGTTGACCTTATCGTCGGGCAGTTCGAGATCGCGGATGAACTTGGCTGCGACGACCGAGAACGCCTCGTTGATTTCCCACAGATCGATGTCCTCTTTCCTGAGGCCGGCCTTGGCGAGAACCTTCTTCGCTGCCGGGACGGGGGCATTGAGCATCAGCGTGGGATCGTCGCCCTGATTGGCGGTGGCGACGATGCGTGCACGCGGCTTCATCCCGTGCGCCTTCGCATAATCCTTGCTGGCCAGCAGCACCGCAGCGGAGCCATCGACCACGCCCGAACTGTTACCCGCGTGGTGCACGTGTTTGATTTTCAGATCGGGGTACTTCTGCTTGATAAGCCCGGCGAAAGTCGTGCCCTTGTCGTCGAGCGGCACTTGCGCGATTTTCTCGAAGCTCGGCCTCAGCGCGGCGAGGCCTTCGGCGGTCGTTTCGGGACGCGGGAATTCTTCCTTGTCGAGCACCATGTTGCCATCGGCATCGACCACCGGGATCAGCGATTTGTCGAACCGTCCTTCGGCAATCGCAACCGCCGCCTTCTCCTGACTCCGCAGTGCCAGCGCGTCGAGTTCTTCACGGGTGAACCCTTCAATCGTGGCAATGGCATCGCCGCACACGCCCTGATGGCTCTGCGGGTGCACCGCCTGTAGCCGCGCGTTGCCCGATCCCATGCCCAGCGGCATGATCCCGGCCTGCATTTCTTCCTGCATACTGGATGCGGTGTAGCTCATCATTTCAGTGCCACCGGCGACGACCAGATCGGCCATTCCGCTCATGATCTGTGCCGCAGCCAGATTCACACTGGTGATGCCGCCACCGCAGAACCGGTCGAGCGTCATACCCGAACTGGTCTGATCGTAGCCTGCATCGAGCGCGGCCATGCGGCCCAGATCGCCGCCCTGTTTGCCCTTTTGCGTAGAGGTCGACCAGATCACGTCGTCCACGTCTCTGGTGTCGAGATCGTTGCGTTCGGCAATGGCTTTCAGCACTGTGGCAGCCACGTGTTGCGGGTGCATGTGGGCCAGTGCGCCCTTGCCGACTTTGCCAACGCCGCGCGGTGTACGCACGGCATCGATGATATACGCTTCTGCCATCAGATATCCTCTTGTGTCCGTTTTGGAATCGGGTTGACGTTTGCGTAAAGCTTGGCCAGCACAAGCACAAGCAAGTTTCAGTTTGCAATTGGAGAGCGATGGAATGTCACAGGAAGTGCTGACGCATGAGGAGGACGGTGTGTTGATCGTTACGATCAACCGCCCCGAAGCCAAGAACGCGATGACCAAGGCCGCGGCCGAAGGGATCGCCGCGGCGATGGACCGGCTCGACGCGGAAGACAGTTTGCGGGTCGGCATTCTGACCGGGGCTGGCGGCACGTTCTGTTCGGGGATGGATCTGAAAGGGTTCCTGCGCGGCGAATCTCCGATAGTCGAAGGGCGCGGATTTGGCGGCGTGGTGCAGGCGCCCCCGAAAAAACCGTTGATCGCCGCAGTCGAAGGGTATGCGCTGGCAGGCGGGCTGGAGCTGATGATCGCCTGCGATCTGGTAGTGGCCAGCGCGGGCGCGAAATTCGGCATTCCCGAAGTGAAGCGCGGGCTGGTCGCTGCGGCGGGCGGTGTGATGATGTTGCCCGATCAGATCCCCGAACGCATCGCGCTGGAATTGGCGCTGACCGGCGATTTCATCGATGCGCCGCGCGCCTATGATCTGGGGCTGATCAACCGCGTGGTGGATGGTCCTGCGCTCGACGGTGCGATGGCGCTGGCCGCCACGATTGCCGCCAACGGCCCGCTGGCGGTGAAGGTGTCGAAACAGATCGTGAAGGAATCGCGCGGCTGGCCGATGGACGAACGCTATGACCGGCAGGCGCAACTGATCGCGCCGGTGTTCGTATCCGAAGATGCCCGCGAAGGCGCGGCCGCCTTCGCTGAAAAGCGTAAGCCGAACTGGAAAGGCAAGTAATGCCCGCCGCCAGGGGCGGGCCGCTGAGCGGCATCCGCATTGTCGAATTCGCCGGTATCGGGCCGGGGCCGTTTTGCGGTATGATGCTGGCCGATCACGGAGCGGAAGTGATCCGCATCGATCGGGCCAGCGGCGACCGTGGCGGATCGATGCCGATTACCAATGCGGATGTTCTGGCGCGGGGTCGCAAATCGGTCGCGCTCAACCTGAAAACAGCCGAAGGCGTTGCGCTCGCCCGTAAACTCTGCGCCAGTGTCGATGGCATCATCGAAGGGTTCCGCCCCGGTGTGATGGAACGGCTTGGTCTGGGACCGGAAGAACTGCTGAGCGACAATCCCAAACTGGTCTATGGCCGGATGACAGGGTGGGGCCAGACCGGCCCTTACGCTCCCTATGCCGGGCACGATATCAACTATATCGCGCTGGCCGGGGCGCTGGCGCACTATGGGCGCAGCGGTGGCAAGCCAACCCCGCCGATCAATATGGTCGGCGATTTTGGCGGTGGCGGGATGATGCTGGCGTTCGGCATGGTCAGCGCTCTGCTCAACGTCGCGCGTGGCGGGCAGGGGCAGGTGATCGATTGCGCGATGACCGACGGCACCGCCGTACTGATGGCGATGATCCACGGGATGAAGAACATGGGCGTGTGGTCGGAAGATCTGGGCGCGAACATGCTCGATACCGGGGCGCACTTCTACGACACATACGAAACCGCAGATGGTAAGTTCGTATCCATCGGCAGTATCGAACCGCAGTTCTATGCCGAATTGCGCCGCGTTGCCGGGCTGACTGAAGATCACGATTTCGATGCCCAGCACGACAGCGGCCAATGGAGTGCGTTGAAGGAAAAGCTGACCGCGTTGTTCAAGGGCAAGACTCGCGCCGAGTGGGACGCACTGATGGAGCATACCGATATATGCTACGCCCCGGTGCTGACTATGAGCGAAGCGATCGCGCATCCGCATAACGTGGCGCGCGGTACGTTTTTCGATGGCGCTGGTGGCAAGCAACCTGCACCGGCACCGCGTTATTCGCACACCGCCACCGACACGCCCGCGCCTGCGCCGATGCCGGGCGATCATTCCGATGAAATACTCGAAACCCTGGGCATCGATGCCGCCGAACGCGCTGCGTTGCGCGAAGCCGGCACGGTTGCCTGACAGGAGAAGCCCCGATGCTCGATACTTCCCGCCGCACCGCCTATACGCCTGAGCACGAGATGTTTCGCGACACCGTGCGAAAAGTGCTCGCCGATGTCATGGTGCCACATCTCGAAGAGCACGAACGCAACGGCATCGTCCCGCGCGAAGCGTGGAAAGCCGTGGGCGCGGCGGGAATGCTGTGCCCCACGGTTGCGGAAGAGAACGGCGGGCTGGGCCTCGATTTCGGCTATTGTGCGGTCGTGAACGAGGAAACCTGCTACATCGGGTCGTCTGCCGGGTTCACGCTTCAGAACGATATTACTGCCGGATATATCGAACGGCTTGGCACACCCGAACAGAAGCAACGGTGGTTGCCGGGCATGGTTTCGGGCGATGTCATCACTGCCATCGCGATGACCGAGCCGGGCGCCGGGAGCGATCTGCAGGGCATTCGGACCACTGCGAAGAAGGATGGCAACGACTTCATCATCAACGGGTCCAAGACTTACATCACTAACGGCCAGAATTGCGACATGGTGATTGTCGTCGCCAAGACCGATCCCAGCATGGGTGCGAAAGGCACCAGTCTCATCCTCGTCGAAGATGGCACCCCGGGTTTCACCAAAGGGCGTAATCTCGACAAGATCGGACAGCATGCCGCCGATACCAGCGAACTGTTTTTCGAAGACGTGCGGGTGCCGCAGGAAAACCTGCTCGGCGGGGAAGGGCGTGGCTTTATCCACCTGATGGAAGAATTGCCGCAGGAACGACTGTCTATCGCCATCAGCGCGCAGGCGAGCGCGCAAAGGGCGTTCGATGAAGCGGTGGTATTCACCAAGGATCGCAAGGCCTTCGGGCAAAGCGTGTTCGAATTCCAGAACACCAAGTTCACACTGGCCGATCTCGCTTCGCAGCTTCAGGTCGGATGGGCGCACCTCGACTGGGCGCTGGCCCGCCATTTGCGCGGTGAGCTGAGCACGGCCGAAGCGAGTGCAGCGAAGCAGTGGCACACCGATATGCAGGGCCGGGTGTGCGATGTGGCGCTGCAATTGCATGGTGGTGCTGGCTACATGAACGAATACCTCGTGGCTCGTCTGTGGCGCGATGCGCGCGTGACGCGCATTTTCGGCGGCACTAATGAAATCATGAAGGAAGTGGTGAGCCGGTCGCTCTGATGGCAGACGAGACAGCATTCTTCACCTGCGACGGCGATCTGTTCGTGCCGACCGCGCTTGCGCGCAGCCCGTGGAGTGGAACGGCGATCACCGGGCTGGCCGTGTCCGGCCTGTTGATGCGTGCATTCGAAATGGAACGACCCGATGCGATGCATCTGGCGCGGTTTACCGTCGATTTTCTGGGCGAAGTGCCCAATGCGCTGCTGCGCCTGGAGCACACATGGGACAAGCGTGGTGGCCGTCTGTCGTTTTCCAGCGCGACGTTAAGTAGTGAAGACGGCCGCGTGGGCGCCAGAGCCAGCGCGATGTGGTTGCGCGATGCGGAAACGCCCGCTGCCGATTTCGCGCAGGATTACCCCCGCTGGCAGGATGTCGCAGTGCGGCCTTTCTTTCGCGGGCCTGCGCTCGGTGGGTTCGCGGAAATGCGCCCGGTGGAAGGCAAAGTGGGGCTGCCCGGGCGCGGTATCGTGTGGGCCAAGCCGCGCTTTTCCGTGGTAGCGGGGCAAGTGGCATCGCCGTTGTGTCAGGCCGCGATCCTGTCGGATATGGGCAACGGGATCGGCACACCGGTGGACGGGCGCGAGTATTCTTTCGCCAATACCGATATCGGATTGCACCTTTATCGCGAGCCGGTGGGCGAATGGCTGATGATCGATTCACAGGGAGCTAGCGGCGGGCGCGGCGATGCCGTGACTCATACCACGTTCGCAGATGAGCGCGGGGTCTACGCCCGTGGCTGGCAAACGCTGTTCGTCGCTCCGTATCCGGCAGGGCAGCCAAGTCATTTCGAAGAATGAGCGTGGCAGGATCTGGCGCGGCAAAGGCGGCGGAATGCGCCCCTGCCGCCAATTTTGTGCGGTTATAGGTTATAGAAAGTCCCGCAGTTCTTTCACAAAATCGGTGAACCTGTCGTGGTGGACCCAGTGTCCAGCACGCTCGTATTCTGTGACGGATACGTTGTCCCCGAAATACGCCAGCCGCCCATCCTTCTCGGGGTTGGAGGCCCATGAATCTGCGCCATAGATGAAGCGCGTGGGGCATGTGATCCGCCCCCACATTTCCTGCAATCCGCGCGACGATACATCGTCCAGCGGCCATGCATGGAGATGCGGATCGAATTTCCAGCTGAAGGTGCCGTCTTCGTTTCGCATCACTGCGTGCAGCGTGAGATGGCGCGCCTGTTCCGCAGTGAGATAGCTGTTGGCTTCGTGCATCCGGCTCAGCGCACCTTCGAATGTTGCGTAGCGTTTGGGCTGGCGGCTGCTGGCTTCGCGCTTCTTGTCGATCCATTCGATCCAGTGCTGATGGTAGGGCTTCTCGCGCCGTTCCGCCTGCACCTTGGGACTGGGGCCGAGCCCTTCGATCGCCACCAGTTTGCGGACGTTTTCCGGGTACAGCCCGGTATAGCGGATCGCGATATTCCCACCCAGCGAATGCGCGACGATCGTTACCGGGGCGAGCTGAAGCTGATGGATCAACTGGCTCAGATCGAAGACGAAGCCCATGATCGGGTAATGCCCGTTGTTGTTCCATTCGCTGTCGCCGTGGCCGCGCAGATCGGGGCAGATCACGTGCCAGTCTTCACGCAACGCTTCCGCGGTCCAGTCCCAGTTGCGACAATGGTCGCGTCCGCCATGCAGCAGGATCAGCGGCGGCGCCCCGGCATTGCCCCAATCGACGTAATGCAGGCGAGTGCGCTGCGATATGTAACTCTGCGAAGTCGGGCCGATCAGGTCCATTTATCCTCCATTGAGCACCTTTTACGCTTACGTGAGCGTAAAATGCGTTGCGGATCGCCACCGATAGGATAGGCTCCTGTCAAAGACAATCACGAGAGAGGACTTCCCGCAATGCCCGTTATCGACGTTCCCCCGCCGCAATTCATGGAAGATGAAGAGATTGCGATCTTTTCCGATGCGGTCGGCAAGTTTTTCGAACAACATGCCCCGGCCAAACGGGTGGAGACATGGCGCGAAAACGGGCAGGTCGATCGCGAATTCTGGACCGAAGCGGGCGCGGCTGGCCTGCTGGGGATGACAGTGCCGGTCGAATATGGCGGGCACGGCGGCGATTTCCGTCACGATCTGGTCGTCCTGTCGCAGCAGGCGGAAAAGGGTGTCGACGGGTTCGCGGCCAGCCTGCACAATGTCATCATCCTGCCGTACATCGTCCGCCACGGGACCGAAGAGCAGAAGAAGAAATGGCTGCCCCGGCTGGTCAGCGGCGAACTGATCAGCGCGATTGCGATGACCGAGCCGGGCGCGGGATCGGATCTGCAGAACATTTCCACGACGGCAATCAAGGACGGCAACGGATACCGGCTGAACGGTGCCAAGACCTTTATCTCCAGCGGTCAGCTTGCCAATTTCGTTGTGGTCGTCGCCAAGACCGACCCCAGGGAAGGGGCCAAGGGCATTAGCCTGATGTGCCTCGAAACCGATGGCGCGGAAGGGTTTCGGCGCGGCAAGAAGCTGGACAAGGTCGGGATGGATGCCGCCGATACCAGCGAACTGTTTTTCGACGACGTGTTCGTGCCCGGCGAAAACGTGCTCGGCGGGGTCGAAGGGCGCGGGTTTTATCAGTTGATGGGCGAATTGCCGCAGGAACGGCTGGTGATCGCTGTCGGCGCGATGAGCACGATCGAGCGCGCGCTGGAAACCACGGTCGAATATGTCAAACAACGCAAGGCGTTCGGCAAAACGATCTGGGATTTCCAGAACACGCAATTCGTGCTGGCCGATCTGAAGGCCAAGGCGACCGCGGGCAAAGTCTTCCTCAACGATTGCATCGCCAAATTGCTGCGCGGCGAACTGGATGTGACAACCGCCTCGATCGCCAAATACTGGCTGACTGAATTGCAGGGCGAAGTGGTGGACAAGTGCCTGCAATTCCACGGCGGCTGGGGCTATATCAACGAATATGCCATCGCCAAGATGTTCCGCGACAGCCGCATCAGCCGGATTTTCGGCGGGTCGAATGAAATCATGAAGATGCTGATCGCGAGGTCGATGTGAGCGGCGGTGCGGCGATGGCCGGGCAAACGTTCCGCGACGGTTTGCTGGACGGGAAAGTCGCCTTTATCGCAGGCGGCACCAGCGGGATCAATCTGGGCATCGCCAAACGGCTTGCCGAATTGGGCGCGAAAGTGGCGGTGTGCGGGCGTGACCCGGACAAGGCCGCCCGCGCGGCAGCCGAGATTGGCCACGACGCGCGCGGGCTGAGCGCTGATGTCCGCGATTTCGCGGCCATTCGGGCTGCGCTGGAAACGGCAGTGGATGCGTTTGGCAAGCTGGACATTGTCGTGGCCGGGGCAGCGGGGAATTTCCTGGCGCCTGCGCTCGGCATGTCGGCCAATGCATTCAAGACAGTGGTCGATATCGATCTGCTCGGCACATTCAACACCTTCCGCGCCTGCCACGATCTGCTCAACCTGCCGGGGGCCAGCCTGATCGCGATCACCGCCGGTCAGGCGGAACAGGCGATGGCGATGCAGATTCATGCCTGCGCGGCGAAGGCAGGGGTCAATCAGGTGATCCGCACGCTGGCCATCGAATGGGGGCCCGATGTGCGGGTCAACGGCATTTCACCCGGCCCCATCGACGGGACGGAAGGGATGGCGCGTCTCGCCCCCGATCCCGTGACCCGCGCCGCCCATGAAAATCGCATCCCGACCAAGAGATGGGGCGAAGTGGGCGAGATTGCTGATGCGGCGGTATTTCTCAGCTCGCCCGCCGCCAGTTATATTACCGGGGCAATTCTGAACGTTGACGGCGGTAGCTCGGTGGGCGATGCGGGGAGGATGGATACTTCCAAAGGACTCGCCTGATCGATGATCGCGCAAACGATCCAGCTTGCGCTGGCACCGGTGTTCGCGCTGGTCGCTATCGGAAATATTCTCAACCTTCTGTCGACCCGGCTGGGGCGGGTGGTCGATCGCAGCCGCGCATTGCAGGATCGCTACGCCAACACCGTAGGTATCGAACACGATATGGTCGTGCGCGAAATCCGCCTGATCGACCGGCGGATCAAGCTAATCGGTCGGGCGGTGCTGTTTCTGGTGTTGTCCGGCCTGTCGATCGGGCTGACTGTGGCCCTGCTGTTCGTGCAAGGGATAACCCATGTGGCCCTGGAACACTTCGCGGCGGCCAGCTTCACGTTGGCGATCACTCTGCTGATGGGTGGACTGGTGCTGTTCCTGATTGAAACGCGCGCGGCATCGGCAGCATTGCAGATTCCGGAAGAATATCTGGAACGCGACCGTTCCATTTGAAACGAGCGGAGCGGGCCGGGTTATTCCGATGCGACCGGTGCATCGACGATTATAGTCATATCCTGCAGCATCACGGCCTCTATCGTGCCGTCAGGGGAAGAACCGGAATACGCGAACTGGCCCGATAGCGGCACAGACTGATTGTCCAACAACAGCCAGTTGGCCTGCGCCATTTGCGGAACGGATTTGCGACTGGCGGGGGCGGGCATCAGTTCGCCTTCCGCCGGGGTGTGGGCGGGCACTGCGACCAGCCCGCCCACGGTGAGGGGACGGGCCACCTCCATCAGGAAACGGCGGGCGACGACAGTGCCTTCCTGTGAGGGAGGGAGACGGTCGACTATTCGAAGTGTCACTGCAGTGCCCGCCGGCACAGTCACTGGTACTTTGCGAGCCGGGCGTGGGGCTGGCGATGCACTGGCAGGAAGGATGCGGAGCGATACCTGAACCGGGCTCGACACCGATCCGCCCCCGGCCCGCGCCAGCCCGGCGGACAGGCAAATCGAGATGACGCCTGCGCCGGCCAGCAAACTGACAATTGTCTTCGGCGGCATCTGGCGGGTCCTCCCTGTGCATTGGGATCGGCATGTGCCTGGTCGGAAAACCGCAAGACGCCGCCGTTCAGGCTGATTGAACGACAGCTTGGGTCAAGATTTAAGCCGCCTGGGCTTAGGGGAAAATACTATTGCCGCTGTAACCACGCAGCCTGTTTGCCTCGGCCCGGCGGCGAAATGCGCCCGCTTTCTTGTTTGAGCGATGCGGGGATGGCGGGGTAAAATACTTGACTGTCAAACTACGTCTGCTGGTAAGAGGACGTCCGTGGGTTGCGGCATGGGGAGATATACAATTCGCACGATCTTGGCTGCAGGACTGTTATCGCTTGGTATTGCAGGATGCTCTCACGGTGCTGGTGAACCTGTGCAGCACATCTCTGCGGACGCCGTGCCACCATCCAGCCAGTTGAGTTCTGCTGCCCGCAATATTCTCGCGCAGATGAAAGTGGAAACGGCGCCCGCCGCCATCGCCGGGAATCTGGCTCAACAGCGTGCGTTTTACGGTGCGTGGAACGATCGCCGTCTGGCTGAAATGAACCGTGCTTTCGCCACAATCGATACCCGCAGCGAGATTGGCGGAGTGCCGGTGGACGTGGTGACTCCGCAAGGCGGGATCGCCCTGGCGAACCGCAATCGGGTGCTGATCAATGTACACGGCGGCGCATTTATGTGGGGGGCGGGCAGCGGTGCGCTGGTCGAAGCGATTCCCATCGCTGCCACTGGCCGGATCAAAGTGGTGACAGTCGATTACCGGCTGGCCCCTGAACACACATATCCCGCTGCGTCGGAGGATGTGGCCGCGGTCTATCGCGCGTTGCTCGATGAATATCCAGCGGCCAATGTAGGGATATATGGATGTTCGGCAGGCGGAATTATCACCGCACAGGCGACCGCGTGGTTCGCCGCGCATGGCCTGCCCCGGCCCGGCGCCATCGGCACCTTCTGCGGCACGGGCGCGCCTTATTCAGGCGATAGCCCGTATCTCTCGGCCTTTCTCGGCAGGGAGAAGATGCCACCGCCCGCCGGATTACCAAAGCAAACCGCCAATCCATACCTTATCGATGTGCCGCGCGATGATTGCACGGCCTATCCGCTGACCTGCGATGCGACGACGGCTGCTATGCCGCCGACCTTGCTGCTGGCGGGCGGGCGCGATTTCGCGGCCAGCGCGCTGACACTGGCGCACCGTCGCCTTGCTGCGGCTGGGGTGAAAAGCGAGTTGTATCTGTTCGACGGATTGCCCCACGCTTTCTTCATGTGGCCCGACATGCCTGAATCGCACGAAGCATTCGCGCGGATCGTGGACTTTTTCGACCGCCATCTGGGCCGCGCCCCGCGCGCTGCCGACCGCCAGTAGGCGACTGTCGCCTGAGCCCTGTCGCCATACCTATTTTTGCCTGAAGAGGACACGATGACCAAGCCGATCCCTCGCCTGAAATCCCGCCTTGCCCGCCTGGCACTGGGCGCTGCCGCTGTGTTTGCGCTGGCGGCCAATGCTGCGCCGCCGACCCCGGCGGATATCTATGGCGATCTGTTCATCAGAGTGCAGGAAGGGCGGGTGTTCGGGGACAACAAGACATTCGTCGATGCCGTGCCCACCCGCGATCCGCAGGCGATCATGGCCGATTACAACACGGCCCCGCCGCGCGATGCGGTCGCGCTCAAGGCGTTCGTGCTGGCGAACTTCACTGTGCCGGGGGTCAACGATACCCCGCTCTTGCCGATGCGCGATCATATCAAGGCGCTGTGGCCGCAACTGGTGCGTCAGCCCGAACCGGCGGTAGCGGGCAGTTCGAAGATCCCGCTGCCCGCACCCTATATCGTGCCGGGTGGCCGTTTCCGCGAAATCTATTACTGGGACAGCTACTTCACTATGCTCGGCCTGCGGGCCGACGGGGATCAGAAGCTGGTCGAATCGATGCTGGACGATTTCGTCAGCCTGATCGAACGCTATGGCCACATTCCCAATGGCACCCGCACCTATTATGTCAGCCGGTCGCAGCCGCCGTTCTATGGCCTGATGCTCGACCTGCAACAGACCGATGATGCCACGGTTAAGGCGCGGCGGCTGGCGGCGCTGAAAACCGAACACGATTTCTGGATGGCGGGCGCAAGATGCGCGACCCGGGGCAAGCCGTGCGAACGGGTGGTGGCGATGCCCGATGGCACTATGCTCAACCGATATTGGGACGGTCGCGACACCCCGCGTGACGAATCCTATGCCGAAGACCGCGCGACCGCGGCGGAAATCCCCGGTCGGCCTGCGCCGCAAGTCTATCGCGATTTGCGCGCCGCTGCGGAAAGCGGGTGGGATTTCAGTTCGCGCTGGTTTGCCGACGGGCGCACGCTGGCGACGGTGCACACCACCGATATCGTGCCGGTCGATCTCAACGCTCTGCTCTACGCGATGGAAATTCGTATCGCGGACCAATGCCGGGAAGCGGGAGACAAGGCCTGTTCGCGCAAATACCGCAAACAGGCGATCCGCCGACGGGTGGCAGTCGATACCTACCTGTGGGTGCCGGATGAAAAGCGCTATGCCGACTGGAATGCCGCCGCCGGCAAAGTGACCGCGACGCTTTCCGCCGCGACGCTCTACCCGCTGTTCGTTGGTATGGCGGGGCAGGAGCAGGCCGACGATGTGGCGGCGACGACAGAGGCCGAATTGCTGGCGCAAGGCGGGTTGCGGACCACGCGTATCCGTTCGGGTCAGCAATGGGATACGCCCAATGGCTGGGCACCGTTGCAATGGATCGCGGTGGATGGGCTGGATCGATATGGCCACGGCGCACTGGCCCGCACGATTGCCGACCGCTGGCTGCATACCGTTGCGCGGACATATGCCGAAACCGGCAAGATGCTGGAAAAATACGATGTCGAAGAACGCAAGCCCGGCGGTGGCGGCGAATACCCGCTACAGGATGGCTTCGGCTGGACCAATGGCATCGCCAGCGCGCTGATGGACCGTTATCCCGATATCGATCCGACGCAGGACAGCGCCAGCGCGGAATAGCCATCTGCCCCGACAGCTTGGGGTAAGTCGCAAAGACCAAAGCAAAACGGGCCGGCGGTTTATCTCCGCCGGCCCGCTGTTTTTGCGCCTCTTCAGACTGCGATCAGAACTTGTACGCAGCGGAGAAGGTGAACGAACGGCCCAGGATCGGTCGGGCGAGGATCGTGCCCGAACCCTGCGAGCCGATGATCCGCGGGTTGCCTTCGGTCAAACCGATTTCGTTGGTCAGGTTGGTGCCGGTCACCCGCAGGTTCAGGCGTTCCATCACATCGACAGAGACACCGGCATCGAGCTGATAGAACGACGGCAGCAACTGCTGGTTTTCCGGGTCGGAGAAACGATCGCCATAGTATTGAACCGTGGCGTACACCGTCGGCCTGAACCCGCCCACTTCGAGTTCGTAGCTCGGGGTTACGCGCCACTGCCACTTTGGCTGACGCTGCACCCGGTTGCCGGTGTTGTCGATCGTGCCGTTACCAGTGAAGAAATCCTGATACGTCGCATCGAGGTAGGTTCCGGCGAAGCCCAGGCTGAAGCCATAGAACGGACCGACCGAACCATCGACTTCCACACCGGTCGCTTCCGCCCCGCCAGAGGCCACTGTCGGCGTCGTGCCTACCAGCTGGACCGACGAAAGACCGTCGAAGTCGTTATGGAACCCGGTGGCATAGAAGCGTATCATCGGACCCGACACTTTCAGACCGCCTTCGACGGTCTTCACAGTGGCGATATCGGTCACGCCTTCGCGCAGGTTATCGAACTGCGGGAAGCTCTTGCCCTGACTATAGCGAGCGAAGATGCCGATACCGGGCATGATTTCGAAATTCGCACCGCCGGTGAACGACCATGCATCGTCGCGATAGCTGATCGGGGTCTGGGTCGGGCCGAAAGTCGACTCATTGTTGTCGTAGAGGGTGTTGGCATTGCCGTCGAGATCGACCGAAACCGGCTGACGGACATAGCCATCGACTGTGTGGCGCTGCCAGCGCACACCGCCATCGATCCGCAGCTGATCGGTGATCTGCAGTTCGTCGGTGGCGTAGAGCGCGATATCCTGTCCGTCATACGCGGCGTTCAGGAAATAGGTCGAACCCTGCATGAACCCGTCGCGGGTGCCGACAGTGCCATCGGCATAGTTGATGTCGATCCGGCGGGCGTTGTTTTCCGCGCTCAGCACCATGCCGTTGCCCAGGTTCCAGTTATCCCGCGCGTAATAGTCGGCATAATAGACACCGGCGGTCAGCTTGTTCGGCCCCATTTCGAACTCGGCGGCGAAGTCGTTGACGAAGCTGTCGATCCGCTTGTCCACGGTCCAGATGCCGGCCTGCATCACTTGCTGCGTGCCAGCGACTGTGCTGCCATCATCCACATATGTGAATGTCGCGCCCGGTGCGGCGGTCGCGCCGGAAACGCCCGCAAGGTACAGGTTGTCGGCATAGGCCTGCAACGTGGTCGGCGGGCCGGAGGGGACCAGCCCGACAGTGAAGGTCGTGCCGCCCATATAGCTCATCCGGTCGCGCAGACGCAGGCTATCGGTCACGCCGACATCGAAATTCGCGCCGACGTTGAACACCTTGGCCCCGCGGCCACGGGCCAGATCGACATCGTCCCCGTTGTTGAGTGTGGTGTAGCGTACATCGTTGCTGGCGAGTGTGCCGGTGTGCGCGTCGAAGCCAGCGAATTCGGAAATCTCGTCGCCGTTCTGGGTAACCGGGATCGGCAGCAGCCACTGCCCACGGTCGTTCAGATAGCGGGCATAGAGCAACATCGAGCTGTCGTTGCTGAAATCGTGGCGCAGGTTCACAGTGAACTGGCCACCTTTTTCCGCATCGAACTGCGGATCGCGCACACCGGTGCCCTGACGATAGAAGCCACCAGCCATAAAGGTGGTGTTTTCGTCGATCGGGCCGGAGACATAGCCATCGGCGCGATACTGGCCATAATCGGTGATGCTGCCTTCCAGCATGCCTTCGAAATACTGGCCGCCTTCACGCTGCACGAGGTTGACGGTCAGGCCCGGCTGGCCATTCGAAAACAGCGATCCGGTGCCGCCGCGCACCGCTTCGACGCGGGCAACGGTGTTGTCGATACGGATAAGCTGCGAGTTTTCGAGGAACGACAGCGTCGGCGGCGGGAAGATCGGCACGCCTGAAGACTGGAAGGTGACGAACGCAGCGTCGCCGCCCGAGGGGTAACCACGCACGAAGATGTTCGCGCCGTTCTGCCCGCCAGAGCTTTCGACTGCGACGCCGGGCACCAGTTTGAGCACATCGGCGGTGCTGGCGGGCGCCGCTTCGGCAATGGCGTCGGCGTCGAGCGAGGTTACCGCAAAGGCGGCATCCTGGCGGCGCATACCGGCACCGGCGGTGCCGACCACTACGATTTCATCGCCTGAGCTGGCAGTGGTGTCTGCGTCTGTCGACGCAGCATCCTGCGCCATTGCCGGGGCGGCGGATAGCGCCAGCGCAAATGCGCTCGACGCCAGATAGATTGAGGGTTTCATTGGTTTGTTCTCCTGCCTTGAGAATGCATCGCTTGCCGTCGATCCCACCGGATTCGAGATGCGGTTTGAAATGGTTTGCAATGGCGGTGAGCGTTCCCCATCCCCGCGCATCCGACGCGAGATGACTTCGGGGGAGCGCAGAGTCCGGGGGCGCTGATACAGCCTAAGTGATAGACTGGTATGGCGTGCCAGACACCGCAGACGTTATAGTTGATTTGCCCATCAAGATTTCTCCACTGGGCGCGAAGTGGGATTCCGTACCTTCGCTGTCAAGAAAACGGCTGCACCTGCATACGAAACCATCGGTGGCGCGACAAAAATGCAACGCCTGTTCGGACGGTCGGAGTAAATGCTGCTGGATCGATATAACTTTGTAAAATCAGTAAGATGCGTCGAGGGCTCTATCCCCGCGACGCATGGTCCAGCGGTTCGCCGTCGATCGGGTATCCGGCATCAGCCGGAATGGCCAGCCATGGCCGCCCGTCGCGTTGTTCCATCCACGGCGTGATCGTTCGCACCGGATGGGCCAGCGCATCCGCGCGGCCATCGGCGAAGCTGGAATATTGCGCCAGTCGTTCGAGATTGCGACGGGTGGGGAAGATGACGCTCAGATCGCCTGCCTCTGCCGCGGCCAGAGCGTCGGCGGCGCTGGTCCAGAACAGATGCGTGTTTTCGGTGGCGTCGATCTCCACCTCGACTGCACCTGTGCCCAGATCGGCAAGATAGAAGCGCGTATCGAAAACGCGCGGCAGACGTTCATTTTTGGGATTCCACCGGGCAAAGGGGACCAGCGCCTCCAGATCGAGTGTCCAGCCCATAGCGGTCAGCACCGGGGCCAGTTCGCCCTGTTCCAGCAGCAATGCCCGTGCGCGCCGTGCATCATCGGCATCGACCGCCTCGCGCAATCCGATGGCCAGCCCGGTTTCCTCCAGCGTTTCACGAACCGCAGCGATGCGGTGTGCGGTTTCCTCCCGATCGTGATCGCAGCTGAGCGTGTCGGCCAATGCAAAGTCAGCGGGATCGACCCGCCCACCGGGAAAGACCGCTGCGCCGCCCGCGAACGACATCTGGCGCGCACGGGTGACCATCAGCAATTCCGGCGCGGTGCCCCGGCGGGGATTGCGGAAGACGACGACAGTGGCGGCGGGAATAATGTTTGATGGCGTGGAATCGTTCATGGCGAATACCTTGGTCCCGCACCGAATGCTTGCCAAGCCCCATCGGCCCGGTGTCAGGCGGATTGTATGCCGCAGAGTGTCGGAAAATTTAACAGATGGGCACCCGGCGAAATTTCTTTAACCATCGTAAGTGCCGGAAAACTGCGCTTCGTTGAAACTGGCACGGGACATGCTAATATAGATGCACCCAAATGTTGACTAAGAGGAGGGGCCACAAGTCTCCCGGCCCTGCCTCCCCAAACCCCAGCAAAAAGCCCCGAAGCGGATAGCGCTTCGGGGCTTTTTTCATTCGGTTGCCCGGAAGAGGGCGCCGATAACGGGGTGAGAGGATCAGCTGGCCTTGGCGACCTGCTTTTCATCCAGCATCTGCTGAAGCTCGCCCGCTTCGTACATTTCCATCATGATGTCGCTGCCGCCGACGAATTCACCCTTCACATAGAGCTGAGGGATCGTGGGCCAGTCGGAAAACGATTTGATACCCTGGCGGATTTCCATGTCCTGCAGCACATCGACACTGTCATAGGCGACACCGCAATGATCGAGGATTGCCACGGCGCGGCTGGAGAAGCCGCACTGTGGAAACAGCGGGGTTCCTTTCATGAACAGGACGACATCGTTGCCGGAAACGATATCGGTAATACGTGCGTTGACGTCGGACATGGTAACGACCTGCGGTTGAATTGCTTTATGCGATGTCAGTTGGGGACGGCGGTGGTGAGTTGCAAGGCGTGGAGTTCGCCGCCCATCCGCCCGCCCAGCGCATCGTACACCAGTTTATGCTGCGCCACGCGCGTTTTGCCCACGAATGCGGGGGACACGACATGGGCAGCATAGTGATCGCCATCACCCGCCAGATCGCGAATGGTCACCTCCGCATCGGGCAAAGCCGCCACGATCAGCCGTTCGATATCTTCCGCCGCCATCGCCATGATACGATCAGCTTCCGCTCATCAACTGGCGACGCGCCTCGACAGCCTTTTCTTCGAGCGCGACGCGCACGGCGGCTTCGTCGATATCGATGCCCGCACCGGTCAGGTCGCCCAGAACCTTGCGAACGACGTCTTCGTCACCCGCTTCTTCGAAATCGGCCTGCACCACTGCCTTGGCATAGGAGTCGGCCTCTTCCGGGGTCAGGTTCATCTTTTCCGCTGCCCAGTGGCCGAGCAGTTTGTTGCGCCGCGCGGCAATGCGGAAAGTGGTTTCTTCGTCGAAGGCGAACTTGCGCTCTTCGCCGCGCTCACGATCGTTGAAATCGGTCATGACTGTCCTCGTATGTAGCTACCTGCCAGCGCATAGGGGGCAGGCGCGTGGGCGGCAAGCACTCTCCGCCACCCACGGACCAATGCGGCATTATTCCATCGTTACGACCAGCTTGCCAACGGCCTGCCGATTTTCCAGCTTGGCAATCGCTTCACCGCCGCGTTCGAGGGGGAACGTTTCAGATACCAGCGGATCGATCCGCCCGTCTTTCAGCATAGCGAACAGTTCATCCACCTGGGCGCGGAATTTTTCCGGTTCGCGTGCAGTGAACGCGCCCCAGAACACGCCGCAGATGTCGCAGCTTTTCAACAGAGTGAGGTTGAGCGGCATCTTCGCGATGCCTGCCGGGAAGCCGACCACCAGAAAGCGGCCTTCCCATGCGATCGCGCGCAGGGCCGGTTCGGAATATTGCCCGCCTACGATATCGTACACGATATTGGCACCATCGGGGCCGCAGGCGGCTTTGAAGGCATTGGCCAGATCCTTGCTGGCGGCCTTGTCCATTTCGCCTTTGGGGTAGATCACGACATCGTCGGCCCCGGCTTTCCTCGCGATTTCGCCCTTTTCCGCGCTCGACACAGCGGCGATCACGCGCGCGCCGAATGCCTTGCCCAGTTCCACCGCCGACAGGCCGACGCCGCCCGCGGCGCCGAGCACCAGCATCGTGTCGCCCGCCTTGATATGGCCGCGATCCTTCAGTCCGTGGATCGTGGTGCCATAGGTCATCATCAGCGATGCGGCCTTTTCGTAGGGCACGCCATCGGGCACGGGGAACATGCGCGCGGCCGGTACGCAGACCTTTTCCACCAGACCGCCGTTGCCGATCCCGGCGAGCACTTTATCGCCCACGTTCCAGCCTTCGACCCCTTCACCGATAGCTTCGATCACACCGGCGATTTCGCCGCCGGGGGCATAGGGCCGCTCCGGCTTGAACTGATAGAGATCGCGGATCATCAGCGTGTCGGGATAATTGATCGCACAGGCTTTTACATCGACCAGCACCTCTCCCTTGCCGGGGGTGGGGGTATCGATTTCGTCCAGCGTCAGGGTTTCCGGCCCGCCGATGGCGTGGGTTCTCAATGCTTTCATGCGGCTCTCTCCGTTCCGTGGGCGAGCCATGGCATATCGCTGGCCTGCCTCTTTTCGTATGTGTCGATGGCGGTGTCGCGCGCCAGAGTCAGCCCGACTTCGTCCAGCCCTTCCATCAGGCAATGTTTGCGGAACGGGTCGATTTCGAACGTGAAACGGTCCTGAAACGGAGTGGTCACCACCTGATTTTCGAGATCAATCGTCACCGGATCGCTCGCCGCCACTTCCAGCAGGCGATCGACCTGTTCCTGCGGCAAAGCGACCGTCAGGATGCCGTTCTTGAAGGCATTGCCAGAAAAAATATCGGAGAAGCTGGGCGCGATCACCGCCTTGATGCCGAGGTCGAGCAGGGCCCAGGCGGCATGTTCGCGGCTCGATCCGCAGCCGAAATTGTCGCCTGCGATCAGGATCGGCGCATTGGCGAATTCGGGGTCGTCGAACACATTGCCCGGCTCGGCGCGCACGGTTTCGAACGCGCCCGCTCCCAATCCCTCGCGCGTGATGGTCTTCAGCCAGTGCGCGGGGATGATGACATCGGTATCGACATTCTTGCGCCCGAACGGGATCGCCCGGCCTTCCACGCTATCGACTGGCTCCATCAATCGGTCTCCGGGGCTTCGCCTGATGGAATTACGCCGGGCTTATCGGGCGAATTCGCCTTCTTTTCCTTGCGCTTGTTTGCATAGAGCAGCGCCGCGGCGACTGCTGCCGATCCGATGGCCCCTGCGGCCATGGCCGCTGCCTTGCCAGTGAGTTTCTTGGTCATGCCGCTATCAATGCGGTGCCCGTCGGGCGGACGCAAGAGGGTGTGTCAGGAATTCGCCTAGTTGGCCCCAAAGCCGCTCTTTCTCCGCCAGCGGCATCGCGGCATATGCGGGCGAAGAGGAGGGCAGATCGATCAGAGCGAGCGGCGGTTCAGGCGGCGGGCCGGCGAGCTGGGCGCGCCCGATGGCACTGGCCTTGCGGCCGTTGAACGCCACCGCGCGCAACTGTGGCAGGCGAGCGATCAGATCGGACAGCGGTGCGTGTTCGGCATGGCGGATCGCGGAATCGAGGCTGCCCTCGCGGCGGGCCGATGCCACCGTGTCCCACAGGGCGATGCCTGCTGCCTGCACCGCCGCCAGCCGCGCATCGTAATCGAGCGTCACCAGATCGCGCCCGATTACCCCGCCGATCAGATGCCAGAACCGGTTTCGCGGATGCGCGTAATATTGGCGGGCCGCCAGCGAAGCCTCCCCCGGTAAGCTGCCGAGGATCAGCAGCCGCGCCTGCGGATCGGCAACCGGGGCAAAGGCGGTTTTGCGTGCGGTCAGCCGACCAGTTCCCGCACGTCGGTCAGCTTGCCGGTCACCGCCGCCGCCGCCGCCATCGCGGGGCTGACCAGATGGGTGCGCGCGCCGGGGCCCTGACGACCCACGAAATTGCGGTTGGAGGTGGAGGCACAGCGTTCGCCCGCAGGCACTTTATCGGGATTCATCGCGAGGCAGGCCGAACAACCCGGTTCGCGCCATTCCAGCCCGGCATCGGTGAATACCTTGTCCAGCCCTTCGGCCTCCGCCTGTGCCTTCACCAGTCCCGATCCGGGGACGACGATAGCCCATTTCACGTTCGCTGCCTTGTGCCGCCCGCGCAGCACATCGGCAGCGGCGCGCAAGTCTTCGATCCGGCTGTTGGTGCAACTGCCGATGAACACGTTTTCGATCGCCACATCGCTCAACCGCTGGCCCGGCTCCAGCCCCATGTAGGCGAGGCTTTTTCGCACGGCTTCCTGCTTTGACGGATCGGCATAGCTTTCCGGGGCTGGCACGACCGCGCCGATGGGGGCGACATCTTCCGGGCTGGTGCCCCAGGTGACTGTGGGTTCGATATCGGCGGCGTCGATGGTCACCGACTTATCGAACTGCGCGCCGGGATCGGTCGCCAGCGAGCGCCACCATTCGACCGCGCGGTCCCAGTCGCTGCCAGTGGGCGCATGCGGGCGGCCCTTGAGATAATCGAACACTTTGTCGTCGGGCGCAATCAGCCCGGCGCGGGCACCGCCTTCGATGCTCATATTGCACACCGTCAGGCGGCCTTCCACGCTCATCGCTTCGAACACCGGGCCGCGATATTCGATCACATAGCCGGTGCCGCCAGCGGTGCCGATCACGCCGATCACGTGGAGGATCAGATCCTTGGGCGTGATGCCGGGGCGCAGTTCGCCGGTCACGCGCACTTCCATCGTTTTCGACCGCGTGAGCAGCAGAGTCTGCGTGGCGAGCACGTGTTCCACTTCGCTGGTGCCGATGCCGAAGGCCAGTGCACCGATCCCGCCATGCGCGGCGGTGTGGCTGTCGCCGCACACGATGGTCGCACCGGGAAGCGAGAAACCCTGTTCGGGGCCGACAACGTGGACGATGCCCTGCGCCGCATCGGTCGGGCCGATATATTCGATGCCGAATTCAGGTGCGTTGCACTCCAGCGCGGCAAGCTGCGCCGCGCTTTGCGGATCGGCGATAGGCAGACGGTTGCCCGCTGCATCGAGCCGCGCGGTGGTCGGCAGGTTGTGATCGGGCACCGCCAGCGTCAGATCGGGGCGGCGAACCGGGCGACCGGCGGCGCGCAATGCCTCGAATGCCTGCGGGCTGGTCACTTCGTGAACCAGATGGCGATCGATATAGATCAGGCTGGTGCCATCGTCGCGCGTTTCGACGACGTGAGCGTTCCAGATTTTTTCGTAGAGTGTGAGAGGGCGTGTGGCCATGTCCGGTTGGCTAGGCTGCACCCGATGCGGGGACAAGATGGGAAATCTTGCCCCCGCTCAAGGTCCGGCGACAGGCGCCGGGTTCGCTGGCATCGCGCTTACCGACGATAGTCGTTGCGCCGGCTATCGTCGTACCGGGCGGTCTTTGAATTGTGGTTCCTGGTCGCTTTGTTCAGTGCGTTCTCGACCGTGCCGATCCGCTTGTTCAGCGTATTGATTTCCGACCGGGTGAAGCCATTGCGGGCGTAACTGCGCCAGGTGGATTCCAGCCGATCTACCTGCCGGTCGAGCTGAGTGGCTTCACGATGGGTGATCGCCCGACGGGATTCAGCGCGGTCGATCTTGTGGTCAAGTTGCGTGATCTGAGCGCGCAATGTCGAGCCATTGTTATATGCGACGTTCTTGTGCGGAGCAGCGGAAGCCGGTGCAACCATCCCGATGGTGAGTGCGGCGGCGATAGTGGCAGCGATGAACGGGCGGGCAAATTTCATGGTCATTCTCCTTTCGAAACCCTGGGTGGAGCGGGTCCGTGCGTTCAGAAATGGCGCCTGCCAGATGAACGGTTCAGATACGATCTGTCGCAAATTGTCGCTGTCGCGTAACATTGTGTCTGGCAGGTTTGATCCGCGATAATCCCCGCGGCGACAGGTGCGGTTTCAGGACCGAATAGTCATGGAATGGCAACCCTATCTGTGCTAGTTTACAAATATGTCAGCAAGCCCGTTTCATTTCCCGATCCGCATCACCCCCGACGATATCGATTTTATGGGGCACGTGAACAATTCGCGCTATCTCGGCTGGGTGCAGGATGCGGTGCTGGCGCACTGGAACAAACTGGCCCCTGCCGATGCCGTGGCCGCGCGGCTGTGGGTCGCGCTCAAGCACGAAATCACCTATCGCAAACCGGCATTTCTGGAAGACGATGTGATTGCCCGGACTGTGCTGGAAAAAATTCACGGTGCGCGCGCTTTCTATCACACCGTAATCGAACGCGGCGGCGAAGTTCTGGCCGAAGTCCGGTCGAGCTGGTGCTGCGTCGATGCCGACACGCACCGCCCGGCGCGGATCGGCGATGAAATCGCGCGGTTCTTTTTCCCGAACGACTGACGTATAGCGGCAGGCACGATGAGTGTGCTTGCCAATATCCTGTTCCCCGCTGCAATTGTCGCCGCCAGTGTGCTGGCGATGGAAGGTGTCGCGTGGGGCAGCCACAAATACATCATGCACGGCTTTGGCTGGGGCTGGCACCGCGATCACCACGAACCACACAGCGGTTTCTTCGAGAAAAACGATCTCTACGCGGTGTTCGGCGCTGCGCTCAGCATCGCGATGTTCGCGCTTGGCAGCCCGATGATAATGGGGGCAGGGGCGTGGTGGCCCGGCACATGGATCGGGCTGGGCGTGCTGATCTACGGCCTGATCTACACGCTGGTGCACGACGGGCTGGTGCATCAACGCTGGTTCCGCTGGGTGCCCCGGCGCGGCTATGCCAAGCGGCTGGTGCAGGCGCATAAACTGCACCATGCCACTGTGGGCAAGCACGGCGGAGTCAGCTTCGGCTTCGTCTTCGCCCGCGATCCGGCCCGCCTGAAGGCCGAACTCGCCGCCCAGCGCGTCGCTGGCATTGCCGAAGTGCGTGAGAGTGTGGGGCGGGGGTTTTAGCGGGCGTTTTGTCTGTTTCGCGAAAGGGGGAAGCTGGACCCCGGGTCAAGCCCGGGGTGACGAGAAAGGGAGGGGCAGTCAGGATAGCCAGCCGGCTTGGTATCTGCGTAACCACCCCACGGTTCACCCACCTCCGCCGCCACTCGCAACAACGTCACCCCGGGCTTGATCCGGGGTCCAGCTAACCTTCGCATCTCGCATTAGATCAGCCAGCCCGACAGGTCCTCCCAGCCGGGATTGCCTTTCTCCACCAACGCGAACTTCCATTCGCGTCGCCAGTGTTTGATGCGCTTTTCATGCGCGATGCACGTGGCGATATCCTCACCACGTTCCGCCCATACCAGTCTGGTCAGGCCATATCGTGCACAGAACTCGGAGCCATTGCCCGCGATATGCTGGTGAATGCGGCGCGGCAGATCGCTGGTGACGCCAATATAGATCGTGCCGCGATAACGGTTGGCCATCATATAAACCCAGCCGCCGCGCTTCTCCCGATCCATTTGCGTGGTGGAAGGGGAAGCTGGACCCCGGATCAAGTCCGGGGTGACGGGGTGACTAAGAATTGAGGGTTTTACGAATGATCAATGTGACGGCGTGACCGGCGCGCGCCGCCGCGTACAGATGATCCCTTCGCGAACCCGCACAACGTCACCCCGGACTTGATCCGGGGGCCAGCTACTTTCCGATCGCGCCACTCCCCACTTTCCTACACCCCATACGCGCCCCTAAAACGCGCTGTATGACAAATATCCACCACCTGCACATTTCGTCAAAAAGCGAAGTCCACACTCAGCCTCTGGCGCAGACCCCGTTTTACCGAGGGCGCGGCGGGCAAAAGTCACACTTTTCAAAACTCAAAGGAGCGGTCCATGTCTCCCCCGTTTTGACCGGTTTTCCTTGCTCCCGACCCGTCGCCCGCTAGGATAATGGCATAAAGGGGAGACCACGATGGAATATGTACTGATCCTGCTGCTCGCTGCGCTGGGCGTGTTTCTGATGAGCAGCGTCCGCGTCGTGCGGCAGGGGTATGTCTATACGATCGAGCGGTTCGGGCGGTTTACCAAGTCGGCCGATCCGGGGCTGCACATCATCACGCCGTTCATCGATCGCGTGGGCCACAAGATCAACATGATGGAACAGGTGCTCGATATTCCGGGGCAGGAGATCATCACGAAAGACAACGCGATGGTCGGGGTCGATGCCGTGGTGTTCTTTCAGGTGCTGGAAGCGGGCAAGGCGGCATACGAAGTGTCGGGCCTGCATCCGGCGATCATGGCGCTGACCACCACCAATCTGCGGACGGTGATGGGCAGCATGGATCTGGATGAAACCCTGTCGAAGCGGGACGAGATCAACGCCCGCCTGCTGTCGGTGGTCGATCATGCGACTTCGCCGTGGGGGGTGAAGATCACCCGTGTCGAGATCAAGGATATCCGCCCGCCGATGGACATTTCCGAAGCGATGGCGCGCCAGATGAAGGCTGAACGCCTGAAACGCGCCGAGATTCTGGAGGCGGAAGGCGACCGCGCCAGCCGCATTCTGCGTGCCGAAGGGGAAAAGCAGTCCGCTATCCTCTCCGCAGAGGGCAAGCGCGAAGCGGCGTTCCGCGATGCCGAGGCCCGCGAACGCGCGGCAGAGGCCGAAGCGCGCGCCACGCAGATGGTGTCGGACGCCATCGCGCAAAGCGGCAACGCGGCCATCAACTACTTCATCGCGCAGGAATATACCAAAGCGGTGGGCAAGTTCGCCACCAGCCCCAATGCCAAGACGATCCTGTTCCCGGTGGAGGCGACTCAACTGATCGGCTCGCTCGGCGGCATCGGTGAACTGATGCGTGAAGCGATCAAGCCGGGCGATGTGACGACGCCAGTGCCCTCTGCCACACCCGATGCGCCGGTGTCGCGCAGCCGGGCGCAGGCAACGGTGCCGCATACCGGGCGCAGCGGTTCCTGATGGACTGGCTGGGCGATCTGGACGCCTATTGGGCGTGGCTGTCGATCGGGCTGTTGCTGGCGATCATGGAAATGCTGGTGCCCGGCGTGTACCTGATCTGGCTGGCGCTGGCGGCTCTGGCGACCGGGGCGCTGACATACGTGCTCGATCTGGGGGTGCCGCTCCAGATCGTGAACTTCGTGTTCCTGTCGCTGATCATCGTGTTTTCCGCCCGCCGCATGGTGCGCGATAACCCGATTGAAAGCACCGATCCGTTGCTCAACAACCGCATGGGGCGATTGGTGGGGCAGAGCGCGACTGTCACTGTGGCGATCAGCGATGGCGACGGGCGCGTACGGCAGGGGGACAGCGAGTGGCTGGCTCGCGGGCCAGATATGGAGAGCGGTGCGCGGGTGCGGATCATCGGTTTCGAAGGCGGCACACTGCTGGTCGAACCACTCACCCGGCTGGAAGACAAGCGCGATGGTCCGGCGGCGAACGGCGCTCCGGCGTGATCGCTGGGCGGGCTTGCAGAACCTGACTGGATGGATGGGGGCCGTGCGCCCCCGGATCAGCCCGCTACGGTTTCGTTGAACCGGCCATAGCGACGGAAACGGGTCATCCAGCGGTCGAGGAACAGGCCCAGCGGGCGCGGCGCAATGCCGAGCTGCTTCATACCCGGCAGCTTGCCACTGGGGACGTTGCCTTGCCTTAGCATGGTCCACTGGTCGCTGTTCATCGGGGTGCCCGGCAGCGCCGCAAACAGCGCAGAGAGCGAATCGGGCATTTCGATGAAGGTTCGCTTGCGATGCTGGCTCGCTGCGATTCTTTGGTGCAGCGTCAGCATGGTGATGGTTTCCGGGCCGGCGATTTCGAAGGTCTTGCCCCCGAACGCCGCCGGATCGGCCAGTGCCACCACCACGGCCTCTGCCGCGTCGTCCACGAACAGCGGCTGGAGCGGGGCGTGGGGGGCGAACACGGGCAGGACGCGGAAAGTCGATACCAGCCCGGCGAACATCTGGATAAAGTGGTCGTCGTCACCGAACAGGATCGATGGGCGCATGATTGTCGCCTTGGGAAACGCGGCCAGTACCTCGGCTTCGCCAGCGGCCTTGGCCTGAGCATAGCCGCTGGGCGACTCGCTGTCGGCCCCGATGGCACTGACATGGACCAGCGCGGCTACCCCCGCTGCGGCGGCGGCGCGCGCGACATTGCCCGCACCATCGGCCATCGTCGCTTTCAGGTCGCCCTCAAATGCGCCGACGAGGTTGACCACGGCATCGGCCCCGCGCACCGCGAATGCGACAGTATCCGGCTTGGTCACGTCGCACGGCAGGAACTCGATCTGCCCCAGTTGCGCCAGCGGCTTAAGCTTGAATGCCCGTTCCGGGTGACGGCTGGCAATGCACAGCCGCGCCCCACGTTCGAGCAGCGCCTGCGCGACATGGTCGCCAAGGAAACCGCTGCCGCCGATGATTGTCACCAGCTTGCCATTCAGGGGATCGCGAGATGCCATTGCTTGCCTCGATAGGGGTATAATTTGGACGGTTGGTATCGCCCTGCCAAAACCCACCGCCTCCTGCAACACCGCATCGCGCGACAAGATGCGCGGCAAGGCATGCGCGGTGGGTTTCTGCGGTAATGTGTAGTTCGTAATGCGATCGTCGTTGACAACCCCCCGCCACCCCAGCTATCGGCGCGCCCCTACCCGCAGCTGGCTTTGATGACCGGCTCGATTGTGTGCCCAGATGGCGGAATTGGTAGACGCACCGTCTTCAGGTGGCGGCGCTCGCAAGGGCGTGGAGGTTCGAGTCCTCTTCTGGGCACCATTTGTTCTTCTCACGTTCTCCCAAATAATCTATAAAACCCGCAGAAATCCTAGGGATTTGGCCCTTGGATCGTTCCGGATCGTCCCGCCTGTTCTCGGGGGTTCCAGACACTTTTGTGGGCCTTTTGAGGCCGTTTCGCAAAGGCCCAGATGAAAAGGCCCCCACATGCCGCTGACAGATACTCGACTCCGAGCTCTCAAGCCCAAGGATAAGCCCTACAAGGTCACCGATGAGCGCGGCCTATATGTTGAGGTCACGCCCACCGGCGGCAAGCTTTGGCGATTCCGATACCGGATCGGCGGTGCGCAAAAGAAGCTCTGCATTGGTAGCTATCCAGACATCAGCCTCAAGCAAGCGCGAGACGTAGCCTACGAGGCGCGACGAGCTGTCGCTTCTGGAGGCGACCCGGCCTTTGAGAAGCGGAAGCGGAAAATCCGCGCGGAGTTCCTTTCTGCACAGACGTTCGAGGCAGTCGCACGTGAGTATATTGAACAGATGATGGTCCAGAATGGCCGCGCCGATGGCACGATCGTCAAGGCCAATTATTTCCTCGACAAGCTTGCGCCTGCCATCGGGAACCGACCCATCCACGAGATCGAGTCGTTTGAGGTCCTGGCTCCCCTCAAACGACTGGAAGCCACTGGTAAGCACGAGACTGCGAAGAAATGTCGCTCGTTCGCTGGCCGCGTGTTCCGCTATGGGGTCGCAACGACCCGTTGCAAATCCGATCCGACCAGTATGCTGAAGGGTGCTCTCGTAACGCCGCGAGCCACGCATTATGCTGCAATCCTCGAGCCCACCGAGCTAGGCGGGCTGCTGCGCGCAATCGACGATTTCACTGGCTACATGGTGACGAAGTTAGCCTTGCAGATAGCGCCGCATGTGTTCGTACGCCCCGGCGAACTCCGCCACGCCGAATGGCATGAGATCGACCTCGTCGATGGGGTCTGGAAGATCCCTGCCGGTAAAATGAAAACGCGCCGAGCGCATGCCGTCCCGCTTTCCAAGCAGGTTAGAGGCTATCTCACTGATCTGTCCGAGATGCTCGGTCGTGAAGGATATGTTTTCCCATCTGCGCGCAGCTCCAAGCGTCCCATGAGTGAAAACACGCTCAATGCCGCATTCCGTCGCATGGGATACTCGAAAGAAGAAGTCACCGCGCACGGACTCCGGGCGACAGCATCGACATTCCTGAACGAATCGGGACTTTGGAATCCGGATGCAATCGAGCGGGCCCTTGCACATGGCGACAGCAACGTTGTGCGTGGCATCTACCATCGCGGCAAACATTGGGATGAGCGCGTGCGGATGGCTCAATGGTGGAGCGACTACCTCGATGAGCTTCGGACAGGAGGAAAGGTCATCATGGGAAAATTTGCGAAGGGTTGATCGGAAGAACGAGTTTCTTCTCAGCCAGTGCAGGACTGAAGGCTCAGGATCAGCCCTATCAGGGACACTGACGCCAGCAAGCCGAACTCAATTCTGATGCCCCAGACGTTAAGCCAATTCCGCATCGTGCCGAGCCTCAGTTCTTAGAGCTTTGGCAGCTAAGCTGATCGAAGCGCTCAGCAACAGTCTTCCACGTTGCTATGCCTGCCTCGTCCCCTTCGTTGGATAGCCGCTGGATTTGCTGCGTGATATACGCGGCTCCCTCGTCGCCATGGTTCTTTTCGACCCAAAGCGCGACGGCCCACAATTCCTGGTCGCGGTTCAGCACCATGGTTCACGTCTCCCGGTCCAGGTCCGCGCCAGCCCTTCGCTGACTAACTGATCGCCAAGCGAGCGGCCGCCGCGCGTTACAACCCGCAGCTTACGACCGTACTGATCCTCATCTCTGCTCCCGATGGTCCTCAGTTCAAAGGGCCCGCCATTGAGCAATTCGACAAGGCGGTGCGTCGCACGCATGCCGAGTTGGTATTCATAATCGCAACGAGGCTCGCTGATCTCGGGAGTATCGATGTCGGCAATGCGGATCTTCACGCCATCAAGCCAGAAAGTATCTCCATCCACGACGCAAGTTCGCCGGATGGATCCGCAGATGTCGAATTGTGGGGAGCTCGCTTGCTGGAATAAAGCCAGAGGCTGCTGATCGTCGTTGGCAAGGCTGGCATCATGGACTGGCCAATTGAGTGCCAGCATCCCTCCAGCAAGTACGACCGCGAATGCTCCCAAACCCAACGCGATCTCCCTTCTCAGCTTTCGGCGCTTCTGTGCCTTCAACGCCTTGCGAAAGTCGAACGGCTCACCGGGGGTCTCATTCACTAGCGTTGTCCGTCTTCATTCCGGCACATGATTTCAGACAATAGCCGGAAATCAGGCAGTTTCGTCAATTGTGCGTACCAATTGCTTGCCAACGTCCCAACACGGACCGGACATATTGCGGTGTTTCACCGTTGCTGGGAATGCCGCGTGATCGGGAGACGGCACCTGGGCCAGCATTGTAAGCAGCCAAGGCCAGGTGGACTGCGTCGAACCGGTCCAACATATCGCGAAGGTACCTGGCGCCACCGTCGATCGATGCAAGAGGGTCATGACGGTTCCGGACGCCCAGTTCTCTCGCCGTGGCCGGCATAAGCTGAGCCAGCCCGGCAGCACCGGCTGGACTAACAGCCATCGGATTGAAGCGGGACTCAGCCCAGATAAGAGCACGAAGCAGGTTGGTCGGAAGCCCGTACCGGCGTTCAGCCTCGGCTATCGCCGCCATATACAAGCCTTCCCGGTGGGATACGTTTGCTGGCTCGGCCTGGTAGATTGCAGGAAGATATTCCCTTGCCGGCTGCTGGCCCGTCTTCGGCGGAACGATCGCGTGCTCGAACAAGGTGAAATCCTGGGCGCGTACTTGCTGTGAGGAGGTCGCGATCATCCCCAGACAGGCGACCGCTAGCGCGGTCAGACAATTGAGGCAGTTCATCTCGTCTTGTGCTCCATTGATTCGAATCGAAAGAGAACATAAAAAGAACATGTGCCTGTAGGAAATCAGGAACTGGATTTTGGGGCTGCCGACCAAGCAAAAAGCGACATCGGAAGGTGCGATGGCCGGGATTCGCGCAGGCTGATCGCGCAGCAGCGCCGCCTGTGCCGACTTTAGCGCGAAGGGTGCTGCGATACGCGCGAGCGCGGCCGGAATTCGCGCGAATTGTCGAAGGAAGCTGATTCGTTCCTTCCTCCATGTTCTCTAGATGTTCTTTTCGTTTTCCTACAGGCTTCCTTCGCGGTTAGCGGTGAGTCGTTCACTTCTAGAGATAAGGATTCGTCGATGAACAACATGGCGCTCTTTGCCGAACAACAGGTTCGCGCCGACCTCGCCCGGCTGCTTTTGGCGGCCGTCGAAGCCAGCGGTCGTGCCCGCTGCGACATCGCGCGCGACGCGCAGATCCATAAGGATGCCTTGCGCCGGGTCCTTGCAGGCGAGCGTTCGGCCAGCCTCGGCGAAGCCTTGCGCATTCTTGCCGCGAGCGGAGTTGCGCCGCACGCACACCTGCTCCTCTTCCTCGTCAGCAGCGGCGATCACGCGATTGCGTGGTTGCAATCGGACCTCGCGCAATTCTTCGAGGACTTTTCCGGGGAGCTGCCTTCAGCACTCGAGCGTGTCTTGGGCAACCAGGTTCATGACGTGAAGCCGCGTTGGGCCAAAGGCACCGCGCACCGGGTTGCGCGCTTGCTTTCCGACCACATCGATGAGCTTGAACGAAAGGATGCGCTACTCGGCGATGTCTTTGCCGGTGTCGAAGGAGGCCATCGTGGGTGAAGAGATCGACAAAGGAGCGACGGAAGCCCGCAGGGTCACTCGCCTCATTCGTTTGCCGGAAGTGCAGCATCGTGTCGGGCTGGGCCGATCGACGATCTATCGCTGGATGGCCGAGGGCAAGTTTCCGAGACCAGTGCAACTCGGTGGATATGCCGTTGCGTGGGCCGAGCACGAGATCGAGAATTGGATCGATGACAGACTCGGATGAACGCAATGGGGCCGGTAGCGTAAAGGCCGGATCCAAGCGGCGAAATATGAGAGCGGCGTCTCTGTACGACTTCGCCTGAACTTCATAGCGGCAGAAATGCCCATCCCAATTTCGGGAAAGATGAATAAATCACTCGGAACTCAGCACCAGAGGCCGGCACGAGTGAAAGAGCGTTGCGCACAGAGTCGAGCCGGACCGTCAAGATCCGGCTCGACTCAGGATGGTGTCCTATTGAACCGAGAACTTGGCGACCACGGGATTTCCGTCCTTCATGACCGGCTTGTCATAGTCCGTTGTGCCTGGCCCGAACTGGTATACGCTCGGCTCGCCATCATCGACATGCAGCATCGCGATTAGTTCGTTGCCTTCGGGAGCATCGAGAAGATCGACTTTGACATCGCTGTTGTCGCCCTGCTTGACGTAGGTGTGTCCGATCGAAGCGGGGACAACAGGTTTGCCGTCCTGGACGCGGTGGATCACCACCCAACCGTTCTGGGCTGCAGAAACCGACTGGACCGTTACGGACGAACCGGCAGGCTGGTCCTGAACGCTAAGTGCGTTGGCAGGCGCCGCGCTTGTCAACTCCGGTCCGGGGGATACCATGTCGTTCTGATCTGCCTTCTGCTCTTGTTGCGAACCGCATCCGGCGAGGGAGAGGGCAGTCATTGCAACTGCCGCGATGTTAAATGGTTTGAACATTGGTAGATACTCTTTCCTAATCCAGATTAGCCTAGCGGCTTTCTGGCATTTTCTAACGGTCCGACCTGTTATTTTGACACCTTCAATCCTGCTGAGTCTGCACGACAGTACCCGGCTGTCCGTCTGCCATTTCACGGATCGCGAGATACCTCCGGGTTGCCGTTTCGTTGCCTCGAACTATCTGACGAATTGGTCCGGTGGTGTTGACAATCGCACCTCCAGCAGGATTGGCCTTGAACTTAGCAATCGCCTCGACTTCGCCCGTACCATCGGGATGACTGGCAAGAATGAGCTGATATTCCTGTCCGGGCTTCAATCCGGCGACGCCCGCTTCCAGAATCTGTACGAGCCCCTGGTCGAACAGCGCGATCGACGTCATGCCTGTGCCAGTAAGGTTGAGCCGCGTCAGGTTCCCGGCGTCACCTAGTGGCATGAGATTCGCTTTTCCATTGCCGCTCACGGCACCGGGGACGTAGGCAATCGCCTGGGGAGCGTGACCAGTGGGCCATGAGCCAACAACCCTCTGAGATGCCGTATCGATGACGTCGACGCGGTTGTCGTTTTCTAGACCCACGTAGACGCGGCGACCATCTCCGGACGGCCAGACGCCGTGCGGCAATCGACCCACGGGAATTGTGGCGATCTGGCGAAAATCGTCCGTCCGGAACACCTTGACCTGGTTCAATCCGCCAATCGTCACATAGGCCATTAGACCGCGGTCGGTATTTGCGAAGTTGACGTGATTGCTGATTGCCCCGGTGTCGATCACCTTTATCGTATCGAAGGGCGGTTTCGCGTTTATCACGGCCACTTTGCCGATGTCTTTCAGAGTGTACCAGAGCTGTTTTCCATCGGGGCTCGCCGCAAGGTTTGGACAGAAAGGGCTGGGCTGCTCAAGTCGCGCAACCTCCTTATGTGAAGCCACGTCATATACGACGAGCTCGGGTGTAAAGGACGAACAAACGAAGCCGTATTTTCCATCGATGGAGAAGATCTGCATGCCTGGACCTTCAGGTGTATCGATCCGTTTTTTTACCTCGAAAGTCTTGGCATCGAGGACGGCGATGTGGCTTTCGCCGCGAACCGTGACCCAGACTTCTTTCCCGTCGCGCGTATAGAAAGCTTCATGCGGACTGCGTCCAAGATAGGTCGTATGCTTGACGGTATTGGTTGCCGTATCGATGAATGTCACCGAGTTCGATCCGACAGAAACCACCGCCAGCGTCTTTCCGTCGGGGGAAAATCCAAGGCCGTGGACGAGCAGCTGTCCCTTGTAGAGCGCGCCGAAATTGGCGGGCTGCAATTCACCCAGTTTGATGATCCCCAGCGTCTTGCCTTCGACGGGATCGATGACAGTGACGGTATTGGAGAACTGGTCGGCAGTATAGAGGCGATCCGCGCCGGTCTGAGCTTCACTCTCGCCCCACGGAATTTGGGGTCGATCCTGGGCATTTGCAGAGGAGGCAAGGAGAGACGCTGTGCCGATCATGGCGGCGATGATTGTTTTCACGGATAGTACCCCTTCACTGGTTTCACGGGTTCGATTTTCGCTGCTGCGTCGGCACGGGATTGGATGGCGGCAGCGGATCGCCCACGGCCATTTTCATCACGTCGATTTCCTGGCGTTGCTCGATAATGATTTCCTGTGCGATGCGCTTGAGCACGGGGTCCTTGCCGTATTTCAGCTGAGCAACGGCCATCTCTATTGCACCCTGGTGATGCGGGACCATCATCCGGACGAAATCACGATCGACATCTCCCGTTGGTTCAACGTGCATTTGCGCCATCATCCGAGACATCGCAGTGTCCATTTCGGAATAGAATGGACCAGGCGGTTGCGCATGCGGTCCTGCTGCCGAGAGAAGAAGTGCGGCCGGTACAATGGTATATCTCAGGGGCATGGTCTGTTGTCCTATCGAATATCTCAAGCTTTCGGCTTTACGATCGTTCCCCTTCCAGCGGTGTCCATTCGGAGCGTAGGGTTGCTCTCGCAACCATGACGGAGGTTCGGATATAAGCGTGGCCTTTCACCCGGCCAGCGAGAGCCGCGCGATGATCCCGATCGTCATAGCCATCACCGCCATACACGCCGGCAGGAAGAGCATCTGCATGAGCGCCTGCTTCCCCGTGATCAATTCGGTCAGGGTTTCAACCCGGCCCTCGAGGAATGCCCCGAACCCGCGCTGAGGTTCGGCAGGATCGACCGCGTCTGCGACCAGGATGCCACCGATCACGAGAGCGAAGTAGACCAGCATAAGCACGGTAACCATGACCAGGACGAGCGCCGCTTCCGGACTGCGGGCGAAGAAAATCCAGAACCCGGAGAGCATCGCGGCATACAATCCAACGAGCGACACGAGCGCACCGGGATGCACTCCGCGCATAGCTACGCCGGGAGCGGTTCTCTCGATCGCATCGTAGTTTCCCGCGGTATGAACCAGCGTCAGCATTGGGCGAGGTGCGGGCTGCAGTGGCTGGACTGCGAGCTCGACTTTATCAGGCAGGCTGGCCATCGTGATGTCTCCAATTCAACTCGTGCGGGATGCACGAACCGAACAAGGCAAAGATGGTGGACGGCCGATGATCGGTCCAACAGATCGTTCCAATTGTTCCAATCCGAAAGAATGATGAATGGTCGCAGATATGAAACAGCGCGCGCGCCGACTGAGCGAACCTCACGTTGCACCCTTGGAGCAATGGCGCGAAACTGTCGCATCGGGCAGGGCGATGCCCCATTTCGACCCATTCGATGGCGGCGCGTGTGCCCGGCTGCTGATATTGCTGGAGACGCCGCGGGCAATGCGAGGTCAGAGAAGCTCGGCCCTCCGCTTCGTTTCGCGTGACAATCCCAGCGGCACGCAGCGCAATCTCTCGCGCTTTCTCGACGAAGCGGGCATCGCGCGGTCGCACATGCTGCTGTGGAATTGCGTACCCTGGGTCGTTCACGAACCGGGCGCCATCAACCGCCGCTTGCGGCGGGCGGAAATCGCCGAGGGTCTGGATCTGCTTCCCGGTCTTCTTGCTATCCTGCCTCGAGTTCAGGTGGTCGTGCTCGCCGGGAAAGTGGCAAGTGAAGCCGGTGAGGTGATTGCCATTCAGCGCCCCGACGTTTCTATCCTTTACATGCCACACCCGAGCCCAGCTAACGTTTGCACATCGCCGCGCATCGGACAAAGCATCCGGACTGTGCTGTCAGATGCCGCTGCCAGATTGGAATGATCGCTATTCACGTTTGGACGAACCGATCTTTGAGCAATTAGGGATCGGCGATGTTTGTTATACCGATCCGAAAATCCGCAGCGGCGTTTGCGACACTTCTTCTGTTTACCGCAGGATGCGGCCAGGCAGAGCCCGCGCGCGATCCCGTATCCACTGCACGCCCACCCGTACCAGCAGCAGGCCCGGCAAAAGCTGCAACCGTCATCACGGTCTTTTCCGATTATCGGTGCGGCCATTGCCGCGCCTTTCACACCACATTGGAACACTATCGCCGCGACAATCCGGGAGTTCGGATCGTCTATCGGGACTGGCCGGTTCTGGGGCGGGAGTCAGTTGAAGCCGCGCGCTGGGCGATCGCGAGCAATTTCCAGGATCGACACGCAGATTTTAACGCGGCCCTCATGACAGCTCCCCAGCGTATGTCGCGCAGCGATCTCCAAGTGGCTGCCCGAACCGCCGACCTTGACCTGGACCGCCTCCATCAGGATCTGTTCGCCAAAGCATCGGATATAGATGCAATCCTCCAGTCGAATGACGCGCTTGCGCGCTCTTACAGGCTGCAAGGCACGCCCGGCATCGTAATTGGCGACATCATCGTGCCTGGAGCGATCGACCGGGCCACTCTCGATCAGGTGATCGCGCGCGCTGGAAAGCAAAGCGCGCAACCCAATCAATCATAAATGGCGATTGGAATGTTCATATCAAACTGTTGGAGTGATTGATCGAACGACGGTATCGATACCGGCAGGAGATCGAACATGACCCTTGAACAGTTACGGATATTCATCGGTGTGGCCGAGCGCGAGCATGTCACCAAGGCAGCACAGGACCTCAACGTCACCCAGTCGGCGGCGTCAGGGGCCATTGCGACGCTCGAGGCGCGGCATGGCGTGCCGTTGTTCCACCGTGTCGGTCGCGGCATCCAGCTGACCGAGGCTGGCAGCGCATTTCTCGAAGAAGCGCGTGCGGTGGTCGGACGCGCCGCCCATGCCGAGATGATGCTTGCCGAGTTCGGCGGCCTTGAACGCGGGACCTTGCGCCTGGTCGCGAGCCAGACGATCGCCAGCTACTGGCTGCCGGGCAAGCTTGCCGCCTTCAACGCCATGTATCCGAAGATCGCCGTGGAGCTTGCTATCGACAACACCGAGGGAGCAGCGATGCAGGTGTTGAGCGGCGCGGCCGAACTCGGCTTCGTCGAGGGGACGATCGACGATCCCGCGCTTGCCCATTGGGTGGTCGGGCATGACCCGATGGTCCTGGTGGGACGAGAGCGGGTGACCAACATCGACGATGCCTGGCTGCGCGAAGCCCGATGGATCGTGCGCGAGCAGGGATCGGGAACGCGGTCCACGTTCGAGGAGGTCCTGCAGGCGCGGCATATCGATCCGGCTCAGCTGGCGATCTCCATGACGCTGCCATCGAACGAAGCGGTCCGCACCGCGGTCGAGGCAGGCGCCGGCGTTGCCGCGCTCTCGCGGCTGGTCGTTGGGCGAGCTCTCGGCAACGGCGATCTTGTGGAACTGCCTTTCGACGTTCCCGACCGGCCCTTTCATGCGCTGCGGCACAAGGAACGTTATCGCACTCGCGCGGCCGACGCGCTGACCGATCTCATCAAGGAGCAACGCCCGTGACCAACGACCTCAAGGGCATTCTTCGCGGCCAGCGCCCGCTGGCACATCTCGATCATCCCCGCGAGATGATCCGGCAGTTCACGCCGAACTGGTTCGCCGCGACCATGGGAACCGGCATCCTTGCGCTGGCACTGCCGCAGATCCCCGGCATGGGACATATTCTGACGCCCGTCGGCGAAGCACTGTGGTTTTTCAACATCGCATTGTTCGCTTTGTTTACCGTCCTCTATACAGCACGGTGGTTGATGTTCGGGCACGAAGCGCGGCGCATCTTCGGCCACAACACCGTCTCGATGTTCATCGGGACCATTCCGATGGGCCTGGCGACCATCATCAATGGCTGTCTCGCTTTCGGCATTGCACGCTTCGGCGACGCAATCGTGCCGGTGGCGCATGTCCTGTGGTGGATCGATGTCGCAATGTCGCTCGCGTGCGGCGTGCTCATACCGTATTTTATGTTCACTCGGCACCAGCACAGCCTCGATGCCATGACCGCCGTCTGGCTCCTGCCGGTCGTGGCGGCAGAAGTCGCGGGGGCGAGCGGCGGCCTGCTCGCGCCGCATCTCGCCGATCCGCAGGCGCAGCTAATCGTTCTGGCCACATCGTACGTGCTGTGGGCATATTCGGTGCCGGTCGCCTTCGGAATCCTCGCAATCCTGATCCTGCGGATGGCGCTGCACAAGCTGCCTCATGAGGGCATGGCTGCATCATCCTGGTTGGCACTCGGCCCGATCGGCACCGGCGCACTCGGAATGCTCGTCCTTGGCGGCGACGCACCGCAGATCATGGCACAGCACGGGCTGGGCGCGGTTGGTGAAACGGCCCAGGGCATCGGCGTGATCGCGGGGCTGACACTTTGGGGCTTCGGTCTGTGGTGGCTGCTCCTCGCAACGCTCATTACCATTCGCTACTGGCGTGCCGGGGTGCCGTTCAATCTGGGCTGGTGGGGCTACACGTTTCCGCTCGGTGTTTACACGGTAGCGACCTTCCGCCTCGGCACCACCTTGAACCTTGTCTTCTTCGACGTCGCGGGAACGGTGCTCACGATTGCACTTGGAGCCATGTGGTTGCTGGTCGGCGCGAAGACCGTCGCCGGTGCCTGGCGCGGAAACCTGTTCGTGTCACCCTGCATCGCTGCCACCAATTGATCAGGCTTCTGGATCGGTTGGGTCAAACCGATCGCTTGCAGATCACGGATGTCATAGCGCAAGTAATAAGCCGGGTTGGAGAGAGTTAAATGAAGTCACTGGACGGCGAGCTAGCCACTGAAACGAGCCGGAGAAGATTTCTCGCGCAGGCAGTTCTGGGCACAGCAGGTTTCGCGGCAGCTCCTGCGCTCGCGCAACAATTGGTGGACCTGCACTTACCGGGAGGTAATTCGGACAGACCGGTGACCGACGCCTTTCCGGGTAAGGGCCGGATGATCCTTCAGCGGATCCATCCCCCGCTGCTCGAAACGCCCATGGAGGTGTTCGACAAGTCTGTTTTCACGCCCAACGACCAGTTCTACGTGCGCTGGCACTGGGCCGATATCCCCACGTCGATCAATGTCGACTCATTTCGCCTCGAGGTGTCCGGGCACGTCGATAAGCCGATTTCGATCAGTCTTGATCGGCTTCTGAGCTTGCCGCGGATCGAGTATGCCGCGGTCAACCAGTGCTCGGGAAACAGCCGGGGCCTGTTTGTGCCTCGCGTGCCGGGCGCCCAGTGGGGCAACGGGGCGATGGGGAACGCCAAGTGGCTCGGTGTCAGCCTGCGTTCCGTGCTCGACCTGGCCGGGGTCAGGCCCGGGGCGGCGCAGGTGCGGTTCGGCGGGCTCGACCAGCCGGTGGTTCCCGATGGTCCGGACTATTTCAAATCGCTCGCGATCGATCACGCCCGTGACGGAGAGGTCATGATCGCCTTCGGGATGAACGGAGAGCAACTCCCACTGCTCAATGGCTTTCCCTGCCGTCTGATAGTGCCCGGATGGTACTCGACCTATTGGGTGAAGATGCTCAGTTCCATCGAGGTCCTGCCGGGACCCGACGACAAATACTGGATGGCGAAGGCGTACAAGATACCCGACACACCCCGTGCCGATGTCAAGCCTGGTGCTACAGGCTACAAGACCGTGCCCATCAATAAAATGGTGCCACGTTCCTGGGTAACCAGCCTCGGCGATGGCCAGGCCATTGCCTATGAACCGACTATTCCTCTGGGCGGAATTGCCATGGGAGGAGATTGCGGTGTTGCGAGAGTGGCGGTTTCTGCCGACGGTGGGCGAAGCTGGTATCAGACACAGCTCGGACCCGACGAAGGCAAGTACAGCTTCCGCCGATGGGACGCGAGAGTTCCGCTCCCCGGACCCGGGTCCGTCAAACTGATGTCGCGTTGCTGGAATACCGACGGTGTTTCCCAGCCGATGCAGCCAATCTGGAATTCGGGTGGCTACATGCGCGGCAATATCGAAATCACCACGATCGTAGCGTCGTAAGAGGAAAGAGCCATGAAAGCCCCTCCGATCGGAACGCTCGCATTTGGTGCAGTAGGTGTAACGGCCATTGCTCTGATAATCATCGGACCGCCTGGCGCGCGACCAACCAAGCTTCGTGAACCCACGTCCGAGACTGTGCCGCAAGCATCGAGTGTTTCCGTGGCAGGGTTCACACTTACTTCTGAATCGATCGATCTGCCATTCGATGAGCAACAATATCCCGAAGGAGCAAATGCAGATGTTATCAACGCCAATTGCACGTCGTGCCATTCGGCGAGCATGGCACTGACACAACCGCCGCTGTCAAAAGACAAGTGGCGCGAGATCGTGATCAAAATGCGCGATGTCTACAAGGCACCTGTCGGCGAGCAGAGCATTCCCGCGATAGTGGATTACCTTTCAACAATGCCCGGCCAAGCAAACTCAGCCGAACCTGGCATTGAACGGTCAGCGCAAGATAAATCTTAGCCGGAAGGAGTGCGATCATTCGAATTGCTGATCGAGCGACCTGAAGAAATAGCCAGTGCGTTGTCAGGTTTGTTCACGTCCCAGCACGGACTTGCAGAATATCATTTTGGTGTTCGCCTTCTATGCAGTTTGGGAAGGCGATTGGCGAGAAGAACGAACCCCGAACCAGCGATGACGGTCCCACCGATGCCAAACAGAAGCAGCCACCAGCTGTTGATCCGGTCGCGCTGGGTCCAGTCCATGATGTGGAGCCCCCAGACGAAATCGAAGAAGCGCCAGGTGTCGCTCCGCGCCGCAAGAACCGCGCCGGTTGATGCATCGACATAGAGGCGCGTGCTATCCGGATCGGCGAACTGCACCTGCCAGGCAGGGAACGGCCCACCGAATTCGGTGCCGACCGGCGCTTCGATGGACTTCGAGGATCTGATCGCGCTGCCGGGCCCCGTCCAGGCAGCCGAGGCGATTTGCTCGGCGGTGTCGCGGGAGAGCGGCGACAATATCCGTCCGGTCATTGCTTCGTGCAGCGTGGCGCTGCCATTGACGCGCTTCAACTCGACCACCGGTTTTCCGTTGACGGTCTTCGTGGTTGCCGAGACCAGGTCGCCGTCATTCGTTGCCCAAGCGGGTAGCGGTGCGTCAGCACCCAGGGGTAACGGCTCGCGCGAGATCACGTGCTCGGAACGGACGTGTTCGATCTTCAGGAACGACATGATCGTCCCGGTTGCCATCCACAGGAGCGCTTGGACACCGACGAAGACGGCGAGCCACTTGTGGACCTTGCTGCCGAAGATGTGCAGCCGCAGTTTGCGCGAACGCTGGCTTGTCATTGCGGAAGCGGCCGCTCGATCAGTTCGGGCGCGGCGCGCGGGACGAGGAATGGTACTGGAGGATTTTCCAAGCGCCATCCTCGTGAGTCAGGACCGATGTAGGAACCCCGTCGCGCTCGATTGCACGACCATCCGTGAGGGCGATCCGGTAGTGGTAGGTTTCATGACCAAACGCCACATGACCGACCATCCGGACGTTCACCGTCGGATTGGTGATGTAAACTCGGTTATTTCGCCGAGCTCCGGGCCGAGGTGGTGCTCCATGTATTGCGCGAACGTGTCCTCGGCCTTGCCGTTCTCGAACACCAAGGAGTCCGCGGCAAACAGCATACGCATGGCAGCCTCGTCGCGGGCAACCAGTGCGTCGCGGTAGGCAACGAGCACGGACTTCGCCTGCTGCTTGAGCGCGTCCGGCGCTGCGGTTTGGGTACCATGGGCCGAATGATCGGCGTGATCGGCATGCTGAGCGTGTGCCGCAGGGACGAACGCACCGAGTGCCGCTGCAGCCGCAGCCGCGAAACCTGTAAACCTCATCGTTTACCTCCTCAGAACCAGAACCGGACGCCTACGACGTAGTTGGTCACGCTCGGATCTTCGCCTGCAAGGCGGGCATAGTCGGCGCTTTGGCCCACCTTCCATTCCTGTTCGACGCCGACATAGGGCGCGAATTCACGGGCGAATTCGTAGCGCAGCCGCAGGCCCAGTTCGACGGAATCGAGACCAGCTCCGACACCCAGTTCGGGAATGTCCTGCGCTGACAGGTTCACCTCGGCGCGCGGCTGGAGGATGAGACGTTGAGTAATGCGCTGGTCAAGTTCGGCTTCGACTCGTGCGGTCAGATCGCCCTTGGTCGACAGGAAAGCGGCCGCGTCGACCTCGAACATATAAGGCGCAAGACCCTGCACGCCGAGGACGGCATGGGTCCGTTCAGGGCCGGTCAGGTCCTGTCGGACACCAGCCTGCAGGTCCCACCAAGGACCGATCGCGTGACTCCAAAGGCCTTGGATTTCGGCGGACTCGGGCTTCTCCCCGAAGGTACCTTCGCCCTCGCTCTTGAACCAGAACTTGTCGAGGTCGCCGCCGTAATAGCCCTGCACGTCCCACAGGTAACCATCGCCACCTTCGCGTGCGCGATATTCGGCACGGTCGCCCTGGAACCAGAACACCTTCATCCCACCGTTCTCAGCGCGCAGGGCATCGCGCGAGGCGCGCATTGCGTCCGCACCCCAGATCGCATCGGCGGCGCGAGGCGGTCCCGATCCCGCCGCAGCCGGAGGCGGTCCTTGCGGAATGGAGGGCATGTCCATAGCGCCATGGTCCATGGCTCCATGTTCCATCGCTCCGTGGTCCATCACCTGATGGTCCATCGGCGCTTGGCCGGACGATTGCATCCCTTCATGGCCCATCGCCGCGTGGTCCATGCTTTCCATATTGGAATGGTCCATCGCTGGATGGTCCATTCCCTCCATCTGGCTATGCTTCATCTGCGAATGATCCATGCCGGAGTGGCTTTCGTGCAAGTCGGCCGAGGCTGTTTCGCTCGGTTGCGTAGTGGGCTCACACGCCCCTTCGGGTACCGCATGACCCATAGAACGATGGCGGGCGGCTTCCTTTTCGCATTCGGTCTGGGCTGGTGACTGCGCGGCGGGCATTGCGTGGCCCGAATGGTCCTGCGCGAAGGCCGGCGTGGCGGTGCCCGCTAGGAGCATGGCGACGATCAGGCGCATCAGTCTTCTCCCACCCGCTTCACATCGGGAGCCGAAGGCGGCTTGGCGACGGTCACAATCTGGAACATGCCCGAATGCATGTGGTAGAGCAGATGGCAGTGGAAGGCCCAGTCGCCCTGTTCGTCAGCGGTGAGGTCGAAGGTCGCGCTGCCGCCGGGCTGCACGATCACCGTGTGCTTCTGCGGCTGCCGGTCGGCAGGCGCGCCGTTGACCAGCTCGAAGAAATGCCCGTGCAGATGGATCGGATGTGCCATCATCGTGTCGTTGACGAGCTTCACGCGGACGCGCTCGTTGTAAGCGAAGCGAATGGGGTCGTCGCTCACGGCGGTGAACTTCCTGCCGTCGAACGACCACATGTAGCGTTCCATGTTGCCGGTCAGATGGATCTCCATGCTCCGTGACGGGCGGCGCAGATCGTCGTTCGGCTCGAGCGCAACAAGATCCTTGTAGGTGAGAACCTTGTGGGGAACGTTGTCCAAGCCGAGGCCCGGATCGCCCATGCGATCGACCGGATTCATCGACACCATGTCGATGCCGGGCCCGACCTTCACGTCAGGCGGAAGAAGGGATGTGTCGCGCATGTTCATGCCGCTCATATCCATTCCGGCCATCTGGTCGGCGGTCGCACCTTGTGATGACATGTCATGGCCCATGGCCGAATGATCCATGCCGGCCATGTCGCCGCCACCATGGTCCATTCCGCCCGAGCCGTGGTTCATGCCCATGTCCGCCATCGTCAGCAGTGGCGGATCGCGCAAGGGCGGGACCGGTGCCCGCGCGCCGGGACGCGAGGCGAGGGTCGCCACAGCCATGCCCGAGCGGTCCATGCTTTCGGCCACGATCGTCCGGGCTTCGCCGGTCGGCTCGACGACGATGTCATAGGTCTCCGCAGTGCCGATCTGAAACTCCTCGACCTCGACCGGGCGCACGCTCTGCCCATCGGCGCCGACCACCCAGAATTTCACGCCCGGAATGCGGACGTTGAAGAAGGTCATCGCGCTGCCGTTGATGACGCGCAGCCGCACCCGCTCGCCGGGGTTGAACAGGAACTCGAGACCCTCTTCCGGGCCGCGCCCATTGGCGAGGTAGGTGTAGGTCGATCCCGTCACGTCCAGAATGTCGGTTGCCATCATACGCATGCGCGCCCACATCCGCCGGTCCTCGCCCGACAGCGGATAGTCGTCGGTCCAGGTGTTCTGCTGGTAATTGAAGTAGCCTTCACCCTTCTTCAGCTTATCCATGATCGTGTGCGGGTGAAGCGGGGTGAAATCGCTAAGCAGCAGCACGTAGTCGCGGTCCGCCTGCACGGCGTCCGTGCCGGACGGTTCGACCACGATCGGGCCGTAATGTCCGGCCTGTTCCTGCAGTCCCGAGTGGCTATGCCACCAATATGTGCCGCTCTGTCGCAGCGCAGGGATGTCGTAGACGAAGGTTTCGCCCGGCCTGATTCCGGGGAAGCTGACACCGGGAACGCCGTCGAACTGGAACGGCAGCAGCAGGCCATGCCAATGGATCGAGCTGTCCTCATCAAGAGTGTTCGTGACCGCGAGGCGAACCGGCTGACCTTCGCGCAGGCGCACCAGCGGACCGGGCACGCTACCGTTTACGGCGACTGCGTGTCCGCGTCGACCCTGAACCACGCGAGGTCCTTCGCCGATGGTCAGCGCGATGTCGCGGCCTGACACTTCGTCGAAGCCGGGGCGGATCGATCCACCGCCGTGCAGATCGGCACCGCGTGCCCAGGCGGGCAAGGCCAGTGCACCTGCGCCAAGCGCTCCTGCTCCAATCAGCCTTCGACGGGAAACCAGCAATTGAGACATGGGTCTTGCAACTCCTTCTGCCCTTGTCATATATACCCCCCAGGAGTATTGCAAGATACCCCGCAGGGTATTCTGACAGATGGAGCGTTAAACGTGTCAGCAACCGATGGTTCCCGCATCGTCAATCGGCTTCGGAGAATCGAAGGGCAAGTGCGCGGCGTGGCGCAGATGATCGAAGACGATCGTTACTGCATCGATGTCCTCAACCAGGTCCAGGCGGTCAAGGCTGCCCTTGGCCGTGCCGAGAGCGAAATCCTCAAGCGCCATGCGGCGTGCTGCGTGGCCGAAGCGATCGCGAGCGGTGATGCCGACGAGCAGAAGCAGAAGTTCGGCGAGCTGGTCGACCTTTTCGAGAAGGCAAAGCGGTGAACTTCGTGCTTCGCCTCGGCGCTGGTATTTTTCTCTTATTCTCTGCGACGATTGCGTTCGCGCATGGCGACGAGAAGCATGGGGAGGAGAACACGCGCGCAGTTGCAAGCGAGGCGGTCCGTGCTCAGCCCGGTCACGATATGGAAGCGATGGGCGGTGCAGCAGTTTCCGAAGAAACCACCCAAGGCCATGATACCGAGCAAGTCGAGAGCGGCGGCATCGCCGGTGTCTTGAAGAGCTTGCATCCGGCAACCGTCCACTTCCCGATTGCGCTCTTGCTGATGGCTGCGCTTACCGAGCTGTTCGTGATGGCGCGCCGCACTCCCGAACGCGAAGCGGCCGTGAAGATCATGATCTACGGCGGCGCTGCGGGAGCGGTCGTTGCAGCCCTGTTCGGATGGATACACACCGGACTGTGGTTCGGCGGGGATACCGTCATGCAGCTTCACCGCTGGAACGGGATGCTGATCGCGGCCCTCAGCTTGGTGGCAGCGTGGATCGCGTTTCAAAATCCGCAGTCTCGCCTTGCTTTTCGCCTCACGCTTTTCCCGATTGCAGCGCTGCTGATCGCTCAGGGTTACATGGGCGGCGAACTCGCTCACGGCCTCAATCACCTCAAACTCTGAAGGAGCCTGCCATGCGTCTCAATTATCTCGCCTTCGCCGGTAAGTCGTTGCTTGCGCCCGCGCTCCTGCTTCCGCTGGCAGCGTGCGGAGAAGCTGCTGCTCCGGTGGAAGAGGAAACTCCGGCAGCCGAGGCGGCTGCCGCAACCCCGGCTCCGATCGCTTCCGAAGCGATTTCCGAGGCGGTCACCGAGCCAGTCTCCGAGCCGCGATCTGATGCGCCAGTCGCCGCGTCGAGTCCGCAGCCTGCAACCACCAGCGCGCCCGCGCCTTCCGCTCGCAAGGTCGCGCCGGCACCCGTCGCAACTCCCACGCCGACGGCAGCCGCAACGCCCGCCGCTGATCCGCATGCCGGCCACGACATGTCCACCATGTCCGACGAAGACATGAAAGCAATGGGACACAACTGATGAGCCAAAGCAGAAATCTGACCCGTCGCCCGCTTCTCCCCATACTTGGCACGATGTTGCTCGCAGCCTGTACGGGCGCGGCGCAGGCAGCCAGCTTCACCATGTATCGCGATCCCAGCTGCGGATGCTGCGAAGCCTGGGCCGCGCACATGCGGCAGGGCGACCGGCATGAAGTCGCCACGGTCGATCACCCCGACATGGCGTCTGTAAAGGCGCAGAACGGCGTGCCCGATGACCTTTGTTCGTGTCATACCATGATTGCGGATGGATACGTCATCGAGGGCCACGTGCCTGCCGCGGACGTCGAGCGTCTGCTCGCGGAAAGGCCCGACTGGGTCGAAGGGCTAGCGGTCGCCGGTATGCCGCTCGGGTCGCCCGGCATGGAAGCGGGGGGCAAAGTGCAACCCTATCAGGTCATAGCGTTCGGCAGCGGCCGCCGCGAGGTGTTCGCGTCCTATCCCTGATTTCAGTCATACGCACCTGCGAAGCAGAGGAGCCAATCCATGAGCTGTTGCGACACCCACCACGCAGGCCAAGGCCAAGGTGAAGCTACCGCCATCGACCCTGTCTGCGGCATGAGCGTGACGATCGAGGGTGCTACGCATATCGCCGAGCACGACGGCGCGACGCACTACTTCTGTTCGGCGCGGTGCAAGGACAAATTCGTTGTCGATCCGGAACACTATCTGTCCGGAGCGCATCTCAAGCAGGTCGAGGACGTTCCCGAAGGGACGACTTACACCTGTCCCATGCATCCCGAGATCCGGCAGGTAGGACCGGGAAGCTGCCCCATCTGCGGAATGGCGCTGGAGCCCGAGACGGTGAGCCTCGAAGATGGACCCGACCCCGAACTCGTCGACATGACCCGCCGGTTCTGGATCAGCGCGCTCTTCACCCTGCCGTTGTTCGTCTACGCGATGAGCGACATGGTGCCCGGGATCAGCTTCGACCGGCTGATCGAACCGGCACGCGCGCAATGGGCGCAGCTGGCGCTCGCCACACCAGTGGTTCTGTGGGGCGGCTGGACTTTCTTCGAGCGCGCGTGGCAGTCGCTGAAGACCCGTAATCTCAACATGTTTACGCTGATCGGCTTCGGCGTTGCGATCGCATTCCTGTTCAGTGTCGTCGCAACGCTCCTGCCCGACATATTCCCGCCCGCCTTCCGCGATCACTCGGGGCGCGTCGGCGTCTATTACGAGGCGGCGGCGGTCATCACCACGCTCGTCCTACTTGGCCAGGTGCTTGAACTCAGGGCGCGGGGCTCGACCTCGAGTGCCTTGCGCGCGCTCCTTGAACTCGCGCCGCCGACCGCGCTCAAGATCTTCGGCAGTGGCGATGAACGCGAAGTCTCCCTCGACCAATTGGCGAGCGGAGACATGCTCCGCGTCCGCCCGGGTGACAGGGTGCCGGTCGATGGCGAAGTGACCGAAGGCGCGAGCGCGATCGACGAGTCCATGATCAGCGGTGAGCCGTTGCCCGTGTCCAAGAAGGCCGGCGACCAGGTGATCGGCGGAACGGTCAACCAGACCGGCGGCTTCGTCATGCGCGCTGGCGCCGTCGGCAAGGACACCATGCTGTCCAAGATCGTCCAGATGGTCGCTGAGGCACAGCGCAGCCGGGCACCTATCCAGCGTCTGGCCGATCAGGTCGCGGCCTGGTTCGTGCCTTCCGTCGTCGTCATCGCGATCGTGACGTTTATCGTCTGGGCAATCTGGGGGCCATTCCCCGCGCTTGCCTATGCGCTGGTCAACGCGATCGCGGTTCTCATAATTGCCTGTCCATGTGCGCTCGGCCTTGCAACGCCGATGTCGATCATGACCGGGACCGGCAAGGGCGCCCAGCACGGCATCCTCATTCGCAACGCCGAGGCGCTGGAGACGCTTGAGAAGATCGACACGCTGGTGGTCGACAAGACGGGCACTCTCACCATGGGCAAGCCCGATCTCGTAGCCGTCACTCCCCGAGTGGGCCTCGACGAGGCCGAGTTCCTTTCCGCCGTTGCCGCAGTCGAAGCGGGGAGCGAGCATCCGCTCGCCCACGCAATAGTTGAAGGCGCCAAGGCGCGAGACGTGGCGTTCGAGGCAGCGTCGGAACTGTTGTCGACTACCGGCGAGGGTGTCGAGGCGCGCGTGGGACCGCAGAAAGTCGCCATTGGCAACGAGAAACTGATGCGGCGACTCGGTATCGATGATGCGGAATGGCTCGCGTCCGCAGAAGCCGGACGCTCCCAAGGCCAGACCGTGATGTTCGTGGCCGCCGATGGCGCACCGGCAGGGCTGATCGCGGTCGCCGATCCGATCAAGCCGACAAGCGCTGCGGCCATTCGGGCGCTGCACGAGCGCGGGATCGAAGTGGTCATGCTAACCGGCGATAGCCGCGCCACCGCCGAAGCCGTGGCCCGCCAGCTCGGCATCGACGAGGTCGAGGCAAACGTCTCGCCCGAGGATAAGCATCGCAAAGTCGAGGCGCTCAAGGCCTCCGGTAAGCGCGTTGCAATGGCGGGGGACGGCATTAACGATGCGCCAGCGCTGGCGGCTGCGGATGTCGGCATTGCAATGGGAACCGGCACCGACGTGGCGATCGAAAGCGCGGGTGTCACGCTGGTCCGCGGCGACCTGACCGGTGTGCTCCAAGCTATCGTGCTGTCGCGCGCCACCATGCGCAATATTCGCCAAAACCTCGTGTTCGCGTTCGGCTATAATGCGCTGGGCATCCCGGTGGCGGCGGGCGTGCTGTTTCCCGCCTTTGGCCTTCTTCTCAATCCGATGATCGCTGCCGCGGCCATGAGCCTCTCGTCGGTGTCGGTCATCGCCAATGCCCTGCGTCTTCGTGGGCTCAAACTTCCAACCTTGAGCGAAGGTCGGGCATGATCGCGGCAACGGCAATCGGGATTTCACTCTTTATTGCGTCACTGATCTTGCACTTGGCCATGCTGAGACTTGCGAAGAAGCTTTCACCGCCGGGGCTTGCGCCGACCGGTCTGAGACTAACGGGCGGCTCATTGCTCGTTCTCATCAGCCACATGATGGTAGCCGTCGTCTTCGCGGCTGGTTTCGCATGGGCAGCCTCGGTCGGTCTTGGCGGGTTCGCCAAGGAACCGGCGATGTCGCCCATGGATTATTATTACTTCGCCCTGATCACCGTGACGACGGTGGGCCTGGGCGACATCTATCCAACCGATCACCTCAGGGTGATTGCTGGCATCGCGTCGCTGACGGGCTTCATCCTGATCAGCTGCACAGCCCAGTACGTATACAAGACGATGAGCCAACAGGAGGATTGAATGGCCGAGAACCACAGCGCGAATCACCAGCAGAACGGTGGTGGAGGCAACTACTGGCGCTTCATGGCGATGGTGGCGACGTCGACCGCGATCATGTTCGGTTTGATGTATCTCAACACGTACGAAATCGATCACGTGTTCTGGAGCGAAACGCGCTTCTGGATGACGTTCGTCATGGGCGGCATGATGATGATCGTCATGCTGCTCTTCATGTGGGGCATGTACAAGGACAAGACCAAGAACTTCATCATCCTGGGCGTCGGTGCCCTGACTTTTGCGGTGGCGCTATGGCTGGTCCGCAGTCAGGCGACTGTAAACGATGAAGAATACATGTCAGCGATGATCCCGCATCACTCGATCGCAATCATGACGAGCGCGCGGGCTGAGATCACCGACCCGCGTGTTCGCAAACTTGCAGACTCCATCATCGAAGCGCAGGTCAAGGAAATCGCCGAGATGAAGATGCTGATCGAAGACATTGAGACCAATGGCGAAATGGGCGATGGCACGCCACTCCCCGCGCGGACGACTGATCTCACACCGGAGCTATTGCAGGAAGCCGAAAAGGCGGTCGAACGTCGTATCAGTCCGGCGGTGCGCGACGAGGTCACGGTGGGCGAATAAAGGCTCCACGCAGATTTATCCCGCAATTCGCGAAAACGCGAATTTGCGGGATAAAAACCCGATGGGATGGCTGTGCGGAGTTGGTTCGCTGACTGCTTTTGCGGACTTGTGTTGGCGATGCCAAGACGGGAAAAGTGTTGGTGCCGAGTCCTGAAAAAGCTACCTTGATGATCGCCCAACTTATCGAAGCTCAATCAGAAAGCAGCCTCGTAAGGTGACGGGGCCTCTAGGTCAGCCCAAATAAATTTCGAGCCTGTCGGCTCAATGACTGACTTTGGGCTGCAAACAGATTGCCTCCTTCCGGCAAGATATTGAAAACAGAAGCCTGTCGAGCGACCCGAACTCGACATGCAGCTCATTTGACTATTTTGCTGGACGTATCTCCAATGCCAAACCGGCTTCGTTGGCAATCGTGATGCTCCACACATGCGCTTCAGCGACGGCTTTTACCAATGCAAGACCAAGGCCGCTGCCGCGTGTGGTTCGGGATGCGTCGGCTCGATAAAAACGGTCAAAAATATAGGGTCGATGCTCCGGATCGATGCCGGGGCCACTGTCAGTGACCTTGGCTATCCAATCATTGCCGCGTCCTTCCAGGGTTACGCGCACGATTGTTCCGCGAGGGGTGTGGACCACCGCATTGTCAATGAGGTTGGAGAACAACTGCTGCACCAGCGCGCGATCGCCGAACACTTCTATGTCTGGCTGAATATTCGCTACAAGCTCTCGGCCACCATCGGCCATGGCGGGGCGATAGGTATCGGCAAGGTCCGCCAGCATGGCTGAAAGGTCGAAACGCACAAAATGCTTCTGCAAACCGCCGCCTTCGATCTGGGCTATCCGCAGCATGGAGCCGAACATGTCGAGCATGGTCCGCGATTCATCGAGGGCGCTGTCTACAAGGGCGTTGGCAGCAGCAGGATCATCCGCAATCTGAGCCTGTTCCAGCTTGCGCTGCAGACGTCCCAGCGGGGTCCGCATATCATGCGCGATGTCATTGGTGACCTGACGGATCGCCCCCATCACGTTTTCCAGCTGCCCCAGCATACGGTTCAATTGCGCGGACAGTAGGTCGATCTCGTCCCGTGTCGCGCTGACCGGCATACGCTGTGCCATATCGCCGCCCATGACTTTGGCTGCGACGGTGTTCAGCCCCTCAATCCGGCGGAAGTTGCGCAGGGCGATCCACCAGCCCAGCAAGAATGAGAGCAGGACCGCAAGGCCCGTCGCGACCAGCCCTGCCTGCAACAAGGCTTCACGCAGTTCGCTGACCTGCTCATCCTCCTGACCGACAAAGACATAGCCGCCGTCGCGTCCTGTCATGCCAAAGCCGATGATACCGGAATCGTCGAGTTGCCCACCATCGACAAAGCCGCTTTGGACCTGCTCCGTTGAAAGGACTTCGGCGCCGATGATATGTTGCCGGGGTACAAGATCGGCGATCAGCGCCTTGCCTTCGGCATTTTCGACATAGCGAAAGAGTTCTTCCTGTGCGGGGACAATATTCGATAGCTCCCCTGTATCGTCATCCTCCTCCAGCGCTTGCTCAAGTGTGCGTGCGCGCGCTTCCACCGAAGCAGAAATCTGATGTTCTATTGTCGATGTGGCGACTTCGTAGACAAGCGCCAGAAGCACCACCGTCAGCCCGACGAAGAGCACGCCAGAAAGCATTGCAGTGCGAAACGCACCAGAGCGCCAGAATCCCGTGTCACCCATCGATGATATATCCCGCGCCGCGGACCGTGCGGATAGCGGACTGGTCGAACCCATCGTCCAGCTTAGACCGCAGACGGCTGATATGGGTCTCGACGATGCTGGTTGCCGGATCGAAATGGAAACCCCACACACCTTCCAGCAGCATGGTGCGGGTTACGATCTGGCCTGCGTTGTTGAGCAGGAACTCCAGCAGGCGAAACTCCTGCGGTTGAAGGGTGATCGGCTTGCTATCGCGGGTGACCGTGCGGGCGAGCAGGTCCATTTTAAGATCACCCGCTGCCAGTTCGGTCGGGGTATGGGCGGTCTGACGCGGTCTCCGGCCTAGTGCCATCACCCGTGCCGCAAGCTCTGAAAAGGCAAAGGGTTTGACGAGGTAGTCGTCTCCGCCAGCTTCGAGGCCATCGACCCGGTCCGACACGCCATCCAGCGCGGTCAGGAACAGTGCCGGCGTCGTGTTCTCCATCGACCGCAAACCACGGATAATGGCAAGGCCGTCCATTCCCGGCAGCATCCGGTCGAGCACCAGTACATCGTATGGTTCGCTGCCCGCCATCAGGAAGGCTTCTCTTCCTTCGCCGGTCACATCGACGACATGGCCCAGCTCGCGCAAGCCCTTGACAACGAACTGAGCGGTTTCATTGTCGTCTTCGGCTACAAGTATTTTCATATCCGTCTGGCTTTAGCAGATAAGAAGCGGCGGGTCGCAACCCGCCGCTTTCCTGTGCGATCAGTCCTCGTCCTGTTCGCCATTTTCATTGCCCTCATCGTCCGCCTGGACGGAGAGTACCTTGCCGGATGTGCCGTCGATCTTCACTTCCTGCTCATCCGCGCCCGAGCCGACGCTGACTTCCCAGGCGGGCGTAGCCGCTTCATCGTCAAGCTCGACTTCGGCAACCTTCAGGCCGGTGTGTTCCGCTGCGATCCGCGCAGCATCGCTGGCCGTGATTGTCGCGCTGGCGAGCATCCGCGCTTCATCGGCATCTTCCTGTGCTTCGGTCTGTTCGGTGTCTGCGCCCTTTGTACCGAGACTTTCAGCATTGGCGATGCCCGCTGCGCCGAGACCGCCGAGTGCCGCGACACTCAGCACAGCAGCCAATAGCTTGTTCTTGGTCGTCATAGTCTTCATTTTTCAGCTCCTTCACTCGATCCGTGAATGGACCGTGAGCTCCTTATGGCGATGTCCAGATTGCAGCAGGCATTCGCTCCGAATACAATTTTGTAAGAATAGATTGGCGGCTGCTGCGCGAAACATACAATTCGGTAAGGTTGGGGAGCGGGCTGGACCGACAAGTGCATCTGCCCTTAATGCCTTGGGCAAGCTGATGGAGGGAAAGTTTGGAGCGGCGCAATGCAATGCTGAAAAAATGCGGCGTGCTTGTATCCCTAGCCGCCCTCGGCTCGCTGTCTGCCTGCGCGAGCTATCAACCGCAGCCACTCGACACCCAGGCCGCTGTTCTCGCATCGGCGCCAGAGGGTCTTGTGCAGGACGCCGCACTGATCGAGCGCCCGTTTCTGGCGGGCAAGCCAGTCGATGTGTCGCAGCCGCTGGATCGCGATGCGCTGGGCCTTATTGCACTGCTCTATAATCCTGACCTGATCGCCTTGCGCAAAAGGACGGGCGTAGCAGAAGCGCAATTGCTGGATGCGCGGTTGATCCCCGATCCCTCTGTCGGCCTTTCGGCAGACCGGGTGATTTCCGGCCCGCCCACAGCGCTTTCCGGTACGATTGCGGCACAGATCGCGCAGGACATCAACAGCCTGCGCAGTCGGGGCGCACGGGTGGATTCGGCGCAGGAAGGAGTCAATCAGGTTCGGCTCGACCTGGCATGGGCGGAATGGCAGGTGGTGGAGCAAGTGCGCCTGTTGGGCGTGCGGGTTTCCTATCTGCAACGGATTGCGGAGCTGGCGGAGGCCAATCGCGCCGATGCGGAGGATCTGCTGCAAAGAACTCTGCGAGCTGCGGGGCGCGGTGACATTCCGCCAGACCAGCTGCAGGCGGCGCGAATTGCCGCACTGGATGCGGCGGACAGAGCCTATACCGCGCAGATTGATCTGACCGGGGCGCAGCAGGATTTGCGGCGGCAATTGGGCGTTCCACCTGATTTTGCGGTGACACTTGCGGTTCCCGCCGATGCGCCGGCGGTTCCGGCTCTGCTCGACATGACCGATGCTGCGATAACAGAGCGACTTGACCTTGCCGCGCTGCGCGCTGGCTATGCCTCGCAAGAGGCCAATGTGCGGCAGGCCATTATCAACCAGTTTCCGGCCCTCAATCTGGGTTTCAGCGTCACGCGCGATTCCAGCGACAATGGAATTATCGGCGCGCTGCTGGACTTCACCCTGCCGCTGTGGAACCGCAACCGTGGGCAGATCGCCATCGAGCGGGCTACGCGGGAGGCATTGCGCGCCGAGTATGAGGCGCGCCTGTTTGCGGTGCGCGCCGATCTGGCGCAGTCGTTGGCGCTGATCTCTGACCTGCACAGAGAGGAAGCGCGGCTCGCCGCCGAGATCGAACCGCTCCAGCAATTCTCAGATGCTACGGCGAGAGCGGCGGGGCGCGGCGATTTGCCACTCGCCACCGCCATGACAGCCCGTCAGTCGCTGCGGGACAAGCAATTGCTGCTTGCCAGCGTGCAGCAGAGCCTTGCCGAACAATATATCGCCCTGGAACTCGCCAGCGGGATTCCCTGGCAGAACTGGAACCGCCCATGACCGTCAAAAACCTTTCAACCCGAACGATGCTTGCGGCCATGGCGCTGGCAGTTGCGGGATGTTCTCAATCGCAGCCTGCACAGCAAGCCGATCCGGTAGTGTCGGTGGAAACGGCAACGGCGCAATTGGGCAATCTTGCGCAGACCGTGACCGTATACGGCACCGTGTCTGCCGATGCCGCCGGACAGCGCGCTTTGATCGCGCCGGTCGATGCCATTGTCGACCGCATTTACGCCCCGTTCGGTTCCTATGTCCGGCGCGGCGCACCGGTTGTCGGCCTGCGCCCCAGCCCGCAAACCCTGGCTAGTATCGCGCAGGCCACCGCGACCGCCAATCAGGCCAATGAAGCGCTCGCGCGTGCCAGACGCCTGCGCGCTGACGGCTTGATGAGCGATGCTGATGTTGAGCTGGCGCAGGCCAGCGCAACGTCGGCCAATGCCACGGTCCGCAGCCTGCGCGGTCAGAGCACTACGCTGCGCGCGCCGATTGGCGGTTCGGTGACCCAACTTGATTATTCTACCGGCGATCTGGTGAGCGCGGGCACTGCGGTTGCGCGCCTCACTGCCGATTCCGATGTTCGCGGCCAGTTCGGCATCGACCCGGTGCTCGCGCGACAGGTTCGGGTAGGCGACACGATCCGCATCCTGGGTTCCGAGGGGAGCGCTGATTTCTCTGTTCGCGTCAATGCTGTTGATCCCGTCGTCGATCCGACAACCCGGCTTGCCTCGGTCTTTGCCACGATACCGGCGCAAACCGAGATCGCTCCAGGCGAACCCCTGCGCGGGGAGATAGTCGTGTCGAGCGACCCCAATGCGATCCTGATCCCCTACGCCGCGCTGCTTGACGATGCCGGCCAGCCCTACGTCTTTACCGTCAGTAATGGCGTCGCCAAGCGCGTGGACGTGACCATTGCCGCGCGTGATGGCGACAATGTCGGTATAACGAGCGGGATTGCATTGGGCGATGTGGTGGTCGTGCAAGGCGCGGCAGGGGTCAGCGATGGGGTGAAGGTCACAACGGCGAAACCTTCGCCCACACCAACGCGTTCCCCGACCGCATCGGGAAACTGACCGGATGGCGAAGACTGCCCGCTCCTCGATTAGCAAGCATGGTTCCGCGATTCTGCTGGCCGTGGCCTTGCTCACCATTGCAGGTGCAATGGCAGGCTGGCGACTGCCGGTCAGCCTGTTCCCCTTTATCGATTATCCGCGCGTTGTCGTGTCGGTCGATGCAGGCGAACGCGATGCGGCAACCATGGCCGCTTCGATCACACGCCCGGTGGAAATTGCCTTGCGAGCCGTTCCCGGCGCCAAAAGTGTGCGCTCCACCACAAGTCGCGGCTCGGCCGAAGTGGCGGTGGATTTCGCCTGGGGGCAGGACATGGTCGCCGCCACGCTGGAAACGGAAGCGGCGCTGGCCTCCATCCTGCCCGACCTGCCGCAAGGGGCGCGGTTTAATGTTCGGCGATCCGATCCCACTATCTTCCCGGTCTATGGCATTGCGCTGACGTCGGACAGTCTGTCGCCCGCCGATTTGCGCCAGCTTGCCGAACTGAAATTGCTTCCGTCGCTGATCTCGGTCGATGGAGTGGCTGGGGTCGATATCCTTGGGTCTTCCCCGCGTGAATTTGCCGTCAATCTCGATCCGGCACGCCTCGGTGCTCTGGGCCTGACGCTGGACGATGTCAGCAAATCTCTCGCCGCGCAGAATGCAGTCAATGGCGTGGGTCGCCTGACCGATCAGCATCAGCTGTTCCTTGTGCTGGTAGATGACCGGCTCACCTCAATCGCCGATCTGGAGGATACGCCCGTCACTGTGGGAGGGCAGTCAGGGCCGGGCGTCGTGCGACTGGGCGATATTGCCGATATCTCCAGCGCGCTCGAACCGAGCTACACGCTGGTCAACAGCGGCGGGCAGAGCGCGGTGCTGCTGAATGTGCGGCAGGCCTTGCAAGGCGATACCGTTAAAATCGTCAAGGACGTGCAACAGAGGCTGGACCAGTCGGGCCTCCCCTCTTCGGTCAAGGTCACGCCGTTTTACGACCAGTCCGAACTGGTCTCTGGCGCAGCCAATGCTGTGCGCGATGCAATTCTGATCGGGGCGCTGTTGGCGGGTCTGGTGCTGTTCGTGTTCCTGCGATCATGGCGGTTGATGGTCCTGACCGGCCTGCTGCTGCCTGCCGTGCTGGCGGCCGCCTGCGTTGCGCTGGAACTGCTGGGACTTGGCTTCAACATGATGACGCTGGGCGGCATGGCGGCGGCAGTCGGTCTGGTGATCGACGATGCGGTCGTGGTGCTGGAACACATGATGCGCCGGATGCAGGAGAAGAACTCAACCGCTGAGCAGCATCTGCTGGGTGCGGCGGCGGAAATGGGCCGCCCGTTGCTCGGCTCGACATTCGCGACAATCGTTGTTTTCATCCCGCTCGCCTTCGTCAGCGGCGTGACCGGCGGTTTCTTCAAATCGCTGGCGATCACGATGGTCGCCTGCCTTGTCGTATCGCTGCTTTACGCCCGTTTCGCCATCCCGCTGCTGGCCGCGCGCTGGCTGACGGAGAAGGACGCCGAGCAGGTGGAAAAGGGCGAAAAGGTCATGAACCCGCTTATCCGCGCCTATGACCGTTCGGGCGGCACGGCACTGGCGCGTCCCGGCCTATTCGTGCTGCTGGTGGGCGGCGTGCTGGGGGTGCTCGGTTATCTCTCATGGTCGCACGTGCCCTCCGGCTTCATGCCCGCAATGGACGAAGGCGGCTTCATTCTCGACTATCGTGCGCCGCCGGGAACCGCGCTGGACGATACCGACCAGATGCTGCGGCAGGTCGAAACGATCATCTCCTCCACGCCCGAAGTGGCCAGCTATTCGCGGCGCACGGGCATTCAGCTTGGCGGCGGGCTGACGGAAGCATCGGAGGGCGATTACTTCGTCCGCCTGAACGGTGGCAGTCGCCGCAATATCGAAGCGGTGATGAGCGAAATTCGCGACAAGGTGGCACAACAGGTTCCGGCGCTGGAAGTCGAAACTGCGCAGCTAATGGAAGACCTGATCGGCGATCTGACCGCCGTTCCGCAACCGATTGAGGTTAAGCTGTTCTCCAACGATGAAGCCGAACTCGAAGCTGCTGCGAAGCAAGTCGGCAGTACATTGTCAGGCATTCAGGGTGTGGTCGAAGTGGTCGATGGCCTGCGTGTCGCGGGCAGCGATATCACCGTACGGGTGGATCGCGGCGCAGCGGTGCAGGCGGGGCTGGACCCGCAAGCCATATCGGACCAGCTATCGGCTTTGATCGACGGAACCGTCGCCACGCAGATCCGCGACGGTGAGCAGCTTGTCGGGGTGCGAGTGCGTGGGCCGGAAGACCTGCGTCAGCATATCGCGCAGGTTCAGGACATGGTTCTGCGCGCGCCGGACGGGCATTCGGTCAGGCTGGCACAAGTCGCTACGGTCGAAGTGGTAGGCGGTGCAAAACAACTGACGCGCGAACAACTCGCCCCGTTCATCGGTGTGACCGCACGGCTCGAAGGGCGAAGCCTGGGCGCGGCCATGAGCGAGGTTCAAGGCAAGGTGCAGGCGCTCAACCTGCCGGCGGGTATCCGCGTGGAATATGGCGGCCTCTACAGCCAGCAACAGCAGAGCTTTTCAGACCTCGCCATGGTGTTCTCAGCAGCGATCCTGCTGACCCTGCTGCTGGTCACAATCCTTTATGGCCGTTTCTATTGGGGACTTGCTGCCGTCACTACGATCCTGCTGGTGGCATCGTCCAGTCTGCTTGGCTTGTGGATCACAGGCATTGAACTCAATATCTCGGCGCTGATGGGTCTGACGATGGTGGTGGGCATGGTGAGCGAACTCATCATCTTCTACCTCGCCGAACTGCCAGAAAACCAAAAAATCGGCCTCGCAGATTTGCGCGAAGCAGGAGTTAAGCGGTTGAGACCAATCCTAATGTCAGCTCTGATTGCGATCCTTACCCTGCTCCCGCTGGCTATCGGCTTCAGCCGCGGCGCGGGATTGCAACAACCGCTGGCAACTTCGATCATCTTTGGCCTGTTGGCGGCTGTCCCGCTAGTTCTGCTCTTCCTGCCTGCAATGCTGGCGATGAGAAGTGAGAAGATCGAGCAAGAAGGCCAAGCTGGAATTCGGTGACGGACACCTTCCAGCTGATTTGCAATCGGGCCTGAATGTCTCTTGATGGAAGCAAGAATGGACCGTGATCACGCCCAGAATGAAAGCCGAAAGAATCAATTTTGAGTCCCAAAAAAGCTATCGTGATGTTCGCCCAAACAATTGACGTATAACAAAGATTCTGAATCGCTTGGTGTCGAGGCTCGCATCCGGGCCCGCATTAGCTCCCGAGGTACCTTTCTGAGGTCTGGAACTGGGCGCTTGCTGACCGTCAGCTTTTGGGCAGCATCGAGCTGAAGCCGACTATGCAAATCGGCAAGGGGTCCCATCAGATGATCGTCGCGATGGTCATCATCCTCACGAGGTCGGACAGCGTCTTCGCCTGCATTTTCATCATCGCGTTGGCGCGGTAGACCTCGACCGTTCGTGGGCTAATGTTGAGGTCGATGGCGATGACCTTGTTGGCCTTGCCTTCGACCAGGCCGTCGACGACTTCGCGCTCCCTGCGGGACAGGGTCTCTATGCGGGCCACGACCTCGCGTCGCTGTGACTGCCCTTCCTCCTCTTCGCTCCGTCGCGCCAGTGCGGTTCGGATAGCCGAAAGAATCGCCTCGTCGTCGAAGGGCTTTTCGATGAAGTCTGCGGCACCGGCTTTCATTGCCTGGATCGCGAGCGGAACATCGGCATGGCCGGTGATGACAACCACCGGGGGCCCGGCATCTCCCTCGGACATCCTGGCGGCGAGTTCGATCCCGCTCATGCCGGGCATCCGCACGTCGGTGACGATGCAGGCCCCTGCGAGCGGGGGGGCAGACTTCACGAACGCGTCGGCAGACGAGAACGAGCGAACCCGGATCCCAACGACGTCCAGCAGGAATTCCAGCGATTGACGCGCGCTTTCGTCATCATCGATCACGTAAACGATCGCGTCCTGCGCCACATCATTCTCCATCGTAGAGATCCTCGTCTGCAACTGCCTGTAAAGTAAAGCCGAATTCGGCGCCGCCATCCGGCGCCTCCTGTCCCCAGATCCGCCCGCCATGCGCTTCGACGATCGTGCGGGAGATCGAGAGCCCCACGCCCATGCCGGTTCGCTTGGTCGTGATGAAGGGCTGGAACAGCTTCTCGGCCACCTCCGGGTCGATCCCCAGTCCGGTGTCGATCACCCGGACAAGAGCCATCGCTTCATCGGCCGGTTCGATCGCAATGGCCAAGTCGCGGCGATCCGTGTCCGATTCCGCGATCGCGTCCACCGCGTTGCGCACGAGGTTGAGCACGACCTGCTGGATCTGCACCTTGTCGGCCAGAACGAGATCGATTGCCGGACTGAAATCGTATCGCACGCGGATGCCGTGCTCCTTGGCCCCTACAAGGGCGAGCGCGCTCGCCTCTTCGACCAGCTTGGGCAGGCTTTCGATAGTCCGCTCGGTCTCGCCCCGCGCTACGAAATCCCGCAAGCGGCGGATGATCTCCCCGGCACGCAGGGCTTCGGTCGCGGCCCTCTCCACCGCCTCCGCCACGCGATCGTGCGGAACTTCGTCCCGCCCCAGCAGGATGCGTGTACCCTTCAGGTAGTTTGCGATAGCGGAGAGCGGCTGGTTGATTTCGTGCGCGAGCGCAGAAGCCATTTCTCCCAAGGCGGTCAGGCGCGAGATATGGACCAGCTCGGTCTGCAGTTCCTGCAACCTCGCTTCGGCCTGCTGCCGTTCGGTCAGGTCGCGGATGAAGCCGGTGAAGTAGCGCTGCCCGCTAGCGGACATTTCGCCAACAGCGAGCTCGATCGGGAATGTGGAGCCGTCCTTGCGCGCGCCCACGACCACGCGGCCCTTGCCGATTATCCGCTTTTCGCCCGTCTGATAGTACCTCGCGAGATAGCCGTCGTGGGCGCTGCGATAGGGCTCTGGCATCAGCAGATTGACATTGCGGCCGGCGACTTCCCGGGCGGTCCAGCCGAACATCCGCTCGGCAGCCGGGCTGAACTCTCGGATCGCGCCCGCCTCGTCGATCACGACCATGGCATCGGGCACGGTGTCGAGGATCGACTGCAAGTGAGCTTCCCGGCGCGCCAGGATCGTCGCCGATGCCTCGGTTTCGACCCTCGCTCTCTGGAACCACTCGCCCCCGAAGGCGACCGAAACGCCGATGACCACGAACGCGGCCGCCGCGATGTAACTGCCCTGCGTCACCGGTCCTGCCAGGACGTCGCACCACAGGCCTGCGGCGGCACCTGCAACCGCTGCGACCGCGCCAGCGCGCAGCCCCGACAAGGCACTGGCGACCACCACCCCCGGCACGAAGAAAATGAAGGTGGCGCGCTGCGCCAGTTCCTCGGCGAAAAGCAGCCGGATCCCCGCGCCGGCGCCGATTGCCGCAAGCGCCAGCAACAGCGCGGCGGCAAACGACAGGCGCGGCAGGAACCGGCTCATGAAACTGGCCGACGGTGCCTCCGGTAAGGCCCTTAGGGCGCTCTCCATAGGGTGATCATCCAAATTTCGCGTTTCCGTTCATCAGCCTAGATCGTCTCCAGCAGCGGCGCTTCCAGTTCAACGTGCCGCCAAGCGGAGAAGTTTCAATGACTGCACCCTTCATCGATCTGGGCGTTCATCACAACCCTCGCGGGCTGTCGGACCGGATCGCGTTCGGCTTCACCAAGGCCCTTCGCTGGTGCGCCGATACCTTCTTTGCCGAGCGTTATGGCCACCGTGCCGTCGTGCTCGAAACGGTAGCTGCCGTACCCGGAATGGTGGGAGCGACGATCAACCACCTCGCCTGCCTGCGCCGCATGTGCGACGACAAGGGCTGGATCAAGACGCTCATGGACGAAGCCGAGAATGAGCGCATGCACCTGATGACCTTCATCGAGATCTCCAAGCCTACGCTGTTCGAGCGGGCGGTGATCATCGGCGTCCAGTGGGTGTTCTACCTGTTCTTCTTCGGACTCTACCTCGTCAGCAGCAAGACCGCGCACCGCGTGGTCGGCTACTTCGAGGAAGAGGCGGTGATCAGCTACACCCACTACCTCGCCGAAATCGACGAGGGCCGCAGCGCGAACGTGCCGGCTCCCGAGATCGCAAGGCGGTACTGGGGCCTGCCCGACGATGCGACGCTGCGCGACGTCGTTCTGGTGGTCCGGGCCGACGAGGCTCACCACCGCGACGTGAACCACGGCTTCGCCAACGAAATCGCCGGCCTGCCGGTTGGTCGTGTGGCCGAATGCCCGCCGCACGCCGCACTCGAACCCAACTGGAAGAAGGCGGCCTGATCGAAGGCCGCGGGCAAGGAGGAACGGACATGGATCGTTCGAACGTGATCGGCTTGTTCATCGACGACGTCCCGGTCCTTTCCTCCCTGCAGTTCTCGCTCGCGACCGAAGGCTTGGCGACCATCGCGGGCGGGCCCGCGAGCGGGGGCAACGCCGCCGCGCGGGTTCTGGTGATAGACCAGAACTACCGGGGGGACGGTCTTGGCTTCCTCGCTGGGCTGCGCGAAGCGGGATGTGCGGCCATGGCAATCGTACTCGTGACGAATCCCGCCGCGCAGTTCCGCACACGCGCTGCATCCCTTGGCGCGGACGTCATCGAGAAACCCCTGCTCGGCGACGAACTCAGCAACGCGATATCGGCCCTGCTCGGGCATCAGAAAGCAGCATGACATGAACCCGGCGCTTCCTCCCGGCCTTGAGGCCTACAAGCAGACCGCAACCTTCACCGAAACGACCGTTCCCGCCGGCTTGCTGGGCGATCACTCGACCAAAGACGGGGTCTGGGGGCTGATCGAGGTCGAGAGCGGCAAGCTCCGCTACCTCGTGACCGACCCCCGCCGGCCGAACCGCAAGCAGACCCTTGTGGCCGACGGCGAAGCGGGTGTCGTCGAGCCGACGATCCTGCACCGTGTCGAACCAATTGGCGAGGTGCGATTCCACGTCCGGTTCCTGCGGGAACCCGGCGCCAGCCAGGAAAGGAGCGGCGCATGACCATCCGAACCGCGATTCCGCAAGAGGATCGACCCGACACTCGCACAATTGCCCTGGCGAAGCGCGCCGAAAAGCGTGCAGCCGCAGAATCCGTCGGAGTTGATGCTCATTTCATCGATAATCTAGTAGAGGATTTCTACGAGAAGATCCGCGAGGACAATCTGCTCGGTCCGATCTTCGCCGAGCAGATCGCCGACTGGCCGCCGCATCTTGCGCGCATGAAGGCCTTTTGGCGTTCGGTCTTGCACAACAGCGGCGAGTTCTCGGGCAATCCGATGCTCAAGCACCTCGCGATCCCCGGCCTCGAACTGCGCCACTTCGGCCGCTGGCTGGAGCTCTTCTACGAGACGCTGCGCGAAGCGGAGGGTGAACGCGAGGCGACCCAGCTCGTCGGCGGGCGCGCCAGGATGATCGCGGACAGTCTTTTGACAGCAATCGCAATGCGCCGCGACGGATTGACCGCGGGGCGCGCAGGAAAGGACCTACCCCATGCCTGATGCAATTCGCCAGCCGCAGCTTGCCCCCGTTCGGGGTCAACCAGTCGCGAAGCCGTCTCCCTTGCGCGTCGTGGAGGCCGAGGCAAACGACAACGTTCGATTGCTTGCGCCGGAAGCGCGGCTATTCGAATTGCCGCCCGCCGTGTGGATCACGATGGTCGGTTCCTACGTGGTCTTCCTGCTCGCCCTCCTCGGGGCGACGGGCGGAGCAAGCGCCTCTTTTGCGATCGCCATCTCTGCATTTTACATAGCGATGTTCTTCGGAACTGCCCGGGCGATGCTGCGCCAGGCCCCGGCGCAACCCGACAGCCCGTTGCAGCGCACCGGCTCGGTTCTCCAGACAGCGTTCGGACCCCTCACCCGCCGTGAAGTGTACGGTCAGGTACTTATTGTGCCCGTCGCTGTTGCATTTTTCGGGATCGCGATTGCGATAATCAGTGCGACAGTGATGTGAGCTGGCAGCGAGGGGAGGGAGCGGCCGATGTTCTGTCTTGAATGCAGTGAGCTGGTCTTTCCGGGCGCACTCAACATCCGCGGGTGTGCACCGCGCTCCCGCCCCAAACTTCTGCGTCAGCCAACACGAGCAGCGCGATCGGCTCGGGTCGGCTCTCGAGGTGGCGACGCAGCTACCCAATCGAGCGATTGATAGCTCGCGTGGCTACCCTCGACGTTAATCTGAACCGATGGCAGCTTTCGTGGAATGAGCGCTATCCTTCAAACGGCCGCGATTAGGGCGCTGAGCGGATATTGATTAAACGTGCTTTTCGGAGTTGGAGAATCAATTCTGAGTCCGAAAAAGCTACGTCGCTGATCACTCAATTTATTGCAGCGGAATCAGAAAGCTGTTCCCATCCGGTGCCGGGGCCCGCAGCTAGGCCCGCATAAATTCCGAGCTTGCCGCCTCAATGAATGATTTGGCCGGACACCGGCTGGCAGATTTCAGTGCGAGAAAATGGGAAAGCTGCCAATCAAGTGGGAGAAGGTTACCAGATTTCTAGGTAGCATTCCATTTCCATAAGCATAAATCCGAGCCTGCAGGCGCAATCGCCCGGCAGGACTACTCCCAGGAAATCACCCCGTCGGCAGAACGCCAGCTCGCTGGCCGGATCATCTTTTCGTGTGCGATACGGACTGACCTGATCTCCGCTTCGATCTCGCGCCGCCAATGCGCGAGGAAGTCGAACAGTACCGGAAAATCCGGTGCTGCGTCGTATTCCTGCCAGGCATAGACCTGCAAGAGCGAGGGGTGATCCGGCATGAAATAGCAGATTTCTGCCGTGGTCAGCCCGTATCCTTCCAGCTGAATCAGGAAAGCGCGGTCGGTCATTGCAGTGTGGGCTGGCTGTCTGGGCCGTCGAGCGACCGCAGTGCCGCGAATACATCGTCAACGGAAACCGGAGCCTTGACTTCGGGAGGCTGGCGCATCGCAGGTTGGTTTTCGACGGCATGCCGATCGGACGCCCAGGAAGCCAGGATGGCTCGCTTCACTTCGGGCTCAAGCGAGGGATGATGCGCTACATCGAACGGATGCAGGTAGCGCGCGAATGGTTGCGACATAGGAACATCCTCCTTTCTGCCTTGCCGCTGATCACTCACTGCGGATTGCTCCGCTCACCATATTTTGTGAGTCCATTTCAGACCGTCAAGACCCTGATAAGGTGTACGGAAAGTGCCCATTGGCAGTCGCAATCGGCGAGTGCCAAAAAACTTGGTTTGGACCTCTTGAAGCCGTTTTCGGCAAAACTAGATCGCAAAATGCCTCCTGCCGATCATCCGGGGGAGGCGCTGTAAGTCATTTCGCTTTGTAATGGAGGTTATGCATGCATTTCCGACCTTTGCACGATCGCGTGCTGGTTCGCCGAATCGAGGCCGAAGAAAAGACGGCCGGCGGCATCATCATCCCTGACACCGCCAAGGAAAAGCCGATGGAAGGCGAAGTCGTCGCCGTCGGCCCGGGTGCACGTGACGATGCCGGGAAGTTGGTCGAACTTGCCGTCAAGGCAGGCGATCGCATCCTGTTCGGCAGGTGGTCCGGCACCGAAGTGCGGATCGACGGCGAGGACCTGCTCATCATGAAGGAGAGCGACATCCTCGGCATCATCGAAGTCACCGCCGAGCTCAAAAAGGCGGCGTAAGCAACCAACCCGATCTTCGGTTCGATCGAAAGAAGAGAAAGGAGCAGGCCAGATGGCTGCGAAAGAAGTAAAATTTGCGTCGGATGCACGTGATCGCATGCTCCGCGGCGTGGATACGCTTGCAAATGCGGTCAAAGTAACTCTCGGCCCCAAGGGCCGTAACGTGGTGATCGAGAAGAGCTTCGGCGCCCCTCGTATCACCAAGGATGGCGTCACCGTTGCCAAGGAAATCGAACTCAAGGACAAGTTCGAAAACATGGGCGCGCAGATGCTGCGCGAAGTCGCCAGCAAGCAGAACGACAAGGCGGGTGACGGCACGACCACCGCCACCGTTCTGGCCCAAGCCATCGTGCGCGAAGGTGCCAAGGCAGTTGCCGCCGGCATGAACCCGATGGACCTGAAGCGCGGTATCGACCTCGCCGTCGGCACCGTGGTCAAGGACCTCGAAAGTCACGCCAAGAAGGTGTCCGCCAACAGCGAAATCGCGCAGGTCGCGACGATTTCCGCCAATGGCGACGAAACCGTCGGCCGCATCCTTGCCGAAGCGATGGAGAAGGTCGGCAATGAAGGCGTGATCACGGTCGAGGAAGCCAAGAGCCTCGAGACAGAGCTCGAAACGGTCGAGGGCATGCAGTTCGATCGCGGCTATCTCTCGCCCTATTTCGTGACCAACGCCGAAAAGCTCAAGGTGGAACTCGAGGATCCCTACATCCTCATCCACGAGAAGAAGCTGTCGAACCTGCAGGCCATGATTCCGCTACTCGAACAGGTCGTGCAGTCGGGCAAGCCGTTGCTCATCATCGCCGAGGATGTCGAGGGCGAAGCCTTGGCAACCCTGGTGGTGAACAAGCTGCGCGGCGGCCTCAAGGTCGCGGCGGTCAAGGCACCAGGCTTCGGCGATCGCCGCAAGGCCATGCTGAAGGATATTGCCATCCTCACCGCCGGCAACGTGGTCAGCGAGGAACTCGGCACCAAGCTCGAGAACGTTAAGATCGGCATGCTCGGCCGGGCCAAGAAGGTCATTATCGACAAGGACAACACCACCATCGTCGATGGTGCCGGTAACAAGGCCGACATCGACGCCCGGGTCAGCCAGATCCGCGCCCAGATCGAGACCACGACCAGCGACTACGACCGCGAAAAGCTGCAGGAACGCGTGGCGAAGCTGGCTGGCGGCGTTGCCATCATCCGCGTCGGCGGTGCGACCGAAGTCGAGGTCAAGGAGCGCAAGGACCGTGTCGACGACGCGCTGCACGCAACCCGTGCTGCTGTCGAGGAAGGCATCCTGCCGGGTGGCGGTATCGCCCTGCTGCGCGCGCTCAAGTCGCTGGAGGGCCTCAAGGCCGCCAATGACGACCAGCAGTCGGGTATCGACATCGTTCGCCGCGCGCTGCGCGCCCCGGCTCGCCAGATCGCCGAAAACGCGGGCGAGGACGGTGCTTATATCGTCGGCAAGCTGCTCGAAGGCGACGACTACAACCATGGCTTCAACGCCGCGACCGGCGAATATGAAGACCTGGTGAAGTCGGGCGTAATCGATCCGGCGAAGGTGGTGCGCACGGCGCTGCAGGATGCGGCTTCGGTCGCCTCGCTGCTGATCACCACCGAGGCGCTGGTAGCCGAACTGCCCAAGGAAGACACGCCCGCACCGATGCCGGCGATGGACTTCTAATCCGGTGTGGAGAGCGCGGCATCAAGCTGCGCTCTCCCATCCGCCCGTGCACGGCAGCGCCCCTTGGGTGCCTGCACACGCTGTTCGAAACCCGGCAGGCTCCCAACACGGCGACATCGGAAAATCGGTCGAATGAGAGAGGAGGAGATAATGACCGACAGGTTTCTGGACTATCTTGCACGCGAACATGCGCGGCTGGAGGACGAAATCCGGCTGGAAAGCAGACGACCCCGGCCTGACGAAATTCTGATTGCCCGCCTGAAGAAGCTCAAACTGGCGCTCAAGGACCAGATGCAAAGCTGGACTTCCGATCACGCGAGCAGCGATCGGCAGACCGCGTAGACGGACTGCATCCAATCATATTCTCTCCTGGAAGAAGGCCAGGCGCACCTCTATGGGTGTGCCTGGTTTTCTCTTGCAAAGCACTGACAACAAACTCAGAATAAATTTTTATCGGGCCTTGAAACCAATTGCGCGATTCCCAATTTTTTCAGTACCGGATGCCATAACGGATCCGGTTGGACAGAGGGCGTCGGCTCTTGGTTCCCGGCGCCTCTCATGCCCAGATTGCTCAACAAGGAGGATTTGGAAATGAGAACTGCATTTGATTTGACCCCCTATCGCCGCTCGACGGTTGGCTTCGATCGGCTGTTCGATGCGCTCGAGAACAGCTTCCGTGCAGAGACGCAGGACAGCTATCCGCCCTTCGACATCGTCCGCACCGGCGAAGACAGCTACCGGATCACTCTGGCGGTGGCCGGCTTCCGTCCGGACGAAATCGACATCACTGCACAGCAGAACCAGCTCGTCATCTCCGGCCAGAAGACCGAGAAGGACGAAGACGGTGTCGAATTCGTTCATCGCGGTATCGCTGCCCGTGCGTTCGAGCGCCGGTTCCAGCTGGCGGACTATGTCGAAGTGCGCGATGCGGATTACGAGCACGGTATGTTGACGATTTCGCTCCAGCGGATCGTCCCTGAATCGCTCAAGCCGCGCAAGATCGCCATCGGAAGCCGCGAGCATGTCAATGACGACACGCCGCAGCTGACTGAAGACAAAGCGGCCTAAACCTTAATCACCGGGCAAATCCTCGGCGGGGTGGGTGCAATCGCGCCTGCCCCGCTTGACGGGGCCTTGCCTGAACCAGTCGGAAAACAGGAGGAATGTCGAGATGGCCATTCGCGATCTCATTCCCTGGAAAAGCCAGGGCCAAGACATCGCTCCCCGGCAGGAGGAGCGGGTCGATCATTCGGTGATGTCGCTTCATCGGGATATCAATCGCTTATTCGACGACATGTTTCGCGGGTTTTCCATGCCCTCGCTGCCGTCCATCGGACGCAGCATTGGCTGGCCGCGTGTGGAGTTGTCGGAGAACGACAAGGAAATCCGTGTCATGGCCGAACTGCCGGGCATGGAGGAAAAAGACATCGAAATCAGCCTAGACGATCATCAACTGGTGATCCGGGGTGAGAAGAAGTCCGAGACCAGCGACGAGGAACGCGGCTATTCCGAACGCAGCTACGGCCGCTTCGAGCGCCGCATCGGTCTTCCCTCGCAGATTGACGAAGACAAGGTCGAGGCCGCTTTCCGCAACGGTGTTCTGACCGTTAGAATTCCGCGTACCTTAGAAGCGGCAAAAGGCCGCAAGACGATCCCGATCAACGCCGGTTAATGGCAGCCGTGAGGGCCGGTGATACCAGTGGACCGGCCCTTCTTTATGCATCAACTTCCCGGTTCGAGTTCGAGCCTGACCGTTCGCACCTCGCCGCCGCGCATCAACGTCAGTTCAACGCTTTGCCCGACCCGAAAGTCGTCAAGGCGGGCGAGCAGGTCGCCGACCCGCGAAACAGGTTTGCCGTTCATAGCGGTAACGATGTCCCCGGGAGCCACGCCGCGCCTTGTGCGCTGCGCTGCGACCAGACCGGCGCGCTCGGCTCCCGACCCGGGATCGACCCGCAGGACAAAAACACCCTCGATCCCTGAAGCGCGCTTGAGCCGGTCGTTGATATCGTCGTCGCTTTCGAGGCCAAGGCTGGGCCGCGTATAGCGCCCCTCGGAAATGAGCTGCGGCACAACGCGCATCACCGTGTCGAGCGGCACAGCAAAGCCGATTCCTGCCGATGCCCCGGAGGGACTGTATATCGCGGTATTGATCCCGATTAGTCGGCCAGCGGAGTCGAGTAGCGGGCCACCCGAATTTCCCGGATTGATTGCGGCATCGGTCTGGATCAGGTGCCGAATGTCGGGGCCGTTTTCGTTCGGCAGCGAACGATCCAGTGCCGAGACAATGCCCTTGGTCAAGGTCCAGTCCAGGCCGAACGGATTTCCGATCGCGAAGACATTCTGTCCGACCTGCAGGTCGCTGCTCGTGCCTATGGGCACCTGGGCAGGCGCAGTGAAGCCTGCACCGCCAATTTTTAGGACAGCAAGATCGTGTTGTGGGCTCACACCGACCAGAGTGGCGGAAAACTGGCGACCGTCGGCAAGCTGTATTTGTGCTTCGGATGCACCCTCGATGACATGGAAATTTGTTACAATATGGCCTGCCTCGTCCCATACGAGACCCGAGCCCGATCCGCGGGGCACGCTATAGACATTGCGTGTCCAGAAATCGGCCACACGCTGCCGGGTGGAAATGAACACCACTGAATCGCGCGCATTGCGAAACAAATCGATTGTAGCACGTTCATCCGCGGCAAGATCGCCCCGCGCAGTGACGACGCGGGGTTCGGCCAACGGGGCGGATTGGTTGATCAAGAGGGCTGCGGAGGCGGCGAGAAGAAAGACGTTCATGATGATCAAAACCACTATCCACGGACGCGCATATGACATTGGCTTCGTCAACGTTTGTCTCATCATGGATAAATAGCGCCGGTTGTGCCACGATCAACGCAATGCCAACCATCATCGAACATCAGCGGTGCACATAACTAGAGCAAGCTACCTGTTGGCTTTCAGATCGTTTGTTAGAGCCTGAACGTCCGACATGAGGGCGCTTTGCTGCCTGGCAGCTTCTGGGCCGTTGCGGAATGACCGCTTTCGACGCCCAGCCAGCGAAAGCGGACCCAACCATCCGTTTTGTCGGTCCTCACCGCCAACAGCCCCGAGGAAGGCATTCGCAGTGCCTGCGACCGAAGTTGGTTCGATCTGCAGGAACGTCGAACGGGTACCGCTATAGAAGGTCAGCCGATCTGGATCGAATCACTTGGATAAGCGAGGCCGAAGACCAACCAAGAATACTAGCGCCTACCGCTTAGGACAGACCCGAGCACTCCGCCCAATCCGCCTCCCAGTCCACCGCCCCCGGCGCCTCCCATGCTGCCGATGACCTGACCCAAGACGTCGCCGAGACCACCAGTCTGGCCGGTCTTGTTGCTTTGCGAAGACAGGTATCCCGCCACGAGCATCGCCACGATTGGCAGCATCTTCTTCAGGAGTGCCGGATCTAGGCCGGTGGATTGAGATGCTTCCCCGGCAACCTGCCGACTGACGTCCTTGGACCCAAAGATCTCACCGAGGATGTCGTTGCCCCGTTCGACGCGAGTCGGTTCCGGTCCGACTACGTTGCGGCTGAGGTCTGCTCCTCCAAGTGATTCTAGGACTGCTCCCAGGCCGCCAAGGCCGCCACTCTCTGAGCCGCCAGCTCGCTGGCCAAAGCCGCTGAGGATGGAAGGCAAGAGGGCCGCAGCACCTTGCTGTGCCTGTGCTTCCGAGATGCCCAGCTGGTTGGCGATTGCGCCAATGCCGCCTTGCGAGCGAAGAATTTCGTTGAGATCCATGGGCACTCTCCGTTCTTTTCAGCTTCCTGCTTCTTGTAGGTCATTACGCTGCAGAAGCAACGCGGAGCCGGGTCCTTGCCAATCTCGGTTTTGGGGCGCACCCTGACGAGGTCGCAACAAGGAGAATTCCATGAGCATCTTCGGAAAGATCAAGGACGCTATTTTCGGCAAGGCGCATGCGGCCACTCCGCCCGCTGGCACTGGTAGCGTAGCGCCTCCCAGCAACCCCGCTGCCCCGCCGCAGCAGGCAGGTCCCGCCAAAGTCTCCGACGTCGATGTCGAACGCAACCTGGCGGCGATGGCCGAGGGCAAGAACCTGAATTGGCGCACCTCGATCGTCGATCTTATGAAGCTGATCGGAGTCGACTCTAGTCTGGACAATCGCAAGGAACTGGCGCGCGAGCTGGGCTATACCGGTGAGCTTGACGGTAGCGCCGAAATGAACTTGTGGCTGCACAAGGCGACGATGCGCGAACTCGCGGCGAATGGCGGGAAAGTTCCAGCAGAACTTCTGGACTAAAAGCCGCAATTTTCAGACAATCGGTCTCGCAGCACGGATGACATGCGAGACCGATTGACTATCTATCGCTATCGCTTGACCGCAACCGGCCCTTGTCCCGGCGAAGTGTACACCTGATAGCTCTCTCCGCCTGAGCAAGTGGCGTTTATTGTTCCGTCACTTGCTCGCTCCGCGTTTGCTACCTGCCCGCATGTCTGGCCACTAGCTGTAATCACCTCCCGCGCTATGCGTGAGGGCAGTCCTTCGGGAGCAGGTTCCATGGCTACGGGTGAGCCCATCGTCGGGGCCGGTGCCGCCGCTACTGTCGAAGCCTCGGTTGGCGCTGCCTCGTCCGCAGACTTCGATCCGCAGGCTGCAACCACCGCGCAAAGGCAAAGGATTCCAAAGGTTCGTGCGCTCATTTCACAGCTCCTAGTAAGGGTTCAAAATCTATGTCATTTCCCTGTATGGCACGGATCCGACACCTGTCAGCTGTTGTCCTCAATAGCTGCGCCGGGTCCGTTCTTTTTGAATGATTCAATGGCAGACATTGCGGACGATTTACTGATATAACCTTCCGATGAAAACATGACTTCGGAATTGTATTTGAAGCGAATGCGGAACTCACCCTTCTTGTCCTTATAAACTTCGAACTTGTGTGGCATCAGTCACCTCCCCGGTTTAGTTGACGATAAATGTAACGACCATCGTCACGCGCCATTCGGCGACACCGCCATCACGAACGACGACCTTGGTGTCTTTGACCCATGCGCCCTCGATGTTATCGACGGTTTGCCCGACCTTGGCGATCCCATCGCGGACCGCGGATTCTATGCCTTGAGTTGAACTCGCTATCACTTCTATCGTTTTTGCAATGGCCATGTGGCTTCTCCCTTGGGCTGCAATGTCGTGTGCAGCTACCTTGCACTCCTCCGCCGCTGTCGAACGGACATGCTGGTGAATGTTAGACCCGCCCGCTCGCACACGACAAGCCGTAAGCACCGAAACTTCGATAAGGTACGTCTTTTCACCTTGGAACCTGATTTCGGTGCGTCTGCTGTTGCTCTGCCACCTGAAAACTGGACCATTCGCAGTTAGAGTTTTCCGCCGTATGTATCCTTGGCTGGGCGAGGAGTTACGGCATGAAAGCATCGAAGTTCACGGACGCGCAGAAGGCGTTCGTTATCAAGCAGGGTGAAGAAGGGACGCCGGTTGCTGATATTTGCCGCAAGGCGGGGATCAGCCAGGCGACCTACTTCAACTGGAAGAAGAAATACGCGGGGCTGATGCCATCGGAGATGCGGCGGTTGCGCGAGCTGGAAGATGAGAACGGCCGGCTGAAGAAGATCGTCGCCGATCTGACGCTGGATCGCGAGATGCTGCAGGATGTCATCAAGCGAAAGCTTTAAGGCCGGACCGGAAGCGCGAGATTATCGACGCTGTTCGGCAGGACTGGCAGGTGACGATCCGCAGGGCATGCTCGGCATTGCGGTTTGATCGTTCGACCTATCACTACCAGTCCCGCCGGACCGATCCGGCCTTTCTGAAGAAGCGGATCAAGGAGATCTGCGAGACGCATGTTCGCTACGGCTACCGGCGGGTATACTACATCCTTCGCCGCGATGGCTGGGTTGTGAACCTGAAGAAGGTCTACAGGCTTTACAGGGAGTTGGGCTTGCAGCTGCGGAACAAGACGCCCAAGCGGCGGGTGAAGGCGAAGCTACGCGACGATCGTGCACCGGCGGTTCGGCCGAACGATGTGTGGGCGATGGACTTCGTGTACGACCAGCTGGCGACAGGTCGCAAGCTGCGTATCCTGACGGTGGTCGACACGTTCTCACGGCTATCGCCGGTGATCGATCCCCGGTTCAGTTATCGCGGTGAGGACGTGGTTGCTACACTGGATCGTGCCTGCCGGAAGATCGGCTATCCCAAGACGATCAGGGTGGACAATGGCAGCGAGTTTATCTCGCGGGACATGGATCTGTGGGCTTACCAGCGCGGTGTGATCCTGGACTTCTCCCGCCCTGGCAAGCCCACAGACAATGCGTTCATCGAGGCATTCAACAGCAAGCTGCGCAGCGAATGCCTGAATGCGCACTGGTTCCTGTCGCTGCAAGATGCTTGCGAAAAGCTGGAGGCCTGGCGTAGACACTACAACGAAGAGCGACCGCACAGCGCGATCGGGAATATCCCCCCGATAATGCTGGCAAACTCAGCCGGTGCATCCAGCCCACCGGAAATGAGAAAGGCGGAAAACTCCAGACCCAAGTGGTCCGACGTTGGGTAGCAGTGCAAACAACCGTGCGGCTCTAGTCCCAGCTGGGGGAAAGCTGGGGGTCACGTCACGGGCGCTAAGCGCCCGGTTCCTTCTTCTCGTCGTCTAGCGGCGTGCGCAGGACGATCCGGTAAACGCGTTCGCGACGGTTGGCATAACGTGCAAGCGCACTTCGATCTCAAGTGCGCAGCACCTCGTTGCCGGCGATCAGTCTTCCGACAAGTTCCTGACAAAATGCCTTCTAAGACCGGCCAAGGGCAGACTAATGTCCGGTGCCGATAATCGGATGCCGAAGAGCCTGGCGCAGTACAACCGGGCCGAGAAGGCCAGATTCCAGCAGCGGCGAATTCTTCGCGAAATGCTTCCAGGTCGCAAAAGTGATGCGTCCCCCGGGTGGTTTGGGCAGTCCTGCACGATACCAAGCGGGCAAAGCCTCAATCCCGCCCGCCGCGCGAAAGGCCTTTTCGGAAGGCAATTGCTCATCGCCAATCAGCCGATTAGGCCAAAGGCTGGTGACCAAAACCTCCAGCAAATTCTCGCCTGACCCCACCGCATCCGTCACGTCGTGTCGGAAGGGCGGCTTCCACAGCGTCGCAAGCACGGTGCCGTTAAGGCGGACCTCCGCGATGACCTCCACGCGGCCGAGATCGAGATAGAGGCGCATCTCTCCCCCTGCTTTCATCGCCGGTAAGATGAAACGGGTGCGGTAACTGGCGGTACCCGCGAAATGGCGCACGCCCGGATCGGGGTGGCGGTGGAGTGACACCAGCGTACGCAACGAGATTTGTTCCGGCGCGCCTGAATCGGCCGGGAAGTGCAGCGGAATGTTCCGGCTTCACCGTCCAAACCTTGGCAATGGCTCCTTCGCTGCTTCCCAGGTCGGGATCCAGAGGACGTGTTCTTCACGGACCTGCCGGAACAGGCCGGAAAGCCAGGTGCCTCAGCCAACGCCGATGAACCGGAGGGTGCCGATGCGCCGAGGCGCGGGCGGCCTCCGGCTTCTTGTGGGCCGGTTGCGGTCAGTCTGCTTTGGGTCTGAAAATGCGGAAAGCCGCCGTTCGGCTCACGACCTCACCGCAATCTTTCATCTTCGGACGCAGTAGCCTTCAAAGACACAAGACAAACTCTGTGCTAGGTCGAAGGCATGGAAACGGGCCGACCCTCACGGCTTGATATCAGTTATTGTCGTTGAACGCCTGGGAAGCGAAGGGATCATAAATGCACCCCATTACAGTTGTCCTCACAGAAGGTTATTCTGATTGGGAAATTGCACCGCTGTGCGGTGCTGGCCGCGCCTTCTACGGAGCGGAGTTCCGGTTCGTATCTCCCAAGGGGGGCGCACTTAAGTCCGCCGCAGGTTTGCCTATAGCCGAGACTGGGAGGTTCGAAGCACCAGACGAGGGCGTCGTCGTCATCTGCGGGGGGCCCGCTTTCGAGGCGGACGATGGCTTGGACATTGGCCAAAAGTTGAGACAATCTCGTGAGTCAGGTTGCGTCATCGCTGGCATTTGCGGTGGAACGATCGCCCTGGCCCGTGCCGGTATGCTCGATAATGTCAGCCACACATCTAACGGGCCTGATTATCTCGGCAATTACGTAAAAGCGTATTCGGGCACAGGTAGGTACGTCGATGAGCCGAGGGCCGTTCGCGACAAGGACATTATCACTGCTCCTGCCCCTGCCCCTGCGAGCTTCGCACGCGAAGTCCTCGTGGCAGCGGGACTCGATCCTCAGAAGGCAGAAGAGTTGGAAAACATGCTCGGCGCCGAGCATTCGAAGTAAGAGAAAGGCAAAGCGCGAAAAGGGCAATGCGCGACCGGAAGCCAACAACGTTGGAAGACATGCAGTCGCGGCCACAAATATCGTGGTCCTAGCCCCTGCCCGAAGTGCTGGCCGGCTGGCGCGGCCCGGGTGCGATCGAAAGCTGATCGGCCCTGAGACTTTAATTCGCCCGGTGGCTAACCTGGATCGTCCCAAGTTGGCCCGAGAGCGGACTGGCAGCTTGTAAGCCTCGAAACAGCGAAAGCTGCTCTCGTGCCGATTGGACAGACATCTGGCAGGAGGTCGATGCCAGCATTGCTTGCACAAGCGCAGCAAGTAAGGCGCGTTCGTGAGCGCCCGGCCCGCGGCGGGGAGCGAACCGCTCGGCAACAAGCCTGCTCCCGGCGATCTGTCGATTATGTCGTCAATTCATCCGGATTCGTCATAAACCGCGAAACAAGGCCCGACCCGACAAAAAAAGAAATTGTCAGTATCACCAAAGCTGTGAGCGGCCGAAGGGCGTCCGATAACGGCGCGCCCATCTGGTCGGTGAGAAGGAGGGCGCGGCTGGCGTGGGTTGAAGGGAGCAGTGCGCCCAGCGCCGAGACCCAGCCCGGCATCGCCTCGCGCGGCCAGGTCGCGCCCGAGAGGAAAAAGATCGGTAGCGAGGTGGGGATTAGCAACAGCAGCGCGGCGCGCGCGTTGGGGAACAGCCGGGCGGCGAACAGCGAGAAGGCGGCGATGGCTCCTGCCGCAAACAGCGCGACGATCAGCAGGGCGCCGATTCCGGCTTGGCGCGGGATATCCTGCGCAGCGAAGAACCAGCCGAAATAGGTCAGCGTGAGCACGAACGACACGAGGCTCAGCGCCAGCCATTGGCCACCCAGTTCGTTCCATCCGCGCCGCCTGCGCCCGGCGAATAGCACGGCGGTACCAAACAGCATGGTCTGCTGGAGGATCACCGGTGCAACGGCGGGAAAGATATAGGCGCCGTATTCCAGATTGGGGTTGAACAGCGGTTGCGACTCGACGGGATCGGTAATTTCGATACTAACCCCGAGCCGTCCTTTCGCCTCGTTGTTGAGCGTGTTGACGATGGCCCCCTGGATCGCCTGGCCCAAAGCTTTGGTTCGCACGAGGTAGGTTCCGTTGATCCACAGCGCTATGCCACTGTCCTGGCCGCGCAGGGCGTCATCCAGTGCTCGGTCAGGCAGCAGCAGCACGCCATCGACCTTTCGCTCTACCAGCAGGGTGCGCGCCTCGGCTAGGTTGGCGGGCCGGGCGGCGACCTCGGCCAGCGGGCTGGCCTCGATCAGATCGACGAGCTGTCGGCTGAGCGGGGTGCGCGCCTCGTTCACCACTGCCAGCCGCACGTCCTGCGCATGGCCTTGGCTGTAAGGCGCGGGATAGTAGAAGCCGTAGAACAGCGCTGCGACCACTATCAGCATCAGCGCATCGGTGTTGCAGCCAAGCTGGCGCAGCGTGTCGAGGAAGGC
>NZ_RAHJ01000013.1 GCF_003605755.1 Tsuneonella suprasediminis | reverse complement strand
TGAGAACGGCGGTGCAAAATTAGACCACGGTAGCGGCGGCGAAGTGCTGCTGCGGGCGGCGTAAAAGTCGTCCACTTTTTCCCTTTTCGCGATGCTGGCGAGGAGGGATGAGGGATTTACACCGTGGAACTTTACCTGAAGGTTCGTCTTGCCTGCGCGGGCGGCATGAGCGCCCGGGCGGCAGCGAAGCATTTCAACATATCGCGCGACACGGTCCGCAAGATGCTGTCGTATTCCGAGCCGCCCGGTTACCGTCGCAGCGCCCCGGTGCGGCGACCGAAGCTGGAAGCGTTCATACCGATCATCGACGGCTGGCTGGATGGGGACCGGTCGGTCCCGCGCAAGCAGCGCCATACGGCGAAGCGTGTGTTCGATCGCCTTCGCGAAGAGCATGGCTTCACCGGAGGCTACACGATCATCAAGGATTACATCCGGGATCGGGATCAGCGCAGCCGGGAGATGTTCGTGCCGCTGGCACACGCACCCGGCCATGGGCAGGCAGATTTTGGAGAAGCTCTGGTCGAGATCGGCGGGGTGGAGCAGAAGGCGCACTTCTTCGTGCTCGATCTGCCGCACAGCGACGCCTGCTACGTACGCGCCTATCCGGCTGCCGTTGCCGAGGCCTGGATGGACGGCCATGTCCACGCCTTTGCGTTCTTCGGCGCGGTGCCGCTGTCGATCGTCTACGACAACGACCGCTGCCTGGTCTCGAAGATCCTGCCTGACGGGACGCGGCTGCGCGCGAGGCTGTTCAGCGCCTTCCTGTCGCACTACCTGATCCGTGATCGTTACGGCCGCCCCGGCAAGGGTAACGATAAGGGCGGCGTTGAAGGCCTTGTCGGCTATTGCCGGCGCAACTTCATGGTGCCGATCCCCCGGTTCCCGACATGGGAGGCGTTCAACCTGTGGCTCGAGGAGCAATGCCGCAAACGGCAGAACGACCGGCTGCGGGGCGAGAGTGAGACGATTGGCGAGAGGCTGCGGCGCGATCTGGCGGCGATGCAGGAACTGCCGGCTTCCCCCTTCGAGGCCTGTGACCAGACCAGCGGCCAGGTCTCATCGCAGGCGCTGGTGCGTTACCGGACCAACGATTACTCGGTGCCGGTGCGCTTCGGCCACCAGGAGGTGTGGATCAGGGGCTATGTCGACGAGGTGGTGATCGGTTGCCGGGGCGAGATCATTGCCCGCCATGTGCGCAGCTACGAGCGCGAGGATGTGATCTTCGATCCGATCCATTACCTTCCCCTGATCGAACAGAAGATCAATGCCCTCGATCAGGCCGCACCATTGCAGGGCTGGGACCTGCCCGAGGTATTTACAACGCTGCGCCGGCTGATGGAGACGCGCATGGGCAAGCATGGCCGGCGCGAATATGTGCAGGTACTGCGCCTGCTGGAGAGCTTCGCTCTGGCCGATCTGCATGGCGCGGTGAAGCAGGCCCTTGATATGGGCGCGATCGGCTTCGATGCGGTGAAGCATCTCCTGTTATGCCGGGTGGAGCGCCGCCCGCCCCGACTGGACATGGCGATCTATCCCTACCTGCCCAGGGCCAGAGTGGAGACAACATCGGCGCGCTCGTACATGCGGCTGTTGACCGGCGGAGCAGCGGCATGAGCAGCCAAGCTCCCGAACTGCTGCTCGCCAGCCACCTCAAGACGCTCAAGCTGCCAACCTTCCTGCGCGAGCATGACAAGCTGGCCCGGCAATGCGCAGCAGAGGGCGTAGATCATGTCCGCTACCTTGCTCGGCTTGTCGAACTGGAACTGATCGACCGGGAACGCCGGATGGTCGAGCGCCGGATCAAGGCCGCGCGGTTCCCGGCCGCCAAGAGCCTCGACAGCTTCGACTTTGCCGCCATTCCGAAGCTCAACAAGATGCAGGTGCTCGAACTGGCGCGTTGTGACTGGATTACCCGTCGCGAGAACGTCATCGCCCTTGGCCCGTCGGGGACCGGCAAGACCCATGTCGCGATCGGTCTTGGCCTGGCGGCCTGCCAGAAGGGCCTGACGGTCGGGTTCATCACTGCTTCCGCGCTGGTCAGCGAGATGATGGAGGCACGCGACGAACGCCGCCTACTGCGCTTACACAAGCAGATGACCGGCTATAAGCTTCTCATCATCGATGAGCTGGGGTTCGTGCCCCTCTCCAAAACCGGCGCGGAACTGCTGTTCGAGCTGATCTCACAGCGCTACGAACGCGGCTCGACGCTGATCACCAGCAACCTGCCGTTCGACGAATGGACCGAGACGTTCGGTTCCGAGCGCCTGACAGGCGCGCTCCTCGACCGGCTCACCCACCACGTCAGCATCCTCGAGATGAACGGCGAGAGCTATCGCCTGGCCCAGAGCCAGGCACGCAAAGCACGTCCCAACCCCTGACAGAAACGGCAATCCGGGTGTTGGCGACCCCCGCTCGGGCTACGCCCTCCCGGCGCTCGCCAACACCCGGATCAAGTGGCCTGGTTTTGCTCCGCCCAATGGACGACTTTTACGCCGCCGTTGACACAATCAGGTGCAGGGCCGGTTGCCCGAAGGCGTGACCAGCGCGATCGGCCCCGACGCCACCGGCGTTGGCTGGATCTACGAATATGCGCTGGTGGACCGGACCGGCCAGCATGACCTCAGCCAATTGCGCAGCATCCAGGACTGGTTCCTGCGCTATGAACTCAAGACCGTGCCCGGCATTGCCGAAGTTGCCAGCATCGGCGGCATGGTGAAGCAATATCAGGTCGTGCTCGATCCGGTGAAGCTCGCTGGATACGGCGTGACTTTCCAGGACGCGGTCGCGGCGATACGCAAGGCCAATCAGGAAGTCGGCGGATCGGCCCTCGAAATGGGCGAGGCCGAATATATGGTCCGCGCCTCGGGCTATCTGCAAACGCTGGACGATTTTCGCGCTATTCCGCTGAAGACGGCCAGGGGCGGCGTTCCTGTCACTTTGGGAGACGTCGCGACGATTCGGCTCGGTCCGGAAATGCGGCGCGGCATTGCCGACCTCAATGGCGCAGGCGAAGTCGCGGGCGGCGTTGTAATCCTGCGACAGGGGGCGGACGCACGCAGCGCCATCGCGGCGGTGAAGGAGCGGTTGGCAACGCTGCGCAAAAGCCTGCCGGCGGGCGTCGAGATCGTGCCCACCTATGACCGCTCGCAGATCATCGATGCCTCGGTCGAGAACCTCACTCACAAGCTGATCGAGGAATTCGTCGTCGTGGCGCTGGTCTGTGCGCTGTTCCTCTGGCACGTCCGCTCGGCGCTGGTGGCGATCGTGACGCTGCCGCTGGGTGTGCTCGCGGCGTTCCTAGTCATGCGGTTCCAGGGTGTAAGTGCCAATATCATGTCGCTCGGCGGCATTGCCATCGCCGTGGGGGCGATGGTCGATGCGGCCGTGGTCATGATCGAGAATGCCCACAAGCATATCGAGCAATGGGAGCACGAACATCCAGGAATTGCGCTGGAAGGTCCGGCGAGATGGCGCGTCGTAGCCGATGCCGCGCGCGAGGTGGGGCCGGCGCTGTTCTTCAGCCTTCTCATCATCACGCTGTCGTTCCTGCCGGTCTTCACCCTGCAGGCGCAGGAAGGGCGGCTGTTTTCACCGCTCGCCTTCACCAAGACCTATTCGATGGCGGCCGCCGCGATCCTGTCGGTGACGTTGGTGCCGATCCTGATGGGCTGGCTTATCCGGGGACGCATCCCTTCCGAGCATGACAATCCGATCAACCGGACCTTGATCAAGGCTTACCGTCCCGCGCTCGACTGGGTGATGCAGCGGCCCAGGGCGGTACTGATCGCGGCGGTGTTCGTATTCCTCACCACGGCATGGCCTGTGGCGAAGCTGGGCGGAGAGTTTCTGCCGCCGCTCAATGAAGGCGACTTGCTATACATGCCCTCCGCATTGCCCGGCATTTCGGCGGCGAAGGCGGGGCAACTGCTTCAGCAGACCGACCGGCTGATCAAGACCGTGCCCGAAGTGGAGAGCGTGTTCGGCAAGGCCGGGCGGGCCGATACCGCGACCGACCCGGCCCCGCTCACCATGTTCGAGACGACCATCCATTTCAAGCCGCGCGACCAGTGGCGCCCGGGCATGACGCCTGCCAGGCTGGTCGACGAGCTTGATCGCACTGTGAAGGTGCCTGGCCTCTCAAACATCTGGGTGCCCCCGATCCGCAATCGCATCGACATGCTGGCAACCGGTATTAAGAGCCCGATCGGCATCAAGGTCTCGGGCGCGGATCTCAATGCGATCGACCGCGTCGCGCGCAGCATCGAAACTGTGGCGAAGAGCGTGCCCGGCGTCAGTTCGGCCTTGGCCGAACGGCTCGAAGGCGGTCGCTATGTCGATGTCGATATCGATCGCCAGACCGCCGGGCGGTATGATCTCAACATCGCCGACGTGCAGCAGATCGTCGCAGGGGCCGTGGGTGGCGCCAATGTCGGACGCACGGTCGAGGGACTGGCGCGCTATCCGATCAACGTGCGCTATCCGCGCGAAGTGCGCGATAGCATCGATACCTTACGAAACCTGCCGATTCTCACACCATCGGGACAGCAGATCACGCTCGGCACGGTGGCCTCGCTGCGCATCGCCGATGGCCCCCCCATGCTCAAGAGCGAGAACGGGCGGCCAACCACCTATGTCTACATCGACGTGCGCGGGCGCGATCTCGTCTCGGTGGTGCACGACCTGCAGGACGCGGTCGCGGCTCAAGTCAAGCTGCCACCGGGCGTCAGCATCGCCTATGCCGGGCAGTTCGAATATCTCAGCCGTGCGATCTCCCGCCTCAAGATCGTGGTCCCGGCAACCCTCGCGACCATCTACCTACTGCTCTTCATGATCTTCCGCCGCTGGGACGAGGCCGCACTCGTAATGGGCACACTGCCCTTCGCACTGACGGGCGGGTTCTGGCTGCTCTACTGGCTGGGGTATAGCCAGTCGGTCGCGACCGGTGTCGGCTTCATTGCCCTGGCCGGCGTCTCTGCGGAATTTGGGGTAGTGATGCTGCTCTACCTCAAGCAGGCGCTCGAAAGATACGGCCCCCATCCAACCCTTGCGAATGTTCGGACGGCTGTGCGCGATGGTGCGCTACTTCGGGTCCGGCCCAAGGCGATGACGGTGGCGGTCATCCTCGCCGGCCTCCTTCCAGTTCTGGTCGGAACCGGTGCCGGCTCGGAGATAATGAGCCGCATCGCCGCGCCCATGATCGGCGGCATGATCACCGCGCCGCTGCTCTCGATGTTTCTCATTCCAGCAGGCTACCTGCTGATGCGAGCGCCCCGGGAATCTCGTTCCCCTGTTATACCTTTGCAAGGACTCGTTCCCCTGTTATACCTTTGCAAGGAGAAGACTGATGAAGCCTATAATGATGATCCTCGGCCCGGCACTGCTGCTCTCGGCCTGCGGACAAAAGACGGCAGAAGCACCCGACAGCACCGCCAACTCGTCCCAGCCCGCTGTTCAGGCGATGGAAACGATGCACGATGCGGTCGGCGGCAACGGCAATGCCATGCCGATGAACGGGGCGAACATGGCGGGCATGGCAAGCGGCATGGGCATGATCACCGCTGTCGACCCGAAGGGCGGCACTGTCACGATCAAGCACGGACCGATCCCGACAGCGAACTGGCCGGCCATGACGATGATGTTCAATGCCGATCCGCGGATGCTCGAAGGAATGATGCCCGGCGACCAGGTATCCTTCGATCTCAAGCTCAAGGATGGCGGCGGCGAGATAACTGCGATCCGGAAGCAGTGAGCCAGGCGCCGCCGTAATTTGAGGGAAGAGTCTCAGAAAATATGAGGGGCACCAGCCTCGTATCCGTAAAGTTATCAGACAACGAATTCAGGGATTCAACAATGTCCTCGATCGATCGAAGAAGATTTCTGGTCGCAGGTTCCGCCTCGCTTGGAGCCCTCGGCCTTGCCCGTGCCATACCGGCATGGGCCATGGGGCGTCCGGGCGGAACGCTGGCGCGGCGGGGCAGCGATGTCCTGTCGGGCGACCATCTCACCATGACCGTGGCCGACGCCACTTTCCGGACCGGAAAGCGGCACGGGCCGGCGGTCACCGTCAACGGCACGCTGCCAGGGCCGCTGCTGCGGCTCAAGGAGGGCCAGAACCTTGTCGTCGATCTCGTCAACGACAGCTCCGAAGGCACGTCGATACACTGGCATGGCATGCTTGTACCATTCCTAATGGACGGCGTCCCCGGCGTAACCATGGCGGCGGTGAAGCCCGGCGAGACGTTTCGCTATGAATTCCCGATCCGCCAGGCCGGCACCTACTGGTGGCATGCCCATACGCTTCAGGAGCCGATGGGGCACTACGGCCCGATCGTGATCGATCCGCTGGAGCCCGATCCCTTCACCTGGGGCCGCGAATATGTGCTGATGCTGTCCGACTGGTCGCCCATCCGACCCATGGCGATCATGAAAAAGCTCAGGACACAGGCCGATTATTTCAATTACCATCAGACCACCGCCACCGACGACTATCCGCTGAACGGCGCGCAGCGGCGGATGTGGGCGAAGATGCGCATGAGCCCGACCGACATCGCGGACGTTACCGGCTCGACCTATACCTATCTGATCAACGGCCATGGCCCTGCGGATGGGCTCGAACTGCCGTTCACGCCGGGCGAGCGCATTCGCCTGCGGATCATCAACGGCAGCGCGATGACGTTTTTCAACATCCGCATACCTGGCCTGCCGATGACCGTCGTTGCTGCCGATGGGCAGAATGTGAATCCTGTCGAAACCGACGAATTCCAGATCGGTGTCGCCGAAACCTACGATGTCCTGATCACGCCGCAGAATGCAGAGGCTTTCGCTTTCGTCGCCGAGTCCATCGATCGCTCGGGGATGGGCGTGGCGATGCTGGCATCGCGCCCTGGCGCGCGTGCGCCGGTGCCGGCGCTGCGCAAGCCGCCGGTCCTGACCATGGCCGATATGGGCATGGCTATGGGCGGAGATGCCATGGCCGGCATGGACATGAGCGGCATGGATATGGCCGGAATGGACATGGGGGACGGCAAGGGCTCCGGCATGAAGATGTCAGGCATGAACATGCGTGACACCTCGCGACTTCCTGCTGACGTGAAGGTCGGTCCGGGGCTCGGTATGGTGGCGATGAACCCGGTCGACCGGATGGATTTTCCCGGTCTCGGCCTCGATCATGTCGATCACCGGGTCCTGACCTACAAGCAGCTTGTCGCGGCCAAGCCCAATCCTGATCCGCGCAAACCGTCGCGGCTCAAGGAAATCCACCTGACCGGTAACATGGAGCGCTACATGTGGTCGTTCGATGGCCAGAAGTTCGACGCCGTTACCGACAAGCCCATCCGTTTTGCCTTCAACGAACGCGTGCGCGTGCGTCTCGTCAACGACACGATGATGGTCCATCCCATCCACTTGCACGGCCACTTCTTCGAGCTGGTGACCGGAGCCCCCGGCGATCATCAGCCGCGCAAGCACACGGTCAATGTACAGCCGGGGGGCAGCGCGACCTTCGACCTGACGGCCGATGCCCCGGGTGACTGGGCATTCCATTGCCACCTCTTCTACCACATGCACCAGGGCATGTTTCAGATCGTGACGGTGCGCCCTCTGCAGGAAGGAGCCGAGCTGTGAAATACCTTCTCGTTCTCCCGCTGCTGGTCGCCAGTCCCGCTTTCGCGCAGGATCAGGCGGATCACGCCGGCCATCATCCGCAAGCATCGACGCAGAAGCCTGCCGAGCCGTCAGATAGCAACACCGGCACGCCAGGCGCCCCCGCGTCAAGTGATACGAAGAAGATGCCCGGGCGCATGGATCATTCGATGATGAATGGCTCGATGGATCACGGAACGATGGACCATATGCAGATAGGGCACGACATGGACATGGGCCATGGCAATTCTGCCCCGGTGTCTTCCGATGATATCCCCCAGTCACCGCCGCCGCCTGAGGCCTTCTCCGGTCCGGCCTTTGCGGCTGACCAGTATGTCGGGGCCGACGTGATGGCGGCATCGCGGGCGCACGTAGTTCGCGAAGTGAGCGGGTTGCCGGTCTTCTGGTTCATGGCCGACCGCGCAGAATACCGTGCTCGCAAGGGCAAGGATGGTTACACTTGGGATGTTCAGGGCGCCTATGGCGGCCATATCGACAAGCTTTGGTTCAAGAGCGAAGGCGAGGGCAATTTCGGCGAGAAGCCGGAGCGAGCCGAAGTCCAGGCCCTGTGGAGCCACGCCATCGGGCCGCGGTGGGATCTCCAGGCCGGTGTTCGTCAGGACCTTGTGGGACCTTCGCGAACCTATGCCGCCATCGGCGTGCAGGGCCTGGCGCCCTACCTGTTCGACATCGAGGCCACGGCTTTCGTTTCAAATAAGGGCGATGTCACGGCCAGGGTTCAGGCTGAACTGGATCAGCGCATCACCCAGCGACTGATCCTGCAGCCCCGCGCGGAGATCAATCTGGCGGCTCAGGACATTCCGGAATTGGGTATCGGAGGTGGTGTCGATCGTATTGAGGCAGGGCTGCGCCTGCGCTACGAATTCAGACGCGAGTTTGCCCCCTACATCGGCATCGCGCAGGAATGGAAGGTCGGCACCAGTGCCGATTATGCCCGCGCCGCGGGAGAGAACCCGAGCGTCACCAACTTCGTGGCCGGCGTTCGGTTCTGGTTCTGAATGCAGTCGTTACGAAATGCACCTGCTCTGGAGCGCAAATTGGCTTCAGGGCAGGTACAGTCGGCTTTCTGATCGTGCGATGATGCCAAAGAGCTGGTTCGCAAGGCCACCCGAAAGGAGCGAATAGTTGCAGAACCATCATCTCCAGGCACAGGAAAGGGACGCCACGAACAAAGCTACGGACAAGAATAGCATCACCCTAAGCGGCGCGGTCGCGATGGGAACCGGCGTCATGATCGGCGCGGGTATTTTCGCATTGACCGGACAGATCGCGCAACTTGCCGGACCGTTCTTTCCGCTCTCGTTTATTGTGGGCGCCGCTGTAACGGCGCTCGCGGCCTACAGCTACATCAAGATGTCGAACGCCTGGCCGTCTTCGGGCGGCATCGCCATGATCCTGAACAAGGCATATGGCCCCGGGACCATCGCTGCTTCCGCATCTTTGCTTATGGCGCTTTCGATGGTCATCAATGAAAGCCTCGTGGCTCGGACCTTCGCGACCTATGCACTGCGTCCTTTCGGCCTGGAAAGTAGTGGGTTGCTGCTGTCCCTTCTGGCGCTCGGCCTGATCTTCCTGGCCTACGCAATCAACGCATCGGGCAATCGCTCCGTCAGCGTGTTCTCCCTGGTCATGTCGATCATTAAAATTGGCGGGATCGTCATTTTTGCCGTGGCCGCGATCTGGGCCAGCGGTCTTGATGCCGGCGCCTTTTCTGGCGAGGCGATCTCCGGCGGCCCCGTTGATTTCGTGGCGTCGGTTGCGTTTTCGATTCTTGCTTTCAAAGGCTTCACCACGATCACCAACAGTGGCGGAGAAATCGTCGATCCGCATCGAAACGTCGGTCGTACGATCATGATCGCGATCGGTATTTGCGTCGTGACCTACCTGCTTGTCGCCATCGCCGTCGGATCGAGCCTGAGCATCGATGCTATCATAGCTGCCCGTGATTACTCGCTTGCTGCAGCTGCGGAGCCCGCGCTAGGCTGGATTGGTTTCTATTTTACCATTGCCATCGCTCTGGCTGCGACAGCCTCCGGCGTCATCGCGAGCGTCTTTGCTGTTTCGCGGATGCTGACGATGCTGACCGAAATGAAAATGATCCCGCACAGCCACTTCGGCATGAGCGGGAGCCTGCGCAGTCACCTCCTGATCTATACGGTCGTAGTGGCCGGAGCGCTTGCGGTGCTGTTTGATCTATCGCGCATCGCTGCGCTCGGCGCATTCTTTTACCTGGTGATGGACATGTTGGTTCATTGGGGCGTTTTCCGCCACCTGCGGCGAGAAGTTGGCGCCAGAGCGACGATCCTGCTTGCCGCCCTGGTCGCCGATTTCGTTGTGCTGATCGCGTTCACGATTGCCAAGCTGCAGACCGATCCAGCGATCGTTGCGTATGCGGCCGTGGGCATTGCCGCAGCATTCGCAGGAGAGGCTATGTTTCTCTCGCGCGGAAGACATTCCCCGGCGCACGATCATGCCCCCCATTCGCACCAAACAGCAAAACGAGGGCCGAAATGATGATTTTTGCGATCGTCATCGGGGTTCTCCTGTTTCTTGGAGCCATTTGGCTACACATCGGTATGCTGGCTCTTGCGCGCATGACGTACGGCGGAAGCGCTGTGCGTCCACTGAGATTCAGTGCCGCCTATCTCATCGTCCTTATGAGCCATCTGCTCATTGCTCTCGAATTCGCTGCTGGCTTCAAATGGAGTCACAGTCTGGGGCTGGGCGGATTCGTCCATACGCCAGGTGAGAGCTGGATGGATCTCTTTTATTTTTCGTTGGTCAACATCACGACACTTGGCCTTGGCGACATCTATCCGACCGGACACGTTCGCGCTCTTGCGGGAATTGAGTCCCTCACCGGTTTCCTGCTGATCAGCTGCACAGCGCAATTTATTTTTGAAACACTTCACAAGGAGAACGCGACCGCGCGTTGAGGTTGAAACGGGGATTTATGAATGAAGCCCGAACGTCTGCCGCGTGAAATTTCTTCTGCGGTAGCCGTCTGGGTCAACTCATCGCGCGTTCAGATCAGCCTGCCTCAATTGCCAGGCCGGGGGTAGTGATGGGGGTATTTTCTACCTCTCTTTCGACAAAACTACATTATATCAATTCAGTAGGTTCGAATAATATATCCCTCCTCCCCGCGATGGCGACACTTCCTACAAGCGCCGAGCCGGTGGCAATCACAAGCCCGATGCGGCCAATAATTCCTGCTTTTGGCATTTCGCTTCTCCTCACAAAGCTGGACACCTTCTGTGGTTGCCGCCCGCAGTACAAGAGGATTCTGGCTGGCAGAGAGTGTGATCGAGAGCGCGCTTCTGTAAGGCCTTTGAGGTGCAGCATATTGCCGCTGGCCGGTATGGTCGTGCGCGGATCAGGTCCAAATCTCGAAGGCGAGCTTGTTGGCTCGGGGTGTCCAACTGGTTTTCCTAATCCAGATCTGTTCGATCATTTTGCCCATGCAGGTCGTCGTCTTCTCACACCTCCCGCTGTTCCGGCTTCAGGCTTTGAACTGCGGTTGCGTCAACAAGCAGCAATCGCCCGAGCCGGATCCCTGTAATCCTCTTGCTTTGTTGCCATGGCCCAGATCGTGCGCGCCATTTTGTTGGCGAGCGCGACAGCGACGAGCATGCGCGGCTTTCGACCGCAGACGTGAGCTACCGAGCGCCTCAAGCCTCGACCGGCAAATCGACACCGGCAATCGCCTCGATCACCTGGCAATCGGCGATGCGCCCGCCGTCACAGGACGAAGCAACATTGGCGAGCGCGGTGCGAAGCGTTTCCAGTCGGGTAATTCGCGCTTCGATATCCTGCAGGTGCCGCTGCGCGATTGCGGCCGCCTCGGCGCAGTCGCGTTCGGGTTCATCAGCAAGGGCAAGCAGCGAGCGTATCTCGTCGACCGAAAATCCCAGGCCGCGTCCGTGGCGGATGAAGGAAAGTCGGCGGACATCCGCGGCGCAATATATCCTCCGTCCCGATGCGGTTCGCATCGGACATGGGAGTAGGCCAATATTCTCGTAAAACCGGATGGTGTTGACCTTGGTTCCGGTCTGTCGTGCCAGATCGCCTATCGCCAGACGCGTGGGCTCACTCATCATTGCCCTCCATATTGCGATTCATTCGCAAAAAACTGCTTGCTTCTACAGTAACTGTAGATTGTATCGGGTGTCCATGAACAAACTCGAATCAGGAATTTTCGTGCGAAACAGTACTCTTGCCGCATATCGCGCTTTGTGGGCCATGATGACGATCGTCGCGTTGTCGTTGGGATTGGTCTCGCCAGCTTTTGCAGGTTCAAGCAATGAAGACGTGCAAACGGCCTGGCGGCTGCTTGACTATGTGGCGGTGGATTACCGGGGCGCCGTGGCCAATGGCCAGATCAAGAACCGCCAGGAATATGCGGAGATGACCGAGTTCTCGAGCACGATCGAGACCAAGATCACTGGCCTGGCCGCCTCCGCCGATCGGACGAGCCTGATAGCTGAGGCGAAGGCATTTCGGGGCCTGGTTGGGGCCAAAGCGGAGCCGGATGACGTCGCGCGGGCCGCGCGTGCGCTGGGAACGCACCTCTTGGCCGTCTATCCGGTTCCGCTCGCACCAGCGAAAGCCCCTGATCTCGCTCGCGGTGCGGCGCTCTATACTCAAAATTGTGCGGGCTGCCATGGTGTGCGGGGCGATGGGCATGGCCCCGATGCCGCCAAACTCGATCCGGCGCCGGTAGCTTTTCGGGATGCGGATCGCGCCCGCGAACGTAGTCCGTTTGCCCTCTATCAGGTCATCGGTCAGGGGCTGGATGGGACGGCGATGCGCAGTTTCTCCGAGCTGCCATCGCAAGACCGGTGGGACCTGGCGTTCTATGCAAGCCAGTTCGCATTCACGGACAGCGACAAGGGCGAGCAGACTTGGAAAACCGACGCCGCCTTGCGGAGCCGCATATCCAATTTGGCCACGCTCGCTGGATTGACCCCTGCTGCGCTTGGGCGGGAAATAGGTCCGGACGCGGCTGACGCAGTCATTGCTTATTTGCGCACGCATCCTGAAGCAGTGATCGAGGAGAAGGCTGGATCACTGACAGTCGCCCATGAGAAATTGCAGGCGAGCGTCGCAGCCTATGCGGCCGGAGACCGGGAAACGGCAAAAAAGCTGGCGCTTTCCGCTTATCTCGATGGGTTCGAGCCGGTTGAGCCTGCCCTTGCGGCACGCGATGCGACCTTGATGGGGCGGATCGAGGCCGAGATGGGCAATCTTCGTGCGGCCATCGGTCGCGGCGAGCCGCTTGCTGCCGTCAAGGATCGGGTCGCGGTTCTCGATACGCTGTTCAGCGATGCCGAAGAGGTGCTCTCACCCGGCGCGGCCAGCACGGCATCCACATTTATCGGGGCATTCACGATCCTGTTGCGCGAAGGCGTGGAGGCGCTCCTGATCGTAGTCGCCATGATTGCCTTCCTACGGAAGGCTGACCGTGGCGAAATGGTCCGCCATGTCCACAGCGGATGGGTGGTGGCACTGATCGCCGGAGGCATCACCTGGGCGATTGCAACTTTCTTTATCGGCGTTAGCGGCGCAAGTCGCGAACTGACCGAAGGGTTCGGCTCACTGTTCGCGGCGGCTGTTTTGCTGTCCGTGGGCATCTGGATGCATGGCAAGTCGCAGGCAGGCGAATGGCAACGCTATATCAACGAGACGTTGGGCAAGGCATTGTCGCGCAGCTCGGCATGGTTCCTGTTCGGCCTGGCCTTCATCGTCGCCTATCGCGAAGTGTTCGAGACAATCCTGTTCTACGCGGCGCTCACCGCACAAGGTAGCGGCGCCGTCATTCTGGCGGGTGCTGGTTCTGCCGTGGTTGTACTGGGCCTTATCGCGTGGGCTATGCTGCGGTTCAGCGCCAAACTGCCGGTCAGCGAGTTCTTCAAATACAGCTCTGCGCTCATCGCCGTTCTCGCTGTCGTGCTGGCGGGGAAGGGCGTAGCCGCCCTGCAGGAGGCCGGGATGATAGACATTGCGCCGCTCTCGCAAGTCCCGCGCATTCCAGTGCTCGGCTTGTTCCCGACATGGGAGTCCGTCGGCGCACAAATCCTGACGTTAGCAATTGTCGTTGTGGGTGGCTGGTACAATGAGCGGCTCGCCAGAAAGTCGGTCACTGCATGACGGAGATACAAAGATATGGCTGACGATTGCTGCGGTGCATCTTCGCCCCCCGCATCGACATCTTCGGGCTCGTCTCCGGCGATATCTATCGTGCCTGACGGTAGCAGCGTGACTCGCCTTCGGATCGCTCAAATGGATTGCCCGACCGAGGAAGCGCTGATCCGCAAGAAGCTTGGCGGCATGGGTGAGGTCCAGTCGCTCGATTTCAATCTGATGCAACGAAGTCTGACGGTAGTGCACCGGGCCGGCGCACTACCGGCAGTTCAGGAAGCAATTCGCGACCTGGGCATGGAAGCCGAAGTGTCCGAGGTGACCGCCAAGCAGGCGCCGAGCGAACCAGAGTCGATTTGGCCGTGGTGGCCCTATGCCGCCGGCGGAATTGCCGCATTGTTAGCTGAGATCATTCATTGGGCTGGAATGCCCGAATGGGCCGTTGCCTTGCTGGCTCTGCTGGCCATCCTGAGCTGTGGGATCGATACCTACCGCAAGGGCTGGATCGCGCTGCGCCATGGCAATCTCAACATGATTGCCTTGATGAGCATTGCCGTGACGGGCGCGCTCTTGCTCAGGCAGTGGCCCGAAGCCGCCATGGTCATGGTCTTGTTCGCGATTGCCGAACTGATCGAGGCAAAGTCGCTTGATCGCGCCCGTAATGCCATTCGCAGCCTCATTCAACTTGCCCCGGACTATGCCACCGTCCGGCAGCCCGACGGATCGTGGATCGATCTGCCAGCAGCGTCAGTTGCGATCGGCGAGGTCGTAAGGATCAAGCCGGGTCAAAGCGTCGCTCTCGATGGCACCGTCGTAATCGGGCATTCGACGGTTAATCAGGCGGCAATTACCGGTGAGAGCTTACCCGTCGAAAAAGGGCCGGGTGATCCAGTGTTTGCCGGCACGCTGAACGAAGCCGGGTCCTTCGAATATGAAGTCACCGCAGATGCCGGTCACTCAACCCTTGCCCGGATCATCCAGGCAGTGGAGTCCGCGCAGGGCGCCAGAGCACCTACCCAGCGCTTCGTTGACCAGTTCGCGCGGATCTATACGCCTGTCGTCTTTCTGGTCGCAGTGGTGATTGGCCTTGTCCCGCCGCTATTGCTTGGCGCCGGTTGGCAGGACTGGATTTACAAAGCGCTGGTCCTGTTGGTGATAGCCTGTCCCTGCGCACTTGTCATTTCGACGCCGGTGACCATTGTCAGCGGCTTGGCGGCGGCGGCACGCCACGGGATACTGATCAAAGGCGGGGTCTATCTTGAGGAGGGCCACAAGCTTGCTGTGCTCGCCCTCGACAAGACCGGGACGATCACTCACGGCAAACCGGCGCTGACCGACACGGTGCAGCTTGAACAAGCCGACGGCGTCGACAGCCTGCGCATTGCTACCAGTCTTGCCGCACGTTCCGACCATCCGGCCTCGTTTGCAATTGCCGAGGCAGGTCGAAAGTCGGGCATCGAGCTACTCGAGGTCACTGGGTTCACGGCGCTCCCGGGCCGCGGCGTAAAGGGCACAATCGGCGGCGTAGACTATATGCTCGGCAATCACCGGCTGATCCACGAAAACGGCGTCTGCTCGCCCGCAATCGAAGCGCAGCTCGCGCACCTGGAGGAACAAGGTAAAACCGTCATCGGCCTCACCGACGGCAAGCAACCGCTAATTCTTCTGGCCGTTGCGGACACCGTCAAGGACAGCAGTCGCGTCGCCATCGAGGCGTTGCGCGCGCTTGGCCTCGATACCGTGATGCTCACGGGCGACAATGTGCGTACGGCCGCCGCCATCGCCCGGCAGGTCGGGATCGACGAAGCACTTGGCGATCAACTTCCCGAGGACAAGCTGCGGGCGGTCGAAGGCTATATCCGTGATGGCCGGCATGTCGGCATGGTCGGGGACGGCATCAACGACGCGCCCGCGCTCGCGCGGGCCGATATCGGCTTTGCGATGGGGGCTGCCGGTTCGGACACGGCCATCGAAACTGCCGATGTCGCCCTGATGGACGATGATCTCAACAAGATCGCGCGCTTCGTGCGGTTGTCACGCAAGACCCGAACCATACTGATCGAGAACATTACGTTGGCGCTCGGGATTAAGGCCGTTTTTCTCGTCCTTACGCTCGTGGGCTACGGCACCATGTGGATGGCCGTGTTTGCTGACATGGGAGCCAGCCTTCTCGTGGTCGCCAATGGCCTGAGACTGGTCAGACAATAATGCAGGCGGCAGCACCGCTCAAGGCTGTGCCTCTGAGCCAGGGGACAGCAGTGAAATGACTATGCCGTGTGCAACGGGCGTCGACACCGGTTTTGTGACGTTGGGTTATGCCAAGGTCGCCCTATTGGGCGTGGTTCAAGGGATCACCGAACTTCTGCCGATCTCCTCGACAGCGCATATGCGCATTGTGCCCGCCCTCTTGGGGTGGCGAGACCCCGGCTCGGCCTTTTCGGCGGCGATGCAGTTGGCGGCACTTGCTGCGGTCATCAGCTATTTCTGGCAGGACGTTCGTCGTCTTGCGGTCGGTTCCTTGTTCGCCATCCGTCAGCGGCAATTCGCCGATCCGGAGCTTCGCCTTGCAATGTGGATTGCCTTGGCCACGGTTCCGATCACCCTGGCGGGCGTTACTCTGTCGGGCACCCTCAATGCGTGCCATTCACCACTTCGTGGCCTGTCCGTGATCGGCTGGGCGTGCATTGCCATGGCTGCTCTGATGGCTCTCACGGAAGTCTTCGCGCGCCACCGCCGCAGCGTTGAAAATGCATCGCTGGCAGATGCGCTACTGGTCGGCATTGCGCAGGTAGGGGCCTTGATCCCCGGCGTTTCGCGTTCGGGATCAACTCTCACTGCGGCGCTCGGACTAGGGTTTGAGCGCGAAGAAGCGGCCCGGTTTTCATTTTTGTTGGGAATTCCGGCCATCGCACTCGCCGGATCTAAGGAATTGTGGGAGTTGCACCGTGCGAATCTCGACATGCACGCGTGGTCCGTTTTGGCACTCGGCCTGATTGTCGCGTCGGTTTCGGCCTTCGTCGCAATCTGGGCACTGATGCGCTTCCTTGAACGCTTCTCCGCCTGGCCATTTGTCATTTACCGAGGAGTGCTCGGTGTCCTTCTACTCGTCGCGTCGTCGCAAGCTTGGCTGGCGTGACATATCCGTCAAAGGTTCAGATAGGGACGTGGCTCCGCTATGAACAGTTGAGGTCGCCTCAATCGGGGCTTCTCGTGGTCGCCTATGGCCCCATCAAGCGTGCCGCCTTCAAGCGGTCCAATGGGCGGGTTGGCAGCAGGCAGGCCAAAAATGACTTGCTGCTGCAGCACCGCCACGTGCCCTTCCGAGTCAAGCGGCCGATAGGAAAGCAGCGTGACTACTGCCAACGCGGACATTCACGACCCCAAACGGACTAACAGGCCGGGACGACGGAAATGACTGCGCGCGCAAAACACGAATCCTTCAAACGTGGAACGCACCGCGATTGACTGCTGGAGCGGCCTTTTTGGGGCTGACCGCACGTACGCCAGCTGAAAATCTCATGATCAAGACGATTGGGTCGGTTTGTGGGCTGCTACCTAGGGAGCTACCTAGCGAACCTTAACGCCTTCCCGCTCAAACCAGACGTCCTATCAACATACTGATATTAGGAGAGAAAGTGGTGGACGCACTAGGGCTCGAACCTAGGACCCGCTGATTAAGAGGACTCTTTCGTTCCATATGCGTGTGCATGTGTCCGTTATCGTATGGATAGGTTCAAGCTTTTCGTGAATCTTGGCATCGAAATTTCCTGAATCCGACGCTGGGGTGGGCTTCTGCTTGCGTCGTGCATAGCCGCAGGCAATGCCGTTCGTCAGCGGCCGCCCCATGACGCGGAGCGATCCGCTCGGCAACAAGCCTGCCCCGGCGATCTGACCATCAGGTCGTCAGTTCATCCGCATTGGTCATAAACCGCGAGACAAGGCCCGACCCGACCAAAAAAGAGATTATTAGTATCACCAACGCTGTGAGCGGCCGAAGGGCTTCCGATAACGGCGCGCCCATCTGGTCGGTGAGGAGGAGGGCGCGGCTGGCGTGGGTTGAAGGTAGCAGCGCGCCCAGCGCCGAGACCCAGCCCGGCATCGCCTCGCGCGGCCAGGTCGCGCCCGAGAGGAAAAAGATCGGTAGCGAGGTGGGGATTAGCAACAGCAGCGCGGCGCGCGCGTTGGGGAACAGCCGGGCGGCGAACAGCGAGAAGGCGGCGATGGCTCCTGCCGCAAACAGCGCGACGATCAGCAGGGCGCCGATTCCGGCTTGGCGCGGGATATCCTGCGCAGCGAAGAACCAGCCGAAATAGGTCAGCGTGAGCACGAACGACACGAGGCTCAGCGCCAGCCATTGGCCACCCAGTTCGTTCCATCCGCGCCGCCTGCGCCCGGCGAATAGCACGGCGGTACCAAACAGCATGGTCTGCTGGAGGATCACCGGTGCAACGGCGGGAAAGATATAGGCGCCGTATTCCAGATTGGGGTTGAACAGCGGTTGCGACTCGACGGGATCGGTAATTTCGATACTAACCCCGAGCCGTCCTTTCGCCTCGTTGTTGAGCGTGTTGACGATGGCCCCCTGGATCGCCTGGCCCAAAGCTTTGGTTCGCACGAGGTAGGTTCCGTTGATCCACAGCGCTATGCCACTGTCCTGGCCGCGCAGGGCGTCATCCAGTGCTCGGTCAGGCAGCAGCAGCACGCCATCGACCTTTCGCTCTACCAGCAGGGTGCGCGCCTCGGCTAGGTTGGCGGGCCGGGCGGCGACCTCGGCCAGCGGGCTGGCCTCGATCAGATCGACGAGCTGTCGGCTGAGCGGGGTGCGCGCCTCGTTCACCACTGCCAGCCGCACGTCCTGCGCATGGCCTTGGCTGTAAGGCGCGGGATAGTAGAAGCCGTAGAACAGCGCTGCGACCACTATCAGCATCAGCGCATCGGTGTTGCAGCCAAGCTGGCGCAGCGTGTCGAGGAAGGC
>NZ_RAHJ01000012.1 GCF_003605755.1 Tsuneonella suprasediminis | reverse complement strand
CTCTTAATCAGCGGGTCCTAGGTTCGAGCCCTAGTGCGTCCACCATTTTTCTTCCTTGACAATCAAGAGTTTACGTCGAGGCCGGCGACAAGCTTGAGCCGCGGGCGGCTCTCACTGTGACCATTTTTGTGACCTGAGCTTTCCAGCTTTTCCGGGCAGTTAGACTTTTTCGTGTCTGTGACCGGATTAATCAGCGGGTCTGTGCCCGGTACAATCAGCTGGTCGGCATAAGGCTGGAGATGCTTCACCGACATGTGCGCATAACGCCGCACCATCGATTCCGATTTCCATCCCCCCAGTTCCTGAAGCACCCAGGTGGGCACGTCATTCTGCCGGAGCCAGGTCGCCCAGGTGTGCCGCAGATCGTGCCAGCGAAAATCCTCGATCCCGCAGGCCTTCAATGCCGCACGCCAGGTCCGCGTATTCGCATTGGCAAGGCGCTTGCCCCGAAATGTGAACACATGAACCGGATGCTTGCCCTTCTGCCGCCGTAATACGCCAAGAGCCGCCTCGTTCAGGGGCACGCCGAGCGCCTCCCCGTTCTTGGTCTCGCCATATCCGATCGTGACGATGCGCCGGGTCATATCGACCTGATCCCATCGCAGATGGAGTATGTTGCCCTGACGCAGGCCGGTCGACAATGCGAACAGCACCACCTCGCGCTGGTGTTCAGGAAGCCGACCCATGAGCTCGGCGGCCTGATCGTGGGTGAGAAACCGCACCCTGACCCGGCCACTGCGCGCATAGGTCTTGAACGCCGGCACATGCGCGATCCATTCCCATTCCCGCATCGCCTTCCGGAAGATCGCGCGGATAAGCGCGAAATAGAGATCCTTGGTGCGATCGCTCTTGCGGGCGAAATGGCGCGATATGAGCCGGTCGATCATGTCCCTGCTCACCTGATCCAATGTCTTGCCACGCAGATGCCTGGTGAACCACCGGATCCGGCTCACATCGTCCCGGCAGGACTTCTTGTGTGCCTTCTCCTTCAGCCATCGCAAAGCCGCCTCGTCCCAGGTCCGTTTCGGCTTCTGCTTCAGCCTGGCAAGATCCCACAGCTCGGCCTTCAGCTTGTCGTGAAATTCGAGCGCCTTCAGCCTGTCGGTCGTTCCAGTAGAGCGTCTAATGAGCGTTCCGTCAGGTGCTGTGAGCTTGACGTAGTATTTTCCTGCACGTTTCCAGAGTGCCATAATGCCTCCTTTCGTTGGGCACCTGACTGCATTCGTGCAGGCGCAGAGTAGCCCGAGCGAATCCCGGCGACAAGTTCGCCTTCCAGAAAGCGCCACTGGCGCCCGACGCGGGCCGCCGGAATGCGCCCCTCGGCCAGCAGATTGCGGATGGTATTGGGGTGCACCTTGAGCAGCGCCGCCGCTTCCCGGATGGTCAGAACGCGCTCGGCTCCCTCGCCCATGGTCAGACCTGCAGCACCAATTGCGCGGTCATGCCTTCGGCGTCGGGGAACAGCATGGCGCTGAGCGGACAGAAGGGATCGTCGATCCGCACCCGCCAATATTCACGGGGAGGCTCGGTGCGCGACATCCGCTCCCAGGCGTCCCCGATATGCTGCCAGCCCAGCATGACCCGGAACGCCGGGGCGTTGTCGCTGACCCTATTGTCGTTGGGCACAAGTCGGATCGCACGCTGGATGGAGAGGGCGTTGATCTCCCCTTCCCATCACCACAAAAGCTTGCGCCATCCGCCCCGGATCAGACCATCTGCGGTTTGCAGCAAGCGTCGGACATGGGTTCGCTGGTAGTCGGAAGGACCGTACCAGTCGTGCCGAACGACTTTGTGGCCATAGAGAACCGATGCGATCTCCCGGTGGCTGGCCCCGGCCTTACGTCCATCCCAGGCCTGGAGCGCGCGCGCCCAGCGCCGCGCGCGCCGCTCGGGCGGGAACAGGCTGCGCGGGAAGCGGCCAAGGCGATGGAACGCCGCGAGACGGCGCAGCGACAATATGCGGATCTCGAAGGCGTGGTCGCCGGCAACGAGAAACTCCAGCGACACCGGCCCGGAAAGGACCGTTCCGCTGCAGATCTTCATACGGATACAGCGCGTGCCTTCGGCGATCAGCACATATTCGCCCCGGCCCGGCACCTGAAGGACCACCACCGGGTTAGGCAGGCGAACAAGGTCGAACGGCGCGCTCCCCGCCTTGTTTGCATCTGAAGGGTGGGCGCGCACGATCAGGACTGGCGGGTGATGCGCGGCACGCCAGAAGACATGGCCGGCAAAATCCGCACAATCCTTGAAGATGGCCAGAGGTAAGGGTTCCGTGTCGGTCCAGTCGCACAGCTCTCCATTTAGCAGACAAATGGGTGGCTCGGCGCGCAGCAGCAGCCCACCGGTCTCGCGAAACAGCTGGCAATCCTTGCCGATGGCACGGCGCAGACATTCCCATGCCCATGTGGCCTGATCGAAACCTGTCAGGCGATCGTAGCGCGCACGGTCGCGCCATTCGGACGCATTCGCGCCCGACGGAATGTTTCCGTTCATGGATCCTCTCCCTACCGACCTTGGTTCAGGATGGTCGGTCCGGCGAGTGCCCCGATCGCGGGCACTTGCCCCAAGTCGCTCTTTTGCAAAGTCATCCCTGGATGCTTGGGAGTCATCACAGAAACGGGAGGCTATTGTCTCACCGATAAACGGGACAAATGCCGCGAAAGACCGATGAAAACACCTTTGGCGATAAATACGTCCGAATTGAACGTCTCGAACACCTCGCTTCAGATCCAATATTTAAATGCGTAGACGACAGTCATCACCGCGCCCGCGGCCAAAACGACGCCCCCCACGACATTAGCAGGCAGGACGCGGACCAGATGACCACCTGCGTATCCCCCGGCGATGGCGCCGAGAAGCATGGGGAACGCCAACGGCCAGTGCACGGTCCCGCGCAGCAGAAAGAACAGATTGGCTGCAACTGCGACGACGCTCGCGAGGAGATTCTTGACAGCCTTGATGCGGCGAATGTCATGCGGTTCGGACAGACTGAGGATCGCTGTCAGGATGATGCCAAGGCCTGCGCCAAAGAACCCGCCATAGATTGCCGTCAACGCCAGCAGCCCTGCTTCCCGCCGCTTTGCGCCATTGCCCGTGCCTGCGCTTCTGTCCGCCGTCCTCGCAATGCGCGGCGCCAGCGCGAAAAGCAACGTTGCGCCCGCGATAAGTGCAGGGATCGGCAGGGTGAAAAGGCGGTCAGGAATAATGAGCAAAAGACCCGCGCCAGCCAGGCCTCCGGCGGCAGAAAGCAGGAGTAGCAGGTAAAGGTGACGGTCAAGGACCGGCAGACTCCGTCGATCCGCAAGCACCGCCAGCAGATGCCCCGGAGACACGGCAATGGCATTGGCGATATTGGCCGCTACGGGAGGTAGTCCTGTAGCCAGCAGAGCCGGAAAGGTGATCAGGGTCGCGCCGCCGGCCACGGCGTTGACGATCCCGCCGACCACGCCTGCAAGGATCAGTATTGCTGTTGTCCAGTCGAGCATGCCCGCGAGCCTGAACCAAGGACGCGAGCAAGTCTGGAATGTTTGTGATCAGCAGCAGCCTTTGCGGTAGGCTCCCGGCGTCGTCCCGAAAGTCTGGCGGAACAGGCGACCAAGGTGGCTCTGATCTGCAAAGTCGAACCGGGCGGCGACATCTGCCAGCGAATGTCCCCGAGCGATCGCCTGGCGCGCAGCGTTGAGGCGGCACATGATGCGATAGCGATGCGGAGGGAGACCATGCTGCTGCACAAAGGTCCGGCTGAAATGCTCGCGCGAAACCCCCGCCGCGCGTGCCAGCGCCTGTATTGGGAGTGTACCATTTTCGGGCCCGGTGCCTTGCCTGCCAGACCGCTCTGATCCGGCCAGCGAGGATCCTGACAAGGCCAGTGATTGCATCAATGGCGGAAGCCTCTCGATGGGAAGGCAACGGGGATAGGCGCCAAGGTCAAGGTGCGCATAGACATTCAGGCAGCGCCCTTCGGCGCTTGCGCTATCGGTAAAGCGATGCGGCAGACCGGCGGGAAGGTAGAGCCATTCGCCTGCGGTCACTTCAACGATCCCGTAGCGGGTTTCCGCCCGGCGCTTCCCGCTCTGAACCAGACAGAGCTGGGCAGTCTCGTGAAAATGGAGGCGCAAATCCGGCAGAGCATTTCCTGCGCACGACGCCAGTTCTATCGCTCCGACCCGCCGGTAATTCCACATTACATGCGTACTCAGTTGGTTCGGCCGCGCGACACAGGCGAGCCAAAATCATCAATCCACCGCAGTTGGCGCTGCACGCCCACCGCGCCCAGCACGATCCCACCGAGGATCAGCACCATTCCGATGATGTGAAACCGGAAAAGAGCCTCGCCCAATAGCAGGGCGGCGAGACCGGCGCCGAACAAAGGCATCAGTGTAATCATCTGGCCTGCGGGTGCCTCTCCGAGATTTTTCACAGCCGCGTTGTAAAGCACATAGGCGACCAAGGACGGGAAGAGAGCAACGTAGGCAAACGCCCCCAGCACATCGGCACGCAGCGGGATGCTGGCACCGCCAGCCATTTCCATCGCGGCGAACGGCGCCATCGCTGCCGCGCCGATAACAAATGTCGCCGTCAGGAAACTGGCGGGATGGCAATCGGGACGAAGGCGCATCAATGCGGTGTAAAGCGCCCAGCAGACGACCCCGCACAGCACGAGAAAATCTCCGAAATTGAGAGTCAGCCGCGCTAGCGCCGCAAGGTCGCCGCGCAGTACGATGACCGCCACGCCCAGCATGGAGAGGGTCACGCCGACGATCTGCAAAACCGACGCCCGGTCGCCGAAAAAGAGGCGATTGAACAGGAGGACGAGCGCCGGGATCGCCGCCTGAAGCAAAAGCCCGTTGCTGGCGGTGGTGAATTGCAGGCCCGAATAGATGAAGGCATTGAAGGCCGCCACACCCGTCAGGCCAAGCAGCAAGACCGCCTTCCAGTGCGACAGGAGCCGTTGCCGATCGGCGCGCAAATGCCGCCAGGCAAAAGGCAGAAGGATCGCAAGCGCACCAGTCCACCTGACCAGCGCCAAGGTGAATGGCGGAATGACACCGTTCACCGCGCGCCCGACAATGAAATTGCCCGACCAGAACAGGATCACGATGCAGAGCGTGGCGTAAGACCAGAGATCCCTACCACCCGCCGGGGATCGATTCATGTGCATGGCTGGCCCCGCATCTCAGACCAGGCCGCGTGCGGCGCTGCCCCCGGCAGTCCTCAGCATGCCAGCAATGTCGTTTAGCGCCCGTTCGAGAGCATCGCGCGAGCGCAGTCCGCCAAGGCACAGGCGAACCCCAGAGGGCGCCACGGCATCGACAATCGGCCCGTCGGGCGGCGTCAGCGCGATGGAGGCGCGCAAGGCGCGGGCGCTCAGCCGTTCGGCCTCGAGCATGGGCATCGGCATCCAGACATGTAGGCTGCGCCCCGCCCCCGGCACTGCCATCGCCTCGCCGAGGATCGACGACGCCAGCTGCGTCCTCGCCTCGCTTTCCACGATCACATCGTCGGCGATCCTGTCGGCCGTTCCGTCCTGTTCCCACTGGCTGAAGACAAGACCACCCAGCGAGGGTGGGCTGTAGCCAAAGGCCCGGATGCCCAGGAGCAGTCGATCGCGAATATCTTCATTATCAGGCGGCAACAGGAAGCCGAGCCGCAGGCCGGGCGCGACCGCCTTGGAAATGCCTGCGACCATCAACGTTCGTTCGGGCGCGAGATCGGAAAAACAGTCCGCCGCCCCGGCATCGGCGAAGACGCGATAGGCATCGTCCTCGACGATCATCAGATCATGGGCACGGGCGACCTCGATGATTTCAGCGCGGCGCGCGGCATCAAGGGTGATCGTGGTCGGGTTCTGCAGGGTCGGGATTATGACCAGCACCCTGGCGCCAGTTCCGCGGGCACAGCGCGCTAGCGCTTCGGGATCGATGCCGCGCGCATCCATGGCAACGCCCCGCAGGCGGTAGCCTGCGTGGTCGGCCAGTGTCCGGATGCCGGGATAAGTCGCGGCTTCGCATAGGATCGTATCGCCGGGCCGCGCCAGCGCCGCGAAGGCAAGTGCAAGGCCATGCTGCCCGCCGTTGCACTGAATAACCCGATCCGCCGTCGCGCGCGTCACGCCATGACGGCGCTTGAGCCAGGATGCCCCGGCCTCGCGGATCGAGGCCAGGCCTTCGGGCGGCGCATAGTTCACCGCTGTGCCAAGATCCGCGCGCTGGCGCACGCGGGACAGTCCCTCCCCGATCCAGCGCTCGGCAGGATCGAGCGGCGGCACATTATGCGCCATATCGAGCGGGCCGGTGTCATGTGGCACGGCATGTGGCCTCGCCCGGTCGGCGACGAACGAACCTCGGCCTACATGGCTGGAAATGAACCCCCGCCGCTCCGCCTCGACATAGGCCCGGCTGACCGTGCCGACACTCAAGGACAGGCGGTGAGCCAGATCGCGCTGCGGAGGCAGCCGGTCGCCCGGCGCCAGGCGGCCGTCGCGCACATCGCCTTCCAGCGCGGTCACGAGACGCTCGTACACCGGCGCGCTGCCCTTTGAGATATCCGGCTGCCAGTCCTTCATTGCCATTCCCGATCTATATTGAACCGGTTCAATATCACATTTGACTCATAGTTCAATGATGATCATCCAGCTTCGCAGGAGAACATCATGGATACGAGTCTGCTTGCCCCGCTTGCGCTGTACAGTTTCGTCTGCACGGCGACGCCGGGCCCCAACAACATCATGCTCGCCTCGTCGGGATTGGTTTTCGGATTCCGGCGGACCATTCCGCACATCTTCGGGATCAATTTTGGCTGCGCCCTCATGCTGGTGCTCAGCGGGCTGGGTCTGGGCGCGCTGTTCGAGGCATGGCCGGTGCTGCGCTGGGCGGTGCGGATCTTCGGTGCTGTCTATCTCGGATGGCTGGCGGTGAAGCTGTGGCGTTCGGAAGGCGTCGAACGGCGCGAGGGCGCGCATCCGCTGACTTTCTGTCAGGCAGCCGCCTTCCAGTTCGTCAATCCCAAGGCCTGGGCGATCACCATGCCCGCCATCGCCAGCTTTACCGTGCCCGGCCGGCCGCTCGCCCTGCAACTCGGCGTCATCGTCGCGGCCTTCGTGCTGATCGGCCTGCCTTCCATCGCAACCTGGGCGGCGATGGGCGCAGGGGCCCGCGAATTGCTGGAAAGCCGCAAGGGCATGATCGTCTTCGTGCGCGTGATGGCGGTTCTGACCGCGCTCACTGCCCTGCTGTTTCTGATTTGAAGGACAACGCAATGAACCGGGAAGACATGGAGATGTTCGCGGCGAACTGGATCGCCAACTGGAACGCGCGCGATCTCGACGCCATTCTTGCGCATTTTGCCGAGGACGCGCGCTTCATCAGCCCATTGGCCGCGGAACTGACGGGATCTCCCATCATCGAAGGCAAGGCCAGTTTGCGCGCCTATTGGTCAAAGGCGCTGGAGGCTTCGTCCGAACTGCACTTTACCCTGATCGCTGCCGTCTGCGATACTGAGCGCCAAGTGCTCGGCGTCCACTATGTGGCCCGGCGCAACGGCAAGGCCAGGCGGGCGCTCGAAACGATGCGCTTCGTGCACGACCGGCAGGTTGAAGGCGAGAGCTTCTACAGCGCGCAGGATATGTCGCCTGGTAACTGATCCCAAATCTTCGTCACAACAGCGGTGAGCAAGAGGATGGAAATGCAGGTTATCCGCGCCCGCGACTTCACCGGCAGATCAGCCTGGGACGCGCTGTCGATCGAGAGGATCGACGACGCGACGGTGCGGCTGCACTGGACCGACCAGCCCTACCGCTGGCACATCAACGATGGCCCGGAAGTCTTCGCTGTCCTCGACGGGCGTGTCGACATGCATGTCCGGACCGCTGGCGGCGAACAGGTTCTCCATCTTGAAACAGGGGACATCTTTCACGCCGAACCGGGCGATGAACACGTCGCCCGCCCCCTTGGCGAAGCACGCATTCTGGTGATCGAGCGAGCCGGAAGCGATTGAGGCGACGGGTCAGGCGGGTGCAGCCGCCTCGACCAAAAACGGCGCAATGACGGCCATCGCCCGTTCGACATACATCTCCTTTTCGCCGACCGGTGCGACATAGTGGATCGCTTCGCGCGCCTGTTCCACCGAACCACCGCGCGCGATCATCCAGGCCGCGAGATAATGCGAGGCCAGGCAGCCGCCCGCTGTCGCGACATTGCCATGCGCAACGAAAGGCGCGTCGATCACATTCACGCCAGCCTCGATGACCCATGGCTTTGTCGTCAGGTCGGTGCAGGCAGGCAGATCGCCAATTAGGCCGAGCTTCGCCAACAGCAGCGTTCCCGAGCACTGCGCACCGATCAGCTGGCGCTCGGGGTCGAGCCTAAGCCGCGCCAGCAGCGCGTCATCGCGAGCCACGTCGCGCGTGCGGATACCGCTGCCGATCAGGACGGCGTCTGCTTCTTCCGCAAATTCGAGGGGACGCTGACGGCGGATCGTGACACCGTTCATCGACGTCACTTCGTCCGCAGGCGACGTGATCCAGGCATTCCAGCCCAGCGGCCTGAGGCGATTGAGGATCGTCGACGCGATGAACGAATCCAGTTCGTTGAACCCGTCGAAAGTCAGAACGGCTATCTGCATGTCTCTCTCAATATGGAAATGGCGCTATCGGTGCGCCGGATGGAAGGCGATGCGCAGGCCCAGCGCGATGAGCACGCCGCCGGTCAGGCCATCGAGCCAGCGCGCCACAGCCCCTTGCGCGAACCATTGCCGCAGCGGACGGCTGCCAAGGATCAGGAGCGCAAACCAGGCCATGCCGAGCGTGGCGTGAAGCGCCGCCAGCAAAAGGCTGAAGCCCATTACCGACGCTCCCGCCGGAATGAACTGCGGCAGGAAACTCACATAGAAAACCCCCATCTTGGGATTGAGCAAATTGGTGAACAGGCCCTTCATGAACCAGTTGCCCGATCGCGATGGAGCGGACGGCAATGCCGGACCTACTGCATCGGAGTGCGCCAGCGATTTGAGTGCCGCACGAACCATGCCCAGACCCAGCCACAGCAAATAGGCGGCGCCTGCATATTGCAGGACCGTGTAGAGCGTGCCTGACAGCGCGAGCAGCGCGCCAAGCCCCAGCGCCACTACCAGCCCCCAGGCAAGAACGCCCGCAACCACGCCTGCCGCCGCCGCGAGAGCCTGACGCGGCCCCTCGACGGCGAGCGTGCGCAGGACCAGTGCCATATCGAGCCCGGGAGTGATGACGAGAAGCCCGGCGGCCAGCGTGAAGCCAGCAAGCGCGGTCCAGATGGTCATGTCCCCTTCCCTTCGATTTCAGCGCGGAAGGAAGTGAGGATATCCCGGCCCTCCGGCCAATCGCCCAGATTGCTGCCGGCGTTGATATGGCCGAGCGGACCCAACGCAATCAGCCGCGAGCCCCATTGCCGGGCGCGCCGTTCGCTGTAATCGACCGTCCCGTAAGGATCGTTCGCGCTGACGACAATCAGGCTGGGAAACCGCAGGGGCTGCTCCGGCACTTGCGCGAAAGACCGCGCTTCATCCGGAAACGCTGGTCCGGCAGGGTCGGGCACGGCGACCAGCATCGCGCCAGCTACCGGAGTTCCGCGCGCGGCGGCCCAATGCGCCACCAGCAGGCAGGCCAGGCTATGCGCGACCAGAATAGGCGGGCGGTCCAGCGTCCCAACCGCTCGATCCAGCGCCTCGCACCAGTCGGCAAGTTCCGGTCGGTCCCAATCGGACGGTGCGAAGCGGGTCATGTCGGGATCGGTCCGCTCCCAATGGCTTTGCCAATGGCCCGGTCCCGAACCGCCTATGCCGGGAAGCAAAAGGATTGGGAGTGTCATGCGCTGCCCACTTCCATGCGCATGAGTGTCTGCTGGCCGGACGCACACAGCACCTCCTCTCCCTCGCGCATCGCATGGACCTTGAGATCGCAGACCGTCAGCGCCCGGCCGGCGCGCAGCACTTCACCCGCGGCGCGCAGGCGTTCTCCCGCCGCCGGGCGGATAAGATTGAGCTTGTATTCGACCGTCAGGACATCCTCGCCATCCCCGAAGACCGAATAGGCCGCATAGCCGCCCGCCACGTCGGCAATCGCACCGACCACGCCGCCATGGAGGAAGCCGTTCTGCTGGCAAAGATCAGCCCGGAACGGCAGATCGAGAACCACCTTGCCATGGCTGGCGTGGATCACCTCGGCCCCGATCAGCCCCATGAAGCTCTGGCGCGAGAAGCTCTCGCGAACGCGTTCGAGCAGAAGCGGGTCATTGGCCCCGCTCATGATCCTGCCCTCCGGGGTACGCCATAATCGAGAGTGCCGAGGCGTTGCATCTCTGCCGTCTGGAACAACCTGGGATCGGCCAGGTAATCGCGCACCATGTCCAGCGTATCGAAGCCCCAGAACAGGTCCTCCCCGATCGCGAGAGTGGGCACGCCAAACACGCCGCGCGCGATCGCCGCCTCGGTGTTGGCGCGGAGCCCGTGCTTTACATCCGCGCTTGCGATCCTGTCCTGCACATCGGAAAGACCAAGTTCGCCGCCGAGCCTCTCCAATTCGGCACCATCGGTCAGATCCCGGCCTTGCGCAAACACCGCCCCGAACACGGCATCGACGGCATCCGTGCGCGCATCGAGCGCTATCAGCAAGCGCAGGGCCTCGACCGAACGAAACGGATGCGTATCGGGAAAGCGGAGCGCGATACCGTTCCTGTCAGCAAGCCATTGGCACATACGATAGGTCTGCACCCGCTTGGGCGGCACTTCCGCCGGGCCGATCAGACCCCAGTGGTTCAGCAGCGCCCCCAGCAGCACCGGGACCGGACGTATCTCCAGTCCGAGATCGTCTTCACGCAGGCGCTTCCACATCAGGAAGGCGAAGGGCGAGACGGGATCGAAATAGAAATCGGCCGGGGTCTTCGTTCTCATCTGGTTGCTCCTTGGGCCTCATCATTGTATCAAATCATGAGTCGATCAAATCAAACATTGTATTGGTTCAATCATGGCCGTTAGCACACCCCCCATTCTTCATCTCGATACCCTCGACCTACAAACACAGGCGCACGGCGAACTCTACGAAGCGCGTATGGCCTCCTTCGCTTCGCCGCTGGGTGCGCACATGCTGGGCGGAAAGCTGGTCGTGGTGCCGCCGGGCAAACGGGCGTGGCCGTTCCACGGCCATCACGCAAATGAGGAACTGTTCGTTATCCTCTCCGGCAGCGGTCGCCTGCGCTATTCCGATGGCGATCATGCGTTACGGGCGGGCGATGTCGCGCTGTGCCCGGCCAGCGGCGCGGCAAGTGCGCACCAGATCATCAACACTGGCGACACCGACCTGCGCTATCTCGCGATCAGCACTATGAACGAGCCCGACGTGATCGACTATCCCGACAGCGGCAAGTTCGCGGTCATTGCAGGCGCCGCGCCCGGCGGCGACAAGGCGAGCCGGTCGGTGGACCATGTCGGACGCTATGCCGATGCGGTCGGCTACTGGGACGATGAGACATGACCGGGCAGCTTGCCGCCGCCACCGCCTCTGGCGAGTGCATCGCAGCGCCGCCCGCCCTGCTCCTGCCACCGGGCAAGCTGGTTGATCCCGGCAACCCGGAATGGGCAGCATTTGCGCGGAGTTGGGATGATCTGCCGCGCGACACATGGATGGCCGACGGCGGCACCTATCGCCGCAGACGCTATGCGGCCCTTGAGGTCGTCGGGGGGAAATGCACGCGCCTGCCGCATCGCCCGCATTACCAGGAGCGCGATCACAATCCATTGAATGGCGGCGTCGAACGCTGGTTCGCGCCGATGGCCGAAGGTCAAAGGGGAGCGCGGCTGTTTCAGGCGCTGGTGTTGAGCACTGCCGCCCTGATCGCGGATGCGAGCGTGCGGGGTCCGAACTCTTGGATAGTCGAAGCGCATCAATTTCGCATCGAAGCGCTATCGGGACAGCCCGGCCTCCCCACGCCGGAGGGCATGCATCATGACGGGCGCGACTGGGTGTTGATCCTGCTCGTCGGCGGCAGCGATTAGGCCGGCGGTGAAAGCCGCGTCGAGGATGCTTCCGGCGCTTGCATCCTCGAACATCGGCTAACCCGTCCCGGCGAAGCGCTGCTGCTGGATGACCTTACCGTCCGCCACGGCACAACGCCCATCGAATGCGCGATACCGGGCGCCCCCGCATGGCGCGACACGCTGGTTCTCACCTTCGCGCAGTCGCGGGAAAGTTGAGGGGCAGGATGGATCGCTTCTTCGTCGTGACCGGCGGACCGGGATCAGGCAAAAGCACGCTCCTTGCGGTGTTGGCCGAACAAGGCTTGCCGCATATGCGCGAGGCCGGACGAGCGGTGATCCGTGAGGAATTGGCCGCCGGCGGAACCGCTCTACCATGGGATGACCGCGACGCCTTTGCCGAGCGGATGCTTACGCATGACCTAAACTCCTATGAGGAGGCACGGACGAAAGAGGGCGTCTTGTTCTTCGACCGAGGCATTCCCGACATCATCGGCTACCGCATATTGTGCGGGCTGAGCATACCCGGCGACCTCACACGCGCGGCGGAGAGCAACCGGTACAACCGACATGTCTTCATCGCCCCGCCCTGGGCCGAGATCTACGCCAACGACGCCGAGCGTAAGCAGGACTGGGACGAGGCGGTGGCGACCCATGACGTGATGGCGCGCGTCTATCGGGGATTGGGCTATCATCTCGTACCGCTCCCGCTTGGCGCGCCGGAACAGCGGTCGGCGTTCGTCCGTAGATGGATCGCTGAGCACTGATCCACATGTGGCAGACCGTCCCGCGATCATTCGCAGCGGCGGCGGGTTCCGACACGGTTCCAACCGAACGAACACTCGAAAATGCCTTTTCAATATCTTTGCCCGGAGAATCCGATGTCTTCCAGAATGAATATCGCCACCCTTGCCCCCAAGCTGTATCGGGCCGTCCGCGCGCTGGATTCGGCGGTCTCGAAATCCGGGCTGGATAATCGCCTATTGCATCTCATCAGGTTGCGAGCGTCACAGATTAACGGATGTGCCTTTTGCGTCGATCTTCACGTCAAGGAGGCGCTGGCCGACGGGATGGACGCCCAGACGCTGCATCTGGTTGCCGTATGGCGCGAATCGCCGTTTTTCGACGCGCGCGACAGGGCAGTGCTCGCATGGACCGAAAGCGTCACGCTTGTCGCTGAAACGGGCATTCCCGATGCGGCCTATGAGCACGTGCGGTCCGAATTCACCGAAAGCGAGATCGCTAAACTGACGATCGCCATAGGAACGATCAATATCTTCAACCGCATCGCAGTCAGTTCGCGAATTGTTCACCCGACCTAGCTGCGGCGTGGGCGCGCTCCAGAAGCTCGGCCGCGCGGTCGATCTCCAGCTCGTCCAGTCCGGCATATCCGAGGCGGAAGGCCGCAGGTCCAAGTCCATCGATGCTATGCTGTGCTGCGGGCGTCAGAGATAACCCGAGTTCGCTTGCCACTTTGCTCCAGCGCTCGGGGTCGGTGCCGTCAACGATCCGTGCCCATAACGCCAGGCCGCCGCGCGGAATGTCGAAGGCCAGTGCGCCTGGTAGAGCACTGCGCAGCCTGGCCGCCAGATAATCCCTGCGCGCGTGATAAATGCGGCGCGCCTTACGGGCGTGACGGGCGAGTTCGCTATCTTCGATCATCAAGGCCACGGCTTCCTCCAGCGGACCGTCGCCCTGCCGATCGATTGCTTCCCGGATCACGGCCATGCGCGACACCAGATCGGGCGGAGCGACGACATAGCCCAGCCGGATTCCAGGAGCGAGCAGCTTGGACAGCGATCCGATGTAGACGGTTTCGCCCGGGGCCCGAGCCGCGATTGGCAGGACCGGCGCTCCTTCGAACCGATAGTCATGGTCATAATCGTCTTCGAGGATAGTCAGCCGTGCGGTGCGAGCGAGGTCTATCAAGCGGAGGCGCCGTGAGGCGCCCATGGTGACGGTGGTGGGATACTGATGATGCGGCGTGACATAAACGGCCCGTATCGACAGATCACGCGCCAGCGCCCCTTCGAGCCCGTCGATGGACATGCCCCCCTCGTCCACCTCGATCGGAACGACCCGCACGCCGGCAGCCCTGAACGCGGTGACAGCGAGCGGGTAGCCAGGATTCTCAACGGCAACCGCCATGCCAGGAATGGCAATGGCTTGGGCGGCAAGAAACAGAGCCATCTGACTGCCCCGCGTCACCATCAGGTCATGCGACGCGAAAGAGAGGCCGCGTTCCGCAGCAAGATGCTCCCTCAACGCATGGCGCAGCGCGGTGGTCCCGCGTGGATCATCATAGCCGAGCGAGGACGGTGCCTTCTTACGGATGAGCCCGCGCCGGAAAGCCCGCGCCATCGCCGCGGTCGGAAGCAGTCGGGGATCAGCCGCGCCATCGCTGAAGGACAAGAGTGATTTTGCGCTCTCTTCAGTCCGGCTACCGTTGAGCTGCGGGTTCGCTTCGACAACCGCAGGCGAGCCCACACCCATGTCAGGCAGATTGCGCGCGACGAAGGTGCCTCGCGAAGGCTCCGCCACCAGCCACCCTTGCGCCACAGCCTCTTGATAGCCTGCATCCACCGTGTTGCGGTTTAAGCCAAGCACCTTCGCCAGTGCCCGCGTCCCTGGCAGGCGCGAACCAGGTTTCAATCGCCCTGCCTCAATCGCAGCGATCACGGCGTCGGCAACCTTGAGATAAGGAGGCCGTGGAGAACGAGGATCAAGTTCGATAGTCAGGTTGCGCACGATCCGGCCCAAGCAATATTTCAAAACTGGATCATCTTAATAGGCCAGTTTACACCTATGGCCAGCCCGACTTTCCAGGAGGGCAGCAATGCTAAAAACCGCAGTCGCCATCCGGCATGTACCGTTCGAGGATCTGGGCACCTTCGAGCATCCTCTCGCTGCGGCGGGGTACAAGCTGCACTACTACGATATCGGCGTCGACGAGCTCTGGACGCTGGAGCCAGTGAAAACCGATCTTGTCATCGTGCTGGGCGGCCCGGTCGGGGTGTACGACACGGGCAGCTACCCCTTCCTCATCGACGAAATCGAGTTGCTGAAGGACAGGCTGGCAGCGAACCGGCCCACGCTTGGCATATGCCTGGGCGCGCAGCTCATGGCGGCGGCGCTCGGCGCGGGCGTCGCCCCCGGCGATGAGAAAGAAATCGGCTTCGCGCCACTCAATTTGACAGAGGCCGGATGGCAAAGCCCCCTCGCCCCTCTCGCCAATGCGCCAGTGCTACACTGGCATGGCGACAGCTTCGCCATTCCGAGAGGAGCCGAGAATCTGGCCGAAACTCCGGCCTGTGCCAATCAGGCTTTTGCTCTCGGTCCCAACATCCTCGGCCTCCAATTCCACCCGGAAGCGGATTGCGCGCGGATCGAACGCTGGCTGATCGGCCATGCCTGCGAACTGGCGACAGCAGGCCTCGATCCCAGCGTCCTGCGTACAGATGCGGCGCGCTACGGAGCGCCGCTGCGCGATGCGGGCCGCCTGATGTTCTCCCAATGGCTAAAGGAGTTGCGGCCATGACCCCCCAATCCCCTGCCCTTCTCCTTGCGCCGTCGTCCGGCATCGCCTCCCGGTTGGGCGGCGAAGTGGTGCCGGACGACATCGCCATCGCGGACCCGGACCTGTTTGCCATTGTCGAAGACGAACGGCAGCGCCAGCAAGACTGTATCGAACTGATCGCCAGCGAAAACTTCGCCAGCCGCGCGGTGCGGATGGCGCAAGGTTCGATCTTCACCAACAAATATGCCGAGGGCTATCCGGGGCGGCGCTATTATGGCGGCTGCGGACCGTCCGACGCGGTGGAGCAACTCGCGATCGATCGGCTGCGGCAGTTGTTCGGGGCCAACTGGGCCAATGTACAACCGCATAGCGGGGCGAGCGCCAACCTCGCCGTGTCGTTCGCGCTCCTGAAGCCGGGCGATACGATCCTGGGCCTCGATCTTGCCTGCGGCGGGCACCTGACACACGGCGCCAAGGTGACGATCTCGGGCCGCTGGTTCAACGCGGCCAGCTACAAGGTCCGGCAAGACGATGAGCGAATCGACCTTGACGATCTCGCCCGCGTCGCGCGCGAAACCCGCCCTCGTCTCATTATCGCGGGCGGATCAGCCTATCCGCGCCGGATCGATTTCGCCGCAATCCGCGCCATTGCCGATGACGTGGGGGCCTGGCTGATGGCCGACGTCGCCCATTATGCCGGCCTCATTGTTGCCGGGCTCTATCCCAACCCGGTGCCGCACGCCCATGTCGTCACCTCGACCACGCACAAAACACTGCGCGGCCCTCGCGGCGGCGTGATCCTCAGCAACGATTTGGAACTGGGCAGGAAGATCGACAAGGCGGTGTTCCCCGGCACGCAGGGCGGCCCGCTGATGCAGGTCATCGCTGCCAAGGCCGTCGCCTTCGGCGAAGCCGGAAATGCTGCGTTCGAAGATTATGCGCGGCGGGTCCGCGACAACGCCCGCACATTGGGCGATGTGTTGGCCGATGGTGGGCTACGCCTCGTCACCGGCGGCACGGACTGCCATTTGCAGCTCGTCGACCTGCGCCCGTTCGGCATCGACGGGCAAAGCGCCGCCGACCTGCTCGAAAGCGCCGGGCTGACCATCAACAAGAACACGATCCCGTTCGACACGCAGCCCCCGTCCGCCCCTTCGGGCATCCGACTGGGCTCGCCAGCAGGCACCACGCGGGGGCTCGGGGAGGCGGAATATAAGCTGATCGGGCTGATGATCCTCACCCTGCTCGATGCCGCCCGCAATGGTCGCACGCCGGACAGCGCGGTGATCGACAAGGCGCGGCAACAGGTCCGTGATCTCACCGCCGCTTTCCCACTGGAACCATAGGAGGGGCGAAGATGAGCGGGGACATCGCCTCTAATCTCGCGCGCGTTCATGCCCGGATCGAAGCCGCCTGCCTGCGCGCAGGCCGCGATCCCGCTTCCGTGCGGCTCTTGCCGGTTACCAAGACGCTGCCGCCGGACCGCGTGCGCGAAGCCTACGCTGCAGGGCTCGATTGCTTTGGCGAGAACAAGGTGCAGGAAGCGCGCGGCAAGGCGGAAGCCTTGGCCGACCTGCCCGTGCGGTGGAGCGTGATCGGCCATTTGCAGACCAACAAGGTCAAATATCTCACCCGCTTCGCCAGCGAGTTTCAGGCGCTCGACAGCCTGCGCCTTGCCGAAGCGCTCGACCGGCGGCTTCAGGCGGCAGGGCAAAGCCTCGACGTGTTCGTGCAGGTCAACACCTCACGCGAGGAAAGCAAGTTCGGATTGCCACCCGAAGAGGTGATGGCCTTTGCTAAAGCATTGCCTGTCTTCACCGCTCTTCGTGTGCGCGGCCTGATGACGCTGGCAATCTTCTCCGAGGACACCATCCGCATCCGCCAGTGCTTTCGCGATCTGCGGGCTATTCAGCAGCGCCTACTGCAGGAAGGTGACGCCGCCCAAAACTGGCGCGGCCTTTCGATGGGCATGTCAGGCGACTTTGAAATCGCCATCGAGGAAGGCGCCACGGTCGTGCGCGTGGGACAGGCAATCTTCGGCCCCCGCCCCTTGCCGGACTCGCATTATTGGCCGGGTGCACAATGACAGCAACCATTCCCCGGTCGGAGAAAAATATGGTCAATCCGGTTCTGCCTGAGGATGCGATGGCAAGAGCTATCGCCCTGTCTCAAGAGGCAATCTCGCAGGGCTCGGGACCGCCCTTTGGCGCGGTGATATTGAAGGAAGGAGCCATCGTCGGGGAAGGCTCCAATCACGTTCATGCTCACAACGATCCGACCGCCCACGCCGAAATCGTTGCAATTCGAAGCGCCTGCAAGACGCTCGAAGCGCCGTTCCTCGATGGCTGCATTCTATATTCAAGCTCTGAACCATGCCCCATGTGCATGTCAGCTATTTACTGGTCGCGGATCTCAGCTGTCCGGTTCGCAACGGACCGAAACGCCGCGGCGCGCGCGGGGTTCGATGATCGGACGCTTTATGCGGAACTTCAGCGGCCCCTTGCAGAACGTGAAATCTCCATGATCCAGATGATGGCTGAGGAAGGCCAGTCGACGTTCGACATCTGGACGCAGGGTGGGCGATCGGCTGTGCAAACGACACTCAATGAAGAGTAGGCTCGAATTACCTGGCTGGCACCGGGCGGCCTGCCCGCCATCCCTCGCGCTTGGCCTCAGATCTCCAAGTCTGCTTCATAAACCGATCTGATCCAGTCGGGTAGGCGCGGCAACGCGAAGACCAGCTGCCCGTTCGCGAATGTCAGGCAATGGCTGGGCGGCTGATTGAGGCGCGAATTGTCGAAGACCATGCCGCGATCCGCTTTAAGGACTGCGGCCCGGATCAACGGCGCTCCGCGCATGTAACGGGCGCGGATCTTGTCCTCTGGTACGATATGTCCGCCTTCCTCAACGCGCGTACCGACACGCGCGACAGAAAGGTCTGGCGTATCGACGCCGACATGCATCACGATGACGGTGAAACCTTTGGTTCGCGCTTCGTCGATCAGTTCAAGCTTAGAGGGATGCGAGAAGACCGTTTCGGTCACGAAATCGCGACCTCGAGAAAGATAGTCATCCCGGCGCGAAGACGCGATCCTGGCTGCTTCGTAAGACGCGGCTGGAGAGGGATCACGCAGTTCGTCGCGCTGGATGATGTCGGCGTTGATGAATGGTCCTGCGAAGCTTGGTGCGACGCGGGTCTGGTAGAGGGTCGACTTGCCGGCACCGTTCGGCCCGGCAAGCACGATCATCGTCGGCGTCATGCCTTATGCGCGGCCTTCTCACGCACGAGATTGCCGGCTGCATCGAGACCAACGCCCAGGCCAAGCTGCCGCCGCCGGGCAAAGAAAGCGTCTTCATCGGCCCTAGGCTGCCCCATTTTCTCGACAAAGCTGTCGAGCCAGACATCATTTTCCTCATCAGTGAGGTCGGTTGTCTCAATGTCGCCGGCGAGCGCAGCGGTGATGCGGGCATGATCGAAATTGCCCGATTTTTCGATGGCGCGGCCTATGCGCACCCAGTGCGCGATCTGGCCAGCAATCGAGCGGCTTTGCAACTCGGACTCGCGGCGGACGATCTTCATGATGTCGTCAGCAAGTTTGATAGACTGGGCCATAGGTCACCTCCAGCCCATGAGGTAGCATTTTGCTACCTCATTTTCAAGGGCGTCGTGCGAAGTTGAACCTAAGCGCGGCACAAGTTTGTCTCGTTGAAATCTGGAAAAAACCACGTCATCTCGTCGGACAGAAATCATAAAGAGAAAGCGCTTCGCGTAGGCCGTATGACCAGCAGCCGCCTTACTGGCCAAACTGGCGTGCAAGTTCCTGCGCTTCCAACGCGCCTTTCTCGAGGTCGCCAGGAACATCGAGTCCCTGCGCCGCATCAAAGGTACCGACCTCCCGTTCCTGAAGATTGAAATAGTCATAAGTGTAGAGACCTTTCTCGCTTCCAGGCCTTTTCGTATACTTGATGAGGGTCGCGTCGTCGTTCATCTCCATGTTGATGGAGATGTGCTCCTTGTAGAGATCGAAGTTCGGATGGATCAGCCGATAATTGGCGCTATCTTGGAATGCCGCTGCTGTGACCGCGTCGATCACGAAATCGATCTTGGCGCGCTTGTACTGCATATTGCATCGCTTGCACGCGATGCCGAGATTCCAAACGGTGTAAGCAAGAGGACGGTAGGAATCGAGCGACTTGGGTAGGACATGCTCGGGATCGACGATAAAATGTCCGCCACCATGGAGCGGAAAGCGGCAGTAACAGCATCGGTCACCATGACGCGCCCGATGAAGATCGCGAATTTTTACCTTCGCTGCCACGAGGGTCGCTTCTTCGGTTCCGCCTGGCTTCCAGTCCCACGGCTTCTCCATCGTGAGCGCCACGGCGATTACTGCCTTTTCTTCGCCCGTGAACACACAGGTTTCGAGGCTGGGAACATAAGGATCAGGCAAAGCCACTATCTCCGTCATCGATACCGGCCTTCGCCCGCTCGACCTTATCCACAAGATGGCGCACGGCCTCAAAGAAGCGCTGTTGCCGATCATCGAAGCTGCGCGCCTCGAGTGCACCGATCAATTCCAGGACTTTTTCCTTGCCGATCTCGTCGTCCTCGAAGCGCGAGATCGCTCGAACGATTTCCTCGCTGACAAAGTGATTGGCGGGCGTGACAACCCCGAAAGCCTCCCAGAGTATTTCCTCAATACTGTTTGGCGAGGCCGACGCATCGATCTCGAGTCGCGTTGGCTGGCCGTCCCGTACGCGGAACACTGATACTTTGCTGGGAGCATCGTTGAGCGCGCCAGTAACCACCAGCGGCGCATGGGTGGCTACAATGAGCGTGGCATCTCGGTAAGCCATGGCAGCCATGAGCTTGTCGACATACTCGCGCTGCCAGGTCGGATGTAGGCTGTTCTCTGGCTCGTCAATGAGGATGATCGGGTTGCGGCCAGCCTCGGTGATCAAGAACAGAAGCGACGAAATCAGCGCAAGTTGACCTGAACTCGCCCAATGCATTTCGATGACAGTGCCCTGCGGATCGCCGCGCTGGAGCATGACCTCGAGACGGCCAATGACCTTAAGGCGTCGGAGGATTACCTCGCAGCGAATCACGGAAACAAATTCGCGCGCAAGGCTAAACTCGTACGCGGAGCGGGAAGCATCGATCCAAACGAGTTCTTTGGGATCGTGGCGCTTAAGGAAGGCGAGTGCGCGACGCAGTTCCTCATCGTAGTCCAGCGCGCCATCCCATGCCAGATCATCGGTCGGATTACCGCGGCCGCTTTCCAACGTCCACCGCAGATCGTCGAAGGACGATCCGTAATGTTTGGCCTTTTCTATCCGGAACCCGAAGCGGGAGGCATAGCCACAATATTCCATGATCGCACTGATCTGGTGGAACGAGGAATCGTCCGCATCGAGCGAGCGAGCGACCGCTCGCTTCACGAGATTGGGCGGCGTATGATCAGACCGGCTGGCCGAAATGCGCCGGATACCTCGCATCCGAGCGAACCGGTCGTGCGGCGTGTTCGAAACGGCAATAACGTTCTCGTAGCGGTAAGACTCTGCTAGAGCGCGAAGAAAAGTGCTTTTTCCGGAACCGTTCGGTCCAACTAGTATCGCGATAGAATCGTCACGTCGGCCATCGAACAGCTCGAGATCTCGCAGCGTCGCCATTCACCCCCCTTAATATTATTCACCAATATTCGGCGCTAACTGCGTGGAGCAGAACAAGTTCATTTCAATACCTATCCATTCGGTTCGACAGCGACGGTCGGATCCGCATATATATTAAGCCTTGGATCGTCTCATCGCGATACCCAGGCTAACGCCAGACCGCGAAACAAGAGGCTGACCCCGACGGCGTCAACATGAAGAAGGCGATTGTGGTTGCTAAGGCGCCGAGGCCCAGGATGATCCCGATCACTATCAAGGCGCCTTCATGCCACCGGACGCGCTTATCGAGGTCCTCGAACACGTCGCTAAACTGGTTAGCAACGGATGCGAAGTCATCGTTGAGCCGGGCCTTCTGTCGCTCGATCTCGTTAGAGATGACCTCGAGCGTCTTCCACTGGTTCAGACCGGCGATTGCAAGCATGCCGACGAAGACCCATGCTCCAACAAGAACCCCGAGATTAGTCCAGAAGGTGACGTCGCAGCCTACAGGCTTCTTCAACTGCGAGACGACGACAATGGTCGCGACGGGAATGCCTAGCAGCTGTCCCTGAATGTCGACGATGGTCTTGTGGATTTTCCCCACGAAATCGAGGCGCGCCGTCTCCACGTCATTCCGTATCTTGGAGTATGAGAAGCTAGAGATGAACAGGCGATAGCCCTTCTCGACCTCATCGGCGAGACGCTCAAGATTGCGAATGAGGAAGCCGAAGCGAGTTTCAGCGCGGAGGCTGCCCACCATTTCGATGAGAGTGGTCTGGAGGATAGTCCGCTTTTCATCGATATGGAGTTCCTCGGTGAAGAGCTTAGTGAGCCGCTCGGCCTTCTCGACGACGTCGCCCCTGAGGTCACTTTCGGTGAACTGGATGGGGAGGAGGACCTTTTCCTTACCCAGGAAGGCGAGCTGCCGCTGGGTGTCGTCGAAGAGAGAGGCGCTCTCCTTGAGGATGGGAAGCACATCGAGCACGGCCCGATATCGTAACAGGATGTCTGGGACAGGTTGATCGCCGGGGGCATATCCTGGATCTTTGACATAGTAGCGTTCGGGTTCGGCGATAAAGGCTCGAGGGGATCGGAACAGGTCGTCAAACGTGGCGACAAGCAAGCCCATGGTCGAAGCATTAGGTTGACCGACGCTGATCCTGACCTCTGCACCGACGGTGGGCTCAGCATCTCCATCGATCGCGATCTGCGCGTCGTTGTAGACATCATCAACCTCCATCGCCTTGAGGGTCGACACCATGTTCTCATTAGCAATGGTCAGGATGCCACCGTCTGGCCCATCGAACCGCGTGGCGCGGTATATCTCGACGAGATCGGCGAAGGTAACGCTAGCCACTGATCATTCCCTGCTCGCGCATCTGGTCGATCAGCGCGTCGGGTACACCCAGAAGAACGAGGGACCTGTTGCTCGGGTCGAAACGCACGATGCTCTTGTCAACTGCCTCCCGCGAGAAGTCGACCGTCCACATGTCGGTCTTTGCAGTAAGGCGGACAAGCAGCTTGATCGCACTCGCGTTGGGAACGAAGCCCTCGTTAAGCTGCCGGTCTGTGTGTGCGAGGAAAGCGGATAGCTGCGTGGGGTCGTTCGGCATGAGGCGGTTGGCCATTGCTGCGAAGTCGACCGGCTCTTTAGCTTTGTTTGCGCGACCAAGATATCCTCGGGCATCCTCAAGGAAGGCGGTCGCCTCGGTCTCCTTCATCTTAGTGGCGACCGTGAAATCCTTGAGCGCCGACACGAGATTCAAGGTGTCCTTCCGCTCAAGAATCGCCGAGTCACATCCAAGGAAATCGCGGAAGTAGTCGGATATGTTGCCCTTCCCCTTGAGGAAGCTGAGGTAGCGGTCCTGGCTCTGCGCCCATGCAGTGAGGTTGATACGGCCGGCGAACCGGAACCCCTCGAGATCAAGATGCTCGACGTCCTTCATACCACCGCCGCTCAGGGCTGCGCTCAGCTTGTCGGTGATGATGGTGACGAGTAGGAAGTCGCTTCCCTCACGGCGGAAATGCGCGAAAAAGACGTGGCCGCCCTCCGACGCTGCCTTTTTGGCTGCTTCCCTCGCAAGATGTTCCATCATGCGGGACGTGAGACCGATGAAGTCCTTCTCTTCCGATGCCACATAGTCACGGACCTGCCCCTCCGTGGGCGATCCCTCGGCGGTGGTGAATCGGCCGTGGGACTTGGATGTGCGACTATTGTAGAGATCATAGATCGTTGTGATGACCCGCTCCGCAGTGTCACTTATCGGGAGAGTTTCAGCTGCCAGGGTGACGGTATATGTCTTTTCGACCCGTTTCAGATCGTGAATTGCCAATGCAATGATTTCGTTCAACTGGTATCTCCCCCGTGCCAGACATGACTAAAGGGTGTGTAACGTCGCAAGCCGTCGACTGGAACAGAAAATGGTTCGTCGTTACATAAGCACTTCAAGTTCTAAAACTGCGCTAAGCCATTCAAAGACATCGCACTAGCGCCTGCGGGCTAAGCAACAAACAATACCCGGTCGGTCAAATTGACCAATTGAAATGTCCAATTTCAGGCATTCGTCGGCTTGACCGAAATGACCGAGATTAGGGCACGTGGCTGAAGCCTCGATGACTCTGCGGGAATGTCCGCTATCTGCATCTGGCGCTAAAAGCCGGCCTTTCAGGTTCGTCGGACATTCCAGACATTAAACAGCGGCATGCCCCATCGGATATTGTCAAGAACATGTGACCACTTTTGTGTTGTGGCCCATTGTGCAAGCATAGGATTTTCTGGGAATTCTTGTTAAGAAATGATGTGGACGAATGCAGTCAAGTGGTTGATTTGTAATATTTTCTTTGGACTCTTAATCAGCGGGTCCTAGGTTCGAGCCCTAGTGCGTCCACCATTTTTCTTCCTTGACAATCAAGAGTTTACGTCGAGGCCGGCGACAAGCTTGAGCCGCGGGCGGCTCTCACTGTGACCATTTTTGTGACCTGAGCTTTCCAGCTTTTCCGGGCAGTTAGACTTTTTCGTGTCTGTGACCGGATTAATCAGCGGGTCTGTGCCCGGTACAATCAGCTGGTCGGCATAAGGCTGGAGATGCTTCACCGACATGTGCGCATAACGCCGCACCATCGATTCCGATTTCCATCCCCCCAGTTCCTGAAGCACCCAGGTGGGCACGTCATTCTGCCGGAGCCAGGTCGCCCAGGTGTGCCGCAGATCGTGCCAGCGAAAATCCTCGATCCCGCAGGCCTTCAATGCCGCACGCCAGGTCCGCGTATTCGCATTGGCAAGGCGCTTGCCCCGAAATGTGAACACATGAACCGGATGCTTGCCCTTCTGCCGCCGTAATACGCCAAGAGCCGCCTCGTTCAGGGGCACGCCGAGCGCCTCCCCGTTCTTGGTCTCGCCATATCCGATCGTGACGATGCGCCGGGTCATATCGACCTGATCCCATCGCAGATGGAGTATGTTGCCCTGACGCAGGCCGGTCGACAATGCGAACAGCACCACCTCGCGCTGGTGTTCAGGAAGCCGACCCATGAGCTCGGCGGCCTGATCGTGGGTGAGAAACCGCACCCTGACCCGGCCACTGCGCGCATAGGTCTTGAACGCCGGCACATGCGCGATCCATT
>NZ_RAHJ01000011.1 GCF_003605755.1 Tsuneonella suprasediminis | reverse complement strand
TCGGGGTGAGTATGGGGTCGAGCCGATCTGCCGGGTTCTGCCGATCGCCCCATCAACCTACCACGAGCGTGTCGCACAGCGCCGCGATCCGTCGCGCCTGTCACCACGCGCCCAGCGCGACGAAGCAATGAAGCCCGAGGTTCAGCGCGTGTTCGATGCCAACTTCAAGGTCTACGGGTATCGCAAGGTGTGGCGGCAGATGCAGCGCGAGGGCTTCGATATTGCCCGCTGCACGGTGGAACGGCTGATGCGTGAGCTGGGCCTGCAGGGCGTGATCCGGGGGAAGCCGGTGAAGACGACGATGAGCGACAAGGCAGCGCCATGTCCGCTCGATCAGGTCAACCGCCAGTTCCATGCACCGGCACCCAACATGCTGTGGGTCTCGGACTTCACCTACGTCGCGACGTGGTCCGGGTTCGTCTATGTCGCCTTCGTGATCGACGTTTACGCCCGCTATATCGTGGGCTGGCGGGTGAGCAGAACGGCGCATGCCAGCTTTGTACTCGATGCCCTGGAGCAGGCGATCCATGACCGACGGCCTGTTCACCGTGGCGGCCTGATCCACCACAGTGATCGTGGCAGCCAATATGTCTCGATCAAGTATACCGAGCGTCTTGCCGAAGCCGGGATCGAACCATCGGTCGGCAGTGTTGGCGACAGCTACGACAACGCCTTGGCCGAAACGATCAACGGCCTTTACAAGGCCGAGGTCATCCACCGCCGAGGTCCGTGGCGATCATTTGAAGCCGTGGAATACGCCACGCTCGAATGGGTCGACTGGTTCAACAACCGGCGCCTGCTCGCGCCCATCGGCAATATCCCGCCTGCCGAAGCTGAAGCACGATACTACGCCATGCTGGACGACACGCCCATGGCGGCATAATTTAAACCAAATGGCCTCCGGCAATCCCGGGGCGGTTCACTTGCCTGTTCTTATTGAGTAACTGAGGCCCGCCGTTGGTTTGGGGTGGCGATGAAAAGACCAGAGAACGCCTTCTGGAAGTCTTACCTTTGGGTTCAACCCTGGACGAATTGGAAACAGAAGCAAACGCCCGAAGCTGGCAGTTATTTTTCGCCGATGACCGTATCTTCAAAGCGGGAGAGGAACACCACTTCGGAAACGGGTGCCGTTTTCAAGGAGGCGTGAGCAGGAATTACATCGTCGCTGAATATGGCCCAATCTTCACAACATCCGTGGAAAGCCTTTGGATGTTTGATGAAGTTGGAAAACTTGGCGATGTATGCGGCCGCAGCACTACGGATGCGTTGTAATTGGCGAATGTTAGCAATCGGGTCGTAAGCCGACAATTCACCTCTCCTCCAAAACCGACTGCAGACTTTTAGACCGGATCGCTGCCCACTGCGTAGTAGTGCCAGGTAAAAATCGCCGTGGCGCCGCGGTGGGGGCGCCAGTTTTCGGCCAGGGTGCGGGTGAGTTTTTCACTGGGGCGTTCGTCCAGTTCCAGAATGCGGCCCACCGCGACCTGCACTGCCAGATCGCCCGCGGGCCAGATATCGGCGCGGCCTTCTGCGAACAGCAGATATATCTCGGCGGTCCAGCGCCCGATTCCCTTGATCTGAGTGAGTTCGGCAATCGCTTCTTCGTCATCGGCAGGGAGATTGTCGAAATCGATGGCTCCCGCGCTCACCAGTTCGCACAGCGAGCGGGCATAGCTCTGTTTCTGCCGCGACAGGCCACAGGCGCGCAGGGTATCGAAATCGCGGGCCAGCAGTTCATCCGGCGCGATATCTTCGCCCAGTTCCGCCTCCAGCTTGCGCCACATGCTTGCCGCCGCCGCTACGGAAACCTGCTGCCCCACGATAGCGCGGAGCAGTGTGCGGTGGCCGCGCTCGCGGATGCGCGGTTCGGGATAGCCGGCCAGTTCGAGCGCCTGCGCTATCGCCGGTTCGCGGTCTGCGACATGGTCCAGCCCGGCACGGATCGCCTCTGCACTCAAACCCATTGTCGCTCTCCTGAAATACTAACGCGATTAGGGCTGCTTGCCAAATCGTCGCGCAGCCCTTAGCAGCCCCGCCAAAGGCCCGACAGGGGGCACCTTGTAACGACGGGAAGGAAATCGATGCCGAAGCTGACAGTGGTCAACCGCGCGGGCGAGGAATCCACGATCGAGGTGGACGATGGCCTAACGGTGATGGAAGCGATCCGCGACAATGGGTTCGACGAGCTGCTGGCCCTTTGCGGCGGTTGCTGTTCATGCGCCACTTGCCATGTCCATGTCGATCCCGCGTTCAAGGGCAAGCTGCCTGAAATGAGCGAAGACGAGGACGATCTGCTGGAAAGCAGCGATTATCGCGACGAAAATTCTCGCCTGAGCTGCCAGATTCCGTTCAGCGCCGATCTCGATGGGTTGAAGGTTACCATCGCGCAGGAAGACTGACCGCATTACCTTTTCCCGTTCCGCCTTCTGCCAAGTCACTGTGTCAGGGGGCGTAGTGGAACTGCGTTGCGCCGTGCGGGGTGGGGTCTTACTTCGCCAGGCATGATGACTTTGCCTGTGCGCGACAATACTCTCGATCTGATTGGTAACACCCCGCTGGTGCTCCTGAAGGGACCAAGCGAAGCGGCCGGATGCGAAATCTGGGGGAAGTGCGAATTCGCCAACCCCGGCGGCAGCGTGAAAGATCGCGCCGCGCTGTGGATCGTCCGCGATGCCGAAGCGCGCGGCGAACTGAAGCCCGGCGGCACCGTAGTGGAAGGCACCGCGGGCAACACCGGCATCGGGCTGGCGCTGGTCTGCAATGCGCTGGGTTATCGCACGATTATCGTGATGCCCGACAACCAGTCGAAAGAGAAGATGGACACCTTGCGCGCGCTGGGCGCGGAGCTGGTGCTGGTGCCGCCAACCAAATTCGCAGATTGCAACCATTTCGTGCACACCAGCCGCCGCCTTGCCGAAGAAACCGACGGCGCAGTCTGGGCCAATCAGTTCGACAATACCGCCAACCGCAAGGCCCATATCGAAGGTACGGCGGAAGAAATCTGGCAACAGATGGAAGGGCGGATCGATGGTTTCACCTGTGCCGTTGGCACTGGCGGAACCTTTGCCGGGATCGGGCTGGGCCTGAAAAGTCATAGCGAAGACACAACGATCGCGCTGACCGACCCCTTCGGCGCTGCGCTCTACAGCTACTATGCCGAAGGCGAGCTGAAATCCGAAGGCAGTTCCGTCGCGGAAGGGATCGGGCAGGGGCGCATCACCGGCAATCTCGAAGGTGCGCCGGTCGATACCCAGTTCCGCGTGTCGGACAGCGAAGGGCTGGAATGGGTCGCCCGCCTGCTGCGCGAAGAGGGGCTGTGCCTCGGCCTGTCATCGGGCATCAATGTTGCCGGGGCCGTGAAGCTGGGTAAGCAACTTGGCCCCGATGCGCGGGTGGCGACGATCCTGTGCGACACGGGCTTCCGCTATCTCTCCACGCTTTACAATGCAGACTGGTTGCGGTCGAAAGATCTGCCGGTGTTCGACTGGCTGGATCGTGCCTGATCGCATCTGATCGCGCGTGTATGTGCGCCAGCGATTGACTGGCGCACAGCATAGACTACTTTCCCGGCTATGCCCGATAGCAAGACCGGACAACCCGAAACGGAAGAGGCTGAGGAAACGGTTCCGCTGGGCGGTACACGGGCCGAAGCGGTTCAGCGATTACAGGTCGGCGTGTCGCTGCTGGTCGGTGTGCTCCTGCTGGTCGGGATCGCCAACGTGATCGAAAATCGCGCGAAGGAAGTCGAAGCGACTACTGTGCCGGAGGCGGCGGCCACTGTGCCCGCCACTCCGTCGACCCCGCAAAACGATCCATTGGCCGATGCCGGTGTCGTGCCCGATATCCCGGCCGATGGCGGCACGGGTGCAACGGCTTCGCCCACGCCATCACCGACAATGGACGCGCCGGTTACCGGCACTGGCAATTGAGCCTCTTTGTTATCCGTAATCGGCGACGGTTCTATATTGGGCTGGCTTTGCTTATCGCAGCGCTGGCCGGTTTTGCCGTGCTGGCATGGCCTGCGCGGGATCGACCGCCGGTCGCGCTCTATTCCTCGTTGCCGATTTACTGGAACGAAAGCGCCAGCGTTTCGGACCTGCTGGATAGCAAACAGCCACCACCGTGGCCGCGCATTGCGCTGGAACGGGATTGGGCGCTTACACCGCTCGATACACTTGCCGGTCCCGATAGCGGGGTTGGGGGAAAGGGGGGCTCTCTGGCGAGTTACAGGCGCCTGTTGCTGGCTCAGCCGCGCGCATTGGCCCCAGTTGAAAATGTCGCGTTGGACGAGTGGGTGCGGGGCGGCGGGCATCTGCTGCTGTTTGCCGATCCGTTTCTGACGGGCGACACTCATTTTGCCATTGGCGACAAGCGCCGCCCGCAGGATGTTGTGCTCTTGTCGCCAATTCTGGCACACTGGGGGCTGGAGCTGCGATACGACCTCGATCAGCCTGAGGGCGAGCGGACTGTCACGGTCGCTGGTGCTGAACTGCCGATCAATCAGGCAGGGCAGTTCGTGCTGCAACCAACCGATCCGCAGGCACCCGCCACGTGCACTTTGTCTGCAGGCGGGATCGTGGCCGACTGCGCCATCGGCGAAGGGCGCGCGCTGATCGTGGCCGATGCGGCTTTGTTGGAGCAGCACCACGTGACCGATGGCGCCGAACTCCTGCGCGACCTGGCCAAACGCGCGTTCAACGACTGATCCGCCAATGTGCGCCGTATCTGGCGCGGATAATGGGCGAGAATCGGCACCGCTCTTCAAATCGGGGAAAATGCGGGAAACCAGCCGGGGATCGCGCGGGATAACGTGGATTCGCGTATCGGTTACCGGCGAGGTGTGGTAAGCTAAGCAGGAGGCAGCAGGGATGAAAGTTGCATAAAATCAATATAATACCGTAATTTCCCCAATGATCCCCTAATTTTCCCTTCCATCCCCATGTCAGGTTGGTTAAGACCATCTTCCATCGAAGATGCTGTTTCGTGTTGCGTGCCGCCGATGGGTGGCGCGACCTGGCCTCGCACGCGCGGTTGGGCACGGAGAAGGCATGTTCGCGGAGGTGGGTACCTCCTCAGAGGGGCAGGGGAACTTGGCGTCGAGCGATTTCAACGGTTACAGCGGACAGGCCTTCTCGCCGATGGGCGAGAAGGATCGCTTTGTCCTTCCGCCGTTGTTCCGCAACGCGGTGAAGGCTTCCAGCGACGGAAAAATCCTGTGCCTCGATAAACATGCCCGGTTCAACTGCCTGACCGGGTTTGGCCTTTCACGCATGCCCGAACTGGAAGCGCAGCTCGACCGCGAGGAGGACAAGTACGGCCTCGATTTCGACCGCGATACGCGCGCGGCGCAACTGTTCGGCTTCGCCCGTGTGCCGTTCGACGATTCAGGCCGCTTCGTGATGCCGGAACATCTGCGTACGCTTGGCAATGTCGGCGATGCGTTGTTCTTTCAGGGCGGTGGCCGTCAGTTCACCATCTGGAACCCCGAAGAACTGATGAAGATGGGTGACGAGTGGGCTGCCGCGAAGGCCGCCTGTGCCGACTTCATGGCGAAGGGGAAGGGCAAGTGAGCGTGTTCCCGTCCCCCGATGCCCCGCACATTCCCGTGTTGCTGGACGAAGTGATCGCCGCACTGGCGCCGCAGCCGGGCGACGTGATCGTCGATGCCACGTTCGGCGCGGGCGGTTATACCCGTGCTCTGCTCGATGCAGGGGCCAGCGTCCATGCGTTCGACCGGGATCCCGATGCCATCGCTGCAGGTCGCAAGTGGCACGAGGCGGAGGAAAAGCCGCCGCGCCTCGTTCTCCACCCGCGTCGTTTTTCGGAAATGGTTGCGGCCATGCGCGATGCAGGCGTGTCGCGCGTCGATGGCGTGGTGATGGATATTGGCGTTTCGTCGATGCAGCTCGATCAGGCGGATCGCGGCTTTGCTTTCTCGTCCGACGGCCCGCTCGACATGCGGATGGGGCAGGATGGCGAAAGCGCGGCCGATTTCCTGAATACTGCCGACGAAGCGCAGATTGCTGACGTGCTTTATCATTATGGCGAAGAACGCCAGAGCCGCCGCGTCGCCCGCGCGATTGTTGCTGCCCGTCCGCTGGAAACCACCGGCGATCTGGCGCGCGTGGTTCGCAAGGCGCTCGGCTATCGCCCCGGCGCGCCGAAAGACCCGGCTACGCGCAGCTTTCAGGCGGTGCGTATCCATGTGAACGCCGAACTGGCGGAGCTGGAGCAGGGGCTGAGCGGAGCGGAAGAACTGCTGAGCGAAGGTGGGCGGCTGGCTGTGGTCAGCTTTCACAGTCTGGAAGACCGCATCGTCAAACGGTTCCTGCGCGATGCATCTAGCGCCAATGCCACCGGATCGCGTCACTTGCCGCAGGCCGAAACGGCCCCGGCCACATTTCGCGACGTGTCGAAGGCGATCCGCCCTGGCACTGCTGAACTCGACAGAAATCCCCGCGCGCGCTCGGCAACGCTGCGCCACGCGGTTCGCACTGCAACGCCAGCCAGGGAGGCTGCATGATGGTAAACGGTAGTCGCTTGCGACAGATTGGATGGGTCGTGACCCTCGCAATCTGCTTCTCTGCATTTATGGCTTTGACGTTCAAGGTGAATTCGGTGAAGAGCGAGGTGCGCCTCGCTGAACGTCGCATCGTGTCGTTGCAGCAGGAAAAAACGATCCTCGAAACCGAATTTGAAACGCGGGCCAGCCAGCACCAGCTGGCGCAGTGGAATGCGGTCGATTTCGGTTATGAGCCGCCGCGCGCCGATCAGTATCTGGAAAGCGAACGCCAGTTGGCAGCACTGGGCGAAGTGCCGTCACACAACGCGCCATCTCCGATCCGGGTGGCGCAGGCACCGGAAGCGGGGCGGGTGATGAAATACCCGGAAATGGTATCTCCGCTGACGGGCAAGCCGGTGCATAACAGAGTTGAGTCAGGGGCGCTGGCAGCAGCGCTCGCGCAAGGTGGCGAGTTATTGGCCGAGGGGGGGCGGTGAACGCACTCACGGTCAGCACGGCAATCTCGTCTGGCCGGGTCCGGCTGGTTACGATGCGGCGGCAGTCCCTGACTGTCGCCCGTATTCGTTTACTGGTCGTGGCAATGATGTTCGGCGCTGTAGCGCTGGCTGCGGTGATGCGGATCGGGTTTCTGGGTCTGGCCGACCGGTCGGTAGTAACCGAAACGCTCAGCGAAGCGTTGTTGCCGCCGCGCGGTGAGATCACCGATCGCAACGGACAGCCGCTGGCGCGGGCATTTCCGGCGTTCGCGCTGTGGTACAATCCCGCCGCGCTTAATGGCGGCAGCCCGCTCGTCAAAACGCCGCAGGAAGTGGCTCGCGAACTGGTCGCGATCTTCCCCGACATGGATGAAAGCGAAGTGGCTGCGAAGCTGGCGTCGGGGCGTGCCGGATATTTGCGCCGTCGCGTTTTGCCGGAAGAAGCCAATAAAGTGCTCGCTATCGGTGAGCTGGCTCTGGAGATGCCGAAAGAGAATTCACGCCATTATCCGCAAGGGTCGATGGGCGCGCATGTTCTTGGCTATGTCGGGGCCAACGGTCACGGCCATGTCGGCATGGAAGAAGTTCTCGATAAGCGGCTGCTCGATCCGGCGCAGCGGGGCGAACCCGTGGCGCTGTCGGTCGATGCACGGGTGCAGGGCGCGCTGGAAGATGAGCTGAATCGCGGTATGCGCGCAGTCGATGCGAAGGGCGCGGCGGGGATCGTTCTCGATGTCGATACCGGGGAAGTGCTGGCGCTTGCCTCGTTGCCCGAATTCAACCCCAACAAGATCGATCAGGCGGGCGTGGATAACATGTTCAACCGCGTGACCAATCAGGTTTACGAACTGGGTTCGACATTCAAACCGATCACCGTTGCCAGCGCAATCGATGCGGGCGTAGTGCGCGATTTCGGTAAGCAATACGATGCCTCGCCAATCAAAGTCGGGCGTTTCACGATCAAAGACAGCCACGCGATGGGCGCAACGCTCAACGTGCCGGAAACGCTGATCCATTCGTCTAACACGGTGTCCGCCCGGATCGCCGATGAACTGGGTTCGGAACGTCTGCGCCAGACGATGATCGATCTGGGGATGAACGAACGCCCGTTTATTGAACTACCTGCGCGCGGTTTCCCGATCTGGCCGGGCAAGAAGTGGCCGCGTTTGCGGACGATGACGGTTGGTTTCGGACACGGCATCGCAGTAACGCCGCTGCACCTCGCCAGCGCCTATGCAGCGCTGGTCAACGGCGGGATCTGGCGCCCGGCAACTCTGTATAAGGTGGAGCCGGGCCACGCTGTGCGCGGTCGCCGCGTGTTCAAGGCCAGCACCAGCTCGCGGATGCGTCAGCTTTTGCGGATGATCGCTGTCTATGGCACGGGCCGCAACGCCAATGCCCCCGGTTTCCGCGTCGGCGGCAAGACAGGATCGGCGGAAAAGCCCGGTGCTCATGGCTATCGCAAGACTGCTGTGGTTTCGACATTCGCCTCAGCCTTTCCGATGGACCGTCCGCGCTATGTCGTGATCGCCATGCTCGACGAACCCAAGGGCACAACAGCCAGCAGTTTCCAGCGCACCGCTGCATGGAACGCCGCACCGATTGTCGGGCGACTGGTCCCGCGCATCGGGCCTATGCTGGGCATCAACCCCGACAATACGCGCGATGTCGATCTGTCGGACCTCGCCCCGCTGGTGCCCAAAACCGGAGGAAGCGAATGAAGCTGGCGACTCTCCTTACCGATACTGGCTTTAGTGCCGACGTCGATGCGACGGTTACGGGTTTCGCCATCGACAATCGCAAGGTTGCGCGCGGCACCGTGTTCGGCGCGTTTCAGGGTGCCAAAGTCAACGGGGAGGACTTCATTCCTGCCGCAATCGCTGCCGGTGCGGTTGCTGTGGTCGCCCGGCCTGAGGTGGTGGTGGAAGGGGCGCTGCATATTGCCAGCGATAACCCGCGCCGCACATTTGCCTTGCTGGCTGCACGTTTCTTCCAGCCTGTGCCGCAGACCATTGTTGCGGTGACGGGAACGAACGGCAAAACCTCCACCGTGGAAATGACCCGTCAGCTGTGGCGCATGGCAGGGTTCAGTGCGGCATCGATTGGCACTCTGGGGGTTACGACCCCTGATGGGAGCGTCTCCACCGGGCTGACTACGCCCGATATCGTCACGTTCCTGTCCAACTTGACCGGGCTGGCGCGCGAGGGTGTTTCGCATGTCGCATACGAAGCGTCGAGCCACGGGCTGTCGCAATATCGCAACGAAGGCTTGCGGGTCGCCGCCGGTGCTTTCACCAATTTTAGCCGCGATCACCTCGATTACCACGCAACGATGGACGAATATTTCGCTGCCAAAATGCGGCTGTTCGACGAAGTGGTGATGGATAGTGGCACAGCTGTTATCTGGCAGGGTGGGGATAGCTGGTCCGCCCGCGCCGGGGAGCACGCACGCGCACGGGGGTTGCGCGTGCTGCCCGTGGGCGAGCAGGCAGAGGGGATCCGCCTGCTCGCCCGCACTCCCACCGAGCTGGGTCAGCAGTTGCAGCTCGAATACGAGGGCGTTCAGTACAAAGTCGTGCTGCCGTTGATCGGTGCCTATCAGGCGGCAAATGCGCTGGTATCTGCCGGGTTGGCAATTGCCACCGGCGGTGATCCGAAGGCGACGTTCGATGCGCTGGCGCGGCTGCAACCGGTACGCGGGCGTCTGGAGCGGGCGGCGATCAATCGGGCCGGTGCGCCGGTCTATGTCGACTATGCTCACACCCCCGATGCGTTGGACGCGGCGATTGATGCTTTGCGTCCACACGTGGAAAAACGCCTTCTGGTGGTGTTCGGAGCGGGCGGAGATCGCGATAAGGGCAAACGGGCCGAGATGGGCCGGGTCGCTAGCCAGAAGGCAGATGTCGTGATTGTCACCGATGATAACCCCCGCGGGGAAGACCCGGCGGATATCCGTCGCGCCGTCATGTCTGGCACCAGCGGGGCGCAGGATATCGGCGATCGCCGTGCCGCCATCGCCGCAGCCATCGATATGGCGGGCAGCGGGGACATCGTCCTTTTGGCGGGCAAAGGTCACGAACAGGGTCAGATCGTGGGGGCCGGGGAAAATATGCGGGTATTGCCGTTTGACGACGTAACCGTGGCGCGCGAATGCGCCGCCGGACAAGGGGCCGGGGCATGAGTGTGAACCGCGCAATTCTGTCATGGCCGCGTGAGAAGCGCGACCGTTTCGCGCTGGCGCTGTGGGATGCCGATGCGATTGCAGCGGCGACCGGTGGCAAGGCCAGCGGGGCGTTTCAGGTGTCCGGGGTGGAGATCGATTCGCGCGACGTCCGTTCGGGCGATCTGTTCGTGGCGCTCAAGGGTGAAACCACCGACGGGCATCGCTTTCTGTCCAAGGCATTTGCCAACGGGGCCGCTGCTGCACTGGTAAGCGAGCCGATCGACTGGCCGCATATTCTGGTGGAAGATACAACCGCTGCACTGGAAGCGCTGGCCGCCGCCGCACGCGACCGGGCGGATGCGTTGCGGATTGCGGTGACCGGGTCGGTCGGCAAGACCGGTGTGAAAGAAGCAATCTTCGCTGCGCTCGACCGCAGCAGCCGGGGCGCGGCGCACCGCTCCGTGCGGAGCTACAATAATCATGTTGGTGTCCCGCTCAGCCTGGCGCGGATGCCGGGGCGCAGCCAGTTTGGCATCTTCGAAATGGGGATGAACCACGCAGGCGAGATCGCCGCACTGACTGTGCAGGTGCGCCCTCATGTCGCGGTGGTGACGACGATTGCGCCAGCGCATATCGAAAACCTCGGCAGTGAAGAGGCGATTGCCGATGCCAAGGGCGAGGTATTTGGCGGTCTGATGCCAGGTGGCACGGCGGTCGTTCCGGCTGACAGTCCGCATTTCGAGCGTTTGAAAGCGCATGCCGTGGCGGCAGGGGCGACGGTGATCGGCTTCGGCCGCAGCGCCAGTGCTGATGCCCGCTTGCTCGACGCCATTCCCAGCGCCAATGGCGGCGCGCTGGTGACAGCGGATATTTGCGGCACGCGCCTGTGCTTTACCGTTGCGGAGCCGGGGGATCACTGGATTTCCAATGCGCTGGCGGTGATGGCGGCGGTGAAGGCGGTCGGTGGCGATCTGGGGTCGGCCGGCCTTGCGCTGGCGGAAATGGGCGGCCTGAAGGGGCGCGGTGCGCGCCACCGGATCGCTGCGCCGGGTGGTCACGCGCTGTTGATCGACGAAAGTTACAACGCGAACCCTGCATCGATGCGGGCGACTTTGCGCCAGTTGGGGCAAACACCCGCTACGCGTCGGATCGCCGTTCTCGGCAGTATGAAAGAACTGGGGGATTTCGCGCCCGGTTTCCACGCCCAACTGGCCGAACCGCTGGTGGAGGCGCAGGTCGATTATGTCATTCTGGTGGGTGAAGAGATGACGGCGCTGGCACGCGAACTGGGGAAACCGGGTGGCGCTCCGCTTGCCGCCGGACTCGGCTTCGCGCATTGCGATGGTCCAGGCGAAGCCATTGGCGCGCTCGAAGAATTCGGGCTTGCTGCTGGAGACGCGGTCCTCGTCAAAGGTTCGAATTCGGTCGGGCTTGGGCGGGTCGTCGCTCACTTCGTCGACCGTGGGACAATGGGCCGGGAAGGCTGATGCTCTATCTGATTGCCGAATGGTTGCATTTCGAGGGCGTACTTAACCTCATACGCTACCAGACATTTCGCTCGGGAGCGGTTCTGCTCACGGCCTTGCTGATCGGTCTGCTGATCGGGCCGCGCTTCATCGATATGCTGCGGGTGCGGCAGGGTAAGGGGCAGCCGATCCGTGAAGACGGCCCGCAGACCCATCTTGCCAAGCGTGGTACGCCCACGATGGGTGGACTGATGATCCTGATCTCGCTGACGATTTCACTGCTGCTATGGATGGATCTGAAGAATCCGTTCGTATGGGCCTGCTTTGCAGTGACTATTGGTTTCGGCGTAATCGGTTTTATGGACGATTACGACAAAGTGTCGAAGGCCAGTCACAAGGGCGTTTCGGGCAAGGTCCGCCTTCTGCTCGAATTCATCGTTGCAGGGATCGCGTCGTGGATCATCGTCGGACAGATCAACACAGTGCTCTATGTGCCGTTCATGATGCAGGCGGGGATTCCGCTTGGCCCGGCGTATTATGTGTTTGCCGCTGTGGTGATTGTCGGCGCAGGCAACGCTGTGAACCTGACCGACGGGCTGGACGGGCTGGCGACAATGCCGGTGATTATCGCTTCCGGCACCTTCGCGATCATCGCTTATCTGGCAGGACGCGAAGACTTTTCCGCGTATCTCGGCATTCCGCATGTGCCCGGCGCGGGCGAACTGGCGATTTTCTGTGCGGCGATCATGGGCGCGGGGCTGGCGTTCCTGTGGTTCAATGCACCACCGGCGGCAGTGTTCATGGGCGACACCGGCAGCCTTGCATTGGGCGGTGCGCTGGGCGCGATTGCTGTGGCGAGCCATCATGAAATCGTGCTGGCGATCGTCGGCGGGCTGTTCGTATTCGAAGCGCTGTCGGTGATTATTCAGGTATTCTGGTTCAAGCGAACCGGGAAGCGGGTGTTCCGCATGGCTCCGATACACCATCATTTCGAGCAGCTGGGGTGGAAAGAATCCACTGTCGTGATCCGGTTCTGGATCATTTCCATCGTCCTTGCGCTGCTGGGTCTGGCGACACTGAAGCTACGATGACACGGGCGGATCATATCCCTCCGTGCGCCCCGGCACAGACGGGGGGATGCGCGTGATAACGTCTTCCGCCTTCCGTGGTAAGCGTTATGCGGTACTTGGCCTTGCGCGGTCGGGTCTGGCGACGGTCGATGCGCTGCTGGCCAGCGGGGCGCAGGTCGTCGCGTGGGATCGGCAGGAAAATGCGCGCGCGCTGGTGGCAGGGCGCGCTGAAATGGGCGATCCGCTGGAAATCGATCTTTCGGGTTTCGATGCTATCGTGGTGTCGCCGGGTGTGCCGCTCAACACGCACCCCATTGCTGGCCGTGCCGCTCAGTTCGGGGTGCCGGTTATCGGGGATATCGAACTGTTCGCGCAGGCGCGCGCCGATCTGCCGCCGCACAGCGTTGTCGGCATCACCGGCACCAACGGCAAGAGCACGACCACCGCGCTGATCCACCACATCCTGCAAACCGCCGGGGTGCCGAGCGCTATGGGCGGCAATATCGGCCTGCCGATCATGGGGCAGGAGCCGTTGCCGGAAGGTGGCGTCTATGTGCTCGAACTGTCGAGTTACCAGATCGATCTGACGCAGAGCCTCGATTGCGATGTGGCTGTGTTGTTGAACATTTCGCCCGATCACCTTGATCGGTACGAGAGTTTCGATGCCTATGCCGCCAGCAAGGCACGGCTGTTCGAAATGCAGTCGGCCGACAACTTTGCAGTGGTCGAATCTGCCGCCGAGGATGAGCTCGATGTCCTCGACAATGCAAAGACAGACATCTTCATCCCGATCGACGATGTCGAACTGATTGGCGCACAGGCCGACTGGCCGTCGCTGCAAGGCCCGCACAATCTGCAAAACGCACAGGCGGCGATTGCTGTCGCGCGCTGTCTCGGTGTTGCCGATGTTAAGATCGGTGAAGCGCTCGGCAGCTTCAAAGGCCTGCCGCATCGCATGGAACGGGTTGGTACGCATAACGGTGTGCTGTTCATCAACGACAGCAAAGCGACCAACACCGATTCCACCGCGCCCGCGCTGGCTGCGTTCCCGCCAGAGGCGAACGGCCCGCGCATTCACTGGATCGTCGGTGGTTTGCCCAAGGAAGACGGGCTGGGCGCGTGCGAGCCGCATGTCGGCAATGTCGCTATCGCTTACACGATTGGCGAGGCGGGCCCGCGTTTTGCCGAATTGCTGGAGGGGCAGGTTCAGGTGGAGCGGGCGGAAATGTTGTGCGAAGCGGTCAGCCGCGCCATCGCCAATGCCAGGCCGGGCGATGTGGTCCTGTTCAGCCCCGCCTGTGCCAGCTTCGACCAGTTCAAGGATTACGAGCAGCGCGGCGAACGCTTCCGCCAGTTCGTGGATGCTTTGACAAGCGATACGCAGGGCGATGATCCGTGTGGGCGGGGAGGTGCGGCATGAGCCAGTCCCAGCCATATATTCCGCGCGCGGGCAGAAGCCCCGCGAATGAGCCACGCTTTCGCACCACGCGCATCGGCGAACTCAAGATCTGGTGGCGCGAGATCGATCGGGTGCTGTTGTTCCTCATCCTCGCGATGATGGCGATCGGCACTGCTGCGGTGGCGGCGGCCAGCCCGGCCAGCGCGCATCGCCTGTCCACTTCCAAGATTACCTTGCCCGATCTCTATTTCTACTGGGCGCATGTGCGCTGGCAGGCGGTTGGGCTGATCGTCATGTTCGCCGCATCCACTCTCAGCCGTAACAATGCCCGCCGGGTGGGGATCGTACTGGCGGCAACGATGTTGTTTTTCCTGATGCTTGTGCCGGTGATCGGCAGCGAGGTGAATGGTGCCAAGCGCTGGATCAACCTCGGCATCGGGTTTCAGCCGTCCGAATTCCTCAAGCCCGGCTTTGCGATCCTGCTGGCTTGGATAGTCAGCTGGCGGATGCGTGATCCCGATATGCCGGTGCTGGCGATCATCACGGGCATCATGGGGCTGGTCGCAGCGCTGATGATGATGCAGCCGGACCTCGGCGGCACGATCCTGTTCGGCGGGGTGTGGTTCGTTATCATCCTGCTCGCAGGTATCCAGTTGCAGAGGGTTGGTATGCTCGCCGGGGCAGGGCTGGTGCTGCTGACGGCAACATATTTCCTGTACGATAATGCGCGTCACAGGATCGATTCATTCTTCGGCGGCGGCACGGCATTCGATCAGGTCGATCTGGCGCAGCGTACCCTGATGGCCGGGGGCTGGACTGGCAGCGGGTTGTGGCTGGGTGTCCGCAAGATGACGCTGCCCGAAGCGCATACCGACTATATCTTCTCGGTGATCGGGGAAGAATTCGGCCTGCTGGTCTGTGCGCTGATCGTTGTGCTCTATCTCGCCATCGTGATCCGCGTGCTGACACGTCTGGTGGATGAAGACGATCTGTTTTCGATGCTGGCAGGGGCCGGGCTGGTGACGCAGATCGGCGGACAGGCGTTCATCAATATTCTGGTGAACCTGCAATTATTCCCGTCGAAAGGGATGACTTTGCCGTTGGTCAGCTATGGCGGGTCGTCGACCATTGCGGTATGTCTGGCGGTCGGGTTGCTGTTGGCGCTGACGCGGCGCAACCCCTATCTCGACCGGGGAACCCCCGGACTGAAAGATCTGATTACACAGAATATGCACGGCCAGAATGCAAAGGGAACCCGGCCATGACCGGCGCTTCACGCCATTTCGTACTTGCTGCCGGTGGTACCGGCGGGCATCTGATTCCCGCTTTCGCATTGGCGACCGAGCTTGACCGGCGTGGCCACCACGTCGCTCTGGTGACCGACAAGCGCGGGGCGGAGCTGCCGGGCAAGCCCGACTTCCTGCCCGCGCATGTTCTGCCTGCGGGCCGTTTCGGCAAGAACCCGCTGCACTGGCCCGCTGGTATCAAGGCGGTGCTCGAAGGGCGGCGGATGGCGATGCAGCTGTTCGAAACCTTCGGCCCTTCGGCGGTCGTCGGTTTCGGCGGTTATCCTTCGCTGCCTGCACTGCTTGGCGCTGTGGCGGCGGATATTCCGGCGGTGATCCATGAACAAAACGCGGTGCTGGGGCGGGTCAATCGCCTGCTGGCCGGAAAAGTGCAGGCCATCGCAACCGCTTATCCCGATGTGCAGCGGCTGAAGCCTTCGCTGGCGGACAAAGTCCACCTGGTCGGCAATCCGGTGCGTGCCGAGGTGCTGGGTCTGCGCGATCAGCCGTTCCCGGCCTTCACCGAAGATGGCATCCTGCGTGTGCTGGTGACCGGCGGCAGTCAGGGTGCGCGGGTGTTGAGCGAAGTCGTGCCCGATGGGCTGGCGATGCTGCAACCCGCCTTGCGGCAGCGTTTGCAGGTGACCCAGCAATGCCGCCCGGAAGACATCGAGGCGGTGCGGGCGCGCTATCGCGGTCACGATATCCCTGCGGAACTAGGCACTTATTTCGAAGATATGGCGACCCGTCTGGCAGACGCGCATCTGTTTATCGGGCGCGCCGGGGCATCGACGATTGCCGAACTGACCGCGGTGGGGCGCCCGGCGATCCTCGTCCCGCTGCCGATTGCGACGGACGATCATCAGGCCGCCAATACGCAGGAACTGGTGAAGGCTGGCGGTGCGCGGATGATCCGGCAGGCCGGGTTTACGCCCAAGCAGCTCGCCAAGCAGATTCAGGTTATGGCTCAGCACCCTGAGACGCTGGCCACTGCGGCCCATGCGGCATGGAATTGCGGGCGGCCCAAGGCGGTGCAGGATCTGGCCGATCTCGTCGAAGGCTTCGGCGGCGTTGATTTGATGGATGTAATTCGCGTTGGCGCAAACAACGAGCGCGGCGCTTCGCAAGGCGAAGCGGCCAGCCACGGCGCGGCAAAGGACAATGTAGTATGAAGGGCGTCGGTACAGACATCGGTACGATCCATTTCGTCGGCATCGGCGGGATCGGCATGTCGGGCATCGCCGAAGTGATGAAAAACCTTGGTTATTCAGTGCAAGGTTCGGACCTCGCTGAAGGACCGAGTGTCGAGCGTCTGCGGGCGCGCGGGATCGAAGTGAAGATCGGTCAGGCGGCTGAAAACGTCGAAGGCGCGGCGGTGGTGGTTACGTCCACCGCCGTAAAAAGGACGAATCCTGAGGTAGTTGCCGCGCTGGAAAACCGCATACCTGTTGTGCGGCGGGCGGAAATGCTGGCTGAGTTGATGCGGTTGAAGAACACCGTCGCTGTGGCTGGCACACATGGCAAGACCACCACGACCAGCATGGTTGCGGCATTGCTCGATGCCGGGAATGTCGATCCCACTGTAATCAATGGCGGAATTATCGAGCAGTACGGCTCGAACGCGCGTCTGGGCGACAGCGACTGGATGGTGGTCGAAGCGGACGAGAGCGACGGCAGCTTTCTGAGGCTGGATGGCACCATCGCAGTTGTCACTAACATTGACCCGGAACACCTTGATCATTATGGAGATTTTGACGGAGTGCGGCGCGCTTTCGTCGAATTTATCCATAACGTACCATTTTATGGAGCCGCAGTGCTCTGTATTGATCACACAGAAGTGCAGGCGGTGATCGGCAAGGTGCGTGACCGGCGGGTTGTGACCTATGGCTTCTCTCCGCAAGCCGATATTTGCGCCACCGATGTCCGGCCAGAAGCGGGCGGCAACGTCTTCAATGTCACAGTGCGGCAACGTGGGGCGGAAGACCGGGTGATCGAAAATGTCCGGCTGCCGATGCCGGGCAGGCACAATGTGCAGAACGCGCTGGCGGCGATTGCAGTCGCGCTTGAGCTGAATTGCGATGACGACGTGATCCGCACCGGCTTCGCGCAGTTCGGCGGGGTGCGGCGCCGGTTTACGAAAGTGGGCACGGTCGATGGCGCGACAGTGATCGACGATTACGCGCATCATCCGGTGGAAATCCGCGCTGTCCTCGCCGCGGCACGTGAGAGCGTGACCGGGGCCGGGGAAGGCCGCGTTATCGCTGTGGTTCAGCCGCACCGCTATACCCGGCTGCGCGATCTGATGGAAGAATTCCAGAACGCCTTCAACGAAGCCGATCTGGTCTTCGCCACGCCCGTTTATGCCGCGGGAGAAGACCCGATCGACGGGATTGACTCCGCTGCGCTGGTCGCAGGCCTCAAATCGCACGGCCACCGTTCTGCGGCGCAAGTGGCGGACCGGGACGAGTTGGCGAAAGTTCTGGCCGAAGAAGTCCAGCCGGGCGATCTGGTGGTCTGCCTTGGCGCGGGTGACATCACTCGCTGGGCTGCCGGGCTGGCCGACGCCATCGCGACGGAGCGGGCGGCATGATGGAGCAACCCGACGACTGGGCCATGCACGATGACGGCAGCGCGCCGACCGCCGAAGTGGATGAAACCGTCACGACCCCGTTCGACGCGCAGGGCCTGCGCGGGAAACTGACCGCCAATGCCCCGCTGGCGCCGCTGGTGTGGTTCAAGACCGGCGGCAATGCCGACTGGCTGTATGAACCGGCCGATCTCGAAGATCTGCGCGAATTTCTCGCCCGGCTCGACGGCACGATGCCGGTGATGGCGCTGGGCCTCGGCTCCAACCTGATCGTGCGCGACGGCGGGGTGCCGGGCGTCGTGATCCGGCTGGGCAAGGCATTCTCGACGGTCGAGGCGCGACGCGACATGGTGCTCGAATGCGGCGGCGGGGCCAGCGGCATCCTTGTGTCGTCTCGCGCGCGCGATGCGGGCGTGGCGGGGGTGGAATTCCTGCGCGGCATTCCCGGCACGGTCGGCGGGTTCGTGCGGATGAACGGCGGTGCCTATGGCCGCGAAGTGGCGGACGTGCTGGTCGATTGCGATGTCGTATTGCCCGAAGGGGAATTCGTCACGCTGCCGGCAGCGGACCTGCAATACACCTATCGCCATTCGGCTCTGCCCGATGGGGCAGTGGTGGTATCCGCCCGGTTTCAGGGGCGCGAAGGCATTCCTGAGGAAATCGGGGCGGAGATGGATCGCATCGCCAATGCCCGCGAACAGTCGCAACCGTTGCGGACCAAGACCGGCGGATCGACGTTCAAGAACCCGCCGGGCGAGAAGGCCTGGCAACTGGTCGATGCTGCGGGCTGTCGCGGGATGACGAAGGGCGGCGCGCAAGTGAGCGAGAAGCACACCAATTTCCTGATCAACACCGGCAATGCCACCAGCGCCGATATCGAAGGGCTGGGCGAAGACGTGCGGCGCAAGGTGTATGCGGAAACCGGCATTACGCTGGAATGGGAAATTCAGCGGGTGGGTCGGCCATGAACATGGAACGCAAATATCATGTCGCGGTGCTGATGGGCGGTTGGGCCAACGAACGCCCGGTATCGCTGATGAGCGGGGAAGGCGTGGCCAAGGCGCTGGAATCGCGCGGCCATCGCGTGACGCGGATCGATATGGACCGGCAGGTCGCCGCGCGCATTGCCGAGGCGGCGCCCGATGTCGTGTTCAATGCGCTGCATGGCGTGCCGGGGGAAGACGGCACAGTGCAGGGTATGCTCGATCTGATGGGTATTCCCTATACCCATTCGGGGCTGGCGACATCGGTGATCGCCATTGACAAGGAACTGACCAAACAGGCGCTGGTGCCGCACGGCATACCGATGCCGGGTGGGCGGATTGTCGCCTGCGAGGAACTCTACCGCGCCGATCCGCTGGCGCGGCCCTATGTGCTGAAACCGGTCAACGAAGGCAGCTCTGTCGGGGTGGCGATCGTCAGCGACGAAAGCAATTACGGCAATCCCATCAGCCGCGATGTGCAGGGGCCGTGGCAGGAATTCGACCGCCTGCTGGCCGAACCCTATATTCGCGGGCGCGAACTGACCACTGCAGTGATCGACGGGCCGGAAGGGCCGCGCGCGCTGACCGTGACCGAACTGGTGCCCAAGTCGGGGTTCTACGATTTCGATGCCAAGTACACCGATGGCCTGACGCAGCATGTCTGCCCCGCGCAGATCCCCGCTGACATTGCGGAGCTGTGCATGGCCTATGCGGTAAAAGCGCATCAGGTATTGGGTTGCAAGGGATGCAGCCGCACCGATTTCCGCTGGGACGACGAACGCGGCGAAGCGGGCCTGTTCGTGCTGGAAACCAATACTCAGCCGGGTATGACTCCGCTCAGTCTCGTGCCCGAACAGGCGCGCTATTGCGGGATGAGCTACGAAGATCTGGTCGAAGCAATCGTGGTCGAAGCGATGCGGGGCCGCGATTCATCGGGCGAAGGGGGAACCGCCGATGGCTGAGAAGATCGCGCGCAAGGGGCAGGGTGTACGCCGCGCCGCCGCCGCGCGCAGCCGCGCCAACACCGCCCGCAAGGCGAAAGCGAAAACCACTGGCTTCATGGATGCGGCGGTCGCTGTGCTGCCCTTTACCGAGGAACAGCTTCACCGCGTGTTCCTGGCGATCATTCTGGGCGGGGTGGTTGCTTTGGCATGGTTCGTCGCCAGTCTGGCCGGGGTGCCCGCGCTGGCGCAGGCGCAGATCGCATCGGTCGCTTCCGATGCCGGGTTCGAAGTGCGCCGGGTGACCGTTACCGGTGTGAAGCGGATGAACGAACTGAAGGTGTACGAACGCGCGCTGGGTGAGCGTGACCGGCCGATGCCGCTGGTCGATCTGGCGGCGCTGCGTCAGGAAATGCTCGAACTGCCGTGGGTGGCCGATGCACGGGTCAGCCGCCAGCTGCCCGAAACGCTGCGGATCGACATTGTCGAACGGGTGCCGGTGGCGGTGCTCAAGAAGCCGGGTCGGCTGGTGCTGATCGATAATACCGGGCACGAACTGGAACCGATTAAGCCTGCCAATGCCAAGGGTATGTTGCAGGTATCCGGCCCCGGTGCCGCGAAACAGGTTGCTGCGCTGGGCAAGCTGCTCGACACCGCGCCCGCGATCAAGCCGCAGGTGGCGGCGGCGGAATGGATCGGCAATCGCCGGTGGAATCTGACATTCAAGACCGATCAGGTGCTGGCTCTGCCGCATGGCGAGGACGAAAGCGCGGGTGCGCTGGTCGCTTTCGCCCGACTTGACGGTGTGAACCGCCTGCTCGGCGGAAAAGTCGCGACGTTCGACATGCGCGTGCCCGAACGGATTTACATGCGGGTGCCGGGCCGCACCGGCGATGTCTCGCTCGATACCAAGGGAGGCGAATGATGGGCCTGCCGCGGATCAGCAAGCTGTTCGGCGCGGTCAATGTCGGATCGTTCCGCATTTCCGCGATGATTATGGGGCAGTCCGAAACCGGGGAAATGATCGTTCTCGGTTCGGGCCATCGCGCCAGTCAGGGGATCAAGCGCGGCTATGTCACCGATATGGCCGCCGCGACATATGCCATTCGCGATGCGGTGGAGCGGGCGGAAAAGAACGCCGGAACCAATATCGAAAGCGTGTGGGTCGGTTGCTCGGGCGCCGGGCTTGGCAGCCGGGTGGCGAAAGTGGAAATCGATATCGGCGGGCGCCGCGTCGAAGAAGACGATATCGAACACCTGCTGGTGGCGGCACGGGATTCGATCCAGTTCGATGCGCGCCGTGTGCTGCACGCGCAGCCGGCGCATTATACGCTGGACGGGGTGCACGGTGTCGCCAATCCGCGCGGGCTTCATGCAGAGCGGCTGGGCGTCGATATTCACGTGATGCTGGCCGATGGCGCGCCGATCCGCAATCTGATCGAAGCGGTGCAGAACGCGCATCTTGAAGTGCACAGTGTAGTGGCCGCCCCGGTTGCCGCAGGCTATGCATGTCTCAGCCCGGAAGAGCGGGAGCTGGGCACCGCGCTGATCGAAATCGGCGGCGATGTGACGAACGTGGCGCTCTATGCCGGGGGTATGCTGATCGGGCTGACCGCGATCCCCTTCGGATCGTGCGACATCACCGATACCATCGCCAGCGCATTCGGCATCCGCCGGTTTCAGGCGCAGCGGCTCAAGTGCCGCTATGGCTCTGCCATCGCCTCGCCCGCCGATTACAAGGATATGATCCCGGTTAACGGGCCGGGCGAAGATGATGGCACTGCACCGCCAGTGCCCGGTGCGGACGATCGCAACACGATCCCGCGCGCCGAACTGGTATCGGTTATCACCGGGCAGCTCGGCCAGTTAACCGCGCAGATCAATCAGGCGTTGAAGGAAATGGGCTTTGCCGGTGCGAAAGGCGGCCAGGTCGTGGTGACCGGCGGCGGTGCCGAACTGGCGGGCATTGCGGAATATATGCAAAGCGCGCTCGGCCGTCCGGTGCGGGTGGGCAAGCCGCCCGCTCTGCGCGGGCTGGGCGAAGCGAATGCCACCCCGGGTTTTTCCACGCTTGCCGGACTGTGCCTCTATGCCTCGGAAGACCCGGTGGACATCCGTTCGGTGGGTTCTTCTTACCAGATCAGCAGCAGCTATTCCGGGCTTGCTGTGGTGCAGCGTGTCATTCGTGCGGTGAAAGAGTACTTTTAAAGGAGCAACATGTGGTAAATGGTCAATTATCGCATGAATAATGGTCACTAACTCGTTAAGCGCTGTGGATAAGGTGCCCTACGGGATGCACGCCTGAATCGCTTTGTGCCAAATTCGAACCAATAACTGCAACGACTGCCCGCCCCTTGGAGGGAAATGAAATGAGCATCAATATCGGCCCCCCTGCAACCGACGATCTGCGTCCCAAAATCACTGTGATCGGTGTCGGCGGGGCAGGCGGCAACGCCATCGCCAACATGATCGCCGCTGAAATCGAAGGTGTCGATTTCATCGTCGCCAATACCGACGCACAGGTTCTGGCATCGTCCGGCGCGCAGACGCGCATTCAGCTTGGGCCGGAAATCACCGGCGGGCTGGGTGCAGGCGCGCGCCCCGAAGTGGGCAAGGCGGCGGCGGAAGAAACCGTGGCCGAAATCGAGGATGCGCTCGAAGGCGTGAACATGTGCTTCATCGCCGCGGGCATGGGCGGCGGCACCGGCACCGGCGCTGCGCCCGTGATCGCGGAAGCCGCGCGGCGCAAAGGTGTGCTGACCGTCGGTGTGGTGACCAAGCCGTTCCTGTTCGAAGGAACGCGCCGGATGCGCGCCGCCGATGCCGGGATCGAAGAACTGCAGAAGCATGTCGATACCCTGATCGTCATCCCTAACCAGAACCTGTTCCTGATCGCCAAGGCGGAAACCACCTTTAAAGAGGCGTTCCAGCTTGCCGACGAAGTGCTGCAGCAGGGCGTCCGCTCGATCACCGACCTGATGGTGATGCCGGGCCTCATCAACCTCGACTTTGCCGACGTGCGTTCGGTGATGGAGGAAATGGGCAAGGCGATGATGGGCACCGGCGAAGGCGAAGGTGAAAACCGCGCGCTGGAAGCGGCCGAACGCGCCATCGCCAACCCGCTGCTCGACGGTGTCAGCATGGCGGGTGCCAAGGGCGTGATCATTTCGATCATCGGCGGTGAGGACATGAAGCTGCTCGAAGTCGATGAAGCCGCGAACCATATCCGCGAGCTGGTGGACGAAGACGCGAACATCATCTGGGGATCGGCGTTCAACCCCGATCTCGATGGCAAGATCCGCGTTTCGGTCGTCGCGACCGGGATCGAAGGCGGTCAGGTCAGCCGCGCGGACGAAAACCGTTCGTTCTCGCTCGGCGGCGCCCGCCCGCCCAAGCGGCCCGTGCTCGATCTGCCGGAAGACAACGTCGCCCCGGCGCCAGAGCCCGTTCCTGCACCGGCACCCGTCGCAGCCACTCCCCCTCAGCCCGCGCCTGAGCCGGAAGCAGAGCCGCTCGATCTTGGTGGAATGGCGCAGGACGACGAAGAGTATCAGGACGATGTGGATGACATCGTCGATCCGCTCGCCGGCCTGCGGAATGCGATGGCGGAAGAACCAGGCCCGCCGCCGCCCGCTGCCAGTGGCGGTTCCCATGCTGCACCGGCCCCCGCACAGGACGAACTGCTGCTCGATGCCGACCGACTGGTCGAGCGCGATGCGCCGGTCACTCCGCCCGAAGATAACCGCCGTCGCGGTCTGCTGTCCGGTGGTGCCGATGGTGGGGCCGGTGGCGCTGCGCCGCCTGCCAGCCGTGGCGGCGCGGCTCCCGGCGGTGCTGGTGCCGGCACCGGAGGTGCAAAGACAGGTGGCAGCACTCTGTTCGAACGGATGGCCAACCTTTCGCGCGGTTCCGGCCCCGCGGCAGGATCGCGCGATGCCGAGGACGATGACGACGATACAGATTCGGGATCGCTCTCGATTCCCCGTTTCCTCGGCCGTCAGAACAACCAGTAAGGGAGACACAATGGCCCGTTACGCGGTGGTTAAGCTGCGTCGGGCCATGAACCCTCCGATGGTACAACGCCGAAAGCCTGCCTTCGCCCGCGTATCCGCGTCTATGGCGGCGCTGTTGCCGCTCGCGCTGGCATCGGCTCCGGCAGCGGCGCAAAGCCACGCGGTCGTTCAGCCGCTGCCCCCGGCGGCGACAGGCGATCTGACCGATGCGCTCGCCCGGCTGGCGCGCAATGGCAGCGATTTCAACGCGCTGATAGATGCGGGCAATGCATCGCTGGAACTGGACGATATCGACGCGGCGGTTGGTTTCTTCGGCCGGGCCGATGAGTTGCGTCCCGGCGATGCGCGGGTGAAGGCGGGGCTGGCGACAGCCGCTCTTCGTTCGGACCGCCCGCTCGATGCGATTACCCAGTTCGATCAGGCGGTATCCGCCGGGGTCGATCCCGTTTCGGTGGCGAGCGATCGCGGGCTGGCTTACGATCTGGTGGGCGATAACGCCTCGGCGCAGGCGCAGTATCGTCTGGCTCTCTCGCGCCGGGCCGACGATGACACGATCCGCCGTCTTGCGCTGAGCCTGGCCATATCGGGCGATAAGGACGGGTTCGAGAAAACCCTGCTGCCCTTGCTGCAAAAGCGTGATTTCGGGGCCTATCGCGTGCGGGCAATGGGGCTGGCGATCCTTGGGCGCAAGGATGAAGCGAAGTCGATCGCGGAGGCAGTGATGCCGCGCGATCTGGCGGCGCAAATGTTGCCCTATCTCGATTATATGCCGCGCCTCACACGGGCGCAGCAGGCGGCAGCGGCCAATCTGGGCAAGTTCCCCCGTGCGGCGCAGATCGGCCGCGACGATCCGCGCTTCGCGCAGTATTCGCCCCCGGCCAGCCAGCCGAAGGTGGCAAGTGCGGCGGGATCGGTCGATTCACGGCTGGCACCCGCCGGACAGCCATTGGGTCCGCGCAGCAAGACCGAACAACCCGCCAGTAAGGCAGCGCAGCCGACCAAACTGACCCCGGCAGAGGCGCGGCGTCTGGCGCGCGAGCAGGACCGAGGCATCCGTCGTTCCCGACCATCGCTGGAGGGGGCAACGATGAAACGTGCGGCTCCTCCGCCACCTCCTCCGCCACCAGCCTCGACGCCTCAGGCTTCGGGTTCGGTGGAGCTGCCGCCGGTATCGGGCAACCCTAAGCCGGGCTTCGATCTGGCGACAGTGGCAAACCAGCCCGCCAGCCAGCTCGATAGTGTGCGACAGGCGCAAGCGCAGACGCCCACGCCCACGCCCACGCCTGCCCCGGTCACGATCACACCTGCGCCGCGCAATGCGACCCCGGTGTCGAACGCTTCGGCAGTGCAGCCTTTCACCGGATCGACTCCGCCACCGCCTCCGTCGCCGCCATTGGCGCTGCCGCAGGAATCGCGCCCGATCGTGCAACCCCTTCCGCCACCGCCGCCGCCATCCGTGGCCGATGCATTTGCGGAACTGACTTTGCCGGAGGCGCCATCTCAGGCGGCAACGGGCGCTGTCGATATCACCGCGATCAAGATCAAGCGCGAGTTGCCGCCACCACCGCCGCCGCCGCCCGCGCCACCCCCTCCGCCGCCGCCTCCACCGGAGCCAAGCCGCATCTGGGTGCAGGTCGCGACTGGCAAGGACTTGAAAGCACTGGCATTCGACTGGCGCCGGTTTGGCAAGAAAGCGCCCAAGGTTCTGGCCAAACGCGATGCCTTCACTGTGGAGTGGGGGCAATCGCGGCGCCTGGTCACTGGTCCGTTCGCTTCGAATAAAGAGGCCGATGCGGCGATTGCCGATCTCAAGGCTTTGGGGATCGACAGTTTCCGCTTCACCAGCGAAAAGGGTGAGAAGGTTTCTCCGCTCAAGTAGCTGCGACCGGTCTCTTCCACCGGTTTTGCACAAGCTATGAACAGGGTTGTCGAGTTCTCCCCAGCATCCGCATCGGTCGCGATTGCGGGGAAAGGGGCGGATCGGCCACCTATGGCGTCATGAAGTCGCCAAGAGCAATCGCCCGATGAGAGCCGTTCAGGAAACCTTCCGCGCAGTCGATGACGCGGCACCGATCGATATGCTGGCCGCATTGTTCGATGCCCGCCAGTGGCCGCATGAAATTATCTCGCCCGATGAAATTTCCGGCGAAATTCAGGGTAGCTGGGCGAATTATCAGGTGCGCGCGATTTGGCGCACGGCCGACAACGTGCTGCAATTGCTGTGCCTGCCCGATATCCGCGTGGCAGAGGGGAAGCGCAAACCGGCGTATGAATTGCTGGCGCTGGTCAACGAACAGCTGTGGCTGGGGCATTTCGATGTCTGGTCGCAAGGCGGGATGCTGGTCTATCGCCACGGGCTGCTGCTGGGCGACGAAGGGCTGCTGAGCCTGAGCCAGGCGCAGGGCCTGATCGAAAACGCGGTCGATGAATGCGACCGGTTCTATCCCGCTTTCCAGTTCGTGCTGTGGGGCGACAAATCGCCGCGCGATGCACTGGACAGCGCGATGGTGGATGCTGCCGGAGAGGCGTGAACCGGTCTGCCGAGCAGGTGAGATCGGGCCGGCGGGGGTAGCCGTGGGCGCGCGCGGCTCCTACATGGCCGCCATGACACACTTCCAAAACATTCTCATCGTCGGGTTCGGTAACATGGCCGGGGCGATGGCCGAAGGCTGGCTGGCCGCAGGTGTGCCCGCCGCGACTTTCACGATCTATCACCCCACGCGCACCGAAGCGCCTGCGGGGATGGCGATCATCAACGACTGGCCCGATGGCGAGCCGTTCGATGCCGTGATCGTGGGTGTAAAGCCGCAGAAACTGGGCGATGTCGCGGATGGTCTGGAACGGGTTGTCGGGCCGGGCACTGTGGTCATTTCGATTCTGGCGGGGGTCGAGCTGGCCAGTCTGGCGCGCCGGTTCCCGCGCGCACGCGGCGTTGTTCGCCTGATGCCGAACCTCGCGGTGGCACTGCGTAAGTCGCCAAATGCGCTGATCGCTCAGGGGCTGGACGATGCCGCGCGCCAAACGGTGACGGACATGGCCGCTATGCTGGGCAGCGCCGAATGGCTGGCGGAAGAGGCGCAGTTCGATCTGGTGACGGCGCTGGCAGGATCGGGGCCTGGGTTCGTCTATCGCTTCATCGATGCGCTGGCGGCGGGGGCGACGCGCCTCGGTCTCGAACACGAACAGGCGCAACGGTTGGCGATGCAGATGGTCGAAGGGGCAGCGGCGCTCGCGGCGCGATCACCCGATTCGCCGGCCGACCTTGCGCGGCGGGTCGCCAGCCCCGGCGGGATGACGCAGAAAGGGCTCGACGTGCTCGACGAAGACGATGCACTGGCGCGGTTGTTAACCGAAACACTGCGCGCTGCTCGCGACAGAGGGCGGGAGATGGCGGCCGCTGCCCGCGACGAGGGTTAATGCCGATTTGTCGATTCTCGACCGGTTTTCCTTGAAAAATGCGCGCTGACCATCGATATTTGCCCTGAAGCCCGCCCATCTGTGCGGCGGGCCAGAGGAGATGGTTTAAAATGGCCAATTGGAATGAACCTCGCACGACGCAGCCGGGCTTCGGCTCGGTCCCGCGCGCCGGTGGCGCGGTCGTTTTCGACGAGGGCCTTCGTCGGCACATGCTGTCGATCTACAACTACATGACTTCGGGCGTGCTGCTGACCGGTATCGTCGCGTTGCTGACGGCGAATTCGGGCCTTGCCCTGACTTTCGCAACCGGCCCGATGCGCTGGATCGTGGCGCTGGCGCCGCTGGCGATCGTGTTTGCGATGAGCTTCGGCGCGAACAAGTTCAGCAAGACCACGCTTCAGGCGATGTACTGGGGCTTTGCGTTCCTGATGGGGCTGTCGCTGTCGACGATCTTCCTGATCTACACCGGCGGATCGATCGCGGTGACATTCTTCGCGACCGCAGCAGCCTTCGCAGGGCTTAGCCTGTGGGGTTACACGACCGACAAGGATCTGAGCGCGATGGGCAAATTCCTGCTCATGGGCGTGATCGGCCTGATCGTGGCGAGTGTGATCAACATGTTCGTCGGTTCCGCCCCGCTGATGTATGCCATCAGCTTCATCGGCGTGCTGATTTTCGCAGGCCTGACGGCTTACGACACGCAGAAGCTGAAAGAACAGTATGCCCAGCTTCGCGGCACCGAATGGGCGGGTAAGGCGATCGTTCTCGGCGCGCTGACGCTGTACCTCGACTTCATCAACATGTTCCTGTTCCTGCTCCGTTTCATGGGTAACAGCCGGAGCTGAGGCGGACTCGTTTCGCCGCAAAGATGATTCGATTCATCGTGCCCGGGACGCTCACTGCGCCTCGGGCATTTTCATTGTTGCGATAGAGGTCTACAGTTCCTGCTTCATCCGCCCGCAATGCTGTGGGTGCTATAGATTTGATGCGGGCAGAGGAGGGCCGCGCCGCATGTTCCAGTTTTCGACTTCTCGTATTCGGATGATGGCAATGGCCACCGGGCTTGCTGTGCTGGGCGCTTGTGCCACTCCGCCTCCGCCTCCGCCACCTCCGCCTCCGCCACCTCCGCCACCCAAGGTCATTCCTCCGCGCCCGACACCTCCGCTCGGTGCCAGCTTGAATATGACCATTCCGCCGGTTGGTTTCGACGGGAAGCGGCGCACGGTCAATTACGGGATCAGTACAGCGCAGACGGTGTGGAATATGCGCTCCGCGCTTAACGTTGCGGCGCTGAACTGCCTCGAACCGGAATACCAGCCTGTGCTGGAAGCGTATAAGGCGCTGCTTTCCACCGACAGTCGTGTGCTTCGGAAGACCAACGATGCGCTCATGAAGGAATATCGCGAGAAGTTCGGCAAGGAATATCGCGACCATTTCGACACGTACATGACGCAGGTCTATAACTTCTATTCAATGCCGCCCGCGCGCAAGAACTTCTGCGACGCCGCACTGGCCGTATCGCCGGAAGCGATGGCGGTGAGCTCTGCCGATCTGGAGGCGTTCTCGCTGCGGACATTGCCGTTGCTCAATTCGGTGTTCGAAGATTTCTTCCGTTCATACGAAGATTATCGCACCAATCTGGCCGCCTGGGATTCCGAATACGGTGTGCAGCCAGCGACCGGTACGCTGCTGGCGACGTATGGCAACAACGTTGCGATCGATAATCCGATGAACGCCGGTGTGACGAATACCGCCACGGTCGCTTCTCCCGCTCCGGGTGCCGGAGTTCCTGCGGCCGGTGCTGTGGCAGTCCCGGCGACTACCGCTCCAATGGGGAGCGTGACGTCCGATGTGACCGTGGCAACATCGGCGGATTCTTCGGAAGAGACGGCAGTGCCCACCATTACTCTCCCCACAGTGGCGAGCGAAACCGCCGCACCCCCGGCACCGACCCTGACGCTCCCGCCAGCGTCGAATACGACCGCCACCCCGGTGCCGACAATCACCTTGCCGCAGACGACCCCACCGGGCAACAGCTCGGGCGGAGAAGGCTGAGCGGGAGGATTTGATCTTTGCAGGGCGCGCCGCTTTCGCTAAGGGGCGCGCTCTTCGGCATAGTCCCGGACACATCCACCGGGCACTGTGTGACAGAGGGACTGGAACGGGGCCGTAGCTCAGATGGGAGAGCGCGTCGTTCGCAATGACGAGGTCAGGGGTTCGATCCCCCTCGGCTCCACCAGTTCGTCTTTGCTTTCCGTGCACGCAATTGCGTATGCGATTTCCTCGCACCTTCGGTGCTACGGACCGCGTTTGCTGTCCATTGATGCGCCATCCGGTGTTTGAGGCTATAGACCAACCATGCATTTTCTCGATCAGGCCAAGATTTATCTCCGTTCCGGCGCGGGCGGGCCGGGTGCGGTCAGTTTCCGGCGCGAGAAGTACATCGAATATGGCGGGCCGGATGGCGGCAACGGCGGCCGCGGCGGCGACGTGGTGTTCGAAGCGGTCGCGGGGCTGAACACGCTGATCGATTTCCGTTATTCTCAGCATTTCAAGGCGCAGCGCGGCGCCCACGGCATGGGCAAGGACCGCACCGGCGCCAGCGCGCCCGATCTGGTGATTCAGGTGCCGGTCGGCACGCAAGTCCTGTCGGAAGATCGCGAAGAGGTGATTGCCGATTTCACCGAAGTGGGCCAGCGGCTCGTCATCCTCGAAGGCGGGATGGGCGGCCGTGGCAACGCCAGTTACAAGACCAGCACCAACCGCGCCCCGCGTCAGCATCAGCCGGGCGAACCCGCGCAGGAAATGTGGGTCTGGCTGCGGCTGAAACTGCTGGCCGATGTCGGGCTGGTCGGCCTGCCCAATGCGGGCAAGAGCACGTTCATCAATCAGGTGTCGAACGCGCAGGCCAAGGTCGGCCATTATGCGTTCACTACGCTGGTGCCGAAACTGGGCGTGGTGCGGCACAAGGGGCGCGAATTCGTGCTGGCGGATATCCCCGGCCTGATCGAAGGGGCTGCGGATGGAGCGGGGATTGGAGACCGGTTTCTGGGCCATATCGAACGCTGCCGCGCGTTGATCCATCTGGTCGATATCTCTGGCGAAGACCCGGCAGAAGCGATGCAGACCGTCGTCGCGGAACTGGAGGCATACGGCGAAGGGCTGGGCGAGAAACCGCGCCTGATCGTGCTGAACAAGGTCGATCTGGCCGATGCCGAACTGGTGGAAGGTTTCGCCGCCGAACTGCGCGCCGCCGGGGCGGACAAAGTGTTCGCGATATCCGGCGCCACCGGTCAGGGCGTGAGCGAACTGATGGATGCACTGCTGGCCTATCTCCCCGAACGAACCGCGACCGAAACCAAAGGTGTCGAGGTCGAACGGAGCGATGACGAGGAGGGTGACGGCCTGCCAGAATGGTCCCCGATCTGAGGTACTTCGTGTGACCGGGTGACGCGCGCGCGATCCTTCGCTACATGCCCGCGCATGACTGTTTCCACTCTTTCCGATCTGTTCGATCCCGTCGCCTGCCCCCGCCTTGTCATCAAGGTGGGTTCCGCCCTGCTTGTCGGCAAAGATGGTTTGGTCCGGCGCGAATGGCTGTCGAGTCTTGTGGAAGAGATCGCCACGGCACGTTCCAACGGGCAGCAGGTGGCCGTGGTCAGCTCCGGCGCGATTGCGCTGGGCGCGGCGCGGCTGGGTCTGGAGAAGGGCGGCCGCGCCAGTCTGGCCGACGCGCAGGCTGCGGCGGCGGTGGGGCAGATCGAACTGTCGGGCCTCTGGGCCGAACTGTTGGGGCAGAACGACATTGCCGCCGCCCAGATGCTGGTCACGCTGGATGATCTGGAGGATCGGCGGCGGTATCTCAATGCCTCGGCCACATTGGTTCATCTGCTGGAATGCGGGGCTGTGCCCGTGGTCAACGAGAACGACTCGGTTGCCACATGGGGCATCCGCTTCGGCGATAACGACCGTCTGGGTGCGCGCGTGGCACAGGCGGCGCTGGCCGATGCCATCGTGTTGCTGAGCGATGTGGACGGCCTGTACGACCGCAATCCGAAGGAAGAGGGGGCGCAGCTTATCCCCCTGATCCAGAAGATCGATTCGCGTATCCGCGCGATGGCCGACGGCGGTTCGGCGTCGGGCATGGGCTCTGGCGGGATGACGTCGAAGATTCAGGCGGCGGAGATTGCTACCCGCGCCGGGATCGCGCTGGCGATCGTCAACGGGCTGCACGAACAGCCGCTGTCGTGTGCACTCCATTCGGACCGGGCCAGCGTGTTCGCCCCGCGCCGCAACGATGCCGGGCGCAAGGCGTGGCTGGGTGGCCGGATCGCGATCAAGGGCACGCTGACGGTCGATGACGGGGCGAAGGCGGCGCTGGGCAAAGGCGCCAGCTTGCTGGCCGCCGGGGTCACCAATGTCGATGGCGCGTTCAAACGCGGCGACGTGGTCACGATTGCCTCCGTCGACGGTTCGCCCATCGCGCAGGGGCTGGCCGAATACGACGCCGACGAATCGCGCAAGATTGCCGGGCGCAAGGGGGCCGAACAGGCCGAACTGCTCGGCTACACCCCGCGCGCAGCGGTGGTTCACCGCGATCATATGGTTCTGCTGTGACCCAGCCGCCGCTCGTCGCGCTGACTGGCGGGACAGGCTTTGTCGGACAGGCGACACGGCAGGTGCTGGCTGCCCGAGGGGTGCCGGTGCGCGCGCTGGCCCGCACTATTCCCGATGATCGCGGTGATGTTGAATGGGTGCAGGGCGGTCTGAGCAACCATGACGCGCTGGCGCAACTGGTCGCCGGGGCCGGTGTTGTGATCCACGTGGCGGGTCTGACCAACGCGCCCGATACCGCTGCATTCGAAGTCGCCAATGTCGATGGCACGCGCAACCTGCTGGCGGCCGCGGCGACGGCGGGCGTGCCGCGCTTCGTCTGCGTATCATCGCTGTCCGCGCGGGAGCCGCAGCTTTCGGTCTATGGCGCGTCGAAGGAACGCGCCGAACGGCTGGTGATGGAGAGCGATTTCGACTGGACCGTAGTGCGTCCCCCGGCGGTGTATGGCCCGCGCGATCGCGACATGTTCGAACTGTTTCGCGCGGCAAAGCTCGGCGTTGTGCCGGTCCCGCCGCCCGGTCGCGTGTCGATGATCCATGTCGACGATCTCGCTGCGCTGCTGGTGGCGCTGATTCCCGGTGGCGAAGCGGTCAGCGGCAAGCTGTTCGAGCCCGACGACGGGCATCCGGGCGGCCTCACTCATGTGGAAATGGCACTGCTGATCGGTGAAGCGGTGGGCAAGCGCCCGCTGGTGCTGTCGCTGCCGAAAGCGATCCTGTCGCTCGGTGCGCGGATCGACCGGCTGGTGCGCGGGGCCGGGGCGCGGCTGACGGCCGATCGGGTGGGATACATGACACACCCCGACTGGGTGGCGCGGCCCGCGTTCCATGTTCCGCAATCGGTGTGGCAACCGCATATCGCCACCGCTGCCGGGCTGGCGGCAACCGCCCGCTGGTATCGCGCGCAAGGCTGGCTCTGACAGGCGGCAACCGGCCTGCTTTGCGGCCTGTTTTGCGGCATCGCCCGGTGAGACATGGACCGCATGTTACACTGTCCTGAGGCAAAAAAGTCCCCTGCCGGAATGCATGGGCAAAACACCCATGATTCAGCGGTCTGGCAGGCGGCAATGCGGTGCATTAGCCCTGAATGCCCGATCGGTTCGGTGTAGGACAGCAGCAATCGCGGGTGGGGTGAGTGCTGTGCGTCGCTCGCCTGCCAGGGCGCGCCAAGTTGCATCGTCACCCCGGTGCCTCTGCCGGGGTCCAGCTCCCCTAAGCGTAGCGCGGAAGAACAGCGGGGCCCCGGATCAGGTCCGGGGCGACGGTGTGAGGTGATGCGGGCGTATGGCGCTGCCGTGATGGAGTGGTGTGGTGGCATACCGTGCGGTGCTTGTGAGGCAGGAGGGGGCGGACCTGCGCGTTCGCCCGATCCCCGTGCCCCATCCGCCTGCCAGAGCGTACCATTCCCCATCGTCACCCCGGTGCCTCTGCCGGGGGCCGGCTCCCCTAAGCGCAGCGCGGAAGAACAGCGGGGCCCCGGATCAGGTCCGGGGCGACGGCGTGAGGTGATGCGGGCGTATGGCGCTGCCGTGGTGGAGTGGTACGGGGGCATAGCGGGCGGTGTTGGCGTGGCAGGAGGGTGCGGACCTGCGCGCTCGCCTGAACGGCGCACCTCGTCGGCGTGCCAGAGCGCCACCCAACCTCATCGTCACCCCGGACTTGATCCGGGGTCCAGCTTCCTGTGGCACCACACACACGGCGAGGCGAAACCTACCCCGCGCGCAGTTCGTCCGCGAGCAGGCGGAATTCGTCCCCGCGTGGGGAGTTCTTGCGCCAGATCAGCGCGATTTCGCGGCCCGGTGTCTTGCCCTTCAACGGGCGGGCGACAACTTCGGTATCGTGCAGGATGCCCGCATCGATGGCCATTTCGGGCAACATCGTCAGGCCCAGCCCGTTGTCGACCATTTGCACCAGGGTATGCAGGCTGGTGCCGATCATCGTCGCACTGGCGCGCAATTCGGGGCGATTGCAGGCGGCCAGCGCGTGATCTTTCAGGCAGTGGCCATCCTCCAGCATCAGCAGGCGCCCTTCGTCGATCATCGAGGGCGGCACCTGATCGGGCGGATCGCGCGGGTCGTTTTTGGGGAAAGCCACGAACAGCCGGTCGGTCGCGATATGCTCGCTTTCGACTTCGCCGGTTGCAAACGGCAGAGCCATCAATACGCAGTCCGCCCGCCCGTGGTGCAGACTTTCCAGCGCATGGTCGGTGGTTTCTTCGCGCAGGAACAGTTTAAGGCCGGGGCGATCCTTCCGCAGGCGCGGCAGGATGCGCGGCAGCATGAAAGGCGCAATCGTCGGGATCACGCTCATACGGAGTTCGCCCGACAACGGCTTCCCGCTGGCCAATACCAGATCGCTCAGCTCTTCCGCTTCGCGCAGCAGGCGGTGCGCCTTGGCCACCACCCGTTCGCCCAGCGGCGTGAACCGCACTACGCGCCGGCTGCGTTCGACCAGTGTTACGCCGAGCAGCGATTCCAGCTCGCGAATCCCGGCGGACAGAGTCGATTGCGAAACGAAGCTGGCCTCCGCCGCGTGGCCGAAATGGCCATGTTCGTGCAACGCGACGAGGTATTGCAGCTGTTTGATCGTGGGGAGATAAGTGGACATGTGCTGGGCCGTTTTCTGCTGTTACCAGAGCTTATTCATCAGGTAGCGTCAGCGCACGGCAGCAATCTGCGCGCAATGCCGGCAGGGTTTGCGCTGCGGTATTCCAGATTATCCTGAGATCGATGGAATCGTAATCATGCCGCAGCGCGTTGCCCATGCCGCTGATGTGGTTCGATATGCGGTCGATATTATCGATGATATCCTGGAGGCGAAGTGCCTCCCGTTCAGAAGACACGGAGCCGGTCCCGATTGATCTGCTCCTGGATACGCGGGTTACGGGCCGGTTCGACCACTATATCCACCGGTGTGCCGAGCAAATGACGGACTTTCTCGGTTAGCGCGGCGAAGCGAAACAGGTCCAGATTTGCGACATCGTCCAGCCTGACCGCCAGATCGACATCGGAGGTATCTGATTGTTTCCCTGTGGCAGTGGACCCGAACAGGGAAATTTCGCGCAAGCCTGCAGCGCGCAACTGGCGCTTGTTTTTGCGTAACCGCGAAATCACAGTTTGCGTGTCCATCGGTGAAAAGTCTGGCCCATTCCTCAGGGCCGGTCAACTATTCAGCCTCCATCGCCGCATCGCCTGCATCGTCCGCAGCATTTGCAATAGCCGCGGTGCCCGCGTTGTCGGATTCGGTCGCTTCATCGCCCGGCTTTGCATCGTCGATATGGGTCATTTTCAGGCGACCGCTTTCGACTGCGAAGGCCAGCTTGCCTTCCACCAGATCGAGCGCTTCGCGGCCGAACACTTCGTATCGCCAGCCTTTCAGGATCGGCAGATCGCGCACACCTGCGGCCAGTGCCTCCATCTCGTCGCTGCGGGTCAGCAGGCGGCTGGCCACGTCGATTTCGCGGCTGCGGATTTTGAGCAGCAGCTTGAGCAGATCGGCCACCAGCGCGCCTTCCTTGCCCAGCGGTGCGCCGCGCTTGGGCTTGTCGGGCATCTCGTCTTTGCCGAGCGGTTCGGCCGCTTCGAGCACTTTCATCAGGCGTTTGCCTATATCGTTGTCTTTCCAGGCATTTGACAGGCCGCGCACTTTGACGAGATCGGCTTGCTTCCTGGGCGGATGGCTGGCGAGATCGGCCAGTGTTTCATCGCGCATGATCCGTCCGCGCGGGATATTCTTGTGCTGCGCTTCCCCCTCGCGCCATGCGGCGAGGTCTTTCAGGCGGCCGAGCACCGTGGCGTTGCGGCTGGGCGCGCGGATGCGTTGCCATGCCTTGCCGGGATCGTTGGCGTAGTTCGCCGGATCGGCCAGCTTGTCCATCTCCGCATCAAGCCACGATCCGCGACTCGTTTTAATAAGCTTTTTCAGTATCTTAGGGAAGATTTTTGAAAGATGCGTCACGTCCCCGATGGCATATTCGATCTGCCGTTCGGTCAACGGGCGGCGGCTCCAGTCGGTGAAGCGGGCGCCCTTGTCGATAGTGATCCCCAGCCATGCTTCCACCAGATTGGCATAGCCGATCTGTTCGGACTGGCTGATCGCCATCATCGCGATCTGGGTATCGAAAATCGGGTGCGGGGTCTTGCCGGTGAGGTTGTAGATGATTTCCACATCCTGCCCCCCGGCGTGGAAGATCTTCAGTACGTCTTCGTTGTCGCACATCAGATCGAGCAGCGGTTGCAGATCGATCCCTTCGGCCAGCGGATCGATCGCCGCTGCCTCTTCCGTATTGGCGATCTGCACCAGGCACAGTTCGGGCCAGTAGGTGTTCTCGCGCATGAATTCGGTATCGACGGTAACGAAATCGCTTTCCGCCAGCCTTTCGCACAAATCCGCGAGGGCTTCGGTAGTGGTAATCAGGTCATGTATTTTCATCTGTCTTCATTTCATAGTTCGGGCGGAGTGCCACCCACCGGACAGAGTGTGCCTTGACAAAAGCCCGCCCGTGCCCTGTTAGCGCGCGCGTTTCCTGCTAAAGGAGCGCGAACCCGCGCAAAACGCGCGAGGCACCTAGCGCCATAGCCCCGAAATTGGAAAGATTTTAGATGCACGCCTATCGTACCCACAACTGCGCGGCCCTGTCGAAGGGCAATGTTGGCGAAACCGTCCGCCTTTCGGGCTGGGTCCATCGCAAGCGCGATCATGGCGGGGTGCTGTTCGTGGATCTGCGCGATCACTATGGCCTGACGCAGATCGTTGCCGACGAAGACAGCCCCGCGCTGCCGATTCTCGACGGGCTGCGGCTGGAATCGGTGGTTACCATTGACGGCGAAGTGAAGGCGCGCGCCGAAGGGACCGCCAATCCCAACCTGCCGACCGGCGAAATCGAAGTATTCGCCCGCGCTGTAACGGTGCAGAGCACAGCGGAAGATCTGCCGCTGATCGTCAATTCGGCGGAAGATTACCCCGAAGAAACCCGTCTGAAATATCGCTTCGTCGATCTGCGGCGCGAACGGGTGCACAACAACATCGTGCTGCGTTCCAACGTGATCGCCAGCTTGCGCCGCCGGATGATCGATCAGGGCTTCACTGAATTCCAGACCCCGATCCTCGCGGCCTCCAGCCCCGAAGGAGCGCGCGACTATATCGTGCCCAGCCGCCTGCACCCCGGCACATTCTATGCGCTGCCGCAGGCGCCGCAGATGTTCAAACAGCTGCTGATGGTGGCCGGGTTCGACCGCTATTTCCAGATCGCCCCCTGTTTCCGCGACGAAGATCTGCGCGCCGACCGCAGCCCGGAATTCTACCAGCTCGACTTCGAAATGAGCTTCGTCACACAGGAAGACGTGTTCAACGCCATCGAACCGGTGCTGGCCGGGGTGTTCGAGGAATTTTCCGGCGGAAAGAGCGTAACGCCCGCTGGCAGCTTCCCGCGCATCCCCTATGCCGAAGCGATGCTGAAATACGGCAGCGACAAGCCCGATCTGCGTAACCCGCTGATTATTTCGGACGTGTCCGGTCATTTCCAGCAGTCCGGCTTTGGCCTGTTCGAGAAAATCGTCGGCACCGGCGGTGTGGTCCGCGCGATCCCTGCGCCGGGCACGCATGAGAAAAGCCGCAAGTTCTTCGACGATATGAACGACTGGGCGCGCAAGGAAGGGTTCGCGGGCCTCGGCTATGTCACGCGCAAGGGCGGCGAATTCGGCGGCCCGATCGCCAAGAACCACGGTCCGGACAACATGGCGAAGATCTACGCCGAGCTGGGGCTGGGCGAGAACGACGGCCTGTTCTTCGCCGCGGGCAAGCAGAGCGACGCGGTCAAGCTGGCCGGTGCCGCGCGTACCCGTGTGGGCGAAGAACTGGGCCTGATCCCCGATGATCGCTTCGAATTCTGCTGGATCGTCGATTTCCCGATGTTCGAATACGACGAAGAAGCGAAAAAGATCGATTTCAGCCACAACCCGTTCTCGATGCCGCAGGGCGAGATGGAGGCGCTGGAAACGCAGGACCCGCTCGATATCAAGGCGTGGCAGTACGACATCGTCTGCAACGGATATGAACTGTCGAGCGGGGCGATCCGTAACCACCGCCCGGATATCATGTACAAGGCGTTCGAAATCGCCGGGTACACGCGTGAGGACGTGGACAGCAATTTTTCCGGCATGATCGAAGCGTTCAAGCTCGGCGCCCCGCCGCACGGCGGCTCCGCACCGGGGATCGATCGCATCGTGATGCTGCTGGCGGACGAACCCAACATCCGCGAAGTGATCGCCTTCCCGCTCAACCAGCGGGCGCAGGATCTGATGATGGGCGCGCCCAGCGCGGTTTCCGCCCGCCAGTTGCGCGATGTGCATATCCGCACGATCGAGCCGCCGAAGCAGGAAAAATCGTCGAATACCGACAAACCAGTTGATCCGTCCGTCGGATAGCAATGCGCGGGACTTGCCAGCCCGCCGCCCGTTGATTAGGGCGAAACCCAACCATACACCCCAAGTTCGAAGAGGGACCATTATGAGCGATACCGCCGACCGCGTGCAGAAAATTGTCGTCGAACACCTCGGCGTCGAAGCCGACAAGGTCACCCAGGACGCCAGCTTTATTGACGATCTCGGTGCCGACAGCCTCGACATCGTTGAACTGGTCATGGCTTTCGAAGAAGAATTCGGGGTCGAAATCCCTGATGACGCTGCCGAAAAGATCACGACCGTCGGCGACGCGACCAAGTACATTGAAGAGCACAAGGGCTAAGGTCCTGCCCGCCGTGCTCGCCTGACGGCAAGTCGGCGGGGCATAAACAGGCTCGTCCCCGCCGTGGGGCCGGGCCTGTTGTATTTGTTGGAGAGCAATATGCGTCGTGTCGTCGTTACCGGACTCGGCCTCGTTACCCCGCTGGGCGGGGACGTGGAAACTTCCTGGAAAAACCTCATCGCCGGGAAAAGCGGTGCAGGTCCGATCACCCGGTTCGATACCGAAGGGCAGAAATGCACCATCGCGTGCGAAGTGAAGCCCAAGGATCACGAATACGGCTTCGATCCTGACAAGCGGGTGGATCACAAGATCCAGCGTCAGGTGGATCCGTTCATCGTATACGGCATCGATGCGGCCGGTCAGGCGCTCGAAGATGCCGGACTCACCGATATGGACGACGATCTGAAAACCCGCACCGGTTGTTCGATCGGTTCCGGTATCGGCGGCCTGCCGGGGATCGAAATCGAATCGGTCAACCTGCATGAACGCGGGCCGGGCCGGGTCAGCCCGCACTTCGTGCATGGGCGTCTGATCAACCTGATCAGCGGGCAGGTGTCGATCAAATACGGCCTGATGGGGCCGAACCACGCTGTGGTTACCGCCTGTTCCACCGGGGCGCACTCGATTGGCGATGCCGCGCGGATGATCAAGGATGGCGATGCCGATGTCATGCTGGCGGGCGGCTCGGAAGGCACGATCAACCCGCTCGGTGTGGCCGGTTTCGCTCAGGCGCGCGCGCTCAACATGAGCATGAACGATCGCCCGACAGAAGCCAGTCGTCCCTACGACAAGGGCCGCGATGGCTTCGTGATGGGCGAAGGCGCCGGCGTTGTCGTGCTGGAAGAGTATGAACACGCCAAGGCGCGCGGCGCGAAGATTTATGCCGAAGTGGTCGGTTATGGCCTGTCGGGCGATGCCTATCACGTCACCGCACCGCATCCCGAAGGGAAGGGTGCCGAACTCGCCATGCGGATGGCGCTGCGTAAGGCCGGGATGGAAGCGGGCGACATCGACTATGTCAACGCGCACGGCACCAGCACGATGGCCGACACCATCGAACTGGCCGCGGTGAAGCGCGTTCTGGGCGACGATCTGAGCGGTGCATCGATGAGCAGCACGAAATCGGCCATCGGCCACCTGCTCGGCGGCGCCGGTGCGGTGGAGGCGGTGTTCTGCATCCTCGCCATGCGCGATCAGATCGTGCCGCCGACGCTCAACCTCGACGATCCCGACGAAGGGACCGAAGGCGTCGATCTGGTGCCCCACGTCGCGAAGAAGCGCGAAGTGAACGCGGTGCTGAACAACAGCTTCGGGTTCGGCGGGACCAATGCCTCGCTGATCATGAAGAAGGTCGACTGACGTGAAGAAGCTGGTGCTGGCGGCGGCGCTCGTCGCGGCGCTGGCTTTCGCGTGGTTCGCGCACGGGTGGTACGGTGCGGCGAATGTGCCGAAAGACACTTCGTTCATCGTGCCCGATGGCGCCACGCTGACCAAAGTGGCGCGCGAACTGGAAGACAAAGGCCTGATCGCATCGGCCGACAGCTTCCTGCTGCGTGCCAAAGTGTTCGGCGGCAGCGATCCGGTGCAGGCGGGCGAATTTCTCGTCCCTGCCGGATCGAGCGCGTCGCAAATCCTCGATCAGTTCCAGCATGGCGAAGTGATCCAGCGATTCGTCACTATCCCCGAAGGGATGCCGTCGATCATGGTGTACGAACGCCTGATGGCGGAGCCGCTGCTGACCGGCCCGATCCCGGTGCCGGAAGAGGGATCGGTCCTCCCCGATACCTATAACTTCGAACGCGGCGAACCGCGTACACGGGTGCTGGCGCGGATGCAGACCGCGATGAACGCGTTTCTGGCCGAAGCATGGTCGAAACGGGGCAAGAATATCGTGGTCAAAACACCCGAAGAGGCGGTGACGCTCGCTGCAATCGTCGAAAAGGAAACCGGCGTCGCCAGCGAACGCAAGCAAGTGGCGGGGCTTTATTCCAACCGCGTGCGGGAAGGGATGCCGTTGCAGGCCGACCCGACGATTATCTACCCCATAACCAAGGGCAAGCCGCTGGGCCGCCGTATCCGCCAGAGTGAGATCGCAGCAGTCAACGGATATAATACCTATACCATGCGCGGGTTGCCTGTGGGGCCGATCACCAACCCCGGTCGCGCCAGTATCGAGGCCGTGCTCCACCCGGCGGACACCAAGGCCCTCTACATGGTCGCCAATGGCAAGGGCGGGCACTGGTTTTCCGAAACGCTGGCAGGGCACAATGCCAACGTGCAAAAATGGTTCGCTATCCGGCGCGAGCGCGGGGAGATGGACTGATCGCGCCGCCGGGCAACGACGGGGGCGGTGCAGCGATGCCGCCCGATTCATCCGCGCCCGCTCCGCTGATCGTGACCGCGCAATTGCCGCAATGGCTGCAATCGCGGGCCGATCAGCTCCGCAGCGAGCATTTCCCGCCCGAACGCAACCAGCTCAACGCCCACGTCACGCTGTTCCACGCGCTGCCGCCCAGTCTGGAAAGCGAACTGCGCGATGCCTTGGCGCAAGAGGCGAAGGCGGCCCCGCCACTGGCACGTCTCGACGGATTGATGAACCTGGGGCGCGGCACCGCACTGCGGCTGGAAAGCGCGGCGATGCTGGTGCTGAGGGAAAGGCTGGCAGATCGCTTTTATGGCCTGCTGACGCCGCAGGACATGGCTGTGCCCCGTCTGCACATCACGATTCAGAACAAGGTCAGCCCGCATCGTGCGCGGGCTTTGCAGGTCGAACTGGCGGGGGCGATAGAGCCGCGACCATTCGCATTTACCGGACTGGCGCTGCACCGATATCGGGGTGGACCGTGGGAGTTTGTAAAACAGTGGTCATTCCGCGGTTGACCGCGCGCGATCCCCGCCCTAAATGCGCCGCCTGCACGGCGCCAATCGACGCCGCAGTGCCCGATTGGGGCGGAGTAGCTCAGCCGGTTAGAGCAGCGGAATCATAATCCGCGTGTCGGGGGTTCAAGTCCCTCCTCCGCTACCATTTCCTTGATCCGGAGGCTTCCGCCAGCCTCCACATTCTCCAAAAATCGAAAAAGGGCAGAGGATTGCGGGTGATTCGCGTCCGCATGCGCCCATGGTCTTCCACATGCAGCCAGATTTGGTGCGGTGGTATTTTGGGGGTATTTTCGCGGAGCAGGTTAAGGCTCTTAAAAGATGTGGGCTTCTTAGCACTACTTTGGCAGAAGTTTGCGGGCAGACCGTTCGAGACATCCCCCGCAGTGAGGGCAATGCTGCGGCGGTGAGCGAGACAGGCGGTCAAAGATGGCCTGGCGCACTGCGGGTAAGGTGGTTTTGGGACGAGGGCCGAGGTTTCTTTTTTCCGCCCCGCCTGAGCGAGCCTTCGGGATTGCAGGAAGGCGTAGGCCATCATCGATATCAAGGCATGGCGGTGAAGCCCGGTCCAGAATCGTCCTTCGAAGTGATCGAGGCCAAGTTCTTCCTTGAGTTGCTGATGCGCTTGTTCGCAGACCCAGCGCGCCTTGATCGCACCAGCGGAGCCGTGATCGGGGTGTCGCGGGGCAGATTGGAGAGATAGTATTTGCGTTCGCCATGCCACTAAGAAAGCGCCGATTGACACCTGCTTGCCGCGCCCAAAGGCCCCGCTCGGACGGTCGCAACGGTTCGATCACTTCCCATTGCCAAGCTGTTCGATCAGCGCGGTGAGTTCGCGCACAACACGGCGGCCCGAGATCGAGGTGTCCGACAGCCTCCCCCGCGCGTGAAGGTCCAGCATATGAACGAGGGAAGGCCTGTCACATGGCGAAGGGGGACAGTTTAATCTGCTTGAAGTGCAAACTACGGGATGCTGTCGCCACTCGAGTTCGAGCGGCAGCAGATTTTGAAAGCGGAAGGCGTCTAGAAAATCAGGGGCTTCTCAAAACGGACGTTGCATAAGCGGAAAAGAACAGGGTCGAGCACAAAGCTTCACTCAGATACTCCGCTCCTGTGCAAACCGAAACATTCGGGCTTCCTTTCAGGACTCTTCGGTTAGATTCTTTATGATCGCGCGCTTCATGTCTTCGGTAACGCCCAGTTTCCGCTCAATGAAGGTATCGACCGAGCCGTATTCATTCTCGAGCGCGTCGAGAGCGCTTTCGATATAAGCCGGGTCGGAAGCGACCAGCGGTTTCACGGTCTCCCACGGCAACTGAGCCAGCGCGGCGTAAGACGGATTGCTGTCTGCCGCTTCTTGTATCTTTGCTCGGTAATCCACGACGTCGTCGGAAAGGGCATAATCGGCTACCACGGTTTCACGCGGGACGCCAAGCAGGGACAACAGCAGAGCTGCTCCGGTTCCTGCACGATCCTTGCCCGCAGAACAATTGAAGGCCAACGGTGTACGGCCTTCTGCGAGGTAACGGAACATTTGCGCGTAACTCTCGGAATTATCCTGTGCAATGGTACGGTAGATGCTGATCATGGCCTTGCGCGAATTATCGGCGCTGGCGTTCGGGCCAGCCAGTACCTTTCCTAGACCTCCCGAATCCATCGCATAGTCGCGCGTCCAGTATTCGACATCGCTGTTTTTGACGACATAGGGGTTAGGCTCTTCCTCGCGCTCCTCATTCGAACGGAAATCGCAGAAAGTACGAATGCCGCGACGGGCAAGTTCTGCGTTGTCAGCGTCGGTGAGGCCTGCTGGAGAGCCTGAGCGATAGACCGTTTCCCACTTCGTGATCCGGCCATCGGTGGTCCTGTAGCCGCCCAGATCGCGAAAGTTCACTCCGCCTTCCAGATCGAGAACGCGGCGCTTGTCCGTCAGCGCCATATCATTGGCGGCGACAGGTGAGAGTTCGGCCTCGGCATTTGGCTGACCGGCATGGTTGTCACACGCGGGAAGCAAAGCCAGCGCGGCGAGCGGAAGAATGATCAGGCGCATCAATTCATCTCCAGATTATTCGGCGCGTTCGAGGAGCAATTCCGACAGCTGCCAGTTGACCGTGGCAACTGCAGCGGGAGAGGCGGCATAGCCGACCTGCATGGGGCTCACTGCGATATGCTGCCGGTAAACTGCGGATTCATCGTTCTCCTGGTCCGGGGTCGGAGGGGTCTCGTTTATTGCGAAGTTCAGGCCCGGCAGGGGGGGGCACCTGCATGCCTCTTCCTTCTGCGATGGCGCGCATCGCGGGCGACGCCGTCTCGGCCATGTTGACTGTGAAGCCTATCGCATAAGTATTATAGGTACCAACCTGCGTCGCACGCCATTGCGCGCCGTCTAGCTCGTCGGGAAAATTCACATTTAGCGCGAGCCCTCGCGGCAGCAACGCACCCTCCCCGGCTTTGTGTTCCAAAGCATTGACCAGTTCGACGACACGCTGTGCGACCTGCGCCGATATCGGGTTGGCGAGATCCGGACCTTCGCTATTCGCTCCAGCCGACAGTGCAATCGCGGGAATCCCTCGTACGGCGGCATATTGCGAGTTACTGACGGTGCCGGAACTGAGGATGATCGCGCCGACATTTTGCCCTTCGTTAGGCCCCGACAGAACAAGATCGGGTTCGTCGCCCCACCGCTCTATACTCAGTACGTCCAGGCCGTAAAGCAGGGCCATAACCGGCGTGCCGTTGACATAGTGGAAATCGCCTGCAGTCAGCCCGTTCCGCGTCATCGGACCAGCCCCCGGATCGCCCGGCTGTGCTGCATTATTGAGGCAGGGCTCTTTCAGCGGCGTCAGAGGATGTCCGATATTGAGCGCTGCGCCCATACCGCTCTGGTTGGTGCATGGAACCGATACGACCACATCGTGCCCGGCCTTCTTAAGTGCGCGATAGAGCGCAACGACATTACTCGTCAGACCATCGTCATTGGTGAGCACAATGTTGCGCGCCTGCACCGGAGCGGAACTGAGCATCAGGGCAGTAGTGAAGAGAGAAAGTGACTTGAGCATGGGGACAGGCCTCGGATCGGGTGAGAGACGGAAGGCAGGGTTCGCCTGCCTTCCCGGATTGCATTCAGAAGTTGAAACGGACGCCAAACAAGTAGCGACTTCCGATCTGTTCCACTTCCGAAGGAGTTGCACGGGTACCCTCATACGCGACGTAGGTCTCGTCGGTCAGATTGGCGAGATCGGCAAACAGGGTTAGGTTATCGTTCAGGACATAACGGACCGTGACGTCGAGATTCTCGTACCCGTCGCGGAATTCACCCGCACCAAGTCCGCCTAGTGTGTCGAGATATTTCGACCGCCACTGATAGGAGACGCGCAGCGAAAGATCGGCATATTCGTAAAAGAGCGATGCGTTGGCTACGGTATGGGACAGGCCTTGGAAATCGAACGTGCCGGTCTCGCCGGTCGCCGCGTCGATCCCGTCAAATTGACCATCGAGCAAGGTGAGGTTTCCCTGCACGCCGAAGCCTGAAAGCGCCCCGGGAAGGAAGTCGAACTGGCTCTCAATGTTGAATTCGATACCGTACAACGTTCCGCTGTCCCCATTGAAGGTGGAACCAAGCAGGTAATCCGAGCGATCGATGCCATCGCTGTTGTAAAGATCGGAACCGACCACGCCTTGGCTCTGATACAACACATCGTCCACCCAACGGTGAAAGACAGCGACTGAGGCGATGCCGTTGCTGGCGAAATAATATTCCGCGCTAGCATCCAGACCCCAGGTATATTCGGGCGTAAGGAACGGGTTGCCCCCACCGATCGACTCGCTGGTGTCGCTGATCGACGCGCCAACGCGTATCGCCGCGTAGGCTGGCCGCGAAATGCCGCGCTGCCCGCCAAGCCGCAAAACAAGATTCGGTGTGGCTTCATAGCGCAGGTTCACGCTCGGAAAGATGTCGAAAAAGTTCTGCTTCGTCGAAAGCGGCGTGGCCTCCGAGCCATTCAAAACCGTTCCGGCATTCTCGATTTCGTACCATTCGACACGTGCTCCGCCTGTCAGCATCAGCGGGCCGTTGTCATACTGAGCCATCGCGTAAGCGGCGAGGATCGTTTCCTGCTGGTCATAGAACGAGGTAGGGAGCACAAAACTTGCGGGATCGATACCGCCCGCTTCGAGTGCGGCCTGCAAATCCTTGTTCAGCGCGATATTATCGACGTAGTTGATATCGACACCAAGCGGGAAACCGGTATTCCACTGACGGTCCGTGACATATCCGTTGGGGTCGAAGCCGAGCGCGGCCAGTGGTACGGCGCCGCCAACACCGATATTATTGCCAGCAAGCTTGCGATAGGTGCCGAACAGTCCACCTTTAACCTTCAGCTCGTCAAATTCCTTCCACACATCGAGCTTGCCCGAATAGGCGTCCGAGACCGTTCCCTGCATGATCGGGAGAAGGATGGCGCGGGACACGCTCTGTTCAGTTTGCGGTATGGCCGACCGCGCCTCTCCGCGCGAGAACGTACCGTCGCCATTCTCGATCGTTCGATATAGGTCAATGATCGGGAAACGCGGATCGGCCGAGCGATCATAGGCTACTGTAAGATCGTGGATCGAAGACTGTACTATCGGCAGATCGCTGCTGTTCTCGGTTCGGGTGTAGCCGAGCTTACCCGAAAGTCCGAACCCGCTTTGGGTTGCGTAATCGAAGCCGGCAGACAGGATGATGTTTTCGTTCTTATACAGACCATCGTTGAAAGCGGTCGAGATCGGCACGTTGAACAGTTCGCCAGTCAGCGGGCCACGTGTGCCCGCTTCGGCGTCTTCCAACTCGACCTGATAAGCGTTGCGACGTTCTTTGTCCGTAAATTCAGTATAGATGCCGCGAGCGAACATCCGCAGGTCGTCGCTGGCCTGCAATTCAACTGTACCAAACAGGCCGTTGTTCGACCGTTCCAGTTCGTAGTTGCGAATATCGATATCTCTGGGGTACCATCGGCATCGTAGCTGGCCTCGCGATTGTCGGTGACCTGGTCGCGCAGATAATGCGAGCCACCCAGCGCGATGCCGACGACGTCGTTCGACCACGAGAGACGCATGGAGGCAGAGCGCTGCTCTCCATTGCCAAGGCCCATAAACCCGTAGCCGAGATCGCCGTTAATATTGAAACCTGTGCCCCCGTTGTCGAGAGGAGAGAATGTTTGCAGGTCGACATTCGCAGTGATCGCTTCGGCAGTGATGTCTGGCGTAAGAGATTTGTTCACAACCAGTTGCTGCAACAATACCGCCGGTACTGCGTCGAAACGATAGGCACGCTCCGACCCGCCTTCGTCCACGCCAGTCTGCGGGATGCCGTCGATGCTGACCGAGGTCCAGCGGTTAGGCGCGCCGCGCACCTGGATATAGCGGGCCTGCCCCTGATCGCGCTGCACCGCGACACCAGGCAAACGAGCGAGCGCCGCTGCCGTGTTCTCGTCGGGGAATCGACCTACTGAATCAGCCGTAGCGACATCAACCACGTTCGGAGCCAACCGCTTTGCCTCGGTCGCATTTTCCAACGACTCGCGGATCGAGCCGGTCACTACGATCAGGTTTTCATCGTTCGTTTCAGTCTGATCCTGTGCAGGAGCGGACTCGTTCTGTGCAACTGCCGGTGCGGCAACCAGAATGGCGGAAGATGCAGCGCAACAGAGCAATGTATGGCGACGGATGGTTCGTATTAATACAATCATGTTCTTACCCCCAACTGGTCAGATGTTGCCGGGCAATTAGAACGGTTGTATGTCTCGCTCGTGACTAATCGATTACGTTTGTGAGACTCTGGTAAAAGTGTGTGCGGAGAGGAATTGGTTTGGTGAACGATCCAGATGTTGCTGGCAGGGAATCATTAACTCCCTCGAAAGACGGTGCTGAAAGGCGATCAGAAGGCATTATTTCGGCTGTGATCGAACATTGGCGTGATTCACCGGACAGCGCGCTGAGTGTGCGCAGTCTCACTGCGTCGGCGGGGACCGCAGCCTCCGCAATCGGATATCATTTCGGTGGATTAGAACAACTGTTCGTGGCCGCGTCGCGGCGGATGCTTGCTCCGGCAAAACTGTGGATGGAAAGGGTTCTTCGCGACATTCTTCCGCTAGGCGGTCGCCCGGTCCCGATACAGGTAAGCGCGTCCATCATAGCGGTTACAATCGATCAATGGATTGGAGAACGCTCGCTCGCGATGGCTTGGCGTCGGACCAAATCGCTATCTCCCACTCCCGACGCGCTGGTGGTTCAATTGGCGTGGGACGAAGCCTGGATCGATTTCTGGGCAAGAATTGGCGAGTGTCTGGGCATGACTGTTCATGCAAGAACGCTCGCGGCCTTCGCGGATGGGGAGGCGTGCCGCCATCTACTCAGCTGGAAGCCTGTTCTGGACAAGTGTCTTTTGCAAGAAACTGCTCTTGCACTGACATCGTGGCTCGACACGAACCGAATTGCAGGTGACAGCTGCCGGATGGCCTACAGAGCCGGGCTCACCTCGGACTTTGCCAAGCTCAACGACGATAGAGAAATTCAATTCTCTCTCTTTGGCAATGCTGCGGCTGATCTTCTGGCACGTAAAGGTCGATCGGGTGTTACTTTCCGGGCTGTGGCCATGGAGGCCAATTCCACTCTCGGCGCAGTTTCCCACCACTTTGGCAACAAGAGCAATTTGTTACGCGAAGCGCTTTACCGGTTATACGAGCGCGAAACCATGACGGGGGATCGCGGAGCACTGTTCAAGCGAGAAATTCCTCCGTCCATCATGTTGGATCAGATTATTACTGGAATTGTCACCGACAACCATCCCATTCTGGCCGCCTACGACGAGATTGAGCTTGCCATCTATAATGACCCCGACTTCATCGATCTGGGCACAGCCGCGCGCTGCCTAGACGATCCTTCCGGCACTTGGGCCTTGAAGAATCTACTCGGCGGACAGCAACCGTCGCAGTCACTGGTTGCCGCATTTTCCTCTGTTTGCCGAGGAGCGGGGCATCTGATCGCAACCGGTGCGAGGCATGCGGACAACTCGGATGCATTTGTCCGTTCGGCTCTCAGCCCGTTTTGCGTGAACTGAGCTATCAGTCATCATGAGAAGCTGAACGGTCACTTTGCCTTGGCGGCCCCAAAATCGGGAGATCCTACACCTGACGGGTTCCGTGAGGATGTCGCGCTCTCAACCTTTATGCGCCGAGGAGTATGGCCCGGCGGCGTCGCTGGAAACGGTCGAGCGACAAAGGCATCTTTCCGTATGATGGAAGGGCTGGCGCGCCTCAGGTTTCCTGAACCTTGTCGCTGCACTCAAATGTTGTCGTTGAATGTAAGCGGCACCTAGACATCGCCGCGTCGCTCGAGGCGAGCGTCGGCAAGAGATGAGGGGACAGATTTTGATTGGCGCAATCCTTACTGCGGGCGGAGAAGATCGATAGTTCTGATGTTGCCGACCAGACGATCGGTTGTCGAATTAGGCTCGTCTGACAGCCAAAGCGGCTCATGGTAAAGGTCCCAGCTGTGGGGGTATCGGTGGGGGTACTGTGGGCGCAGTTCTGTTTATTATTACGTAAATCTAGTGTGTTAGGTGGTAACGCCCTGCAATGACAATCATCTTGACGCAGTGTGAGGGAAGTGGAACATATAGAGAACATTTAATTTTTGAGTCGTGATGCCCGGATTATCCCGCCCCCTCCTTATCGACGAGCTGCGGCAGCAGATTGCCCGGTTCGATACCCCGACGCGGGCTCGTGGAACGCTGCCGTTCGGTATCGACGAGGTGGATCGCAGACTCGCTGATGGAGGTCTGGCAATGGGTGCTCTCCACGAAATTGCGCCTTCGGCCCCGGCGCTGGCTGAGGAAGCGGCAGCCACTTTGTTTGCAGCGGGTATTGCCACGCGTGCTTCGTCAGGCCCGGTATTATGGGCTTTAAGCCGGTTTGACCTTTATGCTCCTGGCCTCGAGCAAGCCGGCTTGCCACCAGAACGCTTACTTTTTGCACAAGCGCGCAATGATCGCGAGCTGTTGGCGGTTATGGAAGATGCATTACGCCACCGGGGCCTTGCTGCGGTTGTCGGTGAGGTGCGTTGTGTGGATATGACTGCATCGCGACGGCTTCAGCTTGCTGCAGCTGATGGCCAAACTCCTGCGTTACTTTTGCGGCGATGGCGCAAGCGGGAGTTGTGTCCACTCAGTGCCCCGTCTGCTGCGACCACACGCTGGCGTATCGGCTGTGTGCCGTCCGCGCCGTTGGGAGTGCCCGGTGTTGGCGGTCCGCGTTGGGCAGTCGAACTGGTGCGTCAGCGCAACGGCAACCTGTTTTCGATTGTTCTGGAGGGATGCGATGCGCAGGGTCGCCTCGCTGTTTCTGCCGCAGTTTCCGATCGAGCGGCTGGGGCAGAACGGCACGTCAAAGCCGCCTAAACATGCTGCTGAACTCCCGCTCTCTAACGATCCGGGAGACTGTTCAGTGCCGCGTGGCGGGCACTGGCGACCGGGCGCGCGCTGGGCTCGGGAAGGGGCGATTGCTGTGCACCGGCAACCACCGATGCGTGAACTTGGACGACGTTCGGAAGCGCGGGAGCATCCTTTCAAAGCATCTTCAGAAGGGGAAAGCTTGCAGGCCGTCAACGCAGCACCTCCAGCATGCCCGGTTGGGGCTCCGCTGGTTCTGTCTATCCGGCAGGGACAGCGCGAAGTCATTCATGCTGCCGATGATGCTGCTCTTGCCCTTGGCCTTCGCCCTGGCATGGCGATCGCGCAGGCGCGTGCGCTTTATGCGGAGCTGGATATCAGGCCTGCAGACATCGCCGCAGACGATGCCGCTCTTGAACATCTAGCTGTCCATGCTGTGCGCCATTGGTCTCCGCTTGTTTCAGTGGCCCCTCCCGATGGATTGATTCTCGATCTGACAGGCACCAGCCATCTATTCGGCGGCGAAGCGGCATTCTGTCGGCGGTTGCTGGCTTTCTTTGCCCGAATCCGCCTGACCGCGCAGGTGGCGGTGGCCGATACACCGGGGGCGGCACATGCACTGGCGCGGTTCTCTGGCGATCCTGTCACCATTGTTGCTCCAGGTCAGGCAACCGCAGCGATCGCTCCGCTGCCATTGGCGGCGCTGCGGCTGGAAACTGGTGCGCTTGCGGCCGCCAGACGCTTCGGGCTCGAACGCATCGGGGATCTGTTGCCGCTTCCGCGTGGCCCACTGGCGAAGCGCCTCGGTCGCAATGCGATCGACCGGCTCGATCAGGCTATCGGTCGTCTTGCCGAGCCGATCGACAGCGTAGTGCCATTCGAAGCGCCTGTGGCGGAGCGCCGTCTGTTGGAACCGATTTGCACTGCGGATGCCATTGCACAGGTGATGAGTGATTTGACATGCGATCTCATCGATGTGCTGCGTTCGCGTGGCCTCGGTGTCCGGCAGGTTACGCTTGCCTTCCTGAGGGTTGACGGGACCGAGCAGACCATCGGCGTCGGTCTGGCCCGGGCAAGTCGCGATGCACAGCATCTGACGAAACTTTTAATTCTTCGACTGGAGCAGATCGATCCAGGCATGGGGATCGAGGCGGGCAGACTGACCGCGCGTCATACCGAGGTGTTGGATGCAGAAAATTGCGCCTCTGTACTGACTGGCGAAACGCCGGAGATGGACATCGCCGGTCTGGTTGATCAGCTGGCCGGACGGATCGGGCATGATGCGCTCTTCAAATCTACACTGGTTGAAAGCGATGTTCCTGAACGCGCGGTGGTCAGGACGGGGCCCTTGTCGGAAGCAACAGGCTGGCCCACCTGGAAACGCCCGGCCCGGCTGCTGGTCCGGCCTGAACCGCTATTTGGTGTTATCGCCTTGCTACCCGATCATCCGCCTCGTCGCTTTGGGTGGCGTGGTCAGATGCATGAAGTGATCGCAGGCGATGGACCTGAACGTATTTACGGCGAATGGTGGGTGCGTGATGGCGAGGTCTGGGCCGTACGCGATTACTACCGCGTGGAAGATTGCGAAGGTCGCCGGTTCTGGCTGTTCCGGCGCGGCGACGGGATAGAGGGCGAGACGGGTGATTGCAGTTGGTGGATGCATGGGGCGTTTGGATGACTTACGTCGAGCTGCATACTACCAGTCATTTCTCGTTCCTGCGCGGTGCATCTTCGCCTGAGGAACTGTTTTCTGCGGCTGCTTCGATGGGGCATTCTGCGCTGGGCGTGACCGATCTGGGCACTGTCGCGGGCATGGTGCGTGCCTGGCAGGGGCAAAAAACAACCGGGGTGCGGCTGATCGCAGGCGCACGCGTACATCTCACCGATGATCGACAACTGTTGTTGTATCCCACCGACCGGTCTGCATGGTCCCGCATGACCCGACTGCTTACCGTTGGCAAGGCACGTGGAGGTAAAGGGCAATGCGTGCTCGAATGGAGCGATGTCGCGCATCATGCCGAAGGGCTGATCGCCATTCTTCTGCCCAATATGCCAGATGCCGGGCTCGTCAGCGATCTGGCTGATTTGCGGAATGTCTTCGGCTCGCGCGGGTATCTTGCCCTTACGCAACGCCGCCGACCCGACGATATGCTCAGGCTGCACGATCTGGCCGCGATGGCAGGCGATGCGGGTCTGCGCTGCGTTGCCACCGGTGATGTGCTTTATCATTCGAGCGATGCGCGTCTGTTGCAGGATATTGTCACTGCCATTCGTGAAGGCACAACGGTCGACCGACTAGGCTTCCGGCGCGAACGTCATGGCGATCGCAATCTCAAATCTCCGGAAGAAATGGAGCGCCGCTTCGCCGCTTTTCCCGATGCGGTTCAAGCGACCGCCGATATCGCCGCTACCTGCACCTTCGATCTTGGCGAGCTGAGCTATCAATATCCGCATGAGCGGGTGCTGGAAGGCATGAGCGCGCAGGAGGCGCTGGAAAAGCTGTCGCAGGAGGCAGCACAGCGGATGTTCCCCGGTGGCATCCCTCAGGCCCATGCCGATCAGATCGCGCACGAACTCGCATTGATCGGCCAGCTCGATTACGCGCCTTACTTTCTGACCGTGAACGCCATCGTCATCGAAGCTCGCCGGCGTGGGATACTATGTCAGGGGCGCGGTTCGGCAGCGAACAGTTGCGTCTGTTTCGTGTTGGGGATCACCTCGATCGACCCGATCAAGCACGAGTTGCTGTTCGAACGGTTCGTTTCGGGTGAACGGCCGGAACCGCCTGATATCGATGTCGATTTCGAGCATGAGCGGCGCGAGGAAATCATTCAATGGATCTATGAAACATATGGCCGCGATCATTCCGCACTGACTGCTGTCGTCACGCGCTTTCGGGCGCGCGGAGCAATCCGCGAGGTGGGCAAGGCGTTGGGATTGCCTGAAGACCTGACTTCCTCTCTGTCCGGCTTGGTCTGGGGCTGGTCTTCTGATGGTGTGGGGGAGAAACAGGCGGAGGAGCTTAATCTCAATCTGAACGATCGCCGCCTGCGTCTGGCGCTTGATCTTGCCAGCAGGCTGATTGGAACGCCGCGCCATCTCTCGCAGCATCCGGGCGGCTTCGTGCTGACGCATGACCGGCTCGATGATCTGGTGCCGATCGAGCCTGCCGCGATGGCGGATCGGCAAGTCATCGAATGGGATAAGGATGACATCGATGCGCTGAAGTTCATGAAGGTCGATGTGTTGGGGCTGGGCATGCTAGGCTGCATGAACCGCGCATTTGTCCTGCTCGAACAGAAGAAGGGCATACGGGTTACTATGGCCGACCTGCAGGATGACGATCCAGCGGTCTATGCCATGATCCAGAAGGCCGATACGATCGGTACTTTCCAGATCGAAAGTCGGGCGCAGATGTCGATGCTGCCACGTATGAAGCCGCGGCAGTTCTACGATCTCGTTATTGAGGTCGCCATCGTGCGGCCGGGCCCGATTCAAGGCGACATGGTGCATCCCTACCTACGTCGTCGTGAAGGCCGTGAACACCCCGAATATCCTAAGCCGGAACTGCGTGCGGTACTGGAAAAGACGCTTGGCGTTCCGCTCTTTCAGGAACAGGCGATGAAGGTGGCGATTGTCGGCGCAGGCTTTGCACCTGCCGAGGTCGATCAGTTGCGTCGGGCCATGTCGACCTTCAAGCTGACTGGGGGTGTAGGTCATTTCTACGACAAGCTGGTCGGCGGTATGGTGGAGCGCGGCTATCCGCAAGACTTTGCCGAGCGCACGTTCAGGCAGATCGAAGGGTTCGGCAGTTATGGCTTTCCCGAAAGCCATGCAGCCTCCTTCGCTAAGATCGCCTATGCTTCGTGCTGGATGAAGCATCATCATCCCGACGTGTTTTGCGCCGCGCTGCTCAACGCGCAACCAATGGGGTTTTATGCTCCGGCACAGATCGTACAGGATGCGCAGCAGCACGGGGTCGAAGTACGACCTGTTTGCATTAACGCCAGCCGCTGGGACTGCACGCTCGAACCGGCCAGAGGCGGTTTGTTTGCTGTGCGGCTTGGGTTCAGGCAGGTGCGCGGCCTTGCCAACCTGCATGGTGCGGCAATCGCTTCTGCACGTGGCGCGGCGCTCTATACGTCAATCGAAGAAGTCTGGCGCCGCGCCAGTATACCACGTGCGGCTATCGAACGCCTTGCCGAAGCCGACGCCTTTCATAGTTTTGGCAGCGATCGGCGAGATAGCTTATGGAAGGTCCGCGGCTTGAGTGAGACACCGCTTCCTCTGTTCGCGGCAGCCGACGCGCGAGAAGGCGTGTATGGTGCCGAGTGTACCGAACCTGCGGTTGCATTGCAGGTGATGAGCGATGGGCGTGAGGTAGTCGAGGACTATCGCACGATGCAGCTCTCGCTTCGTGCGCATCCGGTTTCGTTTCTGCGGGATGAACTGGCTCAGCGCGGTATGAAGCGATGCAGCGACCTTCTCTCGATCAGGGATGGTCAGCGTGTTGCAGTCGCAGGCGTCGTGCTCGTTCGGCAAAAACCCGGAAGTGCCAAGGGCGTGCTCTTCATTACGATCGAGGATGAAAGCGGAGTCGCCCAAGGTATCGTCTGGCCCGACCGCTTCGAAACTTTCCGCCGCATCGTGATGTCTGCTTCCATGATAAGCCTGAAAGGCCGTCTTCAGAAGGAGGGGGAGGTTATTCATATTATCGTCGATCAGATCGATGATCTGACACCTATGCTTCGCCAGATCGGCGTGATGAACTACCGATATAGTCCGGGGAGTGACCATGCGGCCACGTCCTCTTGTTCGCCAGATCGTGACAGACCAGGTTCAATGTCGAAACCCGTTGATCCCTATCAACCGCCCTTAGCCGATCCGGAAGATCTGATCCGCATTCGCAGCCATGATTTTCACTGATGCCGCCTCAGCCTTTGGGTTTGCTTCCTGAACAGCCTTGAAATCGGGGTAGCGGTTTACTGCCATCAGAAGGTCAGCTTACGCCAGGATCATTTCAGAACATGGGTGGCACTTTCCGCTCCGCCCATCCCCACTGCGGCTGCTCCTGTTGAGAATGCCTTAATACCTCGCTGTCGGAACGGATGAGGTGAAGTGGGCAGATTGGTTCGCTGTTATCCTGCAGTGCTCCAATAGTGATTTCCCAAACGGGGCCCGAACGTTACGCCTTGTGGATTAGCGTGATCCCGGGCGCCGCATTGATCCCAAGAATGTCGCGTTCAACCGCCCATGACAGCAGCGTCTGCAACATGACCAGTACCTTGCTGCCATGCGCGGCTGGGCATGCCATTCGCCAGTCAGGTGCGAATATATGCCTGATCTGCACTCGCTGCCCAGTCCCTCGAATCGAAACCAGGAACATGATGTCATGGGGACTTTCCGATCGTTCATTGGGTTGTGACAGAGCGTGGGTACTGCCGTCACAACCCAATTGGCATTAAAACTGCTGACGCATACCAAAGGCGATGCTGCGCCCGCGCAGCGGCGATTGGTCCTTCACGAATGACGTGTGCGCGAACGCCAGTTCATTGAGCAGATTGGTGCCACGGATGTAAAACTCGACGCCCCTGTCGTCACCAATGTCCAGCCGATAGCTGAGCGTCGCGTTGAGCATATCGTACCCTCCGGTCCGTGTTTCGTAGGAGGCGACCTTGTCCTGTGCGAAGGTGTGATAATATTCCAGATCGCCCGTCAGCGGTCCTGCGCTGTGTTCATAGCGGGCGCCAAGACGGCCCGGCGGAATGCGCGGGAGATTGTCATCTTCACTCTTAAGCTTGGTACCGACATAATCGCCGAACACCGTCAGGCGAGATTGGGGCGTGAACTGATAGCTGACCTGCCCATCGATGCCGGTAAAGCTCGCATCCGCTGCCGTATAGAGCAGGAAATTGTGCGCTACGCCGGTTTCGACTTCGGTTTCGATCAGGCGTGCGAATATGTAATCGTCGATGTCCTGGTGGAACAGGCCGACCTCAAACTCGAGCGGACCGCCGGTCTTACGGAAGGTCAGATTGATCGACTTTGCCGTCTCCATCACATCGGTTCGTGCTTCAGGAAAAGTCGAGGAAGCACGCTGTGTCTGCGAAAGGCCAACTTCGTAGCTGTTCGAGGCCAGGTTGTTGCCATAGGCATATAGTTCACGCACATTCGGGGCCCGTTCGGTGCGCGCAAGCGACAAAGCTGCCGAATAGCCGTTGCCGATCTGCCACGTCATCGCGAGCGACGCCGAGAAGGGATCGTGCGAGGCGCTGGGATTGGCGGTGCGGAACGATTCCTCGCGCATCCTGCGGAAGGCGCCTTCACCGTTTCGGGCGTCGTAGGAATCGATCGCGCTCTGAAGATGAGGCGAGATGACATAATCGGTGAAAGGAACGTCGATATCTCGCCAGTCCTTGCGCGCAGCGATCTCGACATCGACCGCCCCGAACGAGCGCCTCTCGCTCAGGAACACCCCGATATTCTCGGTTACATAGTGAGGATTGCCCACAAACCCCGCCAATGCGGTGGGAGGCGGTTCGTGCAGATCGTTCACATTGATGCCGCCAAAGGTGCCATCGGTATATTGGACGCCCAGTGTGCCGGTGAAGCCGAGCAGCGGCTTATGGGTCAGTTCGACACGCCCGTCCCAGACCTCATTGGTGTAGTGGCTGAACAGCGCCGGGCCGTCGATCTCATCATGCTTGTAATCGGTATACGACCCGCGCAATCGAACATGTTCGAAGCCGGGCAGCAAATCCTCATAATCGGCGCGAACATCGACACGCTCACTGCGAAGCTTGATATAGGCGGTGTGATCGTCCGACGAACCAAACGGATCGTCGAACTCGTCATGCGCAGCGCAATGCAGGTCGGCGCCATGAGTGTGGCAAACGCCGTTGATATGGGAATGGCCTGGCAAGCCATATTCGCTGTCCTGCCGTGTATAGGCCGCGCCGATATAGCCCTTCTCAGTGATCCATGATGCGCCAACGCTGTAGCTGGAGCTTTCAGCAAAGGAATCCTTGAGTTCATCGCTTCCGAATGCATCCGGCACGTTGTAATCATCGGCCTTGCGGCGCGAACCTTCGGCGTGGATGGCGAACTGACCAAGCCCAGCTGTCACCCGCCCGGCGACGGTTTTTTCCTCATCGCCTGTGCCGTACCGAACCTCGGTCGCCCCTGACAACCCTCCCTCGGGCACCGCTTTGGGCACCTTGCTGTCGATCAGATTGATCGCGCCATTCATCGCATTGCCGCCATAGCGTGCGGCAGCGGGGCCGCGCAGAACCTCGATACCGTCAAGCAACAACGGCTCGGTGGTTATGGCGTGATCGGGCGAAACCGAAGACACGTCGAACAGATTGGCGCCATCCGTCAAAATCTCGATACGCGGCACGGTCTGGCCCCGGATTACCGGGCGCGATGCTCCGCCACCAAAGTTATCAAGATGGACACCGGGCAGACCGGCGAGTGTTTCGCCAAGGCCGCCTTGGCGGCGGTGTGCCAATTCGTCGCCCGACAGAACCTGTACAGGGGTGGCTGTCGGCAGATCGGGCTGACTGAGCGAACGACTGGCCGTGACAATGATTGCGTCAGCGCGCTTGCTGCGTTCCTGCTCGCTGTCTTCAGCAGCGGCATCCTCCGCCAGCGCACTGACAGGAAGCATTGTTATGGCAGCGGCCAGAGATAGAAGGCTGGCCCGGCCTGGAATTTGATTGGTAAGCATTTGTTTCATGAAATTCGATCCTTTGAAATCTGGCGATCGTTAGAATATGATATAACATATCGTCAATAGACTGTGATAATCAGGTCGACAGAGCGCGCAAATTTCGGCGGGGCATAGCAAGGGGAAATACTGGTTCAAGGACGCATATGACCGCACTTTGATCGCGCCGCTGATCGGCAACACGCTAACCGAGGCAGCGCTGTCGAGCCTACTGATTTGCTGATGTCTCACGCTTGCGGCGTTGACCGTTGCAATGCCATTGGGGGCCAATGAAAAATTTATTCAGATGGGTAGGCGGTATCTTCGCTGCGACCGGCTTCATCTTCGTCATCGCCAGTGCTGTTCTGTGGCAACGGGACGCCGCTTTTAGCGCGGACGCTGAAGAGGCGCGAGGAACGGTGATGGAGTTGGTGCGCCACGTCGAACGGGACCGGGATCGTGGACAGAGCATCAGCTATACAGCGATCATCGGCTTTACCGATGGAAGTGGGCGTCGGCAGGAATTCAGCGAACCTATACGCTCCAACCCGCCGCGCTTTTCGGTGGGGGAAGTAGTTCCGGTTCTCTATGATCCGACGCGGCCGTCCCATGCCGTTGTCGATGATTTCTGGGGGCGCAGAGGCATACTCACGATCTTTCTCGGCCTCGGCGCGACATTTGCCGTGCTTGGCACCGTTCTGTTTGCCATCGACCTGAAGCGACGCCGAAGAATTTCGCGATTGCTGCGCGAAGGAAAGCCCATCGATGCGGACTTTCTTCATGTATTTCGGGATGCGCGTATCGCGCGCAATGGAGAGCATCCTTTTCGGGTCGTGGTGCAGGCGATGGACCCGGCGACCGGGCGCCTGCGTCGTTTCGAGAGCGAGGCGATCTGGGTCGATCCGACAACGCAATTGACCGGACGCAAGATACGCGTGCTGCTCGATCCAGGCAATCCGCAGCGCTATCATGTCGATCTGTCGGGTAGCGTTTTGACTGACTGAAGAAGCGACGTGAGGGCAGGCGCGGTGTAGCCCATTGAAAAATCGATATCTATGCAGTTATGAGCGTGATCCTTGCAACGAGATGGTCGATCGTCGGCTTTGCTACGGTGTCGATCCTTGGCTTTTTCGGCATGGGTGTGCTTGCTACCCGCTGTTGGCGCCGTTCTATGGCAATCTCAACAACTGGCGCGGTGACGGGGGCCTGAGCCTAGAACGGACTTGCGCGGCCAAATCGACTCCTACCTGTATGATTTCATGCACTTCGCCGCAAAGCATGTTGTCGAATGCACTGTCATCGGCCAAGAGGCTTATGTCCTGCCGGTTCAATTCTTCGCGCATTTGGCGGTGAAGTTGAATGTTGGCGTTGGCGATTAACAGCCACGCATCCGGCCAGTTTCTCACAGTCCCGCGGCTCGGTGGGGAGATGGGGATTGCGTTCGCTACGACTGTTTGTCTGCGGCGCCGCAGACCAGCTAAGCTAACGAGAATGTTCAAAAAATTAACCCGTTGCAAAGGATTATTAATCATAATTTTCGGCAGCGAAGCCGGAGTTCGATTATGCCCAAGATCCTTGTTGCCGACGACGATGAAATGCTGTGCGAACTGGTTCGCTTCAAACTGGAAGGTGTTGGCCACGAAGTTGAGATTGTTGCCGATGGGGTAGCTGCAATCAATGCGGTTCGTTCTAACCGTCCGGATATCCTCATTCTCGACAATATGATGCCAGTAATGTCCGGCCCCGAGGTCTTGCATGAACTTAAGGCTGATCCGGCCACGGCGGATGTACCGGTGATCGTTCTGACAGCGAGGAAGGCACAGGAAGACGTTGTTACCGCATTGCGAAGCGGCGCAGCAGACTATCTGACCAAACCGTTCATGCCTGATGAACTTGTGGCCCGCATTTCCGGCGTTCTGGCGACGAGTAGCAACGGTGGTCGAAATGCGGGTTCGCGCTAACGCCCGCTTTCTTGCGCTCTTGCTGCTGGGGTGCCCAGCGGTCGCTTGGGGGCAAGACGGAGATCCGCGTATCGAAGACGCCCAACGCGCCGCCGAGGCAGGAGATCGTCAGGAGGCGGTACGTCTGCTGGAAGAGCTTAATCGCGAGCGTCCCGATAACCCTGAAACGCTACGACTGCTGGGCGCGGCCTATGCATCTGTATCCCGCTACGAAGAAGCGATATCGACTTTGCGTGAAGCACAGGTGCTTGCGCCTGATGATCAGGATATCGCGCTGGCGCTCGGCCGTGCCAGACTCTGGTCGGGCGACATCGGTGGCGCGCGGGAGGAAGCAGCCCGTATTCGCATGGCTGACCCCAACAACGTTGAATTGCCTGCGCTCGAACAAGCGATTGAGCGGACCAGTACGGCGCCCGGCGGCCGCCGGGCCGGGGTTGCCGTGGGGCAGGCAATATCGACCGTCGCCATCGGTGGATCCGACAGGACCTGGCGCAACACGACCGTTGCTGTGGATGTGCCTGTGGGCTCTGCATGGACAATTGTTGGAGATGCCGATGTGGAGGATCGATCAGGTGTTGCCGACACCCGTCTTAGTCTGCGTCTCGACCGCAGGCTTGGCGGGGGTAATTCGGTTTATCTGGCTGGCTCGGTTACGCCAGATGCCGATTTTCGGGAGGACTGGAGCCTGAAAGCAGGCGCCGTGGTCACGCTGACGCCCAATCTTGTGGCTTCGCTCGATCTTCGTCACGCTGATTATGGAACCACCAATGTTACAGTGGCTGAGCCTGGCGTTCGCATCCAGTCCGGCGATGGCGCATACGCGCTGAGCCTTCATTCGATCAACCTGTGGGCCGAAGGAAACGTCCATCAGTCCGGCTGGTCGTTGCGGGGGCAAGTGCCGTTGCCAAAATCCGCAACTCTCAGTCTGGGTGCTTCGACTTACCCGGACACGGAAGCTGGCATTACGCGGCGCGTTCGCGGTGCGTTTGTGGGTGTCGTTGTTCCGCTGTCCGACCGTGTAACCCTGCGCGTTGTGGGTGACCATGAGCAGCGCGTTGATACTTATCGCCGGACAGGCATTGCTGTCAGTCTGCATTGGCGATTTGGCAGATGATCTTTCATATTTCCGATCTGGCAATGCTGGTTATCGCAGGTTCCGTCGCCTTCGCCCTTGTGATGGTTGTCCAGATGATCGTGCTGCTGGTGCGTAGGTATTTGCAGGAGCGCCGGGTTATTGCGTCGCGCCCGCAAGAACTGGCGGTGCTGCGCGAATTGATGAAGGCCGTTGCAGGTGCGGGTGCCGGTGACATCGGGGAGGCCCCGGCATTTCTGGCCGCTGATCCCGCGGTAAGATTGCGTGCCATCACTCATGTTCTGCAGATGGTGCGGGGGGCAGATCGCGAGGCGCTGCTGCGAATAGCCGATCAGACCCACGTATATGATGCTGCGCTGAAGGATCTCAATCGCGGCGATCGCTCCCGCAGAGTGGATGCCTTGCGGGTTCTGGAACAGATTCCCAGCGCTGCCAGCACCGATGCCATGCTGGCAACGATGGGAAATGATCCGAGCCACGATGTCCGCCTCGAAGCCGCCACCGCTTTGGCCCGCACCGGCAACCTCCCTAAACCGACTGCGGTTGCACGGATGCTGGAATTGCGGACGCGGCCGCTGACCCGGTTGCACGAGGCGCTGTTTCGTTCGTCTGCAGTAAAGCACACGGCTGAACTGGAACGGATGGCAGCGGATGAAAAATATGTCAGGATACGTCATTTGCTGGTCGAAGCTCTGGGCTGGTCCGGCGATTTCGGAGTTCTCGATGCGCTGGAGCGTCATTCGTCGGATCCCAACCCGGAAGTGCGCTGCGCGGCATTGAAATCTGCCAGAAGGCTGGAACATCCCGGTGCGGCGCGTTGGGCGATTGGGCTGTTGCTTGACCCTGTCGATGCCGTTCGAATTCAGGCGGTGCAAACTTGTGCGAAGCTGAACGCACGGGATGCTGTGCCGATACTCTCCTCTCTTATCAGCAGCTCTTCGTGGTGGGTGAGGACGCGCGCAAAGGAAGCGCTCGACAAATTACGCCCGGAACAGAGGGTGCGGGCCGATATTACAGGATTGCGCCTGTGACAGAATTTGTCGCAGCCAATACCTTTTGGGGACATATTCTGATCGGCATTGCGTGGTTCAGCCTGCTGGTCGTACTCGCCCGCAATGCCGTGTCGGTCGTGCAATTGCTCGCTGCCACATGGGCTTTCGCGCGGCGTATAAAACCGGCACCGCGTTCCACCGATCTGTGGTCGAAATATGAAGATTTGGCGCCGCCAGTCTCCGTGATCGCGCCTGCGTTCAACGAAGAACTATCGATCGTCGACAGCGTTCGTGCCTTACTGGCGCTGCAATATCCGAGCCATGAAGTCATCGTCGTCAACGACGGGTCCAGCGATTCAACGCTCGCAACCATGATCGATGCCTACCAGATGGTGCCAACCGATCGGCAGCAACTCGTGGCGCTGCAAAACACGCGGATTCTGGGTGTGTATGCTTCGGCGACGCACCCCAATCTGTTGCTGGTCGATAAGGAGAACGGGCGCAAGGCCGACGCCGCCAATGCCGGTATTGGCTTTGCTCAAATGCCGCTGGTGTGCGTGATCGATGCCGATTCCATCATTGAATCCGACGGGCTCCTGCGCTCGACCGAGCCTTTTATGAACGATGACGGACGGCTGGTGGCTGTTGGCGGCGCGATCCGGGTGGTCAATGGCAGCGCCATTCGCGGGGGGCACATCGAAGCAATCGGACTGTCGCGAAAGTGGCTGCCGCGCTTTCAGGTGGTCGAATATATGCGGGCGTTTCTGACCGCCCGCGTTGCCAATGCGGAACTGGGCATGTTGACGCTGATTTCGGGGGCGTTCGGGATATTCAAGCGATCCGTAGTGGTCGAGATCGGCGGATACCGTCACGATACGGTTGGTGAGGATTTCGAGCTGGTGATGCGAATTCATCGCCATATGCGCGAGCAGAAGCGCCCTTATCGCATTGAATTTGTGCCTGAAGTAGTATGCTGGACAGAAGCGCCAGAAACTCTTCCCGGTTTGCGGAATCAACGGGCGCGGTGGGAGCAGGGTGCATTGGAGACGCTGGCTTTCCACCGGCGTATGCTATGCAATCCGCGCTATGGCCGTATTGGCATGGTGGCAATGCCTTTGCTGGTGCTGGAGGATTTGCTGGGGCCGCCGATGGAACTGGCCGGTTATCTGGTAATTCCCATCTGCTTCTTCCTTGGTATCCTTTCGCCTGAGCTGGCGCTGGCATTCCTCAGCCTCAGCTTTGTATTCGGGACCGCTATCAGCATCGCGACGCTGGCGCTGGAGGAAAAGCAGCTGCGGCGTACTCCGAACGCGCGGGATCTGGCCAGGATTGCGCTCGCTGCTCTGATGGAAAATTTCGGCTATCGGCAGATCAATCTGTGGTTCCGTCTGCAGGGAATGTGGCGTTACCTGAAAAAGGACAACAGCTGGGCCGCAGTTCCCCGCGTAGGGTTCGATCGCAGCAATCCCACTGACAAAACCGTATTGCCAATCGCGGCAGATCGTCGCGAGGGTGCTCCCGTCCCGTTCAAATTTGTGGAAGAGGCTGATATTAATACCGATTCCGAAGATGGACCTGATACTGTAGCACGTAGTTCCGCCCCCAGCCGTGCGGAGACAGGCGGATGAAGGAACACCACATGCCGGATAAATGGGAGCGACGGGCAGCACAGATCGCAGTCGTGACGATCCTGTTTGGGTTGCTTGCCTGGTCCAATGTGGTTTTTACCCGCGGCGAGGGGCGCATTGCCGCCGTCTGGTTGCCGAACGCGATGCTTCTTGCCGTGCTGCTGCGTGGAGGCGGGAAAGGCGATCTTGTATATTTTCCTCTCGCATTTCTGGCCAACTGTACCGCCAACCTTTTTGCGGGCGACGATATTCTGAGAGCATCGGGGCTGAGCCTTGTAAACATTGTAGAAGTCTTCGTCGCGTGGATTGGCATGATCCGCCTTGGACGCGCCCGCCCCGACATGTCCGATCTGAAAGACCTGATCGCTTTCGTGGGCGTTGCCGGGGTTCTGGCGCCGATTGTCTCGGGTATGCTGGCCGCGATCATCCTTCGGCCTGCCAGTTTACACGAATTGCTATCGTTTTGGTGGTCGTGGTCACTGACCGACGGGCTGGGGATGATAATCGTCGGTCCTTCGCTAATGACTGTATGCGATACGTTCAGGCGGCGTCGGCGCCCTTCACTGGGGACGATTGCCGAATGGATCTGGATAGTTGCTGTTGGAACGACGACGACTGTCCTCGTTTTTTGGCAAACCACTTATCCGTTCCTGTTTCTGGTCGCTCCGGTCGTTATGATGCACGCCTTTCGGCTCGGGACATTTGGAACGGCAATTTCGGTTGCCAAGATTGCGATTGTCGCATCCTTAGCCACGGCGCTTGGCCATGGGCCGATTCAGTTGGTTCAAGGGGGCATTGCAGCTAAGCTTCTGGCATTGCAGGTATTTCTGGCTACCATTTTTGCGATGGGCCTTCCTGTTGCAGCCATGCTGGCAGGCAAGAAACGGGTGGAGCGGGCGCTCGCATCGCACCGCGACAATATGAAATCCATGCTCGAAAATATGCGGGAGATCATTTTTCGGATCGATGCGACAGGATGCTGGACCTTTCTCAACCCCGCATGGGAAACGATAACCGGGTATCGTGTGAAGGACAGTCTGGGCTGGCACACAACCAAGCTGCTGTACCCTGATGACAAGCTGGAGGCGGCTGAATTCTATCCCAAGATCGTGAGCGGCGAGATTGACGAGTGCCTTCTCAGGCAGCGTTTCTATCGTGCCGATGGCGAATTGCGCGATATCGAAGTGAGTGTGCGCGCATCGCGTGATGAGGCTGGTGATTTCACAGGCGCAATTGGCAATATTCGCGACGTCACCGAACAACGTAAGGCGCAAAACTCACTCAAGGAAAGTGAAGCGCGTTTCCGCAATCTGGCGGAAGCGGCACCGCTGGGCATTTACCGCGCCGATTCCAATGGAATGGTCACTTATGTGAATGCGGAATGGGCGGAGATTACGGGTCTTTCGCCATCGGATGCACTGGGCGAGGGATGGAAAGCCGCTCTGGCAGATCGTGCCAGCTCGTTATTCAAACCCGGATGGGAGGGGATTTCCTATCCGGGCATGACCCGCAAACGCCAGATCGATTTCCGGCGACCCGACGGTACGATTGTCAGAGCTACGAACGTGAGCGCTGCGGAATTCGACGCGGATGGCAATCCGTGCGGCTTCATCGGTGTCATCAACGATGTGACGGCGGAACTGAAAGCGACGGAAGCGCTCGCCGCAGCCAATCGGGTTTTTGAGGATCTGACAAATCTTTCACCGGCGGGAATATTCCGAACCGATCCGGATGGAGCGCTGACCTATTGCAATATTGCCTGGCTCGCGCTGAGTGGTCTGACGGAAGAGGCCGCTCAGGGCACCGGTTGGGCTGCGGCTCTCCACACAGAAGATCGCCAGCGAATTTGGAATGAATGGGCACAGGCGGTTGCAAAAAAGACAAGTTACCGAGGAGAATTCCGGTTTGTTCGGCCAGACGGTGCGGTGTGCTGGGTTGTGGCAATTGCTGCACCTGAGTGTGATGACACAGGAAATATCGTTGGGTTCATCGGGGTCAATCTCGATATAACAGAGCGTAAGAAGCTTGAGGCAGAACTTGTCAGGGCAAAGCTTCATGCAGAGCAGGCAGCGATAGCCAAAGCCAGTTTTCTGGCGAACATGAGCCACGAAATCCGTACGCCGATGAATGGTGTGCTGGGGTTTGCCGATCTTTTGCTTGAGAGCAATCTGGATGAGGAGCAGCAAAAGCAGGCGCAGTTGATAGCGGACTCTGGCCGTGCGATGATGCGGTTGCTCAACGACATTCTCGACATATCCAAAGTTGAGGCAGGTCAGATGGTTATCGCCTGCGAGCCGGTCGATCTGCGCCACATACTAAAAAGCTGCGTCAAACTGATGTCGCCTAACGCGGCGCAAAAAGGACTGACTCTCGATCTGGAGCTTGACCCGTCTATCCCTTCTCGCATTGCCGGCGACGGCTTGCGGATACGGCAGGTGCTTCTCAATCTGATTGGAAACGCCCTGAAGTTCACTGAAACAGGGGGAGTTTGTGTGCGTGCAACAGCGCGAACAGCCGATAACTCCCAGCTTTCGGTTGAAATCGCGGTTGAGGATACGGGAATCGGCATCCCTTACGAACGGCAGGAGGCGGTGTTCCATCCTTTCGAACAAGCTGACGACACAACTGTGCGTCGCTTCGGCGGGACTGGTCTTGGGCTCACTATTAGTCGACAGCTTGCCGAGCTGATGGGGGGCACTATGTCGCTCGACAGCGAGCCTGGCAAAGGAAGCACTTTCATTGTGCACTTACCAACAGTCGCAGCAGAAGCACCGGCTCCTTCAACGAGCGAGGAAGTGGTAGGAGCAGACGCAGATGCAGGCGTGAATTCGATGCAGGGTCACGTGCTTCTAGTCGAAGATCATGACGTGAACCAAATGCTCATCACTACTCTTCTGGAGCGGATGGGCTGTTCGATGGAATTGGCGACGGACGGTGCCGAAGCGATCGCGCGCATTGATGCCTCGCGCGCTTCAGGTGGCCGCCACTTCGATCTGGTGCTGATGGACCTGCAAATGCCATTTGTTGACGGTTATCAGGCAACGCGCATGATCCGCGCCCGTGGAATTGGGTCGGATGAATTGCCGATCGTCGCTCTGACGGCGAATGCATATGCCGATGATATCGAAGCATGTTTGCAGGCTGGAATGCAGGATCATCTGGCGAAGCCAATTGCAAAGAATGCATTGGAACAGATACTTTCCAAATGGATCAAGCCGGGCGCGCGAAGCAATACAGTGAACGTCGCGCAGAAATCAACGAATGACCACCTGATCGAAGCCCGTTACCAGCAACGCAGGCAGGAGGCCTTCGAACAGATCGAAGCTTTCACGAAGCTGGATGACTACTCCGACAAAGACGTGGAGGAGATGATCATAATACTCCACAAACTGGCGGGAACGGCTGGCATGTTTGGTGAGCCCGAGCTGGGCGAATGTGCATCTCAGTTTGAAGAAGGGCTCCGAAGCTGGACTGTGGCGGAACGGGCGCTGCATATCCGCGAAGAGGCTGTAAAAATCACCCGCTTTGCCTGACAGGCTGGTGCGCTAGCTTAAAGCCAGAACACTGGTCAGGATAAAGCGGATCAGATCGGATTGGCCGCGCGCACCCATCTTGGCGTAGATCTTCTTGGAGTAGTTTCTCGCTGTTTCAACAGTGATCCCAAGGCTTTGGGCAGCCTCGGCAATCGACTGGCCATTGGACAGCGCCAGCGCGAGCCGCGCCTCGCTGGGAAGCAGGCCGAACAATTCGGCGATTTGTTCATGCCTGTCGGATCGGCTGCGGTTGTCACCTTGAATATAGGCCACCGCGGCACCGCTGGCAGTGGGTGATTGCGGGTCCGGCGCGGCGGGAACTATCAGCAGATTGACCCACGGGTCCATGGAAACATTGATGGCATGAGGGCGCGGGTTGGCTTCTTTCACAATAGCGCGCATCGCCCGAGATAGCTTGCGATCAATCAGGGGATCGTCTGCGATCAGGCGACCGCTGCGGGTGCGGCGCAGCCCGACACCGTATTGCATCAGCTTCGCTGCCTCCTGACTTTCTTCCATCACTACGCCATTGGCATCGAGGCGGATCCACCCGAAATTGAGTCTGGCCATGACATTGTCGGCGATCCGCGCGCTGGCCTTCTGCCGTTCGATTTCGGCATAGCAGCGCAATGCCCGCCGAAAATGCGGCCCGATCCGGCTCAGCAGCGCTCCGTCGGCCGGGGTGAAGTCATTGGTTTCCCGATTGATAGATATCCATGCGCTGACTCCGCCTGGCTCGGTGATACGCATCAGCCGCATGGCGTTCACTTTGTTGGGGATCATCATGTCACGGCGAAAGGCGTCATGAACCGGGTCGCCGGGCAGCAGCAGTTCGGACAAGGAATAGACCCGTTCTTCGCGCAGATCGAAATAGGGAAGGGGGTCGCGCTCCCAAACATCGCGCTCGTACATCTGCGCGAGTTCACGCGGCATCGCGCGCCCGGCGAAGAGGTGAATAGTGGCGTTGCGCGACCGGTTGGGCGGGCGAAACGTAATGCTGGCACTATCTGCACGTGTCCGCACGCGGAGCCGCTCCAGAAAGGTCTGCCACATTGGTTGCTCGAAAGGGCCATCGAAGGCCGCAGACAGCAGATCGGTTTCCTCCTGAATCACAAACATCACAGGATGCTCCCAAATGGGAGGTTAAATGTCCAGCGCGATCACGCACATTCGTAGATGCAGACTATTGACCGCTGGAAAGAGCACTATCCCATGACCCGCACATTGACCCACCTCGAACGGCTTGAGGCGGAGGCGATCCATATCATTCGCGAAGTCGCGGCAGAGGCCGAAAACCCGGTCATGCTGTACAGCGTCGGCAAAGATAGCGCTGTCATGCTGCATATCGCGCGCAAGGCATTTTTCCCGTCACCGCCGCCGTTCCCTCTGTTGCATGTCGACACGACGTGGAAGTTTCAGGCGATGTATGAACTGCGCGATCGCATGGCGCAGGAAAGCGGCATGGAGCTGCTGGTCTATCAAAACCCCGAAGCAGTCGAGCGCGAGATCAACCCGTTCGATCACGGTTCGCTGCACACCGATATGTGGAAGACGGAAGGGCTGAAGCAGGCGCTGGACAAGTGGAATTTCGATGCGGCATTTGGCGGTGCCCGCCGCGATGAGGAAAAGAGCAGGGCGAAAGAACGCATATTCTCATTCCGCACCGCCAGCCACGGGTGGGACCCGAAGAACCAGCGACCCGAGCTGTGGAATTTGTATAATGCGCGCAAACATAAAGGCGAAAGCATCCGCGTCTTCCCAATCTCGAACTGGACCGAGCTGGACGTGTGGCAATATATCCACCTGAACGACATTCCGATCGTTCCGCTCTATTTCGCGGCAAAGCGCCCGACCGTGGAACGCGATGGCATGTTGCTGATGGTCGATGACGATCGTTTCCCGTTGCAGCCCGGTGAAGTGCCGGTCGAACGGTCGATCCGGTTTCGGACGCTCGGCTGTTACCCGCTGACCGGCGCGGTGGAGAGCACCGCGAAGACTTTGCCCGAAGTCATTCAGGAAACCCTTTTAACCACGACTTCGGAACGGCAGGGCCGCGCCATCGACAAGGATGCCGGCGGTGCAGGCATGGAAGTGAAAAAGCAGCAGGGGTATTTCTGACATGCCTGAGACACAGAACGACTCCGTTTATGTAACCGACAGGCTCATTGCCGAAGATATCGATACATATCTGGACACGCATCAGCACAAGACGATGCTGCGCTTCATCACCTGCGGATCGGTGGATGATGGCAAATCGACGCTGATCGGTCGTCTGCTTTACGATTCGAAGATGATCTTCGAAGATCAGTTGAGCGCTTTGCAAGCCGATTCAAAGAAAGTCGGTACGCAAGGGCAGGATATCGATTTTGCGCTGCTGGTGGATGGCCTGGCTGCCGAGCGGGAGCAGGGCATTACGATCGACGTGGCCTATCGTTTCTTCAACACTGAAAGGCGTAAGTTCATTGTCGCTGATTGCCCCGGTCACGAACAATATACCCGCAACATGGTCACAGGCGCTTCGAGCGCGGATCTGGCGGTGATACTGATCGATGCGCGTAAAGGAGTTCTGGTTCAGACCCGGCGCCATAGCTATCTTTGCCATCTGATCGGCATTCGGAACATCGTGCTGGCGGTCAACAAAATGGACCTTGTCGATTACGCGCAGGATGTCTTTGACAAAATCGTTGCCGAATACAGCGAGTTCGCAAAATCCATCGGTATCGAGAGCTTTGCCGCGATGCCGATTTCCGGGTTCAAAGGCGATAATATCACGACCCTGTCCGATAACATGCCCTGGTACAGTGGTCCGACGCTGATCGATCACCTTGAAACGGTTGAGGTTAATTCGGCGCGTGATGCCAGTAAGCCGTTCCGTATGCCGGTTCAGTGGGTGAACCGCCCCAATCTCGATTTTCGGGGCTTTTCCGGGCAGATAGCGACAGGCGTGGTGAGGCCGGGCGATGCGGTGCGCGTGTTGCCTTCAGGTAAGACCAGCAGTGTCAGCAAAATTGTCACTATGGATGGCGAGCTGGACGAAGCGGTAGCGGGGCAGTCGGTGACGGTGTGCTTCTCCGATGAGGTGGACTGTTCGCGTGGCGACGTGATTGTCCCTGCCGATAACCCGCCCTCTGTGGCAGACCAGTTCGAAGTGACGATTGTCTGGCTTAATGACGACGCGATGCACGTCGGCCGTGCCTATTGGTTCAAGATCGGAACGCAAACCGTTTCGGCGACTGTGCGTCAGCCGAAATATGCGGTGAACGTCAACACGATGGAGCATGTGGCGGCCAAGACGCTCGATCTGAACGCAATCGGTGTGGCGGAACTCAGCACCGATCGTCCGATCGTCTTCGAGCCCTATACCGATAATCGCACACTTGGCGGATTCATCCTGATCGACAAGATGACCAACGCCACGGTTGCGGCGGGGATGATCAATTTCAGCTTGCGCCGCGCGCAGAACGTTCACTGGCAGCCGACCGACATCGATCGAGAGGCTCACGCCCGGCTCAAGAACCAGACGCCGAAAGTGCTGTGGTTCACCGGGCTTTCGGGCGCAGGCAAGAGCACGATTGCGAACGAGGTTGAAAAGCGGCTCAACCTGATGAACCGACACACTTTCTTGCTTGACGGTGACAACGTTCGGCACGGCCTGAACAAGGATCTGGGCTTTACCGAAGCGGACCGGATCGAGAATATTCGCCGCGTGGGCGAAGTCTCCAAGCTGATGGTCGATGCGGGCCTGATTGTGCTGACGGCATTCATCAGCCCCTTCCGCGCCGAACGTCAGATGGTGCGCGCAATGCTGCCCGACGACGAATTTATCGAGATTTACGTCGATACCCCGCTGGAAGTCGCAGAAGCACGCGATGTCAAAGGGTTGTATAAGAAAGCCCGAAGCGGGGAGTTGAAGAACTTCACCGGTATCGACAGCCCGTACGAGCCGCCGATCGATCCGGAAATACGCGTCAATACTGCCGAAATGGCTGCGACCGAGGCAGCCGACTATATCGTTCGCAAACTCATGCCGTTGAAATAGAGGGACGCGTGCAATCATGACTATGTCCGATGGCGAACTTGCCGCGCATCTTGCCGATGTGGCCGGACGAATCCTGCTGGAAATCCGCGCATCGGGCGTTTTCAGCGGCAGGGCGCTTGGCAACGCGGGTGATGCAACGGCCAACCAGTTTCTGGTTCACGCATTGCGGGATGCGCGGCCCGAAGATGGTCTGCTTTCGGAAGAAGAGAAGGACAATCACGAGCGTCTTTCCTCGCGTCGGGTCTGGATTGTCGACCCCGTGGATGGCACCCGTGAATATGGCGAAGCGCGAAGCGACTGGGCTGTGCATGTCGCCCTGGCTATCGATGGCGTGGCCACCGTCGGGGCGGTGGCGCTCCCTGGCCTTGATGGTGGCACTGTTTGTCGGTCGGACAAGCCGCAGTCGATGGGCCCGGTTCACTCCAAACCGAGAATGGTGGTCAGTCGTACGCGGCCTGCATCAGAAGCTGTTGCCGTTGCCGAAAAACTTGGTGCGGAACTGATTCCGATGGGTTCCGCAGGGGCGAAGGCAATGGCCGTGGTGCGCGGAGAGGCGGACATATACCTGCATTCCGGCGGGCAATACGAGTGGGACAGTTGCGCCCCGGTGGCTGTTGCGGCAGCACACGGTTTGCATTGTTCGCGGCTGGATGGCAGCCCGCTGTTATATAACCAGCGTGATACCTATATGCCTGACCTTCTTATCTGTCGGCAGGAGTGGGTTACGCCGGTGCGCGATGCCTTGGCCGGGATCGCTGATTAGGGGCGGAGCGAATTCACAGGCAGGTGTGACTGGGGCGAACTGCGTTTCCGATGGGGCCGCTGGGTGGCTGTGGCAATTTCTGCTCCAGAATGCAGCGATGCTGGAGATGACAGCTGGCTGGCCTGAACGTCATTTCCCTTATTGATCGGCTGCATCGTCGGAACGTGCCCAAACATTCGCCGACACAATGCCCGATGTGACGGATATGGTCCTTTCCCCAGGCCGCCCGAATATATGGCTTACGCAGGATTGGCCGGACCAAGGGGGCAACTCTCTCCTTTGTGCGATGCCAGTCGGTTCAGGATGCACTGAAGTTTCTATCGGCCAAGGGTGGATTGCCTCCGCTCTCGAATAACTGCGGCAAGCGCAGATATCGGCTCGACAGAATCGTAATCGCGACCGGAGGCGCGATCCTGCATTTCGACGCTCAACACTCAGTGAAGCGCTGGCGTTATCGGGTGGAGCAAGGGTGAGGGATCGCGCCATGAGCGCGCCGCGGGTGGGCCACTAATCCAGGTCCCGAGAAATCCGCTTACTTCAGATAGATAGGCTTGCCTTGGAAAGCGCTTCGCAAATCAGGAAGAGATTACGATCAAGGCGCGTCAGGGGGCAGTTGACGGGCCGACACAGAATACTGGCTCTATGCCGATATCGCTGCCGCGAGCGTTTCACGGATGCTCTTCAACCGAGCCAACATTTCGGGTGGCACGCTCTGATTGGAGCTGGGTGCCCGGCCTGATGGTGAGGGTGCAGTGCTGGCGAACAGATCGCCCGGCGCGGTGCCTGCCTCCGGAATATCGGAGGTAGTTGGTGAGGATGCCGATGACGTTGACGATTCAAGGGGCTCCGCCTGGGTTGCCTTAGGCGATCCACCCTTGGATGGATCGTTCTCAAGCAAAGCGATAGCTCCCTTGATCGTATAGCCTTCCCCATTGACCAGTTGGTCAATACGGCGGACGAGCGCGATGTCTTCAGGACGGTAATAGCGCCGCCCGCCCGACCGCTTTAGCGGTTCGAGCATCGGAAACTGCTGTTCCCAATAACGCAGTACGTGAGGCTTGATAGCTAAGGCATCGCCGACTTCACCGATGGTACGCAATGCGCCCGTATCTTTGCCGTCGTCGAAACCTTTGCTCATCGCCGCTCTCCCTGCCATCGGCCGGATTTAGCCGTTGGCCACGCGCTCCTTCAGCAACTGGCTGGCGCGGAAGGTCAGCACCCGGCGGGGCGTGATTGGCACCTCGACCCCTGTCTTGGGATTGCGGCCAACGCGTTCCTTCTTGTCGCGCAGCACAAAGCTGCCGAAGCCCGAAATCTTGACGTTTTCCCCTTGCTCCATCGCCTTGCTCATATGGCTGAGGATCGCCTCCACCATATCGAGCGACTCAGCGCGCGAGAAACCCATCTTACGGTTAATAGTCTCAGCCAGGTCCGCACGCGTAAGCGTGCCCACTGAACGCATCATCTGCGTGTACCTCCATGTGGTGCGACCCCAATTTTCGAATTCAAAGTAACGAAGATTACACGGGCTCGCAATCAAAGTTTCCAGAAAGATTCACATACGAATCAGACTGGCCCCCCAGGTGAACCCGCCGCCCATCGCTTCCATCATGACAAGATCGCCAGATTTGATTCGCCCGTCGCGCACTGCGACGTCGAATGCGAGCGGAACCGAGGCGGCCGATGTGTTGGCATGGCGATCGACTGTAACGATCACTTTCTCCGATGGCAGCCCCAGTTTGCGTGCGGTTGCATCCAGAATGCGCGCATTAGCCTGATGGGGAACGACCCAGTCGATATCTTCCGCGCCATAGCCTGTGTCGCTCAGCACTTCGCGCAGTACATCGGCGAGATTGACCACCGCGTGGCGGAAGACTTCGCGCCCTTTCATCCGCAGCTTGCCGACTGTGCCGGTAGTGGAAGGGCCACCGTCGACGTAGAGCAATTCGTTGTGCGCTCCATCGGCATGAAGCTTTGTGCCGAGAATACCCGGTGCATCGGCTGTCGTTTCGTCCACATCACGGGCTTCCAGAACCAGAGCGCCCGCGCCATCGCCGAACAGTACGCAGGTGCCACGATCCTCCCAGTCGAGGATACGGCTGAAAGTTTCCGCCCCGATCACCAGCGCCTTGCTTGCCATTCCGGTGCGGAGCATCGAATCGGCGGTGGCCAGCGCATATAGGAACCCGGAACAAACCGCTGCGACATCGAAGGCGATACCGCCATGACAACCCAGCGCATCTTGCACGCGCGTGGCCGTGGCAGGAAATGTCTGATCCGGCGTGGCAGTTGCCAGAACGATCAGACCGATTTCACTGGCGTCGACACCTGCGGCAGCAAGTGCCTCGCGCGCGGCATCGACCGCCAGCGTGGCAGTGGTTTCACCTTCGCCAGCGATGTAGCGATTACGAATCCCGGTGCGCTCGACAATCCATTCGTCGCTGGTATCAACGGTTTTCGCCAGCTCGGCATTGGAAACCGCACGCTTGGGCAGGGCGGACCCGCTCCCGACAATAACCGAACGAATCACGCGGCTTCACCAGGCGTCGATTGTGCAGCTTGGAGGGTGCCGAGATCGGCAGCAATACGTTGAGTCAGGTCTTCCTCCAGCAACCGTGCAGCCACGGCGACGGCATTGGCAACGCCTGCAGCATTGGCGCTGCCATGACTTTTGACGACCACGCCGTTCAGGCCAAGGAATACCGCGCCGTTATGATTGTTCGGATCGAGGTGATGGCGCAGCAATTCGGTCGCTGGCCGGGAAACGAGAAAACCGATCTTCGACCGGAGCGAACTCGTAAACGCGTTGCGCAACAGGTCGGTGACAAACCGCGCAGCCCCTTCGATGGCTTTCAGCGCGATATTGCCGGAAAATCCATCGGTTACGACTACATCGCATTGGCCGCGATTGATCTTGTCGGCTTCGATGAAGCCATCGAACTGCATCGCCAGACCGGTCGCATCGCGAAGGCGTGAGGCCGCATCCTGCAATTGGTCAGTGCCTTTGATGTCTTCAGTGCCGATGTTTAGCAGGCGCACGCGCGGCTCTGCCTGTCCGGTTACAATCCGCGAATACGCGGCGCCCATGATGGCAAACTGCACCAGATTGCGGGCATCGCATTCGGTATTGGCGCCAAGGTCGAGCATGATGACATCGTGATCGCCAAGCGACGGCAGTAACGCAGCAAGGGCAGGGCGGTCGATACCGGGCATAGTGCGAAGGGCAAGTTTGCTCATCGCCATCAGCGCGCCCGTATTGCCTGCGCTGACGGCAGCCCCGGCGTCACCTGCCTTCACGGCATTGACGGCAAGGCCCATGCTGGTGGTTCTGGCACGACGAAGCGCCTGCGTCGGCTTTTCATCGCCGCCAACGACATCCTCGCAATGGAGGATTTCAGATGCACCACGCATATTCGGGTGAGCGTCGAGCGCGGCCTTGATCCGCGTTTCGTCGCCCACCAGCAGGAATTTGAATTGGTCGTGCTGCCGACGGGCCAATGCCGCGCCGGAGACCATGACGCGCACGCCTTCGTCTCCGCCCATCGCATCCACAGCGATACGCGGCAGGCTCATGGCGATCTCCGTCTACCTGTCGAGCCGGTCAGAGACCGACAGCGACGACTTCACGACCATTGTAGAACCCGCAGTGCGGGCACAGGTTGTGCGGGCGCTTCAGTTCGCCGCAATTCGAGCATTCATGGAATGCCTCGACCTTCAGCGAATCGTGGGCCCGGCGCATACCCCGGCGGGAAGGGCTAACTTTTCTCTTGGGGACAGCCATTGCGTCACCTGTTCCAATATGTTCGTTCGTTGATCGGGTTCGCCCTAGGCCAAGCTCAGCCGACGCACAACCCGTTGGGTAAATGCGGCATGAATGAAGCCCTGCCGTGGCGGGAAGGCGCGGCCTATAGCGCAATTCTTCGCAGTTGCAAGCGCGCGTGAACCTGCTAGCCATCCGCCGCTCGTCAAAAAAGGGGACCGGGGATGGCAATCCTGCTGCCTGTTACGCTTACTTCTGCCGCTGCGGCAGCGATTCTCAACTTCTGGCTTGCTCTGCGTGTCGGGCAGTTACGTGTCCGGCTTAAAGTTCTGCACGGGGACGATGGTGGCCCGCTGATGCAGCGGATGCGCGCGCATGCCAATTTCATCGAATATACCCCGATCGTTCTGATTCTGATTGCAGCTATCGAGCTGACCGGGAAGGGCGCGCCCTGGCTGGCATGGGTTGCGGCGGCTTACATGCTCGCCCGCATTGCACATGCTTTCGGTATGGATTCGACCACGGGCAGCAAATGGCGGGCTGTGGGGATTGTGGTGACAATGCTGGTAATGCTCGGGCTGGCCGTCGCTGGCACACTGATCGTGCTGGGCGTGATCTAACCTTGTCGAATTGGTGTTGGTCCAGAGGTGCTGCCTGTGCTGTACCTTCAGGTGCTGGACATTTCCGTACTCTTGACCGGGCGACGGTTTACCCCTAATGGCGCGCCCATCCGAGGCAGGGTTTGCCGTGCCGCGGTCAGATAGAGCTGAACATTGCCGGTTATGTCCCGGGGTCTGGTGCTGTTGCACTTAGGCTCTTTTCTATTGAAGCGGAAGCGCTTGGGGCAGCCGTCAAAGTAACCCGGTGGCCGAATGGGTCATGGGTGGAGCGTTTCAGTCTCATGTGGCGAATCTCCCGGCGGATAGATGTCCAATGGGTCCGTTGCATGAGCGCGTAAGCATTCCTTCCATACCCAGTCAGTTGTCACCTTCACACGGTGAAGAGAAAGAGACTCATGCCGACGATCAACCAGTTGGTCCGCAAGGGCCGCGTTCCGCAGAAGGCCAAGAGCAAGGTCCCTGCGATGGAGCAGAACCCGCAGAAGCGCGGTGTCTGCACACGCGTCTATACTACGACGCCGAAGAAGCCGAACTCCGCCCTCCGTAAGGTTGCCAAGGTGCGCCTGACGAACCAGCGCGAAGTCATTTCCTACATCCCCGGCGAAGGCCACAACCTGCAGGAACACAGCGTTGTGCTGATCCGTGGCGGTCGTGTGCGCGACCTTCCCGGTGTGCGTTACCACGTCCTGCGTGGCGTGCTCGATACGCAGGGTGTCAAGGACCGCAAGCAGAGCCGTTCGAAGTACGGCGCCAAGCGGCCCAAGTAAGCTTTCCCGTGTGCTCCTGCAGGTAGCGGGGCCTCAAGGTCAGTCGGTTTTTATTGCCGGTCAGACCCGTTGAGGTTCCTGTCGATGTGGGGCTCACGCAAGAGATAAGGAATTTGACCAATGAGTCGTCGTCGTCGTCCCGAGAAGCGGGAAATCCTGCCTGATCCGAAGTTCGGTGATCAGGTTCTGTCGAAGTTCATGAACAACCTGATGCTCGACGGGAAGAAGTCCGTCGCGGAACGTATCGTTTACGGTGCCCTCGACACTGTCGAAGCCCGCGCGAAGAGCGATCCGGTTGCAGTGTTTCATGATGCGCTGAACAACATCAAGCCGCAGATCGAAGTCCGCAGCCGCCGCGTCGGTGGTGCGACCTATCAGGTCCCGGTTGAAGTGCGTCCCGAACGTGCACAGGCTCTCGCTATCCGCTGGCTGATTTCTGCTGCACGTGGTCGTCCTGAAACCACGATGGCTGCACGCCTTTCGGGTGAGCTGATGGATGCTGCGAACAACCGTGGCAACGCGGTCAAGAAGCGGGAAGATACTCACCGTATGGCTGACGCCAACCGCGCCTTCTCGCACTACCGCTGGTAATCCACGCGGCGCTGTGAGGCGTGCTGCTTGCAGGGCCGGGGCAGGGGAAAGTAACCCGCCCGGTCTTCAAGTGGTCATATTATTGACTATATGGGGCGCGATCCCTCATCCGGGGCTCCCCACTTTCACCTGAGGAATTTTCCATGGCCCGCGAATATCCGCTGGAGCGCTATCGCAATATCGGCATCATGGCCCACATCGATGCCGGCAAGACCACTACGACCGAGCGCATTCTTTACTACACCGGCAAGTCCTACAAGATCGGCGAAGTGCACGATGGTGCCGCGACGATGGACTGGATGGAGCAGGAGCAGGAGCGCGGGATTACGATCACGTCGGCTGCGACCACCACTTTCTGGGCGGCCGAAGACGGTGAAGGTCCGAAGCACCGCATCAACATCATCGATACTCCTGGTCACGTTGACTTCACCATCGAAGTCGAACGTTCGCTGCGTGTGCTCGACGGTGCGGTTGCCGTGTTCGACGGCGTTGCCGGCGTTGAACCGCAATCCGAAACCGTGTGGCGTCAGGCCGACAAGTACGGCGTGCCGCGCATGTGCTTCGTCAACAAGCTCGACCGTACAGGCGCCGATTTCTATTACTGTGTGCAGTCGATCATCGATCGTCTGGGCGCGACCCCGCTGGTGCTTTATCTCCCGATCGGTGCGGAAAGCGATCTGAAGGGTGTTGTCGATCTGGTGAACAACCGCGGTATCGTCTGGGAAGACGAATCGCTGGGTGCAAAGTTCAGCTATGTCGATGTTCCTGCAGAGCTGGCCGACAAGGCTGCCGAATATCGCGAAAAACTCATCGAAACTGCGGTTGAGCAGGACGATGACGTGATGGAGCAGTACCTTGAAGGTAACGAGCCCGATGCGGCGACGCTCAAGCGTCTGATCCGCAAGGGGACGATGGCCCGTGCTTTCGTCCCGGTGCTGTGTGGTTCGGCGTTCAAGAACAAGGGGGTTCAGCCGCTGCTCGACGCTGTGGTGGACTACATGCCGAGCCCGCTCGACGTTCCCGCGATCAAGGGCGTTTTGCCCGATAGCGACAAGGAAGATACCCGCCCTTCGAGCGACGATGCACCGTTCGCGGCGCTGGCGTTCAAGATCATGAACGACCCGTTCGTTGGTTCGCTGACCTTCACCCGCATCTATTCGGGCAAGCTGGCCAAGGGATCGGTGCTGAATTCGGTGAAGGACAAGAAGGAAAAGATCGGCCGTATGCTGCTGATGCATTCCAACAACCGCGAAGACATCGAAGAAGCATTCGCGGGCGACATCGTCGCGCTGGCCGGTCTGAAAGAAACGACCACCGGCGATACGCTGTGTGCCGAACGTTCGCCGATCATCCTCGAGCGTATGGAATTCCCCGAACCGGTTATCGAACTGTCGGTGGAACCGAAGACCAAGGCTGACCAGGAAAAGATGGGTGTCGCGCTCAATCGTCTGGCTGCCGAAGATCCGAGCTTCCGCGTTTCGACCGATCACGAGTCGGGTCAGACGATCATCAAGGGCATGGGCGAGCTTCACCTCGACATTCTCGTCGATCGTATGAAGCGCGAATTCAAGGTCGAGGCCAACGTTGGTGCGCCGCAGGTGGCCTATCGCGAATATCTCGCGAAACCGGTTGATGTCGATTACACCCACAAGAAGCAGTCGGGTGGTTCGGGCCAGTTCGGTCGTGTGAAGATCAAGGTCGAGCCGGGCGAGCGCGGTCAGGGCTTCATCTTTCAGGATGAAATCAAGGGCGGTAATATTCCCAAGGAATATATCCCTGCGATCGAAAAGGGTATCCGCGAGCAGGCCGAAAGCGGCTACCTCGTTGGCTTCCCGATCATCGACTTCACGGTCACCCTGTATGACGGTGCATACCACGACGTCGACTCGAGCGCGATTGCGTTCGAAATCGCCGGTCGCGGTGCAATGCGTGAAGTGGCCCAGAAGGCCGGTATCAAGCTGCTTGAGCCGATCATGAAGGTTGAAGTCGTCACCCCCGAAGAATATCTCGGTGACGTGATCGGCGATATCAACAGTCGGCGTGGCCAGATTCAGGGGACTGACACTCGCGGTAACGCGCAGGCCGTCGAAGCGATGGTCCCGCTGGCGAATATGTTCGGGTATGTGAACGAATTGCGTTCCTTCACGCAGGGTCGCGCACAGTACTCGATGCAGTTCAGCCACTATGACGAAGTGCCGGCTAACGTGGCGCAGGAAGTCAAGGAGAAGCTTGCCTAAGCATTGGCAAGCGTCTAGGGGCGGCGCCTGATTCACCGGGTGCCGACCTCAAGGCTTGGTGAAATTCATTTCTGATAGACAGAGGTTACGAGTAAAATGGCCAAGGAAAAATTCGAGCGGAACAAGCCGCACTGCAACATCGGCACCATCGGTCACGTCGACCACGGCAAGACCACGCTGACTGCCGCCATCACCAAGGTGCAGGGTGCCGCGGTTGATTTCGCGAACATCGACAAGGCGCCGGAAGAGCGTGAGCGCGGGATCACCATCTCGACCGCACACGTTGAGTATGAAACCGATGCACGTCACTATGCACACGTCGACTGCCCGGGGCACGCCGACTACGTGAAGAACATGATCACCGGTGCGGCCCAGATGGACGGCGCTATCCTTGTTGTGAACGCTGCTGACGGCCCGATGCCGCAGACCCGCGAGCACATCCTGCTTGCTCGTCAGGTCGGCGTGCCGGCTCTGGTTGTGTACATGAACAAGGTCGATCAGGTTGACGACGAGGAAATCCTCGAACTCGTCGAACTCGAAGTTCGCGAACTGTTGAGCTCGTATGACTTCGACGGCGACAACATTCCGATCATCAAGGGTTCGGCTCTGGCTGCTCTCGAAGGTCGTGATCCGGAAATCGGTGAAAACTCGATCAAGGAACTGATGAAGGCTGTCGACGAATACATCCCGCAGCCCGACCGTCCGGTCGATCAGGCCTTCCTGATGCCGATCGAAGACGTGTTCTCGATCTCCGGTCGTGGTACGGTTGTTACCGGCCGTGTTGAAACCGGCGTTGTGAACGTTGGCGACGAAGTTGAAATCGTCGGCATCAAGGACACCAAGAAGACGACCGTCACCGGCGTTGAAATGTTCCGCAAGCTGCTTGATCGTGGTGAAGCTGGCGACAACATCGGCGCGCTGATCCGTGGCGTTGGCCGTGAAGAAGTTGAGCGTGGTCAGGTTCTGGCGAAGCCAGGCTCGGTGAACCCGCACACCGACTTCGAAGCCGAAGTGTACGTGCTGTCGAAAGACGAAGGTGGTCGTCACACGCCGTTCTTCGCTAACTATCGTCCGCAGTTCTACTTCCGCACCACCGACGTGACTGGCGAAGTCGTTCTGCCGGAAGGCACCGAAATGGTGATGCCGGGCGACAACGTTTCGATTGGCGTTAAGCTGATCGCTCCGATCGCGATGGACGAAGGTCTGCGTTTCGCTATTCGCGAAGGTGGCCGCACCGTCGGTTCGGGCGTTGTGGCGAAGATCACGAAGTAATCTTCGCGTTCTAAGCATACAGGGAATTGGGCCCGCTCCTCATCTGAGGGGCGGGCCTTTCCTTTTGTGAGGACGAAGTCGCGGTGGTGTGGTGCTGTTTCATCGTAAGCTGTGGGGCAGTTGAAAAAATCCGCCAAAGCAGGGTTGCAACGAAGCTGTGCCGACCGTATAGGCGCCCTCACAGACAGAGATTCGTCGTTTCGATGAGTCTCTGACGACAGAATTCACAGAAGGCCGCCCGTTCCGGGAAACCGGATAAGTCGGGTGGGCTTTTTATTTTTATGAGGGCGCAAGCTCTCTGGCTCTTTCGCATCGGTAAGTGGACATGGAAGCTCAGAATATCCGCATTCGCCTCAAGGCGTTTGATCATCGCGTACTTGACCAGGCGACTGGTGAAATCGCTGATACCGCCCGTCGCACGGGTGCGCTGATTCGAGGTCCCATTCCCCTGCCGACGCGTATTGAGAAGTTCACCGTGAACCGCGGCCCGCACATCGATAAGAAGTCGCGTGAGCAGTTCGAGGTGCGTACTTACAAGCGGCTGCTCGATATCGTGCAGCCCAACGCCCAGACCGTTGATGCGCTGATGAAGCTCGATCTGGCGGCGGGTGTGAACGTGGAAATCAAGCTGGCTTGATTTCTCTGCAGGGCTTCGGCCTTGCGGGCCAAGGGATACCTCCGGCGTGCGTCGGGTAAGCGTCCCCCGTCTCGCTCTTCCGAAAGGGAGGGCAAGTTTCAGCCCGGGCGGGGCGACGTGTGACAATTTGGGCTGACACGCCTCTCGGGATGGTCCCGACAGGCCTCTGTTAGGAGATTTGGTCATGCGCTCAGGCGTGATCGCAAAGAAAGTCGGGATGACCCGCCTGTTCCAGGAGGATGGTCGCCATGTGCCGGTCACCGTTCTGGCGCTGGAAGATTGCCAGGTCGTTTCCCATCGCACCGAAGAGCGTGACGGCTATTTCGCTGTTCAGCTTGGTGCTGGTGCGGCGAAGCAGAAAAACGTCAACAAGCCGCAGCGTGAGCATTTCGCCAAGGCTGAAGTGTCTCTCAAGATGCGCGTGGCCGAGTTCCGCGTTGGTGGCGAAGATGGGCTGATCCCCGTTGGTTCACACATTAGTGCAGAGCACTTTATTGCTGGTCAGAAAGTTGACATCACCGGTCATACGCAGGGTAAGGGTTTTGCCGGTGCGATGAAACGCTGGGGTTTTGGCGGTCTGCGCGCGACGCATGGTGTGTCGCTGTCTCACCGTTCGCATGGTTCGACTGGTAACCGTCAGGATCCGGGTCGTGTCTTCAAGAACAAGAAGATGGCCGGTCACATGGGTGATCGTCAGCGTACCCAGCAGAACCTTGAAGTCGTCCGTACTGACGCCGACCGCGGCCTGATCTTCGTGAAGGGTTCTGTGCCCGGCGCGAAGAATGCATGGTTGCTGGTTCGCGATGCGGTGAAGCTGAAGGCAAGTGAGGAGCTGCCGTTCCCCGCTGCTATCCTTGAAAGGAAGTCGTCTGCTCCCGAGCATGATGAGGCCGCAGCTGGTCTGGTCGAGCATGGTGCAGAGCACGAGGTCCACGCCGAAGTGTCGCCAGAGCAGCAAGCCGAGCTCCTGAAGGAGCAGCAGGCTGGTGCCGGTGACGATGTTACTCCGGCAGTTGGCGAAGATAACACGGCCGCGGGCGAAAGCTCTGCGGACGAGAGCAAGGAGTCCTGATCGTGAAGGTCAAGGTCCAGAAAATCGACGGCAAGGCTGCTGGCGACCTCGAGCTCAACGATGCCGTGTTCGGTGTCGAGCCGCGCGAGGATATCCTGCACCGCGTCGTTACATGGCAGCTGTGGAACCGCCGTGCTACGGCGCGACCGACCCGCGAACGCAGCGATGTTGCACGTACTGGCAAGAAGTGGGGTCGCCAGAAGGGCGGCGGCACGGCTCGTCATGGTGACCGCGCTGCTCCGGTGTTCATCGGCGGTGGTAAGGCTCACGGTGCGAAGAAGCGCGATTTCGATATCTCGCTGAACAAGAAAATCCGTGCGCTTGGCTTGAAGATGGCGCTTTCGAGCAAGGCGAAGGGTGGTCTCGTTGTTGTCGACAGCCTTGAGCTTAAGGACGCCAAGACCAAAGCGCTCAAAGGCCATTTCGACAAGAACGGTTGGGCTGGCAAGGTTCTCGTGATCGACGGCGACGCGGTCGACGGCGATTTCAAGAAGGCCGCCGGTAACCTGCCGGGTGTAAACGTTCTGCCCGCGATGGGCGCCAACGTTTACGATATCCTGAAGCACGACACGCTTGTCCTGACCAAGGCTGCGGTCGAAAAGCTGGAGGCGCGCTTCAATGGCTAAAAAGCAAGAAATCGACGCGCGTCACTACGACGTAATCCTCGCTCCGCACATTACGGAAAAGGCGACGCTGGCTTCCGAGCACAACGCCGTTGTTTTCAAGGTGGCGAACGACGCGACCAAGCCGCAGATCAAAGAGGCTGTTGAAGCTATCTACGATCGCAAGGTTGCTGCGGTGAATACCGTTGTCGTGAAGGGCAAGACCAAGCGCTGGAAGGGCAAGCCCTACAAGCGCTCCGACGTGAAAAAAGCGGTTGTGACCCTGGCTGAAGGCCAGGAATCGATCGACATCACCAGCGGTATCTGAGGCGGATCGGAAGATGGCACTCAAGAACTACAAACCGACCAGCCCGGCCCGTCGCGGCCTGATCCTGGTTGACAAGTCCGGCCTGTGGAAGGGCAAGCCAGTCAAGGCACTTACCGAAGGTAAGCGCAAGACCGGCGGTCGTAACAACAAAGGTCATGTTACCAGTCGCGGTATCGCCGGCGGCCACAAGCAGAAGTACCGCTATATCGACTTCAAGCGTCGTAAGTGGGACGTTGCAGGCACCGTCGAGCGGATCGAATACGATCCCAATCGCACCGCATTCATCGCACTGATCAAGTACGATGATGGCGAACTGGCTTACATCATCGCTCCGCAGCGTCTCGCTGTTGGCGATCAGGTGATCGCCGGGGAAAAGGTCGATACCAAACCGGGTAATGCGATGTTGCTGGGGCAGATGCCGGTCGGCACTATCTGTCACAATGTCGAGATGAAGCCGGGCAAGGGCGGGCAGATCGCCCGGTCTGCCGGTGCATATGTCCAGCTCGTCGGTCGTGACCGCGGTATGGTTATCGTGCGTCTCAACAGTGGCGAACAGCGCTACCTGCGTGCGGATTGCATGGGCACCGTCGGTGCCGTGTCCAACCCGGACAATCAGAACCAGAACTTCGGCAAGGCCGGTCGTACCCGTTGGAAGGGCCGTCGCCCGCTGACTCGCGGTGTTGCGAAGAACCCGGTCGATCACCCGCACGGTGGTGGTGAAGGCCGGACCTCGGGCGGTCGTCACCCGGTTACGCCGTGGGGCAAGCCGACCAAGGGCGCTCGGACCCGCAACAACAAGCAGACGGACAAGATGATCATCCGTTCGCGCCACGCCAAGAAGAAGAGGTAAGCGAAAATGGCTCGTTCCGTCTGGAAAGGTCCGTTTGTCGACCTGCACCTGCTGAAGAAGGCAGAAGACGCTCAGGAAAACGGTGCCCGTGGGGCGATCAAAACCTGGTCGCGTCGCAGCACTATCCTTCCGCAGTTCGTCGGTCTGACGTTCAGCGTCTACAACGGCCAGAAGTTCATTCCGGTCTCCGTCAACGAAGACATGGTCGGCCACAAGCTCGGCGAATTCGCGCCTACGCGCACGTTCCCGGGGCATGCCGCTGACAAGAAGGGCAAGCGCTGATGGGCAAGCAGAAAGCACCCCGCCGCGTCGCCGATAACGAGGCGCTGGCTGTCGGCACCATGATCCGTGGTTCCGCGCAGAAGCTCAACCTCGTTGCGGGCTTGATCCGTGGCAAGAAAGCTGAGGATGCACTGAACATCCTCGCTTTCTCGAAGAAGGCAATGGCTAAGGACGCATCGAAGGTGCTCGCCTCGGCTATCGCCAATGCCGAAAACAATCACGATCTCGACGTCGACGCGCTCGTCGTTGCAGAGGCCAGTGTCGGCAAGTCGATCACCATGAAGCGTTTCCACACGCGGGGCCGTGGTAAATCCACGCGCATCCTTAAGCCGTTCAGTCGGCTGCGTATTGTGGTTCGCGAAGCTGAGGAGGCCTGATCCATGGGTCATAAATCCAACCCGATCGGCCTGCGCCTGCAGATCAACCGCACGTGGGACAGCCGCTGGTACGCCGAAGGGCGTGATTATGCGAAGCTGCTCGCTGAGGACATCGAGATCCGCAAGTACATCGTGTCGAACCTGCCGCAGGCTGCGATTTCGAAAGTCGTTATCGAACGTCCGGCGAAGCTGTGTCGCATCTCGATCTACGCTGCTCGTCCCGGTGTCATCATCGGCAAGAAGGGCGCCGACATCGAGAAACTGCGCTCCAAGCTGTCGAAGATGACCGAAAGCGAAGTGAAGCTTAATATCGTCGAGATCCGCAAGCCGGAAATCGATGCCAAGCTCGTCGCTCAGGGTATTGCCGATCAGCTCATCCGTCGTGTGGCTTTCCGCCGTGCAATGAAGCGTGCGATGCAGTCTGCCATGCGTCTGGGTGCCGAAGGCATCAAGATCATGTGCGGCGGCCGTCTCGGCGGTGCGGAAATCGCCCGCGTCGAGCAGTATCGCGAAGGTCGTGTGCCGCTGCACACCCTGCGCGCCAATGTCGATTACGCTGAAGCCGAAGCGCTGACCGCGTATGGGATCATCGGTATCAAGGTCTGGATCTTCAAGGGTGAGATTCTTGGCCACGATCCGACCGCGCAGGACCGCCTGATGATGGAGGCACAGACCTCCGGCGTCCGTCCGGCTCGCTGAGATTAGGTAAGAGCAATGCTGCAACCGAAGAAAACCAAATTCCGCAAGGCCTTCAAGGGCCGGATTAAGGGCGATGCCAAAGGCGGCACCGCGCTGAATTTCGGCTCCTATGGTCTCAAGGCGCTTGAACCCGAACGCGTTACTGCGCGTCAGATCGAAGCTGCTCGTCGTGCGATCACGCGCCACATCAAACGTCAGGGACGTCTGTGGATTCGCGTGTTCCCCGATGTTCCGGTGTCGAAGAAGCCTGCCGAAGTTCGTCAGGGTAAGGGCAAAGGATCGATCGAATACTGGGCCGCTCGCGTGAAGCCGGGTCGCATCCTGTTCGAACTCGATGGCGTTCCCGGCCCGCTGGCTGCCGAAGCATTTGAGCGTGCAGCGATGAAGCTGCCGATCAAGACCAAGGTTGTTGCCCGTCTGGGCGACCAATCCCATCTGGGAGGCGAATAATGGCCAAGAAGCCCGAAACCGGCTCCGGCAAGGCAGCCGATCTGCGCGCCAAGACAGACGATCAGCTTTCGGAGCAGCTCGTCGAACTTAAGCGTGAGCAGTTCAACCTGCGCTTTCAGGCGGCAACCAACCAGCTTGAACGCCCCGCGCGGATCAAGGAAGTCCGTCGCGATATCGCGCGCATCCACACGCTGCAGGGCGAGCGTTCTCGCGCTGCCGAAGCGAAGTAAGGATAACCAGATATGCCTAAGCGTATCCTGATCGGAACGGTTGTTTCCGACAAGACCGACAAGACCGTGACCGTGCTGGTCGAGCGTAAGGTGAAGCACCCGCTCTACGGCAAGATCATCCGTCGTTCGAAGAAGTACCACGCCCACGATGCGGCGAATGAGTACAAGCCCGGCGACGTGGTGCGTATCGAGGAGACCAAGCCGATCTCCAAGACCAAGACCTGGGCGGTGAAAGATCGCGTGCAGGCCGGTGGAGTTCAGGCAGTCGAAGCTAACCTCGAGGTTGAGGAAGCAGGCAACTGAGCAGGTTTTCCGCTGGTTTTTGGCGGGAAGTGATTTTTAGGAACTGCCGGACTGGTTCCGGCAAGCCGAGCAAGAAGGAACCGGATCGATGATCCAGATGCAATCCACGCTCGACGTCGCAGACAACAGCGGCGCCAAGCGCGTCCAGTGCATCAAGGTACTGGGCGGATCGAAGAGGCGCTTTGCCGGCGTGGGCGACGTTATCGTTGTCTCCGTCAAAGAAGCTGCCCCGCGTACCCGCGTTAAGAAGGGCGACGTTCACCGTGCAGTGATCGTTCGCACGAAGAAGGACGTGCGCCGCCCGGATGGCAGCGTGATCCGCTTCGACAGCAATGCCGCTGTTCTGGTCAACAAGAACGAGGAGCCGATTGGCACCCGTATCTTCGGCCCAGTGGTGCGCGAACTGCGTGGCCGCGGGTTCATGAAGATTATTTCGCTCGCTCCGGAGGTGCTGTAATGGCTGCCGCAAAGATCAAGAAGGGCGACAATGTCGTCGTGCTTTCGGGCAAGGACAAGGGCCGTACCGGCACCGTCCAGTCCGTACATCCGCGCGATGGCAAAGTCGTTGTTGACGGTATCAATGTAATGGCCCGTCACCGCAAGCCGAGCCAGACCAACCCGCAGGGTGGCATCGATCGCGTTCCCGCGCCGATGAACATTTCGAAGGTTGCGCTGGCCGATCCCAAGGATGGCAAGCCAACTCGCGTCCGTTTTGAAGTGAAGGACGGCAAGAAGGTTCGCGTCGCCGTAAAATCGGGGGAAACCATCGATGGCTGACAATTACACACCGCGCCTTAAGGCCAAATACGACGCGGAAATCGCCAAGGCGATGACTGAAAAGTTCGGCTACAAGAACGCGCTTGAAGTTCCGCGTCTCGAAAAGATCACGCTCAACATGGGTGTGGGCGAAGCGAGCCAGGACAAGAAGAAAGTCCAGACCGCGGCTGAGGAAATGGCTCTGATCGCTGGCCAAAAGCCTGTGATTACCAAGGCCAAGAAGTCGATCGCGCAGTTCAAGCTGCGTGAAGGCATGCCGATCGGTTGCAAGGTCACCTTGCGTCGTGAACGTATGTTCGAGTTCCTCGACCGTCTGGTGACCATCGCAATGCCCCGCATTCGCGACTTTCGTGGCCTGAACGCGAAGAGCTTCGACGGTCGTGGCAATTATGCCATGGGCCTGAAAGAACAGATCATCTTCCCTGAAATCTCCTACGACAAGATCGAGAAGGTTCGGGGTATGGATATCATCGTAACCACCACGGCGAAGACCGACGAAGAAGCGCGCGAACTGCTGCGCCTGTTCGGTTTCCCGTTCCCGGCTGAGCAGTCGGCAGAGAAGGAAGCGGCGTGAGCCGCCCGTAAGGAAGAGAGCTTAAGTCCATGGCGAAACTGAGTTCCATCAACAAGAATGAGCGTCGCAAGAAGCTCGTGAAGAAATTCGCGAACAAGTATGCGAGGCTGAAGGCGATTGCCGATGATGAGTCGCTCGATGAATCCGAGCGTCTGATCGCACGCCTGAAGATGGCTGAAATCCCGCGCAACGCGAACCCGACCCGGGTGCGCAATCGTTGCGCGACCACCGGCCGCCCGCGCGGCTATTACCGCAAGTTCGGCCTCTGTCGCGTCGAACTCCGTGATCTTGCCAATAAAGGCATGATCCCGGGCGTGACCAAGTCGAGCTGGTGAGGATCTGACCGATGGCTATGACCGATCCCCTGGGTGATATGCTCACCCGCATCCGCAACGGCCAGCAGGCGAAGAAGGACTCCGTCCTTTCGCCCGCTTCCAAGCTGCGTGCAAACGTTCTCGAAGTGCTTCAGCGCGAAGGCTACATCCGTGGCTACAGCGAAGACGCATCGGGCAAGCACAAGGCCCTGCGGATTGAATTGAAGTATTTCGAAGGCGAGCCTGCAATCAAGCATGTCGCTCGTGTCTCCAAGCCGGGACGTCGCATTTATTCGGGCAGCCGCGAGCTCCCGACTGTGCGTAATGGCCTTGGCATCACCATCGTCTCGACCCCCAGGGGTGTGCTTTCGGATAATGAAGCGCGCGCTCAGAACGTCGGCGGCGAAGTGCTGGCGGAGGTGTTCTGATGAGCCGCATCGGCAAAAAGCCGGTCGCAATCCCGAGTGGCGTTACCGCCAACATCGAGGGCGACACTCTGACTGTGAAGGGGCCCAAGGGTACCCTGTCGCTGGGCCTGAGCGAACTGATCGACTACAAAGTCGAAGACGGTGAGATTCTGGTCAAGCCGGCCAACGACACCAAGGCCGCACGCTCCTTCTGGGGTATGCAGCGCACGCTGGTGTCGAACCTGGTCGAAGGCGTAACCGAAGGTTTCACCAAGGTTCTGGAAATCAGCGGCGTTGGTTATCGTGCGCAAGCGCAGGGCAAGAAGCTTAAGCTTCAGCTCGGCTTCAGCCACGATGTCGATCTCGATGTGCCGGAAGGCCTCGAAGTAAAGACGCCGGATCAGACCACTGTGGAGATTTCTGGTGTGGACAAGCAGGCCGTTGGCCAGTTTGCCGCCGAAGTTCGCCGCTGGCGCAAGCCCGAACCCTATAAGGGCAAGGGCATCAAGTACCGCGGTGAGTACATCTTCCGCAAGGAAGGGAAGAAGAAGTAAGATGGCAAAGCTTTCCCTCTTCGAACGCCGCCGCCGCCGCGTGCGTACAGCGATCAAGTCCCGTGCCGGTGAACGGCCGCGTCTGTCGGTGCATCGCACCGGCAAACACATCTACGCGCAGATTATCGACGACAAGGAAGGCCGCACTGTGGCCGCCGCGTCAACCCTTGGAGCCAAGGCTTCGGGTGCCAATGTCGATGCTGCCGTTCAGGTGGGCAAGGACATCGCCGCTGCCGCCAAGAAGGCGGGCGTGACTTCCGTCGTGTTCGATCGCGGCGGGTTCCTTTTCCACGGCCGCGTGAAGGCGCTGGCCGATGCCGCTCGCGAAGGCGGGCTGGAGTTCTGATGATGGCTGACGAGAACAACGCAAACACCGAGGATAAGGTCGTGGCGACTGCCGAAACCGAAAACGCGGTGACCAACGAAGCTCCGGCAGTTGCCGATACTCCGTCCGAAGCTGCTGCCAATCAGGATGCTGCACAGGGTGCCGAAGGGCAGCCGCGTCGTGGACGTGGTGGCCGCGGTGGCCGTGATGGTGGTGGCCGTGGTCGTGGACGTGATGATCGTCGCGGCAACCGTCGCGAGGAAGAAGACGACGGCATCATTGAAAAGCTGGTCCATATCAACCGTGTCAGCAAGACGGTGAAGGGCGGTAAGCGCTTCGGTTTCGCCGCTCTCGTTGTGGTTGGTGACGGATCAGGCCGCGTTGGCTTCGGCCACGGTAAGGCCCGCGAAGTACCGGAAGCGATCACCAAGGCGACTGCTGCTGCGCGCAAGAAGATGATCCGCGTTCCGCTGAAAGAAGGCCGCACGCTGCACCACGATGGCAATGGCCGTTTCGGTGCTGGCAAGGTGACGCTTCGCACGGCTCCTCCGGGTACGGGCATCATCGCCGGCGGTCCGATGCGCGCCGTCTTCGAAAGCCTTGGTGTTGCGGACGTTGTCACCAAGTCGGTTGGCACGTCGAACCCCTACAACATGATCCGCGCTACGTTTGCTGCGCTGCAGGACCAGACTTCGCCGAAGTCTGTCGCTCAGCGTCGCGGCAAAAAAATCGCTGACCTGCTTGGTCGCGGTGGCGCTTCGGAGGCCGAGGCTGAAGCCGACGCCGCCGCGATTGCGGAGTAAGCAGGATGGCTAAAGCAAAAACCATCAAGATCCGTCAGATCGGTTCTCCGATCCGTCGGCCCGAAGCCCAGAAGAAGATTCTGATTGGCCTCGGCCTCGGCAAGATGCACCGCGAAGTGGAAGTGGCTGATACGCCTGAAACCCGCGGTGCCATCGCCAAGCTTCCCCACATGGTGGAAGTTATCGAGGGTTGACCAATTCGTGAGTCCCCGTAACAGCGCGGGGATCTCCGGTCAGGGTGTTTAGCCTGTGTCCAGAGGCCCCCGCCGTGTGCGGGGGATCACTTTTTTTGAAGCGCGAGACAAAGCGAAAGCGAGTGCACACTATGAAACTGAATGACATCCGCGACAACGAAGGCGCCCGTCACCGCAAAATGCGGATCGGCCGGGGCATCGGTTCGGGCAAAGGCAAGACCGGCGGCCGTGGCCAGAAGGGTCAGAAGGCTCGTTCCGGCGTGGCCATCAAGGGCTTCGAAGGCGGTCAGATGCCGCTGCATATGCGCCTGCCGAAGCGTGGCTTTAACAACCCCTTCGGAAAGGATTACGCCGAAGTGAACCTCGGTATGGTCCAGAAGTTCATCGATGCGAAGAAGCTCGATGCATCGAAGGATATCGACCATGCCGCTCTGCAGGCTGCCGGGCTGGCGCGCGGTGGCAAGGACGGTGTCCGTCTGCTTGGCAAGGGTGAACTGAAGGCTAAGGCCAAGTTCATTGTCGCCGGGGCCAGCAAGGGCGCGATCGACGCAGTCGAGAAGGCTGGCGGTTCGGTCGAGGTTCTTGCACCGAAGAAAGCTGACGCGAAGGCCGACGCTAAGTAAGAATTGACGTCCCGGTGCGAGCCGGGGTTACGGGCATTTTGTCGTCAATCGACCGCCCTTGACCCCAGCTTTCACCGGGATCGTGCATTTTATGGCCCTTGCAGGTTCGACATTTGCCAACCTGCACCCTATGTGAATTCCCTCACCGGGAGGGTCCGGGCAACAATGCAGGAATATCGGGTTTACTGATGGCATCCAGCGCCGACAATATTGCGAGCAATCTCAGCTTCGCGAATTTCTCCAAGGCTACCGAACTGAAGAACCGTATCTGGTTCACGATCGGTGCTCTGATCGTCTTCCGCTTTCTCAGCTTCGTGCCGCTGCCGGGTGTGAACCCGTTGGTGTTGTCACAGCTGTATGAGCAGACGCAGGGCGGTATCCTTGATCTGTTCAATACGTTTTCTGGCGGAAGCCTCGAACGTATGAGCCTGATCGCGCTTGGCATCATGCCCTATATCACGGCATCGATCGTGGTTCAGCTTGCCGCCTCTCTCCATCCTGCGCTTGCCGCGATGAAGAAGGAAGGGGCCAGCGGTCGTCAGAAGCTCAATCAATATACGCGTTACGGCACGGTATTCCTCTGTGCCATTCAAGGCTGGTTCCTTGCGACTGGCCTTGAGGCTTACGGCGCGCAGGCAGGCCTCCAAGCTGTTGTGATGCCGGGGATAATGTTCCGTATTGTGGCTGTCATCAGCCTCGTAGGCGGTTCGATGTTCCTGCTGTGGCTGGGCGAGCAGATTACCAGTCGCGGGATCGGGAACGGCGTGTCGCTGATCATTATGGCGGGTATTATTTCGCGCTTTCCGAGCTTTACGGCAAACCTGTTCGAAGGCGGCCGGTCCGGTGCGATCAGCCCGTTCGTGATCATTTTCTTTGTCGCGATGATCGTCGGCCTCGTGCTGCTGATTTGCTTCATGGAGCGTGCTCAGCGTCGCTTGTTGATCCAATATCCTAAGCGCGCCAGCGCACGTGGCATGATGCAGGCCGACCGCAGCCACCTGCCGCTGAAGCTGAACACGGCCGGCGTTATTCCGCCGATCTTCGCCAGCTCGCTCCTGCTGCTGCCGCTCACGATTACCCAGTTCGCCGGTGAAGGGATCAACCCCGATTCGACGATGGGCGGGGTTATCAACACGCTCAACTTCTACCTGCGCCACGGGCAGCCGCTGTATATGGCGCTCTATGCTGCGGGCATTATCTTCTTCAGCTTTTTCTACACTGCGGTTGTCTTCAATCCGGAAGAAACGGCAGAGAACCTGAAGAAGAACGGTGGGTTCATTCCCGGCATCCGTCCAGGCAAGCGCACGCAAGACTACCTAGACTATGTGCTGACTCGCATCACCGTGGTTGGCGCAATATACCTGACTCTGGTTTGTGTGATTCCCGAATATATGATCGCGCAGACCGGTATCCCGCTGTTCCTCGGCGGAACGAGCTTGCTGATTGTTGTCAACGTAACGGTGGATACGATCAGCCAGATTCAGTCGCACCTGCTGGCGCACCAGTATGGCGATTTGATCAAGAAGGCTCGTCTCAAGGGGCGTTTGCGGTAAGTTTCACATAATTTTCGGGGGTGGCGCAAAGTGAACATCATCCTTCTTGGACCGCCGGGAGCGGGCAAGGGTACTCAGGCTCAACGGTTGGTCGATCGGCATGGGATGCGCCAGCTCTCCACAGGCGACATGCTGCGGGCGGCGGTCAAGGCTGGCACTCCGGTCGGCCTTGAAGCCAAGGCGGTGATGGAGCGTGGAGAGCTTGTCTCGGATGAGATTGTCAGCAAGCTGATCGATGCCGAACTGGCGGCGATGGGCCCCGATACGGGCGCCATTTTCGATGGCTATCCGCGCACTGAAGCGCAGGCGCATTCGCTCGATGCAATTCTGGCCGGACATGACCGTAAGCTCGATCATGTGATCGAGCTGGAAGTGAACGAAGACGCGCTCGTCGAACGAATCACGGGTCGCTTTACCTGTGCTCAGTGCGGCGCTGGTTACCATGACGTGTTCAAGCAGCCGAAAGTTGCGGGGGTCTGCGACAAATGCGGGTCCACCGAATTCAAGCGCCGGCCTGACGACAATGAAGAAACTGTTCGGAAACGGATGGAAGAATACCGCGCCAAAACTGCGCCGATTTTGCCCATTTATGAAGAACGTGGCATCGTTAGTCGGGTAGATGGGATGGCGGATATGGATGCCGTCAGCGAAGAGATCGAAAGCGTTCTGGCCGGTTGACCCTTTTCTATCGCCCTTCCGCGTGAAATAACGCGGAAGGGATGAAGGGGTATCCGATGAGGAAGACGATTCTGGCGTGCTTTGCGGGTATGCCTGCGCTGCTTGCGGCACATGGTGCGCGCGCTGAGGTTATGCAGGCCGACGCATCGTTGTTCGTAACGCGCGATAGCGTGGTCGTGAAAGCGGACACTCTGGCCACATGGCTGATGCTGATAAAGCCAGGCGAGTGGTGGAACAGCGGGCACACCTGGTCGGGCGATGCCACTAATCTGACGCTCACTCCGCAAGGCGGAGGATGCTTCTGCGAGAGAATTCCCGCGAAACCGACCGCGAACAGCCCAGGGCTGGCTGGCAGTGCACAGCATATGGAAGTTGTTCTGGCGGAGCCGGGCAAGGCGCTGCGTATGCGCGGTGCACTGGGGCCTTTGCAAAGCGAACCTGTACAAGGTGTTCTGACCATCACGATGAAAGCGACTGACGAAGGGGGCACACGCATAATGTGGGAATATATCGTGGGCGGAGTGCTGCGGTATCCTCCAGACACGATATCGAAGGCGGTCGACGGCGTGATGAGCCAGCAACTCAACGGGTTGGCGGATAAGTTGGGGCGAATTGAGGCCGAGGAAGTTAAACCCGATAAGGTGGAACAGGATGCTGGTTCTGACCCACTGCTATCGGGCGATGCGGCGGATGTGGGCGCGGCGCTTGATGCGCTCGCGAATGAAAAGCTGAACGATGGGCCAAAAGGGCAGGGTGGCAAGGCTGATAGCAATCCGACACCCGAAGCGAAGGATCCCGGCGTACTTTGACGTACGGACTGTTGCGTAGTATTACAGACTTGCAGAACGGTCGGTGGTGCCCATATGGCTCCAGCCGTCACTGATCGTGCGTAAGGTTGTTGACGGGGCAGGAAAATCCCCGTAAGCGCCGCGTTCTTCGACATGACGGAATTGGTCCGGCAGGCGTCAGCCGAAAGCGCGCCATCCGGGTTTTTTGCCGTCAGGGCACCCGCCTTGTCGAGAAGTTGCAGCGTTGAGATAGGGGTCTGCCGCCCTTCGCAAGTCGGTCGATCAAACCTCTGTGGAGCATGGAGAATTAAGTGGCTCGTATTGCCGGGGTAAACCTCCCCACCAACAAGCGCGTTATTATCGCGCTCACCTACATTCACGGGATCGGTCGCACGACCGCCGTCAAGATTGCTGACAAGCTGGGGATCGATCACGCCCGTCGTGTTCAGGACCTGACCGACGCGGAAGTCCTGCAGATCCGTGAAACGATCGACGCCGATCACCGCGTGGAAGGCGACCTGCGTCGCGACACCGCGATGAACATCAAGCGTCTGATGGACCTGCGTTCGTATCGTGGTCTGCGTCACCGTTCGGGCCTGCCCGTTCGTGGACAGCGCACCCACACCAATGCCCGCACCCGCAAGGGTAAGGCCAAGCCGATCGCCGGGAAGAAGAAGTAAGCCGGGCTCCCCGCTACTTCACTTCATCCGTAGAGATAGAGGAATACCATCATGGCACGCGAACCCGGCCGTATCAGGCGTCGCGATAAGAAAAACATTTCGAGCGGTGTTGCCCACATCAACGCCAGCTTTAACAACACGATGATCACCATCACAGACGCGCAGGGCAATGCTATCAGCTGGTCCAGCGCGGGCATGATGGGCTTCAAAGGGAGCCGTAAGTCGACCCCTTATGCAGCTCAGGTCGCCGCTGACGATGCTGGTAAGAAGGCTGCCGAACACGGTGTCCGTACGCTGGAAGTTGAAGTGAAGGGCCCGGGTTCGGGTCGTGAAAGTGCACTGCGCGGTCTGGCTGCGGTGGGCTTTACCATTACTTCGATCCGCGACGTGACCCCGATCCCGCACAACGGGGTTCGGCCTTCCAAACGTCGTCGCGTCTGATCCGTACCTGCCCGGCGGGGTGTTGAGCCCCGCCGCCATTCACGGACCGGACGCGCCGCCCAGCGCAGCCGGTCCCGCCCGCATTTAACCCCAGGGGAAATCCATGTCCGTCAACACCAAGAACTGGCAGGAACTCAAGAAACCCAATACCCTCGACGTCAAGGAAGGCGCCAAGGGCCGTAAGGCAACATTCGTTGCCGAACCGCTTGAGCGGGGCTTTGGCCTGACGCTCGGCAATGCGCTGCGCCGTGTGCTGCTCTCCAGCCTTCAGGGTGCCGCGATCACTTCGATCAAGATCGAAAATGTTTTGCATGAGTTCTCGTCGCTCGCCGGTGTGCGTGAAGACGTGACGGATATCGTGCTGAATGTGAAACAGATTGCCCTCAAGATGGAAGGTGAAGGCGCCAAGCGTCTGCAGCTTTCGGCAACGGGCCCCGGCCCGGTGAAGGCGGGCGATATCGCCGTTTCGGGCGACATCGAAGTGATGAACAAGGATCTGGTGCTGTGCCATCTCGACGATGGTGCGACCCTGAACATGGAACTCACTGCCGATACCGGCAAGGGCTATGTTCCTGCGGTCAGCAACCGTCCGGCCGATGCGCCGATTGGTCTGATCCCGGTTGATTCGCTGTATTCGCCGGTCCGTCAGGTCAGCTACAAAGTTGAAAACGCCCGCGTTGGGCAGGAGCTCGACTTTGACAAGCTTAGCCTGACGATCGAAACCGATGGCACTGTGACCCCGGAAGATGCGCTGGCCTATGCCGCCCGCATCCTGCAGGATCAGCTCACGCTGTTCGTCCACTTCGAAGATGGCATTCCGCAGCCTTCCAGCCCGATGATCGGTGTTGCCGCTCAGCCGGAAGAAAACGACACCAACCAGCTCAACCGTTACCTGCTCAAGAAGGTGGACGAGCTGGAACTGTCGGTGCGTTCGGCCAACTGCCTGAAGAACGACAACATCATCTATATCGGCGACCTGGTTCAGAAGACCGAGGCAGAGATGCTCCGCACACCGAACTTCGGCCGCAAGTCGCTCAACGAGATCAAGGAAGTCCTGAGCTCGATGGGGCTGCGCCTCGGCATGGATATCCCTGGCTGGCCGCCGGAAAATATCGAAGAAATGGCCAAGAAGCTCGAACAGGAGCTGCTCGGCTAAGTACTATGAGCGGCCTTCGCGTACGGCGGGGCCGCTCACACTGTCAGGGCTTCTCTGGCAGTTTGGTGCCCCGGATTGTTTCGGGGTTTCGCAATCAGGGTAACGGGCCGTCCCTTAACGGTCCTGGATCGGGCTACCTTGTACGGGCCCCCTACGAATGAAGGAACAGATATGCGTCATAAACTTTCCGGCCGTAAGCTGCAGCGTAAATCCGGCCACCGCGCCGCGCTGCTTCGCAATCTCGCCACTGCGCTGGTGAAGCATGAGCAGATCCTCACCACCACGCCTAAGGCGAAAGAACTGCGCCCTTATTTCGAAAAGCTGATCACGCTGGCAAAGCGTGGTGGCTTGTCGAACCGCCGTTTGGCCATGAGCCGTCTTGGCGATGAAACCCAGCTTAAGAAGCTGTTCGACGTTCTGGCTGAGCGTTATTCCGACCGTGATGGCGGCTACACCCGTGTTATCAAGGCTGGTATCCGCGGCAGCGATGCCGCGCCGATGGCGATCATCGAACTGGTTGATCGCGATGTCGATGCCAAGGGGCAGGACAGCGGCCCGGTCATGAACGAAGAAGAATTCGAAGACGCCTGATCGCGTCGTCGCCCCTCTTAAAAAGGGGATGAAATAGGAAAGGCCGTGAGAGGAAACTCTCGCGGCCTTTTGTTTTATTCGTTCATGAAAGTAGCAGATTAGATGAACGTTGGCTGCATTGCCAGTTCAGGGATATCACACCGCGAATCGCTTACAACGTCTTCACAAGGCGGCACTCCTTCGCCGCCCGAAAGTGAGGACACTATGAAGACCATGACCAACGCATTGGCCAAAGGAACCATCGGTGCCGTCGCGGCTGGCGCGATGGCAATGGCTTCGGCAAGCCCCGCAATGGCCCGCGACCGCGATCATGACGGTATCGGCGCAGGTGAAATCATCGCAGGGGCGCTGATTATCGGCGGTATCGCTGCTGTCGCGTCGTCTATCGGCAAAGATCGCAGCTATCGCGATGGCCGATATGATGATCGCTATGGCTACGGCGACCGTTACGACAACCGCTATGGCAATGATCGCTACGCCCGTGCGGGATCGCGCGATGCGGTGCAGCAGTGCGTGGCCGCGGCACAACGCAACGCCCAACGCTATGGCTATCGCGGCGCGCGGGTGACCGACATTCGCGATATTGATCGCAAACGTAATGGCTACAAGGTCGAAGGCCGGATCGCCGTGAGTAACATGGGCCGCGAATGGCGCCGGGGTGACCGGAATTACGGTTCAGGCTGGGGTAACGACTACCGTGGCTGGAACAACAGCTATCGCGGTTGGGATAGCGGAAAGTTCAAATGCGAAGTGCGCTACGGGCGCGTCGTCGATCTCGATTACAGCGGTATCCGCGGGCTCTGATCTGAGCACGCACCGCTAACGAGCCACCGAAGGGGCGGTTCAGGCTTACGCAAGCCTGGACCGCCTAATTTCGTCGTCACTATGCGGCGCTCTGTCGCAGATCTCCGTGGATGGGGACATTGATATGACCGGTTATTCCAAATTCGCCGCTGCCGTTGCACTGATGGCCAGCGCATCGATGGCAGTATCACCGCTGGCCGCTGCGGAGATGCCGCATCCCTCCATCGCCAGCGATGTCATCGCAATCGGTGGATTTCATGCCGATTCCGACAATGCCGACCACTCACGACGGTGGGGACGGCACTATCGTCGCGACCGTATCGATGCAGGCGATGTTATCGGTGGTCTGCTGGTGGTTGGGGCGATTGCCGCTGTCGCGAGCGCCGTTACCAAGTCTTCGCGCGATAACGATGATCGCTATCGCAACCGGCCATACCCCGACACACGCTATCCCGATACGCGTTATCCGGATAATCGCTATCCCGAATATCGCAGCCGCCCCGATCAGCCGCCGTATGGCGACAGTGCGGGGTTAAGCCGCGCGGTCGATAGCTGTGCCGATGCCGCAGGGAGAAATGGCCGGGTCGACAGCATCCATTCGGCCGAACGGTACGGCGAAGGCTGGCGGGTGGAGGGCAATCTGGTGACGGGCGCGCCTTTCACATGCATGGTCGGGCGCGATGGCCGGATCGACGGCATCGATTTCGGGCGGTCCTCACGCGGAGCGGTGGAGGACCGGCAGTGGAGCAGCGAGCGATATGCTCAGGCGTGGCAGAATCAATCGGCCATCCCCGGTGGCGGTGCATCCGGCCCGGCGGTTGACAGCGATATCGATCGCAATGCGGCACCAGCCTATCCCGGCGGCCCGATTGGCGACGAAGTTGACGACGGGCGGTACTCAACTGCGGAACAGCCTGATTTCAGCGGCTGATCTTCCTAACGATCGTTCTTCGGGGGTGGAGGATCTGCCGGCTCACTGACCTTGTCTCGCTCCTTGCCCTCTCGGTATGATGGCAAGGCGAGCCGCCAGCGGATTGCTGTCCCGCGCAGCGCGAAACCGGCGGCCCATGCTACACTCCACGCGATAACGGCAGGCAGACCCGCCACTTCGCCGCCGACTGTCAGGATTGCCGATAGCGCCGCTGCCGTCACGTATAGCTCTGGCCGCATCAGGATAGAGGGTTCGCCTGCGATTACATCGCGGATCACGCCGCCCGCGCAGCCGGTGACGATGCCCAGCACCGCAGCAGGCAATGGAGCGACACCAAACGCCAGCGCCTTGGCTGCACCCAGCACCGCGAAAGCGGCCAGCCCCATCGCATCGGCCCATTCCAGCAATTCGTTGTCCCACCACCGGCGCGGAGTGAACCACGCCACCAGCGCAGTTGCGAAGATCACCGCCGCCACCCACGGACTGTGCAACCAGAAGGCCGGCGCGCCCAGCAACATATCCCGCAACGATCCGCCGCCCACGCCGGTGACCAGCGCGAAGAACGCCATCGTCACGAATGTCTGGCGTAGTCTGGCGGCCAGCAGTGCACCGGTAAGCGCGAATATCGCCGTGCCGGCAAGGTCGAGAAACGGGGGCAGGGCAGGGCCAATCATGTGCTCGCCTTTACCCGAATCTGGCGATGGGGGAAAAGCGGGATTGTGCCCAATATCGAACCGGGAAGCCTTAATATCGGTTTATGTGCAGAATGTGCGCTCAGTACCTGCTCATGCTAATCACGGATCATCTGCTATCCCAGCTCTCTTTCGATCAGCTGCGCCAACGCGATTGCGCCGGGTTCTTCGGGTGGCCTGAAGACATCGGCTTCTCCAGGATTTACTCCCGAATTCAGACGCGAGGCGCGGCAGGGTTGCGATCAGCCGACCCCGTCAGCGGGCGGTCAATGTGATCGATGTCGTCGCGGAGCCCTGCACCGGAAGATACAGCCCGCGCCCGGCCGCCTTCAGCTCTCCGGTGTTCACTTCATCGATCCGGGCGTGAATTACCAGATCGCCTTCGCGGCGGCGAGCGATGGCGCGTTCGATCTTGCCTTTCAGATCATCGAAATCGCCTTCGAAATTCTGTGTCAGGGCATCGGCGATTGCCTGCTGATATCCCGGCGCACTGGCAAGCCGCATCAGGATATCGGTTTCCATCCGGTCGCTGTCGCCCGTCACCGAGACATCGCTGAACGACACTTTGCGTGAATTCGGCTGGTTATGCGGCACGCCGGTGAGCCAGACCGTTCCGTTGGCCGCGCCATATTTCCCGTCGGTCCGCTGTGCCGTGAAGGTGGCGCCCACGGCCACGCGGCCGCCGGTGGATCCGTAAACCTCTATCTTCCCGAATCGCGCCTGCACCGGGCCGATGCCGGGCACTTTGAATGGTCGGGCAGCCCGCTTGTTCAGTGCCCTGGCAATCACGGGTTCCAGCTCTGCGTAATCGGCCACGACCGGGATGAAGAATGCCAGCTTGCCGGGCGTTTCCGACAAAGGTGTGCGTGGTGGCAGTGGTTTCTTGTCCGGGGGTGCAGGCTTGTCGCCAACGAAAGTCTGGGTTCGGGCGGTCATTCCCAGCTTGAGATTCAGCGTTTTGCCGGAAAGTGAATAGCCGCCATACTGCAATTGCTGCGGCTCGATCCGCATCCACACTGGCGGGTTTTTCTCGTTGAGCTGAAGGACAGTGAACGCTTCGCCCCACAATCGCTCGATATCGCGGCGCAAGTGGACTTTCTCCAGCTCTCGCGGAAGGCTGCGTTCGAGCTTGGCGATTACGCTTTTCAGTTCTTTGTCGGCATCTTTGGTGAATTCGATCCGCTGGCCGAGGAAGTCGATGTGCGGCGTGTCGGTCCAGTCGTACCGGATGGCGATCTTGCCCCGCGGGTTCCACTGCCGATCGATCGACAGCCGGATCACAGCGCGTACATTGGCATCGGCAGTGGCGGTTTCCTGCTTGAGAATGCCTGCAATATCCTTGGCGTGCACTTCGGCGTGGATTGGCATTGTCACGACGATATCGCGCCCGCGCCCGGCAATGGCCATTTTGCCGCGCGTGACAGTGCCGACGATGTCGCATTTGATCTTGGGAGTCTTGAGTTTGACGAAAGCGACTTTGACCTTTTTCGACGCGAGGCACGTCTGATCCTTGCGATCAATCTGGTAGAGTGTGCGCGGAATTTCGCGCGCGACATTATCGACCAGTTTCGACAAGTCAGCCTTAACAGGCACCGCGATGACCGAATTTTCATCGGGGACTTCGATAGCATCGTTGGCGCGGGGAGGGGGCGCGAACGGTTCGCTCGATTGCTTGCAACCGGCCAGCGCCATGGTGCCGCAGAGAGCCATCGCCAGCCTGTGAACCCAGCCGTTCGCCATAACGTGCCCCTGTTCCCCTTCGCCTATCAATACGCGAGTTAGCGGACAGTTCCTAGCGGTCGGTGGCGCTCAACGGCCTGAAGAGCAGGCCGAGAGCCAGACAGTAGCCGAGAACGGGGGCGGCGCCATATCCGACCAGCGGTGCGGGGAAGGGGCCAATCAGCGATGCGCCGACAAGTCCGGCAGAATATCCGGCGAATGCAAGTCCGCCTGCGTATCGCCCTTCGCGCGAAAGCGTGGGGGCTGCTGTCGCAAGCGCCAGTAATGCCAGCGAAATCAGTGCGGCTGCGCTGTGTTCGCTCGCCATGCGCTGTACTACGCCTTCCACGAACGGCACGGCTGACAGCGGATCGCCGCGCCATGCTGTCCACACCGTCGCCAATGCCGCGCAGGCAAAGGCAGCCAGAGTTGGCAAATCGCGCCGGACGACCAGAGTCGCTGCAACGCTGCAAGTCAGTGCAAGCGCCATTCCAAAATCGGGTTGGAAAGCGGTGACAGCAGCGAAGGCGACTGCCGCGATGGAGGCCGGCCATCCGCCAATCCGCTGGAATGCCACCGCGAAACACGGCCCTGCCAGCATTGTCGCATGTATGCTCAGCCCGCCCAGAGCGACCCACCGATGGACTCCTTCGCTGGAAGGGCCGAACATCAGCGCCAGCGCGCCTAGAACTGCGGGGGCGATCAGCGCAGCATTCGCAGGAACCCGTGCGATTGCGAGCGCGAGTGGCACCCCCGCGACCACGGCGGCAAGGTTCACAATGGCATAAATGCGAGGTGCACCCGCGCCCACCATCCACCACCCGCTGACAAGCAGTGTCACGGACAGCGCGATAGCGCAGACGGAGATGGGGCGGTGCAATCCTATGTCGCGATAGCCCTTAATAAATCAGGTGTGGATCGGTTTCCCCATCACGCCCATTGCCGCTTCCTTGATCGCTTCCGAATGGGTCGGGTGCGCGTGGCAGGTATAGGCGATGTCTTCGCTGGTCGCGCCGAATTCCATGCCCAGTGCGGCCTCCGCGATCATTGTTCCGGCGACGGAGGCAATGATCCACACGCCTAGCACGCGGTCGGTTTCAGCGTCGGCGATGACTTTCACGAAGCCATCGGGTTCGTGGTTGGTCTTCGCGCGGCTGTTGGCCAGCATCGGGAACTTGCTGGTTTTCACTGCGCCGCGTTCCTTCGCGGCCTCTTCGGTCAGGCCGACGCCAGCGATTTCCGGCCATGTATAGACCACACTGGGGATCACGTCGTGATTGACGATGCCGGTCTGTCCGGCGATCCATTCGGCCACGGCGATGCCTTCGTCTTCCGCCTTGTGCGCCAGCATGGGGCCGGGGATGACATCGCCAATGGCGCGCACACCATCGACAGCGGTGCGGAATTCACCGTCGACTTCGATCTGGCCACGCTTGTTGGTTTCCAGACCGATCTTGTCGAGGCCGAGGCCATCGGTATTGGGCTTGCGTCCGATCGACACCAGCACGCAATCGGCCTCCAGCGTTTCCGCATCGCCGCCAGCGGCCGGTTCCAGCGTCAGCGTGGCTTTCTTGCCCTTCACCGTGCAGCCGGTGACTTTGGTGCCGAGCTTGAATTCGATGCCCTGTTTCTTGAAGATTTTCTGCGCTTCCTTGCGCACATCGGCGTCCATGCCGGGCAGGATTTGATCGAGGAATTCGACCACGGTGACTTCCGCGCCCAGACGGCGCCAGACCGAGCCGAGTTCCAGCCCGATCACACCGCCGCCGATCACGACCATCTTCTTGGGGACGGCTGGCAGTTCGAGCGCGCCGGTCGAATCGACAACCACGCCTTTGGCATTGTCCACTTCGACACCCGGCAGCGGAGTGACCGACGAACCGGTGGCGATCACCACGGTCTTGGCGGTTTTGGTTTCGCCGTTCACTTCCACGCTGTGCGCGTCCTTGAAGGTGGCGTAGCCTTTCAGCCAGTCGACCTTGTTCTTCTTGAACAGAAATTCGACGCCCTTCGTCAGGCCGCCCACGGCGTCGATCCGCTGTTTGTGCATCTGACCGAGGTTGAGCTTAGGGGTCACCTCAATGCCCATTTCGGCCATCGCGCCACCCTTGGCCGCTTCGAAATACTCGCTGGCATGGAGCATCGCCTTTGACGGAATGCAACCGACGTTGAGGCAGGTGCCGCCCAGCGTTTCGCGTCCTTCGGCACAGGCGGTTTTCAGGCCAAGCTGCGCCGCACGGATCGCCGCGACATAGCCGCCGGGTCCAGCACCGATAATCAGGACGTCGTAATCGTAGTCCGACATTTTCAACTCCGTTCGCCCCTTGTATCCAGCGCAGGGCATTTGTCTGGGGTCGCTGCGGGCAGCGAACCAAATGGATTACAGGTCGATCAGCATCCGGGTGGGATCTTCGATCGCTTCCTTGATCGTTTTCAGTGCGGTGACCGCTTCGCGACCGTCGATCAGTCGGTGGTCGTAGCTGAGCGCGATGTACATCATCGGGCGGATCACGATCTCGCCATTGCGGACGACCGGGCGATCTTCGATCCGGTGCAGGCCGAGCACGGCGCTCTGCGGCGGGTTGATGATCGGGGTCGACATCAGGCCGCCGAACACGCCGCCGTTGGAAATGGTGAAGGTGCCGCCCTTCATGTCTTCCATCGTCAGCGAACCGTCCTTGGCGCGTTTGCCGAAGTCCGCGATATCCTTTTCGATCTGGGCAAAGCCCTTCTTGTCGGCATCGCGCACGACCGGCACGACCAGCCCGTTGGGCGCGCTGACCGCGACCGAGATATCGACGTAATCGAAATAAACGATTTCATCGCCATCGATCTGCGCGTTGACCGAAGGGATATCTTTCAGCGCAAGACAGGCTGCCTTGGCGAAGAATGACATGAAGCCCAGTTTGATATCGTGCTTCTTGGCGAAAACGTCTTTGTACTTTTCGCGCGCTTCGATCACGGCGCTCATATCGCAGTCGTTGAAAGTGGTCAGTAGCGCGGCAGTGTCCTGCGCGCCTTTCAGCCGCTTCGCGATAGTCTGGCGCATACGGGTCATCTTGACCCGTTCTTCGTTGCGGCTCCCGACAGGCGCAGCGGCGGCAGGTGTCGGCGTAGCGGCGGCTGGTGCAGGCGAGGCGGTTTTTGCCTGCGCGGCGGCGACAACGTCTTCCTTGGTCAGGCGACCGTCTTTGCCAGTGCCCTTGATCTGCGTTGGATCGACCCCGTGTTCGAGCACAGCGCGGCGTACAGCGGGCGAAAGCGTCTGTGCGGCATCGGGATCGTGGATCTTCGCCTGCGCCGGAACGGTGTCTTCCAACGTGCCATTGTCCGACGATGAAGCGGGCGCCGCAGCGGCAGGCTTGGCGGGGGCAGCGCCCGCGCTGCCTTCCTCGACGATGGCGATCACCGCACCGACTTCGACTGTGTCGCCAACGGCGACTTTGTGCTCGCCCATCACCCCTGCGATGGGGGAGGGGACTTCGACAGCGACCTTATCGGTTTCAAGACTGGCAATCGGTTCGTCGACAGCGACCGCTTCGCCCGGCTGTTTCAGCCATTCACCGATGGTCGCTTCTGTGACCGATTCACCCAGAGTGGGGACTTTGACTTCTTGGGACATTGAAAAGTTCCTGTTCCTCAGGCGGGTTTCTTGCGAGCGGATGCCTTGAGCTTTGCGCGGGCATCCGCGCCGCCATCGGCAAGGCCAAGTGCGACCTGCACCAGCGACCGCTGTTGTTCGACATGGCGTTTGGCAAGGCCGGTGGCAGGCGATGCCGCCACTTCGCGTCCGGCATAACACGGGCGCATCCCGGTATGCCCGGCTTCGTTCAACGCCTCTTCGATCTTGCTTTCAACGAAGAACCATGCGCCGTTGTTTTTCGGCTCTTCCTGACACCAGACGACCGTTTCGAGGTTCTTCATCCGTTTCAGGCGGATCACCAACGGCTCACCGGGGAAGGGATAAAGCTGTTCGAGGCGGACGATAGAGACGTCTTCCAACCCTTCCTCGTCGCGCTTCTCGATCAGGTCGTAGGCGACCTTGCCCGAACAGAGCACAAGGCGTTTCACCTTGGTGTCTGCAATTTCGGCCGTATCCGACATAATCCGCTTGAAATGGCTTTCACCCGTGAATTCCTCGACAGTGCTTTTCGCCATCGGGTGGCGAAGCAGGCTCTTGGGAGTCACGATAATCAGCGGTTTGCGGAACGGACGCAGCATCTGGCGGCGGAGAACATGGAAATAGTTCGCCGGCACGGTGATGTTGCACACCTGAATGTTATCGTTGGCGCACAGTTGCAGGAATCGTTCGAGCCGGGCCGAGCTGTGTTCCGGCCCCTGACCTTCGTAGCCGTGCGGCAGGAGCATCACCAAACCGTTGGCGCGCAACCATTTGGCTTCGCCACTGGCGATGAACTGATCGATGATGATCTGCGCCCCGTTGGCGAAATCGCCAAACTGGGCCTCCCACAAGACCAGCGATTTGGGATCGGCCATCGCGAACCCGTATTCGAAGCCGAGCACGCCGTATTCGGACAGCGGGCTGTCATACACCTCGAACTTGCCATGCGGCAGCTGGCACAGCGGAATGTACTTGTCTTCGGTCTTCTGATCGATCCACACCGCGTGACGCTGGCTGAACGTGCCGCGCCCAGAATCCTGGCCGGACAGGCGCACGCCATATCCTTCGGTCACCAGACTGCCGTAAGCGAGCGCCTCGGCGGTGGCCCAGTCGAACCCTTCGCCGGTGTCGAACATCTTGCGCTTGGCATCGAGCACGCGGCCGAGCGTTTTGTGGATCGTCAGATCGTCGGGCACAGTCGTAAGAGTGCGGCCGAGGCTGTCGAACAGCTTGCGCGAGATCGCAGTATCGACATTGCGGCGCGCTTCTTCGGAATCGGCGGGCTTGTTCAGCCCAGCCCAGCGGCCACCGAACCAGTCGGCTGCATTTGGCTTGTAATCCGCAGCCCCGTCGAACTGTTCATCCAGATGCGCACGGAATTCTTCGCGCATGGCATCGGGATCGCCCTTTTCGATCATGCCTTCGTTCAGCAGGCGATCGGAATAGAGCACGCTGACTTTGGGGTGCTGACGAATCCGGTCGTACATCAGCGGCTGGGTAAAGCTCGGTTCGTCCCCTTCGTTGTGGCCGAACCGGCGATAGCACCACATGTCGATCACGATATCGCGCCCGAATGTCTGGCGGTATTCGATCGCCATCTTGCAGGCGAACGTCACCGCTTCGGGATCGTCGCCGTTGACGTGCAGGATCGGAGCCTGAACGCCCTTCGCCACATCGGAGGGGTAGGGCGAGGAGCGGGCGAATTTCGGGCTGGTGGTAAAGCCGATCTGGTTGTTGATCACGAAATGGATGCAACCGCCGGTGTTATACCCGCGCACCCCGGAAAAGCCGAAACATTCCCACACGATGCCCTGACCCGCAAATGCCGCATCGCCGTGGATCAGCACAGGCAGAACCTGTTCGTGCTTCTTCAGATCGTCGCGAATGGCCTGTTGCGCGCGGGTCTTGCCGAGCACGACGGGGTCCACCGCTTCCAGATGGCTGGGGTTGGGCACCAGGCTCATGTGAACCTTGATCCCGTCGAATTCGCGGTCGGTGCTGGTGCCGAGGTGGTATTTCACATCGCCCGAACCGCCGACATCTTCGGGGTTGGCGCTGCCGCCGGAAAATTCGTGGAAGATCACGCGATACGGCTTGGCCATCACGTTGGCGAGCACGTTCAGACGGCCACGGTGAGCCATCCCGTAAATGATTTCGCGCACGCCCATCTGGCCGCCATACTTGATCACCGCTTCGAGTGCGGGGATCATCGATTCCCCGCCGTCGAGGCCGAACCGCTTGGTGCCGACGTATTTTTTGCCGAGGAAATCTTCGTATTGTTCGCCGCGGATCACTGCCGCCAGAATCGCGCGCTTGCCTTCCGGGGTGAAGGTGATGACTTTGTCGATCCCTTCGATCCGGTCCTGAATGAAGCGGCGTTCCTCCACATCGGCGATGTGCATGTATTCGAAGCCGACCTTGCCGCAATAATTCTTGCGCAGGATCGCCACGAGTTCGCCGATGGTGGTCCATTCGAGGCCCAGCGTCCCGCCGACATAAACCGGGCGATCGAGCGCGGCGCCGGAAAAGCCGTGGAATTCGGGCGTCAGGTCGGCAGGCAGCTCATGGCTGGAAAGGCCCAGCGGATCGAGGTTAGCGGCAAGATGGCCGCGTACCCGATACGTGCGGACGAGCATCATCGCGCGGATCGAATCGTCGGCGGCCTGTTCGACCGCCTTTTCGTCCATCTGCTTGCCCGTTTTGGTCGCAGCCGCTTTTACCGCCAGCTTCATCGCTGTCGGATCGAGCGCCTGCGTCAGATCGTCCTCGCTCTCACCGCCGACCAGCGGCCAGCGCGGGTTGGCCCAGGACGGACCGGGTTGCGGCCCGGAATCCTGACCGTCAGGGAGGAAATCGTGTGCTTCGTTACCCATTGGGTTACCTCAACGCGCCGACGCCCCCCGTCGGCCCTTCAATAAGTATAATTCAGGCGAGTTACGCCAGTTCCTTCAGCAGCGCATCGAGCGTGGTGCCAAGTTCACTGGGCGACGGGGAGACGCGGATGCCCGCGCTTTCCATCGCAGCGATCTTGTCTTCCGCGCCGCCCTGACCGCCGGACACGATGGCACCGGCATGGCCCATGCGGCGGCCCGGAGGTGCCGTGCGGCCCGCGATGAAGCCGACCATCGGTTTCTTGCGGCCCTTCTTGGCCTGTTCCTTGATGAATTCAGCGGCTTCTTCCTCTGCGGAGCCACCGATTTCACCGATCATGATGATCGATTTGGTTTCATCGTCCGACAGGAACAGGTCGAGCACGTCGATGAAGTTGGTGCCGTTGACCGGGTCGCCGCCGATGCCGACTGCGGTGGTCTGGCCAAGGCCGACCATCGTGGTCTGGTGCACGGCTTCGTAAGTCAGGGTGCCCGAACGGGACACGACGCCAACCGAACCCTTCTTGAAGATGCTGCCGGGCATAATGCCGATCTTGCATTCGCCGGGGGTCAGCACGCCGGGGCAGTTGGGGCCGATCAGGCGGCTCTTGCTGCCATCGAGCGCGCGCTTCACGCGCACCATGTCGAGCACCGGAATACCTTCGGTGATGGCGACGATCAGTTCGATTTCCGCGTCGATCGCTTCGAGGATCGAATCGGCGGCGAACGGCGGCGGAACATAGATGCACGATGCGGTCGCGCCGGTGGCGGCCTTGGCATCTTTGACCGTGTTGAACACCGGCAAGCCGATGTGTTCGGTGCCGCCTTTGCCCGGCGTGACGCCCGCCACCATCTGCGTGCCGTAATCGAGCGCCTGCTGGGTGTGGAATGTGCCGGTGTCGCCAGTCATCCCCTGAGTAATGACCTTAGTATTCTTATCGACGAGAATGGACATGAATTTTCCTCTCTGGATGCGTCTGTTTCAGGCCCGCCGGATCAGGCCAGCGACGGATCGATGTTCTTGCAGGCGACGAGCAGTTCTTCGACCGCATCGACCGAAACCTTGAGGTTCTTCGCTTCTTCGTCCGACAGTTCGATTTCGACCACGTCCTCGATGCCGTTCGCGCCGATCACTGCCGGAACGCCGACATAGAGGCCGTTGACGCCATACTTGCCATCGACGTGCGCGGCGCAGGGCAGAATGCGCTTCTGATCGCCAAGGTACGCTTCGGCCATTGCAATCGCGCTGGTGGCCGGTGCGTAATAAGCGGAGCCGGTCTTGAGCAGGCCGACGATTTCGCCGCCACCCGAGCGGGTGCGGGCGACGATTTCATCGAGGCGGGCCGCATCGACGCCCTTGATCTTGGCCAGATCGCCCACGGGGATGCCGCTGATCGTGGAGTACGACAGCACCGGCACCATCGTGTCGCCGTGGCCGCCGAGCACGAATGCGTTCACGTCCTTCACCGAAACGCCGAATTCCCATGCGAGGAAAGTCGCGAAACGGGCAGAGTCGAGCACGCCGGCCATGCCGACGACTTTATTATGGGGCAGGCCGGAGAATTCGCGCAGCGCCCAGACCATCGCGTCGAGCGGGTTGGTGATGCAGATCACGAATGCGTCGGGGCAGTTGTTCTTGATGCCTTCGCCGACAGCCTTCATCACCTTGAGGTTGATGCCCAGCAGATCGTCGCGGCTCATGCCCGGCTTACGCGGCGAACCAGCGGTGACGATCACGACATCCGAACCAGCGAGATCGGCATAATCGTTGGTGCCGGTGATTTTCGCGTCGAACCCTTCGATCGGGCCGCACTGACTGAGGTCCAGCGCCTTGCCCTGCGGCAGACCTTCGGCGATGTCGAACAGGACGACGTCGCCCATCTCTTTCTTCGCAGCGAGGTGGGCGAGCGTGCCGCCGATCATACCGGCGCCAACGAGGGCGATCTTCTTGCGAGCCATGAGTAAGACTTTCCCTTCACACGCGCGGGAACGGCCAACGGAGGTGACACGGCCCCGTCCCGCGGGCAGGGCGGCCAGCGAATTTGCGCCGGGGTAGGCGTGTGATCAGGCGAATGCAACCGACAAAAGGTCTAATGACGCCAACTATCTTTGCTAACAGTTATCAATTACAATATGAAGCCCAAAACGGGCTTGTCAAGCCAGTGAGAAACCGTTGATCCTGCGGGAAAAGCGGCGGTCGCGGCTCACCCGACAGCGGCGCGGTTCACGCCTTTCGGGTTGCGTTCCTGCGCCAGCAGCAGCGCGGCGAGATAGTCGGGCACGGCCCGGCTGAAATAATATCCCTGGCCCAGAGTGCATCCGGCAGCGGACACAGCGCGGACCTGTTCGATGGTTTCCAGCCCTTCTGCGACTATGGCCATGTCAAGGCGCGCGCCCATTTCGGCCACGGCGCGGATGATCGCGTCGCTCTTGCGGCCGACTTTGGGGCCGGACACGAAGCTGCGATCTACCTTGATCTTGCTGAACGGGAATTTGTTGATGTAGCCGAGCGAGGAATAACCCGTGCCGAAATCGTCGAGTGCGAAGCGGACGCCGACTGCTGAAAGTTCTTCGATAAAGGCGCCGGTCGACTCGCTATCGTCGAGGAACAGGCTTTCGGTTACCTCCAGCTCCAGCCGTTCGGGTGCAAGGCCTGCTTCGCGGATCGCGGCGAGAATGCCGATCGCGGCACCCGGTGCACGGATCTGCAGCGGCGAAAGGTTGACCGCCAGCGTGACATCTTCGGGCCAGGTGGCCGCTGCGCGGGCGGCCTGCTTGGTGATCCAGTTGCCCAGAGTGACGATAACGCCGGTTTCTTCGGCCACAGGGATGAATTCGTCTGGCCGCAGTTCCCCCTTTTCCGGGTGGAACCAGCGCACCAGTGCCTCAAACGTGCGGATACGCCCGGTTTCGAGATCGACGATCGGCTGGAAGAAGATCGACAGTTCGTCACGCTGGATCGCAGCGCGCAATTCTGCCTCGATTTCGCGCCGACGCACGAGGTCGCGGCTCATCGAACAGTCATAGAACCGCGCCTGATTACGGCCGCCCACTTTCGCCTGATAGAGCGCAAGGTCGGCACTTTGCATCAAAGTATCCGCGTCGTGTCCATCGTCGGGCAGGATCGCCACGCCCATCGACGAAGGGATTTCCAACCGCTCGCCATCGACGCGCATGGCACGGGTAACATAGGACAGGACTTCGTCGGCCAGTTCTTCACAATGCCTGCGGGTGTCGACTTCGCACACCATAATGAACTCGTCACCGCCGAAGCGCGACACGATCGCGCCATCGGGGGCGACCTCTTTAAGGCGGCGCGCGACTTCGCTCAAAACCCGGTCACCGACAGGATGACCGAGCAGGTCGTTGACTTCCTTGAAGCGGTCGAGATCGAGCCAGAACAGCGCCAGCATCCGATCGTCCGGCAACGCGAGCAGTTTTTCGACCATCGCGTGATTGAGCCCTGCGCGGTTCGCCAGCCCGGTGACGACATCGGTTCGCGCCAGAGTCTGCATCTTGCTGGCCAGCTTGGCACTGGTTTCCGCAGCGGCGATGGATTCGCGCAACATCCGGAAGAGATTGGCGACAATAGAGGCCATTGCGGGAATCAGCATGGCCATCGTGATCGCCAGAGCGATCAACGGCAACGTCCCCACATACAATGCGCCCAGAATGATCGGCCCGGTGGCCAGCGTCAGTTGCCCCATCGCGATCATCGGACGCCCGGCGTTACGCGCGCAGATGCCGATGCCATATCCGATAGCGTTGGCCTGCATCAGAACCTGAACCCCGACATCGACATGCAACACCAATGCCAGCGCTGCGGTGATGCCAAGCGTAATGGCATAACTGAATGCGCCGATCTCGTAGATGACTTCGAGTGTATATGTGCTGGTGTCGCGCTGACGTTCAGCGAGGATCAGAGAGAGTGTGACGCGTGCAATCGCCACGATGCACAACGTGGCCGACAGTGCATAGAGAGCTGTGCTGCCGGTAATGAACGCGGAAAACCCGGTGGAGACAATGCCGCACAATGCCCCCAGTGCGAGACTGACCGGCTGAGCATAGAGTGAGTGTACAAGGGTGCGTCTGACTCTCTGATCCAGAGCAGTCCGGCGTCCCTTCGGGAACACGCGCCTTACGGCTTTATGGAGTTTTCGATCCACCACAACGCAGGCATTATCGCAAAGAGGTCACCGGATAGTTAAGATCGGCTTGACGTTTATCGGGGGGTGTCATTGGCTACAGGCAGCCGTTGTTAGGCCAGAGCCGATGCAGCCTCGCAGATGCCGGATTTAGTTTACCGACAGGGTGCCCTCGGTCAGCCGCGCCAGACGCTTGTCGAGCGTGCGGCAGATCGCCAGCCACCAGTCATAAGCGAGCCGGTCGTTTGCGAAGAATGCCGCTTCGGCGTGTTTGCGCGCCACTTCCGCTGCGCGCAGGCCGTGCTGGCCGAAATGCCGCAAGGCCGCCTGCAGCACCGCCTCGTTCGATGCGCGGTGATGATTACCATTGTCATTCGCTGCCCGCGCGGGTGCCCTGGTTGTCAGCGCGCGTGTTACGGGTGAACAGATCGCGTGACGGACGAAGGCATAGCGATAGGACATCGGGCGAAGCGATCCTTATGATTATTAAGGGCTTTGTTCTGAATTGTTCCTCTGCGGCGAGAGGAAGTGCCATCGCTATGCCGGAATGATGTTTGTGGGATGCTAAACAGCATGCTTTCCACGCTGTTAACCTTATCGCCCGGTCCCGGTCAGTTCGGCTGGGCGATCCAGCGCCCCGAGTTGGCGTATTCGGCCTTCACATTGCTGGAATTCGGCAGGTCGTTCGCCTGATAGATCCGGTCGCCCCCGCGCGCGGCCACCGATTGCGCGTAAGCGGGCGGTGGCGAGGGGGCCGCGCTACTGTTTGACCCGGCGCCAGCAATGGCTCTGCTGGCCACGGCGGGCGACGCGGTGAGGCTGTCGGTCGGCTTGTGAGCGGCTTCATATGCCCGCGCCAGCATCACCGGATCCGGCGCGGAATCGGGGGATGGTGCGGCTGTGCGCGGATGCGGCGCGGCAATCGGTTCGCTGCCGCGATAGACATCGGAAAACGCCGCCAGCCGTCCGGCCGCGCCGCGCCAGCGATAAAAGGTGTGCAGTCCGATTGTGCCAACATTGTCGAGGCTGGATGCCCAATAGGGCAGCACGTAAGTCGCATGGTAATGTGTGGCGAGGCCGATGGGGCGATAGACATATCCGCTCAGCGCGGCCTGCGCCACCGCGGCGGCGCGGTTCCATTTTACCACCATCGGCTGGCGATTGAGCGACCCGTCGCAAGTGAATGTGAACTGGCACCCGGTCTGCCGCTCGCTGCCCTGAAACACTACGCCGCATACATTGTCGGGATAGCTGGGGTGCGCCACGCGGTTAAGCACCACTTGTGCCACGGCGCGCTGGCCATCGGTGCTTTCATTCGCGGCTTCGTAATAGACCGCCATCGTCAGGCAGCGCAGCGCGCGCGCCTTGCTGATCCCGCTGCCGATTTCAGTGAACGGCCGCGCGACAAGCCGCGAGCCGGGCGCGTCCGTGGCATCGGGCGCGGGTTCGCCATCCCAGTGCGCGCCTGTGTTCAGCGCGGGGGGCAGATCGTCGTCGCTATACCCGGCGGGCAGATCGGGCACATCTTGCAGATAGAAGAACGCCGATCCGGGGAAGCTTTGGCCCGGTGTTTCGAACGGCATGGGCGTGGCATCCTGCACGCTGGCGGGATCGAAATCGAACCGGCTCCATTCGCCCGGTGCGGCCATCGCCGGAACCGCAATCGCGGCGGCCAGTGCCAGAAACCGCCGGCCACGATGCTTGCCATCGGACGCGCCGCCGAACGCACGCAGCCACTCCGCAATGCGCGAAGGCCTGCGGTTGCGCCGTATCCGGCGGGCAGAGGTGGCAGGCTGACGGATCGCGAATTCCTTTACTGCATTGCGTACTGCATCGCACGGGGCACCGCTGGCTTCCACAGCCGCGCCTTAGCGGCGCGTAGCGGACGCGGGCGCATATCGCGAGCGCGGTTACGGCAACCGTCCCTTGGCGGCACACCTTGCAAGGCAGAGTTAAGCGGTGTGCTTGCCAAGTGGTAAACGAGTGGTGCGCGCGCTTGCCTTTCGTAATCGCCGCGCGTATCGGCCCGCCATCGTCACGGGTTGTCCGATTATTCGGGCCTAAGAGGGAAGGGAGTCATATTCTCCCGCTGCCCCCGCAACTGTGACCGGGGAGCGAATGGCCATTCGCCACTGATCGCGAGATCGGGAAGGCGGCCAGAAGCGTTGATCCGGGAGCCAGGAGACCTGCCTGAGACGGTCGTTCGTGTTGCCGGGCGGGGTGTTACCGGTGGCAGACGTGAAGCGCATGTCCGCGCCTCCCGTTGATGAGCGACGAGTTCGTTCATTATTGGAGGTTTAATGTCTAAATATCTGTTTTTGTTGAGTTGTGTCGCAATTGCATCGCCTGCTTTTGCGGGGGAGGACGCATACGAAGCCGATCCGACCACGATCACGGTGACCGCCAGCGGCACAGGCAGCAATGTCGTCGATACCGGGCAGCCGGTAACAGTGATCGGCGCCGATGAAATCGATTCGATTCAAGGTGCGGATATTGCCCGCGTTCTGCAACGCGCGCCCGGTGTTTCGATCACGCGCAACGGCGCCCCCGGCGCGGTAACCAGCGTGAGCGTGCGCGGTGCTGCTTCCCAGCAATTGCTGGTACTGGTCGATGGCGTGCGGGTGGCCGATCCGGCCTCGCCCGGCGGCGGGTACGATTTCGGCAACCTGCTGGCCGGCAATATCGAGAAGATCGATCTGCTGCGCGGCGCGAACTCCACTATCTGGGGTTCGGATGCGATGGGCGGGGTATTGGCAGTGACCACGCGGGCGCAGCGCGGACTGCAGGCCAGCGCCGAATATGGCAGCAACGAAACCGCCTATCTCAACGCCAGCGGAGGTATCGGTAGCGATGCCTATTTCCTTGGCGGATCGGCCAGCTGGTATCGCACCGATGGCTATTCCTCGGCCCGCACCGGGACAGAGCCTGACGGGTTCGAACAGTTCGCCGCCAATGGCGAGGCACGGGCCTATCTCTCGCCCAGCTTCGAACTGTTCGTGCGTGGCCGTTATGCCAAGGGCGATCTCGATGTCGATGGCTTCCCTGCGCCGAGCTATACCTTTGCCGACACTAACGAAACGCAGAAGACCGAACAGTATTCGGGCGCAGCGGGCGCGGTGTACGACAGCGGTACGCTCTATCTGCAGGGGGCATGGTCGTTCGCGGATACGCAGCGCGAAAACTACAATCCCGACATCGGTAGCGACCCGACATACACGATTGCCGGGCATCTCGATCGGGCGGACTTGCGCGGGACATGGCGCGCGGTCGGGCCGCTGGTGGTCAATTTCGGCGGTAACGGCGAATGGACGCGGTTTGCCGATATTGGAGGCAAGCACGAATCCACCAACACATGGGGGGCTTACACCCAGATCGGCATCGAAACCCCGCGTTATGCCGCGCATGTCGGTGTGCGCCATGACGAACACGAACGGTTCGGCGGCGAAACCAGCTTCGGTGCCGATGCCAGCTTTGAAATCGTCCACGACCTGCGCCTGCGCGCCAGCGTGGGCGAAGGGTTCAAGGCCCCGACACTGTATCAGTTGCTGTCGGACTACGGCAATGTGAGCCTGCGTCCTGAACAGGCCACCAGCTACGATCTCGGCCTGGCATGGCGCGACCGCGCTGCGCCGACCTATGCCGCGATCACACTTTTCCGGCGGGATAGCGAAGATCTGATCGATTTTGTTTCGTGTTATGGGGTGAGCGACGGGGTCTGCAGCGACCGCCCATATGGCACATATGACAATGTAGGCCGTGCGCGCGCGCAGGGCGTCGAAGTCGCATTCGGTCTCGCCCCGTCGGAAAACCTGCGGACGCAAATCGCCTATAGCTATGTCGAAGCGACCGACCGGGCGACCGGCAACTGGCTCGCCCGGCGGCCGCAGCACACGCTGACCACATCGCTCGACTGGACCACTCCGGTCGGTCTGGTGATCGGCGGCGACGTGCGGCTGGTAGGCGAAAGCTTTGACAACGCCGCCAATACCACGCGGCTGGCCCCCTATGCCGTGGGCGATATCCGCGCCAGCCTGCCGATTGCCAACCGGTTCGAGCTGTTCGGCCGGGTCGAAAACGTGACCGACGCCGATTATGAAACGGTCGCTGGTTACGGCACACAGGGTCGCGCCGGATATGTCGGTGTGCGGTTGAAGATGTGATCGCTTCGCTGCACCCGGAAACAGCGCCGCTGCCGTTGTCTCATGGCTGATTATCCCAGCCGTGGGGCAACGGGCCACCCGGTGTCCGCCATGCGGCGACGGGCCAAGGTGCGAAGCATCCTTCCGGTCGCTCTGTTCTTCCTGATGGCGGGTTGCACTGCGGCTGCCGCGCCGGAGCCAGCAAGACACCCGACCATCGTCAGCCTCAATCCCTGCACCGATGCCATTCTGGCCGAAGTCGCGGAGAAGGATCAGGTGCTCGCGCTGAGCCATTACAGCCGCGATCCGCAGGCCAGTTCGATGGACGTATCGCTTGCGCGGACATACGGCACCACTGGCGGGACAGTGGAGGAAGTGCTCGCGCTCGATCCGCAAGTCGTTGTCGGCGGCACATATATGCAGCCTGCCACCCGTGCGGCATTTGTCAGACTGGGGATGCGGGTGGAAACCATCGACATTGCAAGTTCGGTGGATGACAGCATCGCACAGGTTCGCAAACTGGCTGCACTCGCCGGATATCCCGAACGCGGCGAAGCGCTGGTGCGGCGGATAGAGGCCGCTGTGCAGCGGGGGCGCTGGGATGGGCCAGCCGTTCCGGCGATCCTGTGGCAACTGGGTGGAACCGTCCCCGGCGACAGCGCGCTGGTGAGCCAGTTGATGGCCAATGCGGGCCTTGCCAACCAAACCGCGGCGCGCGGTATGGGCCAGGCCGAATACCTCTCTCTCGAACGTATGCTGAGCGATCCGCCACGGGTCTTGCTGGTGGCGGGCGATGAACGGGGGCAGCATCACCCCGTTTTGCAAGATGTGCCGGGAATGGCGACGGTCCCGTTCGATCCGACGCTGCTCTATTGCGCGGGGCCGACAATCGTGCGGGTCGCGGATCGGCTGGCGGCCATCCGGCGGGCGATTTCATGACCCGGCTTGTCAGAAACCTGCTTATCCTGCTGGCGATTGCCGTGCCGCTGTCGCTGCTGGCGGGGCGTGTGTGGATCGATCCGGCGACGACGCCCAATGCCACGGCGATCCTGATGGAACTACGGTTGCCGCGCGCGTTGCTGGCAATTGTCATCGGTGCCGGGCTGGGGGCGAGCGGTGCGGCGATGCAGGGGTATCTGCGTAATCCGCTGGCCGATCCGGGCCTGTTCGGGATCGCCCCCGGCGCGGCGCTGGGCGCAGTGGTGAGCCTGTGGTTCGGCTATGCTGCCAGCCCTTATCTGTTGCCGCTATTCGCTCTGGTCGGGGCAGGGGGCGCGATGGCCCTGCTGGCGGCGATTGCCGGGCGCACGGGTGGCATCGCGCTGTTTACGCTGGCGGGCATGATGATCGCCAGTCTTGCCGGTGCGCTGACCAGTCTGGCGATCAGTCTGGCCCCCAATGCCTTCGCGATGAGCGAAATCGTCAACTGGCTGATGGGTGCGCTGACCGATCGCGGCTGGCCCGAAGTGTGGATCGCCGCGCCGCTGACGCTGGCAGGGATCGCATGCCTGATGATGGCTGCGCGCGGGCTGGATGCGCTGGTGCTGGGCGAAAGCGCGGCGCGCAGTCTGGGGATGGACCCCGACCGCCTGCAATGCTGGCTGGTCGCGGGCGTGGGGCTGACGGTCGGCAGCGGGGTCGCGGTGGCGGGGATCGTCGGCTTTGTAGGCCTGATCGTGCCGCACCTTGTCCGCCCGCTGACCGACCGGCGTCCCAGTTCGCTGATGCTGCCGAGTGCGCTGGCGGGGGCGTTGCTGGTGCTGGTGGCCGATTGTCTGTGCCGGATACTTCCGCTGGTCACCGAATTGCGGCTGGGCATTGCGCTCAGCCTTGTCGGGGCGCCGTTTTTCCTCTGGCTGCTGATGCAAATGCGACGGGGGCTGGCATGAGCCTGATCGCGGCAGAGCTGACCGTAGAGGGGCGGCTTGAAGAAGTTACGGCGGCGATGCAAACCGGCCAGGTGACGGCGATCTGCGGGCCGAACGGTGCGGGCAAGTCCACTTTGCTGCAATGTCTTGCGGGCCTGTTGCCGACCGAAGGCGGGCTGGTCGCGCTCGATCACAGGCCGCTCGACCAGATGCGGTCGTGCGAACGGGCGCAGACCATCGGCTATCTCCCGCAGAATGGCGAGATCGCGTGGGATCTGACCGTGCGGAACCTCGTGTCACTGGGGCGCTTGCCGCATCGCGACCGGGGAGAAGCGGAAGTGGCGGAGGCGCTATCCGCGCTCGATCTCGATCCGTTTGCCGAACGGCCGGTGTCGCAGCTTTCGGGTGGGGAACGGGCGCGGGCCTTGCTGGCGCGGGTGCTGGCAGGGACACCGCGCTGGATTCTGGCTGACGAACCGCTGGCGGCGCTCGATATCGCGCATCAACTGGCGCTGATCGGGCATTTCCGGCGCACCGCGCGCGACGGGGTCGGGGTGGTGCTGGTGCTGCACGATCTGGCACTGGCGATGAATTATGCCGACCGCGTTATCGTGCTCGATCGCGGAGTAAAGGCGGCAGATGGCGATCCGCAAATGGCCTTGTCGGAAGATGTCATCGCCCGCGTATGGGGCGTACCCGCGCGCTGGCTGGGAGAGCCGGGCGCGCGGGCACTGATTCCCGGTTAACCCTTACTTCTTGTCAGGCACCAGACCGCGCGCCTCCAGCATCGGTTCGACGCTGGGTTCATGGCCGGTGAAATCCTTGTACATTTTGAAGTAATCTTCCGCAGCACCGCGGCTGAGGATGGTGTCGCGATAATGCTGGCCGTTCTTGCGGGTCAGGCCGCCATTGTCGAGGAACCACTTCTGGCTGTCACGGTCGAGCATTTCGGTCCACAGATAGCTGTAATAGCCAGCCGAATACCCGGTCGGGCCGGAGAAGATGTGGCTGAAATAGCTGCTGCGATAGCGCGGCGGCACCAGATCGGTTTCGAGGCCGAGCTGCTTGAGGCTCTTGTCCTCGAACGCATCGACATCGGTGGGCACCTTGATCGCCGCTGCCTGTTCGGGCGTCAGCGCATGCCATTTCATATCCAGCAATGCCGCTTCGACGACTTCACCGAAATCGTAGCCCTGATTGAACTTCTTGGCGGCGATGATCTTGTCGATCTGCGCCTGCGGGATCGGCGCGCCGGTTTTCCAGTTTTTGGCATAGTGCGCCAGAACTTCGGGGTAGCTGGCCCACATCTCGTTGGTCTGGCTGGGGTATTCCACGAAGTCGCGGGCCACCGCCGTGCCCGAAAGCGAGGCGTATTTGCCGTTGGCGAAGAACCCGTGCAGCGCGTGGCCGAATTCGTGGAACATGGTTTCGACATTGTCGAAGCTGACCAGTTGCGGTTCGCCATCGGGTGCCTTGGGGATGTTAAGCACGTTGTAGATCACCGGCTTGTCACCGAACAGGTGGCTCTGATCGACGAAGTTGCTCATCCACGCGCCGCCGCGCTTATTGTCGCGCTGGAACGGATCGAAGTAGAAGATGCCCAACTGGCTGCCATCGGCATCGAACACATCGTATGTGCTCACGTCCGGGTTATAGACCGGCAGGTCGGTGCGTTTCTTGAAGGTCAGGCCATAGAGCTTGTTGGCGGCATAGAACACACCATCTTCCAGCACCCGGTGCACTTCGAAGTACTGTTTTACTTCGTCTTCGTTGAAGGAAAACTTCTTCGCCTTCACCTTGTCGGCATACATTTCCCAATCCCACGGCTTGACGGCGAAGTTCTTGCCGCTGGCCTTGATTTCTTCGTTCAGCATGGCTGCATCGGCGCGCTGGCGGGCGGCGAGAGCGGGGACCATCTGTTCCATGAAATCGAGCGCGGTTTTGGGGTTTTTCGCCATGCGATCCCACATGACATAGCTGGCCCAGTCGGGTTCCCCGAACAGCGCGGCCTTCTGCGCGCGCAGTTCTGCGATGCGGGCGACGGTTTTGCGGGTGTCGTTCTCGTCACCCTTTTCCGCGCGGGTCCAGCTGTTGGTGAACAGCTTTTCACGCACGGCCCGGTCGGTCAGCGCGCCGAGCGAGGGCTGGCGCGTGGTGTTTTGCAGGGCGATCACATATTTGCCGGGCATCCCGCGTTCTTCGGCAGTCTTGGCCGCAGCGGCGATTTCGGCATCGGACAGACCGGCCAGTTTGGCCTTGTCATCCACCACCAGAGCAGCCGCCTTGGTGGCGGAGATCAGCTGCTGGCTGAATTCGGTGGTGATGGTGGACAGTTCGGAATTGATTTCCTTCACTTTCGCCTTCTGCTCAGGCGTCAGCATCGCCCCGGCATGGACCATCCCCTTATACGTTTCTTCCAGCAGCTTGCTGTCTTCGGCATCGAGGCCGAGCGAAGCGCGCGCATCGTACACCGCCTTCACCCGCGCAAACAGGTGGGGATTCAGCGTGATCCCGTCGGAGTGGGCAGAGAGCTTGGGGCTGATTTCGGCATCGACTGCCTGCAGCGTGTCGTTGGTGTTGGCGCCGGTCAGCGCATAGAACACGGTGGCGACACGGCCCAGCATCCGGCCTGATTTTTCCAGCGCGACGATGGTGTTTTCAAACGTCGGCTGTGCGGGGTTGTCGATGATAGCCTGCACTTCGGCGGAATGAATCTTCATCGCCTGTTCGAAGGCGGGGGCGTAATCGGTATCCTTGATCTTGCTGAAATCGGGTGCGTGCAGCGGCAGGTCGGAAGGTTGCGCGAAATATCCGGTGCCCTGCGGAATGGCCGGCGGGCCGTTTTCAGCGGCAGTGTCAGCTGCGGTTTCGGGCCGGTCGGCGGTGGAATAATCCTGCATCGTGGTACATCCTCCGAGCATCGCGGCGCCCAGAACGGCAGGTGCGGCGGCAGCGAATAGGCGTGTCTTAATCAAGGTGGTGCTCCCTGTTGTATTATGCGGAATTGGCACTGACCGAACGACCGCGACAGATGGGCGCGGGCACAAGGCAGGCATGGAGATACTGTATCAACGGTTGAAGCCGGGATCGGTTGCGGTTGCAACCGGATTCGTGTCGCTCGTCGATAGAGAACAGCAGTTTGTCGACCATAGAGCGTTCATCGCAGCCGCCATTCGACCACCGGATCGTATTGCGATCCGCCGGGTGTCAGCGTGCTTTCGTAAAGGCGGACGCTATCGACGGGCCAGGCGGGCGCGGCCAGCCGCGAATGCTGCGCCAGCCAGGGCGCCACCGGCCCCGCCGCGCTGTTCAGCCGGGCGAGCGTGATGTGCGGCGTGAACTTGCGGTGTTCCGCCTCCAGCCCGACCGACTGGCACACCCGTTCGACTTTCTTCTGCAAGGTGTCGAGCGCGGCATTGGGGGCGATGCCTGCCCACAAAGCAGTTGGCTGCCCCTTGCGTTCGAAAAAACCGACACCGTGCACTGCCAGTTCGAACCGTGGCGCATCGATCCGGCCGAGTGCATCGACGAGATCGTCCGCCACGCGCGGATCGGTTTCCCCGATATAGCGCAAGGTCAGGTGCAGTTGTTCATCGTCCTGCCAGCGGGCGGCGGCCACGCTGTCCATCGTGTCGATCAGCACGTCGCGCACGGCGACCGGTGGGCGCAGAGCAACGAACAGGCGGGGCAGGGCAGCGACCATTGCCGCAAACAATAGGCAGGCATACCGCTCTGGCCAAGGGCAGACAGCGGGGCCATTGTGGAACTGTCGCGCGCGTTATCCGTAAAGGAAATGCTGCGTACTTCTACGTTGCCTCGAAGCATACCTGGAAAGGCCTCCCCAATATGGCAAAGACCGTTGCCGAAATCGTCGTCGATACAATCGAACAGGCAGGGGCGAAGCGGATTTACGGGATACCGGGGGATACGATCAATCATTTCACCGACGCGGTTTCGCGTTCGAACCTGCGGTGGGTTCACGTGCGGCACGAAGAAGTCGGAGCCTTCGCTGCCGGGGGCGAGGCCTATATGACCGGCGAACTGGCAGTATGTGCTGGCACCTGCGGACCGGGCAGCCTGCATTTCGTAAACGGAATATACGAAACCCACCGCAACGGTGCGCCGGTCCTGCTGATCGCATCGGACGTGGACCGGCGGGAGAAAGGATTCGATTTCCCGCAGGAGGTCGATCAGCACAAGATTTACGAACAGCATTCGGTGTTCTGCGAATATATCTCCCACCCCGCACAGGCGCGACGGATCGTCGCCAAGGCGGCGCAGGCGGCGCTGACCCGGCGCGGCGTGGCGGTGGTGATCGTCAACGGCGACATGTTCACCGAGAAGGACGACGATAAGGCCGACTGGCAGGTCTATCGCCCCGATCCCCGCACGCGGCCCAGCGACAGCGAACTGGCCGAACTGGCGCGGGATATCGATGCCGCCGAGAAGGTCACTGTCTATGCCGGCATCGGTGCGCGCGATGCCCACGATCAGATCGTGGCGCTGTGCGAAAAACTCAACGCACCGATGGTCCACACCACCCGCGCGAAGGAATGGCTGGAACCGGACAACCCCTATAATGTCGGGGTCAACGGCATTCTCGGCAACAAGGCGGGGGTGGAGGCGATCCATCGCGCCGATCTGGTGCTCTGCCTCGGCTGCGATTTCGCGTACACGCAATACTATCCCGCACAGGCGAAGATCGTGCAGGTCGATATCGACCCGACCCATCTGGGCCGCCGCGCGCCGATCCATATGGGGCTGATCGGGGATAGCGCGACGACACTGGACGCGCTGACCCCGATGCTGGCGGCAAAGCCGGATCGCGCGCATCTCGACAAGGCGCTCGATCAGTGGCGCGAAGATATCGACGGATATCGCGACGCGGGGGAGGAATCGGACGACACTCTGATCCACCCGCAATTCGTTGCCAATATGCTCGATCGGGTGGCGGCGGACGATGCGATTTTCGTGTCCGATGTCGGCACGCCGATGGTGTGGATGCTGCGCCACATTGCCGCGAACGGGAAACGGCGGTTTCTCAACAGCCTGCTCCACGGCACGATGGCCAGCGCCTATCCGCAGGCGATTGGCGCGAAAATCGCTTATCCCGATCGGCAGGTGATTGCGATGTGCGGCGATGGCGGGATGACCATGCTGATGGGCGACCTGCTGACTCTGGTGCAGGAGAAAGTGCCGCTCAAACTGCTGGTGTTCAACAATTCCACGCTCGGCTTCGTGGAGATGGAACAGCGGGTGGAAGGGCTGGTCGATCATTATACCGGATTGGAAAATCCCGATTTTTCCAAGGTGGCAGAGGCCATTGGTATTGCCGGATGGCGGGTGGACCGGGCCAGCGATCTTAGCGCGGCGATGGACAAATGGCTGGCCGAACCTGGCCCGGCTCTGCTCGATGTGAAGGTCAACCGGGTCGAACTGGTGATGCCGCCCGAAGTGAAGCTGGGGCAAGTGGCCAGCACCGCGCTGTTCGGCGTGAAGGCAGTGCTCAGTGGGCGGACGAAGGAAGTCGTCTCTCTGCTGCGCGATAACTTCCTGCGGTGATTGCCTGCGCGCGGGGTATTGCCCGCTGCGCCGATCTGATGCAGCTTGCCCGGCGAAGACCCCGGATAACCGGGGCGGGATGAGGGGGAGTATGCGATGACCAGTGTCGGTCAGGCGCAGATCGCGCCGGTCACGGTGGCGCGCGATCTGGCGCTGCGCGATTTGTGGGCGGCGCTGGCGGCGGGCGCGCGCGATTTTCTGGCGTGTCCGTTGTTCGGGCTGTTTTTCGGATCGATCTATGTCGGTGGCGGTCTGTTCGTTGGCTATGCGCTGTTCGCGTGGAAATCGCCCACCTGGCTGATCCCGGCGGCGGCGGGCTTCCCGCTGATCGCACCATTCGTGGCGGTGGGCCTCTATGAAGTCAGCCGCCGGCGCGAAGCGGGTTTGCCGCGTAGCTGGCGCGCGGTGCTGGGCGCATTGCGCGGGCGAGGGGACGATCAGATTATCAGCATGGGGGTGATCGTGTTCGTCGCCTTCAGTTTCTGGATGATCGTCGCCCATTCGATATTCGCGATCTTTCTGGCCGAAAGCGGGATCGGATCGGAATCGCTGGCGATCTTCACTACGCAGGCGGGCATCGCCATGCTGGTGGTGGGCGGCGCGGTGGGCGGATTGATGGCGCTGGCATTCTATGCCGTGACAGTGATGAGCCTGCCGATGCTGGTGGACCGCGAAGTCGATTTCCTGACTGCGATCATCACCAGCCTTGCCGTCATCAACCACAACCGCCCGGTGATGATGGCATGGGCGCTGATTATCGCGGTGGTGCTGTTCATGGCGATGATCCCGGCGTTCCTTGGCCTGCTGATCGCGCTGCCGGTGCTGGGCCATGCGACCTGGCACCTCTATCGCCGCGCGGTGACGGACTGACCTGTCGTTCCTGTTGTTCGCTGGTCTGTCGCTCGCGCGGGTTGTATTCGCGCGCGTGCCGCCCACATCGCAACGGCACCGGGGAAGGCCACGCGCATCCCCTTGACTAACGTGAACATTACCGGAACATAGCCTGCATGGCACTTACCACGATTTCCGTGCGCGGCGCGCGCGAGCACAACCTCAAGGGTATCGATATCGACCTGCCGCGCGATGCGCTGATCGTGGTCACCGGCTTGTCCGGTTCGGGCAAATCGAGCCTCGCGTTCGACACGATCTATGCCGAGGGGCAGCGGCGCTATGTCGAAAGCCTCAGCGCCTACGCGCGGCAGTTTCTGGAGATGATGCAGAAACCCGATGTCGAACATATCGACGGGCTGTCCCCCGCGATCAGTATCGAACAGAAGACCACCAGCCGCAACCCGCGCTCCACCGTGGCGACGGTGACTGAAATTTACGACTACATGCGGCTGCTGTGGGCGCGGGTGGGGGTGCCGTATAGCCCGGCGACCGGCCTTCCGATCGAAGCGCAGACGGTGTCCAACATGGTCGACCGGGTGATGACTTTGCCCGAAGGGACGCGGCTCTATCTGCTGGCCCCGGTGGTGCGCGGGCGCAAAGGCGAATATCGCCGCGAACTGGCCGAATGGCAGAAGGCGGGCTTTACCCGCGTGCGGATCGATGGCGAGCTGTACGAAATCGAACAGGCCCCCGCGCTCGACAAGAAATACAAGCACGATATCGAAGTGGTGGTCGACCGGCTGGCGGTGCGCCCCGGCATCGAAACCCGGCTGGCCGACAGTTTCGAAACCGCGCTCAAGCTGGCCGAAGGGCTGGCCTATGTCGATCTGGCCGATGGCGTCGTGCCGGGTCGCGAGGCGGAAGCGAGCGCGGGCGGCGCGATGAAGGGGGCGGGCATCCCCGCCAACCGCATCGTGTTCAGCGAAAAATTCGCCTGCCCGGTCAGCGGGTTCACCATCGAAGAGATCGAACCGCGCCTGTTCAGCTTCAACGCGCCGCAGGGCGCTTGCCCCACGTGCGACGGGCTGGGGGAGAAGCTGCTGTTCGATCCGCAACTGGTGGTGCCCAACGAACAGCTTTCGCTGAAAAAAGGCGCGGTGGTGCCCTGGGCGAAGAGCAATCCGCCGTCGCCTTATTACATGCAGGTGCTGACCAGTCTGGCGAAAGCATACGATTTCGACCTGACGACCCCGTGGGAAGATCTGGCGCAGGATCAGCGCGACATCATCCTGCACGGCACCGGCGGCCTGCCGGTGGCGCTCACCTTCAAGGACGGGCGCAAGGAATACACCGTCAGCAAACCGTTCGAAGGGGTGATCGGCAACCTCAACCGGCGGATGATGCAGACCGAAAGCGCGTGGATGCGCGAGGAACTGAGCAAGTACCAGACCGCTCAGCCGTGCGAGGCGTGTGGCGGCAAACGCCTGAACGAGAAAGCGCTGGCGGTGAAAGTGCCCGGCCCCAACGGCCCGACCGACATCGCCACCCCCACGCAGATGAGCGTGACGCTGGCGAAGGACTGGTTCCTCGCGCTGCCCGATCATCTGACCGATCAGCAGAACCAGATCGCCCGCGCCATCCTGAAAGAAATCAACGAACGGCTGGGCTTCCTCGACAATGTCGGGCTGGATTACCTCAACCTCGACCGGACCAGCGGCACGCTGAGCGGGGGGGAAAGCCAGCGCATCCGCCTCGCCAGCCAGATCGGCAGCGGGCTCAGCGGCGTGCTCTACGTGCTCGACGAACCGAGCATCGGCCTGCACCAGCGCGATAACGACCGGCTGCTGGAAACGCTCAAGCGGCTGCGCGATCTGGGCAATACCGTGATCGTGGTCGAACATGACGAGGATGCGATCCGCACCGCCGACCATATCGTCGATCTCGGCCCCGGCGCCGGGGTGCACGGCGGGCAGATCGTGGCGCAGGGCACGCTGAAAGATATCCTCAAGGCCAAGGGATCGCTCACCGCCGATTACCTGACCGGGCGGCGCAAGATCGCGGTGCCCGAACAGCGCCGCAAGGGCAACGGCCACCACCTGACAGTGCACGGCGCGCGGGCCAACAACCTGCGCGATGTCACCGCCGCGATCCCGCTGGGCACGTTCACCTGCATCACCGGGGTTTCGGGCAGCGGCAAGTCGAGCTTCACCATCGACACGCTCTATGCCTCCGCCGCGCGGCAGCTCAACGGCGCGCGCGTGGTGGCAGGGGCGCACGATAAAGTGACCGGCCTCGAATTCTGCGACAAAGTGATCGAAATCGATCAAAGTCCGATCGGCCGCACCCCGCGCAGCAACCCGGCGACATACACCGGCGCCTTCACCAATATCCGCGACTGGTTCGCCGGTCTGCCGGAGGCGCAGGCGCGCGGGTACAAACCGGGCCGGTTCAGCTTCAACGTGAAGGGCGGCCGGTGCGAGGCGTGCCAGGGCGACGGCCTGATCAAGATCGAAATGCACTTCCTGCCCGACGTGTACGTCACGTGCGAGGAATGCCACGGCAAACGCTATAACCGCGAAACGCTGGAGGTGAAGTTCAAGGGGATGAGCATTGCCGACGTGCTCGACATGACGATCGAGGACGCGGAAGAATTCTTCAAGGCCGTGCCCCCGATCCGCGACAAGATGCACATGCTGAACGAAGTCGGCCTCGGCTATGTCAAAGTGGGGCAACAGGCCACCACCCTATCGGGCGGGGAGGCGCAGCGGGTGAAACTGGCCAAGGAACTCGCCCGCCGCAGCACCGGGCAAACGCTGTATATTCTGGACGAACCGACCACCGGCCTGCACTTCGAAGATGTCCGCAAACTGCTGGAAGTGCTCCACCGTCTGGTGGATCAGGGGAACAGCGTAGTGGTGATCGAACACAATCTGGACGTGATCAAAACGGCAGACTGGATCGTGGACCTTGGGCCGGACGGCGGCGTCCGCGGCGGCGAGATAGTGGCCGAAGGGACGCCGGAAGAAGTGGCGGCGAACGAGCGGAGTTATACGGGGCGGTATCTCAAACCGTTGCTGAATAAGAATGATGCTACTTAAAGAGACTAGTTTTCAATTTTTTATACGTTAAAAAGGTGCCTCATTTTTGGAGGCTAAGATGAATCTTGCTCGAACGGCGCCTGTTAATTCTGAGTTTGAAGACGCAGACGAAGTACGCGGTATTGTGGTTCGCAGTTACACTCCTGTCGGTACTGTGTCGGGAATTAATTACGGTTCTGTTCACGTTGAAGCGCGAGAGGCAATTATCGCGGATACCAACTCTGCTTCTTACTTTGCGCGTTTTGAGCTTAGTACGGGTGGAGATTATCCTCAGACTGCTGCAACGCTTGTCAAAATAGAAGACTTAGATGGTCTGATTTCTGCTCTGGATAAGTTGTCTGGGGCAAAGATAACTATGGAAAGGTTTGAGTATTCGGAAATAGAATTTGAGATAAGCGGACTATCATTTATTGTTTTTAACAATGATCGCGGATCAATGATGCTTGCAGTTGGGTGTAATGGAGTGAATATTCATTTCAACTCAATCTCGAGGATTTCTGAAATATCGGAGTATGTCAAGAAGGCAAAGGCGCTGCTCATGGAAAGAAGGCTTTGAAAAAAAGCAGTGTTCTCAGTTGACTGCTCCGTGTCGAAGGTGACGTGCGACGGCACGATGGTAGCAGAAGCGCGGGTAGCGAGCGAAGCTATACGGGGCGGTCTTTACGCGTGATGTTGCGAGGGGAGGTAGTATCCCTAACTTAATTGCTAGCTTCCAGAACCTATTGATTTTTTTATAATTTCAGATGCCTGGGTCATCCAGTCAGAAATGGTTATTTTTGAGATGGAAGGTGCTAGCGTGGTGGCGTTGTTTGCGGTTGCTGTCAGGAGGAACATGATGGTTGCCCACTTTGCCGATACTTTCAGTCCATCGCTCACACCAGTAAATCCGGCTCCAAAGAGGTTGCCAAAGCTTGTGAATATAGTTGCAATCAAGTTCTCAAGCGTTCTAACGACTCCAAATATAGCTCTTTTCGAAGAGGTGCTTGGATCTCTTATGGCCTCAAGTAGAAGTTGGATAGATTTAGGTACTTGTGGGTCAATTAGGTCTTCATTAGACTTTAGCAAATTAACGAAATTCATTCCTACGGAAAATATATTGGATACGTCTTTGTATTCAATTTCTTTTCCTAAATCTGCATTTGTTACAAATTTCTGCCAATCAGGGAACTGGCTAACAAACATCGACAAGTTTGTCCCGAATGCCTCAAACTTTGCACTGATAGTTTCAGGAAGTTGCTCATTAAATCTCCTTACGAGTACGTCGCAGGTTGTGCTCAACATTCCGAGTCTTATTACGTCGGCGTCCGACCCTAAGACATCTCGTATCTCAGCTATCGCAACTGATAAGCGCGGGTCGACATTTGTTTTTCCAAGAGATTCGATAATCGAAGAGGCATCGGTTTGTAGTGCTGTTTTTCCATATGTTAGTAAGTGACGATCCTCTCTTTTTGATTTGTAATTCTGGCGCCTAATATATAGTTTCCCGTTTGAAACAGAAAACTGTATCGGAGCTAATTTTTGGCCTGGAACAATATCGCCTAATGTTTGATTTAGAGTATTTTTATTTATATTAGTCGATTTATTTATTATTTTTGTTTTATTTTCTCTTGGAGGTCTATGGGCAGATATGTAACTCGAATATGAAGTAAGCACTGATGAAATGTACTCATAATATGTTGAGTAATTTCCTTTTCTATCAATATATATTTCCGATGATATTGAATCTATAAAAAATGAATTTTTTGTTAAATTGTTAAAATATGAAATAACTTCTTCTATGACATCGAAGGAAAAATTCAAATCACGTCGATCAAAAGTTCGGTCAAGCGTCCGCGTTATTTTTTCGGTGGTTGCCTTAATTTCTCGCCCCTCTCCATTTTGAGGCCACTGTTTACGAAATTTGAGCGCCGCATTGCCAAGTGAGACGCTCAAATTTTGCAGATCAAGGCGGGTGAGCCTTGCCCAAGTATGCACATTTACTTTCAATTTGAGCCTCAAATTATCAGATTTCAAAAAATTAATGCCTGTTCAATCTATTATGTGCAATAGTAACTTATAAACAGAGCTGTAGCCCGGATAATCACGGTGGTTCGATTGGGGTTAACTGTGTTGCGCTCATTAGTCCTGCCCCCCTTTCCTACACCCCCCTTTCCCCCATAAATACCCGGTCCACTTCCCCATACGGAGAACCGGACCATGACCATCTCTCACCCCAATCCTCCCCACGATGGCGCCGATGATGGCGCGGGCGGGGGTGCGCAGGCGGCTGCGGCTACGCCCAATCTTCCCGCGCTGATCGCTGCTTTGCCCGGTGACGAAACCCGTCCGCCGCAGACGGGCTTTACGCGGGAGCGGCAGGCGGAGTTTCTCCGGGCGCTGGCCGATGGCGGATCGGCGCGGCGGGCTGCCCGGCGGGTGGGGGTCAGCCATCAGAGCGCCTATCGCGCGCGGCGGGCCTGCCGCGAATTTGCGCGGGCGTGGGATGTGGCGCTGCTCTCCGCCCGTTCTCATGCCGAAGAGGTGCTGGCCGACCGCGCGCTGGATGGCGTGGAGGAGGCGGTGTTCTATCATGGGGAGGAGGTGGCCACTCGCCGCCGCTATGACAGCCGCCTGTTGCTGGCGCATCTCGCGCGGCTCGACCGGCTGGCCGAACGCGCCGAACTGGCGGAGCTGGCCGATGGGTTCGAAGCGGTGCTCGACGCCTTCGCCCGTGGGGAGCCGCTGGCCCCGTCCCCCGCTGCGCCCACCCCGGAAAAGGGCGGGGTGGAGAAGTGCGACTTTTCTTCCCCAGGACAGTGTAACATGCGGTCCATGTCTCTTGCTGAAAACGGGGAGCCGGAGGACAATCCCTATGCCGATCACGTCGAGCTGCACACGATGCCGGTGATCGAGGACTTCGGTGCGGACGAGCTGTGGGTGGGGTGGACGAACGACGAACCCGACGATGGCGGCCCCACCTGGCTGGATGAGGTCGACGAGATGCTCGACAACCGGCCGGAGGACGCTCCGCCATTCGAGGCGCTGATCGAAACCGCCAACTCGCACGGCACCTTCGGTGAACTGCGCGACTGCATCTGCGAACAGGTCTGCGGCTTTCACTGGAACAAGGAGGAGTGGTGGACGCTGGACCACAAGGGCGTGTCGCGCCCCGAACTGAGCATCCGCAAATACGACGAAACGCATTGGGTGCTGCCCGCGCGCTATGCGAAAGACGCCGCTACTCCACAGAGCGGGCACTACCTCCGGCTGGCAACCACCCGCGCCGCGCAAGCCGGGGGCGGGGGCGAGCTACTGACGCCAGCGCGGCGCACGCGCGGCCAGCGGTGGCGGTGGCGCGGGGCGCTCAGGTCGAGGGAGGTATGTGGTCGGCTCAGCCGTCGAGCAGGGCGAGTTCGACCGTGCCGCTGCCCGGCCCGACAAGGCCGATCTCGCTCGCCGCTGCGCGGCTCAGGTCGATCAGGCGGCCATGCGAATACGGCCCACGGTCGTTGATGCGGACCACCACCGACTTGCCATTGCGCGGGTTGGTCACCCGCACTTTGCTGCCGAAGGGGAGTGTCTTGTGCGCGGCGGTCAGCGCGTTCATGTCGAACCGTTCGCCACTGGCGGTGGGGCGGCCGTTGAACTTGCGCCCGTAATACGACGCGATCCCGCTGCCGATCACCTGCCCGGCATCGTCGCCATCGTCGGCGGCCTGATCGTCCACCGGCGGAGTGATGGTGGAGAGGTTGACCGCATGCGATGCCGCGGCAAATGCAGGCGCCGCCTTCGCCATACCGGCGAAGTTGGCCGCAAACGCATCGGCGCTGTCGTCCGCCCGAACCGGCGCGGAAAGCGATGCCGGCAGAGCCAGCGCAACCGCGAATGCAAAACCGCGCAGTGCGCCGTGGCGAATGTTGAAACAGATCCCGTCCATAACGCTGGCGGGTTTACCCGCAAGGTTCCGCCACCGGCACCCCCGCGGAGTCACCTTGCCCCGGTCTGGCCACATTTCATCGTGGTTTGGGGAACGAACTGCGGCAAACCAGACGGTTTGCAACGTCTGTATCGGGGGCGGCATGGGCTGGAAGCGGGGGGCTCCGGAGGCGAGTCGCTGCCACTTTGCTGTGGTCCGGACCGGGGGATGAGGAGAGCGGCTGGATTGCCCGCCGCTCTCCTGAAATGGAGTGAATGGGACAGGTGTTCAGGGTGCCGTTGCGGGGCGGGCTACGCGTCCTTCAGCATCAGCAGCTCGCATCGCAGCGAGAGGACAGGAACAGGAGCAAGCGTATGATCGACTTCGGCAACAGTGGCCTCCGCCACCAGCTGGCCAGGTATGGCGAACTCATGATCGGGCAGAGCGGCGATGAAGGCTTCCCCCGCCGCAATGGCGCCGATGCCCTCGAAGCGCAGGCCAAAGGTGTGGCGGGTGCCTTCGAATGTAGCGCTGGCCCACGGGCGTTCGACATGGCGCACAAAGCGGGCATCCGGCCCGGCAATCTGCGCCAGCGCATTGCGGAGATGGCGGACGGGGCCGCGTTCGGGCTTAGCCTGCATGGGTCGAATCCTGATAGTTGTTCATGAAATGTTCCGTCCTTTTCACCGTCTCGGCACGCGGTTCGCGCCCCATCCGCAGATCGAGCACGAAGCGCGGATCGTGGGCGGCGAGGCGGCCGAACCTGGTGGGCGGCATGTCATGGGTGCGGAGGAACTTCTCGATGGTGCGAATAAGCATGGGGGCTCTCGTCAAATTGAGTCGAATGGTGCGATCGAGCAGCCTAGCTTGCGCGCGAAATCCTACTTGTCTAGGAAAAATCCTACGTATAGGAAGTGGCAATGAGTGAATATCCCAATCACGATGCGCGGCAGCGCTTGCTGGATCTGGCCACAGACCGTGGTGTGAGTCTGGCGGGCCTGTCGGATATGATCGGGCGCAATTCCAGCTATTTGCAGCAGTTTATCCGCAAGGGTAGCCCGCGCAAGCTGGAGGAGGGGGATCGCCGTGCACTGGCGGAGTTCTTCGGCGTGGCAGAATCCGAACTGGGCGGAATGGAGGAAAAATACCACACAGCGCCGACTTCCCGATCCAACTGGGTGGAGGTGCCGCGCCTGCCGGTGGCGGCGGCCGCGGGCAGCGGCGCCGTGGCCAGCGGAGAGCAACCGTTCGACAGTTTCCGCTTCTCGCGCCGATGGTTGCGCGAACACGGGCTGGAACGGGCGCAGCTATCCGCGATCACGGTGATGGGCGATTCGATGGAGCCATTGCTGAACGACGGGGACGAAATCCTCGTCGATACCGCGCAGCGCACTTTGCGCGATGGCATCCATGTCGTGCGCGTGGGCGATGCGCTGATGGTGAAGCGGCTGGCGGCGGCGGGGCCGGACCGCGTCGTCCTGCTCAGCCAGAACTACGCCTATCCGCCGCAGGAATTCGCGCTGTGCGATATCGAGATAGTGGGCCGCGTGGTGTGGAAAGGGGGGCGGTTGTGAGAGTGACTTACATATCCTCCGTCGTCGCCAGTAGTTCGCTTGAAGATGCAGTTATCGCGTTCGAATTGAAGAACAAATACGTCCATGAATTAGTTAACGTCATTGACAGCGGAGCGGCGCAGCAGTCCAGCATCTTCCCCTCGACGATCGAAGGGGGCAATAATAATGAAGAAGTTAAGTCTCGCGCTTGCCGCGTTGGCAATGGTGGTGTGTTTGCCGGGGCAGGTAACCGCCCGGGAAAAACTGCCGGAGCTATCGGCTTCGGAACTGGCCGCAGTTCAATCCAGAACCTATCCTGTATCGGACAAGGTGGTGTTTTCCAGCGCGGTCGCTGCGCTTCAGTCCGCTGGCTATCTCGGTATCGAGGCGAGCAAGGATGCGGGCACGATATCGGGTCACACCGATGCCAAATCGAAGCTGATGTTCAACATCTTCTGGGGGCTGGGGAAGAAGAAATACACGCAGACCGCGCAATTCCTCGTGGAGGAAATGCAGCCCGGCCAGACGACGCTCCGGCTCAACCTGTTCCTCAACGAATCCAAGACCCGGAGCATCATCTTCGGCAACAAGGCGACCGATGCCATGCTGATCCGGCAAGGGGAGCCATACGTGGCGCTCATGCAACTGGTCGATGCGGAAGTCGCCAAGCGAAAGCCGCTGGAAACCAAGGCGGACGCGGCTATGGAATCGAGCGATACAGCGGGCACACCTGCCAGCGATCCAGAAGGATAATACCCGTGCGGAGCGATCCGCATGGGATCGCTCCGCATGACAAAGCGAAGAGCGGACTGCTGGCCAGTTCCCGCTTGCACCCGCGCGCCGCAGACCTCACATTCGCGCTATGACCGATACCACCACCTCTGCCGCGCCGCCGATGCGCGCTGCGATTATCCCTGTTACGCCTTATCAGCAGAACTGTTCGCTGATCTGGTGCACCAAGACGATGAAGGGTGCGCTGGTCGATCCCGGCGGAGAGATCGACAAGCTGAAGCTGGCGGTGGAGCGCGCCGGGGTCACGCTGGAAAAGCTGCTGATTACCCACGGCCATATGGATCATTGCGGGCAAGCGGGGATGCTGGCGGAAGAGCTGGGCCTGCCGATAGAAGGGCCGCACGAGGACGACCGCTTCTGGATCGCGCGGCTGGTGGAAGATTGCCAGCGGATGGGAATGGAAGGGCGCCCGTTCGAATCCGATCGCTGGCTGGTCGATGGCGACACGGTGACAGTGGGCGATCTGACGTTGGATGTGATCCATTGCCCCGGCCACACGCCGGGACACGTGGTGTTCGTTCATCGGCCCAGCCACTTCGCCATCGTGGGCGATGTGCTGTTTCAGGGCAGTATCGGGCGCACCGATTTCCCGCTTGGCAACCATCAGGATCTGATCGATTCGATCACGCAGAAGCTATGGCCGCTGGGCGATGACATAACCTTCATCCCCGGCCACGGCCCCACCAGCACGTTCGGGCAGGAGCGTAAGACCAATGCGTTCGTCAGCGACTATGCTCTGGGGTGAGTAAGTTCGACGAGTGGTGGGGTTATTGGGTCCGGTCACCTGTAATAGAGCGGCGGGGTTATTGTGAAATGATCCGATGTTTGCTTTAACGGTGCTGGTCGCAGAATAATAAATCGATAAATATAATTGGGTCTGTGGCATCTCTACAATTTATAAAAGCTTGGAGATACCATGAAATATACGCGTTACATTGCCGCCGGTATGGCGGCTGCTTCGCTTGCCGCCGCACCCGCGCTTGCAGAGCCTGCTGCCCGCGCTTCTGCGCCTGCGAAGAACACCAACGGTATGGAAAGCGGTGGGATCATCGCCATTGTCGGTGTGATCGCAGTGGTCGCATTGGGCGTGATCGCTGCCACCAATGGTGACGATACGCCTGTAAGTCCATAAAAAGGCAAGTCATATCAATGCTATGAGGCCCGGCCCATCGCGTGGGTCGGGCCTCTATCGTGATGCGGGGCAGCTGGGTTCCGGCCCTTGCTCCGGCCTTCGCCTCAGACCGCGTCCAGCGCCTGTTCGAAATCGGCGATCAGATCGTCTGCGTCTTCGATCCCGATGCTGATGCGGACGAGATTGTCGGAGATGCCCAGGCTGACTTTGCGCGGATCGGGAACGGACAGGTGGGTCATGCTGGCAGGGTGGCTGGCAAGCGTCTCCGTCCCGCCCAGACTGACTGCCAGCTTGGCGATCCGCAGCGCGTCGAGGAAGCGGAAGCATTCGGCTTCGCCACCCCTGATGAACACCGAGAAGGTGCTGCCTGCACCTGTGCAATGCCGGTCGTAGATGTCCTGCTGCCGCGCATCGTCGATCATGCCGAGGTAGCCGAGCCGTTCGATCTTAGGATGCCCCTTGAGGAAGGCGCAGACCCTAGCGGCATTCTCGCCCGCACGGCTCATCCGCAGTTCGACCGTTTCGAGGCTTCGCAACAGCATCCATGCGGTGTTCGGATCGGCGATCCCGCCCATCGTATTGCGGAGCATTCGCACCGGATCGATCCACTTCTTCGCCCCCGCGACACTGCCCGCCACGAGGTCCGAATGCCCGCCCACGTACTTGGTCAGCGAATAGACCACGATGTCCGCGCCGTGATCCAGCGGACGCTGCCACAGCGGGCCGAGGAAAGTGTTGTCGATGGCGATCGGGCAGGCGTGGTCCGTGCCCAGCGCGGCATCGCGCGCCGCCGAAACGGCTTCGATGTCGACCAGTGCGTTTGTCGGGTTGCCGGGGCTTTCGAGGTAGATCATCGCCAGCTTGCCCCCCTGATCGGCGGCCTGCGCCCTGGCCCGGGCGATCACGTCGTCCAGTTCCTCGCTGCTCGCGCCAGCAGGGAAGTCGATGTAGCTCACGCCGAACTTGGCAAGGGTCTTGGCAACGAAGCCTTCGGTCGCGGCATAGAGCGGGCCGGAATGGATAATCACGTCGCCAGCGGAACAATAGGTCAGCATCAGCACGCAAATCGCGGTCATCCCGCTGGAGAAGCAGAGGGCGTCTTCCGCCCCGTCCCAGATGCTCAGGCGATCCTCCAGTATCTCCTGATTGGGGCCGTTGAACCGCGAATAGACCAGCCCGTCGGCACCACCCGGCCGCTTGCCGGTGATCCCTTCGAAGTGGCGCTTGCCCGCCGCTGCGTTCTCGAACGCGAAAGTGCTGGTGAGGAAGATCGGCGGTTTGAGCGAGCCTTCCGACAGAGCGGGATCGTAGCCATGCCCCATCATCATCGTGCTGGGCTTGAGCGGGCGAGGGGCGGATTTGGAGTCGGCCATCGGATGGGCACCCTTCCTGTTGTCGTCACGCTCCCAGGAAGGCGGGAGCCGGTGGAGCCAACCGGGGCGCTGGCGTTCCTAACCTCCTCAGGAACGCATCTCCGCCGGGTAACCCGTTTCAGACAACGGGTTACCGTTGCAATGAAGTGATTTCAACCGAAACCAAGCAATGCCTGCATGGCCCACACCACCCCTACGATCAGGAAAACCCCTGCTACGTCCAGCCCTGCCCCGGCACCGATCATCCGGGGCAGGGCGATGCGGTTGGTGGCCCATGCAATCGCGTTCGGCCCGGTGCCTGCGGGCAGCATGAAGCCCCAGCTACTGGCCAGTGCCGCGGGCATCGCCAGCCAGATCGGATCGACTCCCAAGGCTATGCCGAGGCTGGCGACGACCGGCATGATCGCGCTGGCGGTGGCGACATTGCTGGCAAATTCGGTGATGACGATCATCAGCGCGACAACCGCGAGAGCGACGACGATCAGCGGCACACTGGCCAGCGGCAGCAGCGACTGGCCCAGCCATTCGGCCAGCCCGGATTCGCCCATCCCGGCGGCCAGCGCCAGCCCGCCGCCGAACATCATGATCACACCCCACGGTGCCCGGTCTGCCTCCTGCCATGTCAGCAGCGGGCGGCCGGTCCCATCGGGCAGTATGAACAGCAGAAAGCTGGCAGCAACGGCAATTGTGCCGTCGGTCAGCGCGCCCTTGGGCATCATCGGTTCGAGCAGCGGCTGCGCGAGCCACAGCGCGAAAGTGCCAGCGATCAGGGGCACCAGACGCTTCTCGGCAGTGGACCATTGGGTGTGCGTGTCGATCGCCTGACGCGCACCCGCCACGTCGAAAGGGTGGGCACTGACCTGCTGCACTCTGGCGATAATCCACGCCGCCAGCGGAACTCCGACCAGTACGACTGGCAACCCGAACAGGCTCCATTGCGCGAAGGTGATCCGGGTGCCGGTAAGCTGATCCACCAGGCCCACGGCGATGGCGTTGGTCGGACTGCCGACAATCGTACCGAGGCCGCCGATACTGGCGGCGAAAGCAATGCCCATCGGCAATGCCCCGTTGAGCCCCTCCTTGTGGCTGTCGTCCATCCCCCCGCCGGTCAGCACGGCCAGTGCCATCGGCATCATGATGAGAGAGGTGGAGGTGTTGGAGATCGCCATCGACAGGATCGCCGCAGCGACCATAAAGGCGAACAGCAGGCGGCCTTGCCCGCCATTCGCACCGATGCTCTTGAGCAGAGCGAGAGCAAGGCGACGGTGAAGCCCGGTCCGCTCAATCGCCAGCGCGATGAATGCGCCGCCGAGGATGAGGAACAGAATCGGGGAGTAATATGCGCTCGCCGTCTCGTTGGCGGTCATGACGTTGCTCATCGGCAGTACCAGAAATGGCAGCATCGCGGTTACCGTCAGCGGCAGGGCTTCGGTCATCCACCATGCCGCCATCCACACCACCAGCCCGGCAACGGACCACGCCTGCGCGCTCATTCCGGCGGGCGGCGGCACGACCAGTGTGACGCCAAAGGCAAGCAGCCCGACAATAAAGCCGATATGGCGTGCTGTCATTCCAGATACCTCCCCAATCCCGCGAAGAATCTAGCGCCTACGGCGGACGCGGCAAGGGGGGACGATGTCGCCATTGCGGAAAATGGGGGAGGGGGCGGGTGGATGTCCGATGGTCAAGTCCGCCGGACCGGATCAGCTCACAGGCTTCAGGTCAGCCTTGTAGATATGCCAGTGGAGCTGGTCCGAACTGGCGCCCGGCACATCGTTGACGCGCCGCAATACCACGTCGCCCTTAAGCACTTCGACCCCGCCGCCGCGCAATTCGCCGGTGAGAGTGGTCGGTGCGGTATAGTAGGTCGAGCCTGCGGCCCCTTCCATCGTGCCGGACGGCATCGCCACGGTTATACGGCGGTATTTGTCGAACTGCGCCGAATAGAGCGCCTTGCTGGTGCCGCTATCCTTGCCGTCATTGCCGAATTGCTCCCAGGCGAGGGCATAGTTGCCGTTCTCCAACGCGCGCGCCCACGTGAGCAAGACGCCCCGCGCACCCTTCTCGCCGCGATAGGCGTCGGTGATATCCGACGGGGTGCCGGGCTGCGGAACGGCATCCGCAGCAGGAGGCGATGACGATTTAGCGGCGACAGGGGCGGGTGTCGCAGCTTCGCTGGCAATGGCGACGGGAGCGGTCGAATTCGCTGCTGCCTGCTGTTCGGGGGAGGTTGTCTGCTGCTGGCAGGCGCCAAGCGCCAAGGTGCCGACGAGCAGCATGGAAATATGCGGGCATCTCATGAGCAGAAGTCTCCGGGTTGCGACCTTCGGAATGGTAACCGACAAGCAAACCCGGAGGTTCCGAAGCTTACTTGGGAGCAAGCACCATCAGCATCTGGCGCCCTTCGAGGCGCGGAAACGCTTCGACCTTGGCAATCTCTGCCACATCTTCCTGAACGCGCTTGAGCAGGTCCATACCGAGTTCCTGATGCGCCATTTCGCGACCACGGAAACGCAGGGTCACCTTCACCTTGTCACCATCTTCGATGAAGCGGTTCACGTTACGCATCTTCACGTCATAATCATGCGTGTCGATGTTCGGACGCATCTTGATCTCTTTGATCTCCTGCGTCTTTTGGGTCTTACGTGCGGCGTTGGCCTTCTTCTGCGCCTCGTACCGGAACTTGCCGACATCGAGGAACTTGCACACCGGCGGATCGGCGTTGGGCGAAACTTCCACGAGGTTGAGGCCGACGTCGGCGGCCTGTTCAATCGCTTCGCGGGTGTACAACACGCCAAGGTTCTCGCCGTTCTCGTCGATCACGCGAACCTTGTCGGACTGAATCATGTTATCAAAGCGCGGGCCGCTCTTTACGGGCGGCGTCATCGAGCGCCGGGGTGGACGGGCTATGGGGCAGTCTCCTGAAATTGCCTGTTTGTCGTGCGGGCTACTTAGTGATTATCGACGGATTCGCAAAGGGGAACACTCATGCGGCTGCACGCCACAGGGGAAAAGTGGCCAGCTTGCCACTTGCCTGCACCAGCGCATCGATGCCGGAGGCCGGCTGAAGCGCCTTCAGAATGGCCGGATCGGCGGCATCCATCCCCCCGGTGAGCGCGCCGAAAGCAGGCAGGATCATCCGTCCCGATACGCGCCCCTCCGCCACGGAATTGCGTGATACGACCACGCACGAGCGACGGATGCGACGTTCACGCACCGTCAGGTGAAGGCGCGGGTGGAAGTGGCCCGACAGCTCTGGCCGGGTTTCTCCCGGCTGAGCCTGATGGCGCAGGATCATTCCGCCGACATCGAGTGCGGTTGCCAGCGTCCCGTCGATCCGGGGCGGCATAGCGGCATCATGGTTGCCGGTGATCCATACCCAGTCGGTCGCACGGGTAAGGGCAGCTAGCATCCCTGCCGCGTGCGGTTCCAACCGGTCCGGTCCGGCAGAGTCGTGAAAGTTATCCCCCAATGTGAATACCCTGCGTGCACCGGTTTCACGAATTGCCAGTGCCACCCGCTCCAGTGTTTCCCGGCTGTCGTAAGGCGGCAGCATTTGCCCGGCGCGCGTGGCGTAAAAGCTGGCTTTCTCCAGATGCAGGTCCGCCACCAGCAACGCCCGCTCCCGCGGCCAGTAGAGCGCATTTGTCTGGCACAGGGCAAATTCTTCGCCGCAGAACGAAAAGGGAACCATTTGAGCCTCTTGCCCCAGTCGCGCAGGCTTGGCAAGGATGTCCGCATGACCGACTGGACACCTTATACCGCCCGCGCGAAGGATTGGTTCGAAAGCCTGCGCGATCAGATCTGCGCTGCCTTCGAATCGATCGAACGCGAAGCGGGATCGGACGCCGCGTTCGAATATACGCCCTGGCAGCGCGAAGAAGAGGGCAACGAAAGCCCCGGTGGCGGCACGCGCGGCGTGATGAAAGGCAAAGTGTTCGAGAAAGTGGGGGTCAACGTCTCCACCGTTCACGGCAATTTCGCGCCCGGATTTGCCGATACGATCAACGGGGCGAGCGAGGAAAACCCCGGCTTTACCGCAACCGGCATCAGTCTGGTGGCGCATATGGCCAACCCGCATGTGCCCGCGGTGCATATGAACACCCGCTTCCTGGTCACCGGGAAGGCGTGGTTCGGGGGCGGGGCCGATCTCAACCCGCCGATCCCGTATGACGACGATACCGAGCAGTTCCATGCCGCCTTCCGTGCCGCCTGTGCGGGTCACAATCCGACATATTACGACCGTTTCCGCAAATGGGCGGACGATTACTTCTTCATCCCCCACCGCGGTGTGGCGCGCGGAGTTGGCGGAATCTTCTACGACCACCTCGAATGCGATGGCGAAGATGGCGGTGTTGCCGCGTGGGAACGCAATTTCGCGTTCACGCAGGATGTCGGGAAGGCGTTTCTCGATGTGTACCCGCAGCTTGTTCGTCGCCGGATGGGGGCGGAATTTACCCCGGAGGATAAGCGCACGCAGCTCGAATGGCGGGGGCGCTATGCCGAATTCAACCTTGTCTATGATCGCGGTACGTTGTTCGGCCTTAAAACCGGCGGCAATATCGATGCCATTCTGATGAGCCTGCCACCCGAAGCAACGTGGAGCTGATGTGAAGGGCACCAACCGGTTGCCCGCCCGTTGAAATCCAGACCGCCCGATAAATCGGAGTTACTGATGCGCTTTGCCTTTTCCGCCGTTGCCTTGTTGCTGACCACCACCGCCTGCACCACCGTTCCGATGGAAGGGAACATCGACACCGCGCGCACAACGCCGCTGGTCGCGCCCGTGCTGACGTCGCCCGACGCGCTCGACACGTCGACGTATGCGCGGCCCCAAGTCGCCCGCGTGACGCATGTCGATCTCGATCTCGCGCTCGATTTTGCAGGGAAATCGGTCGGCGGCACAGCGACTTTGTCGGTGCTGGCGGCACCGGGCGCGAGGGAACTGGTGCTCGATGACAAAGGGCTGAAAGTCGCCAGTGTGACGGATGGGCAGGGCAAGGCCTTGCCGTTCACAGTCGGGGCTTCTGATGGAGAGAAGGGCGCGCCGCTGACGATCCAGATTGGCGCCGGCGGAGAAAGCCGGACTGTCAGGATCGCGTATTCCGCCAGCGATGCAGACGCGCTGCAATGGCTGTCGCCGGAACAGACGGCGGGTGGAAAATATCCCTACTTGTTCAGTCAGGGGCAGGCGATCCTCAACCGCACGTGGATTCCAACGCAGGATAGCCCCGGCATTCGCCAGACATGGCGCGCGCGCGTGACAGCCCCGAAACCGCTGACTGTCGTTATGTCGGGCCTCAAAGTCGGAGAGACAGAGGATCTGGGTGATCGTCGCGCCTTCACCTATGAAATGGATAAGCCGGTTGCGCCTTATCTGATCGCGGTGGCGGCTGGCGATATTGCCTTCCGCCCGCTTGGCCCGCGCACCGGGGTTTGGACCGAACCCAAAATGCTCGACGCCGCAGCCAGCGAACTGGCCGATACCGAAGCGATGGTGAGTGCAGCAGAGAAACTCTACGGCCCCTATCGCTGGGGGCGGTACGATATGATCGTGTTGCCGCCCAGCTTCCCTTATGGCGGGATGGAAAACCCGACGCTGACGTTCCTGACCCCGACATTCATCGCCGGTGATCGCAGCCTGACGGGGCTGATCGCGCACGAACTGGCCCATTCATGGTCAGGCAATCTGGTCACCAATGCCGTGTGGGGCGATGGCTGGCTGAACGAAGGTGTGACGAGCTATTTCGAAAATCGCATCGTCGAAGAAATCTACGGCAAAAAGCGCGCTCAGCAGGAGGCATCGCTCGATTACACAGCGATTATCGAAACACTTGATCGCGTGGGCAGCGACGCGCCCGGTACAGCGCTGCATCAGCCCGATGGAACCGACAGTGCAGGCAGTGCGATCGTTTACAACAAAGGCGCGGCATTCATGCGGACGCTGGAACATGCGGTTGGGCGGGAACGGTTCGACGCATGGTTGCGCCAATGGTTCGACAAGCACGCATTTCAGCCTGCCACGTCGCAGATGATCTACGACGATATGCTGGCCCATCTCGTCAATGGCAAAGTCGAAGCGAACAAGCTCAAGCTGCACGAATGGATTTTCGATCCCGGCCTGCCCGCCAACGTATTGCGCCCCGATCCGGCGGCGTTTGCGACCGTCGATGCTGCGGCGAAGGCCTATGCCGATGCGGGCACCATCCCGGCGAAAGCTACCTGGGATGGCTGGACATCGGCCGAACGCCAGCGTTTCCTGCAAAGCCTGCCGCAGCAGCGGAGCGCGGATCAGCTTGCCGCTCTCGACAGCGCGCTGAGTCTATCGGCAAGCGGAAACAACGAAGAGCTGTTCCTGTGGCTCAACCTCGCACTGGCCAATCGTTTCGATCCTGCGGTTGAACAGGCGGATCGGTTCCTGTCGCATGTCGGGCGGACCAAATTCGTGCGTCCGCTGTTCGCTGCTTTGATGGAGCAGGGTGATTGGGGGCAACCGATTGCCAAGCGCATCTATGCAAAAACACGGGCGGGCTATCATTCTGTCACACAAGCTTCGGTCGATAAGGTCGTACTGAAAGACTGATCTTTCCACCGGTTACGCGGCGCGCGCGCAAATAGTTGCGTGCGCGCCATATTTCCGCTTGCTCTCGTGCGAACAATTCGCACATCCTATAGGCAATGTTGCGTCAATACGAACTGGTCGAACGAGTCAAAGCCTACGATCCCGATGCGGACGAGGCCGCGCTGAACCGCGCCTATGTTTATACGGTTCAAAAGCATGGCAGCCAGAAGCGCGCCAGCGGCGATCCTTATTTCAGCCACCCGGTCGAAGTCGCCGGGTTGATGACCGATCTCAAGCTCGATCAACAGACCATTATCACGGCACTGCTGCACGATACCGTTGAAGATACGCTGGTAACAATCGAAGATATCGAGGAAAATTTCGGAAGCGAAGTCGCCCGGCTGGTCGATGGCGTGACCAAGCTGTCCAAGATCGAAGCGATGCCGGAAAACGAACGCGCGGCCGAAAACCTGCGTAAGTTCCTGCTGGCGATGAGTGAGGATATCCGCGTACTGCTGGTCAAGCTGGGCGACCGGCTGCACAATATGCGGACGCTGCATTTCATCAAATCACCGGAGAAACGCCAGCGGATCGCCCGCGAAACGATGGATATCTATGCTCCCCTGGCGGAGCGGGTGGGCATGTATGAATATATGCGCGAGATGCAGTTGCTGGCATTCGAGCAGCTTGAGCCGGAAGGCTATCGCACCATCACAGGGCGGCTGGAGCAGATCCGGGCTCAGGATGGCGGGCAGGTCGATGCCATTGCGCTGGAAATCAAACAGGCGCTGTCCGCAGCAGGGTTGCAGGTTGAGGTGTCGGGACGAGAAAAACACCCCTATTCGATCTGGCGGAAAATGGCAGAGCGTCACGTCAGCTTCGAACAGGTTACCGACATCATGGCGTTCCGCGTTATCACGCATGATGTCGACGATTGCTATCGCGCGCTGGGGGTCTTGCATCGCACCTGGCAGTTCATTCCGGGGCGGTTCAAGGATTACATCTCAACCCCGAAAACGAATGGTTATCGCAGTCTGCACACGGCCCTGATCTATCAGAATTCAATGCGGGTGGAGGTGCAGGTGCGAACTCGTGAAATGCATCGCACCAACGAATTCGGGCTCGCGGCGCACTGGGCCTACAAACAGGGTAATCGTCCTGATGGTCAGGTCGGCTGGCTGCGCGACCTTATCGAAATCGTCGATGCCAGCAACGATCCTGAAGAGCTCCTCGAACACACCCGGCTGGCAATCTATCAGGATCGCATTTTCGCGTTTACGCCCAAGGGTGCGCTGTTCCAGTTGCCCAAAGGTGCGACAGCAGTCGATTTTGCCTTTGCAGTGCATACCGATCTTGGGGCGCAGACCGTCGGGGCGAAGATCAACGGACGGCATATGCCGTTACGCACACCGCTCAACAATGGCGATGTCGTCGAGATCATTAAGGGGAAGAGTGCGGAGCCGCAGCTTTCATGGCTCGGCTTTGTCGTCACGGGTAAGGCGCGGGCTTCGATCCGCCGTGCGGTGCGGATGAAGGAACGGGCGGAGATTGCCGCTCTCGGGCAGCAGTTGTTCGATGAAATCGTGGCGCAGATGCCTGCCAAGATCGGCAAGAAGGCCATCCGCGAGGCGCTCGCGCGGCTTGAGCTGGAAGACGAAGAAGATCTGATGATCGCCATCGGTTCTGCCAAATTGCCCGATCGGGAAGTGATGGAAGCGCTGATGCCGGGAAGCACAGCGCAATTGCCGGAAGTCGAGCATCGCCCGCGTCAGGAACGGGCGGTTTCGATCCGTGGTTTGACTCCCGGCGTGGCGTTCACCCTGGCTGAATGCTGTCACCCTGTCCCTGGCGATCGCATCGTTGGCTTGCGCCGCCCTAACGAGACGGTCGAGGTGCACACCATCGATTGTCTCGAACTGGCGAACGGGGTCGATGCCGATTGGGTTGATCTTCAATGGGGCAAACGTAGTCAGGGTGCAGTCGGTGGCATACGGGTTACGCTATACGATCGCACCGGCACTCTGGCCGAAATGGCATCGATATTCGCCAAAGGGCACGCGAACGTGGTGGCTCTATCACAAACGCAAACCGAAAGCCCTTTCGTTACTTACGAAGTGACTGCTGACTTTACCGATCTGGCGCATTTGACACGGACAGTCAGTGCCCTTCGCGCGAGCGATGCGGTGGCGCAGGCAGATCGGATTTAGGGCGATGGGAATTGTCGGCCTCGATCACGTGCAGCTTGCCATGCCTCGAGATGGTGAGGCTGATGCGCGGAGCTTTTATGGCGCAGTTCTGGGGCTTGTCGAAGTGCCCAAACCTGCCGATCTGGCGAAACGGGGCGGGTGCTGGTTTGTGGGAGATGGTGTGAACATCCATCTTGGTGTGGAGGAGCCATTCCGCGCTGCCGCAAAAGCGCATCCCGCATTGCTGGTCGATGATCTTGCTGCGACGCGGGAATATTTGGCAACGCATGGGATCAAATTCTCAGAAGGATCTCCGCTCGATGGCTATGTGCGCGGCGATATTCACGATCCTTTCGGCAATCGCATCGAATTGATGCAGAAGCTCTGATAACGCTTGCGTAATCCTATGCGTATTGCCTTGTTCGAACCTGAAATTGCCGGAAATGTCGGCGCCGTGATGCGCCTCGGTGCCTGTATGGGGACGGCAGTCGATCTGATCGAACCAATGGGTTTCGCTTGGGATGACCGCAGAGTTCGACGCGCGGCGATGGATTATATCGATCACGTTTCGGTAACGCGCCATAGCGGCGTGTCTCCGTTTCACGCCTCGCTGGGGCAGAGCAGGCTGATCCTGTTCACCACCAAGGCGAGCCAGTCGATCTACGACTTCGCCTTCGAACCGGACGATGTGCTGTTGTTTGGCAAGGAAAGCGCCGGAGTGCCGGACACCGTCGCCCAATCGTGTCATGCGCGGGTGCGTATTCCGATGCGCGCCGAAGTGCGTTCGATGAATCTCGCGTCATCGGCTGCGCTCGCGCTGGGCGAGGCATTGCGCCAGACTGGCGGCCTGCCGGGCTAGATTCCGCCAGTTATTGCTCCTTGGCTACGCGTCGCACCGGCACAGGTGCGTTGCAGACATCCACGCCACCCGCTGGCACGATGAAAAACGGATCGCGCCGGTTGGCGCGCGCGTCGACATAGCGGGCAAATGTCATGCTGTTGGTATCGAGATATTCGAAGTGCGGTTGCTCGGCCGCCGGTAAGTCGCTCGCAAGCTGGATGCTTTCGATCCTCACGTGCATCGTCGGGTCTTCATAAAAGCCCAATGGGCCTTTGCCGCGAGGAAGGCTGGACAGATTTTCCATCCCCTCAATCACGCGGCCAACCAACGCGATGTTGCGATCGAGGTGGCGCGGCGTCTGTCCGATCACCGTGTACAACTCCGCGCCGGTTCCGGCATCGGGAGCGTAATCGCGACCGACCCCGACCATGCCATAACAATGGACCGGCCATGCGCGCTTCGCCCTGGTATCCATCGCTATGGGCCAACCGAGACGGAACGTCGTGCGCGGAGCATAGCTATCGTTTGACATGGCCGTGTCGATCAACCCGTTTCGCTCGGAGAATTCCTTGGCCTTGGCTGGAGGAGGACAATCCTGTCCTTGCTTGCAGCTCACAAATGGCGGCGGGGCGTCTTTGGGCCGTGGCAGTGCAGCGATACTGACAGTGTAGTCAGTTCCACTGGTGGACTTCAGTCCCGCGGGCAGAGCTTTGGCCTTTGTCGGATCTTCGCCATTCGGATCACCCCATTGGACTACGTAATTGTCCTGAACGCGGGTAATGGCGAGGCCATCCCACCAGCGATCATGGGCCAATACGCGAATATTGGCGATCCATGACTGACTGAACGGGCGGGGCATCAACTGGATGACGACTTGCCATGCTTTGCCCTTGGCGTCCGGAGCAAGCTTCATCACTAACAGATCGCTTGCCGGGATCGGCAGCCAATCGCTCTGCGGCGCCTGAGCGACGATGTCGCTCGGTCCCGGCGTGTCAGGTGTTTTGGAATCGTCCGCCAGAGATGGGCTGGCAAGCTGTACGAGGAAAAGCGCGGCGAGTGCGGTACGAGCGATCATCCGCCGATTGTGCCACGCCCGCTTGCAAAGACAAGGTTCAGCTTTGCCGTGCCTGTTCCTCCAGCGCATGCATATCGGCGTCCGATAAACCGAAATGATGGCCGATTTCGTGAATCACGACATGTGCGACGAGGTGTTCAAGGTCTTCACCATCAGAAATCCATTCATCGAGAATCGGTTGCCGAAACAACCTTATACGATTGGGCATCTGGCCACTGTCGGAAATGCTGGCGTGCGTCATCCCGATCCCCTCGAATACACCGGTTAGTTGAAAAGGATCATCGATACCCAGATCAGCCAGCGTTTCTGCATCGGCAAACTCCTCCACCAACAGGATAATATCTCCCAGATGATCCCGAAATGGGGCGGGAATCCGATTGAGTGCAGCAAGGGCGATTGCTTCGAATTCGGCCGGGGAGGGGGGCTTGCGGAACGTGCGTGTCATCGTTCTCGTGCCTAAACTGGATTGAGGCGCTTGTCAGCGCCTCTCACTGCCGCTAGGTGCCCGCCTTCAGTCGATCAGGCATGCGGAGCGGTGGCCGAGTGGTCGAAGGCGCACGCCTGGAAAGTGTGTATACGGTAACCCCGTATCGAGGGTTCGAATCCCTCCCGCTCCGCCATATTTAAAGTCGTGGATACGCCGACAAGCGACGGTGATATTTGCATTTGGAGAAGCGTTACCAGCGGAGGATGGCGACTCAGTCTGCAATCTGTCGCCGGTAATGCGCCCAAGCGACTTGTGAGGAATGGCCCAAGACGGCCAAACTACGCCTCGTCCTCTCAAATCGCCGTCGCCATTTGCGGCATGGCCCTTAACCGCCCAATGTCGCGGGCGGGTGGGACGCCGAAGAGGCGACGATATTCGCGGCTGAACTGGGAGGGGCTTTCGTAACCAACGCGGAAGGCTGCCTCTGCCGCGTCGAGCCGGTCGGCCAGCATCAGCGCCCTCGCTTCCTGCAAACGCAGCTGCTTTTGGTATTGCAACGGGGTCATGGCAGTGACGCGGCGGAAATGGTCATGAAAGCTGGACAGGCTCATGCCGGCAAGATCGGCGAGGTGCTGCCCGCTGAAGGGCTCGCGAAAATAGGCTTTGAGCCAGGCGATTGCGCGGGCGATCTGGCTGGTACGGCTTTCGCCACTGGCTATGGCCCGCAGGACGCCCCCACCCGGACCGGTCATCAGCCGAACCAGCAATTCCCGCTCGATCAGCGGTGCAAGCAGCGGAGCGTTCGCCGGTTCACCCAGCAGCGCCGTCAGCCGCGTCGCCGCATCGATCAGCTCTGGCGTCATCGGGTGCAGCGTCATCCCTCCGCCATCCTCCGTGGTCGCCGACAGGGGCGGCAAGGTTAGCGCAATCTCCGACAGCATGGCAGGGTCCAGATAGAGGCAGAAACAGAGATAAGGAGCCTCCACACTGGCCTGCGTCACGGCGCCAGTGACGGGCAACTCGAGCGAGGCGACGAGATAGCTGGCGGGGCCATAGTCGATTATCGCATCGCCGAGCATGACGCGCTTGCCCCCCTGTGCGATGATGCACAGCGCCGGGCGCTGCACCATATGCACTGGCTCGCCGCTATGGCTCGAACGCACTAACGCCAGTCGAGAGATAGGGGTGTCGATGATGCCATCGCGCTTGGCATATTGGGCAATCTGCTTCGCCAGTTCATGATGCACCATTAGCGCCTCTTCAGTCTAAAATTCGACACTGTTCTACAGTGCTGACGGTCACCGATCCAGCTTGAGACCGGACTTTTGGAATATCGTGCAATCATTTCGGACGACCATTCTATCGCCTCCCGACCAGATAGCCTCATTTGGTGAACATCAATCCGACGGCTACGTCCGTCTGAACTGGAGCGACTATTATGGATATCGAAGACAAGGTGATCGCGATTACCGGTGCCAGCAGTGGTATCGGGGAAGGAACGGCGCGGCTGCTGGCCGCGCGCGGCGCGAAGTTGATGCTGGGTGCACGCCGCACCGATCGGCTCGCCGCGCTGACGGACGAACTGAACGCGGCGGGAGGCACAGTCGCCTTCCGGTCGCTAGATGTCACCGACCGTGCCAATTTCGAAGCTTTCATCACAGCGACGGAGGCTGACTATGGCCGGGTCGACGTGCTGGTCAACAATGCGGGCCTGATGCCGCTGTCGCGTTTCGACAGCCTGAAGGTGGACGAGTGGGACCGGATGATCGACGTCAATATCCGCGGCGTCCTTCACGGCATTGCAGCCGCCCTCCCGCGCTTCAAGGATCAGGGCAGCGGCCAATTCGTCAACATTTCCTCGATCGGCGGTTATGCCGTGTGGCCGAACTGCGGGGTCTATAGCGCGACCAAATATGCGGTGCGCGCAATCTCGGAGGCGCTGCGTATGGAGCATGACGACATTCGCGTCACCATCGTTGCGCCGGGCGTGGTGGAATCGGAACTGGCCGACACGATCACCGATCCTGTCGCAGCGCAGGCGATGGTCGATTTCCGCGCCATAGCGCTCACACCGGATGCAATCGCACGCGCTATCGCCTATGCGGTAGAACAGCCGACGGATGTGGACGTCAATACGCTGATCGTGCGTCCAGTGCGCTCGACAATCTGACGGAGGACGTGTCAGAGTTGGCAAGCTGAGCGCTTCAGTTCTGCATCGTCCAACGTGCTTTGGGGGGATGAAAACGGCCAGTCTGCACCCAGCGCAGATTGGCCGTTTCTCGAAGACACATCATCGTAGCGCTATGGCGTAGGTGTAGTGCTCATCTTGATCGGACGCGGGCCACCATTTTGATATAAAACCGGGAACGCCGGATGTGGCTGGCCTGCATTAAGTCAGCAGTTGAAGAGTGGTGGCGCGCAAACATTCCTGGTTTGGCGAGCCTTTATTTACACAAAGACTGGCCGCCGGTGCCTGTGACGCCGGGTGTCAGATTACGGTCGTCTCTTACCGTAAAAATTGCTTCCTGACGAAATGTCGGTTTCGTAGGCAGCAGGTTTCCGAACAACCCTTTGTAGTCATAATAGACCTCTGCAATCATCACCGCCGAATCCGTGCTGGCGCGAATTTTATCGGACGATTGTCCGACACCGTCGATGGGGGAGCCTGTTAGCCCATTGTTGTCCGTATCGTTGCCATAGGTTGACGTGCGGGCCAGATCGCCGCTGCATCGCTGCCAGCGGATATACTGTTTGCCCGTAGCGCTATCGAGTTCGAGGCTCGACAAAATCAGTCGACCGTTATGCTTGAGATCAAACGATTCGCCTTGTTTCAGCGCACCGGCCATAATTGAATCGATGTCGCTCTCTTTCACATTGGGGCTCACACTGCTGTTATCGGTTTGCCCGATACGCGATGCGTTATCGGCCAGCGACAGGGCGATCTGGCTGACGCGCATGTTCACGGTCGACATATAGGCGATTTCGGTGCCGACCAGACCCAGGGTGATGAACACAGGGAACATAATCGCAAATTCGACCGCGGCCACCGCAGCGGTTTCTGCCAGAAATCGCCGTTTCAGACTTGAAAAGCGGCGGCACAGTCGTGTGATTTGAACAGCCATCAGTCGCAAGTCCCCGCAGTGGAGCCATACTCGGTCTGGTCAGCGAATGGCTGGTTCTTGCGGACCGCAGACGATGTCAGCGTGCGTTTGGCCCATGCTTCCGGCATAAATGGCACTTTGAACAGCGGATCGTAAGTGGCCTTCACCGTATAGATGACAACATCGTTGGCACCGCCGTTGCCGGAAACACCGATATCTTCATCCCAGGAATTATTCCCGTTTTCATCGACATAAGCTTCGCCATTGTTACAGGTGCCGTCACCGTTGGCATCGTTCCATTGCTCTGCCCGGCCAATATCCGCGAAGTCATAGTAGCTGGTGCGGGTCGATTTCACATCTACGCCGGGCAAGACATAGGAAACCTGATCTTCCACCATTTGATCGGCCACAGTAATGTCGCCCGTTTCGAGCGACGAACTGCGCGCGGCCGATTCCACTGCGCCGTTCAGCACAGCGTTACCATAGATCATCTGCCCCAGATCGAGCGTCCCGACGAGCATGACAAGAAATACAGGTGCAAGCAGGGCGAATTCAATGATCGTCACGCCGCGATCATTCGCGTGCAACTCGCGCATTCCGTAGGGCAGGTGTGCAGGGGGATTCCCGATCATTGCGTCACTCGCAATTCGCCCACTTGTTTGGCGATTTCCTGAAATGCGTGGTTCAGTTCGTCGGCATCGTTGGCGGTGAAGGCGCTGTTGTCCGACGCACAGTTCGACAGGTCGTTGGTGAGGCCAGTCGAAAATGCGATCACCCACAAGCGAATACCTTTTGCCTTCACAGCCTGGCATAAAGTGAGAAACCGTGATGTGTGACGAGCGGTGAGCATGCTGTTGCCATCGCCAGTAACCCGGCGGTCAAAGAACTCGATGCCATAGGAGCTCTGAATCTGCACATTGGGAACCATCGCGCCATCGGTCATAAAGATCATATGGCGCGACACATTGCCGCCGTTGGCAGGAGATTGGTTCACAGTATCTGCAAAGATGCCCTGAGGTGAACTTATGCGTGCGCCCCACAGTATTCCAAGATCGTGGTACGTATTGCCCACTGCGATGAGAGAATCTGCATAATCGTAAAAGTCAGACTTGCTCATGGTTTTGAGCAGCTGGGACTTGTACGGGCAAAAGGACATCCCCGGTTTTTGAGGTTGGCCGTATGAGGAAACATCGGCGCTCGTCAGCGTGCTTGAATTTGCCCGAACGGTACGACGATATGCGACCTCCGGCCACATGGGTGCCCAACGCGTGTTGTCATCAGAGGCATCTGGCGCTGCATCGATGTTCAGGTCGAGTGCATCGCTTGGGGTGATGCCGGTCGATTTCTCAAACCCGAACTCGGATGCAGGAACAGTTTTACGTTCCTCAATGCATCCTTCCCATTTGGAAGATACATCGACGGCTTTCCCCCAATAGTCATTCCCGGTCTTTGTCGTGACGGTCTTGAAGGCCTTGTAATCCCGAACATCGTATTTCAGTCGCTGATACGTCCAGCCCACCTGATTGGGCCCGTCGACATAAACTGGATCCTGAATTTTATAGAGGTGATCGTACAAATATCGCGAATAATTCAATACCACCGCGACATAATACTTCTTGGTCCACCACCACGATCCGGACGTCCGCTCTTCGCAGGTGTAGCTCTTGCGAGTCTGTTTTTGTGCGGTAGTTGTGGTGGTGACCAGTTGTCCTGCGCTATTGACCGATGGCCCCTCGGTACTTGTCGTGGTGCCACCACTGTTTTGCCAATTGGTGTCTGCCGGCAGGCTGGCTTTACAGTCGTTACGATTTTTATGCTCAGTCGAGCTGTAGTCTTGGGTCGAGTCGATGTTTTCGGAACTTTCGCCCGTTTCGTTGCTGTAAACAGGATCGCCCCAATGGTCGAAAATTCGCTCGTATTGTGGCTTGCGTGACTGAACCCAATAATCGTCGACCAGCCAGTTCGGATTTTTGTCGTATATCAATTGGCCGACATTGATGGAGGAACTGTAGGGGACAAATGCGTAGCGAACGCGTGCGTTCGAACCCGATACTGATTTTTGCACAGTATCGTAAAAGTTCTTCATCGCGTTTCGCAGCATGTCGATTTTTTTATCGCCGCTCCACCCTATTCGATCATCCATCGATCCGGTGCTGTCGAGCACCATCGTTACGTCGCTGTTGCCAACACCCATCGACGCCGAGCATGAGACGCTGACTGCCAGCGTCTTGAAGCCGAAGATCTGCATGATGACAGACGATACATTGGTCGATGCCACCCCTTCGATTGTATTACCGTCGTCGTTAGATTTGGGGGTGAAGACAGTGCCGGTCGCATCTTGCTCAACAGCGTTGAAGTTGTTCTGAAAATAGGCTTTCGCCTCACCCTTGGCGAAGTCGTCGAACCCTTTTGTCATCACGGCTTTGCGACCGGCCAGAACGCCCGCGTCGCACGCCGCTTGCAGGCGGGTTTGCGCCTTGTATGCGCGGCTCATATCCACGCCGCCACCAATCAATCCGGCTAGAATTAGGAGTCCCAGCGCACCTATGGGGAGCAGGCTGCCGTTCTGGTCGACCGTTATCGCTCGCGTTTGCTTGATTCGTGTCGTCATCTCATTGCCCCAACAACGACTGCGACAGGGGATTTGGCGCGCCGTCAGTCGTTACGTCGCGCACCCTGCCGAGCCCCAAACCAGAAGCCGGTTCGTGCAATCGTTATTACTGGCAATTCACTAAGAGTTAGTTGACTGAGATGAATTGTGTGCAGATGATTGAGATATAAGGAATATTCTATGATTTGGGGGGGCTGGTCGCCCAATCCAGACATTGTGCAAGCAATTCCGCCGCACTTTCCACTGAACTCAGTGCCTTCTCGAACTGCGCGACTGGCAAGTGGCACTGACTCTCCCACTCCATCAACTCGGCCTGGTCGCGTCTTACATCGATCATATCGAGCCGTATGCATTGTTCGAATTCGGTGATCGACAGATGTCCAGCTTCCACTTTCGCCAGGATCAGCTCAACTCGCCTCTCAACATCTTCATAATAGTGATCAAACCGTTCAGCGGGAAACGATTGCTCTGATTTTGCTGGAGAGACAGCATCCGTAAGAACGGGGTCCTCATCACTTTGCGGGGCTTCCGGTTCGGTCCATTTAAGCCGCTGCAACCGTTGGGGGCTGACGACGACCACTTCCTCATCCTTTTTCCTGCGTTTCGATATGTGCTGGAGCAGGACGGTAAAGTTTGTCAGTCTGGGTATGGGCAGGGGTGGGAGCTTGGGCAGCCAATTCAAGGTACTCGATTTCCGTAACAGGGCAAAAACGATGTACAGAAGCGCACAAGCCAGCCCGGCAAAAACCAGCTGCAGTTGATTAAGTGACATGATGACCTTTCGCGCGGGGAAGGCGAAATTCCGTTCCCCATTTTCACAACTGATCGAAAGCCGGATCGATGGCTGGAAATATCGAAAGAGTGTAAATGCCAGGTTTCGATCAACAGCGAGGCCTGCTCAGTTGATTTTCGTCTGAAACTTCACTGCCATCGTTGCTCCGCTATCCAAACTGTCAGCGGTCATCGTGATATTAGCCCCCTCTATCGAAGCCCCGATCGGATCGCTCTCATCGGCACTGGAACTGTCATCATCTTCCGCAGTTGTCGCGCTGGCACAGGTTACTCCCGATGTCATGCTCCCGGAAGCATAGGTTAGCTCATCTGGAATGCTGTCGCTTGCACGAATATTGTTTGCGACAGTGTCGCCGGTGTTCTTCACCAGAACACAATATTCGACAGTTGCGCCAGGAATCATTGAACCGCCCCGGGATTGCCGGAGGCCATTTGGTTTAAATTATGCCGCCATGGGCGTGTCGTCCAGCATGGCGTAGTATCGTGCTTCAGCTTCGGCAGGCGGGATATTGCCGATGGGCGCGAGCAGGCGCCGGTTGTTGAACCAGTCGACCCATTCGAGCGTGGCGTATTCCACGGCTTCAAATGATCGCCACGGACCTCGGCGGTGGATGACCTCGGCCTTGTAAAGGCCGTTGATCGTTTCGGCCAAGGCGTTGTCGTAGCTGTCGCCAACACTGCCGACCGATGGTTCGATCCCGGCTTCGGCAAGACGCTCGGTATACTTGATCGAGACATATTGGCTGCCACGATCACTGTGGTGGATCAGGCCGCCACGGTGAACAGGCCGTCGGTCATGGATCGCCTGCTCCAGGGCATCGAGTACAAAGCTGGCATGCGCCGTTCTGCTCACCCGCCAGCCCACGATATAGCGGGCGTAAACGTCGATCACGAAGGCGACATAGACGAACCCGGACCACGTCGCGACGTAGGTGAAGTCCGAGACCCACAGCATGTTGGGTGCCGGTGCATGGAACTGGCGGTTGACCTGATCGAGCGGACATGGCGCTGCCTTGTCGCTCATCGTCGTCTTCACCGGCTTCCCCCGGATCACGCCCTGCAGGCCCAGCTCACGCATCAGCCGTTCCACCGTGCAGCGGGCAATATCGAAGCCCTCGCGCTGCATCTGCCGCCACACCTTGCGATACCCGTAGACCTTGAAGTTGGCATCGAACACGCGCTGAACCTCGGGCTTCATTGCTTCGTCGCGCTGGGCGCGTGGTGACAGGCGCGACGGATCGCGGCGCTGTGCGACACGCTCGTGGTAGGTTGATGGGGCGATCGGCAGAACCCGGCAGATCGGCTCGACCCCATACTCACCCCGA
>NZ_RAHJ01000010.1 GCF_003605755.1 Tsuneonella suprasediminis | reverse complement strand
ATTCAAGGCATTTGAAGGATCCTTGGATGAGCCGTCGCAGATTTGAGCTTACGGATTTCGAGTGGTCGGTGATCGAGCCGTTGTTGCCGAACAAGGTGCGCGGTGTTCCGCGTGTTGATGATCGTCGGGTGATCAATGGGATATTGTGGCGGTTTCGCACAGGCAGCCCCTGGGCGGATATCCCGGAGCGCTATGGGCCATACACGACGTGCTACAACCGTTTCGTGCGTTGGCGCAAAGCTGGCGTATGGGACCGGCTTCTGTCCTCCGTCAGCGCCGCTTTCGATGGCGAACTGGTCATGATCGACAGTTCCTCGATCCGGGTCCACCAGCATGGTGCGACCCTAAAAAGGGGGACCCCAATCGCTGCATGGGACGTTCCCGGGGCGGCCTGACTACCAAGATCCATGCGCTGGTTGATGGCCGGGGTTTACCGGTCGGCCTGCATCTGTCGGAAGGACAAGCCAGCGATTGCCGCGAGGCTGTAGCGCTGCTTGATGTCGTACCACCCGGCAGCACTTTCCTGGCTGACAAGGCCTATGACAGCGATGCTATCCGCGCACGGATCGAAAGCAACGGCGGCTTCGCCAACATCCCGGCAAAGCGTAATCGACGAAAGGGCTTCGCCTTCAGCGCCTTCCTCTACCGCTATCGCAACCTGATCGAGCGCTTCTTCGGAAAACTCAAACACGCCAGAGGATTGGCGACACGCTACGACAAACGCGCCGATAACTTCCTCGCCGCCATCAAGCTCTTCTCAGCACGGTTATGGATCGCAGCTAATGAGTCTACGGCCTAAAAGCATAGGGACATTTTCCGCAGGGGAACATATAAAGAGAACGCCCGCCTCCCGAGCGACTGGAACCGTCAAGGCCGGGACAGAAGGTCGTTAGCTTCGCTCGCCTTTTGAACCGCCCCGGGATTGCCGGAGGCCATTTGGTTTAAATTATGCCGCCATGGGCGTGTCGTCCAGCATGGCGTAGTATCGTKCYTCRGCTTCGGCAGGCGGGATATTGCCGATGGGCGCGAGCAGGCGCCGGTTGTTGAACCAGTCGACCCATTCGAGCGTGGCGTATTCCACGGCTTCAAATGATCGCCACGGACCTCGGCGGTGGATGACCTCGGCCTTGTAAAGGCCGTTGATCGTTTCGGCCAAGGCGTTGTCGTAGCTGTCGCCAACACTGCCGACCGATGGTTCGATCCCGGCTTCGGCAAGACGCTCGGTATACTTGATCGAGACATATTGGCTGCCACGATCACTGTGGTGGATCAGGCCGCCACGGTGAACAGGCCGTCGGTCATGGATCGCCTGCTCCAGGGCATCGAGTACAAAGCTGGCATGCGCCGTTCTGCTCACCCGCCAGCCCACGATATAGCGGGCGTAAACGTCGATCACGAAGGCGACATAGACGAACCCGGACCACGTCGCGACGTAGGTGAAGTCCGAGACCCACAGCATGTTGGGTGCCGGTGCATGGAACTGGCGGTTGACCTGATCGAGCGGACATGGCGCTGCCTTGTCGCTCATCGTCGTCTTCACCGGCTTCCCCCGGATCACGCCCTGCAGGCCCAGCTCACGCATCAGCCGTTCCACCGTGCAGCGGGCAATATCGAAGCCCTCGCGCTGCATCTGCCGCCACACCTTGCGATACCCGTAGACCTTGAAGTTGGCATCGAACACGCGCTGAACCTCGGGCTTCATTGCTTCGTCGCGCTGGGCGCGTGGTGACAGGCGCGACGGATCGCGGCGCTGTGCGACACGCTCGTGGTAGGTTGATGGGGCGATCGGCAGAACCCGGCAGATCGGCTCGACCCCATACTCACCCCGA
>NZ_RAHJ01000009.1 GCF_003605755.1 Tsuneonella suprasediminis | reverse complement strand
GGCCCTAACTCCTGAGAGGAAGGGTCTACGATGAGCAAGACGACGAACAAGTTTGCACCGGAAGTTCGCGAGCGGGCAGTCCGCCTGGTTCTGGACCAAGAGAGCGAGCATCCATCCCGGTGGGCAGCGATCACATCCATAGCGGCGATGATTGGCTGTTCAGGGCACACGTTGCTGGAGTGGGTGAAGAAAGCCGAGGTGAACAGCGGCAAGCGTGCCGGCGTACCGGTGGAGGTTGCAGACAAGCTGAAGGCGCTGGAACGCGAGAACCGCGAGCTGCGCCAGGCCAACGAGATCCTGCGCAAGGCCTCTGCATATTTTGCCCAGGCGGAGCTCGACCGCCCGTTCAAGCGATGACCAGCTTCATTGATGAGCATCGGGGTGAGTATGGGGTCGAGCCGATCTGCCGGGTTCTGCCGATCGCCCCATCAACCTACCACGAGCGTGTCGCACAGCGCCGCGATCCGTCGCGCCTGTCACCACGCGCCCAGCGCGACGAAGCAATGAAGCCCGAGGTTCAGCGCGTGTTCGATGCCAACTTCAAGGTCTACGGGTATCGCAAGGTGTGGCGGCAGATGCAGCGCGAGGGCTTCGATATTGCCCGCTGCACGGTGGAACGGCTGATGCGTGAGCTGGGCCTGCAGGGCGTGATCCGGGGGAAGCCGGTGAAGACGACGATGAGCGACAAGGCAGCGCCATGTCCGCTCGATCAGGTCAACCGCCAGTTCCATGCACCGGCACCCAACATGCTGTGGGTCTCGGACTTCACCTACGTCGCGACGTGGTCCGGGTTCGTCTATGTCGCCTTCGTGATCGACGTTTACGCCCGCTATATCGTGGGCTGGCGGGTGAGCAGAACGGCGCATGCCAGCTTTGTACTCGATGCCCTGGAGCAGGCGATCCATGACCGACGGCCTGTTCACCGTGGCGGCCTGATCCACCACAGTGATCGTGGCAGCCAATATGTCTCGATCAAGTATACCGAGCGTCTTGCCGAAGCCGGGATCGAACCATCGGTCGGCAGTGTTGGCGACAGCTACGACAACGCCTTGGCCGAAACGATCAACGGCCTTTACAAGGCCGAGGTCATCCACCGCCGAGGTCCGTGGCGATCATTTGAAGCCGTGGAATACGCCACGCTCGAATGGGTCGACTGGTTCAACAACCGGCGCCTGCTCGCGCCCATCGGCAATATCCCGCCTGCCGAAGC
>NZ_RAHJ01000008.1 GCF_003605755.1 Tsuneonella suprasediminis | reverse complement strand
TGTCAACGGCGGCGTAAAAGTCGTCCATTGGGCGGAGCAAAACCAGGCCACTTGATCCGGGTGTTGGCGAGCGCCGGGAGGGCGTAGCCCGAGCGGGGGTCGCCAACACCCGGATTGCCGTTTCTGTCAGGGGTTGGGACGTGCTTTGCGTGCCTGGCTCTGGGCCAGGCGATAGCTCTCGCCGTTCATCTCGAGGATGCTGACGTGGTGGGTGAGCCGGTCGAGGAGCGCGCCTGTCAGGCGCTCGGAACCGAACGTCTCGGTCCATTCGTCGAACGGCAGGTTGCTGGTGATCAGCGTCGAGCCGCGTTCGTAGCGCTGTGAGATCAGCTCGAACAGCAGTTCCGCGCCGGTTTTGGAGAGGGGCACGAACCCCAGCTCATCGATGATGAGAAGCTTATAGCCGGTCATCTGCTTGTGTAAGCGCAGTAGGCGGCGTTCGTCGCGTGCCTCCATCATCTCGCTGACCAGCGCGGAAGCAGTGATGAACCCGACCGTCAGGCCCTTCTGGCAGGCCGCCAGGCCAAGACCGATCGCGACATGGGTCTTGCCGGTCCCCGACGGGCCAAGGGCGATGACGTTCTCGCGACGGGTAATCCAGTCACAACGCGCCAGTTCGAGCACCTGCATCTTGTTGAGCTTCGGAATGGCGGCAAAGTCGAAGCTGTCGAGGCTCTTGGCGGCCGGGAACCGCGCGGCCTTGATCCGGCGCTCGACCATCCGGCGTTCCCGGTCGATCAGTTCCAGTTCGACAAGCCGAGCAAGGTAGCGGACATGATCTACGCCCTCTGCTGCGCATTGCCGGGCCAGCTTGTCATGCTCGCGCAGGAAGGTTGGCAGCTTGAGCGTCTTGAGGTGGCTGGCGAGCAGCAGTTCGGGAGCTTGGCTGCTCATGCCGCTGCTCCGCCGGTCAACAGCCGCATGTACGAGCGCGCCGATGTTGTCTCCACTCTGGCCCTGGGCAGGTAGGGATAGATCGCCATGTCCAGTCGGGGCGGGCGGCGCTCCACCCGGCATAACAGGAGATGCTTCACCGCATCGAAGCCGATCGCGCCCATATCAAGGGCCTGCTTCACCGCGCCATGCAGATCGGCCAGAGCGAAGCTCTCCAGCAGGCGCAGTACCTGCACATATTCGCGCCGGCCATGCTTGCCCATGCGCGTCTCCATCAGCCGGCGCAGCGTTGTAAATACCTCGGGCAGGTCCCAGCCCTGCAATGGTGCGGCCTGATCGAGGGCATTGATCTTCTGTTCGATCAGGGGAAGGTAATGGATCGGATCGAAGATCACATCCTCGCGCTCGTAGCTGCGCACATGGCGGGCAATGATCTCGCCCCGGCAACCGATCACCACCTCGTCGACATAGCCCCTGATCCACACCTCCTGGTGGCCGAAGCGCACCGGCACCGAGTAATCGTTGGTCCGGTAACGCACCAGCGCCTGCGATGAGACCTGGCCGCTGGTCTGGTCACAGGCCTCGAAGGGGGAAGCCGGCAGTTCCTGCATCGCCGCCAGATCGCGCCGCAGCCTCTCGCCAATCGTCTCACTCTCGCCCCGCAGCCGGTCGTTCTGCCGTTTGCGGCATTGCTCCTCGAGCCACAGGTTGAACGCCTCCCATGTCGGGAACCGGGGGATCGGCACCATGAAGTTGCGCCGGCAATAGCCGACAAGGCCTTCAACGCCGCCCTTATCGTTACCCTTGCCGGGGCGGCCGTAACGATCACGGATCAGGTAGTGCGACAGGAAGGCGCTGAACAGCCTCGCGCGCAGCCGCGTCCCGTCAGGCAGGATCTTCGAGACCAGGCAGCGGTCGTTGTCGTAGACGATCGACAGCGGCACCGCGCCGAAGAACGCAAAGGCGTGGACATGGCCGTCCATCCAGGCCTCGGCAACGGCAGCCGGATAGGCGCGTACGTAGCAGGCGTCGCTGTGCGGCAGATCGAGCACGAAGAAGTGCGCCTTCTGCTCCACCCCGCCGATCTCGACCAGAGCTTCTCCAAAATCTGCCTGCCCATGGCCGGGTGCGTGTGCCAGCGGCACGAACATCTCCCGGCTGCGCTGATCCCGATCCCGGATGTAATCCTTGATGATCGTGTAGCCTCCGGTGAAGCCATGCTCTTCGCGAAGGCGATCGAACACACGCTTCGCCGTATGGCGCTGCTTGCGCGGGACCGACCGGTCCCCATCCAGCCAGCCGTCGATGATCGGTATGAACGCTTCCAGCTTCGGTCGCCGCACCGGGGCGCTGCGACGGTAACCGGGCGGCTCGGAATACGACAGCATCTTGCGGACCGTGTCGCGCGATATGTTGAAATGCTTCGCTGCCGCCCGGGCGCTCATGCCGCCCGCGCAGGCAAGACGAACCTTCAGGTAAAGTTCCACGGTGTAAATCCCTCATCCCTCCTCGCCAGCATCGCGAAAAGGGAAAAAGTGGACGACTTTTACGCCGCCCGCAGCAGCACTTCGCCGCCGCTACCGTGGTCTAATTTTGCACCGCCGTTCTCAAAAGCGGCGGGCGTCGAGCAGTACTTCATAATCGAAGTCCAGCAGCGGGGGTTTGCCAGCACGCTCATGCGCGATCATATTGTCGGCACGCTGGCGCAAGGTGTCCCAGAAAAGGATTGAGCGCTCAAACAGATCTCGCTGATAGTTCCACGTTTGGCGGACCATCATCATGAAGTCCATCTGGTCAGGATGATGCGACACTTCACTGTTTTTATAAGCAGTCGCTGAAACCTGATCTTCGTCCGGCGCGGAGGCCTTTCCCGATTCTGTTGACTGTCGCGATGATCTGTCGGCGATCGACCTTACCACTTCCATCACATGACCCTTGGTAGTGGATAGGGTATCCGGAGCCGCGGGCGGAGCCTGGCGCGCGCCTCAAAGATATCCGACGCATTGTTCGGCTTCGTCGATGGCGCACCAGCCACTCGCATTGGCGTGTCACCCGGTTGCTGCGATGCACAAGATAGTCAAAACGAAACGCAAGGTTCTTAACGCAAATCAAACTCTGGTGGAATGTCGCCTGCCGAGGCGAGCACGGTCCAGACAAAATATTCGCCGGGCAATGGTTTACTTCAGCGCGCCAACGTTCCGTCGGACGCAAAGCGTGACTCATATGGAAACACGATCTCTCGGTCGGGCGTGGCCGCATGTTCATCCTTATCCGGACATTCCACGCGTCTCATGAGATCCCGGATGATGTTTAACCTTGCGAGTTTCTTGTTGTCCGCGCGGACGATGTACCAGGGCGTGACTGCATTGTGCGTCCCTTCCAGCATCGCATCGCGCGCGGCCGTGTAGTCATCCCAGTGCTTGATCGCGACCGCATCGATCGGGCTGGTCTTCCACTGCTTGAGCGGATCGGTTTTGCGGTCACGCAAGCGCTTGCGCTGCTCCTTTTTCGAAACATCGAGATAGTATTTGAACACCTGGATGCCGGAGCGAACCAGCAGGTGCTCGAAGTCAATGACCGTTGCCATGAACTCATGATATTGATCGCCAGAGCAAAAACCCATCACACGCTCCACACCGGCGCGATTGTACCAACTTCGGTTCAGCAGGACCATTTCCTGAGACGACGGCAGGTGTGAAACGTACCGTTGAAAATACCAGGAACTGACATCCTTTTCCGATGGCTTCCCAAGGGCGACCACCCGTGTATCGCGGGGACTGAGATGCTGGACAATCCGCTTGATCGCACCGTCCTTTCCTGCGGCATCCCGGCCTTCGAATAACACCAGAACCTTGTGGTCGAACTTGATGAGGTGCCGTTGAAACTTGACGAGTTCGATCTGCAATTCCCGAAGCCGCTGCTTGTAATGCTCGATATCGCTGGGGGTCAGCGCAGGATCACCTTGCTCGGGTCTCTCTTTGTTGTGGGCCATGATTACTCCTTCCGTAGTGTAATTCGGGCCTGTCGTCTGCTTCAACGCACATCACAGGAAGCGGCGAACCACCCACCCCAAGAATTCTTGAATTCTTGATGTATAGGGCCTGGAGCGCCAGACCCTTTCCTCCACAATCCTGGAATCAGAAATGTTGATTTCGAACATGTTCGCGAGTTCATCACATATGATTTCCGACGAGCAAATTAATGCCAAGTCGTAATTCAAGAAGAAGCTGCGATAATCGAAATTCGCCGTACCTATCGAGCTCCAGTTGCTATCGACAAGGATCGTCTTGGCATGGAGAAATTGGGGGGAATATTCGTAAATTTTAACACCGGCACGCAACAGATTCTCGTAGAGCATTCGAGCGGCCCATTGTGTAATCCGGATATCGCTCTTGGCAGGCACGAGAAGGCGGACATCAACCCCTCGTTGAGCGGCACTAATCAATCGACGTTGCGTGCCGCTGTCGGGTACGAAATAGGGAGTAGTCAGCCAAATTCTGCTGACAGCATGACGCAAGCGGCCATTGAGCAAGCAGCGCAGTCTGTACCTGCATCGAATGCCGTAATTCGACATCAGGAGGTAGGCGCCGAACCATTCGTCCTCGACGCGGTCTCGCCCGAAGGCATGTCGGGATTCGAACAGCCTCGCCGCGCGCCGTGCGATCGGTCCAGACAGGCGTATGTGCAGATCGCGCCATCGGCCTTTGCCGCTGTATCGCAGCGAACTCTCCTCGCCTATGTTGAACCCTCCAACATAGGTTATACCATCGTCGATCACGAGCAACTTGCTGTGGTCGCGACGCTGATAGCGCCAAGGTTGCCGCCAGTTCCAAGTTTGGGCCCAACAAACCGAGACTCCCGCGTTTCGAAGGACGGTCACGGCGGATTGCGAAAAGACTCGTCCCGATCCCAGAGCATCAAGGCTCAACTTGACTTCAACACCACGCTCGGCCGCCTGCAGGAGAGCATGGATAATTTGACTGCCGACATGGTCCTCCTTGAATATGTACATTTCAAGCAAGATCCGACGCCGAGCTTTCCCGATGTCAGCGTTCATCGCCTCGAACAGGTCGTCTCCCTCCGTGAAGATCGTATGATCCTCGACATCGGGCTCTCTATTCTCCAAGGCGGCCTTCGCATCGAACGCAAATCATTATGTCGCTAGAACCTGCCGAAGGTATCGGTTGAGCGAACAATCGCCTTATGCCGTCGACAAGTTCAACGATCATTTCGCTGGCTGGCCTTGCATCATGCTCTGCTGATCGAGCATCTGCTCCATCATTTGCTGCATCATGTCCATGCGAGCCTGCATTCGGCCCATCATCGCGGAATTGTCGCCCGAGCTGCCGCCGCCCATCTTCATCCCTCTCATACCGTTCATACCGCTCATTTTGTCCATCCCACCCATCATCTGGTGCATGGACTGCATCTGTTCCTTCATGAGTTGCATGTGCTCGTGCATCAGCTGCATGCGCTCGCTTCCTTGGGCATCCTTCGCCTGTGCCATCAGGGCTTGCATGCGCTCGAAGCGCTGGGCCATCTGCTGCGAGTCAGCGCTTTGCGCGGCCTGGGGCGCAGGCTCGGCGAGCGCGACCGGTGCTGCTGCGACCAATAGAGCTGCCAGCGGGGTGAGATAGAGCTTGTTCATGTCATTCTCCTCAAGAGATTGGGCAACATTTCGATTGAACAGGGCCAATGTGGGATCATTCGCTCAGATCTTTTCGGCGTTCATCGAATTCTTCTTTGCTGATCTCGCCCTTGGCATAACGCTCTTCAAGGATTTGGCGCGCACGTGACCGGGTTCCTCCGCGCGTCACCTGGCGAAGAAGGAGGACCGCGAGCACAATAACTACGCTCCAGAACAGGAGCATTCCGAATCCGCCGAACATTCCATAGCCCCAGTTCATCATGAGCTTGCTTCCTCCAATGCGCATCCAGTGTGCGCAAGAACTGCTTTTGCCGTGCCACTTCGGGCCAGGGTGCGATCACCAGCGTCCGATGACGATATCCTGGTTTCGGCTATCATCTTTAATCTCCATCAAGGTTTGAGGCTCTCATCGATGCGACAAGCACTGAGACGCTGCGCAAAGACCCCGACACACAGAGTTCGAGAGGAAACCGCCATTCGCAGCAGCATCAGGAGGTGCGACCGATGGACACCCTGTTGTACTTTCTCGTTTTCGGAGCGCTATTCTTCTTCATGATGCGCTTTGGCTGCGGAGCCCATGTGACAGGGCATGGACATGGTCATGGGCATCACATGCACGGGGATGGCGGTGAGCATGGCCCAAGCCACCACTCGCCCGCCTGGCAGCCCCCGCCGCAGGGTACGGACCCCGTCTGCGGCATGACGGTGAATCCGGGCGAGGCCAAATCGAGCGTGTTCGATGGTTCGGTTTACTACTTCTGCTCGGAAAAGTGCCGGCTGAAGTTCGAAGACGATCCTGTGCCATATCTGCAGGGCGGACCTGCCGATCAAGCCATGGAGAATTCAAATGGCGGCTGAACCTTCCCCCACCGGAACTGCGAGAACTGTCCCCGTTCTCGCGCTGGGCATGGCCCTTTCGCTGTTCCTCGTTATCTCATACCTGCTTTGCATCGCTTTATACTTCCTGTCACCCGGCATGGTCGAAGGTCACGCGATGCTGGCACTGTTCCTGCCCGGCTTCAAGCTGCTGACGTTGCCCAGCTTCATCCTCGGCCTTGTTGAAAGCTTCGGGTATGGCTGGTTCATTGCCCTGGTCTTTGGGCCGATCTACAATTTCTTTGTCGTGCGCTGGCCTTAACGGCAGCTTACCGTGACGGGAGAGACGACCATTGTCGGCGCGGGGCCGGCAGGCCTTGCCTGCGCCATCGCCCTAGCACGGGCCGGCCGCTCCGTGGTGGTTCGGGAATGGCATGATCGTGTCGGTGCGCGATTTCACAACGACTATCAGGGATTGGAAAATTGGAGTCGCGATGAGGACGTGCTGCACGAGCTCAAGCAGGCCGGAATCGATACAGACTTTGAAAAAGTAGCCGTGTCGGCAGGGACCGCGTTCGATGCAAAGGGCCGCCGCTACGGCCTGAGAAGCGAACAGCCCCTTTATTATCTGGTCCGACGTGGTTCCGGCCAGGGGACACTTGACCGCGCCTTGCTCGAACAGGCCATCGCACTTGGCGTCGAAGTTCGATTCGATGACAGGGTACGAGAGGCAAGGGAAGCCGACATCCTGGCGACAGGACCGAGAACTGCGGACGCAATTGCTGCAGGCTATGTGTTCGAGACGGATATGGCCGAAGGAAGCTGGCTTGCACTTGATGATGACCTGGCTCCGTCCGGCTACGCATACCTTTTGGTCTATGGCGGCAGAGGGACAGTCGCCAGTTGCATGTTCAGAGGGTTTCGCGAGGAAGCCCAGCATGTTGCCCGAACGGTGAAATTCTTTCGCGATCGCGCCGGTCTCGTGATGAGCAACCCCAAGACGTTTGGCGGCTATGGAAATTTTCGATTTCCGTACACGGCGCAGCAGGGCGGTCGCCCCGTCATCGGAGAGCAAGGAGGCTTTCAGGATCCTTTGGCCGGCTTCGGGATGCTCTACGCTTTGCGATCGGGCATACTTGCCGCCCAGAGCGTCATTACGGGCGCGCGCTATTCCGATCTATGGCAGCAGTCTCTCGGCCCCCTCATGAAAGCAGGAGCGGTCAACAGATACCTGTTCAATCTGGGCGGGGACGCGCTTCGCTGTCTTGCCCTGTCGAGGCTTGAGCATCGTGATGCGCGGATTGGGTTGCAGCGAGCCTATCGTCCATCGCTGATCAGTGCCTTGCTGTTTCCCTTCATCAAAACGCGCATAGGCGTTTCATTGGAGGATCCGAGTTGCAGCCATGAGAACTGCGATTGTGTCTGGTGCCGATCCGTCGCCCAAGGAAACGCACCAACCTGCTGCTGAGGCTGAGCCATTGACCGCAGTGGGTGTCTGAGAGCCTCAATTCCCGAGGGTGCGCGCCAAATCAACTGCGAGAACCGGAACGAAGCCGTTCAAATCACCGCGGGCGATCGCTTTGTTTCGTGTGCGATGGACAAAGCCCTATTCGCTCCGGCTTGATCCTTTTGCAGAGTGGCGTTGCAGCCTCCGGCAATGCTGTCGCCTGGGTCATCCGTTTGCCGACAGGAATTCATCCAGTTGACCAAGAGGTCCGGATCGGTCTCCGCAACTTCCATGAGTTTGTCGGGATTCAGGATGCTGAGGCGCCGATAGTGAAGCTCGACAATCCCTTCCGAACGCAAGTCGCGCAGCACCCGGTTTACATGAACGCTGCTCAGACCCACTGCGTCTCCCACATGTTCTTGGGTCAACGGCAGATGCATGTCATTGATCTGCTCGCCCGGCCATTGCGCCCGGCAGCGAACAAACAGTTCCAGAATGAGGTGGGCGACGCGCTGATGTGCGGAATGCCGGCCCACGCTCGTCAAATGATCATAGGCCAGACTACGATCACGGGCAGTGAGCCAGGCGAGACGCAATCCAAGATCAGGAAGTTGCCGACACAGCTCGATCAACGCCGAATGCCGGATCGCACAGACGGTCGCCTCTGTGAGGGCCTGGACGCCATAGCTCGCCCTTGCACCCGCCACGGACTGAAAGCCGATTACCGCACCAGGCAAAATGAAATCCAGTATCTGTCGGCGTCCGTCTTCAAGAAGCGCATAGCGAAAGGCCCAACCACTGGTGAGATTGTAAATGGAATCGCAGGGCTGGCCGATGGGTAATATCTCCTGTTCCGGCTTGAACCGGCGATCGCCCGATCTACGTCGCTGCAGCAGCGAAAAATCGGCTCCGGCGATATCGCTGCAAAGGCCGTCACGCCGCGCCAGGCAGGTCCGGCACTGGTCCGGTAGAGATTTGGCGTTTCGCAGCATACCCAGCCTCCGTGAAATCACGCCCGCTTCATCAAATTTAACACATTCTCTTCAAGGCCGAAAACTCGGTGGTCACCTTGACGTAGGTCAATGCCGTTATTTCAATGTGGTGGGCATTTGCGAATACGTAGTTCCCGCAATCAAGATTCCTCTTGTGGCGCAATAATTTGATCGCTGTTCTCTTGCAGCCGGGATAAGCCTTGATACGCCAAGAGCGCGACGAAAATGTTTGATCCAGTTCATAGTTTCGCCAGGCTCGGAGTTCCAAATTTCCACCCGTGAGCAAGTCGAATCACATATCGTCATCCAAGGAGGGCATCGTGGACGGCATTACTGCGGTGACCGTCATGCGCAGCGGCGCCGACTATATGCTGTGTCCGTTTTTCGGGAAGTGCGATGGGCTTTTGACAGTCTCGACCGGGACTATTGCCGTCCGCTTCATACCAAACCCTTTGCGTAGCGCGGAACGCCTGTCCGACCTGATTATCGACGCTGGGGTGTCACGCGTCATCTGCGGGTTCGTGCCGGCGTCTGAGCAACAACGGCTTGAGGCGGCGGGCGTTGACGTGCGTCTCGGCTCTTGCACTTGCGGAGTAGATCAATTGATCGTCGATTTCGCCGATCTGCCCAAGGCTTGAAGGCTGGTTTTCCCGGCCAGCCTGTTGGCTGCGCTGCACTCTCGAACATCATGGTCGATCCGAGCAATGCGAACGCTTCATTTCCCCAGGGGATAGTTGATGAAATTCTTTGAGGGCTGATCCGCTCGCGAACGTATCTGTTCCGGGGAGCGCTGAATTCCGGCGCGGTGAGAACGATTGACCAAACACTCATGAATTTCGATGTTCAACAGGATCGGCGATGAGTTCTGGCGGGACCGAAGATGGCATGTCCCAAGAGGGCATCACACCGTTCCTACGTGTCCTGCGGCTGATCCTGCACTCCTTCCTGCGCCAGCGAATGGCATGGCCGGGCCAACGCCCCGAGGACATGGACATTGCTTTTGACATAGAGGCCATGGCCGGTACGGTCGGACTTTCCACTGGAGATATGGCAGCCGCGCTTGACCAATTGACCGGTGGCGGACTGATCTTCTGGCAAAATGGCGTGCTTCGGGTCATGGACCCGGACGGTCTTGTCGATGCAGCAAGGGTCGATCCAGCTCAGCTCTCGGACTGGTTGTCGAACTGATGATATTACGAATTATCAATATCTTAATCGAAAATCTGCGAATTCTCTAACCTGAAGCAAGGATTCGCGTGCTCCACCTGCGAGATATTTTGGATCGCTGACATCTTCCGGGCAGTCAGCCTCAGGCAACGCAGGGGACGCTATGCGCATTTGGCCGCAGCAAACGGATAGAAGTCATTCCGATATCAGAGACGCTCGCAGCGCTCCGGCGGTCAAAGCCATAGGGCTCGCCTTTGCGGCATTCGGCTTGTCGCAGCCACTACCCGCCCTTGCCCAGACCCAACCCTCGATCGCCGATCTGGAAAGGCGCGTGGAAGCGCTCGAAGCGCAGGTCAGGCAGGCGGCACAAGCCGAACAGGAACTGCAAGCTCTCAAGGCTGAACTGGCTGAGGTCAAAGGCAGGACAGCGAAGGCGGAAAGCGATGCCTCGCAGGCCCAGAGCACAGCAAATCAGGCGCAAAGTGACGTGACGAGGGTTGCTGCGGTCAATCCTGCGCCGCCTGACGACAATTCGCTGATTCGGTTTCAACTCACCGGCTCGGTAGTCGCTGATTTTTCGGCGAACGACGCCCCCGGTTCGCACAGTTCCTTTGGTGAAGCCAAATTCCTGCCAATCTTCCTCGCGAGCTATGGGGACAGACTGCTGTTCGAGGGACATATGGAAGTGTCTTCGACGTCGGACGGTGAAACCGATACGTCGCTCGAATATGCCCAGTTGGACTTCCTCGTGAACAAATGGCTCACAGTCACCGCCGGCAAGTTTCTGACGCCCGTTGGCCAGTTCCAGCAATCGCTGCACACGCCCTGGATCAACAAGCTGCCAACGCGACCGGTCGGTTTCGTCGAAGACGGCGGTGATGAGCCATTGTCCGATATCGGCGTCATGGTTCGCGGCGGTTTTCCGGTAGGTTCCATGAAGGCTACCTATGCTGCCTTCGTCGGCAACGGGCCGCGCATGGGCGATGCTGGACCGGTTCTCGAAGGTTTCGGCGGTGACGACAATTCCGACAAGGCCTTCGGCGGCCGTGTGAGCATCTTTCCCATACCCCATCTCGAACTCGGCCTGTCCGGCATGCATGCACGGATCAAGGGTTTGGAGGCCGTGTCCGGCACGGTTTCCCAAGCAGACTATGCGCTGATCGGCGGCGATTTCGCATTCACGAAGGGCTATTGGGACATCCGCGGTGAATATATCCATTCGCGCCTTGATGCGATCGCCAGTGCCTTGACCCCGGATGATCTCCTGCCAACCGACATTCCCAGGACGACATGGAATAACTGGTATGTTCAGGCAGCCTATCGGCTCGCCGGGATTTTCGACAATCCGATCGTCGCAAAGATTGAGCCCGTCGTCCGTTACAGCCAGCTTCGCGTCAATGGCTTCTCCGACTTTCAGGAGAATGAGGAAAAGCGCTGGTCAGTTGGCCTGGACTATTGGTTCGCGCCCTCGCTCGTCGCCAAGATTGCTTACGAGAACAGCAATTTCCCGGAAGACCCGTCAGTCAACAGCTTTCATGCCCAGGTGGCATTCGGCTTCTGAAAGGGATCGCCATGAAGATTTCGCCACTTCCACTTGCCGCGCTGGTCCTCGCATTCAGTCTTGGGTTTTCCCAGCTTGCCCCTGCCCAGAGCGCCGATCGCAAGGCAGAGCCTGACCCCAGGCAATTTGCGCGCGGTGCCAAGGCCTGGGCAGACAATTGCGGACGGTGCCACAACATCCGCGATCCGAAGGAATATTCCGACAGAAGCTGGAACGTAATCGTCAAGCACATGCGCGTGCGCGCCAATATATCGGGTGATACCGCCGATGACATTGCCGCCTTCCTCAAGGCCAGCAATAATTGAGGCGATCCACCCCGAATCATGAAGCAATACCTCTGCTTTCGATGGAGAAGAAAATGATCCGTGCACACGCCTTGCGCCTATCTTCCGTCTGTATTGCCGTGACCGCAGCGCTCGCTTCGGTCGCGGCTGCGGCCGCTACGACGACGATATGCGGATTCTCCGGTGGCGATCCAGTGCACGGAAAGGTCGTATATGCGCAGACGTGCGTGGCATGTCACGGCGCCAATGGGCGCGGGACGATCCCGGGTGCGCCGGACTTCACGAAAAAGGGCGGCGTCCTGACCAAGCCGCATGCCGCACTGACCGATCACATCGAACGTGGCTACTCCAGCCCATCGTCACCAATCTCGATGCCGCCACGCGGCGGAAATCCCGGGCTCAGCGACCAGGACGTCAAGGATGTCCATGCCTACCTGCACCAGGCCTTTGGCTGCGGGAAATAGGGCCGGATCGAAGGGTGGCGGCTGAATGGGGCATCTATAAGGCCTGCCCCCTCGAACCCGCACCACGCGGATACGACGCGCGGGCTCAACAGCAGTCGGGATCGGCGCGAGCCTTTTCCCTCGCCAGGCGCGCCATCATCAACACCAAATAGATGGAAACGAGCCCGCCCAGAAAGCAGAACACGGAAATATAGGCGAACCGGAAGAACAGATAGGTCACGCCAAACGCCAGAAAGACAAGCAAGCCGAAAACTCTCACCTCCGGTCGCGTGGAGAGGATCGGTGGCAGGACGATCGACGCAAGGTATATGGCGTAGGTAACGTCGCGTGGCCAAATAAAATCAAATGTCTGCTTGCCCGAATACACGACCGCCTTTGGAAGGAAACTGACGGTCAGCCACCCCTCGTTCGCGAAATAGGGAAAGTACAAAGTGGCGCCCAGCATACCACCTATGATCGAGCCCAGAAGATAAAGGGGCCTCCAGCGGCAGGGCTCGACGAAGTAGGTGGCAAAAGGGATCCAGACCGGCCACGCAAGCCAGACGAAGAACATATAGGTGATCGAATAGTGCCGCATGGCCTCGTAATTGGCACCCGCACCCGAGACCCAGACCATCCCCTCGAAAAACTGCTGGAGACCGAACAGGACAGGTAGCGCACACAAGGGTACGTAGCGCCGGTCCGTCTTTGCCGCGAGGTAAAGGCTGACCCCTCCGCTCGGGATGAGAAGAGCTGAGGCGGTAAAACTCGCTTCGGCTGAAAAGCACATGTTCTTGCGTCGCCTCCCTTTCAGCCCTGAATTGCCAACCGCTCGTCAGCGCCGGGAAGACAGATAATCGGCCACGGCGCGCCTGTCGCCCTCGCTGAGCGATGCGGCGATCCGGCCCATAACTGTGCTAGGCCGCTGGCCACTGGCAAAATTGTCGAGTTGCGCAAGCAGATAGGCGGCATGCTGTCCATTCAATAGCGGCGCCGTGGCGGAACTGCTCGATCCCATCATGCCTCCCATTCCCATCATCCCGCCTCTGATCGAATTGTCGTGGCAAGAGGCGCATCCCGACATTGGTGCCGCGCTGGAATAGTAGACGTGCTCGCCGCGCGCCGCCAACCCGGCATCATTCGGGACATCCGGCTCGCGCGCCTCGCTGCTGTAATATTTGGCCAGATCGTCGATTTCCGCATCGGTCAGCGGCGCGGCAATGGCCGACATGACCGCTTGCTTCCGCTCGCCCGTCCGGAATGCCATTAGCTGCGCGTAAAGATAGTCGGGTCGTTGTCCAGCAAGCTTCGGAATCTGAGGACTTGCGCCGTTGCCGTCCGGGCCGTGGCAGGAGGCGCAGTGAGCCTGAGCGAGTTCATTGCCATGATCGCTGTCGCCTCCGAAGGTGCCGGCGTTCGCTCCCTCATTGCTTGCGCCCGGAGCAGGGTCGCACGAAACGAGGGACAGAGCCATGGTAAGGATTGTTATCCCGAGCAGTGTGCGTCGCATCGGAGACCTTCGTCCGCTTCCGTCCTGGCAAGTTTCAAGCCGGTCAGGTTCAGTTGCCATGTCCGTTCTCCACCCGTTGTCTCCTGCCGGCTTCGTTCCTGAACAAACTTTCAAACGCTCTGATATGCTTGGTCTCGATCCAATCCGGCACTCTTGACCCCATTTCGAGAGGTTGAGGCACCCGCTAGATCCGGGCGCTCCTCAACCGCAAGGAATTGGTGACGACCGACAGTGAGGACGCGCTCATGGCAAAGGCGGCAAACATCGGGCTGATGAGAATGCCGAAGAAGGGAAATAGCACTCCTGCCGCCACCGGCACACCTGCAGCATTGTAGATGAGGGCGAAGAACAGGTTCTGGCGGATGTTGCGCATGGTCGCGCGGGCCAGGCGGCGCGCGCGTACGATCCCGTCGAGATTGCCCTTGACCAGGGTAATGCCCGCACTCTCGATGGCGACGTCCGCGCCTGTACCCATGGCGATGCCGACATCGGCCTGTGCCAGAGCCGGCGCGTCGTTCACGCCGTCGCCCGCCATGGCGACCTTGCGGCCCTGCTGCTGGAGTTCACGGATGATCCGGGCCTTGTCTTCAGGCAGCACGTCTGCGCGGATTTCGTCGATACCCAGCCGGGCGGCAACAGCCTTCGCGGTACGCTCGTTGTCGCCTGTCGCCATGATGATGGTGAAGCCTAGCCCATGCAGCGCCTTGAGCGCGGCGGGCGCGCTCTCCTTGACCGGGTCCGCTACGCTGACCAGACCGGCGATGCTATCCTCCAGAATGACGAACATCACGGTTTCGCCGTCATCGCGACGGGCATTGGCCTTTTCCGCCAATTCAGTCGCCTGCATACCGAGGTCAGCAAGGAGCTTCATATTGCCGAGCGCCACGCGCTTGCCATCGACAACGCCCTTGACACCCTTTCCGGTTACGGCTTCGAAGTCGCTCGCCGATCCCAGCGCCACGCCGCGATCCTGAGTTCCCGCCACAATGGCCTCTGCCAGCGGATGTTCGGACCCTTTCTCGAGCGTGGCGGCAAGACGCAGCACATCGACCTCTTCATGGCCTGCCTCTGGCAGCACGGCCGTCAGCCGGGGTTTGCCTTCGGTCAGGGTGCCGGTCTTGTCGACGATCAATGTGTCGATCTTCTCGAAGCGCTCCAAAGCCTCTGCGTTCTTGATGAGCACGCCGGCCTGGGCACCGCGTCCGGTTGCCGTCATGATCGACATCGGCGTCGCAAGCCCCAGCGCGCAGGGGCAGGCAATGATGAGCACGGCGACCGCGGCAATGAGCGCATAGGAAAGCGCCGGCGCCGGTCCCCAGATAGCCCAGCCGATGAAGGCCAGCACGGCGACTCCGATCACGGCGGGCACGAACCAGCCGGCGACCTTGTCGGCATATTTCTGGATTGGCGCACGCGAACGCTGGGCGTTGGCGACCATTTCGACGATCTGCGAGAGCATCGTATCCGCTCCGACACGCGTGGCTTCGATCACCAGGCTACCCGTCCCATTGATCGTCGCACCCGTGACCGGGTCGCCGGCGACTTTCTCCACAGGAACAGGCTCCCCCGTGATCATGCTCTCGTCGATCGAGGAGCGGCCCTCGGTCACGACGCCATCGACCGGAACCTTATCGCCTGGGCGCACACGGAGCCGGTCACCGACCTTCACGTCCTCGAGCGGGATTTCCTCCTCACTGCCGTTGCTGCGAATGATACGGGCCGTCTTTGCGGCAAGGTCGAGCAGCGCGCGTATGGCCTTGCCGGTGCCTTCTCTTGCACGCAGTTCCATGACCTGTCCGAGCAGGACCAGCGTCACGATGACCGCCGCCGCTTCGAAATAGACACCGACGTGCCCCTCGGTGTCGCGGAAGCCTTCCGGAAAGATGCCGGGCGCCAGAACGGCCACGACGCTGAACAGCCATGATGCCAATACGCCCATGCCGATCAGCGAGAACATGTTCAGGTTCATCGTGCGGAACGAGTTCCAGCCGCGCACCAGGAATGGCCAGCCACACCACAGAACGACAGGGGTGCCCAGCGCGAACTCGATCCACAGCGTGGTGCGCTCGCCGAAGATTTCTCTGACACCGCTCAAGCCGACATAGGGCCCCATGGTCAGAACCAGCAAAGGCACGGTAAGAACCACGCCGATCCAGAAACGCCGGGTGAAATCGACCAGTTCCGGATTGGGACCTTCTTCGGCCACAGCGCCCGACTCAAGCTGCAGCCCCATGCCGCATATGGGACAGGAGCCGGGCTTCGTCTGCCGAACCTGCGGATGCATCGGGCAGGTGTAAACGGCGCCATGGTATCCTGTCGGCACGGTATCGTAGCGGGTGTCGCCTGGCTGGGACTTTGCCTGATGAGCGTCGTGATGGCAGTGCGAATGGCTGCCTTCCGTTCCGCTCCCTTCAGGCACCAGGTGCATTCCGCATTTCGGGCAATCGCCGGGTTCGACCTGCCGCACTTCGGGATGCATGGGACAGGTGTAGACCGTGCCGCCCTCGCTCGCTTTGCCGTGTTGATGATGGTGCGTGTGATCGTTCATCGTTTTACCTTGTCACTCGAACGGCTGGATGGAAACGTCGCCAATTCCGCGGACTGCAATTCATGGAATACCTGCGCCAATGCGCCCGCCAGCGAAATAGCGTTACTGGAGTGCGGGATCGAATCCGTCGTGACGACCCGCGCTGCGCCTGCCGCAAGAATATCGGCATAGGCGCTCCCGGCAAACACCGCGTGGATCACGACGCAGACCGGCGGTCTGGTTCCCGCTTCCGCCAATCGCTCGATCGCACGGACCAGGGTACGCCCCGATGAAGCGATGTCGTCGAGAATGACAGGCGTTCCGGCGAGGAGCGCTTCGCTGCGCGGCACGCTGACCTCGACGCTGCGATCGCCGCTGCGCCGCTTCTCAAGCACTTCAAACCGGCATCCTGCAAGTCCGGCCACTTCGGCAACCCATTGCCGGCTCTCGCTGTCAGGACCCAGCAGAACCGGATCCGAAACGTTCGCGGCGATCCATTGGGCCAGCAGCGGTGCTGTCACGACGCGACGTGCGGGTATCTGAAAGAGTTTGTCGAGCGACGGGATGCGGTGAAGATGCGGATCCACCGTCATCAGCCAGTCGAAACTCTCTTCAAGAAAGCAGGCAAATAAAGGTGCGCTCACCGCCTGTCCTTCGGCGAAGCGCCGATCCTGCCGCATGTAGGCAAGATAGGGTGCGACCAGCCCGACGCGGCTAGCTCCCAGTTCCCGTGCCGTTGCCGCCGCGAACCGAAGCGGCAAGGCAATCTGATCGGGACCATGCAGGGTCGCCAATATGGCGACATCTTGTCCCGCGACCTTTCCCGGCAGAGTGACGAGGCTCTCGCCGTCGGGAAAGCGATGATGATCGATCACCTGAAACTCGGCGCCCAGCAGCGCAGCAATCCGCTCACCCAACGGCGCCATTCCCGGAAATGCGAGGACAATGGTCATGCGGGATCGCCGATCTGGAAAGGAGATGGCCCTGACCGGGCATAGTCTTGTGCCCAGACCAGTTCGCCGGGTGTCTCCGCGTGGATCTCGTAGAGCGGCGTGCCCACTTCGATACTGTCGCCCGGCTGGACCAGCAGAAGGAGACCGGCCCGCTGGCGACCGGGCGCGCCGGCGAGCTTGGCGATCTTCGCAATACGGCGATTGTCGATCGCTGCCAGGCGCCCTGCACTCTGAGCGCATTCGAGCGAGCGATGCGGCGCAAGACCGGGCTCGCGAAAGCCGCCCTGCGCCTCGCAAATTGCCTGGAACTTGGTGGCTGCGGCTCCGTTGTGGAGCAGTTGCTCTGCCAGTGCCCGTCCGTGGCAGTCGTTCGAACGTGCAAGATCCAGGAGAGCGCCCGCCAGATCAAGGGACCGCGACCGCAGATCCTGCGGTGCGTCGGGTTCGCACTGCAGAACTTTGAGAAGGTCGCGCGCCTCGAGACTTGGACCAATGCCGCGCCCAACCGGGGCGGTTCCATCGCTACAGTGAATTCTCAGGGACAGTCCGATGGCATTACCCACGGCCAGCAAGCGGTCGGACAGCGCCTTGGCCGCTTCCGCCGACCGCACCTTCGCTGTGGGACCCACGGGCATGTCGATAATCACATGCGTCGATCCGGCCGATGCCTTCTTCGACAGCACACTGGCGGCAAGTTGGCCGTCGCTGTCGAAATCGAGTGGCCGTTCCACCCGGATCAGCAGATCGTCGGCCGGGCTAAGGTCGAGACTGCCGCCCCAGACCACGCATCCGCCTTCGGCATCGACAACGCGCCGCATGGCTGGAATGTCGAGGGCGACCGGCGCCAAGACCTCCATCGTGTCGGCGGTGCCCGCCGGAGAGGTTATGGCGCGGCTTGATGTCTTGGGAATGCGAAAGCCTGCTGCTGCAACGATAGCGACAACAATCGGGGTGGTACGATTGCCGGGCAGACCGCCAACGCAATGCTTGTCCAGCACCATGCCGCCGCCCCAGTCCAGCGTCTTGCCGGCCCGCTGCATTGCCCGCGTAAGTGCGATGGTTTCTTCAGTGTCCAGGCGGTCGCCGGCTCCAGCCGTGATGAATGCGGCGATGTCGAGATCGGAGAGGCGGTGGGCAACCGTGTCGGAGATGATCGCCTCGCAGGCGGCCAGGTCCAGGCGCTGCCCATAGACTTTTGCGCGTATGGCCGATGCCGACGCTGGCGGTTCCGGATGGGAGAAGATCCCCAACGCTCCCTCGCTCGCCGCAAGTGCTCTCCAGGCTGCTTCGCTGAGCGCGGCCGTGTCGTGGGCGAGCCAATCCGCGCCCGTCAATACATTCAGGGCAGCGATGATCGATCGACCGCCGAGCGCAATTTCCACTTGCGTGAGGGCCGAAAACCCCTCCGCCCGGCACAGGTGGCAGTCACTCCGCATGTAGACGACCGGCTGCCGGTACGTGTCGATGCCGGCACGGACCAGAGGAATGGAATGGACGGTCTCCATCAGCGCGGTCTCGCGAGGTTGATCCGTTCGAGATGCTCGGGCACGCGCACATTCCATCCCAGTTCATGGTCGATGCGGAAGCGCAACGCATCCGCGCTATCGGGCTCCCCGTGAGTGATGTAGGTCATTTCCGGCGCCGCCGCCTGCCCCATCCATGCCAGGAGTTCGTTGGCGTCGGCGTGCCCGGACATTCCCTCGATCTGGATCACCTCGGCCCGGATTTCGACGTCCTGACCGAAAAGCCGCAAGTGCCTCTCGCCCCTCGCCAGCACCGCGCCTCTCGTGCCTCCCGCCTGGAAGCCGCTGAGGACGATTGCGTTCTTGGGGTCCGGACCGAAACTTGCGACGTGATGGAGCACACGACCTCCAGCAAGCATACCGCTTGCCGAAATGATGATCATGGGGCCACTGCGCCGGTTGAGTTCCTTTGATTCCTCTACGGTGCGTACACGTTCGGCCAGGTTGAACATCGCCTTGCAGTCTTCCCAGCTCACATGGTGTTCATCATGGTGATGATGGTAGATTTCGGTCGCATCCGTCCCCATCGGTGTATTGAGATAGACCGGCACGTAGGGAATGGCGCCGCGCTTCCTAAGCTGGGCGATCTGCAGCATGACGCCCTGAACGCGCCCCACGGCGAATGCCGGAATGACAATTACGCCGCCACGCCCTGCGACCCTGTTTATGATCTCACCCAGTTCCGCCTCGGCATCGACATGAGGATGCACGCGATTTCCATAGGTGGACTCGCAGACAAGGATATCCGCTCCAGGGAACGGGCGAGGCCCGCGCATCAAGGGATCGGTATCGCGTCCGACGTCGCCGCTGAAATGCACGGTACGACCATTAACCGTCAGCTGGATCTGCGCTGCTCCCAGCAAATGCCCAACGGGAATGAACCGTGCCGAAATGCCCGGCCCCAGATCAACGTTCTTGTCAAAGTCCTTTGGCTCGAAGTGACCAAGCGCGCTTCTAGCATCCTCGAACGTATAGAGCGGCTTGGGATTTACATGCTTTGAATAGCCCTTGTGCAGGGCATAGCGGGCCTCCTCTTCCTGCAGATGGCCGCTGTCGGGAAGCAGCAGGTTGCACAGTTCTCCGGTGGCCCGGGTACAATGCACAATACCTCGAAAGCCGTTGCGGACCAAGGCTGGCAAATAGCCGGAATGGTCGAGATGCGCGTGCGTGAGCACGACGCAATCAATCGATTTGGGCGGAACGGGAAAAGGTTTCCAGTTGCGTTCCCGAAGCTGCTTGTACCCCTGAAACAACCCGCAATCGACGAGTATTCGCTTGCCATTGGCCTCGACCAGATATCGTGACCCGGTAACCGTCCCGGTCGCGCCCAGGAATCGGAGAGATGCGCTCGGCTGACTGTTCATGTATTTCTCTCCCGTTTACCCCATCCCGAAAGCGCATATGCGACCGTTGGTGGAGATGGAGTTGCGCCATTAGTCGAATGTCCGATGCCGCGATCGTCCAAGATCGTGGAGCCGAAACTCGCTATTTGCGATTTGCGTGTCATGCCAGAGATGCTGGCCCGTGCCACGCCCATGATCTTTAACGCGCATCAAGAACGGTGCCGGATACCGGCTTCCAGCCATGTGCATGCGCGACCGTCCAACCTGTTCCGGTCGCGCCCATTATCGGCGCCCCTCGTTCTTGCTTGGCGTCATCTGCAACAGGGCGTCCACAGGCAGGAGCAATTCTTGATGCAGGTTAACAAACCTGTGGCCAATCCACGCCATGATCATTGCGACCCGGCGGAGGACTGGCGTGAGGCTGGAAGCCCAGTCGCCTGAGTCCGGAAACGTGTAAAGCCGTAGCGTAATGACAGAATAATCGCCAATGGCTGGACACTCTCATCCGTGCTTGGCCGATCAGGATAACAAACATGGCTGAAAAGCAGGACCAGAAACCCAAGCACGATTTTCGTCTCGACCTGCTCTATTTCATCGTCGTGATTTCTGCCGTGCTCGTCATGCAGGACCTCTGGTCGGGATCTGGGCACATCAAGACGATCCCCTATAGCGAATATCGGCAACTCCTGGCGAAGGATGCCATTACCGACGTCGTGGTTGGCGAGACAACAATTACGGGGGCATACAAAAAGCCTGCCAAGGATGGCCCTCAGCACTTCACCACGGTGCGGGTCGATCCAGCCGTTGCCGGCGAACTTGAACGTCAGAAGGTCAAGTTCTCGGGGGAGCCGCCTCCAGGGATTCTTGAAAGCGTCGTTTCCTGGTTCCTGCCGATGATCGGCTTCATCCTGATCTGGATGTTCCTGTTCCGGCCGATGATGGGCGGCGGCATGAGCGGCGGTCTGATGGCGGTAGGGCGCAGCAAGGCCAGGGTATTCGGCGAACAGGACGTAGAGGTCCGCTTCTCCGACGTCGCCGGCGTTGACGAAGCCAAGGACGAACTCGCCGAAGTTGTCGGGTTCCTCAAGAATCCCGCTGCCTTTGGCCGGCTGGGCGCCCGGGTTCCAAAAGGTATCCTGCTGGTCGGACCTCCCGGCACCGGCAAGACGCTCCTTGCTCGCGCCGTTGCTGGGGAAGCCGGTGTTTCCTTCTTTTCCATCACCGGCTCGGAATTCGTGGAAATGTTCGTCGGCGTCGGGGCCTCCCGGGTCCGGGATCTTTTCTCGAACGCAAGAAAGCAGGCGCCGGCCATCATCTTTATCGACGAACTCGACGCGCTGGGCCGCGCCCGCGGAATCGACAACCCGATGGGTGGGCATGAGGAGAAAGAGCAGACCCTCAATCAGCTCCTGGCCGAAATGGATGGCTTCGACCCCAGTGTCGGCATAATCGTTCTGGCCGCGACAAACCGTCCCGAAATCCTGGATCCAGCACTAATGCGAGCCGGGCGCTTCGATCGTCAGGTCCTGGTCGACAGGCCGGATCGCGAAGGCCGAACGGCCATCCTCAAGGTGCACCTCACCAATATCCGAGCGGCTGCCAATCTCGACGTCGAGACGATAGCGGCCATGACTCCCGGATTTACCGGCGCTGACCTCGCCAACCTGGTCAACGAGGCGGCACTGGTGGCCACGAGACGCAATGCCATCGAGACCACGCTAAGCGACTTCACGCAAGCGGTCGAACGGATCGTGGCCGGCTCCGAAAAAAAGAGCCGCATCCTCGGCGCAAAGGAACGCGAGATCGTTGCCCATCACGAAATGGGGCATACTCTGGTTGCGCTGGCCCTTCCGGGGACCGATCCGGTGCAAAAGGTCTCGATCATTCCCCGAGGTCTGGGGGCGCTTGGCTACACGATGCAGCGCCCCATCGAGGATCGCTATCTGTTGAGTCAATCCGAGCTCAACAATCGCCTGGCGGTTCTGCTGGGCGGCCGGGCGTCCGAAGAACTGATATTCGCCGAGGCCTCGACCGGCGCGGCAGACGATCTGGCCCGAGCAACAGAGCTCGCGCGAAGCATGGTCGTGCGCTTCGGAATGACCAAGGAACTGGGGCAAGTCGCTTACGAAGCGGAACGCAGCGCCTTCCTCTCGGGTCAGGTCCAGGCCTGGCAGCCGCGTACTTATGCGGACGGCACAGCCGAAGCCATCGACCATGCCATACAGAAACTGGTCGAGCAGGCATTCCGGACAGCGAGAAGCATTCTGGAGGCCAACCGGCCAATTCTGGAATCGACAGCCAAAGAATTGCTGGCCCGTGAGACGCTCGACGCGGGCGAATTAGAGGAATTGACCCAGGAGCTTGTCCAGCCGCAGCCGCCGAGTGTCGCGGGACTGGCCGCTCCGATCACCAGGGATGGCGGCATCGAGAGGCAAACGGCGCATTTCAGGGGACAAGGCGATGGAGAAGTTGCTTGAGAGACTGCTGAGCAGAATCTTCACACGAGGTACGCTTGCAGTGACCACTGCCTCGGGTCATCGATTCACGGTTGGCGACCAAAGCGGAGAGGCGGTCGCGGTGCGCTTCACGAACTGGAAGGCGCAAGCGGGCGTCTTGTTCGATCCCGATCTGAAATTGGGGGAAGCCTACACCGAGGGATCCCTGGTCGTAGAACAAGGAACGATCGCCGATCTCCTCTCGCTCGCCTTGTCACAAGATCTTGGGCTGCGCCGACTCTGGTGGATGGCGTTGCCGTTCGCACCGCGCCACCTCTTGCGACGTCGACAGCAAGCGAACGGGCAAAAACGATCGAAGGAGAACGTGTCTCGTCACTACGATCTTGATGCCAGCCTTTACGATCTCTTTCTGGACACGGACCGGCAATATAGCTGCGGTCATTTCGAAAATGGCGACGAAGACCTGGAGGAGGCGCAGCTTGCCAAGAAGCGCCACATCGCCGCCAAGCTATTGATCGGGCCGAATGACCGGGTACTCGATATCGGCTGTGGCTGGGGCGGCTTGGCGCTCTATCTCGCGAAGACTTGCGACGCTCGGCACGTCACCGGGATCACGCTTTCGGAAGAGCAGTTAAAAATTGCCAGCCAAAGGGTGAGAGCCGACGCGCTGGATGACCAGGTCAACTTCGCTCTTTCCGACTATCGCAATCTCGTCGGGACATTCGACCGAATCGTGTCGGTGGGTATGTTCGAACATGTCGGCGTCGATCACTACGACACATTCTTCCGCAAGTGCGCCAATCTGCTCCGCGAAAAGGGCGTGATGGTACTGCACGCGATTGGCCGCTCGGATCCTCCAGGCATCACCAATCCCTGGATCGCAAAGCATATCTTCCCCGGCGGCTACATTCCCGCGCTCTCCGAGGTCTTCCCTGCGATCGAACGTGCCGGGCTTCTGGTCACCGACGTTGAAATCCTGCGCCTGCATTACGCCGACACTTTGCGTCATTGGCGAACGCGCTTTCTCGAGCGCCGCGAAGCGGCGGCGAGGCTCTACGACGAGCGCTTTGTGCGCTTGTGGGAATATTATCTAGCCGCATCCGAAATGGCGTTCCGCAAACAAAGCATGATGGTGTTTCAACTACAATTGGCCAAGCGCCAGGACATCGTGCCGCGCACGAGAAGCTATATCGCGCGCGAAGAGGCGCGACTACGTCATCTGGAACAAGGGCCGATCATGGCGAATCCCGAATACCCCGGCGTCTCCTACGATCTTCGAACGAGAGTAATGGAAAGGAATTGAACATGGCGATGCAAGGCAACAATGTTGAAGTAGACACCCGCAACGCGAAGACCGCGGCGCGCGCCTATCAGCTGTGGGAGCAGGAAGGCTGCCCCCATGGCCGTGACCTCGATCATTGGTTCGCGGCCGAGGCCGAACAGTCCGTTCAGCCAAAAGCTGCGCAGGCTTCGAAGAAGTCGCGCAAAAGGGCCGGTTGAGGGATTCAAGAAAGACTCGACGGACCCATCAGGCTGATAAGGCCACGCCCATTCAGGAGCGCCTGGCTCCCGATGATCGGTTCAGTGAGGGTGTCCCATGTCGTCATCGTGATGATCGGACGCGGCGGGATCCTGACCACCATCCTGCTCTTTCATCATCTCATCATGGCCCTCCGGTGCCGCCTTCACCAAGGTCTGATACTGATCGGCCGAGAGGCCAGGCAGCTTCTGAAGGAACGCGACCATGTTCCAAATGAGCGTGTCATTGTGCGTCTTACCCCAGGCAGCCATGCCAGTGGACTTGATGCCGTGCTTTATGACCCAGAACTTCTCGGCCGGTGTCAGGTCGTTGCCGCGAGCAAGCTCGGGCGCGGCCGGATAGAGGCCTTGCGCTATTTCGGTCCTCTCCATACCCGGAGCCAGATGACAGGCGGCACACATCTCGGCGTAGAGCCCGGCGCCTGCAGCAATCCGGGCTGGATCCGCAAGATCGGGTGGTGGTGGAACATTCCTCGCATGGGCGGCGACAGACCGGTCTCGTGCCGTTTCAAGCAACCAATAGACTGGCCTGGTGTGGGGATCATCAGCCGCCACATTATAAATCCCTGAAAATATGAAGGTCACTCCTGCTACCAAGGCCAGGACGAGAATGCCAATAGCGATCCAGGCGCCTTTCCGGCTTTGCCGTTGAGCGTGCGGTTTCGAACTCATCTGCGTCTCCCCATCCATGTATTGTTTGTTCGGCAACACCAAAACTCTGGTGTCACCGCGCGCCACCAAACAGGTTGCCCACATTGTTCATACGAACAAAATCGCCTGTCCCCTCAAAATGGGAGGGCAATTGTCTCAACCAGGGGTGGATGAGGCCGACAGACTTGAAATCGTGGGATCAGAGCAAACGTCATGAACTGCATGTGGAACCGGATTTCCAACGGCAGAGATCAAGGATCAGCGCAGGAGGGATTCCGAGCGACCGCCTGAATCCATTCGTTAATCTCCGCTTCGACCCAGACAGCACACTTGGGCCCAATCGAGCGGGATTTCGGGAACCTGCCTTCGCTCATCCGCTGATAAATCGCCGAACGCTTCAAGCCCACCCGGTCCATGACTTCTGGCAAGCGCAGCAAACGTGCCGGTGGAGTGGTATGGGACTGCTTATCGCCTTCGATCGAGACGTCTTCACTAGGCTGGAGATGGGCATTCATGATCGATCCTGTCGGTTCAATTTCTCGGTCCCCTCCGAGGTGAATTGGATCAGCGCGGAAGCGACATCGAAATGTCGCGGTTGGCAAAATCATCGATATGCTTGGCAAGCATGCGCGCGACGAGCTGCGAAGTGCCGTTCGCCCACCGGGGTCGCAAATCTTCCACGCGTCGCCCAAGCGTGCGTTCGAGCTGGCCTGGCAAGGCCGTAAAGAAGTCCTCAAGGAACTCCCCCATCTCGCTGCGCATCCATTCGCAGGCGAGATCCTCCTGACCAGCCAACGCGAGGATCATGCTGGCGCGGGGAAAGGCGCCGCAGACATCGAGAACGCGCGCGGCTTCATCAAGGCCGATCGGCCGATCGCCGCGCATGACACGAAGCAGGGTCTCGCGGTGGATCCCGACTTCCCGAGCGATCTGGTGCTTGGGCTTGTCAGACGACTCGATTGCATGGGCAAGAATGTGCGCGAGGCTGGTGTTGGCTTCGCATCGGAATGGCGCGGGCTGGTGCATCGACAAAAACTCCAACGATGAGGAACTGAGTCGTAGCCATATCGCGCGTGATCCATGTAGGAAAATGAAAAGAACATTTACGGAACATATCGTTTCTAGGCGAATCATCCCCTAGGCCCGAGTCGCCGACCATCACCGCCACGCTTGTCGGGATTCGTCGACGCTAATTGCGAAATAAGCCGCTGTTTCTGCGCATTATCGCCGACGCCGAGCAATTGATGCGTCCATATCCGTCCGCCACTTCAGCTCCAGCGGCAATCCGACTTTCCTACATCGATTTCCTAGATCCATGTGGAACACACAGCGAACGAAAGAACGCTGGGTTCACCCCTCCAGATGGAGCTCCATATGCAGTCTCTTACCCTTTCCCGGCGTTCCAGCGCCATTGATCAGAACCCCTCGAAGCTCGGGCGGGCCATGACCTTTGCGGTAGCGCTTGCTGTCGCAGCATTGGCCGCCAGCGCCGCTTACGCCGGCGCCGACACGACCTTCACCCCTGCCCTCACGAAATTCACTGATTTCCTCGAAGGCTCGGGCGGCAAGATCATCACCGTCCTCAGCCTTGCGGGCGGTCTCATCGGTCTCGCCTCCGGCCGGTTCTCGCTCGGACAGGTCGCTGTTCCGGTCGGTGTCGGCATCGGCGTCGGCACGGGTGTTCCGATCGTCACCTCGGTCGTCACCGCGGTCATCTGACGCATCGGACGGGAAGGCGCGTCGCCATGGCAGACCCATATATCATCCCGCGTCGGCTCGACGATCCGGAGCTCATCGGCTTCTGGACCATCGACGAGTTCGCCGGGATGCTCATCCCCTTCACCTGGGGAATCCTCAGCCAGCATATCTTTATCGGCATCATCGTTGCCTTCGGCGCCTGGTTCGCGCTGCGAAAGGCAAAAGCAGGACGCGCCAGCTCCTGGGTAGCCCATGCCGCCTATTGGTATCTGCCGGCCGGATTACTGGGCCTGAAATCGACGCCGCCTTCCCACTGCCGCCTGCTTGCCGGTTGAGGGGAGATATCCATGTTTGCCGACATTTCACACGAGCGTCAGCAGTCGCTGCTGCGCCAGCGCAACCTCTTTGCGCTCACCAGCGCCGGACTTGGCATTGCGCTCGTCGTAGCGGTCAGCCTTGCTACCACCCGCGACCGCGAAGTCGTGCTCCTGCCAACGCTCCCCAAGCAGCTCACTGTCAGCAGCGCGGGGGTCGAGGCCGACTATCTCGAACTCGTGACCCGCGATGCCGCGCTCGTTCTCCTCAATCGCAGCCCCGAGGGTCTCGACTACTGGATGGACGAGATCCTGAAGCTCGCCGATCCGGCAAGCTACGGACGGCTAAAGGCCGATCTCGTGCGGATTGTCGAAGAGCAGCGGGGTTCGGACGTCACCCAGGCCTTCGTCATCCGCTCGATGACCGTCGACCCCAAGGGGCTGACGTCCGACGTGACGGGGACGCTCAAGACGTTTGTCGGTGCCCAGGTCATCGCGAGCGACGAGCGCCGTTTCCGCTTCAACTGGACCTACCGGGGCCTGCGTCTCGCGCTGTCAGGCTTCAGCCAGTTGCCCACCAAAGACCCAACGAAGGAGGCCCAGTGATGGCTTACCGACGCAAGACGCGCGCGTGGAGTCTGGCTCTTTGCGCCAGTACCATGCTCGCATTCTCAGGGAGCGGCGCCGAGGCCGCCGACCAGTTCAAACAGGCTGCAGACGGAGCGAGCATCGAATGCGCCGTGTCGGCCCGCGAGCTGACGCGCTTCGCGCTGGTCGATGACCAGTTTGCCAGCGTCTCGAAGATCTCGACCGGCACGCCCTACAACGACTTTGCGGTCACCAACGAACCGCTGCGCGGCGACATATACGTGTCGGTGCCCGAGACCTATGCGGCGCGGTCGATCAGCTTCTTCGCCACGACCAAGAAGGGCTTCGTCTACAAGGTTTCCTGCCAGGTCGAGCCTGTCCCGGCAGTGCAAGTCTTCATCACCAACCCGGCGATCGCGACAAACAAGGCATCTGGCTGGGAGAGCGAAACGCCGCTGGAGACGAGCGCAGTGCGGCTCATCCAGGCCATGGCCAATGACCGGACGGTCGATGGCTTTGAAGTCAGGCAATCCTCCGCCCTTCCGGCACGGGTCGGCGATCTCGAAATCCAGCTCATCGCCGATTACCGCGGCAGCGCGCTTGCCGGAAAGGTCATCCGCCTGGCGAACCGTGGCCGCAAGCCGCTGACGCTTGCCGAAGCGGATCTCGCTTCCTCCCAGACACTCGCAATCTCGATCGCCCAGCCCACTCTCAAATCGGGAGAAAGCACGGTCGCCTTCATCGTCGGTTCGAACGGAGGGTTGGGCCATGACTGATGCTCCCTCGATCTCAACCCCGGTACAGGCCGATCCGGCATCACCGTCGCCAGTGACCAGCCTCAACGCGAAGACCGCACGGCGGCAGAAGCTTCTACTTGGCTCCCTGGGCGCACTCGCGCTTGTCGGAGGCAGCTGGTTCATCCTGGGCGGCGACGACAGCGCGAAGAGCGATGATCCCACCGCCGCCCAGACCATCGACACGGCAGGGCTCATCAATCGCGACCTTTCGCAGCGCGAGTTCGTCGCGACCTACGGCAATCGTCTCGATGCCGTGACCCGCGAGCAGAAGGCGATGAAGGACGCGAGCCTCCCGCGCGAGGAAATCGAATCCCAGCTTGCCGCGCTTAGGTCAGAAAACCAGGCCATGCGGGTCGACGGACAGGCCGCGATCGATGCGATCTCGGCTGAGAACGCGGATCTCAAGTCCCGCCTTGCCAGCCAGGCCGCCCCGGCAGCCGCAAGCCTGCCGCCACCGGCCTATGGCCCGCAGGCGGGTGGCTACGATGCGCGTGGTCGGCCGGTTCAGCCAGCCCCTGCGGGTGCTGTGCTTGGCGCGAGCGAAGCGGGCCTGCCTGGGCCTGGTGAAGTCAAACTCATGAGCTTCACCTCCGACAAGGCAGGAGCCAGTGGACTGCGGGCGGCTCGCCCGGAAGCGCCGCCGGTCGTGGTCGAGGACTCGCCGGACTATCTGCCGCCCAATTCCTATGCTCCGGCCAAGGTCATAGTCGGCGTCGATGCCTCGGCGGGCGTCGCGAGCCAGACCGATCCACTTCCCGTGGTGCTGCGCATTACCGGTCCGGCGCGATCGGTCATGCAGAACGGCAAGGTTCTGACCACCCGCCTTCAGGGCTGCATCGTCAACGGCGCAGCGCGCGGCGATCTCTCGTCCGAGAAGGTCTATGTGAAGCTGGCGCGGATGACCTGCGACCAGCCCGGCGGGCGCGTCGCTGTAAGCGAGGTCAAGGGCTTCATCAGCTTTGCCGGAAAATCGGGCGTGCGTGGCCGTGTCGTCAGCCGCGAGGGCAGCCTTGTCAGCCAGGCTCTGCTTGCCGGGATTGTCGGCGGGTTCGGGCGCGGCTTTTCGGCGAACGCCAACAGCGTCTTCTCGGGCGTCACGACCAATGCCGATGGCACCCGCTCGAAGCTCTCTGCCGGCGACATCCTCGGCGGTGGGCTCGGCCAGGGCGCTGCGGATGCCGCCGATACGGTCAGCAAATATCTGATCGAGCGCGCCGAACAATACCAACCCGTCGTCGAGATGCCGACCGGCATCGATGTCGAGATCGTCTTTCTCGACGGCGTCTACGTGAGGAACTCCCAATGACCCCTGCCGCAAACGATCCAACCCCCACCAAGCCGCGGCGCTGGCTGCGACCGGTGGCGACCGCTGCTGCCATCGCCGCCCTGTCAGCCGCAACGGGTTGGGGCGTGGCAAGCCTCGCTTCCCCGACCCAGGCTCCCGACACGGCAAAGGTGCGCGCCGCGCTCAAGCTGCGCCTCCCGAAGACGCCGATCGACGCCATCACCTGCGATGGCCTTGGCGGCCTGTGCGAAGTCGCCTCGAAATCGACGCTGTTCTACGTCGATCGCGCGGCCAAATATCTGGTGATCGGGCGCATCTACGACATGGAGGCGCGGCAAGACCTGACGGCAGCCCGTCTCCTCGCACTCAACCCAGACTTGCTGGCTGCTGGTGCTGCACGGCGGAGCAATACCAACGAAGAAAGCCAGCCCGCCCCGCGCGCCACCCCGCAGAAGGTATCGCTCGCCGGCCTGCCCGCCAACGGCGCGATCACCTGGGGACCAGCCAACGGCCCCAAGGTCGTCGTCTTCTCCGATTTCCACTGCGGCTACTGCAAGAAGCTCGAAGGCGAGCTGAAGGCGATCGGCGCGCGCGTCGAGGAGCGGCCCATTTCGATCTTCGGGGCCGACAGCCGCCGCGATGCCGAACGGGTGCTGTGCTCGCCGCGCCCCGAGGTGTCCCTGCACATGGCCTATTCGGGTCTCGCCCTCGCCAATCCCAAACCGTGTGACACGAGCGGGCTCGATGCCAACGAGGCCTTTGCCAAGGCCCATGACTTCAACGGAACGCCGGTGATCGTACGCCCGTCCGACGGCGCGATCCTTGAAGGGTATCGCCCGGCTTCCGTGCTCCGTGAATTCCTCAATCCCGCAAAAGCGGCCGCCCCCGCTCCGGCCAAGAAAGGATAATCGTCATGGGATTTTCCCGCCGTATTCTCGCCTCTGCCTGCCTTGCCGTACTGACAAGCGGCTGCGCCACTTTCGGAACCAATATCGAAGGCGATTTCACCTGCCGTGCCCCGAAGGGCGACTGCGCACCCAGCCAGGTGATCGATGCGCGCGCGACCAGGGATTTGTCCACGAGCGGACCGGTCCATGACGGTCTGCGTCCCCCTGTTTCCGTCGCATCCGGCGATAAGGCCCGCACCTCCGAGCGTACGCTCAGGATCGTCTTTCCGGCCCATATCGATGAGACCGGAACGCTACACGACGATGCGGTCGCCTGGGCGGTGGTCGAAAATCCGCGCTGGGCCGCAGAACTGCGCCGCAAGGCAGGCGAGGATACCGCCCCGCCGCTGATGCGGCAGCTCAGGCGCCAGCTGAAGGCCGCACAGGCCAAGAGCGATCTCCTGAACGAAACCGTCACCCTTCCCGAGGCCGAACGGCCCGAAGCCGAGACGTTCGATCTCGGACAGCCCTTTCAGCCTTCGTCCTCGCTCGAGGACATCCCCTCTGCCTCGCCGCTGGTCCTCCCCTCCACGGCGCGCGAGGCGGTTGCCGGTGCGGGCGCACCGGCGGTCGAGGGGTTCGACATGGCGCAGCCCCCGCATGATCGAACCCCTCGGCCATCTGCCGACAAGGCCCCGCTGATCTTCCCGACCATCGAGGCAATCGAGGCCGCCAAGAACGCCGCCAAGGCACAAAAGGAGCCCAAGTGATGGCCGAGAAACTCAAGACGATCGTTGACAGGCTCCTCACCGGTCTTCTGGGCGATGCCGAGCACGCTGAACATGACCGGCCAGCTCTGATGCTCGATCTGCTGTCGGACTGGCTCCCCTACCGGGTCTATGATCCGACGAACCGGCTCTATTTCAACGCGCGCTCCAAAGGCTTCGTGCTCTCGGTCACTCCTCTGATCGGGGCGGACGAACGCACTGGCGAGATCCTCGGGTCATTCTTCTCCGAAGGGCTTCCGGCAGGCGCCTGTCTCCAGGTCCTGCATCTCGCATCCCCGCGCATCAGCCGGATCGTCGCACCCTGGTTTGCGCCGCGCTATGTCCAGGGCGGAGTTTACGAGGCGATTGCCCGTCACCGCGCACGGCGGCTCTACGGCCTTGTCTGGGAATCGGGTTCGCAGGATGCGCCTTTCCACGCCCGGCACCATCAGGTCATCGTTTCGGTCGGTGTGCCTGCGGCCAAGGCGGTCAGCAATGAGGATCTCAAGCAGACCCGCGACGGCCTTATTGCGATGTTGAAGTCGCTCAACCTGGGCGTCGCCGAAGTCGAGCCACAGCGACTGATCGCCATCATCGACGACCTGACTTCGCCGACCACCGCGCCGCAAGACGATGCCGTGCCCTATAATCCGAACGACGCGATCGCGGCCCAGGCGATCCGGCACGATATCGAGCTCGTCATCCACGAAGACCGGATGCGGCTCGTCACCGAGCGATTTCGTGCGACGGGCAAGATCGAGGACGGCGTTCCCGAGATCGGCACGGTCTACCCCGATGCGTTCGACGTGCGGCATTTTTCCTCGCGCAACATGCCCCAGCGCTGGGCGCCGTGGGAATGCGCGCGGCTCATCGGCGACATGTTTACCGACAAGCTGCGCTTCCCCTGCCCGGCGGCGACGATGCTGTGCCTCGTCTATCCCGACCAGGAAGCCGCTTCGGCCAAGGCCGGCTTCAAGTTCATGCGTACGACGAGCCTTGCTGGAACGCGCAGCGCGCGTTTTCTGCCCCGCATCGGCGAGCAGGCAGCCGAGTGGCAGCATGTGCAATCCGAGCTGCAGGAAGGCCGACGTTTGGTGCGGGTCTTCTATGGCCTGACGACCTACTCCCCGCTCGGCCGCGGGGACCGCGACGAACGCGCGATCAAGTCGATCTACAAGGCGGCGGGCTGGGATCTTGCCGATGAGCGATACCTGCAGATCCAGGGGCTGCTCGCGGCCATGCCGATGACGCTGGCCGATGGGCTCGGTGCGGACATGGAGCGCCTCAAGCGCTTCAAGACCGTGCTCTCGACGACAGCGGCCAATATCGCTCCCATGCAGGGCGAGTATCTCGGCAGCGTCCATCCGCACCTGCTGTTCGTGGGCCGGCGCGGCCAGCCCTTCTTCTGGTCGCCGTTCGAGAACGATGCTGGCAACCACAATGTCGCGATCTGCGGCAAGTCGGGATCGGGGAAGTCTGTGCTGCTGCAGGAAATGTGCGCGGCGCTGCGCGGCGCTGGCGCGCAGGTCGTGGTCATCGACGACGGGCGCAGCTTCGAGCATTCGGTGAAGCTGCAAGGCGGCCGGTTCGTCGAGTTCACGATGAAGGCGGGCTTCTGCCTCAATCCGTTCTCGATGATCGATGGCGAGCGCGCCGCCGAAGACGAGGATTACCGGCTCGACTGCTTCGGCATGGTCAAGGCGATCGTCGGCCAAATGGCGCGGCACAGCGCAAAGCTTAACGACACCGAGCGCGGCCTGATCGACCGGGCGGTCAACATGGTCTGGAGCGAACGGGGCGTCGATGCCTCGATCACCGGCGTCGGCGAAGCGCTGGCCGGTCTCGGCAATGAAGCCGCGAGCGATCTCGCCACCGCGCTTGCGCCATACATGGCCGGCGGCACCTATGGGGCCTTCTTTGAAGGCCAGGCGAGCCTCGATCTCGACACCGATTTCACCGTCTTCGAGATGTCGGACCTTGCCACCCGCGAGGAACTGCGCAGCGTCGTTCTCTCGGCGATCATGTTCATGACCAGCCAGGCCATGACCCGCAGCCCGCGCTCGGTGAGGAAGCTGCTGCTGATTGATGAGGCGTGGTCGATGCTCAAGGGCGGCTCGATGGGCGAGTTCGTCGAAACCTATGCCCGCACCTGCCGCAAATATGGCGGGGCGCTGGCAACCGCGACGCAGTCACTCAACGACTATTACAAGTCCGACGGCGCGACCGCTGCGCTCGAAAACAGCGACTGGATGCTGATCCTCCAGCAGAAGCCCGAGACGATCGCCGATTTCAAGGCGTCGAAGCGCCTCGACATGGACGACCGCACCGAGACCCTGATCCGCAGCCTGAAGCGTTCGGGCAGCGACTATTCGGAAGTCTTCATCAAGGGCCCGGAGACCGAAGCCATCGGCCGGCTCGTCCTCGACGACTATTCGGCGACGCTGTTCTCAAGCTCGCCGCAGACCTTTGCCGCGATCGATGCCGAAATCGCGCGCGGCCACCAGCTTGCCGACGCGATCGAACGGATCGCCTTTGCCAATCGAACCTGACTTCTCCCTCCATCCATCCAAGGACACGCAAAACCGATGCCACTCCATCTCGTCACGCCGATCGACCGGGCCCAGGACGCCCGTGGCGACAGCGACAGCCTCGAATTGCCGGCCAAGGGCTGGCGGTCTCATGCCGCCGACCTTTGCTACATCGTGCTTCGCGGCAGCACCTTCCTCGCCTCGAGTTACCTCATGGCGCTCGGGCTGCCGCTGCTCTTCTTCCTTCTGATTTCCGGCGGAGATGCCGGGGTCTTCTTCGCCCATCTCGCCAATATTTCGGACCGCTTCCTGGGCGCCGAGCAAGGCCGCCAGATCGGCTTCCTCGACGAGTTCAAGTTCGTCCTCATCGGTGTCGCAACGCTCGTCGTGGTCTGGCGCCTGCCGCGCTTCGTCAACGATCTCGAGCGTGAGCTTTCGGGAGAAAAGCTGTGAAGAACATATTGGCAACACCGTCCCTGCGCGGCCGCATGGGTGCGGTGAACTGGACCGCCGTCGCGCTCGGTTTGAGCTTGGTCGGCTCGGCGCTCTGGGGCGTCTGGGCGACCGACAAGCTGCTCGCGCTCGACAAGCGCGAAGTGGTGACCGTGCAGCTGAGCCGCATCATGGGCGACTTCATCGAAGCCGAGGCTCGCGCAGGCCGACCGCCAGAAGAAACCAAGATGCGCGTCCAGGCCTATCTCCAGGCGGTCGAAGCCTCGGTCGAACATCTGGGCCGCGAGGGCCGCACGGTCCTTGTCGCCGAAGCGGTGGTTGCCGGCAGCACGCCTGATCTCACCGAAGCCGTGCGCGCCGATGTCGCGCGCCGCGTGGGAGCTATTCCCGATGCACGCCGCTGATCTTGTCCCCCACTCGCCAACCGGGCGGCGCCTCGCGCTGTGGGCAGGGCTCGGCGCGGCAGCGCTCGCGCTCACCTCCCTCGCCGCCTTCTCGAAGGACCACGCGCTGATGATCAACGCCAGTCCGAGCCTGCCCTACTGGGCGATCTGGCTCGATCGAGGCGCGCTACCACAGCGCGGCGAGATCATCCTGTTCGATCCGCCCGCTTCACCACTGCTCGAACGGCACTTCGGCAAGAAGCCCAAGCCGTTCGGCAAGAAGGTGAGCGGCATGCCCGGCGATATCGTGACCGAGAAGAAGCGCAGCTTCTTCGTCAATGGCCGCAAGGTTGCGGTAGCCAAGCGCGCAAGCCGTTTTGGCGAGCCGCTGGCGCTCGGTCCGACAGGCGTGGTCCCTCAAGGCTGCTATTTCGTCACCACCGCGCACAAGGACGGTTTCGACAGCCGCTATGCGGCGATCGGGTGGATCTGCGCCAGGCGCATTCTCGGGGTCGGGAGGCCAATCCTGTGACACCGCTTCGCGCCGCCCCGTTCCTCGCAGCTGCTCTTCTGATGACCGCGCCGGCAAGCGCCCGCGACTACGGCCAGCAAGGCACGGTCTGGTCCGTGATCGAGCCTGACCTGCTCGAGCAAATCCATGCGCGTCTCACCCATCTCGAGAAGACCGGCGAGACGGCCAAGCTCAACGAGGAGCTGAAGCGGCGCACGATAGCGCGGGTTAACCGCCCAGATCCAGTCGCAGGCATCAATGCTGCGGCGGCAGCGCGCAGTTGGCGCTTCGATCCGACGATCAGCGTCGAGCGCGACATTGCCGACGACAAGGGCCGGGTGATCGTCGCCGCCGGAACTCGGGTTAATCCGCTCGACACCGTACCGCTGCGTGTGCCGCTGGTGTTCCTCGACGGGGACGACCCCGAGCAGCTTGCCTGGGCAACCCGGCGCTATGCCAGCACCAAGGCCAAACTCATCCTCGTGCGCGGCGCGCCGCTTGAACTGATGAAGGCCCGCCAGCGCCGTTTCTATTTCGACCAGGGCGGCAGCCTCGTGAAGCATTTCGGCATCCGCGCCGTGCCCGCAACCGTCGAGCAGCAGGGCAGCGTCCTCATCATCACCGAGCAGCCGGTTCGATCCAAGGAGCGCGCATCGTCATGAGCAGAAAAAATCGTCTTCTCACATGGATATGCTGCACGCTCCTCTTCTGCAGTCTCAGCCTTGCGGCGGCTTCGCCAGCGCAGGCATCTGCCGGTCCGGGCCGCTGCACGGGCAAGTTCGTCAATCCGATCACCGACATCTGCTGGTCGTGCCTGTTTCCTATCTCGGTTGGCGGCCTGAAGATCTGGCCGTCGAGCCGTCCCGATACGAGCAACCCGGCGCTCCCCGTTTGCCTCTGCGGTCTGCGGCCGGGCATCGCCATGGGCTTCTGGGAGCCGGTGCGGCTTGCCGACGTCAGCATGAAGCCCTGGTGCTTCGTCAATCTCGGCGGGATGAAACTCGATCCCGGTTTCGACATCGGGTTCAAGTCGATGGCGGGTCCTTCGGCGGTGGGCGGCGCGACGCAGTACAATTCGCAGTGGCATGTCCACTGGTATGCCTATCCGCTGATCTACTGGATGGAGATCGTTGCCGATTTCCTGTGCCTGGAGCAGGGCTCGGTCGACATTCTCTACATCACCGAGATCGATCCGCTCTGGCAGGACAGCGAGCTCACCGCGATCATCAATCCCGAAGCGGTTCTCTTCGCCAATCCGCTCGCGCTTGCGGCCTGTGCGGCTGACTGCGTTGCTGCGACGGCCAAGCTCCCGACCGACGAACTCTTCTGGTGTGCGGGATGCCAGGGCAGCATGTATCCCTTGAATGGCAATGTCTCGGCGACGATTGGGCACGTCCAGGCATCGCGGCTCGCCCTCGCCCGCTTCTCCTACAAGCTGCACCGCGAACTCGTCGCCTGGGGCACGATGGGCAGCAAGGGGCTTTGCGGCAAGTATCTGATGCCGGTGATGAGGAAGCAGCAATACCGCTTCCAGGCCACCAATCCCAATCCGCAGACCAAGGGCCGCTACGCCTGCGCGCCCATTGGCGCATCCACCACCTTCATGTCGGCAGGCCAGGTCTATCCCGCCATCGGCGAGGACATGGGCTATCTGGTCTGGCGCAAACGGAACTGCTGCGCGTTATGAAAATACTCCCTCATCTCCTTGTAATTGCGTCGATCACTGGCGCCACCGCCATGGCGGGAGCCGCAGCGCAGACGAGCGAGCCGGAGCTCGATCTCGAAGCGATACGCGCCCGCGCCAAGGTCGAGGCGAGCGAAGCCGATGCGCTTGCCGCCAGTGCCCGCGCGCGCGCCGAAGCGGTCCTTGGCCACGCCAATGCCAGCGCCGCCGAAGCCCAGGCGCACGGCAAGCGCTACACCGAGCAGGCGGCAAGAACCGCGCGGCCAGAAAGTGAGGACGTCTTCGACTTCGACAAGATGGTGGCCGACGCGGGCACCATGGCCAGCGAGGGCTTGGGTGAAGCACCCCGCTTCATCGCCTTCGCTTCGCTCTCGATGCCGCCGGCAGCCTTGCGCGCCATGGCGGACGACGTCGCCCGCGCAGGCGGTGTGGTCGTGCTTCGCGGGCTGCCAGGAGGCAGCGCCAAGACCCTGACTGCGGCGCTCGCGAAAGTCGCAGGGGACGGCGGCAAGCTCGACGCGGTCGGCATCGATCCGCGCCTGTTTCGCGCCTTCGGGATCGAGGCGGTCCCGACCTATGTGGTGACCAGCAGCGATTTCGATCTCTGCGATGGCTTCGATTGCCGGACCCAGGTTCCGCCCCACGACCGGATGAGCGGTAATGTCAGCGTGTCCTATGCGCTCGAAACCTTCGCCCAAGGCGGTGGCCCCGGCGCCCTTCTCGCATCCCAGCATCTTGCCCGCCTGCAACGGAGTGACCCATGAAGCGGCTTCTCCTCCCCCTTTTCTGCCTCGCCTGCGCCTGTCTGCCGGCAAGCGTCTCGGCCCAGACCACAACCGATGCCGCCAAGGCTGACGGCAAGGCGTTCGGGCGCGACCAGGCGGCCGCAGCGCAGAGCGCGGCGACAACCGACCCGGATGCAAACCGCATTCCCAATTTCGGGGGAGTGCCGAACCAGTCGGGCTATTTCGATGATCCCGACCGGATGGCGCGTGAAGCCGCGAGCCAGGCAACGGCGAACACTGGCTACCGGACCATGCGCGATTCCATGGATCGCCGTGCGCAGTTCCCGCCCCAGGACCTCGACGCGGTTGTCGCGCGCAGCAATGTCATCAACGACGATCCGCTCTCCTACACGAGCGGCATGAGCATCAGCGGGAGCCAGGGCCGCTGCGTCCCCCTGCCTCCGGGAACCGGCACTGCAGCGCGCTACATGGCGACCTGCAACGTCGGCTATACCGCGACCCAGGAGACCAGAAGCTGCCCGGTGACGCTGAATGCCACGATCGAGCAGCGGCAGGTCTATGGCTACTACTGCGTCGGCGGGAGCGGCGTCGATCCGGCGTCGATCTACAATTGCAATCGCTACCCGGCGCCGCAGTGCACGGTCACGCAGTCCTATCCGATCAATCTGTGCGATCCCTATCTCGGCATCTACTGGGGCTGCAACTCGGGCGACCTGCGCGTCGATCTCTTGAGCTGCACTGCACCTGTCGATGGCGCGACGCCCTACACCGTGACCGGCGAGAACGTCGTCACGACGAGCCGCGATGAAAGCCAGTGCGCGGGCCTTGACGCGGACAATTCATGCCAGCAGGACACCGAGACCTGCACCGACAGCGATCCCGTCACCCGGATCGTCGACGGCATCGCGGTCACCCAGCCCTGCTGGGCGTGGTCGCGCAGCTATACCTGCGCCCAATTTACGCAAGCTCAGGACTGCCAGACGCTGGAAAGCACGCCCGGCTGCTCGCTGGTGCGCGAAGACTGCCTTTCGGGTGAGCCCTGTCGAACCTGGGAGCGGGTCTACGACTGCCCTGTCCCGGACCAGCCTGCCGATACCAGCCAGTTCATCTGCGACGGCGACGTCTATTGCATCGATGGCTCGTGCGAGACGATCGAGCGCGAGGCCAATGACGAGTTCAAGGACGCGGTTGTCGCGCTCAACGCGATGGACCAGGCACGGCGCGAGTTCGATCCCGACACGCTCACCCTGTTCAAGGGTACGCGCAACACCTGCTCGTCCAAGGTCTTCGGCGTGCTCAATTGCTGCAAGGGCAAGGGTTTCCCGCTCATTCCGGGTATCCAGCTGCTTGTCGCGCTCGGCTGCAGCCGCGAGGAAATGCTGCTTCACCAGCGCGATGCGCAAGGTCTGTGCGCCTATGTCGGGACCTATTGCTCGGACAGCTTCCTGGGCGTCTGCCTCACCAAGAAGAAGGTCTATTGCTGCTTTGAATCCAAGCTTTCGCGGATCCTGCAGGAACAGGGCCGCCAGCAACTGAACAAGCCCTGGGGCAAGCCCAAGACCGAGCAGTGCCTTGGCTTCACCATCGACGAGTTCTCGCGGCTCGATCTTTCGAAGATGGATTTCAGCGAGGTCTACGCCGAATTCACCGACGCCGCGCGCCTGCCCGACGAGCTCCAGGCCGCCACCGAAATCCAGCAGAAAATCGAGGACTATTATGCCCGCGCCAGCCAATAAGGCCGCCCGGCGGCTGCTTGCCGCCTGCCTCTCGCTCACCGCCGTTGCGCCCGCGCTCAGTGCTCCGGCCCGCGGGCAGGAACCGCCGCTGGTCACGACCAGCGACAGCCAGGACAGCTTCTACTGCGAGGAGCGGCGCCTTGGGTACTGGTTCTATTGCGCCAGGCCCAGGCCGCCCGAAGTGCAGGAGGATGCCTCCGAGCCCGCTCCGAGTGCGACGAGCCAGCTCGATGCCATCACCGCAAACCTGCGCGAACTGAAAGCCAAGGCGATCCTTGAACCGACGCCGGCCAATGTGACGGCCTATATCCGCTTTCAGCGCGCCCAGCTCGACCGGGCATCGCTGTTCAGCGATGTATGGCAGCGGGCAATCTGGCAGGATCCTGACCTCGACTATACGCTCCAGCGTCCAGTCTCGACGCTCGGCAAGCGCCAGTGGCAAGACTCGCGCAATGCCGAGCGCAATGCGGTGATGGCGCAGCTGTCCGAACGCTACGGGCTGTTCTACTTCTTCGCCCAGAGCTGCGGCGCCTGCGAAGTCATGTCGCCGATCGTCCAGAGCGTTGCGTCGACCTGGCACATCACGGTGCGCGCGATTTCGACCGACGGCGGCCCCTCGCGCCATTTCCCGAACTACACGGTCGAGACCAACCAGCGCAGCCGCATGGGGCTTGAGCCTAAGGTCACGCCGGCGGTCGTGCTGTGGGATGCCGCCAAGGGCCAACCCATCCCGATCGGCTACGGCGTGATGAGCGCCGACGAGCTTCAGGACCGCATTTACCTCCTCACATCGAAGGAAGCCGGACGTGACTACTAGGATGAAACGTGCCGTCGCCGCGATCCTCGCGGCCACCCTGCCCCTGACCAGCGCATCGGCCGATGTCGGCAGTTCGATGGACTCGTTCCTCAATGATGTTGGCGGCGCCGCCAACGTCAATGGGCCGACCGCGTTTCAGGGACAGTCGGCAGGCTATTACAGCCTCGGCAATGTCTGGACGCGCTTCCCGCAGAAGACGACCAACATCGCCAATCTGCAGCTGCCGCGCGCCCGTGCGGGCTGCGGCGGTATCGACATCTTTGCCGGATCCTTCAGCTTCATCAACGCGAGCGAGATCGTCGCAATGCTGAAGGCTGTCGCCAACAATGCAGTTGGCTTCGCTTTCAGCCTGGCGATCGACACGGTCTGCCCGGAATGTTCGAAGATCATGCAGGAGTTCAGTCAGAAGGCTCAGCTCATGAACAACCTCAACATCAACTCCTGCGAAATGGCGCAGGGGCTGGTGGGCGGCATCTGGCCCAAGGGCGATCTGGCCGACAAGGCGATCTGCGAGGCGATCGGCAATTCGGAAGGCATCTTCACCGACTATGCAGCCGCCAAGCACGGGTGCGGCACCAAGGGCCAGCGGTCGAGCACGACGGCGCAGGGCTCGGGCAAATATGACGACGTCAATCCCGCCGTGGCGAGAAACTACACCTGGACGATCCTCAAGAAGTCCGCGTTCTTTTCACCGAATGGCACCTTCGACGAGGAACTCGCCGAATATGCAATGACACTGCTGGGGACGATCATCTACGTCCCGCCCAAGGACGACGAGCCTGGCAAGTTCGTGCCGATCGTCGGGGAAGCGTCCTCGACGCTGGTCACCTCACTACTCGATGGGACGAGCAACGGGAACGTCCTGATCTTCGATTGCGACGAGCCGGACAAGTGCCTCGATCCAGGCTTCAAGTCGCTCAGCCTTCCCGCGTCCAAGGCGCTGCGGCCGCGGGTTGCAGCCCTGATTGCCGGTATGGTCCAGGCGATCCATGAGGATACCGCGATCACCGATGCACAGAAAGAGCTGCTCCAGGTCGCTTCGATCCCGCTCTACAAGATCCTCACGGTCCAGGCGGCCTATGGCCGCGGCATGCCAACCGACGATCGCGAGACACTGGCGGAGATCGCGAGCGTCGATCTTCTCTTCGCCGTCCTCGACCGGATCGTCAGCGAAGCGGGCCGCTCAATGTCGAGCTTCATCGGCGCGGACGAGGCCAAGATCGCGATGTGGCAGGGCCAGGTAAATGTCGTCCGGCAGGCACTCGCCGACAGGCAGGCGAACACGCATCTGAAGGTCAATGCCATCATGCAGATCATCGAGAAAACCGCGTTCATCGAGAACGTGCTCGCCGCATCGATGTCGCCGGGCATGGCCGCCTCGCTCGACTGGTCGCGCGGTGTGCAGTCGCGCGCCCTTACCCACTGATCCCTTTCAGCGCGCCGAAAGCGGCGGGAGCCCAGCATCATGGTCGAGATTTTCACAGTTGGCGGCGGCGACTACCTGGTCAATGTTTTCCAGGCGGTCGCCGCCTGGACGGGAAATGGGGGCTACAAGAGCCTCCTTCAGGTCGTCATGGTCATGGGGCTTGGCCTGTCCGCCATCACGCTGGCGTTCAATCAGGACTGGCGGGCCTGGATCAACTGGTTCCTTGGCGCGACGCTGATCTATTCGTGCCTGATGGTGCCGCGGCTCGACGTCCATGTGACCGACCGGCTTAACCCCAGTCTCGCTCCCGCCAATGTCAGCAATGTGCCGCTGGGGCTTGCGCTGATGGCGAGCTTCACGAGCCAGGTAGGCGACTACCTGACCGGCTCGGCCGAGGTGGTGTTCGGGCTGCCGGGCGATCTCAACTACTCGAAGAACGGCATGATCTACGGCGCGCGGCTCTACGATGCTACGCGGTCCTTGCGCATTTCCGACCCGGAATTTGCGGCCAATCTCGACGAGCACTTCCGGCAATGCGTCTTCTACGACGTGCTGCTTGGCCGCTATTCGATGAAGGAGCTCGCCGAGACCAGCGACATCTGGACGACCATTGCGCCCGGCAGTCAGGCGCGGGCCCAGCGCTTCCTGACCCGCGACACTGGGACCGGTCAGGTGACTTCGAATATCATCACCTGCCGCGAAGCCTATGATGCGCTGAACGCGCAGTGGGCCGGACTGATCGACGGCATGGGGACGGTCTTCGGACGCCAGCTCTATCCCAACCAGACCGCCGCCCTCGCCAAGGCCAAGCTTTTTGCTGACCTGCCGGTGGCTTACCAGTACCTCACCGGGGTCTCGGCCAATGCGACCGAGATCTTCAAGCAGACGCTGACGATCAACGCGATGAGCCAAGCCATGCATTCAATGGCGGCAACGAGCGGCGCAGGCAACGTCGACGTCTACGCCCAGACGCGTGCGGATATTCAGACCGAGCGGACCTATGGCTCGATTGCCAGCAACGCGATGAAGTGGGTGCCGCTCCTCAATGTCGTGCTGACCGTGCTTTTCTACGCCCTGTTTCCTGTCCTCTTCCCCTTGTTCCTGCTGCCCAAGACCGGGCCGCTGGCACTCAAAGGCTATGTGACGGGCTTCTTCTACCTGGCGGCATGGGGACCGCTGTTCGTAATCCTGCACATGATGCTGATGTACAAGGGGGCCACGGACATGAGCGCGGTTGCTGGAAGCAATGGCCTGAGCCTCGCGAGCTTCACCGGCATGGCCGATGTGAACGGCGATATCGGGCTGCTCGCAGGCTATCTCATCGCCTCGGTGCCGTTTCTGGCCGGCGGCGTTGCCAAGGGCGCCATGGCAATTTCACATCATGCGACCAGCTACCTCAATCCAAGCCAGAATGCGGCCGAGGAAGCGGCGCGCGAGGCAAGCACGGGCAACGTCTCGCTGGGCAATACGAGCTTCGAGAATTCGAGCGTTCTGACGCGCCAGTTCGCACAAGGGACGATCGCGCCAAGCTTTACCTATGGCGCGGCGCAGACCCGGACATTCAGCGATACGGGCTCGATGACGACGAGTTTCCCCGAAGCCAGCTATGACCAGCTTCCGAACTCAAGCTATCCCTTCACGCCCAGCCTCGGACAGGAGTTCACCTCGCGCCTGTCGACGATGGCATCGCAAGCCCGCTCGAACAGCGAGAGCTATGCGAACATTGCGACGGAATCGACCACCAGCGCCGTCACGAGGTTCCGCGAGCTGCGAAGCCAATTCAGCCGCGGATCGGCTTTCGAGAGCGCGACCGGCACATCCAACTCCGATAGCATCCAGACCGCCTTCAACGAGGTCGACCAGGCATCCACCAACCTACAGCGCCAGTTCGGCCTCTCACGAAGGGCTGCTGACGACATTTCGACCGCTTGGTTCCTTGGGGGCGAAGCCGGCGCCAGCGCTGGTGTCACGAACGGCGTGGCGTCTGCCAATGTCGGATTGAAAGGAGGCGGTACCCGCACTTGGACCGATAGCGACATCGGCATCGCATCTGAGGATCGCTCTCGAATCTTCGGCAGCCTCGCGCAAATGTCGGACAGTCGGAACTGGTCGACCACACGCGATGGATTTGTTCGTAGCGTCAGCACGTCGTCGAGTTCCTCGATTTCGTCGACCGCGAGCGGCATGAATACTTCGCTAACCGAGGCACAGAGTTTCAGCCGCGAAGCGCGGCGGGCTGAGGAACTGGCAAATCGCCTTGAAAGCCAGGCATCGTTCTTCCAAGGCAACAGTGCCGCAGGCAGCCTAAACGTGTCTCAGGCCTACCGCGAGTGGGGATTGGTCGAGATCGAGCGCAATCGCGACTTCTACGGCAATGTCCGGTTTGATGACCTGACCTTCCAGCTCAGCCCGGAAGGTCAGGCGCTGCAGGGCAAATTCATCGAAAGCTACGCGGAACAACTGCGCGACGGGATCAAGGACAGGCTCTTACTGACGCCAGGGCAACCAATCTCTCCCCCGGCAGTCTCAGGACCGGGATCTGTCCGCGGTCGTGCCCAAATCGGCGGAGGGCGCGCAGGAAACGTGCCGCAGGTGGACCCAGGCACTGTTCACGACGAAGTGTTGCGCGCGCAGGATGCCGGTCGCCAACGGATCCGCGGATCCAGAGGGCGCCTCGATGCGATTACCAAGGGCGCACAGGGTGCGAGCGCGGAGTCGGCCGATGAGGTGAAGGAATGGTGACAGATGGGCTCACCAGAGCCCGGCTGATGCTCCAGCCAAGTACGCAAAACCTGCGGCAATCACAAGCAGGACCGTGATAGTGAGCTTCCGGCCCCAAGGATCGGCCCAGGACTTCTTGATCCGATACTCCATCAGCCGATTATCGCGGATCGCCTGATCGAGTTCCGAGAAGCCCTCCCAACTTTGGGAGCGCTGTTGCTCGGTTGCGTCGATATCGAATTTGGCCATGATCGCATTCATCTCACTTCTCCTCAGAACATATCGGAAACAAGCGATCAATGACAGAAAAAATCGTCGCACCGTCTTGCGATGACCATTTTCGCAGCCTCCACTCCCTTCAACGTCATTGGCTACGATGTCCGGGATCCCGCTTAGACAAAAGGGAAAAGGTATAAGGCAATGCTGTAGCTATCCGTTCCCTTTGATCGAACGACAAAGGTCGGTTAAGCTATTCGCGTCCAAGCGTGCTGACAGCGCATCTTTTTGCAGCAAATCCTCGGTCAAGTAAGGATGGAATTTCTCAAACAACAGGTTCGGCGAATGCGCAAATAGGTCCACCTCTTTGCCATCTGCCAGGGTCGAAAGTGCGTCGATCAACTGCGGGCTTTCATCCTTCCCGAACACTTCGAGAAACCCGTCGTGTGTCTGCACGGTGAAGCCGTTCGCGCGAAGGGCGAGTGCCAAGGTTGTTGTCCGAACGGAACCCGTTTTCGTCGCTATGACAGCAGCGTTGTCGCTGAGCTGCGCAATCCTTCCGGGGTCAAATTGCATCTGGCTGTAGCTGCTGCGTGCCTCGTCTAGTAGCTCCAGCGCAGTCGCATCAAGATAGATCGGGCGCTTTTTTCCCTCCAGAACATTGAACATTCGCTCGATCACCCGGTCGTGGATGTTGCCAGGATCACCCCCAAAGATGGGCGGCACTCCGGCTTTCGCCGGTACAACCATGATGACACGATCCCGGTCGAGAACTTCCTGCACCAGCCAGCGCCTGCCCGAAAAAATGAGAAGCATCCCGGGCGCGATCATGTTGTCGATGGGAAGTGTTCCGAGCTCCTTGCTGCTCGTAATCAGCCGGTATTCCTCCGGCGTCTGGAATACGGCATAGAAGCTGTAATGCCCGACCAATTTTTCGCCCATTGCGCCGAGCAGCAGTAGTCCATCACTAGCTTGCTCGATGAGCGCCGTCTCTGGATGCCCGAGCGCCCGCAACACCTCCAGAAAGAGTTGAATATCGACCTGACGAAACGGTCCGTTCTGGCAGAGTATTCCGTATAGATGTTGCGCTCGAATTCCCCCACGCTCGGCAATCACTGACAGAATTTGGTGGACAAGGGTCGAGAGGTGTAGTGCCTCGCGTTGCGGCGGTTCGCACCAGCCTTCCAGTAGCAATTCGATCATCGCAATGGCGCGCACCATGCCAAGGCGAAGACGGTCCGAAAAATTACTAGTAGACGTGAGCTTCGCCTCAACGGCGTATTGCCGAAGAATGGCTGGCTTTCCCGGTCGCCGTCCTGATCGGCCAAGCCTTTGCCTGAGCGAAGCTACGCTGAACGGTGCGCCGATCTGGCCGACAGAGGTCACATCGCCAATGTCGATTCCCAATTCCAACGTGGACGTACAGACAGCGGTCGTTGGCGCAGTACCATCTTTCAGACGGCGTTCGACGAAGTCTCGATGCTCGCGCGATAGGCTGGCGTGGTGAGGGTAAAACTCCTGCGGCAGGTGTTCCTTTTCGCAAAGTGCGCGCAATCGATCTGAGTAGATTTCAACTGCCTGACGCGCTCCGCCGAAAACAAGATTGTCGCTGCCTCTCAGGTGTTCGAATAGATGCTGAGCAATGGCATCCGTCGCGGAAGGGCCATCGTCGTCCTTGTCGCCAGCAACGTAGCCGCGCAGCTGGAGCTGCAATTCGGCTGATCCGCCCTCGGCAATGACCTGCTCGACTTCGCCAGGGCTGTCAGGACGAAGATAGGCCTTTGCCAGCTCCATATCTCCGAGTGTGGCCGACAAACCGACCCGGCGAATAGGTCTCTTGAGAGCAATTTCGAGACGCGTGAGAAGCGAACGCATCTGGATACCGCGCTCACTGTCGAGGACCGAATGCAATTCATCGAGAATGACTGCGCGCGTCGCGCCAAATAGCCTCGGAATCTCCAATCCGCGTCGAATGAATAGCGCTTCAAGTGACTCCGGGGTGATTAGCAGCACGCCCTTCGGTCGTTTGGTTGCCTTAGCCTTCACCGATGACGAAACGTCGCCATGCCACGGTGTAATAGGCAAGTCTGTATCGCGACAGATGTCTTCAAGTCGCCGCGCTTGGTCGGTGATGAGCGCCTTCAGCGGTGCGACATACAGAACATCAAATCCGGAGTTCTCACTGGGTTCATCGAGCACCTGGGACAGTAGCGGGAGAAATGCGGCTTCAGTCTTGCCTCCGGCGGTGCTGGCAGCGACAATCAGGTCGCGATTGCCGTCCATAAGCACGTGCGTTGCGCGCGCCTGAATATCGCGCAGTTCCTTCCAGCCTTGCTGACGAATCCATTTCTGGATCGGTCGAGCTAGCTTGTCGAACGCCGTGCTCACAGTCGGAAGCTGGCTAGCTCGTCACTCTCGGGAACAGCGCCAACGCTCTCATCCACGTCGCTCATGTCGTCACCAGAATCCTCCGCCACGTCGAGTTCTTCGATGAGGTCCGACCATTCGACGCCGGGGTTTTGTTCGAGCACCGCCAAAAGATTCACGAAAGCCGTGACCGTGTTCCGGGGGGTTCTGAAATAGGCTTCCCCGATCCTGTCCGAGCAGTGTGCCATGAACGCTTCCAAGGCGTGGTCTGGCAGGATTGCTTCATCGCCCTGCATGACGGCGCGAATGTTGGCCAAAAGCACGAAAAGGTCCTCGGGCGTAAGGCTGGCCAGTCGAATGACCGGTCCGGAGAGATCGACCAGTCCGTCACGCGCAAAGGTGTTCTCTGCGAGGCGAGATTGGAGGGCCTCATAGCTGTAGAGGCCGCGCCGCGTGTTCATGAGGAATTCCGGCGTTCCTCCCATGAGGAACCCAAGGTTCTCCGCGCTCCCTTGCAGAACGTCGTTCAGGATGCGCAGGATTTGCTCATAGTTGGCATTGCGGGCTTGCGATGAAGTCAGCTTGTAAAGGTTGACCATCTCGTCCAGGCCAACGAGCAGGCCCTTGTAGCCCGCTTCACAGACAAATGCCGACATCAGTTTGAGGTGGTCGTAGACGCTGGCGTCATTGACGATGGTGCGAACACCGAGAGCCTTGCGAGCATCGGTCTTGGTCGCAAATTCGCCGCGCAGCCATCGAATTGCTGCCGATTTCAGTTCTTCATCGCCGGTTTCATGTCCCTCCCAATACCGGCGGATCACCTGCGCGAAGTCGAAGCCTCCTGTCAGCTCCTCGAAATGGGCAAGGCGCTGGCGAATGATGTCATCTGTCGATTGTTCTTGCGCCTCGGCATCGTGCTGGGCCTGGCTGACAAAGCGTTCGACAACATTCGACAATGCACCACCATCTGGCTTGGTCCGGGTGGCAAGATTTCGCGCCATCTCCGCGTAGAGGCCCCGTGCTTGCCCGCCAGTCGCATGGATGCGTCGATCCGGAGCAAGGTCGGCAAACATGACGACCAATCCCTTTTCGAGCGCCACAAGCCGGATCAGGTTCATGAAGAAGGTCTTGCCGGAGCCATACTCGCCGATGATGAAACGAATGGCTGAACCGCCATCGGCGATCCGGTCCATGTCCTTGACGAGTTCTTCGATCTCACGCGCTCGTCCGACTTGGATGTGCCGAAGCCCCAATTTGGGAACAACACCCGCGCGTAGCGCCTGAACAATAGCGTCGCGTTCGCGCGGCTTCAGTCTCGACATGAATTAATCCCCCTTCGCCATCTCGGCTCTCAACGTATCAGCTATGTCCGGCGATACGTCATATCCGTCATATTCATCGAGCAATGCTTCATCGAACTTATCGAAAGCCCACTCATTGACTACCTCAAGCGCGCCAGAGGGCATGAGCCCTTGCTTACCGGCGATCTCGTCAAACTCTTCGTCAGTCCAGTGTTCGCGCTGGATTATCTGCTCCACAAGCATCGCGTGCTTGGGATCGAGGCCAGCCATTGATGATGGAAAAGCATGTGCTGCGGTGGCCTCGTCGCTCACGTCTTCGTCGGTCGAAAAAATCTCGCCCAGTACGCTTGAAACGCGCTCGGTGTCATTTCGAATAGCGGCAATACGCGCCGCATCGAGGGAGGCCGCCTTTGCCTTTGGTTCATCGGGGATTTGTTCGCCGGGGACCTCCGCTTCGGCGGCCTTGACCCGGACAGGGCCATCGGCAACGTCTCCGGCATGAAGGTCAGCGTAGACGAGGCCAGCATCGATTCCTAATGCCTTGTAAATTTTCTCAATACTGGCGACTTCATCGGACTGAATAACGCCATCAGCATGGGCAATCGCGACAACTGCCGCGCGCAAAGCGAGATGATGCTCTGCATCTGCATCTTTCAGCTTACTGCGCAGCCATGACATGTCCGGCGGAACATCGAGATACCATTCGAGGTTGGCGTGAAGTCGCTTTCGTTCTAGCTCTGTCAGCCCTTTAGTTGCCTCGACCTTGTTGCGGAGGGCTCGGCGCTCTGCTTCCACGATCTTACTATCGGCATGTGCCACGAAGGTCGCCAGCGCTAGTTCGAACAATTCGGTTCGATAGGCCGGGGAGACGTCTTCAAGCTGTTCGACCGGCTCGCCGAGTTCGAAGATCACAACGGGTTCGTCGATCTTCGGTCCACGCAGTGAAAATCTTGGGTCGGGAGCCATGCCGAAGCCGATCCGGGCGAGTGCATCTGCTGCGCCAGTCAAGTTCCGCTTGCCGAGCTTCTCCCGCGTTTCTCCTTCCAGGCGCGAGATCACATCAAGTGCTGGGACCAACCCGCCTGCGGCTACTTGTTCGCGCGCCCAGTCCTTGAGTTCTTCCAACTCTTCTGACGGGAACAGACCCCAAAGCTCAGCAGGTAGCAGCGCCTGTGCTTCAATGCTCCCACGGCCATCTGGATTTCGTCCAAGATACCGGCTGAACTTGTCGAGTTCATCCATAGCCTCATCTGCGATTTTCTGCGCCTTCTGCACTGGCGACCGCAAATCAGTAACGTCGGGGATCGCCACATCTCCGCCATCTCCCGCCGTGAGATTGACCGAGCAATTGAACTCGCTGGATGCAGCACGATAGTCCATTTTCAGAAGCTTGCGAGGCGTTCGAACTTTCAAGCCATCAGGATAAAGCGCGTCGAACTTCAATTTGAAAAGTGCCTTGAATTCGTCACCGCAACGCTCGGCTGGAGTGCGAAGGCGTCGCTCTGGGTGGCAATGCAGCCAGAGATGCAGCCATTCGGCATCGAAGGCTTTGCCTTCGGCGATCATGCCGCCGAGCGCGAACTTCAGCGAAAATGGCAAGTCCCAGCTACGGTTCTCAAGGATCGCCTGCTTGAGTGTCGCATCGTCTAAGGAGATGCCGCCCATCGCCATGATACGCGCGATGTCGAGGAACTCACCGAGATACCTTTGGGCGGAGTAGTTATCGGCGAAAAGAACTTTCAGCCGTTCAACCTCTGCAACTATTTCCTGCTTCTCGTCGTCGGGTGGTTGATCGACCAGAAATCTGCGCTCCAGACCATAGAAGAACAGAAACATGTAGCCGGGATTGATCGTCCCATCTTGGCGACCACCAGCCAGCCAGTCGAGATAGGTGGCCCTGCACACGGCAGGAATGCTCGAGTACCCCGGCCAATATGACATGTTATCGCCATTCTTGTCCGACCCGGACCGCGCGACGGATAACGATGGATCGATATACGCTCGACAACTCTCACCATAGTATGAGGAGCCAATCCGTGGAGGGGTGCCGACGTAAACCATCCCATCGATGGTGCGATCTGCAATGGTGACGGCTTGCCCTTTGCGCACCCAACCTTGCGACCTTGCCAGTGGCTTTTCCTTCGGCTTTTTGGGCTTCGAATGCTGATTTAGAAATTGGTTCGCTTGGCTTTGCCGGGTCTGCTTTTCAGCGGTCCTTCGCTCCGCCGCCGCTTCAAGTTCGGCTCTCGCTTGCTGCCCGGCCCGGATAAGCTCGGCATTATTCTGTCGCGGCTGGTATGCTCCGGGTTGGCTCAGTTGTTCGTCTTCTCTCCCCAGCGGGACAGGGCTATTTGCGAGTACCTCCCGCTCTGAGATTTTGGTTGCGCGACGCTTTTCGTACCACCAGATGAAAGCAATCGGCGCGAGGAGTGCAAACAATGCTTCAAGCGCATCGGGTAGACTGTCCAATGCAATTGCCGCGATTATTACGCAAACAAAGAAAGAGACGACGTAAAGCGCGATAATGCGGATGATTTTCCAGACAATCGACATCCTTACTGCCTGCCATTTTGCGGATGAGAGGTCACGCTGATTTTCTGTTCGCAGAGTTACTCCTGACCACGCACGTTCGTATCACCCGCAATGACATCTGGTTGTGTCACCTCTTCGTGCGCGCCAAACGGAAGAGTTCCGCCTGTGCGAGTGCATCGTTGAGCGGATCGTGATCGCCTTCCAGGGCTGCACCCAACTGCTTGCGCATCTTGCTTGAGCGCGTCGCCTCCCAGCTCGTTCCGGCAGATCCCATGTAGTAGGCCTTGATGTCGAGAGCGGTGAAGCCGAACGGATTTCGGCGAAGAAAACGGTGAAAATAGTAGTTCACGAAGGACCAGTCGAAGGGCGCGTTGAAGCCGACAAATACGGGGGTGCCAGTCTCTCCGACCATCTGGCCAACCCAGATCTCGAAGCGCTCCATAGCTTGGACGGGTTCGAGCCCGGTGTGTTGCAGGATCTCCAGCGACAAGCCACTGACCTCAAGCGCCTTGGGATCGGCCCGGTCTGTGATCGGCTTCAGTAGGCATTCGAAACGCTGATCGGGTCTATCGACGGCGCATGCACCAATCGACAGTAGACTGAATTCACCGGGGATCGGCCCCGATGTCTCAACATCGACCGAGATGAATATCTCCTCGAACACAGTCATCAGATCAAAGGCTCCGGGGAGACCAGGGGCGGACGATTGCGGATCGCCTGCCAGTGAGTTCGAAACGCATCCCGACGCTCCTTCAGCGATAAACTGTCATCCCAAAGGAGGCCAGAAAAGGTCGTAATGTCGAAAGGCAAGTCCGTGCCAGCACGTCCCATCACCATCGTCGGTAGCGCGCGCCCGAAAGCATAGCCGAGTTCAAGAAAGCAATTGGGGCGCCCGCCGGTGATGTCGGCCAGTACCACTCTGCTACGATGAAGCTTTTCGAAAATCTCCTGGTCGACGCGAGGATAGTCGAAGGCCTGTTCGCCATCGATCACGACAAGACGATAGCCCAATTCGCCCTCGATGATCGGGCGAACGACGGTCTCAAAATGGTCTTCGACCGGGCGATAGTCCGGGTGCTTGTCATTGAGCAGCCGGACAGCGAAGGCCCGCGGTGGCTCCAATGCTTCGAGCAGTTCGATGAGCTGATTAACTCGCTCGTCGACTTTCTGCCGTGCCGGGAAGCGGATGCGATTGAGCCAGGCATGCGAATTTTGGTCGTCATTTGTGCGGAACAGACGTTCGGCTTGAGCGGGCTGCAGCCCGAACCGATAGAGCTGGCGTGCCCCTTCATGGTCTGTGGTGAGAGGCAGATCGAGCGGTATCACTGGCTTGCCCGCGGCATGATAGAGATTGGCGAGATAGAGCACTCCTTCACCGCCACCGAGCGTAATCAAGATATCGCCTGATCGCGCCTGGATTTCCATCCGCTTGCTGTTCATGTTCCATTGCGCGGCGTTTTCGATCTCGACCAGCGGGCTATCGCGCAACCGATCCCATAGCTCCGCCTGATCCTCGGGGATCTGGTCTTCGGTCTTGTAGTGCTGGACAGCGATGGCGAGCGGGCCGGCAATGTCGCCGGGGCGCCGAACGAGATTGGCATGTAGCGTCTGCCAGACTAGCCAGTCGAAACAGATGGGCATGGCGTCGGCATCGCGGCGCTTGTCGACGTCTATCGGAATGAGAAAGTTGGCACCGCGCTTGATCAGCGTCCTGACAAGGCCTTCGACCAGCTGCCGCGCGGCTTCGACATCGACCTTGGTTGCGATCTTCGGATCGGGGCTGATGCTGCCTGCAATGTGGATGCGACGTCCGGCGAGCGGCAAGCGAGCCATCACCGATCCTCCATAACCGGCGAGGCCTTGAGGGTCTGCGCTGCCTCGATCAGGTGATCGTAGTTCAACGCCTGCGCCGGAAAGGCCATGGACAAGGCGCGGGGATAGAGACGGGTGCGAATGTCCGAATAGGTCCAGGCGGGGTTATCGTTCTGCTCGCCCGTCGCCTTGACAAGTGCCTCAAGTTGTATCGCGTCAAGTTCAAGTGCGCCGAGGTCCATTTCGAACAGCGCCTTGCGCTGCTCTGCGTCCGGTCGACGGAATTCCTCGATGATCGCCGCGCGGCGGTGCAGGGCCGGGTCGAGGACCGAGAGGCGGTTGGTGCAGAGGAAGACAACGACGCGGCCGCCATAGTCGCGCAGACGATCAACGCCTTGGATGAGCGTGTTGACCGCCACCTTGTCTTCATGGTGGCTGTGATCCTGCGCGCGGGAGGCACCAAGACTGTCGCCCTCGTCGATGATCAGAATGGCGCGGCGATGTTTGCCAGCCGATTGCGCGACCTTGTGGAAGGCATCGGCCAAGAGCGTGCCCATTTCACCGACGAGGCCGCCGCCACGAACGCGGTTGCTGAGCTTGAAAAGGATCGAATCCTCGCTGCGGGATTCGGCAACAAGGCGATTGGCGATACATTCAGCCATAGCGGTCTTGCCGGTGCCGATATCGCCATGAAATATCACCAGCGGATATTGTTCGGCGACAAGCTCGGCCACCGCAAGCTTGCCCTTGTGATGCTTCTTGTTCCACGCCTGCAGTTCGCCGCTGTTGAGCAACAGGCGCAGCTGGTCATGAATTTTATCGAAGCGGGGCTTGAAGCCCAACAGGGTCTTCTCCCGCGCGAACAGCAGTTCGTCGGGGAGCGCCGTCTCGTTCTCGAAGGGACTTGGTTCGCTCATGCGGCCCAGTCCTTGCGCTGCACGCCATAGCTGTTGCTGGCATAGTCTCGCCCACCCTTGTTGGTCAGCATCCAGTGGCTGGTATCGTCTGTCGACTTAACCCAGTTGATGTCGAGCTTGGATTTCATTCTGGCCCGCGCTTCGTCGTCGTAGTCACTCGTATAGGAGAGGATGATGCGAAGGTAGGAATTGGCGATACGGGGCCACAAAACCCCGCCGGGGCGGCTCGACGTCCAGCTTGATGCGTCGGTATTGACCTCGAAGCGCGTGGCGCAGATTTCGGCGTCGCCGCTGAAGAGGGTAACATCGACGGATTTGAGATAGCCTTCCTTGGCGAGCAGTTCGATGTCGTGCGCATATTGGCGCGCCTTTTCGGGGGGCCATGCGCCCGTACTGTCACCGATCATCATCAGGTCGGAGCGCACACGGGTGACGACCTTCTCGATATCGGCCGTGGTGTAAGTGCTGGTTCTGGTTGCGGTCTGGCTCATGGCTCAGTCCTCCGTCTTGAAGCGCGGGCCGAAAATCTCTTTCCAGACCTCATTGTCGTTTTCCGCAGAGGCGAAGCTGGCAGTTTCCCAAGCCTCGTTCGCGGCCGCGACGATGTCGCGCCGTTCCTGCTCGGACAGGCGGCTGGCCACATTATTCTGGCTGGACACCGGATCGAGGATCACCACCGGGTCGTTGAACTCGCCGAGCGGGAGGGTGTTTTCAGGAAAGCTGATCTCGTCCAGGAGACCCGACTGGGCGATATAGAGCAGGAAATTGCGGAAGCGCTGGTCGATGCTGCCGCCAGTGCCCTGCGTATCGAGCACATGGGCCATGATCAGTTCGATGGTGAAGGATTTGAGCTTTGTGATGCCATGGTGGTTGCGCCATTTCTTGGCCATGCGCACGAGCGTGCGAAAGTCGCCGTCCACATCCTTGCGGTCGCGCACGAACTTGATCTGGCCAGGTGCGCAGGTCTCGACCGGATCGCCGGTTTGAAGGTCGAACTGCCAGCCATAGCCGGGCCGGTCGGGATCTTCGATCACCGGCACGATGTCGACGCTGAGGCCGGTGCCAGCGAAGGTGACGGTTGCGGCCTTGCGCTGGATTTCGAAGTCTTCAACCGACTTGGTCGGATATTGCTTGATCAGCAGTTCGTAGATCGTGTCGTTGAGGCTTTGCAGAGTTTCCTGGTCCGCATCCATGTCGGCGATATAGACCACGACATCGACATCAACCGGGTCGACCGAAGTCTTGCGCAGGATGGTGTATTTGGCGAAGGAACCGGCCTTGACGACCTTGGTGATCTTGACCTCGGTCCGGTTGCGCAACGACTTGCACAATTCCGTGACCAGACGGTCGACCTGCTCGTGATATTCCTTGCGCTTGTCCGCCGGCAGGCGAAGCACATTGCAGTCGTAATAGCGCAGCGCGGTATTGCTCAATGCCATCTTGGGCACTCCCTGAACATTCGCGCGCTGGCTCGCCGGTTGCGCCGGTATCGGGTCCCGGCTGCGGGGCGTTTCATCGCGCTTCGGTTTACAAACCCGATATCTTGGGCCTCATAATCGCACATTTAGGATGGCATTAAACCATTTCAAGGGGTTTCGGTTTACAAAAATATTTCTATATGGCAGTTTGTAAACTGCATCGCAGGAGGTCGATATGATAGGACGCAAGCTCAAGGTGGCGCGCTCGGCCGCCGGCCTGTCGCTGCGCGGGCTCGCTGAGGCGATCGACAACCGCGTGTCCGCCCAGGCCATCGGCAAATATGAGCGCGACGAGGCCATGCCGGGTTCGGGTGTGCTGATTGCGCTTGCCGATGCATTGGGCGTGTCGGTCGATTATCTGCTGAGCGCAGAGGAACTCGAGCTCGAAGGGGTCGACTTTCGCAAGAAGGCGATCGCTTCGGCGCGCGAGGAAGCCCAGCTCGAAGCGCGCACGATCCATATGCTCGAACGCTATCTGGCAGTTGAGGACATGCTCAACCTGCGCAGCGTCGATTGGGAGCAGCCGCGCAGCGCGCCGCATCCGGTTGCAGATTTGCGGGATGCGGAAGACGCGGCGCGCTCGGTGCGCGAGGACTGGGGGCTGGGCAATGATCCCATTCCCAAACTGTCGGAACTGCTGGAAGAGCGCGGGATAAAGGTGATGTCGCTCGATCTCGACGAGATCGACGGGCTGGCCGCCAAGGTTAGACGCAAAGACCGGGCTGCCTCACGAGTGATCGTCATCAAAAAGAGTTCGTGGTCCGAGCGCAAGAGATTCAATCTTGCACATGAACTTGGCCATATGGTTCTGGCACCCGAAGGCGGTGTCGACGAAGAGAAGGCAGCGCATCGCTTTGCCGGTGCCTTTCTGATGCCTGCCGATGTGCTGCGTTCAGAGGTCGGCGCTCATCGATCGTCAATCAGCATTGGCGAACTGGTTGCGCTCAAGGAACGATTTGGCGTGAGCATCCAGGCGCTGGCTTATCGCTGCAAGGACGTGGGCATCTTGAGCCAGGCGTCGCTGGGAAAACTGTTCCGCATATTCGCCGAACGGGGCTGGCGCTCGCCGCCTTATGAGGAGCCAGCGCGGATGGAACCTGAAGAAGAGGAGCCTCGCCGGTTCGAACGGCTGTGCTATAGAGCATTGGCAGAGCAAGTAATTGGAGAGGCTCGGGCAGCGGAACTGCTCGGCATTTCCGTGCGCGAGCTCGATGCGCGACTGGATCAGAACATGGTGTAGCCTTTGCCCGTCCTCGTTTCGGATACTTCTGTGATTATCGATCTGGAACGAGGCGGGTTTCTCGAAGACCTCTTTCGCCTGCCCTATGCATTCGCGGTTCCCGATCTGCTGTTTCACCGCGAACTGCGAGGGGAGCTAGGCGATCGATTGGTTGCACTCGGTCTGATTATCCAAGAACTTGACCCTGCCGAACTAACGCGTGCCATTGCCGTACGCCGGGAGCGCACAGTTCTATCCGCGCCCGACACCTTTGCCTTTGCGATTGCCGAGCAGCGGCGTTGGGCACTGCTGACCGGCGATGGTGCTCTGAGGCGCCTTGCGGCCGATAGCGGAGTTGAAACGCATGGCCTGCTCTGGCTATGCGACCGCTTCGAGGAACATGAAGTGCTTGGCTATACGCAGTTGCATGCAGGGCTGAAGACGATCTCGACGCATCCGCGCTGCCGATTGCCGGCAGCCGAAGTACGTGTGCGCCTCAATCGTTACTCAGTCTGACGATGCTGTCGTGACGCCCGAGGTCAGCCGGATGGCAATCGGCTCCGTTGCCATTGTCCGTAACTCCTGAATGATTGACGGTTCCGAACAGTGCAATCTGGGCAGATCAACGACCGTTTTGTTGGCGAGAGCAGACAGTAGGAGCTCAGCCCCTTTCCGCCAGAAATTGCCTCACCCGCTCCTGCGTTTTGCGCCTCGGCCGGCGCCCTTCGCGAAGATCCTGAACAAACCGGGGGTCCCCAACGGCCAGCCTACCAAACATGCTGGCCTTCGTACCGCTTCGCGCCAAATAGCCCTCAATCTGGTCCAGGAGCTCCATCGCCTTCGACTCGCTTTCCGCTTGTGTTCTTGTTATGTTCTTATTAGGAAGGCTTCCTAGAGTCTAGGATCGAATTTCCTAGACGGATGCGATAGGACCCGCAGCGATGGAAGATGCACGTAAAGCCCTGGACGATCTGATCCAGCAACGAGGATGTAATTACTCGTCGATCTCCCGCCTTCTCGGACGCAACGCGGCCTACATCCAGCAATACATTCGCCGCGGCAGTCCCCGGCAGTTGGACGAGCAGGACCGCTCCGTGCTCGCCCGCTTCTTCGGAGTAGACGAGAAGATCCTCGGCGCTCCCGAACGGCGATCCGGCCCGGTCGTCGAACTGGTCCATGTCCCGGTTCTCGATGTCGAGGCCTCGGCAGGGCACGGCGCTTTGGCCGAAATGGAATCCAAATGCGCCCAGTTCGGGTTCGACGAGAAGTGGCTGCGCCGTCTGACCGCAAGCAAGGCGACGAGCCTTTCGATCATCGCCGTGCACGGGGATTCGATGGAGCCAACGCTGCATGACGGCGATGAAGTCATGGTCGATCTCAACGATGGGCAGTCGCGGCTGCGCGACGGGATCTATGTGCTGCGCATGGACGACATGCTCAGCGTCAAGCGGGTCGCAATCGAGCCGCAAGGCAAGCGGGTCTCGGTGCTCAGCGACAATCCGGCCTATCCCAGTTGGCGCGGACTGGAGAAGCGGACGATCAATATTGTCGGCCGCGTGCTTTGGTTCGGCCGCGCGCTTCGCTAGGTAGCTCGCCAATGCTTGCCCTCCTCGCTGCCTCGATCGTCGCTGCTGGCCAGACCTTTACCTGCACACCCACGCATGTCTGGGATGGCGACGGGCCTATATGGTGCGCCGAAGGCCCCCATGTCCGCATTGCAGGGATCGCCGCACGCGAAATGGACGGAACATGCCGAACCAACCAGCCCTGCCCCGACGCGTCGGCAATCGAAGCGCGTAACGCTCTTGTCGATCTTCTTGGCGGCCCTCGCGGGACCATCTCGACAGGGCATGTCGTAGTTCGTGGACCGAGATTGACATGCCGGTCGGAAGGTTCGGCAGGCGGCAACCGGACGGCTGCCTGGTGCCGACTGCCGAACGGAGCCGATCTCTCCTGCGCGATGATCCAGACACGCACAGTGCTGCGTTGGGATCGCTACTGGAAAGGGCCCGCATGCCGCTAGGCCCGGAACTCTGTCTGACAGGCCGTCTTGCCGAAGGCCCCTTCGGACTTGAACTCCATTCGGGCGGCGGGGTGTGGGAGCTCGACACCGGGCGTGGAGCACGCCGGTTGCTCGGATGCGAAGTGGAAGTCTCCGGACGCCGCGCCGGGTTCAACGAGTTCATCTGCGATCATATCTGGCCAGCAGGGCAACCCCGCCCTCCTCGCTCCAAATTCAATATCGAACTTCTCTTGGCGTGCGGTGTCGTGGGCTACGGTTTGATCGCGTTCTTCCTCGGCCTTGTTGGACGTCTCGGCTGATGCTGAGCGATTGGGAACTCTGGGCTTGTGCCAACCAGGTCCTGAAAACCCATGGTGAGAATGCACCGCTTCATGTCGCCGAACAGATCGGCGCGCTCGCACTGATTGAGGACGAGGCGGGCATCGCCACTTGGAAAGCCATCGCCAAACGCGTTGCAGAGCTGATGGGGAAGGATCGCCCGACGCGCCTGCAATAAGCCAATATTACCTCAGCCACATCTCAATGCTGGTCAGCCCATCGGCGAGAGATCGCCTGGAAAGAGAGTGGGCTGCGAGCTCCTGCTGGCATTCCCCTCGCCTTCGATCTCCAAACCCTGCATGCGTTCAACCAGGTGGCGCGCGAGATCGAGACGAGCATTGCGCTGGGTTCGCGGGTCGTCAGCGCCGAGCCCGACAAGCGTTGCTTCGGACGCAACTGCAAGCGCGACTTCGATATGCGTGAACAGGATTTCATCGGCGATTCGGGACATGTTTGGAATGAGAACAAAAACAGAACTCATAGTCAACCGGCGCCATATGGACCCATTCGGATCGCAGCTACGTCAGATCCCGATTTCGAAGGGCTTGGTGAGCGAGCGATCGAGTTCGGGCGGCTCGCGGGCCGGTTCTTGCGAACGATCAGGCGCCTTGCCCTTCGCCTGGCCCATTGCTGCCGCATCCCGCAGCTGATTGACCGTTTCGAGTGCCGAGCGCTTCATTCCTGGATTGCGCTCAACAGCTGCTTCGAGCTTGCCCGCATTGTCGACAAACAGGGTCAGACCATCGCGCAGGCGGGTTATCGTCACGAGAAATGTCTGCTGGTTGGCAAGATTGCGTTCGCGGCTATCCATGACGGCGATCCCGCGGTCGGAGGTCAGACCCTGTGCCATGTGCGCATTGAGCGCGTAGGCGAGATCAAGACGCTTGAGCATGGGGTCGCCCAGACCAAGCAGGTGTTCGGCGCCAAGCGAGGTTTTCACTGTGACACCGTTCGGATCAACCGCCACGATGCGCGCCTGATCGGCGTTGAGCAGGCCGCGCTTGTGATCGGTCGCCGTCCAGCGAATGCGATCACCATCGTGGATTTCGAGTGGGCGAACCTCAAACAGGCGCAGGGGATCCTGCTCACCCTGCGGTCGCATCTGGCCCGGCCGGAATTCAAAGCGCTTGCCCCGCTCGTTCTGCAGCATCACGCGTTCGCGGGTCGGATCGGTTTCGATCACATCATAGCGGCCCTTCTGCAGCCCCTGCCCCCTTTGCCGGCGGTCGACTTCGAGTACCATGCCGGCCGCATAGCTGCGCGCATAGCGCATTTCCTCACGCGTCAGATTGACGCGCGACAGCACAGTGAGACCCAAGGAACCCGATCCCAATTCTCCATTGGCCTTGAGCCCAGTCTGGACGGCGTCATTCACCTGTCCGCGCAAGTTGCGACCCGACGCATATATGGCGGTCACCTCCCGCTCTGCAGGCGAAAGCGATAGCCAGGCCGCCGCGGCGTCAACGGCAGCTGTATTGCCCGACGCGACAACATGCGGGCCAAGATGTCGCAAGGCCTCGTCGATATTTCCGCCCTGCGCTGCATATTGAGCGTCGCGCAACGACTTATCGCGGGCCCGGAGATTGGTGTTCATGGTGGCGGTTTCGACGCCTGCCTTCTGCATGACGTCGAAGGGTTTGCCCGCATCGACAGCGCCCAATTGCTTCCTGTCCCCTATGCTGGCGAAGCGGTCGAGCTGAAGCAGATTGGCGAGGCGCACCAGCTTTTCCTTGTCGGCATTGCCGACCATCGAGGCTTCGTCGAGTAGCACCATGGTACCGCGGAGAGACGCGCGAGCTTCGGCAAGCCTCGCCTGGTCTGCTCCTTCCAGAAGGCCCTGATGTTGGCGTAGAAAGCGCGCGACCGTCATCGAGGGAATGCCGGTGTCACGTTCAAGCATCTGCACGAGCGTGTTTTGGACTGCGAGCCCGAGCACGGACCTGCCTTCCTCGCGCAAGATGTCCGCCACAGGTTTGAGGACGGTACTCTTGCCGGCACCCGCCACACCCTGAATGGCGACAATCCGGTTGTGCGAGGCGAGAAGCAGGCGCCCTGCCCCTTCCTGGCCAGGGTTCAAGGTCAGGCCATATTTGAGCTGAGAGAGCGCCTGTAGCCGCCCTCCGGCCACATCAGCTGCGACCACGGCAGTTCCATGCCCGCGTCCGTGCTCGACGGCGGCGATGATGCGCTGCTCGAGCCCGATCGCATCGCGGGTTGTGACAAGATTGCGATCTGCACCCTTGCCTTTCTGCAGGTGGCCCTGGTGCAGCAATTGGTCGACGCGGTGTTCGATATCGGCAAGAGTTGTGGGCAAGGCGAAGCCTAGCGCTGAGCGATATATCTCGGTCCGCGAGAAGGCCGCCTCGCGCTCGCCCAAGTGCCTGATCGCCGATGCGACCGCATGAACGGCCGCGATCTGCTCGGGCGTCCGGCGCCCCATGTCGCGAGGCACAAGCGGGTCGCCCTGACGTAGCCCCAGATGCTCCGCAAAGGTCGCAGCCAAAAGGCGCGCGCGCTGGCCGATCGATCGTACTGAATTTCCAATTCCGGAGACGGAGCCAATGTCGGTGGCGGCCCGTGCATTGGCCTGTGAAATGACAAGCCTCGGATCAAAGCCCAACTGTGCCGCTGCCTCGCGCCATTGGTTCACGAGAGCCTGGCGGTCCGCCACTGGTCCCTTATCCGCGCGGGTCATCAATGTGGCTGCATCCAATGCGGCCGGACCTTTTGCCTCCATGGTCGAGTATGCCTCGAGAATCTCGGCGCGGCGCGAACTGAAGGCGTCACGAACGGGTTTTGGGACGCCCACCGCTTCGAAATTGCCATGCTTGCCGAATTCGCCAACCTGGTAGCCGAGCTTTTCTACGGCCAAGCGGAAACGCGCCATGTTCATGGAATTGAGCAGCGTGTTGTGCTCCCAGAGTTTGTCATTCCTCAGTGCTCGCCACTTGCCATCGGGTCCCCGGGTGACATTGGCAACCACGGCGTGAAAGTGCGCGTTGGGCTCCTGATTACGGTTTGTATCGTGCTGGAAAAGTCCGATCACGAGATTGCGCGTCGCGACCACCCGTTCCTTGCCTCGGACATCCATGCGGGTTTCGGCGAGATTTTTCTCGGCCCAGGCCAGCGTCTCGCGGACGGCCGCGCCGTAGGCATCGAGGATACGTCTGTCGCCGCCGACGAGGGCAAGGATGGACCAACTCTTGGGCATCGAAAATGTGAGGTCGGTACCGGCGCGATGCGCCCTGTTATCGCTCCCGACACGGCTTCCGTCGGGCAGCATGCCCTTGAGCACGGCCTCGAACTGCGAGGCTTCGATAACGCCTCGCAGGCCCAGCGTCTCCGCGCCTTTGCCAAGCCACTGGCCAGATCTCTCGGCATCGGCGCGGGTATAGTAATTGTCGGCGGCAAAGTAGTTGGCAGCGCCGCTGGCGGTACGGACATTGGCTACAGAGAGCATCAGGTCTCACTCCGCCAGGCGGCATCTGCCTCGTGCGTCACAGTTCAAAATCGCCGAGATCGGGCCCCTCCTGCGATGGTTGATCCTGCTCGGGAACGCCGTCTTCGAGCATGAGCTTGCGGGCTTCTGCGTCTCGCTGGCGCTGGGCTGTCCGATCGACGGCTTGCGGCTTATCCGAGGGCGGATTGGCACGCGGCAAGTCGCTTCGGCGTCCCTCCTTCCTGCTATTCGATGGATCCTTCTCATCGGGATGATCGCCTTTGCGGAGCACCGCATTCGTCGGCAGCAGCGGACGGGAATTGCGCGGCGTTGCCGCGCGCTCTTCGGGCGACGATTTTCGCGGATGACCGGACTTACCTGACGGCTTCCTGAGGTCGTCGGGAATGTCCTTTTCTGCCCGTGTCGCCGCCTGCTGGCGTGATCGCTTGGCATCCGCCTCAACTACCGGCTCAAGCGGAAGAGTACCTTGCTTTGGGACGACAGGCTTGCCTGCCCCGTCATCGTTCGACGAAGGATGTTCGCTCTGGTTTGTTGGCGGATAAGCAGACGTCTGGCCGCCCCCAGTTTCGCCTTCGGCTTTCGGGATTGGCTCTCGATCCTTGGCCCGACCGACGAAAACATGCGCGATTCTTTCCCGGTCTATCGGCTTCAGACGGACCGGCGCTGCAGGAAAGCCATCCGGGAATTTGATGAAGCCTGACAGGCGCGGCAGGTTCATCAATTGGTCGGGCAGCAGCAAAGGCTCGATATGCTTGCGCGGCGTCAGGCTGACGGCGTCGCGAGCATTGTTGTAGCCATAGGTGTAGCCCTCTTCCATGTCGCGAACCTGGCGATGGCCGATGAAGTCGGAACACCAGGTAGCTGTCTCGCGGTCTGCCGTACCGAGGATCAATTTGGTCCGGGCAAGCGATGCAAGCGTCATCGCCATGTTCTCACCGTAGACCTCCTTGAGCTTGGCGTAAGCATGGATGCCGGTGACGATTGCGCCGCCGAAATTGCGCGCTGTCTGCAGGCCTTTCTCGAGAGCGGGGAGCCGGTGAAGCGCGCCCAGCTCGTCGATGAAGAACCAGCATTTGAGGTCCTTGGTGCGCGGCATCGTCATCAGCGTATTCATCGCCGTATCGAGCCACAGCGTGAGCAGCTGCGCGCACACGCTCATGTCGACGTAGCGCGCCGAGATGAAGACCATAGAGCCACTTCTTTTGGCGTTAGCGCCCTCGTCTTCATGGGCGCCCTCCTCGATCCAGTCGCGGACCGAAAAGCGGCGCCCGGAAGTGGGCAGGAGCTTCAGCGCCTTGGCGTTCACGTTGAACACTGCCCGGATCGATTCCGCCATGCGCGCGGCTTCAGGAGCGGTCAGGGGATCAGCGATCGTGCCTCGCATCATTGCGTGGACCCGCGAGAGATCAGCGGTCATCAGTTCGCGGGCAAGCGCAGCATTGGTGCCCCGTCCTTCAGCCACCAGTTTGAGGCAGAACTCGACGAATAGGGCACGCGCCGCGATAACCCAGAACTGCGCCTCCCCGCCCCCGTCATGGGGTACGAGGGCTTCCGCTGCCGCCCAGAATTCACCTTCGGTTCGGCATTCGTCGAAGAGGCTCCATTGCGGACAGCGCGCGTCTAGCGGGTTCAGAATGATGTCCCGGTCGGCCTGGTAGAAGTGTTCGATGAAAGCGCCGGTGAGGTCGAACACGACGCAGCGCTGTCCCTTGGCGCGGGCTTCGGCAATCATGTCCGACATGGCGACTGTCTTGCCCATGCCGGTGGTCCCGATGAGCATGGCGTGACTCTGTTCAAGCCGCCAGGGATAGACAACCGTCGCAAGATGCGAGGGCCGGTATGGAAATGCCGCAGACAGTTCCCTGGGCGAACACAGATGCCATTTCCAACCCATAGAGCTCGAGAGCTCACGGGCGCGCTCGCGCTGGTTGTGCCCGCGCAGTTCATCGACCAGTTCGGGTAGTGTAACGAGCATGGCCCCGCGCTCATGTTTGCGCTCTTTCGAACGGCTGCCGAAGCGCGCTGCGAACCAGTAGAACAGCACGAAGGCCGGCACGAGAAGCAAGGCCGAACGCACCAAAGCATCGCCCAGCAAGTCGAGCAAATGATCCCAGGCATTGATCACCGGCGGATAGGCATCGAGCATGATGATGGGGAGCTGGACGGTTCCTCCAAACCCCGTTTCGAGTGCGACCTGTTTCGCCGGATCGAACTCCATGAAGCCGTAGATGGCAGCATAAATTCGCATCCAGACGAGGTAGGCTTCGTGATCGCTCAGCCCTGCCGAAATGGTCCACCAGCTAGTCCAGGAAATGCCGATGGCGGCGATGATCAGCGGCCCCTTGAGACCTGCTGCAAACATGAAGCTGAAGTGTCCGAGCAGCTGACTTCCGCGCGTGAAGTTGACGAGGTTACGCTTCATCGGAACCTCCCTCGCTGGCGTTTGCGGTGAGCCCCAGTTCCTTGCATTTGCGCGCGTAGGCCTGATGGGCTCGCTCACGCAGACTGTGATCGGCATGCCCTGCGAGAAGGGCATCGACGCCGACCATCGTGAACACTGATTGACGGCTGATGCGGTCGACCGATGTTTCGAGCTTCGATGCAAGATCGTCATTTTCGCATGCCTGCGAAAGCAGCGACCGGATCCATTCGCTGACGCTGATATCGCGCCGCTTTGCTGCAGCACGAACCCGCTCAGCGAGCTCGACGGTGACATGTACCTGGAGAGATTTTGGCCGTGTCATGCACGGACTCCTTGTGGTCAGGAGCCCGGAACGCACTGCGAAAGGCGTGTACTGTCTAAATCAGAAACGAGAACATGTCAAGAACACTCGTAATGCGCAGGAATGCGCCATTCCTGGCTGCATTCAATCGAATCCGATTGGCGAATTAGCGACTATTCATTTCTGATTGAGAAGCAGCCATTTTTGCCAAAATCATTCAACACACTGTCTATACTATCTTTTTTACTGCCTACCGCCTGCGATTTGTCGCGTAGGGTGTGCTCTTCCGTCCCCAGCTTAGAGGGTAGATCCCAGTGTCATGACCTGCACGGGATCGGCGGTTTTGAAATCCCAAGACCAAGGGATGAAGACGATGCCGTTCGATTGCCGATTGTGTTAAAGATCGATCGAGTCCGCCGGCAGGAAGAATGGGGTCGCGGGCATCCCACCGGGAGCATGGCTATGGCGGACGTAACACTGAGCGCGACACCCAAAGGCAATGGTTTCCAGGCAACCGTGACCTATTCCGACGGCGTATCGATCAGTTCGGCGGAAGCCTTTCCGACGAAAGCAGAAGCCATTTCAGCAGCGGCAATGAAGGTACTCGACATGCCCGATCGGCTCGAGATATTCGATGCGTCGGACGCCGAGGACTGATGCTGCAGGGAATGCTCGCGCGATACCTACGGGAGCGACAATACGGGACCCGAGCAAAAAGAAAGGAGGAAGCCCTGACGGACTTCCTCCTTATGTGTGGCATCAGAATTCATCGCTCAGCTTTCCGGGCACAGTGTCGATGACCCGGTCCAGCATGGCCTTGGGCAGTGCGCCGTAATCGCCCTCATCGACCGCGATGTAACCAGCCTCACCATCGGTCAGGACATATTGGGTGAAGTAGCTGTGAAGGGACCGGGCATGAGCCTTGTCGAGTGCGGCAACGAAAGCTGCCTGATCTGCCTGGAATGAACCCTGCGCGATATTCAGTGAAGCGTACATGATCTTTCCTCCTGATGTTCGATGCGTCGCATCAGGAGCTGCGAGGATGTGGGTGACGGGCCGGGTCAGGGACCGCGCATAGCGCGGCCGCGAAGCGGCGATGGGGGAAACGATTTTTGCCGGGCTTGCCCGGTAAAAATGGTGGGGCCCCGTCGTCCTTGACGCGGCCCCAAAGCCCGCATCACACTTGGTCTTTCTGCGAGAGAGACCTCTCCAACGTCAGCGTGAAAAGCACTGACATCGCGGCAAAAACCGTTTTCCTACATGGCCCCATGCTGGCACTGTCGCGCGTGGAGGGGACCAACGGCCAGCGAAAGGACAATCTCATGGCCAGGTCCAAACCGAGCGCGCGTAATGCGCTCAAGAAGCTGCGCGAGCAGCGCGAAGAACTCGATGCACAGGAGGCCAGGCTCCGCGAGGAAGCGGCAGGCGAACTGGGCAAGGTTCTTCTCGAATGCGGAGCCGAGACTATCGAACCTGCGCAACTGAAGCTGCTCATCCGCGCATCGCTCACCATCGGGATCGACGATGCTCTCAAAAGGCTCTCCCCCGCCTGACCCTTAAACCGCGGCGGGGTGTGGGCTTGTTGCCCCGCCCCGCCGTTCACGCCTGCGAGCACAAAAAAGGCCCCGATGGCGCGAACCATCGGAGCCTTGTTGTTTGCGGGAGGCACTCAGTCCTCATCGATGTCGGGCGCACCCTCGTTGTTCGACGCCCGGCCCTTGGTGAGGAAGTCCACCTTGTCGGCGATGATCTCGCAGCCGTAACGCTTGGTGCCGTCCTGGTCTTCCCACTGCGTATAGTGGATGCGCCCTTCAACCGTCACGAGCTGGCCCTTGGTGCAGTACTTGGCGACGTTCTGGCCGAGACCGTTGAAGCAGGTCACGCGGTGGAATTCGCTGTCCTTGGCGGTGTAGCCGTTTTCGTCCTTGTAGGTCTTGCCGTCCTTGCGTGCGGGACGGTCGGTGACGACCGAAATCGAGGTAATGCTGGTTCCGCCCTGCGTGGTGCGAGTTTCGGGATCGCGGGCGATGCGTCCAACGAGGATAACGAGATTGGTCATGGTCTTTCTCCTGATCGAGCATTCCGGGTCCATCCCGGCTGCAAACCCGACTAGGAAGCGGCCACGGCGAAGCGCACCGAAGGGAAACCTCGATCTGGTTCGGGTGGTGCGGGCAGCCGGGCGCAGCCCGGCAACTCGGCCGGACCTGATCGGGGTTGCGCGTCTCGACGGGGATGCTTCAGGAAAGGTTTGCTTACAGGCCGGGTTGGTCCCGAGTGCCTTGCACAGGCCAAGCCATGACTTTTCGTACTATCGGGATGCGACGCACCCCCTGACCTCGCCTGCCTTCAAAGGCGACATCATATCTCGACTACGGACGCTCCTCCCGAAGCGGACGAAAGACCCCCTGAAAACGCACCGCCAGCAGCAGTCTCCACAGTGCCAAGCGGCATAGGCTCGTCCAGACGGTGCCCCCGCAACATCCAGTCTTGGGGCGTGATTAGGCGCTCCCAATCCGCAAAGGAAGGAATCGTACCCAAGTCCTCGCGGACGTGCTGCTCGCCTACAAGGCGAACGGGCACAACACGGCTGTCGGCGTTGACGATGGTAGGCCCGAACAGCGTTTCGAGCATGAAAATTCCTTCGGCATGGTGCCGAAGGGCCCGGTGCCGCGGATCAGCAAAGATCGCCTTCGACTGGTCTAACCATTGGTGGAGCGGCAGGTAATCTTCCACCACCCCTCCCCATTTCCGGACCGACGATAGGGCGTGATAATAGCAATGCGCCATCGCACCTCTCCTAGAGATCAGTCGAATGGTCGTCGGTCGCCGTGTAACGCAGCTGGCAGTCCAGAACGAAACTCGGCGTAGCCACTTCGATGACCAGTTCGCCGCAAGCACCATCATTGATTTCCCATCCGGGATGATGGCGTTCGAGAGCAAGGTAAGTCAGTTGCTCGAGGGCGGAATTGAGGCTTTGGTCGTCGCCTTCTCCAGCACAGTCGATCGTCACTTCGGGACACGGAACACTCGCCCCACCGGCGTTAGAGAAGACGCATTCTTCGACCGCACCGCTGTCGCCGCACCCATCGAAACGGATTTCTACGCGGGCAATTTCGGCATTCCGCAGCGGGGCAATGATAGCTGCCTTGAGCCGTTGGATTTCACTTTGTGCCTGCGCCGCGCGTTCGGCTTGGCGGACAATAAAGTCCGCCATGATTGCCTGAAAATCAGTCATGAGATTTCTCCTGCAATGTGCGGGCAAGAACCGATCGTCTTGCCCACGATATCAGGCGATCTCTTTCCTCTGACGGGCTGCGCCAGCGCCGATGGCGCTGGCGCGATGCCGGACGCATCAGTCGGTATCCCGAGCCGCGCGCTTGGGAGAAGTTCCAAGCGGACCGCGGCGATCGACGACGGTAATCCGACGGGATTTCGCTTCGATGACGAGGCGCTCCAGGACCCCGCTTCCGGGAAAGGCGACGACATAACGGGGGTCAAGCGAGAGCATACGCTCGTTGCGCTTGAAGCCTGCGCGTGCCCCCAGGCGCATGTCGAGGGAGAAGCTGATTTGCGGAATGTTGCGTCGTTCCGCCCATGAAGATGCCAGACGGTCAACGCCCTTGGTATCACCGCCGTGGACAAGAACCATGTCAGGAACCCGGTCGTGAACCTTGTCCAGAGTAGCCCAGACGTTGTTGGCGAAAGTGAGAGCGTCCTGCTCGTTTGGATGGCGTGTGCGGCCACCGGCAAATATCACCGGCGTACCTTCTGGCATGGCGGCGCGGCGCTTGGCTTCGGACCGGGCTCGGACGAACTCGCGCCCCTCGACAAGCGCGGAAGTCAGCATGGCGCTGTGATTGAAGCGCGAACTCGACACGGGCTTCCACGAGGAGCCGAATTCGTTGAGATAGAGGGCAGCGGCCACTTCGCGCATCTCTTCGAGAGCGATCATGGCCCCTTCGGCACACTGCGCACGCTCAACCTGGGTCTCGAGTTCATGGGTGTGAATTTCGGATCCATCGGCAGTGGCGACAAGCGCTCGGACTTCGTCGGTTGCGCGGTCGACTGCGGTCGATTTGCGCGTCGCGGAACGGTGGAAGATGTTGACGAACGCCCAGCCGAGGTCCTCGGCATCAGCCTCCAGCGCAGTCCCAGCGACCATCGCAAATAGATCGGACCAGACCGCTTCGAGAGTCTGGACGACCGCATCGTGGAGCGGAAAATCATTGGTGGAAACCGGGGCAGGACCAATCGAAAAACCGGAAAGATCGAGGCCGGCAAGTTGGTCAGAAAATGATGAGTGCATGGGTATTGTCCTCCTGACTGGTGTGAGGCTGACGCACCCGCTCATGGCTGCGCCAGCGAGAGTCCGTCAGGGCCAGCTTGAGGCAGTCTCCGCACCCGACAGGGGAAACCCGCTTGGGAAGGCTGGCGCGGGCAGGCCAACGGCCCACAGGGCCGGGCCAACACGGGCCTGCGCAAGCCGGGTTGCGGAAGACTGGCGGCTGGCCCAGGGCCTCTCTCGCATGGCTTCAGACCATGAGTGCACATGCGGGCTTCGTCAGTCAGGACAGGTGCATGTGTACGCTCACCAGTGAGCGGCGCATTCAGGCCACCCGTTTTGCGTAGACGCCCTCACCGTTCGACATGTGACCGAGGCAGACGTAGTCGCCGAACAACGCTTCAAAGCGCGAGGCGATCTGGGACAGCCAGCGTTGTGCTCTGGGCGATCTGGCCGTGCGCCAATCGGCATCCCAATAGGCGCCATCGTCACGCTCGACGATCCACACCGCAACCAGGCCGGCGTAAACCGACACGCCGAAATCCGCATAGGCATTGCGCATGAGGATACTGTCTTCGCGGCCTCGCCAACCGTCGTGCGCGATCAGGGAAGGGAAAGCCTGCCCTGCGCGCTCGCGCAGATCCTCGCGGAGCCATTCATATTCGAAGTCCCAGTCGTCGTCGTTTTCGACTTCGAGCACGGTGAAGGCGACAATGGCCCCGCTGGGATAGCTGACCGATCGGCCCATGATGCCCTCCTTCAAGCGGCCAGCGCAGCGTCGGCAGACGCTTCGTCAATATCATCGGCAGAGGTCCGTCCCCCGAGTTTGAGCAGAAGCCTTGATGCTTCCTCAGCCTTCGCGGCAGCGGTGAGAATGGCACGGTCATCCTGCTTCAGGAGCTTGAGCCAATGCTCGATATAACTCGCATGGCTATCCAAGTGTGTGACTGGCAGACCGAGTTCAGCGCCGAGCATGGCGCTCGAAAGTTCGGCAATGAGTTCCTCAGCAGCGTAAGCTGCAGAACCAAATCGATTCTTGAGATTACGGTCGAGGCGGCTGGCATGACCGGTCCAATGCGATAGCTCGTGCGCGAGCGTCGCGTAATAGTGGTCGAAGCCTGAGAAGAGATGCAAGGGCGGCATTGTCACCCGGTCAGCCACTGGTTCATAATAGGCTTCGTCGCCCTGATGACGCAGGACGGCCGGAATACTGGCAAAGAATGAGTCGAGTTCAGCCTGACGGCCCTCGGGCTCCACCACCTCAAGCGTCGCGGCGGGATGGAAACGTTCCGGAAGACCTTCGACCTGATCGGCATTGAAAACCGGATAGGCCTTCAACACACGACGACTTTCGTCGGTTTTTTCGCCGGTGTGGGGGGCTTCGACTTCCTTGGTGTAGCTCTTGTAGAAGATGGCGATGGTGGATTTTTCACCCTTGCGCACCTGTGCGCCCAGTTCTTTGGCCTGATTGTAGGTCATCCAGAACGGCGAGGCGTAACCGCACATGTCGGCAACCATCCAGAGCCAGAATACATTCATGCCGCGATAAGGGATGCCGCACGCCCGCAATGGGCGCGAGACTGGCACACCGCGCCATGGCTTGATCCACGGTTTCGTGCCGGACTCGAGGCGGGCGATGATTTCCTGGGTGATACGGGTAGCAGGCGACACTCCGCCGCTTTGTCCCTTGCGATAGGCCATGTTGGATCTCCTGAAATGGCCTGACGACAGTTCCGTCGGTCAGTGCCGGAGATCCCGGAGCCCCCTCCGCTCTCTTTCCATGAAGGAAGCGGCCCCCCGGCATGTGCCGGAGGACCGCTTCACGTTGGCGAGCAGCCGTTCCTGTCAGGAGGAGGTCAGGCGGCCAGCTCGCTCGGGGGCTGATTGTCGTCGTTGGCGACGAAATCCGCGTCGGGACTTTGCGCTTCGTTATCGGCAGGAATTTCCGGCTGGTCGGCAAAACGCATGACTTCGGGTACCCAGGCGAGGGCTCTTTCCCGAACTTCGACCTCGGTGATGTAGGTCCCCGCGAAGACGCGCTCGGCGCTCATCGCGAGATCGCCCTTTTTCACCGATGCGAAGCGCGAGGACAGTTCCAGGCCGCCGACATCGGTGAGCGCATCGAGGATGACCTGCTTCGAGACTCGGTCGAAGTAGTTTGCCGCGGTCGGACGCCACCATTGCGCCATATCGATGCCGATCGCGCTGCCCAGATGATCCTGGAATGCGATTTGGCGTTCGCCTGGCATGTTGAGGCTCGCCTCGAGTGTGCGAGCGACGACAAAGCCGAGCCATGCTGCGCGACTTTCATCAGAGAGTGTCCGAAACATCTTGAAGCGCGACGAAGCGTCTTCGCCAGATCGCCAGCTCTCATCGAGACAAGAGCGCAGGTCAGCAAGGGATGCACTTGCCGGCGCATCCTTCGCTTCGAACCCGACAATCGGACCCGCAGGGACGCCGCCACGCAGGGTCGTGGCCGCGCGTGACCGCCAGTCGTGGGTGTCGGCATCCGCGAGGGTGAAGACCATGATGTCGAGCGAAAGGCCGGGATCCGATGCCACGTGGAGCGCGAGCACGTCACGACGTTGCATCGCAAGTTCGTCGACCAGACGCTTGGAAAGCGCTGCACGGCGTTTGCCATCACTGAAGACACTCGCCACGACTTCGACGACATCGTCGTCACCAACGACTTCGATATCGCGCTCGCCGTAGAAAACCGGCTGGAGGACCGGTGTGCCGTCGCGCGAGAGAACGAGGATCATTCCGGCATCGGCCTTCAGTTCGGGCGCCAGCTCCGGGGGCTTTGCCCGAATGTCCTGGCATTCGCGTTCGATCGCTTCGATCGTCGCCTCAGCCGCAGCAATTGCTTCTTCGGCGCTGTCTTCGTCCTCGAGAATGGCCGCATGCTCGTCGTAGGAAGCATCGAGTTCGTCAAGGCGGGCCAGTTCGGCGTCAGTCAACGGAGCCGGCTCGGCCGGAAGGCGTATGAGGCCTTCGACGAGATCGTGACTGGCATAGGCGTCAAGCGTCGGCTTGACCCAGGCAAGACCCTGCTCTGCTGCGAGCGCCTTGGCACGCCTTTCCATCTCCTCCGAGGCGAGGGTTTCCAGAAGCGCGACATCGACCCAGGACTCGCTGTCATCGTCGTCGAAGAGTTCGCGTTCGATCCGGCCACCTGCCGCGATATAGGCTTCGCGACCGACAAGACGGGCCCGAGCATCGCTGCCGCGAACCGTGCCGGAGAGCACCATGCGCCGGATACTGTCGGCGCTGGGTGCATAATAGCCCGAAGACGCCTGTTCATAGACGCGAGCCTGAATTTCCTGGTCGGAGGTCGCGCCGAAAGCTTTGGCGAGATCGAGAGTGATTTCGCCGGATGCCAGAGCATCGAAGACGACAGGCGCGAGGGTCGCGAGACGCAGACGGCCTTCGACAAAGCGGACCGTCAGCCCGAAGCGGCGCGCGACATCTTCCGTCGAGGCACCAGCATCAATGAGGGCAGCGAACGCCTGCGCTTCGTCGGCCGGGTTCATCGCAAGGCGATGGAAGTTTTCGGCCAGGCTTGTTTCGACTGCGATTTCCACATCGTCCTCAAGCACAAGGCAGGTAACCTCGTAGCCCTTTGGCAGGACTTTCTCTTCGGCAAGCGCCAGCAAGGCGCAACGACGGCGCTCTCCGGCTTCGACCTCGAATTTGCCACGAGCCGCAGGCCGAACGATGAGGTTCTGCAACAACCCATGGGCTGCAATGCTCGCTTTCAGTTCGGAATCCGCGGCTGGGTCACCGTGACGGCGCACATTGCGAGGGGACTGGATCAGCTTGGTTAGCGGGATCGACTTGATCATGGGACATACTCCTGATTGCGAGCCCAAGCACCGACTTTCGACGCTCATTCGGCTCAATCAGAAGCAAGCCCCCTTCCCTCTCTTATGACTCTGGTCGGACCATTCCTTATTCAGCAACATCAAGTCAGGACGAGTTGTGCCTTGGTTGCCGGTACATTCCCTATCGCCGCCCAGCACATGCAATCCACGACTTTTCGACGGGAGTTACGACTGGTTCATTGCTCTCATTGTGTTCAGAATAGCGGACGATAAACTGATTTGCATCTGGGCGTAGGCGAACCTAGCAACGCACCAGTTCTTTCATAAGATCGACGATCCAGTCGTAATAGCTGGATGGCTTCATCGAATTCCTCACAAGCCTTGCAACGCTCGCGCGGTTGGGGATGGTGGACCGGCGCTGAGATCCAAGACGGGATAAACTCGCGCTTGTCGTGAGCGCTGTATAAGAAGGGTTTGGCAAAAAATCCATCATCACGAGCGACCCTTTGCCTCACACCACAGTTGATATGAGCTGCCGAACACGTAAGTTTCCTCCATGGATAGATCCCCTAACCTCAAGGTATCGAAGTCAAGAACCTACTTCCAACTCCTTATCATCATGAACGTCCTTCTTCTTGCCGCCTCCGCAGCCCTCTTGATCAACCAATCCGCCCCGGTTGCCGAACCACGCGTCGTCACTGCGCGGGGCGATCTTGGCGCGGATGAACGCGCCACTATCGACCTGTTTCGCAATGCGCGCGATTCAGTCGTGTTCATTTCCACACGGCAGCGGGTCGCCGATTTCTGGACACGCAATGTCTATAGCGTGCCGCGCGGATCGGGCTCGGGTCTCGTATGGGACGAGGCCGGCCATATTGTCACAAATTTCCATGTCATCGAAGGCGCCTCCGAAGCGCAAATCCAGCTTGCCGACGGTCGCCAGTTTTCCGCCACGCTGGTCGGTGTTAGCCCACAGCACGATCTTGCTGTCCTGAAAATAGGCGGTGCGGGCTTCACTGCGCCCGCGCGGGTGCCAATCGGGACAAGCAGCGACCTGCAGGTCGGACAGAATGTTTTCGCAATCGGAAACCCGTTCGGACTGGACTGGACCCTGACCAAGGGCATCGTTTCGGCGCTGGATCGTTCGCTGCCGAATGAGAATGGTCCCGACATTCGGCACCTCATCCAGACCGATGCCGCCATAAATCCCGGTAATTCGGGTGGTCCGCTGCTCGATTCCGCGGGCCGACTGATCGGGATCAATACAGCGATCTATAGTCCTTCCGGGGCATCGGCCGGGATCGGCTTTGCCGTACCGGTCGATACGGTCATGCGCGTTGTGCCGCAGCTCATTTCCGAGGGGCGCTATACGCGGCCCAGCCTTGGCGTTGAAAGCGATGACGATATAAACGACCGGCTCAAGCGCGCCTCGGGGATCGAGGGCGTTTTCGTCCTGCGGGTCGATCCCGGGTCATCTGCGGAGCGCGCCGGTCTGGTTGCTGCCCAGCGCACAAGGCGCGGGGTCGCTCCAGGGGACATCGTTACCGCTCTGAACGGCAAACCCGTTTCCAGGGTCGGCGATCTGCTCGCCCGGCTTGACGATTTTCGGGTCGGACAAAGCGTCGAACTTACGCTGATGCGCGGCGGCGAAGAGCGAACAGCCAGGCTCGAACTCGAACCGGGAAGCTGATGCAAGAAGAAGGGCTGGTCCACTGGTAGGACCGGCCCTCACGGCTGCCATTAACCGGCGTTGATCGGGATCGTCTTGCGTCCCTTTGCCGCTTCTGCGGTACGCGGAACCGTAACGGTCAGAACACCATTACGGAAGGCCGCCTCGACCTTGTCCTCGTCGATCTGCGAAGGCAGGCCGATGCGACGTTCGAAGCGGCCATAGCTGCGTTCCGAATAGCCGCGTTCCTCGTCGCTGGTTTCGGACTTCTTTTCGCCCCAAATCACCAGTTGGTGATCGTCCAGGCTGATTTCGATGTCCTTTTCTTCCATGCCCGGCAACTCGGCCGTGACCCGGATTTCCTTGTCGTTTTCCGACAATTCGAGCCGCGGCCAGCCAAGGCTGCGTCCGATGGACGGCAGCGACGGCATGGAAAACCCGCGAAACATGTCGTCGAACAAGCGATTGATATCCCGATGAAGCGACATCACTGTCAACGGCGGCGTAAAAGTCGTCCATTGGGCGGAGCAAAACCAGGCCACTTGATCCGGGTGTTGGCGAGCGCCGGGAGGGCGTAGCCCGAGCGGGGGTCGCCAACACCCGGATTGCCGTTTCTGTCAGGGGTTGGGACGTGCTTTGCGTGCCTGGCTCTGGGCCAGGCGATAGCTCTCGCCGTTCATCTCGAGGATGCTGACGTGGTGGGTGAGCCGGTCGAGGAGCGCGCCTGTCAGGCGCTCGGAACCGAACGTCTCGGTCCATTCGTCGAACGGCAGGTTGCTGGTGATCAGCGTCGAGCCGCGTTCGTAGCGCTGTGAGATCAGCTCGAACAGCAGTTCCGCGCCGGTTTTGGAGAGGGGCACGAACCCCAGCTCATCGATGATGAGAAGCTTATAGCCGGTCATCTGCTTGTGTAAGCGCAGTAGGCGGCGTTCGTCGCGTGCCTCCATCATCTCGCTGACCAGCGCGGAAGCAGTGATGAACCCGACCGTCAGGCCCTTCTGGCAGGCCGCCAGGCCAAGACCGATCGCGACATGGGTCTTGCCGGTCCCCGACGGGCCAAGGGCGATGACGTTCTCGCGACGGGTAATCCAGTCACAACGCGCCAGTTCGAGCACCTGCATCTTGTTGAGCTTCGGAATGGCGGCAAAGTCGAAGCTGTCGAGGCTCTTGGCGGCCGGGAACCGCGCGGCCTTGATCCGGCGCTCGACCATCCGGCGTTCCCGGTCGATCAGTTCCAGTTCGACAAGCCGAGCAAGGTAGCGGACATGATCTACGCCCTCTGCTGCGCATTGCCGGGCCAGCTTGTCATGCTCGCGCAGGAAGGTTGGCAGCTTGAGCGTCTTGAGGTGGCTGGCGAGCAGCAGTTCGGGAGCTTGGCTGCTCATGCCGCTGCTCCGCCGGTCAACAGCCGCATGTACGAGCGCGCCGATGTTGTCTCCACTCTGGCCCTGGGCAGGTAGGGATAGATCGCCATGTCCAGTCGGGGCGGGCGGCGCTCCACCCGGCATAACAGGAGATGCTTCACCGCATCGAAGCCGATCGCGCCCATATCAAGGGCCTGCTTCACCGCGCCATGCAGATCGGCCAGAGCGAAGCTCTCCAGCAGGCGCAGTACCTGCACATATTCGCGCCGGCCATGCTTGCCCATGCGCGTCTCCATCAGCCGGCGCAGCGTTGTAAATACCTCGGGCAGGTCCCAGCCCTGCAATGGTGCGGCCTGATCGAGGGCATTGATCTTCTGTTCGATCAGGGGAAGGTAATGGATCGGATCGAAGATCACATCCTCGCGCTCGTAGCTGCGCACATGGCGGGCAATGATCTCGCCCCGGCAACCGATCACCACCTCGTCGACATAGCCCCTGATCCACACCTCCTGGTGGCCGAAGCGCACCGGCACCGAGTAATCGTTGGTCCGGTAACGCACCAGCGCCTGCGATGAGACCTGGCCGCTGGTCTGGTCACAGGCCTCGAAGGGGGAAGCCGGCAGTTCCTGCATCGCCGCCAGATCGCGCCGCAGCCTCTCGCCAATCGTCTCACTCTCGCCCCGCAGCCGGTCGTTCTGCCGTTTGCGGCATTGCTCCTCGAGCCACAGGTTGAACGCCTCCCATGTCGGGAACCGGGGGATCGGCACCATGAAGTTGCGCCGGCAATAGCCGACAAGGCCTTCAACGCCGCCCTTATCGTTACCCTTGCCGGGGCGGCCGTAACGATCACGGATCAGGTAGTGCGACAGGAAGGCGCTGAACAGCCTCGCGCGCAGCCGCGTCCCGTCAGGCAGGATCTTCGAGACCAGGCAGCGGTCGTTGTCGTAGACGATCGACAGCGGCACCGCGCCGAAGAACGCAAAGGCGTGGACATGGCCGTCCATCCAGGCCTCGGCAACGGCAGCCGGATAGGCGCGTACGTAGCAGGCGTCGCTGTGCGGCAGATCGAGCACGAAGAAGTGCGCCTTCTGCTCCACCCCGCCGATCTCGACCAGAGCTTCTCCAAAATCTGCCTGCCCATGGCCGGGTGCGTGTGCCAGCGGCACGAACATCTCCCGGCTGCGCTGATCCCGATCCCGGATGTAATCCTTGATGATCGTGTAGCCTCCGGTGAAGCCATGCTCTTCGCGAAGGCGATCGAACACACGCTTCGCCGTATGGCGCTGCTTGCGCGGGACCGACCGGTCCCCATCCAGCCAGCCGTCGATGATCGGTATGAACGCTTCCAGCTTCGGTCGCCGCACCGGGGCGCTGCGACGGTAACCGGGCGGCTCGGAATACGACAGCATCTTGCGGACCGTGTCGCGCGATATGTTGAAATGCTTCGCTGCCGCCCGGGCGCTCATGCCGCCCGCGCAGGCAAGACGAACCTTCAGGTAAAGTTCCACGGTGTAAATCCCTCATCCCTCCTCGCCAGCATCGCGAAAAGGGAAAAAGTGGACGACTTTTACGCCGCCCGCAGCAGCACTTCGCCGCCGCTACCGTGGTCTAATTTTGCACCGCCGTTCTCA
>NZ_RAHJ01000007.1 GCF_003605755.1 Tsuneonella suprasediminis | reverse complement strand
AATGGATCGCGCATGTGCCGGCGTTCAAGACCTATGCGCGCAGTGGCCGGGTCAGGGTGCGGTTTCTCACCCACGATCAGGCCGCCGAGCTCATGGGTCGGCTTCCTGAACACCAGCGCGAGGTGGTGCTGTTCGCATTGTCGACCGGCCTGCGTCAGGGCAACATACTCCATCTGCGATGGGATCAGGTCGATATGACCCGGCGCATCGTCACGATCGGATATGGCGAGACCAAGAACGGGGAGGCGCTCGGCGTGCCCCTGAACGAGGCGGCTCTTGGCGTATTACGGCGGCAGAAGGGCAAGCATCCGGTTCATGTGTTCACATTTCGGGGCAAGCGCCTTGCCAATGCGAATACGCGGACCTGGCGTGCGGCATTGAAGGCCTGCGGGATCGAGGATTTTCGCTGGCACGATCTGCGGCACACCTGGGCGACCTGGCTCCGGCAGAATGACGTGCCCACCTGGGTGCTTCAGGAACTGGGGGGATGGAAATCGGAATCGATGGTGCGGCGTTATGCGCACATGTCGGTGAAGCATCTCCAGCCTTATGCCGACCAGCTGATTGTACCGGGCACAGACCCGCTGATTAATCCGGTCACAGACACGAAAAAGTCTAACTGCCCGGAAAAGCTGGAAAGCTCAGGTCACAAAAATGGTCACAGTGAGAGCCGCCCGCGGCTCAAGCTTGTCGCCGGCCTCGACGTAAACTCTTGATTGTCAAGGAAGAAAAATGGTGGACGCACTAGGGCTCGAACCTAGGACCCGCTGATTAAGAGCTGAAATCAGAGGGTCCTTGCGCTTCCGCATGCGTCCAAAAATGGCTGAAATCCGCGATTCATAGTCCGCATTGTTCTTGAAATGTTCGCCAGTATCCACTATAAAAAGCTACCTAAGGTAGCAGGGACATATGGCGAACAAAGTTGGTTTGACGGATGCTCGGATCGCAGGTTTGAAAGCGCCTGCAAGCGGGCAAATTGAGGTCGCTGATGGCATCGTGACCGGTCTGCGGCTCCGAATGGGAGCGAGCGGCACCAAAACGTATATCTTGCGTAAGCGCGTTCAAGGTAAATGGTTGAACGTGACTATCGGGCGGCATGGCCCGAATTTCACTCTTGCACACGCCCGTCGGAAGGCGCGGGACCTGCTCGTCGACGTTGAGCAAGGCAAAAGCATCGCCAGAAAGCCGGGAGCAAAGAAGAAGGGATCGAAGGGTGTCGGCACCGTCGCCGAGCTATACGAGACATATCTGGCTCAACAGATCGTTGGCAAAAAGCGGAGCGCGAATGAGTTCGACCGGGTTTTCCGCAAGTACATCGAACCTGAGCTAGGCGACCGCCTCGCCGATTCGATCACCCGAAGCGACGTCAGCGGCTTCGTAGAGAAGATCGCATTTGAGCGGGGCAAGGAAACCCTGACGATGGCTCGCATCGTTTATCGGCACCTTTCGACGTTCTACTCATGGGCGCTCACCAGACTTGAACATTTGCCAGCCAATCCGTGCCGGGACGCCTGGCGCCCAAAAAGGAGCGAGCCTCGCGACCGGGTGCTCAGCGATCGAGAGGTCGCTGCACTGTGGCAAGCCGCCGTCGAGGATGGCTATCCGTTTGGTCATCTTGTGCAGATGTTGATTCTCACGGCCCAGCGCCGGGGAGAGGTGCTCGACGCCACTTGCGACGAATTCGACTTCAAGGGGAAAGTTTGGACTGTACCAGGAGATAGAGCGAAAAACGGCAAGGCAAATGTGGTGCCTTTATCCGCACAGGCCCTCGAGGTCGTCACCGACATCTTCGCGGCCGCCGGGATCGCGCCTGAAGACGCTCACAGGCAATCCCAAATTCTACTGGCATCCAAGGTCACCAGCACAAACAGTGTCAGTGGGCTGTCAAAGGCCTGGAAGCGGATAAGGGCAAGCGTGGACGAGAAACTCGGCTATGAAGCCGCTCATTTTACCATGCATGACATTCGCCGGACGGTGGCGACCGGACTGCAGAGGATTGGAATACCGCTGGTCGTTTCAGAGGCCGTTCTCAATCATCAGTCCGGCTCGGCAATGGCTGGTGTCGCCGGGGTCTATCATCGGCATCAGTACACGAATGAAAAACGCGAAGCTCTCGCGCTGTGGGGCAGGGAGGTTCTACTGCTCGTCGCGAAGTATCCGCCGCAGGACAGTCAGGAAGAATGACTCTCCACCCCAAGCCAGTCGGCGCGTATCCGATCCATGCCCGCGACAACGCCGTCAACGGTCACTGTATATCCGATGAAGTCCTCACCGACATCATCGCCTTCGATAATCCAGACATCGTCAGCAGCAGTAGTCAGGATCATTCCGCGCCTGCCACGGCTTAATGTCCCCGATACGCGTATTCGACCCGCGCTCACAACCTCCCCCTTTCAAAAACGCCAATGGCGCAGCACTTCGCGCACATAGGCCGGCGTCTCGCCATTGCGAGGAATACCGCCTGCGCGCTCGACGGCTCCTGGACCTGCGTTGTAGGCAGCGAGGGCCAGATGAACCACCCCGAACTTGTCCAGCATCTGGCGTAGGTATCGGGCCGCACCCAAGATGTTCGCCTTGGGATCGAAGCGATTTGAAACGCCAAGGTCCCGCGCTGTCCCTGGCATCAATTGCCCCAAGCCTGCGGCCCCGGCCTTGCTGATGGCCATCGGATTATATCGTGATTCCGTCCATACAAGAGCGTCGAGAAGGCCGCTTGGTAGCGAGTATTGAGCCTCAGCAGCGTAAACATGAGGAAGGTAGCTTGCCCGACGAAAGCCCGATGGCGCGCTGTCTTGGGGCTTTGGATATCGATAGGGCAGATAGGTTCGACCCGCATCGGTAGCCGGCGGCTCGGACGAGGCCGTTGGAGGCTTTCTCCAAATGCCATGTTCGACGAGAAGGAAGCCATCAGTCCCTTCTGCAACGCGGAAGCCATCGGTCGTCAACTCCGAGGCAACGGTCATCTGAGTGGGCTCAAGTTCCTGCGCGTGAGCGGGGAGCGCGAGCCCAAATCCTACCGTTACCGCTGCGGCTACTGCCCATTTCAGTCTCATTCCCGAATCCTTTGGTGGTCGAATCGGGAAAGAACATATATAGAACATCGGATGTAGGAAAATGAAACGTCAGCGACGCAGAGCGGAGGCTGCGCGGGTGGAGGCACGTTACGATGGAGATGCCCCCATGCACCAACACCGATCATCCCAATTCCAAGGTCTGCAACTGGAAAACCGCGCGCGCAAGATAGTCGAGCAGCTGGGCGGTGCCTGGTCGCGCTCGCGCGGAATGTGCTGCTGCCCGGCCCACGACGACCGCACTCCTTCGCTAAGCATCACACTCGGAAAGCGCGCAATTCTTGTTCATTGCTTTGCCGGCTGCACGAACGAGGCGGTGATAGACGCCATGGCCGGGCTCGGAATACGAATTGCGGACCTGTTCGATGGCACGAGTGGTCCGATCGTGGCCGAACCGCGCGAGGAAGTCGCCAATCGCAATGCGCTGAGGCTCTGGCGTGAGGCGTCGACCATCGCTGGCAGCCCCGCCGAGAAGTACCTCGTGTCCAGAGGCATCACGATTTCTTCGCCGGAGCTGCGTTTCCACCCGCATATGCCGCTGGGGCCAAAGGGTGCTGTCCGGTTTCTACCCGCGATGGTGGCGGCCGTGCGTAATGATGCCGGAATTCTGGCGCTGCATCGCTCCTTCCTCGACCTCGACAAAACCAGCTTGGCTTCTTTCGATCAGCCTAGGCGTGCGTTAGGCAGTTCCGGCTCTGGCGCGGTGCGTCTCGCGTACCCCGATGGTGGACGCCTTGGCCTCGCAGAAGGAAACGAAACGGCCCTCTCAGCGATGCAAATGTTCAATGTTCCCTGCTGGGCGACGCTGGGAAACGAACGCTTCGGCCTGGCCACAATCCCGGAATCGGTGCGGCAGCTGTTTCTCTTTGTCGATAATGATGCGGGCGGCCGCCTTGCTGAAGAGCGTGCGCGAAAGGCTTATGCTTGCGAAGGGCGGCTGATTGTCACCAAGCGTCCGGAGCTAACCGGCGACGACTGGAATGATGTGCTCATGCGCTCAGTCCGAGCTGCGGTCTGAATGTCGGTGAGAGGAAAGCGGGCTTGGGGCCTTGTGAGGCCCCCGGGCGGATCCATCCGAACGGACACCCGGACAAACCCAGGGCCTCTTCAGGAGGTCTCTCATGTTACACGCAAATACCGCTTTCGCATTCTCCGATCCCGCCGAGCCGCAAGTGTTGGCAGCGGCGAGGGCGCTGGCCGCGCGGCTCGCTGCAGATCAAGCAATTTCACGGCTCACTGTGAATGCAACAATGGCCGATCACTTCGGCGGTAGCGACGCCGAAGGACGCTGGTCCGTACGCGATGCCCATGCAGCACTTGAATTGGCGCAGGTGTTGTTCCTGGCGCAGGCAACTGAATTCTCACCTGCAATGTCATCCAGCTTTGCCGATGAGGCTTTCACGCGCCTTGAATGTCTGGTCCCGACCCAGTCCAACCGGAGCGACGAGCAGATCGAGTGGCAACAATTCGCAACGCCGCCCCGTCTGGCCTGGATGGCTGCAAAGGCATGCGCGATTTCTGCCAATGAACTGGTTCTCGAGCCATCGGCCGGGACCGGGATGCTGGGCGTATGGGCGGCAAAAGCAGATGCGCGTCTTGCCCTTAACGAGATATCGCCGCTGCGTCGCGAATGTCTGGGCGCCATGTTTCCGGAAGCGACAGTCACCGGATTTGACGGGGAACTGATCGACGAACTTCTCACGCCCGACTTGGGTCCGAGCGTGGTGCTGATGAACCCGCCCTATTCACACAGTGTCGAGAGGGGCCACGATAGCCGCACTGGCGATCGGCACTTGCGTTCTGCCTGGAAGCGCCTTCTGCCCGGTGGCCGCCTGGTCGCCGTGATGCCCGAGTGGTTCGAGCTTCCGAAATTCCTTGCCGGGATCGCCGGTCCCTTCTCGTTGCGCCTCAACGCAACGATCGAGCGCGGTTTCGTCAAGCAGGGCACCTCAATCTCAACCCGGCTCCTGGTACTCGACAAGGCTGATGGTGGTACCAGCCCGATCATCGCCCAGCCGGCAAACTTTGCCGAGCTAAATCTGCTGATCGATATGCTGCCTGACCGGGTAAGCGTGCCCGCCGAGCCCAGCATCGGCATCAAGCCAGCCTTGCCGCTTCGACTGGTTGCGAACAGAACGAAGCCGGTTCCGCTAAGGGGCCATCCAGCCGCTGCGGCGCCGTCGATCCTGCCGCTTGAATTTTCTCCGCTCGAAGTACCTGCGCCGATCGAAAGCCAGGTTGGGCATTATTTGCCTTACCGACCGAGCCGGATCTCAATTGCAGATGCGGTCTCCCACCCGACCCCGCTGGTCGAGTCCGTCGCAATGGGTTCGATAACCGCACCCGTGCCCGAAGTGGTGCCTCAGCTTCCTTCGAGCATCATTGCTGGAGGCGTCTTATCCGCTGCGCAGGCCGAGACCCTGATCTATGCCGCAAGCGCGCATGCTCGCGACCTGCCCGGCCGGTTCGAGCCCGACGACAAGGGCTGCGCCTTGAAGGCGAGCGCCGAGGGGCGTGCTTACCGCATGGGCTACTTTCTTGGTGACGGAACTGGTGCAGGCAAAGGCCGGCAAGTCGCTTCCGTTATCCTCGACCGATGGGTGAGGGGCGAACGACGCCACATCTGGATTTCCAAGAACGAAGCTCTGCTCGAAGATGCCCGCCGCGACTGGAGCGCGCTCGGCGGCCTTCCCATCGACGTCCAGCCCCTTGGCCAATGGAAGCTCGGTGTCCCGATCGGGATGTGCGAGGGCATACTCTTCGTGACTTATCCGACACTGCGTTCGGGTCGAAGCGACGCGACCCGGCTCGATCAGATTCTCGAATGGGCAGGGGAGGACTTCGACGGGCTCATCGTCTTCGACGAAGCCCATGCGATGGCCAACGCCGCAGGCGGGGAGGGCTCACGTGGTAAGGTCAAGGGATCGGAGCAGGGCATTGCCGGTGTTCGCATCCAGAATCTGCTGCCGCGCGCCCGCGTGCTCTACGCTTCGGCGACCGGGGCATCCGACGTCAATAATCTCGCCTATGCCACCCGTCTTGGCCTCTGGGGTCCCGAGACGGCTTTTGCCAATCGCGAAGCCTTCGTCGCAGATATCCGCGATGGCGGTATCGCTGCAATGGAACTGGTCGCGCGCGATCTGAAGTCACTGGGGCTGTACGCGGCGAGGGCACTTTCATTCGCCGGAGTTGAGTACGAGATTCTCGAGCATTGCCTGACCCCCGACCAGGTAGCGGTTTATGACGCCTATGCAGACGCCTGGGCAATCATTCATGCCAACCTGCGCGAAGCTCTCGAGGCAACGCGGATCGTCGACACTGACAGTGGCGAGACACTCAATTCAGGTGCCAAATCGGCGGCGCTTTCGGTTTTTGAAGGCACCAAGCAGCGCTTTTTCGCGCAGCTCCTTCTATCGATGAAGCTGCCGAGCCTACTGCCCGCGATCGACACGGCACTTGCGGACGGCAACGCGGTTGTCGTGCAACTCGTCTCGACAGCCGAAGCCATGCTCAACCGCCGCCTCGCTGATCTCTCAGATGCGGAACGCGAAGCACTCGAAATCGATCTCTCCCCCCGCGAATACGTGGTCGATTACCTCACCAAAAGCTTCCCGGTTCGGTTGATGGCCGTGTTTACGGACGAGAATGGCAATGCCCGGTCCGAACCGATGAGTGATGAGAACGGTGCCCCTGTTCTCTGTCGTTCGGCGCTTGCCGCGCGCGATAGCATGATCGAGCAGCTCTGTGCCTTGCCGCCGATCGCGACGGCGCTCGATGCGATCATCGAACGGTTCGGTGTCGATCAGGTCGCCGAAGTCACCGGCCGTACCCGCCGCCTGATCGTCGGACGCGATGGGTGCCAGGTGCTCCAGTCGCGCTCTCCGCGCGCCAATGTCGCCGAGACGCGAGATTTTATGGACGGAACCAAGCGAATTCTCGTTTTCTCCGATGCCGGTGGCACCGGCCGCAGTTATCATGCCGACCTTGCGGCAAAGAACCAGATGCGCCGGGTCCATTTCCTGCTTGAGCCGGGCTGGCGGGCCGATGCCGCAATTCAGGGCCTTGGCCGTACCAACCGCACCAATCAGGCATCTGCCCCTCTGTTCCGCCCGGTGACAACCGATGTGCGTGGCGAACGTCGGTTTATATCGACCATTGCACGTCGGCTAGACAGCCTCGGCGCGCTAACCCGCGGGCAGCGCCAGACGGGTGGGCAGAACCTCTTCGATCCTGCCGACAATCTCGAGAGCGCCTACGCCAAGGAGGCGCTTCATCGCTGGTTCAGCCTGTTGTTCGCAGGCAAGCTGGAAGCCGTTACGCTTTCTCGGTTTGAGGAATTGAGCGGGCTCAGGGTAGAAGGGTCCGACGGCGGGATGGTCGATGACCTGCCAACAATCCAGCGCTGGCTCAATCGCATCCTCGCGTTGCCGATTGCTCTGCAAAACGGCATATTTGACGAGTTTCTCGGCCTCGTCGAAGCGCGGATCGATGCAGCGCGCCAGGCGGGTACGCTCGACATTGGGGTCGAGACCATTGCGGTCGAGCATTTCGAGGTGCTGACCGATACGCTACTGCGCACCGATGCGCTGTCGGGTGCGACTACGCATCTCCTGGAACTCGAGATTGCCCGCGCGCTCAAGCCTTTGCGTCTCGAACGGCTCGAGGAGCTCTACGGCTTTTCAGGTTCGCGTCAGCAGTTCCTGCGTAATGCGCGCTCAGGCCGGATCGGGCTGCTTGTCCCGGCGCGAAGTCTGCTCACCGACGAAGGTATGCGTGTGGCCCGCTTCGAGCTAGTTTGTCCCTTAAAGCACGGACACATTACTGCCGATCAACTCGCGGAGAGCAGCTGGGAAACGGTGGATCCAACCGAATTTCGCCGCCTGTGGCAGGTGGAGGTCGATGACGCCGCATCAAATCACAAGCGCGAGCGACTGCATCTTGCAACGGGCCTGCTGCTTCCGGTGTGGGACAAACTCCCTTCCGACTATGTTCGCGTCAGCCGGATTTCGGCGCGAGACGGACGCTCGCTGTTAGGCCGGGAGGTTCCGCTCCATTGCGTGCCCGAACTATGCCTGGCGCTAGGGCTCGAAGACGAACATGCCTTCTCGGCAGAGCAAATCGTCGATGCGGTGCTCGGGACCGGGCGGCCGATGCAAATTAAAAGCCGCGAAGCGCTTACGCTCAAGCGTAGCCTCGTCAATGGCGCGCAGCGGCTCGAACTGGCTGGTTGGTCGGCGTCGCGCCTCGACTGGTACAAGGCACATGGGTGCTTCACCGAGATCATACGCTATCAGACGCGGCTTTTTGTTCCGACGACGAGCGCAGTGGCGGTCTTGGCGCGACTTGTGGGATGAGAAATCATCACCTTGCCAATTGGCATTCAAAGTGCTATATGATGCCATATGGAGAATGCTCATGTTGGCACTGCAACCCGTTGATACCGTCCCCCACGCCTTCCGACCCGATCCTATAACTCAGGAGGAAGCATCGGCGATGTTTCGCGCCGTGCTGAACCTGTTCGGCAAATGGGAACTCACAGACGAGCAGGCAGCGACTTTGCTCGACATGCCGGTTCGCTCCTTCCGGCGGTGGAAAGCTGAGGGGCCGGGCCGTGTCTCGCGCGATGGTGCGGCGCGGCTCTCCAACCTGATGGGTATCCACAAGGCGCTGAGGATCATCTTTTCCGAAGCCCAACGTGGCTACGCCTGGATTAAGGCAGGTAACGCCGCCTTTGCCGGAGCGAGTGCGCTCGACGTCATGCTTGGCGGCGAGCTGACCGATATCATGCGGGTGCGTCGCTATCTTGATGCCGAACGTGGTGCCTGGTGATTGATCCCAAGGCGATTCCGGTTGCCCAGGTCGAGTGGAAAGGTGCTGTACGGATTATCCGCAGTGCCTTTCCACCGATTGACCTGTTCGAAGACATCGCAGACCCTGCAGATTGGCCGCTGCTGATCTCCGCCGAGCAAAAAACCAATCCCCGCATTATGGCGACGATCGGCAATCTCGATCTGGTACCTGCTGAGCGCCGGGTAGGGGGCAACGGCGCATCCTATCTGATGGCCCCGTTCACGCATGTCAGCACTGACCGACCAAGTCGCTTCACTGATGGGACCTACGGCGTCCTATACGCGGGGGATGCATTCGAAACTGCGCTGTTCGAGACAATCCATCATCATGCCCGCTTCATGGCTCGCACTTCCGAAGCGCCAGGTTGGACCTCGCAGTTCCGTGAGATCATCCTTTCGGTAAGCGCCGATCCTCACGATCTCAGGAACCTTGCGACAGGCGATCCCGCACTTGATCCCGACAACTATGCTGCATCGCAAGCCCTCGCTGTTGAGCTTAAAGGGGGCGGGGCCGAAGGTCTTGTCTATCCGAGCATCCGGCATCCGGGTGGTGAATGTGTCGGCTTGTTCTACCCGGATTGTGCATCCGACCCCACTCAGGGACGTCACCTCGACTACCACTGGGACGGAATGGGTGTCGATCTGGTTCGAGAGGCTGGTACAGGGGCGGTGTTTCGAGTGGTGGATTCTGCGTAGAGTGAAGATCCAACGCGCGTGTTCTGCTGCGGTGTTTCCGGCAGCTTTGCGCCCCAATCTCGGTCGTTGGCGATGTTTGCGCTGTGACCCGAAAGCTGATGGGGTAGACGCCCCCCGGCGGCATCTATGTGCCAAAGTGGAGGTGTTGAAACACCACTGAGGGAGGCGTCCGTGTCGGAAGTTATCACAATCGGTCTGGATATCGCCAAGAACGTTTTCCACGCGCATGGCGCCGATGAGCGCGGTGCGATGGTGTTCAGTCGCAAGCTGACGGGAAGCAAGCTGCTCGACTTCTTCGCCGGTCAGGCCCCATGTGTTGTTGCGCTCGAGGCGTGCGGCGGGGCCCATCACTGGGCACGCGAGCTTCAGGCGATGGGGCATGAGGTGCGGCTGATCCCGCCGGCCTATGTGAAGCCGTTCGTGAAGCGCAACAAGAACGATGCGATCGACGCGGAGGCGATCTGCGAGGCGGCGCAGCGCCCCGGCATGCGCTTCGTTGCGGTAAAGAGCGAGGAGCAACAGGCTGCCGGGCTCGTGTTCCGCACACGCGATCTGGTGGTGCGTCAGCGCACCCAGCTCATCAATGCGATCCGAGGTCATTTGGCGGAGTTTGGCTGGGTGGCGCCGCGCGGGACGGCGCACATGACGATGCTCGCAGACCTCCTCGAGGATGAGGAGATGGCCTCGACGTTGCCGGAGGCGGCGCGGCCGATGTTCAAGCTGATGATCGATCTCCTCGCCGAACTCGGTGAGCAGGTCGCCGTGCTCGACCGTGAGATCGCGCGGCGGGCGAAGGAGGACGAGGCGGTCCGGCGGCTGATGACCATCCCCGGTATCGGCCCGGTCGCCGCCACCGCCATCATCGCGCTGGCCCCGCCGATCGAGACGTTCCGCAAAGGGCGGGACTTTGCCGCATGGCTCGGCCATGCGCCGCGCCAGCACTCGACCGGCGGCAAGCAACGGCTCGACAGCATATCGAAGATAGGCGAGCGGACGATCCGGCGGTTGCTGATCATCGGCGGCAGCTCAATGGTGCGGCAGGCCTGTCGGTTCGGTGCACCGGCAGGCTCGTGGCTGGAGCGAATGCTTGCGCGCAAACCGCGCATGCTCGTCTCGGTCGCACTCGCTAATAAGATGGCGCGCATGGTCTGGGCGCTGCTCACCAAGAAGGAAGATTACAGAGCTCCGGCGGCGGTCGCGGCGTAAGCCGAGGCGGCAGCCAGAGGCGTCGGGGACGTAGGCGGTCGAAGGAGGGTATGGCACAACAGTCGGCGAGACGGGGCTGGAAGAACCAGAGAACGGCAGAGCGCTAGCCAAGCGCGCAAAGCTGAAATGGATCCGGTCCGCGAACTCCCATACTGGCCCGCAGCTATGGCGCTGCTCATCGAGGCCGGACAGATGACAGCATCCGACTACGTGCCAACACACCCCGATTTACCGCTTGCATCTGATCTGCCCCCTTCTGAGTGGCCCAATTTCTATTTTAGAATTGGCCACGAAGGAGGAATGGAATGGCGAGGAAGCACAAGCCGGAGGAGATTATCGGCAAGCTGCGTGAAGCCGAGATCGTGCTGGCACAGGGCGGGACGGTGGCAGATGCCTGCCGGCGGATCGGCGTCACCGAACAAAGCTACTACCGCTGGCGCAAGGAATATGGCGGCCTGAAGATGGATCAGGCTCGGCGCATGAAAGAGCTGGAGAAGGAGAACGCCCGGCTGCGTCGGGCGGTGTCGGACCTGACACTCGACAAGCTGATCCTGCAGGAAGCTTCCAGGGGAAACTTCTGAGCCCTGCGCGCCGACGGCGCTGTATCGATCATATCCGGGGACTGATGCCGGTGTCCGAGCGGCGGGTGTGCCATGTGCTCGGGCAACATCGATCGACACAGCGCAAGGCGCCGCGCGGGGCAGATGACGAAGCCGCACTCACCGAGGATATCATTGCCCTGGCCCGGCAGTATGGTCGCTATGGTTATCGCCGGGTGACGGCCTTGCTGCGCGATGCGGGATGGCATGTGAACCGCAAGCGGGTGGAGCGCATCTGGCGCCGCGAGGGGCTCAAGGTGCCGCAGAAGCAACCGAAGCGTGGAAGGCTCTGGCTCAACGACGGATCATGTATCCGCCTACGGCCGGAGTATCCGGGGCACGTGTGGTCCTACGACTTCGTTGAAGGACGCACGCACGATGGACGCAAGTTCCGCATCCTGACGATCATCGATGAGGCCAGCCGCGAATGCCTCGCCTTACCCGTCGCGCGACGGCTGCGAAGCGAGGACGTTCTGGCAACACTGGCTGAGTTGTTCGTCACACGGGGGCCGCCGGCGCACATACGGTCAGACAATGGTCCGGAATTTATCGCCAACGCTGTCCAGCAGTGGCTGGCGAAGATCGGCGTGAAGACGCTCTACATCACGCCTGGCAGCCCTTGGGAGAATGGCTACTGCGAGAGCTTCAACGGCTCGATGCGTGACGAGCTCTTGAACGGCGAGATCTTCTACACCCTGGCCGAAGCTCGGATCCTGATCGAGGCCTGGCGCAGACACTACAACACCGTCAGGCCGCACAGTTCGTTGGGCTATCGACCTCCGGCTCCGGAAACGGTAACGCCGCCATGGCCGCCCTCCGGTTCCACTACGCTTCACCTGCGGCCAGCCATGGCGCCGGAGGCAGTTTTACACTAACAAACAACGCGGACCACTCAGTGGGGGCCGGTCACGCACTCCGCTAATCTACGCCGCGAGTTGTGCCGAATGTTCTGACGACGGACAGCCCTGACCACCCTGGTGGTGAACAAGCTTCGTGGCGGCCTCAAGGTCGCGGCGGTCAAGGCACCCGGCTTCGGCGATCGCCGCAAGGCCATGCTGGAGGATATTGCCATCCTCACCGCCGGCAACGTGGTCAGCGAGGAACTCGGCACCAAGCTGGAAAATGTCACGATCGGCATGCTCGGCCGGGCGAAGAAGGTCATTATCGACAAGGACAACACGACCATCGTCGATGGTGCCGGCAACAAGGCCGACATCGACGCCCGGGTCAGCCAGATTCGCGCCCAAATCGAGACCACGACCAGCGACTACGACCGCGAAAAACTGCAGGAGCGCGTAGCCAAGCTGGCTGGCGGCGTTGCCGTTATTCGCGTTGGCGGTGCGACCGAAGTCGAGGTCAAGGAGCGCAAGGACCGCGTCGACGACGCGCTGCATGCAACCCGTGCGGCGGTCGAGGAAGGCATTCTGCCGGGCGGCGGCATCGCCTTGCTCCGGTCGCTCAAGTCGCTCGAAGGCCTCAAGGCTACCAATGACGACCAGCAGTCCGGTATCGATATCGTTCGTCGCGCCCTGCGTGCCCCGGCTCGCCAGATTGCCGAGAACGCAGGTGAAGACGGTGCCTATATCGTCGGCAAGCTGCTCGAAGGCGACGACTACAACCATGGTTTCAACGCCGCGACCGGCGAATATGAAGACCTGGTGAAGTCGGGTGTCATCGATCCGGCGAAGGTGGTGCGCACAGCGCTGCAGGATGCGGCTTCGGTCGCCTCGCTGCTGATCACCACCGAGGCACTGGTCGCTGAACTGCCGAAGGAAGACGCATCTCCTGCTCCCGTGCCGGCGATGAACTTCTAAGGCAGCATTTCTCCTGGAAGCCGGACAGGCGCGCTCGCACGGGTGTGCCTGTCTTTTTCTGTCTGTAACCGCGCTTGCTACGGCTTTAGACCAGTCCTATTCCTGTACTTGCTCAAGCCGCTCCTGCCGATCCTGATCGCGAACGAGCCAGAATACCGCACCAAGTGCCAGCACAGCCCCCGAAAGCGCGGCGACCTTCGCGGCGCTCGTGTCTGCCAGATTGAGAATGATGAACTTGCGCACAATTGCCAGCAGCGCAATCAGGATAATCGTTCGCACCTGCAGGACACCGAATCCCCTATCGGCAGCTACGAGCAATGAACGCTTGAACTCAAGCGCAATCACAACAGTAAAAATCATTCCGAAGACAGTCTGGAAAGTGGCAAAATCGAGCGGATCGAGAGCGCCCAAGACAAGGCTTGTGACAACTTCGCGCAGCAATGACCAAACCGCCGCAATCACGACGATTGCGATTATTCCGCTGAGAACGATGACAATCGCGTCCTCGAATTTCTCGTAAAGGGACATCGCAGACCATTCTGCACGTGTCATTTTGCGCAATCTCAGAAAATTCGCGAGCATTGGTTTATCCTTGCGGTCGTCTTTCAAGCATTCTTCACCGCAGCCTCGGTTTGTCTAAGCCGGATGTTCAGCGGAGGGGCAGGGCCATCTTTCGGGAGCCCCGGATACAGGGTAAGGTGCGGGAATGGTATGTTGATGCCAGTCTCGTCGAATGCCTGCTTGATCCTGCGGAAGAACTCCCTGCGCACTTCCCATTGTGCTCCTGGCGTCACCTTCAGGCGCAGTCGCAATATGACGGCACTGTCACCGAGCGCTTCCACACCGATAACTTCGGGCTCATCAATTATGCGGTCTGCAAAGGCGCGATCCTTAGCCATCTGCGAGGCAACGCTGTGCATAATGCCCAACGCCTCGTCTGTCTTTTCGCGATAGGCGATACCGACATCGATCACCGACCTGGAATATTCCATGGTCATGTTCACGACATTGGTAATGTTCCCGCATGGCACGAAGATCACGTTGCCATCGTAATCGCGCAGGCGAATGCTTCGCAGCGTAATTTCTTCTACCACGCCGATATGGCCACCGATCTCGACTATGTCATCGACGCGCAGCTGCCCTTCAAGCAGAATGATAAATCCGGAAAAATAGTCTTTCACCAGGCTCTGCGCGGCAAAACCTGCTGCAATTCCGGCCACTCCCGCAGCAGTCAGCAAAGGCGCTATGGATACGCCCATGATCGAGAGCAAGGTCACCCCGGCAACTGACCATATCACGATGCGCCCGAATATCAGACCAGCCCTGCATGCAGTTGCAACCCTCCTTAAAGGATCTGGATCACTTCGTTTGCTTGTCATCTTCTGTTCTATGCGCCGCATCAGGCGCGAAAGCAGAGCTGCCGCCAACGAAGCGAGACACACCACCAACACGATCCGCACTGCGTCTTCAAGCAGGGATGAGGAAACGGAGAGAGCTTGCAATTCGAATTCGTCGATTACATTTGACACCTGATACTCGCTTATTTTCGACTGCATCGACCTTTTGGCCTAGCCAATTGTTGAGCCCGTAAATGCCGGCGGATCGGAGGCTGGAAAGCTTTCGAGCAGCGCTTCATCTACAGGGTCGAACTCCTTTTGGCGCTCGGCCCGCTCGCCGGCTTCCGCGCCTCGATACAGCCGGTTCCGGGAAATCTGTTTCCCCTCGCCTGACCATCGTATCGACCAGTTTCCAGGGGCGTCTGAACCACGATAAAGCTCGTCGACTTTCGGGCCAACGTGGTGCAACGTGGAGGTTTGGCTGACCCTGTAATTCCAACCCTGCCTTTCGGCAAAGCCGATAGCGCTGTCCCGGTCAGGAAACTGAACACGGATATGGCGATATGGATCATCATTGGTGATCAAGCCCGTGAATGCGTCGCGGCCCAGTGATCTTCTCGCCTCGAACTCAAGGAACCACGGTCGCGGGCGGTGCCCGCCCTGAAGCGTGGAGCGCGGTTCCTGATAGATCTTTGCCACTGGAATTTCGGCGGAGATAGTATTCGTGCCGGGCTGCTTCGATAGGCGCGGCGGACGATTATGGTCTCTGTGCATGTTCAGGTCCTTTACGCTTTATCGTTGCTGCCCGTTACGCTTCGTCCAGATCATCGAGCCGTTCCATCTGCCGAGAGTTGCGGCGGATCAGTTCCTGTGCGGTGTCATTCTTGGCGCTCCCGATCTCGTCAAGCATGTCGGATCGCATTCCGAGTGTCAGTTCGGCGACGGCATGCATAACCTCTTCTGCGTCGGCGTTGGTCAGGTTTCCGTCGTTCAGTCCGCGCAACAGCCTGTCGAGCACCGACTGGAAGGACTTGATCACCTCGGGGCTGGCGATCACTGCCAACTTGTGCCCAATCACCCGCAATTCATCGATAAGATCCGGGTCGGGGTCGCGTTTTGCGGCGATTTCTGCGACCTTTTCGATCGCCGCCATGTAAACCGAGTTCTTCTGGTCGAACAGATGGACGCGGGCCTCTTTGCTGAGTTCGAGTTCGGTCTGGCGGTTGAGCAGCATCGCGGTGAGAAAGATCGTCGCGACAGCGCCAAGGAAGACAAGGATAGTTTCCTGCGCGAACGGAAATCTGGACGCGCCGACATAGAGCTCATGGTAGAGCGCATATCCAAAGACCAATGCGGCAAGGATGCCAGCGAGCCATACGATCTCACGAATGCGCGGCCTTTTTACCTCCATCGCCCCCTTGCCGTCAGATGCTTGCCAACCCGCTCCAAATCTAGTGCTCCGCCGAGACGAGACTTCGGGATTGGCTCATGTGATTGATCCTGATGCCAGAAACCGCTTCATGATGCGGCAAAGCCACCTAGCTCGCCGACTGCGTCCGTGCATCATCCCCCTTCGATGCGCGCCGCAAGCGAAAGCCAAGGAGCAGCATGACAGTTCCGAACATCGCGGCGTAGAACGCGAGAACCCAGCCCAAGGCGAGGAATGTCTCGACGGGAGCAGTCAGGAGCATCCAGATTACGAAGCCGGCCAGCGCAAGGGACAACAGACCCCCTAGCCCAAGCCAAAACTCGCCCTTGATTTCCTTGCGCAGCCGAATGGCGGTAACGATCTGGGCGATGCCCGAGGCGGACGACCAGAATGCGATCATCCACCAAAGGAACAGCGAAAGCGCGAAACTGGCCATCATCGGAGCTATCAGCACGACAATACCAGCACCGATGCCGACCACGCCGTTGAATGCCAGCCAACCCCACTTCTCACCCGCGCGGATGTTACGAAAAGCCGCGATAAGCGAGAATATTCCGTCTATCATCGAGAAGGCACCGAAGATGATTGTCAGCCCGAGCAAGGCGCTGGCAGGCATCAGCACCGCGAGCACCGCAAGGATCAGGGCAAGCACACCGCGCAAAACAAATGCCCACCAGTTTCCTGCTAGACTACAGACCGGGAAAGGGATTTTATGTGCCAGTGTTGCCATATCGGTAGCCCCATACGTTGAGATCGGAATTCAGCGAAAACAAGATTCCTGACGGTGCGCGGCGTTCATTGGAACGCACCACCAGAGTATAGCTCTCAATTCTTTTTCGGCTGTACTGCTTCACGGGCCTTGCCGAAAAGCCCCTTGATGCGTTCGAAGAAGCGATCTGCGGCGTTACCTTCGCCAGTCTCTCGCTCAAGTTCTTTGATCGCGTCCTGCAGATCGTCAAGATCCTTCTTGGTCGCATAACCGAGCGCTTGCGCCATCTCGATTTGCTCACGGGCCTTTTGCAGTTCCGCAGCAATTGCCTGGTTGTCTTCTTTCGTGCGGTCCTTTTTTGCCGCAACGACGCGCGCGGCCTCGACGCTTGTCTCGGCACGGACGATCGGCAACGGAATTATGGTTTCGGTCACGACAATGGTGCTCAGGGCGTTTAGCAAGACGAGCTTGGCCTCCTGAGGCTTCTGTTCGTCCAGCAGTGCGGCCGCGCGTTTGATGGCATCAGGATAGGTACCCAGCGGAAGGTTGCTGGTCCTGATAACCATCTCGCTTGCGAGGCCTTCCATAAGCCGCCTCGCTTCCTGCAAACGTCCCTCATCAGTCAGATCCTCGATCCGGTCGGAGAGCGCCTTGACATCGCCTGGCGTTGCAAGAACATCATGTTCGATGACCGAATTGGCCACCGGAGCAAGTGCCAGGTTGGGTTCGCGCGTCAGGATGATCTCAAGTTTGCCCGTGGCCCTGGCCAGAGCGTCGATCGCCTCTTGATTATTGCCCGCGTCAATGGCGCTGATAGCCGCCTGCGTTTCATCGAGAGCGGATACCGCTTCCTTCAGCAGAGTTCCGAGTTGCACCTGATCCTCGGCCGTGGCGCCGCCCGCAGCCTGATCCGTATCGGTTGCGCTAGCCGAAGCTTCCTGTCCGCCCGCCGCCTCCTCGGCATTATCGGAACAGGCCGTAGCCGCAAGCAATGCGATGGCGGCAACGCCATGGGCAAGATTTCTGAATGTCATGGCGGAACTCCTTCTTTGATGGTTGGACCACAAGTCGGCTTCTGGAAGTGAAGCTTACTCCGCAGGAGGGGGTGGCAACTTAAGCGGCTCCCGGAATGATGCGAGATGCCGCACACCTTCCTTGTCCACAATAAGGACTGCCTCGATATTATCACCGTAGCCTTTGGTCTGGATATCGACCGGGTGCGGGATCAGGTGAGCAAGCCCCTCAAGGGCGATGACCACGACATCGTCTTTGTGATCATAGGTGATACCGAGGATAGGAAGAAATTCGGCCTCGATCTGATCGCCCAAATCCAGCGACTGGACCTCGATTTCGGCGCGCAGGCCATTCAACCGCTTGCTAATGCGATCGCACAGTTCTGCCCACTCGTTTTTGGCAATTTGCTCCATCACCACCTCCATCAAAGTTTCGAACGGGTGAAATCGCTGACTGCGCCTCCGTTCGTAAACTCGCGAGAGCCGCATTTCAATGCCATTTCCGCTATCCTCGCCGACTCGACAGTCATCTGGCGATACGAGCGTACCATAGGAAGCAGATCGGCCCACCCACTGATTTATGTCAGGACGAGAATGGCTTTTCTATTTAGAGGATGGCTCTATTTAGAGGCTGGCGTCGTTGCGGGTTGATATGTGAGCAGACGGGAATTCGATTTCCTGCTAGTGCCTGCTCAACGTCCCATTTGAGATCGTAATTACGCTTGGAGACCCTTTGCGATGAACCTCGAGAAATTCACCGACCGGGCCAAGGGCTTTCTACAGAGCGCCCAGACAGTTGCCGTCCGCATGAGCCATCAGCGCATCACGCCAGTCCATATTCTCAAGGCATTGCTCGAAGATGAGGAGGGCATGGCCGCGCAGCTCATCCAGCGAGCAGGCGGTAGCCCCCCTGCCGCCATTGGCGAGGTTGAAAAGGCATTGCATAAATTCCCGGCGGTTTCCGGCTCCGGAGCGCAGACGCCGCCCGCCCTAGACAATGATTCGGCTCGCCTGCTCTATCAGGCCGAACAGCTGGCAAAGAAGGCCGGCGACAGCTTCGTTCCTGTACAGCGCATATTGCAGGCCATGGCCCTTTCCGACAGCACCGACGCAGGCAAGGCTTTGCAGGCTGCCGGCGTGAATGCGAAGTCGCTCGAGGCGGTGATTCAGGAAGTGACCGGCGGTCGCACCGCAGATAGCGCAAGCGCAGAAGAGAGCTACGATGCGCTCAAGAAATACGCCCGCGACCTGACCCAAGCGGCGCGCGACGGCAAGCTCGACCCGGTGATCGGCCGCGACGAGGAGATTCGTCGCACAATCCAGATTCTGGCCCGCAGGACCAAGAACAATCCCGTTCTTATCGGTGATCCCGGCGTGGGCAAGACGGCGATCGCCGAGGGGCTGGCGCTGCGCATCGCCAATGGCGATGTGCCCGACAGCCTCAAGGGCCGCACGCTGATGGCGCTTGACATGGGCGCGCTGATTGCGGGTGCGAAATATCGCGGCGAATTCGAGGAACGCTTGAAGGCCGTGATCGACGAGGTGAAAAATTCCGATGGGCAGATCATCCTGTTCATCGACGAGATGCACACGCTGATTGGAGCGGGCGCGAGCGAGGGCAGCATGGATGCCTCGAACCTCCTGAAGCCTGCGCTGTCGCGCGGCGAGTTGCACGTGATCGGCGCGACTACGCTCGACGAATACCAGAAATATGTCGAGAAGGATGCCGCACTCCAGAGGCGCTTCCAGCCGGTCTATATCGACGAGCCGAGCGTAGAGGACACGATATCCATCCTGCGTGGTCTGAAGGAAAAATACGAACTGCACCACGGGGTAAACATTACCGACAGCGCGATCGTGGCCGCTGCGCAGCTATCCGATCGCTATATCCAGAACCGCTTCCTCCCCGACAAGGCGATCGACCTGATGGACGAGGCGGCGAGTCGCATCCGCATGGAAGTAGAAAGCAAACCCGAAGAGATCGAAAACCTCGACCGCCGCATTATCCAGCTCAAGATCGAGGAAAGCGCGCTTGCTAAGGAAAGCGACGAGGCGAGCAAGGACCGGCTCGCCACCTTGCGCAAAGAATTGGCCGAGCTCGAGCAGAAATCGAGCGAGCTGACCACGCGCTGGCAGAACGAACGCGACAAGATTCAGGCTGAGGCAAAGATCAAGGAACAGCTCGACCTGGCCCGGCTCGAATTGGAGCAGGCGCAGCGCGCGGGCGACCTGCAAAAGGCGGGCGAGCTGTCCTATGGCACGATACCGAGCCTCGAAAAGCAGCTTGAAGAGGCACGTGGTGCAAATAAGACCGCGTTATTGCGCGAGGAAGTGACCGAGGAGGACATCGCCTCTGTTGTCAGCCGCTGGACAGGCGTGCCGGTGGACAAGATGATGGAGGGCGAGCGCGAGAAGCTGCTCAAGATGGAAGAGTTTCTCGGTCGTCGCGTGATCGGCCAGCAGCAGGCGGTACAGGCTGTCTCCAAGGCCGTGCGCCGAGCACGCGCTGGCTTGCAGGATCCGCACCGGCCATTGGGCAGCTTCCTGTTCCTTGGCCCCACGGGCGTTGGCAAAACCGAGCTGACCAAGGCGCTGGCCGAGTTCATGTTCGACGACGAGCGCGCCATGGTGCGCATCGACATGAGCGAATTCATGGAAAAGCACGCGGTCGCCAGATTGATCGGCGCGCCTCCGGGTTATGTAGGTTACGAGGAAGGCGGCGTGCTTACCGAGGCGGTGCGGCGGCGACCTTACCAGGTGGTGCTGTTCGACGAAGTCGAGAAGGCGCATCAGGACGTGTTCAACGTTCTGCTGCAGGTACTCGACGACGGTCGCCTGACCGACGGGCAGGGCCGGGTGGTGGACTTCTCGAACACGCTGATCATCTTGACCAGCAACCTCGGCAGCCAGTTCCTCTCCAACCTCACCGACGATCAGAAGGTGGAAGATGTCGAGCCGCAGGTGATGGACGTGGTGCGCAGCCACTTCCGCCCCGAGTTCCTCAACCGGCTTGATGAAATCATTCTGTTCCATCGCCTGAGCCAAGAACACATGGCACCGATCGTCGATATCCAGGTCAAGCGCGTCCAGAAGCTGCTGAAGGACCGGAAGATCACGCTCGACCTCACCGAAGGCGCGCGCAACTGGCTCGGTCGAGTGGGTTACGACCCGGTATATGGCGCCAGACCGCTCAAGCGAGCGGTACAGCGCTATCTGCAGGATCCGCTGGCGGAAAAGCTGCTGGCCGGCGAAATCGCTGACGGTTCGACCGTCAAGGTCGACGAGGGCGAAGAAGGTCTCGTTTTCGTCATTCCATCCCAGATCTGAGCAGCGCGAGCGCACGACAAGCAAGGGAAGGGCGGCGAATGGAAGCCGACAATATCAAGGTAGTTTGCCCACATTGTGATGCGGTCAACGCTATCCCGCCTGATCGGCCAGCCCAGGCCGCAAAATGCGGCAAATGCCACAAGGCGCTGTTCAATGGTTCGCCCGTCGACCTGCTGGGCCAGAGGTTCGATCGCCATATCACACGATCCGACATACCTGTCGTTGTGGATTTCTGGGCGACGTGGTGCGGTCCCTGCCGCGCCATGGCTCCATCATTTGCCCAGGTCACGATTGCAATCGAACCGCGCGCCAGGTTCGCAAAGGTCGATATCGACAAGGCTCCCGAACTTGCCGCCCGGTACGGCGTGCAGGGCGTCCCCGCCTTGTTAATATTCAAGAATGGACGGCTGGTCGATCAACGATCCGGTGCCTTACCCCCCTCCGCGCTTCGCCAATGGGTGGAGGCACATATTGGCTGACCCGCATTTCCGCCCTGCATCCCAATTTCAGGTGATTTAGTTAATGGCAGATCCTTATACGATACTCGGCGTATCGCGCACAGCAGATCAGTCTGCGATCAAGAAAGCCTATCGCAAACTCGCCAAAGAGCTTCATCCCGATCGCAACAAGGACAAGCCCGACGCGGCGACCCGGTTCGCGGAAGTCACCCAAGCATATGATCTTTTGAGCGATGCCGAGCAACGCGCGCGATACGACCGCGGCGAGATCGACGAGCACGGCAACCCGCGCGCACCTTACGGTTTCGAAGATTTCCAGGGCCATGGGCCGTTCTCGGGCGGAGGACCGTTTCGATCGGCGCAGGATGGAGCGACATCCTTTCATTTCTCTGGCGATTCGGAGGAATTGGGGGACATCTTCGCCGATCTCTTTGGGCGGGGTCGCGGGGCTGGCGGGCGCGAATATCGCCCGCGAGGAAGCGATGTGCTCTATGCGGTAAATGTCCCGTTCGAAAATATCGCCACTGCAAAACCATTCGCAATCAACCTCGATGGCGGCGAGCAACTCGAGGTCAAGATCCCTCCGGGAACCCAGAGTGGAGATCGCCTGCGCGTTGCGGGCAAAGGGCGGCCCGGACCGGGAGGGCGCGGTGACGCGATTCTTGAACTGACCGTCACGCTCCACCCTTTCTTCCGACAGGATGAGGACGACATTCGCCTCGACCTGCCAATCCGGTGGGACGAGGCCGTACTCGGCGCAAAGGTGCGCGTACCCACGATCGATGGTCCGATCATGCTAACAGTGCCGAAGGGATCCACCTCGGGCAGAGTTCTGCGCATCAAGGGTAAAGGAATGGCCCGTCGCCAAGGTGGGCGCGGCAATCAACTGGTGCGGTTGATGGTCGACCTTCCGCAGAACGATAAAAGCCTGGAAGCGTGGGCCAAGGAATGGCGAGAAAAGAATGAATACAATCCCCGCTCGAAGCTGGGTGTCTAATGCGATCACATTGGGACAGGCAAGGCTGATCCGAAACGCCTGATCTGGATCAGTGGATTTGCCTGAGAAGCGACTAGAGGTACATTTTGGCACAGGAGGCCGGTCATGAAGCGTCAATTCCAAAGTAGCTTTCGGGACATGATGCCAGCAGGAACGTCGTCAGTGACCCCTCTGCCATCGACGGAAGACCTGACAAGCATGCTTGCCGTGCTGGCTGCGGGCCTTGAAACGTTGGAATTCGCCGATGAGCAGGAGGCGATCAAGCTTCGTCGCAAGATGCGTATGGCGCTCCTCAATTCGGCCAGATTAGTAAGCAAATTGTCTGTTCCAGCTGCTAATTCGCCGCTTCAGGAATTGGTCGATGTGCCAGAATTGATCAAGCATTTGATGGACCAGATCCAGTCAGGGATTCCAGTGGAAGTGGAGTTTGAAAAGATACTTGAAACAGGTTTGTGGCCGGTTCGGGTTGCCCCTGCCTCTTTCGCCAGCGCCTTATCGGCCCTGCTTGAAAATGCATTCCTGGCTGCCGGAGGAAATGGTGGGAAAGTATCTTTGCGCTTGAGGAACCGCCCGGCAATTGACGCTCTCCCCGAGCGGATTGAAATTGAAGTTGCCGACAATGGCCCTGGGCTCAGACGCGATACGATCGCGCTGGCTTTCGAGCCGTTCTATTCGAATTGGGGCGCTGATCATCGCCTTGGGCTCGGACTTACTCATGCACAGCGCTTCGCACAGAAGTCTGGAGGCAGCATAAGCTTGGTGCCTCGATCACCCCGTGGGGTCCGCGCAGTCTTGTGGCTGCCGCGCGCATACGACCATTCCGCCAGCCGATCCAGCCAGAGCGCTGACGTGATCCTTCTGCGTTAGGGGGACGGCGAACCCAAGCCTGAACACATCTTAATCTATTGTTTTCTGGAGCTCCAAACCATGGCTAAAGTTATCGGTATCGACCTCGGAACAACCAACAGCTGCGTTGCCGTTATGGAAGGTGGCAAGCCCAAAGTGATCGAGAATTCGGAAGGTGCGCGCACCACGCCGTCTATCGTCGCCTTCACCAAGGATGGCGAACGCCTGATCGGCCAGCCCGCCAAACGCCAGGCCGTGACCAACCCGGATAACACCTTGTTCGCGATCAAGCGCCTGATCGGTCGGCGGTTTGACGATCCGACCACCAAGAAAGACATGGAGCTTGTTCCATACAAGATTGTCGAGGGGCCCAACGGCGATGCATGGGTTGAAGCGGGCGGCGAGAAGTACAGCCCTTCCCAGGTTTCCGCTTTCATCCTGCAAAAGATGAAGGAAACCGCCGAAGAGTACCTAGGGGACAAAGTCGAGAAGGCGGTAATAACAGTCCCGGCCTACTTCAATGATGCCCAGCGCCAGGCGACCAAGGATGCCGGCAAAATCGCCGGTCTCGAAGTCGAGCGCATTATTAACGAGCCGACTGCTGCGGCGCTCGCCTATGGACTCGATAAGGACGAAGGCAAGACTATTGCTGTTTACGACCTCGGCGGCGGTACGTTTGACGTATCGATCCTCGAAATCGGTGATGGCGTATTCGAGGTGAAGTCGACCAATGGCGATACCTTCCTCGGCGGCGAAGACTTCGACAGCGCGGTGGTGGAATATCTCGCCGATTCCTTCAAGAAGAAGGAAAATATGGACCTCAGAACCGACAAGCTCGCCCTGCAGCGCCTCAAGGAAGCGGCGGAAAAGGCCAAAATAGAGCTGTCAAGCGCAGCACAGACCGAGATCAACCTTCCCTTTATTACTGCGCGCATGGAAGGCGGCACCACGACGCCGCTGCACCTGGTCCAGACAGTCACCCGCTCCGACCTCGAAAAACTGGTTGACGGCCTGATCAAGCGGACGCTCGAACCCTGCAAGAAGGCCATGGCTGACGCTGGGATCGACAAAGGGGCGATAGACGAAGTGATCCTGGTAGGCGGCATGACGAGAATGCCCAAGGTACGCGAAGTGGTCGAGGATTTCTTTGGCAAGAAGCCGCACACTGGCGTTAACCCCGACGAGGTTGTCGCCATGGGTGCCGCCATCCAGGCGGGTGTCTTGCAGGGCGACGTCGAGGATGTTCTCCTGCTCGACGTGACCCCGCTGTCGCTCGGTATCGAGACGCTGGGCGGCGTATTCACCCGCATGATCGATCGCAACACCACGATCCCGACCAAGAAAACCCAGACCTACTCCACCGCGGATGACAACCAGCAAGCCGTGACCATCCGCGTGTTCCAGGGTGAGCGTGAAATGGCGGCGGACAACAAGCTGCTCGGCCAGTTCGATCTCGTCGGCATCCCGCCAGCGCCGCGCGGCGTGCCGCAGATCGAAGTCACTTTCGACATTGACGCCAACGGCATCGTCAACGTTTCGGCCAAGGACAAGGGCACCGGCAAGGAACAGCAGATCCGTATCCAGGCATCGGGCGGTCTCAGCGAAGCCGACATCGACCAGATGGTGCGTGATGCCGAGAAGTTCGCCGAGGAAGACAAGAAGCGGCGTGAAGCCGCCGAGGCTCGCAACCAGGCCGACAGCCTGGTCCATGCGACCGAAAAGCAGCTCGAAGAGCATGGCGACAAGATTGATGCCGACACCAAGGCAGCCGTCGAAGCTGCGATCGCCGAAACCAAGACGGCGCTTGAAGGCGACGATCACGATGCGATCAACGCGAAGGCTCAGGCCCTCACCGACGCTGCCATGAAGATGGGTCAGCAGATCTACGAGAAGGAGCAGGCCTCTGCCGCCGGCTCTGCCGATGCCGGTAGAGCTGCCGGTTCGGAAGCTTCGGATGATGAAGAAGTCGTCGACGCCGAATTCTCCGAGGTCGATGACGACAAGAAAGACTAAGTACGGGGGTACAGGCCGTGTCGGACAATGCAAAGAATGGCGAGAACGAGGACGGATCGCCCTCGGCAGTTGGTAAAAGCGTGGAGTCGGAGGTCCTGCCGGAACCGGAAGAAGGGGACGCGTTACAGGATCGATTGCTTCGTGCACTGGCGGAAGCTGAGAATGCGCGAAAGCGCGCAGAAAAAGCGGGAACCGAAGGTCGACAGGCCGGGATGGCGCAACTGCTATCCGAACTCGCACCAGCGCTCGACAATCTCGACCTTGCCTTGGAGGCCTTGGCGGGTTCACACGAGATCGAGCCATCGTTGATCAAGGGGCTGGAGGCGACGCGGCGAGCAATCAACGATGCCTTGCTCAAGGCCGGGGTAAAAATACTGCGTCCTTCGATTGGCGAAGATCCTGATCCCCACGTGCATGAAATTATCGGCACCGTGCCGACTCCGGGATCCAATACAGGCCAGATCGTGAGCGTCGCGCAGTCAGGTTACATGATTGGGCCCAGACTGGTTCGCGCCGCGAGAGTCATTGTTTCACGAGAAGTGGATGCTTCCTGACGTGACATGACCAGCCTCTTTCGGCGCGGAACCAGTGGCCAAGCGAAGATGCCTGGAGACGGACCGCGCTATAACGGCGAGCTGATAGCGAAGACATGATCGATACCAGAATCTCCTGCACTAAGATTGAAAGTGACATGTCGCACACTAGGGTCCATATCTGTAATTTGCGGTCGCTTGGCGGTTGTCCCTTGAGGGTTTCAAGGATCTATCCGCACTCGCCGATGCGAGGATCGGTGGTGCTTTATCGGGTCTCACAAGGCCGGACGTTGCATTGACTCGAAGCGGGCTTGGTGGCCCATCTGTCGACCTTCGCAGATCGTCCGTCCCTGCGTTCCCTCGCGGGACACCGCCATCGGGTCAGCTCGAGAGCATCACCACTGGCATCGGGATACTACCTCAACTCAGGCCTCGAACAAGGTCCCGTCACGCAGCATGGCGTGCATGATGACAGCGAGGCGGCGGGCTAGCGCAACTCGGGCCTTTCGCAGCCCGCGCCGCTTTGCGATCTTGAGCGCCCAGCTTTTCAGCGCAAAGCTCTGGCGTGTGCGCGTCAAGATCGAGTTGGCCGCTTCGTAGAGGAGCTTGCGGACCGTCCCGTCGCCTTGTTTGGTAATGCGTCCTGTCCAGTCGAGCTCTCCCGATCGGTGTCGGCGTGGAACCAGGCCAAAGTACGCGCCAGCCGTTCGCGATCGCTTGAACCGGCTGGCATCATCAACAGCGGCGGCGAACGCAGCGGAGGTCTGCACACCCACGCCAGGGATGCTCATCAGGGCCTGGCTGGCCGGAGAAGCCAGGCTGATCGCTTTGAGCTGGCGATCCATCTGCCCGATCTCCTCCACGAGGCGCTCGCGGGCCCGAAGGAGCGACGCCACCGCTTCGCAGAGGCCGGGGACAGAAGCAGCCACTCGCATTCGCGCGAGGAATCGCTCGCCCTGGCCCGCGCCGAGCCTGATCCCGAAGGTGGCGCAGAGGCCGCGGATCGTGTTGTCGAGCCGGACGCGTGCTTCGACCAGATGGCCGCGGGCGGTGATGACCGAACGCACTCCGTGCGCGGCCGGCGACTTGACATGCACGTCCTTGTAGAAGCCGGTACGCGCCAGCTGAGCAAGCCCGGCCGCATCGTGCAGATCGGTCTTGTTGGCCTTCATCGCCTTCAAGCTCTGATGCGCCTGACGCGCGTCGATGCAGACGATGGCAACGCCCAACTCGCGCAAGCCCAGCGCGATCCACGGGCTCAAAGTCGGCGAACAGCATGTCCAAGGCGCCGGCCTGGGTCAGCCGTTCGCGGAACAGCCGGATGGTGTTGGCGTCGGGCGTCGGCGCGCCGAGGTCGAAGCCCAAAAAGCGTAGCCAGCTCAGCCGGTCGCGGATCAGATACTCCATACGCCCGTCGGCCACGTTGTTTTGCGCCGCCAGCACCAGCACCTTGAGCATCGTCACCGGATCGTAGGGCGGCCGCCCGCCCTTCGCCCCGTCCGAATAGGCCAGCGACACGTCCAGCACCGGCCGGAACGCCTCGAAATCGACAACCCTCGCCAGCACTTCAAGCGGATCGCCATGCGCCGAAAGCCGCTTCAGATGCTCCGATAACCCGAACAATCCCGCCTGCCGCATCGCCCGATCCCTTCAGGCAAGAGTGAATCAGATTAGGTCTGGATTTGCGAGGGGTCTTTGGAGGTGCCCATCTTGGTCTCACGAGTGAAACGGTTACCCGTACGCTGACGTTCCTGCAGGGCGAAGGCATGATTTTGGTCGATGGAAAGCAAATTACTTTCTTAGAACTCGACAAACTCGAAATGCTTGCTGCGCAGATCTACTCGACCTAAGAAACAGCCCGATCGAATTGCCTGAGTCTCTTCGGCCTTATCGTGGCGCAGCCGGCAAGCCCGGTGAGCGCAGATGTAATTGCCCAGATCAACCCGCCAAAGTTGCTCGCAGCATCCATGCAACCTTTTCATGGACCGCAATTCGTGAGACCAGCAGATCTGAAGTCGCCTGATCCCCGATTTCCTCGGCATCAGGAACAACGCATCTCGCAGTGCGGGCCGCCAACTGATTGCCTTTCATTAGCAGGGACACCATTTCCATCGCTTCAGGTGGTGAATCGGGCACATCCGGCAATGATGTCAGTTGCGCAAACTGTTTATACGAACCGGGGGCGAAAGAACCGAGAGTAAGGAGCCTCTCGGCAATCAGATCCACTGCAAGCCAAAGTTCATTATACTGCACCATAAACATTTGATGCAAACTATTAAAGTGTGGACCCGTCACGTTCCAGTGAAAATTGTGGGTTGTAAGATATAGCGTGTAAGTATCTGCCAGAAATTTTTTCAGGCCATCAACGACCACAATCCTTTTGGGATCATCGAGATTGGAATCCATAACATACCTCATTGACATTACTTCACCCTCACCAGCTCGTTTGGACGAGCGCCCGAATGGCCGTTCCAAAGACCTTGAGCCTCGGTTGTCCCGACCGGCACATCACCCACTTGACGACCCTGGCCGACCCCTGCTCAAGATCCGGGTCTGGTTTTCCTGTTAGCCTCACTCATATGCAAGCCGCACTGAGATATATCAGGGACAGCGGGGATGATGGCAATATAATTTCTCCTCCAGCAAGCCGACTCGCCGATTTCAGATTGGCGATGGATGAGGAGGTCCGATGCTTTCGCAGTCACAGAAGCAGTCGCTCAACCTCCGCGTGCTTTCTCTGGTAGCCGGAAAACCGCACTAAGGCTTGCCGGTCTATGATCTCCAGCGTGTTTCCCGGTATTGTTGCCAAGCCGAGTTTGCTCAGTTCACTTGTCGACCTACTGACATGCGTAGGCGAAATCCCGAGATTATCGGAGAGGTCGCCGCGTTGAAGAGGGAAGTGACACCACCGCTGGTTCTGCCCACCCAGTGCGCCAGCCCGATCAAATATTTCCAGCAAAAAATGATCAAGGCGGCTTGCCGAGGAGGTCTTCGCATCGAGCGTCATCTGGCGATCGGCGCGATTTTGATCCTGCAAAAGGGAATTGACCAGACCTCGTGCGAGACCTGGCTGGTGGGCGAAGAGTTCGCCGACTGCGACACCGCCAAGAACACACAGCGAAACGCGGGTCAGGCTGGAAACGCCTTCGTTTTGCAGTCCGAGCAGTAAGCTTTGCAATCCGATTATGTTCCCAGGAAGCAGGACTTCGACAATCTGTCGCTCGCCGCAGGTTGTCAGGCGATACCGGAGTGCCCATCCACTCAGTGTCTGATTCGAAATTATCGGTTGAGATTTCATGATCTTGCGCTGCGGCGGGTAAAGATCTGGATCGAGGCGATGAAGATCCATGCGGTTGCGGAGGCGATGGTCTGCTCGAAGTCCTTGGCGAGGCGTCGGTTCCTGTTCAGCCATGCGAGCGTTCGCTCAACCACCCAGCGCCGCGGGAGCACCTCGAAGCATTTCACCGCATCGGACCTCTTGATGATTTCGATGGTCCACTTGCCGAAGCGGCGCAGGGCTTGCTTGAACTTGTCCCCGGCATAGCCGCCATCGGCGAACACATGGCGCAGCCAGGGGAAGCGTTTGATGATTTCGGCGAGTACCAACGGCGCGCCATCGCGGTCCTGGATGTCGGCGGCATGGATCACGGCGTGAACGAGATTGCCCTGATCGCGGATGTTGACAGCCTGCGTGCAGCACAGCGAAGTGCGACGCTGGCCTTGATTGACGGAGACACGCAGACTGCCCGCACTCTGCTCTCCAATTTCGCTGACCAGACCGCAGTCCGGATGGGAAATCTGCCTATGGCGACTTATCCGACCGCGATCAGGCGGGCAGCCGCGCTGATCGAAGCGGGTCAGCTCGATGAAGCAAAGACCGATCTAGAGCAAACCTTGAGTACTGTCGTTGTCACCGAGACGGTCTTTCCGTATCCGGTGATCAATGCCGTGGTCCCACTCGCGCTGCGGAAGAACTGGCAGCGAAAGCGCGCAAGTCCGACGAGGGTCGCGCCGCTCTGGCTATCGCACTGGAGGCATCTCGCATGTCTCTTCAGCGCGCGGCGGTTTTAGGGTACTGTCGCCCGCCACAGGGCGCGGTTTTGAAACCAGATTCGCACGATCGAATTGGCAACCATTGCTGGCGGCAAAGCAGAACGCGAATTTGCAGAACTCCTCCGCCAGGTACGCGGAGCATCTACCAGACAGACGCGTTCGCGCTGACAGTCGTTGTCCAAGAGGAGAAGAATGATGGTTTATCCAGCAAGAATCTATAGGGCCGATCCTTTCGAAATATTGAGAAAGGGGTTGTCGGGATTGCCAACCGCAAGGGTAAGTAGTGCCGCCGCCTTTCCCAAGCTGAACATCTGGCGGACCGGGCAAGGTGCGGCAATCGTCGCCGAAATGCCTGGCATTAATCCCCAAAAGGTCGACATCACCGTCAAGGAGAATTTGCTTTCGATTTCAGGCGAACGCGCACAGCCCGATTGCGGCAATGATGCGCGTTGGATGAGGCGTGAAAGGAGTTACGGCCAGTTCACTCGAGCCGTGACGCTGCCTTTCCGGATCGATCCGGAAAACGTCGAAGCGCGCTATTCGAACGGCATCCTTTTTATCGCTGCTGGCCTGTCCGACGCCGACAAGCCGCGCAAGATCGCGATCAAGGCAGGTTAGGAACTGAACATGAGTAACGACATGGAAACGACAACCAATGAGAAATTGGCGCAGCAGGCGGAGCAAGCACAGCCAGTCCAGATGCCCTTGACCGACATCGTCGAAACCTCTGACGGAGCAATTCTCCTCATCGAACTGCCCGGATGCAGCTCAGACGATCTGGACATCGAGCTTGCGAACGGCGTATTGACAGTCGCGGCAAGGCCTTCGGTTTCGATGCCCCAAGAGGGCGAATTGCAGCACATCGAATTTGTTTCAACGGCTTATGAGCGCTCTTTCCAGGTCTCGAAAGATTTCGATCCCGATAAAACCGATGCGTCGATGCGCGACGGCGTACTTACCTTACGCCTTCATCGCTCTGAGAAACTGGCGCCCCGGAAGATTTCGGTGAAGGCAGGATAAGAAGGAGGAACGATGATGAAGATCAAGGATCTTGTGCCATGGACGCGCTCGGAGAACCCGCGCCAGCCCGTATCGAATGCTGAGCAGGAAGAAGCGCATCACTCTCTCAAACGTGACATCAACGCGCTTGTCGATAAGTTTGTCGAGAAGATCGGCAACCTCGATTTGCCGTGGCAGGATAATGAAGCCAAATCGGATGTAGTCCAGGCAGGCGATGCAGTCGAAATTTCGATCGAGTTGCCCGGCATGGATTTGGCTGACATCGATCTTTCAATTTCGGGCGACATGCTGGTGGTGAAAGGAGAAAAGAAGGTCGAGCGGCAGGAGGAAAAGCAAGGATACTTCCTCTCCGAGCGGGCCTACGGGCAAATCTATCGCGCCATTCCCCTGCCCCCGGGTCTCGACACCGATGACGCCAAGGCCGATCTGAAAAACGGCGTGTTGACCGTTTCGATACCGCAGTCGGCCGAAGCGCGATCCTCGATGAAGAAGATTTCGGTCAACAAGGCATAACCCCTTGTCGGGGCGGGCCCAGACCGCCCGGAAATACCGACCACCGGCTAAGCACAAGCGCTTCAAATCTGGTCTCGTAATATGATTTGCGTGAAAGACTTGCTTTTGCGCTTCCAACGATGAGAAAGCACGCAGAATATGTCCGATCGGGAGGATGATCAAACAGTCGACACGGTTGAAATCCGGGAAGTGGTTGGAATTGTTTACAATCACAACGCTCTTGAAGAAATGGCAACACAACTGGTTGCCGCAGGGGTGGACCGCAATGACATATCCCTCATGGCCGATTGGAATACGGTCATCGAAAAACTCGGCCTGACCTATCCCGATCCGGGCGCGGTCGTCGATAACCCCGAGACTCCGAGGCGGCGCCTAACGACCAGGGATGAACATGCCACGGTCACCGGAACCGTTTTTGGAACCTTGATTGCGACGGGTGCCTTAGCAGCCGGAGTACCCATCATAGCTTCAGGAGGTGCAATTCCGCTTGCACTTGCGGCATGTACTGCTGGCGGCGGAATAGGAGCGATGTTGGCCAAGCTTGTTCGCAAGAATTTGCTGACGCGGGATGATGCCGATGCAATCGAGCATGATATAAATCGCGGCGGCATTGCAGTTTTTGTCAGGGTGGATAACGCGGATGAGGAGCAACGCGCAATCAACATCATGAGGCGCAATGGTGCGCATAATGTCCATGCTCATACCATCACATTACGCAAGGAATTGAGCGACCTCCCGCTTGCAAACGTACAGCCCGATCCATGGCTAGCCGACGACTGAAACGACAGATAAGGCCTTGCCGCTCATTGTAAATTCGCGCGCAGGGCAGACATCAAGCATGGTCTGCAGCATCGGAAGTCAAGGTGCAGGAAATTTTCTCGATCTCATTTTTAGGAAGATCGACAGCCGACAGTACCAGACGTGCCAAATCCATTCCCAGATATAGCTCCGGGTCTAACTGCAGGATCCGTTGGTCGGTGTGCATCGTCTCATCCCTATCCTGAGATGTGCCGAGCAAGACGATTTTCCCGTGAGCGTTTCCTTCGAGAAACCAGTCCACAATCCGGTTTTGCCTTTGCGAAGACGGTTTCGTTATTACGATTGCCGCCGCGACGTTTGCGCGCGCCGCCTCGAGCGTAGCGGTGCGACCCGGGTCGCCGAGAATGACTGGCAGCCCTTCTTCGCGCGCGGTCAAATAAAGTCTCAAATCTGGTTCGATCATCACAAAGTCGAGTTCTGCCAGTCTCACCGCTCTCGCCGCTGATCGCGCAAGGTTGTCCGCGCCGCAGAAAACGATGTGATTGATGCAAGCCCTGACTTCGCGAGCGACTTCCACCTCCTCGGTTTGCGGTAGATTGGTCATTCTGGATTTCCCGCCGCAGAGGTTCCGCGCGATGGTTTCCGAAGATCGGAAAAGAATTGGCCCAAGGCCCATCGAAACGACAAGCGCTAGCAGCAGTGGCTGGCCCAATTCGGTCGATATCAGCGAAGCGGTAAGAGCTCCGGAAAGGAGCAAAAGTCCGAATTCCCCACCATGCGCCAGAATTACAGCCGTCTGCAGCGCATCACGCGCAGAGGATCCGGATATCTTCAGTGCGATAAAATTCAGCGATGCTTTTGCAGGAAGGAGAACCAATAGCCAGGCAAGGACCGCCAGCGGACTGCTCCCAAGCTGGCTCAGGTCCAGCTGCAAGCCGATCGAGACGAAGAAAATACTAGCGAAAACGTCCCGAAAAGGCCGCAAGTCTTCCTCGATCCGGTGCCGGACATCGCTTTCACCCAAAATAAGTCCCGCCAGGAATGCACCCAGAGCAGCGGAAGCTCCGGCGAGATGGGCGGATTCCGCTGCCATGGCAATAATCGCGAGAGCGGCAAGGACCAGCAGCTCGGAATTGCCGCGCCGATAGATTGCCATCAGCAGCCAGTGGAGCACAGGCCTCGCCAAAGCCAGCGCGACGGTGAAGATTGCCAGGACCTTGAGGACTTCGAGCGATATCTCGACCAGACCGGGCTGTCCACCAGACTGCCAGATCGCGAGCATGGCAAGTAGTGGAATGGCCGCCAAGTCTTGAAAGACCAGCACCGAAATGGCCACACGCCCGTGCCGGGTGGTCAATTCCCCCTGGTCTGCCAACTGCTTTGCCGACAATGCGGTCGAGGACATTGCGACCGATGCGCCCAGCAAGATCGCGGGCGCGATTCCCCACCCCAGGCACCAAACGAGGCTTCCCACGGGCAGCCCCACAAGAAACCCCTGCAGCGCGCCAGCCTTCAGTATTTTGCCCTTGTCGCTCCAGAATTCGGTAAGCGAAAATTCCAAGCCTACCATGAACAGCAGGAGGATAATGCCTGCCTCGGCCATGAAGTCCAGCGCCGGACCATCGGGAAACAATCCGGTGACTGAGGACCCCAGAAGAATACCGACAGCAATATAGCCCAGGATCGTTGGAGCCTTCATGAGATGAAACAGCAAGCCGGCCACCAGGATGGAAACAAAGAGAATGAACACAGAGAAAAAGAGTTCTTCCATTATCGCGTTCCGTCAGTTTCAAAGGATCGGCGAAAACAGCCGCGCAAAGCCATTTCGCAGTTTCACGAAATACGGCATGTCAGACAGGTCGGTCGGCCTCACTTTCTTCGACGCAGACCTGATTCGGGCGAAATCGTCACCAAGCTCCAGTGCCAGCCTGCGATCGTAAATTTCCAGGTTGAATTCGAAGTTCAGGCGCAGGCTACGCGCATCCCAGTTGGCGGAGCCGACACACACCCAGGCATCGTCAATTATCATCAGCTTGCCATGATCGAACGGGCCGGGGCGCTCATAAATGCAGACACCGTGTTCGATTATCTGCCAGTAATGCGCCTTAGATGCCCATTGCACGAACAGATGGTCGCTGTTTTGCGGGACCACAATCTCGACCCGAACCCCTCGCAAAGCGGCTGCGCCCAGCGCGGCAATAGTAGGCTGATCAGGCAGGAGATAAGGGGTGCGAATGGAAATCTTTTTCTGAGCGGCATTGATTGCGCCTATAAAAATCCATCGCATCCGGTCCAGCGTTTCGTCAGGCCCGGATTCTACCCCGCGCGCAAGGCTAACTCCGTCGGTGATCGGACTGCCAGATTTGCCAGCCCAGAAGCCTTCGTCCAGCTCTACTTCCTTGCTGTCGTACCAGTCCCGCTCGAAGGTCTCCCGCATTTGCCCGACGACCGGACCCGAAACCTCAAGGTGCAGATCGCGGAAAGCGCTTTCCGGGGCCTTGGGACACCAATAGGGCCTATGGATGTTCATGCCGCCGGTAAAGCCCCGGTACCCGTCAACGATGAGCAGTTTGCGATGGTTGCGCAGATGCAACCCGTGCAGACGTGCCGGTATCACAGGGGGATTGAAAAGGGCGACATCAATACCGTGAAGCCGCAACGCTCCGAAGGCGTCCGAGTTGGATAACCTGGCATAAGCATCATCGATCAGGACCTTGACGCTCACTCCGCGCGACCGCGCTTGCGCGAGGGTATCGACAAAAAGCGCCCCGATCCCCTTGCCCTCGAAAATGTATGAGGCAAGGGCGATAGAATGCTTCGCTTCGCAAATCGCCTGAAGCATTTGCGGGTAGGCCTCTGTGCCCCCAAAAAGGGGGGTGCAACGATTTCCGGGCAACAGTTCTTTGCCTGACACGGTTCCCCCGAGACGCGCAAGACTGGCCAGATGAGGCGGCAAATCCCTGCCCGCCGAACCTAGATTGGAAAGTTCGCTTTTCGCTGGGCGCGCCGCGCGTAGCCGCATTGCTTTGCGGTTAACCCGATTTATCCCAAATAAAAGGTAGCAAAGTGAGCCGCCTAGAGGGACAAGAGCAACCGCTAGCAGCCAGATGGTCGCCGATCGCGGGTCGCGCTTGTGGATGATCGCGTGGCTGGCCGTGGCAATCGCAGCGATCACCGCGATTGAAAATATCATCCAGCTAAACGACGTAGTTTCAGGAATGTTCATACCCCGGTGCGCATCGGTGCCTGACGGCAGCAGCGTCAACCTTTGCTTCGGAAAATTTCTTCCCACGAGTCGGCACCCCACTCGGCGAGGCGCGCATCCAGAAAGGCGGATACCTTTTCGAAAATATCTTCAATCTCATCGAGCGCGCGGTCGACCACTTCCGAAACCTGCTTCGGTGCGAAGAGATCTTGCTGGCGCAAGACGAACACCCTGCGCCAGAGATTCGGCAGGTCGCGCAGAGCCGCGACCACGCCTGCAACGTGCACCTCATCGAGCGCGACTTTGGTCTGCGAGAGCTCAACTGGCAGGACATCGGCCAAAGTGACATGGTCGTCGGGCTGATAGAATTCGTAAAATTCCTCTTCGACCATAGCCTCCGCTTCATCTTCTGCATCTTGAGGCACTTCGCTGTCTAGCGGTATAGCCGACATCGAAATCTGCTGAGCGGCGATTTCCGCGTCGATCACCGCGAAGAGTTCGCGCAAGGCGGCAATCTGTAATTCCCCGGCATCCACGACCCCATGATCGCTCGCAATGACGCGCATGATGGCTTCGTCAACGATATCGGCGACTTCGGGATAGCCGGTTGGAAGTTTGCTCACGGCACGCAGATAGGCCAATTCGCGCCTGGAAGCTGTTTCCAACTTGGGCCGGATTTCGGCCAGTCTCGCCTTTACCAGGCTGCGCTCCCTTTCAGGACGCTGATCGGCCCCGGTCGTGATCTCGTAGAGACGCTCGCGCCGCCTTTTGCGGGCGAATTCGGTACCATGGGCCAGTCTTTCCAAATGCCTGCGAGTAGCAGATGTTAGCTTGTCGATGACGTCCCTGGCCAATGAACGCAGATCGTCTCCCTTACTGTGAACGGCCACGATCCTCTGGCCCGGCAAATGCAAATGCACCGACAGGCTGAATGTCGCATCTTTGTCCGGCGAGCGACCAAGAACAGCCTGAATACGGGTAGCAGATGCTCCGCGTGCACCGAAAATTGGTTGAAGAGCCCCGACAGCTTCCTCCAGCAACGCCGTGCGCACGGTTGCCGCATCCTGTTTCGATGTAGTTTTGTCTGTGACTGACAGGCTGATGAAGATTGCCATGCGCTCTTATCCTGCGATGAGGTGTTGTGCACGCTGTTGTCTGGCGCGATCGCCTGCAAGGAGCAACCGGCGGGGGAATGCTTCCAGGGCTCTCGCTTGCATGAAAAGCATTCCCCAATCGTGTTTTGCGAATCAATGTACGCAAAAATGGGTACTGCAGATCGCTTCACGCGTCCACGCCATCACGTCAAATGGAATACGCTACCTCAAGCTACCGCTCAATGCGCTCTGATTATGTGTACATTCAACGTCAGCGGGGACCTCAAGAATTCTCCTGACACTTTTCAAAGGTAGGACAACCAGATGGCAAGACATGTTGCAGCCCCTACGACGAAATTCATTGGTATGCCGGTTGGACAGAGGGCGTCGGCTCTTGGTTCCCGGCGCCTCTCATGCCCAGATTGCTCAACAAGGAGGATTTGGAAATGAGAACTGCATTTGATTTGACCCCCTATCGCCGCTCGACGGTCGGTTTCGATCGGCTCTTCGATGCGCTCGAGAACAGCTTCCGCGCCGAGACGCAGGATGGCTACCCACCCTTCGACATCGTTCGTACCGGCGAGGACAGCTACCGGATCACTCTGGCGGTTGCCGGCTTCCGTCCGGACGAAATCGACATCACTTCACAGCAGAACCAGCTCGTCATCTCCGGTCAGAAGATCGAGAAGGACGAAGACGGTGTTGAATTCGTTCACCGCGGTATCGCTGCCCGCGCGTTCGAGCGCCGGTTCCAGCTGGCCGATTATGTCGAAGTGCGCGATGCGGATTACGAGCACGGCATGTTGACGATTTCGCTCCAGCGGATCGTCCCGGAATCGCTCAAGCGGCGCAAAATCGCCATCGGAAGCCGCGAGCATGTCAATGACGACACGCCGCAGCTGCCCGAAGACAAGGCGGCCTAATTCCAAATCATCGGGCAAATCCTCGGCGGGGTGGGTGCCACCGCACCTGCCCCGCTTGACGGAGCTTGCCTGAACCAGTCGGAAAACAGGAGGAATGTCGAGATGGCAATTCGCGATCTCATTCCCTGGAAAAGCCAGGGTCAGGACATCGCTCCCCGGTAGGAGGAGCGGGTCGATCATCCGGTGATGTCTGAGAACGGCGGTGCAAAATTAGACCACGGTAGCGGCGGCGAAGTGCTGCTGCGGGCGGCGTAAAAGTCGTCCACTTTTTCCCTTTTCGCGATGCTGGCGAGGAGGGATGAGGGATTTACACCGTGGAACTTTACCTGAAGGTTCGTCTTGCCTGCGCGGGCGGCATGAGCGCCCGGGCGGCAGCGAAGCATTTCAACATATCGCGCGACACGGTCCGCAAGATGCTGTCGTATTCCGAGCCGCCCGGTTACCGTCGCAGCGCCCCGGTGCGGCGACCGAAGCTGGAAGCGTTCATACCGATCATCGACGGCTGGCTGGATGGGGACCGGTCGGTCCCGCGCAAGCAGCGCCATACGGCGAAGCGTGTGTTCGATCGCCTTCGCGAAGAGCATGGCTTCACCGGAGGCTACACGATCATCAAGGATTACATCCGGGATCGGGATCAGCGCAGCCGGGAGATGTTCGTGCCGCTGGCACACGCACCCGGCCATGGGCAGGCAGATTTTGGAGAAGCTCTGGTCGAGATCGGCGGGGTGGAGCAGAAGGCGCACTTCTTCGTGCTCGATCTGCCGCACAGCGACGCCTGCTACGTACGCGCCTATCCGGCTGCCGTTGCCGAGGCCTGGATGGACGGCCATGTCCACGCCTTTGCGTTCTTCGGCGCGGTGCCGCTGTCGATCGTCTACGACAACGACCGCTGCCTGGTCTCGAAGATCCTGCCTGACGGGACGCGGCTGCGCGCGAGGCTGTTCAGCGCCTTCCTGTCGCACTACCTGATCCGTGATCGTTACGGCCGCCCCGGCAAGGGTAACGATAAGGGCGGCGTTGAAGGCCTTGTCGGCTATTGCCGGCGCAACTTCATGGTGCCGATCCCCCGGTTCCCGACATGGGAGGCGTTCAACCTGTGGCTCGAGGAGCAATGCCGCAAACGGCAGAACGACCGGCTGCGGGGCGAGAGTGAGACGATTGGCGAGAGGCTGCGGCGCGATCTGGCGGCGATGCAGGAACTGCCGGCTTCCCCCTTCGAGGCCTGTGACCAGACCAGCGGCCAGGTCTCATCGCAGGCGCTGGTGCGTTACCGGACCAACGATTACTCGGTGCCGGTGCGCTTCGGCCACCAGGAGGTGTGGATCAGGGGCTATGTCGACGAGGTGGTGATCGGTTGCCGGGGCGAGATCATTGCCCGCCATGTGCGCAGCTACGAGCGCGAGGATGTGATCTTCGATCCGATCCATTACCTTCCCCTGATCGAACAGAAGATCAATGCCCTCGATCAGGCCGCACCATTGCAGGGCTGGGACCTGCCCGAGGTATTTACAACGCTGCGCCGGCTGATGGAGACGCGCATGGGCAAGCATGGCCGGCGCGAATATGTGCAGGTACTGCGCCTGCTGGAGAGCTTCGCTCTGGCCGATCTGCATGGCGCGGTGAAGCAGGCCCTTGATATGGGCGCGATCGGCTTCGATGCGGTGAAGCATCTCCTGTTATGCCGGGTGGAGCGCCGCCCGCCCCGACTGGACATGGCGATCTATCCCTACCTGCCCAGGGCCAGAGTGGAGACAACATCGGCGCGCTCGTACATGCGGCTGTTGACCGGCGGAGCAGCGGCATGAGCAGCCAAGCTCCCGAACTGCTGCTCGCCAGCCACCTCAAGACGCTCAAGCTGCCAACCTTCCTGCGCGAGCATGACAAGCTGGCCCGGCAATGCGCAGCAGAGGGCGTAGATCATGTCCGCTACCTTGCTCGGCTTGTCGAACTGGAACTGATCGACCGGGAACGCCGGATGGTCGAGCGCCGGATCAAGGCCGCGCGGTTCCCGGCCGCCAAGAGCCTCGACAGCTTCGACTTTGCCGCCATTCCGAAGCTCAACAAGATGCAGGTGCTCGAACTGGCGCGTTGTGACTGGATTACCCGTCGCGAGAACGTCATCGCCCTTGGCCCGTCGGGGACCGGCAAGACCCATGTCGCGATCGGTCTTGGCCTGGCGGCCTGCCAGAAGGGCCTGACGGTCGGGTTCATCACTGCTTCCGCGCTGGTCAGCGAGATGATGGAGGCACGCGACGAACGCCGCCTACTGCGCTTACACAAGCAGATGACCGGCTATAAGCTTCTCATCATCGATGAGCTGGGGTTCGTGCCCCTCTCCAAAACCGGCGCGGAACTGCTGTTCGAGCTGATCTCACAGCGCTACGAACGCGGCTCGACGCTGATCACCAGCAACCTGCCGTTCGACGAATGGACCGAGACGTTCGGTTCCGAGCGCCTGACAGGCGCGCTCCTCGACCGGCTCACCCACCACGTCAGCATCCTCGAGATGAACGGCGAGAGCTATCGCCTGGCCCAGAGCCAGGCACGCAAAGCACGTCCCAACCCCTGACAGAAACGGCAATCCGGGTGTTGGCGACCCCCGCTCGGGCTACGCCCTCCCGGCGCTCGCCAACACCCGGATCAAGTGGCCTGGTTTTGCTCCGCCCAATGGACGACTTTTACGCCGCCGTTGACA
>NZ_RAHJ01000006.1 GCF_003605755.1 Tsuneonella suprasediminis | reverse complement strand
TCGGGGTGAGTATGGGGTCGAGCCGATCTGCCGGGTTCTGCCGATCGCCCCATCAACCTACCACGAGCGTGTCGCACAGCGCCGCGATCCGTCGCGCCTGTCACCACGCGCCCAGCGCGACGAAGCAATGAAGCCCGAGGTTCAGCGCGTGTTCGATGCCAACTTCAAGGTCTACGGGTATCGCAAGGTGTGGCGGCAGATGCAGCGCGAGGGCTTCGATATTGCCCGCTGCACGGTGGAACGGCTGATGCGTGAGCTGGGCCTGCAGGGCGTGATCCGGGGGAAGCCGGTGAAGACGACGATGAGCGACAAGGCAGCGCCATGTCCGCTCGATCAGGTCAACCGCCAGTTCCATGCACCGGCACCCAACATGCTGTGGGTCTCGGACTTCACCTACGTCGCGACGTGGTCCGGGTTCGTCTATGTCGCCTTCGTGATCGACGTTTACGCCCGCTATATCGTGGGCTGGCGGGTGAGCAGAACGGCGCATGCCAGCTTTGTACTCGATGCCCTGGAGCAGGCGATCCATGACCGACGGCCTGTTCACCGTGGCGGCCTGATCCACCACAGTGATCGTGGCAGCCAATATGTCTCGATCAAGTATACCGAGCGTCTTGCCGAAGCCGGGATCGAACCATCGGTCGGCAGTGTTGGCGACAGCTACGACAACGCCTTGGCCGAAACGATCAACGGCCTTTACAAGGCCGAGGTCATCCACCGCCGAGGTCCGTGGCGATCATTTGAAGCCGTGGAATACGCCACGCTCGAATGGGTCGACTGGTTCAACAACCGGCGCCTGCTCGCGCCCATCGGCAATATCCCGCCTGCCGAAGCTGAAGCACGATACTACGCCATGCTGGACGACACGCCCATGGCGGCATAATTTAAACCAAATGGCCTCCGGCAATCCCGGGGCGGTTCATAGCAGCTGGAAGTTCGTGGCTTAGACCTGCGCAGATCCAAAGATCGAGGCTCGAGAGTGAACGTCTTAACTCTGCCCAAGAGGGCAAAAATCGGACAGTCAGGGTCCGGCCCGATTGAAGTCATGATATTTGCCCACTTTCGCCACATCTAGCCCTCGCTGCATTAGCGAAGTCCCGGCCCCAGTCGTACGTCTTTCGACCCACACTCCGAGCACCTCATCCGTCCCTCAACAAGCGGCACTTGCTTGGACCAGCCACGAGCTTGGCAAAGCGTCACGATCCACAAAGGATCGAGCACTACGACCCGACCACAACTCCGGTAGTCGGCCCTTAGAGTGTAGCCGTGCCTGCTGAAATCTCCGACATCATCGAGCCGCTTTCGACTCATGACTAGCGCCTGATCGACCATACTAGCGCGCTCGTTGCCGTGAGCAGCGCTGCCAACGCAAAAACACTCATCAAATCTATCACGAACATTTGAAACTCCGACTCTGCAAAGTTTATTTGTTCTACAAATGTCCCACGCAGGAACATGCTTTCTGCGACGCGCAGCAAACGCTAGCTTTAGCTCGTACGTGAATGGGACGACGAAGGCTCTAGCGACGATGCCAGCATCAAATTCGAGTTCGGCTTTTGGGTGGCCCTGGTCATACTGGGCATAGGCGGCCTTCTGTATCAGGCGCTTTGGTGACTGCTCCTCCTGTTACAGAATGGGAGCAATGGGCAGTGGCGCGTCATTACGTCGAAAAACATGGTGACGAAGCGCCAATTATTATTGCCATACGTGCCGATCAGCTCCTCGAGCAAGACGACGTGCTTGGCGCCAACACGTATGTCGCCATCATACGGAATAGCCAGCAACTGTTGAACCGAAACGGAGACAGCCTTCATTGATATTTGAGGGGCGCAAATGCTGCCCCCGGTCATCGATGCCTACCAAACTCAAAGAGAATTTCTCTAAGTTACTGTAAAATAGTATAAAACTTGACTTCTTTGTAGGATTTAGCTATAATTAAATTAGCTTAATCAAACAACGAGGATCCATATGACCCAGCCCGCGAAGGTGCTGGCGCCTCCCGATGTTCGCCGTCTTTACGCGCGAGCTGGGCGAGGCCGCTTCGCCGTGCGCAATCGACTTATCATACTGCTCAGTTTCAAAGCCGGCCTGCGGGCTTGCGAAATCGCTGGCTTGGATTGGAGTATGGCGCTTACTGCGAAGGGCAGGGTGGCAGCCAACCGCGCAATGGCAAAGCTTCGATGCCACCCTCTACAAAGACCGCAATCTTATCGAACGCTTCTTCAACAAGATCAAACACTTCAGACGCATCGCCACCCGATACGACAAACTCGCCAGAAACTACGCGGGCTTCCTGAACCTCGTCGCTGCACTCAAATGTTGTCTTTGAATGTAAACGGCACTTGGGATCAGGCGGCTTCTTCAGCAATGAATTCCGGGTAGAAGACTGGCGCTCGCTCGCTCCATCCCGGCGCTGTAGCCGCCGCTTCACTCAAACTCTGCAACAACATCTTGCGACGGTCTGGCCGGATCTGCGGCAACGCACTGGCGGCGCAGAATCCACTGGGTAGCCACGGACGGACATCAGGGCCCAGCAATCGTTCATAGAGAAAGCGGAAGGCCGAAAAACAATCGATCCGCTCCTGCGCCAGATCGAATGCTGCCACCCGCGTCAACTTGCCGATAAAGCTTTCGACGCACTCAAAGCCCGTTTCTGCCGGGATGGCAGCTCGCAACAGTTTCAGATCCTGATAGGCGACGTACTGGCTGCGGATGGCTGCGTTTTCTTCCGCATCCCGCGCCCAAAGCTTGAATGCATCCTGACGACCAAGCCCAATATCGAGGCTGCGCCGGATATAGCGTTGCTCCGCCGCAGTGAAGCTGGCAAACTCGCGCATCTCATTAATCGTCAGCGAAGCAATTCCCGTGGTCGCCATAACAGCACTCCCCTGTTGCAAGAGGAGTTTCCGCCACGATGGTTAATTTCGGGTTAGCCAAATGAGAACTTAGTTCAGATCATTCCGGCAAGCGGGCTGCTGGGATCGGCATATTTGCGCGTTGCCATACGCCCCGCCAGATAGGCATCACGTCCCGCCTCCACTGCCAGCTTCATCGCGCGGGCCATTCGGATCGGGTCTTTCGCTTCGGCAATCGCGGTGTTCATCAGCACACCATCGACACCCAGTTCCATCGCTACGGCTGCATCGCTGGCAGTGCCGACGCCCGCATCGACCAGTACGGGAACCTTTGCCCCTTCTACGATCAAGCGGATAGTAACTTTGTTCTGGATGCCAAGCCCGCTGCCGATCGGTGCCCCCAGCGGCATCACGGCCACTGCCCCGGCATCCTCAAGCTGCTTCGCCGCTATCGGATCGTCGACGCAATAGACCATCGGCAGGAACCCTTCGCTGGCCAGCACCTCTGTCGCACGCAGAGTCTCCCGCATATCGGGATAAAGGGTACGCGCCTCGCCCAGTACTTCCAGCTTTACCAGGTCCCATCCCCCTGCTTCGCGAGCTAGCCGCAGAGTACGGATCGCTTCCTCGGCGGTGAAGCATCCTGCCGTATTGGGCAGATAAGTGATTTTTTTCGGATCGATGAAGTCGGTGAGCATCGGCGCCTTGGGATCGCTGACGTTGACCCGGCGCACGGCAACCGTGACTATCTCCGCGCCGGAGGCCTCCAGCGCCGCGGCATTTTCCGCGAAATCCTTGTACTTGCCCGTGCCGACGATCAGCCGACTGCGGAACGTGCGGCCCGCGACAGTCCAGGTGTCGCTATTTTCGCCTCCCCCCACAAAATGCACGATTTCAAGCGAATCGCCATCATTCAGCGCAATCTGTTCGAGTTGCGATCGCGGCGCGATTTCGCCGTTCCGTTCCACCGCCACTTTTTCCGGAACGAGATCGAGTTCGCGGACAAGCGCCGCAATGGTCAGTGCGGAAGTGCGGCGAGACTCGCCGTTAACGGTCAGCGTTTTCGGAGCAGTCATGTCCGCCAGATAGCGAACAGCCACAACGACGCAAGTTCAGTATGTGCCCGACAGAAACCAATGCGACCCCAATTATAGTCAACACAGCCTCTTCAAACCCATGTCCAACCGCCAGCGCCGCACCCATGAATGAAAGCCCGGTCATCGCGGTAACGAAAGGGGCCGCGCGGCGATGGCGCAGCGCCCCTGCCCCTATGGCCACCGCTGCGATCACCATCGCCAGCGCCAGCCCGACTTCATGAATAGCAGGCGCCAGCAGAAATTCTCCACCGATGCCCAAGGCAGAGACAAGCACGATACTGGCAAGGCAATGGACCGCACAGAGCGCAGACAGCGTAACGCCGACGCGGTCTATCCGTTCGGACACCGCCGCGCGAATCGAGGAAAGGGAAATGCTAGCCATCTGTTGTATCCCATTTATGTTATAGCATATCCTTTCGCAAGGTTTGCCGCACGGCAAATCCAGTTCCTGCTTGCGAATTAGGCCAGACCGCCGCAAAATTGCGGCCTATGGTCGCGACAGCATCCCCTTCGCCCCGGCTTTCCGCAGGTGCCGCCCTCAACCCACGTCCCACGGCGATTTCCCGCTGGCTGTTGTTCGTTGCGACGCTGGTGATCGTCATGGTCGTGGTGGGGGGGGTCACCCGACTAACCGAGTCTGGATTGTCCATCACCGAATGGAAGCCGGTAACCGGCGCCCTCCCTCCTTTGAGCGAGGCGCAATGGCAGGCAGAATTCGCCAATTATCAGAAGATTGGCGAGTACAAACAGATCAACGGCCCCGCCGGGATGACGCTGGCGGATTATAAATTCATCTATTTCTGGGAATGGAGCCACAGGCTGCTTGGCCGGTTGATCGGGCTGGCATTCGCTGTTCCGTTCGCATGGTTTGCAATTCGGCGGCAGATCCCAAGGGGCTATGCCTGGCGGTTGGGTGCACTGCTTGCCCTTGGCGGTCTGCAGGGCGTTTTCGGATGGTATATGGTCCGCTCCGGACTGTCGGAACAAGTCACCGATGTCAGCCATTTCTGGCTTTCCATCCATTTGTTGACGGCTTTGTTCACCCTGGCAGGGCTGGTGTGGACCGCGCTCGATCTGCGCGCACTGGCGCGCGACCGTTCTGCCCAGCCAGCGCATATGACGCTATTCGGGACAATCACTGGTCTGGCGCTGTTTATCCAGTTGCTGCTGGGCGCTTGGGTCGCCGGCCTGAATGCCGGGCTGGCTTCGGATACCTGGCCACTGATGCAAGGGCGCTTCATTCCCGAATTCAACGATAGCCGCGGAATATTGTGGGCAGCAATGCACGATCCGTTCCTGATTCACTTCCTGCACCGCTGGTGGGCGTGGGGCGTTCTGGGCTTCCTGATCGTGTTGGCCCGCAAGGTTCGCCGCATCCGGCGCCGCGCGTCAATCGCCATTCATTCGGCTGTCGGTCTGCAAATCATACTGGGAATCGCGACAGTGCTGGCCGGGGTTCCGCTGTGGCTGGCTGGACTGCACCAGTTGACGGGCGCGCTGGTGGTGGTCGCCACGACATGGTGCATCCATGTCCTTGGCAGTGATCGACGGAGCATGGCGGCGTGACTGCGCTGGCGTGGTGCCCCTTCCCCGATCGCGCCTCCGCCGAAGCCGCGGCGAACCATCTCCTCGACGAAAAGCTGATAGGCTGCGCGAATCTGATCGGGCCGATTCACTCTCTGTTCGAATGGAATGGAGAGCGCGGCAGTGCGGAGGAGTGGGGTCTGCTGGCAAAGACCGACACCACGAAATTGCAGGCAACCGTATCTCGCATTGAAGCGATCCACCCCTATGCCTCCCCTGCCGTTATGGGTTGGCCATGCGATGCGGCAGGCGAAGCGACTGTACATTGGCTGGCCGCACTGGGAAGCACTAGGTGGTAAACTCATAAACTGGCTTGCGCGATGTAGATTGGATTGATTCAAGGCATTTGAAGGATCCTTGGATGAGCCGTCGCAGATTTGAGCTTACGGATTTCGAGTGGTCGGTGATCGAGCCGTTGTTGCCGAACAAGGTGCGCGGTGTTCCGCGTGTTGATGATCGTCGGGTGATCAATGGGATATTGTGGCGGTTTCGCACAGGCAGCCCCTGGGCGGATATCCCGGAGCGCTATGGGCCATACACGACGTGCTACAACCGTTTCGTGCGTTGGCGCAAAGCTGGCGTATGGGACCGGCTTCTGTCCTCCGTCAGCGCCGCTTTCGATGGCGAACTGGTCATGATCGACAGTTCCTCGATCCGGGTCCACCAGCATGGTGCGACCCTAAAAAGGGGGACCCCAATCGCTGCATGGGACGTTCCCGGGGCGGCCTGACTACCAAGATCCATGCGCTGGTTGATGGCCGGGGTTTACCGGTCGGCCTGCATCTGTCGGAAGGACAAGCCAGCGATTGCCGCGAGGCTGTAGCGCTGCTTGATGTCGTACCACCCGGCAGCACTTTCCTGGCTGACAAGGCCTATGACAGCGATGCTATCCGCGCACGGATCGAAAGCAACGGCGGCTTCGCCAACATCCCGGCAAAGCGTAATCGACGAAAGGGCTTCGCCTTCAGCGCCTTCCTCTACCGCTATCGCAACCTGATCGAGCGCTTCTTCGGAAAACTCAAACACGCCAGAGGATTGGCGACACGCTACGACAAACGCGCCGATAACTTCCTCGCCGCCATCAAGCTCTTCTCAGCACGGTTATGGATCGCAGCTAATGAGTCTACGGCCTA
>NZ_RAHJ01000005.1 GCF_003605755.1 Tsuneonella suprasediminis | reverse complement strand
TCGGGGTGAGTATGGGGTCGAGCCGATCTGCCGGGTTCTGCCGATCGCCCCATCAACCTACCACGAGCGTGTCGCACAGCGCCGCGATCCGTCGCGCCTGTCACCACGCGCCCAGCGCGACGAAGCAATGAAGCCCGAGGTTCAGCGCGTGTTCGATGCCAACTTCAAGGTCTACGGGTATCGCAAGGTGTGGCGGCAGATGCAGCGCGAGGGCTTCGATATTGCCCGCTGCACGGTGGAACGGCTGATGCGTGAGCTGGGCCTGCAGGGCGTGATCCGGGGGAAGCCGGTGAAGACGACGATGAGCGACAAGGCAGCGCCATGTCCGCTCGATCAGGTCAACCGCCAGTTCCATGCACCGGCACCCAACATGCTGTGGGTCTCGGACTTCACCTACGTCGCGACGTGGTCCGGGTTCGTCTATGTCGCCTTCGTGATCGACGTTTACGCCCGCTATATCGTGGGCTGGCGGGTGAGCAGAACGGCGCATGCCAGCTTTGTACTCGATGCCCTGGAGCAGGCGATCCATGACCGACGGCCTGTTCACCGTGGCGGCCTGATCCACCACAGTGATCGTGGCAGCCAATATGTCTCGATCAAGTATACCGAGCGTCTTGCCGAAGCCGGGATCGAACCATCGGTCGGCAGTGTTGGCGACAGCTACGACAACGCCTTGGCCGAAACGATCAACGGCCTTTACAAGGCCGAGGTCATCCACCGCCGAGGTCCGTGGCGATCATTTGAAGCCGTGGAATACGCCACGCTCGAATGGGTCGACTGGTTCAACAACCGGCGCCTGCTCGCGCCCATCGGCAATATCCCGCCTGCCGAAGCTGAAGCACGATACTACGCCATGCTGGACGACACGCCCATGGCGGCATAATTTAAACCAAATGGCCTCCGGCAATCCCGGGGCGGTTCATATCGAGAAGTGCCGAATGCCTGTCAGCTTCGCTGAATGGGATAGAGGGGGCGTTCGAAAGGTCCATCGATATTACATGGCGAAATTGGCTTACAAAGTCGTAAACTGCCACCTTCAAACAACCGCAAGAGAGGGATTATATCCTCAGCAATATCATTGAGATACTGCGGATCGGCACTGCAGACAGGCGCTGCATCGCTCCCAAATACCAGTGATGAGTGACGGCGCCTTCGTTTCGTTCGATCTCCTGATTGGCGCGCGATCGTGCAGTTGATTTGTGCCCTCGTGCCGATTTCTGGCCAGGTCGCATTGGCCTTACTGTGTCGATGGTCGTCAACCCGAACGAAATAGGCTAAGAGGGAATCATGAAAGGTCGGCACGAACACTCCGTGGCAGAGGTGTTGCATTCATCCACAAGTGCCGGGCAGTCCTTTGTCGCGGCCAGTTGGTGTCGGTCCGGCTTGAAACACGGCCTCGATGTAAACGCAGACCGAGCGCCTGAGCTCGTATCGGGTTGCGACCTTACTCAGCGAAGGCAGCGACATGAACTGATGCTGGAGGTTGCCCGCCCGCTGCTCGATCAGCTGTTCCAGACCGTGGCGGCGACCGGTTGTGCGGTGATGCTTTCAGACAATGACGGAGTCATACTCGAAGCGCGCAGCAGAGCCGGCGATCGCGAGATGTTCGACAAGATCGGGCTGACCGCGGGCGGTGTGTGGAGCGAAAGCCGCGAAGGTACCAATGGGATCGGAACCTGCCTCGTAGAAGGACGCCCGGTTACGATTCACCGCGACGAGCACTTCGCCAGCCGTAACATCGGCATCAGTTGTATGGATGCTCCAGTCAGAGACGCGGCGGGCCGACTGATTGGCGCGCTCGACATTTCCAATTGCCGCGACGATCACACTGCAGCGATGGGCGCGCTGGTCCAGAAAATCGTTCAGGATGCTGCGCGCAGGATCGAAAGCGGCATCTTTCGGGAGCATTTCAAGGGGCACCGCATCATCGACGCGAACCTCCCCGGCGGCGACGCGGCCTTGCTCGCTGTCGACAGAGATGATCTGGTCATCGGCGCCACTCACGCTGCACGCTATCGCTTCAAACTCACCGATGCCTGCCTGGCCGGGTGCCGCAGCGCTGCTGAAATCCTCGGCAACGAGAGCGAAGGCGCGCCATCGTTTCACGATTCCGAGCGAGCTGTATTGCGACGCGCTCTGGCCCAGGCCGACGGCAATGCAACGCAAGCGGCCAAAGCGCTCGGCATCGGTCGGGCCACGCTCTATCGCCGGATGGAGAAGGTTGGCCTGAAGCGAGCGTGACACCACCCTCGACCTGTCTCGATATCGAGACAGTGTAGCCCGTCTTATTGCCCCACCCTCTTTTCAGCGACCCATTTTCGCGAGATCATCGTGCTCACGACCGGGAGCGTCCGGCGATCGTGAGAGGATGAACTGATGGATATGCAAACCAACCCGGCGGCTGCCATGACCGCGCCCTTTGCAGAGAAGTATGACAACTTCATCGGCGGCAAATGGGTCGCGCCCAAGGATGGGCGCTATTTCGACAATATCTCGTCGATCACCGGCAAATCGGTCGGCAAGGTAGCGCGCAGTCAGGCGGCAGACATCGAAGCCGCGCTCGACGCAGCGCATGCCGCGAAGGACGCATGGGGCCGCACCAGCGCGGCCGAGCGTGCGCTGATCCTCAACCGGATCGCCGACCGCATGGAGGAGAATCTCGAAAAAATCGCCATCGCCGAGACGTGGGACAACGGCAAACCGCTGCGCGAGACGATGGCTGCCGACATTCCGCTGGCGATCGACCATTTCCGCTATTTCGCGGGCTGTATTCGCGCGCAGGAAGGCGGCATTTCGGAGATCGACCACGATACGGTCGCCTACCATTTCCACGAACCGCTGGGCGTGGTCGGCCAGATCATTCCGTGGAATTTCCCGATCCTGATGGCGGTATGGAAGCTCGCCCCCGCGCTGGCGGCGGGCAATTGCGTGGTGCTGAAGCCTGCCGAACAGACCCCGGCATCGATCATGGTGCTGATGGAGCTGATCGGCGATCTGTTGCCCGCTGGCGTCGTCAACGTGGTCAACGGGTTCGGTGTGGAGGCGGGCAAGCCGCTCGCCAGCAGCAGCCGGATTGCCAAGATCGCCTTCACCGGTGAGACGAGCACTGGCCGCCTCATCATGCAATATGCCACTGAAAACCTAATCCCGGTCACGCTCGAACTCGGCGGCAAAAGCCCGAACATCTTCTTTGAAGACGTGTGCCGCGAGGATGACGACTATCTCGACAAGGCGATCGAAGGCTTCGTGATGTTCGCGCTCAATCAGGGCGAGGTTTGCACCTGCCCCAGCCGCGCGCTGGTTCATGAGAGCATCTACGACCGCTTCATGGAGCGGGCGATCAAGCGTGTCGAAGCGATCAAGGCGGGTAATCCGCTCGACATGGAGACGATGATCGGCGCGCAGGCCTCCTCCGAACAGCAGGAGAAGATCCTCTCCTATATCAACATCGGCAAGCAGGAAGGCGCCGAGCTGCTGACCGGCGGCGAGGCCGCGCGGTTCGAGGGTGAAATCGCGGGCGGCTACTACGTCAAGCCGACCGTGTTCCGGGGCAACAACCGGATGCGTATCTTTCAGGAGGAGATTTTCGGCCCCGTCCTCTCGGTGACTACTTTCAGGGATCAGGACGAAGCGCTGCAGATCGCCAACGACACGCTTTATGGCCTGGGCGCGGGTGTCTGGAGCCGCGATGCCAACACCTGCTACCGATTTGGCCGTGCGATAAAGGCCGGGCGGGTGTGGACCAATTGCTACCACGCATATCCCGCTCATGCGGCATTCGGCGGTTACAAGCAGTCGGGCATCGGGCGTGAAAACCACCGCATGATGCTCGATCACTATCAGCAGACCAAGAACATGCTGGTCAGCTACAGCCCCAAGAAGCTCGGCTTCTTCTGAGGCGATGGCCCGGTGCGGCGCATTTCCGCCGCACCGTCTCCCCCAACCCCCATTCAGGAGACATTCCATGACCAAGACCATGAAAGCCGCGGTCGTCCGCGCATTTGGTGAACCGCTGCGGATCGAGGAAGTGCCGGTGCCCGAAGTGCAACCGGGCATGATTCAGGTGGCGATTCAGGCGTCGGGCGTATGCCATACCGATCTGCATGCCGCCGAAGGTGACTGGCCGGTCAAGCCCGAGCCGCCGTTCATTCCGGGCCACGAAGGCGTGGGCTTTGTCTCCGCCGTCGGCAAAGGCGTCACCCATGTGAAGGAAGGTGACCGGGTTGGCGTGCCCTGGCTCTACACCGCTTGCGGCCACTGCACCCACTGCCTCGGCGGATGGGAGACGCTGTGCGAAAGCCAGCTCAACACCGGCTATTCGGTCAATGGCGGGTTTGCCGACTATGTATTGGCCGACCCCAATTATGTCGGCCACCTGCCCGACAATATCGGCTTCAACGAAATCGCACCGGTGCTATGCGCGGGCGTCACGGTCTACAAGGGCCTGAAGATGACCGATACCAAGCCGGGCGATGCAGTGGTTATCTCCGGCATTGGTGGGCTGGGGCACATGGCGGTGCAATATGCGGTCGCGATGGGGATGAACGTGGTCGCGGTCGATGTGGACGACGCCAAGCTCGATCTCGCGCGCAAGCTCGGCGCGAAGGAGACAGTCAACGCCCGGACCGAGGCTGACCCCGCCGCGGTGGTGAAGCGGTTGACCGGCGGCGGCGCGCGCGGCGCGCTGGTGACGGCGGTGAGCGAGAAAGCCTTCGAACAGGCGGTCGGCATGATCGGACGCGGCGGCACCGTGGCGCTCAATGGCCTGCCGCCGGGCGATTTCCCGCTCAACATCTTCGGCATGGTGCTGAACGGCATCACTGTGCGCGGCTCCATTGTCGGTACGCGCCTCGACCTTCAGGAGTCGCTCGATTTCGCTGCTGACGGCAAGGTCAAGGCGACGATCTCCACCGCTAAGCTGGACGACATCAATTCGGTGTTCGACAAAATGCGTAAGGGGCAGATCGAAGGGCGCATCGTGCTCGACATGGCGCAATAGCAACAAACCCCGTGCGGGGGATGGGGGCAATCATGCCGGTAACCCTACGGGCAAGGCAAGTGATTGCCCCCAGTGCAGAAGCGGCGCTGCGAGTGCACGCATATTGCAAAGCTTCAGGAAATACCTTCCCCGCCCTGCTGCGCTCTGATTCAATCAGCGCATTGGCTCATGATCGCCCTGGATCATATAGTGCGCCACCATCAGCCAATGAGTTGGTGAGGCGTTTCCCATCTTCGTCCGCACTTTTGGCATTGGCCGAATGAATGCAGGAAGGTGCAAGACGATATTCAAGGTCAGGGCAAGAGCTGGCCCTCACACCAAATTTACCACTCATTTACCATGTTGGCATAGGAATATGTCCGCCATTCAAGGGGGATATTTCATGTCGGCCACTCAGCAGGCGATCGGAGCTTCCACGCTATCTGTTGTCGTTCCTATATATAACGAAGACACCGGCATTGCCCCCACTGATCGAGCGGCTGGTTCCCGCCTGCGAAGGACAGTTCGGCAGCCGGTTCGAAATCCTGTTGGTAAATGACGGATCATGCGACGATAGCTGGCAGAAGATATGCGATCACGCGAACCAGCATACGTCCATCCATCAACTGACCACTTGGTGACACGAGCAATGACGGCACTTTTTACACGATATGGTCTGGTGAATGTCATCAATACCCTTGTCGGAGGATATTCCGTAATTCTCGCTTGCCTGTATCTCGGGGCAGCACGCTCCGCGTTAGAGGCAGGCAATCGGCTGGCGCAGATACCGGCCACCATCAGCTTTTCGCTTGCCATGTTCGTCCTGTCCCATCGCTTCATGTTTGCCGATCGGTCATGATTTTCTCCGCGCCCGACGTACTGACCGCGAAACGCGGTCCATTCAGCTACGCCGCGTTCGCGATATTGCTGGCAATTTCGCTCGTGCCATTAATGGCCGTCGGACTGCCGCCGTTGAGCGACTTGTACGGCCATCTGGGCCGCTATGTCATTCAGACAGATCTTGCCAATCGCCCTGAACTCGCCCCCTATTATGCATTTGAGTGGAAGGTCATCGGCAACCTTGGTGTCGACCTGCTGGTTGAGGTGCTGCATTCGCACCTCGGGCTCGAAGGGGCGGTAAAGGCGAGTGTGATCGCCACGCAACTACTCGCGGCAACGGGAATTCTCGCCATTTCCCGACAGGTGCATGGCCGCATCACCCCTTTCGCGATTCTCGCGCTGCCGTTGATCTATGGGTTTCCGTTCAATTTCGGATTCCTCAATTTCTCTCTGGCGATGGCACTGGCGCTGGTGACGTTCGCGATTTGGCTTCGTTTACGCCAGAGTGCGGGCCGATGGTGGCCGCACCTGTTGCTCGCTGTTGTCGGCCCGGTTATCTGGCTGTGCCATACTTATGGCTGGGCTTTCCTCGGCCTGATGTGCGGATCTGCTGCTTTGGCCGATGCGATAGAGCGCAAGGATCGCCCGCAGACGCTCGTCCTCCGTGTCCTGGGCGAATGCTGGCCTCTCCTGCTCCCGCTCATCCCAATGCTGGCATGGCGGGCTGACACGGGCAAGACCGTAACCGGTGAATGGCTGATCCTGCTCAAGGCATTTTCTCTGGCATCGCCCTTGCGGACAGGTTCGCTCATTCTTGATGGCCTGTCGCTGCAAATCATGGTTATCTTCGGCTACTGGGCGGCGCGTAGCAAGTGGGCGCATTTTGACCTGCGCCTTGCTCTGGCAGCAATCTTTTGTGCTGTGGCATTCCTGATAATGCCACCTCGAATCTTCGGTTCCTATTTTGCCGACATGCGGTTGGTTCCGTATATGTTTGCCTTGGCACTGCTCGCGATTTCGCCACGCCGTTTCCCCCGACAAATCATCCGCTGGATGACTTGTCTGGCGCTCGCATTCTTCATTGCGCGGATGGCAATCACCACCTTCGTATATGTCGAGCGGGAAAAAACGCTGGAGCGGACACTCGTCACTCTGGATGCAGTTCCAAGGGGCGCGAAGCTCGCTACATTCGTGATTGCTCCATGTGCTGGAAGTTGGGAGCCTCCGATTCTGTGGCACATAGGCAGTATGGCGTTGGTGCGTCGCAATGCGATCGTCAACGATCAATGGGAGTTTTCGGGGTTAAACCCACTGAGAATCCACAATCCGACTGCGGGCTACTTTGCACGGGATCCTTCGCAGATGGTGGAACCGGATACATGCACGAAACCAAATTATCCGCACCTGTCCGACATCCTGCGCCACTTGCCGCGCGATGCATTCACTTATGTGTGGGTCGTAGGTGAGTTGCCTGCACAGATGCCCGAATTTGCAGACCTGCGCCCACTGCCGCACCGGGGCGCTGGCGTGCTTTACAAGGTTATGCCGACCTCTCGGTCCAATTCGACGAAGGTCGTGCGATAAGCACAGCAGCTTGCTTCAGGCCGGACTGTCAGGGGACGATCGTCGTAAACAGATAGACCCCGAAAATCACCAGATGCACCGCACCCTGCAACACAGTTGTCCGCCCATTGCCGAGCGACAGTGTCGTCACCAGCAAAGTGAGGCCTAACAGCACGATGCCTTTGCTGCCCAGACCCAGCGCAATCGGCAGGCCAGCAAACAGCGACAAGGCCGCCACTGCAGGAATGGTAAGACCAATGGTCGCAAGCGCGGACCCGAGCGCGAGGTTGAGACTGGTCTGTATCCGGTCACGCAGCGCCGCACGAACCGCCGCGACACTTTCCGGTAACAGCACCAATACGGCGATCATCACACCGACCACCGCTTGTGGAGCGCCCATGGACAGCACCAGATCGTCGAGCGGTTTGGAGAGCTCCTTCGCCAGAAGGACCACCGCGCCCAGAGCAGCAAGCAACAGTACAGCCGATATGGCCGTCGTCCGGTTGCTGGGCGGGTCGAGCGCGTCTTCGCAATCCTGCGTTTCGCTCGCAGGAGGCAGAAAATACTCCCGGTGGCGCACGGTCTGGACCGTCACAAAGGTCAGGTACAAAACCAACGATACTATCGCGACGAAAGCCAGCTGTTCATTGGAATAGACCGGCCCCGGCTCGCTGACCGTGAAATTAGGCAGAACCAGACTGAGCACCGTAAGCGCGCAGATCGTCGCCAGAGCGGCGCTGACGCCGGATTGCTGAAACGACTGCTCACGATGAAACAGGCCGCCAATCAGCAAGCACACACCGATGATACCATTGAGAATGATCATCACCGCTGCGAAAACGGTATCTCTCGCCAGCGAAGCGGCACCGTCAGCGGATGCTGTCATCAGAGCGAGTATCAGACCCACTTCGATCATGGTCACAGCCAGCGCGAGTACGAGAGTTCCGAAAGGCTCCCCCAGCTTGTGGGCGATAATTTCCGCGTGGTGGACAGCACAGATAACTGCCAATGCCACGCCGAACGATACCACTACGGTTGGTGCAGCGCCGATAGTTGCCATCGCAAAAACCAGCCAGGCCGCAAGCGGCCCCCACGAGGCCCAGGAACTAAGGTGCTTTCGCATCGGACCTCCTTCTAAGGTGGGACAATCAGAGTTTCGATCTTCTCCCTCTATTTCACAATATGGCTGCGCGGTGAAGACGTGCGAGGGCACAAAACCGCCCTGATGGAGTGTTGAGCAGGAGTTTTCAGTGAGCTTCGGCCAGCTTCTGAGCGAGTTGCTGCGATGTGATGACTTTGCGGATATTGCGGGTGCTGCAGTCGTCATTGGCCGGGTTGCCATAGGTGCGGATATCCGGATCATAGACGATGGTGGCAGACAGGGTGGGCGCCAAAGTCCACTGTCGTTCGCGCATGATTTTTGTTGAACAGATCTGCACGATCAACATCAACACGCATCCGACCGGTTAAGCCGGCCGGATGCGCGCCGTGGTATCATCCATAACAGGATTTGGCTGAACTCGCCGGGCAGAAAACAAACCGCCCGCCTTATCAACCGCCCCAGTAGTACCTATTGGTCGGAGGTATTCGCAGGGGTTTCAAGGCCCCCGCCCAGCGCGACGAACAACGTCGCGCGATTTTGCAGCCACGCCCGCTGTGTCGCCAGCAACTGCTGGCGGGAGGCCAGCAAATTGCGCTGCGCGTCAAGCACCTCCAGATAATCGGCCACCCCTTCGCGATTTCGCAGGGTGGCGATGCGTGTGAGATGCTGTTGCGCCGCAACAGCTTGTTCCAGCACGGCGATCTGTTCAGCGAGGTAGCGCCGCCCGGCCAAGGTGTCAGCGACTTCGCGGAAAGCCCCTTGCACAGTGCGATCGTAAACCGCGACCTGTTCGACTTCCAACGCGCGGGCGAGATCGAGATTAGCCTCACGCGCGCCCCAGTCGAAGATTGGTAAACTGATCTTCGGCCCGAACGACCAGCCGAAACCGTCGCTGGAAAACAATCCGTCGAGGCTGCTCGATGCAAAACCCGCGTTACCGGTCAGCGAGATGTTGGGGAAGAAGGCCGCACGCGCCGCACCGATATCGGCGCGGGCCGCGCGCAGGTTCTCTTCCGCAGCAATGATGTCGGGACGCAGGAGGAGCAGGTCCGACGGCATACCCGGATCCAGCCGACGATCATCACCCTGTGCCGCCAGCGAAAGCCCATCGGGCATCTCAGCCGGTATGCGACCGCCGACCAGCACGGCCAGCTGATTTTCCAGCCGGGCAGCCGCCAAACGCTGAGCGGCCAGATCCTGCTGGGCCTGCGTCAGCAGGGTTTCCGCCTGCCGATAGGGCAAAGCCGAAATGACGCCCTGATCGAGCCGCAAGCGAGCCAGACGCAAACCATCTTCACGGCTTTCCGCGGTTGCCTGTGCCAGAGCGATTTGTTCGCGAGCTTCGACCAAAGCGAAATAAGTGTTGGCCGTGTCAGCGATCAGCGAAAGATAGAACGCACGCTGCGCCGCGACGCTCGCCAGATAGCGCGCACGTGCGGCCTCGCTCATATTCGCGATCCGGCCCCAGAAGTCGATTTCATAGGCGCTGATCCCTACGCCGACCGAAAACCGGTTGCCGGTAACGCTTGTTACGTCGTCGGCTGTTGCGCCGGTCTGCACCTGAGTGCGCGAACGCGTACCGCTGGCATCGACCACCGCTGTTGGCAGGCGACGACTATCTTCTACGCGGTAGCGCGCACGCGCCTGTTCGATGCGTGCGGTTGCCGCCATCAGATCGCGGTTGTTCTGCAGCGCCGTTGCGATCAGCTCTTCCAGTCGCGGATCGGCGAACCAGTCGCGATAGGACAATGCAGCCGCCGTCACACTGCCATCGGGCCGCAAGGTCGAATCGTATGCCGGTGCAACCGCAGGCTCGGGCCTGGTGTGCTCGGGCGCCAGATTGACGCAGCCGACAAGCGCGAGGCTGCCCGCGGCGAGGCTAAGGTATTGCTTCATCGGTTATTCTCGCTTGCGGAATTGTGACTTGATGCGATTTCCTGCCCGTCACCTTCATCAAGATGCCCTGCCGCTGTCGGCGCCCGCCGACTGATATAGCGGCGCACCAGCAGGTACAGCATGGGAATGACGAAGATGCCGATGATCGTCGCAGCGATCATACCGCCCATCACCCCGGTCCCCACCGCGATACGGCTGGCTGCGCCGGCACCGCTGGCCAGCACCAGTGGCACCATACCCAGAGTGAACGCCAGCGAGGTCATGATAATGGGGCGCAAGCGCAGCCGGGCAGCTGCCTTGATGGCATCGATCCGACGATGGCCCAGCTCTTCCTCCTCGATCGCGAATTCCACCACCAGAATCGCGTTCTTGGCCGCGAGGCCGATAATCGTGATCAAGCCAACGTTGAAATAAACATCAGCAGAAAGGCCACGGAGCATAGAGAACAGCACCGAACCCAGCACACCCATTGGCACCACCAGCAGCACAGCGACGGGAACCGCCCAGCTTTCATAAAGCGCTGCCAGCACGAGGAAGACCACGACGACCGACAAGCCCAGCAACAGGCCGATCTGCCCTGCTGCCTGCTTTTCCTCATAGGAAACGCCGGTCCATTCGAAGCCGATACCAGCAGGCAACTGGCTTGCGAGCTGTTCCATTTCGGCCAATGCCGCACCACTCGACTGGCCCGGCGCAGCCATGCCGGACAGCGTCATGGCAGGATAACCATTATAGCGCGCCAGACTGGCAGGCGCAGCCGACCACTTCGCTGTGGCGAATGAGGAAAATGGCACCATTTCGCCCTGCTGATTCGGGACACGCAAGTCGAGGATCGACTGGGGAGTCATGCGATACTTCGCATCCGCCTGAACCAGCACCTGCAATACGCGGCCTTCGCGATTGAAGTCGTTGGCATAAGCCGAACCGAATGCGATCGACATCGCGCTGTTCACGTCGGTCATCGACAGGCCAAGTGCGCGCGCCTGAACACGATCGATTTTGATCGCAACCTCAGGGCTTGGCCCCTGATCCTCAGGGCGAAGATTGGCGATGAGCGGACTTTGAGAGGCCATACCCAGCAATTGATCGCGCGCTGCCGTGAGTGCCTCGCGCCCAAGGCCGCCGCGATCCTGCAACTTCATGGTGAAACCGCTCGCCTGCCCCAGCGACTGGATCGCCGGCGGTTGGATGACGAAGGCGAAGCCACCATCGAGCGCGGCGAAATTACCCATCGCTTTACCCAGCAACGCCTCGGCGCTGCTGTCGGAACCGGACCGTTCATCCCAAGGCTTGAAGGATGAGAACATCAGCGCGTTGTTCTGACCCTGTCCGAAGAAGCTGAAGCCACGAACGACAACCAGATTGGCCACTTCGTCCTGTGCCATCCAGAAATCGACGATGGGTTTGAGCACTTCGTCAGTCCTCTCCTGCGTCGCACCGGGAGGGGTCTGAACAGCAGTGATCAGGAACCCCTGATCTTCGTTGGGAAGGAAAGCGGTCGGCAGGCGCATAAACAGAAATACAGTGAGCACCGCCAGCAACACGAACATTGCGAACGCCCTAAAGGGGCGGCTCAGAATTTGGTCGTTGGTGCGCCCGTATTTTTCCTGCATGCGGGCAAACCAGCGATTGAACCGGCCAAAGAAACGCCCCAGCATACGCTGCACCCGTGCCACCATACCGCGCCAGCCCTGCGGCAGCGGCGCTTCCGAAACAGATTGGCCTCCCTCCCCGTCACCGACTTCATCGTGTCCATCGATAGGTTTGAGAAAAGTAGCGCACAGCGCCGGGGTCAGCGTCAATGCCAGTACCGCAGAAAAGAAAATCGCGATGGCCAGTGTGACCGAGAACTGGCGATAGATTCCTCCGGTAGATCCCGGGAAGAACGCCATGGGAATGAACACTGCAATCAGCACCAAAGTAATGCCGATGATGGCACCGGTGATCTGTCCCATTGCCTTACGAGTAGCCTGCAGTGGTGGCAGGCCTTCCTCGCGCATGATGCGTTCGACGTTCTCGATCACGACAATCGCGTCGTCGACCAGAATCCCGATCGCCAGAACCATGCCGAATAGCGAGAGCACATTGATAGAGAAACCGAACAGCCACAGCCCCAGACACGCACCGGCCAGTGCAATCGGAACGACCAGCGCCGGAATCAACGTGGCCCGCCAGCTCTGCAGGAACAGGAACATCACAAGGAAGACCAGCACCATCGCTTCAAGCAGCGTCTTGATGACTTCTTCCACCGATGCCTCGACAAACGGCGTGGTGTCATAGGGCACCGACAGGCTGACGCCTTCAGGCAGGCTTGGCTCGATCTCCGCCATGCGCTGCTTGACGCCCTCGGCAGCGGCCAGTGCATTGGCCCCTGTCGCCAGTTGAATCGCCATCCCGGCCATCGGTTTACGATTGAGCTTGGTCGAAGTGGCATAACTCTGTGCGCCGATTTCAACTCGCGCAACATCGCTGAGACGTACGACAGCAGCGCCGGTGGTTGCGCGCAGAATGATATTTTCGAACTCGCGAACCGTGGTGAAACGGCCTTCGCTGGTGACAACTGCCGTAATCTGCTGCCCATCGCGAGTGGGCTGCGCTCCGATGGAGCCACCCGCGGTCTGCGCGTTCTGCTCGCGAATAGCGGCCAGAACCTGAGCCGGAGACAGGCCATAGGATGCCAGCGCATCGGGATCGAGCCAAATACGCATCGCATATTGCGATCCGAATAGCATGACATCACCCACGCCCGGAACGCGGCGCAGCTCATCGATCACCTTGGTAGAGGCGATATTGCCCAGATCGGTGGTGTCATAGCGCCCATCATCGGAAGTCACCGCCACGATCAACAGGAAGCCCGCATTCGCCTTGCGAACGACAATACCCTGTCGCCGCACCTCTTCGGGCAGGCGCGCCTCAACCGTGCTCAGTCGATTCTGAACTTCGGTCTGTGCGATATCGATATCGGTGCCTGCCTCGAAAGTCAGCGTGATGCTCGCCGTGCCATTGGAATCGCTGGTGGAGGCCATGTAGAGGAAGCCCTCGACCCCATTGAGCTGTTGCTCGATCACCTGCGTGACGTTCTGTTCCAGCGTAGCGGCATCCGCACCGGGATAAGTCACTGAAATGGTCAGCGAAGGCGGTGCCACTTCGGGATACTGCTCTATCGGCAGCGCTCGCAATGCGAGAATACCGGCCAGCAGAATGCCAAGCGCAATGACCCAGGCGAAAATGGGCCTGTCTATGAAAAAGCGCGCCATCGATCAGGACGCCTTGCCAGAAGTGGCGGACTTGGCTTTCGGTTGTTTGCCAAGCCGTTTGACAGGGGCACCGGGGCGCAGTTTTTGCAGATTGCTGGTAATGACTACGTCGCCTACAGACAAACCGCTTTCCACGATCCAGAAACCATCGACCATCGCACCCAGTTCAACAGGGCGGATTTGCGCCGTACCATCCTTGGCGATCACGAACACCGACGCGCTATCCGCGCTCATCGAGACAGCGCGCTGGGGCACCGCGATACCTTCTGCCCGATTACCGGCGACAATTCTGGCGCGGACAAATTCACCGGGCAGCAACAGCCGCTGCGGGTTATCGAATATCGCCCGCAGACCGACAGTGCCGGTTTGCGCGTCGACCGAAAGACCCTGAAAATCGATAGTACCGGTGCCGGGATAATCGGTCCCATCGCTGAACGTCAGCGAGACGGGCATCCCGCCACCATCCGCCATTTTGATCGTACCTGCCGCCACGGCACGGCGCAGAGCCATAACCTCGCTCGCAGACTGAGCGAAGCTGACATAGACACGCGAAATCTGTTCGATCCGGGTGAGCAGAGTGCCCTCGCCCTGGCTGACCAGCGCACCTTCTGTAACTTCGGCACGGCCTGCACGGCCCGCGATCGGCGCGCGCACCGTCGTATAGCCAAGCTGAAGCGAAGCGGCGCGTAATTGTTGCTGCAACTGCGCGACATTGGCATCGGCCGCACGCGCAGACGCCAACGCCGCATCGTATTCCTGCCGGCTGATGGCATTTTCGCCGACCAGAGGTTCGTAACGGCGCACGACCGCTCTGGCATTGGTCGCCGTGGCGCGCGCTTGCCGAAGCGCGGCTTCGGTCTGCGAATAGCTGGCCTGCATTTCACGCGGATCGATGCGGAACAACGGCTGGCCCGCAGCTACATCGCTACCCTCGCGGAAAGAACGCGCCTGAACGATACCGGTCACCCGGGCGCGTACTTCCGCGGTTTTGAACGCCTCGACCCGTCCGGGAAGTTCGATCACATTCGGAACGGAACGCGCGGCGATAGTCACCGCCTGAACAGGCAAAGCAGTGGGCGCGGGCGTGTCTTCGGCAGCAGAACAGGCAGCGAGGGCGAGGCTGGCCAGCAGGCCAGCAAACGGTCGAATCATGGAGAGAGGCTTTCAGTCAGGTCTTGTGCAGGTGCGAAGGTGTAATAACCATTACACGATTGCATCGCAACCACCTTTGAGAGAGGTTGTTAACCCATGATTACAATTACCCTCTGCTGCCGCCTCGACCAACGTCGCCGTGCGTTCATCGACGCGGCACGCGCCTTGTTCCTCGAACAGGGATATGAACGCACGACTCTGGGGAGCATCGTTGAGCGTGCGGGAGGGTCATTGGCGACTCTCTACAAACTGTTCGGAAACAAGGATGGATTACTCGAAGCAGTGGTGTTCGATCGCGCGGCCGAAAGCGAGAAGCTGAGCCGCAGGCTCGCAACCACCCGCCGTAGTCCGAGTGAGGCCCTTCCCATTATCGCTGCCGATCTGCGAGAGCAATTACTCGACCCCGAATTTCTTGCCCTTACGCGTATCGTCATGACCCGCAGTATCGAAGATCAGGCTTTCGCCAGGAAGTTCTTCGACCGGACGGCAACGGGAACTCGCGACGATCTGGTCGAAATGTTCACCCAATGGCAAAAGGATGGAGCTGAACTGACTGCCAGCCCTTGTGTGTTGGCCGATTTGTTTCTCGACGTGATTGTCAGCGATATGCATAGCGACGCCATCAGCCATAGTACCAAAATCGTCCACTCGCCAGAACGCACCAACGCACGCCTGCAGATATTTATAAAAGGCGCAGGGCTCGACGAGCCGGTTGGAAAGCAGGCCCCCGCGTGCCGGATTACGAAAACATCTCCCGATATTGGGTAGGAGTCATCTCCATGCTCTCACGGAATTTCGTGCTAAAGTAAGCGCTGCTGGAAAATCCGCATTCGAACGCGATCTGGGTGATCGATTTGCGCCGGTGCAACGCGCCACTAAGCATATCGCGGGCCCGCCCAAGCCGCAGATCCATCAGGAAAGCGCGCACCGTGGTTCCGGATTCCTGGAAAAGCGCCTGAACATATCTCTCCGACAGCCCCAGACAGTGCGAAATCTTTCTCGTCGTTAGCTCCGAATCGAAGGAATTCTCGCGCATAAACGACTTAATTCGTCGGAAAGTCGCTTCGCGGACCAAAGTGAACTTCGCGTCGGTATCCGCCCCGTAGTTCACGGACATCGCCAGAATATCGAGAAAATGAGCGCATGACGCACGGAACTCGACGGGACTGAGACTATCGATCTCACGGTTGATCGAACAAAGCAGATCGACAGCCAGCCGCGGAAGCCCTGCGACGCAAGGGAAAATCCGTCCGCATGACGCTTCGATGTCGCTCAGGCGGCGGTCGACCTCGCGGCGAGACACTTTAAACATCAGGGCAGACATCTGCTTGGGCTGAACAATGTTGAATTGGGAACTGGCGTCGAAGAGGACAAATTGCCCAGTGTAGCATGTTGCCCGAACGCCAAATTGTTCGACATCGCAGCAGCCGGAAAGGGGTGTCATAAATTCGATGTCGGTGCTCGGGTCGTCCCGGATATGCTCCTCGTCCCGCCTGAAACTACACCCCTCTTCTTCGAAGGAAACGAGCCGAAAATCCTCAGTCGCGACAGACTTAAAAGCCGCGCTGAACTGAGTTTCGGCATGGGCGTCAAACGCCATCGAGAAATGCAGGGAACGAACCGCGCCACCCCAAGCCTGCACGCGGGCTTCTGGCGCAAAGTCGCGCGTGTTGAAAACCTGCCCACCCATACTAGGTGCAGCGTTCGCTATGTAGCTTTCCTGTCCCATTTTTCCGTGTTCTTTTTTGCGCGCGAGTTACCTCGCAACTCATCAGTTAACAGACACTTGCGGGGAAAGCACGTCCAAACCGTCTGACGTGTGGCCTGTGCGGTTAATCTAAAAAGATCCTTCGCCCTGTCGAAAGCGGGAGGCGTGATCGCCTTCTAAAAGATGCTCCGCAGAGTGCTCAAGCACCGCCGTTATTTGGAGAGGAGCAGACGTGAAGCCGATATCACCACATGGGAAGGTAAAGGTCGCGGTCACAATCGATGACCTGTTTCTATGGGACGGAACCCCTGTTCCAGAAGGCCGCTCACCCGCACGAACTGCCAAGGAAATGACCGAGGCTTTCGCGAACCATTCGATCAAGGGCGTCTACAGTTTTTCGAGCACAGCGCCCGCCGATACGGACCCCACTCTATACAAAGTTTTCGACCATTGGGTTGAAACCGGGCACCACGTCGCAAACCACACTCACCTCCATGGCAGCCTTAACTGGGTCGATGCTCCGACTTATATTGCAGACATCGAGAGAACCGAGAAGCGGATAGGTCGCTGGACGGCTCAGGCGCCTACAAAGTACTTCCGATACTGCATGGATATGTGGGGCAACACCCGCGAAAAGCGGGATGGGGTCGAGGATTTCCTTCGAACCGAAGGCTTCACATCAAGCCCGCTCAGCGCGTGGTTTTACGATCATGCATGGATCGTCCCATACTGGCGCGCTCACAAGCTGGGCGATACGGAAGCGCTCGCATTCCTGCGTAAGACGTTTGTTCAGACCGCGATCGACCAGCTAAGGATACATGTGGCCGCTGGTTATGCGATGTTTGGGCGCATTCCGCCACAAATCTGGCTCGCGCACGGCTCACCGATCGCGGGCGAATGCATGGGAGAGATTCTCGATGCATTCGCAGCCGCCAATGTCGAGTTTATCCCGCTTGAAGAAGCGATGGCCGACCCCTTCTACGCGGTGCAGCCACTGGTAACTGAGCGCTTCCGAAACCAGACTCAGAAATGGGCGCAAGCCAAGGCATTGGGCATGCCTGGCGTTCCCCCTGCCATTCTCGATGAGCTCGATCAGGTCGCATATATCGAAGGCCAGAGCACCGGCGAGGTGTTTCATGACATCCTGTTGCGGCTATGCCGTTCGATGGACGGCGAATTCTCCTGGCCGGGCTGGGATTGACCATGGAGACAATCGATAACGTCTATGCAGACGGTGCCTGGCCTCCCATTTCCAGCCTCAAAGATATCGCTGCCATCGAAAGCCTGCCGTTCCGGCAACGGATTCCGTTTTCTGCGACCTACGAACTCCTCCAGAACAGTGCTGCGCGGTTTCCCAACGAGCCCGCCCTCACGGTGCTTCCGGAGGGGAAACCTTCTGACTGCGACCGGACATACACTTATAGTGAGTTCTTGGAGGTTGTAACACGTTCGGCCAACTATTTCCGAACGCTTGGCGTTACGTATGATTCAGCGATTTCGATACTGTTGCCGAACATAGCGGCATTTCAGTTTGCGCTGTGGGGTGGAGAAACTGCGGGTCGTGCCAACCCGATAAATCCCCTGCTCGACACAGCAGCCATTGGTGCAATGCTTGTGGCGGCCAACTCCAAAGTGTTGATCACGATGCCGCCGGGCCATCCATCCGGATTGTTCGAAAAAGCCAGAGCTGCCTCAGGCAACGGGGTTACTCTGGTGGTGGTATCGGAAACACCCCATGATGGCGCGGAAGCCGACTTCTGGGCGGATCTGCAGCAGATGGACGGCGCCAAGCTCACTTTCCCGCTTTCCGAAAATCACGACACAATTGCCTCACTCTATCACACAGGCGGCACAACTGGTGAGGTTAAACTAGTCACACATACGCATGGCAACGAACTGGCCAACGCCTGGCAAACGGCATGCTGCTTTGCGTTCACCGCGAACGATGTGGTGTTCAATGCGGCTCCACTATTCCATGTGACCGGGACAGTGCTGCTCAGCCTGGCGCCATTTTCGGTCGGTTCTCATGTTGTCATGGGTGGGCCTGACGGCTTCCGCTGCCGCGAAACCATCGCTTCGTTCTGGAATATCATTGAGACATACGGCGTGTCCGTATTCTGTTCGGTTCCGACGGTTTATTCCAGCCTGCTCGACAATCCTCCGGCGCAACATGACATCTCCAGCCTGCGCTTCGGCATTTGCGGTGCTGCGCCTCTGCCACCGCCGATAGCTTCGGCCTTTGAGCAACGGACCGGCGCAACAATCATCGAGGGGTACGGGATGACCGAGACCTGCTCCACATCGATTGTCAATCCCCGCGACGGCACGCGCAAGCTCGGATCAATTGGAATTCGCGCACCCTATCAGGATGTACGTATCGCGATTCTTGACGAGAACGGCTCTTTCGTTCGCGATGCCAAGACAGGTGAAGGCGGAGCGTTGCTGCTGCGCGGGCCGAATGTCACACCGGGTTATCTGCCAGCATCCTCCGAGTTGAACGACAGGCCGCTACCTGATTGGCTGGATACCGGCGATACTGCACGAATGGACGAACAGGGTTTCGTTTTCCTTACCGGACGCACCAAAGATCTGATCATCCGGAGCGGTCATAACATCGATCCTGCGATCGTAGAGAACGCATTGATTGATCATCCCTCCGTTGCCGCCGTTGCGGCGGTGGGGAAGCCTGACGCCTATGCTGGCGAATTGCCAGTCGCATTTGTCGTGACAGCACCGGGCGAGACCATAGTCGAAGAAGATTTGCTCGCATTTGCTCGCGAACGGGTTTCCGAACGTCCGGCGGCGCCCAGTGATATCTATTTCGTCGACGCGCTGCCGATGACTGCAGTAGGAAAAGTATACAAACCTGCACTGCGGCTGGAAGCGACACGTCGCGCATGCTGGGCACTTCTTGGGCCCGAGTTTGGGCAACGGCTTGATGATGTTCGAGCCACATCCGACCCCGCACGGGGCTTAGTCGTAAAGGTGATCATACAAGGAGAGCCAGATCGGAGCGCTATAGATGCTGTCTCCCGTATCCTGAGCCCTCTTCCACTCACGCATGAGGTGAGCTGGGACATATAATAAAGACAGTTTGATTAAAAAAATAACAAATCGATCTGGGGAGAGATCAATGTATATTAGTTTATATTATAAAAAGGCGATTCTTTTCACGGCGTCTTCACTATTCGCAACTTCTGCAGCGCAGGCGCAAACAACGACATCCCTGCCATCTGAAGAGACTTCTGCCACTAGCGAATCTGGCAACGATGGCCCGCCTGAGATCGTAGTGACAGCACAAAAAAGGTCGGAGCGCCTGTCGGACGTTCCGATGTCGATCTCAGCTGCCTCGGGGGAACAACTCGAACAGCGTGGGATCACGAGCGTTGCCGATCTTGGCAAGATCGCGCCCGGTTTCACGTATCAACCAAGCGACTATGGCTCGCCAGTTTACACAATTCGCGGCGTTGGCTTCAAAGATATCTCGGTGGCGGTGGCACCGGCCGTCAGCGTGTATGTCGATCAGGTTCCGCTACCATATTCGTCGATGACACTGGGGGCCAATCTGGACCTTGAGCGCGTCGAAGTTCTGAAAGGGCCGCAAGGCACTCTTTTCGGTCAGAATTCGACAGGTGGCGCAATTAACTTCATCGCTGCGAAACCGACGACGTACTTCTCGGCCGGTGCCCAGGCCAGCTACGGCGGCTTCAATGAGATCAGCGGAGAGGGGTTCCTGAGCGGCCCCCTGTCCGAAGACATTCAGGCCCGCATCGCCATCAGAACAGAGCAGCGCGACGGCTGGCAACGCAGCCAGACCCGCGACGATACCTTAGGCTCGCGAGATTTCACGACGGCGCGACTGATCCTCGATGTTCAGCCGAGCGATCGGCTGAAACTGGAGTTCAATGTCAACGGATGGATTGATCGCAGCGAAAATCAGGCCGCTCAATTCGTGCGCTTCGCACCGGCGGTACCAAATGGTTACCCCGATCTTGTCCCTGCGATTCAGGCATATAATCCCGCGCCCGACAATGCTCGCGTCGCAGACTGGGATCCGCAAACCGATTTCAGGCGAGACGATTGGTTCGCACAAGGATCGATGCGCGCTGATCTGGACCTGACCGACAGCACCACCCTTACGTCAATCACAGCCTATTCGCATTACAAGCAGGATTCACCGATCGATCCGGATGGCGTTGCGGTGAATGATTTCCTTCTCACTATTCGATCAAAAATTACGTCGTTCTCTCAGGAGGTTCGCCTCTCAGGGAGCGCCAACGCAGAGTCCCTTCGCTGGATGATCGGCGGAAATTTTCAGAGCGATGTGTCGCACGACAATCAATCAGGTCAGTATGCAGGTACCAGCTCAGGCATTGGGCCGGTACGCTTCGATAGTTTTATCAACAGCAGCAACCAAAACGTCAAAACCTACTCAGGATTTGCCAGTCTCGATGCAAAATTAAGCGACCGCCTCGGCGCGCAGGCATCTGTGAGGTATACGAAGTCAAACAACGACTTCACCGGCTGCCTTTACGACGATGGCGATGGAAAGCTTGCCGCAGCATTCTCGCTGCTCGCCACTTCTCCGATTTCAGCGTCATCGTGCGTCACTATCGACCCGACTACATTCGAAGCCATGCCGATCGTGGCCAATTCACTCAATGAAGACAATCTTTCCTGGAAACTTGGCGTGACATACAAGTCAGGACGCGACAGTCTGCTCTACGCCAACGTAACGAAGGGCTTTAAAGCCGGAAGTTTTCCCACCGTACCCGCATTCACGCCGGACCAGTTCGACCCCGTCCCGCAGGAATCGGTTCTGGCCTACGAACTCGGCATCAAGCAGTCGTTGCTAGGCAGACGAATGCAAGTAACCGGCGCGCTGTTCTATTATGATTATCGCCGCAAACAGTTGGTGGGTTACGTGAATGGTGCGTTCGGGCAGGTTCCGGCGTTAATCAGTATTCCTCGATCCGATGTTCTTGGGGCGGAAGCAGGTTTGTCAGTCGAACCACTCACGGGCCTCCGGTTATCCGCAAACGGGATATATTTGCGAACGCGGGTCCGGGACAGTTTCCAGGCTACCGATCCCTTCGCGCAACTCGTGGATCTTAAAGGCGAGCAATTTCCGAACTCTCCCAAGTGGCAATACACGCTGGACGGGGAGTACGCCTTTCCAGTCGCCAATGGGATCACTGCGTTCGCCGGTGCAAACTACTCATACAAATCGGAGAGCGTTGCCTCATTCGGCAACAGTCCGGAATTTCGCCTGCCAGCATATGGCCTGCTCGATCTTCGCATTGGCGTTTCCGGTGAAAAATGGCGCGCCAGTCTGTGGGCCAAGAATGTGACCAACGCCTTCTACCTGCAAAGTGTCACCCATGTGATCGACACAGTCGCCAGGATTACTGGCATGCCTGTTACGTATGGCGCGACCGTAAGCTACCGTTTCTAAATCTTATTTCTGGAGATTCCTCGTGAAAGTCGATTACTCGAAATATGAATTCCTGTCGGTTGAAATATCCGAAAACATTATGTCCATCACTTTGGACAGACCGGCAAAGTACAACGCGATCCATCATGAACTCCATCGCGAACTTGCGGACATTTTTTACGATGCGGCAATCGACGATTCCGTATCGGTTGTAGTTCTGACAGGATCGGGCAAGGCATTTTGTGCAGGCGGGGATCTGCAGGCCATGCAAGATCATGCGAACTCTTCAGGTGTAACGGGGCATTATCTTAGCAGTGTTGATGCAAAGCGCATTGTCTTCGGCATGCTTGATCTGGAAAAGCCGATCATCGCAAAAATCAACGGTCCAGCGATCGGATTGGGCGCAACTATCGCCCTGTTTGCCGACATCGCCTACATGGCTGACCACGCCGTAATCGCCGATCCTCATGTCAAAGTCGGTGTAGTGGCAGGTGATGGCGGGGCAATTATCTGGCCACAGCTGATCGGTTACTCTCGCGCGAAAGAGTATCTGATGACAGGAGACAGCATCCCGGCAAAAGATGCCGGGCGCATGGGCCTCGTCAATCATGTTCTTCCTGCCGCCGAGCTCGATGACGCCGTGGACAAGATGGCCCGGCGACTGGCCGATGGCCCCTATGATGCAATTCGCTGGACAAAAACGGCCGTAAACATCGGCCTTCGCCAGTTGGCACATTCAATTCTCGATGCCTCAATGGCCTATGAAACGGTTACGCTCCGCAGCGCGACACACAAGGAGGCTCTGCAAGCTTTTGCAGACAACCGAGAACCGACCTTCAAAGGCCTGTGATCGGTTGTAGTAAGACAGGGGTTATCTGAATGTCGACGGATATGACCACGTTTGACAGGCACGACACCACCAATGCATGCTATGTCTGCTGCGATCGCCACGCCGATCTCCGACCGACAGCTCCCGCTCTCCAGATAGTCGATGAGGATCGATCGACTACAATAACGTTCGGTGACCTGAAAAGCAGAGCCCATGCCTTCGCACAACAACTTGCCGGTTTAGGGATAAAGCAAGGCGATTGTGTTGCCGCGCTTGTGTCTCGGGGCGCAGAGTTGACAGTCGCAGCTCTCGGGACCTGGCGGATCGGTGCAGTGTTTGCCCCTCTTTTCACCGCATTCGGTGAAGAGGCAATCAGGCATCGCATCGATCAAGCCAACGTCAAGGTGCTGCTTATCGAAGACGCCTTTCGTGACAAGATTGCAGCCATTGCGAATCTGCCACCTGTCATTTTAGCGACGGACCTGGGTTACTCTTCGGAAAGTGACACAGCCCCCGACAGATTGGGTGAGAGTGACGCCGTCACCCCACCCATCGGAATGGATTTGCAGGCGCCATTTCTTCGCATGTTCACCTCCGGAACAACCGGCAAGCCCAAATCGCTCGACGTTCCACTCCGTGCGTTCGCCTCGATCGAAAGCTACATGCGAAAGGGGATCGAGTTGTCGGAGGAAGACGCATTCTGGAATCTGGCAGATCCAGGATGGGCCTATGGCCTGTATTACGGATTGATTGGTCCACTGATGCTCGGCAAAGCAACGCTCTACAACAAGCGATCCTTCGATGCTCTTTCTGCAATAGAGATCATTCGCAACCAACACATAACCAATCTGGCAGGGTCACCGACAGCTTTCCGAATGCTCATGGCTGCCGGGCCTGAGGCGATGGCGCCGATCCGCAACCAACTGCGCCTGATATCAAGCGCGGGAGAGCCTTTGACGGAAGATATCGTGAACTGGTTTCGCGAGCACCTTGGGGTCGTCGTCCGGGATCACTATGGGCAAACCGAACTGGGTATGGTGATGATCGAAAGCCCTTCTCAGAGTGGGCAGGAGCGATCCGATGGCGGATTGGCTCTGCCTGGATTTACTCTGAAAATTGTCGACGAAGACGGTAACGAGGTGGACACCGGCGTAGTTGGCGAATTAGCGGTCGATTGTGATGCATCGCCACTTTTCTGGTTTGCCGGCTATCGGGAAACATGCCCACGTAACGAAGCTCTCTATCGAACGGGGGATGCTGCCATCAGAACAGCCAACGGACGGATCAGCTTCTTCGGACGTACCGACGACGTTATCACATCGTCCGGTTATCGGATCGGTCCATATGATGTCGAAAGCGCTTTGATGGAAGACGACCGGGTTCTCGAAGCCGCGGTGGTAGGAAAGCCTGATGAACAGCGCACAGAAATTATCAAAGCGTTCATAGTCCTAAAGCCGGGCGTAGCAGCAACGCCGTCGTTGGTGGAACACCTTAAGATGCATGTGCGGAAGCGACTTTCAGCCCATGCTTACCCGCGTGAGATCGAATTCGTTCCTCACCTCCCCAAGACGCCAAGCGGTAAAATCATGAGAAATGCGCTGAAGAACGCCGCATGATCAAACAGCGCGGCTTGGCAAGTCATATGGTCATCCACGTTCATCATCACGGACATAACAAGGTTGCATCGTCGACCTTTGCTCCCCGCTCAGAAAGAGAGAACAAACCATGCAAATCGATGGATTGTCAGCGATAGTGACCGGTGGCGCGTCCGGTCTCGGAAAAGCCGCTGCACAATTGCTTGCCCATAGGGGAGCAAAAGTCACGATTTTTGACCTCGACGAAACCGCAGGGAAGGCGGTTGCCGACCAGTTTGACGGCTTGTGCATTGGCGTCGATGTCTCTGACAGCGAAAGCGTCGACCAAGCCTTGAACAAAGCGGAGGACACCCACGGAACGGCGCGCATTCTTGTCAACTGCGCTGGCATCGCCCCCGGCGCAAAAACGGTTGGAAAACAATATACGCCTCATCCACTGGACACTTTCGTGAAGGCAGTCACCGTCAACCTCGTTGGAACCTTCAATACTATTTCCCAATTCTCAGCACGCGCAGCCGCCGCGGAGGAGATTAACGGTGAGCGAGGGGTCATAATTAACACAGCCTCAATCGCCGCCTTCGACGGGCAGATCGGTCAGGCAGCATATAGTGCATCCAAAAGTGGCGTGGCTGGCATGACACTTCCGATTGCGCGTGATCTCGCAGAACACAAGATTCGCGTCATGACAATTGCGCCTGGGATTTTCCTGACACCGATGCTCGCGAACTTCCCACAACACGTGCAAGAAACTCTGGGCGCGCAGGTCCCCCATCCCAGCCGGGTTGGTGAACCGTCCGAGTTCGCCCAACTTGCCGAAGCAATCATTTCAAACCCGATGCTGAATGGCGAGGTTATACGTCTGGACGGGGCCATCCGTATGGCGCCGCGCTGAGTACTTCTCTACCTTGCACCGCAATGTATGACGCCGGGACGATGGCGCCAAGGGCGAGAACTCATTGGATTCAGTTTCTGATGAGAACACGTTTGGCGCGATATCCTCACAAATTTTCGGCCTGTGCGTTCCGTGTATATGATCGGCGGGTTTCGGAAAAAGGCAAACAGCACGCCCACGCTCCGAAGAGCAAGTCCACTGATTGCGATCAACCGGGGCACTTCGACACCAGCAGAAGAACACCGATCCTGAAAAGCTCGCCTTAAGTTGGCGCTGAGCGCTCAGAAAGAGCGTCACATTCAGACCTCCCCAACACTATTCTAAAAAGGCTTGAAACAGCTACCGCGTGTCTGAAACAGCGAGATATTCGAAAAATCCAAGCCCAATACTCAAAATTTTCGCGGACCTTAGAGATTACATGAAAAATGGAAAAACAAATGGTGGAATAATAGTACTAGCAATTTATATACAAATTTATTTGTGGATACAATTAAATTTCTTATAAAACAACGCACCAGAATACGCCCGTTCAATCGACATTTATTATAGAAATGCAATCCATCTCTCGCTTAATTATTAATCTTGAACAATATAACTCTGGCAATCCCTTCACCCGACAATGTTCACTGGTATTTGCAGGGTTCCGGGGACATGAACGTGCCCGCCCTCACCGCCACAGCGTATGACGCGGCACAACCTAGAGTCTGTCCTGTTTAGATTGAGGTATAGCCGCTGTTTCCGAGGTAGTTGGCGCATTCGTTTGGTGGGAGGGCGAACGGAACATTCAGTATGATCCCCATGAGATGCTCCTTAGGCTAGGCCGTAGACTCATTAGCTGCGATCCATAACCGTGCTGAGAAGAGCTTGATGGCGGCGAGGAAGTTATCGGCGCGTTTGTCGTAGCGTGTCGCCAATCCTCTGGCGTGTTTGAGTTTTCCGAAGAAGCGCTCGATCAGGTTGCGATAGCGGTAGAGGAAGGCGCTGAAGGCGAAGCCCTTTCGTCGATTACGCTTTGCCGGGATGTTGGCGAAGCCGCCGTTGCTTTCGATCCGTGCGCGGATAGCATCGCTGTCATAGGCCTTGTCAGCCAGGAAAGTGCTGCCGGGTGGTACGACATCAAGCAGCGCTACAGCCTCGCGGCAATCGCTGGCTTGTCCTTCCGACAGATGCAGGCCGACCGGTAAACCCCGGCCATCAACCAGCGCATGGATCTTGGTAGTCAGGCCGCCCCGGGAACGTCCCATGCAGCGATTGGGGTCCCCCTTTTTAGGGTCGCACCATGCTGGTGGACCCGGATCGAGGAACTGTCGATCATGACCAGTTCGCCATCGAAAGCGGCGCTGACGGAGGACAGAAGCCGGTCCCATACGCCAGCTTTGCGCCAACGCACGAAACGGTTGTAGCACGTCGTGTATGGCCCATAGCGCTCCGGGATATCCGCCCAGGGGCTGCCTGTGCGAAACCGCCACAATATCCCATTGATCACCCGACGATCATCAACACGCGGAACACCGCGCACCTTGTTCGGCAACAACGGCTCGATCACCGACCACTCGAAATCCGTAAGCTCAAATCTGCGACGGCTCATCCAAGGATCCTTCAAATGCCTTGAAT
>NZ_RAHJ01000004.1 GCF_003605755.1 Tsuneonella suprasediminis | reverse complement strand
GATGGGGCGATCGGCAGAACCCGGCAGATCGGCTCGACCCCATACTCACCCCGATGCTCATCAATGAAGCTGGTCATCGCTTGAACGGGCGGTCGAGCTCCGCCTGGGCAAAATATGCAGAGGCCTTGCGCAGGATCTCGTTGGCCTGGCGCAGCTCGCGGTTCTCGCGTTCCAGCGCCTTCAGCTTGTCTGCAACCTCCACCGGTACGCCGGCACGCTTGCCGCTGTTCACCTCGGCTTTCTTCACCCACTCCAGCAACGTGTGCCCTGAACAGCCAATCATCGCCGCTATGGATGTGATCGCTGCCCACCGGGATGGATGCTCGCTCTCTTGGTCCAGAACCAGGCGGACTGCCCGCTCGCGAACTTCCGGTGCAAACTTGTTCGTCGTCTTGCTCATCGTAGACCCTTCCTCTCAGGAGTTAGGGCCTCCGACAATCCCGGGGCGGTTCAGGGTCAGCTAATCTCGTTTGTGCGTTCGATTAGGCGGCACGTCGTGAAGAAGGATCGCGTTCTTCGTGGAGATGGCATCAGCTTCCCTCCAGAGAACGATGCGGGGCACTGGGACGGAACCTCGGATCGGGAGATCATGGCGCAAGCAGAAGCTCTTAAATCAGCCTTACCGGATGAACAGGCTCGCGATGCCGTCGCACCAGTCACGCTACCTTCCTCATTCTCGGAACGGGCGTCGAAATACTGGGACGACAATCGCTGGTGGCTGGGGCTTCTTGGTCTCGGCCTTGGCGCGTTGAGCCTTGTCGCGGGCTTCATCGCCTAGTTTTCTCGGTTAGGTGGCGCTTGCTACCTAATACCGCACTTCCTGCCGAATCCCTCAGCAGAATAGCCCTCATAGACGCTGAGGCCGCAGATATGCGACGGCAGGCTGCGTTGCAGCGATGCTTGTAATGCTTCTGCCGAGCCACGGAACGTGAAGCGTCGACATTGTGTGGCTTTGGCAATCAGTCCTCTGATGCCAATGCGTCGCTGTCGTTTCAGTCCAAACCGTCTTCGTCAGGCAGGCTATGGAATTCGTGCCAAATTCCGTTGAGCACAGCTAGACTCACTGCAAGCCCAAGGCCAAGAACCCATGCGAAGTACCACATCTTAAATTCCTTCCGCAGACCGATCAGTAAAAGTCTGGATTCTGTTTGACTTCGTCTTCACTCACGCGGCCAAACATCACCTTGTAAGCCCATGCCGTGTAAAGCAGCACCAGCGGTAGGAACACGGCAGTAACCAGCAGCATGACAAATAGCGTCAGATGGCTGGAGGACGCGTTCCAGACAGTCAGGCTCGATTGCGGATCAATTGAACTTGGCAGGATGAAGGGGAACATCGATGCACCTACCGACCCGATAATCCCAAGATTGGCTGCAGATGAACCGGCAAATACGAGTGCGTCCTTGCCACTACGGATCCCGACCAGAGCGATCACAGGGCCGAGCAGGCCGAGGGCCGGCAAGATCGCGAGCATTGGGTAGGCAGAGTAATTTGACAGCCATGCACCGGCCTGAGCGGCGGCTTCTGCCATCAGCGGATTGGACGGTCCGTTCGGATCGATTTCTCCGATAGTTGCGAAGCCCAGATTGCCCATCGCGAGCCATACTCCCCCAAGCGCATAAAAGACCAGAGCGGCAATAGCGGCAAATGTCCCAAAGCGGATGGCGCGATCACGCACCGGCCCGTGGGTCAGCTTGATTGCCAGCCAGCCTGAACCGTGCAGCACGATCATCGCAACTGAGACGAGGCCGGCAAGAAGAGCAAAGGGTGAAAACAGGCCGAGCAGAGTGCCTTCGTAAAACGCGCGCAGATTGTCATCGAGGCGGAATGGTGCTCCGGTCAAGACGTTGCCCACGGCCACTCCGAAAACCAGTGCGGGGACGAAGCCGCCGATAAACAGGGCCCAGTCCCAGCGCGTACGCCAGGCGGCGTCGGGTTTTTTCGAGCGATACTTGAAGGCCACTGGCCGCAGGATCAGCGCCGCCAGAACGAGGAACATGGCGAGATAGAAGCCGGAAAAGCTGATGGCATACACGAACGGCCAGGCTGCGAAGATTGCCCCGCCGCCGAGAATAAACCAGACCTGATTTCCTTCCCAGGTTGCCCCGATGGTATTGATGACCTGACGTCGCTCGACATCGTTACGGGCAACAAAGGGCAGAAGGGCGCCCACGCCGAGATCGAACCCGTCGGTTAGCGCAAATCCGATTAGCAGAATGCCCATCAGGGCCCACCAAATGACACGCAGCGTTTCGTAGTCGAGTGGCATGACAAGTCTCCTCGGCGGTTTTATTCGGCGGGAACGGAGGTGATGGCGGCAGGTGTTTCCGGATCGGATGGGGCGTCGCCTCGTGCGCGCCATGGCGTGTAGGGCTCCGGACCTTTCCGTATCGTGCCGATCATAAGGCGGATTTCGATAACGGCCAGCATGCCATAGAGGAGCGTGAAGCCAATGATCGTAGTCCAAAGTTGCGATACCGTCAGGCTCGAAGCGCCCAGGAAGGTCGGCAGCACCCCTTCGATGGCCCAGGGCTGGCGTCCATATTCGGCCACGACCCAGCCAACTTCCGCTGCCAGCCACGGTAGTGGGATGGCGAATACTGCCAAGCGCAGGAACCATGTCTTATCGAACCGGCGGGCAGTGGAAATCCAGGTTGCGAATGCAAAGAATGCGATGAAGGCAAATCCCAACCCGGCCATAATACGGAACAGCCAGAAGAGCACAGGAACATTGGGCACCGTGCTCCACGCTGCCTTCGAAATGTCTGCGTCAGTCGCCTGAAGCGGATTTTCGACGAATCGCTTGAGCAGCAACGTGTATCCGAGATCGTATTTGTGCTTTTCGAACATTTCGCGTGCGGCGAGATCGTCCGGGTTCTTCTTCAGGATTTCGAGTGCGCGATAGGCTGGCAAGCCATTGCGGATACGATGATCTGCCCTTTCGACCAGCGGCGTGATTCCCATCACTTCCCCATGAAGGCTGCGGGTTGCAATCAGGCCCAGCACATAGGGGACTTTCACTTCATATTCTGTTTTGCGCCCTTCGTTGGACGGAATGCCGAATATTGCCAGCCCAGCCGGGCTTGGCTCTGTTTCCCAAGCGCCTTCGATCGAAGCGAGTTTCATCTGCTGGTTTTCCGTCAGCGCATAACCGCTCTCGTCGCCAAGCACGACAGCAGACAGTGACGATGCCAAACCAAAGGCTGCAGCAACAGCGAAGCTTCGCTTGGCGAGTCCGACATGGCGATTGCGGAGGAGGTACCAGGCGCTGACACCAAGTACGAATACTGATGCAGTGACGTAGCCTGCGCTGACCGTGTGAACGAATTTGGCTTGTGCTACCGGGTTGAAAAGAACCGCCATGAAGTCGGTCACTTCCATCCGCATTGTCTGCGGATTGAATTCTGCCCCTGTCGGGTGCTGCATCCAGCCATTGGCAATGAGAATCCATAGAGCCGAAAGGTTTGAACCGAGGGCAACCATGAAAGTTGTGAACAGGTGCTGCCGCTTCGTCAGGCGATCCCAGCCGAAAAACATCAGTCCCACGAACGTTGCTTCGAGGAAGAATGCCATCAGGCCTTCGATGGCCAGTGGTGCACCGAAGATATCTCCGACATAGTGGCTGTAATAAGACCAGTTGGTTCCGAACTCGAACTCCATGGTGAGGCCTGTTGCCACGCCGAGTACGAAGTTGATGCCAAACAACTTGCTCCAGAACCGTGTGATGTCTCGCCACACAGGGCGATTAGTCATCACATATACACTTTCCATAATTACAAGAATAAAGGAAAGGCCGAGAGTGAGCGGGACAAAGAGGAAATGGTACATCGCAGTCAATGCGAACTGGAGTCTGGAGAGTTCAACGACTGCCATTTCCACTGGATTTCTCCTGCTTCGACACTAAGGTTCGAGAAAATTTCCTGCCGCCAGCTACGCTCTCATAAGCAGCCAGTCAAGGAACTGATGTGCCGATAAACGCAACAATTATTGAAGTTATGTAAATGAAGAGGTTTTTGGCTCACCTATTCCTGCTGTTTGACACGGTGGGGGCGGCCGTGTTCGCTCTCGCACTGGCTCTAGCTGTATCAGCAATTGCGCGGGGCGGCGAGACTGTGATGTGGGTGCTCTGGGCGGCATTGCTTCTGGTTGCCAGTGGGCTGTTTCGCGCGATGGCGCTGGGTACGTCCGATATCACTGCCACTGGCAGAGCATCTTTCGTAGTTGCCGATCTCCGTGAAAGGTTGTTGCCGCACCTGCTTGCAGGCCGTGTGGTCATGCCGTTGGCACCGGGCAGTGCGGCAAGCGTGGCGATCGATCACGTTGAGGCTTTGCGGATGCGGGCAATACGATTCGATCCGGTTCGTATCGCTGCCGTTGCCGGGCCGGTGCTGGTGCTTGGCCTGACTGCATGTGCGTCGCTGGTTGCAGCAGCGATCCTGTTGTTCACGTTCGTTTTTTTTGTGCTGACTATGATCGTTACCGGCAGTGCTGCGGCGCGGGAGTCGGACGCGCAGCTGGCCGCATTGAATACCCTTTCGGGATTGCTGGAAGATCGCTTGCGACATTTGCCGATCATCCGCCATTTTGGCGCGGAAGAGCGCATTACCCGGCAAATCGGCATCTCCTCGCACAGCCTTTCGGATCGCACCGTTGCGGTGTTGCGGAAGGCCTTTTTATCGAGCGCAGCTCTGGAGTTTTTCGCGGCGCTCGCGGTGGCGCTTGTCGCGGTATATTGCGGGTTCAGCCTGCTCGGTCTGCTACCATTTCCGGATCCCGAACACCTGACTTTAGGCGAGGCATTTTTCGCCCTTGCGCTGGCGCCTGAGTTCTATTTGCCGATGCGGCGTCTGGCCGCAGCTTATCATGAGAAGCAACTGGGTGAGGCGGCGGATCGCGTTATCGAACCGTTGCTGGCGGAGGCTGACTTACCTGATGTTGCGACCGCTCCTTTTGCCGGGATCGACGTGCGTGGGCTGGAGGTCCGCTTTGGGGAACGCGTTATCGGTCCGGTTGATTTCGGTTTGGGTCAAAGTGGGATTCTCGTGCTGTCCGGGCCGACTGGCAGCGGCAAATCGACCATTCTTGCAACAATCGCGGGACAGATCGCGCCATCGGCAGGACAGGTCACTGTACAGGGAAGTGGTCTGCCGCCCGATCCCAGGACTATCGCATGGGCCGCCCAGCGGCCGCTCATTCTGCCCGGCACTCTTGCGGAGAATATTGCGATTGCCCGGCCTGATGCTTCGGCCGACACGGTCCGTCAGGTGGCGGATCGTGTCGGGTTGGGCGCAGTCATTGCCCGCAGAGGGATCGATCTGGCGCTGGATGCCAGCGGCGCGGGACTTTCCGGGGGAGAGCGGCGGCGGATCGGGATCGCGCGTGCAGTCGTGTCAGAGCGGCCCCTGATCCTGTTCGATGAACCGACTGCCGATCTCGACCGCGTGGCTGCGGAGGAAATCGTTGCTCTGCTGGCGCAACTGGCCACGACCCGCGCATTGGTAATCGCAACGCACGATCCGCGCCTGATGTCCCTTGGCGATAATGTGGTGCGGCTGTGACTGAACGTGAGATGCTGGACGAATTGCTCGCCGCGACTGGAGCCGGGCGTCGCAGGCTGCGAGTCGCCGGAGCTTGTGGTTTGCTCGCGAGCCTATCTGCGGTAGCGCTTCTCGGACTGTCAGGCTGGTTTCTGACGGCGGCAGGATTGGCGGGATTGGCGGGTGTCGCTGCGGTTCAGGCCTTCAACTACCTGATACCGTCCGCTGCGATCCGGTTGCTGGCTATTCTTCGCACGGTCGGACGTTATGGCGAACGATTGCTGGGCCATCAGGCTGCGTTGGAAGGTATGGCCGATCTGCGGACGCGGCTGTTTTCGCGGCGCGCTGCCATCGATACCCGTAAAGATGCGCGAGACCCACGGGCGGCGACCGCCATTCTGCTGGACGATATCGCGGCGCTTGAAGATATTGTCATACGAAGGCCTGCTGTTGTCGCAGGTATCGCGGGTGGTGTGGTGTCGGTTGCGCTCGTTGCGCTGGCGGGGTGGGGGGCTGCGTTGTTTCAGGCCGTGGCGCTGTTGTTCCTCCCAATGGCTATCCGAAAAATGGCGGAGCGCTTTACCGCAAAGCCATCGGCTGATGTCGCGGACCGGCTGATCGCGATGCGAGCCACCTTTACCGATTTCGTCGCCGCGCGATCGGAAATAGCAGCTTACGGTTTCACTCCACTTGTCATGAAACAACTGGAGCCAACCTTCCACGGATACGAAGCGGCCAAGGCAAGACTGTTGAGAGGGGAAGCGATCACGGCGGCCGCGCTTGTCTTATATACTGCGGTCGTTGTGGCTGGGGTGTTACTACTTGCAGATGGGGCGGTACCGCTCCTTGCTGCTGCCTTGCTCGCCAGCGCTGCGGGTACAGAGGCGGTGGCGGGTTTTTCGCGCAACGCTATGCGAAAATCGGGGATCGAAAAGTCGCTTGAGCGTTTGGCGACGTTGTCTCAGGCTTCTGACACAGTGCACGTATTCGCATCCGGCTCGCCAGTGGCAGAGCCGATAGGGGTCGGTGATCGAGCGATCGAGCCGGGAGAGCGGGTCGCAATCACCGGCATATCGGGTTCGGGCAAGACGCGTTTGCTGGAAGCGCTGGCCGGACTGCGATCACCTGACCGACTTTTGACGCTCAACGGGGTGCCGGTTGAAAGCGTTGACGCGGATCATCTGCGCCGTCAGTTCGCGCTGATGCCGCAGGATCCGATGCTGTTGATGGGCAGCATTGCGGACAATCTGCGAATTGCAGCACCTGCGTTGGACGAATCTGCGATGTTCAAGGCGCTCGCGGTTGCCTGCCTCGACGAACGGATTGCCGCCGCGCCTCAGGGTTTGAACACCTGGCTGGAACCTGATGGGGGGATACTATCGGGTGGGGAGCGCAAACGTCTGGCGCTGGCGCGGGCACTGCTTGCCGGTCGTCCCTGGCTCCTGCTCGATGAACCGACCGAAGGGCTGGATTCGGAAACCGAAATCAAAGTGGTCACCAATCTGGCCAGATGGCTGGATCAGACGGGGACCGGCTTGATCCTTGTGTCCCACCGTCCTTTCCCGCTGACGATGGCCGGGCGGGAACTGTCGCTGTGATGGCAGGCGGATGCGGCGACGCAATCGTACACAGGTGATCGCGCCGCCGCAGTTGCTGCTGTTACTTGCGATAATCCAGAGGTGGCTCACGGTCCCCTAGCAGCGACTGATATTTGTAGTTCGGACCCAGAGCTTGCTTGAATTCGGCCTTGGCTTGCGCGCGCAATTCAGGATTCGAATAAAGTTCAACTCCCATCAGCGCCATCGCCTTGGCGGCATGGTTGGCTCCTTTGAAGCCGATTGACATGCCACTTGCCGCGACTGCCTGCCAGCTATGCGCGGCGGTTCCGGGAACCCAAGTGGCCGTGCGGACGCTGACAGTGGGTACGGCGCTGGAAACATCGCCAACGTCAGTTGAACCATAGCTGGTTTTTACCCGGTATGGCTCTACCTGTCCTGCTTTTGCAAAAGGAGGGGCCTTCTCTCCCAGACTGGCCCGGAGCGTTTCCGCCCATGCTTTCTCCTGCGCGTTATAGGTGATGCCACCCATCCCCTGAAGGATTGCGCTCATCTTTTGTTGGAGTGAAGGGACAGGGCGGGTTGGATTGTTCCCGTGAATCACTTCCCAGTCAACTTTGGTTCCTGTGCCCATCGCGGCACCTTTGGCCGCCGCTTCGAGGCGGGGCCACAGTGCCCGTACCTCATCCGGGTCCGAATGACGGACGTAATAGAATACTTCCGCGAAATCGGGGACGACGTTCGGGGCCGATCCGCCTTCCGTGATGACGTAGTGGATGCGCGTATCCATGCTGGTGTGCTCGCGCATCATGTTGACCATCATGTTCATCGCCTCCACTCCGTCGAGCGCAGAGCGGCCCTTCTCGGGTGCGGCGGATGCATGGGAGGAAATGCCGTGAAACCGGAATTTGGCGGAACGGTTGGCCAGCGTACTGAGCGAAGGGGCCGCGTTGCTGTCGCTCGGATGCCAGTCGAGCACAAAGTCGGCGTCGTCGAACAGACCAGCGCGGGTCATGTAGACTTTGCCTGATCCGCCCTCTTCAGCCGGTGTGCCATACAGCCGAATGCGGCCGGGGGTTCCGGTCGCTTCCAGCCAACGCTTCAGAACGATCGCGGCGGTCAGCGAACCGGCGCCGAACAGATTGTGTCCACAGGCATGGCCGGCATGTTTCGTATCGATAGGATCGCGGGTCGCTTTATCCGACTGGGTAATGCCGGGCAGCGCATCGAATTCCGCCAGCACACCGATCACGGGCCCACCGGTGCCCCACTCGGCGATGAAAGCGGTGGGAATTCCGGCGACCCCGGATTTAATCGAAAAACCCTCTGCCTTGATCTCATTTTGCAGAAAACTGGATGACTTTTCTTCCAGATAGCCCAGTTCGGCGTTTTCCCAGATCTGGCGGGCAACCCGCGATGTGCGGCCCAGTTCGGCATCGACTGCCGCGCCTGCGTCATATGCTTCGCGCGCGAAGGCGGGGGCGGGTTGGAGGCAAAGGGCCAGCGCGGCCAGTGGCATAAGCGATTTCATCGTTTTCTTCTCCAGATAGCTGCGGCTGAATTGATCAAGTTATCTGCCGTTCGAGGGAAGCGGGCAGGGTCTGCCCAATCGGAGAGAGTGGTGTGTCTCAGACGTCGTCGGCCGACACGTATTCCTCGACATCGATCTCGCCCGACATCCGGCCGACGGCGACAGCGACGGCGGCATCGCCGGAAACGTTCGTCATCGTGCGCGCCATGTCGAGGATGTGATTGATCCCTGCGACAAATGCGATGGTTTCCAGCGGTACGCCAATCGAAGAAAGCACCAGGCTCATGATAATCAGGCCCGATCCCGGTACACCGGCCGCACCGATCGCGCCGAGCGTGGACGTCAGAATGATCATGACATAGGAAAGCCAGCTCAGTTCAATGCCGTAAACCTGTGCGCCGAACAGCGCGATTACGCCCAGATACATCGCGGTGCCGTTCATGTTGATCGTTGCGCCGAGGGCCACAGTGAAACTGGCAACCGAGTGCGAAACGCCGAGGTTCCGTTCGACGCAGCGCAAAGTCACGGGCAATGCCGCATTCGACGATGCAGTGGAGAACGCCACTGCCTGTGCATCGATGATACCACGATAGAAATCGATCACCGGCAGCCGCGCGATCAGGCGCAGGATCAGCGGATAGACAATCGCCAAAATGATGGCGCAACCGACATAATTGAGAGCGACAAGTTTGCTGAGCGGGATGAGCGCTTCGAACCCAAAAGTACCGGTAACCCATGCGATGAGCGCGAAGACGCCGAATGGGGCCAGCTCCATCACAAAAATCGTCATGTTCTGCATGACGATCGACCCGGCATTCATTGCCTGAGCAATCGGAGTTCCTTCCTCGCCCGATGCGAGAATGGCGATGCCGAACAGCACGGCGAAAACGATGACTGGCAAAACCGCCCCTTCCGCCATCGCCATAACCGGATTTTCAGGAACCAGCGAGATTACCATTCCGATCAGCGACTGATCGGGTGCCGGGGGAACGGCGGTGCCGACCGGCAAGTCGATCGAAAGGCCGACGCCCGGTTGCACTAAGGTCGCCAGCGTCATCCCTAACGTCACGGATATAAACGCCGTGGACATAAACAGCAGGAGCGCCTTCCCGCCGACGCTGCCTAACCGGCGCAAATCGCCGACAGCGGTCATCCCCGATACCAGTGAGAAGAAGATCAACGGGATAACCAGCATCTTGATCGCACGAATGAACAGATCGCCGATCCATCGCACCGCTTCGGCATCTTCGCCCAGGACAACGCCTGCGATGATGCCGCAGACCATTGCCAGCAGAACTCTTTTCCAGAGGGGCGATCCGAACCAGATGCGTAGCATATCGTATTTTTCTCCCGTGACTTTTATCGATTTCGGGCGGGGTAATGTATGGGACAGCCCAATTGTCGCGAAGGGCTATCTTACGCAGGCAATCGCTTCGATTTCCACATCGCCGGCCACCAGCCCACAGATAACCGTGGATCGGCAGGGGAAAGGCTCCGCAAAGAACTCGCGGTATACTTCGTTGAATGCGGGCATCAGCTTTGCATCCGTCAGCCATGCGGTCACTTTAACCACGTGGTCGAGCCGTAGGCCAGCTTCCGCCAGCACGGCTTCGAGATTGGCGAGTGCTTGCCGGGTCTGCGCTTCGATCCCACCCTCTACAATCGCACCGTCGCTGCCACGCGGTAGCTGGCCCGACGTGAAAACCAGATCCCCGGCGCGGCGGAAACGGCTGAGCGGAGGCGGCGAAGGATGAGTCATTCAAGATGTCTTTCTGATTTGGGCCGGTTGCCCGACCGATTGCTCCACCAGCGCAGAAACCCTTTCGGCGGAACCGGCAGCAAGGGTCCATCCGAGCATACCATGTCCCACATTCAGGAAGATTCGTTGCCCGGCCTGTGCGATTATTGGCTGAGAGTTGGGGGTCATTGGGCGCAGACCGGCCCACCCGGAGCCAATCGCCGTATAATCGACGGCATATGGCATTGCTGCCCTGGCCTGATCGATCAAGTGGCGCAGTCGTGCCGGATCGGGGGCCGGATCGCGGTTGTTCAACTCTGCCAGACCGGCAACCCGTATGGTATTGCCCAAACGACAGTACACGATCTTGCGGGCGGAATCGGTAATACTGACGGTCGGTGCATATTTGCCGGGCGGAGCGGTGAAGCTGTATCCTTTCATGGCCATGATTGGAGCACGAATTCCCAGAGGGGCGAGAAACCGTGGGGCTTGTGCGCCAAGACACACGACAACATTGCTGGCGGACAGTTCGTTGTCTTCGCCATCGAACACGATGATTTCGTCGCGCTGTTTCCTGATGCCTTTCGCGGAGAAGCGAAACACGGTTTTCACGCCATATCGTTTGACAAGGACAGTCAGCAGACCTTTGCAGAAGCGATAGGGATCACCGACTTCGTCATCAGGGGTCCAAAGTGCTCCAGCGATCGGTCCGGCGTCGTGCAGGGCCGGTTCGATGGCCATGGCTTGTGCCGGAGAGAGTATGTCCTGTTCGACCCCGGCCGTGCGTTTGATCCGGGTAACGGTGCGTGCATGGTCCAGACTGCCCTCATCTCTGAAGATATGCATCTTGCCCGGTGTCGTATGGGCGAAATCGAACGGATGCCGTTCGCGCAAATTGGCCATCGCAGCATGCGATTCGAGGCCGAGACGGAGCGTGGCCAGCGTATTGCTGTCAAACTGAGCCTGCGTGCAGTTTTTCAGAAACGCCAGTCCCCAACGGAAGAACTCCGGATCGGGGGACAGGCGGACACGAAATGCCGGATCGAATCCGGCGAAAAGAAAAGGCATTTTGCGAAGAAGTGACGGCTGAGCCAGTGCGTCTGTATAGGCATAGCTAAGCTGCGCTCCGTTCGCGAACGAGGCGCCTTGTGCCGGCCCGGTTTCGTGATCGACGATGGTCACTGAAAAGCCCCGCCGCGCGAGGGAATAGGCCGTAGTAATACCGACAACCCCTGCGCCGAGCACGAGTACGTCCAGACCTTTGTCCGATGTCGAAGGGAAGGGCGAATCTCTTTCACCCTGCATCGCTTCGCCCAGCATACCCCTTTTCATTCGGTGACATCTTTATCGCGGCGGATAAGGATAATTCCTTCTATGCCTCCCCGACCGACAAGGATCCGCGCGGGATCATCCGTGGGTGTGATCGACATTGAACCATCATGGTAACGGCCATCGTCCTGCGGTGTGAAGTGCCGGACAGTCGGCCTTGCAGTCAGGTCGGACGATATTTCTACTCGTAAACCATCCCCTTCGGGAACAAGGCGATAGTAGGATTCGAGCTGTTCCGAATAGAATGCGCCAGTAGGCATAGTGGCCGGGAAACCGGGATAACGGACGCCGCTGGCCGTTATGACATCGCGCAATTTCGCGCTGGCTGTCCAGTCGCCGCGGTTGCACAGGATCGCAAATGCCAGATGCTGGTCCGGCAGGCGCGTATATGCGTGTTTCAGCGCCTCTGCCGATCCTGTGTGTGTCACGACGTATTGGCCTCCCTTTTCGCCAAGGTGGAGGCCGCCACCGTAACTTAGCCCGTTTCCATCATCGGTCAGGCTGCCGTCGGCATAGCGACCGGGTGTCAGCATGATTTTGGCGATTCGCGGGGTCCACACCTTATGGCCGCGATCGATATCGTATTCGTATCGGGCCAGATCTTTCATCGACAGCATCAGGCCGCCCGATCCGCTGAACCGCGGGAAGGTATCACGCACTGCGAAACCTTCTCCGGAAGGAAGATAGCCGTGAGCGAAAGTGTCGGGACGAAGGTTATTATCGATGAAATAGGCGCTTTTCATGCCGATCGGTTTAAATATCGCAAGCTTGGCATAATCAGCGAACGGTTGGCCCGAAACGCGCTCAACAATTTCGGCAAGCAGCAGATAGCCGCCATTCGAATATCGATAGGCAGTGCCGGGCACGAAATCGGTATCTTGTTGTTGAAACAGCAAGTGCAGGGCCTGCTCTTTCGAAGCCCGTCCGACGTCGTTCATGCCAGCCAGGCGCAGCAGCCCGAGTGAATCGCGAATGCCCGATGTGTGATGCATCAGCATCCCCACAGTCACCGATGCGCGATAGGCGGGCAATTCCGGCAGATAGCGGCGCACATCATCATCCAGCGCCAATTTGCCTTGTGCGATCAAAGTCGCCGCCGCCAATGCTGTAAATTGCTTGGATATCGATGCCGCGTAAAACTGAGTGTCGCCATCGATTGGCCGTTGGCTTTCAATATCGGCGTAACCCTGAGCAATCACCTTTTGCGCGGAGCCGTCTTTGAAAGACCCGACAATACATCCCGGCGCAATTTCGTGCTGCTTGTCAGAGATGATTGCACGGATCGCCTGATCTGTTTCTGTCGCCGATGAACTGGCGGCAAAGCTATTCGAGACGGGCGACAGTGAAAGCATCAGGCCTGCAAGAATAGCGCAGGCATGGATCGACTGTTTTTGAACGAAGACAGACAAGTCAGTTCCTTGTTTGGCCTGTCACGCTGCGATGCAGCATGGGAAAACGAAGGGTGAAGCTGCCAGACCCGCAACACAAGGTCGAGTTTTTGGCATATCCATAACCATTGACTATGCATGCGATGATTTGGGTTGAGATGATGACACTGACCTGAAAACGGCAAGAATGACTTATAGTCTTGGCCAAGTAGAGCGGTGCCTGATTGTGAGGGGGCTAAAATCAACGAAAATTCTCGATTTGTGCAGCGCAACAAAATCTTGCCGGAGTATTCGCATTATCTATAATTTTCAGGCCGGGCGAAAAATATCGCTCTGGGAAAGCCTCAGCTCACCTTGCGATTCTATAACGATAGGCTATGGCTTTGCCAAATGTTGCTGCTTCGCATGCCCTGCGATCATTGCAAGATTGTTACGTCTTTGGATCGAAATAAGCGGGGAAAATTATGACGGGTAGTAATATGGGGCAGGCTTCGGTCGCTGGCGCAATGCGTCGAAGGAAGCAAATTTTGTGCGGAAGCACAGCGCTGATGATGTGCCTGATGCCTTCGCTGGCGTACGCGCAGGATAGCGCCCCCTCGAATTCATCTGAGCAGGCACAGGACAGCACCGATAATCAGGGTGCTATCGTCGTGACGGGCTCTCGCGTCGCACGTTCGGGGTTCGATAATCCCACGCCGACGACGATCATCAATGCCGAACAGATCGCCAACACCGGCCTGAACGATATCAGCGATGTGCTGATGCAGAGCCCGCAGATTGCCGTGGGTTTGGGATCGAGCAACGATACGTTCCAGCGTGATATTGGCGCCAGCTTCATCAACTTGCGCGGTCTGGGCGAAAACCGGACTCTGGTGCTCGTCGATGGGCGCCGCCGGGTGTCCGGTTCACGCGATGGGTCGCAGGTCGACGTCTCTGCCATTCCGACATCGATGATCAAGAGCGTCGAAGTCATCACCGGCGGCGCCTCAGCTGTCTATGGTGCCGATGCTGTTTCGGGTGTGGTGAACATCATCCTGAAGGACGATATCGAAGGGTTCGAAGTGTCGGGCCGTGTCGGTCTGTCTGACCGCGGTGACGGTGCGACCTACCGGATTTCGACGTCAGGCGGCGGACAATTTGCCGATGGCCGTGGTTCTGCCCGCTTTGGCCTGAACTACAGCAAGAGTGAGACGCTGAAATATACCGACCGCAGCTACACCTATGGTGAAGGTGCGCTGCGGTTTGTGAACAATCCCGACAACACCGGTCCAGACGACGGCATCCCCGATCGAATCGTCATCACCAACCCGCGCACCATTACGAGTTCGTATGAACCCAGCTTCGTCATTGGTGGCCAGCGGTATTATTATGATAATGGTCTGGCCACGCAATCCGGTGTCGATTGCTACGGCTCATACTGTTCGGGCGGCGACTACGGATACGACAATCGCGAACGTAATCTGCGGAATCCGCGGGAAAGCTTTTCTGCCATTGCGGGGCTGGAATACGAGCTGAGCGACAATATCACTGCGTTCACCGATTTCGAATTCTCCTTCGCCAACAGCGAGACCAACGGACAGGGGTTCTTCGATTCCAGCCTGACTCTGCAGCGCGATAACCCGACTCTGCCTGATGAAGTCACTGCGCTGATGGATGCCAACGGGCTTTCCACGCTCAAGGTCGGTTACGAAGGGGAATATATCTTCGGCAATCGTGAGCACGGCAACTCGCGCTATATCTACACCGTTACGGGCGGCTTGCGGGGCAAAGTGGCCAATTTCGACTGGGAAGCGTTCGCACAATACGGTCGCCGCGATCAGCGCTACAAGCGTGGAAACAGCCGTATCGAAAGCCGTTTCTACGAAGCGGTCGATGCGGTCATCGATCCCGATACCGGCGAAATGGTGTGCCGCAGCGAAGCCGCTCAGGCTGCCGGTTGTCGTCCGATCAGTGTGTTTGACGGCATGGTGTCCGACGAGGACAAAGCCTATTTCGAAGCGACTTTCATGCGTGAAGTCACCAACGAGCAGTTCCTTGCCGGTATTCAGGCGACTGGTAGCCTGATCGATCTGCCTGCGGGGCCGCTGGGTGTGGCCATCGGGGCAGAATATCGCCGGGATTCGCTCTCCACTCTGGACGATCCGCTGGGCGCGCGTGGCTTGCTTTACCGTACAGACAACGGTGGTGAGTCGGTCGATGCCAGTGCCGAAGTGGTCGAAGCATTTGCCGAATTCGTCGTCCCTGTTCTGAAAGACAGCTTCCTCGGCAAATCGCTGCAGGTCGAAGGTGCGGCGCGTTATTCGCACTATGACACCATCGGCAGCACTCTCGCGTGGAAACTGGGTGGCGAGTGGGCGCCGATCGACGATCTGCGTTTCCGCGTAACCCGTTCGCGCAGCGTTCGTGCACCGACCATCGTCGAGCTGTTCGCGCCTGAAACCATCGGTGCGCTGAATATTACGGCGGACCCGTGCGATGCGGCGGAAATCAACCAGAATCCCAATCGTCTGGCAAATTGCCGTGCGCTGGGCATTCCGGTTGGCTGGGTCGACCCGGCAGCTTCGCTGGCGCTGACCACGCGTCTGGGTGGCAACCCCGATCTTCAGGAAGAGACATCGAATTCGTGGACGGCGGGTGTAGTGACCAATCCTGTCGACGGCCTGACCCTGTCGGCGGACTGGTGGTCGATTAAGATCGACGATGCCATTCAGACGATCAGTGGCAATTCGATTGTCGAAAAGTGCGTCGATTCAGAATCGCTCGACAATCCGTTCTGTGCGCTGGTGACACGCGGAAACTTCGTCGGTTTGAGTGATCCCTATGTGATCTCGTCCATCGATCTGCGGCAGGTCAATGTCGGATCGCTGACGGCAAGAGGCGTCGATTTTGCGGCCAGTTATCACACATATCTCGACAAGATTTCGTCCAGCCTGCCCGGTCGCCTGACGGTCACAGCAACGCTCACCTATCTCGACAAGCTGGAAGAGCTGGTGGACGCGACGGACGAAACGACTCTGCTGATCAAGGACGGGGAATATGAAAACCCGACCTGGCGCGCCAACCTCAACCTCGGCTACGCGGTGGGCAATCTGCGGGCCAACTGGAAGGTTCGCTATATCGGCCCGTCGAGCCTCGATGTGGAAAAATCGGCCGAATATTACGGCGGCGTCACGGTCGACGAACGGTTTTACCACGACCTGTCGATCAACTACGAACTCGACGACGGCAGCAGCCTTCAGCTTGGTGTAAATAATCTGTTCGACGAGCATCCGCCGCAGACACCGTCCACTTACACCGGCGCCTATGGAAGCTCGCTGTTCGATAGCGTCGGGCGCTTCTTCTATCTTGGTGCTACCAAGAAGTTCTGATGCACCAATCGGTACGGCGGGCGGTCGCTTTGGCATCGTCCGCCGTCCGATGTTCTACTGTCATATGGAATATCCCGAAGCCGCAGGATTTTGATTTGGGGGGAATAGTTTGATGAGGATTATCGGCCTGATTACCTATGCCGCACTGACCGTGGGAGTTTTCGTCCCTGCCAGTGCCAGCGCGCAGGAGGAATATCGCGAACCGTCGCAGGAAGTGGCCGCAATCCTCGATATCCCGCCACCCCCGGCGGCGAGTGTCAGCCCGGATGGAAACTGGGCTGTTTTCACTACCTTGCAGGGAATGCCATCGATTGCCGATCGCGCCGTGCCGATGGCGCGGCTCGCTGGGGTGCGAGTGAACACCGCCACCAATGGCCCTTATGATGCGAAGCCATATGACCGTAGCTCCTCCTACACCGGGCGCGGGGTCGAATACCGTCTGGTCAACCTGAAAACCGGCGCAGAACAGCGGGTTGCATTGGCGGAGGCCAAGCTCGGCCCGCCAATGTGGGCGCCAGACAGCAGCCGGTTCGCCTTCCTCTACACCACGGCGAAGGGGATCGAACTGTGGGTGACCGATACCGCCAGCGGCAAGGCGCGGGCGCTGTCCGGGCCATCGATCAACGTCGCCAGCAGTATCGCCAGCACCTCTGACGGGCCGTGTGACTGGATGGCAGATAGCCGCCGCATTATGTGCCAGTTTATCCCGGAAAATCGCGGACCTGCGCCGGAAAGAGGTGTGCCGACCGGTCCGTCTGTGCAGCAGACCGATGGCAAGAAAGCGCCGGTGTGGACGTTCACTAACCTGCTCACCGACAAATATGACGAGCAGCTGTTCGATTATTACATGACATCGCAGCCGATGATCGTGGACGTTGTCAGCGGCAAGAAGACCCCGTTTGCCAAGGCCGGAATTTACGAAGGCCTGAAGCCGTCGGAGGATGGGCAGTACTATCTCTCGACCCGAATTGTCGGGCCTTATTCGTACCTTGTGCCTGCCAGCCGGTTTCCCAAGCAGGTCGAAATCCTGTCCGCCGATGGCAAAGTTGTGAAGCAACTGGCCGATGTGCCGATCAACAATGCCGGGCCGGAAAGCATGGGCTGGGCGCTGGCGGGGGCGCGGGGGCATCAGTGGCGGCCGACTTCGCCAGCGGCGGTGATGTATGTCGAGCCGCTCGATCAGGGAAATCCCGCTGTTTCAGCGGATTACCGCGACCGGGTGATGGTGCTGGAGGCGCCGTTCGACAGCGCACCACGCGAAGTGATGCGAACCGCCGACCGTATCGTCAGCGCGTCGGACGATCTTGATGGCACCGATCTGTTCGCGTTTGCTGACAACGGCCAGCAGGCAATGGTCAAGCAGTTCGCATGGGCCACGCGCGGAGAAAAAGTGTGGCTTGCCAACGCGATGCAGCCCACTTCCCAACCGACGTTGCTATGGTCGCACAATGCCGACGACTGGTATTCCGACCCCGGTTCGCCGGTGACGAGGCCGCAGGGCGGGGCGGTGCTGCGGCAGAATGGCGACTGGATTTATCTCGCAGGGCAGGGCGGTTCACCCGATGGGGACCACCCGTTTCTGGACCGGTTCAATCTGAAAACGCAGAAGTCAGAGCGGTTGTTTGCAACCTCTGGTGCGAGCTACGAGAATGTCGTCGCGGTGCTCGACGATCAGGCCAAGCGCTTGATTACACGATACGAAACCAGTCTGGACCCGGCGAACTATATCCTGCGCGATCTGGCGGCCAAGGACAGCAAGCCGCTGACCAATCTGCCGCGGCCCGAACATGCCTTGCGTTATTCGAGCAAGCAGTTGGTCAACTATGTCCGTTCGGATGGTGTGCCGCTGAGCGGGACCCTGTATCTGCCGCCTAACTATAAGAAAGGAAACAAGGTTCCCGCCATCGTCTGGGCCTATCCGCGGGAGTATGCCAGCAAGAGCGGGGCGGGGCAGGTGCGTGGTTCGCCCTATACCTATTCGGGACGTTCTAACCGGGTTTCAAGCGATTACATGCTGTTCCTGACACAAGGGTATGCCGTGCTGGCGAATGCGGCGATGCCGATTGTGGGCGGGTTGAAGGCCAACGATACTTATGTCGAACAACTGGTCGCCAATGCTCAGGCGGCGGTGGATATGCTGGTCGATCAAGGGGTTACGGACCGCAAGACGGTGGGCGTCGCCGGGCACAGTTATGGCGCGTTCATGACTGCTAACCTCTTGGCACACAGCGATATTTTCGCCGCCGGTTATGCTCTGAGCGGGGCTTACAACCGCACGCTGACACCGTTCGGGTTCCAGCGGGAACGGCGGACATATTGGCAGGCGCCGGAGGTCTATCAGGCGATGTCGCCGTTCATGCATGTGACCGATATCAACGAGCCGATCCTCCTTTTTCACGGAGAAATAGACAGCAATACAGGGACTTATCCGATTCAGTCGCAGCGGTTCTTCCATGCGCTGAAGGGCGTGGGGGCGACCGCCAAGCTGGAAATGCTGCCGTATGAAGACCATGCCTATGCCGCGCGGGAAAGCCGCCTGCATGTTCTGGCGGAAAGCTTCGACTGGTTCGACCAATATGTGAAGAACGCCAAATAAGGCATAAATATCAGATGTTTCCGGGTGGCTGGAATGCCGCCCGGAAATGCCGCATCCGCCCCCGACAGCGCGCGGATAGCAGCGGCCCAGCCCGGTACCCGGCACTGCATAGAACATCACCCGGCAGCGCCGCTCAGGCCCGGTTTCACCTACACCTTCACCACAAAATATGACGCGCAACACACTGTAATAGCATAGCTATTCTGCAAAACAGCCTCGGCTGCATCGCATATTGTCACACAGGCCGCCGCACTGCCCCGACAGGCGCCATTATTGGGCAGGTAAGTCCGGTTGCGCGCCCAAAATCGCCAAAAACCGGCAAAACCGGCAAAATCGCCAGCTCACCAGTCAGCCCGCAAGCTGTCCCGATCGGCCCCAACCACAGGCCCCCAATACCGGCCCGAATCAGACACCAATCGGCGTTCCTGATTCCGGCCCCTGATTCCGGCCCGGCCAACCAGCCCAATCACGGAACCGACCCGGCGCGGCTGCAACGCAGGTTACAAACCCCGCTTTGCAATCGCACCGGGATCGGGCGGGGATTATTGGGCGTCGGTGCCCGCCACCATCAGCGTGGCCAGAGTCAGTGTTTCGATCCCGGCTTTGATCGACCCTTTGGGCGAAGGCGCGAAATAGGGCGAGTGATTGACCGGCACCGGCTTTCCTTCGCTCTTGTACTTCGCGATCGTTTCGGGCGGAGTGCCGCCGATCCAGAAATAGACCGAGTTCGGCATCCCGGCGGCGACGAATTCGGAGTAATCCTCGCTTGCGCTGCCACCCGGTTCGCTGGCGGGGATGAACGCAACCCGGCTGTCGCCCAGCGCGCCCTTCAGCACAGTCGCGGCCCGTGCCGCCAGGTCGGGATCGTTGACGACCGATCCCGTGCCGTAAACGTGGGTCACTTCGGGGGCCGGGGCGCGTTCCATATCGGCGGCGGCCTTTGCCGTGCGGGCGACACCGTCGTTGATGATCTTGCGCGTTTCAGGATCGAACGAGCGCAGCGTCAGTTGCAGATCGGCATGATCGGGAATGATATTGGCGACCGAACCGGCATGGATCGAACCCACGCTGACCACGCCGAACTTCTTCGGGTCTTTCTGGCGGCTGATCGTGCTTTGCACCCCGGTGATGAAATGCCCGGCCTGCATGATCGGATCGATCGATTTGTCGGGCATCGAACCGTGGGCCCCGACACCGTGGAACCGCACGCTGATCCGGTCGGAGGCGGAGCTGATTACCCCCTGTTTGACCGAGATGGTGCCCAGCGTATCGGCACCGATGTGCGCGCCAAAGCCATAGTCGGGTTTAGGGAAGCGGGTGAACAGCCCGTCGTCCAGCATCGCTTTCGCGCCGGAGATGACCTCTTCCGCAGGCTGCGCCACGAACATCAGCGTGCCGTGCCAGCGATCCTTCATCGCCAGCAATGCCTCTGCCGTGCCAACCCACCATGCCATGTGAATATCGTGGCCGCACGAATGGTCGACGAAATAGGTATTGCCGTCCACTTCCTGCTGAACCTTGCTGGCATAAGGCAGGCCGGTCTTTTCCTCCATCGGCAGGGCATCCATATCGGTGCGGATCAGCACCACCGGGCCGGGGCCGTTGCGATAGAGCGCGACGACGCCGGTTTTGCCGACATTTTCGGTCACGTCGAAACCCAGCGCGCGCATCTTCTTCGCCAGAATGGCTGCGGTGCGCTTTTCCTGAAACGCCAGTTCGGGATGCTCGTGAATGTCCTTGTACATCGCTTCGAGCGCGGGATAGTTTTTGTCGAACGTCGCCTGCACTTGCGCCAGCGCGGCATTGGAATCGGCGTGGGTGGTGCTGGCGGCTGTATCGGTGTTGCTCGCAGCGGCCTGCGCGATGGTCGAAGTGCTCAGGATCATCCCGGCGGCGATCAGTTGCGGCAGGTATTTCATGTCTTTCCCCTTATTTCGAAACCGAGGGCGCAGCGGATGCGCCGTCCAGTCGGGCGTTGTCGCTGCGTTCCACCCGCAATGCGCCCGGGTGTTCGATAATGTCCGACAGCGCGGCAGTGTCACCCTGGCGGATCAGCCCGTAAACCGGGACATTGCGCAGGCTCTGATCTTTCAGCACGATGGTCTGGCTGGAATACCGGTTGGCGATACGGATCGCCTCTTCCAGCGGTTCGCCGTCGAAGAACAGCATCCCGTTGGTCCATACGACCGACAGATCGAGGTTCACTTCGCTGCTCGCCCCGATGAAACCCTGCGCCGATTTGCCATCGGGGTGCGATCCGAATTCCACCTGTTCGCCCTTGCGCGCCAGTCGGGCGATTTCGGACCCGGTTTCTTTATTCGAGGCGGCCACTGAAATGCGGATCACGCCATCGACCACAGTCACTTGCGCGGCCTTGCTCTTGTCGCGCAGGCGCACTTCGAAGGCGGTGCCCACTGCCATCACTTCGCCACCGGCGGCCTTCACGATAAACGGGCGCGCCTTGTTATGCGCCACGCGGAACAGCGCCTCCCCATCGATCAGGCGGATCAGGCGTTGCTTTTCCGTATAATGGACCGTGATGGTGCTTTCGGGGGCCAGCGTGACTTCCGAACCGTCGCTCAGCGCGATGATGCTGCGCTGCCCGCGTCCGGCGGTGTAGGTGTGGCCCGGCTCTTCGCGGTCGGTCACGGCAGCGGCCAGTTGCGTCAGGCCGGGCAGGGCCGCGGGGCCTTCGCGCTGGCTGTATATCACTGCGCCCGTGGTGAGGAACGCGGCAACCGCTGCCGCGGCGGCGAACCAGTGGCGCGACTTGCCGCGCGCGAACCAGCCGCCCTGTGGGGCATCGGCCATTTCATGCGACAGCGGCGGACGTTCGAAACGGCCCAGCTGATCCCAGAAATCGGCGGCCTCTTCCGCGTCTGCCGGGTGCAGTGCATTGGAGCGGTTGTCGAACAGGCGTTCGAACACTTCGGGCGCGCGTTCGCCCAGGCCGGTATGCCTGCGCTTCATGGCGCCTCTCCCGGCTGGCCGCGCAGGCGGATATAGAGGTGCGTCACGGCCCGGTTCAGATGTTTCTGCACCATGCGGTGACTGATGCCGAGCCGCTGCGCGACCGTGCCGGTATCGAGATCGTCGAACCGGCGCATAATGAACACGTCGCGGCAACGCGGCGACAGTTCGCCCAGCGCGGTTTCGAATGCGCCCTGCAAATCGGCCAGACCGGTGGCATCTTCCTGCTCGGGGCGAACGGGCAATTCGTCGACATCGATCGGCTGGATCGGCACACTGGCCATTTCGCGGCGATGGAGATCGGCCAGCAGGTTGCTGGCCACGCGGAACAGATAGGCCTGCGGCTGGTGCACCGCGTCGCTGCCGCTGCGGGCGAGCAGGCGGGCATAGGATTCCTGCACCAGATCGTCCACCAGATCGCGATCGGCCACCCGGCGCGAGACGAAACGGCGCAGCGCGGCGAGATGAATCGCCACTTCGCCGCCCGGATCGTCGTGATCGGGAATCGTTTTCGATTGCCGTTGCATACGGATTGCCCGCTATTCCCCTTTCCTAAGCTATGACGCAAAAGCGGCGCAATACGAACCCCCCGAACGTATGTTGCAAAAAAATTTCAAAATTTACAGTTCGGGGGTTCGCATTCTTGCCTGTCGTGCGTCTTCCATAGTGCAGGGCGATAAGGATCACGTCCGCAACTGGGAATGATTCAGGGGGTTTTACAATGAAACATGTGGGTTTGATGGCGTCGGTCGCAGCGATGGCGATTGCGGTTCCGGCGCAGGCCCAGGTGCGGCATGCGGTCGCGGCGGAACAGCAGTTTACTGTCGATCTGCCCGCACAGTCGCTCGGCGCGACGCTGATGCAGATTTCGCGCACCACCGGAATGCAGCTGGTATTTACCGACAGCAGCATCAAACGCCGGGTCGCTCCGCGCGTGAGAGGCACTTATACCCCCAGCCAGATGCTGCAGATGGCGCTGGCAGGCAGTGGTTATACCTATCGTTTTACCGGCCCCGACGCGATCCGCATCGTGCCCGCCGGGCAACTGCAGAAATCCGCTTCTTATACCACGACGCTTCAGCCGGTGGCGGCGCAGGGCGCGACCAGCGCCGCGGCCCCGGCATCTGAACCGGCCCCCGCAGCGGCAGAGCCTGCCGAAGAAGCGCCGGCAATCGTTGTTGTCGGTTCGCAGATTCAGGGTTCGAAAGTGGCCGATGCGCTGCCGGTGACTCTGGTCGATGAAAAGCAGATCGGCGCCACCGGCGCGGTGTCGGGCGACGAACTGTTCCGTTCGATCCCGCAGCTTGGCGACGTGTCGTTCAACTCGTCGTACCTGCCCAACAGCTCGAACGCGGCGCGCGGCGATGTCGGCTCGGTCAACCTGCGGAACCTGGGCGAAGGCAACACCCTGTTGCTGATCGATGGTCGCCGTGTGGTGACCCACCCGACCAGCCGCGCCAACGATCAGCTCGTGCCCGTGCTCACCTACAACACCAACGCGATCCCCGTGTCGGGCGTTCAGCGGATGGAAGTGCTGCGCGATGGCGCAGCGGCGATTTACGGTTCGGATGCCGTCGCGGGCGTCGTCAACGTCGTGCTCAAGAAAGACTACGAAGGGCTGGGCCTCAGCGCGCAATACGGGCTGGCCGAAGGCACCGGGATGCACGAATTCAGCGCCAACGGGATTTTCGGCACCAGGCTGGGTGACCGCGGCAATATCACTGTGCTGGCCGACTACAGCCACCGTTCGATGCTGCGCGCATCGGATCAGGAATATACCGCTTCGTCGGATAAGCGCCCGCTGTTCGAAGGCACTCGTTTCGAAGGGGCCACTTCGCTCGACAACCGTGCCAGCACCAGCCCGTGGGGCAACTTCGGCGCTGTCGGGGTGAGCGGGGGCGTACGCCAGAACGGCACGCGCATCACATCGTCTTCCGGCCTGTTCCACATTCAGCCGGGCACCAATCCGGGCTGCCTCAGCAATCTGGGCAACGGCATCTGCATCGACGACGGTTCGGCATCGACCACCGGCGACGATCGCAACCTGCGTCACGACCGGCTGGCGGCATACGATCAGACGATCATGCCCGAAACCGATCGCGGCAATCTGTTCGTGACTGGCAACTACGAAGTCGCGCCCGATGTCGAGATATTCGGTGAAGGCGGGCTGTACCTTGCCCGCACGAAGAGCTGGCAGACATCGACCTATAACCTCAGCTCGATCCCGATCACCGTTCCGGCCAGCAATTACTGGAACCCGTTCGGCGCGACCACGCTGCCCGATGGTTCGCCCAACCCGAACCGTCTGCCCGGCCTCGACAATGTGCCCGACGAAGGCGTGCCGGTCACGCTGCGGACCTACGATTTCTCCGATGTCGGCCCCAATCTGGTGACAGTGGACAACAGCGAATTTCGCCTGCTGGGCGGGCTGCGCTGGAAGCTAGGCGGGTTCAACTTCGAATCCGCTGCGCTGTATAGCGAAGCGCGGGTGCACGACAGCTCCACCGCTCTCAGCGCGACGCTGGTGCAGCAGCAGCTCGCACTGGCGACGCCCGATGCCTACAACCCGTTCAACGGCGGCAATCTGGCCAATCCCAGCCTGGCGGATACCACGCTCAGCAATCAGGCGGCGATCGATGCGATGCGGATCAGTGCCGACCGTATCTCCAAATCGACGCTGGCGCTGTGGGACATCAAGGCGTCGAACGCCAACCTGTTCATGCTGCCCGGCGGCCCGCTGGGTGTGGCGATCGGTGGTGAATTCCGCCGCGAAACCCAGCGCGACGATCGCGATCCGCGGCTCGACGGCACGACTGTGTTCACCGATTCGGTCACCGGCGTCGAATATGGCAGCGATCTGGTGGGCACCAGCCCGTCGAACGATCTGAGCGGCAAGCGCGATGTGCTGTCGGCTTATGCCGAACTGGCGATCCCGCTGATTTCGCCGGACATGAATATCCCGCTGGCCAAGCGGATCGAATTGCAGATCGCCGGGCGTTTCGAACACTACAGCGATGCCGGTTCGGTGGCGAAGCCCAAGATCGCCGGTGCGTGGGACGTGGTCGATGGCGTGCGTCTGCGCGGTTCGTATGCCGAAGGGTTCAAGGCGCCGAACCTCGAACAGGTCAACGCCACTGTCGTGACCCGTTCGAACAACCGCACCGACTATGTCCGCTGCGAAGCGGACCTGCGCGCGGGGCGGATCGCAGACTTTTCCGATTGCAGCCAGACGCAGGCGGTTATCTCGCAGCGGTCGGGCAACCCCGATCTGCGGCCGGAAAAATCGAAGTCGTGGAGCGCAGGGATCGTGCTGCAGCCGGAATTCCTGCCGCCCAGCCTTGGCCGGATCACGCTGACCGCCGATTACTGGAGCGTGCGGCAGAGCGGCATCGTCGGCCTGTTCGGGGATGGCAACTCGCTGATCCAGGATTACCTGTTGCGGACACAGGGCGGTTCCAACCCCGACGTGGTGCGCGCCGATCCGACGACCGACGACATCGCGGCATTTGCCGGAACCGGGCTCGATCCGGTGGGGCAGATCCTGTACGTGAAAGATGCCTATCGCAACTTGTTGCCGCAGGAAGCGTCGGGGGTCGATCTCGGCCTGATCTGGAGCTTACGCGACACGGGCATCGGCGATTTCACGGTCAATCTGAACGCGGCATACCTGCGTAAGTTCTTCCTCGAACCGTCGCCCGATATCGCCGCGCTGATGGCAGCCCAGCAAGCGGGTGAGATCAATTCGGGCATCAATATCAGCGGTGGCGGCGATCTGCTGCGCCAGAATGGCAAGCCTGAATGGAAGGCATCGGGCAGCGTGACGTGGAATTACGACGCGTTCCAGATCGGTGCTTACACGCAGTACACCGGTTCGGTGGACGATACCGGCCTGATCGATGGCGATGGCAACCCCTGGGTGGTGGACGATTCGATGACGTTCAACCTCTACTTCCAGGCATCGGTGGAGCGCGACGGGATGCAGCCGTTCACGTTCCGCATCGGGGCGCGCAACCTGTTCGATACCAATCCGCCGCTCAGCTCGGATGGTTATATGGCGTCGCTCTACAATCCTTACGGGCGCTATCTCTACGTGAACGTCCGCACGGCGTTCTGAGGGGGATGAGGATGTCTGGTCGCACCACGCTATCGCTGCGCGGCGTAACGCACGCCGCCGCTATCGCTCTGGTCCTGTTTGGTTCGCCTCTGGCGGCCAAACAGCCGGCGCCGCCCGTCGCACAGGCCCCCGCAGCTGCCCCCACGCAGGAGCAGGCCTATTCGCGGACGGGCGGCGATATCGTCGGTTACGATTCGATCCACCATCCGGTGATCGGACACGGCGGCATGGTGGTGAGCCAGAATGCATATGGCACCCGCGCCGGGGCAGAGATTCTGCGCCGGGGCGGCAATGCCGTGGATGCCGCCGTTACTGTCGCGCTGGTAGAGGCGGTGTCGCTGGCCCGCGCGGGCAATATCGGTGGTGGCGGCTTCATGCTGATCCACATGGCGGCGGCAGACGGGAAACCGGCATCGACCACCGCCATCGATTATTACGGGGTCGCTCCGCGCAAGGTCACGCCCGACCTGCTGCTCGACGCCAATGGCAAGTTCGACCGCGATAAAGGCTGGTCGTTCAAAGGCGTGGCGGTGCCGGGCACAGTCGCGGGCCTGTGGGCGGCGCATGAACGGTTCGGCAAATTGCCGTGGGCCAATCTGGTGCAGCCGGCAATCGATCTGGCCACCAACGGCGTGATCCTGAGCGATGCCGAAGCGGAGGCCACGGCGCAGCAATCGGAAGCGCTGGCCCGCGATCCCGGCGCGCGCGCCGCCTATCTGAAACCCGATGGAACCCCTTACAAGGCAGGCGACCTGTTCCGCCAGCCCGACCTTGCCAAAACCCTCACCGCGATCCGCGATCACGGGCGCGACGGGTTCTACAAAGGCTGGGTCGCGAAAAAGCTGGTCGCTGCGATGAAGGCCAATGGCGGGATCATCGATCAGGGAGATCTGGATGCCTATCGCGCCGATGTCTCGCCGCCGATCTGGTCCAGCTATCGCGGGCATCCGGTGGCCTATATGCCGCCGACCGCATCGGGCGTCAGCGTCGCTGAAGCGATGAACATCCTCGAACATTATCCGGTGGGCGAAATGGGCTGGGGCAGTGTCGCCAACCTGCACCTGCTGTCCGAAACGATGAAGATCGTCACGTCCGACCGCCGTCTTGTGGGGGGCAAGCCCGACTGGAATACCCCGAGCAAGGGGCTGGCGAGCAAGGAATTCGCCGCGCAGCGCGCCGCGCTGATCAAACCCGACAGCGCGCTGGATGAAAAGAGCCTGCCCGAAGGCAATCCCTATCCGTTCGAAAGCAAGGATACGACGCATTATTCGGTGGCCGATGCCAGCGGTAATGCGGTCAGCAATACTTACACCCTCAGCGCATCGTACGGCGCGCATGTAGTGGCGCCGGGCACCGGGTTCCTGCTCAACAATTCGCTGGGCAATCTGGCGTGGGGCGCGCGGGGCAAGGAATATCCGGCCACGCAAGTCGTGCCGGGCAAGCGCGTGGGATCGACGATCACCCCGATCATCGTGTTCGATAAAGACAAACCCTGGCTGGTCACCGGCACCCCCGGCGGCGGCACGATCATCGCTACGATGGTGCAATTGCTGTCGAACGTGATCGATCACCGACTGAACGTTGCCGAAGCGGCGCAGCGGCCCCGGATCAACCAGTCCGATGCCGACCGGCCGATGGAAATGGAAAGCGGATATTCGCCCGACATCGCCCGCCTGCTGGAAGAGAAGGGGCACAAAGTGGTTCCTTCGCGGACGATGGGCAGCACTCAGTCGATCATGATCGAAGGCGACCGGTTCCTCGGCGCAGCGGACACCCGCCGCCCCGATGCGCTGGCAGTGGGTGTGACCGAGTGAAACGCGCGTGACGGTGCGGCTGTTCAGCCCTTCGGGTTCGCAACAGAACAGCCGCAATCCGATATAATTTAATATAACCGACACACTACCGTCGCGAGCGTTTCACTTTGGCGATGCAGGGAGGCCCCGTTTCCACAAACGGGGTCTCTTTCATGAAATTCAGAACTATCGTGCGCGCCACAATTCTGAGCGCGGCGTCACTGCTTCCTTTGCATGCGGCCTGTGCCGCCACCGCCGATGATGCCAGCGATACGGAAGCCGGGGCCGAAGCGGGTGGGGCGGGCGATCAGGGCCAGCCAGATAACCAGATCGTGGTCACCGCGCAGAAGATCGAACAGCGCGAAACCGATGTTCCGATCACGCTGTCGGCTGTTTCGGGCAAACAGATCGAACGGCTCGGTGTCAGCGATCTGGACGAGTTGTCGAACTATGTTCCCGGTCTCAACATTCAGGAACAGAGCGCCAATAATCCCGGCATCGTGATCCGCGGGATCACATCGGATTCGGGATCGTCGCAGCAGGGGCCGCGTGTCACGCTGTATTACAACGGGGTCGATATCTCGCGCTCGCGCGGGTCGTATCAGGCGATCTACGATCTTGAACGGGTGGAAGTGATCAAGGGGCCGCAGGCAACCTTGTTCGGTACGGCATCGGCTGTCGGCGCGATCAGTCTGGTTTCCGCGAAGCCGCGCCCCGGCTTTTCCGCCGAACTGTCGGGCCAGTATGGCAATTACAACACCACCGTGCTGTCGGGCTTCGTCAATGCCGGGTCCGATGTGCTGGCGGGCCGTATTGCGTTCGAATGGCGCGGACGCGACGGATATGTGCAGAACCTTGCCACGTCGCAGAAAGACGAGCTGTATTCGCAGGATCAGCTGGGTGTGCGCGGATCGCTGCGATTCCGGCCTAACGACCGGCTGACAGTCGATCTGGTGGGCACATACGACCGCCAGCGCAACGGCGGCACACCGTTTATTTCAGGCACATATCCCACGCCCGCCGGGCCGGCCAACCCATTTGGCGATGCCGATCTGGGCGGATCGCCGTATTCGGCGCAGGCGCTGGGCAACAGCCAGCTTGGGCTGGTGCGCGATGTCTATGATGCCAATCTGACGGCGGCATACGAACTGACCGACAATCTTACCTTCACGACAGTCAACGGCTATCGCGAATTCGACAGCGCGGAAGTGTTCGATGCCGATGGCGGCCCGGCGCCGTTCCTTGAATTCGCGGAGATCGCCAAGGGGTGGCAGTTCAGCCACGAAGGGCGTTTCTCCTATGCCGATCCCAACTGGCGGGCATCGTTCGGCTGGAACTTCTTTACCGAGAAAGGGCATCAGAACGTGCCTTTCTCGACCGAAGAAGTCACGTTTCTGCAATGTCTGTCCGAACTGTTCGGCGCGACCGGGCCGGTGCCGGGCGCACCCTGCGTCGCCAGCGATGGCAGCGTGCCGGTGTACGACATGATCGGCGCGGGTTTGCGTCAGGCGATCCCCTATAGCTCGGTGTTCGAAAACCGCGGCGAAAATCAGAGCTATTCGTTGTTTGCCGATACGACGTGGATACCTATGCCCGCGCTGGAGCTGACCGCCGGGGCGCGCGTGCTGATCGAACAGCGCAAATCGGGCTATGTCACCGATGTGCCCAATTCGGTGCTCACCGGCGCGCCGCTGGTTCCCGGCCAGCTCGATACCGGCGGCGAAGTGTTCACCGCCCGTCGCAGTTTCTCTGCTGTGTTGCCGCGTTTCAATGCGCTGTACCGGGTGACGCCCGAACTGAATGTCTATGCGACGGTGTCCAAAGGGCGCCGTTCGCCGGTCGTGTCGCTCGGCGCGCGCAAGTCCGGGGCGGAGGTAGTGCCCAATTATCAGTTGATCCCTGAAGAAACCGTCTGGAATTATGAAGGCGGGGTGAAGTTCGCATCGCGCGCAGTGTTCGCTTCGCTCGGCGCGTATCTTCAGAAGTACAAGGGGTTTCAGGTGACCCGGACAGTGTCCGACCCCAACGATCCCTCCGGCCTGCCGGTCGGTTCCTCGATCACCGAAAGCGCCGGTTCGGCCGGTAACTTCGGGGTAGAGGCGGAACTGAACGTCAAGCCGACATCGTGGCTCAGCGTGTTCGCTAACGCCGGCTATATCGACGGCGGGATCGACGACGATCCGGCGAATGGCATTTTCGCGGGCGACCGTTTCCGCCTGCAGCCCGAATGGCAGGCAGCGGGCGGCTTCACCGTCGATTATCCGATTGGCGGCGGCGCGCGCATTTTTGCCACTCCGAGTGTGACATACCGCAGCCGGATATTCTTCGAAGTGCCGAACAAGGCGAATATCTCGCAAGGGCCGGTCACGCTGGTCAATGCCCGTGCCGGTGTTTCTTTTGCAGAGGGCCGCTACGAAATCGCCGGATATATCCGCAACGCGACCGACGAGGACTATCTGCTCGACGCAGGCAACACCGGCGGCGCGTTCGGCATACCGACTTTCATCCCGGCAGAGCCGCGCTTCTACGGCGTGCAACTGACGGCGCGCTTCGGCGGATAAAAAACGGCAGGCTATGGCGGGCGCAGCGGTGCCCGCCATAGCTGTGCCGCGCTCTCCCGATAGCAACTCGTCCTGAACGGGGGCGGGGCCGGTCGCAGATATGCTTGTCGACTCGCCAGCCCCGGCCTAGGTTCAGTTGCAAAAGGAGAGTGATTCAATGAACACCAAGATGCTGATCAACGGAGAGCTGGTCGATGGGGCGGGCACGCTCGATGTCGTAAACCCCGCAACTGGCAAGGCTTTCGCCACTGTCGCGCGGGCAGACGATGCCCAGTTGGAAGCCGCCGTCGCCGCAGCCAAGGCAGCGTTCCCCGCATGGTCGAAACGGACATACGAAGAACGTGGCGCGATGATCGGCCAGCTGGCCGATGCCATCGAAGCGCGCAAGGATGAACTGGCGCAGTTGCTGACCCGCGAACAGGGCAAGCCCGCCGCGCAGGCGATGGGCGAAGTGATCGGCGGGATCTATCAGCTCCGTTTCTACGCCTCGCAGCGCCACGAACCGCAGGTTATCAAGGAAGATGCCAAGGCCCGCATCCTCGAACACCGCACCCCGCTGGGCGTGGTGGCAGCGGTCACGCCGTGGAATTTCCCGTTTCTGATGGTGACGCAGAAAATCGGCCCCGCGCTGGTCACCGGCAACACTGTGATCGCCAAACCGGCGCCGACCACGCCGATGTGTGCGCTGTTCATTGCCGAAGAAGCAGCGAAGATTTTCCCGGCAGGTGTGCTGAATGTGATCGTCGATGAAAACGACCTCGGCGGCCCGCTGACCGCGCATCCCGATATCGCCAAAGTCAGCTTCACCGGATCGACCGGCACCGGGCGCAAGGTCTATGCTTCGGGTGCCGACGCGCTCAAGCGGATCACGCTGGAGCTGGGCGGCAACGATGCCGCTATCGTGCTCGACGACGTATCGCCCAAGGAAATCGCGCCCAAGCTGTTCAATGGCGCGATGATCAACGCCGGGCAGGTCTGTCTGGCGATCAAGCGGGTCTATGCCCCGGCCTCGATCTATGACGAACTGTGCGACGAACTGGCGCAGCTGGCGAAAGATGCCGTGGTCGACGATGGCGCCAATCAGGGCGCACAGATCGGCCCGGTGCAGAACAAGATGCAGTACGAAAAAGTGCTCGGCTTCCTCGAAGACGCGCGCGAAAACGGCACTGTGCTGGCCGGTGGCGACCGGCTTGACCGCGACGGTTATTTCATCGCCCCGACAGTGGTGAAAGACATTCCCGACAGCGCCCGTCTGGTGCGCGAGGAACAGTTCGGCCCGGTGATCCCGGTGCTGAAATACGACGATATCGACGACGTGATCGCGCGGGCGAACGACAGCGAATATGGCCTTGGCGGTACTGTCTGGTCGGCCGATCTCGATCGCGGGGTGGAAGTGGCGATGAAGATCGATTCGGGCACCGTGTGGGTGAACAAGCATCTCGACCTGCCGTTCGATGTGCCGTTCGGCGGTGCCAAGCAATCGGGCATCGGCCGCGAGGGTGGTGACGAAGGCATTTCCGCCTACACCCAGAAACACGTCATCAACATGGCACTGAGCTGAGCATGGCGGCCTGAACCTGACCGGCGGGCGAAGCTGGACTTTGCCCGCCTCAGGACTTTCGCGCTTGAAACGCGCGCGGCGTGTGGGTTAGCCGCATACCGCAGCTTTATGGCAGGCCGGGGGGCACGCCATATGCCGTGATACCACGGCGCACACATAGGGGTGCACCATTCGCGTGCCAGAGGGAGTGAATACCACCGTGACTGACCAGACCGTCCGCAACGGCCTTACCGTCGATACCGTGCTCGTCGATTTTATCGAGAACGAAGCGCTGCCGGGCACCGGGCTTACGCCCGATGCATTCTGGCAGGGCGCAGCGGATATCTTTGCCCGCTTCGCTCCGCGCAACCGCGAACTGCTGGCGAAGCGGGACGATCTTCAGGCACGGATCGACGACTGGCATCGCGAGAATCCCGGCCCGATTGCGGATATGGACGGATACCGCGCTTTCCTGACCGAAATCGGCTATCTCGTGCCCGAACCGGCCAGCGTGGAAGCGAACCCGCGCCATGTCGATGCCGAGCTGGCGACGATTGCCGGGCCGCAACTGGTGGTGCCGATCCTCAACGCGCGGTTCCTGCTCAACGCCGCCAATGCCCGCTGGGGCAGCCTCTACGATGCGCTCTACGGCACCGATGCCATTCCGGGCGAGGCCGAAGGGAAGGGCTACGATCCCAAACGCGGGGCGCAGGTCATCGCCTGGGCGCGCCGCTTCCTCGACCGTGCAGTGCCGCTGGCCAGCGGATCGTGGGCCGACTGGGACGGCAGCGTGCCGCAACTGGCAGATCCGGCGCAACTGCTGGGCCATGCAGGTGACAACCTGCTGCTGAAACATAACGGCCTGCATATCGAAGTGGTGATCGACCGCAGTCATCCCATTGGCAAGGATGATCCGGCGGGCGTGGCCGACGTGATCCTCGAATCCGCCGTTTCCACGATCTGCGATTGCGAGGATTCGGTCGCCGCGGTCGATGCGGAAGATAAAGTGCTGGCCTATCGCAACTGGCTGGGCCTGATGCGCGGCGATTTGCAGGATACGTTCGAGAAGGGCGGCAAAACCGTAACCCGCGCGCTCAATCCCGACCGCGCCTATACCGCCACCGATGGCAGCACGCTGACGCTGCACGGGCGCAGCCTGCTGCTGGTCCGCAATGTCGGCCACCTGATGACCAACCCGGCGGTGCACATGCCCGATGGCAGCGAAGCGCCCGAAGGCATCCTCGATGGCATCGTCACCAGCCTGATCGCGCTGCACGATCTCAAACGGCTGGGCAAACTGACCAACAGCCGCGAAGGTTCGATCTATATCGTCAAACCCAAGATGCACGGGCCGGAAGAATGCGCCTTCACCAACGATCTGTTCGATGCGGTGGAGGATTTGCTCGGCCTGGCCCGCAACACGATCAAGGTTGGCGTGATGGACGAAGAGCGCCGCACCAGTGCCAATCTCGCCGCGTGTATCGCCGCGGTGAAAGACCGGATCATGTTCATCAACACCGGCTTCCTCGACCGCACGGGCGATGAAATGCACACCGCGATGCAGGCCGGGGCCATGTTGCGCAAGGGGGCGATGAAAACCACCCCGTGGATCACCGCTTACGAAGATCGCAACGTCCAGATCGGCCTCGCCTGCGGCCTGTCGGGCAAGGCGCAGATCGGCAAGGGGATGTGGGCGATGCCCGACCGGATGGCCGATATGCTGGAACAGAAAATCGGCCACCCGAAAACCGGCGCCAACTGCGCCTGGGTGCCCAGTCCGACCGCCGCGACGCTGCATGCCACGCATTATCACGATGTCGATGTGTTCGCCCGTCAGGCCGAACGCATGGCCGAACCGGTCGCGCCGCTGGCCGATCTGCTGACGATCCCGGTGGCCGATGGCAAGAACTGGTCGGAAGACGAAGTACGGGCAGAGCTGGAGAATAACGCGCAGGGCATCCTTGGCTATGTCGTGCGCTGGGTCGATCAGGGTGTCGGCTGCTCCAAAGTGCCCGACATCAACGATGTCGGCCTGATGGAAGACCGGGCCACGCTGCGTATTTCCAGCCAGCACATCGCCAACTGGCTGCACCACGGAGTCACCACCCCGGAAGAGGTCGACGCGGTGTTCCTGCGGATGGCGGCCAAGGTCGATGCCCAGAACGCAGGCGATCCGGCCTACAAACCGATGGCCAGCAACCCCGACGGCAGCCTCGCTTATCAGGCCGCCCGCGCGCTGGTGTTCGAAGGGCTGGCGCAACCAAGCGGCTACACCGAACCGCTGCTCCACGCCTATCGCCTGAAAGTAAAGGCGCAAAGTTGAGGTTCTGCGCTGCTATCCCGCTCCGCGATAGGGTGGAGCGGGTTGCGTGGCGGAGAGTGGCATAGCTCTCTCACTTTACTATCCACCCTCGTCATTGCGAGGAGCCGCAGGCGACGCGGCAATCCATCGACCGCCCTTTGTCTCCATCACAACCGCCGCGATGGGCGGGGGCGTTGGGTGGAAGCTTGTCACACGAAGGCACGAAGGCAGGGAGTGGGTTTAGTTCAGAGGTAAGGTCGCACTGCCGATGGCTGACCAATACTATCGCCCGTGTCCTCAGCCTCCGTGGGTATCCTCAGCCTCGTCATTGCGAGGAGCCGCAGGCGACGCGGCAATCCATGGCCCGCCCGCGCCCCACCACAAACGCCGCAATGGGCGGGACCACCGCTTCATGGTTTCCCTCACTGCATTCGCAATGACGAACAGGGAGATAGATGCCGAAAGCCGGGGCCCGGCGCCGTGCCGGATGAATTCGTGCATTCATATTCACGTTGACGGCCCGCGCGGTGCGGACGACCACTTGCGCCTTGCGACCGGGTGGAGGATAAGCCCGGCCCACGGTTCACGAGAGGAAGATACCCGATGGCGCTCGCCCCCCAAGCTGCAAGCAGTACCGATCCGCAACCGGCGGAAGTGGAAGGCGAACACATCAACGCGCCCGGTTTGCAGTTCTTCGTATTCGGGCTGTTCTTCATCTTCGGTGGGATCACATCGCTCAACGATGTGATTATTCCCAAGCTGAAAGAGCTGTTTACGCTCAACTACACGCAGGCGATGCTGGTGCAGTTCTGCTTCTTCGCTGCATATGCCGCGATCGGTATCCCCGGCGCGCAGCTGGTGAAGAAAATCGGCTATATGCGTGGCGCGGTTGCCGGATTGCTGACGATGATGGCGGGCTGTCTGCTGTTCATCCCTGCCAGCCAGACGGCGACATATGGCCTGTTCCTGTTCGCGCTGTTCGTGCTCGCCAGCGGCGTGGTGATCGTGCAGGTCGTGGCCAACCCGCTGATTTCGCTGCTTGGCCCGCCGAAAACCACGCATAGCCGCCTGACGTTTGCGCAGGCGTTCAATTCGCTGGGCACCACGATTTTCCCGCTGGTCGGCGCCGGGCTGATCCTTGGCAGTCTGGCCAAAGTGAGTGCGGACGAACTGTCAGGCCCGGCGCTCGATGCCTATCGTTCGGCCGAAAGCGCTGTGATCGTAAACACCTATATCGGGCTCGCCATTGCGCTGGCGATTGTCGCCGCGGTGGTGTGGTCGTTCCGCAATCGCCTGCAAGGGGAAAAGCATGAAGCGAGCAGCTTCCTCGGCGGGTTCAAGCTGCTGCAGCGCCCGCGCTTTGGCTACGGTGCGCTGTGCATCTTCCTCTATGTCGGCGCGGAAGTGTCGATCGGTTCGATCATGATCAACTACCTCGCGCAGTCCCGCGTTCTGGGGCAGCCGGAATCGGTGATCGGCTGGATGATCATGTTCTATTGGGGCGGCGCGCTGGTCGGGCGTTTCATCGGATCGGCAGTGCTGCGGATGGTCAGCCCCGGCAAACTGCTGGCGTGCGTTGCGGCGGGCGCGATTACTCTGGTGCTGATTTCGGCCAACACCAGCGGCCATGTCGCGGGCTATGCCCTGCTGTCGGTCGGCCTGATGAACGCGATCATGTTCCCCACGATCTTCAGCCTGGCATGTGAAAAGCTGGGATCGCTCGCGGCAGACGGTTCGGGCATCATCAACGTGGCGATCTGCGGCGGGGCGATCGTTCCGCTGGCCTTCGGCGCGCTGGCCGATGCCAGCGGCAGCCTGGCCTTTGCGCTGATCCTGCCGGTCATCTGCTACGCCATTATCGCCGGGTTCGGCATCTTCGCACGGCGCCCTGCCGAGGCGTGAGGCGGTTTTGCCGGCGTGGTGGCGCGATGCTGCTGCGCGGTTGGAAGGAAAGCGGGGTTCCCGATCAAGTCCGGGGCGGCAGGCTAACCTGACACTGCCCATCCATTCGCCCGTCCCCTTGTCATTGCGAGGGGCGTGGCAACGTGGCAGCCCAGAGGCAGGACTCGCCTTGATTGCAGCCGCTGCGATGGGAAGCGACGTCGGATGACAGTTTGTCACACGAAGACGCGAAGGCACGGAGGCGAGTGGTTCGGGGTTTGGGCCGCACTGCCGATGGTTAGCCAATACTATACGTGCGTATTCTCAGCCTCGTCATTGCGAGGAGCCGCAGCCGACGCGGCAATTCATGGCGCGCACGTTTCCTCCATCGCAACCGATGCGATGGGAGAGGGTGTCGGGCCATGGATTGCTTCACTGCGTTCGCAATGACGAGTGGAAAGGTGGGGACCGGGACGACGAGAGGAGCGAAACCGCCTCTCCCATCCATCCCTCGTCATTGCGAGGAGCCGCAGGCGACGTGGCAATCCAAGGACCGCCTTTCGCCTCCACCGCAACCGATGCGATGGCGGCTATCGCGTTTCGATGGCGCCTGTCTGCTCCAGAGCGGCGATCTTTGCGTCGTCCATTCCCAGCACTTCGCGCAAGACTTCGCGTGTGTTCTCCCCGGCGAGTGGCGGTGCGCGGCGGTAATCGGCGGGCGTTTCCGAGAGTTGCCCCGGAAAGCCGACGACTTTCACTGTGCCCCCATTGCTCCGGCTGAGTGACTTAACCAGTTCGCGCGCGGCCACTTGCGGCAGGGCGAGCGCCTGCGGGATGGAATTCACTTTTCCTCCGGGCACTTTGGCGGCGTGCATCGCCTCCACGAAATCGTCCGACTGCCACTTCGCAATCGCCGGTTCGAGATATTCCATCAGCGCCGCGCGATTGACAGCGCGCCCCTTTATTTCGGCAAAGCGGGGATCGTCCGCCAGTTCATCCAGCCCCAGAATGCCGCACAGGCGGCGGAACTGCTGATCGTTGGCAGAGGCCACCAGCACATTGCCATCGGCGCAGGCAAAGTCCTGATACGGCACGATTGTCGTGTGCTGATTGCCCATCCGTTGCGGTTCCGCCCCGGCGTTGAGCGCACTTGCCCAGTGGTTGCCGAGCATGGCAATCGTACCGTCCAACATCGCGAGGTCGATCTGCTGCCCTTCGCCGGTCTGCGTGCGGTGGTGCAGCGCGCCCAGCACCGAAATGGCGGCCCACAATCCGGTCAGCAGATCGGCAATCGGCACCCCGGCCTTGGTCGGCGGGCCATCGGGCGCGCCGGTCACGCTCATCAGCCCGCTCATCCCCTGAATCAGGAAATCGTATCCGCCGCGATCCTTTTCCGGCCCGGTGTGGCCGAACCCGGTGATCGAACACCAGATCAGATCGGGTTTTATCGCGCGCAGATCGCTGTAATCCAGCCCGTATTTGGCCAGCCCGCCGGGTCGGAAATTCTCGATTACGATATCGGCTTTGGCTGCGATGCCGCGGATCACGTCCGCCCCTTCGGGGGTAGCGATATTGACTGCGATGGAGCGCTTGTTGCGATTGGCGCAGGCATAATACGATGCGTCGCCCGATCCGTCAGGCAGGAACGGCGGCCCCCATTTGCGGGTGTCGTCGCCCATACCCGGCTGTTCGACCTTGATAACCTCTGCACCCAGATCGCCAAGAACCTGCGCGCACCACGGCCCGGCCAGCACCCGGCTGAGATCGAGCACAGTCAGCCCGGCGAGGGGGCCGGTGGAGGTGGGCGGGGCGGAGTTGTGGGGATCGGTCATGCCAGACCGATAGGCGCGTTTAAGGCCCTTCGCCAAGGGGGATTGCGGGCCATATTATCCGCTGACCGGGCGAGTTGGGTAAGAGGGGCAGGCGATACGCTGGCGGGTTCGCTGCCCCTCTCGATGTCACTCGATATTGCCTTCGCCGGCAATCCCTTGCAGCGATTCACCCGGCATCAGGATATAGCGCCAGATAACCGCACCCAGCAGCCCGCCGACCAGCGGAGCCAGCCAGAACAGCCACAGTTGCGGCACAGCGCCGGTTTCCGCGAACAGCGCCACCCCGGTGGACCGCGCCGGATTGACCGAGGTGTTGGTGACCGGGATCGATATCAGGTGGATCAGCGTCAACGCCAGACCGATCGCAATCGGGGCGAATCCGCCTGGCACCGCCGGGTTGGTAGAGCCCAGAATAACCACCAGAAATCCGGCGGTCAGCACGATTTCGATCAGCAGTGCCGCCTGCATCGAATATCCGCCGGGCGACAGCGCGCCATACCCGTTGGAAGCGAAGCTGCCCGCTTCCCATCCGGCCTTGCCCGATGCGATGGCGAACAGCACAGCGGCGGCAACAATCGCGCCAATCACTTGCGCGACCCAGTACGGGATCAGATCCTTCCATGCGAAGCGGCCTGCCACCGCCAGCCCCAGCGAAACCGCCGGGTTGAAATGCCCGCCCGAAATGCCGCCCACGGCATAGGCCATCGTCAGCACGGTCAGCCCGAATGCCAGCGCGACTCCGGCAAACCCGATGCCCAGTTCCGGGAAAGCGGCGGCCAGAACGGCAGAGCCGCAGCCACCGAACACCAGCCAGAATGTGCCGAAGAATTCGGCGGAAAGTTTACGGATCATCGCACGATCCTCCCCTTATCGTTGGTGCGACCCGCAACGATGTGTTAACCTTACGGCGCGCCCCGCGATTGGCAAGCCGGTTGGCGCGAAAGGCGGCTGCAAAATCGCGCCCGATGTCCTAAGGCATCCACGATGAAGCCCAAAATCCTTACTACCATGCAGCACTACTCGTTCTCCGCATTCGGCGCCGATGCGCTGGCGGGGCTGACCGTGGCGCTGGTCGCGCTGCCGTTGAGCATCGCCATCGCTATCGCTTCGGGTGCGGAGCCTGCCGCCGGGCTGATTACCGCGGTCGTCGGCGGGTTCATGATTTCCGCTCTGGGCGGCAGCCGGGTGCAGATCGGCGGGCCGACCGGCGCGTTCATCGTTGTGGTCTATGGCGTGATCCACGATCATGGCTACGGCGGCCTGCTGGTCGCTACGCTGATGGCGGGTGTGATCCTGCTGATCGCCGGTTTCCTGCGCGCGGGCCGCCTGATCCGCCATGTACCCGAAGCGGTGATCGAGGGGTTCACAATCGGCATCGCAGTGGTGATCGCGTTCAGCCAGATCAAGGATCTGGCGGGGATGAGCGGCCCGGCGCTGCCCGCCGATTTTCTGCCCAAGCTGCAGGGGCTGTGGGCCATGCGGGCGACTGTCGATCCGGCGGCACTGGCGATGGGGGTGGGCAGCGTCGCTGCGATCCTGATCCTGCGCCGTCTGGCCCCGCGTATCCCCTGGCTGGTGCTGGTGGTCGCGCTGGCCAGCGTTGTGGCGTCGTTTGCGCTGCCATCGGTGGAGACGGTCGCGGGCCGGTATGGCGCGCTGCCCGATGGATTGCCGATGCCGCATCTGCCGACGATAAGCGGCGAACTGATGATCGCTCTGTTGCCATCGGCACTGACGATTGCCTTTCTGGCGGGGATCGAGTCGCTGCTGTCCGCCATCGTGGCAGACCGGATGATCGGCGGCGCACACCGGTCGAATGCCGAACTGATCGCGCAAGGGGCGGCCAACATCGCATCGCCATTGTTCGGCGGTTTGCCCGCGACCGGCGCGATTGCCCGCACGGCCACCAATGTGAACGCCGGTGGGCGCACACCTGTGGCGGGCATGGTCCACGCGCTGGTCGTGCTGGCGGCGATGGTGTTCCTCGGTTCGCTGGCCGGCGCATTGGCGCTGCCCGCGCTGGCCGGGCTGCTGGTGGTGACGGCATGGACGATGAGCGAGCCGCACCGCTGGGGCGAACGGCTGAAGATGCCGCGCGCCGATTTCGCTTTGCTGTTGCTGACGGCGGTGATGACGGTGCTGGCCGATCTGGCGCTGGCGATTGCCGTGGGCACGGTGCTGGGTCTGGCGCTGCGCCTGTCACGCGGAGAGATCGATGCGCCGCGCTGGCACACCCCGTTCCGCTGGGGCGGGCGTGGCCGCTCCGACGACGACTAGCATCTGCCTGCTGGCACCTGCCGGCGCGGGAGAGACATGGACCGCTCCCTGCAGTTTCGAAAGATGTGACTTTTTGCAGATTTCCCTTCTGGAACAGTGACTTGCGGCTAATTTTCGCAAGCGCACTGTGGCCTTTGCAAATCGCCCCATTTGTGGGGATCGGTCCGCAGTGAAAACGGCAAAGCTTGGCGTGGCAGTCATACCTCCAAGCTGACGGTTTTGCCGTGTGTAGGACAGCGCAATCTGCACGGGGGCGGGGCGCGCCTGATCTTCGCTTTCTCAGACTACGATTTATATAGTTGACTCAGTCAACATAATTGCCTTTTAAGGCGACATGGACACCACAATAGAGGCCATTCGGACCTTCAACCGCTTCTTCACCCGGCATGTGGGTGCAATGAACGCACGTTTTCTCGATACAGACGCGAACCTTGCAGAGGCGCGCCTGCTGTTCGAAATAGCTCGGCAGGAGCCGGTTCAGGCCAGCACGTTGCAGGCCGATCTCGGGATTGATCGCGGATACCTCAGCCGTATGACTGCGCGGTTCGAAGATCGCGGATGGGTCACGCGCGATCATGGTGAGGCCGACGCGCGCACCCGACCGATCCGCCTGACCGAAGCGGGGCGCACGGTGTTCGGCCAGATGGACGAACGCCAGCGTTCCGCCGTCGCCCACGATCTCGGGCGCCTGGGGCCGGTGGAGCAGGAGGATCTGGTGCAGGCCCTGACCAGAGCGCAATTGCTGCTCGATCCCGATGCTCCCATGTCGTTCACCATCCGCCCCCCTCGTGTCGGGGAGGTCAGTCAGGTCGCTGCCCGACAATCGATATTATACGCGGAAAGTCATGGCTGGGGCCGCGCTCTTGAAACAGTCGAGGCGGAAACGACAGCGGCATTTCTTCGCCAGTTCAACCCGGATCGCGAAGGGTGCTGGGTTGCCGACCTTGCCGGGGTGATGGCCGGTGCAGTCTTTCTCACAGACGAAGGCGGCGGGGTGGCCCGTCTTCGCTTGCTGCATGTCGAACCGTTCGCCCGCCGACGGGGAATTGGCGATGCGCTGGTGCGCACATGCATCGATTTCGCGCGGGAGAAAGGATACGATCGGATCACGTTGTGGACGCATACGGTGCTCGACGCGGCACGTCGTATCTATACCCGCAACGGGTTCGAATGCATCTCGACCGACGTTCATCACGAATTCGGAGAGCCGGTGCAGGGTGAAACCTGGCAACTGATCCTGAATAGCTGAGCCATGCTGTTGCCCGCCGGGGCGTCTGTCGCCGGTGCGCGTACATTTGCCATTTCCGGTGCACGGGATTGACTGCAACCCCACCCGTACATATCTGAAAGGCCTGCCCATTTCAGGCACAGGAATTGTAGATGCCGGAGCTTGTAACCATCCGCTGATCGTCTCGACCGATCGAGACATCTGACTGCACCATGTCGACCTGGCGTTATGCCGGGGTCGAGGTGCTGTGCCGATCACACTGGTTTACAGGTTTAATCATGAACATCTCACGCAGCGAGCAGCGCGTTTTGCACGTGCTCGCTCAGGGCGGATGTATCCGCCATCAACGGTCCGACAGTGGCCGTATTATCGATGTGCTTTGCTTTACGCGCGACGGCCATGTGCTGGCCGATTGTACGCTGGAGGTTTTCCAGAAACTCCGGCGCAAGCGGCTCGTCGAATCCCGCATGTCGAGCCCGTATCGCATTTCCGAACGGGGCCGCCGTTCTGTGCGCGCTCAACCCGATAATCGTTGAGGATAACGGATATGAAAATTCGTATTGAAACGGCCGCCGATATTCCGGCGATCGAACAGGTGATTACCGATGCCATGCGTTTGCTCGCTCAGGCAACGGGAACCGAGGCAGCTATCGTCGAGCGGTTGCGAGTGGCAAATGCCCTCTCGCTCTCTCTGGTGGCGGAGGAGGGCGGCGAGGTGATCGGCTATCTCGCCGCATCGGCTGCGCGAGTGGGGCAACAGGATGGCTGGAGCCTGATCGGTCCGGTTGCCGTTGCACCTGCTCACCGTCTCAGCGGAGTTGGAACGGCGTTGATGCGCGAGGCTTTGCGCAGACTGCGGGAGACGAGCCGCGGAGCCGCACTGGTTGGCGATCCGGTGTATTACGCCCGTTTCGGGTTCCGCACCTTTCCCGAATTGTTCGTGCCGGACTGCCCGCCCGAGGTGGTTCAGGCGATTTCATTCGATGGCGCAGAGCCATGCGGGGAATTGATCCATCATCCGGCGTTCGGTCTGGATCAATAACGAGGAATGGGAATCGGGCCGCATGTCGCGCGATATGCGGCCCGGTTTCCCCTATCGGCCCGGTCCGGCGCAGACTGTCAGGCAGGCACCCCGAACAGGTCGTGCGCGTCGGCGTCTTCGATTGTTACATCGATGATGTCGCCTGCCGCCAGCGTAGCGGGGACATTGCGCAGGAAGACCTGCCCGTCGATTTCGGGCGCATCGGCCTGGCTGCGGGCGGTGGCACCGATGTCGCCGTCTTCGTCGGGTTCACCCACTTCATCGACGATTACCGGCAGAGTGCGGCCCACTTTGGCGGCCAGTTTGGCGGCGCTGATCCGCTCGGTCACTTCCATCAACCGGGCATAGCGTTCTTCCTTCACCGCTTCGGGCACGGGATCGGGCAGATCGTTGGCTGCGGCCCCTTCGACCGGTTCGAAGCGGAATGCGCCCACCCGATCAAGCTGCGCCTCTTCCAGCCAGTCGAGCAGGTAGGTGAAATCCTCCTCCGTCTCGCCGGGGAAGCCGACGACGAAGCTGGAACGGATCGTCAGATCGGGCGCGATGGCGCGCCATGATTTGATGCGTTCGAGCACTTTGGCTTCGTTCGCGGGGCGCTTCATCGCCTTCAGCACTTTGGGGCTGGCATGCTGGAACGGAATGTCGAGATACGGCGTCAGCAGCCCTTCACCCATCAGCGGGATCATCGCATCGACATGGGGGTAGGGATAGACATAGTGCAGCCGCACCCATGGCGTGTGCCCGTCGGGCGTGCGCAACTGACCCAGTTCGCGGGCGAGGTCGGTCATATGCGCGCGCACCGGGTGGCCGTGCCACTGGCGTTCCTCGTGCCGGATATCGACGCCATAGGCGGAGGTATCCTGACTGATCACCAGCAGTTCTTTCGTGCCTGCCGCGACCAGCTTTTCCGCTTCGCGCAGCACCGCGTCGATCCGGCGGCTGGCCAGTTTCCCGCGCAATTGCGGGATAATGCAGAACGCGCACGAATGGTTGCAGCCTTCGGAGATTTTCAGATAGCTGTAATGGCGCGGGGTCAGCTTGATATCCGGCTGCGGCACCAGATCGACAAACGGCCCCTGCGATGGCGGGGCCGCTTCATGCACGGCATCGACCACCTGTTCATACTGATGCGCGCCGGTCACTGCCAGCACTTGCGGAAAACGGGCGCGGATCGTGTCCGCTTCTTCGCCCATGCAACCGGTTACGATCACTCTGCCGTTTTCCGCTATCGCTTCACCGATAGCCGCGAGGCTTTCTTCCTTCGCGCTGTCAAGGAAGCCGCAAGTGTTCACCAGCACGACATCGGCCCCGGCATAATCGGGACTCATCGCGTAGCCATCGGCCCGCAACTTTGTGAGGATACGTTCGGAATCGACCAGCGCCTTGGGGCAACCCAGGCTGACCATGCCGACGCGTTTCTGATCGGGGATCGCAATAGATGAAGTGGAATCAGACATTATGCCGCGCCCCCTACACCGATGCAGTCGAATGCGCTACTAGAGTGAATGTATAACAATAGCTAACCCGGGAAGATCGCATTGGGACCTGTCAACTGGTTCGCCGTAATCATTGCCGCTGTTACTGCCGGAGCGGTGAGCGCCGTGTGGTGGGGGCCGTTGTTCGGCCGCGCCCGAACGCGCGATATCAAGCCGGGCAAGGTTCTGCCCACCAAAGGTCCGTTGCCCAAAATGGTGCTGACCGGCGTGTTGTTGCTGATTACGTCAGCGATGATGGGGCATATGTTTGCCCGCGTGGGCGAAGCGACGCTGGCGGCTAAACCGTGGCTGTGGTTTATGATGAGCGGCGGGCTGGCGATTGCCTTCGTCATCCCCGCGCTGTGGATCAGTTACACCCACGCCCGCGTCACCACGCGCATTGCCCTGATCGATGCGGGATACTGGCTGGCCGCTTATCTGACGATGGGGCTGGTGTTTTTCCTGCTTAGCTAAGCGGAGAGGCGCAGACGAGCTCGCGCTCAACCGAATTCGTCAGCCGAATTCGTCTGTCGCTCTGATTTCCACCACCAGATCGCCTTCCTGCATGATGGCGGCCCCTGCTTCCCAGAACCCGATGCCCGCGCCATCGCGATAGAGCCGCAGGCCGCGCCCACCGGTGGCCAGATCGTTCAGCCCGCGCCCGATTTCTTCGGGCAAGACCTCTCGCTCGATCAGTTGCACGCGCCCGCCGACCGACGCGAGATCGGCCATGTAATCGGCAATATGCGAACCCTGCGCGCTGCCCGCCAGCAACAGGCCGGTGAAGCGCACTGGGTTGATGACGTTGTCGGCCCCGGCCTGCCGCGCCAGCAGTTCGTTGTCCGATGCACGCACGACCACGCTGATCGGCACATTGGGCGCAAGGTGGCGCACAGTCAGCACGATCAGGATCGAGGAATCGTCGCGCCCGGCGGATACCAGCACACTGCTGGCCCGGTGGATGCGCACAGCGACGAGGGTTTCATCGCGTGAGGCATCGCCTGCCATGACGTTACACCCCATCGCCTCGGCCACAGACAGCCGTTCCTCACTGGGATCGAGCACGACGATCGATTGCGGATCGGTGCCGCGTTCGATCAGTTCGCGCACCGCCTCCGACCCCGAAATGCCGAATCCGAGGACAACGACATGGTCGGTCAGCTTTTCCTGAATGCGGGCCATGCGCCATTTCTCCCAACTGCGCCGAATAACGAAATCGTAGGCGGCGCCCACGAAAATGAACAGAACCGCGAACCGGATCGGAGTGACGATCACCGCCTCCACCAGACGGGCGCGGTCGGATATCGGGGCGATATCTCCGAAACCGGTGGTCGTGATCGAAATCATCGTGAAATAGACCACGTCGAGGAACGAGACATGGCCATCGAGGTTATCGACCAGCCCGTCGCGATCCCACCAGTGGATCAGCACGACCATGCCCAGCAGGCCGAACGCCAGCCCCAGCCGGATGCCGAGATCGGCCCAGACCGGCACTTTCAGCGCGCGCCGCAAGGGTTGGAAACGGTTGCCCTTCAGATCGGGCACTTTGCCTGACTCTCGTGGCGGATCGTCCCGGTCGCTCATCGCGGCAATCTGGTGGCGGGGTCGACTGGCTTGCGGTTGTGCTGAATGCCGAAATGCAGCTCGGTCCGTTTGGCATCGCCGGAATGCCCGGCCAGCCCGATCCGTTCGCCGGTTTTGACAACATCGCCCATCTTCACGGTGATCCGCGCCAGATGCCCGTACACCGTGCGCCAGCCATTGCCGTGATCGAGCGTGACCATCCGGCCCATGCGCGGATCGTGGTGGCTGATGCCGATCACGCTGCCGCTGGCCGCGGCGCGCACCATGTCGAGCGGGTTGGCGGCGATATCGATCCCGTCATGCCCCTTGCCATCGGCGCGCACGGCATAGCCGAGCAGGATCGTGCCATCGTGGGGACGGCGGAAATACGGTTCTGTCGGGGTGGCCTGCGTTCTGGCCGGGGGCGTAACCATCGCCGGGATAATCAGTTTCTGCCCCAGCTTCACCGTGCCGCTATCGTCCAGCCCGTTGGCAATCGCGATCATCTGGAACGGAACGCCATAACGCCGTGCGATGCCATATCCCGTCTCGCCCGCCTTCACCGTATGCGTGCGCTGGCGCGGGATGGTCAGTTTTTGTCCGGCCTGAACCGAATAAGGCTCGGCCAGCCCGTTGGCGACAGCGATGGCGACCGCTTCCACCCCGGCGCGGTTGGCGATGCCGCTCAGCGTTTCGCCTTCCTGCACGACATGTTCGGTTTCGGTCGCCGGGTCGCCTGCGGCGGTCGCCAGCAGCAACGCTGCGCCGAGCAACAGCGGGCGGATGGCGTAGCGCATCATCCCTCGTACCGCTCCGCCAGAGCGCCGAGCGAGGAATGGTGCGTCAGGTCGAGCTGCAGCGGGGTCACCGCGATATAGCCATCGTCGATTGCTTCCAGATCCGTCCCATGGTCGAGCGTGTGTTCCATCGCTTCCAGTCCGAACCAGTAATACGGATAGCCGCGCGGGTCACGCCCTTCCACGACAGAGCCGCGCGAATAATCGTGAAACCCCTGACGGACCACGCGAATACCCTTCACTTTATCGGGGTGGAGCGCAGGGAAGTTGACATTGACCAGCGTGCGGCGGGGCAGGGGCGCATCCAGCAGCGGTTCCAGCACCCGTTTGCCCCATGCCCGCGCGGCCTCGAACGGCACGGCATCGGCCATCCCTTCGGTCGAATAGACCTGACTCAGCGCAATCGAGCGGACCCCGGCCAGCGCGCCTTCGATGGCGGCGGATACCGTGCCCGAATAGGTGACGTCGTCGCCCAGATTGGCCCCGCGGTTGACGCCCGACAGGATCACGTCTGGCTTCCCTTCCATCACTTTGCGCAGGCCCAGCGTGACCGAGTCGGTCGGCGTGCCCGATACCGAAAACCGCCGCTCGCCATGTTTGCGCAGGCGCACCGGGCGTGTCAGCGTGAGCGAGTGGCCCGCGCCCGACTGTTCCTCGCTCGGCGCGCAGATCCAGATGTCGTCGGAAATCTGGCGGGCGATTTCTTCCAGCACTGTCAGGCCGGGTGCGTGGATACCGTCGTCGTTGGTCAGGAGGATTTTCACAAGTCAGTCTTTCAATTGCAGGTGTGGGGACGCGCCGCTCTCAACACATGCGGATTACGTGGCGGGGACAAGCCGGTCGATGCCGCCCATCCACGGACGCAACGCATCGGGCACCACGACCGATCCGTCTTCCTGCTGATAGTTTTCCAGCACCGCGACCAGCGTGCGCCCGACTGCGAGGCCCGACCCGTTGAGAGTGTGGACGAAAGCGGGCTTTTTCTCCCCCGCCGGGCGATAGCGGGCATTCATCCGCCGCGCCTGAAAATCGCCGCACCAGCTGATGCTGCTGATTTCGCGATAGGCGCTCTGCCCCGGCAGCCAGACCTCCAGATCGAAAGTCTTTTTCGCGCCGAAGCCCATGTCGCCGGTGCACAGCAACATCTTGCGATAGGGCAGGTCCAGCGCCTCCAGCACCAGTTCCGCGCTGCGGACCATGTGATCGTGTTCGGCCTGCCAGTCGTCCGGGCGGCAGACGCAGACCAGCTCGACTTTGTCGAACTGATGCTGGCGAATATAGCCGCGCGTATCCTTGCCCGCCGCGCCCGCTTCGGAACGGAAGCACGGGGTTAGCGCGGTCATCCGCAGCGGAGCGGACAAGTCTTCGATAATCTGTTCGCGCACTGCGTTGGTCAGGCTGACTTCGGCGGTGGGGATCAGCCAGCGATCATCGGTCGTGCGGAACAAATCCTCTGCAAATTTAGGCAGTTGCCCGGTGCCGAACATCGCCTCGTCCTTCACCAGCAGCGGCGGGGCGCATTCGGTATAGCCACGTTCGCCGGTCTGCCGGTCGAGCATGAATTGCGCGATGGCGCGTTGCAGGCGGGCCATCTGCCCGCGCAGGAACGTGAACCGCGCCCCCGAAATCGCCGCGCCGGTTTCGAAATCCATCCCCAGCGCCGGGCCGAGATCGGCATGTTCCTGAGGCGTAAAGGAGAATTCGCGCGGCGTGCCCCAGCGCGATACTTCGACATTATCCGCTTCGTCCGCCCCTTCGGGCACGTCGTCGGCGGGCAGGTTGGGCAGGCTGGCGAGCAGGTCGTTCTGTTCGGCCGTCAGCGCGCGTTCCTGTTCCTCCAGCGCGGGCAGATCGGTTTTGATCCGCGCGACTTCGGCCTTCAACGCTTCTGCCTTGTCCTTGTCGCCTGCGCCCATCGCCGCGCCGATGGCTTTCGACGCGTCGTTGCGGCGGCTGAGCAGTTCCTGCGCCTGCGTCGAAACGGCGCGCCGTTTTTCGTCGAGCGCCAGTATGTTAGCGGATTGCGCGGCAGCTCCACGGCGGGCGAGGGCGGCGTCGAAACCTTCGGGATTGTCCCGGATCAGGCGAATATCATGCATGGTCGCGCCTATGCCCCAGCACCGCGCGGGGTGCAATGCGCGGGTGGCGGGTTTGATGCGTAGTCACGAAATTTGGGCTTGCAGAATCGAAAGCGCGATGCGGAACCGCCTGTTTCAGTGCGACGTTCCCAGCGCCCGGGCGGTGCCCCTATTAGGAAAGCCGACTGCAGAGGTGCCTTTATGTGGAAATCTAAAGTATTACCAATATAATTAGAGTCATACACTATTAAAGATAACGAATTATATTCTATTTTAACAGAATGTAAAAATGAAAAATGACATAAATATTATAGATTATCTGTTTCGTTAATCTGAGGTACATGTTGAAATAGTCACCGGCGCGCTCATGAATTGGGGGCGACTTATGAGATGCGGCGGCTGCGCCGGTCGGATTGCTGTGCTGGCATCTCTGTCGCTCACCGCGTCTCAGGCGCTGGCGCAGGATGTATCCCCTTCCACACAGGAACAGGCGCGCATTCGTGCCGAGCGCGAGGCTGCCGAGCGCGCTGTCAGGGAGAACGCGCCCAACGCCAGACTGGAAGGGCAGGAAGCGCCCTCTCTTGGCGCTTTTCCTGAAGAAAGCCCTTGCTTCACTATTCACGCGATTGCGGTGGATGGGGTGGCCGCACGTAAGTTGCGCTGGGTTCCGGGATATCTGGATCGGTTTCGCGGACGCTGTGCGGGGCAACAGGGTCTCAACTACATTCTGAAGAGCCTGCAGGCCGCGTTTCTCGACAGGGCGTTGGTAACGACGCGCGCCGGATTGCCGGAGCAAGATCTGGCTTCGGGGACGCTGCACGTGGTGGTTATCCCGGGCGTCGTCAGCGCAGTGCGTACAAATGGCAGGGACCGGCACTTTTCGTGGGATGTGGCCTCCCCCTTGCACAAAGGCGACATAGTCAATCTGCGCGGAATTGAGCAGGGGCTGGAACAGCTCCGTCGTGTGCCGTCCCGCGAGGTCCGCGTCGATCTGGTGCCGGGAAAGGGTCCGGGCGAGACAATCCTCGATGTAACGCTGCCGGACAGGTTGCCTGTTTCGGGATCGGTATCAGTCAACAACTTCGCCGGCGCTACAGTGGGTCGCTGGCAGGGATCGGTACAAGTCTCCGCGCTCGATTTGCTGGGCGCTTCGGAAGTGTTCAACTTGTCCTACAACCGGCGGATCGAGGCGCCGGGCCTGCCTGCGGACAGCAAGGGAAGCGGGGCTTCGCTGTCGTTTCCAATGGGCTGGTGGACTTTCGGGGCATCGGCCTCGAGTAACCGTTATGGCCAGACGGTGGTTGGCGAAGTCACGGATTTTGCCACGCGCGGCAAGCTCGATGCGATGAGTGTCTGGGCGGAGCGGGTCATTCACCGCGACCGCACGTCCAAGACCGCCTTGCGCCTGGCCCTGTCGCGGCGCTGGGCGCACAACTTCATCAACGATATCGAGATCGGCATCCAGCGCCAGAACCTGGCCGATCTGGAGATCGGCATCAACGATCGCCGCGAACTGGGGCCTGTGCATCTCGACAGCGCACTGGCTCTGCGCGCCGGGATCAAGTTCCTGGGTGCCCAGAGCGAAGTTGCAGACCGGCCCGCTGCCTTGCCCACCGCGCGCTACCGCATCGTAACGGCGGATCTGGGCATTTCGGTTCCATTTGGCAGTGGCCCGATCGAAGGCTGGCGAGCCACTGCTCATGGCCAGTGGAGCGCTCGCAACCTTTATGGATCGGACCTGATTTCAGTAGGTGGCCCCTATTCGGTACGCGGTTTCGATAGCGACACCGCAGAGATTGGCCGGACAGGCTGGTTTGTCCGGCAGGAACTGGGCTTCAAGGTGACCGGCCAGTTCAGACCCTATGCCCTGTTCGATATGGGCGCGGTCGAGAATGGCCAGGGGCTGCGCGCTGGCGCTGGCGGCGGTCTCCGGGTCCGGCGCGGGGTATTTTCACTCGATGTCTTCGCGGCACTTCCGGTCATCGGCCGCCAGATCGCCAACATACACAAGGTCCGCCTCGGTTTGAGCGCGGCTGTGGGATTTTGATTATGAACTTCGCCAGCAGGCTCAAAAAAGAGATGAGTGAAGGTATCGTCAGGGCAGTTCTTGAACATGCCGGCTACCGCGTAACCGACTTCGGTATCGAAAAGGCAGTGCCCTGTTTCAACTGCCTTGCGGGAAACGACAATCCGGCACCACTCCTTCCAACAGCGCTGGCCACCCGCAACAAACCGCAGCACGCGTGGTACGATGTCAGAAAAAACTCCGGCGCGGAGGCGCTTTGGCGTCGGCTGTTGCCGCTGTACGAAGTATTCCCGCAACTTCGCGAAGAGGATTGCCGCGACAATTTACGCGCGGCGATCAGGGCGATCAGCGGAATTCTCGACCAACCGGCGGCATCGCTGGAGGGGGAAGCGGCATGACCGGGGCCTTTCCCCCTGTTCGTCGCCAACGCCATTGGCAGATTTCTGCATCGCTGTGCGTCATAGCAAACCAGTTGCTGCGCGCCACGCTTTCCGGCGCACTCCTGACTGGCAGCGTAGTGGCAAGTGCCCAGGATGCAGCTATCGTTCCGATCCCCGATCAGCCTGCTACCACTACGCCGAGCCTGGACATGGCAGCGAATGGCACGCCGGTCGTCAAAATCGCCACGCCTGCGAACGGCACGAGCTACAATCGCTATCAGGACTTCAACGTCGATGCGCGCGGGCTGATCCTTAACAACTCGGACAAGATCGTCACCACCAGCCTTGCCGGCTATATCGACGGCAATGCCAACCTCAAGACCTCCGGGCCAGCTTCGCTGATCGTTAACGAGGTGGCAGGCGCGGCCCCCTCTAACCTTGTCGGCTATATCGAGATCGCAGGATCAAAGGCAGATCTGGTGCTGGCCAATCCTTATGGGATCACCTGTCGGGGCTGCGGCTTTCTCAATGCCGCGTCCGTGGCGCTGGCGGCAGCAAGTCCGGTGCGTGGCAGCGACGGTTCGCTCAGCAGCTACCATATCACTGACGGTACGCTGACGGTCAACGGGCATGGGCTCGATGCCTCGCGCGCTCGGCTCGACCTGTTCGCCCGCGCGATCGTACTTAACGGCGGCGTTTGGGCAGATAGCATCAACGCCAGCTTTGGGGCAGGCGATGCCCGCAGCGGTACACGCGAGATCGTCGTCACAGCTCAATCGGCAGCGCAGGCCGACCAACCCGCATTCGGGCTCGATGTTGCGGGACTGGGCGGTATGTATGCCCGCTCCATTCGCCTGATCGGCACCGAAGCCGGGCTTGGCGTCAATGTCGATGGCAGCATCGCCGGGCTCGAACGAGGTGTTTCGCTGTCTGCCGATGGGCGGATTGCTATTGCCGGTACGCTCACCAGCACGGGGGGCGGCATTATCAAGACCGCGGCCAATCTCGCCGCTAGCGGTCAGCTCTACACCGATGGGCAACTGGCGATCACCAGCGCCAGCGTGACCGGCGATGGGCTTATCGCGAGCGGCAGCAACCTGTCGATCAGCAGCGGCAGCGTGACCGGCGCCGCAACCATCGCCGCGGGGCTCGCCCGCGATGGTTCGCTCAGTCAGACGGGCAATCTTGCACTGACGAGCAGCGGCACGATTGGGCTGGACGGCGAGGTCATGGCACATGACACAATTACGCTCAGTGCAGCAGCGATTGATCTGACTGGCCGCGTACAGGGTTCCGGCCTGATCGCTACGGCGGCCAGCATTGGTGTGACCGGCGATGTACGCAGCAGCGGAGTTCTGGACCTCTCTGCAAGCGGCAGGTTGACCAGTCATGGTCTCATTCAGGGCCAGACCGTTACCCTGCAGAGCGCCAGCCTCGACAACGCCAATGGTGTGATTGATGCTGGCGCCAGCCTCGCCGTGCAAACCGGAGCGACCCTAAACGTCTCCGGGCTGATCCAGTCGGCAGGCGGGTTGATGCTGTCGGGCAGCAGCCTGACCAACGACGACGGCAAGGTGTTGGCGCTGGGCAACGATACGTTGCAGCTCGGTGTCAGTGGGGTGCTCGCTAATACGAACGGCCAGATCGCGACCAATGGCGCGCTCACGCTTACTGCCGCCAGCCTCGACAACACGGACGGGCAGATCACCGCTGGCAACAGCGGAGAGCTCGCGCTCAAAGACAATCTCGTCAACGATGGCGGGCAGATTGCCTCTGGTCTTGGCCTTGCCCTTACGGCAGGAACGGTATCGAACGCGGGTGGCACGATCGAGACAACGGGCCTGCTCGATACGAGACTGGACTCGCTGGGTGGCGATGGAGGCCGGGTCGTGGCGACCGGCACCGCTGCTGCGCTTAACTTCGATGCGACCGGCAACCTGACTGGCTCTAATGCGCTGATCGGCTCCGCGGGTAGCACCACCGTTGCCGCAGGCTCGGTGATGCTGGGCACAGGCAGCCGTTTGACCGGTGCCAATACCCTCACGGTTACGGCACGAAGCGGCGACCTGGCGCTGGGCGGCGGTTCGGCGGATGGCGGAACGCTAACCCTTACGTCCACTCAGGGGGCCGTCTCGACCGGAACCGGCGGGCAGATCGTGACGCCAGGCACGCTAACGCTCAGTGGCCAGAGTGTCGATCTGTCGGGCGGAACGGTTCAGGGGCAGACCGTCACGCTCGCGGCCTCTACGTTCGGCAACCTCGGTGGCAACTTCAACGCGCTCGGCAATGCCAGCCTGAGTGTCAGTGGTCTGCTCGACAATACGGCCGGTCAAATCTTTGCTGGCAATGACCTGATCCTGGACGCAGGCGCTCTCGCGAACAGTCGTGGCCGGATTGCACATGCCGGTGCGGGAACCCTGCGGGGTGCCATCGAAGGCGGAACAGACAACAGCGATGGCGAGATCGTCTCGAACGGAACGCTTGCCCTTACTGCAAAGACTCTCATCAACGACCGGGGGCTGATCGCTTCCGCCTTGGGCGGGACGCTGACGGCCAGCCAGACGCTCTCGAATCTTGCCGGCACGATCCAGGCGGACAAGGCCTTGACGATCAACGCTTCCAGTCTGGGAAATGACGGCGGTCATATCGACAGTACGGATGCGCTCGATCTCACGGCGGCTTCGGTCGCTAACGGGTCGGGCACAATCGTCGCGCGTGGTGGTACAGGGCTGTCGATTGGTGCTCTTGCCGGGCAGACTCTGGTTCTGACCAACGGCACCGGCACCATTGGCGCGTCAGGCGATGTTGTGATCACCGCGTCGAGCGTCATCAATCAGGGGTTGGTGCAGGGCACTTCGATCTCGCTCGATGCGAGCGTACTCGCCAACGGCGGCACTATCTATGGCGACACACTTGGCATTCGCGCTGCCACACTGACCAACACCGGCGGTCAGGTGGGAGCTACGGGCGCTGCCGCGGTCGTGGCCAGTTCCAGCCTCGACAATCGTTCGGGACAGATCGTCGCGGGTTCGACCGGCCTCACGCTGACTACCGCGTCGCTGCTGAACGATGCTGGCGTACTTGCCGGCGATGGCATGGTGACGCTGCTGGCGGCCAGCACTGAAAATGGCACAGGCCAGATTGCCGCCGGAAGCGATCTGATGGTAAGCGGTGGTATCCTGAGCACCACGGCAGGCGGGGCTCTGTGGGCGGCACAGGATACGACGCTGAACCTTACGGGCGGCCTTGCCAACCGTGGCAGCATCGGTGCAGCGCGGGATCTGGTTGTCCGCACCACCGTGCTCGACAATGGCACGGGAGCTGCTGCCGGTACGCTGGCGGCCACCCATCTGCTCGACATTGCGATGAGCGGCGGCACCCTTGGCAAGCTGGTTGCCTCCGATACGCTGACTCTCGCGCTTGCAGGCGATTACGTCAATGCGGCGGGCGAAATGCTGGGCAGCCAGGGCGTGTTTAATCTGTCGGTTGGCGGCAACTTCACCAATGATGGCATAATCGAAGCCGGCACCGGGCTGGAGCTGACCGGGGGCGCTGCGATCGCCAACAGCGCAAGCGGCAGCATCGCGGCCCCCGCTTTGACGATCAGCGCCGCAGAGGAGTTCGATAATCGAGGGTTGATCAACGGCCAGTCGGTGAGGTTGTCCGGGCAAAGCGTTAGCAACGAAGCGGCGATCTTCGGGGATACCGTTGCGATCAGTGGCCAGCAATCGATCCTCAATCAGGGTGCGCCGGCGATCATCGCCACGCGTTCGCTGATGCTGTCACTGGCGAGCGCGGGCGCAATCACCAACCGTGATGGAGCCTGGCTCTACAGCCTGGGCGATATTGCGCTGACCGGGCCTGACGGGGCGGGATCGGCGGCCTCGTTCACCAATGCGTCGGGCATGGTTCAGGCGCAGGGCGACATTCTCCTCAACGCCAAGACCGTCACCAACAATCGCGCGCTGTTCACTACACAAGAGAGCGTGCTCAGCGCGACCCCGCGTCAGATCATCAACAACCTAAACAAGCGCAACCGCACCGTTCTCGACTATACTGAGACGGTCACCGACACGACGATCACAGCCGACAGCGGCGCCTCGACGATCGTGGGAAACAACATCACGATCAATGCCGCAACGCTGCTCAACGATATTTCGACAATCAGCGCGTCGGGCAACCTCGCGCTCGGAGCGACAAACGTCACCAACAGCGCCTTTACCGGCTATCATACAGTTACCGGCACGGGCACCCTGCTGACGCAGAGCCGCAGTTGCCCCATAACCGGCTGCAAGAGCTGGCAGACTAATTCGACCACACCGTACTCCAGCGTCGATGCAAAGAGCTTGTTCGCGATCCCCTCGGTTATCGCAGCAGGCGGGGCGCTGGCGATCGATGCACGCACCATCGACAATCTGGTTACCGGCCAGACTGGCGGCAACCCCGGCGATTATGCCGCCCACTCCGAAGCCGTTACCGCCACCGCCCTGCCGGACACTGCCGGGCCCACCAGGGTCAGCGGCGGTTCACTGGCCAGTGTCGGCGCGGCGCTCGCCGCCGCCACGCCAGCCACAGTCACGGGACAGGCGGCAGGTACGCCCGGCAGCCTGACGCTCAATCTGAGCGGGCTGTTCCATTACGCCGATCCCTCGGCAAACTTTCTGGTCGAGACTAACCCGGCCTTCACCAACTACGGCAACTTCCTCTCCACCGACTATTTTATCGATCGGCTCGGCTATGATCCGACCCGCGTTCAGCGTCGGCTTGGCGATGCGTTCTATGAACAGCAACTGATCTCCGATCAACTGGTAGCTGTTGCCGGTGTCCAGCGGCTTGCGGGCTTTTCCGATAGCGAAGTCCAATACCGCTCGCTGATGGATGCGGGCGTGGCCTATATGCAGCGTTTCGGGCTGGCGCTGGGCGTCGGCCTCTCGGCCGAGCAGATGGCGACGCTTACTACCGACATCGTCCTTCTGGTCGAAGTGACGGTCGAGACGCCTTCGGGCCCGCAAAAGGTGCTGGCGCCCCGGGTCTACCTGAGCAGTGTCCACCAGCAGGATCTGACCACGGGCGGGGCGATCATCGCGGGCAGCGACATTGCGCTGCGCTCTGCCGATGCGCTCACTAACGCCGGGGTTATCCGCGCTTCCGTTGAATCGACAATTAGGGCGGGCACGATCGCCAACACCGGCCGCCTCGATCTGGGCGCGCACGGTGTGGCAGCTGCGAGCGATGATCTTACGAGCCGTGGCGGGGTGATCACTGGCGGCGATGTCATGCTTGCAGCGGGCGGCAACCTCACTCTGGAGGCGGCCGCGACCACGGCAACGGTGGCAACGGCCTATCGGGCTGCGGCATCGCATCAGGGCATGTCGCTGACGAAGACGGCCAGCAATATAGGCAGCCAGGTCACTGCGGGCGGCAATCTGACGCTGATATCTGGGCGCAAAGTCACGATCACCGGATCGGATCTTGCTGCCGGTGGCAACCTGACCACCTCTGGCCAGGATGGCATTGTGATCGGGTCGGCGGTGGACAGCATGTCGGGCATGAGCGTGGGCCGCGAGGGCAAGGCGCTGTTCACGCAAAACGAGAACAAGCAGACCCATCGGCTTTCCACACTCTCGGCAGGCGGCAATACCGCGCTCGTGACCGCAGGGCAGCTCAGCATCAAGGGTGGCGCCGTTGACGCAGGCGGCGCGCTCGATGTGCAGGCGGGCAGCATTGCCGTCGAAGGGGTAACCGACAGCGCCAGCGTCACCCGCGACACAGTAACCAGAACCGGTGGCCTGCTGTCCTCGACCACGACCACAACCCATTATGCCGGAACCGGTCAGACCGTTGTCTCCTCGACACTGTCGGGCGATATCGTCAACCTTACCAGCACTGGTGACACCCGCATCCTTGGCTCGAATGCCGTTGCATCAAACGGCCTCACCATTACTGCAGGCGGCACCGTCGAAATCGGCACCATGACCGAGACAGGCACGGTGAGCCAGTCGTTCGAGATCAAGAAGAGCGGCCTGTCTCTGGACAGTGGCGGACTGTTTGCTGGTGTCGCCAGGACAAAGAGCGCCACCGATACCAGCCAGGTCACAAACGTGGGCTCGCTCGTCGGTAGCGAGAACGGCGATGTTTCCATCGTTTCGGGCGACAAACTCTCCGTTACAGGCAGCACGGTCGCTGGCGGCGCCGACGTGCTGCTGGCAGGCAAATCGATCGATATCGCCAATGCAGTCGATACCAGCGATACCTCCAGCACGACCAGATCATCCAGCTTTGGGCTCTCGGTCGGGGTGTCGAGCCCGATCCTCTCCGGCGTGACGGCAGCGGCCGACATGGCACAGGTCGCCACCTCGATCGGCAACGAACGCACTCAGGCGGTTGCCGCGCTCGCAGGCGGACTGGGCGCCTACAACGCCTATGGGGCCGCATCGAAGATCGGTTCAGTCTCGGATATTAAGAACGCCGGCCAGGTAGCCGTCACGCTCGGGTTCTCCTCGAGCAAGTCGGCCAGTGCAACCAGCGACGAGACGGTCGTCGGCAGCCTGGTGACCGGCAACAACGTGATGCTTCTCGCCAATGGTGCGGATGCGGGCTCTATCATCGATATCACCGGTTCCGCTGTCAGGGCTGCGAAGAACCTCACGGTGGCGGCAGAAGGCGATATCGCGCTGGCCGCCGCCGCCGCCCATGCCAGTGAGAGCGGCACTTCGAAAAGCTCCGGCGCCAGCATCGGGATGTCGATTTCCGCGGGAGGGATCGGAGCGACCGCCAGTGTCAGTGGCGGGCATGGCAACTATTCGGGCTCTTCGACGACGTATACCGATGCGGCGGCTTCCGCAGGCAATATTGCAAGTGTGACGACCCCGCGCGCGCTTGGCCTGACCGGAGGGCAGCTTTCAGCGAGCCAGGTGAAGGTCGATGTTGGCAATCTCGGCATTGTCAGCCTCCAGGATACCTCGACCCACAACGCGAAAAGTTCCGGCTTCGGGCTCTCGGTCAGCGTCCCGATCGCCGGCGCGGGAAGCGCAGCGATCTCAGGCAACCTGTCCTCGTCGGACCAGCAAGGCACATTCGCCAGCGTCGGGGAGGACAAGCAGGCAGGAATTTACGCCGGATCGGGCGGGTTCGCTGTACACGTCAGCGGCAATACCAGCCTTGTCGGCGGGGTGATCGCCAGCACTGCCGATATCGGCAGCAACAGTCTCACCACCGGCACGCTGACCTCCAGCGACATCCAGAATCGCGAGCGGTACTCCGCACGCGAGATTTCGCTGGGTAGCGGCATTACGTTCGGGCAAGCCAGCAATGTAGGGCAGGGCAATGGCGGCAAGGTGGAGACGCCCGCCAGCACGAGCGGCAGTGCGCTGCCGGGGCTGTCTGTTGCCGGGCTTGGCACGATATCGGCCAGCCCACCTGTCGCCATGAGCGCGCATGGCGATCAATCGGGCACGACCCACAGTGCGCTTGCGCCGGGGGCGATCGTGATTACCAGCGGCGATGCGAAGAGCGGGGCGGTGGCCGCCGGCATCAGCCGCGATACAGCCGGGGTCAATGATGGCGCGCTGGCGCAGCAGTTCACCGATGCCAGGCGCGAGGAGATCGCGCTGGGCTTTGAGGCCGCGCGCACTCTCTCGCGGGAAACCGCTGCCTTCCTCGCCAATCGAGCGACGGACGACGCGGAATGGCGGGTGGAAAATCCTGATGAAGATCCCGCGACCAGCCCGTTTGCCATCTGGGGTGCGGGCGGTGCTGGCAATATCGTCCTGACCGCGCTGAACGGGGCGGCGAGCAGCAATGTGGCCGGCTCTGCGGGCGGTCTGGTCCAGGCGAGCGCGGTCAACGTTCTGCAGAGCCTTGCGACAAGCGAGGTGAAGGACATTGCCGACGATCTGAACAGCGAGGAAGCGCGCTTTGCGCTTCAGGGCATAGTTGGCTGTGCAGGCGCAGCGGCGGGCGGTGCGGGCGATTGCGGTTCGGCGGCGATGGGGGCTGCGACGAGCGTGGTGCTCAACAACCTGCTCGATGGTCTGGGCGCACCCAGGGATGAGGACCTTAACCACGACGGCGCGATCGACACGGCAGACGAGAGGCTGAGCCTCGCAGACCAGCAGGCGCGCACCAATCTGGTAGCCACGCTGGTCACCGCCATTGCCGAAGGGGCCGGGCTGGAAGCCACCAGCGCCAACTATGCCGCCCGGATCGAGACGCAGAATAACGCCGAGCGCACAGCCGCGGGTAATCATGTCGAGAGAGTGACTCGTGCCATTCCTGAGGGGTATGGCCTCGATGAACTTTATGGGAAGAGCGCCGAATTTCAGACGCTTCTGGATGAAGTGGCCGAAGGCACCGGCCTTACAGCCGATCAGCTTATCGAGAATTACAACGCATGGTCCGCATGCATCGGCGCTGAGCCCGAAGTCTGTTCCGTAGAACACAACGAGTTCTACGACGCATTTGGCCAGTTGTACGGCGCCTATATTGATGCCGGGCTTGAGCAAGACAGAATCGACAATGCGCTGTGCGCAGGCGATGCGTCTCTTGTTTGCGGGATCCAGCGGTCCAATGCATTCCTGAATTCGCCGGATGGCACGCGGTTCAAGGGGGCACTGGAAGCTGCAAGCGGCACGGCTGCTGTCTTTTTCAGCTTCACCGGGGGGCTCGCAAGCTGCGCGGAAACGGTTGGCGCTGGATGTGCCGCCGGAGCTGCCGGGGTACTGGCTGGCGCTGATCAGGCCGTAACAGGCACCCGAAAGCTGTTCACGGGAAAAGAGGTTCTGTCGTTCGGGGTTACGGGCCTGATGCAAGCGGGCATGAGCCGCGAGGATGCCGAGCTCACCTATTTTGCCGCTACCGCTGGCATCGCCATTGCCGAGGGCGGCGTCGGGCTGCTGCCGAAAGCGGGCAAGGCAGATAATGCCGCCGCACTCGTCGATGACCTGCTCGACGCAGGAGCAGATGCTGCTAACGCCTCAAAGGGAGCAGACGATGTTCCGAACACGGGTAAAAGACCGTCTTGGCGGCAGTCTGAGGAGGATGTTCTGGACGAAACGGGTGGGGTCGGTCAGCAATCCTATAAGGACGGTGATTCTGTGCTGAACGGGACCAAGGGAAGTATCCGAGTTGACTGTGTTGCCGACAATTGCGCGATAGAAGTTAAAAACTACGATCTGTCGAGAAGCGGCGGCCAGAGTTCTCTCATCCGGGACGCTTCGAATTCGATCAACAGGCAGACGGACAACATCACCCCAGGCATGAATCAGGAGTTGAGGATCGATATCCGAGGCCAAAATGTGACTGATGTACAAAAGGATGCTATTGTTGACGGGATTATGGATCGGACAAACCTTACTCCCCGTGACATACAGTTTTTGGAGTAAACATGACCCGGAACCGCCCCAGCGACCTTGTTGATCAGAGACGGAATTCCTTTGGGCTGGTATTCCCAAACCACTCGTTCATGCTCGGAACGAAGGGGGATGTAGAGACATTTTTTCTGCTCCTGAACGACCTGATATCCGAAGGGGTTCTGGAGGATTGCTACCCGACCATTTCGCATGATCTATATCGGACTCTGGTGAATGGGTATAACCTTGAGCGCTTTAAGAAGGAGGCTTCCGAACTCAAGGAGGCATTTTCCGCACTCAGTTCCGACCGCGTTGCGTGGGATCGGTATCCGTTCAACCGGGAAGAGGGGGCGTTTGACTATCAGCATCGCCGTATTGATCCCGCCAAACCCACGCTTCTGGATGTCTTCGAGAAGTTTTTTGCCGGGTTTGAAAAGGCTCCGTTTTGGGTTGAAAAATATCTTGCTAAAGGAATGAAGGATTTTCCAAGAATTGTAGTTTCACCTACAGAGATCAGAACAGACAGAAAGTTTCGGAAATTTACGGATGCGGAGTTTCTGGAGGCATCGGCTGATCCCCTTTGGCTAAGAGAGCCTGCCTGAATCGCGCTACTCCCCTCACTGTCCGCCTTCGTCCTTCATTTCTGCGTAATTTGGCATGTGTAACGCGCACTGCTTTAACCCATCGTTTGCGCTGACGATTTGTCCTTTGGCGGTTCGGCGGCGATGGGGGCTGCGACGAGCGTGGTGCTCAACAACCTGCTCGATGGTCTGGGCGCACCCAGGGATGAGGACCTTAACCACGACGGCGCGATCGACACGGCAGACGAGAGGCTGAGCCTCGCAGACCAGCAGGCGCGCACCAATCTGGTAGCCACGCTGGTCACCGCCATTGCCGAAGGGGCCGGGCTGGATGCCACCAGCGCCAACCATTCCGCCCGGATCGAGACGCAGAATAATGCGAACGTCGTCAGCAACGGCAAAACCATCATTCAGGTTGCCGAAGAAGGCGGCGTTTCGATCGAAGAGTTCAAGGCGGGCTGGCCGGATGCGTGGAATGAAGCTCTGGGCCTGTTTGGCGGCAATGAAGAAGCACTCATTGCCCACCTGCGCAATCCGGAAGGGCAATCGCTGGAGGAGGCCGGAGATGCCTACATGGCCGCGCAGATCGAAATGGCTGCTGGCGGTGACTCTGCTATGTTGCAGAAATTACAGGATAAGTATGCCAGTGGAACATTAAGCGGCGCACAGATTGCGGAGATGGCCGAAGCTGGCCGGCAGCTCTATCTTGAAAATGCAATTGCCAACGCTGCCGGTCCGGCAGTCACCGGCGAAGTCATCGTGAAAGAGATGATTGCTGCCGGTCTGGTGTCACCCAATGCGGCACAGCTTCCGTTTGCTGAATTTGCGGCGAACTATTCCGGGCCGCTGGGCCAGTATGTCATGAGCAGCGGCAAGCGTCCGAATGCGCCGGCCATTGTCGGTATGATAGCAGGCGGCGTTCTGGCCATGGGTGCCAGTCACCTGATCCCGGATCTGCCGGAACCTGTGCAGGAGACTTTTCCGGCGTATCCGCCTGATAGCAAAGCGGGAATTGAGGCCTATCCCGACCAGAGCGAGGAAGTCTGGGAATATGGGCAGCTGCCCGGCCTTCTCCCCGAACCAGCCTTGTCGCCACCGCCGGTTACGCCCATGCCCGACGCACAGCCCCCACTGCCCGGATATGGCGAGGGTGCGGATGTTCCCACTGGACCCGATGTGCTGGCGAATGATAATGCCGGAAATAGTGGACGTTTCCGTGGGGTAACAGCAAGAAACGCCGATGAAGCTCAGTTCCTTAGAAATGCAGAGGCTACATTCGGAGATAGTTCGACATGGACAAATGTAACTCGTCATCGCGGGGAATTGGTCGTCCAACGCTCGGATATCGAGCTGAGTTCTCAGAACATCACCAGAATGAGAAATGGTCAGGCACCATTTGTCCGGAACGCTAGCGGCGATTGGGAGCCTTTGCAGCTGCACCATGTGGGCCGAGAAACGGGTCAGATGATAGAGGTTACACGGTCTCAAAACCGCTACAATCCGACGACTGGCGGCCCGCTTCATATTCTCGGTCCAGGTAGCCCGATCCGGCAGCCTAACTACTCGCAATCCTACTGGCAGGAACGCTACCAAGGATTTGTCAACTCCGGGCAGATCACTGAGTGAGGTGAGTTGATGACTATGAATCAGAAATTTGAAGATATGTGTGCCAGAGGTGAGGTTTTTGGTTCAATTCCTGAAGATGTGATCATTGCAGCAGAGACCGAGCTAAAAGTCAGCTTCCCGCAGCAGTACCGAGACTTTCTGCGGAGGTTCGGCTCTGGTTTGATTGGAGGTCTCGAAATCTATGGCTTGCCCGATCCTAAAAAGAACAATCCGCCACTCTGGCAAGATGTGGTAAAAGTAACAAAGCAGTTGAGGGAGTGGGCGCAGTCTGGCTCTGAGAACCCGGCATACGTGCCGATCACCGAAGATGGCACTGGGGTCTTCTTTTTTCTAGATACGGCGGTGTCACCCAACACTAAAATCATAGCAATAGGTCCAGGTGTAAACCGAATGGTGTCGTCTGACTTTTTTGCCTTCTGCGTTGATCTGTCAGAGGGTCGTCTCCAACTTTGATCACGGAAGTAGACCGTCAAATATGACAAGCGCCGCTACAAACGCCACAATCGCATGAAGATCATGTTCGGGCGTCTCAAGGACTGGAGACGCGTCGCAACCCGCTACGATCGCTGCCCGGACGCCTTTTCTCCGCCGCCGCTCTCGCCGCAGCCATCATCTTCTGGCTCTGATCAATGCGTCCTGGTCGTGGGCGCAGCGGGCTGGGAGACAACAGGGAGGCGGTCAGTCACCAGCCCGAAATGGATGCACTACCCGCCTGATTTGGCGATAATCGATTTGCAGGCTATCGAGCGAACTGTCGCAGGCGTCCGACTTTGCACTGTCGGGTGAGTGGCGATCCGAGCGGATTGTAATCTGCATTATTGAGCGGCGTTGCGTTTTTATATGTCTGAAAATAAAGATAAATCTGTAAATATTTCGGGCATCAACCGGCGAGAATTGCTCGGCGGACTGGCGACAGTGACCGCTGTGGCCGGGATCGGTATCGATGCACCGGTTCAGGCAAAGGCATCACGGAAATCCGCAGATGGAAATTTGCGCGACGCGATCGATACAGTGGTCGTGATCTATGCAGAAAACCGCAGCTTTAACAATCTGTTCGCGGGCTTTCCCGGGCTCGAACAGCCGCTCGACACAGTGGCGCCAGAGCGTTTCCGTCAGCGGGATCGCGATGGCACCGTTTTGCCTCACCTTCCCCCGGTATGGGAAGGGCTGGTGCCGGTGAAGCAGGTGGTGCAACACCGGGAGTTTCTGATCGGGCCGGATGATCTGCCGCAACTGCCTAACGCTCCGTTCGCTCTGAAAACGCCGGATGGCGACCCGCTTCCGCACGGAATTATCACACGCGATCTGATACATAGCTTCTACAACAACCAGTTGCAGATCAACGGCGGTCGCAACGATGGCTTTGTCGCGTGGGGCGATAGCGGCGCGCTGGTGATGGGCCACTATGGCGACGGCAGCGCAAATTTGCGTATCTGGCAGATCGCGCGCGAATTTGCCTTGTGTGACAACTTCTTCATGGGCGCATTTGGCGGGTCGTTTCTCAATCATCAGTATTTGATATCGGCCACCGCCCCGTTTTATCCCAATGCGGACGAGAGCCCGGCGAAGGGCAAGATTGTGAAATTCGATCCGGCCTTTCCGGGGCAGCTTCGTCCTCTGGTCCGGCCTGGTACGGCCGCCAGTGCACTGGAGGGGCCGCTCCGGTTTCAACCGGATTCTATCTCCCCCGATTTCCGCGCGGTGAACACGATGCTGCCGCCATATATGCCCGGTTATCAACCAGATCCCGATAAACCAGGCTATGCGCTGGCAAGCAGCCCGCTGACTTTGCCGCCGCAAAGCCATGCGACGATTGGCGACCGGTTGAGCGCGGCCGGGGTTAGCTGGGCGTGGTATGCCGGGGGGTGGTCGGCGGCGCTCGATGGCGATGCGAAAAGCAAGGAATTCCCGTGGAGCCCGAACTTTCAGCCGCATCATCAGCCATTTAACTACTTCATTCGGTTCGCGCCCGGAACGCCGGAGCGCGCGCGTCATCTGCGCGATGGCGGGCTGGGTGAAACGGCGCGGACCAACCGGTTTCTGGCCGATGCCGAGGAGGGCAAGCTGCCTGCGGTTAGCTTCTATAAGCCTCAGGGAAACCTCAATATGCACGCCGGATATTCGGACGTCGATGCGGGCGACCGGCATCTGGCGGGCGTGATCGACGTGCTTCGCAAGTCACCGCAATGGGATCGGATGCTGGTGGTTATCACTTTCGACGAAAACGGTGGCTGGTGGGATCATGTCGCCCCTCCGAAGGGGGATCGCTGGGGGCCGGGCACTCGCATTCCGGCCCTGATCGTGTCGCCCCATGCCAAGCGTGGCCATGTCGATCATACGATCTATGATACTGGTTCTATTGCACGTTTTCTGGTTCGGCGGTTCGGGCTGGAAACGCTGCCGGGCCTTGTCGAGCGGGAGAAAGCCATGATTGCCGCAGGCGGTCCGCCGCCAGGCGACCTGACCGGGTCGCTGACGCTTTAACGAGGCGCTTTGACAGGATGTTTGACACTAAATGTTGGTCATAATATTCTGATAATAAGGGCTAAATGATAGCTTTTATCAGAATGTTGTGCAGACTTGTCTTTATACTGCATGTTCAAGGGGCATTCAGGCACCGAATCTCACTGATGGCAGCATAATTGCTGCAAAAAGGGGGAGATCGTTTGAAAATTTCCAAAATTATCGTCGCTGCCGGCGCCGCCATGCTGATCGCGCAGCCTGCGCTGGCGGTTGATCCGACCAACCACAACACGACCCGCAGCAACAAGGCCAGCGGGATTATCGCCAACGGCGGTTCGGGCGATTCGACCGGCGACACTGTCGATGCGAAAAATGTGCCCGCCGCGAAGGAGGCCGCCAAACAGGTCGCCCCCGCCAGCGAAACCAACGCCGATCATGCCAAGCACCACAAGGTGAAAGCCCACGGCAAAGCCGCCCCGGCACCCGCTGCCCAGCCGGATGCGGCAACCGGCGATACCGCTGCGCCGAAGTAACCCGCAGTAAACGGCTCGCGTCAGGCGGGCGGGCCGTGCCGCATGGGCTTGCCCCGATGGCTCTGGCAGGCCCGCTCTCGCGCCAACCTGCTCATCGCGGTGCATGACGGCACGCCACCGCTTGCCGATTGCCGCCCCTGTCCCCTAAACCGCGCGGCTGACAGGGAACGAGAGCCGCATGACCAAGCTGATTATCCAGATCCCGGCCTATAACGAGGCCGATCACCTGCCCGAAACGATCGCTTGCCTGCCGCGCACGATCCCCGGCATCGACACCGTCGAATATCTGGTGATCGACGACGGCAGCAGCGATGGCACATCCGATGTCGCGCGCAAGCTGGGGGTGCACCATATCGTGCGCCACCGCCGCAATCGCGGGCTGGCGGCGGCATTCCGCAGCGGGATAGAGGCGGCGCTGGCTGCCGGGGCGGATATCGTCGTCAACACCGATGCCGATAACCAGTACGAAGGGGCCGATATCCCCGCGCTGGTGCAACCGATTCTGGATGGCCGCGCCGATGTCGTGATCGGGGATCGCGGGGTCGGCAACAATGCCCACTTCGGCCCGGTGAAGCGCCTGCTGCAACGGCTCGGCAGCGCGACCGTGCGGCGGCTGTCGCGGGTGGAAGTGGACGACGCGGTCAGCGGGTTCCGCGCGATGAGCCGCGAAGCGGCGGGGCGGATCTACGTCACCACCGAATTTTCCTACACCACCGAAATGCTGATTCAGGCCGGGCGCAAACGAATGGCGGTGACATCGGTGCCGGTGCGGACCAACGGCCCGATCCGCCCGTCGCGCCTGTTCAGTTCGATCCCGCAGTTCATCGTCAACACCGGCACCACTATCATGCGTGCCTATGCCCAGTATTACGCGTTGAAAGTGTTTGCCTTTATCGGCGCGCTGCTGGGCGTGATCGGGGCGATCCCGGTGCTGCGCTTCCTCTATTTCTACATCGACGGGCAGGGCGACGGACACCTGCAATCGCTGGTGCTGGGGGTCGGCCTGCTGGTACTGGGCTTCCTGTGCGTGATGCTGGGCATTCTGGCCGATCTGGTAAGCGCCAACCGCAAACTGCTGGAACAGCTATCCAACCGCGTGCGGCGGATCGAGGACGATCTGAAGCGTTAGGGGTGGGGCGCGCTCTTCGTCATTGCGGATGCCGCGGAGCAATCCGTGGGGCGGACGGTGTTGCCCATCGCGGCGGTTGTGAGTGGGGGCAAGGGCGGTCGATGGATTGCCACGTCGCCTGCGGCTCCTCGCAATGACGAGGAAGGGTGAAGGCACGTTCTCGCTGGGGGGTTTCGCACCCACCTCTCTGTTCGTCATTGCGAGCGGAGTGAAGCAATCCATGGACTGACGGTGCTACTCATCGCGGCGGTCGTGGCGGGGGCGAGGGCGGTTGATGGATTGCCACGTCGCCTTGCGGCTCCTCGCAATGACGAGGGGGGATACGGGTGATGGTATTGGCCAACCATTGGCAGTGCGTCCATTAACCCCGAACCAAACCTACTCCGTGCCTTCGCGTCTTCGTGTGATACACTGTCGCCCGACGGTTCCGCCCATCGCGGCGTTTGTGAGTGGGGGCAAGGGTGGCCCATGGATTGCCGCGTCGCTGCGCTCCTCGCAATGACGAGGGGGGAGATGGGCGGTGGTATTGGCCAACCATTGGCAGTGCGGCCATTAGCCCCGAACCAAACCTGCTCCGTGCCTTTGCGTCTTCGTGTGACAAGGTTCCACCCGACGGTTTCGCCCATCGCGGCGGTCGTAGTGGGGGAGAGGGCGGTTGATGGATTGCCACGTCGCCTGCGGCTCCGCGCAATGACGAGGGAGATGTTGTTCCTCCACTATCGTCATTCCGGCCTTGTGCCGGGGTCCAGCTTTCCTCGGGCGCGGCGGGGGAAGGTTAAGCTGGGCCCCGGATCGGGTCCGGGGCGACGGGGTGCGGTGTTGCGGGCGGGGAGAGGGTATGGCGGGCGCTCGCCGCACCGGCGCGTTGGTCGCATTTTTTCTGCATCCTCCCCACCCACACGTCTTAACCCACAACCGCCTCTGCCAGTTTCGCCCACGACAGCGCATCGCGCTGTGCCGCCAGTGCGGGCTGCATCGCGGCGGCGGTTTCGCGGGTGGAGGTATCGCGCAGCAGTGCGGCCAGCGCGGCGATGTCGCCGCCGGGGAACAGCCAGCCGGTTTCGCCGTGTGCCACCGCTTCGCGCAGACCGGGCACGTCGCTGGCGATCACCGGGCGCTGATAATGCTGGGCCAGTGCCAGCACGCCCGATCCGGTCGCGGCGCGATAGGGGGCGACCAGTGCGTCGCACCGGGCGAACAGCTCCGCGGTTTCGGCATCGCTGAGATAGCGGGGGATGATCTCGACCGTGTGCGACAGGCCCAGCCGGGCGACTTGCGCGCGGGTTTCTTCCAGCCCGCTCCAGAATTCGCCGGCGATGGTCAGCCGCACATCGTGTAGGCCGCTCTGCGCCAGTGCCTCTGTCAGCAGGTCCAGCCCCTTGTACGGGCGCACCAGACCGAAAAACAGCAGTTCCAGCGCGGCGCGGCGGGGCAGAGTGCCGGTGGGCGTGGGGTAATCGTCGTATAGCGGGTGCGGGCTGATCGCGACGGGCATTGCCGGGGCGATGGCGGCCACTTGCGCGGCCACGGGGGCGTTGTGGGCCACGGCGCGGTCGGCCTGTGCGATCTGCCATGCCAGCAGGCGGTTTTTCCATCCCGCCGCCTCGTGATCGCGGGCGTTGTGGACCATTGCCACCACCCGAATGCCGCGCCGCCGCAGATCGCGCGCGATCCGGCCCAGCGCGGGGGCGGTGAAGAACGTCCATGCCGGGATAATCGCCAGATCGGGCGCGAATGTCGCCACTTCGCGCGCGGTGTGCCGCCATGTCAGCGGGTTAAGCGTGTCGATCGTCTGCCGCACCGATACCCCGGCGGGCGGGGGCAGAGTGGGGTCGACTTGCGCTTCGCCGGGGAACAGGCGGGCGGGATACTGGCGGGAAAACGACCACGCCCGCACCGTCGCGCCGCTGCACCGCGCCAGTTCCGCCGCCAGCGCGCCGCTGTGCCGTGCGATCCCGCTCCGCAGCGGGGCGACCGGCCCGATCAGAGCGATCCGTTGCAGTGGGCGGGGTGCTGTCATCGGTTGTATCGGTTTGCCTTGAGCGGTGGAGCAAGCCCCATTAGAGGCGAATGGCGCGCGATGCTATCGCTCGATCCGATCATGCCGATCACAGGAACTCTGCGTGCCGCAAGCTGTCACCATCACGCTGACCCGATATGCCGAGCCGGACGCGCTGGTGGCGGAGGCGATCCGGCATGCCCTGGCGCAACAGGGCGTGACCGGCGAAGTGCTGTTTATCGAACAGAATATGGCGGGCGGGATTACCGAACAGGCGTTTGCCGGTGCGCCGCTGGCGTTCCGCATGATCCGCGCGCGGCTGGGCGGCCTGTCCGAAGCGCGCAATCTGGCGATGGACCATGCGGCGCATCCGATGGTCCTGTTCCTCGATGCCGATGCGATGGCCGCGCCCGACTGGGCCGCGCGGCTGGCGCAGACACTGGCGGATAATGCGCGGGTGGCGGTGGCGGGCTGTCGCATCGTGCCCGGCTGGCCGGGGAAACCGCCGCTGTGGGCGAAAGCGCGGGTGGTGAACGATCAGTATTCGATGCTCGACCTCGGCACCGGCACGTTCCCTTATCACCGGGTGGTGGGGGCCGGGTTCGCGGTCGATATGGCCAAGCTGCCGCCGCACATGCGGTTCGACCCCACGCTGGGCCGCCGCGAAGGCAAGCTGTTCAGCGGCGAAGAAAGCGAATTCTGCGCCCGCGTGCGCGCCGCCGGGCTGGAGGTGGTGTACGACGGGCGGGCCTGTGTCACCCATGTCGTGCCGCCCGAACGCACCCGCCTGCCGTGGATCGCGCGCCGCCTGTTCTATGCCGGGCATGGCCGCGCGGTGCTGGGCGGAACACCCGCACCATCGCAGAAACCGGGGCTGGCCGACTGGCTGACTCTGCCGCTGACCCTGCCGCCTTATGCGCTGGGCTGGCTGAAGGGGAAGCTGCTGGGGTAAGGTGGTTTTTTGGGGGCGCAATCCCTGGCCTGACGGTTCCGCCCATCGCGGCGGTTGTGGGTGGGGAGGGGGCGGTCCCTGGATTGCCACGTCGCCTGCGGCTCCTCGCAATGACGAGGTAGGGGTGTTTCGTATCGTCCCGCGTCACCCCGGATCAGGTCCGGGGCGACGGGGTGCTATTTTGCGGGTGAGGGCAGGGGTGATTGGGCGGCCCCTATCTCCCAACCAAGCCCACTCCGTGCCTTCGTGCCTTCGTGTGACAAGTTGCGGCGGTCGTGGCTGGGGAGAGGGCGACCCATGGATTGCCACGTCGCCTTCGGCTCCTCGCAATGACGAGGCAGGGGTGTTTCTGATCGTCCCGCGTCACCCCGGATCAGGTCCGGGGCGACGGTGTGCTATTTTGCGGGTGAGGGCAGGGGTGATTGGGCGGCCCCTATCTCCCAACCAAGCCCACTCCGTGCCTTCGTGCCTTCGTGTGACAAGTTTCAGCGGTAGTGGCTGGGGCACGGGCGGGCCTTGGATTGCCACGTCGCCTTGCGGCTCCTCGCAATGACGAGGGGGAGGGATGGTTCCTCTACTTCGTCACCCCGGCCTTGAGCCGGGGTCCAGCTTCTACAGGCGCGGTGGGGCAGGTTAAGCTGGGCCCCGGATCAGGTCCGGGGCGACGGGGTGCTGTTTTGCGGACGGGGGCGGGGGTGATTGGGCAGGCCCCCTATCTCCCGAACCAAATCCACTCCGTGCCTTCGTGTCTTCGTGTGACAGGTTTCAGCGGTCGTGGCTGGGGCGAGGGCAGGCCCTGAATTGCCACGTCGTCTGACGGCTCCTCGCAATGACGAAGGAGATGAGGGGAGGCAGCTTGACCGAGCCGTCCGGTTATTCCCCCCGCTGCGGTTTCCAGCCTTTCAGTTCGAGCATCCGCAGCGCCAGCGGGGCCAGCATGTCGGGGGCCTGCCGCGCCAGTTCCGCGCCCAGCCGCACCGCCTGCATCCCGCCGCCGCGCAGGAATGCCTCCGCCAGAATGCCCGCCGCGCGCCGTCGTTCGGGCACGCCTGCGCCATCGTAGGCCAGCGCGGCGCGCAGGCCGCTGGCCGATTGCGCCAGCGGCGCGGAATCGGGCGCTTGCTGGCGGTACAGCACATCCAGAAACGCGGCCAGTCGCGGGTGCAGCGATGGGGGATAGTGCGCGGCGACCTGTTCCCACGCGATCTGGCGCGCGATGCGATCCTGATCGGCCAGCCTAGTCATCGAAATATTGCCGGGATGCATCCTGTATCGCACCAGCGGTTCGCCCAGTACCGCGATCCGCCCCGCCTGCGCCAGTGTCGCCGCCAGCCGATAATCCTGCGCGAACCGCACATCGGTGGCATAGCGTACCGGCGCGCCATCGGGCATCAGGCGGCGATAGCAGAAACCGGGGTGGACCATCGGCATACGGAACCGCACCGCCCATTGCGCCACGCGCCAGCCCATCGGATTGCGCCGCACGAACCGCTGCCGCCCGTTTTCGTCGATAGAGATATAGCTGCACCCCACCAGCATATGATCGGGGTGCGCGTCGAGAAACGCGACCTGTCTGGCAAACCGATCGGGTTCGCACAGATCGTCCCCATCCAGCCGCGCGATCAGCGGGGCGCGGGCGATGGCGAGCGCGCGGTTGGCGCTGGGGTATGGGCCAAGGTTGCTGTCGTTGCGGACCACGATCACCCGCGGATCGGCGGCGGCATAGTCGGCCAGAATCTGCGGGGTGGAATCGTTGCTGGTATCGTCCACCACGATCAGTTCGAAATCGCCCATCGATTGCGCCAGCACGCTGTCGATCGCGGCGCGCAAGTGGGCCTGCGCGTTATAGACGGCCATCACGACCGAGAGGCGTGGCATTCGGGACACTATCGGGCTTCCATCGGGCTTGTCAGCGCATAGCTGGCCCGGCGCCGCTTGTCGCGTCCCATCCCGGCGTAATAAGGCACTTTTCCATGACCGGGTGTTCGATCATCATTCCCAGCCGCAACGGCGCCGATACGCTTGGGGCGGCGCTGGACGCGCTGGCGCAGGTCGAACGGCCAGAGGGCGCATGGGAAATCGTGCTGGTCGATAATGCCAGCTGCGATGCCACGCCCGATATCATGCGCCGGTTTGCCACCGCGCATGGCGCGCAGTTTCTCAGCGAACCGCGCCCCGGCAAATCCCACGCGCTCAACCGCGGGATAGAGGCGGCGCAGGGCGATCTGCTGATTTTCATGGACGACGACGTGCTGCCCGTGCCGCACTGGGCGCAGGCCTATGTGGAGGCGGCGGAGAGTTCGCCGCACGTGGGCGTGTTCGCCGGGGCGGTGCGCCCGCACTGGGTCGCGCCGCCGCCCGAATGGCTCGAAATGCTGGCGCAGGCGGGCCGTGCCTGCGGCTGCACCGATCTGGGCCGCCATGCCGGGCCGGTCGATCCGATCGAGGTGAAAGGCGGCAATTTCGCGGTCCGGCGCAGCGCGCTGGGCGATGTGCGGTTCGATACCGGTGCCACTAACTTTGGGGCCGCCAATTTCGGGGCTGGCGGGACGCCCATCGGTGGGGAAGACAGCCAGTTCGTGCGCGCATTGGCGCAGCGTGGGCAAGCGGTCCATTTCGTGCCGCAGGCGATTGTCGCGCATATCGTTGGCGCTCAGGAGATGACTTTGCGGCATCAGCTTTCCCGCTTCGTGCGGATCGGTCGGGGCGCGGCGGTGGTGGACGGTGGCGGGCTGGGCGGCGCGGCGCTTGCTGCTGCCAAAGTGCCGGTGTTCGGTGCCCGGTCTGCCATGCGCTATGCCCGTGCCGACCGGGCGGGGGCGGCAATGGCGCTGGCGCAGGCGGCAATGAATCTGGGGCGGCTGAGCCAGTCCGTCGGCAAGCGCGGGGTGTGACGGTGTGACGTTGGGGCGGCTGCAATCACTGACCAATCTGGCCCGCACCGGCCTGTCGCGCCTGGCAAGCACGGTGGCGAAGCCGGGGCGTAAGTTCGGCTATATCGGCTGGGTCGGCCACGCCAATCTGGGCGATGAAGCGATGGCCGATGCCGCCGCGCATCTGCTGGGGCAACGGCCCGAAATCCTGTCCACCCCGCGGGTCGAGCAGGTTCTGGCCGCGGTGCGGCTGGGCGGCAAGGCGCGGCATCGGCGGGCCTTTGTCGGTGGCGGCACACTGATAAACGGCGGATATATCGATCTGGTCGAACGCTGTCTCGACGCCGGGGTAGCGATGGCGACACTGGGCACCGGTGTTGGCAGCCCCGGCTTTTCCGCCGGGGAAACCGCGTTCGATCCGCGCTGGACCGCTGCGCTCAACCGGTTTGACCGGGTGGGTGTGCGCGGCCCGCGTTCGCTGGCAAAGCTGCACGATAACGGGGTGGCGCGGGCAGAGGTTATCGGTGATCTGGCACTGGCGCTGACCCCCGACGCGCCGCTGGCCAGCCCGGATGCACGCACGATCCTGTTCAACACCTCCCCCGGCCAGACCGCGCAGGATGTCGCCAATCTGGCGGCATTCGACCATGCCGCCGGGCAATTGCTGGGTGAACTGGTGGCCGATGGGTGGAAAGTGATGCCGCTGGCGTTCCATGCAGACGATCACCCGCCGATTGCCGCTGTGCTGGCGGCGGCGGGCATGAGCGGGGCGCCGATCTATCAGCCGCGCAATTTCGCTGGCTATGCCGCATTGGCGCGCCATGCCGGCGTGTCGCTGTCGGTGCGGCTGCATGGCAGCGTGCTGGCATCGATGTGCGGGGTGGCCAACCTGCTGGTCGAATATCGCGGCAAGTGTCGCGATTTCGCGGAATCGGTGGGGACGGAATCGTCGCTGGTCGCGCTCGACGGGTTCAGCGCCGATGCGATGCGGGCGCAGTTTGCGGCGTTGCTGGCCGATCCGGCGGGGCGCGGGCGGGAATTACACGCTGCCTGCCTCCACTATCGCGCAGGGTTGGAACGCTATGTCGCTGACCTGACGTGAAGCGGCGCGCCTTCAGCGGCCAGTGTCTCAACGGCCCACGTCTCAGCGGGCATCGCGTCGGCGGGTGAGCACGCCAAGGATCGAGGTATCGATCCCCAATATCCGCCGGATCGCGATCAGCAGCACGACATTCCACGTCACTGTCGCCGCCAGAATGCCCATCGCCGCCGCTGCCGCGCCATAGTGCGGGATGAACAGCACCCCCACCGCGATATTGACCGCCAGCCCGGCCAGTTGCCCGAACACCGCGATCCCCGTTCGCCCGGCCATGCTGAACACCACGCCCAACGGTCCGCAGGCGGCGTTGAACACCTGCGCGGCGGCGACGATCCACAGCAGCGGCGCACTGGCGCCGAAATCGCGCCCGAACACCAGCATCAGCCACGGCCCCGCACCGGCAATTGCCAGCCCCGCCAGCAGAGTGAGCAGGGTCGTGGTCCAGGTGAACGTGCCGGTGACCGACAGGATGCGTTCGTGTTCCCCCCGTTGCCAGAATTCGGCCATGCGCGGGGCATAGCGCATACTGGCCGCCTGTATCGGCAGGGCGAGCAGCGGCATCAGCCGCGCGACCGGCTGGAACAGGCCTGTCTCTCGCGGCCCGGCCAGTGCCGCCAGCAGCAGTGTGTTCAGTTCACCTTGCAAAATCGCGATCATCCCCATGCCCAGAAAGGGGAACGACGCCGCTATGATCGCGCGCCCGCCCACCCAGTCGCCCGGTGCGGGCAAGTGGCGCAATTCCTTGTGGGCGATCCACACCCATGCCACCACCGCCGCCACCAGCGCGGCGACCGTGGCGGCGATCAGATATTCAGCAGGGTCGAACGCCAGCCCGACAATCGCCACTGTGACCAGAACCGACACCATCACCGCCGGGCGCAGGAATTCACCCGGCACTTGCGCCATCGCGATTTGCCCGAAACCTTGTGCCCAGCCCCGGAACAGGGCGACGAAGGCCAGCGGCATCACCAGTATCCCGCCCAGCGCAAACGGGTGGCGCATCGTCTCTGCCACAGGAATCGCAGGCATCAGCGCCAGCGATGCCACCAGCGCGACGATCAGGCTGACGGCCAGTGTCGCGAGGAAAGAGAAACGGAGGAATGCCGCCAGCGCGACTGGTTGCTCTGCCGCGCGCCGCGCGGGCACTTCGCGCACCGCCAGTGCCCCGAATCCCAGCATTGCCGCGCTCGACAGGACTTGCGCGGCGGACAGCACCGTCGCCGTGGTGCCATATCCCGCCGGGCCGAGCAGGCGCGCGGTCAGTACCGCCTGAACGAACAGCAGGCCCATGCCCGACAGGCGGATCGCCATGCTCAGTCCGCTGGCGCGCGCGATGGGGCCGGCGGCCAGCTTGCGCCCTTCGTACAAGGCAAATTGCCAGAGGCGGCTGAAACTGCTCACAGTATCGACATCGTCCTGCTATGGCGCGCGCCGCCGGGCCGGGCGGGGGTGATGGAAACGGGGGCGTTCCGCAATCCTGCCGGATCGGCTAAACCCCCTTTGCACACTTTCCCATAAAGAACCCGGACAATGATGGCATCCCCATTTCGCTTCATAGGTTTCCGCTCTGTGTCGAGCGGCGCATCCGTCAGCAGCCGGGATTTCCGCGCGTGATATCGGCACGATCATGGGCGGCGCTGGGGCTGCTGTTGCTGGTGTTTGCCATTGCGACGTTCCAGATGTCATCCGGGCTGTTCACGATTGACGAATTCATCCTCTATGCCGGGGCCGATGCGATGTGGCGCAGCGGTGGCTTTGCCATCGACAACGGGATTGCAGGCGTCGTTTCCAACCAGTTGAAACCGATGCTGATGGTGGCGGGGCCGCACGGTATCGTGCCGCAGTATCCGCCGGGCATGTCGGTGCTGGGCGCACCGTTGCTTGCGCTGTTCGGTATGCACGGGATGATGCTGCTCAACAGTCTGTCCGCCGCGGTCACGGTGTGGCTGCTGTGGCGCATGGCGGCGCGGCATTTCGGCGGGCAGCGGGTGGCGCTGGCGGCATGTGCGCTGTTGCTCGGCGCCAGTTTCTTCCTCGAATATGCGTTTGCGGTCTGGCCCCATGCGGTCAGCGTGATGTGTGTGACGGGCGCGTTGTCGCTGTCGTTCGACAGCATGACCGACGCGCAGGGCAGGGCGCGCCGCTCGCTCGCCATCGGGGCGCTGATCGGGCTGGGCCTGCTGTTCCGCACCGATACGGTGCTGGCGGTGCCCGCGCTGGCGATGGCGCTGTTTCTGTTTGCCGACCGGCCATTTTATCGCCTTGCGCTGACCGGCGCGGGCTTCGCGCCGTTCGTGGTGCTGGCATCGCTGGCCAATCTGGCGAAGTTCGGCACGCTCAATCCTGTGTCCTACGGACAGGAGATGGCGGGCGGGACCAACTTCGCCTCCCACGCGCTGGCGATGGCGGGACTGGTCGTGGCCGGGTTGCTGGCGGTTGCCGGGCGGCTGGCATGGGATCGCTATAGCCAGCGGATCGCCAACTGGCGGCCCGCGCTGTGGATCGCAGGTGCACTGGCTCTGATTGCGGCGGTGGTCGCCCATGCGTTCGTGTGGCGATACCTGCACGGGTTCTGGGCGCTGGTGGTCGATGCGACATATGTGCAGGCGATGCAGCCGGGGATGCAGCATTTGCCCAACGGCACGCTCAGCTACTGGGGTTTCTGGAAGAAAGCGCTGGGGCAATCGATGCCCTGGCTCGGTGTGCTGGCCGCGCTGGTCTATGCCGGGCGGGGGATCGACCGGCGCATCCGCTGGACCGTGGCGCTGCTGGCACTGGTGTGGAGCCTGCCGTTCTTCCCGAAAGACTGGCACGGCGGGATGGGCATCAACATGCGTTATTTCCTGCCGCTGGTGCCATTGCTCGCGGTGTTCGCGGCATCGCTGATCGTGGAACTGGCGCAGGCAGGCACCGCGACGAAGCGCAAGCTGATACTGGGCGCGGCGCTGGGCGTTGCCGCGCATCTGATGTGGGTCGAATGGCACCCGACCCATATTGCCGGGGCCAACCAGATACTGCCGACGTGGTTGTTCCTGATCACCGCTGCGCTGGCTCTGGCGGCAGGGCTGCGCTGGCGCGGGCAGGCCGCGCTGCGGTCGCTGGCGATGGTGGCGGTCGGCGCGGGGATCGGCATGGCGGCCATGCTGGGATGGGGCGACCTGCACGACAGCCAGCGGACCCGCGACCGGGCCAATGTGCTGAGCCGCGAATACGGGCAGATGCCCGCCAATTCGCTGGCCTTTATCCCGGCGCCGTTTCTTGTCGGCTGGGCGCTGGAGCCGGGGCATGTGATCGCACAGCGCAATATCGGCACTGGCAAGTTCGATTTCGATCTGATCGATCAGGCAATCGATCGCGGATACCGGGTCTATATCTGGCCGCGCTTCGTTACCCGCGCACTGATCGATCAGCCCGGCTACCGACTGGAAAAAAGCGGGCTGAGCACTGGCAGAGCCGAATTATTCGAACTTATTCGGGCGGATAGCCCGCAATCCCCTGCCGATGCGGAGTGAGCGCTTAATCGCGGGTTGACTTTTTAGATATAAACATATCTTTATGTCCCTCGTGAACATCGATGTCCTCATCCGTGCAATGGCCGATCCGACGCGCCAGCGCATCCTCCGGCTGGCCGGAGCGATGGAGCTGGCCGTGGGCGAGCTGGCGCAAGTATTGGGGCAGAGCCAGCCGCGCGTATCGCGCCATGTGGCGATCCTGTGCGATGCGGGCCTGCTGGAAAAACGGCGGGAGGGAAGCTGGGTGTTCCTCAGCCAGCCACCTGCCGAGGGGGCGGACGCCGGTGCGCGCACCCGGCAGGCCGCCGCCGAACTGCTGCTGGTTGCCGAAGGGGAAGACACCGCTTTCGCGCGCCAGTGCACCGAAGATCGCCGCCATCTGGCCGATATCCGCGCCAATCGGGAAAAGGCCGCCGCTGCCTATTTCGCGGCCCATGCGTCGGAATGGGATCGCCTGCGTGCGCTGTTCGCTCCGGCGGAAACGGTGGAGGCGGCGCTGGTCGCGGCGCTATCGGCGCAGCCCTTGGGCAAAGTGCTCGATATCGGCACGGGCACCGGGCGGATTGCCGAACTGCTGGAACCTTATGCCGATCATGTGACCGGCCTGGACAAAAGCCCCGAAATGCTGCGGCTCGCCCGCGCGCGGTTGCAGGATTTCCCGGCTGAACGGGTGGCATTGGTTCAGGGCGATCTGGGCGCGCTGCCGTTCGAACCGGGCAGTTTCGATACGGTGGTGTTCCATCAGGTGCTGCACTACGCGCAGGAACCCGGCTTTGCCCTGGCAGAAGCGGCGCGGGTGTGCCGTGCGGGCGGGACCATCGCGATTGCCGATCTGGCGACCCATTCGCGCGAGGAACTGCGGCGCGAACACGCCCATGCGCGGCTGGGTTTCGCAGACGCGCAGATGGCGGAAATGCTGGCCGCGCATGGCTTTACCCCCGGTGCTCCGCATGCCTGCGAAGGGGGGGAACTGGTGGTTAAAGTCTGGACCGGCCAGCGCCAGCCCACTGCCGACAACACCTATACCCACAGCCATTCTGCCGCGCCCGGCGCGGACCGTTCGCGAAAGGTTTCCTGATGAATACCCCAGCCCCGCAGGAGCCCGCTTTCGCGGCGCTGCCCGGCGATATCGGCGTGTCGTTCGAATTCTTCCCGCCCAAGAGCGAGAAGATGGAAACCCAGCTATGGAACGCGATCAAGGAACTGGCACCGCTCAACCCGCGCTTCGTTTCGGTGACATATGGCGCGGGCGGTTCGACCCGCGAACGGACCCACGCCACCGTTGCCCGGCTGGTAACCGAAACTCCGCTGACCCCTGCCGCGCACCTGACATGCGTGGGCGCATCGAAGCGAGAGATCGACGAAATCGTCGATGCATACTGGGACGCGGGCGTGCGCCATATCGTCGCGCTGCGCGGCGATCCGCCACCCGACAGCGGCGGGCGTTTCATTCCGCATCCCGATGGCTATGCAAGTGCGGCCGATCTGGTGGAAGGATTGCGGAAACGGCACGATTTCGAAATCTCGGTCGCGGCCTATCCCGAAGTGCATCCCGAAGCGGACAGCGCGCAGGCCGATCTCGATAACCTGAAGCGCAAGATCGATGCCGGGGCCAGCCAGGCGATTACGCAGTTCTTCTATTCGACAGACGCCTATTTCCGTTTTCTGGACAAGGCGCTGGCGGCGGGAATCGATGTGCCGATCCTGCCTGGTATCATGCCGGTGACGACTTTTGCCGCGATCCGGCGGATGAGCGCGAACACCGCGATTCCGGGATGGATGGAAAGCCTGTTCGACGGGCTGGACGAACGCCCCGGCCCGCGCGCGCTGGTCGCCGCGACGGTTGCCGCCGATTTCTGCCGCCGCCTGTATGATGGCGGGGTGCGCGATTTTCATTTTTACACGCTCAACCGGGCGGATCAGGCATTTGCGGTGTGCCAGTTGCTCGGTCTGCGCGCGACGGGAGACAGCCAGTGAGTGTCCGCCAGCAATTCATCGATCAGGCGGCGCAGCGCGTGCTGATTACCGACGGTGCCTTCGGCACGGAAATCCAGAACTGGAAACTGTCCGAAGCCGACTATGCCGGCGATCTGGGTCTGACGCACGATCAGAAAGGCAACAACGACATCCTCGCGCTGTCGAAGCCCGACGTGCCCGAATCGATCCACCGCGCCTATTTCGAGGCGGGGGCCGATATCGCGGAAACCAATACCTTTTCGGCCAACCGTATCAGTCAGGCGGATTACGGGGCCGAACATCTGGTGCGCGATATCAATCTGGCATCGGCGCGGCTGGCGCGGCAGGTGGCGGATGAATTCGCCGCGAAAGATGGCCGCCCGCGCTTCGTCGCCGGGGCCATCGGGCCAACCAACAAGACTCTGTCGCTGTCGCCCGATGTCGAAGACCCCGGTTTTCGCGAGATCGATTTCGATTATCTGGTCGATGTCTATCACGAACAGGCCGCCGCTCTGGTAGAGGGCGGGGCGGATTTTATTCTGATCGAAACGGTGTTCGACACGCTCAATTGCAAGGCCGGGATCATGGCCGTGCGCAAGCTGGAGCGCGAACTGGGCCGCGACGTGCCAATCATGCTGTCGATGACGCTGACCGACCTGTCGGGGCGCAATCTGTCGGGCCACACGGTGGAGGCATTCTGGCACGCCGTGCGCCACGCCAAACCGCTGACCGTGGGGCTGAACTGTTCGTTCGGGGCGGAACAGTTGCGCCCGCATATACAGTTGCTCAGCCGGATCGCGGATACGCTGATCATGGCCTATCCCAACGCTGGTCTGCCCAACGAACTGGGCGAATACGATGAAGCGCCGGAAACCACCGCCGGAATGCTCAAGGCATGGGCGGAAAACGGCACTGTCAACGTGCTGGGCGGATGCTGCGGATCGACGCCCGCGCATATCGCCGCGATCGCGCAGGCGGTGGCGCACTCTACGCCGCGCGCCATACCGACCCCCGAAGTCGCCACGCGGCTCGCCGGGCTCGAACCCTTTACGATGGCCGCCTGAGCGCGCCCGATACCGGACATACAATGAACGATCAGACCACTGCCTCTTCCGGCTCGCAATTCGTCAATATTGGTGAGCGGACCAATGTGACCGGTTCGGCCCGGTTCAAGAAACTCGTCATGGCAGGCGATTATGCCGCCGCCGTCGAAGTCGCGCGCCAGCAGGTGGAAAACGGCGCGCAAGTGGTCGATGTCAACATGGACGAAGGCCTGCTCGACGCTGTCGAGGCGATGACCACGTTTCTGAAACTGATCGCTGCCGAACCCGATATCGCGCGTGTGCCGGTGATGATCGACAGTTCCAAGTGGGACGTGATCGAAGCGGGCCTGAAATGCGTGTCGGGCAAACCGATCGTCAATTCGATCAGCATGAAGGAGGGGGAGGAACAGTTCCTCGACCATGCGCGCAAATGCATGGACTATGGCGCGGCGGTCGTCGTCATGGCGTTCGACGAAGCGGGGCAGGCCGATACGAAAGAGCGCAAGGTCGAAATCTGCACTCGCGCCTATGACCTGCTGACCGGGATCGGCTTCCCGCCTGAAGACATCATCTTCGATGCCAATGTGTTTGCAGTGGCGACCGGGATCGAGGAACACGATCGCTACGCGCTCGATTTCATCGAAGCGGTGCGCGAAATCCGGCTGGCGTGCCCGCATGTCCATTGCAGCGGCGGCCTGTCGAACCTCAGCTTCAGTTTCCGCGGTAACGAAACCGTGCGCCGGGCGATGCATTCGGTATTCCTCTATCACGCGATACCTGCCGGGCTGGATATGGCCATCGTCAACGCGGGGCAGCTCGACATCTACGATGATATCGACCCTGAACTGCGCGCTGCCTGCGAAGATGTGATCCTGATGCGTCGCCCCGATGCGACCGAACGGCTGATCGCGCTCGCCGAAAGCTATAAGGGCAAGAGCAAGGAAGACGAAAAGCAGGCCGCCGAATGGCGCGGCTGGCCGGTCGAACGGCGGCTGGAACACGCGCTGGTCAAAGGGATCGACGCCGATGTCGTGGCCGATACCGAAGAAGCGCGTCTGGCTGTCGCAGAGCGCGGCGGGCGCCCGATCGAAGTGATCGAAGGCCCCCTGATGGACGGGATGAACGTCGTCGGCGATCTGTTCGGCAGCGGCAAGATGTTCCTGCCGCAAGTCGTCAAATCCGCCCGCGTGATGAAGAAAGCCGTGGCTCACCTGATCCCTTTCATCGAAGCGGAGAAGGAAGAAGGCGCTAAGGCCAAGGGCAAGATCGTGATGGCGACCGTGAAGGGCGACGTGCACGATATCGGCAAGAACATCGTCGGCGTCGTGCTGCAGTGCAACGGGTACGAAGTGATCGACCTCGGCGTGATGGTCCCCTGGTCGAAAATCATCGAAACCGCGCAAGCCGAAGACGCGGATATCATCGGCCTCTCGGGGCTGATTACCCCGTCGCTCGATGAAATGGTCACTGTGGGTGAGGAGATGCAGCGCGCGGCGATGGATATTCCTCTGCTGATCGGCGGGGCGACCACCAGCAAGATCCACACCGCGCTGCGGATCGATCCGGCCTATGACGGGCCGGTGATCCACGTGCTCGACGCCAGCCGCGCGGTCGGGGTGGCGAGCAAGCTGCTGTCCGATACCCAGCGCGACAGCTATGTCGAAGAAGTCGCCGCCGATTATACCCACGTGCGCGATGTGCGCGCGGGCAAGACCGCCAGCGTGCTGCTGACATTGGAAGAAGCGCGCGATAACGCGGCGCAAGTCGATTTCAGCGACAAGCCAGCGCCGCCCGAAGATCCCGGTATCCATGTGTTCGATAGCTGGTCGCTCCGCGATCTGGTCGATCACTTCGACTGGACTCCGTTCTTCCGCGCATGGGAACTGGCGGGCACATATCCCGCGATTCTGGATGACGAAGTGGTGGGCGAAAGCGCGCGCCAGTTGTTCGCCGATGCAAAGGCGATGCTCAAGCAGATCGTCGACGAACACTGGCTGACCGCGCGCGGCGTCTGCGGGTTCTGGCCCTGCGCGCGCGATGGTGACGATGTGACGATCCACCGCGTCCGCCGCGAAGAACACGTGCGCCTGCCGTTCCTGCGGCAGCAAGTGCGCAAGAGCCGCGACCGGGCGAATTACTGTCTGGCCGACTTCATCGATCCGGCGGGCGACTGGATCGGCGGGTTCGCAGTCGGCATTCACGGGATCGAACCGCATATCGAACGTTTCCGCGCCGATCATGACGACTATTCCGATATCCTGCTGAAAGCGCTGGCGGATCGTTTCGCGGAGGCATTCGCGGAACGGCTGCACAAACATGTCCGCACCGATCTGTGGGGCTATGCCGCGGGCGAACAACTGACCAACGACGCGCTGATCAAAGAGCAGTATCGTGGCATTCGCCCGGCACCGGGCTATCCCGCGTGCCCGGATCACTCGCTGAAACCGATCCTGTTCGATCTGCTGGAAGTGGAAAAGAACGCCGGAATCACCCTGACCGAAAGCAACGCGATGTTGCCGACATCGGCGGTCAGCGGGTTTTATTTCGCGCATCCGCAGAGCGAGTATTTCGGGGTTGCCCGCATCGGGCGCGATCAGTTGGAAGACTATGCCGCGCGCAGAGGCGTGGATATCGCCACTGCCGAACGGTGGTTACGCCCCAATCTCGATTGACCGCGCGCAGGGAATCGCGCAGGGATTACTGAGTCGCCGGATGCGAATCCGACACCTGCCGCGGGAGAGCTCCCGCGTCATACCGACGAGGGACGCCGAAGGAGCAACCGCCCCGGAATCTCTCAGGCCACCGGACCGTGGCAGGAAATGCGACACTCTGGAAAGCGGCATCGCGCTGGCGGTGCCCACCGAAGGGGTATGGCGGGCTGTTCGGTGGGGAATGGCCAGTCGAAGCTCTCAGGTTTCCCGACAGAGGGGGCGGCGGTTTCAGATGCCTGCACCGGGCATCGCCGCGCCTGTCGGGAATCTGATGTGAGCGATAGCAGCGAAAACGAAGATACTATCGAGCTTCTGGCTCTGCCGATGGATGCATGGCACCGCGCGCAAGGCGCCCGCATGGTGCCATTCGCCGGATATGAAATGCCGATCCAGTACGAAGGCATTCTGGCCGAACACCAGTGGACCCGCGACCATGCCGGTCTGTTCGATGTCAGTCACATGGGCCAGCTTATCGTCGAAGGCGATGGCGCGGCCGCAGCGCTGGAGGCCCTGCTGCCGGGCGATATCGCCGCGCTGAAACCGGGCAAAGTGCGCTATTCGCTGCTGCTCGACGAAAACGGCGGCATCCTCGACGATCTGATGGTCACCAATGTTACCCCTGAAGGTGGCACCGCGCGATATTATCTCGTGGTCAACGGCGCGACCAAGTGGGACGATATCGCTTACTTGCGCGAATTCCTGCCGGATGAAATCACGCTGACCCATCTGGAAGACCGCGCTCTGCTCGCGCTGCAGGGGCCGGAAGCGGCGCAAGCGCTCGAACGGGCGATGCGCGGGCTGACCGACGATTTTGGCTTCATGGAAGCGAAAGAGTATCAGTTCGGTGAACTCGATCTGATGGTGTCGCGTTCGGGCTATACCGGCGAAGACGGGTTCGAGATTTCAGTCGCCGCCGATCAGGCGGAACAGTTGGCCGGTCGGCTGTGTGCCGAACTGGAAGTGAAGCCCATCGGTCTGGGTGCACGCGACAGCTTGCGGCTGGAGGCCGGTCTGCCGCTCTATGGCCATGACCTGTCGCCCGAAACCGATCCGGTCAGCGCGGACCTGACATTCGCGATCAACAAGCGCCGCCGCGCCGAAGGGGGCTTCCCCGGTGCGGAGCGCGTTCTGGGCCTGCTGGCCGATGGTGCGCCGACAAAGCGCGTCGGCCTCGCGCTGGAAGGGCGCATGGCGGCGCGCGAAGGGGCCGATGTATTCGCCGGTGCTACCAAAGTCGGCACTGTCACGTCGGGCGGGTTTTCCCCCACGCTCGGCCATCCGATTGCGATGGCCTATGTCTATACCGCTCATTCCGCCCACGGCACCGCGCTCGAACTCGAAGTGCGTGGCAAGCGTCTGCCTGCCACGGTCGTGCCGATGCCGTTTGTACCCCATCGTTATTTCCGCAAGGGAGCTGCCAAATGACCCGTTATTTCACTGAAGATCACGAATGGATCGAAGTTGACGGCACCAGTGCCACTGTCGGCATCACCGATTACGCGCAGAGCCAGCTGGGCGATATCGTGTTCGTCGAAACGCCCGCTGAAGGCGCCACGCTGACCAAGGGCGGCGATGCCGCGGTGGTCGAAAGCGTCAAGGCAGCCAGCGATGTCTATGCCCCCGTCAGCGGCACTGTGACCGAAGGCAATGCTGCGCTGGAAGGCGATCCCGCGCTGGTCAACACCGCGCCCGAAGGCGACGGCTGGTTCTTCAAACTGACCATCGCCGACGCCAGCGAGCTGGACGGCCTGATGGACGAAGCGAAGTACAAGGAATTCGTGGACGGGCTGTGATGGCCTGACGTGCGCCCCCGCGCAAGTGGGGGCACATGCCACGTGCTCTGCTGCCAGAGACCCTCGCCAGAGCGGGGGCGCACCAACAAGGGTTACTATGCGCTATCTACCCCTGACCGATACCGACCGTTCGGCGATGCTCGAAACCATCGGCGCGTCCGATGTCGATGCACTGTTCGTGGACGTTCCGGCGGATCATTATCTGACCGCGCCGATCGAAGGCCTGCCGCACCATGCCAGTGAAATGGCGGTGGAAAAGCATATGCGCGCACTCAGCAAGCAAAACCTTGCGGCGGCCGATGCGGCGTTCTTCCTGGGGGCGGGGGCCTATCGCCACCATGTTCCGGCGACAGTCGACCATCTGATCCAGCGCGGCGAATTCCTGACGGCCTATACTCCGTATCAGCCGGAAATCGCGCAGGGCACTTTGCAGATGCTGTTCGAATTCCAGACGCAGGTGGCAAAGCTCTATGGCTGCGCGGTGGCGAATGCGTCGATGTATGATGGCTCGACCGCATGTTGGGAAGCGGTGGCGATGGCGGGCCGGGTAACGCGGCGTAAGCGGGTGGTGCTGTCGGGTGCATTGCACCCGCACTATGCCGAAACGGTCAAGACAATGGCGAAATTCACTGAAGACCAGATCGCTGACGCGCTGCCTTCGCTGACGGCAAAGCCCGACAATGCCGGGCTGATCGCCCGGATTGATGATCAGACGAGCTGTGTCGTGGTGCAGTATCCCGATATTCTGGGCCGTATTCCCGATCTGGCAGAAATCGCAGAGGCCGCTCATGCCAAGGGCGCTCTGCTGGTGGCGGTGAACACCGAACCGGTGGCGCTGGGCGCGATCAAGGCGCCGGGCGAGCTGGGCGCGGATATCGTGGTTGGTGAAGGGCAGTCGATTGGCGTCGGTCTGCAATTTGGCGGGCCGTACCTTGGCCTGTTCGCTGTGCGCGATCCCAAACACGTGCGCCAGATGCCGGGGCGCCTTTGCGGTGAAACCGTGGATGCGGAGGGCAAGCGTGGCTTTGTGCTGACGCTCTCCACCCGCGAACAGCATATCCGGCGCGAGAAAGCGACCAGCAACATCTGCACCAATTCGGGGCTGTGCGCGCTGGCGTTCTCGATCCATCTGACACTGTTGGGTGAGAAAGGATTGCGGGCGCTGGCGGCGGAAAACCACCGGCTGGCCTGCATCGCCGCCGACCGGCTGGCGCAAGTGCCGGGGGTGACTGTGCTCAACGACACGTTCTTCAACGAATTCACGGTGATCCTGCCTGCCGATGCCCGCGAAGTGGTGCGTAAGCTGGCGCAGGATAAAGTGCTGGCGGGTGTCTCGCTGGGCCGGTTGTTCCCGAAAGTCGATGCGCTGTCGGGTGGGCTGGTCGTTGCTGTGACCGAGACGACCACCGAGGAGGACATCGCAACACTGGGCCGCGCGATCGAGGAGGTGCTGGCATGAACGCCCCGAACCAGAGTGGCTGGAAGCCCACTTCGCCTGTCACTGGTGCTGCCGACGGCACCAACACCGTCACCGGCAACAAGGCGCTGATGCTGGAAGAACCGCTGATCTTCGAAATCGGCAATTGCGAGACAACCGGCGTCGATCTGCCCGAACCGGACCTGAGCAGTAACCGCCTTGGCGGGTTTGCGCGCGATGCGGAAATCGGCCTGCCGGGTTTGTCCGAACCGGAAACGGTGCGCCACTACACCCGCCTCAGCCGCCAGAACTATGCCATCGATCTCGGCCTGTTCCCGCTCGGCAGTTGCACGATGAAGCACAACCCGCGTGTGAACGAGAAAGTCGCGCGGATGCCGGGCTTTGCCGATGTCCACCCGTTGCAGCCGGTCGATACGGTGCAGGGCGCGCTGGGCGTTATCAACGAACTGGCGCAGTGGCTGTGCAAGCTGACCGGGATGCCCGGCGTGGCGATGACACCCAAGGCCGGCGCACATGGCGAGCTGTGCGGCATCCTGTGCATCCGTGCCGCGCTGGAGGCGAAAGGTGACGCCCGCGAAGTGATCCTCGTGCCCGAAAGCGCGCATGGCACCAATCCGGCCACCGCGGCCTTTGCCGGTTATCGGGTGGAAAATATCCCCGCCACGGCGGAAGGGCGCGTCGATCTGGCGGCGCTGAAGGCGCGGCTGGGGCCGGATGTCGCCGGGGTGATGATTACCAACCCCAACACCTGCGGCCTGTTCGAACGCGATATGAAAGCGATTTCGGACGCGGTGCATGCCGCTGGTGGATATGTTTATTGCGACGGGGCGAACTTCAACGCCATCGTCGGGCGCGTCCGTCCGGGCGATCTGGGCGTCGATGCGATGCACATCAACCTGCACAAGACGTTCTCCACTCCGCATGGTGGCGGTGGCCCAGGTTCCGGCCCGGTGGTGTTGAGTGAGGCGCTGTGCCCTTATGGCCCGCTGCCGTTCAGCGAGCTGCATGCCGATGGTACGTTGACGCTGGTGGAGGAAGAAACCGCAGGCGAACGCCATCCGCACAGCTTTGGCCGGATGAGCGCGTTTCACGGGCAGATGGGCATGTTCACCCGTGCGCTGGCCTATATCCTCAGCCACGGGGCCGATGGTTTGCGCCAAGTGGCGGGCGATGCTGTGCTCAACGCCAATTACATCCTCCGCAGTCTGGAAGATGTGCTCGACGCCCCGTTCGGCGCCAGCGGTCCCTGTATGCACGAGGCGCTGTTCAGCGATAAGGGTTTTGCCGATGGGATGACGACGCTCGATCTGGCCAAGGGGCTGATCGACGAAGGGTATCACCCGATGACGATGTATTTCCCGCTCGTCGTTCACGGTGCCATGTTGATCGAGCCGACCGAAACGGAAAGCAAGGCCGGGCTGGACCAGTTTATCACTGCGCTACGCAGTCTGGCCGAACGGGCGCGGGCAGGGGACGAAACGCTGAAAGCGGCCCCGATCCATGCGCCGCGCCGCCGCCTCGACGAAACGCTCGCCGCGCGCAAGCCGGTGCTGACGTGGAGCGAGCCGGAGGTCGCGCCCGGCGAACCATCGCTGAGCGAGCAGGGCGGAAGCTAAGGAGCGCGCGCAATGTGGCAGGCGATGTTTTCCGTCACCAATACGATTGCGCTGGTGGCGTGGATCGTGCTGTTGGCGCTGCCCCGGCGGCCATTCCCGCTGGCGATGGTGCTCTATGCCGGGGTGGGGTTGCTCTCGCTTGCCTATACGTGTGGGCTCGCGGTGCTGATCGCGCAGGGCGGAGTGAACTTCACCCGGTTCACGACGATTGCGGGTATCCGCGAACTGTTCGCCAGCGATGCGGGCATCGCGATTGGCTGGACGCACTATCTGGCGTTCGATCTGTTTGCCGGTCTGTGGATCGCGCGCGATGCCGATGCCAAGGGATTTGGCCGTTTGTTTCAGGTGCCCTTCCTGCTGCTGACCTTCCTCGTCGGGCCGGTCGGGCTGTTTGCGTGGCTGCTGGTGCGTGAACGGCGTGCCCGCGGCCCCGGCGGATGGTCGCGCAAAAAGAAAACGCCCGCCGGATAAACCGTGCGGGCGTTCCCTGCGACCTCGAAAGGCCTTTTGGTTATTGCGTGTTGTCTCAGTTGATCGCGTCGGAACCGGCCTGACCGACAGACTCGATATCGCGCCCCACACCCTTTACGGTGTTGCAGGCGGCGGTCGTCATGGTGATAGCGGCGATGCCGAGGGCAATCATGATCTTGCGTGCCATGTAAGTTCCCCTTGATCTGGACATATGGCGGTTAAAAGTGGTCGAGGGGGTTAACGGTCGATGCGCTGGCCTGTTCCCGCAGCCGCGAACAAATTTCGCGGCTCATCGCGTGTAGTCTGGCGTCTGTCGCGTAAGCTCCCATATGCCGTGGCATGACGGACCTGCACGCATTCTTTGCCTTTGCCAGCGACGCGGAAATCGCCGCTCTGTGGGCAGCGGGCTTCTTTGCCGTGGCGGCAGTCGCACGCATAGCGGAAGCCCGGCGGATCAAACGGGCGCGGATCGACCGGGTGGGATGGGTGCCGTGGACCGGAATATTCTTGGTCTGCGCTGTGATAGGCGCGGCTCTGCTGGCGCTTTCCGCGAAAGGTCTGGTGGCAGGCTAAACGTTTACACCGCCCGGCGGCACGGTGTCTGCGCGCTCGATCGCCAGCTTGTGTTCGCGATAGGCGATGATCAGGCCAGCCATCACGATCAGCGGTGCGCCCACCCACGTGGATGCCGGCGGCAGATTGCTGAAGAACAACCACCCGAACAGCGTCGCCCAGATCAGCCCTGAATAATCCATCACGATCACACTCGATACCGGGCCAAAACGTAGCGCGGCGGTCAGCATCAGTTGGCCGAACAAACCCGTGAAACCAAGCCCGGTCAGCAGGGCCCATTGGTAGGGGGTGTGATGCCAGTGTCCGATGAATGGCAGAAACAACGCCAATACCGGCAGCGTGAACAGCGCGAAATAGAACACGATGGTCAGCGGTTCTTCGGTGCGGTTGAGATCGCGGATCTGGATAGAGATCAACGCGATCATAAATGCCGATCCCAGCGCCACCGCCGCACCGAACAGCGGGATATGCGTGTGACCGGGCTGCGCGATCACGAGTACACCGGCGAACCCCAGCACGACCGCAGCCCAGCGGTAAGGGCCGACCGTTTCCTTCAACAGCACCGCCGACAGGATTACCGCCCAGATGGCCGATGTGAAGCCGAACGTCGTCGCTTCAGCGAGCGGTAGCAGCGTAACCGCGCCGAAATTGAGGAACATCCCCACCAATCCATAGAGTGCGCGCTTGCTGTGTACTCTCGGGCGCTGCGTCTTCAGCTTGCCGAGATTACCCCGCAGCGCCAGATAGCCGATCACCAGCGGAACAGTCGGCAACTGTCGCCAGAACAGAATCTCCGCCAGATGCATCCCGCTCTCGCTGCCGAGTTTCACGAAGACCAGCATCATGGCCAGCGCCAATGCCGCACCCAGGCGGATCACCAGCGCCAGAATAGGGCGTTGTCGGGGCAGTTCGGTTTGCACATCGCTGGGCTTACGCGCCTGATGATATCAGGCAAGCGAGCGAATCTATCCGAGCCCCAGCGGAAGGTAAGTGCTGCCGGTTACCGGCGGCCAGACAAGCATATCATTCAAACGAACAGGAGTAGATCGCAACCGCCTGTACTTTTGTCGATACTCCCAGCTTCTTCAGGATCGTTTTCATATGATAATCGACTGTGCGCTTCTTCTGGCCGATAATCTGCCCGATATCGCCGTTTGATTTACCTTGTGCGGCCCACCGCAATATTTCCATCTGATGATCGGTCAGATCGGCCAGTACCGTTTTTGGTGTTGCAAGGCCGGATTTGTCGTAACCCAGCGTTTCGAGCCGCATCATCGCTATACTCCCCAGCAAAGGAATGCTGCGGATAGTCTGACTGTCGAACTTGTCTTTGGTGGCGGACAACACCGTCATCGCGGCGAGCGCGCCCGATGGAGAATTCAGCGGGGCGGTCACACCGCCTTTCAACCCTGAATATTCAAGGTAACGTGCGTACTCTTCCTCGTTTTCGGTTCGCCAGTCGGCCACGTGCCAGCCGCGCACTTCACCGCCACTTGCGGCATAGGCCAGCAGCGGGTCGCGCTCTGCCCAACGATCCTGATCGTACAGTTTCATGTCCGCTTCGGTCCACGACGATATAGTCGGATCGAGCATAAATTCCCGCTTGTCGGATTTACCGCAGGACAGGTTGAAGCTGTCAAACCCCAGCGCGGTTACAGCATTTTGTAACGCTTTTTCGAGGTCTGCTCGCGTCTGAGCTCGCGCGACAGCGAATGTGGCGGCATTTAAAACGTCTATTATCATATGTTTAAGCGATAATCTATCTGGCGTTCCGAATGGCTCAATGGTCAATAACGAGAGGAGAATTTGGGTAAATTCTTCCTCCTATAGCTGTGTTATCGCTGGATGCGACTGCATCATGATGCACCTGATTTGAACAGGTACGTTAATTACTTAATGATTCCTCGGGTTTCGGTTTTGTAACCGGATACAATCGCATATAATTTAAATTCAGGGATTTAATTGCATGCCAGCTTCGGCCCCCCATGTCTCAACGAACCTCGTGAACGCCGAGATTATTGACAAGAAGAGCGGGTCTCGGCGGAGCATTGATGAAGGTGAAAAGATTTCTCTTCATCGTCCATCCGTTATCGTACTGAAGCTGGCGCCGGAAAATGTAGCGAGCTACGAACGCCGGGGCGACGGTCTCGTACTAATCCTTAAGGATGGCCAGGAGATCGCCATCGACGACTTTTTCGTCAAATATCCCGACGCGAACGATTCCAGGGAAGGCACGTCGGACGGTGCCGACGGAACCGAGGGAATCGATGCAGATGAAGGTCGTAACGAGCTCGTGCTGCAAGACGATTACGGTGTTGTCTGGTGGGGACAGTATCCAGAAGAATGGTCTGAATTCCATTTCACCGAAATTGAGCTCGACGATGTGGCTGGCTTCGTCTGGTGGCCCTGGCTGCTCGGCATTCTCGGAGGGGGTGCAGGAATTGCCGCGCTGGCAAGCGGTGGCGGAGAAGATCCGAAACATCCACCTGTCGCCACCGATGACATTGTCACCACTGCGGAAGACACGCCAGTCAGCGGCAATGTGCTGACCAACGACAGCGATCCCGATGGCGATACGCTGAGTGTGGCGAGCTTCACAGTGGCAGGCGATCCCGCCACCCATGCAGCAGGTGACACCGTGACCATCGCCGGTGTCGGTACGATCACCATCGGCAGCACCGGTGCCTATACCTTCACACCTGCCGCCAACTGGAACGGCACGGTGCCGACCATCACCTACACTGTCAGTGACGGCGAGGGTGGCAGCGATACCGCTGACCTCGATATCGTGGTCGATCCGGTGACCGATCTGACGGCGGCTGACGACAGCGCGACGACCGACGAAGACACGCCGGTGAATGGCAGCGTCGCGGGCAATGACAGCACGACCAGCGGCGGCGATCTGACGTTCGAGAAGGCCAGCGATCCTTCGCACGGCACGGTCGTGGTCAACCCGGACGGGACATATACCTATACCCCGAATGCCAACTACAACGGGCCGGACAGCTTCACCTATACCGTAACCGATCCGGCATCGGGCGAAACGCTGACCCGCACGGTCGATATCACGGTGAACCCGGTCAACGATGCGCCGACGACTGTCGGCACGATGGTCGATCAGGCCGATATCGATGCAGGCACGGTGACCGCTATCGATGTGACCTCGTTCTTCACCGACATCGACAGCCCCACGCTGACCTACAGCGCCAGCGGCTTGCCTGCCGGGCTGACGATCGACCCGGTGACCGGCGTCATCAGCGGCACGGTCGATAACTCGGCCAGTCAGGGTGGCACCGGCGGCGTGTACAGCGTGACCGTGACCGCCACCGATGGCGACGGCGCCTCGGTCGATCAGACGTTT
>NZ_RAHJ01000003.1 GCF_003605755.1 Tsuneonella suprasediminis | reverse complement strand
TCGGGGTGAGTATGGGGTCGAGCCGATCTGCCGGGTTCTGCCGATCGCCCCATCAACCTACCACGAGCGTGTCGCACAGCGCCGCGATCCGTCGCGCCTGTCACCACGCGCCCAGCGCGACGAAGCAATGAAGCCCGAGGTTCAGCGCGTGTTCGATGCCAACTTCAAGGTCTACGGGTATCGCAAGGTGTGGCGGCAGATGCAGCGCGAGGGCTTCGATATTGCCCGCTGCACGGTGGAACGGCTGATGCGTGAGCTGGGCCTGCAGGGCGTGATCCGGGGGAAGCCGGTGAAGACGACGATGAGCGACAAGGCAGCGCCATGTCCGCTCGATCAGGTCAACCGCCAGTTCCATGCACCGGCACCCAACATGCTGTGGGTCTCGGACTTCACCTACGTCGCGACGTGGTCCGGGTTCGTCTATGTCGCCTTCGTGATCGACGTTTACGCCCGCTATATCGTGGGCTGGCGGGTGAGCAGAACGGCGCATGCCAGCTTTGTACTCGATGCCCTGGAGCAGGCGATCCATGACCGACGGCCTGTTCACCGTGGCGGCCTGATCCACCACAGTGATCGTGGCAGCCAATATGTCTCGATCAAGTATACCGAGCGTCTTGCCGAAGCCGGGATCGAACCATCGGTCGGCAGTGTTGGCGACAGCTACGACAACGCCTTGGCCGAAACGATCAACGGCCTTTACAAGGCCGAGGTCATCCACCGCCGAGGTCCGTGGCGATCATTTGAAGCCGTGGAATACGCCACGCTCGAATGGGTCGACTGGTTCAACAACCGGCGCCTGCTCGCGCCCATCGGCAATATCCCGCCTGCCGAAGCTGAAGCACGATACTACGCCATGCTGGACGACACGCCCATGGCGGCATAATTTAAACCAAATGGCCTCCGGCAATCCCGGGGCGGTTCAAAGCGATCCGCAGCATCTCTTCGTAGTTCTCGTTAGCGGGATGGCGGCGGCGGTCCTCCCGCCATGAAATTTCGTTGGCGTAATTGAGCAAATAGTCTCCCGAGAAATGGTGATGGATACCCATCTCGGCCCGCCGAAGGCGAGCGAAATAGGACTCCGCCCAATTGGTGCAGGCATCGCCATCGGAATAGCGCTCGGAGTGGTTGACCTTGTGCAGCACATAGCGCGCCGCCAGTCGGTTATACTCGACCGCATCGTCGGTGTAGACGACGCTGCCGGGCTCGATGAATTCGGGTGCTTTGTGCGCCGCCTCACTTTCGGAGCAGACGAAAGCGCGGCTGCGCCCGTTCCGCTCACGGAAGATGACGACACATTTCCGCTTGCCCTCTTTACGCATGAGTCGGCGACGATCCTGCCGCAGCGGGAAGCTGTTCTTCGGCTTGATGTAGCCGCCGAAATACCCGCCATCGACCTCGATCTGGCCGCGCATCGTGCCGGTGTGCTGGTGGGCCGTGATGGCCTCGCGGATTTTGTGGCACCAGACGAAGGCCGTCTTGTATTGAACGTCTAGCTCGCAGTGCATGTCGATAGCGTTGATGTTCTTCGCCACCCACGATTGATAAGCAATGAGCAAAAGGAGCTTCTGGAACGACACCTTGCGACTCGCGAAGATAGTCTGAGTGGTCGCGGAGAAGTCGCGCCCGCACGATTTGGATTTGCAGCGCCACTTGCGACGCGTGCGGATCGAGTAGACCTGAGTATGTCCGCACCACGGGCAATAGGGTTCGCCGCCGTTCTCTGCGAAACGCACAGCGCAGAACTCAGCAAATGCTTCATCGTCGGACAAACGATGAATGCGATTTGTGCTGAGTGACCTCGCTTGTTTCGAGAGACGAAAATGCTGCGACTTGACCTCCGTTGCGTAACTTGCAGCGGAGAAAGAATGCATATTTTCATTCTAAATCAACAAGTTTGTTTTATCGGAAAAGTATTGGCAGTCTTGCTTGGGACACAGCCTGACGTTGAATCTATTTCCTCGGATTAATTCTTAATGCTTTCGACCGAATCGGGGATGATTCGCCATTCCTTCGCGTAATCGCCGCGCGATTCGACCAGATCATTCCTGTGCTTGATGAAGTAGTTTCCAACCGAGTTCGTCACCTTGTCGATGCTGACGCGATCGTCTGAATGGTATCCCTTGTTCGCCAGCATGATGATGGCAATGTCACGCGGACGCATCCACCTGCCTTTCTCCCGAAGCACCTCAAGCGCCCGGCGACCGAGTTCGCCCGACTTGAATGGGCTATGCCATTTGCGCTTCTTGCGAGGTTTGATCTTGTTCCGCCACTCGGGATCACTCTCATATATGATGTCTTCGGCTCCCTCGATGAGTGACCGCAGCTTGATACGTCGGCTTTTCAGTTTGTGGAGGACTTCAATGCCGTCCTCGATCCGCTTGATCTCGGCCTCGACCTCTTCGAGTTCGCCCTTGAAGACCGCAATGCGATCCTCAAGCCCTGCTTTTACGTTGGTTGTTCCCATGGGAATTAGGTAGGAAACAAGGGCCGTTTTGGCTTTGTGCGTTTGCTACCTAATGCCGAGGAAGTGGCGGAGAGGGAGGGATTCGAACCCTCGATACGGTTGCCCGTATACCGCATTTCGAGTGCGGCGCATTCGACCACTCTGCCACCTCTCCGCGTAAGATGCCGGTGGTTGGGCTATTGCCCGGCCGAAGCGAAGGCGCCGACTAGCGGAGCAGAGGGCAGTTGCCAAGTCCCCTTGAACACCTTTGCGGGGGATCGCAGAATAACGCCGCTTGCGTGCGATTATACCTTGCCTATATCCTGACTATATGGAGCGAACGCAGTTCTTCTCTCTTCAGGCAGGGCGAACGATAGAAATGCCCCGCCATTCCCATTCGCGGTTTGCCATTGGCCAGGTCGTGCGGCATCGAATGTTCGATATCCGCGGGGTGGTGTTCGATATCGATCCGGTATTCGCTAATTCGGAAGAATGGTATCAATCGATCCCTGAGGCGGTCCGCCCGCTTAGGGAACAACCATACTATCACTTGCTCGCAGAGAACGACGAATCGTCATATCTGGCCTATGTCAGCCAGCAAAACCTGCTGGCTGACGTCGATGGAGGACCTGTCGATCATCCTCAGGTGAGCGAGCTGTTCGAAGACTACGCAGACGGACGATATCGTATGCGACGAGGGCTAACGCACTAATCGTTGCCAATTGATTCTGTCAGCTTTTCAGTTTCCAGCCTGATCTCAGTATCGCATAAACGACTAGCGTAAGCACTACATTGAAGATGCCTAAACCGATGGCGGAATGGAATACCGCTGTGTTGGTGTTGCCGATATCGCTCTCGCCCAGAAAGCCAAATCGGAAGCCGGAAATCACATAAAAGAATGGATTGGCGCGGCTGATCATCTGAAAATGCGGGGCCAGATTGCTGATCACGTAAAACGTGCCGGACAGCAGGCTAAGCGGTGCGATAACGAAATTGGTTACCGCCGCAGCGTGGTCGAACTTTTCCGCCCAGATTGAGGTAACAAGACCCAGCAGAGCCAGCATTACCGCCCCCATCAGGCCGAACCAGATCACTGCCCACGGATGCGCCATCGCGAGACTGACACCGGGATAGAATGCCATCGCCAGCCCCACTGCCAATCCGACCATAACCGCACGGGTAACAGCGGCAGCGACAATTCCGCCCATCAGCTCCCCGTAGGATAGAGGCGGCATGAGCAAATCGATGATAGTACCCTGAATTTTACCTGCCAGCAGGCTGAAGCTGGAGTTCGCGAATGAATTTTGCATCATCCCCATCACGATCAGACCGGGTGCGACGAAAGTGGCGAAATTGACGCCAAGGATCATCCGGTCCGAGCGGCCCATTGCGACAGTAAAAATCACCAGAAACAGCAGGGTCGTGACAGCCGGAGCCCATACAGTTTGTGTCTGGACCTTGAGAAACCGGCGAACCTCCTTAATATAGAGACTCCACAGCCCGATCCCGTTAATGCCGAGGATGACCGGCTTCCCGCGCGGTGAAAAATGCCCTCCTTCAGAGGGGTCGTTTTCGACCAGAGCGGAAGCGTCGGATTCGATACTATGGACTTGATCGGGCATGGGTACGGCGAGTAGGGCCAAGCACTTCGGCTGGCAAGCTTGCGCTGGCCCACGAACAGGAATTGATGGCATTCGATGAGCTGGACCGACGAACGTATCGCGACATTGAAAAAGATGTGGGAGAGCGGATCGACCGCTAGCCAGATCGCTGACCAGCTAGGCGGCGTCAGTCGCAATGCCGTTATCGGCAAGGCGCACCGTCTTGGTCTCAAATCGCGACCTTCCCCTGTGAAAGCCAGTGACGGGAAAGCAGCGAAGAAATCCCCATCTGCTACCGCCAAGCCCGCACCAAAGAAAACGGCTCCTGCTGCGGCAAAGCCTGCGGCACCCGCCGCCGCGCCGCGCCAGCCAGCCACGCCGCCTGCACCGACGCCAGCCCCGACCCCGGCGCCCAAGGCGGCCAGTTCGACACCATCGCAGCCGATGCCCAACCCTTCGTCAGATTTGTCCAAAATCGTCTCGGTTGGTCCGGGTGGGTTCCTGCGTCAGGGGCCTGGCGATCAGCAGGCACCGATCCCACCGGCTCCGCCGCGCCGCCTGGTCCCGGCCAAGCCCAGCCCCGAAATCGCGGACAAGACCAGCTTGCTCGACCTGAGCGACCGTGTCTGCCGCTGGCCGATGGGCCACCCCGGCGAACCCGATTTCCATTTCTGCGGTGAAGCGGTGAACCCCGGCTTCCCATACTGCGTCGAACACTGCGGGCGGGCCTATCAGGCACAGTTGCCGCGTGGCGCACGCCGCCCCCCGCCCCCGCTGCCTTTCGGCGGCCCACGCGTGCGGTAAGAAACCGTGGGCTAACACACCAATTCGCAGGCCCGGCGGCATAATGCTGTCGGGCCTTTTTATATATGCGCCAGAGAGGACAATTCCATGCCGTTATCGCTTCACGCCGCCTATGTGCCCAGTGCCCTGCAAATGCTTGGCGCGACCCGTCATATCGTGGACAAGGCGGAAGAATGGTGTGCCGAAAGCGGCACGGCACCTGCCGATTTGGTCGGCGCATGTTTGCGTGAGGATATGTTGCCATTTGCCTATCAGGTCAAAAGCGTTGCGACCCACACTGCGCTGGCTCTGGAAGGGGTACGTGCAGGCCAGTTCAGCCCGGATATGAGCCCTCCGCCGATCGAATTCGATGCGATGCGCGCGAAGCTCGATACTGCGACCGAAACGCTGGAAGCGGCGGGCGAGGAAGAATTCGAAAGCTTCATCGGCAAACCGATGGTCTTCACAATCAAGGACAAATTCCGCCTCGATTTTACGGCGGACAATTTCCTGCTCAGCTTCAGTCAGCCGAACTTCTATTTCCACGCATCAACCGCATACGGCATTCTGCGGATGAAAGGCGCCCAGATTGGCAAACAGGATTATCTGGGCCGGATGCGCCTGGCAGGATAAAATGGGGGCAGGATAGGAAAGGGGCCGGCGTTCTCGTCAGAAAATCGGGAAAGCTACGGCCCCTTGCGGGCGAACCAGATTGTATGTCTCGGGCCCTTGTTGTTGGGCCTTGCGCGAACGGTACGCTCTTCGACATCAAGCCCTGCGTCCTTCAACCTCCGGGCAAATTTGTGATCGGGCGCGGCTGACCACACCGCCAACAAACCACCGGGTGCCAGCGCATCACGTGCGCGGCCAATGCCTGTGCGCGTATAGAGCCGTTCGTTGCCATCCCGTACGATCCCGTCCGGGCCGTTATCGACATCGAGAAGAATCGCGTCATACGGTGGGCTGGTCCCATCCATGGCATCGTCGATCAGAGCCGCGACATCGCATAGCTCGATCTTCGCACGTGGATCGCGCAGGCTGTTGCCTGTCAGTTCGGCCATCGGTCCCCGCGCCCAGTCAAGAATATCGGGCACGATTTCGGCCACCGTCACGCTCCCTTGCGGCCCCATCAGACGCAGTGCCGCGCGCAAAGTGAAACCGAGCCCATAGCCCCCTACCAAGAGGCGCGGTTTAGGGGTTTGGAGGCGCTCCAGCGTCAGTTCGGCCAGTTGCTCCTCGCTGAACTGCATCCGCGTACCCATCAGCTCGTTCCGCCCGAGCATAACGATGAAATCGCGCCCATGTCGGACGAGTTCGAGCGTGTCGCCGCCAGGGATTTGCGCCGTGGCAATATGTTCGCGGGGTATCATGGCGCGATGCTGTGAACGGCAATCGCAATCAGGTCAAAAAGAAAGGGCCGCACGGATTGCTCCGCACGGCCCTTTGATTTCTTTGCCCCCTGAAATCCGGGGGAGCGCGACCGGATTAGTCCTTGAGGAAATCCGGCACGTGGCCTTCGCCACCACCATCGCGACGTGGGCCACGATCACCGCGCGGGCCGCGACCACCACGGCGATCACCGCCACGGCCACCACGATCACCACCGCGATCGCTGCGCGGTTCGCGCGGCGGGCGGGTGTCTTCCAGCTCTTCGCCGGTTTCCTGATCGACAACGCGCATCGACAGACGGACTTTACCGCGGTTGTCGATTTCGAGCACCTTTACCTTCACTTCCTGCCCTTCGGACACGACGTCGGTCGGTTTCTCGACACGCTCGTTCTTCATTTCGGACACGTGGACGAGACCGTCCTTGCCACCCATGAAATTTACGAACGCACCGAAATCGACGATATTGACGACCTTGCCGGTGTAGATCTTGCCGACTTCGGCCTCTTCCACGATGCCCTGAATCCACTTCTTCGCGGCTTCGATCTGGTCGAGGTCGGAAGACGAGATCTTGATCACGCCTTCATCGTCGATGTCCACCTTCGCACCGGTTTCGGCCACGATTTCGCGGATCACCTTGCCGCCGGTGCCGATCACGTCGCGGATCTTCGACTTGTCGATCTGGATCGTTTCGATACGCGGGGCGTGCTTGGACACGTCGGTGCGGGCAGTGCCCAGCGCCTTGGTCATTTCACCCAGGATGTGCGCGCGCCCGGCCTTCGCCTGCTCCAGCGCCTTCTCCATGATTTCCTTGGTGATACCGGCGATCTTGATATCCATCTGCAGGCTTGTGATGCCCGCTTCGGTTCCGGCAACCTTGAAATCCATGTCGCCCAGGTGATCTTCGTCACCCAGAATATCGGACAGAACGGCAAAGTCCGAACCTTCGAGGATCAGGCCCATCGCGATGCCCGACACGGGACGTTCGATCGGAACGCCTGCGTCCATCATGCTCAGGCAGCCACCGCATACGGTCGCCATCGAGCTGGAACCGTTGGATTCGGTGATGTCCGACAGAACGCGGATCGTGTACGGGAAATCGTCGTGGCTGGGCAGCACGTTGTGCAGCGCGCGCCATGCCAGCTTGCCGTGGCCCACATCACGCCGCGAAGGCGCACCGAACCTGCCCACTTCACCAACCGAATACGGCGGGAAGTTGTAGTGCAGCATGAAGCGTTCGTAAGACAGGCCTTCGAGCCCGTCGATCATCTGTTCAGCATCCTTGGTGCCTAGCGTGGTCGAACACAGTGCCTGCGTTTCACCACGCGTGAACAGCGACGAACCGTGAGCGCGCGGCAACACGCCAACCATCGCTTCGATCGGACGGACCTGATCGAGCTTGCGACCATCGATGCGGGTGCCATCCTTGATGATCGCACCGCGGACGATTTCCGCTTCCAGCTTCTTGACCGCCTTGTTGGCGACCATCTGCGTCTGCGGTTCTTCGTCTGCGAACGCGTCTTTCGCTTTGGCACGGGCGGCGTTGAGCGCATCCGAACGGGCCGACTTGTCGGTCAGCTTGTAAGCAGCGGCGATATCGTCACCAACGATGCCGCGCAGCTTTTCCTTGATCGCGGAGGTATCGTCCGATGCGTCGATTTCCCACGGATCATTGGCAGCCTGCTCAGCAAGATCGATGATCGCACCGATTACAGGCTTGATGTTGTCGTGAGCGAACATCACCGCGCCGAGCATTTCTTCTTCGGTCAGTTCCTTCGCCTCGGATTCCACCATCATCACCGCGTCTTGGGTTGCAGCTACGATAAGATCGAGGCGGCCATCTTCAGCCAGTGCAGTGTTCTGTTTGGGGTTGAGAACGTATTCGCCATCGACATAGCCAACACGGCAAGCGCCGATCGGACCCATGAACGGTACGCCAGAAATGGTCAGCGCAGCCGATGCAGCGATCATCGCCAGCACATCGGGTTCGCATTCGCCATCGTAGCTGAAGACCTGGGCAATAACGTTGATTTCGTTATAGAAGCCTTCAGGGAACAACGGCCGCACGGGGCGGTCGATCAGGCGGCTGGTCAGTGTTTCCTTCTCCGTCGCGCCACGTTCACGCTTGAAGAAGCCACCCGGGATGCGCCCGGCGGATGAGAATTTTTCCTGATAGTGAACGGTCAGCGGGAAGAAGTCCTGCCCTTCCTTCACATTCTTGGCGGCGGTCACGGCGCAAAGCACCACGGTTTCGCCATAAGTGGCCAGAACGGCACCGTCAGCCTGACGGGCAATACGGCCGGTTTCCAGAGTGAGGGTCTTTCCGCCCCACTCCACCGATACGGTTTTCGTGTCGAACATTGATTTTCCTTCTGAACCCGCGTGCCACATTGCCTCGCGGGGCCTCTAGTTCCGGGTAAGCCGTCCCGGTCCGGTGTGGGGCACTGATCTGGCCCCAAGGCCCTGGCCGCCGAATTGCAGCCTTTGCCCATTTGCGTGGACCGCACTTCTTGTACGACAGCCCACATACAAGAAGCGGCCCGCAATGGGGCCGCCTCCGAAACTCTTATTTGCGAAGGCCCAGCTTCGCGATCAGCGCATTATACCGCTCGACATCTTTCTTCTTGAGATAGGCGAGCAGGCTACGGCGCTTGTTGACCATCATCAGCAGACCACGGCGGGAATGGTTATCCTTGTGGTGATCCTTGAAGTGTTCAGTCAGGTTACGAATACGCTCCGTCAGGATCGCGACCTGCACTTCCGGGCTGCCCGTGTCTTTCGCATCACGAGCGTTGTCCTTGATGACTTCCTGTTTCTTTTCGGCAGTAACCGACATTCTTCTTACTCCGCGGCATCCGGGAAATTGAACCCCCTGACGACTTTCGCCGCCCCCTGCGAAACCTCCATCAGCGCAACCGGCATACCGCCATGTCGCACAAATATCGGCCCGTCAGGATAGGGCATTCCGAAAAGGACCCGGCCCTGTCGGACCGCCTGTGCACTTTCCAGATCGAGATCATGGGCCGGGATACCGTCCAGCCCTGCCTCCAACGGAAGGAGGTGATCTTCAAGCGCCGCGCCCTTACCGATTTCGTTGAGCAAGTCCAGCGAAATCGCTGTGCTCTCGTGAAAAGGCCCGGCCTTGACGCGCCTTAAATAGGTAACATGACCTACCGTTCCAAGGGCGTGCGCGATGTCCCGTGCCAGACTGCGGATGTACGTGCCCTTCGAAACATTCGCCACCAGCGTCACGCTGTCCGCCAGTTCGAGGGGCATTCCGGGATCGTAAGGATCGGGGCGGCCCGCACTTGTTGCGAAGGTCGATTCCGGCGCCTCGCGCTCCCCACCGCCCGCGATAGTGAGAGAATGGATAGTGACTGCCCGGGATTTCATCGTCACTTCTTCCCCCGCCCTCGCCCGGTCGTAAGCCCGCTGTCCATCGATTTTGAGCGCAGAATAAGTGGGAGGAACCTGCTCTATATCTCCGGTAAAATGCGTCAGCACCGCCGCCACGGCCGCCAAGGGAGGGCGATGGTCGGATCGGCCAATCACCTCCCCTTCAGTATCGAGCGTGTCGGTTTCTTCGCCAAACTGGATAGTGAATTCATACGTCTTGCTGGCGTCCAGCATCCGCCCGGCCAGCTTGGTCGCCTCCCCCAATGCGATCGGCAGAACACCTTCAGCCAGAGGATCAAGCGTACCGCCATGGCCAACCTTGGTCTTGGCATAGCCGCCCGTGCGCAAGTTGCGTTTCACGGCACCCACGGCTTGGGTCGAACCAAGCCCGCGCGGTTTATCGAGTATCAGCCAACCATTCGGAGCGGGCAATGTTCTGTCCATCCCCCGCCCCTAGCCTGCACAATGCGCGCTGTCAGCGGGGTCAGTCGCTCTTCTTTTCCTTCTTATCGGCTTTCTTCGGAGGAGGGCCGTCAACCTTTACGAAGCTCTGCAACGCATAGCTTTCACCCCGAATCCGGATTTTGCTGAATCTGTCGAGCGTACCCATTGGACCGGTATCGATCCCCACGGCAGTGGCGAACGGCAGATCGGGCGCCGGGCTGAACAATGTGGCCTTGTACCACTGACGGCGCCTGTCCTGAAAATAGATCGTTGAATCGCCTTCCGCACGCCAGTCACGGATACCCGTGGTGTTGGCGAACGGGATCTTTGCCTCCTGCTCCGCAACAGCACGGGCCTCTGCATCAGGCTTGGCTGCTTCGGTTTGGGCAATCGCAGGAACGCCAGCCAGCCCCACAGCAAAAAAGGCAGCGAAAGGGAGAAGAAGTGTTCGGCAAAGCATAACTCTGGCCTCCTTGGCCGATTGGGTTCCGTCTCGTAGCAATCCCGTGATCCATCAACACGCCATCTATTTGCGAGGTCCGGGCACAGCGTTGCTTTCAATGCATGCCATATTGCACTGAGCGCCAGCTTGCAAAGTCAGTAACCGGCAACCGCCTGCGCCAGCGCGAGATAGTGGGCCATCATCCAATTGACCGGCGGACCTATAATCTTCTCGATCAGGCCCCACTGTGGGAAAGCCCACGTCGCCGCGATCAGGACCACGAACAGCAGCATCCCAAACTGGCGCAATTGCCCATATTGTCGCGCAAGCGAACGTGGCAGCAACCCCTCGACAATATGAGAGCCGTCAAACGGGGGGATCGGCAACAGGTTGAACAGCCCCAGGAACACGTTGATCATAATGAACAACTGCATCATCGACGCAAACCATTCGCCCGCCCCTGCGGGTGCAGCAGTCAACGATCCGGCATAAAGACCCAGAGCAACTGCCCCGATCGCAGCAAGCACAAAGTTGGTTGCGGGCCCGGCCGCAGCGACCAGCATCATACCAATGCGTGGATTGTTCAGACGGCGAAAATTGACCGGCACCGGCTTTGCCCACCCGAACACCGGTCCGCCGAACAGAGCAAGTGCACCGGGCACCAGCAGAGTGCCCACCGGGTCGACATGGCGGATGGGATTGAGCGACAGCCGCCGCTGCTCCTTCGCCGTCGGGTCGCCGAGCAACATCGCCACGTATCCGTGCGCGACTTCGTGAAACACAATCGCGACGATGAGGCAGGGGATCAGGAGCAGCGCAAGCTGGAGCGTTTCGGTCATGATGATGAGAAGATAGGGTGACTTAGGCCACTCAACCAGTCCATTCGTCGGCCAGAATCGAAAAGATCGCCGTATCGCGCACGCGCCCGGTCCAGGTTCGGCGCTCGCGGCGCAAAAGCCCTTCCTCTTTACAGCCAAGTTTGAGCACAGCCGCGCACGATCGGCGGTTCACCGCGTCGACCTTAAAACCGACCCGTTGCAAACCCGCTGCAAACGCATGGTCGAGCATGAGCTTCTTGATCCGGTGGTTAATTCCGGTGCCGCGTAAACGTGGAACGATGTAACTGTTACCGATCTCAATAGACCAGCCCGCCTCGCCACTGGCGATCCACCCGGTCATCCCCACTACTTCTCCGTTGGCAACGATGGCATAAATCCGCCGCGCCATTCCACCATCGCGCATCCGGGCAAATTGTTCATCGAAGGCATCGCCAAGATAGTTGAAAGGATAAACATCCCAGATCCCGGCATCTTCCGCACATGCCATGCGGAGTGCCTCTTTGTGATGATCCATCAATAGATCGAGCCGGATGTCGCCATCATCGAGCGGGACATAGAGCCCGTCGCTATTCACTTCCCCGCTGCCACTCATCCCAGCGCCTCACTGAAATGTTTGCGACACAGTGCAAGATAGCGGTCGTTGCCGCCAATTTCGGTCTGCGCGCCCTGTTTCACCGCTTTGCCGGATGCATCGACGCGCAAGTTCATCGTCGCCTTGCGCCCGCAATGGCAAACCGCCTTCAGTTCGACGAGCGAATCCGCAATGCCCAGCAGTGCGGCGGAGCCATCGAATAGTTCGCCCTGAAAATCGGTTCGCAAACCATAACACAGCACCGGAATGCCCACTGTGTCCGCCAGATGCGCGAGCTGCCACACCTGCGCCTTGGTCAGGAACTGCGCCTCATCCACCAGCACACAGTGCAGCGGTTCATTCGCGTGATCTTCCTCCACCCGCCCGGCAATATCGGTGGTTCCGTCAAACCGGTGGGCATCGCTGGCCAGGCCGATCCGGCTGCTGATCGCGCCGAACCCCGGGCGATCGTCAATCGCGGCGGTCCAGAGACTGACACGCATATCGCGTTCGCCATAATTGAACGCGGCCTGCAACAAGTTGCTGCTCTTTCCGGCATTCATGCTGGCATAGTAGAAATAGAGTTTGGCCATTTGCGCGACGAGCTAAGGCCAAACGCGGCGCGTGGACAAGCCGGAGGCAAACAAGGTTGGGGATTTCAACAGCCAGCCTCACCGCACAGTTCGCGGTCGCATCGGCCATTTGTCAGGCGGGCGCGATCAATCCTCGTCCAGATCGCGCATAACCTTGGGATCGCGCAGCAATCTGTCGATCCGATCCGCCTCATCGAAGCTCTCGTCCGGCTTGAACTGCAATTTCGGAGCAAATTTCAGACCGAGCCGCTTGGCCACTTCGCGTTGGAAGAACGCAGTATTGGTCCGCAAGGCCTTCAGCACTTCGGCCTCATCCTTACCCAGCAGCGGCTTCACGTAAGCACTGGCATTCCGCAGATCCGGCGTCATCCGCACTTCGGTCACGCTGACCGAGTGCGCCGTCAGCACATCGTCATGCGCTTCGCCCCGCGCGAGCAGTTCGCTCAGAATATGGCGCACCCGCTCCCCAACCTTGAGGTCACGGACCGATTGCTGTTCGGGGGTGGACGAATGGCGACTCATAAATCAACTCCCCCCTCCCGCGTGGGGAGGGGATTGGCAACGCAGCCGCCCTGAACGGGCAGCCGCGATTAAAGAACCCGCTCGCGTTCCTCCACCTCGAACACTTCGAGCTGATCGCCAGCCTTGATGTCGTTGGTATCTTCCAGAACAACGCCGCATTCGAGGCCAGCGCGGACTTCGTCCACATCGTCCTTGAAGCGCCGCAGCGAAGCGATGGTCGTAGCGGACACGATAACGTCGGCACGCGTAAGGCGGGCGTGGAGCCCCTTGCGGATGACGCCTTCTTCCACCAGCAGGCCGGCGGCCTTGTCCTTCTTGCCAGCAGGGAACACCTGCTTGACCTGGGCACGACCGACAACGTGTTCGATCCGTTCGGGACCGAGCTCGCCCGCCATTTCCTTCGCGATCTCTTCGGTCAGGTGATAGATGACATCGTAATACATCATCCGCACCTTATCGCGCTCGACCAGTTGACGAGCCTTCGGATTGGGACGGACGTTGAAGCCGATGATCGGCGCCTTGCTCGCCGCGGCCAGTGTCACGTCGCTTTCGGTAATCGCACCAACGCCAGCGTGCAGCACGCGAACCTTGATCTCGTCGTTCGAGATATTGTGGAGTGCGTTGACGATCGCTTCGACCGAACCCTGCACGTCGGCCTTCACCACCAACGGGAATTCGATGACGTTCGATTTCAACGTATTGAACATCGTGTCAAAGCTGGTCGGTGCCAGAGCAGTACGCTTTTCAGTGGCCTTTTCCTGACGGTAAGAGGCCACTTCACGGGCGCGCTGTTCGTTTTCGACCACGGTGAGCTGGTCGCCAGCCTGCGGCACACCGCCAAGGCCAAGCACCTCGACCGGCATAGACGGACCAGCTTCCTTGATCTGCTTGCCCTTGTCATCGATCAGCGCGCGTACACGACCGCTTTCGGTACCAACCACGAAAGTATCCCCGCGCTTGAGCGTCCCGCGAGTGACCAGCACGGTCGCCACGGGGCCACGCCCCTTGTCGAGCTTCGCTTCGATAACGGTGGCATCGGCATCGCGATCGGGCCGCGCCTTGAGTTCGAGCAATTCGGCCTGCAACGCGATCTTCTCGATCAGTTCGTCCAGACCCGCGCCGGTTTTGGAGGAAACCTCCACATCCTGCACGTCGCCACTCATAGCTTCGACGATCACTTCATGTTCGAGCAGGCGTTCGCGGATTTTCTGCGCGTTGTACTCACCCGCATCGCTCTTGGTGATCGCCACGATCATCGGAACGCCTGCCGCTTTGGTATGATTGATGGCTTCAATCGTCTGCGGCATGATCCCATCGTCACCGGCAACCACCAGAATAACGATATCGGTCACATTCGCACCGCGTGCACGCATTTCGGTAAATGCCGCGTGGCCCGGCGTATCGAGGAAGGTGATCTTCTCGCCGCCCTTGGTGGTGATCTGATACGCGCCGATATGCTGAGTGATGCCGCCGGCTTCGCCCTTCACCACATCGGTGCCTCGGAGCGCATCGAGCAGCGAAGTCTTGCCGTGGTCGACATGCCCCATGATCGTGACAACCGGCGGACGCGGACGCAGCGTTTCTTCCGGATCCTGATCTTCGGTCCGGTCGATATCGACATCGCTTTCGGAAACGCGCTCGATGTTGTGGCCGAATTCTTCGACCAGCAGTTCGGCGGTATCCTGATCGATCGTCTGATTGACGGTGACCATCATGCCCATGTTGAACAGGGCCTTCACCAGATCGGCGCCCTTTTCGGCCATGCGATTGGCGAGTTCCTGCACCGTGATCGCTTCTGGCACGATCACGTCGCGTACCTGCTTTTCGCGCGGTTTCGACGGCCCGCCTTGTGCGCGGCGTTCGCGTTCGCGAGCGCGCTTGAGCGCGGCGAGGCTGCGGGCGCGACGGCCTTCATCCTCGTTCAGCGCTTTAGTGACAGTCAGCTTGCCCGAACGACGTTTGTCACCGCCACGATCGTCATGATCGTTGCTGGTGCCACCGCGGGCATTACGCTTGTCGTCTTTCTTCTTGGCCTCCTTTTCAGGACGCTTCGGCTCAGGCCGGGCGACCGGCGTAAAGCGGCGTGGCGCAGGGGCAGCAGCAGCCGGAGATTCCGTTGATTTCGATACAGGTTCTTCAGCCGCATCTTCCGGCTTGGCTTCCGGCTCGACAGGAGTTTCGGCAGCCTTCTTCGCTTCTTCAGCTGCCTTGCGCTCCGCCTCTTCTTCGGCTTCGCGATTGGCCTCAGCCCGGCGACGTTCTTCTTCCTCGCGCTTGCGGGCTTCTTCTTCGTCGCGTTTGCGGGCTTCTTCGGCCAGACGCAGCCGCTCTTCCTCGGCTTCGCGCTGAAGACGCGCGACGCGTTCCTGCGGTGTTTCCTTAGGCGGAGCAGGCTTCTTCGCCACCGGCTTGGGCGCGGGCTGTGCAGCCGCGGGCGGCGGAGGGGGTGGTGGCGGGGGAGGAGGTGGCGGCGGAACAGCCGATTCTTCGCCCGGTTTTACGAGCTTGCGGCGGCGCTTCACTTCCACGGCGACCTTGTTCGTGCGGCCGTGGCTGAAGGTCTGCTTGACCTCGCCAGCGTCCACAGACCGCTTGAGGCCAAGCGGTTTGCGGGTGCGCGGGGTGTCGTTGCTATCGCTCATAAAACTCGTTTCGTCCTTCAAAATCAATCGGTCGCTACGGATTGCCGGAAGTCCGGCGCTCCGCCATTCGGCGCGGTTTCTTCACCGCCCAGGAAATGCATCAGGCGTTCTATCGCCAATGATACCCGTGCCGCAGCAGCAGGTTCGGCAATCGCCATGTGAACGACATTGTCGCGGCCCAATGCCACAGACAACGCCATTCGGTCCAGTGGCAAGGTCAACCCGGTTTCCCCAGAGCCTTCACGCTCTTGCCCGACGCGCCATGCCTGATCCAGCTTGCGGCTGCCGTCGATGCTGGCATCGCTGGCGTGGAGCAGTAACTCCACTGCACCCGCACGGCACCCTTCGGCAATCCGGTCAGAACCCAAGATAAGGTGCCCGGCGCGCATTTCGAGGCCCAGCCTGTCAAGCAGGCTGCGGGTCAGCGCATCGGCAATCATCTGTGGCAGATCGTCTGGCACTGTCAGCGGCGCGCCCTTGAACGCGCGCGCCAGCGCCCCTTTCAAGCGGCCACCGCCCTTACCGGGCACCATCGCAGCTTCCAACTCGGTGCGGGACACCCCGATCCATGCACCACGGCCTGGCGCCTTCGCATGCGGATCGGGCAGCACAAACCCATCCGGCGAAATCGCCAACCGGATCAGCCGTGCGCGCGGCCCATGCTCCCCGGAGAGGATGCAGCGCCGCTCGGGCAAGGGTTTGTCACCCCGCCCTTCTACGGCATCAGCGATGTCGGACGTCAGGCGCTCATTGGGTGGAGTCCGCATCGGCGGCCTCCTGAGTGTCGGGTTCGTTGGCGGAAGCAGCGGGAGCTTCTTCCTCGTCCTCGAACCAGTGGGCGCGGGCAGCCATGATGATTTCGTTGCCCTGTTCTTCGCTCAGGCCATATTCGCCCAGCACACCGCCCTTGTCATCGCCGCGACCACGGTCGCGACGCATCGGCGGGCCATCGTTTGACTGACGACGACGCGGCGCTTCGCGCTTCTTGGCAATCAGCTCATCGGTTGCGAGATCGGCCAGATCGTCGAGCGTCTTGATCCCGGCCTTGCCGAGAGTAACCAGCATGGTTTCGGTGAGATGGGGGATTTCAGCCAGAGCATCTTCAACACCCAGTTCCTGCCGTTCGGTACGTGCGGTGGCTTCGTGTCGTTCCAACGCTTCGATCGCACGACTCTGCAGCTCTTCGGCCAGTTCTTCGTCGAAACCTTCGATCGTCGCCAGTTCATCAAGCTGAACGTAAGCGACTTCTTCCAGTTCGGAGAACCCTTCAGCGACCAGCAACTGGCTAAGCGTTTCGTCGACGTCGAGTTCTTCCTCGAACATCTTGGAACGTTCGGCAAATTCCTTGCTGCGTTTTTCCGAGGCTTCTTCTTCGGTCATGATATCGATCTGGTGACCGGTGAGCTGGCTGGCGAGGCGGACGTTCTGCCCACGGCGACCAATAGCCAGTGAAAGCTGGTCATCGGGCACAACAACTTCGATCCGCCCGTCTTCTTCGTCAAGAACGACGCGGCTGACGGTGGCGGGCTGAAGGCCGTTGACGACGAACGTCGCGGTGTCTTCGCTCCACGGAATGATGTCGATCTTTTCGCCCTGCAGTTCCTGCACAACAGCCTGCACACGGCTGCCCTTCATACCCACGCAGGCACCGACCGGGTCGATGCTGCTGTCGTGGCTGATAACGCCGATCTTGGCCCGGCTGCCCGGATCGCGCGCGGCCGCCTTGATTTCGATGATGCCATCGTAAATTTCGGGCACTTCCTGCGCGAACAGCTTCTTCATAAAATCGGGATGCGCGCGGCTGAGGAAAATCTGGGGGCCGCGGTTGTTGCGCTCCACCTTAGTGATCAGCGCACGCACTCGTTCGCCAACACGAGCAGCCTCGCGGGGGATCTGCTGATCGCGGCGGATAACACCTTCGGCACGGCCAAGGTTGACAATCACGTGCCCGAATTCGACCGAGTTGATCACGCCGGTGATGACTTCGCCAGCGCGGTCCTTGAATTCGTTATACTGACGTTCACGCTCAGCATCACGGACCTTCTGGAAGATAACCTGCTTCGCGCTTTGCGCATCGATGCGGCCCAGATCGACCGGCGGCAGTGGATCGACAATGAAGTCGCCCAGTTGCGAGCCCGGCTCCAGTTTCTGCGCCTGCTCCAGATTAACCTGCTTGAAGTAGTCTTCGACCTCCTCAACCACTTCCACCACACGCCACAGGCGCAGATCGCCGGTCATCGGATCGAGCTTGGCGCGAATGTCGTTTTCCGCACCATAACGGTTGCGCGCGCTCTTCTGGATCGCTTCTTCCATCGCTTCGATAACGATGGCCTTGTCGATCATCTTTTCCGAGGCAACGGAATTCGCGATTGCGAGCAGTTCGGCCTTATTGGCGGAAATGGAACTGGACATCAGCGAGATCTCACTCTTCTTCGACAGTTTCGATAATTTCTTCGTCCGCACCCGCTGTATCCAGCGGGCGGGTGGCGGCAATCAGTTCATCGGTCAGGACAAGCTTGGCCGAATGGATCATCGGCAAAGGAAGGCTGGTTTCACCGGATTTACGATCGTCGATCACGACCGTTTCGCTATCGATACCCTTCAGAATGCCGCGCAAATTGCGCTGCCCTTCCCACGCCTTGTCCATGCTGACCTTCGCTTCATGCCCGGCCCATTGGACATAATCTTTCGGACGAGTCAGCGGACGATCGATTCCGGGGCTGGACACTTCAAGATGATAGGCGCCTTCTACCAGCACTTCCCCGGCTTCTTCCCGTGCATCGAGCAGATCGGAAACCCGACGGCTGAGCGCAGCGCATTGTTCGATCACCAGTTGTCCGGTCGCCGGGTCTTCCGCCATGATTTGCAGAGCCATGCCACCATCGCCCGCCTCGGAAGGCATCATCTTTACGCGCACGAGTTCAAAACCGAGAGCCTGCGCTTCCGGTTCGATCAGTTCTGCAAGGCGCGCGATATCCGCCATCGTATCTCCGTTTACGCGACAATTGCGACATCTGAATGGCCAACGGCGTTTGCGACCGGCCCCTGTCGGCGCCAGCCCCTCCAGTGTCACGACAATGTCGGGATGGATGGCGAGATAGGCCCGAGTCCGCAAAAAGGCAAGCGGTTATCACGCTGCCACAGGGGAGAACTCTCAGCCTCCGTCGCTCAGCCCGTGTTTCTTGATGCAGTGGCGTAACTGGTCATAGGTGAGTCCCAGCGCCTTTGCCGTCTGGCGCTGGTTCCAGCGATTGCGGCCCAGCGCGTGTTCCACGATCTGACGTTCGTGCGCCTCGACCGCAGCGCGCAGATCGTCGACAGCATCGAGATCGGGCGCGCGGGGCACTGATTGCACCCCGCCATCGCCACTTTCCGGCTGTGACGCAGCGCGTTCACCCAGCGGTTTCCACGGGCTTTCGAACGGGTCAAACACAACATGGCCAACAGGGCTTTCAGGATCGTCCCAACGATAGACTGCCCGCTCGACCACGTTACGCAGTTCACGCACGTTACCGGGCCAGGGATATTGCTCCATCTGATCCCAGACATGCCCGGCGAAACCGGGCCAGTTGGCCCACCGCAATTCAGACGCCATACGCCGCCCGAAAAACTCCGCCAGTACGCCAATGTCCCCTTCCCGCACGCGCAATGGCGGCAGAGTGATAACTTCGAAACTGAGCCGATCGAGAAGGTCGGCACGGAATTTCCCCTGCGCCGCCAGCGCGGGTAAATCCTCATTGGTTGCCGCCACGATCCGCACATCGACCCGCAGCGGGCGACTCGATCCGATGCGGGTGACTTCGCCATATTCGACCGCGCGCAGCAGGCGCTCCTGCGCGCCCATGCTCAAAGTACCCAGTTCGTCGAGAAATAATGTACCCTTGTCGGCTTCCTCGAACCGACCCGCGCGCGCTTTGGTAGCGCCGGTGAAAGCCCCCGCCTCGTGGCCGAACAGCTCGGCTTCGATCAGTGTTTCCGGCAGAGCCGCGCAGTTCATAGTGACAAGCGGTTCGTCCCAGCGGTTGGAGAGACGATGCAGACGTTCGGCAATCAGTTCCTTACCCGTGCCGCGCTCCCCGATCACCAGCACAGGGCGCTGCATAGGCGCGGCACGGCTGGCCCGCTCGACCGCATCGAGGAAGGCGCCAGACTGGCCGATAAACTGACTTTCCCGCTCCATTTGCCAAGAGATAGTGGAATTTCCCGATTGTTGGCAATTGAAACCAACATGTCGTTCGTCGAAAATCATCAAGTTACTGTAATTACGCCATTTATAACGTTTGGCACACCCCTTGCTGTTAGGGGAATGTAACCAACAGGGAGTTTGCTGAGATGTTCGACCGTCGTTTCCTTCGCACCAAGCTTGGCCAGGCCGCTCTCGCCAGCGTGGCGACGATGGCCGCGTTCGTGGCGCTGAGCAGCCAGATTCAGGCGACACCCGCTTTCGCCGCAGATGCGCCGGTCAACACGGTGATCCTCGCATGAATGGCCCCACTTCTTACGATCCCCTTGGGCCGGAGCGCACGTCCCCCTCTTCGACCGAGAGCGAATCCGCCCGTGTCGATGGCGCTCCGGCTCGCCCTTTCCTGAGCCGGATCGAACAGGAAGTCGAACGCCTGCGCCAGAGCCCAACTCCCACCCAGTCATCCCGCGCGCAGCGGGACATCGCCAACTACGGAGTCGCCTTCATGGGTATCTTCAGCCGCACACGAGATATTATCGCGGCCAACTTCAACGACATGCTCGACAAGGCCGATGACCCGGCCAAAATGATCCGCATGATTATCCTCGAAATGGAGGAAACCCTGGTCGAAGTCCGCGCCAGCGCCGCGCGCACGATCGCGGATCAGAAGGAAATGCACCGCCACACGGTCAAACTCGACAAGTTGCAGGCCGACTGGGCGGAGAAGGCACAACTCGCGCTGAGCAAGGATCGCGAAGACCTCGCCCGGGCCGCGCTGGTCGAAAAGAAGAAAGCCGCCGACATGGGCGAGCAGTTGAAGGCGGAAATCGCCGTGCTCGACGATGCCCTGCGCGCTTACGAGCAGGATATCGACAAGCTGCAGGTCCGCCTGCGCGAAGCCCGCAGCCGCCAGACCGCCATAGCCGCGCGGCTGGAAAGCGCAGAAAACCGCGTCAAGCTGCGCAGCCTGATGACCAACGAACGCGCGGATGAAGCGCTCGCTCGCTTCGACCAGCTCGAACGGCGGGTCGATTATGCCGAAGGCCGCGCCGAAGCCCTGAGCATCGCCGATAGCAATGGCAAGCCAACGCTGGCGGATGAAATCAATGCATTGGCGGGCGGCGACAAGATCGACGCCGAACTGGAAGAAATGAAGCGCGCGCTGGGCATGAGCAGCAGCGACGACAGCACCGATATCAAGGGGGAATAAACGATGGATCTGGAACCTGTCATGGCAATCGTGGCCATTTTCATCGGCCTGCCATGGATCGTACTGCACTACATCACCAAGTGGAAAACCGCCGCTACCATTACCACCGACGACGAAGTGCTACTGGAAGAACTCTACAGCCTGGCCAAGCGGTTGGACGAACGGATGGACACTGTCGAACGGCTGGTCGCCAGCGACAACCCCGATTTCCACCCCACCCGGCTGATGCACGACCGTGCGGTTGACAACCAGCCGCTCAACGAACTCGAACGGATGATGGCCGAAAAGAAGGGAGCCAAACTGTGAGCACCAGCCCGCGTACCACGCTTTACCGCGACAAGCAGAATGCCAAACTGATGGGTGTCTGCGCCGGGATTGCCGATTACACAGGCGTCAATGCGCTGTGGGTCCGGCTGGGTTTCCTCGCGCTTCTGTTCACGGTCGCGCCGATCCTGCTGCCTGCCTATTTCGTCGCCGGGATGCTGCTGAGCACGAAGCCGCCGCATCTCTATGTCGATCAGGAAGAAACCAAATACTGGCAGCGCGTGCGGCAGAGCCCGAAGCGAACCGCCCGCGAAATCCGCGCCCGCTTCCGCGATATCGATCGCCGTCTGGCCGATGTGGAAACATATTACGTGACGAGCAATCCGCGCCTGTCGGCTGAAATCGAGCGCCTGCGCTGAACGGTCCGAGACAAGGAGTTTATGAGTCATGGACGCAGGAACAATCGGCGTATTCATTCCGATCATCGCGTTATCGATTCCCATTATCGCGATCTGGACCAAACACCAGAGCAGAATGGCAGAATTACGGGTCAACACGACAGCCGACGCCACTGCCGAAAAGGCAGCCCAGTACGCCAGCAAAGTGCAGGCGCTGGAAGACAGAGTGCGAGTGCTCGAACGCATCGTGACCGAAAAGGGATACGATGTCGCCACGCAGATCGAAGCGCTGCGCGATCAGCGGAACGTGGATGACGCCAGCGTTGTGCAACGCAACGAACTGCACAGCAAGGAGAACGTGTGATGAATCTCGAACTCATTGAAACCATCACACCGCTTGTTATGATCGTCGGAGTCGCCGGAGTTGTCGGCTGGGTCGCCACCACCTGGATGCGGATCAAGAACGGTTACCCGCTCGATGGAGCATGGGGTCAGGCCGTCTATCCGAAGACGGATGGCGAAGCGGTAGAGCGGGTGAAATTGCTGACGCAGGAAAATGCGCAATTGCGGGCCGAAATCGGCTCCGTCAAAGACCGGCTCGCCAATGTCGAAAAGATCGTGACCGACAGCGGCTATCACCTGACCCACGAGATCGAACGACTGCGCGATGGCAAGGAGAAGGTTCAGTGAGCTTCTTCTCCGCCGCTGTAGCTATCGTGGCAATCATCGCATTCACAGTGATGCGGATCGTGCGCTACAACACCGAACACCGCGGCCACCGGGACAGTGCCGTACCGCCAAACGATGCCGAAAAGGCCGCCCTGCGCCACGAAGTTGAAAATTTGCGCGAGCGGGTCCGTGTCCTCGAACGCATCGCGACCGACGCCAATTCCAGCAATGCCCTCGATTCCCGTCGGGTCGCCGACGAGATCGAAGCGCTACGCGACCGCTGATCGCCCGCACCGGGAGCTTTTCGACAATGACCGAACAGATCATCGTTTCCACTGCCCTGCTGATTTCCGTAGCGATTATCGCCTTCGTCGGACTGAAGGGATGGCAGGGCTGGCTTTCGCTGAAAGAACGGGAGCTAGAGCGAGGCATCGCAAGTGTCCGCGCACCGACCGAAGCCGATCAAGGCAGCGCAATGGGCGCAGCCCGCATCGAACTGTCCGATCTGAAAGAACGCATCCGTAAACTCGAAGCGATTGCCAGTGGAGTAGATCTGTGAGCAAACCGACCACCCGTGCGACAGAGGCTGGCATCGGCCTTGGCAGCGCACTCGCAGTCGCGATTTCGTGGAGCCTGCACAAATCGATTATCTGGGCGGTGATCCACGGGGTTCTGAGCTGGTTTTACGTAATTTATTACGCCTTCACCCGGCCTGGCGGGCTGGGCGGCTGACAAGGAACGGACGCTTACAGTGCGACCGCCTCATTGATCGCTCTCGTCGTTTAGGCTCGGAATGTGGGACACCACACAAGGCTCTTTCCTTCCGGCCTGCCCACCCCTACCTCACCCCTCATGCGTTCAATCAGCGATATTGCCGAAGAGTATGATTTCCTCGATGCGGACGAGCGCTATCGTCTGCTGATCGAACTGGGGCGTGAACTGGAAACAATGCCCGATGCACTGAAGACCGATGCCACATTGGTACGCGGTTGCTCGGCTCAGGTCTGGGTCTATCCCACGGGCGATGCTGAGAAACTCCATTTTATGGCCGACAGCAACGCCGCGATCACCAAGGGTATCGTCGCGCTGGTCATCTCCGCCGTGCAGGACCGGCCCGCAAGCGAAGTCGCGGCGATGGATGTGACGGCCGCCCTCGAACCGTTCGACCTGAAAAATCAGCTCAGTTCCAATCGCACGCAAGGGGTGCCCAATATGATCGCGCTGGTGAAAGAACACGCCGCGCGGATTGCAGCGGGATGATATGCGGCACCTGTACCTCGCGCTTGGCCTGATCGCAGTTGCGCTGGGGGCGATTGGCGCGGCTCTGCCGCTGATGCCGACCGTTCCTTTCCTGTTGCTGGCGGTCTATTTCTTCGCCCGTTCCAACCCGGCATGGGAAAAGAAAATTCTCGATCACCCCTCTTGGGGGCCGCAAGTGCGCGACTGGACCGAACGGCGCGCAATCAGCCGCCGCGCCAAGACGATGGCCATCGGCGCGATGGCGACAGGCGCTGTGGTCACCTACTTCACCCTTGGCGAACCGTGGTATTTCATTTCCATCGCTGTTCTGGTGATTTGCGGCAGTTGGATCGCCACCCGAAACGAGTAACCCGCTTCTTCGATCAACCAAGAGCCGTGCGATAAAGCGCGAGCAACCTGCCCCATGCCCGTTCGGCCTGTTCACGATTGTATGCAGGCGAATCCGGCACCGTCCAGCCATGATCGGCAGGATAGACTTCGATTTCGGCAGAGCGCTTTGCGGCAGCGGCCGACTGGCGCAGGATAGTCTTGGCCTCAGGCTGTTTGGCATCGTCGTTCTGGGCGATGGCGAACAGGAAACCTGCCTGCGTATCCGGCAACATCGCATGCGGGCTCTGGCCACCCTCTCGCACCAGCCCTCCGCCGTGAAAGCTGGCCGCAGCTTTGACCCGGCCGGGAACCGCCGCCGCGCTCCACACGGTATAAGGTCCACCCATGCAATAGCCCTGTGTGCCGATACCTTTGCCGGTATCCACGGCCCCCTGACTATCGAGCCATGCCACCACAGACTCGGTGTCGCGCGTGACCGCATCGGCATCCATCTTCGCCCGCCACGCGCTCACTTTCTGGAACCCGTCAGCGGCCAAAAAGGTGGCAAAGTCGGCAAATTGCGGCGCGGCCACGTCCCTGTAATACGGGTTAGCGACAAGCACGGCATAGCCTTCCCCCGCCAGACGCCGCGCCATCGCCTTGAACGCATCCCGAAGGCCCGCAATATCGGGCCACACGATCACCGCGGCTGCGGGTTTCGCCGGATGGACGAAGAACGCATCCATCGCGCCATCCGCGGTCGGGATGCTCACCATTGTTTCCGTCAGACCGCCGTTGGTCACCGCCGAACCGCTGGAACCGGTCGCGCCATTGGTGGCTGTCTGTGTGCAGGCCGCCAGTCCGGCGGCCATTCCAGCCGCACCGAAGCCGCGCCGACTGAGCCCGTTTGATCGGATGCGTCCGGCAAATCGGGCAAGATCGGTTTCATCGCACATCGGCAGGTCCTTTCAGATAAGCCTGTTACCATTCGACGATAGCAGCGCACTGCTCACAGTCCACCTCGGACGAAATGCCGATATAGGATCGGAAAAGCGAGACAGGCACAAGGCTGGACAGGTGGAGCGGGCTACACTAACGCACGTTCTGTCCTTTGGGGAGTAGCCGCCGATCCATGCCGGATCGGACCTGACCGTCAACATACTTGGCCGAGAGGCCATGGCGGCAGGGGAGCAACGCGGGCCGTAACAGGCACCGTGGGCACCGGGCGAGACCAATGGCATTGCGCCCCCGCCAGGCCGGGCGGGTGGGTGCGATGCTGTTGCGCTTGCGACCCGCCCGGCCTGGAGACTTTTCGATGTTCGAAGCCTTCACTACCTCCACCGCACTCGTTGCGCTGGCGGAGATTGGCGACAAGACGATGCTGCTGGCTATCGTTCTGGCCACGCGATTCCGCCGACCTCTGCCAATCATTGCAGGCATATTCTTCGCGACCATCGTCAATCACGCGCTGGCCGCATGGGTGGGCGAGCTGGCCGCCGGTTTCTTCGACGCACACTGGTTCCGCATCGCCGTCGCCGTCAGCTTCATCGTCATGGGCCTGTGGACGCTGATCCCCGACAAGTTCGACGAAGATGACAGCCCGGTCACGCGCCACGGCGCATTCCTCACGACATTGGTTGCGTTCTTCATCGTCGAAATGGGCGACAAGACGCAGCTCGCCACTGTCGCACTCGGCGCGCAGTTCCAGTCGGTACTGGCGGTTGCCGCGGGCACTACGCTGGGCATGATGATCGCCAATGTTCCGGCGGTATTGCTGGGCAATGCACTGGTCGAACGGGTATCGCTGAAGGTCGTGCGCTGGATTGCCGCCGGGTTGTTCGTCGCTGTCGGCTTGTGGATGCTGTCCGAACTGCTTTGATCGCAGTCCGCCGTGGTATCGGTCGCGTTGCGGCGCTATAGTGTTGCGACGCGACCCCACTCCCACCCGTATTTGAGATTCGATGCTCCGATCCCTGCGCGCGCTGACTGCCCGATTAGGTGAGCGGATCGACGACCGCTGGCCCGGCCTGCGGCGGCGCGCTACCGGGCTTGGCCTTGCGCTTGCCATCGAAGGCGGGATTATCGCCTTGCTGCTGACGCTGGGTGTCGCCAGCCATCGGCAGGCGGATATGAGCGAAACACTCGTCAGCGTCGTATTCGGCCCGGACAAGGCGAAGGACACCCCTGAACCGCCGCAACCGGAAAAGGCAGCGAAGAGCGCGCCACGCGTCGCCACCAACACACCTGTCACACCACAGCCGACGCCGCCACAACCGCAGGCGGTCCCCATTCCAAACCCGGCGCCAACCACGCCGCCCGCTGCGCTGATCCCGCTCACCCGCGACCAGATGGCAGGGTCGAATATCTCGAATATCAAGCCAAAGCTGCCGACTGGCCCGCCCGATCGATCGATGGGCCCACCCAACACGGGATCGTCAGGCGATACCCCGCGCGTCGGCACGACCGCCGGTGGTCAGCCGCTCTACGCGGCAGCATGGTATCGTGAGCCATATCCCGACGAACTGAGCGGATATCTCTCCACCGCCAATGGCCCCGGCTGGGCGCTGATCAACTGCCAGACGGTGCGCGATTATCGGGTCGAAAACTGCGTGCTGGAAGACGAATGGCCCAACGGATCAGGTATCGGCCGCGCAGTTCTGGCGGCCGCATGGCAGTTCAGAGTGCGTCCCCCGCGCGTGGGCGGCGTATCGCAAGTGGGCGACTGGGTACGGATACGGATCACGTACCAGAACAAACGCGGGTAATTACCCCCGCACCCGCACATCACCCGCCAGCGCGATTACCCTATCGCCGCGACAAAGCCGCTTCGGATTCGTCCATCAGTTGCGTCATAATGTCCGCAACCGGCTGTTCTTCCTTGACCATGCCGACCGACTGGCCCGCCATCAGCGAACCGTTTTCGATATCGCCATCGATCACCGCCCGGCGAAGCGCACCCGCCCAGTAATGTTCGATCTGCAATTGCGCTTCGGCCATTTCGACTGCGCCACTGTCGAGCAATCCGGCGACTTCGCGCTGCTTGGCGGTAAATTCTTCGGTGCCCTTGTTCTTCAGCGCGCGTACCGGAATCACCGGCAGTCGCGGATCGACCTGCACGCTGGCCACCGCATCGCGGGCACCAGCACGGAAAAACGCCTTCTTGAAATCGGGATGCGCGATGGATTCGGTGGCACAGGCAAACCGGGTGCCGAGTTGCACGCCGACCGCGCCCATTTCCAGATATCCCGCGATCGCTTCGCCCCGACCGATACCGCCCGCGACGAATACGAGGTGGTCTTCGCTCAAAACAGGGAGGAATTCCTGCGCCAGAACGCTGGTGGAAACCGGGCCGATATGGCCCCCTGCCTCCATCCCTTCGATCACCAGCGCATCGCCACCGCTCCTCAGCAGCTTTTTCGCGAGCGCCAGAGTAGGCGCGAAAACGATCACTTTGGCGCCGAATTCCTTGATCGCTTCGACGCTGCCCTTAGGCGGAATGCCGCCCGCCAGCACGACATGGCCCACCCCATGTTTCCCACACACAGCGATCAGATCGAACAGCTGCGGGTGCATTGTGATGAGGTTGACGCCAAACGGTTTGTCCGTCCGTGCTTTCGTTTCGGCAATCTCGGTATCGAGCAATTCGGGCGTCATCGCTCCACAGGCAATCACCCCGAAACCGCCTGCGTTGGAAATCGCGGACACCAGATTGCGTTCGGACACCCAGCTCATCGCGCCGCACAGGATCGCGTGTTCAGTGCCCAAAAACTCGCGGCCACGCTGCATCAGCGCGTGCGTTTTGCTATAGTTGCTCATCGCACGGGCGGTTAAGGCCAAGCGCGGCACGCGGCAAGCGACTTTGCATCGACGGCCCGTCAATCCAGCGCGCTTCCGCGAAATTGCAGATATACGGAGGGCGACGGTTGCAGTAGGCGAGGCATATGATTTCGTTCCTCCAGACGCATTCCGCCGGGATCGGGCTTGCGCTGCTGATTGCCCTGTTCATCGCTTTCCTGCTCGAACGCAGGCCCCCGGTCGTCATTGCAACGGTTGGCGCACTGGCGATGACGGTTCTGGGATATCTCGATTCGAAAGAACTGCTGGGCGTCTTCTCCAATACGGCCCCGATCACCATAGCGGCGATGTTCGTACTGTCCGGGGCACTGCTCCGCACCGGCGCGCTGGAGGGGATTTCGGGCTGGGTTATCCGCCGAACGATGCGACGCCCGCGACTGGCGCTGGGCGAGATCGGCGGCGGCACTGTGCTGGCGTCGGCGTTCATGAACAATACCCCGGTGGTGATCGTGATGATCCCGATTGTCAGGCGACTTGCCCGCGTTTTGAACATCGCCCCAACACGACTGCTGATCCCGTTGTCCTACCTGTCGATCCTGGGCGGCACGCTTACTCTGATCGGTACATCGACCAACCTGCTGGTGGACGGCGTGGCCCGCGACAAAGGGCTGGCCCCGTTCGGCATTTTCGAAATTACAGCCGTCGGCATCGTCTCGTGCCTGGCCGGTATCCTTCTCATGCTGGTGCTGGCACCGCGCCTGCTGCCATCGCGCCCTGCCCGCAGCATGGATGAGGACGCCGAAAGCGACAGCTATCTGTCGCACCTGATATTGCAGCCGGGCAGCAACCTGATCGGTTCGCCAATCGGAGCGACCGCTGTTGCGCGACGCCCCGGTGTGCGGGTCATTGGAATCAAGCATGGCAAACAGATCGATCGGCGCGATCTTGAACACCACATTCTCAGCGAAGGCGACCAGTTGGTTGTCGCCGCCAGTCCGGCAGAGCTGGCATCTCTGGCGGAACAGTTCGATTTCCGCACCGGGCTGACCGGAATCGGCGGCGGGATCGCCACTGCCGGCCCGGAACGGCCCGCCGATCTCAAGCTGGTGGAGGCGGTGATCGGCCCTTCTCACCCGATTATCGGGCGACGACTGGCGGAAATCCCCCTTCTTTCGCAGATCCAGGCGCGCGTTCTCGGCCTGTCTCGCCCGCGCCATGTGGCCGGGCCGGAACTGGCCGAAGTCCGCTGTCGTGCGGGCGATCGCCTGTTGCTGGCTGTCGGCAGCGACGGGGCGCAGATGTTGCAAAGCAATGTCGGACTGAGCGACGTCAGCGAAGCGCCCGCCCGCGCCTTCCGCCGGACCAAAGCGCCAGTGGCCATCGCTGTGCTGGCGGCAGTTGTTCTGCTGGCCGCGCTGTTCGGCATGCCGATACAGGCGCTTGCCATTGGCGGCGTGGCGATGGTCTTGCTTACCCGCTGCATCGAACCCGAAGAAGCGTGGAGCTCTATCGATGGCAACACGCTGGTTTTGATCTTCGCGATGCTGGCATTCGGCAAAGGGCTGGAAAATGCCGGCACGGTGCAGATGATCGTCGATAATCTCGGCCCGTTGTTTTCCTCTGCATCGCCATTCGTGCTGCTGCTGATGCTCTATGCCGTTACATCGATCCTGACCGAAGTAGTCACCAACAATGCAGTCGCCGTCATCATGACGCCTATCGCCATCGGGCTGGCCAGCGTAACCGGGGACGATCCGCGTCCTCTGGTGATCGCGGTGATGTTCGGTGCCAGTGCCAGTTTCGCCACGCCGATCGGATACCAGACCAACACGCTGGTATATGGTGCCGCCAATTATCGCTTTACCGATTTCCTGAAAATTGGCCTGCCCATGAACGTCGCTGTCGGTCTTGCGACCTGCGCGGCATTGCATTTCATGTGGTGAGCGCCACGACAGCCGGAGGGCGAGCTTAAACGACAACCGCCCTTACCGACATCTGCGGCAAGGGCGGTCGTTGACCCGATATTCCCAGAGGCGGCCGACCGCTGCGCTATCGCATCCGCGCCAGCGATTGTCTGGGTGTAGCTCTAATCAGTCAGCATCAAGGCCATAAGCGGTATGCAATACACGCACGGCCAGTTCGGTTTCGTCTTCGTCGATCATCACGCTCACTTTGATCTCGCTGGTGGAGATCGCCTGAATGTTGATTCCACGGTCGGCCAGACTCTTGAACATTGTCGAAGCAACACCCGCGTGGCTCTTCATCCCGACGCCAACCACACTCACCTTCGCCACATGGCTGTCAGTGATGATGCGGTTGAAACCGATGTCCTCGCGGCGATCTTCCAGCAGGGCCTGCGCGCGCGGCAGATCGGTCTGCGGCACAGTGAAGGTCACGTCGGTTTCGCCCTTATCGCGGCCAACGTTCTGGATGATCATATCCACGTTGATGCTGGCATCGGCCAGCGGGCTGAAGATATTGGCCACCGCACCCGGCTTGTCAGGCACGCGGGTAAGGATGATCTTCGCCTCGTTCTTGTCATGCGCGATGCCGGTAACGTGCTGGCGTTCCATGTGGCCATCCTCCAGGATTTGTTCCATTTCCTCTTCCGACACGATCATGGTGCCGGGAAGTTCGTCTGCCGGTACAGCATCGTCGCCAGTGAAGCTGGAGAGGACCTGCACCCGCACCCCTTCTTTCATCGCCAGGCCGACCGAACGGGTTTGCAGAACTTTCGCCCCGACAGAGGCGAGTTCCAGCATTTCCTCGTAAGTCACCGCCTTCTGCTTGCGCGCCTTGGCGACGATACGCGGGTCTGTCGTATAGACACCGTCAACGTCGGTATAGATATCGCACCGGTCCGCTCCGATTGCCGCCGCGACGGCGACAGCGGACGTATCCGAACCGCCCCGGCCCAGAGTCGTCACCCGGCCATCGCCACCGATTCCCTGAAAGCCGGGAATCACGGCAATTTCGCCTGCCGCCATACTGGCCAGCAAGGCATCCGAATCGATATCTTCGATCCGCGCCTTGGCATGGGCTTCCACGGTGTGAACAGGCAATTGCCAGCCCAGCCAGCTACGCGCCTTGCAGCCCAGCGCCTGCAGGGTCAGCGCCAGCAGGCCACTGGTCACCTGTTCGCCGCTGGCGACCACCACATCGTATTCCGCCGGATCGTACAGCGGATTCGCCTCGCGGCAGAAATTGACCAGACGATCGGTTTCGCCCGCCATCGCGGAAACGACCACCGCGACCTGATCGCCATTGGCCGCCTGTTTGCGGACAATATTGGCCACACGCCGGATTCGCTCGGTCCCGGCCATTGAAGTGCCGCCGAATTTCATCACGATGCGTGCCAAGTAACTATCTCCCGCTGGAAGAGGCTCCGGCGCGCTGTTAGGGGTGTGGAATGAGCGATGCAATAAGCCTGTCTGATACGAATTCTAATGACGGCCAAACGATCCGACCGGATGAGGCCGCGCATTTTGGGCGACTCGCCTCTGAATGGTGGGATCCCAAGGGGTCTTCGGCCATGCTTCACCGGCTCAACCCGGTGCGGCTGGAATTCGTCCGCGCCGCGATCGACCGTCACTGGCCCGCGCAAGGCAGCAGTGCGAAGCCGCTGGCGGGCAAGGCCGCGCTCGATGTCGGATGCGGTGCGGGCTTACTGTGCGAACCGCTTTCCCGGCTGGGCGCGGATGTGACCGGGGTCGATGCCGCGCCGGAAAACATCGCCGCCGCTGCCGCCCATGCCGATGGGATGGGTCTGCCCATCCGCTATATCGCGGGCGAAGTGGGTGCGCTGAATATCGGCACATTCGATCTCGTCACTGCGATGGAAGTGATCGAACACGTTGCGGACAAGCCCGCCTTCGTCGCTGCGCTGGCGGCACGCCTTGCCCCCGACAACGATCGGGGTGGCGGGCTGATGATCCTGTCCACCCCCAACCGCACGCCTGCCAGTCGCCTGTTGCTAGTCGGCGCGGCAGAGGCGACGGGGATGATCCCCCGCGGCACACACCACTGGGACGATTTCATCACCCCCGATGAAATGCGCGATTTGCTGGCCGATGCCGGCCTGACGATGGGGGAGCCGCAAGGCATTGCTTTCTCGCCAGCGAAGGGCCTGCACCTGTCGGGCGACCTGTCGCTGAACTACATCGTCAGCGCGGTGCGTAGATAAGGCAGAGGCACTTCAATCGTTGGCCTGCATCTTCTCCGGCACATCATCGCCGGGGCGGAAATATAGCTGCGCGCATTCCTGCGCCAGCACCCCGCCATGCAACGCAATATCGTCTTTGTACGCATCGGCGATGAAATCGAGCGTCGAAAGATGCCGGTCTTCGAAATACATCTCGTGCACATCTTCCCGACGGGCGCCGAACACGATGCGACCGATCCCGGCCCATATGCTGGCGAAAGTACACATGCCGCACGGCTGCAAAGTGGAATACAGCGTCGCACCTTCGATCCGCATTTCGCCCGCCGCTGCCCCGGCATGGCGCAATGCCTCGATTTCGGCGTGAGCGGTGGCATCGCAGCATTCGGCGGTGCGATTGACCCCCTGCCCCACGATTTCGCCATCGCGCACCACCAGCGCGGCAATCGGGGTATTGGCGGGATCGCGCCCCTTTTCCGCCACGGCGAGCGCGATCGCCTGCCGCATCCACCCGGCGTCCGTCATTTCGCGCGAGCTATCGGGCGGGCCATCGGACGCGATCATTTGCCATCGCGCAGTTTCACGGCATCGCCCGGATTATCGGTGAACACGCCATCCACGCCCGCTGCCGCAATCGCGGCAAAGGCAGCGGCATAGTTGCCAGCGGCGGCGGGATCGCTGCCGTTCTGCAGCGCCTTGGGCAGAAAGGCGTTTTCCTTGCGTAAGGTCCACCCGTGAATTTTCAGCCCCGCCGCATGGGCATCCGCGACCAGCGCGGTGGCCTTGCCGTCGGGGCCGATCAGCATTGTCAGATCGGGGCCGATGGCATCGGCATATTGCGCGATTTCCTTCAGCCCGCTGGGCGTGGTCATCGCGGCATAGGTCATTCCCGCTTCGTCCGCAGGGCCGCTTTCCCGAGCGACAAGTTGCACCAGTTTGAACTCGCTGCGTTGCTTCAGCCGCTGCAACGCGCCGACTTCGAAGCATTCGATAAACACCGGATCGCTACCGCTCAGGCCCAGTTGCCGCATTTCGTGCAACAGCAAATCGACTGTATCGATGCCCTGTTCCTGCAACAGAAAGGTGGGATGTTTCAGTTCAAGATATATCCCGATCTTGCGCCCGGTCTCGGCCTGCTTCGCCCGAACCAGTTTCACCATTTCGGCCAGAGTGGGCACTTGCCATAGCCCGTCGAAACGGGTGTTGGCCGGGCGGACACCGGGCAACCGTTCCTTCGCCCGCAAAGTACGCAGTTCAGCCAGCGTGAAATCTTCCGCGAACCAGCCATTCACCAGATGCCCGTCGATTTCCTTCGCACGGCGCCGGCTGGCGAAATCGGAATGATCGGCAACGTCGGTCGTCTCTGTCAGATCGTTTTCGTGTCGGGCGACCAGCACCCCATCTTTGGTGACGACCAGATCGGCCTCGATATAATCGGCCCCGTCGTCAATCGCCTTTTCATAAGCGCCCAGCGTGTGTTCGGGCCGTTCGCCGCTGGCACCGCGATGGCCGATAACCAGTTGTGCGGTCGCTGGTTCCGCAGGGATAAGCGCGGCGGTCATCAAAGCGGCTGCAAAGAGGGGAAAGAATCGCATAGCCGCGGTTGTGGCATTGCCAGCCCGCAGGTCAACCGAACATCCGCGCAATGGCTGCGCGGGCCTGCCGTTCACGATCCGCGAAGTCGCCCGACACGGTTTCGTAAACCACCCCCACCTGCCGGAGCACAGCCTCCGCCGTCGCGGCGAATTGCGCCCGCAGTTCAGGTGTGCCGAAAAATCGCGTACCATCGGCCACCCACGGAACGTCGGGCGAGAAAAGCAGATACAGTTCCGCCTTGTCATATTCGAGCAGTTCGCCGGGGATTTCACCGAACATCATCTGCGCCCATGCCGCCGTCATCAGCGGATCGGTATCGAGCAGGACCAGCCGCGGATTCCCTTCGCACGAAATCCGCATCAACCGGTCCTGTTCGCTGGCAATCTCCAGCAGATCCGGCATCGTGAAATCGGTGGTTACGTTTTCCGCATAGATACGGCCAAATTCGGGCACCAGCGGACAAACGAATTCGCCCGACAGTTTCCGCGCCAGCACCGACTTTCCCGTACTTTCGGCCCCGTGAAAACAGACCCGGATCATACTGCCACCTCTTCACGCCGCATACTGCGTTCCCGCCGATAGGCCCGTGTCCACTCGCTTTGCCCCAGAACCGACATCGCCAGAAACGCGACATAGAGCACCGCCAGCAACGGCAGGTCGCGCATCACGTAGAGCCCGATCGACACCAGATCGATCGCGATCCACAGGAACCAGTTTTCGATGCGCCGGAAAGACAGCAGCAACTGCGCCGTCACGCTCATCCCCGCGACAGCACTATCGGCCATCGGCAACGCGGCATCGGTCCAGCGGTGCAGCGCCAGCCCCAGTGCGATGCTGGCGATTGCGGTCACCCCCAGCCAGGCGAAGCGCGCGGGCCAGCCCATCCAGCCGACCGGCACCTGATCGCCCGCGTCTTTCACCCGGCTCCACAGCCACCAGCCCCACAGGTTCACTATGAAGAAAAACACCTGCAGCCCCGCTTCGGCATAGAGCCTCGCTTCGAACAGAACGAAGCCGACACAGCTCACCATCGCCAGCGCAGCGGGGAAATTCCACACCGAGCGGCGAACCAGCAGATAAATATTGATGAACCCGAAGACCGTGCCGATCAGTTCGAGGGGACTCATACTCAGGCCCCCTCAGCCGAGCACCTCTGCCCAGCGATCGGCATCGAAACCGATCAGGATACCACCCGGATAGACCACGACCGGCCGCTTTATCATCGAAGGCTGCGCTTCCATCAGGCGGACGGCCTTTTCCGCGTCGATCCCTTCCTTCTGTTCGGGTTCGAGTTTGCGAAAGGTGGTCCCGCGACGGTTCAGCAGCGCTTCCCACCCGGCATCCGCGATCCACGCACGCAGCAAGGCAGGATCGGCCCCCTCTTTCTTGTAATCATGGAAAGTGTAGGCGATGCCTGCATCGTCCAGCCACTTGCGCGCCTTCTTCACTGTGTCGCAGTTGGGAATACCGTAAAACGCGATTGTCATTGCCTGCCCCTTTGGCTGAATTCGTGGATATGCGGATTATCGCACGCAAACAGGGTATAACTGGCGTAGTACCGATCGCGCCCTTTGCCCTGCATCGCCCGATGATCGCTCACCTGTCCCCATGCGCGGGCATTATCCGCGCTGTCCCATTCGCTTATCGCGACCACTTCGCCATCCTCGGCTGTATAGGACTTGAATGATCGGAAACCGGGTTGTTGCGCGGCCATCGTTTCCATCGCCGCGGCATCGGCAGCATAGGCCGCGCTGTCGATATCGACACGTTTTCGATTTCGAAAAACGACCAGGAACATCGCGCTTCAACGCCTCTCTCACCGCAATCGTCATCCGGCACTAAGCGCCTTTTTCGATTGGCGATTTTGGCGTTAGTGAGGTTGGCTGGAGCGACGCAACAACAAATCTTCTATCACTTGCAAAATTCATCCGCTTTTCAGATGGGCGTCGGCAATCGCCACTGCCAGCGCATCGGCCGCATCGGCCCCGCTGACCTTCGCGCCGGGCAGGAGAATTTTGAGCATGGCCTGCACTTGCGCCTTTTCGGCGCCGCCTGTGCCGACCACCGCTTTCTTCACCGCGCGCGCGGCATGTTCGCGGACCGCAACGCCTGCTTGGCCACACGCCGCCAGCACCGCCCCACGCGCCTGCGCCAGTTTCAGGGTGGATTGCGGGTTCTTGTTGCTGAACACTTCTTCCACCGCCACCCGGTCCGGCTGATACGTTGCAATCACAGCGGCGATGGCATCGTGCAGGTGGTGCAGCCGTTCGGCCATCGGCGCCTTCGCATCGGTCGGCACCTGACCGTTGGCGATATGCGAAATCCGGCTGCCCTCCGCCCGGATCACGCCCCAACCGGTACAGCTGAGCGATGGGTCGAGGCCGAGAACGATCACAGCCGCAGCCCAAAACGCGACCCGACGTGCATCATCGCCAGATACAGCACCACGGTCAGCACGCACCCGGCCAGCAGCGCCAGCCAGAAATGCAGTCCGTTACGCAGCAGAGCGGGGATCAGGAGGAACATCGGCAAGCTGGGAAGAACGTACCAGAACGTCGCCTGCGAATGGATCGCCATGTTTTCTGCGTCGGGCCGGACATGCCAGAGGAAAATCATCCCCAGAACGGAAACGAGCGGCAGCGACGCGACAATGGCCGCTGTCGCCGGCAAGCGCCGCCCGATTTCCGAAATCGCCGCGATCATTGCGCCCGCGAGGATTGCCTTCGCGAGCAATGACCACATCAGGAGAGTTTTTCCATCACTTCGTCGGACACTTCATAATTGCCCCACACCGTCTGCACATCGTCGTCATCGTCGAGCGCGTCGATCAGGTTGAACAGCGTTTGCGCGCTGCCTTCGTCCACATCGACCGTCAGGTTGGGTTTCCACGCCAGTTTGACGTTTTCCGCTTCGCCCAGCACCTTTTCCAGCGCACCGGCGACTTCGTGGAGCGATTCCATTTCGGTCCAGATCGTGTGACCGTCGTCACCGCTTTCGACATCGTCGGCCCCGGATTCGATCGCCGCTTCCAGCACCTTTTCCTCGTCACCCACGCTCACCGGGTATTCGATCATGCCTTTGCGTTCGAACCCGTGGCTCACCGCGCCGCTGGCACCCAGATTGCCGCCGTTCTTGCTGAACGCGGTGCGAACGTTGGTCGCGGTGCGATTGCGGTTGTCGGTCAGCGCTTCGACGATCAGCGCCACACCGCCGGGGCCATAGCCTTCGTAACGGATTTCTTCGTAATCATCGCCTTCGTTCGCAGTCGCCTTGTCGATGGCGCGCTGGATATTGTCCTTCGGCATCGATTGCGCCTTGGCGTTGTTGATCGCCAGCCGCAGACGCGGGTTCATATCCGGGTCGGGCGCCCCCATTTTTGCCGCGACAGTGATTTCGCGGGACAGCTTGGAGAACATCGCCGAACGCTTCTTGTCCTGCGCGCCCTTGCGATGCATGATGTTTTTGAATTTGGAATGACCTGCCATGGGTTCGTTCTGACCGTGTTGATTTCCTGATAGATGGACGGGGGCATTAGCCGCATGGAAGGGCAGCCGACAAGGGCCGGAATCGGTTCTGCGATTTTCAGCGAGTGGCGCCGGTTCGGCAGGTTCCTGCTTTCGCCCGCTCTGCCCGACCGCGCAACGATCCGCCCAAGCGCCGCGATACGCTCGCTTCTGCCGCTCTATCTGCTCGATATGCTGTTGATGGCGGTGTTGATCGGAGGGATGGCTGCGGCCAAGGCCGCGGGCGTAAAAATGCCCGAACATCTGCTGAGCGAGATGACGCTTGGCCCGGCTTTGCTGGGCTTTATCGTCATACTGGCGCCGATCGGGGAAGAAACGATTTTCCGTTCGTGGCTGTCAGGCCGTGCGGGGCACTGGCTGGCGCTGCTGGTGCTGGCAGCGGGCGCGATACTGACAGCGGTCCTCGCGCCCAAGGGAATGGGCAGCGCGGCGTTGCCCGTGACGCTCGGCATACCGTTGCTGACCATTGCGGTGACGATTGCCGTGCTGTGGCGGATGCGAGGCCGCCCGGCTCTGCGCTGGTTCCAGCGCCACTTTCGCTGGTTCTACTACTTCAGCGCGCTGGCGTTTGCCTCGATACATCTGATGAACTTCGTCGGCGCCGACACGCTCTATCTGATGCCGCTGGTTCTGCCGCAGCTCACGCTCGGCCTGCTGCTCGGCTATCTGCGGGCCAATCGCGGGCTTTGGGCATCGGTGCTGATGCATGCCCTGCATAACGCGCTGTTCATTTCGCTGGTCCTGTTCGGCGGAGGGGTGGGCGCCTGATATTGCAGGCACCTGGTCACCCTGGCCGAACAGCGATTATACCGAAACCGCAGTCCCGCTGACGGACACCATCAGCATCGAACCGGTCTTGCCCAGCACTTCGTAATCGATATCCACGCCGATCACGGCATTCGCGCCCAGCGCCAGCGCTTCGGCCTTCATTTCCGCAATCGCCTCTTTCCGGGCGCGGGCGAGCACTTCTTCGTACTTGCCCGAACGCCCGCCGACCAGATCGGTGATCGAGGCAAACAGATCGCGCACGATATTCGCGCCCACGATCACTTCACCGGTCACGATCCCGCGGTAGGAGCGCACAGGTCGCCCTTCGATCAGTGTGGTAGTGGAGACGATCATGCCGCCCCCGTCGGTTTCATTGTTCCAGGGACTGGCCATCGTATGTCTCCGTCCGGTTAGAGCGATCAGCCGAGGCCGAGCGCCGCCTTATAAGTATCGAGCACCATTTCCATTTCGTTACGGTCGTCGGGCTTCATCTTCCGCAGGCGCACGACTTGCCGCATGATCTTGGGATCATAGCCGACTGCCTTGGCCTCTGCATAGACATCGCGGATATCGTCGGCGACGCCTTTCTTTTCTTCTTCGAGGCGTTCGATACGCTCGATCAGCAGGCGCAGGCGGTCGTCGGTGGCTTCGGCCATTATAATGCTCCGTCAGGAATAGTAAGAATCAGATTGCCCGCTCGATAGCGGCGGCAGCGGCAGTGCGAAACCCGCCGGATCGGTTATTCGGCGCGATTTTTTGCGATGCTCGCTTCCATTCGGGCGAGCTGTTCTTCGGTGGCGGGGCGCTGATGCTTTGCCTTCCATTCATCCATTGGCATACCGTGGATCGCCGCGCGCGCCTCGTCCTTGCTGCCAGCATAACCGGCATCGCGTATCCAGTCAGCCAGACAGTTGCGGCAAAACCCCGACAACCCCATCAGGTCGATGTTCTGGGCATCGCTACGATGGCGCAAGTGGCGCACCAGCCTGCGAAAAGCGGCAGCGGCCACGGCATCGTCGATCTGATCCAGCGAATCGACCGCAGCATTCGAATTCGTATCCATAGTTACCATACGTCCTTGTATTGTCGCATCGCCCTGCCATAGGCAAATTCCATGCAAAAACTCGATCCGCGCAAGCGCAAGGTCAAGATCCTCGCCACCGTCGGCCCCGCCAGCCGTGAACCGGCCATGCTGGAAAAACTCGTTCGCGCCGGGGCAGATGCCTTCCGCGTGAATATGAGCCACGGCGATCACGCCACGCACGAGGCAACGATCAGGGCGATCCGCGAACTGGAAAAGGCGCTCCATCGCCCTATCGCAATTCTGGCTGACTTGCAGGGGCCGAAACTGCGCGTCGGCACGTTTAAGGATGGGCAGGCGGTGATCCGCCATTCGGGCCATTTTACGCTCGACCGCAATCCCGAACCCGGCGACGAAACCCGCGTTGAATTGCCCCACCCCGAACTGTTCGGTGTGCTGACCAAGGGGCAACGCCTGCTGATCAACGATGGGAAAATCCGCCTGAAAGTGATCGAAGCGGAGGCGGACAAAATCCTCTGCTCGGCAGAAGTCGGCGGAGTGATTTCCGATCGCAAGGGCGTGAACGTGCCCGATGCCGAAGTGCCGATCCCCGCGCTGACCGAAAAGGATCGCCGCGATCTCGCCTTCGCTGTCGCGCAAGGGGTGGACTGGATCGGCCTGTCATTCGTGCAGCGGCCCGAAGATCTGGCCGAAACCCGCAAGCTGATTGGTGGCACCGGGCCGGAGCACCCGGCCCTTTGCGCCAAGATCGAAAAGCCGATGGCAGTGCACCGGCTCAACGAAATTCTCGAACTGAGCGACGGGATCATGGTCGCCCGCGGCGATCTGGGTGTCGAACTCGACCCGGAAGAAGTGCCACCGCTGCAAAAACAGATCGTCAACCTGTCGCGCATGGCGGGCAAGCCGGTGATCGTGGCGACACAAATGCTCGAATCGATGATCGAAAGCCCGACCCCGACCCGCGCCGAAGTGTCGGACGTGGCCAATGCGGTGTACGACGGGGCCGATGCGGTCATGCTCAGCGCCGAAACGGCAGCGGGCGACTGGCCGGAAGAAGCGGTCGGCATCATGGACCGGATCGCCACACAGGTGGAACGCGACGATGCCTATATCGCCCGCGTCCGCTTCCTCGACACCCCGCCTGACCGCACCACGGCCGACGCGCTGAGCCACGCCTGCATGACCATCGCGGATACCGTGCCGATCCGCGCAATCACTGTGTTCACCGGATCGGGCAGCACCGCCCGCCGCGTGGCCCGCGAACGGCCCAGCGTGCCGATGCTGGTGCTGACCCCCTCGGCCAGAACCGCACGGCGGCTATGCCTGCTGTGGGGCGCTCACGCGGTTTCGACCAAGGACATCGGCAGCTTCGAAGAAATGATCGCCAAAGGCAAACGCATGGCCCTGCGCCACGGCTTTGGCGAAGCAGGCAGCAAGCTGATCGCGCTGGCCGGTGTCCCCTTCGGCACACCGGGCAGCACCAACCTGCTCCACGTCGTCACCCTGACGGGGGATGAGTTGAAGAAGCATCGTGAGGACTAAGCTCGGATCGATACGGGGGTAAATAAGGCTTAGATCGCCTCCCCTCCCGGTGCCCCCTCCCCGCTAGTGCCAACTTCTCCGTTCGTCATTGCGAACAGAGCGAAGCAATCCATGAACTGACGGTGCCGCCAATCGCGATGGTCGTGATGAAGGCGAGGTATGGCCCATGGATTGCCACGTCGCCTTACGGCTCCTCGCAATGACGAGGGTGGAGATACCCGCGATAGTATTGACCAGCCATTGGCAGTGCGACCTTACCTCACGAACCAAACCCACTCCGTGCCTTCGCGTCTTCGTGTGACACGCCCCCCAACGCCTCCGTCCATCGCGGCAGTCGTGGCAGAGGCAAGGGCGCCCCATGGATTGCCACGTCGCCTGCGGCTCCTCGCAATGACGAAGGTGGGGATACCCGCGATAGTATTGCCAGCCATTGGCAGTGCGACCTTACCTCCGAACCAAATCCACTCCGTGCCTTCGCGTCTTCGTGTGACACGCCCCCCCAACGCCTCCGCCCATCGCGGCAGTCGTGGCAGAGGTAAGGGCGCCCCATGGATTGCCACGTCGCCTGCGGCTCCTCGCAATGACGAGGGTGGAGATACCCGCGATAGTATTGACCAGCCATTGGCAGTGCGACCTTACCTCACGAACCAAACCCACTCCGTGCCTTCGCGTCTTCGTGTGACACGCCCCCCAACGCCTCCGTCCATCGCGGCAGTCGTGGCAGAGGCAAGGGCGCCCCATGGATTGCCACGTCGCCTGCGGCTCCTCGCAATGACGAAGGTGGGGATACCCGCGATAGTATTGCCAGCCATTGGCAGTGCGACCTTACCTCCGAACCAAACCCACTCCGTGCCTTCGCGTCTTCGTGTGACACGCCCCCCAACGCCTCCACCCATCGCGGCAGTCGTGGCAGAGGCAAGGGCGACCCATGGATTGCCACGTCGCCTGCGGCTCCTCGCAATGACGAGGGAGAGGGCCATGTCTTTGTCACAACCACACAAAGCACCCTCTTCGAAACCGTCGCCCCGGCCTTGAGCCGGGGTCCAGCTTCCTCGGGCACGGCGCGGAAAGGTTAAGCCGGGCCCCGGATCGGGTCCGGGGCGACGGGGTGCTATTTTGCAGGCGGGGAGCGGGTATCGGGGGAGCACGTCCGCATCGCGCCAACCCAAAACTCCGGGCAGCAAACTATGAAGCGGACTTGCTTCCAGCCGCGCCGGATTGCTCCAGCCGCCGCCGCGCTTCGGTTTCGCCAATCAGCGGGAGCAGCTCTTTCATATCCGGGCCGTGATCCATACCTGTCAGCGCTTGCCTGAGCGGCAGGAACAGCGCCTTGCCCTTGCGGCCGGTCGCCTCTTTCAGCGTGCCGGTCAGCGCCTGCCAGGGGTCATCGCCGGAAAAATCCAGCGCTGCGGCAGCCTGCACCAGATAGGCGCGGTCTTCTTCGGAAAAGTCCGGTGCCGTGATCGGCCCGGTCACCAGATTCCACCATTCGGCCACGTCAGCCATTGTCGTCAGGTTGGGCCGGATCGCGTGCCACCCTGCCTCGTCGATCCCGGCGGGCAAACGCTCTGCCACCTGAGCGAACGGCATCTGGTGGATCAGCGCGGTATTGATCCGCTCCAGCTCACCATCGTCGAACCGGGCCGGGGCGCGGCCAAACGTAGAGAGGTCGAACGTATCGATCAGCGTCTGGCGATCGGCAATCGGTTCGACCGGCTGGCTGGTGCCCAGGCGGGCGAGCAGAGCCACGATCGCCTGCGGTTCGATCCCCCGTTCGCGGAATGCGGCACAGCCGAGCGAGCCAAGCCGCTTGGACAATTTGCCTTCGCTGCCGACCAGCAACGCCTCGTGCGCGAAGCGGGGCATCGGCGCATCCGATCCCATCGCACCGCGCAGCGCAGTGAACATCTGGATCTGCACCGCGGTGTTGCTCACATGGTCTTCCCCGCGCAGGACATCGGTGACACCCATTTCGATATCGTCGATGGCGCTGGGGAGCATGTAGAGCCACGACCCGTCTGCCCGGCGGATCACCGGATCGGATAGCTGCGCGGCGTCGAATTTCTGTTCGCCACGAATGCCGTCGGTCCACACAATCGACTCTGCATGGTCGAGTTTGAACCGCCAGTGCGGGGCGATCCCTTCCGCTTCCTTCGCGGCACGTTCGGCATCGGTCAGGTCGAGCGCGGCGCGGTCGTAAATCGGCGGCAGGCCGCGGCCCAGCGCGATCTTGCGCTTCAGCTCCAGCTCCTGCGCGGTTTCGTATGCCGGATAGACCCGGCCCGCATCCTTCAGCGCGGCAAATGCCGCCTCGTACTGCGCCAGCCGCGCCGACTGGCGCTCCTCGCCATCGTAATCCAGCCCCAGCCAGGCGAGATCGGCGCGGATCGCATCGACATATTCTTCGCGGCTGCGTTCGGCATCGGTATCATCGATCCGCAGCAGGAAACGCCCGCCATTCTTGCGCGCCAGCAACCAGTTATGCAGCGCGGTACGGATATTGCCCACATGCAGTGTGCCGGTGGGCGAAGGGGCGAAACGGGTCGTAACAGTCATCGGCTCAACTCAAAAACGGCATATTCGGCGCGCAAGTTCGCCCACAGCGGGCCAATCTGGCGCTGCCCGGAAAAGAACCACGCATTCTCACACGTGACGCCCAGCTTCGCGATCAGTTCGCGGAAATCGTCGATAGTGACATTGTGGATGTTCTGGGTTTCATACCAGCTGACGGGCAAATACCGGGTCACCGGCATCCTCCCGCGAAATGCCAGCGCAGCGCGCATCCGCCAATGGGCGAAGTTGGGGAAACTGACGAATGCCTGACGTCCCACCCGCAGCAATTCGTCCAGCATCCGGTCGGGCCGGGCGGCGGTTTGCAGCGTTTGCGACAGGATCGCGTAATCGAACGCCTTGTCGGGATACTCCACCAGATCGCGGTCGGCATCGCCCTGCACCACGCTCAACCCGCGCGCGACGCAGCGTTCGACCAGCACCGGGTCGATTTCCATCCCGCGCGCATCGCACCCCTTCTGCGTCCGTAAAACCTCCATCAGCTCGCCTTCACCGCAGCCGATATCAAGCACGCGCGAGCCGGTGGCGATCTTATTCGCGATGACCGCCAGATCGGGGCGCAGCACCGTCATTCGAGAAACCCCTTAACCACCCGGTCGAGCGCTGGCACGTCGAGCAGGAAACTGTCGTGCCCATACGGCGCGCTCAATTCCACGAAACTGACAGCCGCACCCGCTGCGTTGAGCGCATGGACGACATGGCGGCTTTCCGCTGTAGGATAGAGCCAATCGCTATCGAAGCTGACCAGACAGAACCGCGCCTGCGATCCGGCGAAGGCATTTGCCAGCCTTCCACCATGTTCCTCTGCAAGGTCAAAATAGTCCATCGCACGAGTAATATATAGGTAGCTGTTAGCATCAAAACGGCGGGTAAAGCCGCTACCCTGATAACGCAGGTAACTTTCTACTTGAAAATCAGCGTCGAAGCCGAACGATTTAGTGTCACGATCCTGTAAATTCCGGCCAAATTTGTCGGTCAGCCCGTCTTCCGACAAATAGGTGATATGCGCCGCCATCCGCGCCACCGCCAGCCCGGCATCGGGGGAGGCACCGCTGGCGTAATAATCGCCATCTTGCCAGTTGGGATCGGCCATGATCGCCTGCCGCCCCAGTTCGTGAAACGCGATGTTTTGCGCCGAATGGCGGCTGGTCGATGCGATCACCAGCACCCGTTCGGCACGCTCCGGCCAATTGGCGGCGAGGCTAAGCGCCTGCATTCCCCCCATCGATCCGCCCACGATGGCGTGGAGCCGCTCGATGCCCATTCCGTCCAGCAGGCCAACCAGGCCGCGCACCATATCGCGGATTGTAATCACCGGAAAACGCATGGCATATGGCTGCCCGTCCGGTGCAATGCTGGCTGGCCCGGTCGAGCCGAGGCAACTGCCTATCACATTGGCGCAAATGACAAAATAACGGCTGGTATCGATCGGCTTGCCCGACCCGACCCTCCGTTCCCACCAGCCGGGTTTGCCGGTAATGGGATGTTTGCTCGCCAGATACTGATCGCCGGTCAGGGCATGGGTAACAAGGATGGCATTGGATTTGTCTGCCGCCAGTTCGCCGTAGGTCTCGTATGCAATCTGCACATCTTCCAGCACCTGTCCGCTGTCGAGCGACAGAGGGGCGGCAAGTGTAAGCGCTTTGGATGCGGACAAAGTGGCCATCGTGCGCGCCGCTTGGGATGAAGCCGCGCCCAAGTCAACAACTCAGCCACGGGGGAGGCAAAGGCAGAATTTGTTCGTTTTGCCCGCCACACGCGCTATGCGCCGCCTCACGATGGCAGACAGCACCAATCTCAGCCCCACGCCGAAACCCTGGATAGAGGACATTCACGCCTATATCCCCGGCAAGTCCGCCAGCGCGGACGGGAAGCCGCTTATCAAGCTGTCGGCAAACGAAAATCCGCTGGGAACCAGCCCGGCGGTTCATGCCGCGATGGGCAATGCCGTGCATCCCAACCGATATCCCGATGGCGACTCGCGCGAACTCCGCAAGGCGCTGAGCGCAAAACATGGCATCGACACTGGCCGTATCGTTTGCGGAACCGGATCGGGCGAACTGCTCAACTGCGCTGTTCAGGCTTTCGCGGGTCGGGGAGACGAAGTGCTGTTCTCCCGCTACTCGTTTTCACTCTATCCGTTGCTGGCTCAGAAGGTCGGCGCGACGCCGGTAATGGCGGACGATGCAGATTATGCCGCGTCGGTCGATAATCTGCTGGCCGCTGTTACCGAACGGACCAGAGTGATCATCGTCGACAACCCCAACAACCCCATCGGATGCTGGTTGCCAGCGGACGAAATTGCCCGACTACATGCTGGGCTGGCGGCAGACGTATTGCTGATCGTCGATCAGGCCTACGCCGAATATCTGGCAGAGGACGTGGACGATGGCGCATTCGAACTGGCCATTCGACACAACAACGTGCTGGTAATGCGGACTTTCTCCAAGGCATATGGCATTGCCGGTGAACGGGTTGGCTGGGCAACCGGCGCCCCACCTCTGATCGATATGATCAACCGCATTCGCGGTGCATTCAACGTCAGCAATCACGGGCAGGTTGCCGCGCTCGCGGCGCTGGGCGACGACGCGTGGATTGCCCGTTGCCGCAAGGAAAACGCGGTCGAGCGCGCCCGTTTCGTCGAAGCGATGGAAGCGCTGGGCAATCACGGCATTCGCCCGCTGCCGAGCGAGGCGAACTTCGTGCTGGTCCTGTTCGAAGGAGTGTTGACCGCTGAAGGTGCGCTGTCGGCCATCGCCGAAGCGGGCTATGCCGTGCGCCACTTGCCCGGCCAGGGTCTGTCCCACGCCTTGCGGATTACCATCGGTCAGCGCGAAGATATGGATGCAGTGGCAACCGCAATCCGGCAAGCGGCGGAGGCAGCGTGATGACCATAGAACGTGTTGCCATCATCGGGTTGGGGCTGCTTGGCGGATCTGTCGGGCTGGCGATCGCGGAATACCTGCCACAAGTCGCGACCACCGGTTACGACGCATCGCCCGAAACGCGCCAGCGCGCGGCGGAACGCGGGCTGGTTGGCACAGTGCATGATAATGCCGCCGATGCAGTTGCCGATGCCGATCTGGTGATTTTCTGCGTGCCCGTCGGCGCGATTGCCGATGTTGCGCGCGAGATGGCAGCGGCCATTCCGGCTAAGGCAATCATCAGCGATGTCGGATCGTCGAAGGCTGCTGTTTCGCAAGCATTGGCTGAAGCACTGCCCAACAATGCGGTCGTCCCCGCTCACCCGGTTGCAGGCACCGAACGCAGCGGGCCGGATGCGGGCTTCCCGGCATTGTTTCGCCAGCGCTGGTGTATTCTGACTCCACCAGAAGGCACCGATCCCGATGCGATTGCGGAGGTTTCGGCATTCTGGGAAGCGCTCGGCGCCAAGGTCGAACTGATGGATGCCGCGCATCACGATCTGGTCCTGGCGGTCACCAGCCATATTCCGCACCTGATCGCTTATACCATTGTGGGCACAGCCTCCGATCTGGAAGACGTAACCCGTAGCGAAGTCATCAAATATTCCGCTGGCGGCTTCCGCGACTTCACCCGTATTGCAGCAAGCGATCCAACGATGTGGCGCGACGTTTTCCTGACCAATCGTGAAGCCGTGCTGGAAATGCTGGGCCGTTTCACGGAGGATCTGACTGCATTACAGCGTGCGATCCGGCGTGAAGACGGTCAGGCATTATTCGACCTGTTCACCCGCACCCGCGCAATCCGCCGGTCGATTATCGAACAGGGTCAGGATGATGCCCGCCCTGACTTCGGGCGCGGCGATCACTGATTCAGCACGTTGATCGCATCCAACACCCGCTGCTCCACCTCTTCGCGAGGCAAGCCCGGCGGGATAGGCTCGCCAAAACGGTAGGTCAGCGTTCCGCTGCGTTTCCACCGGCGATGATACAATGGCCCACTGTTCACCGCCACCGGCACGACCGGCAGCCCGACAAGCTTGTACAGCCCCGCAAAGCCCGATTGCAGCGGCACGCGGGTGCCATGCGGGACACGGGTGCCTTCGGGAAAGATCACGAGTGGACGGCCCTCCGCCGTTAGCCGCCGGGCTGCAGAGAGCATCTTCCTGAGCGTGCTGGCGCCGCGCCCCCGTGCCACGGGGACAAGCCCATAGATGATCCCCAAACGACCCCATCCGGGAATACGGAACAACTCTTCCTTCGCGAAAACACCCGGTTCATGCAGCGACATGGTCAGGTCGATCGCTTCGTAAAAGCTTTCGTGCTTCATCGCATAGAGCACCGGCTCCTCCAGCGGCCGCGGGTCGCCTTCGACGGCCACATCGATGCCCAGCAATATACGCGCACAGCTGCGATGAAAGCCGGACCATCCCCGAATGGCCTTGCGAAACGCCTTCGCCCCGAATGGCAGCGCCAGAAACACAGCCAGCACGCCAAACACCGAGCCACCATAAAATGCGACATAGAACAACAGGCTACGCACGACACGCATGATATGCAGCATCTCAGATATCGATCAGCCGCGCCAGATAGCTGGCGATCAGCTTGTTATATTCGAGGAACAGGTTGCGGAGCGAAGGAGTCGTGTGCACAGCATCGCGCATAATCGTGACACCCGATGGGAGCGCAGCTTTCAACTCACCCTCTGCACGGCGCATATGCCAGTCAGCTGTCACCAGTCGAACGGAGCGATAACCGTGCCGTGAAACCCACGCCGCCGTTTCCGCGGCGTTGCTGCGCGTATCGACCGCATTAAAACCAAGGGTGACGCAGCACTCCATCGTCTTTTCAGGCACCGAGTATTGCGCGGCGAATTCCGGGCGGGTTACTTCGCGATCCACCCCGGTTACCAGCATCGCTGGCGCGCCACCACTTTCGAGTACCGCCAGCCCGCGTTCGATCCGGCCTGCCGAGCCGGTGGGAACAACAATGGCATCGGTACGCCCGCCCTCCGCCGGTTGCGGCAAAGCAACCGCAAACACGCCGAAGCCGATCATATAGCCGAGCAATATTAAGGCGATGAAGCGTACAATCACAGCATGCGCCTCAGTGCGGCCAGAGCTGTTAGGCGTGCCGTAAGCATTGCGATAGCGACGCCGACGAACGGAATCGCTGCAATCACCAGCCAGTCCAGGGGGCGCAGCCCGCCATTTGCCATCAGGCCCGAACCAAGCGCCGCGAACCGGCTGCCGAGCACAGATAACGCCACCATACCGATCGCCAGCCCTACTGCCCCCCCTGCCGCTGCATCAAATCCGATCGAACGCTGGAAAATGCGGGCGATCTGGGCATCTGTGCCACCGAGCAGATGCACGATTTCAATCGTATCCCGATTGCTGCCCAGCGCGCTCCGCGCGGCGAGCCAGACGGCGGCGGCACTGATGGTCGCAAGCATGGCGACCAGTGCGAGAGCCAGCCACTGCAACGCCTCTATCGCGCCGAATACCGGCTGAAGCCATCCTGACTGAGCATCGACCCGCGCATCCGGCGCAACAGATGTAAGCGCAGCGCGCAATTCGGCCAATTGCCCTTCACTGGCCGAACCACGCAGTTGCACATCGATCAGTGCCGGAATCGGCACTGCCAGATCGCCGGTGCTGCTCTTACCAAGCCACGGTTCCAAAAGTTCGTCGAGTTCGGACTGCGGCACGATCCGCAGTCCCGTCACTTGCGGCAATTCGGCCAGAGCTTTCTCTGCCATATCCGCCTGCCGCGCCTTTTCTTGTGGTTGTGCAGCCAGAATCTGAACTGTCACTGCGCCTGAGAGTTCACCTTGTGCACCGCGGGTCAGGTTGGTCAGTGCCATCCCTCCCGCTGCGGCAATCACTGTCAGCGCGATCATGATCGCCATGACCCATGGCATCGGCCCAGCCAGACGTGCCTGAGGCACGAGAGCAGCGGCCCGGTTCCCACCGAAACGCGCGATCCCTTTCGCTGTACTACCTTTGACGACCGGCGGTTTCTCCACACTCATCCCGCATTCTCCCGGCGAGGTGGATAACGCAACGCACCGGTGGGATCGGAAAGCCGCCCTTTATCGAGCCGCATAATCATCGATCCGGAAACCTTGCGGAGCAGATGTACGTCATGGGTCGCAACGACGACTGTCGTGCCAAGCCGATTGAGAGCTTCGAACAGACGCAACAGCTTAAGCGCCATTTCGGGGTCGACGTTACCCGTCGGTTCGTCAGCCAGCAGCATATCGGGGCGGCCAATCACAGCGCGGGCGATAGCGACCCTCTGTCGTTCGCCGCCCGAAAGCGTCGCGGGCCTTGCTTCCCTGCGATGCGACAGCCCCACCCATTCAAGCATGTCGTTCACTGGCTTGGCAATGTCTCCCTCCCGCACGCCGGATACCCGCAAAGGCAGCGCGACATTATCGTACGCCGACAGGTGCGGCACCAGACGGAAATCCTGAAACACAACCCCCAGACGGCGCCGGAAAGCAGGCAATCGCTTGCGCGGCAATGTGACCGTATCCGTACCGAACAGACGGATTACCCCGCGCGAAGGCCGCTGAGCGAGATAAAGCAATTTCAGTAGCGATGTTTTTCCTGCGCCACTTGCCCCAGTCAGGAAATAGAAACTGCCCGGATGCAGCGTGAACGAGACATCGCTCAGCACCTCCCGGTCGGTCCCATAACGCAGCCCGACATTGTCGAACGTCACGATGTCACGCGCACGTTCGATCATCGCGGTATCTGCCCGGTGTACCGGCAGGTCGGGGGAGATTTAAGCGCACAGGACATCGGCCCGGCGGCTATAGCGGCCCTTCGATGTGGAAAAAAGCCATCAACGACGTTCCTGAGCCGTTGTCACTATTGTTGTATTCGAGACGCTTGCCTAGGAATTAGGCAGGATGATTATCGCCTGCCCTGCTTGTTCCACGCGATATGTCGTGCCCGATACCGCCATAGGTGTCGAAGGACGCACTGTGCGCTGCGCGAAATGCAGACATAGCTGGTTTCAGGAAGGACAGACTGCGGAAGCCGTTGCGATTGCAACAGAAACGCAGAGTGCTCCGGCCACACCGCAATCACAATCAACAACGCCGCCTCAGGCAGAAACACGCCCTGCACCGGCACCGCAACAAACCGAACAGCCCACACCTCAGGATATCGACTCACCCCGCGAAAAATCCGGGGACATTGCTGCAGAAGGTCCGCCAGCATCTGACGCAGACGACACACCTGCGCCAGAAAATGTGGCACCGGCACCGACGGGTGTCGAATCGTCACCACCGCCACCCGTTGCAGTTTACGATGATGATGCCGTGTCGCAGTTTGATTATGAGCCGCCCTTCAGGCCGCGACGCAATACGCTAAAATTATGGACGGCCGCGGCCGCCTTTTTCGCGGCTTGTGCGCTGGGGGCGGTGGTTGCGGTGAGTTATTGGGGCGTACCCGATTGGGTTCCGATCAGTCAGCCTACGTTCGCCGCCGGACAGCCCGATCTTGTGCTCAGCTTCCCACCCGACCGCCAGGAACGGCGGACATTGCCGAATGGCACTGAATATTTCGGCGCCAGCGGAACGGTTAAAAATGTCGGTCGCGAAACAATGCGCGTCCCGTCTATTCTGATCGTTCTGCGCGATGCACGGGAACGGGTCGTTTATAGCTGGGAAGTCGCCCCGCCCAAGTCCAAACTGGCCCCCGGCGAAACGATGACGATCAACGAAGCGGTGACAGATGTTCCCAAATCGGCCAGAATTGCGGAAATTGGCTGGAAACCCAGCTAACTGTCAGACGAAGCGATAATCAAGCGGCACGCCTTAATGTCCGGCGATCTTTGCCTCTCGCGCTAAACACGACCATCTTCTCTCCAAATGTGCGGTTCCGTCCACCTGCCTTGGCATCGTAAAGTAGCCGATCAACGCGCGTATAGAGCGTTTCGAATGTTACGTGCTGCGGACCCCGTTCGGCCATTTCCAACAGCCCCATGCTCGCGGTAACGGGCCGATCCAGTCCAACAACATCGATTGCTACATGCCGGGTAATTGCCTGACGGCGCGCTTCCGCTCGATTGCGTGCATCGGAACCTCGCAGAAGCAGCATAAATTCCTCTCCACCCATGCGTATAGCCAAGGTATCTTCGTCTTCCCTGAGGGCGCCTGCCACCGAACGAAGGACTTCGTCACCCTTCGCATGTCCATATGAGTCATTGATAGACTTGAAATAATCGAGATCGATAAGAGCACACACCCTGAACCCTTCCGCACGCAATTGTTCGAAATTGCGCTCTATAGCGCGCCGGTTGAGTAAGCCGGTCAGTGGATCACGCTCTGCAAGGTCTTCGAAGATACGGGTTTCTGCCAAGGCATCATCTCGTTGGCGCTTTATATTCATAAGCCGGTGCGCCACGCCGAGTGTCGCGACCGCCCCTTCGACGACAATTGCTACGTAGAGCATCGGCGTTGCTTCTTCGGGGCTAAAGCCAGGGAATAGCATCGTCACGAGCCGTATGCCGCCCATCGCAAAGAATGGCGTCAGCCCGATGAGCTTCAACTCAGCAGAACGGCTCCCTCGATATAAACCATTGATAAGAGAGATAACCAACAGCACCAAAACCGGAATAAAGGCGGCATAATACAGCTTCACCTGAATCGCGCGCAAAACCGTGGGAAAGAAAGCATGCCCCATTGCAACTGAGACCATCCACAACGGAACCCATCGCATTATCTTACGCAGCACCGGGTTTAATTTTCCCGGCTCGATAAATGCTTCTGTAAACGCGCACATGGCTGCGACAGCCATCCCGAACGAAATCACCTGTCCGCGAAATAACTGTTCTACCGACAGATCGATAAAGTGCATCGCAATACCTGAGGATAGCAAGCATTGAGCCAACAGGGCCAGAGACAAGATTATATGCCATACAACAAAGCGTTCCCGCAGCACGGGATAAAAGGCGATATTGTAAGCCATAGGCATCGCAAGCAGCCCACACACAATGGCCACCACTAATAAGAGACGAACAGATTGGGGCTCGTTTATTGGATTGCTGTCCAACAGCCGGGAACGCAAGAACAGAGAGGGATTGATCGGATAATCGAAAGCGACAATCACCGCCTTGCTTTGCCGTTTCGTTGCAGGCAACGGAATCAGGAAACGATTATCGAGCGGCGCAGCAAGGATTTCTACGGGACTAAAGCGTTTTTCCGTCAATATGCGGCTGTCTTTATCGACAAGTGCCACCACGATATCGCCCGCGACAATCGGCACGCTGGAGAAAAAGCGCGGTACTGTCCCGTCAGGATCGACTGGGATACGTATGACTGTGCGGTTGGGCGCAAGACTGGCAGCAGATAAATCGCAACGCCAGCGGGCAGAATCGGCCAGCACCTTCGCCAAAGGTTCGTCCGGCAAAGAGGGCGCAAAACAATCAGGTGCTTGCGATCCGCCAGCCCGAGACTGGCTTGAAAAAGATACATGCATAGCAGCGAGCGCAGCGCAAAACGCCACAAGTGCTGCGACAGCTACAATGATCCCCCTCGTTTTCACGCGGATGATCTAAACGCCATCCTCTTTAAAGGCTCATTAGACTAGAGGTTAACTTTCGATTACCTCAGATACCGGCACGTAGTCATAGCCGAGTTCTTCAGCGACGGCACGATATATCACGTTCCCAGCCTGAACGTTTAGTCCGGCAGCTAGATGTGGATTCTGGCGCATGGCTTCCCGCCAGCCCAGATCGGCAATTTTCAGTGCATGTGGCAAGGTCACATTGTTCAATGCGTAAGTGCTGGTGCGGGCAACTGCACCGGGCATATTGGCAACACAGTAATGGACGATCCCATCAACAATATATGTGGGATCGGAATGGGTGGTGGGGTGGCTGGTTTCGAAACACCCACCCTGATCAATCGCGACATCCACCAGCACCGCACCCGGCTTCATCTCAGTGAGCATTTCGCGCGTGACCAGGCGCGGCGCCGCCGCTCCGGGCACCAGTACTGCACCGATTACCAGATCGGCTTCGCTCACGGCCTCCTGCAGATTAGCGGTGTTGGAAAAACGCGTTTTTGCCCGGCTCTCAAAATGAATTCCAAGACGTTCAAGCACTTCCGGGTCGCGATCCAGAATCGTCGTGTCAGCACCAAGCCCAACCGCCATCTGAGCGGCATTGAAGCCCACGACACCACCACCAATCACAACCACTTTGCCGGGCAGCACGCCAGGAACCCCGCCCAACAATACCCCGCGCCCGCCATGTGCCTTTTCCAGCGCGCTGGCCCCTGCCTGAATGCTCATTCTTCCCGCAACCTGGCTCATCGGCTTGAGCAATGGGAGCGAATTGTTCGCGCCCGTGACTGTTTCATATGCGATTGCAGTGACGCCAGATTTGAGAAGATCAGCCGTTTGGGCAGGATCGGGGGCGAGATGGAGATATGTATATAACACCTGCCCCTTGCGTAATTGGCTACGCTCAACAGCTTGCGGCTCTTTGACCTTCACAACCATTTCGCACTCGGCAAAAATAGGTGTCGGCCCGTCTTTGATCACCGCTCCTGCGTCGACATATTCTGTATCGGTAGCTCCGATCCCTGCACCGGCACCGGTTTCGATCCAGACCTCGTGTCCGTGCGAGACAAGCTCTCGCGCACTTTCCGGGGTCAAGCCAACGCGATACTCATGATCCTTGATCTCTTTGGGGCAGCCGATACGCATGGACCATTCTCCTTTGTTGCCACCCGTTACAGTTGTAACAATTTGGCGGCAAGGCGGATCCTCAAACACGGTGCTCAACGCGCGAATAGACAGTCATGTAACCGTCATAAAATGCACATAAAGGCGTCGTGTTATTGTAATTAACTGGCAATGGAACTGTAATGTGAGGCAGATTCGGAACGGGATTTCAGCGCTCGCTATAGCGGCCACGATCGGATGGATCACACCGGTCGAAGCGCAGGAATCAGAGGATACCCGTGCCGAACTGGCGGAAATGCGGGCTCAAATAAAAGCCATGGCCGCGCGTATCGACTCCCTCGAAACCCAGCTCGATATGGCAAAGCAGCGTGCTGCGACCACCACCGCTGTTGGCAACATTGCGCAATCTACACCCGAGAATGCCGAGCCGCCTGACGCAATTGCATGGAAAGGGGCTCCGGAAGTCGAAAACAACAATGGCTGGACCTTCAAGCCGCGCGGGCGATTGCAATACGATGTTGGCTTCACCTCCGTTCCCGCTGCCAGCGGCAGAGTAGATGGGTTCGGCAGTGAATTGCGTCGCGCGCGCCTTGGTGTCGAAGGCGATATTCCTGGCGGGTTCGGCTATAAAATGGAACTCGACTTTGCAGGTGGAGCGACAGAAGTAACCGATGCCATCCTCTCTTATCAGGACAAAGGGCTAAGCGTCACAGTCGGCCAGCAGAACAATTTTCAGGGTTTGGAAGAACTCACCAGCAGTCGCTTCACCTCGATGATGGAACGCGCAGCCTTTACCGATGCATTCAATTTCGAACGGCGCGTCGGGCTGGCACTTCAATATGCAACTGGTTCCATATTGCTCCAGGGCGGAATCTTCAGCGACAATTACGACGATCTGTCCAATAAAAACTGGGGGCTGGACGGTCGCGCCGTTATTCTCCCCAAAATCGGCACCACCCAGCTGCATCTTGCCGGATCGCTGCACTACACAGCCCTGCAGGAACTGAGCACTGTTCGCTATCGCCAGCGCCCATTGGTTCATTTCACCTCAGACAGATTCATCGACACCGGCGCGCTCGATGCTGAAAGCGAGATCGGATATGGACTAGAAGCGGCGGCTATACACGGACCATTCCACTTCGCATCGGAGGGGTATTGGCAGCATCTGACCCGTCCCGGCGCGCTCAGCGATCCGACGTTTTTCGGCGGCTATACTGAAATCGGCATGTTCCTGACTCCTGGTGATTCCCGTCGATACAAGAAAGGCGTGTTCGATCGGGCAAAACCGTCCAGTCCAGTTGGCAACGGCGGCTTTGGATCAGTCGAGGTCAACTTGCGTTACGACTACCTCGATCTCACCGATGCGGGGATCGTCGGCGGAACACAGAACGGATATCAGCTATCGTTGGTTTGGGCACCGATCGACTACGTGCGGTTCCTGCTCAACTACGCCCGGCTCGATTACACCGATGCCCTGCATGCTATACCCGGCACCAGCCGGGATTATAGCGTTGATGCAATCGGTGCGCGGGCCCAGATCGATTTTTGATCGCCCCACTCGCAGGCGCCGTGCCGCGCGTCATTTTCCTGTCACACTACAGACCTAATCGCGCAAGCGACCGACTTTCGAAAGGCCTTCACGCTATGAAATCGACCAGTACATTCGCAATCGCCGCTATCTCGGCACTCGCACTCACAGCCTGCGGTTCGGGCGGTAGCACCGGCACGCGGGACTCGATCCGCGCAGTCGGCTCTTCGACAGTCTATCCATTCGCGAAGAAAGTTGCCGAAGATTTCACCGCCACTCATCCGCAATTTAAGAGCCCGCTGATCGAATCCACCGGAACAGGTGGCGGCATGAAGCTGTTTTGCGCTGGCCTTGGCGCCAATACGCCCGATATCGAAGACGCCAGCCGCCGGATGAAGAAAGCGGAATTCGAAGATTGCCAGAAGAACGGCGTTACCGAAGTGATCGAACTGCAGGTCGGTCTCGATGGTATCGCTTTTGCGTCGAGCAAGGGAGGCATCACCATGAACCTGACTCCCAAGATCGTTTATGAAGCGCTGGCAGCAAAACCCTATGGCAAGGCGCAAACGACGAAGACCTGGAAAGATGTCGATCCTTCGCTGCCGAACGAACCGATCCTGATGTATGGCCCGCCTTCGACCTCCGGAACGCGCGATGCGTTAAAAGAACTGATTCTGGAGAAAGGGTGCGAAAGCAACCCGGAAATGCAGGCGTTAAAGGAAAGCGACAAGGACAAATTCGCTCAGGTCTGCACCGAAGTACGCAGCGATGGCGCTTACGTCGATTCCGGCGAGCAGGATAATCTCATCGTTCAGAAAATCGAAAATAATCGCAAGGCGATCGGCGTGTTTGGCTATTCGTATCTGGAGGAAAATCTGAGCAAGCTGCAGGATCTGCCGATGAACGGCGTCGACGCCACTTACGACAATATCTCCAGCTTCAAATATCCCGGCGCACGCCCGCTCTACGTCTACTATAAGAAGCAGCACGTTGGTGTCATTCCCGGCCTGAAGGAATTCATCGACCAGTGGACCAAGAGCTGGACCAAAGGTGGACCGCTGGCGAAAGTTGGCTTTATTGCATCGCCTGACGATGTGCAGGCGGCCAACCTCAAAAAGGTTCAGGATGGCACGATCATGACAGCCGAAGGGCTGGAATAAGCCCCGCTCCTTATCAGACCCCCATCGGCCCCACGCCGGTGGGGGGCTTTTTTTAAACCCTTCGCGATACCTGAAACGCAAAACCGCCCGCCCCCATAATGGACGCGGGCGGCTCCGTATTACAAGCGAGCATCACATCGCGAATTGTGATGGAAGATCAGCGGATCAGTATTTCACGCCGAGGCGGACGTACCACATGCCTCCGTTAATACCGAACGGACCGCCCGAACGCGGATAGACCGAACCATTCGCGAGACTGCCGGTCGCCGTGTAGATCGGATTGTTCACAGTCGCCATGATTTTGTCGGGATAGGTGTTGAACACATTGTTTGCGCCGACAGTCAACGTGTAACGATCCATGAAGCGATAGCTGACATCGAGATCGGTCAGGAACTTCTCGCCAAAGTGCTGGCCATCGATAATCGCACCATCCGCGAGATTGCCTTCACGGATCGGGTAATCATTCGAATTTCGCCATTCGCCGTAATACGATTCACGCACATTGAACGTGAAGTCGCCCAGCTGCCAGTTGGCTGAAAGGTTCGCCCGATGATTGGGAGCCAGATACTGAATGTCGATCAACTGGGTCTTACCAACTACATTCGGATCGTAATCGGTGACCCGGCTTCTGTTGTAGTTGTAGGCAAGCGTAAAATTCAACGCCCCGCCTGCCAGATACGTCCTGTAGGAAGCGACCACATCGACACCCACGGTCTTGGTATCGAAGCCGTTGGTGAAGTATTGAACCGCCCCACCTGCACCAACTGCGGCAAGTATCGGTTCTGCCGCGACATCATCCGCTGTCACATCGAATGACTGCGACAATCCGATGCGATTTTTGACCTTGATGCTGTAGGCATCGGCCGTGAGAGTGAAGCCGTTGCCCGGCTCAATCACGAAACCAATACCGAAATTGGTCGCCTTTTCAGGGCTTAACGATTTTGCGCCAAAGTATTGTGCCGCTGCGCTCGTCACTGGATAGGTGCCGGTCTGCACCTGATTCCCGCCGATGAAGGCCGTGGTGAGAACTTGCACATTGTTCTGTCCTGGCGATGGCGCGTGGAAGCCGGTGCCATAACTCGCGCGGATCGCGAATTCGGGCGAGAGGTGATAAATCGCGTTGACCTTGCCCACCGTCGCATCGCCGAAAGTGTCGTAATGCTCATAGCGGCCGGCAGCCCCAAAACTGAGGTTTTCAGTCAGGTCACCTTCGATTCCTACATAACCACCATAGCTATTCTGCGAGTATTTTCCTGCCGCCTGAGGGCTGGTGCCAGCATAGCCACTGGCGCCGGAAAACATCGTAACTGCGCTGTCGTACGCGAAAACACCGGGAGCGGTTTCCACATAAAGTGCCTGAACCCCATATGGCCCGACCCCGTAGGATTGCGGATCACCTTCGGTCGCCTCGTATGTTTCATTCCGATATTCCGCACCTGCCGACAGGGTTAGTGGGCTGGCAAGGCCAACTTCCAGAGGATAAGTCAGGTCAAGATTCGCATTCGTTTCTGTCTGGCTCAACTGCCCGAATTCGAATTCTGTTTGGCTGGACGGACCGTAAGATGGCGCGAGCGAGCTGTACATGGACAGGTCCAGCTTATGGCGCGCCCAAGTGCCGGACAAATCCCACGTCAGCTGATCGATTTCGCCCTTCGCACCGACTGTGCCATATATTTCGGTCGTTTCGCCGACAAACCGGGGCGTGAACCCGGCGGGATACAAGGTCGAAAAGTTATAGACATTGCCGTCCTTCACAAACCCGCCTTCCGGGCAGGTCGCGTTTCCATCAGGGCACGGTGTCAGATAGATCGGATGGCGGAACACCGAATTTGCGCTGCCCCCGCCAGTAGCAATGTCTGTGCCATTGTCGCGTTCCATTTCCCAGTCGGACACAGGCCGATACTGAAAGCTCTGGTCACCCTTGCTGTTGGCATAGTTGCCAAACACATAGAGCTGCGCCCAATCGGCCGCGTCGTACGCTGCGTTCAGCATCAGCTTGTAACCGTGACTGGGGGACGATCCCCAATTTTGAACCGGGTCCGGGTAATTCGGCAGCCGGTCGGTGAGCGTGGGGTTTTTGTCGTCAAAATAAACCGCGGAGGGAACCTGCACCCCGCGGCTTGTCTGCTTGTTGTCGTTATATTCCCCGGTCAGATTGATGAACCCGCGAGAGCCGAGATCGACCCCGTAATTTCCGGCGATCTGATAGCTCTGGCCATCACCACCGTTATCGAAATACTGCCCATATCGCGCCTGCATTTCGAAGCCTGGCTTGCTGCGAAGCTGGAAATTCAGCACGCCCGCGATCGCATCCGACCCATATTGTGCGGTCGCACCTTCGCGCAGAACCTGCAAATTTGCGATGGCGAGCGACGGGATCGACGAAATGTCCGGCCCTTGCGATCCAAATGAAAGTGCGGTGTCGCCACCGGCATAGACCTGTACCAGCGAAGAACGGTTGAACCGCTTGCCGTTGATCATCACCAGCACCTGATCCCCCGGAAGACCGCGGAGCGAAGCCGAGCGAACGAACGTGGAAGCGTCCGAAATGGTATTTTGTCCGACAAAGAACGACGGCACGACATTCTTCACCGCATCGACCATATCTGCGCTTGGCTGACCAACCAGATCTTGCGCCCCGATCACGTCCACCGGTGAGGCGGAATCGGTAACTGTGCGGTCTGCCCGCCGCGTGCCGAGCACCACAATCGCCCCTTCACCGGCAGGGGCCGCCGAACTGGCCGCCTGATCTGCGCTATCTTGCGCCAGCACGGTTTGGGGTACAGTTACCGAAGCAACAACGGAGATAGCAGCGCCAAGCAGATAAGTAGAGCGTCGTGACATATATTATATTCCCAGTTCCCTTGAAGAGAACAGAGTAATTAAATGTCGCTCCATATTTTAATGAAGTTAATTGAGATATTAACCCAAAAAATCGCAAATAGTGTTGCAGAGACGTTACGCAATAAGTATCGATAAAGCATCCATATCAATAATCTTTATTTTACTACAGCGGGTTACCATCTTTGTCACGATAGATGTCGCGGCGACCAACATGGTTTGCGGGACCGACAAGTCCGTCCTCCTCCATCCGCTCTATCCATTTGGCGGCGGTGTTGTAACCAACACCCATCTGGCGTTGAAGCCACGAACCCGACGCCTTCTGATTCTCGATCACGATCTGGCAGGCCTGACGATACTTGCGCTCGTCCGGATTGTCTGATGCAGTGAGTTCGTCGTCAAAGCCGAACCCGCCGCCGTCTTCCGGCTCTTCAGTTACGGCATCGATATAGTCAGGTTGCCCCTGCCCACGCCAGTGGTCGGCAACAGCCTCTACCTCTTCGTCAGACACGAACGGGCCGTGAACGCGCAACAGCGCCCCGGTGCTGGGTTTGTACAGCATGTCGCCCTTGCCCAGCAGTTGTTCCGCCCCCTGTTCGCCCAAGATCGTACGGCTGTCGATCCGGCTGGTGACATTGAACGCAATACGTGTGGGCAAGTTGGCTTTGATAACCCCGGTGATGACATCAACGCTGGGCCGTTGCGTCGCCATAATCAGGTGAATGCCTGCAGCCCGGCTCTTCTGCGCCAGACGCTGGATCAGCACTTCGATTTCCTTGCCCACCGTCACCATCAGATCGGCCAGTTCATCGACGATCAGCACGATCTGCGGCAGCACTTCGTAGTCAAGCTGCTCTTCCTCGAACAGTTCCTCGCCCGTCTCGGGGTCGAACCCGGTCTGTACCCGGCGACCCAACGGCTTGCCCTTCGCCCGCGCATTGCGAACACGCTCATTAAAACCGCCCAGATTACGCGCGCCGATGCTGCTCATCATGCGATAACGGCGCTCCATTTCCTCGACCGCCCACTTCAGTGCGCGAACCGATTTATGCGGCTCAGTCACCACCTGGCTCAGCAAGTGCGGGATATCGTCGTAGCTCTTGAGTTCGAGTACCTTGGGATCGATCAGGATCAGGCGGCACTCTTCCGGCGTAAAGCGATAGAGCAAGCTGAGCAGAATACAGTTCAGCCCGACCGACTTACCCGATCCGGTCGTCCCTGCGACCAGCAAGTGCGGCATCGCGGCAAGATCGGCCACGATCGGTTCACCTGCGATATCCTTGCCCAGAATGATCGGCAGAGTGCCCTTGGCATTAACGAAGGCGTCGCATGCGGCAAGCTCCTTGAACGCCACCATCTGCCGGTCGGCGTTGGGCAGTTCGATGCCCATCACCGTCTTGCCGGGAATCGATGAAACGCGCGCGCTGATCGCGCTCATATTGCGGGCGATGTCTTCGGCCAGGCCGATCACGCGACTGGCCTTGATCCCCGGCGCCGGTTCGAGTTCGTACATCGTCACCACCGGGCCGGTACGCACGGCTGTGATTTCGCCCTTCACATTGAAATCGTCGAGCACGGTCTCAAGCAGGCGGGCGTTGCGTTCCAGCGCCAGCTTGTCGAGCTTGGGTGCATTGTTGGCGGGCGGTTCGGCCAACAGTTCCAGACTAGGCAGTTCGTAATTCGCGAACAAGTCCTTCTGCGCTTTCTTCCCGGCGGGTTTGGCACGTTCGGGTGGGGCCGTGGGATCGACGATTTCCGGGGCGCGACGTTCTGCGATCTGCGGCACTTCGTCGGTATCTCCACGCGGCTTCTTTGCCCTGGCCGGGCGTTCAGCGGGCGCAAATGCCGCCACGCTGTCCGCAATCTCACCCCCACGCGGCAAGCGCGGCATTCGAGTCAGGAAACGCGGCAACGTGAGCAATTTGGCCCAGTCGAGCGCGAACACCCGCGCAATCAGCGCCACCCCGGCGATCAGCCCGACCAACGCCGCAGCGAAGATGATCCAGCCCTGTGCTCCATCTGGAAACCGTCCGGCGATGCCGTGAATGGCGCCCGCCCCGAGCAATCCGGTAATTCCGCCCATCGATGCCGGCAGCGTACCGCGCGGGCCATCGAACGTCAGCGCCAGCACTGTACCGAGCAGGGCCATGGCCAGCAGCAACAGACCAAGCGGCCGCCACCAGCGGGTTTCATTATCGACGCTATCCTCTTCCACATCGCGCCACAGGGCGCGTGCCCCAACATAAAGCAGCGGCAGGATCAGGACACCCGACACGCCGAACAGGAAAAAGATGCGTTCCGATGCCCACGCGCCCCACGCGCCCATCCAGTTGGCGATGTCCGTTCCCGCCGCGGCGGTCGATGGACTTGGGTCGGTCTGGGTGTAGCTCGCCATCGCAAGGGCGAGGAATACCATCGTCCCGAACAACAGGCCCGCACCGATCATCTCGCTCGCACGGCGCAAGCTGCGACGGAACGCCGCGCGCCAGTCTGTCTGGCCAGTCTTGCCGATTGCACGTGAAGCCATTTGCGAGATCCCGTTTACGTCTGCCGCCATCATCGCCTGCCGGGGACTCGCCGTCAAGAATCGACGCGATGCCGTTCGTCGAGCGAGGATCGCTATCCGCGCTGCATCAGGCCCAAGCCATCGATTGCAGCCCAGCGGTTCCAGCCGATTTCTTCCGCCCGCTGAAAATCCATTCCGCCCAGCGCAATCACCGGCATTTCCGCCAGCGCGGCAAGTGCATGAAATTTCTCTGCCCCTAAAGCGGCACGGTCGGGATGGGTGCGAGTGGGGAATACCGGACTGAGCATAACGGCATCGGCCCCGGCGGCATTGGCATGGGCAATTTCCAACGCATCGTGCACCGCCGCGATCCGCAGAAGCTGTGGCGGTTCCCCGATCCCTTCGGGTGGGCCATACGAACCGTCGGCGCCCCACGCCTGCGCTTCGTCATCGCTGCCCGACAGGATCGCCAGATGATCGCCAGCGCGCAACAGAGGCAACAACGTGTCCCAGCGCGCGCGCCGCGAACGCGGATCGAGATGATAGTGGCGGTACACGAATGCAGAGCGCGTCGGCAGCGCCGCAATCGCACGTTCGAGCGAATCCTCGTTTCGCGCATCGGACAAGAGCCACAAGTCGGGCAACTGGGTCTGGCGTGTCTGCACCAGACCGCTATAGCGCACCACGATGGAAAACCCAGCCTCTGCCTTGCAATTCGTCCACGACCGCATCGCCCATGCATGCAAGATCGCTCGCCGTCCGGTCGACGATGTCACTCTCGTCGCTGTCAGCAAGACGCATCCGGCAGAGGCAATTGTGCCGCTGCTCGACGCGGGTCAGCGCGTTTTTGGCGAGAACCGGGTGCAGGAAGCACAAGCCAAATGGCCTGCCTTGAGGGAGCGATATCCCGATCTGGCGCTGCACCTTGTCGGTCAGTTGCAATCAAACAAAGCAGACGATGCCGTGGCGCTGTTCGATTGTATCCATTCTCTCGACCGGCCCAGTCTGGTGAATGCGCTGGCCAAATCATTCGACAAGGCGGGCAAGCAGGTGCCCTGCTTCGTTCAGGTCGATATCGGGGAAGAACCGCAGAAGGGCGGCTGCCCGATCGCAGATCTGCCCGCTCTGCTGTCGCAGGCACGCGCCGCCGATATCCCGGTGATTGGCCTGATGTGTGTGCCGCCGCACGACATCGAGCCCGCCCCTTTCTTTGCCTTTCTCGACAAACTAACTGTCGATAACGGACTGGAAGGACGCAGCATGGGGATGAGCGGCGATTACGAAACCGCCATCATGCTCGGCGCAACGCACGTGCGAGTGGGGACTGCATTGTTCGGGGATCGGAGCTGATCTGCTGCCCGCTGTTGGAAGCGTCAGCCCTCCGGAAAACTGACCGACAGTCTCTACGCCCCCTCCAGTTCCGCCTGCCGTTCGTCGCTGGCGGCTTCCAGCAGAGCCTCTTCGATTGCCTTGAGCTTACCGGGTGCCGTTACTTTTCCGCCTGTGAGGTCAGTCACGTAAAACGTATCCGCCGCGCGCTCGCCATAATGCGTGATGTGGGCCGACTGCACCACCAGACTGCATTCGAACAACGCACGCGCAAGGCGGTTGAGCAAGGCAGCCCGGTCGCGCGCGTTGACTTCGATCACCGTAAAACGGCCAGAAGCCTGATTATCGAACGTGACAATCGGGCGCACGTCAAATGCCTTCGCCCGGCTGTGCGGCAGCGGACGCTTCGCAAGTTGCGGGACCAGTTCGATTCGGTTGGCCAGTGCATCGCCGATGCTGCGCTTGATGCGTTGCAACTGATCCGGTTCGGAAAACGGACGACCGTGAATATCCTGGACGATAAAATTGTCGACCGCCCAGCCGGTGCGCGTCGTATGAATGCGCGCGTCGATAATGTTCGCCCCGGCCAGATGGATACCGCCAGCGATGCGGTAGAACAGGCCGGGGTGGTCGGCGGCAATCACCGTCACCAATGTCGCCCCGCGTGCCCTGTCGACCTCGCAATGGATCGACAGGTTATCTTTCACTTCATGCGCGGCAGTATAGTGGACGATGTTGATCGCGATGATATCTTCCGGCTCCGCAATCCAGTAGGCGTCGTCGAACCGGTCGCCATAGAGGCGCAGGAAGCCTTTCTTGTCTCCCAGCAATTCAGAAACGGCGGCCTTCTTGGCTGCGACCCGTTGTTCGCGCCCGTGCTTCATATGGCCCAGCCGCAGGCGCTCTTCCGCTGCGTCGTACAGCTCACCCAGAAGCTGGCCCTTCCACGAATTCCATGTTCCCGGCCCGACCGCACGGATATCGATCGCTGTCAGGATCGCCAGATGGCGCAATCGCTCCAGACTTTGAACTTCGGTAACAAAATCTTCGATCGTCTTCGGATCGGTAAGGTCGCGTTTGAAGGCGATCCGGCTCATCAGCAGATGTTGCCGCACCAGCCATGCCACCAGCGCAGTCTCGCTATCGTCAAGGCCGAAGCGCGGGCACAGCTCCTCGGCCACCTCTGCACCCAGTATCGAGTGATCGCCTCCCCGCCCTTTGGCGATATCGTGCAACAGCGCTGCGACATAGGCGCAACGGCGGCTGGCAACTTCGTGGATCAGATGCGTGGCGCGGGGATGATCGTCATCCAGCAGCCCTTTCTCGATCCGGCTGAGCAGCCCGATGGCGCGGATCGTGTGTTCGTCCACCGTATAGTGGTGGTACATATCGAACTGCATCTGCGCGTTGACCCGCCCGAAATCGGGCACGAACCGGCCAAACACTTCTGCCTCGTTCATCCACCGCAAAACGGTTTCGGGGTCGTTGCGCCCGGTCAGCAATTCCAGAAACAGGGCATTGGCGCGGGGATCGTCACGCACTTCGTGCTTGATATACCCGGCATCGCGCGCCGCCTGACGCATCGTTTCGGGGTGGACTTCCAACCCGTTGGCCTCTGCCAGTTGGAATATTTCGATCAGCCTTACAGGATCCTGCCGGAACCAGTCATCGCCCGGCGCGGCAATGCTGCCGCCGAACACACGATACCCTTTCAGCATACGCGGCTTGGGCCGGAAACTGGCGAGCAACCCCTTGCGCGTACGGCTTTTCGCGAACTGTTCGTCGATATGGGCCAGGAACACGCCGGTCAGGCTCCCCACGCGCTTCGCTTGCAGGAAATAGAATTGCATGAAGCGTTCGACGGCGCTTTTGCCGGGGCGGTCGGCGAAGTTCATCCGCGAGGCGACCTGCCGTTGCAGATCGAAGGTCAGGCGGTCTTCCGCTCGCCCGGTGATCGTGTGCAGGTGACACCGCACCGCCAGCATAAAGCCCTCAGCCCGGCGAAAGCTGCGATATTCGTTGGTAGTGAACAGGCCGACATCGACCAGTTCCGCCGCCGTGCGGACTTTATGAATATACTTGCCGATCCAGTACAATGTCTGAAGGTCGCGCAAGCCCCCTTTGCCATCTTTCACATTGGGTTCAACGACATAGCGACTGTCCCCCATCCGCTTGTGCCGTGCGTTGCGCTCCTCCAGCTTTTCCGCGACGAACTGGCGCTCTGTCCCTTTGACGACATCGTCTGCGAAGCGCTGCGAAGCCTCGTCATACAGGGCCTCGTCGCCCCAGACATAGCGGCCTTCGAGCAAGGCCGTGCGGATCGACAGATCGCCACGCGCCATGCGGACCATATCGTCTATCGAACGGCTCGAATGGCCAACCTTCAGCGCCAGATCCCACAAGTAATAGAGCATCGCTTCAATTACTTGTTCGCACCACGGCGTGTTGCGGGTAGGCGTGAGGAAGGCGATGTCCACATCAGAATGCGGGGCCATTTCCGCCCTGCCATATCCGCCGACAGCCACAATCGTCAGGCGCTCTCCCGACGAACGGTTGGCCGACGGATAGACATCCGCGACCACATGATCGTGGATCGTGCGGACCAATTGGTCGATTAAAAACGCATATCCCGCAGTGATTTCGTGCCCGGCGGATGGCTTTTCCTCCAGCCGCCGGGTCAGTTCTTCGCGCCCCTTTTCCAGCGCATCGCGCAAGGCCGTCACGATAGCGGGGCGGGCCTTGGCCGCACCATCCGCCTCGACATGCTCGGCAATCGTTCCGGCAAGAGCGCGGCGGTCGATGATCGCCCGCTGTCCGGGGATGCGCTGTGCAATCAAGCGGCGACCGCTTTTTCAGTATATTGGGCGCGTAAAGTGCGCTTGTCGATTTTCTGCGTACCCAGCCGGGGAAGCGGTTTATCGACCTGCCACATGCGTTCGGGGATCTTGAACTTCGCCAGACGTTCCGTAAGAAATTCAGTCAGATCGTCGGGTGAAACGTCGCGTCCTTCCTTGGGCAGATAGACGACTGCGGGGATTTCGCCAAACCGTTCGTCGGGCAGGCCGAAGACGGAACATTCCGCAATATCGGGATGCGCGTAAATCTCCTGCTCTACCTCGATGCAGGTGATGTTTTCACCACCGCGAATGATGATGTCTTTCTTCCTATCGACGATAAAAAGGTACTGATCTTCATCGAGATATCCGAGATCGCCGGTACGGAACCAGCCATCTTTACTGATAGCCTGCTCCGTAGCCTTGTCATTTTCCCAATAACCACGGAAATTGGCCACAGAGCGGAAACAGACTTCGCCCACCTTGCCCTGATCGATCGAATTGCCATCGTCATCCAGAATGGCGATCTGCACGATGGGTCGGCTGGCGCGGCCGGTGCTGCCGGGTTTGGCCATATAGTTTTCGTTGAAATTACCGCAGCCGACGCCATTGGTTTCCGTCAGGCCGTAACCCAACAGCGGGAAACCGCCGGGGAAGGCTTCCTTGATCTTGTTGACGTGTTCGACCGGGCGCGGGGCGCCACCGGCGGCAAAGCTCTTACACGCCGACAAATCGTATTTCTCGCGGTCGGGATGGGTTGCAATCTCGTAACTCATCAGCGGAACGCCGACGAAGTAGCTGACGTTCTCCGCTTCCATCAGCCGCATGGCTTCTTCAGCGTTCCACTTGGGCATCAGCACCAGCTTGCGGTTGATGGCGAACGACTGAAGGAACAGCGGCACTTCGCCGGTAACATGAAACAGTGGCACCGCGACCAGCGCGCTCGGCTGAGAGTCGGAGGCTTCGCCCCGTTGCTGGAGCAGGAGAGCCGCCATCGCGGATTGCGCGACATAGCTCATCGTGCCGTGAACAACGCCGCGATGATCGGACCATGCCCCTTTCGAACTGCCGGTGGAGCCGGAAGTGTAGAGGATCGTCGCCAGATCGTCCGGTCCCAGCTCAGGCAGCGTTGCGCTGGCCGGATCGGCCCACACGCGGGCCAGTCCGTCGGCCGGTTCGCCGCCGTGGCCGAACACCACGATCTTCGCCTTGTGATCTGTGCCCTCAAGCCGCTCGGCCCGCTGGGCATCGGCGAGCACCATCTTGCAGCCCGCCAGATCGATGCCATAGGCCAGTTCGTCCCCGGTCCAGAACCCGTTGAGCAGCGTGGCACAGCCGCCTGCCAGCACGATCCCCATATAGGCGATGATCCAGTTGGCCGAATTGCGCGCGGCAAGACCCACCCGGTCGCCCCGCTCGATCGAATGTTGGGAGATCAGCCCCGCAGCCACTGCCTGCGCCGCGGCATAGGTCTGCGCGAAAGTCAGCCGGGTCTTGCCATCGACGAGGAACGTGTTGTCGGCATGCTGCGTGCAATAGGCCGCGAAATAGTGCGCCAGACTGGGCGGTGCGTTCTTGAAGGCCGGAATCGTCGTACCATACCGCTCGAACGGGACAGTCTCGAACGGACCGCCGGGCCCGCTGATCATGTCCATGATTTTTTCCAGTGCGTTATCGAGCTCTGTGGCCATCGACGATTCTTCCTCTCTCCAGCGGTTTTGCCCGATCCGGCCCCTATGCGGGGTTTCGCCTGAACGCGGGCTATGCCAAAAGCGCGGCGGAATCCGGCGCGCCATGCTTGCGCTCATAATTAAGGACCAATCGTGCTGCTGTCACTACTGGCCGACGCATCCCAGGCAATCCGTTTCGAAGACCTAGGACTCCGTAGGGGAATCGATCTCGGATTTTTTGAACTGCGGTTCTATTCGCTGGCTTATCTGGCCGGAATCGTGCTGGGATACTGGCACCTTTCGAAAATGATCAAGGCCCCCGGCAGCCCGCTGGCGCAACGTCATGTCGATGATCTGTTCTTCTATTGCACGATGGGCATTATTCTCGGCGGTCGGATCGGCTATGCCGCGTTCTACACCGGCGGGTCGAGCACAGAGCCGAGCATGTTCACCCACTTCACCCCCGGCGCATTCCCCAGCTGGGATCTGCTGCGCCTGTGGGATGGCGGGATGAGCTTCCACGGCGGCGCAATCGGGGTGCTGCTGGCGATTGCATGGGTGTGCCGTAGCAACAAATTACAATTCATCCGGGTGGCCGATTACATCGCGGTCAACGTCGGTTTCGGAATGCTGTTCGGGCGGCTGGCTAACTTCGTCAATGGCGAGCTGTGGGGCCGCCCGACCGATGTGCCGTGGGCGATGATTTTCCCGACCGATCCGCTGCAACTGCCGCGCCACCCCAGCCAGCTTTACGAAGCGGCGCTGGAAGGCCTGCTGGTCATCCTGATCATGCTGCCGCTGTTCTGGAAAACCCGCGCGCGCTGGCGCCCCGGCCTGCTGGTCGGCGTGTTCACCGCCTGTATCGCGGCGGGCCGTTTCACTGTCGAATTCTTCCGCGAACCCGATGCCCAGCTCAGCGAATTCGCCCGCCAGACCGGGCTGAGCATGGGGCAATGGCTGACCCTGCCGCTAATTCTGATCGGCATTGCGCTGGTCATTCGCGCTCTGGTGCGTCCGCCACTCGGCACCACGCAAGCGGCGAAGGGCGAAGGGGCTGCCAGCACAGAAACGGCATGAACGGGCAGGTTCCGACCAGTCAGGCCGAGATATTCCGCCGCCTGATCCGCGCGACCGGCCCGATCAGCCTCGCGCACTATATGGCGGAAAGCAACGCGCGCTATTACTCGGGGCGCGATCCGTTCGGCAGCGGCGGCGATTTCATCACCGCCCCGGAAATCAGCCAGATGTTCGGAGAACTGATCGGACTGTGGCTGGCCGACATCTGGCTGCGCGCCGGCCGGCCCGCCCAGGTGCATTACGTCGAACTCGGCCCCGGTCGCGGAACACTGGCCAGCGATGCGCTGCGATCGATGAAGCAACACGGACTGAATCCGGCGGTCCACTTTGTCGAAACCTCGCCCCTGCTCAGGAAAGCCCAGCAGAATGCTGTGCCCGATGCCCAGTTTCATGACGATCTGAGCACATTGCCCGCCGACGGGCCGCTGCTGATCGTCGGCAACGAATTCCTCGATGCCTTGCCGATTCGGCAACTGGTGCGAACGGCAGACGGCTGGCGCGAACGGATGGTCGGGCTGGAAGGGGATGATTTCGTGTTCGTCGCCGGGGATCGGCCGATGGACGCCGCCCTGCCCCCCGAACGGCACGATGCAGCCGAAGGAACCATTGTCGAAACCTGCCCCGCCGCTGCAGCGGTGGTGTCCGAGATCGCCGGGCGTCTGGCGCAGCAGCAGGGGGCCGCGCTGCTGATCGATTATGGACATACCGACGGGCGCGACGGCAGCACTTTGCAGGCGGTTCGCGCGCACGAGAAAGTCAATCCGTTCGCTGCGCCGGGCGAAGCCGATCTGACCGCTCTGGTCGATTTCGCGACGCTGGCGCGGGTTGCCCGGTCGCGCGATGTCGCATGGCTCGGCACAGCGACACAGGGCAACTGGCTACGCGCACTGGGAATCGAAGCGCGCACGCAGGCGCTATCCGAACGCGCCCCGCAATACCGCGCGGAACTGCATGCCGCGCGCGACCGGCTGATCGCGGAGGATCAGATGGGCCACCTGTTCAAAGTCATGGGCCTTGCCGCACCGGACTGGCCAGCGGGCGCGGGGTTCGGCGGATAGAGGGGGTGGTGCAAAGCGCGGCATACTGCATAGCGCAGCACCCCCAGATCAACGCCATCCCCCTCACCCGCGTCGCCCCGGACCCGATCCGGGGCCCCGCTTTTCTTCGGGCGCGGCGCTGAATGAAGCTGGACCCCGGCTCAAGGCCGGGGTGACGAAGTTGGTGGGGGAGGTTCATCACCCCCTCGTCATTGCGAGAAGCCACAGGTGACGCGGCAATCCATGAACCGACGCCCGCCCCATCACAACCGCTGCGGTGGGCAGAACCGTTAGGCCATGGATTGCTTCACTGCGTTCGCAATGACGAGTGGAAGGGGGCGTGAATTATCGCTGGTCATGGGGCGAATGGCAGGAACACCGAAGCCCGCCACCAACCGCCGCGCCGCTCTCAGCCAAAGCCCGCGCCCCTCGGCGCTACCAGCGCACCCAACCGGCACCAGCACCAACGCCATCCCCCTCACCCACGTCGCCCCGGACCCGATCCGGGGCCCCGCTTTTCTTCGGGCGCGGCGCTGAATGAAGCTGGACCCCGGATCAGGTCCGGGGTGACGAAGTTGGTGGGGGAGGTTCATCACCCCCTCGTCATTGCGAGGAGCCACAGGTGACGCGGCAATCCATGAACCGCGGCCCGCACCCGTTACAACCGCTGCGGTGGGAGAGAGCCCGGCACCGAAACGGCGCCAGCGCTCAGGCGTGGATGGAGGCAGTGGGGATCGTCAGATCGACTTCCAGCCCCGCCGGTTCGAAGCGCCGTTCCATCGAACCGTTCAACTGCCCTTCGATGGCCATTTGTACCAGCCGCGAACCGAAGCCTTCGTTGCCCGCCCGAGTTTCCGGGCCACCGGATTCGCGCCAGGCGATCCGCGTCGTTTCGCTGCCTTCGCTGCAATCGACGTGAATCGAGATGCGACCTTCTGGCGCCGATAACGATCCGTATTTCGCTGAATTGGTCGCCAGTTCGTGAAACACCAGCGCCAGCGGAGTGGCTGCCCGGTGCCCAATCGCGCAATCATCGCCCGCAATCGCCACCCGGACGCCTTCGTCGGCATACGGTGCCATCAATTCATTCAGCAGCCCGGTCAGACTATCGCCCTTTGCCCCCTCTATCGGACGCACAAAATCGTGTGCCCGGCCCAGAGTACGAATTGCTGCAATCAAATCTTCCGCAAATGCCGTTGCTTCCGGGTGGCGCCGCGCGCGAATCGACACCAGCCCCGCAACCACCGCAAAGATATTCTTGATCCGGTGCGACAGTTCGCGGGCCAGCAGATCGCGATTGTCCGACAGGCGGCGGCTATCGTCGATATCGGTGATTGTCCCCGACCAGCGCACAACATTGCCACCTGCATCCTTTAGCGGCAGAGCGCGGACCAGCATCCAGCGGTATTCGCCATCGGCCCGGCGCAGACGGTGTTCGTGCTGATACGGCTCACCGATTTCCTGCGCGCGCTCCCATTGCCGGACCGCGCTTTCCCGGTCGCTTTCGTGAACCAGCGTGCCGACACCGCCTTCATGAAAGCCCGGTTCGACACCGGTATATTCATAAAACCGCCGATTGTAATAATCGAACTGTCCATCGGCGGTGCAGGTAAAGGCGATATCGGGCATCGAATCCGCAAGCAGGCGGAACCGTTCTTCGCTGATCTGTAACTGGCGCAGCGACTCCAGATTGGAACGCCGCGCGCTGAGACGGCGCATCACCGCCGCCGCCAGCACCTGCATCCCTTCGATCTGCAAGTCGCTCAATCCACCGGGTCGCGCGACCCGATCGATCACACACAGCGCGCCCAGCGGCGCCCCTTCTTCCGATACCAGCGGCACCCCGGCATAGAACCGCAGATGCATCGGCCCGGTGACCAGCGCATTGTCGGCAAAGCGGGGATCGGCTGGCGCGTCGGTGATGATCATCGGCTCCGCCTGAAGCATCGTATGCGCGCAGAAGCTGACATCGCGCGGAGTTTCGGTTTCTTCCAACCCCTCGCGCGCGACGAAGCGCTGCCGCTCCTGTTCAACCAGACTGACGAGCGCAATCGGCGCATTGAACAGCTTTGCCGCGAACCGGACAATTTCCGTCAACTCGCTATCGCCGGTCAGTACGTCGATGCCATACGATGCCATAACAGCTGCGCGTTGCCCCTCGCCACACATCGTCGCGTCGGGGGCCAAGCCGGTTGGCCATGCGTTTTTTGCTAATTTTTCCATGTAACGATCCGACGGTCGTTTTAGACTAAATCCGTGTACCTTCAATACAATTTCACTTGCCTGCACACTGTCCCCACCGCACTGATTGCCATTGTAACCATCCCTCGGCTATGCGGGTCGGCCAGAGGAGAGAGACATTGCGCGCGACCCCGGAATTTGATTTTCAGCTTGGCGAGAATGCGGAAATGATCCGCGAAACGACGGCACGTTTCGCGGACGAGCAGATCGCGCCGCTGGCGGAAAAGGCTGACCGGGAAGACTGGTTCCCGCGCGATCTGTGGCCTGCGATGGGTGAACTGGGGCTGCACGGCATGACGGTGGAGCCGGAATGGGGCGGGCTTGGTCTGGGCTATCTCGAACATGTGATTGCGGTGGAGGAAGTCAGCCGCGCATCGGCCAGCGTCGGCCTCAGCTATGGCGCGCATTCGAATCTGTGCGTCAACCAGATCCGCCGCTGGGGTAACGACGATCAGAAGGCAAAATATCTCCCCAGGCTGATCAGCGGCGAACACGTCGGATCGCTGGCGATGAGCGAAGCGGGCGCCGGGTCCGATGTCGTATCGATGAAGCTGCGCGCCGATGCGGCCGATGGCGGATATGTGCTCAATGGCACCAAGTTCTGGATCACCAACGCGACATATGCCGATACGCTGGTGGTCTATGCCAAGACCGCGCCCGACGGCGGCAGCCGCGGCATCACCGCGTTCCTGATCGAGAAAGACATGCCCGGTTTCAGTATCGGGCAGAAAATCGACAAGATGGGGATGCGCGGCAGCCCGACCGCCGAACTGGTGTTCGACGATTGTTTCGTTCCCGAAGAAAACGTGATGGGCCCGCTGCACGGCGGGGTCGGCGTGTTGATGAGCGGGCTGGATTACGAACGCGTGGTGCTGGCCGGATTGCAGCTGGGCATTATGCAGGCCTGCCTCGACACCGTGATCCCCTATATCCGCGAGCGCAAACAGTTCGGCAAACCGATCGGAACGTTCCAGCTGATGCAGGCCAAAGTGGCGGATATGTACGTCGCCCTGCAATCGGCGCGCGCCTATACTTATGCCGTGGCCAAAGCATGCGACGCGGGGCAGACCACCCGCTTCGACGCAGCCGGCGCGATTCTGCTGGCCAGCGAAAATGCCTTCAAGGTCGCGGCAGAGGCGGTGCAGGCGCTGGGCGGTGCGGGCTACACCAAGGACTGGCCGGTCGAACGCTATCTGCGCGATGCCAAGCTGCTCGATATCGGCGCGGGGACGAATGAAATCCGGCGGATGCTGATCGGCCGCGAACTGATCGGGGCAGCGGGGTGACCGCCCCCATCCTCCCCACCAGGCTCGACCGGGAAAACCCCGAGGCGAAGGCCCGGTTTGCGCATAACAAGGCGCTGGCCGACGATCTGCGCGCCAAAGTGGCGCAGGCGGCGCTGGGTGGCAGTGAGAAGCACCGCGAACGCCACGTCGCGCGCGGCAAGCTGTTGCCGCGCGAACGGGTGGAGCGGTTGCTCGATCCCGGTTCGCCGTTTCTCGAAATCGGCCAGCTCGCCGCCAACGGAATGTACGAAGGCGATGTCAGCGGCGCGTCGATGATCTGCGGCATCGGACGGGTATCGGGCCGTCAGGTGATGATCGTGTGCAACGATCCCACCGTGAAGGGCGGCAGTTATTACCCGATGACGGTGAAGAAGCATCTGCGCGCACAGGAAATCGCGCAGGAAAACCGCCTGCCATGCGTCTATCTGGTCGATAGCGGCGGGGCCAACCTGCCCTATCAGGCAGAGGTGTTCCCCGACCGCGATCACTTCGGGCGCATCTTCTTCAATCAGGCGAATATGTCCGCGCTGGGCATTCCGCAGATCGCCTGCGTGATGGGCTCTTGCACCGCCGGGGGCGCCTATGTCCCGGCGATGAGCGACGAGACAGTGATCGTCCGCAATCAGGGCACGATCTTCCTCGCCGGGCCACCACTGGTGAAGGCCGCGACGGGCGAGGAAATCAGCGCCGAAGATCTCGGCGGCGGCGACTTGCATGCGAAGAAAAGCGGTGTGGTCGATCATCTGGCCGAAAACGACGAGCACGCGCTGACTATCGTGCGCGATATCGTGTCGCATTTGGGCGACAATCCGCAGGCCGCCGCTGCCGTGCGGATCGAAGAACCCCGCCCGCCGCAATACGATGCCGACGATCTCTATGCCCTGATCCCCGAAGACGTGCGCGCGCCCTACGATGTACACGAAGTGATCGCGCGGATCGTCGATGGCAGTGAGTTCCACGAGTTCAAGGCCCAATACGGCAGCACGCTGGTCTGCGGCTTCGCGCATATCTGGGGCATGCCAGTGGCAATCCTGGCCAACAACGGGGTGCTGTTCAGCGAAAGCGCACAGAAAGGCGCGCATTTCATCGAACTGGCATGCCAGCGGCGCATCCCCTTGCTGTTCCTTCAGAATATCTCCGGCTTTATGGTCGGCGGGAAGTACGAAGCGGAAGGAATCGCCAAGCACGGTGCCAAACTGGTGACAGCGGTGGCCACTGCGACAGTGCCCAAGATCACCGTAGTGATCGGCGGCAGCTTCGGCGCGGGCAATTACGGGATGTGCGGGCGCGCCTATGCCCCGCGCTTCCTGTTCACATGGCCCAATGCCCGGATCAGCGTGATGGGCGGCGAACAGGCGGCCAGCGTGCTGGCCACGGTCCACCGCGATGCCGACAAATGGTCGGCGGAAGAGGCAGAGGCGTTCAAAGCCCCGATCCGCCAGAAATACGAAGACGAAGGCAACCCCTACTACGCCACCGCCCGCCTGTGGGACGATGGGGTAATCGATCCTGTGCAGACCCGCGACGTGCTCGGCCTCAGTCTGGCGGCGGCACTGGAAGCACCAATCCCCGAACGCCCGGCGTTCGGCGTGTTCCGGATGTAGGCCTCCAGTCGTTTGACCACCGCCACCCATCGCAGGCCGCACTGGCTGTCGCGCATTGCGTGGCGGATATTGCTGACGCTCTATCGCTGGAAAGGATGGCGGGTGGAGGGGCACCATCCCGGCGTGGGAAAATGTGTCATCGCCGGCGCGCCGCATACGTCGAACTGGGATTTCGTGTTCTTCCTCGGCGGGGTGCACCATTTCGGGATGCAGCCCAGTTTCATGGGTAAACACACGCTGTTCAAATGGCCGATGACCCGGTTCATGCGCGATATGGGCGGCATTGCGGTCGATCGGTCGCGGCAGTCGAACTATGTCGGGCAGGTGGCGCAAGCCTTTACCGAGACGGACGAACTGGCGCTGGTCGTGGCACCCGAAGGATCGCGCAATTCGAACGGGCGCTGGCGCAGCGGGTTCTACCACATCGCCCATGCCGCCGGGGTGCCGATCGTGCCCGGCTGGGTCGATCATGCAACGAAGCGCGGCGGGCTGGGTCCGCCTATCATGCCAACCGGCGACTTTGCCGCCGATCTGGCCAAAATCGCCGCTTTCTATCGCTCTGTGCGCCCCGATTGCCCGCGGTTTGAAGAACTTGCCCGTCAGGCTATCGAACAATCGGGGCTTCACGCGGGGCCGGACGCACTCTAGATTGCTCCAGAACCACTTGAGCGGAGCCGAATCCTTGCCCTCCTCCGATGCGAGTCACAGCACCGAACGCGCGCGCTTCGTGGAAGTTGCGCGCAAGCTGGTCGAGCAGAACGGCGACGGCATCACGCTGGGTATGGTCGCCAGCGCTGCCGGTGTCCCCCGTGCACGGGTAGAGGCGCATTTCGCTGACGATAACGAAATGATCGATGCCATTGTCGAGACATGGTTCGTCGATCATATCGCCGCGATGGAAGAAGTGCTGGCCGCCGATCTGCCGCCGAACCGGAAGATGTACGAATTCTTCGTCCGCCGGTTTCGTATCCATCGCGACCGCTACCGCGCCGATCCGGCGACGTTCGAAGTTTATTGCGAACTGGGCGCGGCGCATTTCGAGCGGGTCGAAAGCTACGTCGATCTGGCCGATCATTACCTGTGCGAACTGATCGCGCAGGCACAGGCCGATGGGGCATTTCCGGGGCTGGAGATCAATCAGGCGTTGTCGCTGATCAACCAGATGGTGTTCCCCTACACTATGGCGGAAGTGCTGACTTATATGGACGACCGGCTGAGCGAAGAAAAGCTCGCCGCTATCGTCGATACGATGTTCGCAGGCCTGTCGGCGGCAAACCGCGGCGCCAGCGGGATCGCCAGGATCGCTGCTGTGCAGGGACGAAGCGGCTAACCGAGAATGCCGGGCGCGTTGAGAACGCACGCCTGACAATCGCACTTAACAAGAATAGCTGGGCCCCGGATCAAGTCCAGGGCGACGTTGTGCGATGCTATAGGTAGGTGCGGAGATGCGATATGCACGTACCGAACCGGTGCACTTCATTCGCCTCTCCAGTGAGCCACCTCCGTTGCCGTCACCCCAGCCCCCGAGCCGGGGTCCAGCTTACACTGTGGCCACGCCCGAAAATGCACGGGGCCCCGGATCGGGTCAGTGGCAACTGACGGCAGTGAACTCTGTCCCTAAGCCAAAGTCATCCCCTAGCTGCCGATGACTGTCACTCGCCCGCCTTTGGGCAAGGACCGCACATCGCCGCCGGGCAGTTGCAGCCATGCCTCCATCGCATCGACATCGAGCGGTCCGACAGTCGGTTCGGTTCCCTGTTTGAACAGCGTAAAACCATCGCCGCCGGTCGAGAGAAACGAATTCATCGTCACCCGATAATACGCGGCCGGATCAATCGGTTTGCCATCGAGCGTGGCGCGCACCACCCGTTGCCCGACAGGCTTTGCCGGGTCGAGCGTCATCGCAAAGCCGTGCGAGACGGAGAACACCTTGTTCTCACTGCTGTCGCCATATTGCTGTTCGAGCAGGTCGAGCAATTGCTGCCCGGTATATGTCATCGTCACCAGCGTGTTGCCGAAGGGCTGAACCGCGTAGATATCGCCAAAGGTCACTGTGCCGTCGGGCGCCGGGCGCAGGTCTGCGCGGATGCCGCCGGGGTTCATCAAGGCGATCTGCGCCCCCGCTTCGCGGGTGGCGGCCAGTTGCGCGTCTGCGATCAGATCGCCCAGCGCATTGTCCACGCCCTGCTTGAGCGCGGCACCGGACAATTTGCCCACCGGGCGATTGGTCGCGGCGCTGGCAGCGGCGGCATATTTCGCCACGTAAGCGGCAATGGCCGGATCCGGGGTATAGCTGGTGAAAGCCGGGTCCGCCGGGCGGCTATCGCCCGCTGCCGGGCTGACGCTTTGCACCGGAATGTTCTTCGCCTTCACGCTCACGACCGTATCGGTCGCCGGGTCGATATTCAGCGCGATATCGGTGATCTCTGTTCCGCCATACCCGGCCTGCGTCACCAGAAACCGCCGCGAGGGATCGACCGTCGCAAAATCGCATACGTAACTGCGATGCGTGTGGCCCGACAGCACGATGCTGACTCGCGGGTCCAGCCGTTCAAGGATCGGCTTGAGATCGCCCGAAATCGCACCGCACCCCGTAAAATTGGCCCCCGGTTCGGGCACCAGCCCCTGATGGATTGCCACGACGATGGCATCGACGCCCTGCCCCGTCAGCGCGCCGACCGCCTTGTTGATCGCATCGGCTTCGTCACCGAAAGTCAGGCCCTTCACGCCCGAAGGATCGACAATCGATGGCGTACCTTTCAGCGTCAGGCCGATAACCCCCACTGCCACTGCGCGCGCGCCGGAACCAAACCGCTTGATCCCGTAAGCCGGAAACAACGTGTCGCCATCGGGCATCGTCACATTCGCCGCCAGAAACGGAAAGTTCGCACCTTTGTATGGGTTTTCGACCGCGCATGGCTGACGCAGCGTATATTTCTCGCACCCGCCCGCCTGCAGGCGTTTCAGTTCGCGCCAGCCGCGGTCGAATTCGTGGTTGCCGACTGCGTTGAAATCGATGCCGATGCGGTTCATCACGCCAATGGTCGGCTCATCGAGAAAAAGCGAACTGACCAGCGGGCTTGCACTTATCATGTCGCCTGCCGAAACCGCCATGCTGTATTCGTTCTGTGCGCGGGTTTTCGCCACGGCATCGGCAAACCATGCCGCACCCCCGGCATAGACGGTCTGCTTGCCGCCCTGCCCGTCTTCCAGTTCCAACGGTCGCTTGATCGGTTCGAGATTGCCGTGAAAATCGTTGATCCCCACCAGCCGCACGGTCACCGGGCTCTCGGGCACCGGCGCGGTGGCCGTGTGGGTGGGTACAGTGGCACAGGCCGCAAGGCCCAGCGCAAGCGGAACGGCTAGAAAATTACGCAGCATTTCCTGCACCTGCACCGCTGCGATTGCCGCTTCAAGACAAAATCCCCCGCCTGCGCGCTTACTCGCGCCCACAGACCGGGGAACCACTTGCGGCGAGCCATCGTTGACCCACCATATACGGAGGGGGACATTCAAGAGGATTGTCCCATGGAACCGACACAAACTGCTGTTATTTCTATAATATTATTACTGGCCGTTGCCGCGCTTATTCTGTTCGCGGTCTATCGTTCGCGCCGCACCGCCGCTCTGCGCGAACGGTTCGGAGAAGCAGAATACGAACGAACACTGGAAGAGCGCGGAGCCCGCACAAAGGCCGAAGCTGACCTGACCGCCCGTGAAAAGCGCGTTTCAAAGCTTGAATTGCGCCCGCTCGACGCGGGGGAACGCACGCGCTTCACCGATGAATGGGTTGCTGCAAAAGGCCGCTTTGTCGATGATCCGACCAGCGCCATCGTGGATGCCGATGGCGTGATTGGCGCGACGATGGCCGCGCGCGGCTTTCCGGTCGACGATTTCGATGCCCGCTATGAAACCCTGACTGTCGATCACAGCGAAGTGGCGCGCCACTATCGCGCCGGACACGAGATCGCGCGCAAGCACGAACGCGGCGAAGCAACGACCGAAGAATTGCGGCAGGCGATGATTCATTACGAAGCGCTGTTCGACGAACTGTTGGCTGCAGACCATATTCCCGACACCGATGTGTCTAATGAAAACACACGCACTGGGCGGGTTGCCGGTGCCCCTGTACCGCGAGAAAAAATCGTCACGCCGGTCGCATGATCGGTCCCGGTCCCGGTCGTGCGATTTGTATCGTCGCGCGGCCGGATCGCCTGTTCACCGCGATCATATTTTATGGCCCAACTGTCCCCAAACCGGACAACCATATTCTGACCCACGCACCAACTGCCGAAAAGTGCAATAATCTGGTGTGACGACGAATCCGGCCAGCCCTTCAGAAGCCACGGCAGCCTTGCCAGCGCAGGCGACGCGCTTCCATTTTATGGATGCCGCCCGCGCCATGTTCATGCTGTTTGGGATACCATTCCATGCAGCTCTGCCATTCACCGTTCTTCCCTGGGTGATACACGCAGATCGGCATAGCGACGCGCTTGAGATCGTGCCGCTGACGCTTAGCGAATTTCGATTGCCTGGATTCTTTCTGATTGCTGGCTTTTTCGCCGCACTGCTGCTGGAACGACGTGCCCCCCGCGAATGGATGGCCAACCGTGTGCAGCGCCTTGGCCTGCCCTTGCTGGCAGGGATGGTCACAATCGTGCCTTTGCAGGACTATTTGCTAACCCAGGCGACCGGCGGCAATCCGCTTGACCGGGGCGACTGGTCGCAAGGGCTTCTGTCACACCTGTGGTTCCTGCCGGTGCTGCTGTATATGTGCGCCATTCTGGCCGTGTGCTGGCCAATCGTTCGCCGAATAAAGGTGCCTGACGTGCCTGTCGTGTGGCTCGTCGCTGGCTATGCCGTGTGGACGCTGGGAACGATTTTCGCCGTCAACAACGCATATACCATTTTGCGCCCCTTAGGGGGACTGATCGATTTCGCGGCCGTGCTTATCTACGGGCCGTTCTTCGCATGGGGTGTCGCCGTTCGGCGCAATCCGCTGGCCTTTGCCCGTTTGTTGCGGCCCAGCCTGTTAATGGCGATAATCGGACTGCTGGCTCTGTCATTGAGCATCGCGCTGCCGAATGACGGATCGCATTTCGATGTCGCACGTGGATATGCGCTCGATGCGATATCCTCCGTCGCACTGGTGCAAGTGGTGATGGCCGCCGCAGCCCGCTTTCTCGATCGCGAATCCCCGCTGGTGAGGAAGCTGGTCGATGCCTCGCTGACGATTTACCTCGTCCATCATCCGATCATTATCGGGCTGGTCGCGCTCTCCGCAGGCATGGCACTGTCGCCGTTCCCCGCATGGGCAGCGATCTGCGTCCTCACGCTTGGCCTGTCGTATGGCATACACAGCCTGCTGAGGCGCAGCCCGCTCTTGCTCTATCTGTTCAACGGCGTGAAGCCGAAAGACCGCCGCGAGCGGGCAGAGGGCATCGTCGCTCCCGCTCAAAGCTAGGCTCAAAGCTGCCCCGGCGAACCCGCCCCCGCCCAAACCGCGCAATCAGATATCCAGATTGGCGACGTTCAGCGCGTTGTCCTGAATGAATTCGCGACGCGGTTCGACTACGTCGCCCATCAAGCGGGTGAAGATTTCATCCGTCACATCGGCATCTTCGACCTTCACTTGCAACAGCGCGCGGTTTTCCGGGTCGAGCGTTGTTTCCCAAAGCTGTTCCGCGTTCATTTCGCCCAGCCCTTTGTACCGGCTGATCGACAGGCCTTTGCGACCTGCGGCCAGAACCGCATCGAGCAGTTCGGACGGACGGGTGATCGCTCCTTCGCGTGCGATAACGGTTTCTTCTTCGCCATCTTCAGTCGCTGCTGCATCGGCATCTTCTTCCTGCTCCGCATCGGCAGCGGTGCGGACCAGTTGCGCCGGATCGGAGAAAGCTGCGGCCTGTTCCGACGCAAGCTTGTGCAGCTTGCGCGCTTCGGCACTGTCGAGAAACTTCGCGTCGATTTCATGCACATCGGTTACACCGCGCCAGAGGCGGTCGATATGGACCGATCCATCATCCAGCATGGCGGCCGACCATTTGCCTTCCGGGTCGCCCATGCCAAGCCGGTGCGCGGCCTGTGCCAGCGCGGCTTCGCGCCCGGCCCGGTCAAGATCGGGAGCAAGCGCCCCGGCCAGTGCCATCTGTTCGATCACACCAGTGTCGTACTTGCGCGGGATGAAGGCGAGCAAATTGCGGAGGCGCAAGGCATGATCGACCAGTTCGCGCAGGTCCGCACCCGAACGCGCGCCACCGCGCGTTTCCAGCATGCGACCGGCCAGCCCGGCATCGACCAGATAGCGATCGAGCGCGCCTTGATCCTTCAGATAGACTTCGCTGCGCCCCTTGCTCACCTTGAACAGCGGCGGCTGTGCGATGAACAGGTGCCCGGCCTTGACGATTTCGGGCATCTGGCGGTGGAAGAAGGTGAGCAGCAGAGTGCGAATGTGCGCCCCGTCCACGTCAGCGTCGGTCATGATGACGATCTTGTGGTAGCGCAGCTTTTCCAGATTGAATTCGTCGCGCAGGCCGGTGCCCATCGCCTGAATCAGCGTGCCGACTTCCTTCGAACTGATGATCCGGTCGAACCGCGCGCGTTCCACGTTCAGGATCTTGCCGCGCAGGGGCAGGATCGCCTGATACTTGCTGTCGCGCCCGGATTTGGCCGAACCGCCTGCGGAGTCACCTTCGACCAGGAACAGTTCGCATTTCGATGGGTCGCGTTCGCGGCAATCGCTCAGCTTGCCCGGCAGGCTGGCGACGCTCATCGCTCCCTTGCGGCTCATTTCGCGGGCACGGCGGGCCGCTTCGCGCGCAGCGGCGGCATCGATGATCTTGTGGACGATCGCCTTGGCATCGGCCGGGTTTTCTTCCAGCCATTCGGTCATCTTTTCGCCCATCAGGCTTTCCAGCGGCTGACGCACTTCGGAACTGACCAGCTTATCCTTGGTCTGCGAAGAGAACTTGGGATCGGGCAGTTTGACCGATACGATCGCGGTCAGCCCTTCACGCATGTCTTCGCCCGAAAGAGACACCTTCTCTTTCTTCATCATGCCCGAAGCGGTGGCGTAGTTATTGAGCGTGCGGGTCAGCGCGGCACGGAACGCCGCCAGATGGGTGCCCCCGTCACGCTGCGGGATGTTGTTAGTGAAACAGAGCACATTTTCGTAATACGAATCGTTCCATTCCAACGCGACGTCGATCCCGATCCCGTCCTTTTCCGCGCTGACCGAAATCGGCTCCGAAATCAGGGCATCTTTGTTGCGGTCGAGATATTTCACGAACGCCGCAATGCCGCCTTCGTAGAACAGATCGTGCTCCACCGGCTCTTCGCCGCGGTTGTCACGCAGCAGGATGCGAACGCCCGAATTGAGGAACGCCAGTTCGCGGTAACGGTGTTCCAGCTTGTCGAAATCGAATTCGGTCACGTTCTTGAACGTATCGTGGCTTGCCTGAAAGGTGACGCGGGTGCCTTTCTTCAGGCCATTCTCATCGCCGTTGGAGGCAACCGGCGGCGCATCGCCGCGCACTTCGAGCGATTTGACGGCATCGCCATGCTCGAACCGCATCCAGTGTTCCTTGCCATCGCGCCAGACCACCAGTTCCAGCCATTCGGACAACGCATTGACCACCGACACGCCCACACCGTGCAGACCGCCCGATACCTTGTATGCATTATCGTCGCTGGTGTTTTCGAACTTACCGCCAGCGTGCAGCTGAGTCATGATGACTTCCGCCGCCGACACGCCTTCTTCTTTATGCAGATCCACCGGGATACCGCGCCCGTTATCCTCTACCGATACCGAACCATCGGGGTTGAGTTCGATCAGCACCAGATCGCAATGGCCCGCCAACGCCTCGTCGATGGCGTTGTCGCTCACTTCGAACACCATGTGGTGCAGGCCCGAACCATCATCGGTATCACCGATATACATACCGGGCCGCTTGCGGACGGCATCGAGCCCTTTCAGCACCTTGATGCTGTCTGCGCCATAGCCGTTCTTCTTCGGGGTGCTTTCGGGGGATTCTGCGGGGTTCTCGTTCATGGCCATCATATAGGCTGGCAGCGGGAAAAATCCAAAGTTTCCCGGCGCCATTTCCCACAGGTCTCCGCACACACAGTTTCACCTGCAACCACTTGACCGTTTTCCTGCGCGCGGCCATCTGCTGACCATGCTTTCCGTGCTCGACGTCTTTCGTATCGGGATTGGCCCGTCTTCCTCGCATACAGTGGGCCCGATGCGGATCGCGGGGATGTTTATCCGCGCGCTGAGCAAGGCGGGAAAGCTGGAGCCTGTCACCAGAATTACTGTCGAATTACGGGGATCGCTCGCGCTGACAGGAGTGGGCCACGGCACCGTCGATGCCACGATACTGGGCCTCGCCGGATTTCGCCCCGACAAGACCTGCCCCGACGAAGCTGCGGCAACACTGGCACGCATTGCAGAGGAAGGCCGGATCGCGCTTGGCGGCAAGCATACAATCGCTTTCGCGGCGGCGCACGATATCGATCTGGCGGGGCATATCATCCCCACCCTGCACCCCAACGGGATGAAACTCGCTGCGTTCGATGCGGCAGGCGACCCCCTGCTCGAACGCACCTATTATTCGACCGGTGGCGGATTCGTCGCATCCGAAGCGCAATTGAAACGCCCGCCTAAGGCCGACCGCGTCACCACCGGCACCGCCGTGCCGCACGATTTCGGATCGGCTGCCGAATTGCTGAACCATTGTGCCGAAAGCGGTCTGGCCATTGCCAATATCGTTCTGGCCAATGAAGATGCCTATCGGCCGCGTGACAAGACACTGGCCGGGCTGGACCGGATCGCGCAGGCGATGGACCAGTGCATCGAACGCGGCCTGCACCAGCGCGGCATTCTGCCCGGCGGCCTGAAAGTATCGCGCCGCGCACCGGATATGTGGGACAAGCTGAACGCCAGTCCCCAATCGAACGAGCGCGAGCAATTATTCGACTGGCTCAACTGTTATGCAATGGCGGTGAATGAAGAGAATGCCGCCGGTGGGCGTGTCGTAACCGCCCCCACCAATGGCGCCGCGGGCATCATTCCTGCTGTGATGCGGTTTTACTGCAAGACAGCGGACGAGAGTGCTTGCAGCGAAAGGCGCCGCATATTCCTGCTCACCGCCGGGGCAATTGGTCTGCTGTATAAACAGCGCGCCAGCATTTCCGGGGCCGAAATGGGGTGCCAGGGCGAAGTCGGCGTAGCCTGCTCGATGGCGGCGGGCGGGCTGGCGGCGTTGTGGGGCGCCACCCCGGCGCAAGTCGCCTGTGCGGCGGAAATCGGCATGGAGCACAACCTGGGCCTCACCTGCGATCCTGTTGGCGGGCTGGTGCAGGTGCCGTGCATCGAACGCAATGCCATCGGCGCGGTCAAAGCGGTCAACGCCGCGCGTCTGGCGCTCCACCGCACCGAAGCGGAAACGCGGGTCAGTCTGGATCAGGTAATCGAAACGATGCGTCAGACGGGACTCGACATGTCCACCAAATACAAGGAAACGAGTCAGGGCGGGCTTGCAGTCAATGTGATCGAGTGCTGAAACCCGTTCAGACAACGGGAGAAAGCAGATATGATCGCACGTTTCCTGGCCGGTGTGGCCGCACTCAGCCTCGCCATTCCTGCCGCTGCACAAGTACCGACCGGCCAGATGGGCAAGCTGCGCCCGGATCAGATCCAGTTCTTCGATCTCTACAAGGAACTGGTCGAAACCGACACCTCTCCCGATAACGGCAACTGCACCGTCGCCGCTGCTCAGCTTGCCACGCGACTGGAAGCGGCAGGCATTCCGAAAGACTGGATCACGCAGTTTTCCGTGCCCGAACACCCGAAGGACGGCGGGATCGTGGTCGTCTATCCCGGCACCTCCAAAACGCTGAAGCCGATGTTGCTGCTCGGCCACATCGATGTCGTGAATGCCAAGCGTTCCGATTGGGCACGCGATCCGTTCAAGGTGGTCGAAGAAAACGGTTATTACTATGCCCGCGGCATTGTGGACGACAAGTTCATGTCCTCCGTGTGGGCAGACACCCTCATCCGTTTTGCCAAGGACAAATACAAGCCCGCCCGCACCGTGAAGATGGCGCTGACCTGCGGCGAGGAAACCGACACCGCGTTTAACGGCGCGCAGTATCTGGCCGCTAACAAGCTGCCGCTGATCGATGCGGAATTCGCGCTGAACGAAGGCGGCGGCGGGCGCACCGATGGCAAGGGGCATCTGGTGGTCCAGACCATTCAGGTCGGTGAGAAAGTCTATCAGGATTACACTCTGACCACGACCAATCCCGGTGGGCACAGCTCGCAGCCGGTGCCGCAAAACGCGATCTATGAAATGGCGGACGCCATCGAGAAAGTACGCGCGCACGAATTCCCGGCCGAACTGAACGACACCACCCGCGCTTTCTTCGCCAAGGCGGGCGCAATGCGTTCGGACGAACTGGGCAAGGCAATGGTCGCGATCTCCAAAAACGTGAACGACAAGGCCGCGCTGGCTATCGTCGATCAGGACAAGGCGATGCATTCGATGCTGCGTACCACCTGCGTGGCGACAACGATCGATGGCGGCCATGCCGTGAATGCCCTGCCGCAACATGTCGACGCGAACATCAACTGCCGGATTTTCCCCGGCCACACCCCGGCGGAAATCAAGGATACGCTGACCAAAGTGATCGGCAATCCCGCTGTAGAGATTGCTTATCGCCGCGATGACAAACCATTGGCCAAGGCACCGCCGCTCGATCCCAGGCTGATCGGCCCGATGGAGCAACTGGCCGCGAAATATTATCCCGGCGTTCCAGTCGTACCCAGCATGTCCACCGGCGCGACCGACGGGGTTTACACCAGTGGCGCTGGCATTCCGACATATGGCGTACCCAGCCTGTGGGTCGATCCCGATGGCAATGGCACCCACGGTCTGAACGAACGCGTCGAAGTGAAGGCAGTCTATACCGCCCGCGATTACCTGTTCGATCTGGTCAAAGAGCTGGCGAACAAGTGACCGCTACCCTTTCGGCGGATACCGTCACCGCCCGGCTGAGCGAACCCTTCGGTTCGTTTCCGCACGTGCTGTCCGAGTGGGCGAGAGTCCACCCGGATAAGCCTGCACTGCGCGATGAACAGGGGGAGCTGAGCTGGGCCGATATGGTCGAGCGGATAGAGCGAATCGCCGCTCGATTGCAGGAAACCGGGCTCGAACGCGGGCAATCGGTGGCGATACTGGGATATTCCAGTATCGCCTATGCTCTGGTGTTCCTGGCCGCCATGCGCGCGGGGGGCGTGGCCGCCCCGCTCACCACCAGCGCCAGTGCCGAACAGCTTGTCGGGATGGCTGCAGACAGCGGCGCGCGCCATCTGTTCATCGATCGTGCGAAGCTGGCCGTATTGGGCGGAGATTTCCTGTCCCACCTCGATCGTATCGTGCTGGATGAAGAGCTGGATACATGGATGGCACCGGTCGGGACCATTGCCACGCCGTTCGACCCGTTGGAAGGCGAGCCATTCAACATCATCTATTCAAGTGGCACGACCGGCATTCCCAAGGGTATTGTCCATTCGCACCAGATGCGCTGGCGGCAATTCGCCAGCATCGGGGCAAGCCTGCCTGCACAGGGGCTTGGACCAGTTTCGCTGGCGTCGACTCCGCTCTATTCCAACACCACGATGGTGGCGTTCCTGCCACCGCTGTTTGCGGGTGGCACTGTGCGGGTAATGGGTAAGTTCAACACCATCCGCTGGCTGGAAGGGGTGCAGGCAGATCGCACCGACATGACGATGCTGGTGCCGGTGCAGTACCAGCGACTGATGGACGAACCGCGCTTCGACGAATTCGACCTGTCGGCGATGAAGCTGAAATACTGCACATCCGCACCGTTTTCCGCGGAATTAAAGCGCGAAGTACTGGCACGAATGCCCGGTGCGCTAATCGAAATCTACTCTATGACCGAAGGCGGCGTGGTCTGCCTGCTGCCATGCCACGAATTTCCTGACAAGCTGCATACCGTGGGCCGCCCCGCCCCCGGCAGCGAACTGCTCGTGCTCGACGATAGCGATCAACCGGTGCCAGCAGGGACCGCAGGCAATCTCGTGGGGCGCAGCGGCACGATGATGATGGGATACAAAAATCAGCCCGGCAAAACGCAGGAAGGATACTGGACCCACCCTGAAACGGGCGAAACATGGCAGCGGATGGGCGATATCGGGCGGATCGACAGCGACGGATTCGTCGAACTGGTTGGCCGCGCAAAGGACATGATTATCTCCGGCGGGTTCAATATCTATCCCAGCGATCTGGAAGCCGCGCTGGAGGCCGATCCACGCGTGGCCGAAGCAGCGGTGGTGGGCGTGCCCAGCCGGGCATGGGGCGAAACGCCGGTCGGTTTCGTGCGGCTGGCATCGGGTGTCATGCAAAGCGATGTCGATGCGATCATGGCAGACGTGAACGCGACGCTCGGCAAGACACAGCGCCTGTCGCGCCTGCTGCCAATCGACGAAATGCCGCGCAGCCATATCGGCAAGCTGCTGAAGACCGAACTGCGCGAACGCGCCGAAGCGATCGAGGTTGCCTGACGGTAGAGGCCTGATCGTAAAGGCCGTGATCGTTCGATATCGGGAAAGAGTGAAAGCGGAGCGGCGGCATTATAAGGGGGGAGGGGCGCCGCCGCTCCGCTTCTTTTCGCCCGCATCCAAACGGCTGCGAGACGATGCAGGACTCAGCAACCGAATGGGGGGACGCGGTTACCGATCTTCTGCAACCGGGCCAGGGGCCACAATGGGGGGAGAGGACAGTCCCAACCCGGTTCATCAGCGGAAATAGGGTTCAGCCCCCTAAGAGACAAATGCGAAAAAGGCGCTTTGAGTTGCATCAAACGCAACAAAAAACACTCCCCCCTTCCAACAGAAGGAAAGGGCGCCTTTAAATTATGTAATTAATTTAGTATCTTATATGATATCAGGCCGCTCTGCGATTGCGTGAAACTGCACGTCTCGTTTGAAGGGCAATAGCGGCGATGGCAAATATGCTGTGGCATTGTCACACGTCATTGCCACGCATATCGCACTGGTCCCTGCCCTCGCCCATCTGTATGGCAGCCAGGCGAATTGGCAGGAACCGATGCATTCACTTTACTTGGCGACGGCTACCTGAGTGGAGGTGGCAGCTTCACGCGCTTCGGCAATCTTCACCAGCGCGCTTTCCATCGCTTGCGATACACATTCCGATTTCGCAGTGGACCGGCGATATTGCCAGCCATGCGACGGCGCACAGACATCGCGGATACGCGTAGCGAGACGGGTTTCGAGAGCGGTCACATCGCCGGGCTTGGTGAGATCAAGATCGGCATAGGAAACGCTGACGGTGATTTCTTCCGCACTGGCGGATGTAGCGGCCAGCCCGATGGCGGTGGCAAATGCAAGAATGGCAATACGCATAGGTCTGATTCCCTTTGACGTGGTTCAAACCTGCCAGGCGCGGTCTCCCCCTGAGACAGCGCTATTGTGCAGTGCATCATAAACTTCGCAAACGCAAAAAACGAAACTGCTGTTGCCAGCAACGAACCAAAATCAAAATCGGATCGGCCGCGCGGAACAAGCAGGCATCTATCTGTTTTATATAGATTTTTTAGCGATAAGCCGATTCATCGCGACATAATCGGCACATCAATGTTGTGCGGCACGCAACATTCCGCGATTTACCGACGCACGACACGCAACAAGGCGGATCGCGCGACAGTGCATTATCTGCGTCACGCCGCTGGACAGTTTGCCTGCGCCCGGCCTAACGCTCCTCGCCATGGACCAGGCCCTTCTCCCCGATTCCATCCTTATCGTCGATTTCGGCAGCCAGGTGACCCAGCTGATCGCACGCCGTGTGCGCGAAGCGGGCGTCTATTCCGAAATCGCGCCCTTCACGCAGGCGGAGGAGGCATTCCACCGGATGAAGCCCAAGGGCATCATCCTGTCGGGATCCCCCGCCGGCGTGCCGGACGAAGGCAGTCCGCGCGCACCGCAGATGCTGTTCGAAGCGGGGTTGCCGATCCTCGGCATCTGTTATGGCCAGCAGGTAATGACGCATCAGCTTGGTGGCGAAGTCCGCCCCGGCCATGAAACCGGCGACGGCGGTGAATTCGGTCGCGCTTATCTGACAGTGACCAAATCGTGCGCCTTGTTCGACGGACTGTGGCAGGAAGGCGAACGCCATCAGGTGTGGATGAGCCACGGGGACAAAGTCACCCGCTTTGCCGAAGGCTTCGAAATCGTCGCTGTCAGCGATGGCGCCCCCTTCGCTGTGATCGCTGACGAGAGCCGCAAGTTTTACGGCACGCAGTTCCACCCCGAAGTGGTCCACACGCCCGATGGGGCAAAGCTGATCGCCAATTTCGTGCACCGCGTATGCGGCATTCCGGGCGACTGGACGATGGCGCATTATCGCGAAACCAAGGTGGCCGAAATCCGCCAGCAGGTCGGCGATGGGCGGGTGATCTGCGGTTTGTCGGGCGGGGTCGACAGCTCGGTCGCTGCGATTCTGATTCACGAAGCGATCGGCGATCAGCTCACCTGCGTATTCGTCGATCACGGGCTGTTGCGTTTGAACGAACGCGAACAGGTCGAAACGCTGTTCCGCGATCATTACAATATTCCCCTCGTCGTGGTCGATGCGGAAGAACGCTTCATGCGCGGCCTTGCGGGAGTGACCGACCCGGAAAGGAAACGCAAATTCATCGGCGCCGAATTCATCGCCGTGTTCGAGGAAGAGGCGAAGAAACTGGGCGGCGCGGATTTCCTTGCCCAAGGCACGCTCTATCCCGATGTGATCGAAAGCGTCAGCTTCACTGGCGGCCCGTCGGTCACGATCAAGAGCCATCACAACGTCGGCGGCCTGCCCGAACGCATGAACATGAAACTGGTCGAGCCACTGCGCGAACTGTTCAAGGACGAAGTGCGCGAGCTGGGGCGCGAGCTGGGGCTGAACGATCTGTTCGTCGGCCGCCACCCCTTCCCCGGCCCCGGCCTCGCCATCCGCATCCCCGGCGAAGTGAGCAAGGAGCGTTGCGACATTCTGCGCAAGGCAGATGCGATCTATCTAGAGGAAATCCGCAACGCCGGGCTCTACGACGCGATCTGGCAGGCATTCGCTGTGCTGTTGCCGGTGAAGACCGTGGGCGTGATGGGCGATGGGCGCACCTATGACAGCGTCTGCGCCCTGCGCGCCGTGACCAGCACCGATGGGATGACGGCTGATGTCTATCCCTTCGACGCCAGCTTCCTGACGCAATGCGCCACCCGCATCGTCAACGAAGTGCAAGGTATCAACCGCGTAGTCTATGACTACACCAGCAAGCCGCCGGGCACGATCGAGTGGGAATGACCGGCACGCTGGAGCAACTCGCCCCCGATCTGTGGATCGTCGAAGGCCCGATCGTCGATTTCTATACCTGCGCTTACCCGACCCGTATGGTGATCGTGCGGCTGGCGAACGGCGATCTGTGGGCCTGGTCACCGATTGCAGTGGACGACGATCTGGCGGCGCAAGTGAATGCGCTTGGCCCAGTGCGTCACCTTGTCGCCCCCAACAAGATCCATCACCTGTTCCTGCCGCAATGGATCGCCCGCTGGCCCGACGCCAGTCTGTGGGGGCCGCAAACGCTGATCGACAAGCGCAGCGACCTGTCTTTCGATGGTGTGCTGAGCGATGGCGCGCCAGACGACTGGGCCGGGCAGATCGATCAGTATCACCTCACCAATTCATCGTTTCTGGACGAAGTCGAATTCGTTCACTTGCCATCGCGCACAGTCATTCTGACTGACATGAGCGAGAATTTCAGCGAAGCATTCCTCCGCCAGCACTGGAAATGGTGGCAGCGCCCGATAGCGCGTCTGTGGAAGATCGTGGAAGGTTGGGGCTATGCCCCGCTGGAGGTGCGGCTGACATTTCGCGACCGCGCCAGCGCACGGGCCAAAATCGAACGGATGCTGGCCAGCCAGCCCGAACGGGTCATCATGGCGCATGGCGAGATCGCGCGCAGCAATGGTGCGGCCTATCTGCGTCAGGCGTTTGGCTGGCTCCTCACCTAGAGGCATATTTACTTTTATCTCAGAGACTTGCCGGAACACCTCCTCTCTCTCCGCGTTGGCAAACAGGGACTTTGCACACAACGGACGCGGAGCGAAGGAGAGAAAGATGACCAGGCTACCCATGATTGCAACCGCCGCCATCGGCGCTTTGGCACTGGCCGGATGCGCCACTGTGGAAGAAGGCATCGCGTCCGCCACCAACATGACATACCACGCCAACCTGACCGGCGCGCAGGAGGTGGGCGGCGGCGATGCGGACGGAACCGGCAAGGCATCCATCACCATTTCCGACAACTTCGATCAGGTGTGCTGGGATCTGCACGACATCCACAATATCGACACCGTCACCGCGGCCCACATTCATTATGGTGCGGCAGGCACTAACGGGCCGCCGGTGTTCACCCTGACCAAATCGAACGAAGGCACATGGAAAGGCTGTTCGGAAGGCGCCGAATGGACGCAGAACCGCATTCAGGGCAATCCGCAGCAGTTCTATGTCAATATCCACACCACGGCATATCCCAACGGGGCGATCCGCGGTCAGTTGATGCCTTGATTGCCCGCAGGCGTTACCACGCATTCCCTGCCGCAACGGCCCGCTTTTCCGCTGCGCTGCTCTTGCGGCCAAGGATCGGGTTGCGGTGGGGATAGCGACCGAAGCGGGCGATCATGCGATAATGCGCGCGCGCGAACGCGAAGTTGCCCGGAATATCGCGAAACCACACAAGACTGTGCAACTGATCGGCGATCGCTTCGCTGTGCATCAGCGGCATGCCGAGGAAAGCGCGTTCATTGCGCGAAAGCCCCCTGCCCCAGCCACGCGCAATCGCCGCTTTGGCGATCCGACGGGCCAGAGGATCGCTCGCAAATGCCAGAGGAGTGCCGCGATGAACATTTCGCGGCACCTGATCGAACAACAGCACCGCCGCCCGCGCGATCAGCGGATCGGACAGGAATTCACGCGCCGGGCGCGTCCGCAACATCGCGAGAATATGCCCGAAACGACGCTCTATCCGGGCATCGAGTTCGGGCGAGCCACCCCACCAGTCGGCAGGACCGAGCTCGTGGAACCAGAAATGGAGCAGGTCGGCGGCCCAACGCCGCGTGGGGGCCGCCATCCTGCGCTCAGTTTGTGCGGGTGTAAGGGACGAATTCGCTGAGGAACACGTTTCCAGTGTAGAAGCCGTTCATCCGGTCGACGGTATTCACCATGTCCATCCGGCACAGCTGACCGCCGAACTGGCGCGTGACCAGAATGTCGCTGTCGTCCAGACTATCGGGATTGGTCGGGACATTGACCCAGAGCGTTTTGCCCCGGCCATATACCAGCGCGGTGCCATCGATCATTTTCATATTGTCCTGCTGAAACCGGCTGATGCAGCTTTGCGGTTTACCGGCAACGCGACCTTCGAGCATCTTTTCAAGCTGCTGTTCGCCAGTCAGGCGCTCCTTAGCGACCGCCGGGCCGGTCACTGTCGCGATACCGGCAAGGGCGGCAATGGTCAGTGCGATTCTGTTCATTGCGATTCTCCTCGGTTTTAGCCCCTTCTTGGGTGCTCTATAACATACTTTATATGAACCCGCCGTGACCCTATGCAGTTCCGCCCACGGTCAGCCCTTCGACCAGCAAAGTCGGCTGACCGACCCCGGCGGGCACCGATTGCCCGCCCTTGCCGCAAGTGCCCACTCCTTCGTCGAGCGCGAGATCGTTGCCGATCCCGCTCACACGGGTCAGCACGCTGGGTCCATCGCCGATCAGCGTCGCCCCCTTGATCGGAGCGCCGAGCTTGCCGTCTTCCACCAGATAGGCCTCGGTACAAGTGAAGGTGAACTTGCCGCTGACGATATCGACCTGCCCGCCACCGAACGCCTTGGCGAAAATCCCTTTCTTCATGCGACCCAACAGCTCCGCCGGATCGTCGTTGCCCGCGCGCATAAAGGTGTTGGTCATCCGCGGCATCGGGGCATGCTGGTAGCTTTCACGTCGGCCATTGCCGGTCGGTTCGACACCCATCAGGCGGGCGTTGAGGCGGTCCTGCATATATCCTTTCAGGATACCGTCTTCGATCAGCACGGTTTCCTGCGTCGGCGTGCCTTCGTCATCGATGCTGAGCGATCCGCGCCGGTCGGTTATCGCGCCATCGTCCACCACCGTCACCCCCGGCGCGGCGACGCGTTCACCGATGCGACCGGAAAATGCGCTGGTTCCCTTGCGGTTGAAATCGCCTTCCAGCCCGTGCCCGACTGCCTCGTGCAGCAACACGCCAGGCCAGCCGGGGCCGAGCAGCACTGTCATTTCCCCTGCCGGTGCGGCGACCGCTTCGAGATTGATCAGCGCTTGCGACACCGCCTCGTCAATCGCGCGGGTCCACTGCGATTCTTCGAACAGCGGACCATAGAGATAGCGCCCGCCCAGCCCGAAGCTGCCGCTTTCGCGCCGCCCGTTATGTTCCGCCACGACGCTGACGTTCAGGCGCACCAGCGGGCGCAGATCGCGCGCGACGAAACCGTCGGGACGCACGATTTCCACCGCGCTCCAGCTACCGACAAGGCTGGCGGTGACTTGCCGGATACGCGGATCTTTCGCGCGGGCGGCGGCATCGATCGATTCCAGCAGACGGACCTTTTCCGCGAACGGAATCATGTCGAGCGGGCTGGCATCGGTGTAAAGGTGGCGATTGCTGCGCACCGGTGGTGCCGGGCGCGATCCGGTGGCGGGATCGAGCAGGCGCAGCGTTTCCCCCGCCCGCCGGATTGCCGCCGCGCTGATTTCGTTGGCATGGGCGAACCCGGTCATTTCCCCCGAAACCCCGCGCAGGCCAAAACCGGAATCGCGCGAATAGTCGGCGGTTTTCAGCCGCCCGTCGTCGAACACGAAAGATTCGGCGGCAGTGAACTGGAGATAAAGCTCCCCATCGTCGCACCGGGCCAGCGTTTCCGCGGCGAGCGCCTGCGCCTCTTGCGGGGTGAGCTTGTCGCCATAAAGCAGTGCGTGGGGGTCGAGCGTTTCAGTCATCCCTCGATAGATAGGGAGTGCAGGCCGCCCCGTCACGCGGCAAGTTGCGGTTTAGCCTCGGTGACAGGCTGATGGCCACTTACCAAGCCGCTTGCCCCCATCGGGCAGCGGCAAGCGCGCTGTCAGCGGTGGCCCGGATCGGCGCCTTCGGAAATATCGGGCAAAGTCGCCTGATCCACCCCATCGGCCGGGCCGCCGCGCAATACAAAGCGACGGTCGCAATATCCGCAATCGACATAGCCATGCTCATCGATTTCCAGCCACACGCGCGGATGGCCCAGCGCAGCGGGGGTATAACCGGGACCGGGACGGATCGCGCCAGCGCCATCGCAGGCAACACGGTGTTCGTCGGTCAGGGTGACTTCTGGCGGCGGAATGCTCATGGGTCGAATCCGATAATCCACCGCGCGGCGGCATGCAATCTTCGATGTCATGCATATCCCCTTTACGTGAGGGGCCATTGCGCCTTAGGGCAAACGGCATGACCACACCGCCCGCAATCCGCATCGATAACGTCGTCAAACGCTATGCCGGTGCCCGGGGGGAAGAGGGTAAGCTGGCGCTGAAAGGCGTCAGCTTCGATGTGCCGCAGGGGCAAATCTTCGGCCTGCTTGGCCCCAATGGCGCGGGCAAATCGACGCTGATCAATATCCTTGCCGGGCTGGTGATGAAGACCAGCGGCAGCGCGGAAATCTGGGGCTTCGACATCGACGCCAATCCGCGCAATGCCAAACGGTCGATCGGCATCGTGCCTCAGGAAATCGTGTTCGATCCGTTTTTTACGCCCTACGAAGTGCTGGAAAATCAGGCCGGATTTTACGGCATCGCCAAGGCTTTGCGGCGGAGCGAGGAATTGCTCGCCGCGGTCCATCTGGCGGATAAGCGCAATGCCTACGCCCGCGCGTTGTCGGGCGGGATGAAGCGGCGCCTGCTGGTGGCCAAGGCGATGGTCCATTCGCCGCCGGTTCTGGTGCTGGACGAACCGACCGCCGGGGTCGATGTCGAATTGCGGCGGCAGCTGTGGGAACTGGTGACCGGGCTCAATAAAGAAGGCGTCACCGTGGTTCTGACCACGCATTACCTCGAAGAGGCGGAACAGCTCTGCGACCGGATCGCGATCATCAATCACGGCGAACTGATCGCCAACAAGCCGACTCGCGAACTGGTGGGCATGGCGCGGGAGAAAATCGTTTCGGTCACGGTGGACAAGGATTTGACGGGACCGGTCGAAGAAACCGCCTTCCTCAAATCCGAAGTGGTCGAACCGCGCCGGCTCGACATCACTTATAACCGCGACAACACCACCGCCGGGCACGTGCTCGCGCTGATCCAGCAACATGGTTACGCTATCGAAGACGTGACCACGCGCGAGGCTGATCTGGAAGACGTGTTCGTCCAGTTGACCGGCGCGGGATAATTCCGCCCCGCCTCTCTTCCGCACCACCGGGCGGATGATACCTTGCCGCAGCGCGGGCCATCCGCCATGACCGTGCGATGACAACTTCACCTTACGATGTGATCGTGATCGGATCGGGCGCTGCGGGCCTGACCGCCGCGCTGGCGCTGGCGGAAGAAAAGCGCGTGCTGGTGCTGGCGAAAGGCTCGCTGACCGGCGGCAGCACCGCATGGGCACAGGGCGGGATCGCCGCCGTGCTCGACGCAGGCGACACGTTCGAAAACCATATTCGCGATACGATGGTCGCGGGTGCGGGGCTGAACGATCGCGACACCGTGGAATTCGTGATCGAACGCGCACCGGCGGCCATCGACCGCCTGATCGAACTGGGCGTACCGTTCAACACCGAAGGCAGCGATCTGCATCTGACACGCGAAGGCGGTCACAGCCACCGCCGCATCGTCCATGTCGATGACGCGACCGGGTGGGCCGTGCAGGAAGCATTGCTGAAAGCGGCCAATGCCAACCCCAATATCACTATGCTGCCGGGCCGGGCGTGTATCGATCTGATTACCGGGCGCAATGCGGAGAAGTATTCGGGATCGGGCCGGGTCTGGGGCGTCTACGCACTGAATCAGGAAACCGGCGAAGTGGAAGCGCATGTCGCACGCGCCACTGTGATGGCCAGCGGCGGTGCCGGGCGCTGCTATCTATTCTCCACCGCCCCGCGCGGCGCGACGGGAGATGGGATCGCGATGGCCTGGCGCGCGGGTGCGCGGGTTTCCAACATGGAAATGATGCAGTTCCACCCGACCTGCCTCTATAATCTGGAGGTCAAGAATTTCCTGATTACCGAGGCGGTGCGCGGTGAAGGCGGGCACTTGCTCAACCCCGTGACCGGCGAACGGTACATGAGCAAATACGATCCCGAACGCATGGAGCTGGCCCCGCGCGATATCGTCGCCCGCGCCAACGACGATCAGATCAAGCGGTATGGCCTCGACTATGTCCACCTCGACATCAGCCACCAGCCGCCCGAATTCGTGAAGCACCATTTCCCGACTATCTACGAGAAGCTGATCGGGCTGGGCATCGACATGACGAAGGAGCCGATCCCCGTCGTTCCGGCGCAGCATTATACCTGCGGCGGGGTGTTGATCGGATTGGACGCACGCACCGATCTGCCCGGCCTGTGGGCCGCGGGCGAAGTGACCGAGAGCGGCCTGCATGGCGCCAACCGCCTCGCCTCGAACAGTCTGCTTGAATGTTTCGTATTCGGGGAAGCGGCAGCGAAAGACATCCTCTCGGTGTGGCACGAGATGGACGATCCCCCGGCCATCCGCGCATGGGACGCCAGCCGGGTGATCGATTCCGACGAAGAAGTGGTCATCAAACAGAACTGGACCGAAATTCGCCGGTTCATGTGGAACTATGTCGGCATCGTCCGCACGACCAAGCGCCTCGAACGCGCCGCCCACCGCATCGCCACGTTGGCGCAGGAGATCGAGGATTATTACGGCAGCTTCCGCGTCACAACCGACCTGATCGAGCTACGCAATCTGCACCAGTGCGCCGACCTGATCGTGAAAAGCGCGCTGAAACGGCACGAAAGTCGCGGGCTGCACTATACACTCGATTATCCCAATACACTGGAACAGCCCGTCGATACGGTGCTGGTGCCCTGAGTGGGCGCGGGGTATTGGTGATGGTGAGGTGATCCGCGAGAACGGCTTATCTCGGTGAAGCTGGAACGCGAGAGTCGCTCTTCGCAGTTGCCGCGGCGATGAATTTGCCGATTTTATCGACCAAAGCCACTGCCTCTTCATCGCGGAAGAAGGCGCCGATCCTGACCTTGACGCCATCTGGCATCCTTAATGTGACGATTGCCGCATCGTAAACCGGATGGTCGGCCTCCAGTTCGACTTTGTATATCTGAAGGCCGGCGAGAGAGTACCGTGTCGACCTGTTTCGAAACAGAGATCGCCGCTGCAAAGTGACCTTGCCGGATCTGGCATCCAACGTCAGATCGACTGCATCGCCGAACAGCGCGAACCACAAAATCATTCCTGAAAAGCCAAGCGGCAGGATTAAGAACCCGAAAGTCGCCACGATCCCGCCAAAAATCGGGGGGTCTGCCCAATCGATCAATCGCGCATTGCCCACATAAAAGTGGATGAACGGGATACAAAACAGGGACCACGGCAGAAGAAACAGGCGAATCCAAAGGGGAAATTTGCGCTCGTATCGCAATCGATGGTCATCCGACGCGATGGATTCTTCCGATTTCTGCCAAAATCCGATGTCACCGCTCAATTCAATAATACCTGTACTTTATGCCATGCATTGTTGATGCATCAACAAGAGCGGTAGGCGTGAACATCCTAACAAACAGGTAAACCGGGTGCGATCATTGATGGTATTACATCAGGCTCCCCCAAGTGAGGCGACGCACCACACACAAGCCCCGTCAGGGGTTGTGCCGCCACATCATACCCCAGAAGTGCGGGCCGCCACCGGGCACATCGTATTCGCACACCACATCGAAGCCCAACCGACGGTAAATCGTGACATTATCGGTCGTGGCAGTTTCGAGGTAGATATCCAGCTCTCTCTCACGCGCGGTATCCTGCCCGGCGCGGATCGCGGCCCCGCCCAGCCCCCTGCCCTGCTGCGCCGGATCGACCCCGGCGATATGCAGGTACAGGTAACGCTCGCCCGCCGGAAAATGGGCAGAGATCGTATTGCCCACGCGCATCGCGCGCGGCAGGCATGCACCGAAGGCGCGCAGATAGGCCGGTGCGGACACAATGGTGTGCAGCAGGCTTTCCCCCGCCCGCCCCGGTTCGCGCCACAAGGTTGCCGCGCCGTGATCGGGCGATGCCAGTGCGAACCCGTTGGAAAAATCGTCTGCCGCGGCAATCGCGAAAAACCGCTGCAACACGCGGGGGCGCTGCGCCCGGTCGGGAACGATCCATGAAAACGCCGGATCATCAATGAATGCCCGCGCCAGCGTTTGGGTGATTGCAGGGGCAGAACTGCGGTGTGCGCGCAGGATCGGCGGCCTCTCTTTTCGCTCTGTCATTGCAGCATCCTCGTTTTGCTGACAGTACTGTAAATAAACCGCGATATCGTCAAGCGGGTGATGGAGGGTTCATGGCCAGAGTACATCGCGAAGAGCACAATATTTCTCGCATTGGCTGGCTGCGCGCCGCCGTGCTGGGGGCCAATGACGGAATCGTTTCCACCGCCAGCCTGATCGTCGGCGTCGCCGCGGCGGCAGGCGGCAAGCAGGAAGTGCTGCTGGCTGGGTTTGCCGGTCTTGCTGCCGGCGCTCTGTCGATGGCGGCGGGTGAATATGTCTCCGTCAGCTCGCAATCGGACACCGAAAATGCCGATCTCGCGCGCGAGCGCACCGAACTGGCAACGATGCCTGCTGCCGAACTGGACGAACTGACCGGCATCTATACCGCACGCGGACTGGACCCGGACCTGGCGCGAACAGTGGCTGAACAGCTCACCGCGCACGATGCGCTGGCCACCCATGCGCGGGAGGAGCTGGCGATTACCGAACTGACCACCGCGCGCCCCTTGCAGGCGGCGTTCGCTTCCGCCCTCACCTTCTCCGCCGGGGCGGCTCTGCCGCTGCTGGTGGTGTTATCGGTGCCGATGGGATCGGTGTTATGGGGCGTAGTGGTCGCATCGTTGCTGGCGCTGGGTGTGCTCGGCTGGCTGGGCGCGAATGCAGGCGGCGCACCGGCAGGGCGCGCGATTGCCCGCGTGGTTTTCTGGGGTGCACTGGCAATGGCCGTCACCGCCGGGGTCGGCAAACTTTTCGGAACAACGGTGGGATAACAAAGAATGGCTCAGATCACTGCCAATGACATTACGATCGAATACGAAGACTACGGCGATCCCGGCGATCCCGCGATCCTGCTGGTGATGGGCCTCGGCGCGCAATTGACGTTGTGGCCGATCGAACTGGTCGATGCATTGGTGGAACGCGGCTTTCGCGTGATCCGTTACGATAACCGCGATATCGGGTTGAGCCAGAAGATGGACGGAGAGAAAGCGCCCGGCATCTTCAAGCTGGTGCTGATGAACCGGCTGGGTCTGAAACCGCGGGTGCCCTACACGCTGTCGGACATGGCGTCGGGTTGCTCGAAGCGCTGAATATCGACAACGCGCATATCGTGGGCGCGAGTATGGGTGGGATGATCGCGCAGCTGATCGCGGCCGAACACCCCAAACGCACCGCCAGTCTGACATCGATCATGTCGACCACCGGCAACCGCAAACTGCCTGCCGCGCAGAAAGAGGCGATCAAAGTGCTGACCACCCGCCCTCCGTCTGCGGACGAGGAAGTGCTGGTCGCCCACGGTATTCGCGTGGCGCGCACGATCGGCAGCCCCGCCTATCCCCCCAGCGAAGAACGCCTGTTATCGCGCGTGCGCGAAGGAGTGCGCCGGAGTTACTATCCCGACGGCCTGCCCCGCCAGCTCGCTGCGATTCTGGCTGACGGCGACCGGCGTAAACGGCTTGCCGCCATTTCCGCCCCGACTTTAGTGATTCACGGGGAGGCGGACCCGCTGGTTCCGCTGGCCGGTGGACTCGACACAGCGGAAAACATCGCCGGGGCGCGGATTTCCACTTTCCCCGGTATGGGTCACGATCTGCCTCTGGCGCTGGTCGAACCGATAGCCGATCTGATCGCGGAACACGCCCGCAAGGCCTGATCTGGCCCGGCTTCGACTGCATTCCTTTATAGGCTCAGGGCCTATTATTGACGGCTGGCGCAATCGGGAGTCGCGCCAGCCGCTATTGCGATTCGATCCGGGAAGTGGTGCGCGCGCCGGGTTTGCCGTTGCCCGAAATGACCCGCAAACGAAGCATTATTTCCGGCCGCGATTCGATTGATTCAAAGGCTCCACAGAAACCTGTCCCCACCAAAATTTTTTCTCAGTTTGATTTTGACTCTTGCATCCCGCGCGACCCTAGGAAATCCGCCGCGTCGCACTGTATTGCCTGCATAGACCACCCGGCATCTGGCCATGAATTTTCTGTAAATGGTATTTTCACCCTCTTGCACATGAATCCTGCCTGATTCACTATTGCCAGTAGTTCGGCGGTCGGGAGACCCACAATACCTAGTTGCCCTGTTTACGCACCGTAATCGGTACGATGGGCGATTCGGCGCTGTGATCCGGCCTCGCATGATGCCCGTGAGGGCGCATTGGCAGGCCAGTCTGGGGATAAGTTTTCACCCCGCTGCGAACCACATGATGCTAGGCTGGGCGCTTGCCCGCCGATTCGAACGAATGCGGAACACCGGGCGGGGCGCCCGGTCTGTATGACAGGACGGGGGGACCGATGGAATTCAGAAGCGGAGATGAAGCGGCGATGGGCTTTCACGGAGCTGACGACACGACCGATAGTGGTGTCGCAATCGCCCGCGCACGCAAGGACAAGGCGGCAGTAAGCATGGAACAGGCAGATCAGGGCACCGACGAACTGGTGGCGGAAAAAACGGACGCAACGATTGCCAGCGCGATGGCAGGTGCCGTTGCGGCGGCGGCCTCTGCCGCTGCTGCCCCCAAACACGACAGCAAGACGATTCACGATCGCCGTTTCACCATCGTAACCGATGCGTCGCGCGATGCACTGCTGACCGAATTCGGCAAGGAAACGCTGGAAGATCGCTATCTCCTGCCCGGTGAATCGTATCAGGATCTGTTCGCCCGCGTGGCCGATGCCTATGCCGACGATCAGGATCACGCACAGCGGCTGTACGATTATATCTCGCGCCTGTGGTTCATGCCCGCCACGCCGGTGCTGTCGAACGGCGGCACCAGCCGTGGCCTGCCGATTTCATGCTATCTCAATTCGGTGGAAGACAGCCTTGAAGGGATCGTCAACACCTGGAATGAAAACGTGTGGCTCGCCAGCCGTGGTGGCGGCATCGGCACATACTGGGGCCAGGTGCGTGGAATTGGCGAGCCGGTCGGCCTGAATGGCAAGACCAGCGGGATCATCCCGTTCGTGCGCGTGATGGACAGCCTGACGCTGGCGATTTCACAAGGATCGCTGCGCCGCGGATCGGCCGCGTGTTACATCGACGTGTCGCACCCCGAAATCGAAGAGTTCCTCGAAATCCGCAAACCGTCGGGCGATTTCAACCGCAAGGCGCTGAACCTGCACCACGGTGTGCTGCTGTCCGATGCCTTCATGGAAGCGGTCCGCAATGGCGAGGAATGGAATCTCACCAGCCCCAAGACGGGCGAAGTACGCGGCACGGTCGATGCGCGCAGCCTGTTTCAAAAACTGGTCGAAACCCGGCTGGCCACCGGCGAGCCCTATATCGTGTTTTCCGACACGGTGAACCGGATGATGCCCAAGCATCACCGCGAACTGGGCCTGAAGGTATCCACGTCCAACCTGTGCAGCGAAATCACCCTGCCGACAGGGCGCGACCATCTGGGCAACGACCGCACCGCGGTCTGCTGCCTCAGCTCGCTCAACCTCGAAAAGTGGGACGAGTGGAATGAAGACAAGCATTTCGTGGAAGACGTGATGCGCTTTCTCGACAACGTGCTGCAGGATTATATCGACCGCGCGCCCGACGAAATGGCGCGTGCGAAGTATTCCGCCGCGCGCGAACGCAGCGTCGGTATGGGGGTGATGGGTTTCCACTCGTTCCTCCAGGCGAAGAACATCGGTTTCGAAAGCCCGATGGCGAAAGTGTGGAACCTGAAAATGTTCAAACACGTCTCTGCCAAGGCGGAGGAGGCGAGCATGGTTCTGGCCGAAGAACGCGGTGCCTGCCCCGATGCGGAAGACGCCGGCGCGATGGAACGGTTCAGCTGCAAGATGGCGATCGCGCCGACCGCGTCGATCTCGATCATCTGCGGCGGCACCAGCGCCTGCATCGAACCGATCCCGGCCAATATCTACACCCACAAAACCCTGTCGGGCAGCTTCATCGTCAAGAACCCCTATCTTGAGAAGCTGCTGGAGAAGAAGAGCAAGAATTCCACCAACGTGTGGAACTCGATCCTCGAAAAGGGCGGGTCGGTGCAACACCTCGACTTCCTGACCCCGGAAGAGAAGGCGGTATACAAGACCAGCTTCGAAATCGATCAGCGCTGGCTGCTCGAATTCGCAGCCGACCGCACCCCGTTTATCGATCAGGCGCAGAGCCTCAACCTGTTCATCCCGGCTGACGTGGACAAATGGGATCTGGCGATGCTCCACTTCCAGGCATGGGAGAAAGGCATCAAGTCGCTCTACTACCTCCGCAGCAAGAGCGTGCAGCGCGCCGGTTTCGCGGGCGGCGTGGAAGCCGACAACACCCCCGATGCGGCGAAGTACGAATTGCCAACCACCGACTACGACGAATGCCTCGCCTGCCAGTAAGGCGAGTCAATCAGCCCGAAGGCAGGCGTCGATCCGGCCCCACCCGCCGATCCGCCTGCCGCCGAAGGCCCCGTCTACACCAGATGGACGGGGCCTTTTTCGTGCCTGCGACGCCGGGCAACCCGCTCGTCAGCGTGAACACTGGGGGGCAGCCCAAAGTGCGAGGATAGGTAGCGCCCATCGCGCCGGCTGTGGTGGAGGCGATGGGCACACCATGGATTGCCACGTCGCCTATGGCTCCTCGCAATGACGAGGGTGGGGATACGCGCGATAATATGGGCCAACCATCGGCAGAATGGCTCCTACCTCAGAACCAAACCCACTTCGTGCCTTCGTGTGACAAACTTCCATCCGACGCCCCCGCCCATCACGGCAATCGCGATAAAGGCAAACGTCGCCCCATGGATTGCCACGGCGCCTGCGGCTCCTCGCAATGACGAGGGTGGGGATACGCGCGATAATATGGGCCAACCATCGGCAGAACGGCTCCTACCTCAGAACCAAACCCACTTCGTGCCTTCGCGCCTTCGTGTGACACACTCTTACCCGACGGCCCCAGCCCATCACACCCTCGCCTGAATGCCGCTTATCCCCAACCGATACATTTCGATACCACCTGCGACTTGAAAACAGCGGGCCCGCGGCGCTGAGCGGTGCTCACAAACATTCCAACGCAAGGAGTTCCCACATATGCGTAAGTGGCATCGCTGGCTGTCCGTTTTCTTTGCCGTGTTCCTGCTGTGGATCGCGGCCACCGGTGTGTTGAGCCAGCTTGGCGCGTGGCAGGGCGAACTGGCCAGCCCGTCTCCCGCCGCGATTGCCGCCGCTACCCCACCGCCCGGCTGGGAATGCCCCGAAGGGTGGCGCTGCCGCCCGCCGCAGGGCGACGCCTCCGGGCTGGCGGGCATGGTGGGATTGTTCCACCACCTGCATTCGGGCGAAAGCTTCGGCCCGGTGGGCGAAGTCATCAGCCTGCTTTCGGGTTTCGCGCTGATGTTCTTCGCGTTTTCGGGCCTGTGGCTCTACATCCGCATGTGGCGCGAACGCGCCCGTCGCAAGGCGCGGGATCGCTGGTTCTGGAAGTGATCGTGTTTTCAATCGCCTGACAGGCGCCGCTTGACCGGCCCATCGCGCGGGATACGATCACCCGCGCGATGGCCGATTTGTTCGATCTGATAGACAGCGCTTTCGGGGAAGACCTCTGGCTCGCAGTCATCGGTGTCGGAACTATCCTTGCCTATACCATTGGCAAACACGCCCGACACAAATTCCTTCGCTGGCGGCTCAATCGGCAACTGGCGCGCTCCAATTATATCCTCGCCAACGAACTGCGCGACTACCAGCAAAGGATTGGCGACGATCCCGAACCGATTGATCGCGCCAAGACCGCTCAAGGGGTCGCCATCCACATGAGCCAGATTGCTGCACCTGCGGCTCTCGGTTACGCCATCAGCGACGACCATTGGAAAACGACCCTTGCTGCGATTGCCATCGTCGCGGCATACTATGGATGGCGCTGGATCAACGATCCGCCCGAACACCGCCCTCAATTGCTCCGCCAATCGCTGGATGCGACGATCCCGAAAGAGGCTATTCTGGGCGCGATAGGTTCGGTCGCCATAGTCGCGATTTTGCTGACGCTGATGCTGACATTGTAGCCCCCCAACGGTTGGCGCCCCTCCGTTTCACGGGAGGGGCGCCGAGGGGTGCGGGGTAGTGCCCGCGAAAGGGGGGAAAACAGGCACTCCCGTATTTCCCTCATGCGCCCGGAGAGCCTTGCAAACCCCCGGGTCGTTATTCACCCAATTCCCCAACAGGCGGGCGGTTCCATGCCTTTGTTCAGCCACAATTTTATCAGGAATGCGGGTGCCACGCACCGCCCGGTTTCAGCGGTGAATCGATCTGTTGCCGGCGGTTCCTGAGAGCCGTTCGAAGCATCCCTGAATCGGTCGCAGTGCGAACCGGCGAGTTATCCCCCGCAGCGTTCCCCGCGGCCCTTCGCCCCGGACCGCGCTGGCCATATCCTGCACCCCGCGCACGAGTCGCGCGCAGGCTATCGCGGGGAACCGTGGCCAGCCGGACTCAGCGCCGGGGAAAGGCACAAAAAATGTGCCGATTTATGATTCACATTCGCATCGCCTCACGCTAGATATGGGGCCTCGCAACTCACGGAGCCACCAGATGTCCCTTCTCGAAGCCCGCAAAACCTACAAACCCTTCGAATATCCGTGGGCTTACGATTACTGGAAGCGCCAGCAACAGGTGCACTGGTTGCCCGAAGAAGTGCCGCTGGGCGAAGATTGCCGCGACTGGGCACAGAAACTGTCCGATCACGAACGCAACCTGCTCACCCAGATATTCCGTTTCTTCACACAGGCCGACGTGGAAGTGCAGGATTGCTACCACGAAAAATATGGCCGGGTGTTCAAACCGACCGAAATCAAGATGATGCTCACCGCGTTTTCCAACATGGAAACGGTGCACATCGCCGCTTACAGCCACCTGCTCGACACGATCGGCATGCCCGAAAGCGAATACGGCATGTTCCTCGAATACGAGGAGATGAAGGCCAAGCACGACTATCTTCAGGAATTCGGCGTCGATTCCGATGAAGATATCGCCCGCACGCTGGCGATGTTCGGCGGCTTTACCGAAGGGGTGCAGCTGTTCGCCAGCTTCGCCATGCTGATGAACTTCCCGCGCTTCAACAAGATGAAGGGCATGGGCCAGATCGTCAGCTGGTCGGTGCGCGACGAAAGCCTGCACTGCGAAGGCATCACCCGCCTGTTCCACGCCTTCACCAAGGAACGCGACTGCCTGACCAAATCGGTCAAGGAAGACATCCTCGATTGCTGCATGAAAACCGTGCGGCTGGAAGATAACTTCATCGATCTGGCGTTCGAACAGGGCCCGGTCAGCGGGATGACCGCGAACGAAATCAAGAAATACATCCGCTACATCGCGGACTGGCGGCTGGAACAGCTCGGCCTGAAACGGCAGTTCATGATCGAAGAACACCCGCTGCCCTGGCTGGCGCCGCTGCTGAACGGGGTGGAACACGCCAACTTCTTCGAAACCCGCGCCACCGAATATTCCAAGGCCGCGACCAAGGGCAACTGGAACGACGTGTGGTCCAGCTTCGACAAACGCCAGAAAGCGAAAAAGGGCGAAGAAGCCAACGACGCCGAAGATGACGGCCCCGGCCTGTTCGGTGAAGAGGCCAGCAGCAACGACGGGAGCGTTGCCGCGGAGTGATTATTGAGGGCGTAGGCAGTTGTGAGAGCGACAACTGCCCGCGTCCCCGCCCTGACTGGTGGACGCCAGACATTACGCCAGCAATCGATTGCTGACATCGGACATTCTTCCTGCCGGTGGCGGGTTTGCGCCTTCATCTTAGTCATTCCGAACCCGCTATTTCGATCCCGAAAGCTGTCGTTGGTTCGCGCCGCAGACGAATGGCTGAGTTTGGGACAAGCCTGCTATCCGCAGCGGCCTCACCGAACGGCAGGTTCGACTGAGAGCTGCCGTTCGCGATTATCCCGAAAAGGGATGCTATTTCGGGAATCTCATAGCGGTTCTCACGTCCGTCACATCGATGGCAAATGCAAATGCGGTCAAGGTTGCGGACAAACTTCAATGCCGCTAACTGTTGCCCATGAGTGATACAGTTGGCGCGTTGAAACGAGCAATTCGCGTCGGCATGGTCGCGTTGATGGCTTGCGCCTCGATGGCGGACGCTAGGACGAGCATTGAGCTGCCGGATATGACCTCAACCCTCCGCGAACAACGCGTAGAAAGCGCGTCGATCGCCGTGATCCGCGACGGACAGATCGTCTCGACTGGGGCCTGGGGCATAGCGGGGCCGAACCGCGCGGCGACCGTCGCCACCCCCTACAATCTCGCATCGCTGACGAAGCCGTTGACGGCGGAGGTCATCCTGCGACTGGTGTCGGCCGGCAAGTTGTCACTTGATGAGCCGATGGATCGTTACTGGAGCGACCCCGACCTGTCGCGCGGCCCCCGGCGGATGAAGCTGACCGTCCGCATGGCGCTGAGCCATCGCACCGGGTTGCCGAACTGGCGCGATGCGAAGGGGCTGGCCTTCGATCATGATCCCGGAACGACGACCAGCTATTCAGGCGAGGGGTATCAATACGCGGCGCGCTACGCCGAACACCGCACCGGGCAATCGTTCGAGACGCTTGCTGGCCGCTGGCTGTTCGCCCCCGCCCACATGCGCGCCTCGGGCTATGTGTCGACGCAAGGCGAGACGGTGCCGATCGCCGTACCATACGACGAGGTAGGCAAGCCGCTGCCGGTCGAGAGGGTGACGCGATACAACGCTGCCGATCTGGCACACGCGACAGCACGTGATTATGCGCGCTTCCTCATTGATGCCCGCAACGACCGGCACCTGGTCGCGTCTTTAGCGGCGGAACGCAGCAAATCGCAGGCAGGCTTGACGCCGGAAATATGCGCCGGATCGAAAGCGGCCACTTGCCCGCCCTGGACTGGTTTCGGACTGGGCTGGCAGCTCCTCGGCTTCCCCGACGGTACGACGATGCTCCACACCGGCAAGGATGCAGGGGCTTTCACCTTCGCCGCCATCGACCGCGCGAGCGGCGACGGCATCGTCATCCTAACCAACAGCGACAACGGGTGGCGGGTCATCCTGCCCATCCTCGAACGCACAGGAAGCGATCCGAAGCTGATTGCCTTCCTCCGCGGCCAGATGAACTGACAGGACCATGAGCATGATGACCGCCATCGCCGTTGCCGCAGCTTTGCTAGCGACGTCCGTGCCGCCCCCCGCCGATCCGTTGACGACGGAGATCGGCGCGCTCGATGCGAAGGTGTTCGGCGCCTACAACCGCTGCGACCTGCCGACCTTCTCTGCCTATTTTGATCCGAAAGTCGCCTTCTACCACGACACCGGCGGTGCGACATTCGAGCGTGACACGATGGTCGATGGCGTTCGCAAATACATTTGCGGAAAAGTGAAGCGCGAACTGATCCCGGCAACGTTCCGCGTCTATCCGATCAAGGACTATGGTGCCATCGAGGAAGGCGAACATCGCTTTTGCGAACTGGCGACGGGACGATGCGACGGGATCGCCAAATTCGTGATGGTCTGGAGGAAGCAGGATGGTGCCTGGCGGATCACCAGTGTCCTCAGTTACGGGCACCGCGCCGCGACGCCTGCGGAGCAGTGAAGCGCCACTGACGGATAGCTTGTGGGCTGCTTCCCGATTGGGAACGTGATGCGGGGCAGCTGGTGGCTGCATGCGCAGTCAACCGGTAACAAGCTTGGCCTCCCGAAGCCTTGTCCCGATTGTGTTCTCCCAAAATGGCGCATCGGAGATGGAGAAACGGGACGGTCGCGCATTATCCGAGCGGCCGGGTTCGGCAACGGGGATTATCGATTGAATGCCACGACCTGTGGTGCTTGTTGTCCGGCAGCTTCTGTCTGATCCGGACGTTTGCACCGCGTCAGGCGAGCGGCAATACCTGATCGATAGCCGTTACCGGAAAAATGTGATCGAGGATGGCAGCTTTCCCAGTTCGATTGCCCAAAACCGGCCCGTCGGCATCCGCCCCAAACTCTGCCATGCAATCAAACCAAAGCGAAAGTTTGCCTACCACACCCTCAGAAAACCAACCGGAAGCTACCCACCCACATCAAACGCCTCCACCCCCTTGCCCCGCACGGCTGAACATGAAACACCGCGCACTCTTGCTAACCTCTTGGCGAAGGAGTCGCTTTATGATCCGTTTCACTTCCACCAAAGCTGCCGGTGCAATCGTTCTGGCGGGTGCGCTGGCGTTGGGCGCTTGTGGCAAGTCCGAAGAGCCGACTTATGAGGCCGACGCGGTCGATCAGAGCGGGGGCCAGTTGCAGGTGACCGATGAATCGAGCGATGCCGTTCCGGTTACCGTTCCCGAAACCGCGATGACCCCGGCCCCGGCAGACACCGCCAGCGCGGCACCGGCTGAGTAATCCACCGCACGGGGGCGCTGCACCGGCTTCGCACCGGGCAGCGCCCGCCGGACCGGGCCTTGCCGGTGATACTGCCGGCGGGATGCCTTGCGTTTTCCTACACGCGGGAAACCTGCTTCATCCTGTGGGATGAAACACTATCCCCACCCCTCGCCCTCTGCCTCTCGGCCGACCGGGCCACGTCCGCCGCGCCGCATTCCGGCGTTTCACCCTGTCCCCGTCGGCAACCGCGCCGATGGGTGGACGCCTGCGCGGCAGGCCGCATTTATCGGTATGCTGGCGCAGACCCGATCGGTGCTGGCCGCGGCGCAATCGGTGCGGATGGGGCGAGAGAGCGTCTATCGCCTGCGGCGGCGCGCCGGGGCAACCGGGTTCGCGGCGGCATGGGACGCGGCGCTGGGAAAGTCACACACGCCGGTGAATCTGGCCAGCGCAAAGTCCACAGGTCTGTCCGCTCGCTATCGGGCGGAGGCGGGGCTGGCGCAAGTGGTGATGAGCGCTGGCCGCTATATGGCAACCCGTTGGAAACCCGATCATAATGCCCTGCTCCAACTGCTGGCGCAGCTTGATCGGGCGGTGTTGGCGACAGAGCGTGAGCGGTGAAAGTCACAGCTTTCAAAACTGCAATGAGCGTCACGCGCCAATGTGGCCTTTCCCCCGCGCACAGCAGCGGTTCGTTAACTCGCTTCGGCTATACCGGTGGGCATGTTCAACCGTTATCAGAACGTGTTCCGCAGCCGCTGGCGCGCTCTGTTGTGGGCGGGCGGGATCATGCTGACCGCCTATTGCTCCGTCCCCTCTCGCGACGAGACTGCTCAGCAGCACCCCGCAGTGCAGGCGGCGCACGAACACTACAACCCCTGGGCGCTGGACAAACCGGCACAGCGATAGGGGGCGCCGTCCGGACGCCGCCCCTGCTACCCGGTCTCGCTGCCCAGCCTCGCTACGGTGTGGAGCGCGTCAGATCGTCCAGCTATCCGGGTTGGGCATCGGCTCGTGCTTCTGCGCGGCGAGCAATGCCAGCACCGAACGCACCACCACCAGCACCGCGACCGCCAGCAGAATCAGGAAACCGACCAGCACGATCATCAGCACGCCGCCGATGATCGAACCGATAAAGCCGATCCAGAAGGTGCGGATGTGATAGGCATAATGCGATGCCTCCCACGAAGCTGCCGCATCCTTGCGCCAGACATAGGCCAGCACGATACCGACCAGCCCGCTGATCCCGGTGATGAAAGAGGCGAGGTAACACAGACTGATAATGGTCGAATGGTTGAAATCGAACCCGCCGCCCGCCGGTGCGGGGCCGCCGTTGGTACCCGTATCGTTCATGCAAATTCCCCTTGGTCGCGTTGCCGCCTGTCATGCGCCCTGCCCCCGATCATACGGCATCGCACACAAGGGGCAACGGGGTTTGCAGCCACAGTCCGCCACTGGCCGCCACCGGATCGGATTACAGGCACCGATTATCGGCAGCATGATGCAGCGGGTTCCCACGCGGCAGGGCAATCGCTAAGGGCGGGCAACCGATAAGGAGCAGACCAGCAAGATGAGCGCTTCCACCGACAAGACCATGCTCGCCAAGGCGGAAGTGCTGATCGAGGCACTGCCTTATCTCCAGCGCTATGCCGGGCGCACGTTCGTGGTCAAATACGGCGGCCATGCGATGGGCGATCCCGCCGCCGCGCGCGATTTCGCGGAAGACGTGGTGTTGCTGAAAGCTGTGGGTATCAACCCGGTGGTGGTCCACGGCGGCGGCCCGCAGATCGGCGCCATGCTCAAGAAACTGGGCGTGGAAAGCACATTTATCGATGGCCTGCGCGTCACCGACAAGGCCACCGCCGAAGTGGCCGAGATGGTCCTGTCCGGCGCGATCAACAAGGAACTGGTCGGCTGGATCGCACAGGCCGGCGGCAAGGCGCTGGGCATATCCGGCAAGGATGGCGGCATGGTCACCGCCACCAAAGTCAGCCGCACTACGAAAGACCCGGAAAGCAATATCGAACAGGCGGTCGACCTGGGGTTCGTGGGCGAACCGTCCTGCGTCGACACGACATTGCTCGACACCGCGATTGGCGCTGGGATGATCCCGGTGGTTGCCCCCATCGGCGCGGGGACGGATGGGCATACTTACAATATCAACGCCGATACGATGGCCGGGGCTATCGCCGCGGCACTGGGCGCGGCGCGGCTGTTCCTGCTGACCGATGTCGCGGGCGTGCTGGATAAAGGCGGCAACCTGCTGACCGATCTGACCCCCGCCGACATCGCCACGCTGAAAAGCGACGGCACGATCAGCGGCGGGATGATCCCCAAGCTGGAAACATGCACCCATGCGGTGGAGGCTGGGTGCGAAGCCGCCGTCGTGCTCGACGGGCGCGTGCCCCACGCGATGCTGCTGGAGTTCTTCACCGCGCGTGGCGCAGGCACCTTGATCCGCATGGGTCAGTGACTAGCTTGCGTATTACACAGTTGATACACCCCGCGGCGCTCCGCTACATCAATGCGGACGCCATTTAAGAGGTAACGATGGACGCCCTTCTCCAGATCCTTTCCATGCTCATCTCCACGGTGAACATGCTGATCATCATCTGGTTCATTATCGGATTGCTGTTCGCATTCAACGTGATCGGCCGGGATAACCAGTTTTTCGTGCAGGTGTACGATGCCATTTCGCGCCTGTTCGAACCGGTGCTGGCCCCGATTCGCCGCATCCTGCCCGATACCGGGTCGATCGACTTCTCCCCGATGGTGCTGCTGATGCTGCTCTATGCGGCGGATATCCTGATCCGTTCGGCAGCGGGGCACTGATCGTGACCGCACAGATTATCGACGGGAAGGCATTTGCCGCCAATTTGCGCGAACGGGTCGGCGCACTGGCTGCCGAGTTCGCGGCGAAGGCCGGTCGCAAGGCGGGCCTCGCTGTGGTTCTGGTGGGCGAAGATGCCGCCAGCCAGGTCTATGTCCGGTCGAAGGGCAAGGCGACCGTGGCCGCCAATATGGAAAGCTTCGAACACCGCCTGCCCGCCGATGCCTCTCAGGATGAACTGCTGGCTCTGGTAAGCAAGCTGAACGCCGATCCGGCGGTCGATGGCATTCTGGTGCAGCTTCCCCTGCCCGCTCAGATGGATGAACAAGCGGTGATCGCCGCTATCGACCCGGACAAGGATGTCGATGGCTTCCACGTCATCAACGCCGGGCGGCTGGCGGTGGGCGATCGCGGGTTTGTGCCGTGCACCCCGCTGGGCTGCATGATGCTGCTGACCGATCGGCTGGGCGACCTGTCCGGGCTGGAGGCGGTGGTGATCGGCCGGTCGAACATCGTCGGCAAGCCGATGGCGCAACTGCTGCTCGATGCCAACGCCACGGTGACTATCGCGCATAGCCGCACGAAGGATCTGCCCGCTGTGGTCAAGCGTGCCGATATCGTAGTCGCGGCGGTGGGCCGGGCCGAAATGGTCAGGGCCGAATGGCTGAAAGAGGGCGCGACGGTGATCGACGTAGGCATCAACCGCCTGCCGCCCGAACCGGGCAGCGACAAGGGCAAGCTGGTGGGCGATGTCGCCTTTGGCGAAGCGTCGGTGGTTGCCGGGGCGATCACGCCCGTGCCCGGCGGGGTCGGCCCGATGACGATTGCCGTCCTGCTCCGCAATGCGCTGGTCGCCGCTTACCGCCACGAAGGGCTGGACTTGCCCGAAGGGACGATCTGATGCGCGCGCGGGTTGCCCTTGTTGCTGTGCTGACGCTGGCAATTGCCGGATGCGCCAGTGGGCCGAACGGCCCGCGCAAGCTGAAGCCAGTGGCGAACCCCAGCGCAGTGGTTGCAACTGAACTCGCCTTCGCCCGCGCCGCTCAGGAAGACGGGCAGTGGAGCGCGTTTCGCAAATATGCGGACAAAAGCGCGATCATGCTGCGCGAATCCGGGCCGGTGAATGCGCGCAGCTGGCTGGCCGGGAAAGCCGATCCGGCGCAGCCAGTGTCGTGGGAACCGCTGGCCATCTGGTCCAGTTGCGACGGATCGCTGGCGGTCAGCAAATATGCCTTCACCGATCCCACTGACGGGACCAGCGGCGAAGGGTACACCGTGTGGAAACGCGACCGCCCCGACCGCTATCGCTATCTGTTCGATATGGGCTACGCCGCGCCCCGCGCCGAAGCGCCGGAGATGATCCGCGCCGATGTCGCTGAATGCAAGGCAGCCCCTGCCGCCCCGGCCAGTGGCGCTGTGGGCCAGTCGGACGATGGCTCGCTTGCGTGGAGCTACAGCTTCGAAAACGGTGTGCGAAGCCTGCGGGTGTGGACCTCTGGCAAGGCAGGCCCTAAGCTGGCGATCGATCAATCGGTCCCCGCCGGGGATCGTTCCAACAGAACGGGCAACTGACGCCGCAATGCTCGAACTCTTCCTCTCTGCTTTCGTCACGCTGTTCGTCGTGATCGACCCGCCGGGATGCGCGCCGATCTATGCCGGGCTGACCAAAGGCGCCACCGCCGCGCAGACCCGCCATATGGCGATCCGCGCCTGCGTGATCGCCATGGCTATCCTGCTGGTGTTCGCGCTGTTCGGCAAGGCGTTGCTGGGCGCGCTGCATATCGAACTCGACGCGTTCCGCATCGCGGGCGGGATCATGCTGTTCGTCATCGCGCTCGACATGGTGTTCGAAAAACGCACACAGCGGCGCGAAGATCGGGTGGAAATGGTCAACTCCACGCCAGAGATTGAAGACGTGTCGGTATTCCCGATGGCGATGCCGATGCTCGCCGGGCCGGGCGCCATCGCCAGCGTCATGCTGCTGACCAGCAAGGCACCGGGATTTCAGGGCACACTGGTGGTATTGGGTGCACTGGCAGCGATCATGGCGATCACGCTGGCCGCGCTGCTCGCCGCCGGGCCGATGATGCGGGTGTTCGGATCGAATGTGGAGGCGGTGATTACCCGCCTGCTCGGCGTGTTGCTGGCGGCATTGGCGGCACAATACGTGATCGACGGATTGCGCGCCGCCTTCGGCATCTGACGGGTTACTGCAACGTCACCCGCTCTTCATCCGGGTCGCTCCGCCCGAAGAACTGCATCAACTGAATCAGCAGTTCGCACCGCGCACCCAGCGTGGGCGATTCCAGCAGCGCCTGTTTCGCGGCGCTGTCGAACGGGGCGATCTGGCTGACCCCGTCGATCAGCGAACGATCGTCGAGGCTTGAGACCGAATCCCAGTCCACCGAATAACCCTGAAGATCGGCAAAGCGGCGCGCTTCCTGTTCGAACCCGGCCCGCTCTACACTGGAAAGCGAGGCGAATTCATCGTCCTCGATCAGCTCGGCTTCGACCTGGCGAAACGGCGTGTCGACATCCAGTTCGCGCATTACGCGGAAGCGCGATTCGCCCTGAAGCACGATATTGAACCGCCCGTCGTCCATCGCTTCGACTTCGTCGATCTTGCCGACGCAGCCGACCGCGTACAGCGGCGCATCGGGTTCGGCGGTGTGCGGCTGTATCATCGCGATCCGCCGGTCACGCGCCAGCGCATCGCTGACCATCGCGCGATAGCGCGGTTCGAACACGTGCAGCGGCAGATGCAGCCCGGGGAACAAAATCGCCCCCGGCAGCGGAAAGATCGACAGGCGGGTGGCCATCGTTACCCGAACAATATCTTGGACAGACGGCGACGTGTCGAAACGACCCACGGGTCTTCCAGCCCGATCGCTTCGAATATCTGGAGCAGTTTGGCCTTGGCCGCGCCTTCGTTCCATTCGCGGTCGGCCGCGATCATCGCCAGCAGCGTATCGGCCGCGGCATCGCGATCGCCCGCGGCATAGGCCGCCTCGGCATAGGCCAGCCCGGCATCCATATCGGCGGGGTTGGCCGATGCCGCATCGCGCAGCGCGGCCAGCTCGCTGTCATCCACTTGCGTCCCCGCCAGATCGAGCGCCGACATCGCCGTCTTCACCGCAGGATCGTCAGCGATTTCGCCGGGCAGCGAAGCGGCGAACTGGCGCGCCTCTTCCACTTTGCCCGCAGCCACCAGTGAGCGGATCAGTCCGCCGCTGGCAGCGGCATTGTCGGGCGCCATCTCCACCACTTGCATGAAGATGCCCGCCGCACGGTCCGCATCGCCATCGGCCAGCACCTGTTCGGCCATTGTCACGAACTGCGAGACATCGGGCGCCTGCTGCCCATTGGCGCCGCCATCCTGCTCCGCCCCGGCCTCTACCGGCAATTGCGCCAGCAGTTGATCGAGCATTTGCTTGAGCTGCGATTCGCTGCGGGCATTGGTCAGATCCGCGACCGGCTGCCCCTGAAACATGGCATAGACCGTCGGGATCGAGCGGACCTGAAACTGCGCGGCAATGAACTGTTCCTCGTCCACATTGACTTTGGCCAGCAGCACACCTTTGTCGGCATATTCGCCGCACACTTTTTCCAGCACCGGTGTCAGCGCCTTGCACGGGCCGCACCATTCGGCCCAGAAATCGAGCACCACCAGCTTGCTCATCGATGGTTCGACCACCTGAGTGCGGAAGCGATCGACTGCCTTCTGTTCGTCGAGGTTGAGCCCCATGCTGGCCACGTTCAGTCCCCTAATCCATTTGTCACTTGCATATACACGAATGCCCAATGTGGGCGTTTGCGCTGCAATGTGAAGGGGAATTCGGCGGGAAGACAGGGGGGATGCAAATTGGCGAAAATTTCCCCTTGCAGGCCCGCGAACCCGCTGCTAATCGCCCGCCTCCCCGATCGGAGACGTCAGTTTCCGATCACGCCAAGTGAGCGGGCGTAGCTCAGGGGTAGAGCACAACCTTGCCAAGGTTGGGGTCGGGCGTTCGAATCGCCTCGCCCGCTCCATTTTCTTACAGACATCGTCGGCCTAATTGTCTTCCGTTATTCATCGGGGCGATTGGCGGAGGCGTTGGGCGATAGTGTGTCACACGAAGGCACGAAGGCACTAAGCAGGCTTGGCTCGGAGGTAAGGCCGTCCCGCCAATGGCTGGCCCGTACTATCGCGCGTATCCCCCCCTCGTCATTGCGAGGAGCCGAAGGCGACGTGGCAATCCATCGACCGCACTTGCCCCACCTGCGACCGATGCGATGGGCGGGAACCGTCAGGCCATGGATTGCTTCACGGCGTTCGCAATGACGAACAGAGAGGTGGGTGTGCCCCCCCCAGCGAGAACGTGCCTTCACCCCCCCTCGTCATTGCGAGGAGCCGCAGGCGACGTGGCAATCCAAGGACCGAACCTCGCCCCCACTACAACCGTCGTGATGGGCGGAGGCGTTGGGCGATAGTGTGTCACACGAAGACGCGAAGGCACTAAGCAGGCTTGGTTCGGAGGTAGGGGCCGTCCCGCCAATGGCTGGCTCATACTATCGCGCGTATCCCACCCCTCGTCATTGCGAGGAGCCGAAGGCGACGTGGCAATCCATCGACCGCACCTCGCCCCCACTACAACCGTCGTGATGGGCGGAGGCGTTGGGCGATAGTGTGTCACACGAAGGCACGAAGGCACTAAGCAGGCTTGGCTCGGAGGTAAGGCCGTCCCGCCAATGGCTGGCCCGTACTATCGCGCGTATCCCCCCCTCGTCATTGCGAGGAGCCGAAGGCGACGTGGCAATCCATCGACCGCCCTTGCCCCACCCGTAACCGTCGCAACCGGCACCGCCCTCAGTTGATGGATTGCTTCACAGCGTTCGCAATGACGAACGGCAAGGGGAAAGCCCCCCATTTCTCCCCATGACCTTCAGCGAAAACCCGCCTACAGGCCCCGCTATGGACGCGATTGTCGAAGTGGAAGACTGGCGCGACGCCGATTGGGAGGGGCTGGTGGCGCGGGTGGCGCAGGCGGCCGCGCGGGTGGAGCCGGCGCTGGCCAATCCGCGGCTGCAGGTCAGCGTGCTGTTCACCAGCGATGCCGAGGTGCACACGCTGAACCGCGAATGGCGTGAGCGGGACAGGCCGACCAATGTGCTCAGCTTCCCGATGCTGAAGCGCGAGGATCTCGTGCACCTCGACCCCGACGGGCCGCCCGAATTGCTGGGCGATATCGCGCTGGCGCATGAAACCTGCGCGCGCGAAGCGGCGGAAAAGGGCGTGTCGCTGGCCGATCACGCCGCGCATCTGGTGGTCCACGGCCTGCTCCATCTGGCGGGCCACGACCATGTCGACAGCGATGCACAGGCCGAAGCAATGGAGGCGCTGGAAACAAAGGCGCTTGCCTTTATCGGCATTGGCAACCCATATGGCGAAGCTGACCAGTAAGAGGGCCACGACGAAGGACCATGTCCGATACCGATTCCCAACCGGGAGACGCGGAAAGTAGCCGCGGGCTGTGGCCCGCGATCCGCAAACTATTCGATCACGACGAAGGCGAACGTTCGCTGCGCGAACAGCTTGAAGAAGCGATCGACGAACACGATGCCGCGCATGTCGGTGAAGCCGATGCCCCGTCGGCCACGGGCGACCTGTCGCTGGTGGAACGGCAGATGCTGCGTAACCTGCTGCATTTTTCGGAACACGATGCCGACGATGTGGCGGTGCCGCGCGGCGAAATCATCGCCATCGATGCGGCCAGTTCGTGGGACGAAGTGGTCGATGCGTTTTCGGAAAACGGCCATTCGCGCCTGCCGGTCTACCGCGATTCGCTCGATACCGTGATCGGGATGATCCACATCAAGGACGTGTTCCCCTATCTGGCGGAAAAGCGCACTCCCCCCGCGGACTGGACGGTGTTGCTGCGCCAGCCGCTGTTCGTGCCGCAAACCCGCAACGCGCTGGACGTGCTGGCCGACATGCGCCAGCAACGCACCCATCTGGCGGTCGTTCTCGATGAATATTCGGGCACCGACGGGATCATCACGATCGAAGATCTGGTCGAAGAAATCGTCGGTGAAATCGAAGACGAGCACGATGACGAGCCGGAAGAGATGATGATCGCCCTGCCCGACGGGCAGTGGGATTGCGATGCCCGTACCGAGCTGGACGATATCGCCGAAACCATCGATCCGCGTCTGGCCGAAGTGGAAGAATCGGTCGATACGCTGGGCGGCCTGACATTCGTGCTGGCCGAACAGGTGCCGCCGGTGGGCACTGTCGTCGCCCATCCCAGCGGGTGGCAGATCGAAGTGACCGATGGCGATGAAACCCACGTCAAACGGCTGCGGCTGCACCCGCCCGCGAACGGAGAAGACCCGGAAAGTTAACGAAAACCGCCGGTCCACAAGTTAACTTGTGCAACTGCGAACAAGTATCTCGACAACCGCTGGCTTTCCCATCATCATCGCACCGCAATGTCCCGTCGCCTTCCCCCTTTGCGCGCCCTTGAGGCTTTTCTGCGTGTCGTCCGTCTGGGATCGGCACGCGCGGCTGCGGCTGAACTCAGCCTCAGCCCGTCGGCCCTGTCGCGCCGTATCGGCACGCTGGAAGAATTCGTCGGCAAAAAGCTGTTCACCCGCGCGCATCAGGCGATGCAGCTGACCGACGATGGCCGCTCGTTCTTCGATGCGGTCGCGCCGCATATCGAAGCGCTGGCGGCGGCGGTCGAAAACCAGTCGGATAATCTCGGCGTCATGCGGCTGAAACTGGGCGTGCTGCCGCTGTTCGGCGGGCAGCGGCTGTTCCCGCGCCTCTCCGAACTGCGTAAACGCCATCCCCGGCTGCATATCGATATCGATACCGGCCCTCACTTGCTCGACCGCGTGGGCGATACGCTGGATGCGGCGATTGTTCTGTTGCGAGATCCCGACCCCGCACTGCATGCGGTGCGGCTCGATCATAACCGCGTCTATGCCATCGCATCGGAAGACATCGCCGCCGAAGTCGGCAATGTGCCCGACAAGGCGACGCTGGCGCGGCAGACTTTTCTGATCCACAACGAATTGCCCGACAGTTTCACGGCATGGCGCGAAGCGATCGGACTGAAAGATTTCGAACCGGCGGCCATCGACCACTACGATTCGGGGCAGTTGCTGCTGGAAGCGGCGGCGCAGGGTCTGGGCATCGCCATCATGCACGACGATCACTTCAAGCGGTCGGGCGACCGGCGGCTGGCGCGGCTGTTCGATATCGATGTCGAAAGCCCGTATTCCTATTGGTTCGTCTGCCGCCCGCGCGATCTGGAACAGCGGCAGGTGCGCCTGTTCCACGACTGGCTGGTGAAAGCGGGACTGTAACTGGCTGCATGTGCGGGCGCGGTGCGGAACAGGCGCCCGTTCCAATAGTTATCCCCTTGATGGATATCGCAAAAGAACAGCAGGCCTTTCGCAAGGCGCGCCCTTCGTTCCTCGGTCGCGGGATAGAGCGGCTGACCAACCCGTTTGGCAAGGCGCTGTCGGCGATGGTGCCCGATGCACTGGTCGATGCCGTGATCCGCGGGATCGACGCCGCCGCGAACGCCCCTGCCCTAACACGCTTCCGCCACGACCCCGCCGATCTGGAGGCCAGCCGCCAAGCTGCGCGCAAGGTCGAACGGCTGGCGAAGAACGTCAACGGCGCCACCGGCGCGGCGGCGGGGTTCGGCGGAGCGATTTCCGCCGGGGTCGATGTGCCCACCTCGATCGCCATCGCGCTCCGCAATATCCGCGATACCGGCCGCGCTTATGGCTACGATGGGAAAGGGCCGGAAGAAAAGCTGTTCCGCCTGCGGGTTCTCGAACTCGCCGCTATCGACGATCCCAAATTGCGCGCCGAACGCATTGCTGCGCTGGAAGCGGCGATTGCGCCCGATGGATCGCTGCTGCCGGTGTCCGCCGATGCCACCAACGCAATGGTCGATGCCACGGTCGAACGCCTGTCGCGCGCGGTGGCCTTCGCTTCGTTCCGCAAACGGATGGGGATGATGGTGCCGGTGGCCGGATCGGCGGTCGGGCTGATGGTCAACCGGTCGTTTCAGGCCGATGTCGCGAAAACCGCCCGGTTTGCCTTTCAGGAACGGCGGCTGAAATCCCGCTGATCACCCGCTGAAGGCCGGTATCGGGTGTTTGCCCCGCTGTTTCAGGGGATCGGCAGTCGTTATCTGTAAAAAAGGGCGACCTTCGCAGGCCGCCCTTCTCTTTTCCATTATACCGCAATTATTTATGCGACAAATATAGTGGTGAATTACGAGACAACCGCTTTGACGATCTTGCCCGGTTCACGCGGCGGTTCGCCCTTGGGCAGCGCGTCGATATGTTCCATCCCGCTCTCGACTTCGCCCCACACCGTGTACTGCCGGTCGAGGAAGCGGGCATCGTCGAAGCATATGAAAAACTGGCTGTTTGCGCTGTTCGGATCTTGCGTGCGCGCCATCGAGCAAGTGCCGCGAACGTGCGGTTCGGCGTTGAATTCCTGCGCCAGATCGGGCTTGTCGCTGCCGCTCATCCCGGTGCCGGTCGGATCGCCGCCCTGCGCCATGAAACCGGGGATCACGCGGTGGAAAACCACCCCGTCATAAAATCCTTCTCCAGCAAGTTCTGCAATACGTTCAACGTGGTTAGGCGCCAGATCGGGGCGCAGCTTGATAACGACATCGCCGCCCTCTCCGTTTCCGGTATCGAGCGTGAAAGTCAGCTTTTCGGCGGCCATCGGAGTCTCCTGTTCAATGGTTCGCCGCCGATATAGGCCGCGAAACGACAATGTCACCCGCTGCTTGCGTTTCGCGAGCGCCCGCCTAGAGCAGTCGGGATGGCAAGCGACGATCTGATCGACGAAGAACTGCGACGGGATCTGCCGGAAGAAGGCGGCAAACCCGACGACCGCGTCGACGACGAACGCCACGACGAAGAAAACCGGCTGAAGCCCGAATTCGTCCGCCGCGTGGTCGCCGCGCTGGAAGATGGCGATAAGTCAGAGGTTTACGACCTCGTCGAACCGCTCCACCCGGCCGACGTGGCCGACTTGTTCGAGCTGGTCGGGCGCGAAGATCGCTCGGCTCTGGCAGAGGCCGTGTCGGACCTGCTGTCGAGCGAAGTGATCTCCGAACTGAACGATTATGTCCGCGAGGATATGATCGACGCACTGCCCGCCTATGCAGTTGCGGAAATTGCCGAACAGCTCGAAACCGATGACGCGGTTCAACTGATCGAAGACCTCGATCCGCGCGATCAGGCCGCCGTTCTGGCAGAGATGGAGCCGGAAGACCGCGCTGCTATCGAAAGCGCGCTGTCATACCCGGAAGAAACCGCCGGTCGTTTGATGCAGCGCGAATTTGTCGCGGTGCCAGAACACATTACCGTTGGCGACCTGATCGATTTCCTGCGCGACGAAGCCAGCGATCCCGATGCGCTGCCGACCGATTTCTTCGAAATATTCGTCGTCGATCCCGCCCATCGCCCGGTTGGCACCTGCCAGCTCAGCTGGATCCTGCGAACCCCGCGCCACATCGGCCTGACCGATGTGATGAAGCGCGATCAGACCCTGATCCCGGTAACAGCGGATCAGGAAGAAGTCGCGCTGATGTTCCAGAAATACGGACTGATTTCCGCCGCCGTTGTCGACGAAGCCGGACGGCTGGTCGGGCAGATGACAGTGGACGACGTGGTCCACATCATCTCCGAAGAAGCAGGTGAAGACGCGCTGCTGCTCTCCGGTGCGGGCGATGGCGACATCAACGAACCGATCCTGCTGACGGTCCGCGCACGATTGACCTGGCTGGTCATCAACCTCGGCACAGCGATGCTGGCAGCATCGGTGGTCGGAATGTTTCAGGACGCAATCGCGAAGTTTGCCTTGCTCGCGGTGCTGATGCCGATCGTGTCGGGTATGGGCGGAAATGCCGGCACTCAGACACTGGCGGTGACAGTACGCGCCCTTGCCACCAACCAGTTGACCAGCACCAACACCTGGCGCGCGATTGGCCGCGAACTCACCATTGCCAGTGCCAACGGTGTGGCGCTGGCGATTCTGATAGGCGGCGGAACCGCCCTGGTGTTCGGCAATCCTCTGCTCGGTGCGGTGATCGGAACAGCGATGATTATCAATAACCTGACTGCCGGAATGGCCGGGATTGCGGTGCCCGTCACACTGGAACGGCTGCGGGTCGATCCGGCGGTGTCGTCCGCTGTATTTGTGACCACGGCGACAGATGTGATGGGCTTCTTCTCGTTCCTCGGCCTGGCGGTGCTGACCGGGCTGGCCTGACGTTGCCCTGACGTTGCATGGCTGGCGGCGGACACTATCTCAGGTGCCCATGCCGCTATCGATGACCAAGATCGCCTATCGCTCCAAAAGCCTCGATTCCCTGCGGAATTGGGTCGAATCCGGGACAGAGGCACATATGCGGACCCGCTATCTGCCCAAGCGCCACGAAGAGATGATCGGCGGATCGCTCTATTGGATCATGGACCACACCATTGTCGCCCGCTGCGAAATTCTCGGTTTCGAACAACGGCCTGACAGCCATTGGACCATCCGCCTCGCGCCAAAGCTGATCCGCGTGGAACCGCACCCCAAACGCGCGCATCAGGGCTGGCGCTATCTGGCGGAGGAGGATGCGCCGCGCGATCTGACCGATGGGGAGGAACCTGGCGATGTCATGCCTGGAAGGCTGGCGGGCAAGCTCAGTAAACTGGGCTTGATTTAAAAGAGAAAATTTCCCGCCATCGCCCGCACCATCGGCGCCTTTCACGAAACGCGGGCGCGCGAGGCAGTAGTTTTCATCGCTCCTCCCCAATACTAACGACAATTGCACCGCGCCGCGATCCGGCGCAGATACTGGTCCGGCGCACTCCTGCGTCCGAAAGGCCACCCCGATAACCGACCTGCCGATCACTGACCTGTTTGCCATGATCGATTTGGCGCACGCGATGGCCGGGCTGCTCGTCGGGGTACTGGTCGGACTGACAGGGGTGGGCGGCGGATCGCTGATGACACCGCTGCTGGTGCTGATGTTTGGCGTGGCGCCGCAAACCGCAGTGGGCACCGATCTGCTGTTCGCCGCAGTGACCAAGACGGTGGGGGTTGGCGTCCACCACGGACGGCAAACGATCGACTGGAAGATCGTCCGCCGTCTCGCCATCGGCAGCATTCCCGCAGCGCTCCTTACATTGATGGCGCTCAACACGTTTGGGCAATTGGGTAAGAATACCAGCCACATGGTGCTGATCGTGCTCGGCGTCTTGCTGCTGATCACGTCGGTCGGGCTGCTGTTCCAGCGGCGCCTGATGACTTACGGGGCAACGCACCAGTTCGCGCATTCGACCCACAGTTTCGCCCCTACGGTGGCGCTCGGCGCGGTGCTCGGCTTGCTGGTGACGATTACTTCGGTCGGTGCAGGTGCGATCGGAGCGACGATCCTGCTGCTGCTGTACCGCCGCATTCCCGTGGCCCGGATCGTGGGCAGCGATATTGCCCACGCCGTGCCGCTGGCGCTGATCGCCGGTGCCGGTCACTGGCTGCTGGGCAGTGTCGATTTCGCTTTGTTGCTCACATTGCTGATCGGATCGATCCCCGGCGTGATCGCAGGCAGCCTGCTATCCAGCCATGCACCGGAACGGTTGCTGCAACTGGTGCTGGCCGCGATTCTGGCGGTGTCCGGCGTACGCCTGCTTATGAGCTGACCCGCTTCGCGACGATCTTTCGCAAGACATTGGCATATGTCTCCGGCTCCTGCGCGCCGGGAACAAGGAACTGCCCGTCGATCACCATTGCCGGAACACCGGTGACATTCATATCGAACGCCCGCCGCTCTTCCGCGCGCACGGTTTGCGCCAGCCCTTCATCGTCGAGCGCTGAAGCGGCTGAATCGCGATCGAACCCCGCCTCTTCCGCTACATCGAGCAAGACCTCTCGCTCCCCGATACGGCGGCGTTGCTGGAAATGAGCAGCAAACAGCGCCAGCTTGAGCCGGGTCTGCGCCGCTGCCCCGTGCGCCATCAATGCCCAGCGCAACAGCCGGTGCGCGGCAAAGGTGTTCCACATCATCGCCGGGGGCGGATCGCCTTCACCGGTGTAATCGAACGGAAAGCCCGCCGCCCGCGCCCGGTCCGCCATCATATCCGACGCTTGCGCCGCCTGTTCGCCGGTGCGGCCATATTTGCGGGCAATATGCGCGCGGCTTTCTTCCCCTTCGGGCGGCATATCGGGGTTCAGTTCGAACGGTAGCCAGCGGATTTCCGCTGCGATCTCCCCCTCCAGTTGCGCCAGCCCCGCTTGCAGATTGCGGTACCCGATCACGCACCACGGGCACATGACATCGGACCAGATATCGATGGTAACGGATTCGGTCATCGGGCGAGCCACCATTTGAGAAGGAAGTGCGCGATGGCCGTCGGCGGCGGCGGCAGGAATGCCGGATCGGCGCGACCGGCCATCGCATGTTCGACCTCTGCCCGCGTGAACCAGCGGGCATCGACCAGTTCGGTCGTATCGACAGTCAGCTCCTCACCGCTCGCCATTGCGTGACAGCCAATCATCAGCTGACTGGGGAACGGCCACGGCTGGCTGGCGATATATTGCACAGAGCCAGCCACCACCCCGGTTTCCTCCAGCACTTCGCGGGCAACCGCTTCCTCTATGCTCTCACCCGGTTCGACGAACCCGGCCAGCGCGGAATAGCGGCCTTCGGGCCAGCCCAGCCCACGGCCCAGCAACAGCTTGCCTGCATGTTCGACCAGCATGATCGTGACCGGATCGGTGCGCGGAAAATGCTGCGCCCCGCACGCACCGCAATTGCGCTGCCACCCGCCTTTCGCCAACGCGGTCGGCTGGCCGCATTTGGCGCAGAACCGATGCCGTGCGTGCCAGTCCACCAGACTGCGCGCGCCGCCATATGTCGCCAGATCGGCAGGCGGCAGGGCGCCAAGCATGTTCCAGACATCGCGAATGGCATAGGCCGGGGCGTTGTCGCCTTCCGCCGGAACCGCGGCGAAGCAGCCCTTGCCCTCTTTCAGGCCCAGAAACACCAGTTCGGCATCGGGGTCGGCATCAGCCAGCGTGCCCCACACCAGCCCGCCATCCTCGCCCAACACAGGGGCCAGCCCTTCCATCCGCAACAGCCGTGCGCGCCAGTCCATCAGCCCGGCGAGGCGGTCGGGATCGGCCCGCACATGATCGGCACGGTCGAGCGGCGATCCGGCGAAGGCGATAGGCGCGCCGCTCACCGGGCAGCCATTGCAGCGAGGTCTTTGGCCACTGCCGCCGGGAATGCACTGTGGATCGGATATACTTCCGACGGCATGTATTGCGTCATCATCGTTGCGCGCAGATTGTGGGCGAAGTCGACGAACGCGATCGTTCCTGCCGCTCCTCCCCAGCCATAAGTGCCCGCTCGCGCGCCCAGCCCGACCCGGCCTGCCGCGCCAAAGCCCGCTCCATCCACAAATGTGCCCTTGGTCACGATCCCTTCAGGCAACAAGTTCGATGCACCGAGCCGCACCGCCGGTTCGCTCATCACCCGCTTGCCATCGATCAGGCCGTAACCGAGCAGCATACGCAGGAAACGGTCGTAATCGCGCGCCGAACTGACCAGCCCCGACCCACCCATCGGGAACGGGGGCGCTTCGGCAAAGATCGACTGGCGGCCCGGATCGGCGGGCAGCGGTGTGCCGTTGACTACGAAATAGTTAGTGGTGAGCCGCGGAACGTCCTTCGCCGGTACCCGGAAGAATGTGCTGGTCATCCCGCACGGATCGAAGATGTGCTGTTGCAGATACTGATCGAATGGCTGGCCACTGGCGACTTCGATCACCCGCCCCAGCAGATCGATCGCAACCGAATATGACCACTTCGTGCCCGGCTGCAAAACCAGCGGCAATGTCGCCAACCGGTCGGCAAAAGCCTTCAGGCTCGGCGCCTGCGTCCCTCCGTCGAGACCGGGGATAGGCAGTTTGGAAACCTGACCCGCAGCCAGACCGGCATCGATATAAGCCTGCCGGATCGGCCCCTTTTGCATGATCGCATAGCCAAAGCCCGCAGTATGGGTCAGCAAGTGCCGGATAGTAATCGCCTGTTTGGCGGGTTCGACATCGGTGATGGACCCGTCATAGGTCTTCTGGACCTTCATGTCCTTGAATGCGGGCAGGATTTCATACAGCGGCTGATCGAGTCCCAGCTTACCCGCTTCGATCAGCTGCATCACTGCCATGCCGGTGACCGGCTTAGTCATCGAATAGATGCGATAGAGGCTGTCCGGCCCGGCAGGTGCGGTCTGTCCGATGGCCAGTGTCCCTTGCGACAGAAATTCAGGTGCTTTCTGTCCAAAACCCAGTGCCGCGACCATGTTAGCGACCTTGCGCGATGCGACATAATCGCTTTGCAGCTTCGCGACATTGGCCCACACTGTGCCGGTATCTGCTGCCAGAGCGATCCGCCCCAGTGGCACGCCGCCCATCGCTGCACCCGCGCCGAGCCATGCGCCTGCCCGCAAGATATTACGGCGCGAAATCTGCGCCGTGTCGAATTCCCGGAATGCCATCGCGCCTACTCTCCAGATCAGGTTCGCTTACGAAACCCGATGTGCGGCATAGGCTGTCGCGGGTCAACGGGACTTGCGGCGAATGGCTGTTATACCCATACAACACACATGCTGAACGTACTTTCAATCCTGATCGGACTTGTCGCCCTCGTGCTAGCCATTCCCTCGGCGGTGCCACTGCTTGGCTGGGGCAACTGGCTGGTCCTGCCGTTCGCTGTGCTTGGCGCAGGGATCGGGGCGCTGTCGAGCAAGAACCACGGCCGCAATTTCTGCCTTGTGGTGCTGCTGATCGCCGCGATCCGCCTGTCGATCGGCGGCGGGATTATCTGATCCGGACGGCAAGTCGGCGGGCAGGCCATCGGGACCGAGCCCGTCCTCTAAGCCAGCGCCCGTTGCGCCGCCTTGGCAAACAGAGTGGGAAGGCCTGCCTGCTCCAGATCGGCAATCGGCCACCATTCGCCCGCTCCGGGCGGCACCGCAGAACCTTCTGTCAGCACCATCACCACAAGATCGAGATCGAAATGAGTGAACGAATGGCGCACCACACCCGCCTTGCGCCATTCGCCAGCAACCGGCGGCGCGCCATAGCCATCGACACGCGCGCTCCACCCATCGGAAGGAAGCGCACGCATTCCGCCCAGCATCCCCTTCCCTTCGCGCCGCACCAGCCACACGGCCTCGTCTCGCACGATCCACCATGCAGTGCCGGTGCGTTGCGGCTTGGCTTTCTTCGGCGCCTTGACCGGATACTGTGCCGGATCGCCTTGCAGTTTTGCCGCACAGTCGTCCGCAAGTGGGCACAGCAGGCACCGCGGATCGCGCGGAGTGCAGATCGTCGCGCCCAGATCCATCATCGCCTGCGCGAAATCGCCTGAGCGTTCGCTGGGCGTAATCGCATCGGTATGCGCCCGAATAGCCTTGCGGACACCGGGGAGCGGATCGGACAGCGCGAACAGGCGGCTGACGACGCGTTCGACATTGGCATCGACCACCACTGCCCGCCGTTTAAAGGCAATCGCCGCCACTGCCGCCGCGATGTAAGCGCCCACGCCGGGCAGCTCGCGCAAGCCCGCTTCGCTGTCGGGAAATGCACCGCGCGCGCTCACAGCACGGGCCGCAGCGATCAGGTTACGCGCACGGGAATAATACCCCAGCCCCGCCCATGCCGCCATCACCTCTTCCTCCGGCGCGGCGGCCAATGCATCGACATCGGGCCAGCGCCGGGTGAACTCCGCGAAATAGGGAGCAACCGCTGCCGTGGTCGTCTGTTGCAGCATCACTTCGGACAGCCACACGCGATAGGGATCGGGCGGCGGTGCGCCGGGCGGACTGCGCCACGGGAGTTCACGAGCATGGCGGTCGTACCAGCTCAGCAAGTCGCTGGCGATGGATTGCGCGCTGGCAGTCATGGCCGCGCTATGGCATGAGCTGTGCACCGATGGAACGCGATACCCCCCCGAAATCCGCACCCAAAGGCGGCAAGACCGTTGCGCGCCGGTATGAACGCCCGCGCGGCGGCCCGGCGAAGGCGATCTCCGATCTCACTCCGCAAGTGGGGCGGCAGGCATTCCGCCGCTTCGGCTTCGTACAATCGAGCGTGGTTACCCGCTGGCCGGAAATCGTTGGCGAAACCCATGCGCGGGTCTGTGTGCCCGAAGCGATCCGCTTCCCCCCCGGCGAGAAGACCGACGGCATTCTGCAACTGGTCGTCACCCCGGCCCATGCCCCGCTGATCCAGCATGTGATCCCGGAAATCATGGAACGGGTAAACCGGTTCTTCGGGTACAAAGCAGTGGCCCGCATCAAACTGCGGCAAGGAACGGTTAAGCCGCCCCGTGCTGAGGAACGGCCGAAGGCCCCGCCTTCGCTTAAACCGATTCCAATGGAACTGGGGGACAGCCTGCGCGATATCGGCGACCCGGAATTACGCACGGTGCTCGAATCGCTCGCGCGATCGATTGCCGCACAGGAGGATAAATGAGAATTTCCCACGCCGTCCGCCGCACGGCCATCGCGCTTGCAGCGTCTGTCGCATTGTCATCTGGCGGCACAGCATTCGCCAAAGCGGCGGCGCAGCCGGCCACTTCCAAAGCTGCGAACTGGGCAACTACCGTTTCCGTCACCCCCAATGGCGCCCATGCCATCGGCAACCCCAATGCGAAGATCAAGCTGGACGAATTCGTCAGCTATACCTGCTCGCACTGCGCCCACTTCGCGAAAGATGGCGATGGAGCGTTGCAACTGGCATATGTCGGTTCGGGCAAAGTGCAGGTGACCGTGCACAACTTCGTTCGTGATCCAATCGATCTGGCGGCCGCGCTGCTGACCAATTGCGGACCGGCATCGAAGTTCAAACAGAACCATATGATGTTCATGCTGCAACAGCCCAAATGGCTGGAAAAGGCCGAGCGAGCGACCGAGGGGCAGAGGAAACGGTGGAGCACCGGGGATTTACCCACCCGTATGCGCTCTATCTCCAGCGCGCTGGGCTTCTACGATATGATGGCAACCCGCGGTTACTCGCGGGCCGAAGCCGACCGGTGTCTGGCCAACAAGGCGATGGCCGACAAGCTGGTGAATGGCACCAAGGCGGCTATCGAGAAATACAATATTCCCGGCACGCCCAGTTTTGTGCTCGATGGAAATTTACTCGCAGGGACTTTCACCTGGGAAATGCTGCAGCCGCAACTCGACGCGCGGTTCTGATACACCCATTTCGATCGGGCGTGTCACTCCCCGATCGCCTGTGGAAACGCCGGGACTCCAATTTCGCTACGCAGGCTCTATCGTATACCCTGCTCTATCCTGCAGATTCGCTGAGGAATCATATGACGCCGAATTCGCTTACCCGTTCGACACTGATGATCGCCACTGCTGCCCTCGCGCTCGGCCTTGCCGCTTGCGGCAAGAAAGATGATGCCACCGCCAGCCCCAGCAGCGATCAGGCCATTGCCAAGATTGCTCCACCTGCAGGTAAATCATGGTCGGAAACCGTCGTGCAGACCGCAGACGGTGGCTATCTCGCCGGCAATCCCAATGCACCGATCAAGCTGCTGGAATACGGCTCGCTTTCGTGCCCGCACTGCGCCCTCCTTGGCGCTGAAGCGGACGAGCCGCTGATGAACGATTACATTGCCAGTGGCCGGGTAAGCTGGGAATTCCGCAGCTTTGCAATCCACCCGCAGGATGTCCCGCTGACCGTTCTTGCCGAGTGCGGCGGCAAGGAAACGTTCTTCCCACTGGTCGCACAGGTTTACAAGAACTTCGATTCGATGAACGAAGTGCTTAACGACAAGGCCGCGCTCGAACGCGCACAGGCCAGTGGCAACCTGCCGCCGAACAAGCGCTTTGTCGCGCTTGCCAATGCGCTCGGATATGTCGATTTCTTCGCTAAGCGCGGCTTGCCGGTGGATCAGGCCAACGCCTGCCTCGCCGATGCGAACAAGGCACAGAAGGTCGCCGATCTCGCGACGAAATACAGTAACGAAGGCATCAATTCCACACCGACGCTGTTCATCAACGGCAGCAAAGTGGAATTGAGCGGCGGTGAAGAACCCTGGCCCCAGCTTGAGGCCGCGCTGCAACGCGCCGGCGCGCGCTAAACAGCGCGCAGGGGCCAAGGGGGAAACGGCCAGACAATGCACTTCAGGCGGCTCAAGCTCAGTGGTTTCAAGAGCTTTGTAGAGCCGTCTGAACTGCGTATCGAACCGGGGTTAACCGGAGTAGTCGGCCCTAACGGTTGCGGTAAATCCAATCTGCTGGAAGCGATCCGCTGGGTCATGGGCGAAAATTCGCCCAAATCGCTGCGGTCGGGCGGGATGGAAGATGTCATCTTCGCCGGAACCGCACAGCGCCCGCAGCGCGACTTTGCCGAAGTCGTGCTCGACGCCACGACCGATAGCGGCGAAGAACTGGAAGTCGTCCGCCGAATCGAACGCGGCGCAGGCAGCGCCTATCGCATCAACGGGCGCGATGTGCGCGCCAAGGATGTCTCACTTACGTTTGCCGATGCCGCCACCGGCGCGCACAGCCCTGCGCTGGTGAGTCAGGGCAAGATAGCCCAAGTCATTGCGGCCAAGCCGACCGAACGGCGCATGATGCTGGAAGAAGCCGCCGGGATCGCCGGGCTTCACGTTCGCCGCCGCGACGCCGAAAGCAAATTGCGCCAGACCGAAGCCAATCTGGCCCGGCTGGAAGATCTGATGGCCGGGCTCGACAGCCAGATCGCCTCGCTGCGGCGACAGGCGAAGCAGGCCGAACGCTACAAAGTGCTGTCGGATCAGATCCGCGTGGCAGAGGCGCGGGTGTTGTTCGCGCGCTGGCGCGATGCCGCCGCTGCGGCAGAGGCCGCGCGCAAGGAAGCGCGTGGTGCGGAAGAGCGGGTGAGTACCGCGCAAACGGCTGTGACCGAAGCGCAGAAGGCGCAGGCCACCGCAGCGCAAGTTTTAGCTGAGGCGCGCGACGAGCTGGCCGACCGCCGTGACGATGCCAGCGCCCACGGCCACCGGATGGCAGCGCTGACCAGTCAGCTCGAAGCGGCGGAACAGCGGCTGGCCGATCTGGACCGGCAGAAAACACGACTGGAAGAGGATCGAGGCGATGCCGATCGGCTGACCAAGGACGCCGCGGAGGCGCTCGCCCGGCTGGAGAAAGAGCTGGCAGCCAGCGAAGCCACCCTCGCCGCCGATGAGGAGAAGCGCCCCACCCTTGCCGCGCGATTGGAAAACACCGACCGCGCCGCGCGCGCTGCCGAACTGGCGCTGGCCAAGGCGACCGCCGACCACGCCGGTGTCGAGGCGGAATGGCGCGTGGCCGAAGCCGAAGTGGCACAGGCGCAGAACCGTCTCGACCGGATTGCCGCCGAAGCGCAACGGCAGGACGCAGCCCGCGCCGCCCTGAGCGAAGCAGGCGATCCGGCGCTGGCTGTCGAAGAGGCGCACCGTGCCGCAACCGATGCCAACGCCGCACTGGCCCGATTGCAGCAATCGCTGGAAGACAAGCGAGCGCGCAAAGAGGCGCTGCAAACCACCCGCGACGAAGCTGCCAGCGCGCTATCCGCTGCAAGGGCCGAACTCGCCGGTCTGGAGCGCGAACACACCGCGCTGGAACGCGACCGTCAGGCCCGCGCCAAACAGGCTGCCAACCGTCAGGGATTGCCCGCCGCGCTCGATAAAGTGCGCGCCGCACCCGGCTATGAACGGGCGCTCGCGGCGGCACTTGGCCGCGATGCCAAGGCGCCGCTCGGCGCCCCGGCTGGCGGTGCGGAGGGGCGTTACTGGACTGGTGCCGATGCGCCGAACCCGGTAGCAGACAGTCTCGCCGCCCATGTCACCGACTGCCCGCCGCAGCTGGCCGCGCGACTGGCGCTGGTCCACGTCGTTGACAGCGACGATGGGCGGGCGCTGAAACCGGGCGAATGGCTCGTCACCCGCAATGGGGCATTGCGGCGGTGGGACGGGTTCGTCGCCCGCGGTGAAGGGGCAGCGGAAGCGGCCCGGCTGGAGGCAGAGAACCGGCTGGCCGAACTCGAACAGCAATTGCCGCCCCGGCAGACCGCCGTTGCCGAAGCGGAAGCAACTCAGGCCGCTGTACAGGACGAACTGGCGACGCTTCAGCGCGAACTGGTCGCTGACGAACGTGCCGTGCAACAGGCCGCCGATGCCGAACGGCAGGCTTTGCGCACGCTCGATCAGGCGGAAGCTGCGCGGGATCGCCACGCGGCACGTATCGAGGAACTGGAAGCCGCCGCCGCAGAACTGGCCGAACAACGCCAGGCCGCGCAAGCCGATCTGACAGCAGCTCAGGGCCGCCACGCCGCGCTGCCTTCGCCAGAGGCAGGCCGCGCCGCACGTGATGCCGCTCAGGCGAAGAACGAAGCGGCCCGCGATACGATGCAGGCGGCGACCGCCGAACTCGCCGCACACGATCAGTCACTCGCTGTCGCGCGCGAACGAACCGCCGCTCAGCGCAAGGATATCGCCAACTGGCAGGCGCGGTCGGGCGAAGCGGCACGTCGGCTCAGTGAAATGGCTCACAGGTTCGAAGAAATCGAACAGGAACGCGCAGTCATTGCCGCCAAGCCCGAAGGGCTGATGCGCGAAATCGAACAGGGAGACGCCGTTCGCGCGCGCCTGACCGACGCGCTGCATGAAGCGGAAAGCGCCGTCGCGACGGCACAGGAAACCGCGCAGGCCGCCGACCGCGCTCTGGCCGATACCACCGAAATGCTCGCTTCTGCCCGCGAAGGGCGCGCTGGCCTTGCCGCCCGCGCCGAAAACGAGGAGCAGCGGCGCGAAGAAATGGCGCGCCTGTCGGGTGAACGATTCCAGTGCCCGCCCCCGCTGCTGGGTGATCGGTTCGGGTTCGACGATGGGGACGTGAAAAACGCCGGGCTTGAATCCGAAGAACTGGACCGCCTGACCGGCAGCCGCGAACGGATCGGCCCTGTCAATCTGGTCGCGGCGGATGAACTCGAACGGATCGAGGCCGAACACGGCAACAGCGCCGAAGAACAGGCCGAACTGACCGAAGCCGTTGCCCGACTGCGCGGATCGATTGGCAGCCTCAATCGCGAGGGGCGCGAACGGCTGCGAGTGGCCTTCAATGAAGTGAACGAACACTTCAAACGGCTGTTCACCCGCCTGTTCGAAGGAGGGGAAGCGCATCTGGCACTGATCGACAGCGACGATCCGCTGGAGGCCGGGCTGGAAATCTTCGCGCAGCCCCCCGGCAAACGCCTGCAATCGCTGACGCTGCTGTCGGGCGGCGAACAGGCGCTGACCGCCACCGCGCTGATATTCGCGCTGTTTCTTACCAACCCCGCGCCGATCTGCGTGCTGGACGAAGTCGATGCGCCGCTGGACGATGCCAATATCGACCGGTTCTGCGATCTGCTCGATTCAATGGTGACGGAAACACAGACACGTTATCTGATCGTCACGCACAACGCGGTGACGATGAGCAGGATGCACCGTCTGTTCGGGGTGACTATGGTGGAGAAAGGCGTCAGCCGCCTCGTCAGCGTCGATCTTGGCGAAGCGGAGCGAATGGCGGCGGAATAAATCCCCGCCACCTGCAATTCTGACTCACGCCGCGCTCGCCTAAAGTTTGCTCACCGCGACACTCAACACGATGATGAGCACAAGCGAAACAAACGTCGCCCAAACAGTGTATATTGCGGCGCGCATGTAAGACATCGGCCCGTGCCGCTGAAACCAGACGATTTCCAGCGCCATGTACCACAAACCACCGATGAGCAGGACAGCGATACCAGCGAGATCGCCGAGAAAGCTGCGCTCGACAAACCGGGGAAGTATCGCAGATGCAAGGCCAACCGCCATCGCAATCGGCGCGGAGATATATATTTGCCCGTAAAACAACGGCCTCAGCACCTTGCGATCGAACATCAGGTTTTGAAACTGCATGAAACGTACCGCTATGCCGAGCGGCAGTACGCTCAGCACAAACATCCGAAATGCCATCAGATTGGTGCTGTCGGCCAGAAAGCCCTTCAGCTTCGCACCGTCGTTTTGCACTTCCACCAAATGCAGGAGGCCAAGTGTGATCGCCAGAAAGATCGGAGGACTGAGGCGGCTGGTGAAACGGTCGTCTGCCGATCTCATCAGCTCGCCATCCGCATAGTCCATCATCGCAAACGGATGGCGGATCGCCTGCCACAGCGTGATGGGATAAAACACCAGCCACGAAATGACTTCGAACAGCGCCTGTTCAAGCGACTGCAGCAGCTTCATGAAATCCATTGCGCCCTCCTCAGGCGGCAAATATCGATCCCAATTTGCTGAAATTACATTGTTTTGAACTCAGATCAGGCCGTCAGGAACGCGACCAGAGCCTTCACCTTTTTCTGTCGCCACTGGGGGGTTGGCGCCACCAGCCAGTATGCCCGGCGCCCTTCGTCCGGCCCTTCGAGCACTTCGAGGCGTTTCGCTTCGATCGCCTCTTCCACCAGCAGGTATGGCAGCATCGCTTTGCCCAGACCCGCGACTGCACTCGACAGTGCCTGTCCGGCGTTGCCCGCCACGACTTTGGCATCGACCCCTTCGGGCAAAGGCGCGCCCGGCCAATCGATCCATTCGTCCGGCGCACCGGGTGCGGCCACGATCACACGGCGGGCGGGAGCGAGTTCGACCCCCTCCAGATCGCCCGGCCCATCGACCAGACGAATCGCAAAATCGAGATTGGTTTCCGTAAAGTCTGCATTCTCGTCAGCAATCAACTGAAACCGCACACCTTCGCTCTGCTCCCGATAGGCCGCCAGCCTTGGGGCAAGCCATTGAGCATAGAATTCGCGCGGAGCGGCGATAGTGAAGCGGTCGCTGGCCTGCCCGGCCTGCATCGACTGGACCGATTCTTCGAACTTGAGAAACCCTTCGCGCAAGGCATCCAGACCGGCACCGCCTTCGTCCGTCAGTTCCAGCCCCTTGCTGGTGCGGCGGAACAGCACAGTGCCAAGGTGTTCCTCCAGCGCGCGAATCTGCTGTCCGACAGCAGCCGGAGTGACCGCGAGTTCATCCGCCGCGCGGGTGAATGAAAGGTGGCGCGCAGCCGCGTCAAACACGCGCAGGGCGTTCAGGGGCAGGTGTGTTCGCTTCATCGTGACGCAAGCCGATAGCCAATCGCGCGCCATCGGGCAATTATCTGACTGTTCTCAGTTGTGTTACGAGTCACTTGATTGCAACATAAGCCAGACAAGGCACGGATACTTCCCAATTTCCGGAATCAAGATGGACGGTCCGACAGACAGCTCTCTCACCCTCACCCCCACCGGCGAGGTATTGGCAACAAGCGCTGACAGCGGCGATCCGGCGACGCGCTATTTCAACCGCGAGCTAAGCTGGCTCGCGTTCAACCGCCGTGTTCTGGCGGAAGCGCGCAATTCCAGTTATCCGTTGCTCGAACGGCTGCGGTTCCTGTCGATTTCAGGGTCCAACCTCGACGAATTCATGATGATCCGCGTCGCCGGGCTGGAAGCGCAAGTGCGCCGCGGCATCGCCAAAACGTCGATTGACGGCAAAACGCCGTCGCAACAACTCACGGCGATCCGCCGCGAGTATATCGATATCGAAAAAACCCAGCAGGCCGCACTGGCCGATCTGCGCGGGCGACTGGCGCATCAGGGCATCCGTATCGCTGACGAAAAACACCTTGCGCCCGGCCATATCAAATGGCTGCGCGAATGGTTCGAAGATCAGGTGCTGCCGGTACTGACCCCACAGGCAATCGATCCGGCGCACCCGTTCCCGTTCGTCGCCAACCTCGGCATGGGGGTAATCTTCAACCTCGTCCGCAAATCGGATGGCGAGGGGTTGGTCGAGATGGTGCTGATCCCCGCCGGCATTCCACGTTTCGTGCGGCTGCCGGGCGAGGATGAGGCCACGTGGGTGCCGGTCGAAAGCCTTGTCACCCGCTTCGCCCCGGCCCTGTTCCCCGGTTTTGAGATCGTGGGCGACGGCGTGTTCCGCGTGATCCGCGACAGCGACATCGAAGTGGAGGAAGAGGCGGAGGACCTCGTGCGTTACTTCCGCACAGCGATCCAGCGGCGACGGCGCGGACGCGTTGTGCTACTCGAACTCGATCAGCAATGCGATCCCGAAGCAGAAAAGTTGCTGCGCGAACAGCTTGGCGTCGAAGGGGCGATGGTCATCAAAACCGATGGGATGCTCGGCCTGCGCGGATTGAATCAAGTGGTGGACGAAGATCGTCCCGATCTGAAATTCGCCGCGTTCAGCCCCCGCTATCCCGAACGGGTGATGGAACACGATGGCGATTGCTTCGCTGCAATCCGCGAAAAAGATATGATTATTCACCACCCTTACGAAAGTTTCGAAGTGGTGGTCGATTTCCTTCGGCAAGCGGCGAGCGATCCGGCAGTGCTGTCGATCAAGCAGACCCTCTATCGCGCAGGCAATCAAAGCCCGGTGATTCAGGCGCTGACGCAAGCGGCGGAGAACGGCAAGTCGGTGACCGCCGTTGTCGAACTGAAAGCCCGCTTCGACGAAGAGCAGAACCTCAAATGGGCCGGAGAACTGGAACGCGCCGGGGTGCAGGTGATCTACGGCTTCACCGAATGGAAAACCCACGCGAAAGTGTCGATGGTGATGCGCCGCGAAGACGATGGCATCCGCACATATTGCCACTTCGGCACCGGCAATTATCATCCGGTGACAGCCAATATCTATACCGACCTGTCCTATTTCACCGCCGACCCGAAACTGGCGCGCGATGCAGGCAAGCTGTTCAATTTCGTGACCGGCTATGTCGAGCCGCGCAAGACAGAGGCACTGGCGATTTCCCCCATCGACTTGCGCGAAACGCTGTACGAAGCGATCGACCGCGAGATCGAGAACGCCCGTGCCGGGCGCCCGGCAGGCATCTGGGCCAAGCTTAATTCGATTACCGAAAAGGGCATGATCGACCGGCTGTACGAAGCGAGCCAGGCCGGGGTGGAGATCGAACTGGTCATTCGCGGCATCTGCTGCCTGCGCCCCGGCGTGCCCGGCCTGTCGGACAATATCCACGTCAAATCGATCATCGGGCGGTTTCTCGAACACAGCCGCATCTGGGCATTCGCCAATGGCTATGCCCTGCCCAGCGCGCGGGCGAACGTGTGGATTTCGTCCGCCGATGCGATGAGCCGCAATCTTACCCGCCGGGTCGAAGCGCTGGTTCCGCTCCGCAATCGTACCGTGCATAATCAGGTGCTCGATCAGGTGCTGGTCGCCAACTTGCTCGATAACGAACGAAGCTGGACGCTCGATGCCTCTGGCGACTACACGCGGGTCGAACGTGGCGATGCGGAAGGTTTCAACGTGCACGATTATTTCATGCGTAATCCCTCGCTCTCCGGGCGTGGCGGTGCCGGGATCGGGGCCGTACCCAAGCTGAGTCTGCGACGGGGCCGCGCGTGAGCCGGAAGAGCGAAGCGCGGGAGCGCGCCAGCCAGCGGGCGGTGATCGATATCGGTTCCAACACCGTGCGGCTGGTGATTTACGGCGGGCCGCCGCGCGCGCCCACTGTGTTGCACAACGAAAAAGTCAGCGCCCGGCTTGGCCGCGAAATGGACGAGACGGGCAAGATGCCCACTGCCGCGATGGAACAGGCGATTGGCGCGCTCAGGCGGTTCCGTATCCTGATCGAAGACCACGGCATCACCGATCTTCAGACCGTCGCCACGGCCGCCGTGCGCGACGCCAGCAATGGCAAGGCGTTTCTGAAACAGGTCGCCGCTCTCGGCCTCAACCCACGCCTGCTGTCGGGCGAAGAGGAAGCGCGGACATCGGCCAGCGGCGTGATCGGGGCGTTTCCCGGTGCCTATGGCGTCGTGGCCGATCTGGGCGGGGGCAGCCTGGAACTGGTGTCGATCGAAGGCGGCAAGAGCCATCACGGCGTCAGCTTGCCATTCGGCACTCTGCGTCTGCCGGATCTGCGCGCAAAGGGTTCCGCCAAATTCAAGCGCACGATCCATTCGGCGCTGGCAAAGGTTGGCTGGGCATCGGCGCACGAGGGACCGCTCTATTGCGTGGGCGGCACATGGCGGGCATTCGCCGCTTATGCCATGCGTGAGGCGCAGATACCGCTGACCGACCCGCACGGCTTCGTTCTTTCGAGCGAAGATGCCATGCGACTGGCGAAAAAGGTGGCCCGCACGGAGCCTGCCACCCTGTCCGCGATCGAGGGCATTTCCAGTATGCGCGCGGCGGCTTTACCCGATGCCGCCGCTATGTTGAAAGTGATGCTGGGCGAACTCAACCCCGATGGGCTGGTGTTTTCCGGCTGGGGCCTGCGCGAAGGGCTGCTGTACAACACGCTGTCCGAAATCGAACAGGCGAAAGACCCGCTGATCGACAGTGTCATCGCGTTCGCCGGTCCGCGCAACGGTGCCGTGACAGAGGCGACGCGGGTCGCCGCGTGGACCGCGCCGCTGGCGCACGGCAGCGGCCATGGCAGCGAACGCCTGCGGGTTGCTGCCGCGATGCTGTCGCTCTCGCTTGCCCGGATCGAGCCGAACCGGCGGGTCAGTCAGGCACGCGAATGGGCACTGGACAAACGCTGGGTCGGGATCGATCCCACAGGGCGCGCGATACTGGCTGCTGCGCTGCTGGGCAGTTGCGGACAGAAAGAAATCCCCGCCGATCTGGCCACGCTGGCAGACGAGCCGCAATTGCACGAAGCGATGGGCTGGGGTCTCGCCATCCGGCTCGCCCGACGAATGGACGCAGGCAGCGGCACCGCTGCCCTGACCAGTTCGCTGGAACAGGACGAAAGCGGTATCGTGCTGACCGTGACCCCTGACCGCGCCGATATCGTTGGGGAATCCGTGCGTAAGGATATCGCCGCACTCGGCAATTGGTTCGGGTGCGACGCGGAGGTCGCTATTGGTGACAACCTCTCCCGCTAAACCAGTCGCTTGATCGCGGTTGCCGAACGGCCATCGATCTCTACATACTTTTCCCGTGGCGGGCCGCTGGAAAGTGGCCTGCCCGTATCGGCAAAGCAGCAGTCAGCGTGGACTACTGGCGCACAGCAAGCCGACAGGTCTAATTTCGGGATCGGAGAACGTTGTGCGTTCAATAGTTTACGCGTGTTCAGTAGTCACATGTATTATCGGGTTGCAGGGGTGTGCATCGACACCCCTGCCCTCATCCATTGCCACGCCGCCGATTGCTCTGGCGCTGGACATCGCCTCTGATGATACCGTCGAAGCGACATATTCTCTCGCCAAGCCTGTTCGGGCCCTGCATTTCGCACAGAATCTGGGCGGATACCGCAAAGATTTGTGGCACCCCGAGGGGAGCGAATTCCGGTGGATCAGGGAGGGAGACGGCGAGCGGATCGAACGGACCGATGGACAATCGTTCGACCGCCTGACGTTCGATATCCCCATCGATTACCGCGCTCTGCCGAAAAATTACGCCCCCTTCTCTCCGTTCAGCGACCGCAGTACGCTGATCTATTCCGGGCATTTTCAGGCCTGCACCGCTGTTCCGTGCGACGGGGAAGAGGCGTTGCCCATTTCCATTGCAGCCGCAGGCAAGACCATTGGCGTCAATGGCCACCGCACACGGGATAAGGCACAGTTTGTCAGCGAAGGGGCCGGGACCAATATCTTCGTCGGCAATCTGGAACCGGTCGCCGCCGATGGGTTTGTGGCGATTATCGATCCGGGCCTGCCAACCGCTCTGCGCCAGCATCTGGACCGTTCGCTGCCCCAGTCGATCCGATATTTCAGTGCGATTTATGGGCCACTGTCTTTCGTACCCGAACTGTACGTGTCGATGGACGACCGCCCGGAGCCGAACGGCGGCGAATCCACTCAGGGGGGCACACTGCCCAACCAGATATTCATGCATTTCGATGGGGCCCACGCCCGCCAGCGCGCGACCGAGGGATCACCGTTGGAACTCGACTGGTTCTTCGCCCACGAAGCCGCCCACCTGTTTCAGCAGGACAAGATCGGCAAAAGTCCGGGCGACGATGCCGTGGCGTGGATTCACGAAGGCGGGGCCGAAGCGATGGCCGCTCTGGCACTGGCCGGGCGCGGCGCGACTGAGCGTGAATATGTGCTGCAACGCGCCGATCATGCCGGCACGAATTGCGCCAGAGGTCTGGCCCACATGCCGCTGGATCGGGCGACGGCAGAAGGAAAGTTCGATCTCCATTACCAATGCGGGTTGGTGTTCTGGCTAGCGCTCGATCAGTCGCTGCGCGAACACGGCCACGATGGGCTGGCCGATCTCAACCGCGCGTTCTTTGCGAAAGTGCGCGCCGGTAAGCCGTGGAGTCAGCCCGTGTTTATGGCCACGGCGAAAGAACGCGGCGTGCCCGACGCTGTCCTGTCACGGATCGCAACGCTGACCGATGGCGGATACGATGATGCAGCAATCGCAATCGCACCGTTCGAAACAATGGCCCGGCAGTCGCTCAAACTGGCCGAAGGGCAGTAACGCACACCCGCGATACGGCAGGGTGCCTCCCGATTAATCGCGCTGTCCTACACGGCCCGATTTGGGCAATCTGTCGGCCATGCATTGCCAGACGCCCCTCTCCCTCAATCGTGCTTTTCAGGCACGTTTGGGGGAAGGAGATTTTTTCTCTTCAGGACTGTGTAACATCCGGTCCATGTGTTCTCTGGCAGCGACGAACCGTTGCCGCTCGCAGCCCGGAAAAAACGGGGATCGATCAGCCCGCTGTGGCAGGCGCAGCGAGCGGGAAGAAGGGGATGCGAACCTCCAGCAAATCCCCGCCGTGGCGACGAAACGTGTAAAACCCTTCCATCGACCCATGCGGTGTCGCCAATGGGCAACCCGACACATAATCGTGGCTCTGCCCCGGTGCGAGCGTCGGCTGTTCGCCCACAACCCCCTCGCCATCGACGATATTCACTATCCCGTTGCCATCGGTGATGCGCCAGTGCCGCGTAATCAGCTGCACCCGTTCGTCGCGGTGGTTCTCGATACGGATGTGATACACCCAGAACCACTTGCCATCTTGCGGGCGGGACTGTTCGGGCAGGAAATTCACCGCCACGCGCACGGTGATGCCATCGGTATTGGCGGCGTGTTGAAACAACTCTTTCATCGCAAATGCGAACGTAGCGCCCCGCTGCCCGCTGTGCAATCGGGCCGCACAATTCGTCCTCATCCAGTTGGCACAGAACGGGATGTCAGCACCCGCGCATCGCTGGTAAAACGCCAGCGCAGCCCATCTGCCGGGTATTCGAGCGTAACCTCAGCCGCGAAAGACCGCTTGGGAATCTCGCGGATCAACTGCGTGCCAAATCCATGGTGCAATGGCGGCTCAACCGGCGGCCCGCCGGATTCGGCCCATTCGATCGAAAAGGCGTCGTCGCCAACTTTCCATGTGATGGAAACAACACCGCCTTCCGCTGACAGGGCACCGTATTTGATGGAGTTGGTGGCCAATTCATGCAGCGCCATCCCGATCACTTCCGCCGCGCGCGGGTTCAGTGCACAGTCCGGCCCATCCAGCACGATCACATCTTCACGCGCGCTCACAAATGCCAGTTGCAGTTCCACGAGTTCGCGCATCGGTACTTCGCGCCAGTCACGCCTGACCAATATGTCCTGGTTGACCGCCAGACTGCCTACCCGTTCCTCGAACCGGCGAACGAGCGCCGGATCGGCCCGGATCGAACTGCGCGCCAATGCCTGCACTTTGGCCAGCATGTTCTTCGAACGGTGGTTCACTTCCTGCAGCAGCAACTGGATCTGTTCGGCCTGCTCGCGCTGTTCGGTTATATCGGTATTGGTGCCGAACCAGTGGGTGACTTTGCCCGCGTCATCCCGAATTGGCTTCGCCCGCCCAAGGAACCAGCGCCATTCGCCATCGGCCCGCCGCAGAGGGAAGATGTCTTCCCACTCGACCCCGCGCGCCACGCAACTGAAGAAACGGGAATATGCCCGATCCAGATGGTCTGGATGGTGGAAGTGCGGCCAGCCAAGTTCGCGCATCTCGTCAGGCGTTGTGCCGGTATATTGGTACCATCGCTGGTTGTACCATCGGATCGCGCCATCGGCTTCCGCGATCCATGCCAGCTGCGACATGTTTTCGCCCAGCATACGGAACCGCGCCTCACTCTCGCGCAGCCGCCGTTCGGCCAGTACCCGATCGGTGGCATCGCGCATGATCGTGCTCGCCCCAACGATCACCCCGGCAGGATCGCGCACTGGCGAGACGGAGACTTCCACATCCAGTTCATGGCCATCCCGGTGCAGCCGCCGAGTAAGAAAGGCAGGCACACGCTCCCCCGCCCCGATACGGGCGAGTATCGCATCTTCCTCGTCCTGCCGATCTGGCGGCAAGAGGCGGCGGATCGAAAACCCCACCATTTCGCTTTCGGTCCATCCAAACAGCCGCGCGGCCGCCGGATTCCAGCTGATGACAATCCCGCTCAAATCCTTCGCGATTATCCCATCGTCCGAAGACGCGATGAGTGCAGCATAGTGATCGCGTGGATCCATCAACCGTCGCATACCTTGTTGGAAAAGTCCCGTTACCAACGAAACCTAGCACATTTTTCAGAATACAGAATATCTTACTAGGTGCCCCTCCCCCGCGTCCCGCGTTATCTGACCTCAACAAATGCGACATTGCGGAGAGAGTGTCGGCTCGCAGATCCGCACGCTCCGGAGCGACAAATGGCACAGCCCGGCCCGATCGACGGTCATAGCCGTGGCCCGTCGCACAATCTCGCAAGGATTGAGGCACTTAACCCCACCCGGACATCGCTTTGGGACAGAGGCAGCGCGCTGAAAGGCGCGGGGGGGGGGGCAACAGCAAAAGTGCGCTGGTCGAACCGCGACTGCCGCCCGATCGGGACTTAAAGCCCGGCGGCAGACAGCGCCCTATCGAGATCCTCTTTCAGATCATCGATATCTTCCAGCCCAACATTGAAACGCAGCAACCCTTCGGTCACTCCCATTTCCGCCCGTGCTTCCTCGCCCATATTGGCATGAGTGGTACTGGCCGGATGACACATCAGGCTGCGGGCGTCGCCAATGTTGTTCGAAATATCGATCAGTTCGAGCGCATCGAGCAGAGCGAATGCCTGCTGGCGGCCACCAGGCACTTCGAACGCGAAGATCGGCCCGGTTGCACGCATCTGGCGCAAGGCAAGTTCGTGGCGCGGGTGGCTCGGCAAGCCGGGGTGCAACATTCGTGCGACACGCGGTTCGAGGAACCGCCCCAGTTCAAGCGCACTCTCGCTCTGGCGCATGGCGCGCAATTCGAGCGTTTCGAGCCCCTTCAACACAACCCATGCATTGAACGGAGACAAATTGGGGCCGGTATTTCGCTGAAACGGCAGCAGGACTTCGTCGATCCATTCACGGCTGCCGCATACAGCACCCGCAAGAACGCGCCCCTGCCCGTCCATCAGCTTGGTCGCGCTGTATGCAACCACATCCGCTCCGAAATCCATCGGGCGTTGCAAAACGCTTGTCGCAAATGCGTTATCCACCACTGTAGTGATCCCGTGCAATTTGGCGAGATCGCAGATATACTGCAGATCGACCACGTCGAGCGTTGGGTTAGCCGGAGTTTCGAAGAAGAAGACCTTGGTGTTCGGCCGGATCGCCTTGTCCCACTCCCTATCGATAGCGGAATCGATGACAGTCGTTTCGATGCCGAAACGCGGCAGCAAGCTGTCGACAAGCCAGCGACACGATCCGAACGCCGCACGGGCCGCAACGATATGGTCACCGGCAGACAACTGGCACAACAACGCGGCAGTCATCGCCGCCATGCCACTGGCCTGAGTGCGACAGGCCTCCGCGCCCTCCATCAGGGCAATACGTTCTTCCAGCATTGCCACAGTGGGATTTTGCAGGCGCGAATAGGTCATTCCTTCCGCTTCACCGGCAAAGCGTGCAGCTACCGTTTCCGCATCATCGTAGGAGTACCCCGAAGTGAGGAACAGTGCCTCACTCGTTTCCCCGTTTTCCGAACGCCAGGTGCCACCGCGTATTGCACGTGTAGCGGGGCGCCAGTTGGAAGTGATCGAGCGATTGAGGCCGGTGGTCTTTTTCATAACGGCTCCGCGCATCGCGCAGACACGATCACGGTGCAACGAAAAACACGCGCGAACATAGCCGCATCTCTTGTTGCAGAGGCAGAAGCGCCGCTTGACCGCTGGCATGACAAAGTTGCTTCACCATACAGCAAGAAAAAGGCGGAGCCCCGCAAGGAGCCCCGCCTCTTAATCTCTACCGAGTAACGCCGACAAAGTCGGCAGATTACTACGGGCTGGTCGGCTCGTCGTCGCCAGTGGTGGCGATCACCACAGCACCGATCACAACGGCCAGAGCAGCGATGATTGCACCGATCGGCGCACCGCCCATTTTGGTGGACTTGGTTGCCGGTGCCGAAGCACGGTCAGCATTAGCAGCCTGAGCTGCTGCAGGTGCAACAGCGAGTGCTGCCGCTGCAGTTGCAAGAGCGATCTTGCTGATCTTCATTAATCTTCCCCTTACTAATTCCATTCATCGCAAAGCATGACCCGCGATAAACGACCGAATCGCAAAAACAATTCGATTCTTTCAGTAGTTACGCCCAACTGAGGGCGCAACCTTCCGCAATCGACCGGTCGTACATTTCATACAACCTGTCGCATCAATCCCACGCTCTCCCTACGGACTCGCAGGTTCGTCATCGTTCGTGGCAAGTACAATAGCGCCAGCCACGATCGCGATAGTAGCAATAATCAGCAATAATGACCGATCCTTGAACAAACTGTTCGATTTTTCGACAGGTTCGCTTGTCCGTTCGATTTGGGCAGCCTGTGCCGCAATAGGTGTTGCGACGAGCGCAAGCGACCCAGCAGCCAAAACCAACTTGCGGAAATCCATATCCATCATCCTTGCACACGGTACGGCTATGATTGCCGATCGTTCCCGGCAGACCGCGCATTTTTTCGGAACTGGCTTTATGGCAATTCCCGCATCTTCGCAACCGCACAACAGATCAGCGGCGCCAACATGGGCAATTGCTTGCACTATTTTCTGTGCGCTCGTAATGGCCCGCGCCATGCAACAGCCGACGCAATCCCGCGATCCGTTCGTCTGGTGCATTGCGCTGACTACGGTGTTTTTCGCCTTCACCATGCATCGTCTGGCAATCCCCACTGCACCCTACTTCGACGAAATCCATTATCTGCCTGCCGCGCGCGAGATGCTGGCAATGCATAAGTGGGTCAATCGCGAGCACCCGATGTTCGGCAAAGAGATGATCGCGTTGGGGATGTGGGCGCTGGGCGACAATCCCTGGGGATGGAGGATCGGGTCGGCGCTGGCGGGAACATTAACATTCTGGGCAAGCATTCGCGCCTTGTGGTTTGCGTCGCAACGGCGCTTCGCCACATTGGCCTATGGCATATTGCTGGCGAGCGGTTTCATGCTGCTGATCCAGTCGCAGATTGCCATGCTCGATGCATATATGCTCGCTGCGCTGGCAGTGTCGTTCTGGATGCTGGCCAAAGCTGTCCGACAGCCTGAGCATGGCCGCCGTTATCTGGCAGCCAGCGGAATCGCCATGGGCGTGGCGATGGGAACCAAATGGAATGCCGTGCCACTGGCCATCGTACCCGGCCTCGCATTCCTGATTGTTCGGGCGCGTGCAGCAGGATGGCGTTTCGTGTGGAGCAAACGCGGCGCGCCCGTCCCCGGCGTCACATTGCTGGAAGCGGCCCTCTGGCTGGGCGTCGTACCTCTTCTGGCATATTGGGCGACATTCCTTCCCGCCTATTTCTTCAGCGTCAATCCGCTCCAACCCGGCGGGTTTCTGGATTATCAGAGCAAGATGCTGGCCTTGCAGGAAAGCGTCATCAAACCGCATCAATATTCCACCCGCTGGTGGCAATGGGTACTCGATCAACGCGGACTGTGGTATCTCTATCGCGATATCGACGGCGCTCAGCGGGGGGTCGTTATGATCGGCAATCCGCTGACAATGATTGCCGGGATAGTGGCGTGGGCGTGGTGTTTATGGGCCGGAATTCGTGGGCGAAAAGATGCGCTCGCCGTGGCGGTGCTGTATATTTTCGCGATCGGATTCTGGATTATCGCGCCCAAGCCGATCCAGTTCTTCTACCACTACCTCGCCCCGTCGCTGATCCTGTTTGCAGCGCTGGCACTGGCACTCGACGCGCTATGGCGTAGGGGGCCACGCTGGTTACCGCTGGCATTCCTGACCGCAGCGTGTGGAATATTCGCGTGGTTTTATCCCATTATCAGCGCAGCGCCCCTCGAAGGTGGCCGTCCGGCGTTCCTTCACTGGATGTGGCTCGATAGCTGGAAATAGTGCCTGGTAATCGGGATCAGAAACGACCCCACACAAACCGGCTCGACAAGGCGTAGTTCCAAACCGATCCGATCAGGATGCCTGCCAGCGCAGCCAGAACCCAATGGAACCCGCGCGCCTGCAGCAATGTCGCCACCGCGACATTGGCAAGCGCCCCGATCGCGCAAGTCGCGCAGAAGCCGAGCCACCCTCGCACGATGGCAGAAAGTCCGGCGAGCCGCTGATCGCGATAGGTCAGCCAGTTATTGACCCAGAAATTGAACGTCATCGCGGCAAAGGTCGCGAAAACGGTCGCCAGAGCGAACCCTTCCCCGGCAAACCGATAGAGCAGCGTCAGCACCGCAAGGTGCACGACGACCCCCGCAGCTCCAACCGTTCCGAACAAGGCGAAGCGTGACGGAACGAAGCGCCCGAAACTGCGATCGTAAAGGCCGACGAGAAATTCAAACGCCACCGCAGAATCGAGCTTGCTTTCGCCACTCAACCGCTCCGCGAACTGGAGCGGGAATTCTTTCACACGCAAGCTGGGATTGGCAGTAGCCAACAGGTCTAGCAGGATTTTGAAGCCAATACCCGAAAGCCGCGGTGCCGCCGCCCGCAGGTGTTCGCTGCGCGTCAGGAAAAAACCGCTCATCGGATCGGTCATTTCCACACCTGTCACTCTGCGAGCGAGCCGATTGGCCAATCGCGAACCCTTTTCCCGCGTCTGGCTGGACAGCCCCGCCGCGCTGCCCCCTTCGACAAAGCGGGAGCCGACGGCAATATCGCAATCGCCCGCCTTCACAGCCGCCAGCATCTGTACCAGCAGCGCAGGATCGTGCTGATGATCCGCGTCCATCAGGGCAACGAATGGCGCCGCTGTCGCACACATTCCCTCTATCGCAGCAGAAGCCAGCCCGCGCCGTTTGAAACGCTGGATCACACGCAAACGGTTATCTGCCAGCGCCAGAGCGCGCGCGGCGTCTGCCGTGCCATCGGTACTGTCGTCGTCGACAACGATTACTTCCCACGAGACATCGCGCAGAGCCGCGTCGATGCGCTCGATCAGCGGAGCCAGATTGTCACGCTCGTTGAGCGTCGGGAGAACGATAGCCAGTTCAAGCATTCGCGGCCCTTTATAGCCGCGCAATCACCGCGTCACCTATTTCCCGCGTTCCCGCTTCGCCACCAAGGTCAAGCCCAAGCACTCCGTCTGCCAGCGCACCGCTCACCGCTGTCTCTATACGGTCTGCCTGTTCGGCCAGCCCAAGCGAGTGGCGCAGCAGCATGGCAGCCGACAGAATCGTTGCCATCGGGTTGGCCTTGCCCTGTCCGGCAATATCCGGCGCGCTGCCGTGAATGGGTTCGTACAGACCGAACGTGCCATATTCAGTCTGTCGCTCGCCCAGCGCCGCGCTGGCCAGCAGACCGATCGACCCGACACACATGCTCGCCTGATCCGACAAGATATCGCCGAACAGATTGCCAGTCACGACAACGTCAAACTGGCCAGGATTCTTCACCAATTGCATCGCTGCATTATCGACGTACATGTGATTGAGTGTGACATCGGGATATTCCTTCGCCACTTCGATCACCACGTCGCGCCACAACTGGCTGGTTTCCAGCACATTGGCCTTGTCGACCGAGCACAACCGGCCCTTGCGCCCCTGTGCCGCACGGAAGGCGACATGGGCGATGCGGCGCACTTCGCTTTCGGTATAGCTCATCATGTCCCACCCACGGCGCTCGCCATCGGGCAGGGTTTCGATGGCTTTGTCACCGAAATAGACATCGCCGTTCAGTTCGCGCACGATTACAAGATCGATCTGGCGGGCAATCTCCGGCCGCAACGCGCTCATCCCCTCAAGCCCGGCGAACAGAGTGGCCGGGCGAAGATTGGCGAACAACGTAAGCTCGGAACGCAACCCCAAAATCGCCTGTTCCGGTCGCAAATGGCGCTCCAGGTGATCGCAATCGAAATCACCGACCGCACCGAACAGGATCGCGTCCGCTCCACGTGCCAGTTCCAGCGTGGCAGGCGGCAGCGGGTGGCCATGAGCGCGATAGGCCGTTGCCCCGACATCGGCCCATTCCAGCGAAAGTCCGGGCAGATCGAGCGCTTCCAGCACCCGCACTGCTGCCTGCGTGACTTCCTGTCCAATCCCGTCACCGGGAAGCACTGCAATTTTCATAACCTGATCCGTTCCAGCCGTTCGCCAAGCATGGCGCGGGCGGCCATAACATCGCCTCGACGGTCGGCAAGGAGGTAGCGCTCTAAAGGGGCGGCATGACGGGCAAAGATTTCCAACAGCGCCTCAAGCTCGGCTTCCGCGCCCGGCTGATTCCCGCCATATCCGAGTTCCCGCAGAACCAGCGCCTCATAGGCCACAAGCGCACGCAACCAGCCACGCGCCGAAGGGGCATGGCAAATCGCATCGAGCGTGGCGGACAGCGCGCTGAACAACGATGGATAGGGGTTACGCTCAGGAACTACCGTTGCTGTCAGCGCACAAACCCAGCCGATCGCGGCCGCCGCCAGCGGCTCACCGATCCAGGGGCCACGGCTCTCTTTCAGTTCGAGTCTGGCGGAAGGTAGCTGGCTATCGCCTCTGCCGCGAAGCTCCACATCCAAAATATTGCCGGGGATCAGCACTGGCCGCAATTGCCGCCCTCGGCCACCAGCCACGTAGCCTGCGACAAGGCCGAAATCCTCAGTCAGCAAGCGAGCGATAACCGCCGTTTCGCCGTGCGACCGGGCCGATACAAGAATGGCAGGCGCGCGAAGGTGCACAGGCGCCGCTCTATTCGCTGTTCGCAGGCACCGGCAACGCCGCCGCCACGTCCGCTTTCGTTGCAGCGACCATCGCCGCCACACCATCTTTCGTCGGATGAACGTGATCGGGCTGAATCAATTCCGGTTTATCGTAAACACTTTCCATGAAAAACGGCACCAGCTTCGCACCATACTCTTTCGCCAATGCCGGATAGATCGCATCGAATTGACGCTGGAATTCCGGCCCGCCGTTCGGTGGCGCGCGCATCCCCATCAGCAGCACAGGAATTCCGCGCGCCTTCAATCTTTCAAGCATCGCGGCAAGGTTGGCCTTGGTCTGTTCGGGAGGCAAACCACGCAGCAGATCGTTGCCGCCCAGTTCAAGGATCACCAGATCGGGCGTCTGCGACTGACTGTCGAGCGTGAAGTCGAGGCGTTGCAAACCGGCAGCCGTCGTATCGCCCGACACACCCGCATTGGCGATCCGCACATCGACACCCTCTGATCGCAGAGCGGCCTGCAGCTGGCCGGGATAGCTTTGATCGGAACTGTCGAGCCCATACCCAGCAAACAGTGAATCCCCGAATGCAAGAATATGGCGTGCCGAGCCAGCGACCTCCGCAGCAGGAGCGGACGAGGTTGTTTCTCGCGGCCCCGCCTCCGGCGCGGACACTTCCTGCCCACACCCGGACAATGCCAGCGCCACCGCCGCCCATATCGACCACTTACCTGTAACCATCGACCAGCCTCCTTGCTGCTGACCCCGACCTATGCCATCGCAGCGATGTGACAAGCCCTGCCCCTGCAATTCATGCGCGAAACCTCACCCTCACACTCGGTAGCGGTTCCGCAGCGGTCGATATCCTGAAAGGGATCGACTTCGATGTCGCCGTTGGCGAAATCGTCGCGCTGCTTGGCCCATCAGGATCGGGAAAGTCGAGCCTGATGGCCGTACTCACCGGTCTGGAACGCGCCAGCAGCGGTACGCTGGAAGTGGCTGGCGCGAATTTCGCCGCGATGGGAGAAGACGCTCTTGCTCGCGCCCGCCGGGGCCGCATCGGCATCGTTTTACAGGCGTTTCATCTGCTGCCGACAATGACTGCGCTGGAAAATGTCGCCACCCCGATGGAACTGGCAGGCATTCCGGATGCACGCGACCGGGCAGAGGCGGAGTTGCGAGCGGTCGGCCTTGGCCGTCGGATTTCGCATTACCCCACGCAATTGTCCGGCGGGGAACAGCAGCGTGTCGCCATTGCCCGCGCAATTGCCCCGCGCCCCGCGTTGATTTTCGCGGACGAACCGACAGGCAATCTCGATGCCGCAACCGGGGAAGCCATAACCGAGCTGCTTTTTGCGCGCCGTGCGGAAACCGGCGCTACGCTGCTGATTATCACCCACGATGTCGATCTGGCCGAACGGTGCCAACGCGTTGTCACTCTCGCCGATGGGCGGATCGCGAGCGATACCGGTGAACGATAATCGTTGGGCAGCGGCATGGCGCATCGCACGGCGCGATCTTTCAGGCCGGTTTCGCGGGTTGCGCCTGCTGCTGGTGTGCCTGTTCCTCGGCACAGGCGCATTGGCGGCAATCGGTACGCTTACGCATACTATTGAAAGCCAACTGGCCGACCGGGGGCGCGAATTTCTGGGCGGCGATATTCAGATCGCGCTGTGGCAACGCGCGCCTTCCACCACCGAAATGGCCGCGCTGGAACGAACCGGCACAGTATCCACCGGCATTCGGATGCAGGCGATGGCGAGAGCCGGAGAGTCAGCCGCACCGGTCGAACTGAAAGCAGTGGATGATCGCTGGCCGCTCTATGGCACAGCAACGCTGGCAAACGGGCGCAAGATTGGCGCACCTGCTGGCGGACAGGCATGGGTTGCTCAGGGCGCAGCCGATCGGTTAGGCCTGAAGCCAGGCGACCGTTTCTCCGTCGGCACGCAAACACTGACAGTCGGCGGCATTCTGGGAGAAGAGCCCGACAGATTGGGCGAAGGATTCCAGCTTGGCCCGACAGTAATCGTGAATGCCGATCTGCCCGCACGCGCAGGCCTGACTGCGCCCGGTGCCATGTATCGCACCAAAACCAACATCGCGTTGCCTGCCGCCGGTTCGCCGCAACAGGCCAGCGATGCGTTGAAAGCACAATTCCCCGACGCCGGATTTGACATTAAGACCCGCGATAACGGAGCGCCCGGCACCGATAGGTTTGTCGGACGAATGGGTGAATTTCTGACTCTGGTGGGGCTGGCTGCACTGGTAATCGCCGGGATCGGCATTGGCGGCGGGGTATCCAGCTACCTCGACGCACGCCGTCAATCGATTGCCACACTGAAGATTTTGGGCGCGACCAGCGGCGATATCGCCCGCGTCTATGCGCTGGAAATCGGCATCGCTGCACTTGTCGGCAGCGCAGCGGGGATCATTGCGGGAGTGGCTGTCACTCCTTTACTGGAGCACGCCTTGCAGGGTTTGCTGCCCGTCGGCACCGGTATCGCATTTGCCCCCGCCCCCTTGCCACTGGCGCTCGCCTATGGGCTACTGGTCGCGCTGGTCTTCGCCGCTCCACCTCTGATGCGGGCACGACATTTTCCCGCGATGGCGCTGATGCGCGCAAGAATTACGCCTCTGACGCGTGACAAGAAGATCTGGCTGCCAGTGAGCGGTGGGTTGCTGGCGATTGCAACATTGGCGATGGCGACGGCCCGTCAGCCGTGGCTGACCGCTGGTTTCATCGGTGGTGCGGCGGCGGCACTGGCACTGCTCGCGATGTTGGGGGGGGCTATCCGTACGGGGGCAGCTCGCGTTCCCCGGCCGCGCAGCCCGATTGCGCGGGCTGCGCTGGCCAACCTTCATCGCCCTGGTGCAGCGACCGGTACATTGGTCACCGCACTTGGTTTCGGTCTCGCTGCATTTGTGCTGCTAGCCTCTGTCCAGACAAGCATCGATGGGACAATCACCAGCCGAGTGCCCGCGCAGGCCCCCGACTATTTCGTGTTAGACCTGCCACAAGCCAAAGCCGAGGCGTTTACGAAACTGGTAAAACAGGTCGCTCCGGGCAGCGAAATCCGCACCGTTCCCGCGATGCGTGGAGCGATCCTCGCCTATGGCCCAAAAGACTCGCAAACCCGCGTGGCCAGCCTCGGAGACAATCTTCCGGAAGGAGCGTGGGCTCTGAGGGGCGAACGCGGTCTGACATATGCCGACGAAGTGCCACCCGGCAATACCGTGACCGACGGGATGTGGTGGGGTCCAATGTATCAGGGCCCGCCCGAAGTTTCCGTGGACGAGGATCTGGCGCAAGCCATCGGCCTGAAAGTGGGCGACTATCTTACCATCGGTGTGCTGGGTGTGGAACGACAGGCGCGGGTAGCCTCCCTCCGGCGGATCGACTGGCAATCGATGGGCTTCAACTATGTCCTCGTATTCAGCCCGAATACTTTGCGGGACGTGCCACATAATCTGGCCGCAACAATTCGCTTGCCGGACAACTCAGACAAGCGCGCCCTGCTGGCAGACCTCGTGCGCGCATTCCCTTCCAGCAGCGTGATCGAAACAGGGCCCGTGCTGGCACAGGCCCGCACTCTGCTGGGTCAAGTCGGTGTGGCCACGCTTGCGGCCGCATCGGTTGCGGTATTGGCGGGGCTGGCCGTATTGCTGGGCGCAATCGCAGCTGCTCGCGCGCAACGTACATACGACACCGTTATCATGCGTGTTTTGGGGGCCAGCAGACTGCAAGTTCTGGCGATGATTATGGCTGAATATGCTGTGCTGGCCATGATCCTTGCGCTCGTGGCGCTCGGTCTGGGGTTGTTTGTTGGCTGGCTGGTCGTGACCAAACTCTTCGAGTTCGAGTGGGTGCCAGACTGGGCAGCGGTCTTCGGTGTCCTCGGTGCAGGATTGGCCCTTGTGGTCGCATTCGCCCTTGCCAGCGCACTCCCGCTTCTGAGTGCGAAACCGGCAAGAGCGCTGCGAACTCTTTAAAACGCCTCCGCCGTTGTCTCGGCTGCGCCTGCAAGGCCGGCATGTATGACAGACAGGAAGACCGCATATGCAAATGAAATCACGATAGACACGAGTACGGCAGCAAGTAAGCTGACTATCATCGCACCCCCTCCAGGAACCGTGGAAACCCCGCCATATATAATTGCGGCATAAGATCCCATTATTGGCAGGACGGCCAAACCATAAAGGACGACGACCAGTACCGCGAATGCGAGCGTTGCAAGAAAGATCGTCACCACATGATGCCGGGTCAGTTCCCAAGACCGTTTAAGAGCCACCAGCGGATTGCATACACCTTCGACAGCGACAATCGGCAACACCAGAGCCAGTCGGCAGGCCAAATAGACGCCAAGGATAAGCAAGGCGATGCAACCGATAAGTATGGCGCGGATATGATTATCGGCTGCTAGCCATGACGCCCCCGCACCTAAGACCATCATACCTAACATCAGCACAGCGCCGATCATTATCGCGATCGCCAGCAATACTGGCGCACCCCGAAGCCCGGCACCGAAGGCTTCTCCAAAGCCATAATGGCGCAAAGGCGACGCCACCCCTGACAACCCCGCCATCCCCGCAAGCACAACAAGTAGGTAGGCTATATACGACAGGAAGATGGCTAGCCCCGCCCCTCCTCCCAGAATCGACGAAGGGGTTAAATAGGTGCCGGCGACACCCAAACCTCCTGTTATCGCTCCACCAATGGCGATAACTGCAATCCTCAGAACCAGAAAGGCAGCCCATACCCCGAAGAGCAGAAGAAATTTTCGGCCAATGATACGGCCGGTTTCCACGAATATAGCTGATATATCTAATTTCATTAAACCAAACCCCATCATTAAAATTAATGACTTAATTTACATTTGAAAAAATGATGGGTAATGATATTTACATCTTACTAAACGTGTGAATTATTTTATTGAAACAAATTAATATTACCAGTCAGATATTTGCGTATGACTGTGACATCGGAAATATGCGCCTCTCCCCCATATAGATTTGGCGGAATTACCAAGATGATCGTAATCGCAATGCGACTCTCTCAGCCTGCGCGCTAACTATGAATGCCGAGAACCAGGCATCTTCCCAATGCGTGACTCAATTTTTGAATGGCAGCGCCCCACCTCGACTACTGCGCCTGATCAATGAGATCATGGGAAATGCGGGACCATCATCTGAGCAAGAAACCTAAGCAGGGCTGCCTAATGGACGGATCAATGATCACACACCTCCCATTCAGATTCCACGCGCAGTGTCAGATAACAAAGAACCTACTGTGACAAATGAGAAGAGGCCCCATAAGCGAGGCCCCTTCCAATTGCGAATTTACAGTAAGATCAGAATTTAAACCGGGCCGAAACACCATAAGTGCGCGGCTGATCGGTATAGCCTGAAATCGAACCTGCCTGAGCCACCGAGTCAAACACGCCGGTGATGTTGCGGTCGTCAAGCAGGTTGCGACCCCACACCGACAGCTCGAAACCGTTGGCCATCGCATAAGTAATCGATGCGTTGAGATTGGTGGTCTCGTTGCGATATGGGCGCGCCGCTGCACGTGCGGGCTCATAATCCAACGTTCCATCGGGATTGCGGACTGCGAACGCCAGCAGACCCGGCTCAATCTGATACGGTGCCGAATAAGCGAAATCGGCATGCAGGATCAGATGATCGTCACCCACCGGCTGATCCCACGTCGCACCCCAGACAGCCGACAGCTTGGGAATACCAGTAACCGTCTCGCCGGAAAGATCCCCGAAGGGCGAGTTCGTGAAATCGTCGTATTTCGGATCGAGATAAGTCATCGCCAGCGTCAGTGTAAGCTGATCGGTCGGACGGACATACCCATCGAATTCGACACCCCAGGTCGACTGTTTGCCCGCATTGGCAAAGACATAGCCGGTGCCGGTGAAGGTGTTGGTCTGGAAGTTGCTGATCGACTGTTTGAAGACAGTCAGGTTGGCCGCGGCCAACCCCCAGTTACCCTTCAACCCAATTTCATAGACTTCCGAATCTTCCGGCTGAGCGTAGCGCGAACCAGCACGCAAATTGGTGACTGCCAGCCCTTGTTGAACCAGTGCGGCGTAGTCCGTCGGTGAAGGACGGCTATCGCGTGACAGGTTATAGCTGGCCGCCTTGTAGCCCGTCGACCACGACGCATAGGCATTCAGCGTTGGGCTGAATTCATACGCAAGTCGTGCAGTCCAACTCCAGTCGCCATCGCTGAACCGGCCATCTTCCACTGCATTGGGGAAGTTCTGGAACGGCGGCAGGAACTGCAGCGAGGTGAGGCTGAGTAACGGATTGACCGCCGGATTGTCGGCATTTGCAGCAGCGTAGGCCTGAACCCCGGCCTGCACCTGCTGGTACCCTGCAGGATTGTTCCCTGCAAAAGCAGCAATCTGAGTTGCGTTGGCGGGCTGCCCCAAGCCCAACAGCGTGCCGACCTGTGTGGCCAGAGCCTGCTGATAGATCGCTGTCTGGCCAATGCTTGTCAGATCAAGGCCGGAGAACACGTCGGTGCTGGTTGTGTTCGACGTTACCTTCTTGGTGTCGCGGGTATAGTTCGCACCAAGCGTAAGCGTAAGACCAGCGGCCATTTCAAAGTCGACATTGCCGAAAATCGACCACGCTTCATCCTTCTGGCGCATGTTGTTGAACAGGCCCTGGCCCGAAGCGAAAAACTGGCCGGTGTAGTCATTGCCAGTGAGCGCGCTGAAAGTCGTTTCAAGCGTGGGAATCGAATAGGCCCCACCACTGGCGGACTGGATCAGCAGGTTAGCGTAATCGCGGAACGCATCGCCATAAACGATCTGGTCGTGTGTCTCGGCCACTTCGTTGAAGTAATAACCACCGAGCAGGAAGTTGAGCGGACCGTCAAAATCGCTGGCGATACGCAGTTCCTGCGTAAACGTATTGAGGTTCGCCTGGCCAACATTCGCGCCAGAGGCCAGCGGAGCACTGGTGAAATCGACATCCTGATCGGCTTCAAGCTTGGTTTCACGATAGGCGGTGATGCTGGTCAGCGTCAGAGCACCCATCGTATAGTCAGCCTGACCCGAAACGCCCCAGTTCCGCACTTTGTTGCTGGGAACGACATCGGTGTAAACTTCGTCCGCGCCCGGCACACCCTGATAATCGTTGACCATCCCGCCTACGGCCATGACCGCGGCAGTTGCGGCCGAGGGGCGCAGGTTGAACACGGCACAGCATTTTTCGTCGATTTCGTCGTAGTCGCCGATTACCCGGAATTTGAAATCGCTGGACGGTTCGAACAATACCTGACCCCGTGCGAACCAACGGTTGCGATTGCCGATATCGTCACCGTTATAAAGGTTGGTCACGTACCCGTCGCGACTGTGATAACCGCCGGAAATCGATGCCGCTATCGTGTCGCTGATCGGTCCGGTCAGGTAACCCTTGGCAACGATATCGTTGAAATTGCCATAACTTGCTTCGATGCTGCCATGCGGCGTGAAGGACGGGCTCTTGGTCACGATGGAGATCACGCCTGCGCTGGCATTCTTGCCGAACAGCGTGGACTGAGGGCCACGCAACACTTCGACCCGCTCGATATCGGGCAGGTCGCTGATCTGCGACATCGAACGGCTACGATAAACACCATCGACGAACACCGCGACTGACGGTTCCAGACCGATATTGTTACCGCTGGTGCCGAAACCGCGGATCGAATATGTAGTGGCAAAGGCGTTCTGGCTCTGCGTCACCTTCAATGAGGGCACGACGCTGGACAGATCCGATACGTCGCGGATCTGGGCACGTTCGATCGTTTCAGCGGTCGTCACCGACACGGCCACCGGCACATCCTGCAGAGTCTGCGCGCGCTTGGTCGCCGTCACGATAATAGCATTGCCGACTCCGGCCTCAGCTTCCCCGGCCTGTTCGCGTGCCTGTGCGGGAGTAGCGACATCTTCAGTGCCATCCTGCGCGACAGCGACGGCAGGGGAGACAGTAATGGCAACGCCGGCGAGCAGGGCAAAACGGGTGCGATCCGCAAGGCGCAAACGGAAACTGTTCATGAAATGCAGGTATCCTCTGTTCCAGATTTAGCGGGGATACCTGAGCGCAAACTTTGCGACACAAGCTCCCAGACTTGTTTAACCGCTCAAATTTATCATTTGTCTTCAGTTACACAAGAGGTGGTTTCAATCGTTATCGAATTCAGAGAGCTATGTTGCCAGTGCGACACAGCCAAGCAACAATGTTGCAACGCAGCAATCACTTGCCGCTCGCTCTATCGTCCGCTAGGGGGCGCGGCACAAACGTGCCGCAAACCTTGCCGCGTTATCTGACAATTCGGAATTGACTCATGACCTCGCTCCGCAACGTGGCAATTATTGCTCACGTCGATCACGGCAAGACCACGCTTGTCGACCAGCTATTCCGCCAATCCGGCACTTTCCGCGATAACCAGCGTGTCGACGAACGCGCAATGGATTCGGGCGATCTGGAAAAAGAACGTGGGATCACGATTCTTGCCAAGCCGACCTCCATCGAATGGAACGGCACCCGCATCAATATTATCGACACCCCCGGACACGCCGATTTTGGCGCCGAAGTCGAACGCATCCTCAGTATGGTCGATGGCGTGATTCTGCTGGTGGATAGTGCCGAAGGCGCGATGCCGCAGACCAAGTTCGTGACCGGCAAGGCTTTGGGCCTGGGCCTCAGGCCTATCGTCGTGGTCAACAAGATCGATCGCCCTGATGGACGCCCGCAAGAAGTTCTCGACGAAGTGTTCGATCTGTTCGTCAACCTCGACGCGAAGGACGAGCAACTCGACTTTCCCGTCCTCTACGCATCGGGCCGTGAAGGATACGCGAGCGAAGATCAGGAAGCCCGCAGCGGCGATCTGACTCCGCTGTTTCAGCGCATCGTCGATCATGTACCTGCGCCCGATCTGGATGAAGATGCTCCGTTCAGCTTCCTTGCCACCCTGCTCGATCGCGATAGCTTCATGGGCCGCGTACTGACCGGGCGGGTTCAGTCGGGCAAGCTGAAGATCAACGATCCGATCCGCGCGCTCGACGCGGAAGGCAACGTGATCGAAGTCGGCCGGGCAACCAAGCTGATGAGCTTCCGTGGGCTGGAACGTGTACCAGTGGAAAATGCCAAGGCGGGTGACATCATCGCACTGGCTGGTCTGGAAAAAGCCACCGTGTCCAACACCATCGCCGATCCGGTGGTGAGCGAACCGATTGCCGCGCAACCCATCGATCCGCCCACGCTGTCGATGCGCTTTGCCGTCAACGACAGCCCGCTGGCTGGGCGCGAAGGTGATAAAGTCACCAGTCGCATGATCCGCGACCGCCTGATGCGCGAAGCGGAAACCAACGTCGCGATCCGTGTGACGGAAAGCCACGACAAGGACAGCTTCGAAGTGGCCGGGCGCGGCGAACTTCAGCTCGGTGTGTTGATTGAGACGATGCGCCGCGAAGGGTTCGAGCTGGGCATCAGCCGTCCGCGCGTGTTGTTTCAGGAAGAAAACGGCCAGCGTATGGAACCATACGAACAGGTCGTGATCGATGTGGACGACGAACACTCAGGCACCGTTGTCGAAAAGATGCAGCGCCGCAAAGCCGAGCTGACTGAAATGCGGCCGAGCGGTGTTGGCAAAACCCGCATCACATTCTCAGCCCCCAGCCGCGGCCTGATCGGCTATCATGGCGAATTCCTGTCCGACACGCGCGGCACCGGAATCATGAACCGCCTGTTCGAGAAATACGGCCCGCATAAAGGCCCGATCGAAGGAAGGCCCAACGGCGTACTCATCTCCAACGCCACCGGCGATGCAGTGGGCTACGCACTCAACGCACTGGAAGAGCGCGGCATCCTGTTCCTTGGCCCGCAGGCCAAGGTGTATGAAGGGATGATTATCGGGGAAAACGCCAAGCCCGAAGACCTCGAAGTCAATCCGCTGAAATCAAAGCAGCTGACCAACTTCCGTTCGACTGGCAAGGACGATGCGATCCGCCTCACTCCGCCGACTGTGATGACTCTCGAACAGTCGATCGCCTACATCGATGACGACGAAATGGTCGAAGTGACGCCCAAATCGATCCGGCTGCGTAAGGCCATTCTCGATCCGCACGAACGCAAAAAGGCCAAGCGCAAGGGCGACTGATTTGTCCTGTCCTGAGCCTAACCTTTCAAGGGTGTGAAGGCGTAGAGCGCCACGCCCTGAGAACAGACACAAAAACGGGGAGGGGCGTAACGTCCCTCCCCGTTTTTGCTTCAGCTGCCACTTCATCGAAAAACCAACGAAGTAGTTGAAATATTACCGTCCCAAAGCCGCCAGAATATCGGCCCATGATACCAGCTTGAAATTCTGTGCAGCAGGCGCGTTCTGGCCATCCTGCGCCACGAACAGACCCTGCGGATAGCCCGGACCGAAACTGCCGCCGATAAGGTCGATACCATCAGTTTCCTCGACTGCACCAAACTTGCCTGCAGCGATGCGGAACCGCCCGACGGGCTTACCATCGGCCAACTGGTACACAGCATAAGCGCTGTCCCCCTGGCTCGATGCAACAAGATAGCCGCCGCTTTCGCCTTCGGGCATAATCGCAAGGCCCTCAACATCGGCCACCAGCATCTTACGATCAACCGGAGCGAACATCGTGCCTTCGGTTGATCCGGCTGCAAAACGCCAGACGCCGACGTCTTCTTCCCCGACATAGAGCGTGCCATCGCGCGGATCGACCACGCACCCTTCGATCTGTGTCGCCAGCTTCATTGTCCGCAAGGGAATGCTCACGGCTGTCCCTTGCGACACATCCAGCCGAAATTCGCGAACGGTCCCGTCCTTCAAAGCCGAATAGGTAAGAATATCATCGCCCCGCATGGCCATGCAGAAGCCATAGGCTTCTCCCTTCCCTGCATCGGCTTCGCCCAGCAACTCCAGCTTCCGCGCGGCGGTGTTGAGCCGATAAACCCGCATCCGCGCATGGAGCGGATCGTTGCGATCGCTTGCGGCAACGATCACCCCATGAAGGCCGGACGAAACGAGATCGACGTTGTTGAGCTTGCCGCCCGGATCGAAATCGACACCCTTTCCGTTCATGTCGTAAAGATGCAGTCCCGCTTTCTTGTCAGTGCCGACAATCAGGCTGCCTGCCGGATTGTCCGGGTTATGCCAGATCGCGGGATCATCCGCAGCATCCGTTCCGGCAGCCGTTTCAACAGGGGCGGTTTCACCCGCAGCGACAACCGTCACAACTGGATCGCCAGCGACTGGCACTGTAGCGCAAGCGGCGACCAGACTGACCGAAGCAAGCGCGGCGTAACGATAGAGCGCGCGCATCAGAACGTCACTCGTGCGCCAAACTTCACTGTCGGGCCATATTCCTCGTACTGCAGCAAGCGCTGACGACTTTCGAGGTTCTGGTAAGCGAAGTATTTGGCGTTGTTCACGTTCACCCAATCAGCAAACAGACGGATATTGTCGGTCACTTTGTACTTCAGCGAAATATCGACCTGGAAATGATTGTCCACCCAGCGATCTTTCGATGCCTCGCTCCCCACCTCGTCGAGATACTTGCTGCGATAGGTGCCGGCAACGCGCAGATCGATCGGCCCCTTGTCGAACCCAATCACTGCATTGAACGTATGGCGCGAGTTGGATGGAAGCTGAATCACCCGCCCATCGTCAAGTTCACCACGCGAATAGGTGTAAGTATAGTTGAGCTGAGTCAGCAGCCCATCCAGCGGCGCGGGCAGCATGGTGTAGGCTTGGCTGTAGCTGGCTTCAAACCCGGCCACTTCGGCACTGCCACCGTTACGGTAAGTCGATACCTCTTTGTAAGTCACACCATTGACCGCGTAATCGTCGTACCGCGTCTCAACGATATAATTGCTGATCGATTTGTAGAATGCGGAGAACGACAGCCCTGCATTCTCCCCGAAATAATAGTCGAGGCCGAAATCACCGTTCCATGCGCGATATGGCAGGAGATCGGGATTACCGACTTTGGCTTCGTTATCCTCGTTGACATTGAAGCGCGGAGCCATAGCCGACAGCTTGGGCCGCACCAGGCTCTTGTACACCGCTGCGCGGGCGATCAGGTTGGGATCGGTGTTGAAGCGCATCGTCAGGCTCGGCAGCCAGTCGGTATAGCTGCGCTTGAACGTCACAGGCGTTACCGGTGGCAGATCGTAGTTGTCTTCATCGTCGATTACGGTCTGCCCGTTCAACGTATTCCTGGTGCGCTCCATACGGACACCACCGATCAGCCGCAGCGTATCGCTATCCCACCGGCCCAAGGCGTATCCGGCATAGATGTCTTCTTTGACACTGTAGTCGTCCACCGCCGAATCCAGCGCCGATTTGTAAGCATCGATCTTCAGATCGCCTTCGTTGGCGCGAAACCAGTCTGCGGTGTCTTCTTTCGATGCAACCGGCCCCATATCGATCAGGCGATAGGTCTGGTCGCCCAATGCATCGGCCAGCGTGTAGTCCTTCGACTTTTTGTAGCGCAGCATTTCAAAGTTGTAGCTCTTGTCGCGCAGGCGTGCCTTACCGCCGGCCTGCACGGTGAAGTCACCGGCAGCCCCGGCAAAGGTGCGCGCTACATCGCCCTTGAATGCCCATTCTTCGTCCACGCTGTCCGACAGGGTGGTCAGTTCCACCCGGTTGAGCGTGTATTTGGTGGGATCGTTGACGTCTTCCGCGCCGCTGGTGACCGAGTAAGTCGGATAGTAACGCCCGGAATTATCGACAGCAATCACCACGCCATCGTCGAAGTCGGCAGCGAAGCGCACTGGATCGAGCGACCAGTCTTCACGTTCGGTCGAACGGGCATAGCTGGCCGACCAATTGAGCTTCCATTCGCCGGTGTCAGTATCGCTACCAACCACAACCGATTGGATACGCTGGCGTTCGAAGCGATCTTTCATGTCCCGTTCGACGGTAATATCGTTGTCCGCACCATCGAAGGTGACGGTATCACCACTGACCGCGGACGGGCCATCGTCTTCGAATTCCCCGAAATCGAAGGTCGTGCGGCGGCGGTATTCGTGATCGTCGAACTGCGACCAGCTACCGCGTACATAAGCGGTGGTGGTGTCTGAAGCGCGCCAGTCGAACGACAGGCTGCCGCTGATGCGGGTGCGCTTCACATCGTAATCGCGCAGTTCAAGCACCGGCGAATAGGCAGTGCCATCGGGCGCGGTTGCCCACGGATCGGATTCGATATTATCGGTTTCGAATTCGCGCTTGTAATAGCTGATGCCGCCCGCGACGCCGAAATTATCCCCCAACCGGGTAGAGAAATCGAAGCTACCCTTGGGCGTCAGTTTGCCCGAATAATCGTTGTAGCTGCCTTCGGCCCGTACCGCGTAGTAGTTCTTCTTGCGGTCGAAAGCGCTGGTGGTGTTTATTTCGATCGATGCGCCGATGGTGTCGGCGTCCATATCCGGGGTCAGCGATTTCTTGACCGTGATCGATTCGATAATGTCGCTTGAAATTACATCGAGCGCGACCTGCCGCACATCGCTTTCCGGCGAAGGCAGACGCACCCCGTTGAGCGAGGTTGCGTTGAGATTGGGATCAAGCCCACGCACCGAAACAAAGCGCCCTTCGCCCTGATCGTCGAGGATGTTGATCCCCGGCAAGCGACGCAGCGATTCCGCAGCATTCTGATCGGGGAACTGGCCAATGGCGTCACGGGTCAAAACACTGACAACACCGTCAGCGGCACGCTGGCGCGACAGAGCGCTGGCCTGATTGGCATATTGGCCGATCACGATGATCTTGTCGCTCTCCCCGCCAATCGTGAAATTGGCTTCCACGCGACCTTCAGCGGGAACAGTCACAGTTTGTGAAACCGGCGCAGCGCCAACATAACTGGCGGTAACGGTGTAAGTGCCGGCTGGCACATCACCGAAGATATAGCTGCCGTCGGATTGTGCCGTAGTGGTGCGGTTCAGTTCGACGATGCTGATCTGCGCCGCTTGCAGCGCGACGGTTTCGCTCGAGTCGACAACAAACCCTTGCAGCTCACCAGCGAGCGCAGGAGTGGCAACACACAGCGCAAGCGCGCTGACGCTCAGCCCCAAGGGCTGACGAAATTTCACGAACATACAAGAACCTCCCTGTTCGGGGGAGGCCCCTATGGATGGCCGATTACCGGTTCACGACAGTTTGAGGACGGAAAAATGACAATGTGAAACGTCTGTGAAAACGAAACCGCAGACAACTGAAATGGCGATGAAATCCCCGAACCCCAAATTTGCTCGCTTGACCGCAACCAAGCGCAGGATCACTGCACTTCGCATGACCGATGTCGCAGACCAGAGAGCCACCAACATAGCAAACCGCGCGTGGACCAACGAAGCAATCCGCATTATCGAAGCGGACTATAATCGCTCTGCCGACACGCATCTGGTTCCGGTGTCTTTGCCCGCTCTGCCCGGTATCCATCTCTATCTGAAAGATGAAGCAAGCCACCCGACAGGCAGCCTCAAACACCGGCTTGCCAGGTCACTGTTCTTATATGCTTTGTGCGACGGACGGATCGGGCCCGCCACACCTATCGTCGAAGCATCGAGCGGCTCCACCGCTGTTTCGGAAGCGTATTTTGCACGAATGCTGGGCCTGCCGTTTATTGCTGTGGTTCCGCGCAGCACCGCCCATGCCAAAATCGCCGCCATCGAATTTTACGGAGGGAAGGCGCATTTCGTGGATGATCCCGGCACTGTTTATGCCGTGGCACAACGGCTCGCCGATGAAAACGGCGGGGTCTATCTCGATCAGTTCACATATGCCGAACGGGCCACCGACTGGCGCGGCAATAACAATATCGGTGAAACGATCTTCGAACAAATGGCCCTCGAACCCCACCCGATCCCGTCATGGATCGTATGCGGCGCCGGAACTGGCGGCACATCCGCCACGATCGGCCGGTTCATCCGTTATCGCCGCCATGCCACCCGACTGATGGTGGCAGACCCCGCCGGTTCGGTGTTCCATAAGCATTGGGCCGACCGATCGGTGACCACGCTCGATTCGTGCTGCTCCTGCATAGAGGGAATCGGTCGCCCACGGGTGGAGCCAAGCTTTCTGCCAGCAGTGGTCGATGCCATGATGCCGGTTGAAGATGCACAAAGTGTGGCTGCCGCACGATTGCTGTCAGCACAATTGGGCCGCAAGGTCGGTGGATCGACCGGCACCAATATGTGGGCAGTCGCAACCCTTGCAAGCCAGATGGTACAAGCAGGTGAAACCGGCAGTATTGTCACAATCTTATGCGACGACGGCGAACGCTATGCCGATACCTATTTCGACGACAATTGGGTGCGAGATCGAAAGCTGGATTTGAACGGCCCGACGCAGGAATTAACCACCACGTTAGGCTGGTAAGGCTTTATTCATTTCGGCCCTGGGTGGTCAGCGGCGGTTTCGTTTGTTACCTGCCTGCGACATGCAGACAGGAATAATCATCTCGCTCACCCTTTATTTCCTTCTGATGCTGGGCATCGGATTGTATGCCTGGCGCAAGTCGACCGATAGTTCGGAAGGATATCTGCTCGCCGGGCGCAACCTTCATCCTGCCGTTGCCGCACTATCGGCCGGGGCCAGCGATATGTCGGGCTGGCTTCTGCTGGGGCTGCCGGGCGCGCTATATGCATCGGGCCTCGTTTCGGCCTGGATCGGCATTGGGCTGTTCGTGGGCGCGTTCATCAACTGGATCGTTGTCGCCCCCCGCCTGAGACAACAGACGGAAGAACTGGGCAACGCGCTGACTATTCCCGAATTCCTCGCCAATCGTTTTCCCGACAAAGCGATTGCGCTGCGTGTGACGAGCGCGATCATCGTCGTACTGTTCTTCACGGTTTACACCGCCGCCGGGCTGGTGGGCGGTGGTAAGCTGTTTGAAACCGCGTTCGGCGGCGCGATTCATATTGGCGGAATCAGCGATTACACCGCCGGCCTGTGGATCACTGCAGGCGTCGTGCTGGTTTATACCATGATCGGTGGTTTCCTCGCAGTCAGCCTGACCGACTTCGTCCAGGGGATCATCATGCTGCTGGCGCTGGTCATTATGCCGCTGGTGGTCATGTTCGGGCCGGGAGGTGCCAATGGGGCGAGTATTGCCGCCATTCCGCAGGAAGGGTTCCTCAGCCTGACGCACGGCCTGACGATGATTGGCTGGCTTTCCGCGGTAACGTGGGGGCTAGGTTACTTCGGCCAGCCCCATATCATCGTGCGGTTCATGGCAGTGCGTTCGGTTCGCGAGGTTGCCACAGCGCGCACGTATGGCATGAGCTGGATGTTCGTCTGCCTGATCGGTGCTCTGGGCGTCGGCATCGCAGGGCGCGCCTATATTGCGCGCAACGGATTGGTTCTGGACGACCCCGAAACGATTTTCGTAGTGCTGGCCAACCTGCTGTTCCATCCGCTGGTGACCGGTTTCCTCTATGCCGCCCTGCTTGCTGCGATCATGAGCACGATCAGTTCGCAATTGCTGGTGTCGTCAAGTTCGCTGGTGGAAGACTTCTATCGCCTGTTTCTGCGAAAGAACGCCAGCGAGCATGAATCGGTCAATGTCGGCCGAGTGTGCGTGGCGCTGGTCGCAGTTGCAGCAATCATGATTGCCGGCAATCCCGATAGCGAAGTTCTGGGGCTCGTCGCCCACGCCTGGGCAGGATTCGGTGCAGCCTTTGGCCCCCTTATCATCCTGTCGCTCACGTGGAAGGGTATGACGGGAAAAGGGGCGGTTGCGGGCCTGACAACCGGTGCGCTGGTGGTGGTTCTCTGGATTGCTCTGGGTTGGGACGCGCAGTTTATGGGCGGCGATGGCGTCTATGAAATCATTCCGGGCTTTGTGTTGTCGTGGCTGGCAATCTGGCTGGTGAGTAACGCCACCCGCAAGCCTGCAAATGAAAGTCCGCGCACGAATGCAGCCACACAGTAACAGCTTCAGTCCCGGTTCAAGATGAACCTGCCAGCGATCATACCATGCGCTTGCCGGCTCTCGTTGCAGTCATTGTAATCGGCCTTACCGGCTGCGGCCGGTTGGTGCCCGACGGGCGCAGTCAGAGCCAGAAGCCGCCGCCAGTTCGTTCCGGCACTGTGGTGTCTCAAAACGCAGACACCCGCCAGTGCCTTGCCCGGCTTGGCGCACAAGGGTCGCAATTCGATCCGGTGCCTGACGCATATTATGGCGGCGGGTGCTCGACGCTCGGAACGATCAATCTCGCCTCGCTACAGGGTGACGAATCGCGCTTCAGCGTGTCCAATCTCCGCAAAGTATCCTGCCCTCTGGCGGAAGCGTTTGCCCGGTGGGCCCGTTACGGCGTGGATCGTGCCGCGCGGCAGGAACTCGGCAGCCCGCTGGCCCGGATCGAAACGTATGGCAGCTATTCCTGCCGCAACATCGCCGGGAGCGGGAAGCGATCCGCGCACGCTCAGGCACAGGCCATCGACATCGCCACATTCGTTTTGGCCGATGGGCGGCGGATCACATTGCTCGATGGATGGAATGGCACCCCCCGCGAGCGCGCATTTCTGCGAGTGGTCTTCAAAAGTGCGTGCAAGCGTTTCGGCACAGTCCTCGGCCCGGATTATAACGCCGCCCACGCCAACCATTTTCATGTGGAGCTGGGCGGCGGCGGATTCTGCCGCTGACAACAGTACTGCCCATCAGGCAGTCCGGTCATCATGCCCGTTCGGTCGATCGATCGTCCAGTTGTGCCTCGACCCGCATCCGCACCGCTTCGGCACTATGGGCGGCATGCAGTTTGGCCATCATGTTCGCGCGATAGATTTCTACCGTTCGCGGGCTGATGTTTAAATCACGTGCGATCACCTTGTTACTGCCACCGCAAGCCAACCGATCGAGCACCTGCCGTTCGCGTAGTGACAGTTTCCCGATGCGGGATCGGGCCTCAATCCTCCGCCGCAGCGAACGTACATGCGCCTCCGCCTCGGTTCGAATACGGCGAATGGCACCTCGCAGCCATTCTTCCTGTAATGGCAGCTTCAGATAGTCAAAAACCCCGGCCTTGATCGCGCTGACCACACGGGCGGGTATTGGTTTCTCACTTACTGCAATCAACGGCAACCATATCCGGGCCGCCGTCATCATTTCGAACGCATGAATCACCCCACATCGCGGCGGATCATCCGATGCAATGACTATTCCGTCGGACGGGCGGGCAGAGCATAATTCTTCGACAGAACGGTAAACCAGCGGCCAACATCCCGCAGCCACAGCCACCCGAACCAGTTGACTATCGCGATTGCCTGCCCGGTCGATAAAATGGATCAGATGTCGTTCATTCATATTTGCGGTATGCCGCTGAAAATGGTCGGTCAGTAACGAAAGTACCTCCAAAATGGAGGTTAATAGAGAGAGGCGATGCGCGTGTTAGCGCAATACATCATCCAAGGTGGATATGAAAACCCTTAGTTATTAAATTAGAAACCGACATATTTAACCCGAATAGTTCCTTAGCTAATCGTCTTCGGGAAAGCGGTACTTTGGCAAAGCATCGAACGCATTGCGTAAGGCATCACCCCATCCGGCGGAGATTGTCTGGAAATACTCATCTTCGTGAGTAATGCGGCGCGATTGCGAAGGTTCGAACTGATCGCGTTCGATCACCATCATGTCGAGCGGCAAACCGACCGAGAGATTGGCTTTCAGAGTCGAATCGAAACTGACCATCAGCAGCTTCACGGCATCTTCGAAACTCATCGTGCGATCGTAGGCTCGGATCAGAATCGGACGCCCGTATTTGGTTTCACCGATCTGGAAAAACGGAGTATCCCAGCTCGCTTCGATAAAGTTGCCTTCGGGGTAGATCAGGAACAGGCGCGGCTCCATCCCCTTGATCTGGCCCGCAACGATCATCGTCGCGGTAAAGCGTCCCTGCCCCTGCTGGCCGTTGACATCCTGTCGTTCCTGAATCGTTTCGCGCAACAACTGCCCGACTTCGGTAGCGACCTGAAACATCGTCGGCGCATCATACACTGAATTGCGCCGCTCGTTCGGCGCCTTGGTTCGTTCTTCCAGCTGACTGATAACCGATTGCGTGGTGGCCAGATTTCCGGCGGTCATCACAGCTATTATGCGTTCGCCCGGCACTTGCCAGTGCGCCATTTTGCGGAACACAGAGATATTGTCGACGCCCGAATTGGTGCGGGTGTCACTCATCAACACCAGCCCTTTATCGAGCACCATTCCCACACAATACGTCATTCACTTCTCCAGCGGCGCGGGCGATCCCCTACTGCTCCACCTGCTGCTGCTCCACGGCAACGTCAACGTGCAAATACTCGGTCGCTGAGCCAACGCTGATCCCGGTAATGGGCGCGGCATCGTTATAATCGCACCCGGTTGCCACACGGACATAGCGTGGATCGGGGCTGATGCCGTTGGATATATCGAACCCGACCCAGCCCAGCCCTTCCACATGCGCTTCTGCCCATGCGTGTGTCGCTTCCTGATCGATCCGGTCATTCATCATCAGGTATCCGCTGACATATCGCGCCGGGATACCTGCGGCGCGTGCCGCGCTGATGAAGATATGGGCGTGATCCTGACACACACCATACCCGGCCTCGACCGCCTCTTCGGCGGTTGTCTGCACACCCGTTTTGCCCGTCTCGTACCTGACGAGATCGTGTATCGCCCTCGACAAAGCATGTAGGTAGGTCAGCCGGTCGGCGGGATCTTCCTCCACCCCACGAAACAGTGCGCGCAGCCGGGGGCCGGGGCGGGTCAATTTGGTTTGCGTCAGAAAACTCCACAGGGGCAGATGCCCTGCATGGCGGCCAATCACCCCGGCATTATCGTGCGTATCGACAGTGCCACGGCAGGTAATCGTGACTTCGGTGGTGCCCGGCTCGACCGATACCAGCGTCACATGATTGTGGTGCTGATCTTCGTATTCCAGTTCCAGCGCGGCGTGATCGTATTCCATCTGCCAGTCGAGTATTTCCTGCCCCTGCGTCTCTTTCGGGGTCAGCCGCAACCGCTGGAGCGCGTGCACAACCGGTTCATCGAAACGATACGTGGTCGAATGGCGGATCGCGAGGCGCATGGCGAATTCGTCCTAGGCGAGAAAGCGATAGTCTTCCGCAATCGCATTGCCAATTTCGGCATTGCGGCGCTGGAAGCCGGTGAGAAACTGGTGCAGCCCTTCGTCGAACACTGCGTCGATTGTCAGATCCGCCAGCGCGGTCGCTGAATCGCGGATCAGTTCGCTCGCCCGTCCTTCGGTGCCGTGCAGGCGCGACAGGGTTGTGAGATTCTGGCGCAGCAGAGAATAGCTATACGCAAGGCTGCGCGGGAAGCGTTCGTCGAGGATCAGGAATTCCACGATCCCGCGCGCATCGGCCTTGCCCGCATTGAGCCAGCGAAATGCCCGGTCGCCCGACACCGAACGCAGCAACTGATCCCACTGTCCTGCATCGAGGCTCGATCCGACGTAGCTGACCGATGGCAGCAGCAGATAGTATTTCATGTCCAGCACACGGGCGGTGGAATCTGCCCGCTCAACAAATGTGCCCGCACGGGCAAAGTTGAAACCGGCATCGCGCAGCATCGAATTGGCAACCGCACCATGCGCCAGTGTACCCGCCCGCTTTATCAGTTTGATAACGTCGCCCAGATTGCTCTGCGCTATAGGGCGGGACAGCGCATCGTCGATTTCCATCCAACTTTCATTGATGGCAGTCCATAACTCGCTGCTGATCGCCGTCCGCACCGCGCGCGCATTGGTCCGCACCGACCGCATCAGCGCATGGAGATTGGCCGGGTTGTCCCTGTCCCGCAGCAGGAAATTCCAGGCCTGCACCCCGGTATAGGTGCCATGCTTGCTTTCATACGAAATCCGCTGCCCCAGTGTTTCGATAACCGATCGCCATTCCTCCGCCGCCGAAACGATATCGCGGGTCAACGCCATGCGCTGCGCCGCGTCGATCAGGCGCGCGGTATTTTCCACCCGTTCGAGATAGCGGAACATCCAGAACAGCCCGTTGGCCGTGCGCCCAAGCATATGCCGGTCCATCGCGATCAGTCCTTCAGCACCCAGGTATCCTTGGTGCCTCCGCCTTGCGAAGAATTGACCACCAGCGATCCCTTCTTGAGCGCCACACGCGTCAGCCCGCCGGGAACGATTTCCACATTATCGGGCGAAACCAGCACGAATGGACGCAAATCCAGATGGCGCGGCGACAGCCCTTTGTTGGTGAAGATCGGACAGGTCGACAGCGCCAGCGTGGGCTGGGCGATATAGTTTTCCGGCTTCGACTCCAGCTTGTGGCGGAAGTGGCGGATTTCTTTCTTGCTGGCGGTCGGTCCGATCAGCATCCCGTATCCGCCCGATCCGTGGACTTCCTTCACTACCAGCTCTTCCAGATTATCGAGCACGTATTTCAGGCTTTCCGGGTCGGCGCAGCGGTGCGTTTCGACATTGGGCAGCAAAGGCTTTTCGCCGGTATAGAATTCGACGATTTCCGGCATGAAGGAATAGATCGCCTTGTCATCGGCAATCCCTGTGCCCGGCGCGTTGGCGATAGTGATCCCGCCAGAGCGATAGACGTCCATAATCCCCGGCACACCCAGCACACTGTCGGGATTGAAGGTCAACGGATCGAGGAATTCGTCGTCCACCCGGCGATAGAGCACATCGATCGGTTCGTAACCCATCGTCGTCCGCATCGCGACACGGCCATTGACGACCCGCAGATCGCACCCCTCCACCAGTTCGGCACCCATCTGGTCTGCCAGAAAGGCGTGCTCGTAATAGGCGCTGTTATAGATGCCAGGGGTCAGCACCGCGATTGTCGGCTTGCCCGCGGTCATCTTCGGCGCGCACGCCGCCAGACTACGCGCCAGACGGCGGGGATAGTCCGAGACCGTGGCCACCGGCACGCGGGTGAATAGTTCCGGGAACATCGCCATCATCGTTTCGCGATTTTCGAGCATGTACGACACGCCACTGGGGGTGCGCGCATTATCTTCCAGAACGAAGAAATCGTCTGGCCCGGTTCGCACCAGATCGATGCCTACGATGTGCGTATAAACCCCACCCGGCGGTGTGAAGCCGACCATATTGGCCAGCCACGCCTCGTTCCCGGTCAACAGCCTTTGCGGCAGGCGGCCCGATCGAGTGATTTCCTGCCGGTGATACAGATCGTGGATGAAAGCGTTGAGCGCGCTCACCCTCTGCTCGATCCCGCGCGTCAGCCGCCGCCATTCTCTGGCCGTGATAATCCGCGGCACCATATCGAACGGGATCAACCGTTCTTCGGCATCGTGTTCGCCATAGACGTTGAAGGTGATACCGGTGCGCCGGAAAGAAGCCTCTGCCTCTTTATGCTTGCGACGGAGAAGTTCTACTTCCTGCTCGTCATACCAAACACAGTAATCTGCGTAGCCCGACCGCACCTCTCCGGCGGGATCGAACATTTCATCGAAAGTCTCGGCAGCGCCGGTCATTCATCTCCTTTCGGGAGAATCGGGGTTAATTTGCACTGACGATAACCATTTTGTGCAATTGCACAATAATCAACCCACTCAACCCGCTTCGAGTTCCCGCAAGATCGCGCTAACTACTTCTGGCGCATAGGCAAAACCCAAGTGAGTGCAGCGCAGCGCAACCGCTCTGTCACGCTCGCCGGGCAATCCACGAGCGGCGCGGGGGTGCACTATGCCATCGCGCGGGCTCCACAAAGCCACCGTTTCAACCGGGGGTTTCGCCGCCAGATCGGCTTCGATCGGGGGTTCTTCCACCCGATGTCCGGTGACGAGGTGATAGGCGCGCCAGGCATTATTAGCCCGCGGATTGTAGGAAAATGGCGATCCCATCGTCACCACTTTGGCCACTTCATGCGGGCGGCGCTTGGCCAGTTCGCGCGCGAACAGACCACCCAGACTCCACCCGACGAGATAGACCGGCCCGCCGCTCCGCACCGCCAGATCCGCCAGCCGCGCTTCAAGCTGTTGCAGATTTTCCTCGCTCGGGCCGAGGTTGTATCCCAGCCCCCACCGCTTAACAGTGTGCCCCGCACGTTCGATCTGCTGCGCGAGATAGCGCATACGAAACGGATGGGTCGCAAATCCGGGCAACAGCATCACAGTGCGCGGAGTTACCGCAGGCGCGATGTCGATTGTGCGGAAGCGCCGACGAACCGGCTCTGCCAGCACATCGAGCTCACCCAGCATCCGCCTCAGAGACGGGGCTGCGACATCCTCTGGTCGCGGTTCAGCGGCGATGCCGATACGGCGCACGATCTCCTGCCGCCTGTCGGCGAACCGCACGTTTCCAAACCGGGCTGCGAGCTGAACCATGCGCCATTCCTAAGTTGCGATGCCACAATAACGCAACAAATGGCGCTTCGTTTCATGAAACTGTCATGAACAATCGCCGGTTCGGGTCGAAGTCATTTCCATTTCCATATGCATCGATCCGCCGGGGATTGCCGCCGCTTCCTGCGTCATGTCCATATGCATGGTATTGCTGGTGGGCGTGACGGTGCCCTTCATTTTCATCGTGCCTTTCGCGCCGCCTTTTCCGGTGCACGACAGCACAGCGTCCAGCTTCCCGCCGTCCGCTTCGAATTTATCGAAAGTACACTTCTGCCCGCCTTCGCCTTCGCCCAGCTTGCGGACCGATTCCTCGAACCCTTTTTCGGCCTCTTCTTTCGTCAGACAATAACTGCTGTTCTTGCCAGCAACATCGCCCATCATCGCCTTCATCCGAGCAGCCTGCTCCTTGGGCAAGCCGGGGACGGAAAAGTCGATCATTTTCGCCTGCGTGGTGTATTTGCCGGGCTGAGGCTTCACCAGTTTGCCCGCTTCGGCGATCACTTCGTCGGTGGTTTTGGGCGCGGACGACTCATCGGAATTTCCGCCGCATGCCGCAAGGGCGAAAGCGGCGGACAGCGGAATGGCAAGATAGATTGCACGCATCGAATGATTCTCCTGCGAGGGAATGCCCCGCAGGCTAGCGATACGTTCGCCGGGTGCAACCCACTCCTGCCGAGTTTATCCTCCGCCCTTCAGCACCTTGGCGCGATCAATCCTTATTCGGCTCGCGCCGAGGACGACCATTGCGGCGATGGGATGGTCGGTTATCGCTACGGTCGATCCGCTGGCGTTGCGGGCGACTGGCTTCGTTACGCTGACGCTGCGGACCGCGCCTTGCATCGTCACGACGGGAAGCGCCTCGCCGTGCATCATTGGTTTGCCGGGGCGGGCCGCGCCGCGCTTCGTCACCGCGCCGATGTCTTCCACGGTTGGCGTCGCCATCGCGGCGATGCGATCCATGGTTATAGTCGCCCTGATTGCGCGGCCGGTGCGTGGGATCGAAACGCGGGCTTGGCCGGCGATAATGACTCTTGCCATCGGTGCCCCGATGCGGGCGGGCGTAATTCGGCATCCGGTATCCATCGCGCGCACGCAACTGACCGCGCCATTCGCGCCACTTGTGCCCATTGCGGCGGTGGCGGCTGAAGTGGGAATGGTCGGCACGGCGGTAATGCGAATGGCGCGCGCTGGACCGGAAATAGAAAAACCCGTCGGTGCCCCAGTACCCGTCGTAGATCGGGCCATAATACCCGTCGTAATATCCACTGTAGTACCGCGATGGATAGCTATAGCCATAGTCGGAACCGTAGCCGCTGCCATATCCATAACCGATGCCGCCACCATATCCCGTGGCGCAGCCGGACAGCGCAAATGCCGCCAGCCCTGCGAAGGCAGTCAGGATGGGTCGTTTCATGGTTCGGTCTCCCCGTTGTGCCCTCCGCTCCAATGTGAAAATTGCTGCGGACTGTCGATCCACCGATCGGCACGCCGGGAGGGCCGCACGCCATCGAACCGCAACGAATAAGCCTCTGTTAAACACACCCTGCCTGAACCGGACCTTGCCCTGCGATAGCCCGGCAGATCGGCTGCACCCGCGCTTGCCCCCTGCGACCATAGCGCCCATATCCGGCACTATGGCCGAACTCGTGATCCGCAGGGGACTGGAAGAGCCCGACACTTCCGAAAGCTTCAAACCGCATAAGCCCGCACGGCCTGAAAAATCGATGCCGGGCAAGCCTTTCGAACTGGTCAGCGATTATGAACCGGCAGGCGATCAGCCGACTGCGATTGCCGAACTGGTCGCATCCGCCAAAGATGGCGAGCAAACACAGGTTCTGCTCGGTGTGACCGGGTCGGGCAAGACCTTCACGATGGCCAAAGTGATCGAGGAATTGCAGCGTCCCGCGCTGATCCTTGCGCCGAACAAGATCCTCGCCGCGCAGCTTTATGGGGAATTCAAGAGCTTCTTTCCCAACAACGCGGTCGAGTATTTCGTATCCTATTACGACTATTATCAGCCGGAGGCCTATGTCCCCCGGTCGGACACCTATATCGAGAAAGAAAGCAGCGTAAACGAAGCCATCGACCGGATGCGCCACAGCGCCACCCGCGCGCTGCTGGAACGCGACGACGTGGTGATCGTGGCATCGGTTTCGTGCCTTTATGGTATCGGTTCGGTCGAAACCTATTCGGCAATGATCTTCGACATCAAGCAGGGCGAAACTGTCGATCAGCGCGAATTGATCCGCAAGCTGGTGGCCCTGCAATACAAGCGCAACGATGCCGCGTTTCAGCGCGGCACGTTCCGTGTGCGGGGCGATAATCTGGAGATATTCCCCAGCCACTACGAAGACATGGCATGGCGCATCAGCTTCTTCGGTGACGAGATCGAGGATATCGCTGAGTTCGACCCGCTGACCGGCACCAAAGGCGCCAGCCTGCCCAGCGTGCGGGTCTATGCCAACAGCCACTATGTCACGCCCGGCCCAACGATGAAGCAGGCCAGCGAGGCGATCAAATTCGAGTTACAGGAACGGCTGAAAGAACTGACCGCCGAAGGCCGCCTGCTGGAAGCACAAAGACTGGAACAGCGGACCAATTTCGACCTCGAAATGATCGCCGCCACCGGTTCGTGCGCGGGGATTGAGAATTACAGCCGGTTTCTGACCGGTCGCCTGCCGGGCGAACCGCCACCGACGCTGTTCGAATACCTGCCCGACAACGCATTGCTGTTCGTCGATGAAAGCCACCAGACAGTGCCGCAGATCGGCGCGATGGCACGCGGGGACCACCGCCGCAAACTGACGCTGGCCGAATATGGCTTCCGCTTGCCCAGCTGCATCGACAACCGCCCGCTGCGGTTCAACGAATGGGATGCGATGCGCCCGCAGACTGTCGCCGTTTCCGCTACGCCCGGTGGCTGGGAAATGGAACAGACCGGCGGGGTATTCGCGGAACAGGTGATCCGCCCTACCGGGCTGATCGATCCGCCGGTCGATATCCGCCCGGTGGAGGATCAGGTGCAGGATTGCATCGAAGAATGCCGCAAGACAGCGCAGGCGGGATACCGCACACTGGTGACCACGCTGACCAAGCGGATGGCCGAAGATCTGACCGAATTCATGCACGAGGCCGGGCTGAAAGTCCGCTATATGCACTCCGACGTCGAAACGCTGGAACGTATCGAACTGATCCGCGACTTGCGTTTGGGGGTCTATGACGTGCTGGTGGGGATCAACCTGCTGCGCGAAGGGCTCGATATCCCTGAGTGCGGACTTGTCTGCATTCTCGATGCCGACAAGGAAGGCTTCCTGCGTAGCGAAACCAGCCTGATCCAGACCATTGGCCGCGCCGCGCGCAATGTCGATGGTCGGGTGATCCTTTATGCAGACCGGATTACCGGCAGCATGGAACGCGCAATGGCCGAAACCGAACGGCGGCGAGAAAAGCAGCGCGAATACAACACCGAACACGGCATCACTCCGCAAACAATCAAGCGCCAGATTGCCGATATCGTCGCCCACACCGCCAGCAAGGATGGCGTCACTGTCGATACCGGCGACGACGAGCGCAACAATCTGGTCGGCCACAACCTGCGCGCCTATATCGAAGACTTGGAAAAACGGATGCGCGCCGCCGCCGCTGATCTCGAATTCGAAGAGGCAGGCCGCCTGCGCGACGAAATCCGCCGGCTGGAGCAAGACGAACTCGGCCTCTCAGAAGGCGAACGCAAGGCCCCGCTTGTCGGCCGTTCGAACGAAGGCAAACCGGGCACCCGCAAGATGCGTTACGGCAAGACCCAGCGGAAATGGGGGAAGTGATACGCAGGCAAATCCGGCAGCGAAGCGCATAACTACCCAATCCCCTTGCCCTGCCCCGTCATTCGGGTAGTTTCCTCCGCAACCGGCTCGCCCGGACAGGGAAAACAGGGATCATCGCCATGAAACGCTTCGCCGCCGCCTGCTTTGCAGCGCCCATTGCTCTTGCCATCGCTGCGCCGGGCGCAGTGGCTAAGGAAGCGGACGAGGCAAAGCCCACTGCTGCCGCTCCGCAAGAATACACCGCCAACAGCACCAGCAAGCAGATGCGCGGCACGTTCGGCGGCAAGTCGGTCAGCTATACCGCGACGGTGAAGGAAGAAGTGCTGAAAGACGACAAGGGCACGCCCAAGGCAGCGATTGTCACCACCTCGTATATCGCCGAACCGCGCGATCCCAGCCGCCCGGTCACCTTCCTGTGGAACGGCGGGCCTGGGTCAGGTTCGGTCTGGTTGCAGATGGGCGCTTTCGGGCCGAAACGGGTCGCGATCCCCTCCGATGCCAAAGACGATGGCGGGCCGCCTTACCCCATTCTCGACAACCCGGACTCGCTGCTCGATGTTACCGATCTGGTATTTATCGACCCGGTCGGCACGGGATTCAGCCATGTGATCGGAGATGCCGATACCAAGGATTACTGGGGCATCACGCAGGATGCCAGATCGGTCGCCAAAACGATCCGCCAGTGGCTGTCGGAAAACGGGCGCTGGAACAGCCCCAAATTTATCGGCGGCGAAAGCTACGGCACCACCCGGTCGGCCACTGTCATCAACGAGCTGGAGGGCGGATACAACGATGTCGCGGTGGACGGGATTATCCTGATTTCGACGATCCTCGATTTCGCGGCGGGCGATACCGACGATGGTAACGAGCTGGGTTACATCACCAATCTGCCGACAATGGCGACAACTGCGCTGTTTCATGGAAAAGCCACCGCCGCATCGCCCGCGCAATTCGCGGAGGAAGCGCGCCAGTTCGCCATCGGTCCATACGCTGCGTTTCTGCTGAAAGGGCAAAATGCCAGCGCACAGGAACGTGCCGCCGTCCGCGCGCAACTGGCGCGGTTCACTGGCCTGAGCGAGACATATCTCGATCAGGCCGACCTGCGGGTCAGCCCGGGACGGTTCTACAAGGAACTGCTGCGCGACCGGGGGCTGACAGTGGGGCGTCTAGATAGCCGCTATACCGGCAAGGATCTGGATAACGTGGGCGAATATCCGGACAACGACCCCAGCTTTTACGGGATCGACGGCGGATATACCGCAGCGGTCAATCACTTCATGCGCGACACGCTCGGCTACAAAACCGATCGCCAATATGTGACCATCGGCAGTGTCCAGCCGTGGGATTTCCAGAAGGAAGGACGCACGAGCACCTATTTCAATGTCGCGCCCTATATCGGCAAGGCATTGCGCGAAAATTCGGATCTGCGCGTGTTCGTGGGGCAAGGGTGGTATGATTTCGCCACCCCGTTCTTCGGCGCGGAATATTCGCTTACCCGGCCCGGATATCCGCAGGATCGCATCCAGTTCCATTACTACGACGCGGGGCACATGATGTATGTGCGCGATGAAGACCGGACGAAGTTGTCCGCCGACATCCGTCAATTCATCCGCGAGCGGTAATCGCGCGACCATCGATAGCGCTGGGGACGTGCGAGTCCCCACGATTTACCAGCTTACAATACAGTGTCATAGCGCGCGGCGATGGATCGCAGACTTATCGCCCTCTTCACTATTATCGCTCTGCCCGCTGTGCTGGGCGGTTGTCGCCCGCCTGCCACGGATCGTTATGTCGAACGGCTCGATCTGGATTCGGGGCAAGGCCCCGCGCATGTGCTGACGTCATCGCCCGATGTCACCGGGGCAATCTGGGCGGTGAGCCCCACCCCCAACCGTATTGTGTACGGAATTCCGGGCAAGGCGCCTCTGCTCGCGCTGGCTTGCACCGGAGAAGGCAGTGCCCGGACGGTGGAAATCACCCGCTTTGCAGCGGCGGACCGCAATGCGAAAGCGATCATGGCGCTGGTCGGCAATGGCCATGTCGAACGCCTGCCGATCGATGCGAAGGACAACGGGCGTGGCTGGCTATGGCAAGGGCGCTATCCCGCGGTCTTGCCTGCGCTGGATGCATTCACAGGAGCGCGCAAACTGGAACTGACGATCCCCGGCGCAGGTACGCTGGCGATCAACCCCAGCACGCAGCCCGCCGAACTGATCGAGACGTGCCGTCGTCTGGCCCAGCCGGACCCGGCGGTTATTCCTGTGCCGGAGCTGGAGATGGAGAAGCCGACGCAGGCGATTGCGCCGAAGGCTGAGCCGACCCCGCCAACGTAGCCAACATATCGGGTGTCAGCACTTGCGGCAGCACTTCGGCATCCTTGCCCGGTGCATACCACAGATAGAGCGGCACCCCGGCAGCGCCGTGCGCTGTCAGGAACTGCGTGATTGCCGGATCGCGGCGAGTCCAGTCGCCCACCAGCGGCACGACACCCGCTTTTACAAAAGCGTCGCGGGTGCTTTCCCGCTCTATCGCCACGCGTTCGTTGACTTTGCAGGTCAGGCACCAGTCAGCGGTGAACCACACGAACACCGGCTTGCCCTGTGCGCGGGCGGTGTGCAGCGCCGTTTCCGTAAAAGGTTGTGCCGGGATAATGCCTTGTTCCGCACCCGCAGGTGCGTCGTTATACAAGCGGGGCAACAACTGCGCCCCCGCCGTTACCGGTACGATCACAGCCAGCAACAGCAAATAGGCATACCGCTGCCCTGATTGCCGCTGGCGCAGCGCGGCGATCAGCAGCGCGATAGCCACCACAGCCAGCGCTATTGACCCAACAGCGAACCATGCGCCACCCAGCCGCCAGCACAGCCATGCCAGCGCCAGCGCGGTCAGACCCATCGGCACCGCCATCACGCGGCGGAAGGTCTCCATCCATTTGCCGGGTCTCGGCAACAGGCGGCGCAGCGGCGGGATAAAGCCGAGCAACAGGAACGGCAGCGCCAGCCCCAATCCCAACGCCGCGAACAGCAGCATAGCCTCTGCAGCTGGCAGCAGCAGCGCCGCCCCCATTGCCGCAGCCATAAATGGTCCGGTGCACGGTGTCGCCACGAAGGCAGCGAGCAAGCCGGTGGCGAAGGCCCCCGCCTGCTCTCCCCCGCGCGAGAAAGAGAGCGAAGGCAATTCGAACAGCCCTGCGAAATTGGCAGTGATCGCGCAGGCCAGCACCAACAACGCGACAACGACGCCCGGTTCCTGCAACTGGAATGCCCAGCCGACACTCTCGCCCGCCGCGCGCAAGGCCAGCAGCAGCGCGCCCAGCGCCAGCGTCGCCAGCAGCACACCTGCGGTATAGGCCAGACCATCGGCCCGCGCCTGCGCGTCACTTTCCCCGGCGCGCGCAAGGCTCAGCGCTTTCAGGCTAAGGATCGGGAATACGCACGGCATGACATTGAGGATCAGCCCCCCCGCCAGCGCCGCCAGCAGCAGCAGCCACAGCGGCCCGGTGTCCGCCGCCCCGCCGCCTTTGCCAACCAGATCGCCACCCGCAGGCACCGTGCCTTTGGCCGCAGTGAAACGCACACCATTGCCATCGCCCAGCGACAGGATGCCGCTGACCGCATCGGTCGCGACCACCGTGTCCGCCAGCGGGATTTCGGCCACCAGCAAATCGCCCTGACGGCGAAACGTCTGAGAGCCGGCGTAGGCGACCAGATCGCGTTGATCGATGAACACATGCGGATCGGGCAGATCGAGCGCCGCAGGCAATGGCAGCGCGACACGCAATGTCTTGCCCGCAACGGCAAACGTACCCGCGCGGTCGAGCGGAGCTGGAATTGCCGCCCGCCATTTGGCATAATCGCGCGATGCCGCGCTCTGCCCCGGCAGAGTGAGCGCGAAAGACTGCTGCTCCGGCACACAGATCGTGTCAGTACAGGCGAGCCATTGCGCCTCCAGCTTCACCGGGGCATTCACCGCTGGCGCGCCCGTTGGCGGGATCAGATCGACGAGGACCGCATAAGGCCCTTCGTACACATGGTTCATCAGCCCGCCGATGACCAGTTGCTGCGGTACGGGGTATTCCGCCTGCCCCGCTGTCCATCCGGGGGGCAGCGTCCATTTCAGCTGCATCCCGTATCCGGCATCTCCCGGATTGCTCCAGTATCCATGCCATCCGGCATCGGGCACGAAATGGAGCACCATGTGCACCGGCTGACCCGTTGTTATCGGGGCCGCACCCAGATCGGCGGAGATGTGATTCACGCGATCTGCGACCTGCGCCCGCGCAGTTATCGGCTGCACTGCCAGCAAACCGGCGCAAACCACCGCGAAAAACGCCATCAGGCGAGGCAATATCCTTGCGTGCATCGTGCCGCTGGCTCTAGGGCTGTGGGCGATGAACGACAAGCGCGACCTGCTGATCCTGGGCGGCGGCCTGGTGGGAATGACTCTGGCGCTGGCTGCCGCGCGCAAGGGATTGAGCAGCCATGTGATCGACCGCGCCGATCCCGCTTCGCTGACTGCGGATAATTTCGACGGTCGCGCCAGCGCGATTTCCACTGCAAGCTGGAACCTGTTCACCAATATCGGACTGGCCGACAGGCTGGAGCCGTTCGGCTGCCCGATCGAATCGATCATGGTCAGCGATCAGATGAAGCCGGGCCTGCTCGATTTCACGCCTGAACCGCACGAAGGATCGCTGGGCCGGATGTTCGCCAATCGCGACTTGCGGCTCGCTCTGTTCGAAGCGGCGCGGGAAACCGATCTGATCGCGTGGCATGCCCCGGTCGAGGTAGTGGAGCGGCACCGCGACGAATTCGGCGTTTCCGCGACGCTGGCCGATGGGCGCACGCTCCATGCCGCGCTGATGATCGGTGCCGAAGGCCGCCGCTCGCCCACGCGCGATGAGGAAGGTCTGACAATGGCGCAGTGGGATTACAGCCACCGCGCCCTGATCGTCGGGCTCGATCACAGCAAACCGCACGGCAATGTCGCATGGGAAATCTTCTACCCCGCGGGGCCATTCGCATTGCTGCCCATGCTCGACGTGCGACAGGGGCAGCACCGCAGCGCGCTGGTCTGGACGGTGGACGAGAAAGATGCCGCTGGCGTCCTCAAACTATCCGACCGCGCCTTCGTGGCAGAAGTTTACAAGCGAATGGGCGATCTGCTGGGCGAAGTAACGCTCAATTCAGGACGCTCGTCCTATCCGCTCAGTTTCCAGCACACTGTCAGGATGGTGGGGCAACGTCTGGCGCTGGTGGGCGATTCGGCCCACGGGATGCACCCGATTGCCGGACAAGGCCTCAATCTGGGCCTGCGCGACGTCGGTGCGTTGATACAGGTACTGACAGACGGGCAGCGGCTCGGCCTCGATCTGGGGGACGCACAAATCCTCGCCCGCTATGAAAAATGGCGCGCGCTCGATTCGGTAATGGTCATGTCTGCCACCGATGGACTGACGCATCTGTTCGGCTTCGGCGGCAAGACGGCATCGGCCATCCGCCGCCTGGGGATGAGCGGGGTTCAGCGCACACCGCTGCTCAAAAAATGGTTCATGGACGAAGCCCGCGGCATGTCAGGCGCATTACCGGAACTGCTGCAGGTCTGACCACTTGCCGACCCGACCCGTTCGGCAGATGGCTTACTTGGCACGCTCCCAAAGCCGCCTAGCCACCCACTTCACCTTATTTGACCGCAGGCGTTTTCTCATCCGCCGGGCCGAGTTGTTGCACCGGCTTGCCATCGCCATCCCGCAGCAGACGCCGCTCGCGCACTGCTGATGTTTCGATCAGGTCGAGTGCCTGCTGCGCGCGTTCATACCGCTTGGCCAGCGCGATCCAGTCCTTTGCCGCGGCGGCACCCGGCAGCTGTTCCACCTCGCGGATCGCCTTGTCCACGCGGCCGCTTTCGAGGAAGAAGCGCGCGCGCTCCAGCCGCTTCTGCGGTTGCGGAGAGGGCGTCGTTTCGCGGCGGATGACCACCAGGTTCGACAATTCCCGCTGCATCCGGGTAAGAAACGGTTGGCTGCTGTCATCCTTCAACTGGGGCGCCAGCCCTTGCAGGCGCGCGATCAGCACGTCCAGCGTGACGGGATTTTTGGAAAACTCGATGATCGTGTGCACCGAATTCGGTTTCGCATCGCCAAACCGCAGGCGAAGCTGTTCATCGAGATAACCGAGCGGCGCGCCCCGTTCGAGCGCACGCCGGGTGGCAAATGCAATCAGCAATCCTTCCGCCCGCGCGGCATTACCAGCAGCGGCCTGCGCCTGAAGATCGAGCTTGGCGATGCGCTGTTCTGCGGCGGCAATGCGTTGATCCAGTCCGCCTTGCTGCTCCGCGACTTTCTCAACCGCCTTGGCAGCAGCGGTGTTGTCTTCCGTTGTTGCAGTGGGCGCATCGGATGCTTTGTCGCCCACCGCGACTCCCGCCAGCTTTTGCGGGGAAGCCGTGGCGGTTGGTTCTGCCGTGGTTACAACCCCGGCCTGAGGCGCAGTCGTCACACCGCGCGGCCCGATATATCCCTTCCACGCCAGATAGCCGACAATCGCGGCACCCAGCACAAAAGAGGCGAGCACGGCGATCAGCACCGGCTTTAACGAACCGCCTGCGCGGTTACCGTCAGAAAAGGTGTTCATCATTATCCGTTCTGCGACCTGTGCCGTCTTTGCGGCCGGTCTTTGTTGGCGATCAGCGGCACATTTGGACGGACAAGGCCAAAAGCGCAAGTTCGGCAGGCTGCTCTGCCCATTCGACAGACTGCCAGCCGTCACCTGCGGCGGCGGCGATACGCGGGGCCAGCGCCGCCAGCGACAGCCTGCTGCGGTCAATCGCCAGCCGCTTACATTCCTCCGCGAAATAGCGCGCCGCTTCGCCCGAATGCAGCAATACCACCGCGCCACCCGCCAGACGCGCCGCAACTGCGCCAGCCAATGGCAGAGGAACAGCGCGATAGACGACACGTTCGGCCACTTCGACACCCACCGGCGGGGACAGCGCCACACGCTTTTCCCCTGCCAGACGCAACAGCCGCTGCGGTGCAGCCATGCGGCTGACCAGTGGTTGCAATTCGCCGCCAGCGATATCCGCGACGGTAAAGCCCGCGTCACGCGCTGCCTGCGCCGTTCGGGGACCGACAGCGTGAACCGGCAACCCAGCCAGCCGTTTCAGCCCTTCGCCACCGTGGCGGAACACATTGGCGCTGCCGACCAGAATTGCATCGAATTGCGCCGGATCGGGCGCAGCCCACGCCACCGGCTCGATCGTGAACAGCGGCGCTCCCACGCCTTCTATCCCGCGCTCGCGCAAGCGCGCCAGTGTTTCGGCAAGGCCCGGTTCGGGGCGCAAGACAATGGCCGGGCGCGGCATCAACCGATCCCGAACAATGCCTTTACCGCCGGGCTGGCCCGCAACAACAGGTCTGCCGCCAGCCCTTGCGGGCCATAGCCATCGCCGGGTGCGAAGCGCGCTTCGCCTGCGACCCGTTCTGCCCCGTCGGCACTGAAAATCGCCGCCTGCATCGCCAGTTCGCCGTCTTCCACGCTGGTCAGCACGGCAATCGGGCTATGGCAATTGCCGCCGAGTGCCTCCAGCAAGGCACGTTCGGCCATCACGGCATCGTGGCTGGGCGCATGATCGATGGCGGCGAGCCATTCGCGGGTCTGCGTATCGTCTGCCCGGCATTCGATGCCGATAGCCCCCTGCGCCGGGGCGGGCAGCCATTGATCGAGCGGTATCGGAGCGCCCGCGCTGCTCTGCCCCAAACGTTCGAGCCCGGCAGCGGCAAGCAGCGTCACATCGGCCTCTCCCGCTTCCAGCCGCGCCATGCGGGTTGCGACGTTGCCGCGAAACGATACGATCGAACAGTCGGGCCGGTTGTGAAGCATTTGCGCCGCACGGCGCGGAGCGCTGGTGCCAATCCGCGCACCGTGCGGAATCGCCGCGATGCTATCGGCCCCCAACAGCACATCGCGCACATCAGCGCGCGGCAGGATCGCAGCGATAGCGAGAAAGTCGGGACGGATCGTTTCGACATCTTTCATCGAATGAACCGACGCATCGATCCGGCCTTCCGCCAACCAGCCATCGAGTTCCTTGGTCCACAGCGCCTTGCCGCCGATTTCGGCCAGCGGGCGATCCTGCACTTTGTCTCCGCTGGCGACCACGGGAACCAGTTCGATGGCCGATTCGTCCCACCCGTGAGCCTTGCACAGACGGGCGCGCGCCTCGTGAGCCTGTGCCATTGCGAGAGGGGATTTGCGGGTACCGAGGCGGAGTTTCAAAATATTTGCCTTCATGTCATTCGACTGACTGCGCTTGCCCTACCCAAGCAAAGCGGTAAGGGAAAGCGGCATGGGATTGGTTCTCGGCATAGAATCGAGTTGCGACGAAACCGCAGCGGCGCTCGTCACCACCGAACGGCAGGTGTTGGCCCAACGGATCGCCAGCCAGGACGAGGCACACGCGCCCTATGGCGGGGTCGTGCCCGAAATCGCCGCCCGTGCCCATGCCGAACGACTGGCCCCGATGATCGATGCGGTTTTGAAAGAAGCGGGCGTTGCCCTGCACGAACTCGATGCGATTGCCGCTACCGCCGGGCCGGGCCTGATCGGCGGAGTGATGGTCGGGCTGGTCAGTGCCAAGGCGCTGGCGATGGCGGCCGATGTGCCACTGATGGCGATCAACCATCTGGAAGGGCACGCACTCAGCCCCCGGCTGGCCGATCCGGCGCTGACATTCCCGTATGCCCTGCTGCTGGTATCGGGCGGACATTGCCAGATCCTGCGAGTGGATGGCGTTGGCGAATATCGCCGCTTCGCCACCACAATCGACGATGCACTGGGCGAAGCATTCGACAAGACCGCCAAGATCCTTGGCCTCGGATACCCCGGTGGCCCGGCGGTGGAGCGGCTGGCATTGCAGGGCGATCCCGATGCCGTGCGCCTGCCCCGTCCGCTGGTCGGCAGCGGGGAACCGCATTTTTCCTTCTCCGGGCTGAAGAGCGCGGTGTTGCGCGCATACGAAACGCAGCAACACAGCAATGCCGATCTGGCTGCCAGTTTCCAGCAGGCGGCCATCGATTGCGTGAACGACCGGCTAACAATCGCGCTCGACGCGATGGGACCGGTCAACGCGCTGGTGGTGGCAGGCGGGGTCGCTGCGAACAAAGCGGTGCGCGGCGCGCTGGAAACGCTGGCGCGCGCGCGCGACCTGCGCTTTTCCGCGCCGCCCCCGGAACTGTGCACCGATAACGCGGCAATGATCGCCTGGGCCGGGTGCGAACGGCTGCCCACCGGCCAGAACGATCCGCTCGACATCGCGGCCCGACCGCGCTGGCCACTCGACCCGACAGCGGAGCCGGTACGCGGCGCAGGGGTAAAAGGATGACCGGCGAAGCGACCGCAATCGGTGTGCTCGGCGCGGGCGCATGGGGCACTGCGCTGGCCCAAATGCTGGCGAGCGATGGGCGCACTGTCTTGCTATGGGCGCGAGAAGAGGAGCTGGTCGCGGAAATCAACCGGCAACACCGCAACAGCGTGTATCTTCCATCCGCGCAACTGTCAGAAACGATCCGTGCGACCGGCGATCTGGCGCAGTTCGCTGCGCTCGACACGGTTCTGGCGGTGACCCCGGCGCAACATCTGGGCACAGTGCTGGCGGACCTGCCCGCATCGCCGCGCGATCTGGTGCTGTGCAGCAAAGGGATCGAAGCGGGCACCGGGCGGCTGATGAACGATGTAGCCCGCGATGCCAAACCGGGCAGCGAAATCGCTATCCTCTCCGGCCCCACTTTCGCCCACGAAGTCGCCGCAGGATTGCCCACTGCGGTCACACTGGCATGTGCCGGGGGCGAGGAACAGTGGGACCGGCTGTCCCCGCAAATCGCCCGCCCTGCGTTCCGCCCGTATTACTCAGACGATGTGACAGGGGCCGAAATCGGCGGCGCAGTGAAGAACGTGCTCGCTATCGCGTGCGGCGTGGTCGATGGGCTGGAGCTGGGCCAGAACGCCCGCGCCGCACTGATCGCCCGCGGATATGCCGAAATGATGCGCTTTGGCGAAGCATTGGGGGCTGAGCGCGATACGCTGGCGGGCTTGTGCGGGCTGGGCGATCTGGTGCTGACCTGTTCCTCCACGTCCAGCCGGAATTTCAGCCTGGGCAAGGCATTGGGCGAAGGGCAGGACGCCGCATCGCTGATGGCTGACCGGCGCACTGTGGCCGAAGGCGCGCATACCGCGCCAGTGCTGGCCGAACTGGCCATGCGCCACGGCATCGCCATGCCTATCGTCGCGGCGGTCTATCGCCTGTTGCAAGGCGCGCCCGCGCGCGAGATCGTGTCCGAACTGCTCGCTCGCCCGCTCACCACTGAAGCGCCTGTATGACCGAGGCCAAATCGCAAGCGGACATGGCCGCGCTGGCAAAAGGGGGACGAACCAACTTCCTCGGCTTCCTCCTGCGTCTCGCTGCGCGCCTGCCGTTCCTGTTTATCGCCGGGCGGCTCTATGGTGCGGAAGAGCTGGGTGTGTTCGCCTCTGCACTGGTCGTGGCGGAATTGTGCGCGATGCTGTGTTCGCTGGGGGAAAAGCGGGGGCTGGCGCAGCGCCTGTCCGAACGCGAAGATGCCGATCGGTGCCATCTGGTGTTCGATGGGATGCTGGCCGCGCTGATCCTGTCGCTGATCGCCGCTGTATTCCTGTGGTTCGTGCCACAGCCACTGTTTCCCAGCGGAGACTACACATGGGTCGACCGGCTGATCGTGCTGTCGATCCCGGCCTATGCGCTGACAGAGATCATTCTTGCCGCACAAGCTTATCGGTTCGATATCGCCACGACAGTCCGCGCACGGGCCGTGGTGGAACCGTGGACCATTTCGATTCTGGCTGGGGTACTGTGGTTCCCGCTGCCCGATTCCGGCCTGTCGGTCGCCTATCTCGTGTCGATCTACGCCGGATTACTGACGGCGGTGATCCCGTTCCTCAAATCCTATGGCCTGCCGAAAGGCTGGCAGCCCGACCTGCGCGGCACAGTGCAATTGACGACGCGGGCACTGCCGCTGGCATCGGCCGACGCTATCGAATGGGGCACCCGACGTCTGGACCTGTTTATTCTGGGCCTGTTCGCTGCACCGCAGGCAGTGGGAATTTACTACGTCGCGCAGCAGGTCGCGTCGCTGCCGCAGAAGCTCAAGACCAGTTTCGAACCGATCCTCGGCCCGGTCATCACCCGCAATCTGAAAGAACGCAACTATGCCGCGATTGCCCGGCAGGTATGTCAGGTTGGCTTCTGGATCACTGCAGCGCAGGCCGGCATCGCATTGGCATTGGGCATTCCCGGCGAAGGCGTGATGGGGCTGGTCGGGCCAACTTTCGTAGGCGGCACCGCTGCACTTGCTTTCCTGCTGAGCGCGGAAGTGGTCGCGGCCACCGCTGTCGTGTCCGAAGCGGCGCTGATTTATGTCGCACGGGTCCGCAATCTGACGATTTCGGTCGCCACGATCATATTTCAGGGTCTGCTGACCGTAGGGGCCATGATGCTGGTCGAACGGCTTGGGTTGAGCGACAATTACAAGGCCGCCGCCGCAGCGGCGTCGCTGATGGTGGCGCTGGGCATCGCATCGATTGTCAAAAGCCGGGTGCTGGCAGGCATTCTGCAGGAACCGATCAATAACTGGCGCTGGGCACTGATTTATGCGGCTATTCCGGCGGCATTCGTCGGCTATGGCTTTACCCGCATGCCCGAATGGGCGGAACTGGCATTCGGCGTCCCGGCAATCCTATTCGTGTATGGCTGGGTCATCTGGCGCTTCGGGTTCGGGCCGGAAGACCGGGTGCTGTTCCGCCGCAACCTCGATACCACGCCTCCGCAATAACTTTGCGCCACAGGCCGGTGCCCCCTTGCGAGCCGGGGCCGGAATTGCCATTCGGGCGGCGATGACATTCATCCGTCCCGCTATCGCTGTGCTCGCTGGCCTGATTGCCGTCGTCGCGCTAGTTTATCTGCAATACGATCGAACAGGCGCGGAAATGGCCAACCGGCTTGAAGCCAAGGCCAGGGTGGCGATTGCCGCCGCCGGTGGCAAAGGGGTGGCGGCCAGTTTCCATACGTCGGCCGGTTCGCCCACCCGCCATCCGGTGCTGTCGGGCGGTAAAGGGCTGAACGAAAAAGTCCGCGCCCGCGTGGCACGCGCCGTGGCGGCGATCCCCGGCGCAGGCGGTGTGCGATGGAGTGATGGCACGATCATGGCGCAGAGGGGCACCGACACCCCTCGCCCGCCGATGCATTGTCAGGACGATGTCGATGCCCTGCTGCGATCGCGCACGATCCGGTTTGAGGAATCCAGCGCGAATCTCGATCCCGCCAGCCGCGAACTGATCGGCGAAGTCGCCCGCGCACTGCGCCCATGTCTGGGCGCGATTATCGCTATCACCGGGCATACCGACAGCTCTGGCCCTGAACCGGGCAATATTGAACTGTCGCAGGCGCGCGCCAAAGCGGTGGAGGCTGCACTGGTTGCGCGTGGCATCCCGGCAGACGGGTTGCGCGCCAGCGGCGTGGGATCGGCGCAGCCGGTCAGCGGGCTGGACCCGCGCGACCCGGCCAATCGCCGGATCGAATTTTCAGTCATCGCCATACAGCCTGTCGTGCCGACCCCGGTCGACACCCCCGGACCACGATAGAAAGAGACGGACGATGCCGCTATGGAGTGAACTTCTGGTGCTGGGGCTGACCGCCTATACCGCCGGACTGGCCCTTGGCTGGGCAATCTGGGGCCGCACCGTGCGCGAGAGGAGTGACGACGAATGAGCGAACTGCTGGCTGAAAACTGGCTGTTGGTGGCTATTGCGCTGGTGATCGGGCTGCTGGTGGCATGGTGGCTGTTTGCCGCCACCCGCCGCACACGCGTGGAAACCGACCGTCGCGACACACTCGACGAAGGGGCCGCGCCCGCCGCGCGTAATCAGGCGTTGATCGATGCAGCACCTGCCGCCGCCCGCGACCCCGCGCCGATGCCGCCGCCCGCCCCGGTCGGGCTGGCCGGTGCCGGAACCGCAGTCGCCGCCGCCGTGGAAGAAGCGCAGATCGAAGCGGCCGAAACCGCCGCTCGCGCCGCCGACGCGGAAACGGCCGCTGTCGAGCCAGAGCCGGAGCCCGCTCCTGCCCCTGCTCCGACACCGAAGGTTGCATCAGCCACGGCGAGCGCCGACGATCTCACGCAGATCAAGGGCCTTGGCCCCAAGCTGGCGGCTCTGCTGACGGATTTGGGTGTGACCCGCTTCGAACAGATCGCCGCGTGGGACGATGCCGAGATCGACAGGGTGGATGCACTGCTTGGGCGCTTTCAGGGCCGCATCCGCCGCGATGGCTGGGTGGAGCAGGCGGGATACCTTGCCAAAGGCGATCTGGATGGGTTCCGCAGCCGCTTCGGCGCGACCTGACGGGAACCCCATCCCCCAAATCCCGTTGACTGGTCGTTATCCGCAACCGATCCGAAGGGAACGACCATGAACCAGCCGTGCGTACTCGTCGCCGAAGATGAACTCATCATCGGTATGGACTTGTGCAACACGGTGGCAGAGGCCGGGTTCGTGGTGGAAGGTCCGTTCGATACCGCGCAATCCGCGCGTCAGGCGATTGCCGAGCACCGGCCCGATATCGCTATTCTCGACGTGCGACTGGAAGATGGCGAATCCTACGCTCTGGCAGAGGCACTGATCGCGGAAGATGTTCCGGTGATCTTCCATTCGGGGCAGGTTTCGCCGGAAGAGGTCGCCGCCCGGTTTCCCGAAGTGAAAGCTTGTAGCAAGCCCTGCCCACCCGATCAGATCATTTCGATGATGCGCGAGGCGTTGGAGCCGCTTCACGCCTGATTGAAGGGCGCGCTCTGCGGCGCACTCCCGCACACTGTCCTACAACCGATTGCAGCCGTAATATGGGCGACATGGACCGCCTGCTCTTCCCCGTTCGGTGGGTATCGCGACCGTGCCACGTATCTGTGACTTTCCCGGCGCGTCCGGCATTTTGCAAAGTCCACACCGGCCCGCGAAAGGCCACAGACAAGCCACTGTACCGCACGGGTTATCCGGTGAAAGTCACATGTTTAAAAACTGCATTTAGCGGTCCACGCTTGCGCCACATTCGCCTCCCGTGCCAATGACTGCATCATGACCGCTTTCAACTGGGAAGACCCGTTCGCAATCGACGGGCAGCTAACTGAAGACGAACGCATGATCCGCGATGCGGCGCATGCCTTCGCTCAATCCGAACTCCAGCCGCGCGTGATCGAAGCGTTCGAGGAAGAGCGCGACGCGCCGGAGCTGTTTCCGCTGATGGGCCAGGCCGGCCTGCTGGGCGCGACAGTACCCGAAGAATACGGCGGCGCCGGTGCCAGCTATGTCGCCTATGGCCTGATCGCCCGCGAAATCGAGCGGGTCGATTCGGGATACCGTTCGATGGCCAGCGTGCAATCCTCGCTGGTGATGTACCCGATCCACGCATACGGATCGGAAGAACAGAAGCGTAAGTATCTCCCCGGCCTCGCCAGCGGCCAGTTGATTGGCTGTTTCGGCCTGACCGAACCCGATGCCGGATCGGACCCCGGCTCTATGAAGACAGTCGCGAAAAAGGATGGCGACGGCTACATCCTCAATGGTTCGAAGACCTGGATTTCAAACGCTCCGTTCGCAGACGTGTTCGTCGTATGGGCCAAGAGCGAGGCCCACGGCGGCAAGATCCGCGGCTTCGTTCTGGAAAAGGGGATGGCAGGCCTGTCCGCCCCCAAGATCGGCCACAAACTCAGCTTGCGCGCCAGCACCACCGGGATGGTGGTGATGGACGATGTGAAAGTAGGCGCGGATGCCCTGCTGCCCGATGTCGAAGGGCTGAAGGGCCCATTCGGTTGCCTCAACCGCGCGCGTTACGGCATCAGCTGGGGCGCGATGGGCGCGGCGGAATTCTGCTTCCACGCGGCGCGGCAATATGGCCTCGATCGCAAGCAGTTCGGCGTGCCGCTCGCCTCCAAGCAGATCTACCAGCTCAAGCTGGCGAACATGCTGACCGAGATTTCGCTCGGCCTGCAATCGAGCCTGCGCGTGGGCCGCCTGATGGACGAACACGCCTTCGCGCCGGAGATGATCTCTGTCGTTAAGCGCAACAATGTCGGCAAGGCGCTCGATATCGCACGGATGGCGCGCGACATGCATGGCGGCAACGGCATTTCCGGCGAATATCAGGTCATCCGCCACATGGTGAACCTCGAAACGGTCAACACCTACGAAGGGACGCACGATGTGCACGCGCTGATCCTGGGCCGGGCGATCACGGGGATTGCCGCCTTCTGAGGGAACAAGCGCGCAATCATCGGGTTGGTTTCAGGTGAAACCATAGCTAGGGAGAGGGATATGAAGCTTCACGCCTACTTCCGCAGCTCGACCAGCTATCGCCTGCGGATCGCGCTCAACCTCAAGGGCCTCGATTACGAGATCGCGCCCGTCAACTTGCTGAAGGCAGAGCAGAAAGGCGATGCCTATCGCGCACGCAACCCATTTGGCGGCGTGCCGATGCTGGAAGCGGACGGGCGCGACCGCGCGCAGTCGATGGCGGTGATCGAATGGCTCGACGAAGCCTACCCCGACCGCGCCTTGCTGCCTGCGGACGTGGAAGACCGCTTCACTGTGCGCGAACTGGCCTATGCCATCGCCACAGAGCTCCATGCCCCGCTGAATTCGCCGGTTCTCCAGTACCTGAAGGACGAATACGGTCAGGATCAGCACGGGATCGAAACCTGGTATCGTCACTGGCTGGCCAAGACGCTGGTTCCGGTGGAAACGCGGCTGGAACAGCGGAATACGGGCGATTTCCTGCTCGATGCACCGGGCATGTTCGAAGTCGTTCTGTTGCCGCAAGTCTATAACGCGCGCCGTTTCGGCTTCGATCTCAACACTATGCCGCGCATCAGGCAGATCGAAGCGGCGTGCCTTGCCCTGCCCGCCTTCATCCGCGCACACCCCGACAATCAACCCGATACACCCACGCAATAAGAAACGGAGAGACCCATATGAAACTCGCATCGCTGAAATCTGGCCGCGACGGGAAGCTGGTCGTCGTTTCGAAAGACGTGACCCGTTACAGCCCCGCCGATCACATCGCACCGACGATGCAATATGCGCTCGACAACTGGGCACAGGTGGCCCCGCAGCTGGAGGCGCTCTATCGCGATGTCGAGCATCAGACGGTGCCGTGCGAGCGGTTCCACGAACACGATGCCGCCAGCCCGCTGCCCCGTGCCTATCAGTGGGCCGATGGCAGCGCCTATATCAACCATGTCGAACTGGTGCGGCAGGCGCGCAATGCCACCGTCCCGGAAAGCTTCTATCACGATCCGCTGATGTATCAGGGCGGAAGCGACGGGTTTCTTGCCCCACGAGATCCGATTCCGCTGAAAGACACTGCATGGGGATGCGACATGGAAGGCGAGATCGCGGTAGTGGTCGATGACGTACCGATGGGCGTGTCCGCCGAAGATGCCGCCGATCACATCAAGCTGATCATGCTGGTCAACGATGTTTCTCTTCGGGGCCTGATACCGGGCGAACTGGCCAAAGGGTTCGGTTTCTTTCAGTCCAAACCCGCCAGCGCATTCAGTCCGGTGGCGGTAACGCCCGATGAACTGGGCGATGCGTGGAAGAACAGCGTGATCGATCTGCCGCTGTTGGTCGATTACAATGGCGCGCCATTCGGCCGCGCCAACGCCGCGCAGGAGGCGACCTTCAACCTCGCCCAGCTCGTGGCCCACGCGGCGAAGACCCGCAACCTGTGTGCCGGATCGATCATCGGGTCGGGCACAGTCAGCAACAAGGGTGCAGACGGCGGCCCCGGCACTCCGGTCAGCGAAGGAGGCGCAGGCTATTCGTGCATTGCGGAAATCCGCATGATCGAAACGATCCGCGATGGCGAGGCGAGCACCCGCTTCATGGCACCGGGCGATACCGTTGCGATCGAAATGCGCGATGCCGATGGTCATTCGATTTTCGGCAAGATCGAACAAGAGGTTATCTCCGCCTGATCCGATCCCCTCCTTGCCGCTTGCCCCGCGCAGAAGATGCGGTATGGTTGCGGCATGCAACCCAGTTGCCCCGGCGGGATGCCAACGATTCCGCCGGGTTGGAGGAGAGAGATCATGGCAACCCTTGCCGATGCCCCTGCCGCGGGCACCGATGATGCATTTCGCGAAGAAGTCCGCGCTTTTCTGGCCGAAAACTTCGCCCCTGAGCTGAAGGGAAACAACAACGCCCTTTCCGCTGTCGAAGGCCCGGGCACCGAAACCCCCGCGCAGAAGAAATGGCGCGAAGCGATGGGCGAACGTGGCTGGGGCACACCCACCTGGCCGAAGGAATACGGCGGCGGCGGGCTAAGCCGCGCGCAGGCCAAAATCCTGACTGAGGAGATGATGAAGGCCGGGGCGTGGAACCCCATTGGCGGAATGGGCGTGATGATGTTCGGCCCCACTCTGCTGGAATATGGCAGCGAAGCGCAAAAACACGAACACATTCCCCCTATCTGCCGTGGCGAAGTGCGCTGGTGTCAGGGATATTCGGAACCCAATGCCGGATCGGACCTCGCCAACCTGCAAACCTTTGCGGAAGACAAGGGCGACCACTACCTCGTCAACGGTCAGAAGACATGGACCAGCGGCGGACAGTGGGCCGACAAGTGTTTCTGCCTTGTCCGCACCGACCGCAGTGACAAGCACAGGGGCATCAGCTTCCTGCTGATCGACATGGACGCACCCGGTGTCGAAGTCCGCCCGATCCAGATGATCAGCGGCGTCAGCCCGTTCTGCGAAACCTTCTTCACCGATGTGAAGGTGCCCAAGGAAAACCTGGTCGGCGAAGAAGGTCAGGGCTGGACCATCGGCAAGCGCCTGCTGCAGCACGAACGGACCAATATCTCCGGCGGTGGCAGCATGGCCCGGATGATGGGGCCAAGTGTCAGCGACATCGCCCGCATGTACGGCGAAACCGATGCCGAAGGCCGCATCGCGGACCCCGTACTGCGCGACAGGATCGCCGATTACGAAATCCGCTGGAACACCTTCCTGCTCACCGCCCGCCGTGCCGCGGAAGAGAGCAAGGCATCGGGCGGCGTTTCCGAAATCAGTTCAGTCCTCAAGAAGCTCGGCACCAAGCTGGGGCAGGAACGCGCCGAACTGACGATAGAGATCATGGGCCTGCAAGGGCTTGGCTGGGAAGGCGAAGGCTTCACCGAGAAAGAGCTGGAGGGCGTGCGCGGGTGGCTCTTCGGCAAAGCCTTCACCATCTATGGCGGATCGACCGAGATCCAGAACAACATCATCGCCAAGCGCGTGCTTGGTATGCTCGATCACCAGTAAGGGGGAGGACGATATTATGGCCGTTCTCAACGAAGAACAGGAAATGCTGCGCGATATGGCGCGCGACTGGACAACCAACGAAAGCCCGGTGTCCGCTTTCCGCAAGATGCGCGATAGCAAGCCCGACGAACGCTACCTCGCTGACACATGGTCTGCGATGGCGGCGATGGGCTGGGCCGGGATTGTCATCCCGGAAACCTATGGCGGCAGCGATTTCGGGTGGATGTCTGCCGGGCTCGTCGTCGAAGAACTGGGCAAGACGCTGGCCGCCAGCCCGCTGACGATGACGACGCTGGCCGCCAGTGCCATCGTTCTGGGCGGAAGTGACGAACAGAAGGCCAAATGGCTGCCCGCGCTCGCGTCGGGGGAAAAGGTCGCCACGCTGGCGATCGACGAAGGCCCGCACCACGCGCCCCATAAGATCGCAGCCAGCGTCTCTGACGGCAAGCTGACCGGAACCAAGGCCTTCGTTCACGAAGCGCACGGGGCCGATCTGTTCGTGGTCGCCGCCAGCGATGGATTGTACCTCGTCGAAAAGGGTGACGGTGTCTCACTCTCCGGGCGCGCCCTGACCGATCAGCGCAGCCACGCCAACATCACCTTCGACGGTGCCGCAGCGGACAAACTGGCGAACGGTGGCGACGATCTGCTCGATCAGATACTCGACCGGGCGCGTATCCTGACCGCCTGCGAAATGCTCGGCATGGCGCAACAGGTGTTCGACGTAACGCTCGATTATCTGAAGCAGCGCGTCCAGTTCAATCAGGTACTGGCGACATTTCAGGCGTTGCAGCATCGCATGGCCGATCTGTTTGCCGATCTCGCCCAGATGCGCTCTGCCGTAGAGGCCGGGCTGGAGGCGCTCGACAGTGGCCACGGTATCGGCAGAGCGGCGGCTATTGCCAAGGCGACCGCCAACGATGTGCTGCACACCGTCAGCCGCGAAGGTATTCAGTTGCATGGCGGCATCGGGATGACCGACGAATACGACATCGGCTTCTATCTTAAGCGCGCCCGCGTACTGGAAGCGAGTTGGGGATCGAGCAGCCAGATGCGCGATCGCTTCGCTACTCTCAGCGGGTTCTGATCATCCGAAGGGACGGGCGAACGGCACCTGCTGCCTGAAAACCCGTCAGAAATTCCCCGGCACTTCGGTGCTACAGCGAAGGGCCCGGCGAACAGCGACGCCGGGCCCTTTCACATTGGAGCTGATAATGTTGGCTAGCCGACCTCGGGTGGATCGCAGCTAAAGCCGGCGCAGAGCACCCAGGCATACAGCTTGACTGCGATGGCAGGATCGGACTGGCGACCCGCCCATTTGCGCGCCTCGTAGGCGGCGTTCAGCGCCGGCATCAGCACATGGCTGGCCAGTATCTGATCGACCGGGCGCACCGACCCATCGGCTATTCCATCGGCCAGCATTCCGGCGAACCGCATCGCCAGACGGTTGGCCCGCAGGACGACATTGTCGCGCGCCTCCTCCGGCAACGCCTGCAATGCCGCTGTCCGTAACAGTGGCATGGGATCGCGAAATTGCAGATCGATCGCTTCTGCCAATGCGCTGGCTATTCGCCCCCAGCCATTGGCAGGCGCCCGCACCGCAGCGAGCTGTATTGCCGATAGCCGGTCGTAACTGCGCGTGAAGCAATCAGCGACAAGATCGTCTTTCGCTTCGTGATGGTGATAGAAACTGCCCTTGGTCACATTCAGTTCGGCGGCAATCCGATTGACCGACGCCCCGCGATAGCCGCGCTGATTGATCATCTCGGTCGCCGCGCGCATAAATGCGTCCAGCGTATCGCTATCGGCAGTGTCGCCCGTCCGCCATGCGCGATTGTCGAGCGCAGCCGGGTGCCAGTCACCGGGCCGCACCGACAGGCCATGCGCGAATATGTCGGACAGGCGGGCTTCCACCCGGTCGAAATCGCGGGTCGAATACTGTTCGGTCCACACCGGCAGCCAGAACATCGCTTCCATCAGCACGTGCGCCCGCGCTGTGTCGAGCGAACGGCGCATACCGGTGCGATCCTTGCCAAAGAACCCGCGCACGATGTCGATAATTCGGGCGTAGTGGGCCAGCAATGGCTCCTGCGCGTCCTCTTCCAGAGTGCGGATTTCGGACAGAGCCGTGACCAGCCCCTTCTCCCCTTCGCGGACCCGCTGGCGCAGAGCGAAATGCGCGTGGATGAACGATCGCACCCGCGCTGCCGGGTTCGGTTCGGCAGCGGCAATGCTGGCCGCCTGTTCGAGCCAGTCCAGCGTTTCCTCATACACCGCGCAGACCAGCTTGTCCTTGCGGTCGAAGTAGTAAGTGATGCTGGTGGCATTCAGCCCGACCGCCTGCGCCAGTTCGGCAAAGGTCATTCCCTTCACCCCTACCGCGTTAATCAGTGTGGAGGCCGCATGGATCACTTCATCGCGCCGCTTCCCGAAGCGCGCCGTCTCGCCGGAAACCCTTTCAGCACTATTGCCATCAGCGGCACTCATATATTTCTCCTACCGCCCGATCAGGCGGCAAACAGTTTCTTCAGTTCGCTCTTGAGTATCTTGCCATTCGCATTGCGCGGCAAGATCGCCGCGCTGAAAATAACCCGAACCGGCACTTTGAAACGTGCCAGCCGGTCAGCCACCCATTGCTGCAACTCGCTTTCGCTCGCCTGCTCGCCCGGGGCAAGATGGACAACGGCCGCCGGTTCTTCACCCAAAGTGCGATGCGGGATACCGACCAGCGCCGCATCGGTGACAGCAGGATGATCGTACAGCACGTTTTCCACTTCGGACGAATAGATATTCTCTCCCCCGCGCAGGATCATGTCCTTCGCTCTGTCGACGATGTAGCAGAACCCTTCTTCGTCCAGACGCGCCAGATCGCCGGTGCGAACCCACCCGTCCACGAATGTTTCTGCCGTGGCATCGGGCCTGTTCCAGTACCCTTTAACCACCATTGGCCCCTTGGCCCACAGCTCGCCCACTTCCCCACATGGCAATTCGCGCTTGCCTTCCGGGTCCATGATCCTGAGTTCGGCCACGGCTACCGGCGGGCCGCAACTGCTTGGCCGATTGAGGTAATCCTCGCCGCCGTGGCTGGTGACAGTGGCCATCGTCTCGGTCATGCCCCAGCCATTGCCGGGCAGCGCGCCGAATTCGGTATAGATACGGCGCACCAGCTCCGGGGCGGAAGGCGCACCGCCATAGGCAACAGCTTCGATACTCGACAGATCGTAGTTCACACGTTCGGGATGTTCGATCAGTTGCCACGCAATCGTAGGCACGCCGCCGGTCACATTGACCCGCTCGCGCTCGATGATCGCGAACGCTTCCACCGGTTCCCACTTATGCATGAACACCAGAGTATTACCAGCAGCGAGATTGCCCATCAGGCTGGCCGAACAGGCTGTCACATGGAACAGCGGGATGACCAGCAGCCCGACTTTATGTGTCGGCTCCGGCGGCACCTCCCCCCGGCGCAGCGCGGCACAGGCCGCGGAATAGGCGCTGGAGAAAATGTTGGTCAGCAAATTGCGGTGCGTACCCAGCGCCCCCTTGGGCTTGCCTGTGGTCCCGCTGGTATAGAAGATAGTGGCTTCGTCGTCGGGGGCGATATCGGCATCGGGAAGGTCCGCGTCAGGCAGCGATGACCATGCATCCGGCGCGCCGATCACCGCCTCCAGCCGTTCCGCCGGATGATCGACCGAGGTTTCCGCCCCGGTGCGCGATACCAGCACGTGCTCCAGCGCGGGCATTTCATCCCGATGCGGCAAAATCCTCAGCCACCGCTCTTCATCGCAGATCAGCAGACGCGCGCCTGAATCCGCCAGGCCAAATGCCAGTTCCGCCCCGGTCCACCAGGCATTCAGCGGAACGCAGATCGCGCCCAGCGCCTCTGTGGCGAAGAACGCCACGGGCCATTCGGGCAGATTTCGCATAGCCAGCCCGACACGATCGCCCTTACCCACTCCGCGTTCGCGCATTTCCTGCGCCAGTCGGGCGACCGCTCTATGGAATGCGTCATAGGTAACACGCTCACCTTCATAGATAACGAATTCGCGTTGCCCATGGGTGCGGGCCAACGCCAGCAATGCGCGCAGGTTATCCGGTGCGTTCTTCCACACACGGGTCGGCACCCCGCGGATCGCGATCGTTTCGGTTTCAAGCCGCTGGCCCGGCGCAGTCAAAATATCGCGGCACCGATCGTAAGAGCATGCTGGCCAGCCCGCAGGGGGCGACCACCCCATTGCCGACGCGAAACCGGTTGCAGGCGCCGTTTCCGGGCCCGATGCAGGCATTGTCATTCTGGCATCCTCATGCTCTTGTTTGTCCTACACTACATCGCCACTCACAATTCCTGCAAGCGATGAATTAGGTATTCGGAAGGAGTGGTATGCCTAAACCATGCTTCGGACTTGCCAGCGTTTCAGAATAGACGGTATGCATGCCTAAAACCCGTTCAAGCGTCGCCAATGCGACTTTCGGAGAGAGGAAACCCCATTGTTCGACCTGACCGACCCAGCCAGTCTAGGCTTTGCCCCCGATCGTCTTGCACGGATCGAACCGTTCCTGCGTGAAGCCTATATCGACAGCGGACGGTTACCGATGACGCAGTTGCTCATCGCGCGTGATGGGAAGCCGGTGTATTACGGCAAGCTCGGCACGATGGGTGAAGGGCGCGGCGATTTGCGGGACGACGCGCTGTTTCGCATCGCATCGATGACCAAGCCGATCACATCGATCGCGTTCATGCAACTGGTCGAACAATGCAAGGTTGCGCTGGAAGACCCGATTACCAAAGTATTTCCTGAGTTTGCCGATCTTCAGGTCTATGCCGGCGGTGGTGGGTCGATCCCTTTCATGCCGGGCCGCAATGCACCGCCCATCCGGTTCGTCGATTTGCTGACCCATATGTCCGGCTTCACATACGGACTGCAGAACCGCACCAACATCGATGCCGTGTATCGCGAGCACAATTTCGATTTCGCGCGCCGTCATCTCGATAGTGATGAATTCGTCGCGCGCCTGGCCGAACTGCCGCTGGAATTCGCACCGGGCGAGCGGTGGAACTATTCGGTTTCAACCGATGTGCTGGGCATCGCGGTGGAGCGCATTTCGGGCCAGCGACTGGGCGATTACTTCTCTGAACACATCTTCAAACCGCTGGGAATGGTGGACAGCGCGTTTGGCGTGGCTGACGGCCAGAACGAACGGCTTGTCGATGCATTCCAATATGTTCCGGGCTCCGAACCGAAACTGTTCGACGCTGGTATCGGCAGCAGTCTTGCCAAACCGGGCCGGTTCGACAGCGGCGGCGGCGGGCTTGTCAGCACGATCGCCGATTATCACCGGTTCTGCGCCATGCTGGTCAACGGCGGAGAACTCGACGGAGCGCGCATCATCAGCCCTAAAACGCTGGCATTGATGACCGCCAACCACTTGCCCGGCGGGGCCGATCTGACGCAATTGTCGCAGAGCATGTTTTCCGAAAGCCAGAACGCGGGCGTCGGCTTCGGCCTTGGTTTCGCGTGCGTGATCGACGCTGCCAAGACATTGATGCCAACCAGTAAAGGCGAATATTACTGGGGCGGTGCCTATTCGACCGCGTTCTTCGTCGATCCGGTGGAGGCGATCACTATGGTATTCATGACGCAGGTTTATCCCTCCAGCGTCTATCCCATCCGCCGCCAGCTCAAGACCCTGATTTATTCCGCGCTGGCCGACAGCCGCGCCTGAGGAGAGAACCGATGACCAATCCGATTTCCACTGTGCATGATGGCGATGTCCTCGTCGTCGTTTCGAACAATCCGCCGGTCAACGCGCTGGGGCAGGCCGTGCGCGCCGGTTTGCAGGATGCGATTGCTCAGGGGCTGGCAGACGACAGCGTGAAAGCCATCGTAATTCGTTGTGATGGCCGCACTTTCTTTGCCGGAGCCGATATCACCGAGTTTGGCAAACCACCCGTCGGACCAAGCCTGCCCGAAGTGCTCGACGCCATCGAAGCGAGCGACAAGCCGGTCGTCGCGGCGATCCACGGCACGGCGCTGGGCGGCGGCTGCGAAGTCGCGCTCGCGTGCCATTATCGCGTTGCTGTGCCGAGCGCGAAAATCGGCCTGCCCGAGGTAAAGCTGGGCCTGATCCCCGGTGCAGCGGGCACACAGCGCCTGCCGCGTCTGGTCGGGGCCGAGGCAGCACTGCCGATGGTGGCGATTGGCAATCCGATTTCCGCCAGCAAGGCGAAGTCCATCGGCTTAGTCGATGAAATCGTTGGTGAAGACAGCCTTGCCGCCGATGCCATCGCGTTCGCGCGCGGCAAAATAGGACAACCGATCCGCCGCACATCGGAGGGCACCGCCAATCAGGATGGCGTGAAAAATCCGGCGATCTTCGATGAATTCCGCGCCAAAAACGGGCGCAAGATGCGCGGCTTCGATGCCCCCAATGCAGCCATCGAAGCCGTCAGACTGGCAGGAGAACTGCCCTATTCCGAAGGGGTTAAGAAGGAGCGGGAGCTGTTCACCCAGCTGATGACCGGCACCCAGTCGGCGGCGATGCGCCACTATTTCTTTGCCGAACGCGCCGCGAACAAGATCGACGATGTACCCGCGGATACGCCGCTGATTCCGATCGCCAAAGTGGGTGTGATCGGGGCCGGAACGATGGGCGGCGGGATCGCGATGAACTTCCTATCCGCTGGAATTCCTGTGACAATTCTGGAAATGCAGCAGGAAGCGCTGGACCGGGGCGTCGGGGTGATCCGCAAGAATTACGAGAACACCGCAAAGCGCGGCCGGATGACGGCGGAGCAGGTCGAGGCAGCGATGGGCAACCTGTCAACCACCTTGCAATACAATGACTTGGCCGATTGCGATCTGGTGATCGAGGCCGTTTATGAAAACATGGACGTCAAGAAGGAGGTGTTCGGCAAGCTCGATACCGTTGTAAAACAAGGCGCTATTCTTGCTTCCAACACCAGCTATCTGGATGTTAACGAGATTGCCACGGCGACAACACGCCCCGGTTATGTGCTGGGGCTGCACTTCTTCTCGCCCGCCAATGTCATGAAATTGCTGGAAATTGTCCGTGGAGCAGAGACGCGGCCCGATGTTCTGGCCACTGCGATGAAGCTATCGAAGAAAATCGGCAAGGTCGCTGTCGTCGCGGGCGTGTGCCACGGTTTCATCGGCAACCGTATGCTCAGCCCGCGTCAGGAACAGGCCAATGCGCTGATTATGGAAGGTGCAAACTATTGGGAAGTCGACGAAGTTTTGCTCGACTTCGGGTTCCCGATGGGTCCGTTCCAGATGGCCGACCTGGCCGGGATCGACATCGGCTGGCACCGTGATCCAAGCAAAGTGACGACTTTGCGCGAGGCGTTGTGCGCGGCGGGCCGGTTCGGGCAGAAGAACGGTAAGGGCTTCTATGATTACGACGAATCCCGCAATCGCACCCCTTCGGACGAAGTCAGGGCACTGATCGCGGAGTTCGCCGCGAAGTCGGGCACCCCACAGCGCGAGATTTCGAAGGACGAGATCAAAGAACGCCTGCTTTATCCGATGGTTAACGAAGGTGCGATGATCCTCGACGAAGGCATGGCGCAGCGGGCGAGCGACATCGATGTGGTGTGGATCAACGGCTATGGCTGGCCGCTCTACACAGGTGGCCCGATGTTCTGGGCCGACACTGTCGGGCTGGCTAACGTCGTGTCAGGATTGGAAAAATACGGCCTGCCGGTATGCGATTACTTGCGCGGCAAGGCCGAGCGGGGCGAGAGATTCAACGGCTGATCGCTGACCCCGCGCCGCTGTAGCAGAGAAAGGAGGCCGGGTTCCCAACCGGGGGTCCGGCCCTTTTCGTGCGTATAATCAATGTGTTGAAGGGAGAATAGCGAATAGGCCCTCTGCCTGCCCGCATCACCGCACCGGCGCCATTATGTGATTGATAAGCAACCGAAAACCTGCACCGTCCCGGCGATCAGCTCGCGCAACCCCTGCTCTGCACATCCGGCCCGCGAAATCGCACCGCGATCGCCCCTTTTTTACACCCCCTTCACCTCCTTATATGCGACGTAAGTGCAGCGCGGCCCCTGCCCCATACAGGCCATGCACGCGCAATCGGCCCATCCGGCCAATGGAAATTTTCCCATTTAGGATCAGCATAATACGGGCACTCAACCGCCCACCTTCAACACCGGGAAGCCCGTTGCACCTCCGCAATTGCCCGCGCATGATTTTCCGGAAAAGCCGCAGCGAAGACGCAGTTTCACCGCATAGCCCCGTTTTCTGCCCCGAGAGGCCTGCATCTCTCACTGATAGGCCGCCCAAACCCGAATCCGGCAGGCAAACGGTCAATTCCGATCCTGCAAAAACGGCCCCGGACCATCGCCAGCCACCCGCCAACTCCAAAACGGGCGACCCGCCGGATTTCGATGCGCCGCCCGCTTTGGAGTAATGGCGATGACGAAACCGGGCCGGCCGCCAATCGGCCGACCAGCCCGGTGAATTGCGATCAGAACCGGAAACCGGCCGTCAGCTTGAACGAACGACCATAGCGATAGTAGCCCTGCGACAACATCGGATTGCCGTTGATGCTGTAGGTCTGCGCTTTGTCCAGCAGGTTCTGCCCTTCCAGCGTCAGGCTGAAGTTCTTGACCACTTCATAAGAGATATGCGCCGTCAGCCAGGTAATGGCGTCCGCTTCTTCGTTGAACCCTTCGCCCAGAACACTGGTCGCGGTGGTGAAGCCATCGGTATGGTCGGCGGTGACCGCCAGCGACAGCGGGCCTTTTTCGTACAGCACGCTGAGCGAATAGACCGACGGAGCGATCCCTTCCAGCGGCCGTTCCAGATCCCCGACATAGCTGTTGGACCAGTTGCGGGTGAACTGCCCGCGCACGCCAAAGCCGTTTTCCCACAGATGCTGCAGGCCGACTTCGATCCCCTTCACACGGGCATAGTCGCCGTTGATCGGGCGGGTGACGTTGAACAGGTATCCCGGCACGCCAATGTCCTGCCCCGGTTCCCAGCTGGTGGTGATCTGGTTGCGGATATATTTGTAAAACGCCGCGACGTTGAAGATCGACTTGGGCGAGAAATACCATTCCAGCGACACGTCGAACTGATCGGCGGTGTACGGTTTCAGATCGGCATTGCCGCCATAGATCTGCGTGAATTCGCCCCACGAAACGCTTTCGGTGGTGTTGGTGGGGGCCAGCGCTTCCACCGAAGGCCGCGCCATCGTGCGCGCCGCACCCAGCCGCAGACGCAGATCGTCGGTCAGGCCGAAGTTGAGGTTGGCGGAGGGCAGCAGGTAAGTATAGCTGCTTTTCTGCAGGATCTCTTCCGCCGCGCCGTATTTCGCGGTGTAGTTGAAGGCACCGTTTTCGGTAATGCTCAGGATCGGGGCATCCCATGCCTGTGCATCGGTGGAAGTGTGCACCACACGCAGGCCGACATTGCCGTTCCAGCGCATACCTTCCAGATTGGCCTGCAGGTATCCGGCCCAGGTCGTTTCCTTCACGCGATAGCTTTGCAGCGGGTTCCACACCGGGGCCGCAGCGGCATAATCGTATGTCCCGCCGCCGGGCCTTGGCTGGCCATTATAGGCGGCCAGCGCGGCCTGATATCCGGGGATGTCGAACGACAGGAACGAACGCGGGAAATACCCGGAAACCCCGCTCATGAAATTGGGCAGCGTGAAGCTGTGCGACAACACGTTGCCACCCAGATCACCGACATTGATCGCATAATCGCCGGAATAATAATCGGCCCCGCCGGTCAGCGAGTTATTCACCAGATCGCGCGATTTTTTGCGATCGGTGAATGTCGCGCCAAATTTCAGCGATTTGAGCCACGAGGCATTCAGTTCGAGGTTCGCGGCCAGCGACGCACCGGTGACCTTGTCATCGATATTATCGCCCGACAGTTCGAAATAGTGGGTGTTGAAATCCGAAGGGCCGAATTCGCCATTGGCCAGCCCGTTCGACAGTTCGCGGCCATCGTTGAAATCGATATATACATCGGGCACCGCGCCGCCGTTCAGTTCGAAATGCGCGCTGTTCGGCTGATTCATCCGCAGCACGACGTAGCTGTCCTGCCCGCCCGAATGGCGTGACGATTTCGAACGGTACACATCGCCGACCAGCGTGAAGCTGTCGGTCACATCCCACCGGGCATTCGCGCCGTAGAGTTCGGTATCGACCACGCGATAGTTGGTCTGGTTGAGCAGTTCGGGATTCAGCGCCAGTTCGGGGTCGGGATTATCCATGTCGAAACTGGTGACGATCCCGTCCTGGATTTCCATGTTCGACCAGCGGTCTGGCGAAAACAGCGTATAATACGACTGCTGATAGCCGACCTGCGGCGAATCCAGCCGCGTCTTCAGGCCATCGATGGTCAACTGGAAATTGCTGGTCGGGCGCCATTCGATTTTCGCGGTGTAGGCGTTGCGCTTCTTTTCTTCGATGATCGAACCGACGCGGAACTGGCCCAGCCCGATCAGGCCGTATTCGTCGGGATCGAGCTCGCCATTGCCGTTGGGGTCGATATTGCCGCCCCATGCATTGCCCCACAGCCAGCTTTCATCGGTGGGGTCGGGGTTGCGGGTCCAGCCGCCGTCGTTCCCGGCGACATCGGTGCGATCCTTGCGTCGTTCGATCACCAGCCCCAGCATCACGCCCAGCGTGTCGTTGGCGAAAGTATCGCTGATGACGCCGGAGAATTTCACGCCGTTATACCGCGACATGAAATTGCGGTCGCCTTCCAGACGGGCAGTGCCGCGCAGGCCCGGCTTGTCGAACGGGCTGGCCGAACGCAGGTTGACGAGACCGCCAATCGCCCCTTCGGTCAGCGATGCTTCGGCACCTTTGACGACATCCGCGCCGCTGATGACATCGGCGGGCAGCACGTCGAACGCGAAATCGCGGCTGGCGCCATCGGTGGCGAGGATACGGCCGTTGAACGTCGTCAGCGTATATTCGGGACCAAGTCCGCGCACGCTGACATATTGCCCTTCACCGCCCGCGGTGCGGCTGATCGCGACACCGGTGATGTGAGCCAGCGAGTCGGCCACGTTATCGTCAGGGAAAACGCCGAGTTCGAGCGCGCTGATTGAGTCCTGCACTGTCGTCGCGTTGCGCTTTGTTTCGATGGCGCGCACGATACTGCCGCGTTCGCCGCGAACCACGATGGCGTTGCCATTGTCGGGCGCTTCCGCCGACGGATCGCTATCGCCGGCTTCCCATTGCGGCTGTTGCGCCTGAGCGAAGCCCGGCGTGGCCAGCACAAGCGCCGCCACGCTGGTTCCGGCAAGCGCCAGCATCCGCAAGGAACGATAATCGCACATTCAATTTCCCCCCTGATTTTCCAGTGTCTTACAAACTAATGCCGTAAACCTCGCACGCCCTGCCCGGCTGCGGCTCTTTCGCGCCAGTCCGCCCTGTTTGTTGAGAGGCGGCATCGTGAAGCAGGTGCATTGAATATGGAAAGCTCCTATTAGCTTTCGGTTTGCATCTTAATGGTTGCAACTGCATGCATAAGGCACGGTAATATGTCAAATCGAAATTAAACGAAAGACACATTTAATCGATTCAGTTCGCTCTCGCGGACCACGAGAGCGAATGCGCGTTGTTCTGCAATGGGGAAGCTGTTAGGAAGAATCCGAAAGGTAAAGGGGGGTTCGTCGGCTTGGCTAATATGCGCGATACCAGCGAGAGGCGGCAACAGATCATTTCCGAAATGCGCGAACGCGGCAGTGTGCAGGTTGCATCGCTGGCGAAGAAATTCGCGGTTTCAGTGCAGACGATCCGCAAGGATCTGGAATACCTCGCTCAACGCGGGGTGGCGGAACGTTCGTATGGCGGCGCGATTCTGGCCAGCGAAATCAACGTTGCGACAGAGGCACCGCTCGACGCCAAACGCTCGGTCTTTTTCGAAGAGAAAGAACGCATCGGCAAGCTGGCCGCTTCGCTGGTGCTGCCGGGGGAATCGGTCGTGCTCGATTCGGGCACGACAACGATGCATATCGCAGAGGCGCTGGCCGACGATGAGGATATCACTGTCGTCACTAACGATTTCGATATCCTCGCGGTTCTCACTGCGAAAAGCCGGATCAACGTGATCATGCTGGGCGGTGCGTTACGGCGCAAGAACATGGCGTTTTACGGCACGCAAACCGTCGCCGCGCTGGACGATCTGCATGTCGATAAACTGTTCCTGGGGGTCGACGGGTTCGATATCGATCGCGGGATCACCACCCATTACGAGCCGGAGGCGCTGCTCAACCGCAAGATGGTGGAGGCCGCCGGGCAAGTGATCGCGGTGACCGATCGTTCGAAATTCGGCCGCGTGTGCCTCCACCGGATTCTCAACATCGATGAAGTCGATGCACTGGTGACAGACGGGCCGGTGGACGATGCCATCCGCTCCGCATCGGCGCAGTTCGGGTTCGATATCCACACCGCCTGACGACCCTGCAACGAAACAGGCCGCGGGGATGCCGCGGCCTGTGCGATTTGCGTGACTTATGTCGAGGCCAGCGGCCCGCCCCGCTCAGCTCTGCTTCGGCGCGCCTTCACCTGCACCTTCGCCCAGAAAGACCCGGCGGGCGTTGCTGTAATAGATCTTGTCGATCACACCGCGCGGCAACGCCAGCCCCGGCACGTCTGCATCGAGAGCATCGACCCGCTGCGACAGCGGAGTGGCGAGATAGCGCCAGTCCGAACGCCACACCCGGTCCGCCTCTGCCGCGAACCCGTCGTTACCAACCGGCGGGTTCTGCGCTTTGGCATTGGGGTCCGCCGGGGAATGGGTCAGGTCGGTCGCATACATGATGCGGTCCTGATACTTGATGAAAAAGTCGCGTACTTTCTGCGGATCGCGCACCGACTGGTATTGAATCTGGCTCATCCGCGCAGCCATATCGAGCGTCGCGTTGGGGAACCGGTCGAGGAACACCGACATCCGGTCCACGCTCCATTCCAGACTGGCCAGATGCGCGCCGACTACGCTCATCTTCGGGTGGAACGCCACCAGCCGGTCGCGCGCAGCCATGATCTGTTCGTAGCTCGGCTCTTCCGGGTGGAGGTACATGTAGTATTCGGGGTGTGCGCTGAAATAGGCGCGGTCGTTCTCGGTCGTCATCTGATCGAGCGGGAGCCAGCAGTTATACGGTTCCCCCTGATGCGCGATCAGCGGCAGGCCGCTCTGTTCGGCATAGGCCCACACCGGTTCGAACCGCGGATCGTCGAGGAACACGCGCTGGCCATCGGCGTCTTCATCGACCATGCCGATGTTCTTCCAAACTTTTACCGCCACCGCGCCTTCGCTGCGCGCTTTGGCGATCCCGGCGTTGACCTGTTCCGCCCAGCCCCACTGGCCGAAATCGTCCATTGAGAACGTAGTGGAGAAATGGAACCGCGCCGGATCGATCTTGCGATGGGCCACCGCGATCCGCGCCTGATCGGCCAGCGGCGGGAAATCGGGATAATCGACGTTGATCGACAGCACTTCGAACCCGTCTTTCTTCGCGATATCGAGGAATTCGCGGGTGCCGACATTGTCATGCACATGGGCATCGAACTTGCGAACCCGGTCGAAATCCGCCTCCGAATACGGTTGCGCCGCCTGCCCCGCATCGCCAGCCGCATCCCCGGCAGTGGCCTGCGCGCAAGCGGGCGCGGCCACGACCGCCACCGACAGAGCCAACATTGTCAGAAACAAGCGCATATCCACCCTCCAAAGATATAAAACGAAATATAACGACAGAAACCTTGCCTATTCGACATTGCGTTTGTATGCAAGTTGCTGACCGGTTTTTGTGTTGAGCGAAATAGGGCGGAAGGGGAGACGATGGCCGAACGGAACATTCAGGGCATTTCGCGGCGCGGAGCGATAGGGCGCCTGCTGGCCGGAACAGCGGTGGCTGTGGGGCAAGTCGGATTTTCCACCAGCGTATTCGCCAAATCGGGCAAGACCTGCCGCATTTCGGATGGCGTTCTGTCGATCGATATCGACGGCACGATGGCATCGCGCATCGCGCTGGGCGATACCGTGCTGGCCGATTATTCGGCGGGCGACGCGCTGCGGCTGGCCGATGGCAAGATCATCGACAATTTCACGCTGCTCGATTGCACGCAGCAACCGGTCAGCGACCGCCACGGTAAAGGCACCGCCCACATCCTGCGCGGGGTGAAGGGCGACCGGGTCGAACGGCTGACTACGATCACGCTTTACGATGCCTATCCCGGCATGGCGCTGATCGACGTTACGTATCGCAATATCGGCAGCAAGCGGCTCGACGTGGCGGGATGGTATGCCGCGACCCACAATCTGCGCGCGCACAAGGATGGCGCGTGGAGTTTCTCCGGCGCGTCGCACCCCGACCGCCGCGACTGGGTGCAGCCGGTCGTTGCCGGGTTCGCGCAACCCAATTTCATGGGCATGAACGCATCGGATTACGGCGGCGGCATTCCCGTGTCCGCTGTGTGGCGGCGCGATGGCGGCATTGCCGTGGGCCATGTCGAAACCCACCCCGAACTGGTCAGCCTGCCGGTCACCGCTCAGCCCGGCGGCACCCGCATCGGCATCGAAGCCGACCGGCAGATGCCGCTGGCACCGGGCGAAACCTTCGCTCTGCCGCAGATCTTCGTGATGGCGCACAAGGGCGATTTCTATCCCGCGCTCGACACGTTCCGCAAAGTGATGACGCAACGCGGCATCGCCGCCCCGGCCATTCCCGAAAGCAGTTACGAACCGATCTGGTGCGCGTGGGGATACGAACGCCATTTCACCACGCAGCAGGTGTTCGGCACACTGGACAAGGCAAAGTCGCTCGGCCTCGACTGGGCCGTGCTCGACGATGGCTGGCAGACTTCGGAAGGGGACTGGGATGTCGATCTGACGAAATTCCCCCGTGGCGGCGCGGACATGAAAGCGTTTGCCGACCGCATCAAGGCCGCCGGAATGCGCCCGCGCCTGTGGCTGGCCCCGCTGGCGGTCGATCCCGGCACCCGCATGTTGCGCGACCATCCCGAAATGCTGCTGCTGGGCAAGGACGGCGCGGCGCAGGATGTGACCTGGTGGGATGCCTATACATTGTGCCCCGCCTATCAGCCGACCGTCGATTTCTTCCGCGCGCTGGTCCGCAAGATTATTGGCGAATGGGGTTTCGAAGGGATCAAGATGGATGGGCAGCACCTCAACGGTGTCGCCCCCTGTTACAACCCCGCTCACAACCACGCCCGCCCGGAAGAATCCTTCGAAAAAATGCAGGATTTCTGGATCGCGCTGTATGAAGAGGCGATTTCGATCAATCCCGATGCGATTATCGAACTGTGCCCGTGCGGCGATGCATTTGCATTCCACAACATGCCCGGCATGAACCACACGCCGTCGTCCGATCCGCTGTCGTCGTGGCAGGTCCGCCTGAAAGGCAAGACGTTCAAGGCGATCATGGGCCCCAGCGCGCCCTATGCCGGGGACCATGTCGAACTGAGCGATGGCGGCAACGATTTCGCGTCCAGCTATGGCATCGGCGCGGTGCTTTCGACCAAGTTCACCTGGCCGAAAGACACCGACAAACCGATCGAAAGCCTGCCGCCGGGCGGATACGTGCTGACGCCTGAGAAAGAGGCGCTGTGGCGCCAGTGGATCGACCTCTATCGCGCGAACATGCTGCCCAAGGGGCACTATCGCGGCGACCTGTACGATATCGGTTTCGATAAACCCGAAGGCCACATGATCGAAACCGGCGCGGTGCGGCACTACGCATTCTATGCCGACAGCTGGAGCGGCCCGGTGGAACTGCGCGGCCTGCAAACCGGCACCCGCTATCGGGTGGAGGACGTGTTCCACAAAACCACGCTGGGCTTCGTCACAGCCGATGCCCCGCGCGTGTCGGCTGAATTCAGCAAGTTCCTCGTCCTGACAGCAACCCCGGAAACAGGGGCGAAGGCATGACCGCCGCCGCCCCCGCCAGTGCCGCACCGGGGGGCCGGATCTGGCTGCTCTACGCACTGACCACGGTCGTCCTGTGGGGCGTGTGGGGGGCGTTTTCCGGGCTTTCGCCTGAAAACGGGTTTCCCGAAACGCTGGTCTATTGCGTCTGGTCGCTCACCATGATCCCGCCCGCGCTTGTCGTATTGCGGCAGGCAGGGTGGAAACTCGACACAGACCCGCGCGCCATCGCCTATGGCATGGCCATCGGCCTGTTGGGCGCAGGCGGGCAGATGCTGCTGTTCTATGCCATCACGCGCGGGCCGGCCTATCTGATATTCCCGATCATCTCGCTATCGCCACTGGTCACGATTGCGCTGTCTTTCGTTCTGCTGGGCGAACGCACCGGCAAGCTGGGCGCGCTGGGCATCGTGCTGGCGCTGATGGCGCTGCCGATGTTCGATTTCGCGCCGCAGGGCGGCGAATCCGCGCACGGATCGGAATGGTTCCTGCTCGCGCTCGGCATCATGGTATGCTGGGGGTTGCAGGCGTTCTTCATGAAATCGGCCAATGCAGTCATGCGCGGCGAAAGCATCTTTTTCTACATGATGCTGACAGGCCTGATGCTGGCCCCGCTGGCGTTGTGGATGACGGACCTTTCCGCCCCGATCAACTGGGGCCTCAGCGGCCCCGCGCTGGCGGCAGGGATTCAAGTACTGAACGCAATCGGCGCGCTGACGCTGGTGTTCGCGTTTCGATACGGCAAGGCGATCATCGTCGCGCCGCTGTCCAATGCCGGTGCCCCGCTGATGACCGCGATCATCGCGCTGGCGGTGGCAGGCGTCATCCCCGGCACGCTGAAGATCGTCGGTATCGTGCTGGCTCTGATCGCATCGATGCTGCTGGCTATCGAGCCTGACAGTGCGGACGAAGATATGCCCGACCCGGAGAGCGATCCGGAAGCGGCAGCCTCTGCTGTAGCGGATTGACTTTCGTTTTCATTCTTTTTATTGCGTTATAGAAACATTAGCCCATCGGGCGCGCAAAAGAGGACAATCGTCAGTGACCGGAATCCGGGATATCGTCGAAGCCAATCGCAGCGGAACCGCCATCGGGATCACTTCGATCTGTTCGGCCCATCCGCTGGTAATCGAAGCGACTTTCGCCCACGCGAAGGCGCGCGATCTGCCGATTGTTCTGATCGAAGCGACCTCCAATCAGGTCAATCAGGATGGCGGCTACACCGGGATGCAGCCTGCCGATTTCCGCGCTTTCGTGGAATCGATCGCCGCGAAAGTCGGCTTTCCGGCGGAGCGGATCGTGCTCGGCGGCGATCACCTCGGCCCCAATACCTGGACCGCGCTGCCCCCCGCAGAAGCGATGGCGAAAGCCGAAGTGATGGTCGCCGCCTATGTCGCGGCGGGTTTCCGCAAGATCCACCTCGACTGTTCGATGAGCTGTCAGGGCGATCCCTTCCCGCTCGACGATGCGACGATTGCCGCGCGCGCCGTGCAACTGGCGAAAGCGGCGGAAGCCAGCTTTACCGGCGCGGCCGAAGATGCCCCGCTCTATGTCATCGGCACCGAAGTGCCGGTGCCCGGCGGCGCCGCGGAAGAGCTTGACGAACTGGCCCCCACTACGCCCGAAGCTGCGCTGACGACAGTGGACATTCACCGCGATGCCTTCGCCGCCGCCGGGCTTGGCGATGCGTGGAGCCGGGTGATCGCCACCGTGGTGCAGCCGGGGGTGGAATTCGATCACGACAAAGTGGTCGATTATCAGCCGGAAAAGGCCCGCGATCTCAGCCGCGCCATCGAACGCGCGGACGGCATCGTGTACGAAGCGCATTCGACCGATTACCAGACCGGCGATGCGCTGGCCGCGCTGGTGCGCGATCACTTCGCCATTCTGAAGGTCGGCCCCGGCGTGACCTTCGCCTTGCGCGAGGCGCTGTGGGCGCTGGCTGCGATGGAGGGCGAACTGCTGCCGCCAGAAAACCGTTCGAACCTGCGCGCTGTCGCGCTGGAACGGATGCATGCCGAACCGGGCAACTGGCGCAAATATTACCATGCCGAAGGGCACGATCTGGAATTGCAGCTGCAATACAGCCTGTCCGACCGCATCCGTTATTACTGGCCCGACAGCGCGATTGCCGCTGCACAGGATAAACTGTTCGCCAACCTGCGCGCAGCGAATGTGCCGCTGGCGCTACTCAGCCAATATCTTCCGACCTCCTATGCGGCGCTTCGCAGCGGCACGATCACCAGTGATCCGGCCGATCTGGTTCAGGCGCACATCGGGGCGACGCTCGACCTTTATCACGGAGCTTGCCGACCCAATGCGTGAACTCACGTCAACCGCCGCCGCCGGCACCAGCACGGATGTGCCGGAATGCTGGACAGCGAAAGAAATCGCTCAGCAGCCCGCCGTTTTGCGCGCCACACAGGCATTGCTCGACAGCCGCAGTGCGGAAATCGATGCATTCCTTGCGCCATTGCTGGCGGACAAGGATCTGCGGATCGTGCTGACCGGCGCGGGATCGTCCGATTTCATCGGGCAGTGCCTTGCCCCGGTGCTGCGCCGGGCGCTGGGTCGCCGGGTCGAAGCGATCGCGACGACCGACATCGTCGGCACGCCCGATCTGGCGCTGGCGGAAGACGTGCCCACTTTGCTGGTGTCGTTCGGGCGGTCGGGCAACAGCCCGGAAAGCATTGCTGCGATTGCCGTCGCCGGGCGCAAGCTGTCGCGTCTGCATCACCTGATCGTGACCTGCAACGCCAGCGGCGCGCTGGCGCAGAACGACATCGCCAACAGTCTGGTGATCAGCCTGCCGGAAGAATCGCACGACCGCGGCTTTGCGATGACGTCCAGTTTCAGCGCGATGATGTACTGCGCGCTTTCCACGCTGACCGGCACCGCCGCGATGCAGGACCGGATCGGCGCGATTGCCGATGCGACACAGGGCGCGCTGGCCGCCGCCGGGCCGCTGGCCGCCGAACTGGCACAGCATGGGTTTGCCCGCACGATCTATCTCGGCAGCGGGCCGCTGTTCGGGCTGGCGCGGGAGGCGGCGCTCAAGCTGCTCGAACTCACCGACGGGCAGATCGCCACGATGGCGGAAACCCCGCTCGGCTTCCGCCACGGTCCGAAGACATTTGTCGACGATAGCACGCTGGTGGTGTTCTTCCTCTCCAACGATCCGCTCACCCGCCGCTACGATCTCGATATGTTGCACGAGATGCAGCGCGACGATTGCGCCGGGCGGATACTGGTGTGCGACGCGCAGGGTGCGGACGGGGCCGATATCGCGCCCACCGCGCTGCAATCGGCGGGCGACAGCGACCTGCTGTTCCCTTATGTCGTGTTACCACAGATGTTTGCATTGGCCGCATCTTTCGCGCACGGGATCACGCCCGACACGCCCAGCCGATCGGGCACGGTCAACCGCGTGGTGCAGGGTGTGATTATCCACGAGGGCGCTCAATGACCGGTGCGGGCTATTTTCTGGGCGTGGACGGCGGGGGTACGAAGACAGAGTTCCTGCTGATCGATGCACAGGGCCGGGAAATCGCCCGCCATCGCGGCACGACCGCGTATCATCTCCAAATCGGGCTGGACGGGGTGCGCGATGTGATCGCCGCCGGGCTTGATGCCATATGCGCGCAGGCCGAACTGTCGCGCGCCGATCTGACATATACCTTTTTCGGCTTGCCCGCCTATGGCGAAGACCGGGTGATCGACCCGCAGCTCGACCAGTTGTGCGGCGAGCTGCTGGGCAATACCCGCTACACCTGCGGCAACGATATGGTCTGCGGCTGGGCCGGCTCGCTCGCCTGTGAAGACGGGATCAATATCGTCGCCGGGACCGGCTCCATCGGCTATGGCGAACGTCAGGGGCAATCGGCCCGCGTCGGCGGCTGGGGCGAGATTTTCAGCGATGAAGGCTCCGCTTACTGGATCGCCCGCGAAGGGCTGAACGCCTTCACCCGCATGGCCGACGGGCGCGCAGAGCCGGGGCCGCTCTACGATATCCTGCGCGTCAGGATGGAACTGGAAAGCGACATCGACCTCTGCGCCCGGATCATGACCGAACCGCCGATGCCGCGCAGCGAGATCGCCGCCCTGTCCGAAGTCATCTCCGCCGCCGCCGAAGCGGGCGATGCCGCCTGTCGCGATATTCTCGGCCGCGCCGGGGCCGAACTGTTCGACATGGCCTGCGCGCTGCGCCGCTCTCTGGGGTTTGTCAGCGGTGAAAGCTGTCCGATTTCGTGGTCGGGTGGCGCGGTCAGCCGGATTGCCGCCGTGCGCGACGGGTTTGCCCGGCGACTGGCGAGCGTTCCCGAATTCGAACTGGTCACCCCCCGCCATTCGCCATGCATGGGCGCGGCGCTCTATGCCCGGCATCTGGCCGGTCACGCGGCCTTGCCGCAGGGCGCATAGTGGCGGGCGCATAACGGCGGGCCTTTCGCGCGCGCCGCCCGCAATCCTGTCGCCATTTCCGGCTCCCCGGCGGGCAGGCGCGCCGCGCCCGCATGGCGGCGCACTAACCGCGCGTAAACCGCGTTGAAACCCCGCCGCCATGCTGCCATAGCGCGCGCCCCTCCCCTTCACCGCGTTGCAGGAAAGCACCCCCTATGGCCGCGCCATCGCCGTCTGCCCGTTCGCTGGGCATCGATTTCGGGACCAGCAATTCGGTCGTCGCGCAGACTGCGGGCGACGGAGTGCACCTGCACGATTTCGCGGCGCCCGGCGGCGGCACCGTCAACGTGTTCCGTTCCGCCCTGTGTTTCTGGGAAGAGCCGCAGGCGCGCGGGGGCCTGGGACATGAGGCGGGGCCGTGGGCGATTGCCGAATTCCTCGATTTTCCAGCCGGGTCGCGCTTTCTGCAATCGTTCAAATCGGTCGCTGCCAGCGCTTCTTTCGACAGCGCCAGCCTGTTCGCCCGCCGGATGAAGTTCGAAGAACTGGGGCAGACCTTCCTCGCCCACCTGTTGCAGCACGGCCAGTTGAAGACCGCCGATCTGCCCGAACGGATCATCGTCGGCCGCCCGGTGCACTATGCCGGGTCCAACCCAGATGCGGCGCTGGCCCGCACCCGCTACGACGCGATGTTCGCCATGTTGGGGCGGCCGGTGCATTATGTCTATGAACCGCTGGGCGCGGCTTACGGCTTTGCCATGCGGCAGACCCGCGCCGCCACGCTGCTGGTGGCCGACTTCGGCGGCGGGACCAGCGATTTTTCCATCGTGCGGATCGAACCGCCCGGCGCCGACACCCGCTGTACCCCGCTCGGCTCCGCCGGGATCGGCATCGCGGGCGACCGGTTCGATTATCGCATCCTCGATCATCTGGTGCTACCGATGCTGGGCAAAGGCGGGACATATGCGAATTTCGGCAAAGTGCTGGAAATCCCGCCCAGTTATTACGACGGTTTCCGCGACTGGTCGAAACTGGCGCTGATGCACAACCGCAAGACGCTGGACGAACTGGCACGCCTGCATCGCGCCGCCAGCGATCCCTCTGCGATTGCCCGCATGATCGCTGTGGTCGAACACGAACTGGGCCACGGCCTGTACGAAGCGGTGGGCGATCTGAAACGCAGCCTGTCGGATGCGGACGAAGGGCAGTTCCGCTTCGAAAGCGAAGACCTGTCGATCGAACAGACCGTCAGCCGCGCCGATTTCGAACACTGGATTGCCCCCGATCTGAGCCGGATCAGCGACACGCTCGACCGCGCGCTGGTCAACGCACGGATGGAGACGGACGATATCGATCTGGTGTTCCTGACCGGCGGTTCCTCGCTGATCCCCGCAGTGCGCGCTCTGTTCGCCCGGCGTTTCGGCAACGACAGACTGGCCAGCGGCGAAGAACTGACCTCGATCGCCTACGGCCTCGCGCAGATCGGACTGGACGCAGACATGGACCAATGGATCGCGCCGGAACCGGCGGCGGTTTGAGGAGTATTGCGGCGGTTACGGTGATGGGAGGGGGCGAGCCGGGGTCCAGCCTCCCGCGCCCGCATCACCCGTTCGTCATTGCGAACGCAGTGAAGCAATCCATGGCCTGAGGGTTCCGCCCATCGCAGCGGTTGTGGCGGATACAAAGGACGGTCCCTGGATTGCCACGTCGCCTGCGGCTCCTCGCAATGACGAAGGTGGGGTGGCCTCATCATCTCTCGTCACCCCACCGTGAGCCGAGGTCCAGCTTCCTGAGCCCGCATCATCCCTTCGTCGTTGCGAACGCAGTGAAGCAATCCATGGCCTGAGGGTTCCGCCCATCGCAGCGGTTGTGGCGGATACAAAGGGCGGTCCCTGGATTGCCACGTCGCCTGCGGCTCCTCGCAATGACGAAGGTGGGGACACGGGCGATAGTATTGGCCAACCATCGGCAGTGCGACCTTACCTCTGGGCCAAACCCACTCCGTGCCTTCGTGTGACAAGCTTCCACCCGACGTCCCCGCCCATCGCAGCGGTTGTGGCGGATACAAAGGACGGTCCCTGGATTGCCACGTCGCCTGCGCCTCCTCGCCATGACGAGGGAGAGGGTGTTTCGTATCATCTCTCGTCACCCCGGCCTTGAGCCGGGGTCCAGCTTCTGCTGACGCCGCGCCCGAAGAAAAGCGGGCCCCCGGATCATGTCCGGGGCGACGGTGCGCTATATTGCGGGCGGGGATAGGGGATGGCGACTGTTCGCCAAACCGCTGCGCTGTATCTTCCCCAGCACCTTCGCCCCCATCATCCTGGCGGCCCCTGCTCAGCCGACGATCCGGCATCGTGCAACGTAAGCCGCGCACGCAGGCCGCCCAGCGGGCTGTCCTCCAGCGTCAACCCATCGGGTGAGCCGGACAGGGCGCGTTGGATGAAGGCGAGGCCCAGTCCGGCGCCCTGGTTCAGCGCCCCATCGGCCCCAAGCCCTTCCCCGCCAGCAGGCGTCAGTTTGCGAAACGGCTGCAGAGCATCGGCGCGTTGTTCTGCGGGGATGCCGGGACCATCGTCGTCCACGCATATCTCCGCGTATCGATTGGCTTCTCCGGTCAGGCGGAGTTCAATCCGGTTGGCATAGCGGCGGGCATTGTCGATCAGGTTTTGCAGCATCCGGGCTAGCAATATCGGGCGGGTATGCAGGATCAGACTGGGCGGCCCGCGAAAGCGGATGTCTGCCCCCTGATCCGCGGTGTCGTCTGCAATTGCGGCGAGCATGGCGGCGACATCGATCAGGCGCGGTTCCTCGTCCGCGCCACTGCGGACATAGGCCAGCGCGCCATCGATGAAGCGGTCCATGGCGGCCAGTTCCTGTTCGATCGCGGCCCCGGCTGCGGCATCGTCCAGCATGGCGGCGCGCAGCTTCGCGCGCTGGATAGGGGTCCGCAAGTCGTGCGATACCGCGATCAGCGCCTGCGTATTATCGTCCATCGCCGCGATCAGCCGCACCTGCATCGCACTGAACGCATGGGCCAGTTGCCGCACTTCGCGGGGGCCATCGGGAACGATGGCGTGGGTGTGATTGCGCCCCGTCTCGTCCGCCGCCTTCGCCAGATCGCGCAACGGGCGGAGCAGCGACCGCACCAGCACCATCGCCAACCCGAACACGGCCACCAGCAGCAATATATGCAACAAGGACACCAGCCACAGCGGAGGCGGGCCACGGAGGTAACGGTTGACCCGGAACGACAGGAAACTGCCGTCGTCCAAAGCGATCAGCCCGACCAGATCGTGCTGTCCGCCATCGCGGCCCAGCATCAGGCTCAGCCGCATTTCCCGGTCGCGCAGCCGGTCGTCCGCCTGCACCAGACGCGCACGCATCGCCGCCAGTCGCGCATCTGCCACGCTGTGATCGGTGATGACGGTGTTGGGCACCCAGTTCAGCGCCAGTGCCTGTCGGGACGGTCCCCTTGCAGCCAGATCGTGCATCGATCCAGCTCTGCGAGGGCGCGGTGCTGTCTCTGCGATCCGTACCGCATCGGCCAGCTGGCCGGCGATCGACTGCGTGCGGGCGACGTCCACCAGTTCGCGATCCTGCCACTGGTGAAGCGCCACGATGCCCAGCAGTTCCAGCACGATCGCCCCCGTCAGGACGAGAGCGATGCGTCCCATCATTCCGGCCATCATTCCAGCCATCATCCCTTTCAGCGGGCGCGGAATGGCGGGTCGGGGCATAGTCAGGACAGCTCCAGTTCCGCGCAAAACACGTATCCCACGCCGCGCACTGTGCGGATCAATGGCGGGGAGCGGCGATCTCCGCCAAGCTTGCCGCGCAAGCGGCTGACCAGCACATCGATGCTGCGATCGCCGGAATGCGACAGCCGGTTATGGACCAGCTCCATCAACCGTTCGCGGCTGATCGCCCGCTGGGCATGGCGCAGCAGAGCGAGCAGCAATTCGTGTTCCGCCGCGGTCAGACTCACCTGTGCGCCGCTGGGCGCGATCAGCTCGCGCCGCCGCGGAAAGAACTGCCACCCTTCGAAACGGTAACATTCGGGCATAGCGATTTCGGCAGGGATGCGGTTTTCCCGGCCACGCCGCAGCGCGGCGCGGATGCGCGCCAGCAATTCGAGCCGGCTGAACGGCTTGGGCACATAGTCGTCCGCACCGCAATCCAGCCCCGCCACGCGATCGGATTCCTGGCCGCGCGCGCTGACCATGATGATCGGCACCTGGCTGGTTTCGCGGATGCGCTGGCATAATGTCAGCCCGTCTTCCCCCGGCAACATGATATCCAGCAGGATCAGATCGATAGGCCGGTCATCGGGGTGCATGATCATCTGCGACAGCGCACTGCCATCGCGCACCCCCGTCGCTTCGTAGCCGTGTTCGCCCAGCAGCCGCGTCAGCAACGCGCGCAGCGGCGCATCATCCTCCACCACCACGATATGCGCGGGCCGTGTCACGCCAGCGCCCCTGCGTTGCCACGCGGCGAAAATAAGCCCTTCCGTCCGTTCGGCACGCCGATCCCCTGCGCCAACTGTAACAAAATGTTTCTCGCACTTCCGAATCGATTGACCGCGCATCATGCAGCCGCCAACGCCCTCTCGCAAATGCAAGCCATTCGCAATAGCAAGAGGGGCAAATGAAGAAGTTTCTGTCAAATTTCCACGGTACTCTGTCATCGGGCGCGGGCGCTCTCGCGCTTGGGTTCGCGCTTTGTGCCGTGCCTGCAGCCGCCGAAGACGCTGACGACGCCGGACCTTACAGCGATAGCAACACCATCGTCGTGACCGCATCCAGCTTCGAACAGAAAATCACCGACGCCCCGGCCAGCATCAGCGTGGTCACCGCCGAAGAGATCAAGCGCCGCCCGTACATCACTCTGATCGACGCAGTGCGCGATCTGGAAGGGGTCGATGTAGGCGAAACATCCGACAAGACCGGCCAGCGCACGATCAGTATTCGCGGCATGGGTTCGGACTACACGCTCATCCTGATCGACGGGAAACGCCAGAACAACCACGGCGATATCTATCCGAATAATTTCGGGGGCAACCAGTTCAACCACGTACCCCCGCTGGACACGATCGAGCGGATCGAAGTGATCCGCGGCCCGGCCTCCACTCTGTATGGTGCTGACGCTCTGGGCGGGGTTATCAACATCATCACCAAGAAAGTGATGGATCGCTGGACAGGTTCGGCAACCTTCGGCCGTTCGCTGCAGGAAGACGAAAACTTCGGCGACGATATGACATTCGACATCGCCGCCAGCGGGCCGATCATTCCGGGCACACTGGGGCTCAGCGTGCGCGCGTCGATTTACGAACGCATCGCGTCCAACCCGGAATACGATACCGCGATCGATCCCGACGGCGGGGTGCATGTTCGCAGCCTGGGCTTTGGCGCCGGTGGCAAGACAGTGGACAACACCAACAAAAGCGTAGGCGCCACGCTCAAATGGACCCCGAGCGATACGCAGACCGTGACGCTCGATTACGATATTTCCAAACAGAAATACGATAACACCCCCACCACCGATCCGGTCAGCGGCGCGACCAGCTATCCGCTGGGCACAGTGGACAGCATCGAACGGATCTGGCTGGCGCGCGGCGGCGTGGTCGCTCCGCGCACCGGCTATGCCGAAGAACAGAAGTTCGATCGCATGAACTGGGCGCTGACCCATCAGGGCGAATGGGGCAAAGTCCGCAGCTTCGTCTCACTCGCGTATGTGAAGACCAGCAACAAGGGGCGCACATTGCCGTTCTCGGTCGCCGAACGCGTTGCCTTGCAGGGGCTGTGGGATGCCGCCTGTGTTGCCGGCGGTCGCTCTGCCGGATGCAACGGCGCATCGCTTTCCAATCTGACCGAGGCGCAATACGCCCAGTTGGAAGCATTCCTCCCCCGCCCCCACCGGGCGCTGGAAAGCAGCCAGTACACGCTTGATGCCCGGCTCGACATCCCGGTCGCTGGCTTTGCGGGCAATCACCGCTTCGTGGTCGGCGGCCAATATATCGATGGCGAACTGGAAGACGGGGTGTTCGGCCTCGAAAGCAGTGCCGAAGGCCTGCAGGCCTACCAGAAGCAAAAGATGTGGTCGCTGTTCGCGGAAGACAACTGGTCGCCGGTCGAAAGCCTGACGATCACCGGCGGTATCCGGTATGACAATCACGACACGTTCGGCGGCCATGTCAGCCCGCGGCTCTATGCCGTCTATGCGATTTCGCCGAGCTGGACCGTGAAGGGCGGGGTCAGCACCGGGTACAAGACGCCCAAGACCACCGACCTCTACGACGGTATCACCGGCTTTGGCGGACAGGGCACCAGCCCGTGGACCGGCAACCCCGATCTGGAGCCGGAAACCAGCACCAATCTGGAAGCGGCGGTGTACTGGACCGCACCGTCCAATCGCCACAATTTCAACGTCACGGTGTTCCAGAACGATTTCAATAACAAGATCGTCAGAACACCGGTCACCCAGACGTGTGCGGAAACCGGTGGTGTGCGCCCCTGCGCCAATCTGGGATCCTATTGGGAAATCCTTGGGGTCGGCAGCCTGAACCAGCCGGTCAATATCGACAAGGCACGGCTGCGGGGCGTCGAAGTTGCCGGGCAATACGAACTGCTCGACGGTCTGTTGCTGCGCGCCAACTATACCCTGACCGACAGCGAACAGCTGAGCGGGGCGAACGAAGGCCTGCCGCTCACCAATTCGGCCAGGCACATGGCGAACGCCACACTGGCATGGGAAATCACCGATGGCCTGTCCGCTCAGCTGATGGGCGAACTGCGGTCGCGGCGGTATCGCGGGGTGGATACCCTGACCGGCAAACAGCTTTATTATAAAAGCTACAAAGTCCTGCATCTGGGCGCGCAGTATCGGATCAACGAGCATGTCACGCTCAGCGGCCGTGTGAACAACCTGCTCAATCAGGATTTCACCAGCTACCAGACCGATTTCGTCAGCGATGGCAATGGCGGGTGGGAACCCAGCTATCAGGACGATTACAATAACAAGGACAAAGCCCGCAGTTACTGGATCAGCGTGAACGCACGTTTCTGAGGCGAACAGGCCGATGCGCCCCAATGCGAGCGGAATTTCGCGAGCACAGGCGCATCGGCCACTTATTGCTATTGATTATCAATCTCTATCCAGCCACCTGTGCAGGATTGAATGGCACCTCGCGATACACCGAAGATGAACCCGCAAACGATCACACAGAGCCGCAAGGCCGCACCGCCAGCGAAAGGCAAACGCAAGAGAGGCGGATTTTCCGCCTTCTGGGTGCGCCAGTTCCACACCTGGCACTGGATGAGCAGCGCGATCTGTCTGGTGGGGATGATCCTGTTCGCGGTCACCGGCATCACGCTCAACCACGCCGCTTCGATCGAGAGCGAGCCCGCGGTGGTCAGCCAGGAAGGCACGCTGCCGAACGATGTGCGTGCAACGCTGGCCGCTGTACCCGATAGCGCCGGGCGCGACACCCCGGTGCCGCAAGCCGTGTCGCGCTGGCTCGACGGGGAATTCGGGATCGACGCGTCGGGGCGGGCGCACGAATGGAGCGCGGACGAGCTGTACATCCCCCTGCCCCGCCCCGGCGGCGATGGCTGGGTGGCGATCGACCGCAGCTCTGGCGCGGTGTTGTTCGAAGACACCGACCGGGGCTGGATCGCTTATCTGAACGATCTGCACAAAGGGCGCGATACCGGCACCGCATGGTCGTGGTTCATCGATATTTTCGCAGTAGCCTGCGTCATTTTCAGCCTGACCGGCCTGCTGCTGCTTCAGCTTCACGCAAAAAAGCGCCGCGCGACCTGGCCGATCGTAGGGGCGGGGGTCATCATCCCGCTCTTTCTCCTGATTTTTCTGATGCATTGAACGTCTGGAGCCGAACTATGCGTAAAACTTTCTCCATTCTCGGCACAGGTATCGTCACCGGCCTGGCCACTGGCGCGATTGCCACCCCGGCAAGCGCACAGACCATGAGTGTCAGCGTCGAAATTCCACGCCTGCGCGTCGCTGAATACCACAACCCCTACATCGCTATCTGGATTGAAGATGCAGCGGGCAAGGCGGTTGCCAATCTCGATGTCTGGTATGACATGGACCTGCGCGGCGACGATCCGACCAAGTGGTTGCCCGATCTGCGGACCTGGTGGCGCCGCACGGGCCGGACGCTGAAAATGCCGGTCAACGGTGTCAGCGGCCCGACCCAGCCGCCGGGTCGCCACACCGTCAATTTCAAGCAAGGCTCCCGCCCGCTCGGCAACTTGCGCCCCGGCTCTTACAAACTGCGCGTGGAAGCCGCGCGCGAAGTCGGCGGCCGCGAAGTTCTGAGCGTCCCCTTCCAATGGCCGCCAAAGGGCAGCCAGACCGCGTCCGCCAAAGGCACGAAAGAGCTCGGCACTGTCCGGCTGACCATCAAACCCTGACACGATTTCGAACAGACACTATTTCGAGAGGTATCATCATGTTCCAACGATCCAGCCTGATCGCCGCCGTCCTGGCACTTGGCCTTGGCGCGCTTGTCTCCACCCCTGCGGAAGCGCATCGCCGCTGGCTGTTGCCGTCCGCCACTGTTCTGTCGGGCGAAACCGAAACCGTCAGCGTCGATGCCGCTGCATCCAACGAACTGTTCGTGTTTGACCATAGGGCCATGCCGCTCGACAGTTTGCAGATCACTGGCCCCGATGGCGCGGCAGTCCAGCCCGAGATCGTCGGCTCGGCCCGCTATCGCAGTGTGTTCGACGTGCCGTTGAAAGCGCAGGGCACATATCGCATCGCGCTCGCCAGCGATGGTGCGATGGGCTTCTACCAGCTCGGCGGAGAACGTCACCGCCTGCGCGCCGCGACTGTCAGCGAAGCGCGCGCCTCCGTACCCGAAGGGGCCACCGATGTGCGGATCAGCGCAGCCAGCTCGCGCACCGAAACATTCGTGACACTGGGCGCGCCCACCGATACCGCACTGGCGCCGACCGGTCGCGGGCTGGAGATGGTTCCGGTGACACATCCCAACGATCTCGTCGCCACCGAACCCGCAACGGTGCGTTTCCTGCTCGATGGTGCGCCCGCGGCCGGGCTGGAAGTCGAATTCGTCAAAGAAGGCACACGTTACCGCGATGACGCAGGTATTCAGACGCTGACGACCGACGCCGATGGCCAGGTCGAACTGACCGCCGCGACACCGGGCATGTACTATATCGAAACCGGCTCCACCAAAGAAGGCGGCGCGGACGGCATCCCTCACCGCGCGTCTTACACAGGGGTGCTGGAGTTCCTGCCGCTCTGATGCACCCGCCTGCGGATACCGATGGAGGGGAAGTGGCGGAACTGCTGCTTCCCCCCAATCTCAACCCGGATCGTGTGCGTCCGCTGCAAAACGGGCGAACGCTGACGCTCTGCGGAGACACGATGGGCACAAGCTGGAGCCTGTCCGCAGTGGCCCCGCCCGAAATCAGTGACACGCAGATCGTGCGGGCGCTGGAACAGCGGTTCGCCACTGTCATCGCGCAGATGAGCCAGTGGGAACCGGAATCCGAAATCAGCCGGTTCAACCGGGCTGCCCCCGGCACAACGCTTTCTCTTTCCCGCCCGTTCGCGCATGTGCTCGATTGTGCTCTGACCCTCGCACAAGTCAGCGATGGCGCGTTCGACCCCACACTGGGCGCGGCAAGCGATCTGTGGGGCTTCGGTGCCGTACCCGCCCCGGCGGCGATGCCCGGTCCCGCAACGGCGCAGGCCACCCGCAAGCTGAACTGGCGCAATGTCGCGCTGTCGCACAACGATTGCACACTGGTTCAGCCCGGTGGCCTGCAACTCGACCTGTCCGCCATCGCCAAGGGGTTCGCGGTCGATTTCGGGATAGACGCGCTGGAACAGATCGGTGTGCGCCATGCCCTGCTGGAAATCGGCGGAGAGCTGCGCGGGATCGGGGTGCAGGCCGATGGCTTGCCCTGGTGGGTCGATCTCGACACCCCGCCAGACAGCGACGCCCCGACAGCACGGATCGGGCTGTGTGGCTGGGCAATCGCCACATCGGGCAATTATCGCCGCCGGCGAGAGGCGGACGCGCGATCGTGGTCGCACTCGCTCAACCCACAAACCGGGCTTCCGGTTGCAGACGATGTGCTGTCGGTGTCGGTGCTCCACACCGGCTGCATGCAGGCCGATGGGCTTGCCACACTCCTGCTGGTACTGGGCCCGGAGCGAGCCATGCACTTTGCAGACACCCACGGTATCCCGGCACGGATGGTGACGAACAAGGCCACCATAGCCAGTCGGGCATGGAAGGCGTGGCTGCACTGATATCTGCCGGACAGCTCGACTCCATACGCTGGCTCCAGTGGGCAGCTCTCCCCCATAAGCGAGCATCGCCATTGCCGGATCGGTTCGGCTTTTGGCATTTACTCTTGATATTTCGAAGGTTTATCTGCTTATCCCGTAGCATCTTCCGCTCCCATCCCACAATCAACAGGCGGAAATCCCGGCGGATTTACCAGTCGGGAGAGTGAGCGTATGAGGGCGGAATGAAGAAAAGCGACAGGATCGATAAGGCGGATAGCAGCGGGGGCGACAACGATACCGCCTCCCCCGTCGTAACCCGCGGCCGGTACGCCCGCGCAAGCGCGACGCCGAAGAAAACACGCCGGAGAAAGCGCAGCGCTGAAGAGGCCCGGGAAGAGGGCATTGCCGCCGCGCGCTCTCTCTTGCTGGAAGGTGGGCCCGGTGCCGTTACCGTCTCGAATGTCGGCAAACGGGTCGGCATGTCGCACGGCAATGTCCTCCACCACTTCGGCTCGGCGGCAGGCCTGCAAGCCTCGCTGATGGGCGCCATGGTCGACGATCTGGCCGATGCGCTGGAAAGCGCTGTCGTTCAAATCAGGGACGACCCCAATGCCCAGCGCAGCGTTATCGAGCAGGTGTTCGAAGCGTTTGACACCGGCGGTGCGGGGCAGCTTGCTGCGTGGATCGTGCTGGCGCGGGATTTCGAACATCTGGAGCCGATCCGCAACGCCGTGCAATCGCTGGTCACGGCATTTGCCGAAAAGATCCCCGAACCCGAGGCGGAAGAACGCGTGAAGGGCGTGGTGCTCACTATTGCAATCGCCGCATTCGGCGATGCCGTGATCGGGCCTCACCTGCGCGAAATGCTGGGCCTGAAAGACGATGAGATGCGGAAGCTCACCACCAACATGCTGCCGTTCCTGATTGCGATGCCCCGCTGAACGGCCTGCCCCGCTGCGTGTCAGGTGGGCGGCAAGGGTTCAGAAGCTTGTATTGATCGTAAACCGAATTGTTCGCCCCAGCGGATCGAGTTCGTCGCGCGAAAATCCGTCAGGTCTGCCAGGCGATTCAATAACCTTCCGACTGTCGAACAGGTTCTGGATGTCGACCGACAGTTTCAGCGCGTCGATCCATTTCTTCTGCCCATCTGCCCCGAAAATCGATCCCGGCTCGATAAAGCCGCCGAGATTGAACATTGTCGACGGCCAGTAGCGATAGATCGCCCCCCCGGCCCCCAGCACATAGGCCGGGCCGTTCCAGCTTGCACTCGCGCTGGCGCCGAGCCCCTTGCGTCCCACGTTCAGCTGGAAATCGGCACGATGGCGCGCCTGTCCTCCCCCTTCCAGCCGGTCGATGATGGCCAGTTCCGGCCGTATCTGCGTCTGGCTCTGGAGGCTCCATTGATGGGTGAGCGATGCTGTAACGGTCCAGGGCGCGAAGGCAGGGGATACCTCCTCCGCTTCGCTGGGAAGCGCGGGGGGCTTCTCGGTCCATCTGAATGAAAGCCCTGTTGTAAGCCGCTGGCTCCGCTCCGATGCGATACGGATTGCCCTTGCATCGACCAGCACCAGCTTTCCCGAAGGATCGCGAATGATCCTGTCCGGAAAGGCCGCCTCGACCACAGGCGTCAGATCGGGCAGCGATGAAATCCCGCCATTGGTGACCGAGCGGCGATAACCGAGGTTGAACATAACCGAGCCCGGCCCGAACGGCATCAGCGACAGATCGGCCGACAGGTTCTGTGCGGTCCCCCCTGCCAGATCGGGATTACCGCCAAAACGGTAGAGCACCTGAACATATTCATCGCGGCGAAAATCGAACACGCGATTCACGATTTCCATCCGAGGCCCGAATAACTGTTCGTACCCCGGCTCTACGTTTTCCCGCGAATAAGCGGTTCTCAGGTTCACAAAGCTGGCCGGTGACCAGTCCAGCGCGCCGCTCAGCCGGTAATTCGTTTTTGCCTTGGTCACTTTGCGGAATGCGCCGGACATCGTTGCCGTCAGATCGCCAATCTCGTCCAGCACGCCAGCCCCTCTGCTGGCAACCGGCAGAGAGAGCGACACCAGACCATCGAACTGATAGCGAGACGAACGCGAGCCCGACCATTGGTTCGCATCGGCATCGAAGTATGACGAATTCGTCAGAAACCTGTTCGCATTCAGCGAAACGCTTGTCCGCATTGGGCCTGCGGGCAAGTCGGCCACCGGGCGGCTTGCCGTCAGTGACAGATTATAGACTTCGCTTGTCGACGCCAGGCGATCGGTCAACAAAGGCAGATTGCCCCACTGGTCCGCACCGAGCGGCCATTCCGCCCCATCGTCGATGCGTTGCTGCAACGGAGTAACATCGTAGCCGACATCGCGCGCAGACTTCGCCCAATTCACGCTGTAGCGAAAGCCGAGGCTGGTTTGCCAGCCTTCGACCGGGCCCGACAGCGAGAGGCCGGTGCTGATACTTTCGGATCGCTGCCGGTTTTCCAGAGCTTCCTCAGCGGCGAGCAAGCCATAATCCTCCCCGGCGGGGGCCTGCACGATCGCCACCGGCATCCCGATCGTCTGGGCACTTTCCCTGCGACCGGCAGAGAAATTGGCCGAGGCCGAAAAGGCGCCCACCGGATGCGTGACGCTGGCGTTGAAACCCTGCGCATTGCTGCGTGGGAACAGCGATTCATATCGGTTGGGATCGATCCCGGCACCCCCGGCCCCAAGCGCATCGAGAAGCGTCTGCGCGGCGGGCTGAACCGGCACCTGCCTTTCGCTGCGAAGCAATTCGGTTTCGTCCGCGACATTCGCGCCGATGTTCCAGCGGGTGTCGCCATCGATGATGAAGCGCCCCATCCTCAGTGTCGCATTACGCCGACCGCCTGCCGTCGGCATCTCGACCTCCGACTGTATCTGCCAACTGGCGAACTTGCGCTTCAGTTCGAGATTGACGACCCGTTTTTCCGGTTCGAACCCATACACCGCCGCCGCTGTTTTGGGCAGGACGGCAATGCGAGCCAGCGCCTCTTTGGGATAGTCCTTGAGCTCGGCGGGATTGGTGATGCGTTTGCCGTTGACCAGCAATTCCGGCGATTGCCCCCTGCTGTCGATCAACGAAGCCATCCTGTCGAGCAATTCGCCAATCGTTGTGGCGGAAAATGAATCGATGGCGTTTTCGTCTATCACCGATTCTGCGGCGATTTCAGCTTGCCCCCAACGCCTGCCTTTCACCACGATATGCCCTGCCGGGTCGCTGGCATGGGGATCGGGATTTTCGCGCGCTTCGGAGGTTGCGGCGGGTGCAGGCTCTTTCGCCAGAACCGAACCGTTCGGCCAGACGGCCACGACACAGGCAAACACTAGTGAAGCGGCCTGCACCGGGCGAGTGCGTGCCATCGGCAAACGGGCCCGCATCGCTTGCCGCAGTGTGATGAACTCCGATCGGCTGTGGTCCGTTATTGCTCGACCTCAATAATCACGGCGTGTCCGCTCGCACTATATGCACCGCGCCGCCAGCAAGCCAAAAAAGGCGCGCGGCAAGCGCGCGCCTTTAAGGCTGAGCAACTGGGATTGCTCAGGAGAGTTTACATCACGGGGTGATGCTGACTGCTGCGCCGCCAGTCTGCGTCAGCGTGCCTACCATTTTGCAGTCTGCTCCCGAAGTGGCAGTCGAGTTCGAAAGCGGCTTGCTGAGCGTGATCGTGCGCGGCGATGCCGAGTTACCGCCCCAGACAGTCTTGATCGGGCCAGTGCAGACACCCAAACTGATGGGCGGATCGATCGTGAGTCCGCTAATGGTCAGATAGGTGCCATCAAAATCGACAGACCCCGTCCCCGAGACAGAAATAAGCCCGCAGGGAAATCCGCCACTAAGTGAAGCAGTAGCGGTTGCACTTGACCCGGCAGTCGCATCGACATTGACGGTCAGAGTGCAGGTATATTCCGCTCCGTCCTTCTGGACCTTCACCGATGTACCCGAAAATGTCGAAGTGCTGGCAGGCGTGTAAGTATCCGCCAGTGCCGGCTGCGCGCCACAAAGGGCAACGGCACCGATAAGATATCCAAATTTTTTCATCATTCATCCTCTCCATCATTGTGGATGCATCGATTCGTATCGATGCTGTTTCAGAGTACAAAATTCGACAATGATGTCAATATTAATTTATAGTAAAAATCGTTTAACCCACATTTATTCATGTCATGAGTATATTAAGCAGTGCAGTGAAGTAAGATAACAACTTACGCTTACTTAATATAGGCCGCTACGCGACCACAGTCATACGCGGAAGCAATACTGTATCGTACGAACTGCGCGGCTGCTGCCCCCCCATGCAGCAACCGCGCGGCCCGGCGTCCTGTCAGAACCGTTTCGTTACATTGAACCCATAGATACGCGGGTCGAGGGTAAAGACATTGGTGCTGAGGCCGGAATCGTCGCTGTTGGTGAAGAAATCGGTGATCGGCGCGTCGTTGAACACGTTCTTGACGTAGAACTGGAAGGCCAGATCGGATGCCGGACGTGTCAGCGTGATCGCAAGGTTGGCATTGCCCCACCCCTTCAGCCGGTCGTATTCGGTGTTGTACACGCGGGCAAAGCTTTCCGACTGGCGATAGTAATCGCCCCGGAAGGTCAGTTCCCAATCGCCGCCATTGATAAATGCGGTGTACTGGGCACCGATATTGAACGTCAGGCGTGGCGCATTGGGCAGTTCGTTCCCTTCCAGATCGGCATAGAAACCCCGCCCGCCATTGGGCGCATCGGTGAGCGGATTATATTCGAAGCCATAGAACTGATAGAGTGGAACGCCCGGACTGCCCGGCGTGAAGGTGCCCAATTCCTGTGAACCGCCACAGAGTGCACCAAGTGCCGGGAAGCCAATGCCCCCATATGTCGTAAGCGGGCTGGCCAGAATAGTTTCAACCAAATCGCGCGGTGCGATGCAGTTCGATGGAACCTGCAGCCAGGGCCGGATCAGAACCCAGTCCTCGTTCCCCTGCGTACGGTTCATCACGTCGATCGATTGCGCGCCTTCTTTCAGGCGGGTTTTCAGATAACCAAGATTGGCATCGACCCGGAATGCACGCGAAGGACGCCAGGCCGCTTCGAATTCGAGGCCCCAGCTGGTCGCATCGAAATTCTCGTTCAGCGAGATGCGATCGACAATCTGCGAGACCTGATAGTCCTGATAATCGTAGTAGAACGCCGTCGCATTCAGCGTGAACCGCCCACCGTCGAAGCTGTTTTTGGTGCCGATTTCGAACGCAGTGATATATTCCGGCTTAAACGTTCCGGGCAGCGGCTGATACTGAACCACGAACGGATCGATATCCGGGCGCGGCGGATTGGTGCCTCCGCCCTTGTAACCACGCGACACCGATCCATAAATCAGCGTATCGTCGGTAAAGCCAAGGTCTGGCTGCCAGTCGATCACAAGGCGACCGGTCGGCTCCGACCATTTCTGCACAATCGGCGTACCTTCGGGGTAACCGCCCGCGACCGAACCGCCGCTGCTGCCATTGGTTCCGGCGCCGAGCAGCAACTGGCTGGGCACAGGGGTCGATGTTTTGGTGTCCTTGGTGAAACGAAGGCCTGCGGTGATTTTCACATTGCTGGCGACGTTCCAATACGCCTCCCCGAAAATCGCCCACGATTCCGTTTCGATCAGATTGCGGCTGAGAAAGTAATTGTGACCAAGTTCGTTCAGGCTGTCGATCGGATTGGGATCGACATAGACGCAATCGACATCGGTAGTTGTTGGCTGGCAGTCATAATATTTATCATTACCGCCCTTCCTGTTATAAAGGTTATATGCAATAAACGAGAAAGCGTTATTAAATACAAAATACTCATCAGTAGATTTAAAATTCAGATAATTCATTCCGATATTAAAGTTAAAATCGCCTGAAAAATCAGACTGAATCCTGAATTCCTGAGACCACTGTCGATTACGTGACCTGCTCAAATCAACAGATAGCAAGCGATTCGATGGGCCCAGTTGCGGATCGACAAAAATGCCACCCGGCGAGGCGAAGTCCTGGCTTATCGGAATACCAGATCCGTCAGTAAGACCAGAGCTATCTTCAAAGATTGGCGCAGATACGAAGCGATTGTAGTCTTGCGAGGAATAGTAACGATCTTTCGCATATGCTGTCTGCGAGATCAGCTGAACCTCGTCGCTCACGTCGAAATTCATATTCAGCTGGAAGATATCGTTTTTTGCACGAAAGACCGGATCATAGCTGGTCGCAATCTCACGAAGGTTCTTCGATTGCGTGACATTGCCAAAAGGATCGCCGGGAAGAAACGCGTATCTTGGCATATCCGTACTGGGATCTGTTCCCATCGGCAATACAATGCGCCCAGCTGCAATAAATGCCAATGCCTCTGCGTTCGGTGCACCGTAGGCGGCATCGTCATAAAGCGAACCGGGCAGACAGCCCTGACTGAATTTCGACGCCAGTGGAACATAATCATAGGGCCCGTCCACCACCGGCGTGTCGCCGATCATCGTCTTGCCCGGATCGCGGGTACACAGGCTCTTGCCGGTACGCGAACGGTTGTCGTCTTCTTCGAAGTGCTGCCAGATGAAATTGGCGCTGAACCGGTCGCTGGGGGTCCATTCCGCAATCGCTCTGGTCGACCACAGATCGCGGCCGTTGACGTGCTTTTGCGTATAGGTGTTGTAATCGAAGCCGGTGCGCTTGGTCCATGCGCCGGATGCGCGCACCGCCAGCGTATCGCCCAGCGGCACGTTGACCATTCCGCTCATGCGGCGTGTGTCATAGTTGCCGACTTCGCCCTTGATCTCCCCTTCGAATTGCGATGTCGGCATCGCCGGGATCAGGTTCACCACCCCGCCGGTGGCGTTGCGACCATACAGCGTGCCTTGCGGCCCACGCAGCACCTCGACCCGCGCCATGTCGAAGAATTCGGATTCGAACAGACGGTTGCGGATCAGCGGCGTGTTGTTGAAACTGACCGCGACTGCCGGGTCGGAGGATGCCGAAATCGCCTTGGTCCCGATCCCGCGGATCGAGAAGTTGTACATGCTGAAGTTGGATTTGGAGAAGTTGACGTTGGGCACCGCGCGGAGCAGCTCCGATCCGCCCTCGATCTTCTGGCTATCGAGCGCATCCGCCGAAATCGCCGTGATGGCAATCGGCACATCGAGGATCGATTCCTCGCGCTTCTGCGCGGTCACGATGATCGTGTTGCCATCCTGCGCGGGCTTTGCCGCCTCGACGCCCGCCGCGGGGGCAGCCGATTCCTCACCTTCCTGTGCGTAACCCGGTGTAGCCCCCAGCACAGCAATAGCAGCGATACTCGTCGTGCAAGCTGCACGAGCAAGAAAACTTCCCTTCATATCCTCTCCCCGTATTGCCGCCGCTGACGTGCCGCTCAGCTCTTTATGAGCCGAATTCTAGCCAGCAGCGAACCTCCTCAAACTGGACCGCGAGAGCCCCTTTGCGGGAACGAATCGCCCTACCCAAGTTTAGGACGGGCTTTCTGTTACGAAGCCCTCCCGATCCAGCGATTCGAAAGTTATCATTACTAACAACTATGTCAATCAGTTCGTTATGACACTGTTTTTTATGCATATTTATTCGTCATTTACGCGATATGGGGAAATGCCACTCCGCTGAGGCCCCGCAGCAGGCCCGGCTGAAACTATTCACTTGCCATACATCTCAGTTTTGATATTTACATTGATGTCAATTTGATTCGAAGAGGAGTTCCATGATGGCAAGCAGCATAAGCAGCCCCGCCGACCTCGTGATCGAAAAACGCGATGTGCGGTTTGGTAGAAACAGAAGTCTCGAACGCTGGTGGCACGGGGGCGACGCGGGCCGGACGGCTTTCTTTAACGCGCTTTCATCCACTTTCCCGGTGGGCGAAAAATTCTTCATGACCGCAGTGCGGCATTACCGCGACGAAGCGCCGGAAGAACTGCGGGAGCAGATTCAGGATTTCATCTATCAGGAATCGATGCACACCCGCGAACATGTCGTATTCAACCGGCAGGCCAGCGATGCAGGGTTCGATATCGCCCCGCTGGAAGAACGCGCCGCCCGCACCATCAACTGGGCCAAGCGTCGTTCGCCGCTGCAGCAACTGGCCGCGACGTGTGCGCTGGAACACTTCACCGCCACACTGGCGCATGATCTGCTGTCCGACCCGGCGCATCTGGAAGGCGCCAGCGCGGAACCGGCACGCTTGTGGAAATGGCATGCGATCGAGGAAGTCGAGCACAAGGCCGTCGCCTTCGACACCTATCTTGTCGCGACCCGGAAAATGACTCGTTTCCGGCGGTGGCTGAAGCGCAGCACCGTTATGGCGGTCACCAGCATGCGGTTCCATTATGTGATTTATCGCAATACCGCCGATCTGCTACGGCAGGATGGCAAAAACGATCTGACGACCTGGCTGAAACTGTTGTCCTATCTGTATGGCCGCCCCGGCCCCATGCGGAAATTGCTGGGCGAAGTATTCGCTTATATGCGGCCCGGATTTCACCCCTGGCAGGTCGACGATCGTCACTTGCTGAAAGCCGCACTAAAGGATCTCGCGCTCAGCGACGCCAAAGGAGCCACTGCATGAAGAGCTTTAAAACGATAGCCCTGGCGTGCACGCTGGGGCTGCTACCGCTTTCCCCGGCGGCGGCCCAGAGCGGGGATATCACCGGGCTGTGGAACACCGGCAGCGAAGGCGGCAAAGTCGAGATATATCGCTGTGGCAAGGCCTATTGCGGCAAAATCGTCGACGCCGCACGGCTTCGCACCAATCCCGATCTGCGCGATGTCCGCAATTCGGACCCCAACCTCCGCACCCGCCGGCTGAAAGGGCTGGTTGTCCTGCGCGATTTCACCGGAGGGCCGACCAACTGGACCGGCGGGCCGGTGTATGACCCCGAAACCGGTGACGGTGCCAGTTCTGGCAAATTGAAGCTACAGGCTGACGGTAAGCTGCAGGTGAAGGGATGCGTCGCCATCTTCTGCCGCACCAAAGTGTGGACCCGCGCGCGATAAGCGCATGCATCGGAACGGGCTTCGGCCATCGCATTGCGGCCTCAATAACGCCCGGATCGATGGCCGGTCCTGCCGGTGTCAGCAATTTTCCGCCAGATTATCGACCAGAAAATCAATCAGCACTCTGACCCGCGCCGGGCGTAATGTCGTCGGCGGTGTAACGACATAGAGGCTGATCGGTTCGAGGCTCCATCCCGGCAGAATTTCAACGAGCGAGCCTTCGTCGAGTTCCTTCTGCACCACGAATTCAGGCTGCACCGCCACCCCCTGCCCCGACACCAGCCAGGGAACCACGATATCCGCATTGTTCGAACGAAACCGCCCGGCCATGCGGATATTGTACTCACCTTCGGTCGGGTGCTTCAGATGCCAGACATCCGGGCTGGACAGATTGGAATAACAAACGGCCTCCATTCCTTCGAGCTGGCGCGGATGGACCGGCCAGCCAACCCGCTCCATATATTCAGGCGCGCTCACTATCGGTCGGCGCACGGTGCACAACCGGCGCGCACGCAGCGACGAATCGTTCAGCGTACCGATCCGCAGCGCCAGATCGAAACCGCCTGCAATAACATCCACCCGCGCGTCGCTCAGTTCGAGATCGAAGGCAACGTCAGGATAAATTTCCAGGAAACGTGACAGGATCGGGCCGAGACGCTTGATCCCGAACGACATCGGCGCTGTCATTCGCACTGTCCCGCTTGGCATGTCAGCCTGTGCCGACAGCTCCGCCTCCGCAGCCTCCCCCTCCGCCAGAATGCGGCGTGCTCGATCGAGCACCGCTTCGCCGCTTTCAGTCAGCGCGATCTGACGCGATGTCCGGTGGAACAGCGCAACGCCCAGTCGCTGCTCCAAACGGGTAACCGCTTTGGAAACAGTCGGCTTGGACAGTCCCAGATCGTCCGCCGTGCGAGCAAAGGAACCAAGGTCGGCCGCACGAGCGAAAATTGCCCAGGCATCGAGATCAGGCAGTTTTGACATGTAATAATTTTCACCGACATGTTTCTAATGGTTCTATTTCTTTACATCACAGTCTTCCCTAGATTGGCAACAACAAAGACGCACCAGTCATGGGAGCAAACCGATGATCGACCTTCGACCTTTCGATAGCCTGGGCGGTGCCAACCACGGTTGGCTTAACGCCAAGCATCATTTTTCCTTCGCGAATTACTACGACCCGGCACGTGTGCACTGGGGCGACCTGCGTGTGTGGAACGATGACATTATCCAGCCGGGAACGGGTTTTCCCACTCACCCCCATTCGGACATGGAAATCATCACATATGTCCGCAAAGGGGCAATCTCGCACAAGGACAGCCAGGGCAACGTCGGCCGCACAGGCGCCGGAGACGTTCAGGTTATGTCCGCGGGCACCGGGATCATGCATTCGGAATACAATCTGGAAGACGAACCGACCGAACTGTTCCAGATCTGGATCATCCCCAAAGAGCGCGGCGGTCAGCCGTCGTGGGGGATGCGTCCGTTTCCCAAAGCGGATCGGGCCGGTCGTTTCGTGACGCTGGCTTCGGGCTTCACAGAAGATGCCGATGCCCTGAAGATCAGAACCGACGCCCGTGTGGTTGCCGCTACACTGAAAGCCGGTGAAACGGCCGAATACCGCATTGGCAAGGATCGCAAGGGCTATCTGGTCCCTGCGACCGGCATAATCGAAATCGACGGTGTGCGGATCAATGCCCGCGATGGTGCTGCGATCAGCGATCTGGATACAATCATGGTGACAGCCATCGAAGACAGTGAAATCGTCCTCGTCGACGCAAGCTGAATATCAATCCCCTTCAGTCGGCGGCGCAGATCGCATTGCGCCGCCGCCCAACCAACGGAGCATTCAATGAAAAAGAAATTTGTGTTCGTCGCCGCACTGGCACTTGCCGGGGTTTCAGCCGGAGCCATTGGCCAGACCGCCGATACCATCGTGCACGATCCCGCCGCTGTGCGCGCGGGGACTTATGTGCTCGATCCTTCGCATGGCAAAATCACCTGGTCGGTCAGCCACATGGGCTTTTCCAGCTATGTCGGCCAGTTCACCGATGTGTCCGCGACGCTGAAGCTCGATCCGAAAACGCCGTCGGCCAGCACGCTTAACGCTACAGTGGAAACCGACAGTGTCGGCACGTTGAATCAGGCGCTCGATCACCATCTGAAAACCGCTGACTTCCTCGACACCGCTACATTCCCGACCGCCAAATTCACAGCCAGTCGCATTCGCATGGTCGATGCCGATTCCGCTGAGATCGACGGCAATTTGACACTGCGCGGAGTGACCAAGCCGATCACAATTCTGGCCGATTTCAATCAGGCTGGCGTCAACCCGGTCGATGGCAAATACTCGGTCGGCTTCGACGGTCACGCCCGCATCAAGCGTTCCGAATTCGGCGTTTCGTACGGGTTGCCGATGCTGGGTGACGATGTGACGCTGCATTTCGAAGCGGAATTCAAGCTGCAGCAGCAGAACGCCTCCGGAAAGTGAGCAGAGCCATGAAACCGATCAACCTTCTGGGAATCTCGGGCAGCTTGCGCGCAGCTTCGTTCAGCACCGCCATTCTCCGCACATTACAGAGCGAAATGCCCGAAGGCGTCACGCTGACGTTGCACCCGCTGGGCGATGTGCCGCTGTACAATCAGGATCTCGACACCGATCAGCCGCCCGCCGGTGTTGCGGCGCTGCGCGAAGCGATCGCCAGAGCGGACGGGCTGGTGATCGTGACCCCCGAATTCAACTATGGCCTGCCGGGCGTGTTGAAGAACGCGCTGGACTGGGCATCGCGCCCGCACGGCAAAGCAGCACTGACCGGCAAGCCGACCGTCACCATGAGCGCATCGCCTGCATTCACCGGCGGTGTCCGTGCCCAGTCGCAACTGCATGAAACGCTGATCGCCACCCAGACCGCACTCATCGCGCGGCCACAGGTGGTCATCGCCGAAGTGCACAACAAGCTGGTCGACGGGCGGCTGACCGATGCGCCGTCGCTGGGGTTCGCGCGCGATGCGATCAGCGACCTCGTCAAAGCAATCGAAGCGCAATAAAACCACGCAAAGTAACGGCGGTTTCGGGATCGTGACTATCCCGAAACCGCCGAACAAGGGAGATCGATCATGATCGAACGTATTATCGACAAGCGGAAACACGATCTGGGTGGCGGGTTCGAAGTGGGGCGGGTTTTGCCGTTCCATGCCCGGCGAACCGTGGGCCCGTATATTTTCTTCGATCATATGGGCCCGGTCGATCTCGCCCCCGGCATACCGCGTGAACTCGACGTGCGGCCGCATCCGCATATCGGGCTGTCGACTGTCACCTATCTCTACGATGGAGCGATGACCCATCGCGACAGCCTTGGCTTCCATCAGGAAATCCGCCCCGGCGAAGTCAACTGGATGATCGCAGGCAAAGGGATCACCCATTCCGAACGCTTCGAATATGCCCGCACAAACGGCGCACATATGCATGGCATTCAGGCGTGGGTCGCGTTGCCCGAAGCGGCCGAGGAAACCGATCCCGCGTTCTTTCACCACGAAGGCGGCGATCTGCCGACATGGGAGGAAAACGGCATTCGCGGACGGCTGATCGCGGGGGCGACCGAAGGGATGAAGTCCGGGGTAAAAACCCACTCCCCGCAATTCTATATGCATTTGGATATGGCGCCCGGATCGCGGCGCGTGCTGCCTGCCGAGTACACCGAACGCGCGGTCTATGTCGCGATCGGCTCTGTCGAAGTCGGCGGACAGAAACTCCATGCCGGGCAAATGGCCGTGCTCCAGCCGGGCGGCGACGTGGCCATCCGGGCCGAGGAAGCGGCAACGGTGATGGTGCTGGGCGGCGAACCGATTGGCGAGCGGTTCCTGTTCTGGAACTTCGTATCATCATCGCGCGACCGGATCGAACAGGCGAAGGAAGACTGGCGCCAGCAACGCATGAAGCTGCCCGACGGCGACAATCTCGAATTCACGCCCCTGCCCGAACCGAAGGGATAAGGTCATGGCCGATATCCGCATCGCGACAGAGGACGACGGACGGCATGGCCGCTATGTCGCGCACGTCGATGACATCGCCGCCGAGGCGGAGCTGACCTTCACCCATCGCGGGCCGGATCTGATCAGCGCCGATCACACCGGCGCGCCCGACGCGCTGCGGGGAACCGGCGCTGCACGGGGGCTGGTCGATTATCTGATTGCCGATGCCCGTGCGCGTGGGTTCAGGATCATCCCTCTGTGCCCCTATGTCCGCGCGCAATACCAAAAGCATCCCGAATGGCAGGATGTGATGACGGTCGCCCCCGGTGAAATGCCGCGCCTCCGGGCGTAGGCTCCGCTTGATCTGACAGCCCGCAGCCGTTCGTCGCAGACAATCGGCCGTTTGTCGTTTCCACCTGCAATAAGGGCTTGCCTTCAGATTTCAGCGCGCTATTGGCGCGCATGTGACTATATATCATCCCGCGGCACGACCCGCTCTCGCCCTCCTGCTTGCTTCCAGCGCCCTCGCATTGGCCACGCCTGCTTTTGCGGGCGAGGCTGATGCGCCTCCCAACAAAGGCCCCAGTGCAGCAAAAGCGAATGCTGCCCCTGACGACGATTATCACAATGATGAAATCGTTGTGACCGCCAGCGGCCTGTCGCAGCTCGATATGCTGGCGGGCACTTCCGTGTTGAGCGGTGTGGAGCTTCAGCGCAGTCTGTCGGGCCAGTTGGGCGACGTGCTGGTCAATCAGCCCGGCGTTTCGATGAGCGGGTTTGCCCCCGGCGCATCCCGCCCGGTATTACGCGGCTTTTCGGGCGAACGCGTGAAGCTGCTGATCGACGGGATCGGCTCTATCGACGCATCGAACGTGTCGAACGATCACGCAGTCGCCATCGATCCATTCAATGCCGAACGCATCGATATCCTGCGCGGTCCGGCCGTGCTGCTCTATGGCAGTCAGGCGATTGGCGGCGCGGTCAATGTGATCGACAAACGCATTCCCAACCGCCTGCCGGACGAACCGATCCATATCGACGCATTGCTAAGCGGCAATACCGTAGCGGATTCGCGGCAAGCGGCGGCGTCGATCGACGCCCCGCTGGGCGATGGTTTCGCCGCGCACATCGATGGATCGTATCACAAGACCGGCGATGTCGAGATTCCCGGTTATGCGGTATCCGCCCCCTGGCGCGCCGAACTGCTGGGTCAGGCGGACGCAGTCGAAGCGACCAACCCGGAATTCGCCAGTTCGCTGCGGTCACAGGCCAATCAGTCCGGTGTGCTGCCCAACAGCGCCACCGAAACCTACAGCGTGACCGGTGGTGTGGCGTTCTTTCAGGGTGACAGCAGCCTCGGCGCATCGCTTGGATATTACGACACATATTATGGCGTACCGGTACGACCGGGCAGCGAAGACCCTGAAGAGGGTCACATCGGCCTGCGCCAGTGGCGCGGCGATCTGCGGGCAGACCTCGCGCTGGGCGATGGCTTGTTCAGCCACCTGAACAGCCGCGTCGCGTTCAGCCATTATACCCACACCGAATATGAAGGAACCGAACCGGGCACGACCTTCAACGTCGAAGGGATCGAAGCCCGCACCGAACTGGTGCAGGCCGAACGGTCGGGCTGGTCGGGTTCGCTCGGGGTGCAATACACCACGCGCCACATGGCCATCGAAGGCGACGAGCAACTGCTGCCGCGCAACATGCTCAACCAGTTCGCTGTGTTCGGGCTGCAGCAGATTCCACTGGGCGATCTACAATTGCAACTTGCCGGACGATACGAACACGCCGGTGTTTCGGCCCCCGATCTGGGCGCGCACAAGAGCTTCGACAATTTCTCCGGTGCGCTCGGCCTCAGCTATATGGTGACGGAAGGGCTGGAACTGGGCGTCAACGCCAACCGCGTCGCGCGCGCACCCAGCCCGGAAGAGCTGTTCATCGATGGCTATCACGAATCCAGCCAGACCTACGAACGGGGTGACGCCAACCTCGTGTCCGAAACCGCGGTCGGCGGTGAGCTGTTCGCTCGCGGCCGGATCGGTGCGGCCAAAGTCAGCCTGACCGGGTTCTACAACCGCTTCAACGATTACATTTATCAGCAGAACACCGGCGAAGTGATCGACGATGGTCCGGTGTATGAATACCGTCAGGGCGACGCCGATTATTACGGTGCCGAGGGTGAACTCGATCTGCCGCTGTACGACAGCGAAGGATTCGGCCTGAAATCGGAACTGCGCGCGTCATACGTCCGCGCGAAGCTGGATGATGGCTCCAACGTGCCGATGATCCCGCCGCTGTCGCTGTTCGGTGCGCTTCAGGCCGATGTCGGGAAGGTCAGCTTGCGCGGCGAAGTGGCCCATGCGTTCGAACAGACCAAAGTCGCGCTCAACGAAAACCCGACCGATGCATACACTTTCGTCAACGCATCGGTGACCTGGCGCCCGATCAGCGGCAACAACAACGTTACCGTGCTGTTGAAGGCCGACAATATCTTCAACGAAACCGGTCGCCTCGCCACCAGCCTGACGCGGGATTACACCCCGCTGCCCGGCCGCAATATCGAAGCAAGCGTCCGCCTCAGTTTCTGAGGCGGCACGTCTGCCACTCGATTGGGGCTATGCCCTTATCCGGGGTGTCCATCGCCATCGCGATCGGGCACCCCAACTGTTTCTGCGCGACCTTCTGCACGCCCTTCCGCATGGGCCGCGCGCAATTCCGCCTCGTGCGCGCGGGCGTTGGCATCCGCCGCATCGCGCTCGCCACGGCGGCGAAGACGCATCCGGTCGTAGCTCCAGTGCATCTGCCCATATGCGAACACCACCAGCAATCCACCCGCGATGGCAATGTTCTTCAATGCCATCGTCTGCTGCATCGGGTCGGCCAGATCGCGATGGAAGAACAGCGTCGCCAGCAGCGTAAAGCCAAACAACAGGATTGCGCTGAGCCGGGTCATCACTCCCACTGCGAGGCACAGGCCGACAACCACTTCGAATATTCCCGTCGGCGTGGCCAGCCACGGTTGCAGACCGGCGTTCTGCAGCATCTGCTGCGCGCCGCCGGGATCGATAATCTTGCCCAGCCCCGCAAGCACGAACAGTAAAGCGAGCATCAGGCGGCCCAGAAAAGACGCGATGGCAGACATGGATGTGGTTCCTTTCCCTGTTTCTCAATCCGATCAACGCATTGAAATGGCAAAAGGTGCCGGGCAGGTTGGCGGACACCTGATCGCATCGCACCCCGCCCCCGCCGTTTTCGCCGCCGTGTGCTATTCTCCCAGATCGAGCCGACGGGTGACGGTGTAGTCCACTACAGAAACCACGAACCACGCAAACCACCAGCGTATCCGGGCAATCGGATTGGCCCGGCGTTTATGGATCGCCGGGGTAATCGCCTGCGATCCCTGCAACTGATGGCCGATGTGTTCGCGCATCCGCGTGGCCAGCTCGGCATCCTCGATCCGCAGCATCAGTTCCAGATTGAGATAGAGGCTCCGCATGTCGCAATTGGCACTGCCGATATACGTCACATCGTCGATGACGATCAGCTTTTCATGCAGCTTGCAGGCGGTGAATTCCCAGATTTCCGTGTCGCGCTTCAGCAGATATTTATATAGCGCCCGGCTCGCACGGATAGTCGCGCCATTGTCGCTTTTGCCCGCCATCACCAGCCGCGCGCCACGCAAGCGGGCAAGCTTCCCAATACGCCGCATCATCCAAAACGGCGGAGAGAAATACGCCATAATCAGATCAAGGCGTTCACCTGCAATCAGATCGCGCGCCAGACATCGGGCCCAGCTCGACAATACCCGCGTAGGCCCGCCGATCAGCAGGCGCACCGGGCCGTTGCCAGGCTGCCATTCACGCACCATCCGGCGGATCGTCAGCCAGTTGGCCTTGGGATTGGACACCCACCGCTCCAGTTCGTCGTACCACAGGGCGAGCTGTTCGACCGCCGAACCTGATAGCACGACCCCCAGATCGCTCCACCCGGTGCCATCGGACGGGGCAAAATAATCGTCTTCGATGTTAAACCCGCCAATCATCGCCCGCGCGCCATCCGCGAGCACAATTTTCTGATGATTGCGGATCAGATAGCGCTGGCCCCAGCGGGGAGAAAATTCGAAGAACTGCCCCCCTGCCTCCACCAGTGGAACGAAGAAATCGTGGCTCGCCCGTGCACCGAATCCATCGACGATCACTTGCACGTCGACCTTGCGCCGGGCAGCGGCGACCAGCGCATCGCGCACCGTCCGGCCCGCCGTGTCAGTGGCGAAGATATAAAAGCAAAGGCGCAGGCTCTCCTGCGCGCCATCGATCAGCGCCAGCAATGCCGCCAGACGCTCCGACCCGCCGGGGTGGAACTCCAGATCCTGCCCTTGCGCGGTGACGGTAAACGATTCTTCCGCGCAGTATGGCGCAGACGGCGTGGCGAATGCGGCAGGGGTGCGGTTTTCCTCCATCGGCGGGCAACTTAGCCGCCCGTGCGCGCGGCGCAATTCCTTGACTTTCGCCGGGGCTGTATCTAAGTGGCGCGTTCCTTCCGTTAAACCCGTTTGATCCGGAGTGCCCATATGGCGCGCGTTACCGTCGAAGATTGCGTCGACAAAGTTCCCAACCGTTTCGATCTCGTCCTGCTTGCCGCCCAGCGCGCACGCGAGATTTCCGGTGGTGCCGAACTGACTCTCGACCGCGACCGTGACAAGAACCCGGTCGTCGCTCTGCGTGAAATTGCAGAAGAAAACATCAAGCCGAAGGATCTGCACGAATCGGTTGTGCTCAGCCTGCAGAAAATTCTGCCGGACGATGAAGACGAAGCGGATGAAGTCGGCTCGCTCAGCCAGTCGGCGGAAGCGCTGCGGATCACTGCCGCTGCCCCTACCCGTACAACGTCCGTCGCCGCCGATTACGACGGCTGATCGCGAAACTCGTTTTCCGGCATTGCTTCCGAGCTACAAGGGGCCGCTCCGCAAGGGGTGGCCCTTTTGCTATGGCTTCCCTTTATCGAAGCACAGATTCTGTAAGCATATCCCATGACACGAACTTGACCTGTTGCGGGACAGGCTTGGCTGCGTAATCGAATTGTCACATCGGCTGCGGCAGAACTGGAGGGATCATGGCAGTTATCGCAGTGTACAGCGTCAAAGGCGGTGTCGGGAAGACCACCCTGGCCACAAACCTCGCGTGGTGCTCCGCCGCGATTTCGTGCCGCAAGACACTGCTGTGGGATCTCGATGCCGCCGGCGGCGCGGGATATCTGCTAGGCATCGACCCTAAGGCAAAAAGGCGCGCCGACACCGTGATCGCCGCCGACAAAGATCCGGCCAAGCTGATCCGCCACACCGACATCGCCAACCTCGATCTGCTGCCGGCAGATGAATCGATTCGCGCACTGGAAGTCCAGCTGCTGTCTATTGGCAAGCGCAAGCGGATTGCTAAGCTCGCCGCGCAACTCAGCAAACGCTACGACCGCATTGTGATCGATTGCCCACCCATTCTGGGCGAAACCAGCGCACAGGTGATGCGCGCAGCGGATCTGGTGATCGTGCCGTTGCCGCCATCGCCGCTATCCTCCCGCGCGTTCGAGCTGGTGGCGAAAGAGGTGGCGGCACACGCGCGGCCCCATCCCCCGATCCTGCCTGTGCTGTCGATGCTCGACCTGCGCCGGGCGCTGCACAAGGACGTGCGCGCCGCACATCCGGGCTGGCCAGCGATCCCCTATGCCAGCGCGGCGGAACAGTGCGCTGTGCGTCGCCAGCCTGTGGGCGCATTTGCCCCTACAGCATCGGTCACCCGCGCCTATGCCGCGCTATGGACCGCAATAGAGCGCAAGCTGGCGAGCAAGTAGCCCCCGGCGCAAAAGCAAAGGGGCGCCGGATCGCTCCGACGCCCCTTTCGATATGGGAGCGCTGGCTCAGGCGCCTTGCGGAGCCGCCCCGCCTTCACCACCGAAACGCTTGCCTGCCTTCGGAATGGCGGAGCCGTGCACCGGGCGCGGAGTGGGCGTTGCCGGGGCATCGGGCCGGTCGATCGAACCGCTATCGAGCAGTTCCTTGATCTCGTCACCTGTGAGCGTTTCAAATTCGAGCATTGCCTGCGCCAGCAGGTGCAGCTTGTCTTCCTGATCCTTCAGGATTTCGGTTGCCCGCTTGTGTGCGCCTTCCACCAGACTCTTGATTTCGGCGTCGATCAGCTTGTTCGTTTCATCCGAACCCATCGTCCGCGCGCTGCCACCCATGCCGAGGTAGCCTTCCTGCTGTTCCTCGTACTGGAGCGGGCCGAGCTTGTCGCTCATGCCCCATTTGGTGACCATGTTGCGTGCCAGACTGGTGGCATACTGGATGTCGGAAGACGCGCCGGACGATACCTTGTCGTGACCGAAGATGATCTCTTCTGCCACGCGCCCGCCCATGCTGACAGCAAGGTCGGCGTGCATCTTGTCGCGATGATACGAGTAGTTATCCCGTTCGGGCAGACGCATCACCATACCCAGCGCACGCCCGCGCGGGATGATCGTGGCCTTGTGAATCGGATCGCTCGCCGGTTCGTTAAGGCTGACGAGAGCATGCCCTGCCTCGTGATAGGCAGTCATTTTCTTCTCGTCGTCGGTCATGACCATAGAGCGGCGTTCGCTGCCCATCATGACCTTGTCCTTGGCATCTTCGAATTCCTGCATCGCCACCAGTCGCTTGTTACGGCGCGCAGCGAGCAGAGCCGCTTCGTTGACGAGGTTGGCAAGATCCGCGCCGGAGAAGCCCGGCGTACCGCGCGCGATCGTGCGGCTGTTGACGTCGGGCGCCAGCGGCACTTTCTTCATATGCACGGCAAGGATTTTCTCGCGCCCTTCGATATCGGGCACCGGCACCACGACCTGCCGGTCGAAACGGCCGGGGCGCAACAGCGCGGGGTCAAGCACATCGGGGCGGTTGGTGGCCGCGATGATGATGATGCCTTCGTTCGCTTCGAACCCGTCCATCTCCACCAGCAACTGGTTGAGCGTCTGTTCGCGTTCGTCGTTCGAATTACCCAGGCCATGTCCACGATGGCGCCCGACTGCGTCGATTTCGTCGATGAAGACGATGCACGGTGCATTCTTCTTCGCCTGTTCGAACATGTCGCGCACACGGCTCGCACCAACGCCGACGAACATTTCGACGAAATCGGAGCCGGAGATGGTGAAGAACGGCACACCCGCTTCGCCTGCGATCGCGCGGGCCAGCAAGGTTTTACCAGTACCCGGCGAACCCACCAGCAGCGCGCCTTTCGGGATCTGCCCGCCCAGTTTGGAGAAGCGGCTCGGGTCTTTCAGAAATTCAACAATTTCTTCCAATTCCTCGCGCGCTTCGTCGATCCCGGCGACATCGTCGAATGTGACTTTGCCCTGCTTTTCCGTCAGCATTTTGGCCTTCGACTTGCCGAAGCCCATCGCGCCGCCGCCGCCGCCCTTCTGCACCTGACGCAGCGCGAAAAACGCGATGCCCAGGATCAGGATGAACGGCAGAGACTGAATAAGCAGATAGAGCAGGACATTGGGTTGTTCCGGCTGCTTGCCTGAATATTCGACACCCGCGCTGTCGAGCAACTTGGGCAGTTCGGTATCGTTGGCGATTGGCGTCGTGACAAACGATTCGCCATTTTTCAGCGTGCCCGTAATCTTGTCCGGCGACACAGCGACCTGTTTCACCGACCCTTCGGTCACAGCCTCACGAAAATCGGAATATAGCATCGTCTTGCCCGCCGGCTGGCCGGCCTGACCGAACAGCGACACCGCCAGCATCAGCGCCAGAAAAATCCCGCCCCAAACGAACAGGTTTTTCATCAGCGGATTGGGGCCGCCCGATTCGGGATCGCGGGGGTCCTTGTCGTCATTCATGGCAAAAGATGTCCTTTCGCAGGTGAATGTAGGCGCACACGAGTGAATGGCAAGATAACGGCGCTTATCCGCCGACCATTCGGCCTATCGGCCAATACCATCGGCTGTGCAGAATCCTTCGCGACAGGCATCCTCACCGGTTCGGCCAGACAGTGCATCGCTGCACAATCTTCGACTTCCGCCACAATACGCCCCTTAATTTCACCGGCGGTTCTGATTTCGGTGGCATGTTGAAATCGACCAGACCCCGCCATCAAATATCCGTTAAATATTATTTTTTTCTGGAACGATTGCGGGGGGTTGGGCATTGGGGGTCGGTGGAGCGATTGATGGGTCGCGTATCGCTCCTGCTTATGTGGGGCCTTAAAAATCGCGCGACCCGATTGCCTGGGGACCACGCCTGACAGACGAAAATCGCCCGCTATCCTTGCGCCAGTCATTGCGCCAGTCCACCTGGTCAGATCACGAAACGCTCGACACCATCATCAGTGCGCTCGATCTTTCCAGCGCAAGTGGATACGCGCGATTCCTACAAATCCAGCGTGAAGCGCGCGCTCCGATCGAAGCGTGGCTGGCGGAGAACGCATCAAAGGATATGCGCCCACCCGCGCAGCTGGCATTGATCGACACCGATCTGGCTGAGCTCGGTCACTCAACCTCCGCTTCGCCGCAGAGCACTTTCGATGCGCCGAGAGACGGGGTTGGCGGTGTGGTGTGGGCGATTGCAGGGTCATCGATGGGCAACCGCTCGATTTTGGCAGACCTGCGCCGTTCATCGCCCCAGTTTCCTGCCGCGTTTCTAGCCGATCCGGCCATGCCCGCATTTTTCAAAGCGATCCGCCCACATCTCGCTAACCCGGCGAAAAGCACTGCTCAGCTTGCCGCTTCAATCGCAGCGGCGCGATCCGTGTTTGCGTGTTTCTCATCCGCAGCGACAGCCACCAGAGAAATCGCATGAACGCCCCGCCGGATACTGTCGATCTGACAAATTGCGACCGCGAACCGATCCATATTCTGGGCCGGATTCAGCCGTTTGGCGCCCTCGTCGCTGTGAATGGTGACTGGATGGTCGCGCATCATTCCGCCAACTTCAACGCGATATTGGATAACGACGCCCCGATCGCGCCGGGCATCCAGCTTGGCGAACTGTTCCGCCCCGATGCCATCGGGCAATTGCGAACCGCGTTGAATATGCTGCGCGGAACCGATGCGGTCGAACGGGTATTCGGGCTTCAACTCGTCGATGGTGGCCCCTTGTTCGATGTGGCCGTACATAGTTCCGGTACACTGACAGTGATCGAGTTCGAACCTCACGATCAAGCCGGATTCAGCAGCCATGTCGGCACCTTGCGGGCGATCATGCACGATCTGGAGGCCACCGGCGACGTTCAGGCGATCTGCCGCGAGGCAACCGACCAGATGAAGCGACTGCTCGGCTTCGACCGGGTGATGGTGTACAAATTTCATGCCGACCAGTCGGGCGAAGTAATCGCTGAAGCACGCGAGCCCCATCTCGAAAGCTTCTTCGGCTTGCGGTATCCCAAAACCGATATCCCGGCTCAGGCCCGCGCACTTTATCTACGTAACCCGTTCCGCATCATTAGCGACGTCAATGCCGAACCGGTGCCCATCGTGCCCGAAGTCAGCCTCGAAGGGGCGCCGCTCGACCTGTCGCTGTCCACATTGCGTGCCGTTTCCCCCATCCATATCGAATACTTGCGGAATATGGGGGTTGAAGCATCGCTATCGATCTCCATCGTAGTGCGCGGCAAGTTATGGGGCCTGTTTGCGTGTCATCACTACTCCCCTCGCGTCCTGCCATTTTCACTGAGGACCGTTGCCGAACTGTTCAGCCAGCTGTTTTCGCTGTTGCTGGACAGGATGATGACCGATGCGGGCAGTCGGCTGTCCACCAGAGGGCGCGAGCTGCACGACCGGCTGATGGCGCGACTGGCCGGCGGGGTCGATCTGGCCGAAGCGCTTCCCACGCTCGATGCCGTTATCGGAGAGACCGTGCCGCATGACGGCGTCAGCATATATGTCGACGGACTGTATCGCGCGCGCGGCCATGCCCCCGGCGAAGAGCAATTCCGCGCCTTGTTGCCCGCCCTGAATTCGGGATCGACCAGTCGCGTGTTCGCCAGCAACGAACTCGCCAGCAGGATACCGGCGGCGCAGGCTTTCGTGGAAACCGCCGCTGGCGCGATGGTGGTACCCGTATCGCGCCGCCCGCGCGATTATTTCGTGCTGTGGCGGCGCGAATTGCCACAGACAGTCACATGGGCTGGTAACCCCGAAAAGGCGATAGAATACGGCCCGAACGGGGCCCGCCTCACACCGCGAAAAAGCTTCGAGGCATGGCAGCAATCTGTCCACGGGCGCAGCGGCGAATGGACAGAGGAAGAGCAGCAGATCGCAGAATCGCTGCGCGTCACTCTGCTGGAAGTGATCCTGCGCCTGACCGACGAAGCCGTGCAGGAACGGACACGCGCTCAGGAACAGCAGGATCTGCTGATCGCAGAGCTTAACCACAGGGTCCGCAACATCCTCAACCTGATCCGCAGCCTCGTCAGCCAGACGCGACAGGAAGCGACCGATATCGAGAGCTTCTCCGGCCTGATCGGCGGACGTATCTCGGCGCTGGCGACAGCGCACGATCATATCACCAAAGGGCACTGGTCCGCTGCATCGCTGACCGAACTGATCGAGGACGAGGCGATTGCCTATCTCGGCGGGAAAGAAGGCCGACTGGACATCGAAGGCAGCGATGTCCTGATCGCTCCCGAAGCCTATACGGTAATGGCGCTGGTGATTCATGAGATGATGACCAATTCGGTCAAATACGGCGCTCTGTGCGACAGCAGCGGGCGCATTCGCATCGCGTTATCGCACGACAAGCAGGGCGATCTGGCGCTCGACTGGACCGAACGCGGCGGGCCACCGGTGAGAGCGCCGCAAAGACGGGGATTCGGATCGACCATCATCGAACGATCGATCCCCTACGAACTGAAAGGCGAAGCAAAGATCAGCTTCAAACTGTCAGGCGTGGAGGCTCGTTTCGTCATTCCGCAACGCTATCTCTCCGATGCGCCGCGCACTCCCGATACCCGCAGACTGGAAGAGATTACCCAGCGGGCCACCGCCAAACAAACGGGGCAAATCCCCCGCCATGTGCTGGTTGTGGAAGACAGCATGATTATCGCGATGGATACCGAAGACAGCTTGCGGGCTTTGGGCGTCACGATCGTAACCACCGCAGGCAACGTCGCGACAGCGATAGATTCGATCAATGCCGATCCGCCCGACTTCGCCATTCTCGATTACAATCTGGGCAACGAATCGTCCGAAGCGGTGGCGAAGCGGCTGCGCGATGACGGTATCCCGTTCGTGCTGGCCACCGGGTATGGCGAACTGGCGGACACCATCGAAGAATACGGGGCGCAGGCGCTGCTTAAAAAGCCATATGGCAAGCCGGAAATCGAAGGGCTGTTCGTTTAGGCGGCCTAAAGCGGTTGTGCGACCAGCGCCTTTCCATCGGGCGCAAAGCGAACCGCTGACAATCTGTCTGCGGATGCACAGGAACCGGGGGCGACTTGTGTACCGCCGATCTCAATCGCGCATGTCAATGGGATGATGATAACCGGCGCATCGTTATAGCGGGCCGCAATATCGGCATCAGGCTTGCCAACGAGCCAGTCGAGGCGGAAGTGCGGACCATCGACCAGCGATGCCGATTGCTTCTGCGACACCCGCCGCCTCAGCGCAGGATCGTGCGGGCTGCCATTCGCGACGGCGATGGCCTGATCCAGATGCAATTCACGCGGACGGCCATAGTCGAACAAGCGATAGGTGATGTCCGCATTCTGCTGCACTTCGATCAGAGTCAGCCCTGCGCCGATGGCATGTACGGTTCCGGCGGGCAGATAGATAAAATCGCCCGCCGATACATCCTGCCAGTCCAGCAGTCCCTCAATCGAACCATCGAGTGCAGCCGCCCGCATTTCGTCCGGTGTGATGGGCTGCACAAAGCCGATGGCAAGTTTCGCGCCCGGCTCTGCCGAAATGACCAGCCAGCATTCTTCCTTGCCTTGCTGCCCGTCGGCGGCCGACGGATGAACCTGAACCGACAGTTTTTCGCTGGTGAAAAGGTATTTGACCAGCAGCCTGGCCAGTTCCGGCGGCGGATCGAACCATATTTCGCCAATGCGCCGCCCATCGGGCGTTGCGAAGGGCGGAGGCAGTCGATCCACACCCCACACCTTGTCGATCATGCGAACAGGCAGGATACAACTTGCCGTCACTGGTTCACGGCGCCTTTCAATGTGCCGACTTTCTGCGATCCGGCGGCAGTCGTCACCATGACTTCATCGCCATCGACGACGACGATCACGTCCTGCAAACCGATTACCGACACACGGGGGCCATCGGTTTCGACCATCACGTTGCAGCAATCGATCAGCTCGCCTGCCCCGATAACTGCATTCCCATTGGCATCGTGAGGGCGCACATCGCGCAAGGCTTTCCAGCTTCCGATATCGGACCAGCCCATATCGGCAGGCACCACAGCGGCATTGTCGGTATTCTCCATCACCGCATAGTCGACCGATTCTGCGACAATCTCCGCAAAAGGGTTCGCAGCGGGTCGCAGAATCGAGCCTTCGCGCGATGCATCGACCACAGAACGCTGCACCGCCTCGGCCATTTCCGGGCGATGGGTTGCCAGTTCAGATAAGAAAGCGCCCGCACCAAACGCGAAAATTCCGCCGTTCCAGCTATATCCGCCGTCAGTTAGGAATTCCTCCGCCCGTGCCCGATCGGGCTTCTCAACAAACCGGGCGATACGGTGGCCGCCGTCTATCGCTTCGCCGCGCAGGATATAGCCATAGCCGGTTTCCGGTGAATCGGGTGTGATGCCGAATGCAACCATCCAGTTTTGTCGTGCCAGACGAACGGCAGACTGCGCCGCTGCAATGAAAGCGGCATCGTCGGCAATATGGTGGTCGCTGGGGCACACCAGCATCACCGTGTCCGGCGGCAAATGCGCCGCTGCCAGAGCGATGGCAGGCGCGGTATTCTTCGCTGCCGGTTCGACGATCAGTGTCGCATCGTCCCCCGACTGTGCCAGAATATGATGAACATGCGCCTCCCCCGCCACAACGATGGGCGAAGCGAACTGCTGCGGATCGGCGCAACGATCCAGCGTTGCCTCGAACAAAGTGCGCTCACCAACCAACGGGAGAAACGGCTTGGGATAATCCTTGCGGCTGCGCGGCCACAGGCGGGTGCCGCTGCCACCACACAGGATAACGGGTTGGATCAGGCCCTCGGCCACAAAGGTTACTCCAGACGATCGGTGCTGTTCAGCCGCCTTGCATAGAACAACGATAGTTACCACTGCCTTGACTATGGCAATATTGGCAACAGGTCAGAACCACCTTTGCCGCCAGTAATATGGCGCTGCCACGGGATTGCCCGCGCTGTCAGTCGCCGGTTTGAAGCGCAAACGCTCCACCACCAGACGGCAGACGATTGCATCGGCTTCCGGGTCGGGACTGGGTTTATAGACCGAACAATTGCTCGCCCGACCGTCTGTGCCCACGACAACCCGCACGATCACTTCGGTGCCAAGGCGCGCCTGCCTGCCGCCGGGCGGGATAGGGAAATCGCGCGCATTGTTGATGTCACCGGCGATCTTCACCGGCTTGGTTGCGATACCGCCGCCCTGTCCAGTTCCGCCATTGCCGCTGCCGGTTCCAGCCCCCTGCCCGCCAGCGCCCGTTCCGGTGCCGGAATTCTTCGCGCCGGAACTATCTGCCGTACCTGTCGAGGTGGCTTTGGGCTCCGGAGCGGTTGGCCGGATCGCCACTTTCGGGGTTGGTGCCGTGGTCGGCTTGGGCACGGCCTTCTTGCCTTCCGCAACCTGTGCACCGGCATCCGATTCCGGCGTGGCAGGGGGAGGCGTGTCCTTCGTTTCGACAATCACTGTGAAAGTTGTCACTACACTGCGTTCGACCGAAGCGGTAAAGTCCGGCGCAAACGCGCGAGCCAGCAGATAAATCGCCACCACATGGAACAGCACGATCGCCACCAGCATTGCGGGGCGCGGGCGGCGCGATGCGCTGGAAAAGTTACCTTGCTGCTCCATGATCCTCGCCAACCCGAACGCCCGACAAAGCTACCGCGTTCCTCGGCCCCGCACAAACCAACGGCGGCGCCCCGTTGCCGGAGCGCCGCCGCGATGTTTGGTGCATCGAACCAAAAGGTTCGAAGCGATCAGCTTAGTAGCCGAACAGCAGCGAAATGCTGGCTGCGCGCGGCGGGCCGATCTGAACGAACGGCGAGCTGTAGCGATCGCTCTGGCCGCCGAAACCGCCAACAAAAAGCTCGTCGAACAGGTTGGAAACGTTCAGCTGAATTGCCACGTCGCCGCCAGTGGGCGATTCAGCAATCTTGTAACGAACGTCGAGATCAACCAGCGTATAGCCGCCAACCTGAGCACCATAGACCTGAGTGTAATCGACCGTGTCGCCTGCATCGTTCTTAACCGCAGCAAAGATCGGCAGGTTTTCACTGTTGACATAACGCTTGCCGGTGTACTTCACCTGCGCGCCCACGCTCAGATTGCCCAGATCGGCTTGTGCACGGCCACCGATCATGAATTCCGGCGTACCGGCTTCCTGCTTGCCACCGGTGAGGATCGCGTATGCATCGCCTGCAACCGCACAGCCATACTGCCCGCTGGTGACCATCTTGCTCGTGCAGTTGCCGCCTTCAAGGTTATCCTTGATGTTCGAGTGGTTCCACGAACCGAACACGTACAGGGTGGTATTCGAAGTCGGCTTATAAGCGACCGAACCGTCGATACCGTACTTGTCCACCGCGCCGAGGTTACGCGTCACGGTCTGATCGAGTTCAGGATCGTAAGCGTTGGCGAGGCGATTCTTGTACTTGGTATACCAACCGGTCAACGCCGCCTGCAGATTGCCGGTCTTGTAACGCAGGCTCAGGTCGAAGCTGTCGGTCTTTTCAGGAACCGGCTGCACGCCCGGCGCATCGACCGGGTAATAGAGCGATGCGTACAGCGGATCGGTGCCCGGTACCGACAGGCCCTGTGCGTAGTTGAACGCAACCGAAGTCGCGCCCATGTCATACACGAAGCCGACAGTCGGCAGGATCGCGTCGTACTTGTATGTGCGCGACTGCGGCAGAGCGGCGCCTGACGCCTTGTTGGTGGTGGCGTCGTAGCTGTAAGGTTTTGCAGCAGCATATGCATCTGCCGAAGCGCCATACACGCAATCCACGTAACCCTGGTTGGAGTTACCTGTAGTGGTGAAGCAGTTCTGGTTCAGTTCACGCGTAAAGAACGGAGCGCGCAGGCCCAGAACAGCAGTCAGGTTACCGAAGTGACCGCGGTATTCGCCCGAAACCTGATCGAGGATCGCGAGCGAAAGACGATCGCGCTTCTGCAGCGGATTGCCATCGGCATCGAGGATCGGGTTGTTGATCGGGAAAACGTCTACCGGGCTGCCATTCGGCAACAGATAGCCAATCTGGCCGGTCTGGCGGTGGTTCGCATAATCGTGAGTGTAGCTGAGACGAACGCTGTGGTCTGCGTTCAGCTCGTAAGCGAGGTTTGCGATTACGCCATAACGGTTGGTGCGGGTCTGACTCGGCTGCAGGATGGTGACTGCATCAAGCAGGTCGCCGTCGCCGTTCAGGTCCACGCCGGTGTACGGCTTACCGCTGAAGTAGCCGTAGCTGGTTTCACCGTTATAGGTCCGGCCATATTCATAACCGGTGGTGGTGCCGCCGCCGTTGGCCTTCACATACTGGTAGCTCGGGTCGACTGTCAGGACCAGACCATCGGTCAGGGTGAAACGGCTCGCGCCACGGATGTTGCCGGTGTTCGACGGGTTGAAACGACGCTCGAACGCGGTGCCGCAGCTGTTTGGTTCGTCAGCTACGCCTGCCTCTGCCGTGTCGACGGTGCACGGCCATTCGATGTCGTAGAAACGATCCGCACGGGTTGTCGGGAAGCTCGGCAGACCGAACGAACCGAAGAAGTTGTTGCGGTTTTCGTTGTAGTGGCCGGCAACAGCAACGAAGTCGCCATTGCTGCCGATGTCCTGCCACAGACGGGCGTTGAACTGCTTCTTGTCAACGCGCGAGTAGTTGTTGAACGGGTTGTCGTAGCGGGTGTAGCTCGCTGAAACGAAACCCTTGGTACCGAAGCCGGTGATGTCGCCGGTGTCGATCATCGCGAAACCGCGCATGTAGGGGCGGCTGCGCTGACGATCGTTCGCAAGAACATCGCCATAGGTCATCGAAGCGGTGATCTTGAAGGTGTCGCTCGGCGTGCGGGTACGCAAGTTGATGGTGCCACCAACTGCCGATGCGGTCGGGCTGTCAACGTCGGTAACGCCCAGGTTCACATTGACCTGCTCGAGAACTTCGGGGTCAACCTGCTGGTTGGTGTAGAGAGCGTAGTTACCTGAATCGTTCAGCGGAATACCGTCGACCGTCTGCGAAATACGGTCTGAGGTGAAGCCACGGATCGTGAAGCTGCCGCCCGACGAGCCCCAAGGGTCGTTGTTCTGGAAGCTGACGCCCGGAACGAGATTGACGATATCGTTAACCGTCTGGCCAGGAACCTGACGACGGATGAGTTCCTTGTCGAGAACCTGCTTGGCTTTCGGGCTGTCGGGAACTTCGACCCCGGCAACGTCGGTTGCGCGAACACCCGAAACAACAATAGCCGAATCGTCGAAGTCGACCGAGCCCGTCGACTGGGCGTGGGCAACCGCAGGGATCGCAAGTGCGACCAGTGCGGTGCTGCGGAGAAGGAAGGTCTTCATGGAAAAGTTCCCCTGAACCAGATTGATTTGAGTGATCCCAAGACTTGGTATGCTTGTGTTCTTCTGGCCGTTTGGCGATTGAGTCGCCGTTGGTCGGGAACCCCTTAACGAGCTTTTTGTGACGGTCGAGTGACACAAAGACACACTGCGGCGGAAATTAACCGTCCACGCAATCATTCGCCGCATACGGCGCCAGTACGGGAATATTATTCTACCCATATAGGGCGCAGGGAATTATAGTTGCCCTCACCACTTGGCCGCCCGATAGGTTTACGACCTACTGCGGCATTTCTGCAACGGTCGGGGTTCAGCGCGATAAAAAATATCGCAATATCGGACAGTTTTCGTCACCGCCTTCTCAGGCGAGATTAATTTCCCGCAGGCGCTGAAGCAGGAATTCGTGGCTCGAAATCGGGGCGGGGTGATCCTCCGGCGCAGCGGGATCGATGCAGCTTTCCAGCGTCTCGATTGTGAAATCGGGCCGGAAATGCAGGAAGAACGGCATTGAGAACCGGCTGCGATAGGCCGCCTCGCCGTGCGGATTGACGACGCGGTGGGTGGTCGAACGCAATTTGCCATTGGTCAGACGGTCGAGCATATCGCCGATATTGATGACCAGCGCCCCTTCGGGAACGGCAATGGCTTTCCATTCCCCTTCCTTCGTCAGCAATTGCAGACCGGCCTCTTCAGCGCCCAGCAAAAGAGTGATCGTGTTGATATCGCCATGCGCCGCGGCACGAATGGCACCCTCCGCATCAGCGCCGGTCAGCGGCGGATAGTGGAGCAGGCGCATCACCGAATTGCCATCCTCCACAGTGGCGGCAAACCATTCGCGCGGCAGGCCGAGGTGAAGCGCAATCGCCTCCAGCACCCGCGCGCCCGCCTTTTCGAACGCGGCATACAACGCTTCGAAAGTTTCGCGGAAATGGGCGATTTCGGTCGGCCAGATATTGGGCGGCATATATTCTGCCAGCGGATGCACTTCGGGCAAGCTGCGACCGATGTGCCAGAACTCTTTCAGATCATGGACTTCGGCGTCTTTGGCTCGCTCAGTGCCGAACGGGGTATAGCCCCGCGCGCCGCCGCCGCCCGCGATGAAATAGGCGCGCTTCACATCGTCAGGCAAAGCGAAGAACGCTTTTGACAGTTCTTCCGCCCTCGCGATCAGGTCCGCCGGGATGCCGTGGTCGCGAATGACCGCAAAACCATATTCCTCGAAACTTTTGCCGATTTCTTCGGACACTTCGTTCAGCGGGCGGGCAATCGAAACTGTGGCGATATCAGGCATTATCTTGGTTCTCAGTAAGGAAGGAACAGCCCGGCCAGCGCCGCGCTCATCAGATTGGCGAGCGAGCCTGCGGCAAGCGCGCGCAGGCCCAGCTTGGCGATTACAGGGCGTTGATCGGGGGCCAGACCGCCCGTCACGGCCATCTGGATCGCAATCGAAGAGAAATTCGCAAAGCCGCACAATGCGAAAGTAATAATCGCACGGCTGCGGTCGTTCAGCACGTCCGCCCCCATCTGGCCCAGATCGATAAAGGCCACGAATTCGTTGAGCACGACTTTGGTGCCGAACAACCCGCCCGCAGCCGATGCCTGATCCCACGGGATCCCGATCAGAAACATCACCGGAGCGAAGATTCGACCGATAGCGGCCTGAAAACTCCAGCCTTCCTGCCCGAACAGATGACCGACCCAGCCCAGGAAGCCATTGGCCAGCGCGACCAGAGCGACAAAGGCCAGCAACATCGCGCCGACGGCCACGGCCAGCTTCACGCCGGTCTGTGCGCCTTGCGCGGCGGCTTCGATCAGGTTGGCCGGGCGTTGCCCTTCCTCGAAGGTTTCCGCCATCGTCACTTCGGCCGGTTTGCCCCCTTCCACCAAAGCGGCGGGGCCTTCGGCGCTGATGCGCGAACGTGGGAGGTCGATTTCCCCTTCCGCGGCGGCGGATGGTTCGTGTTCGTCGGGCATGATGATCTTGGCCATCAGGATCCCGCCCGGTGCCGACATGAACGCCGCAGCCAGCAGAAAAGGCAGGTATTCTTCGCCCAGCAACCCGGCGTATGCCGCCAGAATCGTGCCCGCGACCCCGGCCATGCCGACTGTCATCAGCGTGAAAAGGCGGCTCGGCGCAAGTCCCGCGAGATAGGGACGCACCACCAGCGGGCTTTCCGACTGGCCGACAAAGATATTGGCCGCCGCGCCTAACGCTTCGACCCGGCTGACCCCGGTCACCCAACCGATCGCCCCGCCAACCCAGCGCACAATACGCTGCATGATTCCAAGGTGATAGAGAATCGAAACCAGCGACGCGAAGAAGATGATGACCGGCAGGGCGCCGAGTGCGAAGGTGTTCTTCATCGGATTGTCCGCTCCGAAAAGAAACGCAGTGCCTTCGTTGGCGTAACTGAGCAGAGCCGCCACACCGCCCGCCATTCCCTTGATCGTCGCGACGCCCCAAGGTGTTCTTAATACAAGGAAAGCCAGCAAAGCCTGCAGTGCGAATGCAGCCCCGACAATGCGGATGCGGATGCGGCGTTTGCCGTTGGAAAGAAGGAAGGCGATTGCCAGGATCGCAACGATCCCGAGCAGGCTGGCAAGGACTGGCGGCATGAGCCTCCCATGCGGTTGCGGGTGAAACCGGAATATTACACTGAGCGCTCTGGCCTTTTCGGTCTCCACAGTCAAACGCGCAAGGGGACATCTGCACGGCTTCCCTTTTGGGACGCACAGTGCCAAATCCTGCCGCCATGACAGAGACTTCCCATGCCGAGCCGCAAAGTCCGCCGATTCCCCGCGCGCTGTTCGTCTATCTTCTTCTGTATGGCGGGATGACTGTGCTGGCGGGGATGCTGGCGTTCAAACAGGTGCGGTTGTGGCCCAGCAGCCTGGCGGTGGAAGCAGGGATTTTCTCGTTCCTGATCCTGGTCGTGATATCGAGCACGGTGGCGCAACTCTATGGCCGATCGCTGGCTAACAAGCTGGTTTGGTGGGGTTTTATTCCGCTGCTCATTGCATCGATGCTGATGCAGCTCGTGCTCAAACTGCCCGCTTCGGTGGAAATGCTGCAATTCCGGGCCGACGATCTGGCGGCGTTTGAGCGGGTCAATTCTCAGCTCTGGCGGGTATGGATGGCGGGGCCGGCGGCTTACATCGTTTCGTTGCTGCTGAACGTGTGGATATTTTCGCGCCTTCGGGGGACCGGCAACGGGGGCACGGTGTCGCTGATGGTGCGCGGCGCGGTGGCGAGTGCGCTGAGTCAGGCGCTCGATTCGGTGATTTTCATCACACTGGCATTCTATGGCGAGTTCGCGATTCGCGACCTGCTGATCGGCCAGGTCCTTGCGAAAGTGACGCTTTCTTTCGTGCTGGTGCCGTTTCTGATCACTGGCGGAGTCGCATTGGCCCGCTGGCTCGATGCGCGGGACGCGGTCGCCACCCGCTGACGGAGGATCGAAACGACACCCGTTTCACCTGCCTTTTCACCACCCCCTTCACCTCGATATGGGGCGGGCAAGGCATTGTTAAACCTGCAATAATCCCCCAGCCCGGTGACTATTCACCGGACGAAAGGCATAACCTGCCATGTAACGCGCCAATATCCTGTCACAGCACAGTCATACCCCGCGATTACCCGCTCAATCGAGTGTTAACAGGGTAAATGGGGCAGTTAATTTATGCAGGCTTCGACAACCGCGACCGGTCCCGCATCTGCTGGCGAAGGTTTGGGGACTGGCGATGGTTTGGGACTGTCGCGCACCGGCATGGCATTCGCAGTATTGCTGGCCGGGGTATCGGCGTGGTTTCTGGTGTGGGGCCTCGGCTACACCAATCACAGCAACGTCACGATTTTCGTGCTGGCGACGCTGTTCGGCATTTTCATGGCCTTCAACATCGGCGGCAACGATGTCGCCAATTCGTTCGGCACCAGCGTCGGCGCCGGAACGCTGACGATCAGACAGGCGCTGCTGGTCGCGGCGGTATTCGAAGTGAGCGGCGCGGTGATCGCGGGCGGCGAAGTGACCGACACGATCCGCAGCGGCATCGTCGATCTGTCGGCGGTGCAGTTCGAACCGATGCAGTTCGTCTATATCATGATGTCGGCTCTGCTGGCCGCGGCATTGTGGCTGATGTTCGCCAGCAGGCGCGGCTGGCCGGTATCGACCACCCATTCGATCATCGGCGGGATCGTCGGCAGTTCGATCACGCTGGGCTATATCGTCAGCGGCGGCAGCGGCGCGTTCGCACTGGTGCACTGGGACCAGATCGGGACCATCGCGCTATCGTGGGTGCTGTCCCCCATATTGGGCGGGCTGGTGTCGTATGGCCTGTTTTTCCAGATCAAGAAGCACATCCTGCAATACAACGAGAAGATGAACGAGCGGATCGTCAGCTTCAAACAGGAACGCCGCAAGCTGAACGAAGAGCACAAGAGCGCGTTCGAACGGCTGAACGAATTGCAGCAGATTTCCTACACCAACACCATGATCCGCGACGCGCAGATCATGCTGGGCGAAGAAGAGTTTTCGAAAGAAGAGCTGGAATCGGATTACTATCGCAAACTGCACGATATCCGCAGCCAGCGGGATTCGCTGGCCGCCTATCGCGCGTTGCAGAACTGGGTGCCGGTCATCGCCGCCATCGGCGCGGCGATCATCACATCGATGCTGTTGTTCAAGGGGCTGAAACACATGCACCTTGGGCTGACCACGCTGAACAATTACCTGATCATGGGCATGGTCGCGGCGGCGGTGTGGATGGCGACATTCATTTTCGCCAAAACGCTGAAGGGCAATTCGCTCGACCGCTCGACATTCCTGATGTTCAGCTGGATGCAGGTGTTCACGGCATCGGGCTTCGCCTTCAGCCACGGCGCGAACGACATCGCCAACGCCATCGGCCCGTTCGCGGCGATTATCGATGTGTTGCGCACCGGCGATGTCGGCTCGCAAGCCGCCGTCCCCGCCGCGGCGATGATAACATTCGGCGTCGCGCTGATCGCCGGGCTGTGGTTCATCGGCAAGGAAGTGATCCGCACCGTGGGCCACAACCTCACTACGATGCACCCCGCCTCTGGCTTTTCCGCAGAGCTGTCCGCCGCGGCGGTGGTGATGATGGCATCGGCATTCGGCCTGCCGGTATCGAGCACGCATATCCTGATCGGATCGGTACTGGGCATCGGGCTGGTCAACAAACAGGCCAACTGGGGCCTGATGAAGCCGATCGCGATGGCATGGATCATCACCCTGCCCGCCGCTGCGCTGCTGTCCTCCGCCGCGTTCCTGGTACTGTCGAACGTGTTTTGAGGTTCGCCGGTAGCGGCGTTGGCGCAGCGCCCCGGCCACCCCCGCCGCGCTGGGAGGGGGTGTCGGGTGGAAGCTTGTCACACGAAGGCACGAAGGCACGGAGTGGGTTTGGTTCGGGGGTAAGGGCGCACTGCCGATGGCTGGCCGATACCATCGCGCGCCCCCACCCCCTCGTCATTGCGAGGAGCCGTAAGGCGACGTGGCAATCCATGGACCGCCCTCGCCCCCGCCACCGCCGTTGCGATGGGCGGAGGCGTTGGGTGACAGGGTGTCACACGAAGGCACGAAGGCACGGAGTGGGTTTGGTGCGGAGGTAAGGGCGCACTGCCGATGGTTGGTTGGCAATACCATCGCGCCCCCCCTCCCCTCGTCATTGCGAGGAGCCGCAGGCGACGTGGCAATCCACGGACCGCCCTTGCCCCGGCCACATCCGCCGCGATGGGCGGAACGCTCAGGCAATGGCTTGCTTCGCTACGCTCGCAATGACGAGTGGCGGGGGAGTGGCGGGTTTTTGGGCAGGCGGCTCCCTAAGGGGACTGCACCCTGAGGGCAGCACGCAACCCAACAACCCGTCGCCCCGGCCCCCGAGCCGGGGCCCAGCTTTTCTTCAAACGCAACGCTGCAAGGCGAAGCTGGACCCCGGATCAAGTCCGGGGTGACGTCGCAGCGGGCGCTCCCCTCCCTCATCCTCCCTCGTCCCCTCCCCTCGTCATTGCGAGGAGCCGCAGGCGACGTGGCAATCCACGGACCGCCCTTGCCCCGGCCACATCCGCCGCGATGGGCGGAGGCATTGGGTGACAGGGTGTCACACGAAGGCACGGAGTGGGTTTGGTTCGGGGGTAAGGGCGCACTGCCGATGGCTGGCCGATACCATCGCGCGCCCCCACCCCCTCGTCATTGCGAGGAGCCGTAAGGCGACGTGGCAATCCACGGGCCGTCCTTGCCCCCGCAACAACCGCCGCGATGGGCGGAGGCCTCAGGCAATGGCTTGCTTCGCTACGCTCGCAATGACGAGTGGCGGGGGAGTGGCGTTCTGAACAGGCGGCTCACTGAACGAGCGGCCGAACGCGGCCCGGAGCCACCGGGAATGTCAGGCCTGTGCGACCTTGCGGCGACGCCAGAACACCAGCGACAGCACGGCCAGCCCGAACAGCCCCATCATTCCCGGTTCGGGAACGGCGGTTCCGCCTGATGAACTGCTGCTCGATCCGGTCGGCGGGTTGGGGTTGGACGGCGGGTTATAGCCGCCGTTGTACGTGCCCACGTGCATTTCGCCGTCTTGCTTCAGATTGCCGAACACCGCCGAACCCTGAATATAATTGCGGGTTTGGGCATCGGCCTTCGGTGCCAGCACCGAACCGCCCCATGCCGTGGTCAGCGACAGGTTTTCCGCGTCGGGGAAGTTCCAGATAACGTTTTCGCCCAGATTGTTGGTGCCGCCCAGGAAATTATCGTCGAGCCTGATCGACGGGCCGGACACGTTGACGATCGCGGTGTCCGCACCATTCAGATTGAACTGAATTTCGCCAATCTTGTCGAGATCGGCGGACGTGATGTTGAACACCGCCACGCCATCGGCACCCGGCTGAGCGTTGAACGTGCCGCGATTGCCATTGATGCTCAGCGTGCTGTTGCTGTCCAGCGTGCTCAGCGAATAGCTGAGGTTGCCCATCGAGGTTTCGATCAGGCTCTTTTGCTGAGTGAGATTCTGTACGAAGCCGGGGTCCGACGCAGCAAGGCCCGAAGTGACGGTGTTGTTGTTGACGTTGGTGTTGCTGATCGAACCACCGACGAGAACCGTCTGCGGATTGCCGTTGAGGTTCAGCCCGCTGTTCACATTGCCGCCAACGACCGCGCCCGAACCGTTGTTGAGGTTCTTATACCCGCCGTTGACATCGCCGACCACTGTCAGGCCCGGCGTACCGGTGCCGGAATCGACCGTAGGGCTGATCTGGTAATTCGAGGCATTGCCATCGAGATTGCCGCCAACGAACGTGCGCCCTTCCACTTCCGACGAAGAGGTCAGATCGCCCAGCACCACGAGGTTCCACGTCCGCAGCACATCGGTGCCCGCCACCATGTCCGAAGACGCCAGAATCGGGCTGGCAGACAGCGCCAGACCCAGTGCGGCAAGGCAGGAAACGGACGAACGGAGAGATATCACGGGGCCAAAACCTTCGAAGAGGGAACGTTGTCGGGCGCGCAGGTAGGCACGAATAAAGAAATCAAAACCCCATTTTAGCCGCCGTGCCATATCGGAACATCATTGCGGTAAGCCGGGAGCAACACCGGGTCGCCCTCGCCCCGGCCACTACCGCCGCGATGGGAGGGGGCGTCGGGTGGAAGCTTGTCACACGAAGGCACGAAGGCACGGAGTGGGCTGGGTTCAGGAGCAGAGGACGCGCTGCCGATGGTTGATCAATGCTATCGCGCGTATCCCCTCCACTCGTCATTGCGAGGAGCCGCAGGCGACGTGGCAATCCAGGGGCCACCCTCGCGTCCCGGCCATTACCGGCGCGATAGACTGCGCCCTCAGGTCATGAATTGCTTCGCTGCGCTCGCAATGACGACTGGGTGAGGAACGTGGTGACCTGAAGGGAAGGAAAGGGCCAGTCTGCCCACCCCGTCGCCCCGGCCCCTGAGCCGGGGCCCAGCTTTTCTTAAACGCAACGCTGCAAGGCGAAGCTGGACCCCGGATCAGGTCCGGGGTGACGTTGCGGCGGGCGGCCCTCCCTCCCCCCTCGTCATTGCGAGGAGCCGCAGGCGACGTGGCAATCCACGGACCACCCTCGCGTCCCGGCCATAAGCGCCGCGATGGGCGGAGGCGTTGGGTGGAGGTGTCACACGAAGGCACGAAGGCACGGAGTGGGTTTGGTTCGAAGGTAAGGTCGCACTGCCGATGGTAGGCCAGTACTATCGCGCGCACCGCCGCCCCCTCGTCATTGCGAGGAGCCGCAGACGACGTGGCAATCCATCGACCGCCCTCGCCCCGGCCACATCCGCCGCGATGGGCAGAACCTTCTCGCCATCGATTGCTCAGCTATGCTCGCAATGCCGAATGGTGGGGGCTTTGGGCCGCACCTGCACCCTCGGCCCGACCGACGTCAGGACAGCTGCACCGGCCGCACACTGCGGCGCTCCACCAGGCGCACGGGTACGCGGCGGGCGGCTTCGCGGGCTTCGTCGTCGGTTTCGGCGCAGACATGGGCGACCAGTACGCGGCCCGCTTCGGCAAAGTCCGGCTCTATCGTGGTCAGCGGCGGGTGCGCGTGTTCGCCTGCCGCCAGCCCGTCGAACCCGATCACGCCGATATCGTCGGGCACGGTAAAGCCCATGCGCGAAAGCTGTTCCAGCACGCCCAGCGCGATGGCGTCGTTCGCGGCGAAGATCGCATCGGGGCGGTCGGATTGCTCCATCACCGTGATCGCCGCGGCGCGGCCGGCGGCGACGCGGTCGTCGCCCTCTGCGGGGACCGGTTTGCCCGGCTCCAGCCCGGCCTGTTCCAGCGCGATGCGATACCCTTCGTATCGTTCTGCGAATTGCGGGTGGATCGCATCGACCGTGCCGACGAAAGCGATGCGTTTGTGCCCTGCCGCGATCAGGCGGTTCACCGCCAGTTGCGCCCCGCCGCGATTGTCGGCGCGGACCCAGCGCCCGTCGTCGAACGGATCGCCCCAGAACACGCTCGGCCCCTGCAGCTCGGTCTGGCGCAGATCGGCCCATGCGGCGCGGTTGACGCTGGTGCCCATCACCACCAGCCCGTCTGCCTGACCGCTGGCGACGAAGTTCCACGAATAATGCTCCGCCTCCGACTGGAACGAGACGAGCGACTGATACCCGCGCTCCGCCGCTGCGGCGCAGGTGCTGCCCAGCAGGGCATAGTGAAATGCGCTGACCCGTGTGGGATCGTATCCGCTGCGTCCGACCACTACGATCGCCAGCGTACCGGTGCGGCCGCTGCGAAGCCGCGCGGCGCGGGCGTCGACGTGATAGCCCAGCGCCCGCGCGGCCTGTTCCACCCGCATGCGGGTTTCCGGCGTGATCGCGGGCGATCCGGCCAGCGCGCGGCTGACGGTCGACTGACTGACACCCGCCGCCTCCGCAACATCGATCGAAGTGACCCGGCCCCGGCCCATATGCCCTCTCAGTTGTAATCCACGCCCGGCAGACCCTGTCCGCCGTCAGCGATGAAATCGTCGATCCGCCGTTCCAGTGTCGGCAACGGCACCGAGCCAAGAGATAAGACGACATCGTGGAATTTGCGAATATCGAACCGGTCGCCCAGCGCATCTTCCGCTTTGGCGCGCAGGCGCAGGATCGTCATCTCGCCCAGCTTATACGCCAGCGCCTGACCGGGCCATGAGATATAGCGATCGACTTCGGTTTCGACTTCGTGGCGCGACAGCGCGGTGCGGTCCGCCAGATAGGCAATCGCCTTGTCCCTGCTCCACCCATAGTGATGGATGCCGGTATCGATCACCAGTCGCGCCGCCCGCCACATCGAATAGCTCAGCTGACCGAAGCGTTCTTCGGGGGTGCGATAGATGCCCATCTCGTTGCCGAGATATTCGGTGTACAGCCCCCACCCTTCGCCCATGCCGGAGAAATAGACGTTGCGGCGAAACTGCGGGATATCGCCGCCCACTTCGGTCTGGAACGCCGCCTGAAAGCTGTGCCCCGGCTCGCATTCGTGCAGCGTCAGCACCGGAATATTGTACAGCGGGCGCGACGGCAGATCGTATGTGTTCATCAGACACGCATCCAGCCCGCCGCGCCCTGCGGTATAGAACGGCGCGATGGCATCGGGCACCGGGCGGATAGTGAACCGGCGGCGCGGCAGAAAACCGAAGTAATCCGCGATCTTCCCATCCACCCGCTTCACCGCATAGGCCGATACGCCCATCAGTTCGTCGGGCGTTTTGGCAATGTATTTTGGATCGGTCCGCAGATGTTCGGTGAACCGGGCAATCGTGCCCTTGAACCCCATCTCGTCCATCACCGCCTGCATCTGTTGTTCGATGCGGGCGACTTCGCGCAGGCCAATCCGGTGGATGTGTTCGGCTGTCAGGTCGAGCGTGGTGTATTGGCGGATCTGCTGCCGATAATAGGCCTTGCCGTCGGGCATCGCCTCCGCCGCCAGTGTCGTGCGGGCCTGCGGCACATATTCGCGGCGGATGAAATCGAGCAACGCGGCATAGGCGGGCGTCACCTGCTGCGCGATCGCGGCGCGGCCTGCGTCCATCAGCCGCTTGCGATCGGCATCGGAAAACCGCGCGGGCATCTGCCGGAACGCATTCCAGAACGGGCTCTTCTCCGGGTCGTCCACCACATAGGCCGCCAGACTGGCATCGCGCCCCGTCAGCGTGACTTTGGGGACAGAGAACCCGCGCTTCAATCCGGCGCGGGCATTCGCCTCCTGCTCCGCGAAATAGCGCGGCAGTTGTTTGATCCGGGCGATGTAGTTGTCATATTCGGCCACCGTCTGAAACCCGCCGCGCGCATCCCAGTATGACCAGAAATTGCTGTCCGAATCGAACGGCATTTCCCATTCGGAAAAGCGCGCATCGCCAATCGCTTCTTGCAAGACAGCGCGCAGGACATCGGCATTGTCGCGTTCTGTCGGGGATAGCGATGCGGTATCGATCCCCTCCAGCCGCCGCAGGAACTCCGCCGCCTTCGCCGCACGGGCGCGGTTGGCTTTGGGAGTGACAGAGGGGATAGTCGGGCCGGGTTCGACCGATCCATCGGCCTGTTCGATCCAGCCGCCATCGGCCACCTGCCAGTTCCAGTATTCGGTATAAAGCGCGCGCAAGGCCCGGTCCGCCGCGCTCGCCATCGGCGCGGCCTGCGCGACAGAATCCGGTTCGGCGGCAGGGCGGTCGGCAGCATGGAGCGGCACGGTCGCCAGCAAAGCGATGGCGGCAATGGAACTGGCAAATTTCATGGCTGCTGAACGTCTCCCCTGTCCGGCCAGTATCTGCGCCGGGGTCGCGCCCGTGTCAAACCTCTATTCCGGTTCGCCCTATTTCCTACACGAACCTATTTGGATAAAAGACCCTCTCTCAACCGAACCGGAGAATGCGTTATGTCCATCCTCGAAGCGCTCGTCGGCCCCATCGCCGGGATCATCGACAAGGTCATCCCCGACAAGGAAGCGCGGGCGAAAGCGAAACTGGCCCTGCTCGAACTGGAAGGGACGCAGGAACTGAAAGCGATCGAAGCACGCCTGTCCGCCATCGTGGCAGAGGCCAGTTCGACCGACCCGTGGACCAGCCGCGCAAGGCCCAGTTTCCTCTATGTGATGTATGCGATGATCCTGTTCGCTCTGCCGGTCAGCGTCCTGTCGCTGTTCGCCCCCGGCGCGGCGAGCGGCATATCCACCGCGATGGCCGCATACCTGCGCGGCCTGCCGGGCGAGCTCTACACCCTCTTCGGCACCGGCTACCTCGGCTACACCGCCGCCCGCCAGTGGGGCAAGGCGAAGGGGGTGGAGCGGTGATCGCCCTCCCGGCTTGGCGCCACTTCCCTCCTTCAACACGCTTGCGATCCACCAGCCTCAGCCTAGAAGCGACACCATGACCGATACGATCTATGTCCTCAACGGACCCAACCTCAACTTGCTCGGCCTGCGGGAGCCGGAAATATATGGTTCCGACACGCTCGACGATATTGCCGGGATGCTGGAAGACCGCGCGCACGATCTGGGGGTGGAGGTCGATGTGCGGCAGTCAAACCACGAAGGGCATCTGGTCGACTGGCTGCACGAAGCGCAGGCCGAAGGAGCGAAGGCGGTGCTGCTCAACGCCGGTGCCTATACCCACACCTCTATCGCGCTGCTCGATGCGATCCGGTCGATCCGCACCCCGGTGATCGAAGTGCATCTGTCCGATCCGATGACGCGCGAGGAATTCCGCCACGTGTCCTATGTCGGCATGGCCGCGGTCGATGAAGTCAAAGGGCTTGGCGCGCAAAGCTATGTCATCGCGCTGGAAAAGGCTGCCAAACTCTAGGCTCAGACCCTCCACCCCCTTGCCAGCCTGCTCATGGATGCCCATAGGCGGGCGCTGGACAAATCAAGAGGCACACAATGGCCGAAACCAAAGGCTCCCCTGCACGCAAGGCGGGCATGAATGTCGATACCACGCTGGTTCGTGAGCTGGCCGAACTGCTCGCTGAAACCGGGCTGACGGAAATCGAAGTCGAAGATGGCGACCGCAAAGTGCGCGTGGCGCGCGGCGGTGTGGCGGCGATTGCCGCGCCGGTCGCTGCACCGGTTGCGGCCCCCGCTGCTGCACCGGCCGCACCGGCAGCCGCCCCGGCGGAGGAAGCGGCGGCGGAAATCGCCGGCGCGCTGAAATCCCCGATGGTGGGCACAGTCTATCTTTCATCCGAACCCGGCGCCGCGCCGTTCGTGAAAGTGGGCGACAGTGTGAAACAGGGCGATACCCTGCTGATCGTGGAAGCGATGAAAGTGATGAACCCGATCACTGCCGACAAGGCGGGCACGATCAAGGCCATTCTCGTCGACAATGCCCAGCCGGTCGAATTCGACCAGCCGCTGGTCGTGATCGGCTGAGGCGTCGGGCGCGAACATGGCAATTACCCGTATCCTGATCGCCAATCGCGGTGAAATCGCGCTCCGCATCCATCGCGCGGCGAAAGAAATGGGGATCGAAACGGTCGCCGTGCATTCGACCGCCGATGCCGATGCCATGCATGTGCGGCTGGCCGATCATGCGGTCTGCATCGGTCCGCCTTCCGCGACCGACAGCTATCTCAACGTCGCCGCGATCATTTCCGCCGCCGAAATCGCGCAGGCCGATGCGATTCACCCCGGCTATGGCTTCCTGTCGGAAAATGCCAAGTTCGCGGAAATCGTCGAAGCGCACGATATCAAGTGGATCGGGCCGAAGCCCGAACATATCCGCACGATGGGCGACAAAGTGGAGGCGAAGCGCACCGCCGGCGCACTGGGCCTGCCGCTGGTGCCGGGCAGCGATGGCGCTGTCTCCGATGTCGCGGAAGCGAAGAAAATCGCTGACGAGATCGGCTATCCCGTGATTATCAAGGCAGCCAGCGGCGGCGGTGGCCGCGGGATGAAGGTCTGCGAAAGCCCCGACACGCTCGAAACCCTGATGAAACAAGCGGGTAGCGAGGCGAAGGCCGCGTTCGGGGATGCCACGGTCTATATCGAGAAATATCTCGGCAATCCGCGCCACATCGAATTCCAGGTGTTTGGCGATGGCAACGGCAACGCGATCCATCTGGGCGAACGCGACTGTTCGCTGCAACGCCGCCATCAGAAAGTTCTGGAAGAGGCGCCCTCTCCCGTCATCACCCCGGAAGAGCGGGACCGGATGGGCACGATCTGCGCGAAGGCGATGGCCGATATGGGTTATCGCGGGGCAGGCACCATCGAATTCCTGTGGGAAAACGGGGAGTTCTATTTCATCGAAATGAACACCCGCCTGCAGGTCGAACATCCGGTGACCGAAGCGATCACCGGCGTCGATCTGGTGCGCGAACAGATCCGCATTGCCGATGGCAAACCGTTGTCGGTGACGCAGGACGAATTGCACTTCACCGGCCACGCCATCGAATGCCGGATCAACGCGGAAGACCCGTTCACATTCGCCCCCAGCCCCGGACTGGTGCACACCTATCACGCGGCGGGCGGCATGCATGTGCGGGTCGATTCCGGGCTGTATGCCGGATATCGCATTCCGCCCTACTACGATTCGATGATCGCCAAACTGATCGTCTATGGCCGCACCCGCGAAGGGTGCATCATGCGACTGAAGCGCGCGCTGGATGAAATGGTGGTGGAAGGGGTGAAAACCTCGATCCCGCTGCACCGCGAACTGCTCGACCAGCCTGATGTGCTGAGCGGCGATTACTCGATTAAATGGCTGGAAGAATGGCTGAAGGAACGGGAGGACTGACTTAGTGTTTCCACCCGCCTGCGCGGCCCGGTCACTCCGGGCCTGATGCAGGGGCGAGGCTGGCCTTTGCGGCCTTGCATAGGAAGTAAAGGACTTCTTGGGCCGGGTGCCGGGGTGCCGGGATGTTGTGCGGTGCACTTCTGTCAGAGAGCTACCCTCACGGCGCGTTCCGCCGCAGGGCGCACCCGCTGCAGGGAGGCAGCACCTCCACCACTCGCATGCTACGCGCCTCTCCCACCGTTCGGCATTGCGAGGGTAGCGAAGCAATCCATGGCTGGGAGGCCTCTCTTATCACAACGGCGATGGCCGAGGCGCCGGGGCGGTCCATGGATTGCCACGTCGCCTAAAGGCTCCTCGCAATGACGAGGGTGGGGCTATGCGCGAGAGTATTGGCCAGCCATTGGCAGTGCCGTCCCTTCCCCCGAACCAAACCCACTCCGTGCCTTCGTGCCTTCGTGTGACACGTTTCCACCCAACGCCTCCGCCCTTCGCGGCGGTTGTGAGCGCGGCAAGGGCGGTCCATGGATTGCCACGTCGCCTGAAGGCTCCTCGCAATGACGAGGAGCGAGGGAGAGGTGCACAAAACATCACACCGTCACCCCGGACCTGATCCGGGGTCCAGCGTCTCCCTAACGGCGTTGCGCCAGAAGGACAGTGCAACGCCGACTCAGAAGCCCGGTGACGGGGCAGCCCGAACACCGCGCCAGCCACCCATTATCGCTGACACCGGCCGTAATCCGCCACGCCCGACGGACAACTACTCCGATGCTGCGTCTTCCGCCTGCTTTTCAGCGCAATAGACCTTCACCGGCCGACCCTCGCGCGCGGCATCGACCGACCCGGTGGCCAGCACATCGAGCGCGCGCCTGATCTGAAAATCCGCTGCAATCGCGGCATCGTCGGGCACGGGCTGCGCGAACAGTGGCGGCGCGGGTGGATCGCCCTCGGCGGGCGGTTCCGGTCCTTCCACTTCGGTGGGCACTTCGCGCACGAGGCCCTGATCGTTGTCCATCGCATTGACCAGCGACGCCTCCGACAAGGTGCGATCGGGAGTCAGCGCCGCGCGCGCCTCTGCCTCTGTGCGCGCTACGGCGAGATCGGGCGCGATGCCGATTTTCTGGATCGATTGCCCCTCCGGCGTAAAATAGCGCACCGTGGTAACCGTGACCGCGCCCTGCGCCCCGTCGGCAATCGGGAACACACCCTGTACGATACCTTTGCCGAAGCTGGTCAGACCGAGGATCGAGGCGCGGTGATTGTCGCGCAATGCCCCGGTCAGAATCTCGGCAGAGCTGGCGCTGCCGCCATTGATCAGCACGACCACGGGCACTCCGGTGAGCAGCGAATTGGCCTGAACCACTTTGGTTTCCGCCGCATCCTGCAACGACCGACCCTGACGCACGATGACTGCCCCCGGTTCGAGGAAATATCCCGCCACGGCGATGGCCGCCCTGACAAAGCCGCCAGAATTATTGCGTAAATCGAGGATCGCCCCGGTCAGCGGCCCGTCGCTATACAGTTCGGCCAGCGCATCCCCGAAATCATCCGCGGTGCGCCCGCCGAAATTGGTGATCCGCAGATAGCCGACATCGCCCAATCGCCGCGAATACACGCTTTTCAGGCGGATCGTATCGCGGACGAGGGTGAGTTCGTGCGACTTCCCCTGCTCATCCCTGAACCCTACGGCAACTTCCGTTCCGATCTGTCCACGCAACAGGCGAACGGTGCCCTGCAGCGTTTTGCCTTTGGCGGATTTGCCGTCGATCGTGTCGATTTTCCAGCCGGAAGCCACCCCCGCGCGGGCCGATGGTCCGCCGTCGGTGGGGGATATCACGCGCGGCCAGCCATCGGCTATTTCCAGAACGACACCGATACCGGCGAATTCGCCCGCCAGATTCTCGTCGAACTCGCGATATTCTTCCGCATTCATATAGGCGGAGTGACCATCGAGCGAATTCAGCATCGCTTTCAGCGCGGCATCGGTCAGCTTCTGCGCGTCGACCGTTTCGACATAGTTGTCGGCCACGGTCTGCAATGCCTTCGCAAACAAGGCGACTTCGGACGCTTCGCGCGGCGCGGCCTGCTGCGGGTCGGCCGTTTGCGACAGAGCCGGGTGCGCCCACACGGCACACATACACAGCACACAAGCCAGTATATTCCGCACCAGCGGGATCATTGCACAGCGCGCCCGGATCAGGCTTCGTTCAGCAGGGTCAGCATCGGGGCGAGGTAACGCTTGCGGAACATGTAAGACTTGCGTCCGGTCACAATCGCATCGCGAATACCCACCAGCCGCAGCTCGGACCGCAAGCGGCAAATATAGACCTTTATCACACGATCATCGTGCGAATTGGTCCGCAAATGCGCGCGCACCACCGAACTCGCGACATATGAATCCGCTTCCGACATCAGCAGAACCAGCAGCTTGGCACAGGCCGGCCCGGCTGTTCGCAGCTTCCGCTGGATCGACGCGACCAGATATGTCCGCACGACGGCATCCATATTGTCGCCGACAACCATCTGCGGGGTGATGTTGACAGCCTGTTGCCCCGGATCCTGAGAGGGAATGGCAAGCGTGCCGCTTGCCGGCAGCTTGTCGATCACTTCGCTTTCCCGCGCGATCGAGCGCGAGAACATGAACTGCGTGTCTTCGATCTGTTCTGCCAGCCAGCTTTTGCCCGAAGCGGTCGCCATTTCGCTGGCGACGCCCAACATCTCGTCGATGCCGGACAACAAACGCTGCAGCGCGGCAGTCGACTGAGTTTCGGTCTGGGTGGTTTTGCTTTGCATCTACGCACTCCCCATTTGTGCGGAATGGCCCGTTCGACCATCGGTCGAAGTCACTTCCGCATTGTGATTGGCCGTGGCCGCCGGATCGGCGGCGTAAGGCTGGACGAATGGCCACAAGGCGAGTGCCAGAATGGCCAGTTGAAGCGCGATCGAGAGGGCAAGTAACCACGGGACCGCGGAGTTGCCCTCTCCTCCGCGACTGAGAACTGCGCGCATGTTTTCCGGCTGAAGACGGTGCGCCATCGCACTCGCTTCCTGTGCGACCAGCGCATCTTCGTGCACTTGCGCCATGCGGTTCAGGAACACTTCGCATTGCAGCGCCAGATCCTCGCGAAAGCGGTGATCCTCGCATGCGTTGCCTGCTTCGATACCAAGGCGGCCGGACACAATCGCTTCCGCTCGCCCCGGCTGAACGCCGGCAGCGCGCAGCAATGTGCCAAGGCCTTCGTAATCGAGATCGTCCCTGATGGAATCGGCGCCGCTGTCGCCGGATGGTCGCCCGGCACCCCCCGTCATGGTGCCGCTCTGGGTGCGTTCAGGCCGGCCGATATGCCAACCATCTTCCAGCGCCCTTCCTCTAAAATGAAGGCGAGGTCGAAAGTCACCTGCTGCGGGTTGGTATCGAATACCCCGACCATCCGCAGGACGCCGTTTTCGATCCACGGTTCACGCGTCCAGCGCGGAGCGTAGAGCAGGATCGGTGACAGATCGATGCCGTTTTCGCTGAACCCTCTGAAACCGCCAGCCAGTTCCTCCGGCGTATTGGTGAGCTGAAACTGACGCGCGGACAGCTTCACCAATACACCGTAATCGCCCGTCCGGTTGGCCTGATCGAGCGCGGCCAGCGTCGATTGCAGCAGGATCAGCTGCTGCGCTCTGCTCGGCATCGCGATCGCGGCGGGCTGCGTATTGTTGGCTTGCGCGGATGGCGCGGCCTGCTGCGCCTGCGCGACCACCGGCGAAACGGCGACCGAAGCGACGAGAGCCGCCAGCGTGCCCCCCCGACGAAGGCGTGCGTAAAGAGTATTGGTCATGCAGCTTTTCCTGTCTGAAGTGTGGAGGGGCATTTTCTCTTGTTTCGTCAGGGGAATATCGCCCCCACGACCGCCACGGCCCGGAACATTCCCGCCCGGAACATCCGCACAATCGGTGCGCGTGCGAACGGACCAGCTGAAACGGCGGCGCGGGCTTGCCGACAGAACAAGCGTTTTTCGCCCGGTTCGGGCTCTTGCGACGGTAGCGTTCGTCATCGCGCCGCCTCCGGGAATGTGGCCCAGCCGCAGCCGACCAGCGCCAGCGCTGCTTCGAACAAATGGTAGAGCGACGACGCGGGCACTGTGTCGACCATCGGAACGCCGTTCTCGTCCAGATCGCTGACCCACCCTTCCGCGAAAGGGCGACCAACGAAATGCTCCAGAATAAGCCCGGCAATCCGTTCGGCGCGATCCATCCCTGCCTCTGAATCGTCGAAGACAGTCGCCGCGCGCAGTGCCTCGCAATGCGGCCAAAGGCGGTGATGGGGGCGCAGAACGGTGCCTTCGGGCCGACAGGAATCGTAAATCAGGCCGCTTTCCAGACACCACCCGTGATCATCGGCAAATGCCAGCATTGACCGAACCGGTACGTCGCAGGCAAACCCTGCCCTCTCTGCCCGCGCGAGCAACCATGCCCATTCGTACTGATGCCCGGGCTCGACCACACCGCCATCCTGTGCTGGCTGCCAGCGCATACCGAACCATTCGAGCACGGCCCCACTGTTCGGATCGACCATGCGTGTCGCAAGCAGGTCGAGGATTTCCTCTATCCGCCCCCTGATCCGCCATTCCGGTGCCACGTCACGCAGCGCGAGCAGTGCCTCCAGAAAATGCATGTGCGAATTCTGATCGTGGTCCTGATTGTCAGACGCGGTTCGCCAGCCGGGCTGTTCGTTCAGGCGCAGGCGGCGATCGATCAGGTCGAGTGTGCGGCAGGCCATATCGACCGGCTCCTGCGCCCCCGACACCCGCGCCCAATGGGCACAGGCATAGAGCGCAAACGCCTGATCGTAGAGCGTGAATTCGGTATCGACTGCCTGCCCGTTGCTACCCACGCGCGCATGCCAGCCCGATACGGTGGACCAGAAATACCGCACCATCGCCTGCCAGCCGTTTTCGGCCACCGGCAATGCCCACGTCAGCCCCGCGTCCGCAGCCTGCGCGTAAACCGAAACCTGCCGCGCGATGACGCGCAGGCGCAAATATCCCGGCCATGCGGAATGACCGGCCCGATCGAGTTGCTCTGCAAAGGGCAGAATCATATTGGGTCGTTTCTGCGCCCAATAGGGAAGCGCGCTATCCGCGACCCACGCGACATAGCGTTCCACCGCGCTGGCATTCGCGAGTTCCATCGGCTCCAGCCGGGCAGAGGCGGTTTGCATCCCCATCACCGCCGCCGCCCCTTGCCGGATGCCGGATTGCGGGCTGGCTGGCCGCTCGCGCGGTCGCGCAACAGCGCCAGCCGTTCCGCCACCGCTTCGATCACCGGTGCCCAATCGCCTTCATGCGTCTGGCGGAACACCCGGACATCGGGATACCAGTAACTGTCGCGCCGCTTGCGCCCCCAACGCCAGTCGGCGCTTCGGCGCAACATCAGCAACACCGGCTTGCCCATCGCCGCCGCAAGGTGTGCGACAGCGGTATCGACCGCGACCACCACATCGAGGCAGGCAATCAGCGCCGCGGTATCGGCCAGATCGAACAGCCAGTCGCTGGTGTCGACAATATTCGGGATCGGCATCGCGCTCAGTTCCGCCACGCCGGACCTGTCGTGCAGCCCAAACCACGCGATGCCGGGCAGATCGAAGCGATGCACCAGCGCAGACGGAACCGTTTTGGAATTCCCATCCGCCACACCCGGCATCACAAGGCCATCACGCCATGCCACGGTAACCAGCCCGCAGCGGAACTGCGTGGCGCTTTCAGGCGCGAGTTGCAGAAGGCGGTTGCGCCAGATCGCGATATCCGCCTCGGGCGCGGAGAGATATGGTCGTGGCCGGGCGAATCCCTCCCGCCGCAAATGACGGGGAAGGCTGCCGATCGGTATCTGGCAATCGATTGGCCGCGCCAGTTCGAGCCAGGGCTGAAACTCTTCCCCTTCCCGCCCGGTTGTCGACACGCTCGACCACACGTGCGCTTCGGGGAAACTCGCCGCGAACAAGCGCGCCAGTTGCGGCGATACCGCGAGGTGGAGGCTGGCCGGATCGCCGGGAAGATCGCCAAGGCAGGAAGCGAACATGATCTGATCGCCCAGCCCCTGTTCCTTATGCACAAGCAGCGAGCGCCCGTTCAACGGGTCGCCCGCCCATTCGGGCATGGAGTACGAAACAATCGCCATCGCATCATGCGGGTACAAAGTGCGGCGATGTTCGAAATTATCCCAGCCAGTCGCGAATTCCTCGTCGCGCAATTGCTGCATCGCATGTTCCCACACGATGCCCGGATCATGAGCGGATCGCTGCTCCGCCGCGGCAAACCAATGCCGCGCCTCGGCCAGTTTTCCGCAATCGTCGGCAATTTTGGCGATGCGTATTTCGATCCCGGCCGGATCGCCGCCAGCATCGAGCAACTGACTGATCCGCTGCCACGCCTCGTCATAACGCCCTTGCCGACGCAGGAGGTCGGACAGGTTATTGAGCGCACCATAGTGGCGCGGATCGATCCGCAAGGCTTGCGCGTAATGCAGGCCTGCCCGATCGAGACGCCCCGCCGCCTCTTCAACCACCCCGCGATTGAACCATGCCTCTGCGTCGGGCATCCCGGTATCGGTCGCCGCGAATTCATACAGCGCGCGTTCGTCGGGAAGCCAGCCCAGTCCGATCGCCAGCAGTTGCAGCATCAACGGATCGGTTATCGCCTGCGGCCCTGCCGACAGGACAAGTTCGCGCGATTTTGCAGTGTCGCCGCGCAAATGTGCGTCGAGCGCCTGCTGGCGAAGCGGGAGCAGGTTCACGCGCATTCTCCCACACGTTGCTGTTGGGCAGCGCCAATGAGATCCTTGCGAACCCGTTCGATCAGGCCGGACCAGTCACCCGGCGCATCCTGCCAGTAAAGGCGTGCGCTATCGTACCAGTAACTCGACCGCGCGCCCCATTCGCCCCAGCGACAATCGCCCTTGCGATTGAGCAGTATCCAGACCGGCACGCCCATCGCGCCGGCCAGATGAGCCACACCTGTGTCGACCGTAACCAGCAAGTCGAGCTGTTCGAGCACCGCCGCAGTGCGATCGAGACTGAGCAGATCGGCGGAAATATCGACCAGCCGCCCCTGCGCCGCGTCGCCACCTTCGAATTCAGCCAATGGCACATTGGTGATCGCCACCGGCGCGACGCCCTCGATGTCCACCAGACGCAGCATTTCGGCCAGCGGCATCGTCTTATGACGCGCCCGCATGGAGCCATTGAATTGCCCCTTCGCGGGGTTGGAAGCCCAACAGACCCCCACGCGCAATGCGCGCTGGCCGCGCCCCTGAGCGTCTCGCCCGGCCCAATCCAGACGGCCCCGCCAGAAATCGCGCGCGCCGTCCGACGGGCGCAGATAAGGCGCGCCGGAGAATGCATCGCGGCGATTGCGAAACCGGCCCATCAGCGAACCGATGGCGAGCACGGAATCCACCGGTCGTTCCGCACCGGCGCGGGCGAGCACGTCGGCATATTCCTCCGCCCCCGCATCGAACGGCAAGGCAAGCACGGCCACTTCGGGAAAGCTGGCGCGAAACAGGCCGACCAGCAACTCGTGCACTGCCAGAGTGACCTGCCCGCAGGCTGCCTGCATATCGGCAACGGCAGAAGCGAACATGATCTGATCGCCCAGCCCCTGCTCTCCATAGACCAGTACATGATCTGAAGACGCACCTGACCAACGCGGGCAATCGAACGGGAAATCGTTCACGCCATTCTTGACCGACGGCGCGAAGCGGGTTTCGTATTTCGGCCATGCTTCGGCAAAATGCTGCCGGGCGAGCAGCGAGTGGAAATGCTCCCAGTCGAGGTGCGACCGGTCCGTCGCCCTTTCCGACGCAAGCGCGAACATGGCATCGGCTTCTTCAACCCGGCCAAGGTTTTGCAGTGCAATCGCGGCATTGGAATAGCTGGCCGGATGGTCGGGCGCGCGTTGCTGCAACCGCTCTGCCAGAGCGATCGACTCCTCGAACAATTCGTTCACCCGGAAGCTCTGTGTGCCCCCGGCCAATGCATCGATATGCAAGGGGTCAATCGTCAGCGCCCGGCGATAACAATCCAGCGCCCTGTCGTGCTGGTCCGCCCACTCAAAAAACACGGCGCGGTTTATCCATGCCTGCGGATCGAACGGGGCATTGCGACATGCTGCCGCACAATGCGCCGCGGCCAATGCCGCCCACTCATCGTTGAGAGACGCGGCCCGCAACATGTGGGCCAGCCCGTTATCGGGATCGTGCGCGAGTATCGCCACCGCCAGTTCGCCACATCGGGCGAGGTCGCCATTGTTCAGGGCAGCGAGTGCATCTTCACAGGTCGCCATTTGGTGGATGCCCGGCTCAGCCATGTTGCCCTCCCTGCATTGAGCCGAGGCCATTGCAGCAATCATGGCGCTGGTCAGACGCGCCAGATAACAGGCGGGTGCCGACCGCGGCGGGGCGGAAATTCGGCACCCCTTCCCCGGGGACAATCCGAACGGGAGGGAGAGAGCCGCCTCGCCATGTGGATCGGGGAAGTTTTCGATGTCTTGTTCGGCGCATCGCCGGATTGCGGCGACTGCCCGTGCCGCTCGCCAGGCAGAGCGCGGCGGCCGGCAAAATGGCGCGGATATTGTGGACTATCATGCGGCAGTTTCCCGCAGGCTTCGCGCCGCCGTGCGCTCCATCAGATCGAACAGAAGATCGTCATAACTGGCGGCGAGATCAGGGTCGGTCGCCAGAAACCGCTGAATTCGCTGGCGCTGATGCGCGGTGTAACTCTGCCAGTCGCGATCATGATCCGTCATCGCGCGCCGAAGCAGGGCAGCGCCCAGTTCGAGATCGTGCCCCGGATAATAATATCCGAGATCGGCAACGATTTCGGCGTTGTGAACCAGCGGATATCCCTGCCAGCACACCTCAAGGTAAAAGTAATTGAGCGCCAAACCCCACTGGTGGGAAATCACGATGTCGGTCGCCTCTGCCAGAAAGGCAGGGGTCTGGACGCGCCCGATGAAGCTGGCCTTCTGCGCCCGGACGATATCCAGTTGCAGCATCAGGCGAGTGAATTCGCGCCCTTCGCGGGCCAGCGCATCGGCGTTGGCAACATGAAGATAGCCGACATCATCCGGGGCCGCGCGATAGGCCTGTTCGGCAATCAGCACCGGATAAAGGCAGAATTTCAATACATCGATATTCGGTTCGATCACCGACAGACGTCGCGGCCCGTCATGTGGGCGATAAGTTCCCGCGTCAGGGTAATCTCCCACCACCGATTCGAGTGCCATCGGATCCCACACGAACGGAACCCGCCGCGCAGGACAGCGACGCAGAGTCTGCAGGAAGCCCCGGTTGAGATCGAAAATCTGCGGGATGATCCACAATTCATCGTAATGCGGATTGACGTAGAGATCGCCCCACAACGGACGACGGAAGATCATCGCCTCGATGTTCTGGACATATTCGGGACCGCAGCAGTAGCTGACCAGACGGGTGCCCTGTTTGCGAAGGCGATCGGTCTGCGCCGGGCTGACCTGCCCGCCCAGTTCGATCACAACGTCGAGCCCCGCACTGCCCCGGTCGAACGGCATCGTCGGAAATTCGGAGAGCGACCAGGGCAACGCATCGGTGATCGCCACATCGGTCGTATTGAGCAGCACAACCCGATGCCCCAGTGGCGACGCGCTGAGCAACTTGGCGAGAAACAAGGCGTTCTGCTTGATCCCGTTGGTCCACAGGCTCTCGTCAGGCTGACGCAGCCCGATCGTAATGCCGATTTCCAGAGCATGCCGCCGCGTCATTTTCGCGGGGGCCATTCGAATGCCGCCTGACGGCGGATGATCGTGCAGTTTTCGGTATTCTGCACCAGCGTGAAGGTTTCCTCTGGCCGCTCCTTGCTTTGATAAACCAGAATCCCATCGATAAGCGGCGCACCGACCGCGCTGTCCAACTGCCTTTCCGCCACCGTTTTGCAGCTGGCCGCAGAGGACGAAACCCGTTCGACGAGGACGGAACAACCGCCCTTAGCTGTCGGGATTGTGGTGATCGACAGCGCCGCGCGCCGCTCCCCCGCGCCCAGCCCGGTGAGCGAAAAGAATGGCGATCCGTCAGGTGAATCGTGATCCCAGTTGATGACGATGTCCTGCATCGTCGCCCCGGCCACGCCACGCTGCGCCACCGCGTTGATCGCAGGCAGACACCGGCGCACGCCAACCTGCTGCGCTGCGAGAGCAACCAGCGGCGGTGAGCCAGCCGCAGCATTGGCGGGAGCCGCCGCCAGCACCGGACGCGCCAGATAACCAGCCAGAACTCCGCCTGCGACCAGCGACACAATGCCCGCCGCACGCAAGATGCGCGCACCGCTCATACCGGCGCCTCCATCCCGCAGGCCTCGGCCATTGCGCGGGTGTAGGACGCCACATTGGCGTCGCTGCACGGATCGAGCCGCGCCAGCAAACGCCGCGCATCGGCGCGATAGCTGTCGAGATTGCGATCATGCGACGCCAGCGCCTGCAACAAGGCAAGCGCCCCGTCTTCGGGATCGAACGTGCGATAGGCATATCCGCATCCATCCAGCAGATGCGAATTATGGATCAGCGGAAAACCGCCATACAGCGCCTCGTAGTACAGATAGTTCTGAGCGTTATGCCAATGGTGGGATACCAGCGCGTCGGCTCGCGTCCCCAGCACGTCGAACACCGGGACGCGCGGTTCGAAACTGGCAATGCCATGCTGCACCAGATCCATCGATCGGGCATAGGCGGCGAACGCGCTGTGTTCCCGCAACTCCATTGCATTATAGACCCACAACGCCTCAACCGCGTTCGGATCGCGCCGATACGCCAGGTCGCTGAGCAGCATTGGCAGGTGGCAGGTTTTGACCATACAGATATTCGGCTCCATCACCGCAAGGCGCCAGCTTTTGCGACCGGGAGTGTAGGCAAAGGACCGTTCCGCCCCCACACCGGCGAGCGTGCGTTCAAGCAGCAGCGGGCTCCACAAATGCTGCATCGCCTGCACCGGCGCATGGAAACCGGCACGGTAGTATGGCGCGCACGTTTCCTCGAAAGCAGGCAACGTCCAGATGCGGTCGTATGGCGCGCGCGACATCAGCATCGCGGGGGGGCGATCAAACGCCATCCGTTCCATATCGAGTACGAAATCGTTGGCGACGTGCATCGCAATCGTGTGCCCGCCCCGGTCGCCAAACTGCCGCATCCATTCGATATCGAACTGCGCGCTCAGCTCGATTGCGAGATCGAGCGTATCCATCGCTTCGTCGAGCGAGATCACCGGCGCGGGAGAGAGCGAGAGGAAATCACCCGCCGCCTTCGGATCCCCCGGACCACCGTTGATAATGAAACACTTCTCGACCAGCGGCGAGCGCTCAAGCAGCATCAGAAGGAAATAGCAGTTCTGGAAAATGCCATTTTCCCACAGGCTCTGCTGCCCCTCCCGGAGGAAAAGGGTAACTCCCACTTTGAGCCGCCGTGGGCCATCCGAACGACCACTCCCATTCCCTGCCCCCTTGCCCGCCGGGGATGAGGGCGCGCTCAAGTCCGATTTTGAAGGCGCATTTCGTTTGGGATGTTTGGCGAGTGTGCTCATGCCGCATACCTCGGCGCGGAGCGACTGGTGACCGCCAGCAATCGCCGTGCATAGGCATCACGGTTCGCGGAATTTGCCGGACTCAGCGAGGCGATTTTCTCATTCGCCCGCGCCCGATAGCTTGCGAGGTTACGGTCATGCTCGCGGCAGGCCAGTTCGAACTGCGCGCGTCCGGCATCGACATCCGACGCGGGGTAATAATACCCCACGTCGGCAAACAGCGGCGAATTGTGGATCAGCGGATATCCGCCTGCCAGCACGTCGAGGTAGAGGTAATTTTGCGGACAATCGATCTGATGGCTCACGACGATGTCCACCCCGCCCCCCATGACCCGCGCAAAATAGTCGCGCCCTTCCAGCGACACCTTCCCCGCGCTGTAGAGTGACGATCTGCCAACCATCATCACGAAGGTGTGATGCTTCGCAAATTGCGCCGTGTTCATGAAGCGCAGACGGGCAAGCGCCGAGGGGTCGGCGCGATGCACCTCGTCACAGATCAAAAAAGGGAGAATCCCCATTTTGATCGTTGAAATATTGGGCTCGAAGATAGCCGCCGACACTGCCCCTTTGGCCAGCGCCCCGGCACGATAACCGAAACTGAGCCCCTCCTGCTCAACCATTTCGGCTGCGTGGTCGAGGAAGACAGGCGACCAAAGATACGGCACCTCTTCCACCGGGCAGCGATGGACCCCGCGCATCATCGCGGAGAATTGCCGGTCCTTGGGCAAGAGCCAGACTTCGTCGCAGCGTTCAGCAAGGCCATAATTAGCTGGACGACTGAAAATAGTCGGCTCGACCAGTGCGGCATAAGGCTGCCCACACAAATGGGTCACCACTTTACCGCCCCGCGCGCGGAACCGTCGAGTCCATTCAGCATCGAGCCCGCCCGAAAGCTCTATCGCGATATCAATCGCCCCATCTGCTTCAACAAGGGGAATCAGAGGAAACTGCCCACCAACGGGCTCAGTATGCGCGGGCAACTGCCCCTCCCCGCCGCAATCGAGCAGCACCACCTGTTCAACAAAGGGAATCGACCGAAGCAGGCAGGCAAGATGAAATACATTCTGCCCGATACCATTACTCCAGATATCGCCCCCTGCAGCCGGGAGAGCAGAGACCCCTACGCGCATCGACCACCTCCGACCGCAGCCGCAACCCGATGGCGCCCGCGAAGAGTTGGGAGGTCACGCCCCAGCCAGTTTGGGATCGTTGACTGACCAGAACGCAACCTCCCCTTGCGGCCTGCCGGGAGCGACAGGACGCAAGAATCCGAGTTATCGCCACCGCCCAAACGCAAGCTAACGCGTGGGACAGCGCACGAAGCATCCATCGAAACAGGGGAATGCAGGGAAAAACCGCCATGCAGCGGGCCGCTGCGAAATCGCGCCAGAACTGTACCTCGCGCGCATTTACCATTTCCACCCACCAACAAATGTAAGCGGCTGGAATTCAAACCAGATTTTTGCCGGTCAAGTTTGGGGAGGCAAACAATTGCAGCCAAAATGGTTTTTCCCTGTACACTCTTGCTGATTTGAGCTGTTGTGACGGAATAACCAATTGTGTAACATTTAGATATATTTTGACGAAATCTAATTAAAATTTAATCAATAATGAGGGAATTGTTGATCTCATGAATGATATGCATTATGATTTCGCGATGTTTTCCGACGGAGGTCAGAGAAAGTATCTGACATCATCCGAATTGGATGCATTTCTTGAGGCGGCGGAAAAGCGCCCGCTTCAGATCCGGGCCTTTTGCCTGATGCTGTATCATTCAGGGTGTCGTATCTCAGAAGCGCTCGCCCTTACTGCCGAACAGATCGACTTCGATCAGAAAGTGGTCGTCGTTCAAAGTCTGAAGAAGCGGAAAAAGACGCATTTCAGATCCATTCCCATTCCAGATAACTATCTCGAAATACTAAAAATATTAGTTTCAGATATTCCTGCACCTAACGATAGGTTGTGGCCCTGGGCGCGTATGACGGCTTATCGGTATGTTCGCAGCGTAATGCTTGCCGCTGGTGTAGTCGGAGAGCAGGCGTCCCCCAAAGGTCTGCGGCATGGGTTCGCGATTCGCGCCATACAGCAGAAGGTACCGCTGCCTCTCGTCCAGCGCTGGCTCGGCCATGCGGATCTCAAAACCACCGCGATATATACCCATGCCGTAGGCCCGGAGGAGCGGGAGATCGCCGCCCGCATGTGGCCAGGCCCCCAAACCACCATTCACCGTAGCAAAGTGACGCACCCAGAATCCCGCAATATGCTATTGAATTCAAATGAGAATAATTTCCAGAAAGGAGCGGAATGGGTCGGTTGCAGTTGCCCGACCAGCGTTTCGGAGCCTGTGCCCCCGTGTCCGGTCGTGCAGGAACGCACGTGCCGCGAACTACGCGGAGATCTTCAGCAAACCTCTGAAAATAATAAGGAAGAAATCCGTCAGTTGGCAAAAGAGGTAAGCGCGGCCACTCAGGGCACGTCGACGGTGTCCAAGATTTTTAATTGCCAAAGGTTACACAATTGGTTAAAGTGTATCGCCGTTATCTCATTGAAATCATTGATTCTTAGCACTCAATACGCATGATAAGTTTTTTGTAACAACTTGCGTGACCCGGGTCATCCAAAGCGAGGCGGCATTGCCACGGGTCAGGCAGAACCTGACCATCGACTGTTCGCAGTTGAGCGCACGGGCGCAGGCACCTCAATGGTAACAACGTCCATTTACAGGGCTTAAGGCTGGTCAGACCTGCTGCTTGCCGCGATCACAACTGTCCTACAGCGAACAGGCGCCCTATCCGACCGCGATGCGCCGCGACCTCGCCTCTCCCTTCTGCACGCAAACAAGCGAGCCCGGATCGGCATGCGAGCCGAGGGGAAAAGAGTTTCAGGACTGTGTAACAAGCGGTCCACCGTTCAGCTTCGAACACGCGAGACTGAACGGATTGCCGAATGCGTCAGGCGTCGGGCCGGACCTTGGCGGCAAAGCTCTTACGCAGCTTCATCAGTTTGGGCGGAATGACAGCCAGGCAATAGGGGTTGCGCTGCCCTTCGCCATCCCAATACTCCTGATGGTAATCCTCCGCGGGATACCATGTCGTGACGTCTTCGATTGTCGTCACGGCCTGCTGGCCTGCATGATCGCTGTTCCAGCGAGCGATTGCCGCCAGGGCTTCCTCGCGCTGGGTGTCGTCGGCAACAAAGATCGCGCTGCGATACTGGGTGCCCACATCATTGCCCTGACGGTTGAGCTGGGTCGGATCGTGGGTGCCAAGAAATACGTCGTAGATTTCCGGCAAAGTGATAACCGCCGGATCGTATGTCACCCGGATCGCTTCGGCATGGCCGGTATCCCCGCCGCAGACCTGCTTGTAAGTCGGATCGGCCACTGTACCGCCGATATAGCCGCTTTCGACCGCGCTCACGCCGATCACATCGCGAAACACCGCTTCGGTACACCAGAAGCATCCACCGGCGACGATTGCCTGCTCGCTCATTCCAAATCTCCTTCGTTCAAGGAGATAGGGTGCACCTGCCCGCTTGTCATCGCCGCGCGATCGCTTAGGTTCATAGTTCCAACGAAGGGGAGAACACCATGCGCCGCATAGTAGCCGCTGCACTCGCCGCTATTGCCTTTGTCACTGTACCTGCGCCCGCATTGGCCGACCCACAAACCTCCCCGGCGATGGAGGCCGCACTGGCACAGGCCAATCGCACCGACGATCGCGCCCGTGACGCGTTTCGCCACCCCTCACAGACGTTGGCGTTCTTCGGCGTCGAACCGGGAATGACCGTGGTCGATTATATGCCGGCCGGGGGCTGGTACACCCGCATACTTGTGCCGTATCTCGGCAAGAACGGCCGGTATATCGGCCTGATGCCCGATCCGTCTGCCGCGCAAGCGGAAGGGAACGCACGCTATTTCGCGGCATTGCCGGCAAAGTTCGCCGAAGCCAGCCCGAAGTGGAACCTCTCCGGCGCACCAGTCTCGGCTTATGTCTCCAGCGAATTGCCCGACGCTCTGCAGGGTACAGTCAATCGGGTGCTGATTTTCCGCGAGATGCATAACCTGCTCCGTTCGGGCGCGATGCGAATAGAGCTCGGCCGCATCCGCGATCTGCTGGCCGACGACGGGATGCTCGGTATTGTCCAGCATCGCGCCAGGCCGTGGGCCAGTGGCGATTATACCGACGGCGGCAAAGGCTACTTGCGGCAAAGCGATGTCATCGGCCTGGTCGAAGCGCACGGGTTTGCCCTTGTCGGTACAAGCGAGATCAACGCCAACCCGAAAGACACGGCGGACTGGCCCGGCGGGGTCTGGGAACTGCCGCCGGGGCTTTCGTCAAAAAACGAAGCGCGCAAGGCCGTGGGCGAGAGCGACCGTATGACACTGTTGTTCCGCAAGCGGTAATCGCCGTGGACTTCGCCCAGCCGCCCCAGTAATCCGCCCGCATGAGCCAGATCACCGTCGCCGCCCTGCAACTCGACCTGTCGTCGCACGACGAGCAGGCCAATATCGCTGCCGTATCCGCATTGGTGGAACAGGCTGCGGCACAAGGCGCGCAGATCGTGTTGCCGCCGGAGCTGTTTTCAGGCCCCTATTTCTGCAAAGTGGAAGACGAGGCGTTGTTCGCTCTCGCCCGCCCGACCCGCGAACATCCTTCGGTAATCGCGATGCAGGCGCTGGCGCAGAAGCTGGGCGTGGCGATCCCCACCAGCTTCTTCGAACGTGACGGGCACCATTACTACAACACGCTGGCGATGATCGGCACCGATGGCGAAATCCTCGGCACATATCGCAAGAGCCATATTCCCGATGGGCCGGGGTACGAAGAGAAGTACTATTTCCGCCCCGGCAACGACGGGTTCAAAGTGTGGAACGTGTGCGGCACCCGCATTGGCGTGGGCATCTGCTGGGACCAGTGGTATCCCGAATGCGCCCGCGTGATGGCGCTGATGGGGGCGGAACTGCTGTTCTATCCCACGGCCATCGGCTCCGAACCCTATGATGCAGACTTGGACACCAGTCGGATGTGGCGGCGGGCCATGCTGGGCCACGCGGTCAGCAACTGTATGCCGATGATCGCCGCGAACCGGATCGGGAGCGAAGACGGGCAGGCATTTTATGGCCACAGCTTCATCACTGACGAATGGGGCGACTATCTGGCTGAATTCGGCGCGAACGACAGCGGCGTGATCGTTGCCCGGATCGATCTGGCACAGGCAGCCAAGCATCGCGCGGGAATGGGCTTCTTCCGCGACCGGAGGCCACAGCTCTACGGCCGAATCGCGCAAGATATCTGATTCTTTATGCGCCAGCTCGGGCATTGCTATATCGTCGCGCTCGGTTCCAACGTGCGACACATCAGGCATGGTTCGCCGCGCAAAGTTCTCTCTGCGGCAATCGCCGCGATGCAGGACACTGGGCTGGAACTGCAGGCCATTGCCCCGATCATGGAAAGCGCCCCGCTCGGCCCTTCGCGGAGGCGATACGCCAACACCGCCGCAATGATCGCGACCAATCTGGGGCCAGAGGCGCTCCTGGCCACGCTTCAGGCGATAGAGGCCGCTTTCGGCCGCAAACGCACCGGCCAGCCGTGGTCCGCACGGGTACTCGATCTGGATATCCTGTTGTGGAGTGGCGGAACCTGGTTCAGCCCGAACCTCACTATCCCGCATCCGCTGTTCCGCCAGCGCACCTTCGCCCTCGCTCCGGCTGCCACGATTGCGCCCGACTGGCGCGATCCAATATCGGGCTATACACTACGCCAGTTACTTCACCGCTTGACCCATACGGTGACGCTGCTAGTGCCCCCCGCGTGGTCGGGCCCTTAGCTCAGTCGGTAGAGCAACTGACTTTTAATCAGTAGGTCGCTGGTTCGAACCCAGCAGGGCTCACCACCTTTTCAATAGCTTAGACGAGATTTTATCCTACCTTGTGGCGAAGTTTTTCGTTTGGGGTAACGATTGGGGTAACAGCGTGCAAATCTCTAGCATGTTGACAGCAAAGGTGAAAAATTCCCCGCACAATCGATCATTTAGAGGGGGCGAGATGAAACGGATTTTGAACCGCCCCGGGATTGTCGGAGGCCCTAACTCCTGAGAGGAAGGGTCTACGATGAGCAAGACGACGAACAAGTTTGCACCGGAAGTTCGCGAGCGGGCAGTCCGCCTGGTTCTGGACCAAGAGAGCGAGCATCCATCCCGGTGGGCAGCGATCACATCCATAGCGGCGATGATTGGCTGTTCAGGGCACACGTTGCTGGAGTGGGTGAAGAAAGCCGAGGTGAACAGCGGCAAGCGTGCCGGCGTACCGGTGGAGGTTGCAGACAAGCTGAAGGCGCTGGAACGCGAGAACCGCGAGCTGCGCCAGGCCAACGAGATCCTGCGCAAGGCCTCTGCATATTTTGCCCAGGCGGAGCTCGACCGCCCGTTCAAGCGATGACCAGCTTCATTGATGAGCATCGGGGTGAGTATGGGGTCGAGCCGATCTGCCGGGTTCTGCCGATCGCCCCATC
>NZ_RAHJ01000002.1 GCF_003605755.1 Tsuneonella suprasediminis | reverse complement strand
TGAGTGTCCTGCAGATGTCTTCCATAAGAATGGACAACCATGCCTAGATAACTACGGTTACTGCTACAATGGGAATTGCCCCATCATGTATCACCAATGTTATGCTCTCTGGGGGGCCGATGTTTATGAGGCTGAAGATTCATGTTTTGAGAGTAACACGAAAGGCAATTATTATGGCTACTGCAGAAAGGAAAATGGTATAAAGATTCCATGTGCACCAGAAGATGTAAAATGTGGCAGGTTATACTGCAAAGATAATTCACCTGGACAAAATAATCCTTGCAAGATGTTCTATTCCAACGAAGATGAACATAAGGGAATGGTTCTTCCTGGAACAAAATGTGCAGATGGAAAGGTCTGCAGCAACGGGCATTGTGTTGATGTGGCTACAGCCTACTAGTCAACCTCTGGCTTTGATTTTGGAGATCCTCCTTCCTGAAGGTTTGACTTCCCTGAAGTCCAAAGAGATCCATCTGCCTATATCTTACTAGTAAATCACTCTTAGCTTCCAGATGGCATCCAAATTCTGCAATATTTCTTCTCCATATTTAATCTGTTTACCTTTTGCTGTAATCAAACCTTTTCC